>NZ_CP090347.1:0-2400000 GCF_021398715.1 Microbacterium binotii | reverse complement strand
GACCGAGGAGCACTCCTTCGCGTTCCTCGAGCCGGCCGCGGACGGCTTCCGCAACTACCTCAAGGGGCGCCCGTCGCTTCCCGCCGAGTACCTGCTGGTCGACAAGGCCAACCTGCTCACCCTGAGCGCGCCGGAGATGACGGTGCTCGTGGGCGGCCTGCGTGTGCTCGGTGCGAACTGGGACGGATCGCGCTACGGCGTGCTGACCGACCGCGTGGGTGTGCTCACGAACGACTTCTTCGTGAACCTGCTCGAGCTGGGCAACACGTGGAAGCCCCTCGACCCCGGATCACACGCGTTCCAGGGCACGAAGGACGCCTCCGGCGAGCTGGTCGGCATCGGCACGCGCGCGGACCTCGTGTTCGCCTCGAACTCCGAACTGCGCGCGCTCGCCGAGGTCTACGCCTCGGATGACGCGACGGAGAAGTTCGTCACGGACTTCGTCGCGGCGTGGACGAAGGTCACGGAGCTCGATCGCTTCGACCTCGCCTGACACGAAACGGGGAACTCCCCTCCGCCTCAGGCGGAGGGGAGTTCCCCGTTTCCCGGGCGGTGCGCGGCCGTTCGCCTGTCACAGATCGCGCGTTCCGCGTCGATCTGTGACAGGCGAACGAAGCGAAGGACTGTTCCCCTGTCGCAGATCGAGCCACTCGCGTCGATCTGTGACAGGGGAAGCGAGGGGGATCGAGGGGCGTGCCCGCCCGAGGGTCAGAGCAGGCCGCGCAGCTTGAGCGCGAGGTAGTGGTCGGCGACGCGCGGCGGAAGGGATGCCGCATCCGCCGTCACGGCGACGGCCCCCGTGCGTCCGATGGCTGCCCCGACGCGCTCGCCGCCCTGACGCGCGTGCTCGGTCGCGGCCCGGAGGTAGGCCGCGTCCGCATCCGTCGTCGCGGGTTCGTCGTCCTCGTCATCGACGGTGGATGCGGAGGCCACGAGCACCCGGGACCGCGCCGTCAGCGCGGGCAGCGCGGCGAGGAAGCCTCGCGCCGCGGCGGGGTCGTCCTGCGCCGTGAGCAGCACCACGAGCGCGGGGCGGACCGTCAGCCGGCGCACCAGGGAGGCGACCTCGCTCCAGTCCGTGTCGATCAGCTGGGCTTCCACCGGCGCCATGGCGTCCACGAGGGCGGGGACGAGGCCTGCGCCGTCGACGCCGCTCACCCTTGCCCTCACGAGGCGATCCATCATCACGAGGTGCACGTGGTCGCCGGCGCGTGCAGCCAGCGCGCCGAGCAGCAGTGTGGCCTCCATCGCGGCATCGAGTCTCACTCCGTCGTCGACGCGTGTCGCGGCGGTGCGCCCGGTGTCGACCACCACGACGATGTGCCGGTCGCGCTCCGGCCGCCAGGTACGCAGCATCGTGGTTCCGGAGCGCGCCGTGGCGCGCCAGTCGATCGAGCGGACGTCATCGCCGCGGACGTACTCGCGCAGGCTGTCGAACTCGGTTCCGCGACCGCGCACCTGGACGCTGGTCTCGCCGTCGAGCTCGCGCAGACGTGCCAGACGGGACGGCAGATGACGTCGCGAAGAGAAGGGCGGCAGGACACGCAACACTCCGCGCGCGGCGATGCGCTGCTGGCGTCCGGCCAGTCCGAGCGGACCGAGCGCCCGCACGACGACGAAGTCGCTCGCGAGCTCCCCGCGGCGGCGCGGCATGAGCGACGCGGTGAGCGTGGCCGTGCGCCCGGCCGGGATCTCGATTCGAGCGCGGGCCGCGGGTGCCCCGGCGGTCGGCTGCCAGGCATCCCTGATCCATCCCTTCACCGGCCGGGTCCCCGCGTTCGTCAGGCGCAGCTCGCTCAGGGCAGCTTCGCCGCGCCGGGCGCGCGCGGGCAGCTTCCGCGCGACGCTGAGGTCTGCGGGGCTGGGCGCGAGCGCGGTGTCGACCGCGACCGCCGCGACCACGAAGAGGAGCCACGCGCCGAGCACCGCCCACGCCGGCACGCCCACGGCGGACAGCAGGATCAGCGGGATGAGACCGCCGGCGACGACGATCGGAAGACGGCCGGTGACGAACACGTCAGATCGGAACCCTCGTCTGAGCGAGGATCGAGGTCAGCACGCCGTCCACCGTGACGCCCTCGAACTCCGCCTCGGGGTTCAGGCGCAGCCGGTGACGCCAGGTCGGGGTGAGCATGGTCTGGACGTGATCGGGCGTGATGGCCGGGTACCCGCCCAGCCAGGCCCACGCCTTCGCGGTCGCCAGCAGCGCGGTCGCGGCGCGGGGGCTCGCACCCAGCTGCACCGAGGGAGCATCGCGGGTCGCCCGAGCGAGGTCGACGACGTAGGCGAGCAGGTCGTCGGAAGCCTCGACGGATGCGGCCGCCCGTTGCGCGGCGGCGATGCCCGCCGCATCCGTGGCCGGCGTCACGGCGTCGAGCGCGCGCGGGTCGAAGCCGTCGGCGTGACGGCGCAGCACCTGCACCTCGGCGTCCCGCTCGGGCACGTCGACGCGCAGCTTCAGCAGGAACCGGTCGAGCTGCGCCTCGGGGAGCTCGTACGTGCCCTCGTGCTCCACGGGGTTCTGGGTCGCAGCCACGAGGAACGGCACCGGCAGTGGACGGGTCACGCCGTCGGCTGAGACCTGCCGCTCCTCCATGGCCTCCAACAGCGCAGACTGCGTCTTGGGCGGCGTGCGGTTGATCTCGTCCGCGAGCAGCACCTGTGTGAACACCGGGCCCTCACGGAACTCGAACTCGCCGGAGCGCGCGTCGTAGATCAGCGATCCGGTGACATCGCCGGGCATCAGGTCGGGCGTGAACTGCACACGGTGCGTGTCGAGTCCGAGTGCGCGGCTGAATGCGCGAACGAGCAGTGTCTTCGCGACGCCGGGCACTCCCTCCAGCAGGACGTGGCCGCGGGCCAGGAGCGCGACCAGAAGCCCGGTGACCACGCCGTCCTGGCCCACCACGGCCTTGCCGATCTCGCTGCGCACGCCGTGCATCGCCATCCGCAGAGCATCGTCGGAGGTGTCGGTCATTGCGATTCCTTTCGCGGTCGGGACAGGGTCAAACGCGCCTCGAGGGTGCGGAGGTCTACGGCGAGGCGCGCGAGCGCGCGGTCGTCGGGGACGGGCTCATCGCCGAGCAGGGCGCGGCAGCGGATCGGCGGGATGCCGGTGGCTGCGGCGACGGCATCCGCGATGGCCGTGGTGTCCGCCCTGCGGGGCACCGACAGCGCGGTGGCGGCGCGCTCGCGGGCGCGCTCGCGCAGGAGGGCCGCGGCATGATCGCGCGCGCCGGCGCGCGCGTAGAGCCGGCCGAGGCCGCGCGTGGTCTCGCCGGCGCGGACCGTGACCGGGAGTCGCTCGTGCACGAGTGGGCCGAATCGGCGCCCGCGCCAGATCGCGCCGGCCAGCGCCGTCGCACCGAGGAGCACGATCGCCGGCGTCACCCACGGCGGGGTCAGCTCTCCCAGCGTCGCACCCGTCGTGCCGGAACCGGCCGCGAGAGCGGGCACGAGCCACACCAGACGGTCGTGGCCACCCAGCAGACCGAGCGCCAGAGCGGCATTGCCGTCGGAGGCGAGGTGTTCGTTCGTGAAGACCACCGATCCGTCCACGGCGGCCCGCGTCGCATCGCCGTGCTGCTGCCAGAGCAGCCCGTACGCGTCATCGACCGGGTAGCAGCCGACCGCATCCGGAGCCGTGAAGGTCGCACCGACGCCGACGTCTCCCGCGCGCCGTGCCACGGGCAGATCGCAGTCGGGTGCGACGGCGGCGGCGGTTCCGTACCCCTGGATCCGGCCGTCGAAGAGGAGCCGGATGGAACGGGCGCGAGGGTCGGATACGACCACCGAGTCCGCCGCCTGTGCCAACGAGGTCAGCTGCCCGTCCGACAGCAGGGGCGAGTCGGGCAGGACGAGTGTGTTCTCTCCCTCGCGAAGAGCGGCCTCCGCGGACGCGACGTCCCGTGTCACGACGACATCGATGCCCTGCTCGGACAGGATGCGGGCGAGCGCGCGCATCCCATCGGGGCCGGGATCGTCCGGATCGAATCGGTCGTATGCACTGAAGCGCATGTTCGCGGAGATCACCGCGCCGATGATGCCGACGATCACGATGACGGCGCCGATCACCGCCCAGGTGCGCGCGCGGGCGAGGCGGTGACGCACGGTCATCAGCGCGTCACCCGGGTGCGGGACAGCCGATCATCCAGGGCGCGGACACGCTCGTAGGCGTCGCGGCTTCCCGGTCGGTGCAGGTAGCGCACGTCATCGAAGTCGTGCGCCGACTCGATGAGCGAGGCGGCTTCGTCGGGGAACACGGCGCCGGCGGACCGCGCGAAGGAGGTCACCGTGGCGCCGGGAGCCACCCTCACGCGTTGCTGTTCCTCGAGCCCGCGCGCCAGTGCACGCACGGCGGCCACGGTCGCCGCCTCCCAGTCGCCCTGATCGGCGAGGGCCGCTGCGGTGCGCCGCAGCTCGCCGGCCCCGGCGGTCACGGCGTCGCCGAAGAGCTCGCCGCGGTCTGCGCGGACGAGGCTCCTCGAACGCGGTCGACCCCAGATCACCACGGCGAGCACGACCAGGAGCACGACCAGCAGCAGCGCGCCGATGGCGACCAAGGGTGCCCACGCCGCATCCACGTCGCCGGTGAACAGCTTGGCGATGCCGTCGCCGATGGCTCGCGCGATGCGGTCGAAGGGGGTCGGTTCGGCCGCGCGATAGCTCGGATCGGCGAGTTCCCGCTCGGCGAGACGCCGTGCTTCGTCGCCGTCGGGGATCAACGGCGCGGACGCGGCGAGGATCACCGCTGTTCCGGACCCGCCTGAGGCGGAGCCCAGTCGGTCGCCGTGGGCGGATCCGTCGGCGTCCGCTCGCCCGCAGGCTGGTTCGCGGCGGGTCGCGCTGGTGCAGCCGGCGGTGCGGGCGCCTCGGCGCCCGGCGGCGCGTACGCGGTTGGAGGCGCGTAGCCGTGCGCCTGCGGCGCCGGGTACGCGCCGGGCCACGGGGCCGTCTGCGGCGCCCAGGCGGCGGGCTGTGGGGCCACCGTCCGGCCGATGTGCCAACGATAGGGATCGGCGATACCCGCGCCCATCTGACGCTGATCGACGTACGACTGCAGGTCGAGATCGAGGCCCTCGGTGCGCATACGGGCGTCCACGTAGACGAGACAGGCCGCCGTGGCGTTCACGACGAGTGCGATCGACTGCACCAGCAGCGACACCATCTGCACCACGAGGCCGACTCCGAGCGTGCCGATCACGGCGGAGACGTTCGGGTCGCCCGTGGGCGAGAGGACGCCGACGAACATGCCGCTGAAGAAGTTCAGTGGCACCACGACGACCTGCGTGATGATCTGGAAGCCGGTCTGGATGACGAACCACGTCGCGAGGGTGCGCCAGAACCTGCCGCGCGTGAGGCGCCAGGACCGGGCGATGGCCGCGAAGACGCCGGACCCCTCGAGGACCAGGATCGGTGTGACGAGGAAGAGTCTCGTCGTCAGCCAGAAGGCGAGCGGAATGGCGGCGAGGATGAACAACACCGCCGCGACGATCCCCGCGGCAAGGGCGAGCAGGCCGAGCGCGAAAGCGGCAGCGGCCAAGATCGCCACGGCGACCAGCACGGCGGCCGAAGCCAGGAGCGTGTAGCCGAACAGCCGCCAGAAGGCGGGGCGTATCCGCCGCCACAGTGCACCGACCGTCAGCTTCTCGGCGACGACGCCGTGCGCGACGTCGGCCACGACCACGCCCTGGACGATCACCGTCAGCGCGGAGCTCGCGATGCCGAGCACGAGGCTGGAGATCACGGTGATGGCCGTCGCGCCCGCGAACAGGTCCGGATAGTCGGGGCTCGACACCGGTACGGTGGCCAGGCGCGAGAAGCTGGCGAAGGCGATGCCTCCGACCGCGACCAGCAGCACGAGGTACGTCGCCATCTGTATGCCCAGCGCGAACCCGAGGAGCACGCGGGGGTTCTGCCGGAGAGCCACGAAGGAGCGCCCCAGCACCGTTCCGAACGTCAGCGGGTGCAGCGGGACGATCCCCGCGCGCGGAGCGGGCGTCCATCCGGGTTGCGCGGTCGTCATGATCTCCTCGCGGTCGTCATCGCCTTCATCGTGACACACCTGAAGGGACGCTCGTGGGCCCCGGCCCGCGTGTGGACTACTCTGAAGGGGCGCACGGGGGCATCGGTGGAACCCGGCCGCCGAGCGGACGCAAAGGAAGAACGCGTTTCATGACATCACGCATTCTCGTGGTCGACGACGACACGGCCCTGGCCGAGATGATCGGGATCGTGCTCGACACCGAGGGCTTCGAGACGGTGTTCTGCGCCGACGGAGCTCAAGCGGTCGACGCCTTCCGTGCCGAGCGCCCCGATCTGGTGCTGCTCGATCTGATGCTGCCCGGCATGGACGGGATCGAGATCTGCACGCGCCTGCGCGCGGAGTCCGGTGTCCCGATCATCATGCTGACCGCGCGCACCGACACCGCCGACGTCGTCGCGGGGCTCGAGTCGGGCGCCGACGACTACATCGTCAAGCCGTTCAACCCGAAGGAGCTGGTCGCCCGCATCCGCACCCGACTCCGTCCGGCCGCGACGGATGCCGGGGAGAGCCTGCGCATCGGCGACCTGACCGTCGACGTCGCCGCGCACGAGGTGCGCCGGGGATCGACCCCCATCCCGCTGACGCCGCTGGAGTTCGAGCTGCTCGTCGCGCTCGCCTCGAAGCCGCAGCAGGTCTTCTCGCGCGAGATGCTCCTGGAGCAGGTGTGGGGCTACCACTACAAGGCGGACACCCGACTCGTGAACGTGCACGTCCAGCGGTTGCGTGCGAAGGTCGAGCTCGACCCCGACAACCCCAAGATCGTCACGACGGTGCGCGGCGTCGGATACCGCGCCGGCGCCGCGAGCTGAGGATGCCCGCCGCGACCGCCCCCCGGCCGGCAGTCCGGCTGCGGCGCGAGCTGCGCGCCTGGCGTACGTGGCCGTCGCGGGTGCTGGGCTCGTGGCAGCGCTCGCTGCGCTTCCGCACGCTCGTGCTCACGATCGCGCTGTCGACGCTGGCCATCCTCGTCGCCTGCGTCTGGATGGCACTGGCGATCCAGAACGACCTGTTCCAGTCGCGTCGCGACCAGGTGCTGGGCGACGCCCGCCGCGCAACGACCGCGGCGCAGGCGACCCTCGACTCGGCGCTGCAGGGCGACAGTGCGCAGGTTCGCAACGTCGTGGACAGCGTCATGGCCAGCCTCGGACGTCAGTCCGACTCGGACCTGGTCGCCATGTTCCGCGTCGATCAGACCCCTTCGGCGACCGCGCCGCAGGACTTCGTGCTCGGCGGCGGCAACTGGGACGGCCAGATCACGGATGCCCTGCGCGACAAGGTGCGCTCGGACGCCGATGTCCAGTGGTGGCAGTCGATCGCCCTGACCGACGCGTCGGGGCGCGTGGTGCCCGGGATCGCGGTCGGACAGCAGCTGAATGTCGCGGGTGTCGGTGCGTACGAGCTCTACATCGCCTACGACCTGGCTGCGGCCGACCAGACCCTCGGTTTCGTTCAGGGGACCCTCTGGGTGGTGGGGCTGGCGCTCATCGCGATCATCGCCGGGATCTCGTGGTTCGTCCTGCGATCGGTGACCGTGCCGATCGGTGAGGCGGCGCACACGTCGGCTGAGCTTGCGGCGGGTCGACTCGATGTGCGTCTGGATGTGCACGGCGAGGACGAGATCGCCACCCTCGGTCGCTCGTTCAACGCGATGGCGGACAGCATCCAAGCCCAGATCAAGGAACTGGCGGAGCTCTCGCTCGTGCAACAGCGCTTCGTCTCGGACGTCTCCCACGAGCTGCGCACGCCGCTGACCACCATCCGTCTCGCCGCCGACGTTCTCAACGACCATCGGGAGGGCTTCGACCCGGTGAGCACCCGCGCCGCCGAGCTGCTGCACGCTCAGGTGCAGCGGTTCGAGACCCTGCTCACCGATCTGCTGGAGATCAGTCGCTACGACGCCGGATCCGTGCAGCTCGAGCTGGAGCCCACCAGCCTCGCGCACCTCGCCGAGGACGTGGTCGCCCAGATGCATCAGCTCGCCGAGCAGCACGGCAGCGACGTGCGCCTCGTGGCGCCGGGGGGCTATTCGCCGGTCGAGATGGACCCGCGGCGGGTGCGTCGGATCGTGCGAAACCTCCTGGGCAACGCGATCGAGCACGGTGAAGGTCGGCCCATCGTCGTGACCGTGGATTCGGATCAGGATGCGGTCGCGGTGGGCGTGCGCGACTACGGGATGGGGATGCGCCCCGAAGACCAGGAGCGCGTCTTCGACCGCTTCTGGCGTGCCGACCCCTCGCGCAAGCGCACGATCGGGGGAACGGGGCTGGGGCTGGCCATCGCCCTGGGCGACACGCGCCTGCACGGTGGCACGCTGGGCGTCTGGTCGTCGCTCGGGCTCGGCACCAACTTCGTGCTGACCCTGCCGCGCCGCGCCGGCGCGGAGCCCGCTTCGTCGCCCCTGTCGTTGGCGCCGGAGGGCGACGGGCTCGACGATCTGGGGCTCACGCAACCGATCGACGTCGACAGCGCGTTGCGAGGCAAGGAGTCCCCATGAGACGGATCCTCATCGCTCTGCTGGGAGCGCTCGCGCTCGTGTTGACGGCGTGCGCCGGTCTGCCGACGACCGGGACGGTGCAGCCGGGACCGCAGCTGGGCTCGGACTCCACGGCGCCCGACGTGATCTACCGGCCGGACGGCCCCCAGCCCGGCGCGACCGCCCGGCAGATCGTCGACGGCTTCGTGCGCGCCGCATCCGGGCCGCAGGACAACTGGCAGGTGGCCCGACAGTTCCTCTCGGACGGCTACCGCGACCAGTGGAAGCCGGAGGCGGGAGTGATCGTCGACGTGCTCGCGGACCGCAGCTATGCCGAGGTCGATGACGAGATCGTGCTCGATGTCACTCCGCAGGCGACGATCGACGAGGCGGGCACGTACACGCTGTCGGACGAGGGAGCAAGCGTCCCCCTGCCGTTCGCGCTCGCTCAGGACTCCGACGGCGAGTGGCGCATCACCCACGCGCCGGACGGCATCGTGCTCGACGAAGATCTGTTTCGCAACGTGTTCCGCTCGTACGACGTCATGTACTTCGATCCGACCTGGCGATACCTGGTGCCCGACGTGCGCTGGTTCCCCACGACGAACGCGCTGACGAGGATCGCCGCCGCCGTCGTCAACGGCGAGCCCTCGCCGTGGCTGGCCGCATCCGTCGTCTCCGCCTTCCCCGACAACGTCACGCTCGTGCCTTCCGTGCCGCTGGCCAACGGTGTCGCGCAGGCGCAGTTGAGCGAGCAGACGCTCGGGTTGGATCAGGTCACTCTCGACCGGATGCAGACCCAGCTCTCCGCGAGTCTGGTCACCGCCCAGGTCACCGCGGTCGAGATGCAGGTCGACGGCGCGCGGGTGAACGCGTCCAGGATCCCGACACGCTCGACGCTCGTCGACTCGCGAGCGCTGGTGCGTGACGCGGACGGGTTCGGATACCTCCTCTCGGGCGAGCTGACACCGCTGGCCGGCCTCTCGCCCGCCCTCCTCGAGGCCGAGCCGACGACCGTGCAGCTCGGGGTCGGTCGCACGGTGGCGGCCGTCCTGCTTCCGGACGGCTCCGCGGCGGAGATCGCCGACGACGGCACCAGCCGCGTCGTCGACGAGCGCGCGGGCATCCTGGCCCCCACGATCGATCCGTTCGGCATGGTCTGGACCGTTCCCGCCGCCGATCCGTCCCGCGTGCGTGTGACCGGACCGGATGGCGCCGTGCTCGAGGTGCCGTCCGCGTGGGGGGCGAGTCGTATCGACGCGATGCAGGTCTCCCGTGACGGCAGCCGGATGGCGGCCGTGCTCACCGCCGGCGGCCGCTCGATGCTGGTCGTGGCCGGCGTCGAGCGGGACTCGGCCGGTGCTCCCAGCGCCCTGGGTCCTGCGGTCTCGCTGACGACGCTTGACGGACCCACCCGCGGGCTGGCATGGCTCGACACGACGACGATCGGGGTCGTGTCGGGCGATGCGGCGGCACCCGTGTTCGTGCAGCAGGTCGTGGGGGGAGCCGCGACCATCGTCGACGCACCGGTGGATGCGGTGGCCATCTCCGGCGCGAACTCTCCGGCGGCGGTGCGCATCCTCGCGGCCGACGGCACCCTGTACGTGCGCCGCCAGTCGAACTGGGTGCAGACCGCGACGGGCGTCCAGGTGCTCGCCACGCAGCAGGGGGACGCCGACTGAGTCGTCCTCCCCACGACGCCGGCGCCGGTGCGTCGCGCGCGGCGTCCACGATGGCGCCGTCGCGCCGCGGCCTGCGCGGACCAGGGTGGTCGGGTGATCGCCGCACTCTCCGATGCCCTCGCCCTCATCCTGCCGGTCGACTGCGCCGGATGCGGCACGCCGGACAGAGCCCTCTGCGAGACGTGTACCGAGCTCCTGGCCGCACCGCGACCGATGCGGCACGTGCTGGCGTCCGGTCTCGTCGTCCACGCGGCCTTCGACTTCGCCGACCGTCCGGCACGCGCACTGCGTGCGCTCAAGGAGGAGGGGCGCACCTCGCTCGTGCGACCGTTCTCCGCAGCGCTGGCTGCGGCGGCGCACGCCGGCTTCCCGGATGCCGGCGTGCTGTTCGTTCCGATGCCCACCTCCGCTGCGGCCTTCCGGCGGCGCGGACACCGGGTGGTGGAGGAGATCCTCGGGCGCAGCGGCCTGCCGGCTCTGGCGGTTCTCCGCCGCATCCGGAGCACGCGAGACCAGCGCGAGCTCGGCCGCACCGAGCGCGCGCAGAACGTCGCCGGAAGCCTTCGCGCGCGCCGGCGGTTGGACGGCAGACGGATCGTCATCGTCGATGACGTCGTCACGACGGGAGCGAGCGTCGGCGAGGCGGCGCGGGCGCTGCGGCAGGCGGGCGCGGACGTCATGGGGGTCGCATGCGTCGCGCATACACGCCGCTTGGGATTCGTTCGTGACACGGACATGAACCCGGGCTAGCGTGGGGGTGACAAGGCGACGAAGGTCCGCCCTTGACCGGGTGGACCGGAACAAGGAGGTCAAGGATGGAAACCAACATCGTCGGCGTGGGCGTCGGCATCTCGGACCGTTTCCGCTCTGTCGTGGACGAGAAGTCCAGCCGCATAGAGAACATCGCGCCCCGGGCCGCTGGGCTCGAGGTGAAGGTCACCCATCGGGCGTACCGCAACGGTGCTCACGAGGACTCCACCGTCGAGTTGACCCTGACCGGCAAGGGGCCGGTCATCCGCGCCGAGGCGGTCGACGGCGACAAGTTCACCGCTCTCGACCTCGCCGTTGACAAGCTGTGCGAGCAGGTGCGTCGCGCCAAGGACAAGCGCGTCGACGCCCGTAACCATCCGCGCGGAGCCCACTACGAGAAGGGCACGGGCGAGATCGCCGGTATCGATGTGCAGCCCGCATCCGTCGATGTGCTCAAGGCCGTCGCCACGGGGGAGGTACCCGTGATGACAGGGGCTGAGGATGAGCAGGACTACACGCCGGTCGTCATCCGCACGAAGCAGTTCGACGCCGAATGGATGAGCGTCGAGGACGCCGTCGACCGCATGGAACTGGTCGGGCACGACTTCTTCCTCTTCATCGACGCGCGCAGCGACCAGCCGAGCGTCGTCTACCGCCGCAAGGGCTGGGACTACGGCGTCATCGCGCTCGACACCCTCGCGCAGCCCGCACGCGTCGCCTCCTGACGACACGAGAAGAAGGGGCCGCCTCTGCGCAGAGGCGGCCCCTTTCTGTCGGTTTGTGCGGGCGTCAGTCGAACATGTCGCCCAGGAGGCCACCGATGACCAGACCGCCGAGGATGCCGCCCATCGCGTCGCCCATCCCGCCGCCGCGACCGCCGCGACCGTAGCCGCCCCAGTCGTCGTGGCGCGGACGCGAGGAGTCGATGTCGCGCTGGGCCAGTTGCAGAGCTTCGCTGGCGAGCTGCCCGCTGCGGCGCGCGAGCTGCAGGGCGCTTTCGCGGGAATCCTCTTCGTCCGGAAGATTGGTGATCTCCAGCCGCGCACGCTCCGCCTCGGCGAGACGCGTGCGCGCGTCGGCGCCGATCCACCCGCTGTGACCGTTGATCAGACTGCGCGCGACCGCGATCTGACGGTCGGCGTCGTCCACGGCGTGGCTGACCTGCGCGGGGCTGGGCAGAGGGTGCTCGGCGCGGCGTCGTGCCTTGGCGACAGCCTCATCCAGCGCCGTATTGGCTGTGCGCAGCTTCGAGAGCTGTGTGAAGGGATCGGCGGGGCTGCCGGCCGGCGGGAGCGCGGCGAGAGCGCTCTCGAGGTCGATCATCGCCCGCTGGATCTCGGCGTTCGCAGGCAGAGACCGGGCGCGGATGATGTCGTCGCGCGAGTCCGCGATGACCTCGGCGAGGGTGGACTCGGCGCGCAGCGCTTCGATCTCGAAGTCCTCCACGCCGTCCAGGAGCGACTCGGCCCGCCGCACGGCCTCCGTCGCGGCCTCGAGGGCCATGTTCGCCTCCTCGGCGCGATTCGCCTCTCGGCGGCGCACCGACACCTCAGCGCTGTGCGCGGCGAAGGTGAGCACCTGCTCGGCCTCGGCGGGTGCGTTCTCGATCTGGCTGAGGGCCGCGGGGGAGTAGCGCTGACGCAGCCGCTCCACGACGTCGCGGGCGCCGGGCACGCGTTCGCGCAGCCTCTCGGCGTCCGCGCGGACGCCGGCCAGGACCTGCGGTGCCTGGCGGATGCGGGCGACCGCGCCCGCCAGGGCGGACGTGCGGTCGTCGAGCAGGTCTTCAGCCCATTCGCACAGCTGCACGATGCGGGCATTGCGGGTCCGTAGTTCCTCCGGGGTGTCGGGGATCTCGTCATGATTGAGCTGGTGCAGCTGGAAGGCCTCGCCGAGGTGCGTGCGCACTGCCTGCAGCGCCTCGCGCAACTCCTTCGTCGAGCGCTCACCGAGCTCGGCCTCGGCGAAGGCGAGTTCTTCCGTCGTCGCGCGGATGCGCTCGTCCGCGGCGACGAGACTCTGCTGCGCACGGCGCGCGAGATCGGCGTCCTGCGCGTCGATCTCCGCCTGCTGCTCACGCTTGCGCTTACCCCAGAAACCGGCCATGGCTCGATCCTAGGCGCGGTGGATGTGCCCGTTCTCAGCCGGAATCGATCGGGCGTTCACGCGATCCGCGCGGGGCGCCCCCGGCGCGGGCGGGACGGGGAGATCGGCTGGACGCGGGATGCCTCGGGGGTCGCCGCCAGCCGCTCGAGGACACGGTCCAACCAGCGCAGCTGGGCTTCCGCACCCGCCACGCGCGCCTCATGGGCGATCGACCGCGCGAGATCGCCCTCCTCGATCGCGGCAGCGCGCGCCTGCGCGAGCCGGTCGGCTGCCGCATCCCGCTCGGCGCGGGCGGCGGCTTCCGCATCCACACCGGGCAGGGTCGCTGCGAGAGCGATCTTGGTCGCGATGTCGTCTCGCGAGCCGCTGGGGGTGGGGAGCGGGCGCAGGAGCCACCCCGACACGGAGGCGACGCCCGCCTCGGTCGCGGAGTAGTAGACGTGGCCCTGCGCGTCGACGGCGCCCTTGACCACGAGACCGTCGCGCTCGAGTCGATCGAGTGTGTTGTAGATCTGCCCGACGTTCACGCTCCAGTCCGTGCCACTGCGCCGCTCGAGCTCGGCACGCAGCTGATAGCCGTAGCACGCGCCCTGCGCGAGGATGGCGAGCAACGACTGCCTGACCGACATGGGGCTCCTTCCGAGGCTGCGGGGGGACGCATATATGCATACCCGGAAAGGTTCGACGCCTCCTCACGGCGCGCCGCGGGGGCGCGGCTGGGTGGGCAATGGCTTTGAACCCGTCGTTCGTCGTGCTCTGAGAGGTCACAGACGGATAACATGGGGGCGGTGTGCCCGGGCTCCGGGCGCGACTGGGCATAAGCACGCCCACCCGACAGATGGAGATGCCACGTGGCCAACCCTCTCGAGAAACTCCTCCGTGCCGGCGAAGGCCGCGTCATCCGCCGCCTGCAGCAGGTCGTGAAAGCCGTCGGTGCACTCGAAGAGGAGTACACGCAGCTCACGGACGAGGAGCTCCGCGGCGAGACGGCGGAACTGCGCGCGCGCTATCAGGCGGGGGAGACGCTCGACGAGCTCATGCCCGAAGCCTTCGCCGCCATCCGCGAGGCCGCCAAGCGCACGCTCGGCCAGCGCCCCTACGACGTTCAGATCATGGGCGGTGCGGCGCTTCACCTCGGCAACATCGCCGAGATGAAGACCGGTGAGGGAAAGACCCTGACGGCGACCTTCGCGGCCTACCTCAACGCCATCGCGGGTGAGGGCGTCCACGTCATCACGGTCAACGACTTCCTCGCCAGCTATCAGGCCGAGCTGATGGGACGCGTCTATCGCGCGCTGGGGATGACCACGGGCACGATCGTCTCCGGCCAGACGCCCGAGGTGCGCCGCGAGCAGTACAACGCCGACATCACCTACGGCACGAACAACGAGTTCGGCTTCGACTACCTGCGCGACAACATGGCGTGGCGCAAGGAGGACCTCGTCCAGCGCGGCCACTTCTTCGCGATCGTCGACGAGGTCGACTCGATCCTCATCGACGAGGCCCGCACGCCGCTCATCATCTCCGGACCCTCATCGGGTGAGGCCAACAGGTGGTTCGCGGAGTTCGCCAAGATCGCGCGCACGCTCGAAGCCGGTGTCGACTACGAGGTGGACGAGAAGAAGCGCACGATCGGTGTGCTCGAGCCGGGAATCGAGAAGGTCGAGGACTACCTCGGCATCGACAACCTGTACGAATCGGCCAACACGCCCCTCATCTCGTTCCTGAACAACTCGATCAAGGCTCTCGCGCTGTTCAAGCGCGACACCGACTACGTCGTCATGAACGACGAGGTCATGATCGTCGACGAGCACACCGGACGCATCCTCGTGGGGCGTCGCTACAACGAGGGCATCCACCAGGCGATCGAGGCGAAGGAGGGTGTCCCGGTCAAGGCCGAGAACCAGACCCTCGCCACGGTGACCCTGCAGAACTACTTCCGCCTGTACGACAAGCTCTCCGGCATGACAGGCACCGCCGAGACCGAGGCGGCCGAGTTCATGTCGACCTACAAGCTCGGCGTGGTCCCGATCCCCACGAACAAGCCGATGATCCGCAAGGACCAGCCCGATCTCGTCTACAAGAACGAGCAGGCGAAGTTCGCCCAGGTCGTGGAGGACATCGCTGCTCGCCACGAGAAGGGCCAGCCGGTGCTCGTGGGCACGGTGAGCGTCGAGAAGAGCGAGTACCTCTCCCGCCTGCTCGCCAAGAAGGGCGTCAAGCACGAGGTCCTCAACGCGAAGAACCACGCTCGTGAAGCCGAGATCGTCGCCCGAGCCGGACGCCTGGGTGCGGTCACGGTTGCGACCAACATGGCCGGTCGAGGCACCGACGTCATGCTCGGCGGAAACGCGGAGTTCCTCGCGGTGCAGGAGATGAAGAGCAAGGGCCTGGACCCGGTCGAGACTCCGGACGAGTACGAAGCCGCGTGGGACGAGGTCTATCAGCAGGTGCGCGACACCGTCGCGGCGGAGGCCACGAAGGTGGTCGAGGCCGGCGGCCTGTACGTGCTCGGTACCGAGCGCCACGAATCGCGACGCATCGACAACCAGCTGCGCGGTCGTTCGGGTCGTCAGGGTGACCCGGGCGAGAGCCGCTTCTACCTGTCGTTGACCGATGACCTGATGCGGTTGTTCCAGTCGGGCGCCGCGGAAGCGATCCTCGCGCGCACCAACTTCCCCGATGACGTCGCGATCGAGTCCGGAATGGTCTCGCGTGCGATCAAGAGCGCGCAGGCGCAGGTCGAGGCGCGCAATGCCGAGATGCGCAAGAACGTCCTGAAGTACGACGACGTCCTCAACCGCCAGCGTGAGGCGATCTACACGGACCGCCGTCAGATCCTGCACGGCGACGACATCCAGGAGCGCGTCACGAAGTTCATCGAGGACGCGATCGACGCGATCGTCGACGACCACACCGGCAGCGGGCACACCGAGAGCTGGGACTTCGACGCGCTGTGGACCGAGCTCAAGACGGTCTACCCCGTGGGCGTGACCATCGACGAGGTCGTCGCCGAGGCGGGCGAGAAGGGTCGTGTGACCCCCGGTGGCCTCAAGCGTGAGCTGCGCAGCGACGCATCCATCGCGTATGCCGCGCGCGAGGAGCAGCTGGGCGAGCAGGCGATGCGTGAGCTCGAGCGTCGCGTGGTGCTCCAGGTGCTCGATCGCCGCTGGCGCGACCACCTGTACGAGATGGATTATCTGAAGGACGGCATCGGACTTCGGGCGATGGCCCAGCGCGACCCGCTCATCGAGTACCAGCGCGAGGGGTACGAGATGTTCCAGGCGATGATGGGGCAGATCAAGGAGGAGTCGGTCGGGTTCCTCTTCAACCTCGAGGTAGAGGTGCGCCGCCCGGACGGCGAGCACACCGAGGTCGAGGCGAAGGGACTCGTCGCCCCCTCGGTCGAAGGCCAGCGGCTCGAGTACAGCGCCCCCACCGAGGACGGCGACGTCGAGGTCCGCAACGATCGCGGTCAGGTGCAGAAGGCGGCTACGGGCCGTGCGCGCCAGGCCGCTGCCCCGGCCGCCGCAGCCCCGCCGACCGCCGAGGCACCGCGAGGTGCGTTCGGTCAGCGAACCGAGGCGCCCCAGCCCGAGGCGCAGAACCGCGCGCAGCGCAGAGCGAAGAAGAAGTGAGATCGGCGAGCGCCCCGCAGGATGCGGGGCGCTCGCTCGTTCAGGGAGTGCCCCAGTCGAACGACTGCTTGCGCACCTCGAGGTAGACGAACGTCTCGGAGGAGACGACGCCGGGGATCGTGCGGATACGGGCGTTCAGCAGCTCGGCGAGGTCTTGATCGGAGGCGCACACGACCTCGATGAGGATGTCGAAGCTCCCCGCTGTGAGCACGAGGTAGTCGACGGCGGAGATCTGCTCGAGCTCGGCGGCCACGGCACGGCTGTCGCCGCTGACGCGCAGCCCCACGAGTGCCTGGCGGTGGAAGCCGAGCCGCATGGGGTCGGTGACGGCGACCACCTGCATGATCCCCGAGTCCGTCAACCGCTGCACCCGCTGTCGTACGGCCGCCTCGCTGAGTCCGACGGCTTTGCCGATCTCGGCGTAGGAGCGTCGCCCGTTCTCCTGAAGCTGTTCGATGATGCGTTTGGAGGTGTCGTCGAGATGATCGCGTGCGGCCATGGGGAGTCCTTCGGGTAAGGGGTGTTACCCCTTCACCGTATCGGCGGCGATTATGTGAGAACCGCCGAATGACGTGCCGGAACCGCCAGTCGTGCCAGGGGATGCGGATTGGCCCGGCCGTGCCAGGACTATCCTGATCGGATGAGCTCGCTGCGCCCCCTCGATCAGTCCCGGAAGCTGAAGGATGTCCTCTACGAGATCCGCGGCGAGGCCCTGGTGGAGGCCGACCGGCTCGAGGCCGAGGGGCACACGATCCTGAAGCTCAACACCGGCAACCCGGCGGTCTTCGGCTTCGACGCGCCGTTCCAGATCGTGCGCGACATGATCGATGCGATTCCTTCCGCGCACGGCTACAGCGAGAGCAAGGGCATCATGTCCGCGCGCCGCGCCGTCGTGTACCGGTACGAGCAGGAGCCGGGCTTCCCTCCCTTCACGCCCGATGACGTGTACCTCGGCAACGGTGTCTCCGAGCTGATCACGATGACGATGCAGGCGCTGCTGGACGAGGGCGACGAGGTCCTCATCCCCGCGCCGGACTACCCGCTGTGGACGGCGATGACGAGCCTCGGCGGCGGTACGCCCGTGCATTACGTCTGCGATGAGCAGAACGGCTGGCAGCCCGACATCGACGACATCCGTTCCAAGATCACCGATCGCACCAAGGCGATCGTCGTCATCAACCCGAACAACCCCACCGGTGCCGTCTACACGCGCGAGGTGCTGACCCAGATCGTGGAACTCGCCCGCGAGCACTCACTCCTCCTGCTGGCCGACGAGATCTACGACCGCATCCTGTTCGACGACGCGCGCCACATCCCGCTCGCGACACTCGCGCCCGATCTGCTCTGCCTCACCTTCAACGGGCTGTCCAAGACATACCGCGTCGCCGGGTACCGCAGCGGCTGGATGGTCATCACCGGGCCTCGCCACCACGCGCGGGGCTTCCTGGAGGGCATCAATCTGCTCGCGTCCACGAGGCTGTGTCCGAACGTCCCCGCGCAGCATGCGGTTCAGGCGGCGCTGTCGGGTGTCCAGTCGATCGACGCGTTGATCGCCCCGACCGGGCGTCTGCACGAGCAGCGGGATGCGGCGTGGGAGGGCCTGGAGGCCATTCCGGGTGTGTCATGCGTCAAGCCCGCCGGAGCCCTGTACGCGTTCCCGCGGTTGGACCCCGAGGTGCACGAGATCCGTGACGATGCGAAGCTCGTGCACGACCTCCTCGTGGCCGAGCACATCCTTCTCGTCCCGGGGACGGGGTTCAACTGGCCGACCCCCGACCACCTGCGGATCGTGACGCTTCCCGAGGCCCGCGTGATCGCGGAGGCCATCGAACGCCTCGGCAACTTCCTCTCGTCCTACCGCCAGTAGGCGAGGTCGCCCGCGCGCGGTCCGGCGGCCGCGGGCGATGAGAGCATTCTCAGAGGAGGGCGAGCGAGGTGGCCCGCCAGCGGCGGTCCATGCCCTCCAGGCGGATGGCCACAGCGCGGGTGCGCGCGGGGCCGGCGACGACCACGACGGCCTCGACGACGCCGTCGGCGGGCTCCGAGTGGTGCACGCTGAGGATCGAGTGCACGGGGCGCGCGGCGGCGACGCCACGGGCGCTGCGGGCGCGGGTGGCGAGGTTGACGCGTGTCAGGAGCGCGCGGTAGGTGTCTTCGGTCATCCACCGTGCGAGCTGATCGATGTCGCGGACCCCCGCGAGGGCCTCGAGCACGCCGTTGGTGAGGTTGCGCACCAGCGGTACGGGATCGGGCAGCTCGGACGAGGACGTCGGCTGCGGCGCGAAGAAGTCTGCGGACAAGCGCATGAAGCTGCGTTCGGGGCGCGTCGCGCCGGTGGCGATCTGAACCATCTGGGCCTCACATGAACGGGGATCCTGAGCGGGATCAGTAGAGCAGTTCGGCCAGGTCGGAAACGGTTTGTGGAAAACTTCTCATGATTGCGGGGGTATCGGTCTAATCTCGCGGCGTGCGCTGGGAACGCTTCTTCGAGGACCTGCAGGGGCAGTTCGATGCCGAGTGGGAAGCGGAGCGCGCGGTCCTGGACACGGAGGCCGAACGGCTGCGGCTGTCACGCGTGACGCTGCGCGAGCGGCTTCTGGTCCTCGCTCGCACGGATGAGACGCAACGCCCCGACCTCGCCGTCGATCTGGTGGCGGCGGACGCGCTCATCGGCGTCCTGACCGCGGTCGGCGCCGATTGGATGGGGCTCGAGGCGCAGCGTCGCAGTGTGCTCGTCCCGGTCGCGGCGGTTGCGTCGGTGGGTGTGGGGGAAGGCGATCTCCTGCGCGCCGCGCGACCGCATCCTGCACCGCGGGTGGGTGTGTCGGAACGCATGGGGATCGGCTTCGTCCTGCGCGACCTCGCGCGTCGACGTGTCCCGGTCACGATGCAGGTGGGAACGCGCGCCGTGTCGGGGACGATCGACCGTGCCGGGGCTGACCACCTCGATCTCGCGCTGCACGACATCGACGAGCCGCGTCGTTCCGTGAGCGTCCGCGGCTACCGTTTGGTCCCGTTCACCGCGCTCTCCTGGGTGCGCTGGGAGGGCGCCGACGTCCTCTGAGGCTTTCAGTCGGGGTTGCGCACCCGGCCATGCCCCCACAGCTCCGGGAAGCTGGCGGCGTTGGACTGCCGCCACAGCGCCATCCGACGGGCGTCCTCGGCTTCATCGTCGAGGTAGTCCGACACGCTGGCCTCTTCGATGCGCCACTGGCGGCTCTCACCGATCCGGATGCCGCGCAGCCGTCCTTCCATGACGAGTGCGATGACCTCCTCGACCGACACCGACAGCGCCTCGGCGACGGACGCCGGGGCGAGGAGGCGGCCCTCGGGCGGGGTCGTGTCGGGCATGCCCTCAATTATGCGGTGCCGTTCCGACACCTCGGCGCGGTGGCGCGCCATGTGGATAAGAGCGCTGTGGATAAGATCCGACGGTTTGACCGGGCCTCGGTCAGCATGTAGGCCATGACAGCTCAGGCCACGCCCCGCCAGCGTCCCCGCGCGTTGTGGGCGGACGCACGTTTCGTGATCGGCGTCGTGCTCGTCCTCGTCTCGATCGCCGGCGTGTGGTTCGTCGTCGCATCGGCGCGGCAGACGGTTCCCGTCTACGCGGCGACGCGGACGCTCGTGCCGGGCGAGAGCATCGCACCGTCGGAACTGCGCGTCGTCGACGTCGCGCTGGGTTCGCTCGAGGCTGCCTACGCGTCGGGCGACACGCTGCCCCCCGACGCCGTGGCGACGCGCACCATCCCCGCCGGCGAACTCATCCCCGCGGCATCCGTGGGTTCCGCCTCCGAGGTGCGCACCACCACGCTCGTCGTTCCCAGCAGCACCGCCATTCCCGCCTCCGTCGACGTCGGGACCCCGGTGGAGGTGTGGGCCGCGCCGCTCGACGGCGACGGTGTCCGCCAGGCTCCCCGCATCCTGGTCGCCGATGCGGCGGTCGCCGCCCTTCCGAGCAGCGACTCGGTGATGGCGACCACGGCGCCCTCTGTCGAGCTCATCGTCCCCCGAGAGTCCGTGGCGGACGTGCTCGCGGCGCTGGCAGGTGAGGCGACACTGTCGGTGGTCCCCGCGCAGGGGGTCTCGTGATCTCCCGTGCGATCCTCGTCCTCCCGCAGCCTGTGGCCATCGCCCTACGGGAGCAACTTCTGCTGGAGGGCGCCGTCGAGGTGGCGATCTATCCTCCGGAGAGATTCACGGCCACGGTGGCATCCGGTCACGGACCGGATGCGGAACTGGACGCGCTCCTCGCCTCCGCCGACACTCTGGTGCTCGCCGCGCGCGTCGATCAGCTGACGGCCCGCACCGTCGCTCTCGCAGACGCCCGAGGTGTGCGCGTCCTGCCGCTCGGCGATGACGCGGCCGCCGCTCGTCTGGCCGCAGCCTTCGGGCTCTCGTCACCCATATCGGCGACCGGCTCGGCGAGGGATGCGGCGGCCGCTCTCACCGCCGCCTCCGCGTCGCCTGTGACCACCCGACCGGCCGCCGCCGGTCCGCGACTGGTCGTCGTCTGGGGGCCGCACGGCGCCCCCGGGAGATCCACCATCGCGGTGGGACTCGCCGCCGAACTCGCCCGGGGCGGCCGTCACGTCGCGCTCGTCGATGCAGACGCCCACGCGCCCTCGCTCGCCATGGCACTCGGCCTTCCGGACGAGGGGCCCGGATTCGCGGTCGCCTGTCGCCAAGCCGAGTCGGATGCGCTGGACGACGTCGAGCTCCAGCGCATCTCGGTGGCTCTCGGAGGCGCCGATGTGGACGTGCTCACCGGAATCAACCGCCCGTCGAGGTGGCCGGAGCTCAGCGAGAAGCGCGTGCGCGCCGCACTCGCCGCCTGCGCCGGATGGGCCGAGCACACCGTGGTGGACGTCGCCGCATCCCTGGAGCGGGACGAGGAGATCGTCAGCGACGTGATCGCCGGCCCCCGTCGGAACGCCGCGACACTGGCCGCGCTCGCGGCCGCGGACCACATCGTGGCGGTTCTCGCCGCCGACCCCGTCTCCGTCGCGCGTTTCCTGCGATCGGTGGGGGAGCTGCGAGCGATCGTCGGATCGACGCCGCTGACGGTCGTCGTGAACCGGTTCCGTCGCGGCGGGGTCGGCATCGATGCACGCGGACAGCTCCGCCGCACGCTGGAGCGCTACGCGGACATCCGCGAGATGTGGTTCGTTCCCGAGGACCGCAGAGCGGCGGATGCGGCGATGCTGGCCGCGCGGCCCGCCGCCGAGGTGGCAGCCAGATCAGCGATGGTCTCGGCCATCCGACGCATCGTCGGGGAGGCGCTGCTGCCGCCGATGCCGGTCGCGACCACTCGACGCGAACGCCGCGGTGATCGGAGTCCGCACGAGCGACTGGCCGCCTCCGCTTAGGGTGGAGTGGTGTCGACCCTCAGCGATCTCGTCTACGCGCACGGCTTCTCCGATCCCGCCGATGTGGAGTGGCTGCACCGGCTCGCTGGGGACGGACAGCTCCTCGCGGATCTCGCCTTCGCGGACATCGTGCTGTGGGTGCCCACCGAGGACGACTCGTTCATCGCTGTCGCGCACACGCGTCCCTCCGGCGCGGCGACCCTCTTCTACCGCGACATCGTGGGCGACCGTGTCCGCCCGCAGTGGCGCGCCCAGGTGCGCGAGGCCTTCACGACCGGCCGCATCGTGGATTCCGCGTCGCCGGACTGGTTCGAGGAGACCCCGACGCGCGTGCGCGCCGTGCCCGTCGTCCGAGCTCGGGCGGGAGCTGACTCCCACGCTCGCGTCCTCGGCGTCCTGACGCGCCACACGAACCTCGGGGAGGCCCGCACGCCGTCGCGTCAGCAGATCACCTTCAACGACTGCGCCGACGACCTGTTCGGGATGGTCGCGACGGGCGAGTTCCCCGACGTCGCCGCCCCCGCGTCGCCGCGCCGCGGCGCTCCCCGCGCGTCCGACGGCCTCATCCGGATCGACGTGGACGGACTCACCACGTTCGCGAGCCCCAACGCGCTCTCTGCGTTCTACCGGATGGGCTTCGAGGACGAGCTCGAGGGCGAGCCGCTCGTGGAGGTCATCACGCAGATCCTCCCCGAGAAGCGTCAGTTCGACGAGTCGCTGCCTGTCGTCGCGACCGGCCGCGCGCCATGGCGCGTGGACATCGAAGCCAGGGGCGTCACCGTGGCCCTGCGCGCCATCCCGCTGCGCGACCACGGCAATCGCATCGGCGCGATCGTGCTGTGCCGCGACGTCACAGAGCTCCGCCACCGCGATCAGGAGCTGATTACCAAGGACGCGACGATCCGCGAGATCCACCACCGGGTCAAGAACAACCTGCAGACCGTTGCCTCGCTGCTGCGGATCCAGGCGCGCCGCACGCACTCGGATGAGGCCAGGGATGCGCTCACGCACGCCACGCGGCGCGTGTCGGCGATCGCCGTGGTGCACGACACGCTCTCGGAGGGGCTCACGCAGAACGTCGACTTCGATGAGGTCTTCTCGCGGGTGCTGAAGCTCGTGGCCGAGGTGGCGGCCGCACCCACGACGCGGGCGCGGACCCGCAAGACCGGCTCCTTCGGGACGCTGCCGAGCGAGTACGCGACCCCGCTGGCGCTCGCTCTGACCGAACTCGTCACGAACGCCGTCGAGCACGGTCTCGCCGGGCAGGAGGGCGAGGTGGAGATCGCCGCGGAGCGCTCCGAGGACAACCTGGAGGTCCGGGTCCGCGACACCGGGGTCGGTCTTCCCGAAGGTCAGGTGGGTCGCGGCCTGGGTACGCAGATCGTGCGCACGCTGATCCAGGGCGAGCTGGGCGGCACGATCGATTGGCACACGATCATGGGGCGGGGCACCGAAGTCACGATCGACATCCCCCTGCGCTACATCGACCGCGGCGAGGTCTGAGAACGACGCATCCGCCGCGCCTGGCGCCCGTGGGCGCAGGAACGGCGGATGCGGAGTATGTGGAACGTGTCGTGCTCAGGAGGCGCGACGGGCGCGCGCGGCGCGGCGCTTGAGAGCGCGGCGCTCGTCCTCGGAGAGGCCTCCCCACACGCCCGAGTCCTGGCCGGTCTCGAGGGCGTACTGCAGGCAGATCTCAGTGACGGTGCAACGAGCGCACACGGACTTGGCCTTCTCGATCTGGTCGACCGCCGGACCGGTGTTGCCGACCGGGAAGAACAGCTCCGGGTCTACGGTCAGGCAGGCTGATTTGTCGCGCCAATCCATGTGATGTTGCTCCTCAGGCGTCGGAAAAAGGTGAGAACGGGTGGGTTGTGAAAGAGCCCGGATCGGGGTCCGGTACCCTGTGTGATGTGCGAGCTTCTGCTCGCCCCACGCCGCTGTGGGAGCACACGACGTCGTCAATCGTTCCACAGTGACCAGGGTGAATCAAGGGTTCACCGGTTGTTTTGTGTCTCGTCACCAACTTCATGCGGCCGAATACTGTCCGATCCCACAACCCCGGAGATCTCATGCGCAACGACCTGCTGAGCCTGGTTGCGGGCGGACTCGTCGTTCTGGAGGGCGTCGCACTCGCGGGGCTCGCGATCTGGCAGCTCATCGCGCTGGCGCAAGGTGACACCGCATCCGAGGCGACGGCGATCGCCCTGATCGTGCTGACGCTTCTCGGCGCCGCGCTCGTCGTCGGGTTCGGCATCTCGGCGGCACGGGGCAGGTCGGCCGGACGCTCGGGCGGCATCGTGGTCCAACTGCTGGTGCTCGCCGTCGCAATCGGCGCAGTGACCGGGACGTACGGGCATCCGCTCAACGGTCTTCAACTGGGCGTTCCCGCGTTGATCGTGCTCGTCCTGCTGATCTCGGCGGCGCGCCGGGCGGCTCAGCGCGCCCGGCGCGAGGACTGACCCTCAGCCGTCGACGCCGAGGAGCTTGCGAAGCCGAGCGACGTGACCGGTGGCCTTGACGTTGTAGAGAGCGTGCTCGATGCGGCCGTCAGCGTCGATCACGAACGTCGAACGGAGCACGCCTTCCACGGTCTTTCCGTAGTTCGTCTTCTCGCCCCACGCGCCGTAGGCATCGTGCACCGCGTGGTCCGGGTCGGACAGCAGGGGGAAGGTGAGGCCGTCGCGCTCGCGGAACGTCGCGAGCTTCTCGGACGAGTCCCGTGAGACGCCGAGCACGGCGTAACCGGCGGCCGTGAGCGAGGAGAGGCTGTCGCGGAAGTCGCACGCCTGGGTCGTGCACCCCGGCGTCATGGCCGCAGGGTAGAAGTAGAGGATGACGGGCCGGCCACGGAACTCCTCGAGCGAGACGGGGTTGCCGTCCTGGTCGTGGAGCGTGAAGTCGGGTGCGGTGTCGCCGGGCTGCAGCTGAGTCATGATTCCAGCGTAGGCGCTCAGCGGCCCCCGAACGTGGTGAGCAGCCGCTGCAAGGAGTCCAAGCGTGCCGGACCGCTCGGGCCCAGCTTCCCCTCGGCGACCGCCGCGATGATGGCGCAGTCCGGGGCGTCGGGCAGGTGGGTGCAGCCTCGGGGGCAGTCCTCGGCGACGAGGGCCAGGTCGGTGAAGGCGCGCAGGATGTTCGCCGGGTCCACGTGGCCGAGGCCGAAGGAACGCACACCCGGAGTGTCGATGACCCAGCCCGAGCCTTCCTCGCCCCGGTACCGCAGCGACACCGTCGAACTCGAGGTGTGGCGCCCGCGGCCGGTGACCTCGTTGACATGGCCGGTCGCACGCCCCGCGCCCGGTACGAGCGCATTCACCAGCGTCGACTTGCCCACGCCGGAATGGCCGACGAACACGGTGGAGTGTCCGATCAGCGCCGCACCGATGCGCTCGACGGGCATCTCGCCGCGCGCGCTCGTGAAGACCTCGATGTCGATGCCGTCGAAGTGGGACAGGAACGTCGCCGGGTCGGCGAGGTCGGTCTTGGTCACCACGAGAAGCGGCCGGATCCCGGCGTCGAGGGCGGCGATCAGATAGCGATCGACCAGGCGCGCACGAGGCTCGGGGTCGGCGGCGGCCACGACGACGAGCATCTGATCGGCGTTGGCGACCACGACGCGTTCCACTTGGTCGGTGTCGTCGGCGCTGCGCCGGAGGAGGGTGGTGCGATCCTCGATGCCCACGATGCGCGAGAGCGTCCCCTCGGCGCCGCTCACATCGCCGACCACTCGTGCACGATCGCCCGTCACGATCGGGGTGCGCCGCAGCTCCCGCGCACGAGTCGCCACGATCTCGCGCTCGGTGGGCTCGTCCTCGTCGACGAGCACCTGGTAACGTCCCCGGTCCACGCCGAGGACGCGCGCGATGCGTGCGTCGGCGTGGGCCGGTCTGCGCTTCGTGCGCGGCCTGTTCGCTTTGGGGTTCGGCCGTGCGCGGAAGGCGGATTCGTCGTAGGCGAGGTCGTCCTCGTCGTCGTCCGGGGGCAGCCAGCTCACCCGGCGGACTCCGTGTCCGCGAGCATGCGCTGCCACAGTTCGGGGAACTCCGGCATGGTCTTGGCCGTCGTGCCGATGTCGTCGACGACGACTCCCGGAACGGCCAGCCCGATCAATGCGCCGGTGGTGGCCATGCGGTGATCGTGGAACGCGCGCCAGAGCCCTCCGGAGAGGGGCCGGGGCGCGACGCGGATGCCGTCTTCGAGCTCTTCGGCCTCGCCTCCCAGAGCGCGGACGTTGTGCACGAGCGCCGCGAGGCGGTCGGTCTCGTGGCCGCGCAGGTGGCCGATGCCCACGAAGCTGGATGGGGCATCAGCCAGCAAGGCGAGTCCCACCAGCGTGGGTGCGAGCTCTCCCACGGCCGAGAGATCGAGATCGACACCGGTGATGGTGTCGCCTCCGGCGACCGTCAGGTCTCCGTGACGGCGGCTGCTTCGCGCCCCGAACGCGGCCAGCAGCTCGGGCAGCTGAGCGCCCGGCTGCGTCGAATGCGCGGGCCATCCGCCGACGGTGACCTCGCCGCCGGTGATCAGCGCGGCCGCGAGGAACGGGGCCGCGTTGGAGAGGTCCGGCTCGATCGCGATGTCCTTCGCGCGGATCGGTCCGGGCGGGACGATCCACTCGCCTGGAGCCGGGCGCTCCACGTGCACGCCGCGATGTGCGAGGGACTCCACGGTCATGTCGATGTGCGGGATCGAGGGCAGGCGCGCCCCCTCATGGCGCAGGTGGAGTCCTACGTCGAAGCGCGCCGCCGACAGCAGCAGGCCGGAGACGAACTGGCTCGACGCGCTCGCGTCGATCGTCACCTCGCCGCCGCGCACATGCCCGCGCCCACGGACGAGAAAGGGGAGGGACCACGTACCGGCGTCGTCGATGTCGACACCGACCTCGCGAAGTGTCCGGATCATCTCGCCCATCGGGCGATGCAACGCGCTCTCATGGGCCGTGACGGTCACGTCGCCCCGGGCGAAGCCGGCCAGCGGCGTCACGAAGCGCATGACGGTGCCGGCCTGCCCGCAGTCCACGACGACGTCGGCGGGGGCGGCGGTCGCGGGCGTGATCCTCAGGTCGTCGCCGAAGGGACCCGATCCCTCGATCCGCTCGATACCCACACCGAGGGCCGTGAGGGCGTCCAACATCCGCGCCGAGTCGTCGGAGTGCAACGGCGCGCGCAGGATGCCGGGGCCGTCCGCCAGTGCTGCGAGAACCAGTTCGCGGTTGGTCAGCGACTTGGAGCCGGGCACGTGGACGACCGCCCGCACCGCCGCGGACGCGCTCGGCGCGGCCCAGCCGGCGAGATCGGGGGAATAGCGCTCGTCGCTCATCGGTTCCACCCTACTGAACCGTTCCGATCGACGGTGAAGGAAGGACGCGTATGAACGCCGTGCTCGAGCGCCCGAAGGTCGCCGGTGGGCAACGCGTAGGATTGCCCACGATGGACGACACCAGCTCTGCCGTGGACACCCGCTCCCAGTTCGAGGAGCAGGCGTTGCCGTTCATGGATCAGCTGTACGCGGCGGCGATGCGCATGACGCGCAACCCCTCTGACGCAGCGGATCTCGTGCAGGAGACCTTCGTCAAGGCGTTCTCCTCGTGGGCGACTTTCACGCAGGGCACGAACCTCAAGGCGTGGCTCTATCGCATCCTGACGAACACGTACATCAACGTGTATCGCAAGAAGCAGCGCGAGCCCTATCAGGGCGCCATCGACGACCTCGAGGACTGGCAGCTCGGCGGCGCGGAGTCGACCACCGCCACCAGCACCCGCTCCGCCGAGGCGGAGGCGATCGATCACATGCCCGCGTCGATCGTGAAGGAAGCGCTGCAATCGATCCCCGAGGACTTCCGGCTGGCGGTGTACCTCGCAGACGTCGAAGGCTTCGCCTACCAGGAGATCGCCGACATCATGAAGACCCCCATCGGCACGGTCATGAGCCGCCTGCACCGAGGCCGGCGCATGCTTCGTGACCTGCTCGCCGACTACGCGAAGGAACGGGGCATCGCCCCGTCTGCACCCAGGAGCAAGAAATGACCGACTGCGGCTGCGAGAAGGCCCGGCGCGATCTCGAGGAGTACCTCCGCAACGAGATGTGCCACGTCGAGCACAGCGATATCCGTGAGCACCTCGAGACCTGCGCGGAATGCCGGGACGAGGCGCTCGTCGCCACCACCCTCACCGAGGTCGTGGCGCGCGCGTGCAAGGAGACGGCACCCGACAAGCTCCGCGATCAGGTGCTGGAGCGGCTCCGCGCCGCACAGGCGACTCATCACTGACGCACAGGGTTCCACCCCCGCGCACCACTCCCGGTCGATAGGGTGACGGCGGCACTCTGAGTCCGTGGGAGGTCGCGTGTCACAAGCGGACTCGTCGCGCCCCCGGCGCCACGTGATCACGACGACGCAGCTGCGTCGATACGCCGTGCACCATCCGGTCAGCCTCGTCCTCGCTGCGCTCGTTCTGGCCTCCTCCGCCGCCAGCGGCTCTCTGTGGGGCGCGGACGCGACGGCGTTCGGCAGCGGCGCGGCGGCGCTCGCCGACGGCCGATGGTGGTCGGTCGTCACCGCTCTCGTCGTGCCCGACTCGACGATCGAGGTCTTGCTCAGCGTCCTCCTCGCTCTGACGGCGTTCGCCTATGCGGAGTCCTTGCTGGGCCACCTCCGATCGGCGATCGTCTTCGTGTGCGGCGGCGTCCTGTCGATCCTTCTCGGCACACTCGCGCACGCCGCGCTGTGGGGTCTCGACGACCTGCGCCCCCTGGAGTCCAACGACCCCGTTCTCGATCCCTCGATGGGGGTCTTCGCGGCCGTGCTGGCCGCATCCGCTCTCTCCTCGGCGCTCTGGAGACGTCGGATCAGGCTCGTCGCGCTCGCCACGGCCGTCATGTTCGCCCTCTACGCCGGTGACGCCGACTCCTGGTACCGGCTGATCGCGGCCCTGCTGGGCCTCGCGGCGGGATCGCTCATGGCCAGGCGGAGGCCTCGTCTGGACTGGCATCGCTCCTCTTCACGCGAGGTGCGCGCGCTGATGGCTGTGCTCGTCGCGATCACGGGTCTCGGTCCGCTCGCCGCGGTGGTCGCCGGCGGTGGTCGGGGTCCGTTCTCCCTGGTGGCCTCGTCCTTCCTCGCCTTCGACGAGCACCTCGTGGATCGGTGCGAGGTGAGCTACCGGCCCGTGTGCGATCACGAGTTCGCGCTCGTGCTCACCCGCGGGGTCGGACCCGTGCTGCTGGCCCTCGTGCCGCTGGCGCTGCTGATCGTGGCCGCACTGGGTCTTCGGCGTGGACGCCGCGCCGGCCTCGTCCTGGCCGTCTGCGTCCAGGGCGTGCTGGCGGTGCTCGCCCTCTACGCGCTGCTCAGTGGCGAGCTCGCCATCGAGCCGTGGGCGGACGGATCGGGGCTCGAGTACGTGCTGTGGGCCGTCGCCTCGATCGGTGTGCCCGTCGCGAGCGCCTCGGCGTTGATCGTGGTGCGCCGACGGTTCCCGGTCCGCGCGACCCCTCACGCAGCCCGCACCTTCGCGGCGACGGTTGTGGTCGCCTTCCTCGCCTGTGGCGCTGTCTTCGTGGCGAGCGAGACCCTGCTGCGGCAGTCGTTCGATGTGACTCCGACGCTCACGGACATCGTCGTCGAGTCGTGGCGTCGGTTCGTCCCTCCTTCCTTCCTCCAGGGAATCGGCCAGCCGCCGTTCCCGCGTCACGGCGCGGCCCTCTGGATCTACCAGTGGGTCGGCGTCGTGTTCTGGGCGATCGTCGTCGTCGCTTTGGTGCGCCTCTACCGGAGCGTGCGCCGTCCCGAGGATGCGGATGCGCGCCTCTACCGTGATCTGCTGCGTCGCGGTGGCGGGACCCTCTCGTTCCTGGGAACGTGGCGCGGCACCAGCTACTGGTACAGCGCCGACCGCGCCTGTGCCGTCGCATACCGGCTCGTCGGCGACGTCGCTCTTGCCGTCGGAGACCCGCTGGCGCCGATCGGAGAGCAGGAGCGGGCCATCAGGGGCTTCGTCGACTTCTGCGCCGAGTCGGGTTGGACGGCGGCGTTCTACAGCATCCACGACGAGGCTCTGCCGGTCTTCGACGGCATGGGATGGAAGTACCTCTCCGTGGGGGAGGAGACCGTGCTGGCCGCCTCCGAGGTGACGCTCGAGGGCAAGCAGTGGCAGAAGGTGCGTCAGCCGGTCACCCGCGCAGAACGCGAGGGCATGACGGCCGTCTGGACACGGTGGGCCGACCTCAGCGCTGCCGAGCGTTCGCAGATCCGTGAGATCGACGAGCAATGGGTCGCCGACAAGGCACTGCCCGAGATGGGGTTCACCCTGGGCACGTTGGAGGAGATCATCGACCCGGAAGTGGCGCTGCTGCTCGCGGTCGACGACGCCGGCCGCATCCAGGTTGTCACGAGCTGGATGCCGTCTTGGCGCGACGGCGTGCCGAGCGGATGGACACTCGATTTCATGCGACGTCGCGCCGACGGGCCCAACGGGCTGATGGAGTTCGCGATCGCGCGTGCGGCGCAGCAGGCCGCCGCGGACGGTGTGGCGGAGCTCAGCCTCTCCGGGGCTCCGATGGCGGTCAAACCCGACGTCGAAGCTCCCGGTGACGCGACGATCCTCTCGGGGGTGCTGGGCTGGTTGGCCCAGACGCTCGAGCCCGCGTACGGATTCGATTCCCTCTTCCGGTTCAAGCGGAAGTTCCATCCCCGGTATCGCACGATCTGGCTCGCGTACGGCGACCCGGTCGATCTGCCGCGGATCGGGACCGCGATCGGTCGGGCCTACCTGCCCGACGCGACCGTGCGTGATGTGCTGGGGCTGCTGCGCACGGCTCGAGGGGGAGACAGATGATCCAGTGGCTGCTCACCCTCGAACTCATCAACAGTCCCGTGCGCTGGGTGATCTGGGCCCTCGTCCTCGTTCTCGCCGCGACGGTGTTCGTCGTCCCCCCACGACGCATCCGGCGGCTGCTGATCGCCGCGGCCGTGGGTGGGATCGTCGGGTACGGGGGTGCCTTGCTGCTCGAGGCGGCGGACGTCTTCCAGGGGCCGCTGCCGGGGCACGCCGCGCTGTGGATCGCGGTGGGGATCGCGGCGATCGCGGTGGGGGCGGTCGCGGTCGGGCTACGGCCATGGTGGCGGCGGGGGCTCGCGGTCCTTCTCATCCTCACCGGCGCGCTCGGCATCGGTGCCGGCGTCAACGCCGAGTACGGGTTGACCGGCAATCTGGCGGCGATCCTCGGTATCCAGGCACTCGACAGCGCTCCGCTGCCTCAGGCGACGTCTGACCGCAGCGACCCCGCCACGCTCTACCAGACGTGGGATCCGCCGGCGGACATGCCGTCCAAAGGACGGGTGAGCGCTCTGTCGGGTGAGCAGAAGATCCCGGCGACCGGGTTCGTCGCGCGCGACGCCGCGTTGTATCTGCCTCCGGCTGCTCTCGTCGCCGACCCGCCGCGGCTGCCTCTCCTGGTCTTCATGATGGGACAGCCCGGTACTCCGGACCCCACGGTGCTCGCCAAGAGCCTCGATGCGTTCGCGGCAGCCCACGACGGCCTCGCCCCGATCGCGATCGTCGCCGACCAGTTGGGATCCGTCAACGTCGACCCGGCGTGCGCCGATTCGACGAAGTACGGCAAGGTGTCGACCTACCTCAATGTCGACGTTCCTGCCTACGCCCAGAAGCACCTGAACATCATCCAGGACCCGGACTACTGGGTCATCGGCGGATACTCCAACGGCGGTGCCTGCGCGCTGACCTACGGAGCGGAGAACCCGCAGACATGGGGCAACCTCATGGACGTCTCGGGCAACGAGTATCCGGGTTCGGAGCACGTCGACAAGACCGTGGCCGAGGTGTTCGGCGGTGATCGCGCCGCCTTCGACGCCGCGAGTCCCGCATCCCTGCTCGCGGCCCATCCCGGTGCCTACGCGGGGCACGTCGCTGTCTTCACGCATGGGGGGCAGGACGCGCAGTTCGGCCCCGGTCAGGTGAAGAACGCGCAGCGCGCGCAGGCTGCCGGATTCACCGTGCTCACGGACACCATCCCGGGGGAGGGCCACACGGGACCCGTTCTCCAGAAGGGACTGGACTACGCGATCGGGGCGCTGGCACCCCGACTCGGCCTGGCGGCGCCCTCCGCCGGGTGACGCCGGGAACAGGTTAAGGCGGGCCCCGGAATCCCGGGGCCCGCCTTCACTGCGTTCGACTCAGAACGTGAGCGCGCGGCGCAGCAGCTCCGCCTGCTCGATCTGATGCATCTTCGCCGAGCCGGCCGCCGGGGAGGCGGATGCGGCCCGCGAGACCACCCGGATCGTGCGGTCGTGCAGATGCTTGACGACCTCGAGCGCGATGAACGGCCACGCGCCCTGGTTCTCGGGCTCTTCCTGGACCCACACGAGCTCCGCGTTCGGGTAGCGGTCGATGACGGCGTTGAGCTCGTCGACCGGCGCGGGGTAGTACTGCTCGAGACGCACCAGCGCCACGCGGTCGTCGGGGTTCTTGTCCAGCTCCGAGCGCAGATCCCAGTGGATCTTGCCGGCGTGCAGCAGCACCCGCGTGACGGCGTTCTTGTCGACGCCGCGCTCGTCGTCCAGCACCGGCTCGAACTTGCCCTGCGTGAACGCCTCAACAGGGCTGACGGCATCGCGCAGACGCAGCATGGCCTTCGGGGTGAACACGACGAGCGGGCGGCGCGGCTGAGCGTAGGCCTGACGGCGGAGCAGGTGGAAGTAGGACGCGGGCGTCGACGGACGTGCGACCGTCATGTTGTCCTGCGCGCACATCTGCAGGAAGCGCTCGATGCGCGCGGAGGAGTGGTCGGGGCCAGCGCCCTCGTAGCCGTGCGGGAGCAGTAGGACGACGCTCGACTGCTGTCCCCACTTCTGGTCCGCAGACGAGAGGTAGGTGTCGATCACGGTCTGGGCGCCATTGGCGAAGTCGCCGAACTGCGCCTCCCACAGCACCAGCGCGTCGGGGCGCTCGACCGAGTAGCCGTACTCGAACGCGACGGCCGCGTACTCACTGAGCAGCGAGTCGTAGACGAAGAAGCGTCCCTGGCCCTCGCTGAGATTGGTCAGCGGCAGCCATTCCTGGCCGTTGTCGCGATCGTGGAACACGGCGTGGCGCTGCACGAACGTGCCGCGACGGGAGTCCTGGCCCGCCAGGCGCACCGGCGTTCCCTCGACGAGGAGCGAACCGAATGCGAGCAGCTCGCCGAACGCCCAGTCGATACCGCCAGAGCGGCTCATGGTGTGTCGCTTGTCGAGCAGCTGCTGCAGCTTGGCGTGCACCGTGAAGCCGTCGGGCTTGTTCACGAAGGCATCGCCGATGAGCTGCACGACATCGGTCGACACTCCGGTGGTCTCGGGCTCGCCGACGGCGCGCTCGACCTCGACGCTGTCGGCGACGACCGGGTGTGTGCCGGTCTCAGCCTCGTGCGTCTCCGCGAAGGCCACCTCGAGGCGGTCCTGGAAGTCGCGCTTGGCCTGCTCGTACTCCTCTTCGGTGATGTCGCCGCGGCCGACGAGCGACTCCGTGTAGAGGCGGCGGACGGAACGCTTCGCCTCGACGAGGTTCGTCATGAGGGGCTGCGTCATCGACGGGTCGTCACCCTCGTTGTGACCACGGCGGCGGTAGCTGACGAGGTCGATGACGATGTCGCGGTGGAATTCCTGGCGGTACCGGAAGGCGAGCTCGGCCGCGCGCACGACGGCCTCCGGGTCGTCGCCGTTCACGTGCAGTATGGGGGCCTGGATGGTCTTGGCCACATCCGTCGCGTAGACGGAGGTGCGTCCGTCGACGGGCAGCGTCGTGAATCCGAGCTGGTTGTTGATGACGACGTGCACGGTGCCACCGGTGCGGTACCCGCGCAGCTGCGACATCTGCAGCGTCTCGACGACGACGCCCTGGCCGGCGAAGGCCGCGTCGCCGTGGACGAGGATCGGCAGCCAGGCGAAGGTGCCGATGGGCTTGCGGTCCTGCTTGGCGCGGACGATGCCCTCGAGCACGCCGTCGACGGTCTCGAGGTGGGAGGGGTTGGCGGCGAGGATCACCGGAAGCTCCGTGCCCGCATCCGACTGGAACGTGCCCTCGGTGCCCAGGTGGTACTTCACGTCACCGGAGCCGCGCTTGTTGCCGGGGAGACTGGTGCCCTCGAACTCGCGGAAGACCTGACCGTACGTCTTGCCGGCGACGTTGGTCAGCACGTTCAGGCGCCCGCGGTGCGCCATGCCGATGGCGGCGCCGTCGAGGCCCGCCGAGGCCGCGCCCTGCAGGATCTCGTCGAGCAGGGGGATGACCGATTCGCTGCCCTCGAGGCTGAAGCGCTTCTGGCCGACGTACTTGGTCTGCAGGAACGTCTCGAAGGCCTCTGCCTGGTTGAGCTTGGACAGGATGCGCAGCTGCTCGTCGTGGCCGGGCTTCTGGTACTTCACCTCGACGTTGTCCTGGAACCACTTGCGCTGCACCGGGTCCTGGATGTGCATGTACTCGATGCCGAGCGTGCGGCAGTAGGAATCGCGCAGCACGCCCAGGATGTCGCGGAGCTTCATCTGGCGCTTGCCGCCGAAGCCACCGACCACGAACTCGCGGTCGAGGTCCCAGAAGGTGAGCCCGTGGCTCTCGATCTCGAGGTCGGGGTGCGTGCGCTGCACGTACTCGAGCGGATCGATGTCGGCCATCAGGTGGCCACGCACCCGGTACGAGTTGATGAGCTCCTGAACGCGTGCGCCCTTGTCGATGCGCTCCGCGAGATCGACGTTGATGTCGCTGCCCCAGTGGATGGGGGCGTAGGGGATGCGCAGTGCGGCGAAGATGCCCTCGTAGAAGTCGCGCTGCCCGATCAGCAGCTCGTGGACCTTCTTGAGGAACTCGCCGGAGCCGGCGCCCTGGATCACACGGTGGTCGTAGGTGCTCGTCAGCGTGATCGTCTTGCCGATGCCGAGCTCGACGAGGGTCTTCTCGCTCGAGCCCTGGAACTCGGCGGGGTACTCAAGAGCGCCCGCGCCGATGATGCAGCCCTGGCCCTTCATGAGGCGGGGCACGGAGTGCACGGTGCCGATGCCGCCCGGGTTGGTGAGCGAAAGCGTGGTGCCCTGGAAGTCGGCTGCCGTCAGCTTGTTCGTGCGGGCGCGCTTGACGAGGTCTTCGTACGAGGCGAGGAACTCGTTGAACGTGAGGGACTCGGCGCGCTTGATGGACGGCACCATGAGTGCGCGCGTGCCGTCGGGTTTGGGGAGGTCGATCGCGATGCCCAGGTTGATGTGGGCGGGAGCGACGACCGACGGCTTGCCGTCGACCTCGGCGTAGAAGACGTTCTGGCTCGGGAACTCCTTGAGCGCCTGGATGAGCGCCCACCCGATCAGGTGCGTGAAGCTCACCTTGCCGCCGCGGGTACGCGCCATGTGGTTGTTGATGACGATGCGGTTGTCGATCATCAGCTTCGCCGGGACGGTGCGAACGCTCGTCGCGGTGGGCACCGTCAGCGACTCGTCCATGTTGGCGGCGAGGGTCTTCGTCATCCCCTTGAGGGTCGTGACGACGTCCTCCTGCACCTCGCCCGCCGGGTCGGAGGGCTGGGCCTTGGGGGCCTGTGCGGGGATCGGCTGCGGCTTGGCCGGCTTGCCGGTCGTGCGGGCCACGGGCTGCGAGCCGATCACGGGGATCGGCGCGGTCACCGGGTGGGGCTCGGATGCGGCGGGTGCTGCCTTGGGGGCACCGCCCGATCCCGCCTGGGAGTGGTAGGCCTCCAGGACCGGCCACCAGGACTTGTCGACCGAGTTACGGTCGACAAGGAACTGTTCGTAGAGTTCCTCGACGAGCCACTCATTGGCTCCGAACTCTCCTTCGTTCGATACTCCGACGCCCGTCACCTGGCTCGACACTCTCGATCGCCCGCTTTCGTGAGATTCATCCGCAATGCGGGGCCGTCGTGGGCCCACACGCACGACACGCAAGCCTAGTCGAGTATTCCGGCGTTCGCTCCCGGCGCGTCGCGGTTGACAGGCCCGGCGGAGTATGGGCGGCGTACGCTCTGCAGACATGGAGTTCTACGGCGCGCAACCCGAGACCGACCTCACCTACTCCGACGTGTTCCTGGTGCCTCGGCGCTCCGGGATCACGAGTCGTCTGGATGTGGATCTGTCGCCCCGCGACGGCACCGCGATGCGGATTCCGCTGGTCTCCGCCAACATGAACTCCGTCACCGGCGCGCGCCTCGCGGCGACGCTCGCTCGACGCGGCGGACTCGGCGTGCTTCCCCAGGACATGCCGCTGCAGGAGCTCGATGCCGCCATCCGGTGGGTCAAGCGTCAGCCGGTGCCCTGGGACACCCCCATCGTGCTGCCTCCGACGGCGACCGCGGCGGACGCCGCCAAGCTCCTACCTGCAACAGAGGGGTACGGCATCGTCGTGGCCGATCCTTCGGCCGCCTCCCTCGACCTCGCCGAGGTCGTGGGCGTCGTGCCTGCCACGCGCCTCGCGACCGCGCTGCCTGACGCGACCCTGGGTGATCTCGTGCGCGCCCGGCCGCTCGCGATCGATGCGGACGACGTCACGGATGCCCGTCACGCATTCGATCTGCTCGTCGCGGCGGATGCGGAGACGGTGTGCGTCGTCGAACGCGGCCACCTCGTCGGCACGCTCTCGCGGCGCAGCGCGCTGCGATCGACGCTGTACAGCCCGGCGGTGGACGCCGACGGGCGCCTGATCGTCGCGGCGGCCATCGGCATCAACGGGGACGTCGCGGCCAAGGCGCGTGCCCTGGCCGCGGCCGGCGTCGACGTGCTCGTGCTCGACACCGCCCACGGCCACCAGGAGGGCATGCTCCGCGCCCTGCGCGCCGTTGCGGATCTGGGCCTCGGCCTGCCGCTCGTGGCGGGCAACATTGTCACCGCGGACGGCGTCGACGACCTGGTCGCCGCGGGCGCTTCGATCGTGAAGGTCGGGGTGGGTCCCGGGGCCATGTGCACCACGCGCATGATGACCGCCGTGGGGCGCCCGCAGTTCTCGGCCGTGCTGGAGACCGCGTCGGCGGCACGCGAGCTGGGCGCACATGTGTGGGCGGACGGCGGTGTCCGCTACCCGCGGGATGTGGCGCTCGCGCTGGCGGCGGGTGCCGCATCGGTCATGGTCGGTTCCTGGTTCGCCGGGACGATCGAGGCGCCCGGTGAGCTGTTCGCGGACGCGCAGGGGCGGGTCTACAAGGAGTCATGGGGCATGGCCTCGACGAAGGCGGTGCACGCGCGGTTCGGCGGGCTCGACGCCTACGAGCTCGCCCGCAAGGAGCTGTTCGCCGAGGGGATCTCGTCGTCGAAGATCTACCTCGACCCGCTGCGGCCGGGGCTCGAGGACCTCCTCGACATGATCACGTCGGGCGTGCGGTCCTCGTTCACCTACGCGGGCGCCGCGACCGTCCCCGAGTTCCACGAGAGAGCACTGGTGGGACTGCAGTCGGCCGCCGGCTACGAAGAGGGCAAGGCCCTTCCCGTCAGCTGGTGATCCGAGTAGGTGGCCGCGCGGCGCCCGAGATGCGTCGCGCAGTGCACAGGAACGGGACGCAGGCACCGGGGCTCCCGTAGACTGTCCGGCACGATGGACGACCCTCCCAGTTGCAGACGATGGCCCCACCGACCAGCCTTCCCCGAGGGAGGTGACGTGTGATGGATTACGTCATGCTGGGCGTGGGGCTCTTGCTCACGATCGGGACCGGTCTGTTCGTCGCCAGCGAGTTCGCTCTGGTGAACCTCGACCGCGCAGACCTCGAGGCGCGCCGGGATGCGGGTGAGTCGCGACTCGCGATGACCATCAGCGCGCTGCGCATCACCTCGACCCATCTGTCGAGCGCGCAGCTGGGCATCACGCTCACGACGCTGCTGACCGGTTACACGATGGAGCCGGCGATCTCGAATCTCCTGCGTCCCGTGCTCGCCGGTTGGGGCGTGCCCGAGGCGATCGTGGTGGGGCTCGCGGCCACGATCGGCATCGCCATCGCGACCGTTTTCTCCATGATACTGGGCGAGCTCGTCCCCAAGAACTTCGCCCTCGCGATCCCGCGGCAGACCGCGAAGCTGGTCATGCCGTTCCAGGTCACGTTCACGACCGTGTTCCGTCCGGCGGTCTCCGTGCTCAACGGCAGTGCGAACGGCATCCTGCGCTCCATCGGCATCGAGCCGAAGGAAGAACTCTCCGGAGCCCGCACGGCGGAGGAGCTCTCCAGCCTCGTGCGCCGATCCGCGAGCGCCGGCGTGCTGGAAGAGGACACGGCGTCACTGCTGGATCGCAGCCTCACCTTCGCGCGTCTGACCGCCGACGACGTGATGACCCCGCGTCCGCGTGTCCACGCGGTGGCCGCATCCGACTCCGCGAACGACGTCATCCAGCTCGCCCGCAAGACCGGGCACAGCCGCTTCCCCGTCTTCGGTGATTCCATGGACGACATCGTCGGCATCGTGCACCTGAAGGCCGCCGTCGGCGTTCCGCGGGATCGGCGCACGGATGTGCCCGCCGCCGCCCTCGCCACCGAGCCGCTGCGCGTGCCCGAGACCGTGCATCTCGATCAGCTCGTCGCGGAGCTTCGCGCCCGCGGCTATCAGATGGCCGTCGTGCTCGACGAGTACGGCGGGACGGCGGGGGTGGTCACCCTCGAGGACCTCGTCGAGGAGATCGTGGGTGAGGTGCTCGACGAGCACGACCGCCGCCGCGCCGAGATCGTTCGCGGGGCGGACTCGCTGACCGTGTCGGCGGCGCTGCGTCCGGACGAAGTGCTCGATCGCACCGGCATCCGTGTTCCCGAGGGCGAGGTCTACGACACGCTCGGCGGCTTCCTGATGGCCGAGCTCGGCCGTATCCCCTCCGTCGGCGACGAGGTCGAGATCGAAGACGGCACGCTCGCCGTCGTGCGCATGGACGGTCGCCGCGTCGACCGTGTGCGTTTCACGCCCAGACCCGTCCCGGAGGATGCGGACATCGACGAGCAGGAGCGGACCCGATGAGCGACTGGGCGGGAATCCTCTGGCTGGTCGTGTTGCTGGTGTTCAACGCGTTCTTCGTCGGCGCGGAGTTCGCCGTGATCTCCGCGCGGCGCTCGCAGATCGAGCCGCTCGCGGAGAAGGGCTCGCGCTCCGCGAAGACGGCGCTGTGGGCGATGGAGCACGCGACGCTCATGCTCGCGACGTGTCAGCTCGGCATCACGATCTGCTCGCTGCTGATCCTGAACGTCTCGGAGCCGGCGATCCACCACCTGCTGGCCGTGCCCCTCGAGCTGACCGGCTGGGGCGAGACGGCGGTGGACGTCATCGCGTTCATCGTCGCGCTCGTGCTGGTGTCCTACCTGCACGTCGTGTTCGGCGAGATGGTGCCGAAGAACCTGGCCTTCTCCGTGCCCGACCGCGCAGTGCTGATGCTGGCGCCGCCGCTGGTCGGGGTCTCGCGGGTGTTCCACCCCGTCATCGTCACGCTCAACTGGATCGCGAACCACGTCGTGCGGTTGTTCCGCGTCGAGCCGAAGGACGAGGCGGCGTCGACCTTCACGCTCGAAGAGGTGGCCACGATCGTCAACCAATCGCGCATCGAGGGCGTCCTGGAGGATGCGGCCGGAACGGTGTCGGCGGTCGTCGAGTTCACCGACAAGGATGCGGGCGACGTGGCCGTCCCGCTCGAGGATCTGGTGACGCTGCCGCAGCTGACCACCCCGGACGAGATCGAGCGAGCGGTCGCCCGACACGGCTTCTCGCGGTACGTGATCGTCGACGACGAGGGCATGCCGGTCGGCTACGTGCATTTGAAGGATGTGCTGCGCGTTGCCGAGGACGGCGTCGACCCCTCGGTCGATCGTCCGATCCCGGCCAAGCGGATCCACCACATGGTGCAGGTGCAGGAGACGACCGACCTCGAGGATGCGCTGGCGGCCATGCGCAGGGCGGGGCGTCACCTGGCCCAGGTGCGCGACGCCCAGGGCAACACGACCGCCGTCCTCTTCCTGGAGGACGTCATCGAGGAGCTGATCGGCGAAGTGCAGGACGCGACCAGGCGCGGCCGCTGAACCGGCCTCAGCGGCGGCGCGCGGCGCGCTCGTACTGCGGCGGCCAGGGACCGACGACACCCAGCTCATCGGCGGCGCGGAGCGCGAAGTGCGGATCGCGAAGCCATTCGCGGGCAGCCATGATCGCGTCCGCGTCGCCGTCCTGCAGCACCTGCTCGGCCTGGGCCCCGGTCTCGATGAGTCCGACGGCGCTGACGGCGAGCCCCTCGTCGCGCACGCGCCGGGCGAGCGGCACCTGGTAGCCGGGGCCGACCGTGATGTCCTGGTGGGCGACGAGTCCGCCGGAGGAGATGTCGAAGAAGTCGGCACCGGCCTCGGCCGCCCAGACGGCGACCTGCGCGGTCTCCTCGATGTCCCAGCCGCCCTCTGCCCAGTCGGTGCCGGAGAAGCGGACGAACACGGGCAGCTCGCCGGCCGCCTCGCGCACCGCGGCGACGACCCGCAGCAGCAGGCGCGCGCGATTGACCAGCGGCCCGCCGAACTCGTCGGTGCGGTGATTCGACAGCGGGGAGAGGAACTCGTGCAGCAGATAGCCGTGTGCGGCGTGCACCTCGAGGACGTCGAAGCCCGCCTCGACGGCGCGGCGTGCGGCGGAGGCGAAGGAGGCGACGAGCGCATCGATCTCGTCGAGGGTGAGCTCGCGCGGGGTGGCGTAGCCCTCGAAGGCGATCGGGGACGGGGCGACCGCCTCCCATCCGCCGGCCTCCGCAGGCACGGTGCCGCGGTGCCCGGAGAAGGGCGAGTACGTCGATGCCTTGCGCCCGGCGTGGGCGAGCTGGATGCCGGCGGCCGCGCCCCGGGCGTGGATCGCGGCGACGATGGGCGACCATGCGTCGCGCTGCTCGTCGGAGTAGATGCCCGTGTCCTCGGGTGAGATGCGGCCCTCGGGCGACACCGCGGTCGCCTCGCTGATGACCAGCCCCGCGCCGCCGGACGCGAACTGGGCCAGGTGCACGTGGTGCCACTCGCCGGGGAATCCGTCCTGCGCGCTGTACTGGCACATGGGTGCCACCCACAGTCGGTTGCGGAACTCGACGCCTCGAATCGTGTAGGGGCTGAACAGCGCGGTCACGGTACTCCTTCGCGGATAGGGTGGCGCCATGACGGCGATCGAGCAGGATGCCACGCGTACCGCGCGCATCCTTCGCATGCCAACAGCGGACGATGACAAGTATTCCCGCGGGGTCGTGGGCCTGCGCACCGGTTCGGCGGATTATCCGGGCGCGGCGGTGCTGGGGGTGAGCGCCGCCTGGCGCGCGGGATGCGGCATGGTCCGCTACATCGGGCCCTCGCGTGCCGCCGACATGGTGCTGGCGCACCGGCCCGAGACGGTCACCGCGCCGGGGCGCGTCCAGGCCTGGGTGATCGGTTCGGGCACGGATGCCGCGTCCCGCGACGCGTCCGAGACCGAGGCGTTGCGCGAGGTGCTCGCCGGCCGCGAGCCCGTCGTCGTCGACGCGGGTGCTCTCGATCTGGCGCCCGGCGCCACGGCGCCGATGATCCTCACCCCGCACGGCCGGGAGTTCGCGCGGCTCCGTGACGCCCTCGGGCTCGCGCCGAGCGGCGACAGGGAGGCGGAGGCAGTCCAGACCGCCCGCGAGATGGGGGCCGTCGTCCTGTTGAAGGGCGCCGTGACGCTCGTCGCGGATCCCGACGGCGGCCTTCGCCGCATCCGGTCCGGCGTCCCGTGGCTCGCCACCGCCGGAACGGGGGATGTTCTCGCCGGTGCGCTCGGTGCGGTCGTCGCGGGGGCGGTCGTCGCGGGCGAGCCCTCGCCGGCACGTCTCGCGGATGCGGCGGCCGCGGCCGCGTGGCTGCACGGGCACGCCGGGGCGCTGGCCGCCGCGCGCCGGGGGAGCCGGGGCGGTCCGATCACGGCGGGGGACGTCGCCGAGCACCTGCCGTGGGCGGTCGGGGAGACGCTCGCGGCCCACCGCTGATCAGGAAGCTCCGTGGCGCGCCCCGTAGGATGAGGCCCGTGTCGAGACGGGCTCTGTTGTGGATCGCTTTCCTCGTCGTCCATATCGGGGTCTCCGTTCTCGGATGGGTCATGCCCAACGAACCCATGGGCGACGTCTATCGGGTGTACGAGCCGTGGTCGGGGGCGTACCTCAACGGCGGATGGTGGCCGCAGACCGATACGGCGACGGGTCAGGAGGTCAGCGCCTACTACGGCTTCGTCGGGCTCACCGACGCCTGGGTCTACCCGCAGCTCGCGATGCTCCCCATGCTCGCCACGTGGCTGTTCGCCTGGGCGGTGTCGTACACGCCGGCGTGGGCGATCATGGTGGGCCTCGTCGACGCCGCGGCCTTCGCCGTCCTCGTGGGGCGCGGGCGCTCCCGTGGACGTGTCACGGCGGCCTGGTTCTGGCTCGCGTTCATCGCGCTGATGGGCCCGGTCGCGCTCTACCGACTGGATGCGGTGACGGTGCCCCTCGGGATCATGGGAGCGTTGTGGCTGGTCGGCCGTCCGTGGCTCGGAGCCGCCCTCCTCGCGGTGGCGACGTGGATCAAGGTGTGGCCGGCGGCCATCCTGGCGGCCGCGGTCATCGCTGTTCGCCGCCGTCTCGCCGTGATCGGTGCGGCCGCCGCCGTCAGCGGCGTGACGCTGGGAGCGGTCGTGCTCCTGGGCGGTGCGGCCTACGCGTTCGGGTTCGTCAGCGACCAGACCGGTCGTGGGCTGCAGGTGGAATCACCGGTCAGCACGTTCTACCTATGGGACGCGATGCTCGGCGGACCGTCGCAGATCTTCTACGACCCCGACCTGCTGACGTTCGAGGTGTCGGGCCCCGCCGTCAACCCGGTGATCGCCGTGATGACGCCGCTGCTGGCCGTCGGGGTGCTGGGCATCGCGGCGCTGGGTGCGTACAAGATGTGGCGGGGTGCGCACTTCAGCGCTGTCTTCCCGACGCTCTCGCTCGCGCTCGTCGCTGCATTCATCGCCCTGAACAAGGTCGGCTCGCCCCAGTACATGGTGTGGCTGAGCGTGCCGCTCGTGATCGCGCTGGTCCTGGACCGCAAGCGCTGGTTCGGTCCGGCCGTCCTCGTGCTGGCGATCGCAGGCGCGACGCAGATCATCTATCCGATGGTCTACTTCGACCTGCTGGTGGCACTGCCGTTCCCGGTCGTGGTGATCACGGTCCGCAACATCCTGCTCGTCGTGATCGCCGCGTGGGCGGTGGTCAAGCTCGCTCGGGTGCGCACACGCTCGAGCTTCGCCCGCAAACCCGGCGTCCTCGCCGCCTGACGTAAGGATCGGAATGCTCGTCGCTTTCTCCGTCGCCCCCAGCGGAACCGGCCGCGCAGACGGCTCCGTGCACGACGCGGTGGCCGCCGCCGTGAAGGTCGTGCGCGATTCGGGGCTCCCGCACCGCACGAGTTCGATGTTCACCGAGATCGAAGGGGAGTGGGACGAGGTGTTCGCCGTCGTGAAGGCGGCCACCGACGCCGTGCTGCCGTTCGGCTCGCGTGTCTCGCTGGTGCTGAAGGCCGACATCCGCCCCGGGTACACCGGCGAGCTGGACGCCAAGATCGAGCGACTCGAGCGGGCGATCGAGGATGCGGCGTCGGGCGACGCGCCTTCGGCCTGACGATCCGGCGGGCGAAACGATTCGGCGGCCTCTGCCGGCGTGACTAACATGATCCGGTGACCTCTTCGACCCAGACGAAGGGGGCGGCGATGTGGGCGCTCCTCTCTCTCGCCATCGGCAGCTTCGGCATCGGGATGACCGAGTTCACGGTCATGGGTCTGCTGCCCGACATCGCGGGGGCGCTGCTGCCGGCCCAGTCGGCGGCGGACCCGGATGCGGCCATCGCTCAGGCCGGCTGGCTGATCAGCCTCTACGCGCTCGGCGTCGTCGTCGGCGCGCCGACCATCGCGGGGCTCGTCGCGCGGTTCCCGCGCCACCGGGTGATGGTCGCCCTCGCCCTGGCGCTGACCGTCTTCAACGCTCTCACCGTGATCGCACCGAACTTCGAGCTGGTCGCGGTCTCGCGGTTTCTGGCGGGGCTCCCGCACGGCGCGTACTTCGGGATCGGGGCGCTCGTGGCGGCGGACGTGCTCGGGCCGGGACGGCGTGCGCAGGGTGTCGCCTTCGTGCTGACCGGACTCACCGTCGCGAATGTGGTCGGGGTCCCTGCCGGCACATACCTCGGACAGCAGTTCGGGTGGCGGGTCGCGTTCGGCGTGGTCGCCGCGATCTTCGCGCTCGCCACCATCTGCATCGCGCTCTTCGTGCCGCGCGCTCCCGGGCAGCCGGGGCGCACGCTGCGGGCGGAGCTGGGCGTGTTCCGCATCCCTCAGGTGTGGTTCACCCTGGGGATCGGCTCGATCGGGTTCGGCGGATTCTTCGCGGTGTACAGCTACGTGGCGCCGCTGGTGACGGAGGTGGCCGACGCGCCGCAGGCTGTCGTGCCGCTCGTGCTCGTCGGCATGGGACTCGGTATGACGGTCGGCAACCTGCTGGGCGGGCACCTCTCCGATGTCAATCTGCGCCGGACGCTGCTGCTCGGCCTCGGGGTGCTGGCTGTGTCGCTGGCCGTTCTCGCCCTGACCGCCGCCTGGATCTGGGCGCTCGCGATCATGGTGTTCGTCGTGGGTGCCGTCGCATCGGCGCTCAGCCCCGCGATCCAGACGCGGCTCATGGATGTGGCGGGCGATAACCAGTCGATCGCCGCCGCGCTCAACCACTCCGCCCTCAACATCGGCAACAGCCTCGGCGCCGCTCTCGGTGGTGCGGTGATCGCCGCGGGCTGGGGCTTCGTCGCTCCGTCCTGGGTCGGCGCGGCCCTCGCCGCCGCGGGACTCGCGATCGCGCTCACCGCCTACGGTGTCGAACGCCGTCGCGGCGTTCCGATCGTCTACGCGCACTCCTCGACGTCCGCCTCGTGAGGGCGGCTGCTACGCGTCGAGGAGCCGGCCCAGGTGGTGGGCGACCGCATCCGTCTCGATGAGGAAGCCGTCGTGGCCGTAATCGCTCGTGATGACGGCTGCCTTGTCGCCGTCGAGCGTGTCGCGGATGCCGTGGGCGATGCGGTGCTGCCCCTCGACGGGGAAGAGGCGGTCGCTGTCGATACCGAGCACGAGGGTGCGCGCGGTGATGCGCCCCAGAGCGTCTTCGACGCCGCCGCGCTCGCGGCCGACATCGTGCGAGTTCATCGCCTCGACGAGGGTGAGGTAGCTGTTGGCGTCGAAGCGGCGCGTGAACTTGTTGCCGTGGAAGTCGAGGTAGGACTCCACCGCGAAGCGCCCGCCGCGCCCCAGCGGGCTCACCTCCGACTGCCAGGAGCGCTGGAAGCGGAGGTTCAGCTCGGTGGGGCTGCGGTAGTTCAGCAGCGCCATCCGCCGTGCCAGCGCGAGACCGCGGTGGGGGCCCTCGCCGGCGGGCGCGTCGTAGTAGTCGCCGCCGGCGTAGCCCGGATCGATGCGGATGGCCTCGAGCTGCACCGAGTTCAGGGCGATCTGGTCGGCCGTGGTCAGCGGCGGTGCGGCCAGCACCGCCAGGCGCTCCACGCGCTCGGGGTAGGTCGCTCCCCACTCGAGTGCGTGCATGCCGCCCATGGAACCGCCGACCACGGCGCGCCAGCTGCCGATGCCGAGCTCGTCCGCAAGCAGCGCCTGGGCCGCGATCTGGTCACGGATCGTGAGGTACGGGAAGCGCGCACCCCACTCGGTGCCGTCGGGAGCGATGGTGGCAGGACCGGTCGAGCCCTGGCAGCCGCCGAGCATGTTGGGGGCGACGACGAACCAGCGGTCGGTGTCGATCGCGGCACCCGGTCCGACGATCTCGTCCCACCATCCGTCGGTGGGGTGGGCTCTGCCGGCCTCGCCGCGCACATGGCTGTCACCGGTCAGCGCGTGCAGGATGAGGATCGCGTTGTCGCCGGCCGGGGAGAGCTCGCCCCAGCTCTCATACGCCAGGCGTGCGACGGGGAGTACGGCCCCGTTCTCGGTGCGGAAGCCGCGGAAGGCCGCGAACCGGCGGTCGCCGGCGGGATCCCCGTCGCGCCACGCACCGCTCGCCGGCGGCCGACCGCGGGCGAGTCGGGCGTCCGCCTCCGTGACAGGAGCGCTCGGCACCGTGTCCTCGGAGGTCTGCCAGTCCATCCCTCCATTGTCCCGGCGTCCTCGCGCCTCCGCGTCCGTGTTACGTCACAGCCGCCGCGCCGGGACGAACGAACGCCCCGGATGCAGCATCCGGGGCGTTCGTGTCAGGCGGTTCAGGCGCGCGCGGCCTCCGAGGCGCGGCGGGCGGCGGCGAGTGCGCCCTCGAGGTCGGCCTTGAGGTCGGCGACGTTCTCGAGGCCGACCGACAGGCGGACGAGGCCGGGGGTCACGCCGGCCGTGAGCTGCTGCTCCGGGGTCAGCTGCGAGTGCGTCGTGGATGCGGGGTGGATCACGAGCGAGCGCACGTCACCGATGTTGGCGAGGTGGCTGAAAAGGGTGAGGTTGTCGACGAAGGCGCGTCCGGCGCCCACGCCGCCCTTGAGCTCGAACGAGAGCACCGCGCCGACGCCCTTCGGGGCGTACTGATTGGCGGCGGCGTACCAGGGCGAGGTCGGAAGACCCGAGTAGTTCACCGAGGCGACGTCATCCTGGTTCTCGAGCCACTCCGCGATCTCCTGCGCGTTCTGCACGTGGCGCTCGACGCGCAGCGAAAGGGTCTCGATGCCCTGCAGCAGCAGCCAGGCGCTGATCGGGGCGATCGCGGCGCCGAGGTCGCGCAGCAGCTGCACGCGGGCCTTGGTGACGTAGGCGACGCCGTCGCCGAGCGCACCGGTGTAGCTGAGGCCGTGGTACGAGGGGTCGGGCTCCGTGAGCTCCGGGAAGCGGTCGACGTGCTGCGACCAGGGGAAGCGGCCGCCGTCGACGATGACGCCGCCGATCGTGGTGCCGTGTCCGCCCAGGAACTTCGTCGCGGAGTGCACGACGATGTCGGCACCGAACTCGAACGGGCGGATGAGGTACGGGGTCGCGATGGTGTTGTCGACGATGAGGGGCACGCCGGCCTCGTGTGCGACGTCGGACACCGTGCGGATGTCGAGGACGTTGATCTTCGGGTTGCCGACGGTCTCGGCGAAGAACAGCTTGGTGTTGGGGCGGACCGCGCGGCGCCACTCCTCCGGGTCGTCCTGGTTCTCGACGAAGGTGGTCGTGATGCCGAGCTTGGCGAGCGTGTACTTGAACAGGTTGTACGTGCCGCCGTAGATCGAGCTCGAGGAGACGATGTGGTCGCCCGCCCCGGCGATGTTGAGCACCGCGAAGGTCTCGGCCGCCTGCCCCGAGGCGACGAGCAGCGCTGCCGTGCCTCCCTCGAGCGCCGCGACGCGCTCCTCGACCACGCTCTGCGTGGGGTTGATGATGCGGGTGTAGACGTTGCCGGGCTCGGCGAGGGAGAACAGGTTCGCCGCGTGGTCGGAGTTGTCGAACACGTACGACGTGGTCTGGTAGATCGGCGTCGCGCGCGCCTTGGTGGTGGGATCCGGGGCGGCGCCGGAGTGGATCTGCTTGGTCTCGAAGAGCCAGTTCTCGGGTGCGGACATCACGTGCTCCTAAGTCTGCGGGTGCCGCGGCGGCTGTCGCGAACATGACGAGGCTAGAGGCGCGCGCTGCGGGCGACAACGTCCGAGAAACGCGGGGTAACAAGGGCGCGGGGCGGGTGTGTAACATCGGGTTCACCGCGAGGGCCTAGCGTGAGTGCATGGCGAACAGACGAGCAGTGGTGACGGGCGCGAGCACGGGGATCGGTGAGGCGACCGCACGGCGCCTGCGCGCCGACGGATGGGATGTGGTCGCGGTCGCCCGTCGCGCCGAGCGGCTCGCCGCGCTTGAGGCCGAGACCGGTGCCGTGGCGTACGCGGCTGATCTGACCGTCGAGGCCGATGTGCAGGCGCTCGCCGACTGGCTCGCCGCATCCGGTTCCGTGCACGCCCTCGTGCAGGTCGCGGGCGGCGCACGCGGCGTCGACGATGTCGCCGACGGCGACCCCGACGACTGGCGGTGGATGTACGAGGCCAACGTGCTGTCGACCCAGCGCCTGGTTGCGCTGCTGCTGCCCCAGCTGCGGCGAGCGGCCGCATCCGACGGCCACGCCGACACCCTCTTCGTGACCTCGACGGCCGCGCAGGTCGCGTACCAGGGCGGGGGCGGCTACAACGCCGCGAAGGCCGCGGAGAGCATGCTCGTCAAGGCGCTGCGACTCGAGCTGAACGGCGAGCCCATCCGCGTGAGCGAGGTGGCTCCGGGAATGGTCTACACCGAGGAGTTCTCCTTGAACCGGCTCGGCGGCGACCAGGATGCGGCAGACGCCGTCTACCGCGGTGTCGAGAACCCCCTGACTCCCGACGACGTCGCCGACGTCATCGCGTACGCACTGGGCGCGCCCGGCCACGTGAACCTCGACCTCGTGACGGTGCGCCCCGTCGCACAGTCCGCGCAGCACCTCGTCGCCCGCGAGCCCCTGCGCGTGCGCGAAGGCTGAGCGCGTGAGCGCGGCAGGCGCGCCGGTTCTCGTCGTCGACGCGCTGACCGCGCGGCCCGGCGGGCGCGAGCTCCGCCGGTTCTGGCGAGCGTTCGTTGCAGAACATCCGCAGGTGCGCGCTCCGCGCTCCCGCGCTCGTGTCGCCGTCCTCCTGATCGCCGCGGTCCTGAGCGGCCTCGGTGCGCTCGTCGCCGTGCTCGGCACGGTGTCGCTGCTGACCCGCAGACAGGGAGCGACACCGGGCGAGATCCTCACGGCGGTGGTTCTCGCGTTCCTCTTCGCCGGCGCTCTGCTGATCCTGGGCCGCGCCTCGCTGCGCACCGGGCGACGTCGGATGTGGCCTCGTCAGCACTGGGCGCTCGCCCGCTTCGCAGCGGACAACGGCTTCACCTACCGCCCCGGACCGTTTCCTGCCGAGCTGGCGACGCGGAGCTATCGCGGTCGGCTCGTCCAGACGCGCGCGCTGCGGTGGGCGACGCCCGTAGGACGTCTCATCGAGTGGTCGGACTTCGAGCAGGACTGGGGGACGAGTGCGTATCGCCACACCGAGTTCGGCGGCTGGATCCGCATCGGTCTCGGCAGTCCACTGCCGCGCATCGTGCTCCCGCCGGCGACCGGCGACGCACGGCCTCTGGTGAGGGGATCCGGGCCCGCACAGAGCGTGCCCGTCGACGAGGGCGGCCTCGCGTTCAGCCCCGCCCTCCTGGCGGAGATGACGGGGTGGGACGTCGAGGTCATCGACGACGAGCTGCTTCTGACCCGCTCGCTGGACGTCGTCACGACGGACCCCGCCGAATGGTCGGAGCTTCTGCGCACGACGATCCTCGTCATCGACGGGATCGAGCAGGCGGGGGACCGCCGCGGCGCCGGTTGAGCCTCTGCGTCAGCGGGCGGTCGTCCCTCCCGAGGCGGCGGCGTGCGCCGTGGCCTCGGTGTCGGTGTCCGCGAACGCCACCTTGGGCACCACGAGAAGCACCGCGGCAGCGGCGAAACCGCCGGCGGCGCACACGATCCACACGGTGATGTAGCCGCCCAGAGATGCGGCGGTCGAGCTCGCGACAGCGCCCGCGCCGACAGCGAGCACGACGCCGAACACGGCGGAGGCGAAGGTGCCGCCGATCGTCTTGGTCGTGTTCGTCAGCGCGGAGGCGATGCCGGTCTGGCCGCGCGGCGCGGCGGCCGCGGCGGCCGCGGGCAGTGCGGCCACGAGCGCGCCGGAGCCCAGGCCTGCGATCGACAGGTTCATCAGGACCTGCCACAGCTCGCGGTGCAGCGGAAGGAACAACAGATAGCCGATGCCCACGAGCAGAGCCGCCCCGATGAGCACGACGCGCGGACTCGCACGGCGCGAGGTGATCGAGAAGATGACGGCGCCGACGATCAGAGAGAGGAGGTACACGCCGATCACGTTGGAGCGACCGGTGGCATCCAGGCCCAGCCCGTAGCCGAGCGAGGAGTCGGTGCCGGCGTAGGTCGACAGCGGCCCCTGTGCCCCGAGCAGGCTGATGCCCACCAGAGCGGCCGTGGCCTGCACGGGCCACATCTCGGGCCGGCGGAGCACCCGGATGTCGACGGCGGGGTCCTCCTGGCGGAGCTCGAAACGCACGAACCACACGAAAGCGGCGAGACCTGCCGCCAGCAGCAACCAGGTCCACACGAAGCCGGGTCCGTTGATGCGGAGGAAGGTGAGGGCTCCGGTGACGAGCAGGAGCGCGACCGCGAGGATGACGAAGCCGCCCGCATCCAGTCTCCGACCGGCGACAGGCTCGGACTCCGGGACACCGAGCCAGATGACGACGCCGATCAGCGTCACGGCGACCGCCGGCAGCATGAGGGTCAGCGAGAGGTTCTCGGCGGTCGCCGCGAACAGTCGACCGGCCGCCAGTGCGCCCACGATGGCACCCGCCTGGAGACCGACGACCAGAAGGCCGGCCGCGCGGCGGGTGGCGGAGACCCCACGGCCCTGCCGGCGTCCGCGCTCGAAGATGAGCGCGATCTCGAGCGGCAGCCACACGACGTAGAAGCCCTGCAGAGCCCAGGCGATGAGGAAGCTCCAGAAGGAACCCGCGAACGCGATCCACCAGGTGGCTCCGGCCGTGAGGATCGTGGCGATCAGGAGGATGCGCTTGTGCCCGTACATGTCGCCGAGCTTGGCCATCACCGGGACGACGAGGGCTGACAGCAGCAGCTGCGCGGCCTCGAACCAGTTGACGTCGGCGTCGTGGACGCCCAGGTGGACCACGATGTCGCTGAACAGGGGCACGTAATAGCCCTGCAGGATGCCGCTGACGATCTCGACGAGGATGAACCAGCCGATCAGGCCCGCCGTGATGCCGAGTGCCGATCGACCGGGCGCGCGGGTGCTGGTCATGGCGAAACGCTACACCGCGCCGCGCTCTAGGCTGGGACGGTGACGAACGAGGAGAGCGCCGTGGCGCCCGAACGCGAAACTCTGACCTGGGACCTGTTCGGTCAAGCGAGCCGTGACATCGCCCGTGAGGTGATCGCCGCCGACTTCGTGCCCGAGGTGGTCGTCGCGATCGCCCGCGGCGGGCTGCTGCCGGCCGGAGCGATCGCTTACGGACTCGGCGTGAAGAACTGCGGCGCGATCAACGTCGAGTTCTACACCGGCATCGGCACGGTGCTCGACGCTCCGGAGCTGCTTCCGCCAGAGCTCGACATGACATATCTGAACGGGCGTCGTGTGCTTCTCGTCGACGACGTCGCCGACAGCGGTCGCACGCTCGATCTCGCCGTGCGCCTGCTCGTCGAGCGGGGCGCCGACGTGCGCTCCGCCGTGATCTACACGAAGCCGACGACGATCATCCAGCCGGACTTCAGCTGGAAGAACACCGACCTGTGGATCGACTTCCCGTGGTCCTGGCAGGGCTCGGTCCTCGAAGAGGACCAGGGTCTTCCCGGCTCCGCCTGACCCATGGCCAAGACGCTGCCCGAGCTCGCCGCGGCGGGCCTCATGGATACGGGCTGGGCCGAGGCCCTCGCCCCGGTCGCCGACGACATCGCCGCGCTGGGGGAGCGTCTGCGCCGGGAGACCGCCGCGGGGCGTGCCTACCTGCCCGCCGGGGACCGCGTCCTGCGCGCCTTCCAGCGGCCGCTCGCCGACGTCAAGGTGCTCATCGTGGGGCAGGACCCCTATCCGACACCCGGGCACCCCATCGGTCTCTCGTTCGCCGTCGACGCGCACGTGCGCCCCATCCCGCGCAGCCTCGCCAACATCTATCGCGAACTCGACGACGACCTGGGCATCACGCCGGCCGTGCACGGCGATCTCTCCGCGTGGAGCGAACAGGGCGTGATGCTGCTGAACCGGGTCCTGACCGTCGCGCCGGGTTCTCCCGCATCCCACCGCGGATGGGGATGGGAGAAGGTCACCGAGCACGCGATCCGCGTCCTCGCCGAGCGGGGCGGCCCTCTCGTCGCGGTGCTGTGGGGGAGGGATGCGGCGGGTCTCACGCCGATTCTCGGCGGCGTGCCGAGCATCCAGTCGCCGCATCCGTCGCCGCTGTCGGCCAGCAGGGGATTCTTCGGTTCCCGTCCGTTCTCCCGCGTCAACGAACTGCTGATCGCACAGGGCGGGACGGGGATCGACTGGCGGCTTCCCGCGTAGGCTGGGCGCCATGCTCGAAGAGGAATACCAGCGCCGTCGGCGGCTTCCGCGACACCTGCGTCGCCAGGCTCCGCCCGAGCGCGGCTTCGAGTTCCGCATCCGCGAGGCGACGACGGCGGACATCCCCGACATCCGCGAGATCTACAACTACTACGTCACCAACTCCGTCGTGACCTTCGACGAGAAGAAGTGGTCTCTGACGAAGTGGCGGGAGAAGTTCGATCACCTGCGCAAGCTCGAGCTCCCCTTCCTGGTGGCGGAGAGCCCCTCCGGGCAGATCCTCGGATACGCGCTCGTGCAGCCCTGGGCGGGAAAATCCGCCTACCGCTACACGGTCGAGGACTCGATCTACCTCGGACAGGCGGCATCGGGCAAAGGCCTGGGAACGGCGCTGCTGGCCGCGCTCATCGAGGCCTGCGAGCAGAAGGGCATCCGCGAGCTCGTCGCGGTCATCAGCGACAAGGGCGCCGAGGGCTCGATCCGGCTCCATGAGAAGCTCGGCTTCACGGAGGTCGGGCGCATGGGCCGTGTCGGTTTCAAGTTCGGGCGTTGGCTCGGCACGGTCTATCTTCAGAAGTCGCTCAAGCCGAAGAAGAAGCGCGGTCTGTTCTCGCGCTGAGGCCCTCAGGCCCCCGGGAGCGTCGGCACAGCGGCCAGCAGCCGCTGCGTGTAGGGCGCGCTCGGATGCCGCAGCACACGCGAGGTCGGTCCCTCCTCGACCATGCGGCCGTCCTTGAGCACGATGACGCGGTCGCAGAGCGCCTGTACGACGCCGATGTCGTGCGAGACCATCAGGAGACTGAGTCCGTCACGGCTGCGCAGGCGATCGATGAGGCCGATGATCTGAGCGCGCACCGTCACGTCGAGCGCCGACAGCGGCTCGTCGCCGACCAGCAGGCGCGGGCGGTGCACGAGGGCGCGGGCGAGGGCGATCCGCTGGCGCTGTCCGCCCGAGAACTCGTGCGGATAGCGTCCGGCGGCGTCGGCGGGAAGATCCACATCCGCGAGCACCTCGGCCACGCGCGCCTCGCGGTCGCCCGGGATGCCCAAGGCCCACAGCGGCTCGGCCACGATGCGGCCCACCCGCATCCGCGGATCGAGCGACGCGTACGGGTCCTGGAAGACGATGCCGGTCTGACGCCTGAGCCAGTGCAGCCGGCGCGCGGAGGCGGCCGGATCGATCTGGCGGCCCTCGAAGCTGACGGTGCCGGCGGTGGGCACGTCGAGTGCGAGGAGGAGACGGATGAGTGTCGACTTGCCCGAGCCGGATTCGCCGATGATGCCCAGCGACTCGCCCTCGTGAACATCGAGGTCGATCCCGTCGAGCGCGTGCGTGAGTGACCGCGGCGCGAGATGCGCGGTGCGCGGCGCCCGATAGGTGCGCGAGAGACCGCGGCCGGAGAGCAGCACCGTCATCGCTCCTCCTTCTCGTCGGGGCGCCACAGCGTCGCCCGTGCATCCCGGAGGAGTCCTTGCGTCGCGGGCGAACGCGGAGCCGTGAGCAGCGTCGCCACCGAACCCTCCTCGACGATGCGTCCGTTCTCCATCACGACCGCGTGCGTCGCGATCTGCGCGAGCACCGCCAGGTCGTGCGTGATGAACACGAGCGACATCCCCGCATCCGCGACCAGTGTGCGCAGCAGATCGAGGATCTCCGCCTGGATCGTCACGTCGAGCGCCGTCGTCGGCTCGTCCGCGATGAGCAGCCCGGGATCCAGCGCGAGAGCCATGGCGATCGCGACGCGTTGACGCTGGCCGCCCGAGAGCTGATGCGGATATCGGTCGACGATGCGCTCGGGCTCGGGAAGTCCCACACGCCGGGCACCGGTGACGGCGACCTCGCGCCGTGCCGCTCGGCCCAGCCCCCGGTGGATGCGCGGCGCCTCGGCGATCTGGCGGCCGACCGTGCGGATCGGGTTCAGGGCCGTCTGCGGCTCCTGGAACACGATGCCCACCTCGGCGCCGCGGACGCGGGCGAGCTCGCGCTCCGTGGCGCCGATCACCTCGCGGCCGTTCAGCCGGATGCTGCCGCTCGCCGCGGCGCCTTCGGGGAGCAGCCCCAGGATGGCGAGCGCCGTGAGCGACTTGCCCGATCCGGACTCGCCGATGATCCCGAGCCGCTCGCCGTCGGCCACCCGGAAGCTGAGCCGGTCGACGACGCGGACACCGTCGATCTCGATGACGAGGTCGGTCACCTCGAGGCTCATGCGACGACCTCCGGAAGATGGGTGCGCGCCCGGCGGGCCGAGCCGCTCCGCGTGCGCAGCGTCGGGTCCGTGGCGTCGCGGAGCCCATCGCCCAGCAGATTGAACCCGAGCACGGTGGCCGTGATGGCGAGACCCGGCCACAGGACCGAGAGCGGGTAGACGGTGAGGTACTGCTGAAGCTGCGACAGCAGCACCCCCCAGGACGGCTCCGTCACGGGGGCACCGAAGCCCAGATAGCTGAGCCCGGCCTCGGCGAGCACCGCGACGGCCATCGACCAGGACAGCTGCACGATGAACACGGGAGCCACATTGGGCAGCAGATGCCGTGTGAGGTTCTGCCAGCCGGAGAGCCCCGAGGCCCGCGCCGCCACGACGAAGTCGCTGTGCAGCACGCGACGCAGCTCGGGACGGCTCACCCTGGCGATGTTGACACCGAAGCCGATGCCCACGGACCACACGACGACGGCCAGCGATCCGCCCCACACCGCCGAGATCATCATGGCGATCAGCAGCACCGGGAAGGCGACGAGCATGTCGACGAGGACCGCCACCGACTCCCGCACCCAGCGGTGGGTGAGAGCGCCGAGAGCGGCCAGGGTGAGGCCCACGATCGTCGCGATGACACCCGCGCCGGCGGCCACCGCGACCGTCGTGCGCGAGCCCGCCATGAGGATGCTGAGGATGTCGCGACCGGTGGCGTCGGTGCCCAGCAGATGGGCGGCGCCTGGCCCCGCCCAGCGGCCCGCCACATCCGCGGCTTGAGGGTCGTAGGGAGTCCAGAACGTCGCGAGGGAGGCGACGGCCAGCAGCGCGAGGACGATGACCACGCCGGTGGCGCCGGCGGGCTCCGAGAACAGCCGGCGCCACCACGGGACGCGCGACGCCCTCATGCCGCCGACTCCCTCTGGCGCGGATCGATCAGGCGGTGCACGAGATCGACGATGAAGCCGACCAGCAGGACGAAGGCCGTGAGAGCGAGAAGCTCACCCTGCACCATGGGCAGATCGCGTGCCGACACGTCGCGTACCAGCATCCGTCCGATGCCGGGCAGTGAGAACAGCTGCTCGATCACCACGGCGCCCACGACGATGCCGGCCACCTGCAGCCCGAGCACCGTCACCACGGACAGTCCGACGTTGGGCAGCCCGTGCCGGATGAGCGCTCGGGTGCGAGTGAGACCCTGCGAGGCGGCGGTGCGCACGTAATCCTGTCCCATGGCCTGCAGCGTGGCGCTGCGCACGAAGCGCAACAGCATCGCGCCTTCCACGATGCCGATCGTCAGCGCCGGCAGAACGAGCGAACGAAGCGCCGCGCCCGGGTCGCTCCACCCGTCGCGCGGGAAGCCCTGTGCCGGGAGCACTCCCCACCAGACGGCGAACACGACCACGAGCATCATGCCGGCCCAGACGACGGGAACCGCTGCGAGCGTCTGCGCGCCCACACCGATGACGGTGCCGCCCAGTCGTGCCCGCCGGAGCGCGGACACGACGCCGAGGGGACCTGCGAACAGCAGGGCGATGGTGAGCGAGAGCGCGCCCAGCGGAAGGGTGATCTGTGCCTTCTGGGCGAGCTCGGTGGCCACCGGGGTTCCGGTCAGCAGCGAAGCGCCGAGATCTCCGCGCAGCACCCCGCCGATCCAATCCAGGTACTGCGCCGCGAGAGGTGCGTCCAGATCGAGCCGGTCACGGATGGCGGCGATCTGTTCGGGGGTGGAGTTCGTGCCGCCGATCAGCTGTGCGACGTCGCCGGGCAGGATGCGCAAGGTGAAGAAGATGATCACGCTGGCGACGACCAGCCCCGCGGCGAGCAGGGCCAGTCGCATCAGCGTGTATCGGATCACCCGTCGCTCTTGCCGAGTTCGGTCACGTTGAGCCGCTCGTTGACGTTCACCGAGGGGAAGCCCGAGACGTTCGTGCCGACGGCGACGACGCTGGCTCCGTTGTACAGCCAGTCCGCGGCCGCATCGTCCGAGACGATACGGGCGGCCTGGGCGAGCAGCTTCGCCGCCTCCTCATCGGTCGTGGCTGCGCGCGCCTGCGTGTAGAGCTGGGTCACCTGCGGGTTGTCGTACGTGAAGTAGTACGCCGGGTTCGTCCAGTTGGCGAAGTCCCGCGCCTCGGTGTGCAGCACGAAGCTCAGCTCGTAGTCGTGGTTCGTGTAGACGTTCTTGAGCCAGGTCGGGAAGTCCACCGAGTCGACCTTGAGGGTGATCCCGACGGCGTTCAGGTCCGAGACGAGCAGCTGCGAGATCGTCGCCGGGTAGAAGGAGGGGATGGTGAGCGTCAGCGTCGTGTCCGAGGCGCCGGCATCCGCGAGGAGCTTCTTGGCGGCGTCGGGATCGTAGGGAGCGACCTCAGAGAGGTCCTCGTAGCCCGGGTCGAGGGACGGGATCGGGCCGTACATGGTCTTGCCCGCGCCCAGCGCCTCCACGAAGGCGTCGTGATCGATCGCCTGCCGGATGGCCTGACGCACGCGCTTGTCCGCGAGGGGGCCCGAGGTCTGGTTGAAGGCGAGGGTGCCCTTGTCGGTGGAATCGCCGACGACGAGCGCGAAGTCGCCGTTCGCCTCGATCTGCGTCTTCAGGTTCGCGTCGAAGCCCGTCACCACGTCGACCTCGCCCGCCAGGGCGGCGTTGAGTGCGGCCTGGTTGTCGGGGATGTAGTCGAAGACGACCTCCGCCGCCTTGGCCGGCGTGCCCCAGTAGGCGGGGTTGCGGGCGAACGTGATGTTGTCGCCGCGTGTCCAGCGCTCGAGGGTGAAGGGGCCGGTGCCGTTGGCCGCCGTCTGGTAGTCGACGCCGTCGCCCTCCTTCAGGATGATGCCCGCTCGGCCGCTGAGGTTCCACAGGAGCTGCGAGTCGGGCTGAGAGAGGGTGAGCGTGATCTTCTGTCCGTCGGCCGTCACGCCCGTGACGTTCGCGAGGGTTGCGGCGTCCACCCATCCGGGGTTGTCGCGATGCTGGGTCAGTGAGAAGACGACGTCCTCCGGGGTCAGCGGCTGACCGTCGTGGAAGGTGACGCCCTCGCGCAGCGTGAAGGTGTAGGTCAGTCGGTCGTCCGAGACGGTCCAATCGCTCGCCAGCGCCGGCACGATCTCCTGTTCGGGCGTGCGCGCGACGAGACCCTGGTACAGGTTGTCGATGAGGATCTGATCGAGCGCTGAGCCCGAGGTCTGGCGGATGTCGAGGTTCGTGGGCTCGAGCGCGAGCCGGACGACGACGGAGGAGTCCGCATCCGGAGAGCCCGACGGCGTCGGCGACGTCGAAGGCGCGCAGGCGGAGAGGGAGAGAACGGCGGCGGCCACGAGCGCTGCGAGGGCGAGGGGCGTTCGGCGGTGCATGGGGAGTCCTTTCCGCGGACGCGGGGGCATGGAGGGAGGACGAGGGTCGGTGCGGTGTACCAGCCTAGATCGCCGCCGCGGCTGCAGGAGTCTGCGTCACGTCACAATTCGACAGCGTCATCCGGCCTCGACGATCCGACCCAGCAGAGTCGCGAGGCGTGCCGGGATCTGCTCGTGCACGTTGTGGTGCGCGGGCACGACGATCAGGTCGGCATCAGGGCGGCGCCGGCGGAACTCCTCCGCATCCGCTTCCGTCACGTATCCGGCGTCGCCGCGCACGAGCGTGATCGGCGCGCGCACGGCGGCGAGGTCGTCCCACCCACTCGCCGCGAGAAGCTCTCGCATGGCGTCCGGTGCGGAAGCTTCGGCATCGGATGCGGCGGCCGCTGCCGCGAGGTGGGCGAAGTGGTGCTTCCACTCCACGCGCCCGTCGGGGCGCACCCGCGAGTTCAGGTACACGCCGCGGGTGGCCGCTTCGCGCGAGCCGCCCAGCCCGAACGACAGCGCCCGATCCACCAGCTCCTCCCGATCGGCCCAGTCGGTCGGGCCGGCGAAGAACGCGCGCATCTGTGCCGGACCCGCGGTGGGATCCACTCCGGGAGTGAGGTCGATGAGCACGAGGCTGCGCAACAGGTCGCCCCGTGCCGCCGCCACGGCGGTCGCGGTGAGTGCGCCGAGGGAATGCCCGACGAGCACTTGCGGGCCCTCGGTCCACGTCTCGAGAGCGGGCACCACATCCTCGGCGAGTGTGCGTGCGACGTAGCGCGCGTCGGCTCGCCAGGAGGAGTCGCCGTGCCCCGCGAGGTCGATCGACAGGGCGGGCAGTCCGAGCGCGAGGATCGTGGTGTCCCAGGTGTGTGCGTTCAGGCCCGCGCCGTGGAGGAACGTCACGACCGGCGCCTCGTCGCCGTAGCGGAGGGCAGACAGGGTCCTGCCGTCCGCCAGGGCCAGATCGCGCCGCTCGGCCGCGGGCAACCGCGTCGTGAGCCCGAGGCTCTCGGCCTGGGCGGGCAGGAAGGAGAACTCGTCGAAAACATCGTCGGTCACCCCCGAATGCTACGGCGCGCGAACGGCCCCCGGTCGCCGTTGCGTCTCATTGCGCAACCGCCCCGTGTCGTCCCGGGCGTGGGTAGGGTGGGCCGCATGGGTGAGGAGCGGCGTGTGCACCTGTCGAAGGCGGCACCGGAGGTCTATCAGGCGATTGATGCGATGGCCAAGCAGGTCGGGGCTCTCGCCGCGGATGCCGGCGTCGAGCCGCGCCTGAAGGAGCTCGTGCAGCTGCACGCCTCGCAGCTCAACGGCTGCGCCTACTGCGTGCGTGTGCACCTCGACCGCGGGATGAAGGCGGGGCTCGACGTCGACACGGTCGCGCAGTTGCCGACGTGGCGCGAGTCGGGCGTCTTCACGGAGCGCGAACGTGCGGCGCTCGAGCTGACCGAGTCGCTCACGTTCATCCACGAGGAGGGCGTCTCCGACGAGGTCTACGACCGGGTCGGGTCCGTCCTCTCCGAGGCCGAGTACGTCGCGGTGAGCTGGATCGTCATCTCGATCAACGCGTTCAATCGCCTGGCCATCGCCGGACGGTACCCGGTGCCGCCCCGCACCGCGCCGACGCCGTGAGCGAGGCCGGCGGTCTCGTCGCCGGAGCGGTGAACTTCCGCGATATCGGCGGGCTGCCCGCGGGTCGGCGGGTGACCCGCAGCGGTGTGCTGTTCCGCTCCGGCAACCTCGCGCGCCTGGACGAGCGGACTCGTCGCCGCATCTCCGAGCTCGGCCTGAGACGAATCGTCGACCTGCGCGACGACGACGAGGTGCGCGCCGATCCGACGTTTCTCGGGCCGGACGGGCCGGCGACCGTGCGTGTGCCGCTGTTCCTCGGATCCGTCGCATCCTTCTTCGCCGAGGACGTCAGTCTCGCCGAGATGTACGACCGGCTCATCGACGACGCCGCACCCGCGCTCGCGACCGTCGCTCGATCGGTGGTGGAGGAGCAGCCGGTCCTCGTGCACTGCACGGTGGGCAAGGATCGCACCGGCGTCTCGATCGCGCTGATCCTCGCGGCGGCGGGCGTCGACGAGGATGCCGTGGTCGCCGACTACGCGCGCACCGCCGCATCCTTGCCCGCCGCGCGCAACCGTCAGGTGGTGGCGTGGCTGCGCGCGGCCCATCCCGAGGCCCGCCACGCCGTGGAGCTCGCCACGGCGTCACCGGCTCCCGTCATGCGAGCTCTGCTGGGCCGGCTGCGTGCACAGTACGGATCGGCCCTCGACTACCTCTCCGCCGCGGGGGTCGGCGACGCCGAGCTCGTCGAGCTGCGCCGCATCCTCATCGCGTAGCGGTCGGCCAAGGTGAGGCATACCTTCCTTGGGAGGCGTATACTCGCCTCATCATGCCCGAGAACGACGTCCACAACGCGAACGCGTGCCGTGCGTCCAAGCACGCCCGCGCGCAGCATCTGGTGACCGCTGACGAGTCGTCGCTCGACGACCTCGAGATGCTGCTCGCGACGCTGCCGATGTGTTCGACCGGTCGGGTGTTCGTCGAGGTTCCGGACGCGGCGCACGTCGCCGAGATCCGTGTGCCTGCGCGCATGACGATCACGTGGTTGACGCGCGACAGCCGCTCCGGAGCGCCCGGCACCGGACGCTCGTGCGCGCCCGGCGAGGCGCTCAGCCGGGCGGTCGTGGCATGGGCCGACGAGATGCTCTGCGACGACGACGGATGCGGCACCGCGGTCACCCTGCTCGGTGGCTACCTCGGCACCGCCGACATCTTCGACCACCTGGTCGAGCGCCGCGGCATCGATGCCGCCCGCATCCACACGCCCGCGCGCTTCGGCCTCGCCACCGCCTGAGCGCCCCCGCTTCCGCGGCGCGGCGCCCCTCCTGCGCAGGAGAAATCCCCTCGACAGGATGATCGGCGCGGAATCATCCTGTGGGAGGGATATCTCCTGTCGAACGAATGCGGGAGTCAGCGGGGGATGTAGTTGCCGTCGGCGAGGCCCGCTTCGATTTCGAAGCGGTTCTGCAGCGGATCGCGTCCGGCGAGGCTGTAGAGGATCGGCATCAGCATCCCGAACCGACGCCACTGACGCTCGTGCACGGACTCGTGCGCGAGCAGCCTGTCGTCGATGCGGCCGTCGCCGGTGAGGAAGCAATGGCCGACGCACACCCCGCCGCGCGGGAACGCCCACGACGGCATCCCGCGGAACACGAACAGGCGGCCGCGCCGCTCGATGCGTCCACGGCTCCAGAGCGTTCCCCAGATCCACCCGACCGCGCATCCGTAGGCGTAGCCCAGCGCGCTGATCGGCGAGTCCAGGAGGAAGGACGGGATCCATCGCTCCACCGCACGCGATCGCGCCACGGCGCGGTCGGCGCGTTGCTGCCACCCGGCGGGCGGTCGTGCGGCGCTCACGCGAGGGCTCCGACCAGTCGCAGCAGAGTCCCCATGTCCTCGCTCGCGGCGGCGGGGGATGCGGGTGCGAACCCCGCGAGCGAGGAGCCGGCCAGCGGCACCGCCTCGCGCAGCGCCTTCAGCGCCGTCACCAGTTCGGCCAGCGAGGCGCCGAAGGGCTCGGAGTCCTTCACGCCGGGCATCTCGGCGGGATCGAGTGCGTCGACATCGACCTGGACGTGGACCGCGTCGACGCCGAGTCGCTGAACGGTCCGGGCGAGAACGGTGGGATCGGAGAGTGCTGCCGCATCGATCACGGTGAGGGAGTGCGCATCGATGTACTCCCGTTCGGCCTCATCGACGGCGCGCGCAGCGACGAGGACGACGTCGGCCGCGGCGACGGTGCCCGCAGGCAGAGCGAGATCGGGAGCGCCTTCTCCGAGCACGGCGCGCAGCGCCATCCCGCCGAACGCGTGCGAGCTGGAGGATTCCGGCGTGTGCAGATCGGGGTGCGCGTCGACCCAGACGACCGCGATGCGACCGACGCGCGCCGAACGCTCGACGGCCGCGACGCCGACGGCGCAGTCGCCGCCCACGGTGAGCGCGCGCTCATCGGATGCGGCGAGAGCCTCGCGCAGGTCGTGCTGCACCTGGCGCAGCGCGCTGTAGCGATGCACGCCGGTGCCGAGCGCCTCGCCCGCTCCGAGCGGAACCGGCACGCTCGTGCACGCCGCACGTGGCAGATCGCCCGCGATGGCCTCCGCGCCGTCCACGAGCTGCATCGCGCGCGCGGAGGGCGAGCCCTGCCACACGGGTGTGATGAGGAACCGTGTCATCTCGACTCCCGGATGGGGGAGGGGCCGCGCCGGGCGCGGCCCCTCCGTCTTCTCACTGCTGGTGCTGCTGGGGCAGCTGCTGCTGCTGACCGAGCTCGTCGCCGGCCGCTCCGGCGCCGAGGGCGCCCTGCGCGGACCCGCCCGCCTTCAGCGCGGCCAGGCGCGCCTCGACCTCGGTCAGCTCACCGACGTCCTCGAGGCTCTCGAACTGGGCGTCGAGGCTGGATGCGGCGAGCTCCGCCTTCCCCGCGGCCAGCGCTTCCTGCCGACGGATCTTGTCCTCGAAGCGGCCGAGCTCGCTCGTGGGGTCGAGGACGTTGACGCTCTTGATCGCATCATGCACCTTGTTCTGGGCCTCGGCGACCTTCGCCCGCGCGAGGAGCTCGCTCCGCTTGGAGCGAAGCTGCTCGAGCTTCTGCTTCATGCCGTTGAGGCCGTCCTTGAGCTTGTCGACGACCTCGGTCTGTGCGGCGATCTGCGGAGCGGAGGCCTTGGCCTCGTTCTCCTCGGAGATCTGACGCTGCAGGGCGATCTTCGCGAGGTTGTCGAACTTGTCGGCGTCGGTCGTGTTGCCGGCGCGGCGCATCTCGTCGGCGCGGCGGCTGGCGGCGAGCGCCTTGCTGCCCCACTCGGCCGCGGCCTGCACGTCCTCCTGGTGGTCGCGCTCGAGAAGACGCAGGTTGCCGATCGTCTCGGCGATCGCCGCTTCCGCGTCGGCGATGTTGTTCGTGTAGTCGCGGACGAGCTGGTCGAGCATCTTCTGCGGATCCTCGGCCTGGTCGATCATCGCGTTGATGTTCGCCCGGACGAGGGTGGAGATGCGTCCGAAGATGGACTGCTTGGCCATCGTGTTTCCTTTCGTCGTGGTTCGTGAAGTCCGTCAGAATCTGCCGCCGCTGCCGCCGCGGGAACCGCCGCCGCCGAAGCCTCCGCCGCTCCCGCCGCGCGAGCCGCCGCCGAAGCCACCGAAGCCGCCGCCGCCGCCGAAGCCGCCGCCACCGCCGAAGCCGCCGAAGCCGCCGCGCCGTCGACCGCCGCCGAGGGCGGAGCCGATGAGGATGCCGCCGAGCATCGCGCCGAAGTCGCCCCCGCCGGCGGATCCGCCGCCGAAGCCGGAGACGTCCGACTGGGCGGCGGAGATGGCGTCGGCTGCCAGGCGCGCGGCGCGCGAGGCCGCATCCAGCGCCTGCTCGGGCGCCACCTGCGCCTGCTGCTCGGCCAAGGCGAAGGATGTGCGGGCATCGGCGAGGCGGGTGCGGGCGGTCGCGCCGACCGCGCCGCGCCGCGACGCGATGAAGTCCTCCGCGGCACCGATCTGGGCCTGCGCGTGGGCGAGGGTCGGCGGCAGAACCTGACGGGCGTGCTCGGCGCGGGCCGCCGCGTCGCGAGCGGATCTCAGCAGTGCGTCGAGTTCGTCGTCGACCCGCTGCAGCGCCGCGAGGGCAGCCACCGGGTCTTCGTCTGTTGCGTCCAGTTGTGCGCGGGCGGCCGCGGAGGCGGCGGCGAGCCGTCCGTCCGGGTCGGGCAGGGTCTCGGCCGCGGCGATGTCCCGCGCGAGTTCGGCGCGGAGCGCCGGGATCTCCGACCGCGCGGCGGCGAGACGATCGCCGTGCGCGCCCACCGCATCCGCCAGCTGGCGTGCCTGAGCGAGCGCCTGCTCGGCGGTGCGCAGTGCGACGGCGGCTTTGCCGGTGTCTCCGGCCGTGACCGCGGCCTCGGTCGCAGAAAGCTGAGCGTCGGCGAGTGCGAGCCGGTCGGCAGCCTGCGCCGCGTTGTCGACGATGGTGCTCAGTGCCGCGGCGGGGTAGGAGGCGGCGAGCTGGGCGAAGCGCTCCTGCGCGGCCTGAAGGGCAGCGGCCGCCTCGGCGCGCGACGACCGGAGTCGTTCCCGGGTGGCAGGGAGATCCTGCTCGATGCGGCGGAGGTCGGCGAAGGCGTCCAGCTGCGCCTTCACCCGTGCGCCGGCTGCGGACGCGAGCTGCAGCGTCTGCTCGTGCCAGGCGCGCACCTGTTCGTCGGTGTCGGGGATCTCATCGTCCAGCTGCTGGCGCACCGTGAAGGCCTGATCCAACTCCGCGCGCGCCGTTGTCAGAGCCTCACGCAGAGCTCTCGTCGCCTCCTCGCCGAACTGCGCGGCGGCGAAGCCGTGCTCCTGCTCCGCCTCACGGAGGGCGTCGTCGGCTGAGACGAGAGCCGCTGCCGCGCGCGTGCCGAGATCCTCGGTGCTCTCCGCGGGGCGGGATGCGGCACGCCGGCGAGCCGCGCGGACCACGAAGTAGGCGGCCACGGCCACCAGCGCCACGACCGAGATGACGATGATGACGACGCCCACCGCGCCGCCGGAGCCGGAACCGGAGCCGGAGGAGCCCGCGCCGGGCACGACGACGCCACCGGAGTCGCCACCGCCGACGGTACCGCTGCGGGCCGCGGCCAGCCCGTCTGCGGCGGCGATCGCGGCCCCCGCCCAGTCACCGTCTCGGAGAGCCGGATACACCCAGTCCTGATCGACGGCGGTGATCTGGTCCTCGCTGAGCGGGCCAGAGGTGTCGCTGGAGAGCCAGTACTGGCGCGCGTCGACGGCGATCGCCAGCAGGTACTGGTTGGGTCCGAGGCCGCCTTGCTCGGCGGTCTGGGTCGCCCAGTCCTTCGCATCCGACGGGCTGCTGAAGCGGTCGACGTAGACGACCCACAGATTCAGGTTGTCTGTCTGGGCGAGCTGCTCGAGGCGGTCCTCGACCTGAGCCCGCTCGGCGTCGCCGAGAACCCCCGCCTCGTCGCTCACATACGACGCGCCGAGTTGCACCGGCGGCGTGGCTGCGGCCGGGCCCGCGATCAGGAAGACCGCGGCCAGCGCGGCCACCAGTGCATATGCCCAGCGCGGTCGCATCGATGGCCTCCCTCGGGGGCGGACGGCGCCCTCGTCCGAGTCTATTGAGGGCGAGTCTGTGTGCGCCATGGATGCGGGTCGCTGCCGGATATGCATCCTCCGGCTGGTTACGCTGCTCGGCGTTATGGATGACCGATACCCCACGGATGTGCTCGCCGCCGGCTGGCGAGAGCGGAATGCGAAGAGCCTCGCTGCGGTCCCCGCCGAGCGCGGGACGGTGGTCGAGGTCGCCGAGGACGGATTCTGCGGCGCCGTCACGTCGGTCGAAGGCGGGCTCGTCGAGCTGGAGGATCGCGCGGGTCGGAGACGCATGTTCTCGCTCGGTCCCGGTTTCCTCATCGACGGCGAGGCCGTCCGACTCGTCGCGCCATCGGTCGCACCGGCCGCAGCCGGGCGCGCGCGCACCGCATCGGGATCGTTCGCCGTCGCCGACAAGCGCGCGCGTATCGCCCGCCCGAGCCGCATCCTCGTCGAGGGCAAGCACGACGCCGAACTCGTCGAGAAGGTGTGGGGAGACGACCTGCGCGTGGAGGGCGTGGTCGTCGAGTACCTCGAGGGCATCGACCTGCTCTCGGACCTGCTCGAGGCGGAGCCACCCACGGCCGAGCGTCGATACGGTGTGCTCGTGGACCACCTCGTCGCGGGGTCGAAGGAGTCGCGGATCGCAGCGGAGGTCGGCCGCAGCCGACACGGAGCCCACGTGCGCATCGTCGGCCACCCGTTCGTCGACGTGTGGCAATGCGTCACGCCGCGCGCGGTCGGGATCGCGGCGTGGCCGGAGGTGCCGCGCGGCATCGACTGGAAGACGGGCGTCTGTCGCGGGCTGGGCTGGCCGGCGCGCGACAAAGCCGACCTCGCGCGCGCGTGGCAGCGCATCCTCGCCAGCGTCCACAGCTACCGCGACCTGGAGCCGGCGCTGTTGGGGCGTGTCGAGGAACTCATCGACTTCGTCACGGCCTGAGGTGCTTCGTATCCTGGGGGGATGACCGATCCCGCATCCGGCGTCTTCCGCGACCGCCCCGTCTCGTTCGTGCGCCGCAGCGGAAGGATGTCGGAGGCGCAGGAGCGCGCCTGGGCCGAGCTCGGCCCGCACCTGCTGCTGCCGGTGGCGCGGGAGAACGCCGCCACCTCGGTCGCCGCCGACGCGCAGATCGACGTGCCGACGGTGTGGGGCAGGAGAGCCCCGTTGATCGTCGAGATCGGCTCCGGGCAGGGTCACGCCATCGTGCACGCGGCGACCACGCGACCCGATGTCGACTTCCTCGCGGTGGAGGTCTTCCGCGCCGGGCTCGCGCGGACCATGCTCGACGCCGACCGTGCCGGTGCGCGCAACCTGCGCCTGGTCGAGGCGAACGCACCCGAGGTGCTGGAGCATCTGCTGCCGGCGGGGTCGGTCGATGAGGTCTGGATCTTCTTCCCCGACCCGTGGCACAAGAAGAAGCACACGAAGCGGCGACTGGTGAAGCCGGACGTCGTGCCGACGCTCGCGCGGGCGCTTCGCCCCGGGGGGATGCTGCGCCTGGCCACCGACTGGGAGGACTACGCGCTGCAGATGCGCTCGGTGCTCGACGAGGCGACGGTCTTCGACCGTGCGTTCGAGGGGGACTGGGCGCCGCGCTTCGAGGGGCGCGTCATCACGGCCTTCGAACGCAAGGGTGCGCGAGTGGGGCGCGCGATCCGCGACCTCGTCTACCGGCGATCGGCCGGCTGAGGTGCCCGCCGCGCAGACGGTCAGTCGCATTCCGCTGCGGGCATGGCCGCTCGCGGCCTCGCTGCTGGTGGCGCTCGCGGCGCCGGCCTTCTTCGTGCTCCTGACGCCCTGGCTGGGATGGAGCCTGCTCGCGGCGGGACTCGTCGCGGCTTGGTGGGCGGATCGCCGTCAGTCGCGCGAGGCCTCGCTGCTGCGCGATCTGTCACTGATCTCCGTCGGGATGCTGATCGTCAGCGCCATCCCGCTCGCCGCGGAGCTCGACGACGCCGCGATGGTGCGCTTCACCCTCGCGCTGGGCGCGGCCGTCGCGGTGCCCTATGCCGTGTCGCGGTTCGTCTATCGCGACCGCGCCATCCGTTTCCCGTGGCGCGGCGGCGGTCGATGGAGCCGGTTCCAGTGGGTGTGGCTGGTGGCGGTGCTCGTGCTCGGGTGGCTCATCCTGCCCTTCTACTTCATCAGCTCGGGGGTGTATCAGAACTGGCCCGTCGTGGACACCCCCGATCTCATCGCGCGGCTGTTCGTCGGCGTCGGGGCGGTCGGCATCTGGGACGAGCTGTTCTTCATCTGCACGGTCTTCGCGCTGCTGCGGCGCCATCTGCCGGATCCGACCGCCAACGTCCTACAGGCGATCGTCTTCGTCTCCTTCCTGTGGGAGCTCGGCTACCGCGCCTGGGGGCCCGTCCTCACCATCCCGTTCGCGCTGCTGCAGGGGTACATCTTCTTGCGCACCCGTTCGCTCGCCTACGTCGTCACGGTGCACCTGCTCTTCGACGCGGTCGTGTTCGGGGTGCTCGTCCACGCGCACAATCCGGGTCTCGTCGACGGCTTATTCCTTCTCTGAGCTTTCGCTCGGGCGCCCTCCGATAGAGTCGTCCCGGGTCCCGACCGGACCCCCGGACGACGGATCAGTACCCGGTGAGCGACAAGACTGGCCGGAAGGCACGTCATGTCGTGGGTCGTCCTCATCGTCTCGGGAGTGCTCGAGGCCGTCTGGGCCAGCGCGCTCGGCCGCTCCGAGGGCTTGTCGAAGCCCTTGCCGAGCATCGTGTTCGCGGTGGCTCTTCTGCTGAGCATGGGGGGTCTGGCGTTCGCCATGCGCGAGATCCCCACCGGCACGGCCTACGCGGTCTGGGTCGGGATCGGAGCGGCGCTCACGGTGATCTGGGCGATGGTCACCGGGGCTGAGCCGTTCACGGTCGTGAGGCTGCTGCTGATCGCCGGGCTCGTGGGCTGCGTGATCGGGCTGAAGCTCACGGGCGACGCTTCCTGACCCCGCAGGCTTTTGCTCGGCGCTCGAAGATGGGAGCATCCTGTGGGGGCCGGCATAGCCGCTTCGCCTAGGATCGCTCGCGCCACGCGGGGAGAGGAAAGTCGTGACGGTGACCGGTTCGCAACTGCATGCCGATTCGGAGAACACGCGTACGCCGCGATGGCGCCGCGCGGTGGCGGCCATACATGGCTGGGTGGATGATGCATCCCGACCCGATCCGCGTGTGCGGGCGGTTCGGCGGATCGAACTCGCCCAGGTGATGGGCTACTGGGCGATCGCCCGCGGCGTGAACCTCGCGTTCCTGCTCTTCTGGTACATGGTCTCGACGGCCGCCGGCTGGGGCTTCGGTGCGCAGGACCGACCGGTCGGGACGTTCGCCGCATTCCTGACGGGATGGGATGCGGACCGTTACGGCCGTATCTCTCTGATCGGGTATCCGCCCGTGATCCCCATCGGTCCCAACGGCAACGTGCTCGAGAACGACTGGGCCTTCCTGCCCATCTACCCGTGGCTGGAACGCGTGGTCGGCGACCTCGTCGGCTCGGACTGGCGAGCGGCCGGCATCGGACTCAGCATCTTCTTCAGCGCCACCGCGACCGTCCTGCTGTTCCTGCTGCTGCGAGCGGTCACCTCGCCGCGTCAGGCCAAGTGGGCGGTGATCTTCTTCTCCTTCGCCCCCCTGTCGTTCGTGTTCGTCATCGCTTACGCGGAATCGCTCGTGCTCACGCTGACCTTCGCCGCGCTGCTGCTGGCAGTGAAGCGCAAGTACGTGTGGATCACCCCGATCGCGCTGGTCGCGGCGTTCACGCGCCCAGGTGCCCTCGCGCTCGCCCTGGCGCTGGGCATCGTCTTCCTCGTGCGCTGGTGGCGCCGGAGGATCGACCCGTTCCCGCGCCGCGAAGTGGCGGGGCTGCTCGTGGCCGGCGGCGTCACCGCGCTCGCCGGCCTCGCCTGGTCGTGGATCGCCGATGCCTGGACCGGAACTCCCCACGCCTACCTCCTCACGGAGACGGCCTGGTGGCGTCCGTTCGTCGGCAACGGCGAGTTCCTGCCCCTCACCCCGTGGTTCCGATTCATGGGCGAGTACCTGAGCGTGTTCGGCTGGCTGCTCGTGATCGCGCTGATGGTCGGCTTCGCCCTGCTGATCTGGTCGCGGTCGGTGCGCAGGCTCGGCATCGTCGTCGCGGCATACGGACTCAGCTACGGGCTCTACATCTTCGGTGTCTTCCTGCCGCAGGCCAGCACCTTCCGCCTGCTCATGCCGATGTCTCCGCTCCTCGCGCACGAGAAGCTCTCCACGTCCAAGCGCACGCGCAACAGCATCCTGATCGTCCTCGTCGTGCTGCAGTTCTTCGCCGTCTACGGGCTGTGGACCCGCGGATACCCCTGACCCGTCGTCACGGGGTCGAAGCGGGCGGTGATAGTCTCGATCGGTACGCCTCCGTAGCTCAGGGGATAGAGCGCCGGTTTCCGGTACCGTAGGTCGGGGGTTCGAATCCCTCCGGGGGCACGGCGTACAAGAGGCCTCGATCCTTGCGCGGATCGGGGCCTTCTTCGTGCCCGACGGCGAACGGGGCGACCTGCGGGTACATGCCCAACGCGACCATTCCCGCGCCGAAAGCGAGCAGCAGAGCGATCGGCAGGGCTAGCCAGCGGTGCGCCGCGAGGGCGCCGACGGCGCACACCAGCAGCACCGCCGTGACGACGACGAAGCCCCAGAAGGACGGGACGCGACTCTCCCGGGCGGGTGGGGAGTGCAGTGCCGTGCCGACGGCGGCACCGAACTCCCGGGCGAACAGCTGCCAGAGCGCGATTAGGCACAACCCGATCGAGGCCCAGACGACCCCGGCCACGATTTCGCGCCACCTTCGGGGGCGCGCCGCAGTCGTCGGCGCGCCCCATTGCTTCGAATCCACTCGCCCCCCGCTCCCTGCGACGTTACGCTGCCGGGAACGAGCTGTCTGTCGGCCGCTTGGGGGACGCGAAGGCCGGCCGCGGGGGCGGCTCAGCGTGGCGAGTGGATCGCTCAGGACGCTTCAGTGCGGGGACGACGGCCTTGTAGGCCAGGTCGGGCTCGTTATGGTAGCCCTCGACCGCTTCGATGACCTCGCTCAACGCCGCAGGCGGCACGAGGAGCGGACTCGCCGCGTTCAAGATCGGCTATATCCCCTCGGGAACTGCCTCCATGATTCCGGCGCACCACTGCAGCCCGACCGCGGGCGGCCCTGGTATCAGGGTGTGTATTGGTCGAGCCCCGTGGTTGCCGAGAAACCCTGCGGGCGGCGGCTCGATCTGCTACCGCGGCGCATCCCGGCCGCTGGGAACGGCGACAGCGGCGGTCTTGCATTCCAGTACGCGGGAACGGGCGTTTACGCATCCGGTGTCTCACGTGGAATGCTCAACATGACGGCCTCATGCACGGGACTTCCAGGAATCGATGCCGCGTGTCGCCGCCGCATCCGGACGGAGGCAGCGGTCTCGCTGCGGCGCATCATCGATGCGTCGCGCCCCTTCGCGCAGGCCGGCTGACCGCCCGGCATGCGCGACCCGGGGACGCCAGGTCAGCGAGTCAGGGTGAGGCAGGCGCGCTCGCCGTCGGCGATGCGGCCGCTGTGCGCAAGGCGTGCCGCGGCCGAGGCGGGCTTGCGTTCGGCCTGATCGCGGATCGCGGTGTCGAACTCTGCCGCGAACTCCGCTCTCGGCAGTCGCTCGGTCACGGCGCGCAGGAGCCGCGTGTCCCATCTGGATGGTCCCGCGCCCGCAACGTCCAAGCTCGTCGCGACCTCCAGCAGGTGGCCCTCGATGTCCACGGCCGGATCGACCTCGACCCACATGTGGCGCTCGATGACTTCCTGCAGCCGGGTCCGGCGCTCGGTCGGCCAGCCCGCTCCGGCCGCGAACAGCCAGGCGGCGGCGCCTCCGGCGCTCTCGAACGGCGTCCGATGTGCGTCGAACGGTTCCGCCACCCCGATGTCGTGCAGTGCGGCGGCGACGAAGAGCAGTTCCGCGTCGTAGTCCAGGCCCTCCGCATCCGCGAGCGAACGTGCCCAGATCCAGGAGCGCAGGCTGTGCCGCAGCACGGCGGGGGAGCACCACCGCTCGGCTGCCTGCAGCGCGAGCGCGGCGGTGGCCGATGGCGGGCGCAGGAGTTCTTCGATGTCGTACGGCACGGGACTCCTCGTCTCTCGTCCCCAGTGTCGAGCACCGCTCCTCGGCTGAGCGGTTCTGCTTCCGAGGACGGCGGGATCACGTCGGGATGTGGCGTTCCTGCGCCGTCAGGGCCTCTTCCCGTTCCCGTTCCCGTTCCCGGGGCCGTTCCCGTTCCCGGGTCCGTTCCCGTTCCCGTTGTTGTTGCCGGGGCCGCGGTTGGATCCGCTGTCCGATACCGGGCCAGGCTGCGGGTCGGTGACCGGGGCGGGCTGCGGAGAGTCGGTGTCGGCGGGCTGCACGGTCTGGTCCTCTGACTCGACCGTCTCGGCGGGCGTCTGCTCCGATCCGTCGTCTGCCGGGACCGTACTCATCTGCACGGGGACGACGGACTCTTCGGCCACCGGGACCGGGGCCAGGACGCTCGTGACGCCCACCGCGGCGGCCCCGGCGATGAGGATGCCGGCAGCCGCCGTGAGCGCCACGACCCCCCGACGACGGCCTCGGGGTCGACGGGGCGGCGAAACCGGACGCGGGTCGGCGACCGGCTCCACGGCCTGCGCCGGGGGAGCCGAGAGTGCGATCGGCGAGGTCGCGACGAGCAGCGCGTCATCCAGGGGGAGCGTCGCGGCGGTCGGCGTCGATGCGGAAAGGACTCGCGCCCGCTCGAGGACCTCGCTCGCGCTCGGGCGGGAAGCGGGATCGTGCACGGTCATCGCGGTGAGCAGGGAACGCCATGCGTAGCCGATCCCCGTCGGCACATCGGGCTGGCGGGTGAGACGTGCCAACAGCATGCTCGCCGCCGGCGCATCCGCGAAGGGATGTCGGCCCGTGATGGCCTCGATGAGCAGCAGCCCGAGCGAGTAGACGTCGGATGCGGGAACCGGCGCGTGACCGCGGACCTGCTCCGGCGCGAGGTACGCGGCCGTGCCGATGACGTCGCCCGGCGTTGTCAGCCTCGTGGAGTCCACGAGGTGCGCGACGCCGAAATCTGCGAGCACGGCCTGGTAGCCGACACGGCCGGCTCTCGGGCCGCGGGGGCGGAGCATGACATTGGAGGGCTTCACGTCGCGGTGCACGATCCCCGCCGCGTGGACGGCCTCCAGCGCCGCGGCGAGATCGCTCGCCATGGCGGCGGCCTCATCGAGCCCCAGCGGGCCCTCCGCGAGACGCTGACGCAGGGTCGGGCCGGCGATGTACTCCATGACCAGGTAGCTGGGAGCCTCGGTCCCGATGCGCGCGTCGAACAGGGTGACCAGGCACGGATGCGAGAGCGAAGCGAGCATCGTCGCCTCGCCGACCTTCCGACGGTCCTCGACGCCGTCCGCCTGCTCGGAGTGGAAGAGCTTCACCGCGACATCACGGCCGAGCAGTTCGTCCCGAGCGCGGTAGACCGTGCCCATGCCGCCGCTGCCGACGCGTTCGATCAGGCGGTAGCGACCGGCGAGGAGTGAGCCGGTCCCGGCGGGAGCGGCGTCGAGGATGTCGGACACGTATCAGGCGAGGGGTTCGCCGTTGTCCGTGGTGCGACGTGTCGTGACGCGCTCGCCGCTGGCGGGGTCGACGGCCGTGCGCGAGGTCGACACGCTCGAACGGCGACGCATCACGAGGATGAGGCTGATCAGGAAGACCAGAACTCCCGCGCCCATCAGGATGTAACCGATGAGACTCAGGTTGACGTAGCCGCCGAGGTCGACGTTGACGGCGAACGCCAAGATCGCACCGATCACGAACAGCGCGATTCCGCTTCCAATACCCATGTTCACGACTCCTGCCCCGGGACCAGCCCGATAGGTGGGTTCCCGGACGGCGACGGTGGGGCCGGCGCTCGGGCACGGGCGCGGCGGGTCGCCGTGCCCCCGGTGTTCACGTTAGCCAGCGGACGGGCCGGCGGACCTGTGGTGGTCCTGCCCCGCGAAAGGGTGCATAATGCCCGCCCGTGTGGGAGGCCTCAGTCGGCCCGCAGACCCTCGAGCGCTGCGGTGAGCCGCTCTGCGAGGTACGCATGGCCTTCGGTGGTGGGATGATGGCGCCCGACCGGCCCGCTGTCGATGACCCACGGGTGGTTCTCCGGGGTGATCCACTGCTCGCCGATGGGGGAGATGTACGGCCACCCACGCGTCGCCGCCGCCCGGCTCAGCCGCTGGTCGATCTCGGCGGTCGCGGCCTCCACGGGAAGGACCTGGGGAGCGGGGCCGAGGATCACGATCTGCGCGTCGGGGTACAGCGCGCTGAGCGCGTCCCAGGCGCCGCGCACGGCCTCGTCGTAGCCGTCGAGGCGAACCTTCCGATCGTTGATCGAGCCCTGGACGACGATGAGGTCGGGCTGGTCGGACGCATCCAACTCGGCGATGCGCTCGGAGAAGGTTCCGCCGTCGATGCCCGGAACGAGGTAGCCGCTGCCTCGTGAACCGTTCACGCTCGTCTCGCCGCCCATGAGCGGACCGAGGAGGTAGGCGTAGCCCAGCGTGGGCGTGGTGGCGGCGGAACCATACGTCCAGGAGTCGCCGAGAACGAGGATGCGGGGGTGCTCGGGCAGCGAGATGGTCGACACCGGGGCGGGCGCGGCGCCACCCGCATCCGCTCGACTGACCGGGACCGATCCGGTCGCCCACGGGCGCGTCAGCGCGAGGGCGCAGATGCACGCGATCGCCGCCGCCAGCGCCGCCAGCACGGCGATCGTGCGGCGCGGCGAAAGCCGGGCGGATCGGGTCATGGCACGAGCGTACGGTGCGACGGGGCCGAGCGGGTGCACGAGAGGGATGCGGCGGGCCTCGGCGCTCGATCCGCGTGCGAGGATGGGCCGGTGCAGCGCCAAGTGAGAGCCGAACTCGACCTCGAATTGGGCTCCTCCGTCGACCTCATCCTGCAGATCGCGGTGGCGCGATCGGCGGGGGTCGTGAGCGAGCGGCTGAGCCTGGTGCAGGACGGGCGCGAGCTCGCGCCGAGGGAGCTCGTGGATGCGGCCGGCAACCGTCTGCACCGTCTGACGGGTGAGGCGGGGCCGCTTCAGGTGCGCTACGAGGCGGTCGTGGGCCCGGGCACGGCGCCTGCGACGATGGAGCTCGACACGATCGCGGCCCTGCGCCCGAGCCGCTACGCCCAGTCGGACGAGGTCTTCGCCACCGCGCGGCGACTCTTCCGCGGGTTGAGCGGTCGGGTGCTCGTGGAGGCGGTCTCCGAGTTCGTGGCCACGAGTGTCACCTATACGCCGGGGATGAGCCTCGGAACCGACAGCGCGGTCACGACCCTCGCCAGCGGACAGGGCGTATGTCGCGACTACGCCCATCTCGTCATCGCGCTGCTGCGTGCGATGGACATGCCCGCGCGGTATGTCGCGTGCTACGCGCCCCGTCTCGATCCCATGGACTTCCACGCCGTCGCCGAGGTGCTCGTCGAGGGCGAGTGGAACGTCATCGACGCCACTCGGCTCGCTCCGCGCTCCTCGCTCGTGCGGATCGGGACAGGGAGGGACGCGGCGGACTGCGCATTCCTGAGCTACCACGGCGGGTACGTGGGGCTGGAACGGCTCGAGGTGGACGCGACGGTGCAGGGCGAGCCCGGACCCGTCGACGATCACGCGGCGCTCGTCCCGATGGCCTGAGCGGGTCGGCCTGCGCGGCCGGGGCGTCACGGCGGACGAACGTAGAATGGGACGCCTATGGATCCCGAACAGCTCTCCGCCGCCCTGCACGCCGTCGTCGCACCGATCGTCGAGGCGCGACGCCCCGGTGTCGAGGTCGCGGTGTCGGACATCGTCCTCGAGCGTCCGAAGAACCGAGACCACGGCGACTGGGCGTCCAACATCGCCCTGAAGCTCGCCAAGCAGGTGGGGGCGAACCCGCGGGAGCTGGCAGCGGAGATCGCGAGCCCTCTGGGCGATGTCGACGGCATCGCCTCCGTCGAGATCGCCGGTCCCGGGTTCATCAACATCCGTCTGGATGCCGCGGCCGCCGGAGCCCTCGCCCGCGTGATCGTCGAGGCGGGGGCGGCATTCGGCTCCAACACCAGCCAGCGGGGCAACTCGATCAATCTGGAGTTCGTCAGCGCGAACCCGACCGGTCCGCTCCACATCGGACACACGCGCTGGGCGGCTCTCGGCGACGCCATCGCTCGCCTCCTCCTGGCCAGCGGCGCCACGCTCGTACGCGAGTTCTACATCAATGACGCGGGCGCCCAGATGGAGCGCTTCGGCCGCTCCGTGCTCGCGGCGGTGAAGGGCGAGCCGGCCCCGGAGGACGGCTACGTCGGCGCCTACATCCAGGACCTGGCCGAGCGCGTGCGTGCGGCGGACTTCAACGGCCAGCCCGGCGGCGTGCTGTTCGCCTCGGCCGAGGAGCAGCTGGCCTTCACCACTGAGCTCGCGTACGCCCTTCAGCTGGGCGAGATCCAGGCTTCGCTCGAACAGTTCAACGTCCACTTCGACGTCTGGTACTCCGAGCGCGTGCTGCACGCCGGGTCGCCGAGTCTCGTCGACGAGGCGGTCGAGCGCCTGCGGGAGCAGGGGCATGTCTTCGAGCAGGACGACGCCGTCTGGGTGCGCACGACCGACTTCGGCGACGACAAGGACCGCGTCATCCGTCGCTCGAACGGCGAGTACACCTACTTCGCGGCGGATGCGGCCTACTACCTCAACAAGGGCGATCGCGGTTTCGCGCACAAGATCTACCTGCTCGGCGCCGACCACCACGGCTACGTCCACCGACTCAAGGCGCTCGCCGGTGCGGCGGGCGACGATCCCGAGAAGGACATCGAGGTGCTGATCGGCCAGCTCGTCTCGATCAACGGCGCGCGTCTGTCCAAACGTGCGGGCAACATCATCGAACTCGACGACCTGCGCGCCTGGCTCGGCACCGATGCCCTGCGGTACTCGCTGGCTCGTTACCCCGCCGACTCCCCGCTCACGCTCGACCCCGAGATCCTGCAGAAGCGCACGAACGACAACCCCGTCTTCTACGTGCAATACGCCCATGCGCGCACCCACAACGTGGCGCGCAACGCCGCCGCATCCGGGGTGGAGCGCACCGCGTTCGCGCCCGAGCTGCTCACCCACGAGACCGAGTCGGCGTTGCTCGGCGCACTGCAGGAGTTCCCGCGGCTGGTCGCCTTCGCCGCAGACCTGCGCGAACCGCACCGGATCGCCCGATACCTCGAGGAGCTCGCGGGGCTCTATCACCGCTGGTACGACAACTGCCGTGTGATCCCGCTCGGCGACGACGAGGTGACCGACCTGCACCGCACGCGTCTGTGGCTCAACGACGCGACGGGCCAGGTCCTGCGCAACGGGCTGGACCTGCTGGGCGTCAGCGCGCCCGAGCGGATGTGACATGAGCGAGGTGATGGGGCTGTTCGAGGACCAGGACGACGCGCCCCGCACCGTGCGCCGGCGCCGCCGGTGGCCGTGGCTCGTCGCAGTGCTGGTCGTTCTGCTTCTCATCGTCGCCGCGTTCTTCGCGGGGGAGTGGGTGGCGCGCGACCTCGTGGCGAAGGCCGTCAAGCAGCAGCTCGTGTCGCGACTCGATCTCGCCGCGGATCAGCAGATCGATGTGGACATCGCGGATCCCTCGTTGCTGCTGGATCTTGCGCTGGGTGAGGTGGGTCAGGTGCGCATCTCCGCCGACGACGTGACGATCGGAGACTTCACCGGCAACGTGTCGGTGACCCTTCGCGATCTCGGCATCCGCGCTCCCTTCACGCTCGGCTCCGGAGAGGCGACGGTGTCGCTGAATGCCGACCAGCTGCGTCCACTGCTGGTCGAGGCCGCGCCGGTGTCCGTCGACGGCCTCACGATCGCCCAGCCCGACGTGAGCGCCTCGACCCAGCTGTCCGTGCTCGGCCTCGCGGTGCCGGTGGACGTGGTGCTCACCCCGTCGGCGGCGGACGGGCAGCTCGTGCTCACGCCGGTTTCGCTGAGCGTCGCCGGCGCCGAGGTGACCGCGGACGGCCTGCGCGCGCAGTTCGGCTCCGTCGCCGATCCTCTGCTCGCCGGGTATCGGGTGTGCGTCGCGCAGTACCTCCCTCGCGGCCTCACGCTCAGCCAGGTCGCGGTGCAGGACGATCGGCTCGCTGCCGACTTCGACATCGCGGGCGAGCTGCTCACCGATGCCGGCGCGCGGGAGAAGGGCACCTGCGCCTGACGCATGGCGGGAGCGGCATAGGCGGTGCCCTAGACTTCAAGGGACTCGCGTCGGGGTGTCGTGACGGCTCCGCCGCCGCTGAGAATCCCGCCGCCCTTCACCACCGATTGGGTCTCGTAGTGTCCTCCTCGCACGACCGCGCTGCCGCCGAAGAGTGGCTCCTCGTGCCGGACGACGCGAACGACCTCGCGCCCGTCGTGTGGCCCGGATCGGCGTCGCGCCGCGACGGCCGTCTTCAGATCGGCGGAGTGGATGCGGGAGAGCTCGCCGCACGCTTCGGCACTCCGCTCTACATCCTCGACGAGAACGAGGTGCGAGGCCGCGCCCGTCGCATCCTCGCCGCCTTCCAGCGGGCCGCGGGAAGGCACGGTGCGCAAGCGCGCGTCTATTACGCGGGCAAGGCGTTCCTCTCCGCGGCCGTGGCGCGGTGGGTGCTCGAGGAAGGGCTGCGCATCGACGTCGCGAGCGCGGGCGAGCTGGCGGTGGCGTTGGCCGCCGGCGCGGATCCGTCGCTGCTGGGCCTGCACGGCAACAACAAGTCCGCGAGGGAGCTGACGCGGGCCGTCGAGATCGGAATCGGCACGATCATCGTGGACAGCGTCGACGAGATCGTGCGCCTCGCCTCGGTGACCGATGGCGCCGCCCGCCGCCAGCCCGTGCTGATCCGTGTGAACACCGGGATCCACGCCGAGACCCACGACTTCCTCGCGACAGCGCACGAGGACCAGAAGTTCGGCTTCTCCCTCGACGGTGCACGGGAGGCCGCGGCTCTCCTGCGCGCCATCCCCGGCGTCGAGCTCGTCGGCCTGCACTGCCACATCGGCTCCCAGATCTTCGGGTCGGACGGCTTCGCCGCATCCGCCGAGCGGCTCGTCGCCCTCCACGCGGAGCTCGGCGGTCTCGACGTGCTGAACCTCGGCGGCGGCTTCGGCATCGCCTACACGCGCGATCAGCAGCCCGCCGTGATCGAAGAACTCGCCGACGCCATCGTGGACGCGGTCGCGGCAACCTGCGCGCGCCTGGACGTGCCCGTGCCGACGCTGGTGTTCGAGCCCGGACGAGCGATCGTGGGGACGGCCGGTGTGACGCTGTACGAGGTCGGCACGGTCAAGCCGGTCCTGCTCGACGACGGTCTCGTGCGCACCTACGTCAGCGTCGACGGTGGCATGAGCGACAACGCCCGTCCGGCGCTCTACGGCGCCGACTACTCCGCCCGTATCGCCTCCCGCGTGAGCGATGCGGCTCCCGCCCTCGTGCGGGTGGTCGGTTCGCACTGCGAGTCGGGCGACATCGTCGTCAACGCCGAGTACCTTCCCGCCGACGTCGCCCCCGGCGACCTGCTGGCGGTGCCGGCGACCGGCGCCTACTGCTTCTCGTTGTCGAGCAACTACAACTACATGCCTCGGCCCCCTGTGGTCGCGGTGCGTGACGCCGAGGCGCGTGTCATCGTGCGCGGCGAGACGGTCGACGACCTTCTCGCCCGCGATGCGCTCCTCGCGCAGAAAGGTGATTCATGATCGACCATCGCCACCTCCGCGTCGCTCTGCTGGGAGCCGGCGCCGTCGGGTCGCAGGTCGCCGCCCTCCTGCTCAAGCACGGTGATGAGCTCGCGGACCGCGCGGGGGCGAGTCTCCAGCTGGCCGGCATCGCCGTGCGCGATGTCGACGCTCCGCGCGATGTGGAGCTTCCGCAGGAGCTCTTCACGACCGACGCCGAGTCGCTCATCGTCGGCGCCGACATCGTGATCGAGCTCATCGGCGGCATCGAGCCGGCGCGGACCCATCTGCTGCAGGCGATCAACTCCGGCGCGGACGTCGTGACGGCCAACAAGGCCCTGCTGGCGACCCACGGCTCCGAGATCTTCGACGCCGCCGACCAGGTCGGCGCGCAGGTGTACTACGAGGCGGCCGCAGCCGGCGCCATCCCGATCATTCGCCCGCTGCGCGACTCGCTCGCCGGTGACCGCGTTCAGCGCATCATGGGCATCGTCAACGGGACCACCAACTACATCCTCGACCGGATGGACACCGAGGGCGCGGAGTTCTCCGACGTCCTGGCGCAGGCGCAAGCCCTGGGATACGCCGAGGCGGACCCGACCGCCGACGTGGAAGGCTACGACGCGGCACAGAAGGCGGCCATCCTCGCCTCGCTCGCGTTCCACACGGCCGTGCCGCTCGAGTCCGTCCACCGCGAGGGCATCACCGCGATCACGACGCAGATGATGGATGCGGCTCGTCACGCCGGCTACGTCATCAAGCTGCTCGCGGTGTGCGAGCGGCTGACCGGTCAGGATTCGCCGACCGGCGAGGCCATCTCGGTGCGGGTGTACCCGGCGCTGGTCCCGCGCTCGCACCCGCTCGCGAGCGTCCACGGTGCCAACAACGCCGTCTTCGTCGAGGCGGAGGCGGCCGGTTCGCTCATGTTCTACGGCGCCGGCGCGGGCGGCGTGCAGACCGCATCCGCGGTGTTGGGCGATGTCGTGTCCGCGGCGCGTCGCCACATCGCCGGCGGCGTGGGGGTGGGGGAGTCCACGCGCGCGAACCTGCCGGTCCTGCCGATCGGTCACGCACAGACGCGCTACCAGATCACGCTCGAGGTCGCCGACCAGGCGGGCGTGCTCGCGCATATCGCCGGCACGCTGAGCGAGGGGCACGTCTCGATCGCGACGGTCGAGCAGACGGTCATCGCCGAGGACGGCGCAGACTCGGGCCGGGCACGCCTGGTCATCGGAACGCACAAAGCACGCGAGCAGGATCTCAGCGACACGGTCGATCGACTCGCGCACAGCGACGTCGTCGAGCGGGTCGTCTCGGTCCTGCGGGTAGAAGGAGACTGACATGGCACACCTCTGGCGCGGAGTCCTCCGCGAATACGCCGACCGCCTCGGCGTGACCGACGCCTCCACGGTGGTCACCCTCGGCGAGGGCGGCACCCCGCTCATCCCGGCACCGGCGCTGTCGCACCGCACCGGTGCCGAGGTCTGGGTCAAGTTCGAGGGCATGAACCCGACCGGCTCGTTCAAGGACCGCGGCATGACGGTGGCGCTCTCGCGCGCCGTGGAGCACGGGGCCAAGGCCGTCATCTGCGCCTCCACGGGCAACACCTCGGCATCGGCCGCCGCCTACGCCGCGCACGCCGGCATCACCGCGGCCGTGCTCGTGCCCGAGGGCAAGATCGCGATGGGCAAGCTGAGCCAGGCCGTGGCGCACGGCGGCAAGCTCATCCAGATCCGCGGCAACTTCGACGACTGCCTGGAGATCGCGCGCGAGCTCGCCGCGAACTATCCGGTGCACCTCGTCAACTCGGTCAACCCCGACCGCATCGACGGTCAGAAGACGGCCGCATACGAAGTCGTGTCCCAGCTGGGCGACGCCCCCGACTTCCACATCGTCCCCGTCGGCAACGCGGGCAACTACACCGCCTACACCCGCGGCTACACCGAAGAGGCCGAGCGCGGCGTCTCCACCAAGGTGCCGCGGATGTTCGGCCTCCAGGCCGCCGGCTCCGCACCGCTCGTGCGCGGCGAGGTCGTCAAGAACCCCGAAACGGTGGCCAGCGCCATCCGCATCGGGAACCCCGCATCCTGGCAGTTCGCCCTCGAGGCGCGCGACGCCACGGACGGCTGGTTCGGCGCGATCGAGGACGACCGCATCCTCGCCGCGCAGAAGCTGCTGAGCGAGACGGTCGGCGTCTTCGTCGAGCCCGCCTCGGCGATCTCCGTCGCGGGTCTGCTCGACCGCGCCGAGGCCGGAGTGATCCCCGCGGGCGCACGCGTCGTGCTCACCGTCACCGGTCACGGTCTCAAAGACCCGCAGTGGGCGTTGCGCGACGCGTCCGGCGGCGAGGTCGCCCCCACCGTCGTGGACAACTCCGTCTCGGAGGTCGCCTCGGTGCTGGAGCTCGCCCCGCAGGGCTCTCGATGACGGTCGCCGTGGGCCGCGCGGTGACAGTGCGCGTGCCTGCCACGAGCGCCAATCTCGGGCCCGGCTTCGACACGCTCGGCCTGGCGCTGAGCGTCTACGACGAGCTCGAGGTCGAAGCACTCGAGCCGGGTCTGCTCGAGATCGAGGTCGACGGTGCCGGCGCCGATCAGGTGCCGCGCGATGCGTCGCATCTCGTCGTGCGGGCCATCGCGTACGCCTTCGCGGATGCGGGTCGGCCCATGCCGGGTCTGCGCCTGCGCGCGCGCAACGTCATTCCCCACGGGCGGGGCATGGGCTCCTCCGGTGCCGCCGTCGTGTCGGGGCTCCTGGCCGCCAAGGGTCTGCTCGAGGGCGACGTGGATCTCGACGCCGACACACTGCTGCGGCTCGCCACGGAGCTCGAAGGTCACCCCGACAACGTCGCCCCCGCACTCTTCGGCGGTCTCACGATCGCGTGGGTCGACGAGGGCGGTCCGCAGCACAAGAAGCTGCTCGTGCACCGCGGTGTGTCCCCCATCGTCTTCGTGCCCGAGTTCACGATGTCGACCTCGGTCGCGCGGGGCCTGCAGCCCGACCAGTTCTCGCGCGCAGACGCGGTCTTCAACGTGTCGCGCTCGGCGCTGTTGATCGCGGCACTCACGCAGAGCCCCGAACTGCTCATGGCGGCCACCGAGGACAAACTGCATCAGAGTTATCGCGCGGCGGCCATGCCCGAGACGGATCGCCTCGTGCAGGCGCTGCGTCGCGAGGGGTTCGCGGCGGTCGTCTCGGGAGCGGGGCCGTCCGTGCTCGTGCTCGCCGACGGTCCCGGACGCCGTCTGGAAGCCGCCCAGTTGGTCGCCTCGCACGCGGACACTCCGTGGGAGGCGCTCATGCTCGCGGTCGACTTCAAGGGTGGTACAGTGAGGGACAACGCGGAGGGTGCCACGTCACTGGCGTGAATCTGGCCTCCGTCGCAATCTGCGAACCGGCCGCGTGACCCCTGCACTCATACCCGCGACACATCCCCGCGATGCGGTCGCGCGTATCCCGAGCATGCGCTGGGTGTAGACGAATGCCTGTCTGTTGGGCCTTCTGTGCGGTCACGCGCTGACACACGTTTCATCAAGGGAGTACTCGTGGAGTCCATCTCCGAGATCCAGTCCACCGACGCCAACGTCGACGACACCGTCGCCGAGGCCGTCCCCGCCGTCGAGGCTCCGGCCATCGAGGCGCCCGAGTCCGAGGCGCCGGCCGTCGAGGCCCCGGCGAAGGCGCCGCGCAAGCGCGCGCCCCGCCGCGCGAAGAGCGCCGAGGCAGGCGCCGCGGACGCCCCTGCTGCGGGCGAGGTCGCCGACCAGGCGCCTGCCGCATCCGAGGCTCCGGCCGCCGAGGCGCCGGCCGACCCCGCCCCCGTCGCGGACGACGCAGCCGCCGAGGAGGCGCCCGCGGCGAAGGCGCCGGCCAAGAAGGCCCCGCGCCGGGCCCGCAAGTCCGCAGCCGCTCCGGAGGAGGCGCCCGCCGAGGCTGATCCGAGCGCCGCCGAGCCGGCAGCGCCGGAGACCGCTGCCGCGTCGACGGACGCGGCGTCGGTCGAGACCGCGCCCGAGACCGCACCTGCCGAGGCAGCCGACACGGCACCCGCCGCCGACGCCTCCGGTGAGAACGCCCCCGGCGCCGAGGGCGAGCAGAACGCCGAGGGCGAGCAGAACGGCCGCAGCCGCAGCCGTAGCCGTAGCCGCAACCGCAACCGTCGTGAGAACGCTCAGGGTGCAGCGGGGCAGAACGGCCAGAACGGGCAGCAGAACCAGGGGCAGAACGCCGCCCCCGCCGCCGAGGACGACGAGCAGCAGTCCGGCCGGGGCCGCCAGCGCAACAAGCGTCGCGGCCAGGGCCAGGGCGACGAGTTCGAGACCGAGATCGGCGAGGACGACGTCCTCATCCCGATCGCAGGTGTGCTCGACGTGCTCGACAACTACGCGTTCGTGCGCACGAGCGGCTACCTGCCGGGTGCGAGCGACGTGTACGTCTCGCTCGGCCAGGTCAAGAAGTACAACCTTCGCAAGGGCGACGCGGTCGTCGGCGCGATCAAGCAGCCCCGTGAGGGCGAGCAGTCGGGCCGCCAGAAGTACAACGCGCTCGTCAAGGTCGATGCGATCAACGGGCTCTCGGTCGAGGATGCGGCCGAGCGCGTCGAGTTCGGCAAGCTCACCCCGCTCTACCCGCAGGAGCGTCTGCGCCTGGAGACCGCGCCCGAGAAGCTGACGCAGCGCATCATCGATCTCGTCGCTCCCATCGGCAAGGGCCAGCGCGGCCTCATCGTCGCGCCGCCCAAGGCCGGCAAGACGATCGTTCTGCAGCAGATCGCCAACGCGATCGCGCACAACAACCCCGAGGTCCACCTCATGGTCGTGCTCGTCGACGAGCGCCCGGAGGAGGTCACCGACATGCAGCGCACGGTGAAGGGCGAGGTCATCGCCTCCACCTTCGACCGTCCCGCGGAAGACCACACCACGGTCGCCGAGCTCGCCATCGAGCGCGCGAAGCGCCTCGTGGAGCTCGGTCGCGACGTCGTCGTGCTGCTCGACTCGATCACCCGTCTGGGCCGCGCGTACAACGTGTCCGCGCCCACGAGTGGTCGTGTGCTCTCCGGCGGTGTCGACGCCGCTGCGCTCTACCCGCCCAAGCGCTTCTTCGGCGCCGCGCGCAACATCGAGAACGGCGGCTCGCTGACGATCCTCGCGACCGCGCTGGTTGAGACCGGTTCCAAGATGGACGACGTCATCTTCGAGGAGTTCAAGGGCACCGGCAACAGCGAGCTGCGTCTGAGCCGTCAGCTCGCCGACAAGCGCATCTTCCCCGCGGTCGACGTCAACGCGTCGAGCACGCGCCGAGAAGAGATGCTGCTGTCGGCGGACGAGGTCAAGATCACCTGGAAGCTGCGGCGCGCGCTGGCGGGTCTCGATCCGCAGCAGGCCCTCGAGGTCGTGCTCGGCAAGCTCAAGGAGACCTCCTCGAACGTCGAGTTCCTCGTGCAGATGCAGAAGTCCATCCCGGCTCCGGCCTCGGGGGGACACTCGCACGGTCACGAGAACAACATCCGCTGATCTCGTCGGCCGTGTCCGATTCCGGCATGTTCGAGTCCGTTCGCGGACTCCTCGACGAGCACAGAACGGTCCAGGAGGAGCTCTCCGACCCCGCCGTGCACGCGGATGCCGCGCGCGCGAAACGCGTGAACCGGCGCTACGCCGAGCTCTCACGCATCGTGCGCGCGTATGAGGCGTGGCAGGGGGCCGTGGAGGATCTCGCCGCCGCCCGTGAGCTCGCGGGCGAGGACGAGGCGTTCGCCGACGAGGTCCCCGCCCTCGAAGAGCAGCGTGATGCCGCTCAGGAGCGCCTGCGGCGCCTGCTCATCCCGCGCGACCCCGACGACGCGCGCGACGTGATCATGGAGATCAAGGCCGGCGAGGGTGGTGCCGAGAGCGCGCTGTTCGCGGCGGATCTGCTGCGCATGTACGTGCAGTACGCGGCGTCGCAGGGGTGGAAGACCGAACTGCTCGAGCGCAACGAATCGGACCTGGGCGGCTACAAGGACGTCCAGGTGGCCATCAAAGGCACGAGCTCCGATCCCGCGGCCGGGGTGTGGGCCCATCTGAAGTACGAGGGCGGCGTGCACCGCGTGCAGCGGGTGCCGGCGACCGAGTCGCAGGGCCGCATCCACACCTCGACGACGGGTGTGCTCGTCTTCCCCGAGGTCGACGAGCCGGAGGAGATCCAGATCGATCAGAACGATCTCAAGATCGATGTCTTCCGTTCGTCCGGTCCCGGCGGGCAGTCGGTCAACACCACCGATTCGGCCGTGCGCATCACCCACGTCCCCACGGGCATCGTGGTCTCGATGCAGAACGAGAAGAGCCAGCTGCAGAACCGCGAGGCGGCGATGCGCGTGCTGCGTGCCCGCCTGCTCGCCAAGCAGCAGGAGGAGCGGGACGCGGCCGCATCCGACGCCCGCCGCTCGCAGATCCGGGGCATGGACCGTTCCGAGCGCATCCGCACGTACAACTTCCCCGAGAACCGGATCGCCGACCACCGCACCGGCTACAAGGCCTACAACCTCGACCAGGTCATGGACGGTGCGCTGGGGCCCATCATCGACTCCGCCATCGCGGCGGATGAAGAGGCCCGATTGGCGGCGCTCGCGGGAGAGTGAGCGCGTTCGGTCACCAGCCGGGCGGGTGCGGCAGCGTGCCGCGGTGGTCCTCGAGCTGTGCCGCCAGCGACAGGATGGCGGCCTCGCCGCCGGGCCGCCCGACCAGCTGCACCGACACCGGGTGGCCCGATTCGGCGACGCTCACCGGGAGCGTCACCGCAGGCAGCCCTGCGACGTTCACGAAGCTCGAGTACGGCGCGTACTCCACCTGGAGGGCGAAGGTCCGGAGCGGATCGTGCCCCTCGTACCAGCCGACCGGACGCGGCGCCTGTGCGAGGGCAGGCATCAGGATGGCGTCGTAGGGCGCGAAGGCGGCGACGGTCTGACGCTCGAACGCGCGTGCGGCGCTCAGCGTCTCCAGCGCTTCGGGCCCCGACAGGGCGCGCCCCTCCTGCACGAGCCACGCGGTCAGCGGTTCGACGAGACCGCGGTCGGCATCCGTGAGCGGGATCCGCGCGGCACTGACCCGCCACAGCCGGCGGAACATGTCGGCGTAGCCGCGCGGGCGCCAGAGGGCGTCCTCGACGTCGTGCCCGTCGCCGGTGAGCCAGGATGCGGCGCGCTCGACCGCCTCGCGTGCGTCGGGATCCAGGCGGATGTCCTCGTCGTCGTCCCACGGAGAGACCGTGGTGACGCCGATTCGGGCGGATGGCGGCATCCGTCGCACGACATCGAAGACGCTGCTCGATCCCGGTGCCGCGGTCGCATAGGGGTACGGCGCGAGCTGCACCAGGGCGTCGAAGAGGTAGGCGGCGTCGGCGACGCTCCGCGCGAGGGGACCCGTCACCGCGAGCTGGTCGGGGGAGTCCAGACCCGACCCGATCGGCAGGCGTCCGCGCGACGGCTTCAGCCCGACGACGCCGACCGTGGCCGCGGGGATGCGGATCGAGCCGCCGCCGTCGGAGCCCACCGCGGCAGGCAGCAGACCCGCGGACACGGCGACGGCGGCGCCGCCGCTCGAGCCGCCCGCGCCGTTCGCCGTGTCCCAGGGGTCGCGCGTGGGCAGCCCGGTGAGCGGCTCCGTGTAGCCGGTCAGACCGAACTCGCTCGTCGCCGTCTTGCCGAGGTTCACGGCACCGGCGTCGTCGAGGGCGATCGCCAGCGGATCCGACACGGCGGGGATGTGATCCGCGCGGGATCGGGAGCCGTACCGGGTGGGGATGCCCGCCCGCGCCACGAGGTCCTTGTCCGCGTGAGGGACACCGTGGAGGGGGCCGCGGGTCGTGGCCCGGGAGAGGTGCTGCGCGCGCTCGAGCGCCGCATCGGCGGTGACCTCGGCGAACGCACCCAGATCCGCGCGCGCCGCGATGCGCGACAGGTAGTGCCGCGTGGTCTCGAGCGGGTCGAGATCGCCGTCGCGCAGCATCCGCGCCACCTCGACGAGGGACAGCTCGTGCAGCTCGCTCATCTCTCGAGCGTACGGGGCCGCGACGTCTGCACGACCAGTGGTGCGCGAGTGCCCTGGTGGGGCGGATGCGGCGCCGACGTCAGAGCGGGGCGTGCAGGTGGCACGGGCTAGATCGAGTACTCGGGCGCGGTGAGCAGCGCGCGGGTGTCCTCGTTGCCCCTGCGCGGCCGAGCCTTCGCCGGCACGCCGACCAGCACGCTGTCGGCCGGGGCGTCGCGCGTGACCACGGCGTTGGCTCCGACGACGCTGTGCGCGCCGATGCGCACGGGCCCGAGGATCTTCGCACCGGCGCCGACCGCGACACCGTTGCCGAGCGTCGGGTGCCGCTTGCCGCCTTCGCGCTGGCGGCCGCCCAGGGTGACCCCGTGGTAGAGCATGACGTCATCGCCGACCTCCGCCGTCTCGCCAATCACGACGCCCATGCCGTGGTCGATGAAGAAGCGGCGGCCGATCCGAGCGCCGGGATGGATCTCGATGCCCGTGAGCCATCGCGTCACCTGGGATCCCGCCCGTGCGATGAAGCGCAGGCGCCGACGCCACAGCGCGTGCCAGACGCGATGTGCCCAGATCGCGTGGAGTCCCGGGTACAGCAGAGCGATCTCCGCTCCGCCGCGGGCGGCGGGATCCCGCATCCGGGCGGCGGCGATGTCCTCCCGGATGCGGCGAATCACAGCGACCGGCATCAGTCCTCGCGGAGGTCTTCGAACAGTGCAGTGGTGAGGTAGCGCTCGCCCGCCGACGGGATGATGACGACGATGTTCTTGCCCGCGGCCTCGGGGCGTGCGGCGATCTGGAGAGCGGCCCAGATCGCGGCGCCGCTGGACATGCCCACGAGCACGCCATCCTTGGCGGCGGTCTCCCGGGCGACGCGGATCGCGTCATCGAACTCGACGTCGATGACCTCGTCGATGATGTCCCGGTTGAGGATGGCCGGGACGAAGTTCGGCCCGATGCCCTGGATCTTGTGCGGCCCCGGGTGGCCCTTGGTGAGGATGGGGGAGTCGGCGGGCTCGACGGCGACGATCTTCACGCCCGGCACGCGCTCCTTGAGCACCTCGCCCACACCCGTGATGGTGCCGCCCGTGCCGATGCCCGCGACGAAGTAGTCGACCTTGCCCTCGGTGTCGCGCAGGATCTCCTCGGCCGTCGTGCGGCGGTGGATGGCGGGATTCGCCTCGTTCTCGAACTGGCGGGCCCAGACGGCGCCGGGCGTCTCGGCGACGATGCGCTTGGCCTCGTCGACCGCGAACGACATGCCCTTCGTCGGGTCGGTGAGCACCAGCTCGGCGCCGAAGGCCTTCAGCAGGATGCGGCGCTCCTTCGACATGGAGGCGGGCATGGTCAGGATGACGCGGTAGCCGCGGGCGGCGCCCACCATCGCGAGGGCGATGCCGGTGTTGCCGCTCGTGGACTCCACGATCGTGCCGCCGGGCTTGAGCTCGCCGGACGCCTCCGCGGCGTCGACGATCGCGATCCCGAGGCGGTCCTTCACGCTGGAGGCGGGGTTGTAGAACTCGAGCTTGGCCAGGACGACGCCGTCGACGCCCTCCGTCACGCGGTTCAGACGCACGAGAGGCGTCTCGCCGAACGCGGAGGTGATGTCGGAGTGGATGCCGGGCATGACGCGACCTTTCGAGTCGGGGACGAGGTGCGCCCAGCCTAGGGGAGCAATCCCGCCGGAGGCCGAGTATGACGCAGCGGGTAGGCTGGGCGGGCCCATGTGCCCTTCCACGCCTTCCGACCAGGATGTCCACCCGTCCGCGACATCGCGGATCGACGTCGTCCTCGGCGACGTCTCGGCGCGCTTCGCCCGTGCCGGCATCGTCGACCCGCGCGTCGATGCCGAGCTGCTCCTGGCACACGTGCTGGGGATCGGTCGCGGGGAGGTGCAAGCTGCGGCCATCCGCGCAGCCGAGCTCGACACCGCCGCGCGCGAGCGCCTCATGCGTCTCGTGGAGCGCCGTGCGGCACGCGAGCCGCTGCAGCATCTGACGGGCGTCGCGCCGTTCCGGCATCTGGAGCTCTCCGTCGGTCCGGGCGTGTTCGTTCCGCGCCCCGAGACCGAGATGGTCGCCCAGCTTGCCATCGACGCCCTGCGTGCCAGTGCATCGCCCGAGCCGGTCGCGGTCGATCTCGGGACCGGTTCCGGCGCGATCGCGCTGTCGATGGCGACCGAGGTGCCGCATGCGCGGGTGCACGCCGCGGAGAACTCCGTCGACGCCTACATCTGGGCCAAGGAGAACTTCGCGCGAGTGAACGCGCCGAACGCTCGGCTCGTCTTCGCCGACCTGTCGGACGCGTTCGGCGATCTCGACCACAGCGTCTCGGTCCTGGTCTCCAACCCGCCGTATGTCCCCGCTGAGGCGATTCCGCGCGACCCGGAGGTCCGCCTCTACGATCCGCCGCAGGCGCTGTACGGCGGCGAGGACGGCCTCGACGTCGTGCGCGTGCTCGCCCAGGTCGGCCTGCGGCTGCTGCACCCGGGGGGCATGATCGTCATCGAGCACGCCGAGGTGCAAGGAGCGTCAGTCCGCGAGGTCTTGACCACGGCGGGGTGGCGATCGGCCGCCACGCACCCCGACCTCACGCTGCGTGACCGCGCCACCACCGCGATCCGACCCTGATCCCGTGACGTGAGCGCCGCCGCGCTCCCCGGCAGGCGGCCGCCTCGCACGTAGAATGGAGCCGACATGTCCCCTCTCTACGACTGCCGCGACGAGTCGCAGCTCCTGGCCGGTATGCGCGCAGCCCGCCAGGCGATCGCACGCGGCGAGCTCGTCGTCATGCCCACCGACACCGTCTACGGCGTCGCCGCTGACGCGTTCAGCCCCTCCGCGGTCGCTGCGTTGCTCGCGGCGAAGGGCCGGGGACGCCAGCAGCCTCCGCCCGTGCTCGTCGCAGGCCTGTCGACCGTGCGTGCGCTCGTGAGCGACCTGCCCGAGCCCATCGAACGCCTGGTCGAGGCGCATTGGCCGGGCGGGCTCACTGTCGTCCTGCCCGCTCAGCCCTCGCTGTCCTGGGATCTGGGGGAGACCCGCGGCACGGTGGCCGTTCGGATGCCGGCGCACCGGCTCGCCCTGGAGCTGCTCGAGGAGACCGGTCCGCTGGCCGTCTCGAGCGCGAACCTCACCGGCAAGCCCGCTGCGATCGACGCGCACGGCGCGTTCGAGATGCTCGGTGACAGCGTGTCGGTGTACCTCGACGACGGTGCGAGTGATCGCGGCGTGCCTTCGACCATCATCGATGCGACGCCGCTCGCGTTCGGCGGCACGGGACACGCCCGCATCCTCCGCTACGGTGCCGTCGACCGCTCCGAGATCCTGGCGGTCCTGGGCGACCGGCTCGAGCCGGAGCCGGAGCCGGATGAGGGCGCGGGCGACTCCGCGTGACGCAGTACCTGCTGATCGCCGTCGTCACGGCGCTCATCACGGCGGCGCTGTCGTGGACGGTCTGGCGTGTCGCCATCCGGTACAAACTCCACCCGGCGATCCGTGAACGCGATGTCCACACCCGCCCGACGCCGCGCCTGGGCGGGATCGCGATGTTCCTCGGGGTGCTTGCGGCCTTCGCCATCTCCTCCACGAACCCGTTCTTCTCGATCTTCTGGATCGACCCGTGGCCGATCCTCTCGATCCTCGCCGCGACGCTGTTGATCGTGCTCGTCGGCATCGCGGACGACCTCTGGGACCTCGACTGGATGATCAAGCTGGGTGCCCAGTTCGTCGCGGCGGGCATCATCGCCTGGTTCGGGCACATCCAGATCTACGCCTTGCCGATCGGCGGGGTCACCGTGGGCTCGAGCTGGATGAGCATCGTGCTCACGGTGTTCTCGATCGTCATCGTGATGAACGCGGTCAACTTCATCGACGGACTGGACGGTCTCGTGGCGGGGGTGTGTCTGATCGCCAACGGCATCTTCTTCGTCTACGCGTACGTCCTCACCCGCGATGTCGGTGCCAGCACCTACTTCAATCTGTCTTCCTTCATCGCCGTCGTCCTCGTCGGCGCGTGCGCGGGTTTCCTGCCGTTCAACTGGCACCGCGCGAAGATGTTCATGGGCGACTCGGGCGCCTTGATGCTCGGACTGCTCATGGCGACCTCCGCTGTCTCGATCACCGGCAACCTGCCGCCGGCCGCGTTGGATCCCGACCAGCTGGGTCGATCGCAGCTGCTGGGTGCCTTCATCCCGATCCTGCTGCCCATCGCCGTTGTCATCCTGCCGCTGCTGGACTTCGGCTCCGCAGTGTTTCGTCGGATGCGGGCGGGCAAGTCACCGTTCTCACCCGATCGCAAGCACCTGCACCATCGGATGCTCGACATGGGCCATTCCGACCGCGATGCCGTGCTCATCTTCTACGCGTGGACGGCGATCATCGGGATCACTTTCCTGCTGATGTACATCGCCACCCGTGAGGACTGGTTCGGCCAGTACTGGATCGGAGTGGCCTTCGGCGTGGTCGGCGTCGCCGCCTGCCTCGTCGTCACCTTCCTGCCCGCCCGCCGTTCGAGATCCACCACAGCCCCCGACGAGATCGCCGAGGAAACTCCATGAATGCCCCCACCCCCGTCTCCAGTACGCCCTTCCTGCGCACCGCCCTGCTGTGGTTCGCCGCTGTGATCGGCGTCCTGCTGGTCGCCGGAGCCGTCGGGGGACTGCTCGTCGCCGGCGTCGAGGGACTGATCAGCGCGCTGGTCGGCGTGCTGATCTCCGCCGTCTTCCTCGGGATCACCGCCGGCAGCATCCTCATCGCCAACCGCTGGTTCGGCGACCCGCTGTACGTGCCGATCTTCTTCGGCATCGTCCTGGGCGGGTGGATCCTCAAGCTCGTCGTGTTCGTGCTGGTCATGCTCGCGCTGCGAGGGGCGGCCTGGATCGTGCCGGGCGTCTTCTTCGTGGCCCTGGTGGTGAGCGTCATCGCCTCGCTCGTGGTCGATGTCGTCGTGCTCATGCGCCGCCGGCTGCCGCACGTCTCGGACACCACACTGCCCACCGACCCGGAAGAGGGGGAGCGCACCGATGACGCCCGCCCGTCGGGGTCGGTGTGACTGGCGACCCTGGGAGTTTGATAGGCTGTTCCGGCACCCGACCACGAGCGCCAGAGTGCCCGAGCGCGGTGTACATCATCCATCGTCGCAACGGTTTAGACCGGTGCCCCGAAGTTGGAGCAAGCGCTGTTTAGTCAAGCTGCGACCCTGATCGTTTCCGCCGAGGAATCCGGCCCCGAGTTCCATGCGCCCTCCATCTGGGAATTCTTCCCGGATGCGATCCTCTTCGAGGGATCGCCCTTCGCGATCACGCGGATCAACCTGATCCAGATCCTGGCCACCGTCGTGCTCGTCGTGCTGTTCCTGGTCGGTACGCGACGGATGCGTCTGATCCCCACCCGCTTCCAGAGCGTCGTGGAGATGGGGCTCGATTTCGTCCGCGTCAACATCGCGCACGATCTGCTGGGCCGCAAGGACGGCAACCGCTTCCTGCCGATTCTCACGACCATCTTCTTCATGGTCCTGTTCATGAACATCACGGGCATCATCCCGGGTCTGAACATCGCCGGTACGAGCGTCATCGCGGTTCCGCTGCTGCTCGCCGTCGTGGCGTATGTCACCTTCATCTACGCAGGCGTCAAGAAGAGCCCGGGCAAGTTCTTCAAGAACTCTCTGATGCCTTCGGGCGTGCCGTGGCCGCTGTACATCATCATCATCCCGCTCGAGTTCCTGTCGACCTTCATCATCCGGCCGGTGACGCTCACCCTGCGTCTGCTGATGAACATGATCGTCGGACACCTCATGCTCGTGCTGTTCTTCGCCGCGACGCAGTTCTTCGTCTTCGGGCTCAGCGGATTCTGGACGCTGCTCGGCGCCGGAACACTCGCCTTCGGCTTCGCCTTCACCCTCTTCGAGATCCTGGTGGCCTTCCTCCAGGCATACGTCTTCACCATCCTGACCGCGGTCTACATCCAGCTCGCTGTCGCTGAAGAGCACTGATCGGGACGGCACCCGCCGCCCACAACGAAAGGAAACATCCGTGGACGCAACTACGGTTCTCGCCCAGGTGACCGGATCTGTCGCGACGATCGGCTACGGCCTCGCCGCCATCGGCCCCGCTATCGGCGTGGGCATCGTCGTCGGCAAGACGATCGAGGGCGTCGCTCGCCAGCCCGAGCTCGCCGGCCGCCTGCAGGTCCTCATGTTCATCGGTATCGCCTTCACCGAGGCGCTCGCCTTCATCGGTATCGCGACCGGCTTCATCTTCGGCGCCTGAGCCCCATCGACCAAAGTAAGGAGACAGGATGCTGAACGCTCTTGTCGCCCGCGCCGCCGAGGAAGGTGGCGCGGCAGCCCCGAGCCCCCTCATCCCGGCGGTGTACGACATCGTCTGGTCGGCGGTGTGCTTCGTCGTCATCCTGTTCGTCTTCTGGCGCGTCGTGCTTCCTCGGATGCAGGAGCTCCTCGACAAGCGGGCCGCCGCGATCGAGGGCAACATCGCCAAGGCCGACGAGGCACAGCGTCAGGCCGAGGCCGCGCTGGAGGAGTACACCGCTCAGCTCGCCGAGGCGCGCAAGGAAGCCGGTGAGATCCGTGAGGTCGCCCGCGAGGACGGCAAGAAGATCGTCGCCGAGGCACGTGAGGCCGCGTCGACCGAGGCTGCCCGTGTGAGCGCCCAGGCGCGCGCCCAGATCGAGGCCGAGCGCCAGACCGCCCTGGTCACGCTGCGCGCCGAGGTCGGCACGCTCGCTCTCGATCTCGCCGGCGGCGTGATCGGCGAGAAGCTGAGCGACGACAAGGCCGCGCAGGGCGTCGTCGACCGCTTCCTCGAAGAGCTCGAGGCCTCTGAGAAGGCGGCCAACTAATGGGAAGCGCCACCACGCACGCCCTCGCGGTGACCACCACCGCTCTGGGTGAGGCATCCGGAGTGGATCTCGAGGTCGCGGGCGAGCTGTTCCAGGCCGCCCGCGTCCTCGGCTCCTCGTCCGCGCTCGCGGGCGCGGTATCGGATTCCGCCGCGGCCGGCGACGCGCGCCGCAAGGTCATCGCGGACGTGTTCGGTCCGAGGTTCTCCTCGGTCGCCGTGCAGCTGCTGGAGGCCGTGGTGGTGCAGCGCTGGTCGTCCGCCGACGAGCTCGTCGACGGTGTCGAGGAGCTCGCGGTGCGGGCCGCGTCCGTCGCGGCATCCGACACGGACCTCGAGGGTGAGCTCTTCGCCTTCTCCCGCACGGTCGCCGAGAACCCCGAGCTCGAGCTCGCCCTCGGCTCGCGCATGGGTGACAACGCCGCCAAGGGCGCGCTCGTCGAGAAGCTCCTCGACGGTCGTGCGAGTGCGGCGACGGTCCTGGTGGTGTCCGGTCTCGTGCAGCAGCCGCGCGAGCGTCGGATCCGCCAGGCGCTCGCGCGTGCCCTGTCATTGGTCGCGGCGCAGCGTAGCCGAGTCGTGGCCACCGTCACGGTGGCCGCGCCGCTCAGCGACGCGCAGAGCGAGCGACTCCGCTCCACCCTGTCGGCACGGTACGGCGCCGACGTGGCGCTGAACACGGTCATCGACCCGTCGATCGTCGGCGGACTGCGTGTGCAGATCGCCGACGACGTCATCGACGCGAGCGTCTCCGCGCGTCTCGCCGATCTCCGTCAGCGGCTCGCCGGCTGACAAGACTTCCCGCCGCACGGCGGAGACTTCGGGGCCGAGGCCCCATGAACCGAAGGAAGACAATGGCAGACATCTCCATCAGCCCCGACGTCATCCGTGACGCCCTGAAGGACTTCGTCGCAGCATACGAGCCGACCGGCGCCGCGACGGCAGAGGTCGGGTCCGTCATCGACGCCGGCGACGGCATCGCGCACGTCGAGGGCCTCCCCGGCCTCATGGCCAACGAGCTCGTCGTGTTCGAAGACGGCACCCAGGGTCTCGCGCTGAACCTCGACGAGAAGGAAGCCGGTGTGGTCGTCCTCGGCGACTTCGCCGGCATCGAGGCCGGTCAGCCGGTCACTCGCACCGGTGAGGTCCTCTCCGCGCCCGTCGGCGACGGCTTCCTCGGCCGGGTCGTCGACCCGCTCGGAAACCCCATCGACGGTCTCGGCGCCATCGAGGCCGAGGGTCGTCGTGCCCTTGAACTGCAGGCGCCCGGCGTCATGCAGCGCAAGAGCGTGCACGAGCCCCTGCAGACCGGCATCAAGGCGATCGACGCCATGATCCCCGTCGGCCGTGGGCAGCGCCAGCTCATCATCGGCGACCGCCAGACGGGCAAGACGGCCATCGCGATCGACACGATCATCAACCAGAAGGCCAACTGGGAGTCGGGCGACGTCAACAAGCAGGTGCGCTGCATCTACGTCGCCATCGGCCAGAAGGGCTCCACGATCGCATCCGTGAAGGGTGCGCTCGAGGACGCCGGCGCGATGGAGTACACGACGATCGTCGCCGCTCCCGCCTCCGACCCCGCCGGCTTCAAGTACCTCGCCCCCTACACAGGCTCGGCCATCGGCCAGCACTGGATGTACGGCGGCAAGCACGTCCTGATCATCTTCGACGACCTGTCGAAGCAGGCCGAGGCCTACCGTGCCGTTTCGCTGCTGCTGCGCCGCCCGCCGGGCCGCGAAGCCTACCCGGGTGACGTGTTCTACCTGCACTCGCGTCTGCTCGAGCGCTGCGCGAAGCTGAGCGACGAGCTGGGAGCGGGCTCGATGACGGGTCTTCCCATCATCGAGACGAAGGCCAACGACGTGTCGGCCTACATCCCGACCAACGTGATCTCGATCACCGACGGCCAGATCTTCCTGCAGTCCGACCTGTTCAACGCCAACCAGCGTCCCGCGGTCGACGTGGGTATCTCGGTCTCGCGTGTCGGCGGTGACGCCCAGGTCAAGTCGATCAAGAAGGTCTCGGGCACGCTGAAGCTGGAACTCGCGCAGTACCGCTCCCTCGAGGCGTTCGCGATGTTCGCCTCCGACCTGGATGCGGCTTCGCGTCGTCAGCTCGAGCGCGGTGCTCGCCTGACCGAGCTGCTGAAGCAGCCGCAGTACTCGCCGTACCCGGTGGAGGAGCAGGTCGTCTCGATCTGGGCCGGCACCAACGGCAAGCTCGACGCGATCGCGGTCGAGGACGTGCTGAAGTTCGAGCGCGAGCTGCTGGACCACCTGCGTCGCAACACGCAGGTTCTCGACACCCTCCGCGACACCAACGTACTCGACGACGCGACCGTCGCCGAGCTCGAGAAGGTCACTGACGAGTTCATCCTGGAATTCACCTCCGGTGGCGCCAAGGCCATCGGCGCCCCCGGCAACGAGCAGTTCGCTGCCGCCGAGGTCGAGGACATCAACCAGGAGAAGATCGTCAAGGGCCGTCGCGGCTGACGTACGGAGCCGTAAATCATGGGCGCTCAACTCAGGGTCTACAAGCAGAAGATCGCTTCTGCTCAGACGACCAAGAAGATCACGAAGGCGATGGAGCTCATCGCGGCTTCGCGCATTCAGAAGGCGATGACGCGCGTGCGCGCATCCTCGCCCTTCGCGCAGGCCGTGACGCGGGCCGTGTCGGCCGTCGCGACGTACTCGAACGTCGACCACCCGCTCACGCGTGAGCCCGAGGTGATCCGCCGCTCCGCCGTCGTGATCTTCTCGTCCGACCGCGGATTGGCGGGGGCGTTCAACTCGCAGATCATCCGGGCGGGGCTGGAACAGGGCGAGCTTCTGCGCAGCGAGGGCCGCGAGCCGGTGTTCTACCTCGTCGGCCGCAAGGCGGTCGGGTTCTTCCAGTTCCGCAAGCTCGAAGCGGCCGCGGAGTGGACGGGTGACACCGACACACCGCACTTCTCGACCGCCGAAGAGATCGCGGACACGCTGCTCGAGGCCTTCCGCCGCGGCGGCGGAGCGGGCGGGGTGGACGAGATCCACCTCGTGTACAACCGCTTCGTGAGCATGATGACCCAGAGCCCGGAGACTGTGCGTCTCCTCCCGCTCGAGGTCGTCGAGGCGGCCGAAGAGGCGTCGTCATCCGCGGCGGCGGTCTACCCGCTCTACGAGTTCGAGCCGGATGCCGAGGCCGTTCTGGACTCCCTGCTCCCGGTGTACATCCAGAGCCGCGTCTTCAACGCCCTCCTGCAGTCCTCGGCGGCCAAGCACGCCGCCACGCAGAAGGCGATGAAGTCGGCCAGCGACAACGCCGACAAGCTCATCACCGACTACACCCGCCTGCGCAACAACGCGCGTCAGGCCGAGATCACGCAGCAGATCGCCGAGATCGTCGGCGGCGCCGACGCCCTGGCGTCCGGCAAGTAGAAAACGAGGAAGACACCATGACCACCACCGCAACGGCCGATCAGGCGTCCGTCGCCGTCGTCGGGCGCGTCGCGCGCGTGACCGGCCCCGTCGTCGACATCGAGTTCCCGCACGACGCGATCCCCGACATCTACAACGCGCTCAAGACCACGATCACCATCGGCGAGGAGTCGACGGAGATCACGCTCGAGGTCGCCCAGCACCTGGGTGATGACCTCGTGCGCGCCATCGCCCTGAAGCCCACGGACGGTATCGTCCGCGGGCAGGAGGTGCGCAACACCGGCGGCCCGATCACGGTTCCCGTCGGCGATGTCACCAAGGGCAAGGTCTTCAACGTGACCGGCGACGTCCTCAACGCCGCTCCGGGCGAGCAGGTCGAGATCACCGAGCGCTGGGGCATCCACCGCCAGGCGCCGAGCTTCGACCAGCTCGAGTCGAAGACGGAGATGTTCGAGACCGGCATCAAGAGCATCGACCTGCTCACCCCGTACGTGCAGGGCGGCAAGATCGGCCTGTTCGGCGGTGCCGGTGTCGGCAAGACCGTCCTCATCCAGGAGATGATCCAGCGCGTCGCGCAGGACCACGGTGGTGTGTCGGTGTTCGCCGGTGTCGGTGAGCGCACCCGTGAGGGCAACGACCTCATCGGTGAGATGGAGGAGGCAGGCGTCTTCGACAAGACCGCCCTCGTCTTCGGCCAGATGGACGAGCCGCCGGGGACGCGTCTTCGTGTCGCACTGTCGGCTCTGACGATGGCGGAGTACTTCCGTGACGTGCAGAAGCAGGACGTGCTGCTGTTCATCGACAACATCTTCCGCTTCACGCAGGCCGGTTCCGAGGTCTCCACGCTGCTGGGTCGTATGCCCTCCGCCGTGGGTTACCAGCCGAACCTCGCCGACGAGATGGGTGTGCTCCAGGAGCGCATCACGTCGACCCGCGGACACTCGATCACCTCGCTGCAGGCGATCTACGTCCCCGCCGACGACTACACCGACCCGGCTCCGGCGACGACGTTCGCGCACCTCGACGCGACCACCGAGCTGTCGCGCGAGATCGCGTCGAAGGGCCTGTACCCCGCGATCGACCCGCTGACCTCGACCAGCCGCATCCTGGACCCGCGCTACATCGGTGAGGACCACTACCGTGTGGCCACCTCGGTGAAGCAGATCCTTCAGAAGAACAAGGAACTGCAGGAGATCATCGCGATCCTCGGTGTCGATGAGCTCTCCGAAGAGGACAAGATCGTCGTGTCGCGTGCACGCCGTATCCAGCAGTTCCTCTCGCAGAACACCTACATGGCGAAGAAGTTCACCGGTGTCGAGGGCTCCACGGTCCCGATCAAGGAGACCATCGAGTCGTTCGACGCGATCGTCAAGGGCGAGTTCGACCACGTGGCCGAGCAGGCCTTCTTCAACGTCGGCGGTATCTCCGACGTCGAGGCCAAGTGGGCGCAGATCCAGAAGGAGAACGGCTGATCATGCCGCTCAAGGTGAGTCTGGTCTCCGCGGATGCCGAGGTCTGGTCCGGTGAGGCGGACCTGGTCATCGCGAAGACCATCGAGGGCGAGATCGGTTTCATGACCGGTCACGAGCCGGTGCTGGCGATCCTCGCCGAGGGGCAGGTGCGCATCACCGAGCCCGGTGGGAACAAGATCGTCGCGAACGCGCACGACGGCTTCATCTCCGTCGAGCACGACCAGGTCACGATCGTGGCCGGCAACGCGGCACTCGTTTCCTGACCCGCATCCCGTACACACGCCGTCCGCTCTCGCGGGCGGCGTGTGTCGTTCTCCTGGAGTGACCATGCTCGTGCTGCTGCCACCGTCCGAGACCAAGCGCGCCGGTGGTGCGGGCGCACCGTGGAGCTCGGTGGCCCTGCGGTTGCCGGAGCTGACGCCGCAGCGCGAGGCGGTCGTGTCGGCGCTCGTGGAACTCTCGCGCGACGAGGATGCGGCCGCGAACATCCTCAAGCTGAGCGCGCGCCAGCGGGGGGAGGTGGCGGTCAACGCCGCGCTGCGGTCATCTCCCACGATGCCGGCGGTCGACCGCTACACGGGTGTCCTGTTCGATGCCCTCGACGCCTCATCTCTCGATGCGCGGGCGCGACGGTGGCTCGGAGAGCATGTGCTGATCCACTCCGCCCCGTTCGGCCCGGTCGGAGCTCTCGATCCGCTTCCGGCCTACCGGCTGGGGGCCGGCGCGTCTCTGCCGGGCCTCGCTCCGCTGCGCCGGCATTGGGCCGAGGCGGTGACGTCGGCGCTGGGAGAGGCCGGCGCGCGCTTCATCCTGGACCTGCGTTCCGAGGCCTATGTGGCGCTCGGCCCCGTTCCCGAGGGGTCCGCTTCCGCCTACGTCCGTGTCGTCACCACGGGCGCGGACGGCGAGGTGCGGGCGCTCAACCACTTCAACAAGCACGCCAAGGGTGCCCTCGTCCGCAGGCTCGCGCAGGAGCGTCCGCGGATCGCGTCCCGTGGCGCGTTCCTCCGCTGGACGGAAGACGCCGGGATCGCGGCCTCCGACGCCGAGAACGGCGAACTCCGCCTCACGGTATGAGGGTTCATCCCCAACTTCACGCAAGCCCCTGTCAGGCAACACTCAGGGTCGCTACGATGTGAGCCGCGGGACGGGTGGTTCCGCGAGGCCACCATGCCTCTGACCCGAGAGGATTCCCCGTGAACCCTTATGCGTACAACTATGACTACGGCTATTCCGGGGCCGCGTTCCTGGGATTCTTCGCCGTCTTCTTCGGCGTCTTCCTTCTGATCGGTATCGCCGCCTACGTCGTCTCCTCGATCTTCTACAACAAGCTCTTCGAGAAGGCCGGCGTCGAGGGCAAGTGGCGCGGCTGGGTGCCCGTGTACCGCGAGATGGTGTTCGTGAAGCTCGGCGACCTCAACCCCTGGTGGCTCCTCGTGCTCTTCGGCGCGTCTTTCGTGCTGAGCCTGATCCCGTACATCGGCACGTTCTTCGCGCTCCTCCCCACGCTGGCATCGACCGTGTACGTGGTGATGGCCGCGTACCGCGTCGGGCAGAAGCTGCAGAAGGAAGGCGCGTGGGTCGTCCTCTACTTCTTCCTCAGCATCGTCTGGCTCGGCATCATGGCCTACGACAAGTCGCGGTGGAACCCGCAGATCCCGCCGGCGCCGTGGAGCCGCAGCTTCCTCGCGGACAACGTCGTGTGGTCCGGCATTCCGGTACAGCCGGGTGCTCCCGCCCCGCAGGGGGCCTACGGCGCTCCCGGTGCGTACCCTCCCCCCGCCGGTTACACGCAGCCGGGCGGATACCCGCAGCAGCCCGGTGCGTACCCGCCCCCGCCGCAGCAGGGTGGATACGCTGCTCCCGGCGCGTACCCGCCGCCGGCCCCGCAGCCGGGCGCGTACCCGCCGCCGGCGCCGCAGCCGGGCGCGTACCCGCCGCCGGCGTACACCCCTCCTCCCGCTGACGGCGCGGCCGCGCCGAGTGACCCGGCCGTCCCGCCCACGGCTCCGCCCGCGCCGCCGACCACGCCCGGTTCGGATGAGGCCGAGCCGCCGCGCGGCTGAGAGATTCCCTCGGCGAGCCTCCGTCCCCCGTGAACGGAGGCTCGCCGCATCCGGCCCGCCGGGTCCGATCCGCCGGACGCAGTCGTTAGGATGTGAGGACCGCGCCGACATCGGCGTGCCCATACCCCCGATGGAAGGACACCGCGTGCCCGAGGCTGCGACCCGGCGGCGCACCGTGCCGCTGCCGCAGGGATCGATCGAGCTCGCCTGGGCGGCTCTGACGGATGTCGGACGCCGCCGCGAGGTCAATCAGGACGCTGTGTTCGCCGAGTATCCGTTGTTCGTCGTTGCGGACGGGATGGGCGGGCACATCGGGGGGGAGATCGCCAGCTCCAGCACCGTGAACCGCCTCGAAGCGATCGTCGGTTCGGGATCCGTCACACCCAAGACCATCGAGAAGGCGCTCGCGAAGGCTGTCAAGGACATCGCGTCGCACCCCGATGCCACCGATGACGGCACAGGTACCACCGTGACGGGTGTCTTCCTCGAACTCACCGGGAACGAGCCGCACTGGGTGAGTCTGAACATCGGAGATTCGCGGGTCTATCTGCTCCGCGACGACACCCTCGTGCAGATCACGACCGATCACTCCGTCGTTCAGGAGCTCGTCGCAGCCGGGCGACTCAGCCCCGAAGAGGCCGAGCATCACCCCTACGGCAACGTGATCACTCGTGCTGTGGGTCCCAGCGACAGTGTGCGGCCGGATTACATCCGGCTCGACGTGCTCGATGGCGATCGTTTCGTCGTGTGCTCGGACGGGTTGACCAAAGAGCTCACGGACTACGGCATCCAGCACTTCCTGCGCGAGCACGAGGACCCGGCCGAAGCGGCGGCCGCCATGATGGATGCGGCGCTGGAGAACGGCGGACGCGATAACGTCACCGTGATCGTTCTGAACGTCGCACGCACCGACTGATCCTCCACAGCCCTGCCCCTGCCGCGAGGCATGCCACCCGCGAGACCTGGTAGGTCTGCCGCAGCGAACCGCGTTCCACACTGGGGTCGTGTTCACTCCTCAGCCGGCCGCCGGTCGTGCCGCTGCCTCGCCGCATCTGACCCTGCCGCCACCGGATCCGCCCCGACGCCGACCGCCGATCCCGTGGCTGGCCTCTCTCGCGCCCGTGCTGGGGGCCTTCGTGCTCTGGCAGGTGACCGGTTATGCCGGAGTGTTGTGGTTCGCGCTGCTCGGACCCGTGATCGCCGTCGCGGGGGTCCTGGACGGATCCCGGGCTGGCCGCCGCGCGGCGAGGGAGCAGCAGCGGGTTCGCGCGGCGCTGGCGCTGCGCATCCGCGAAGAGATCGACCGGCGCCACGCTGTGGAGCGCTCGGAGGCGTCACGCGCGACGCCCACCCTCGACGGCTACCTCGACGAACCGGGGGAGCTGTGGCGACCGCATCCGTCGCGCGGCGGGCTGCTCGTCGTGGGTCACGGCGACGTCGTCAGCGACGTCCGTGTCAACGCCGCGGATGATGAGCTCTCCCGCGAACTGATCACGCGCGCAGGGACCGTCTCGGACGCGCCCGTGACGGTCCCGCTCGGCGCCGGGATCGCCGTGCGCGGTCCGCGGGTCATCGCGGCAGCGGTGGCTCGCGGGCTCGTGCTGCAGTTGTGCTGCACGCATCCGCCCGGTTCGCTCCGCGTCGTGACCGAGGCCGCCGATGCGTGGGTCGCCGCACTGCCGCATCGCGCCGGGTCCGGGGTGCCGTGTCATCTGGACCTCGACGCCGCGCAGGTGCGTGGCCGCGAGGACGCCGCGGTCATCGTGGTCGAGCCCCACGAACCGGTGCCGACCCGGTGCGCGGCGGTGCTCACCCTCGACGACATCCACCGCGCCCGACTGGAGTACGCCGGGCGCGCGGTCGACGTGTGTGTCGACGTGCTCTCGGCCGCTCAGGCCGTGCGACTGGCGTCCGCGCTGGGAGAGCGGTACCGGGCGTTGCCCGGGCGGCGAGAGCTGCCGTCGGACGTCGCGGCGCGCGAGCTCGAGCACCCGACTGCGGGGGTCGGTCTCGCCGTGGCGATCGGCGCCGACGGGAACGGACCGGCGATCGTCGATCTCGTCGCGGACGGTCCGCATGCCCTCGTGGCCGGGATGACCGGCTCCGGCAAGAGCGAGCTCCTGGTCACCTGGGTGGCGCAGCTGGCGGCGACGCGCAGCACGCGGGAGGTCACGTTCCTGCTGGCGGATTTCAAGGGCGGGACCGCGTTCGACGCCCTCGCGGAGCTGCCGCACGTCGCGGGTGTGCTGACCGACCTCGACCCGTACGCGACGCAGCGCGCGCTGGAGAGCCTGCGGGCGGAGATCCGGCACCGTGAACGTGCCCTCGCCGCGGCGGGCGCGCGCGATGTCGCCGACGCGGGTGTGGAGCTGCCGCGCCTCGTGGTGGTGGTCGACGAGTTCGCCGCCCTGCTGGAGGCGCACCGCGAACTCGGCACGCTGTTCGCCGACCTGGCCGCGCGCGGGCGGGCACTGGGCATCCATCTGATCCTCGGCACGCAACGTGCCGCGGGCGTGGTGCGCGAGTCGCTGCTGGCGAACTGTCCGCTCCGCGTGAGTCTGCGGGTCGTCGACGACGCCGACAGTCGCTTCGTCATCGGCACCCACGCCGCCGCGGAGATTCCGGGCGAGCTCGCATCCCGCGGCACCGCCTTCGTACGGCGCGCAGGCGATGCGGAGCCGCATGCCCTTCGCGTGGCGCGAACCACTCCCGCGGATGTGGCGACGATCTGCGACCGTCGCCGTGCGGAGCCCGCTCCTCGGCGTCCCTGGCAACCCCCGCTTCCGCAGCGCTGGCCGCTGTCCGAAGCACCGGTGAGCGCCGAACGACCCGTCGTCGGGCTCGTCGACGAACCGGATCATCAGCGTCAGCGCGCCGCGCGGCTCGAGAAGGACGACGCCGGCGTCCTCGTCCTCGGCGGTCCCGGAAGCGGGCGGACCACGGCGCTCGCTGCGCTCGCCGCGCAGTCTCCCGCGCGGTGGCTTCCGGGCGACCCCGAAGGACTCTGGGACGCGTTGTGCGAGCTCGACGGGGCCGACGATGCTCTCGTGGTGGTGGACGACCTGGATGCGGCGCTGGCCGGTCTTCCGCCGGACTACGCGGCGGCCGCTCTGGCCATGATCGAGCGGTCCTGTCGATCCGCACGCGCCCAGGGGAGGCGCTTCGCGATCTCCAGCGGGCGGGCCATGGGGCCGCTCGCACGCATCGCCGACCTCCTCCCGAGGCGCGTGCTGCTGCGGATGCCGAGCAAGATCGACCACCTCGGCGCGGGAGGCGCGCCCGAACTCTTCGATGCGCAGGCTCCCGCCGGGCGGGGCGCTCTCGACGGCCGGCCGATCCAGGTCCCGTGGGTCGAGGCCCCGCTCCGGGTGGCCGCCGTGGAGCCTCCTCTCTACGCGGGCGGCCCGGGTCCGGTGGGCGTCGTCATCCGCGACGGGATGCAGGCGCGACGGGTCGCAGCCGCTCTCGCAGACCGAGGGTGCGACATCGTCGCCATGGCCGACGTCGATCGCGCGGACCCGGGCGCCGCGCGTGCGATCGTCGCGGACCCCGAACTGTGGCAGAGGTCGTGGCCCGTGCTGCAGATGGTCCGCGCGCGCGGCGATCTGCTCGTGGACGCGGAGTGTGCCGCGGAGTACCGGATGCTCACCGGTGATCGCGCATTGCCGCCCTTCTGCGCTCCCGGGCGCGGGCGAGCGTGGCTCGTGCGAGAGGGGGCCTTGCCCGTGCGTGTGCAGCTGCCGGGCGTCGATCCGGCCCTCGCGCGCCGGATCGCTTGACCGCCCATGTGTCCGACCCCTAACGTCTGGGCATGACAACCACCCCCATCCACCTGCAGCGCCCGGACGGGAAGGGGCTTGCGGCGGGGACGCTGGGGCTCTGGGGCTCGACCGTCATCGGGCTCGCGTCCACGGCGCCGGTGTACTCGCTCGTGGCCACGCTCGGTTTCGTCGTGCTCGCGGTGGGGGCCCAGGCGCCCATCGCCTTCATCATCGCCTTCATCCCGATGCTGTTCATCGCCTTCGCGTACCGCGAGCTGAACCGGGCGGTCCCCGACTGCGGGACGACCTTCACCTGGGGCACCAAGGCGTTCGGTCCGTGGGTGGGCTGGATGGGCGGATGGGGTGTGGCAGTCGCCGGGATGGTGGTTCTGGCCAACCTCGCCCAGATCGCCTCGATCTACTTCTGGGCGCTGTTCGGCCTCGAGTTCGAGAACAACGACTGGCGGATCCTGCTGGTCGCGGTGGCGTTTATCGCCGCGATGACCTGGGTGAGTTGGCGCGGCGTCGAGATCGGCGAACGCATCCAGAACATCCTGCTCGCGATCCAGTACCTCGCGCTCGCGATCTTCGTGGTCGCGGCGCTCTGGCAGTTCTTCGGAGGCACGGCACCCAACCCGACGCCGTTCGACATCTCGTGGCTCAACCCCTTCGGGTTCGCCGACTGGAGCGGATTCACGGAGGCGGTGCTGCTGGCCCTGTTCATCTACTGGGGGTGGGACACCTGTCTGGCCCTGAACGAGGAGACCAAGGACCCCAAGCGCACGCCCGGGCGCGCGGCGCTGTTGACCACGGTCATCCTGCTCGTGACCTACGTCTCGGTGACGATCGCGGCCATGATGTACGCGGGCCTGGGCGAGGACGGCGTGGGGCTGGGCAACGAGAGCAACGCCGACGACTTCTTCCTCGCCATCAAGGACGGACTGCTCGGCCCCTTCGGATGGGTGCTCGTCGTCGCCGTCCTCATCTCCGCCGTGTCGTCGACCCAGACCACCATTCTGCCGACCGCGCGCGGCACCCTCGCGATGGGGGTCTACCGCGCGCTTCCCGCACGGTTCAAGGACGTGCACCCGGTCTATCGCACGCCGTCGTTCTCCACGCTCGTGATGGGGGTGGTCGCCGTCGTGTACTACGTGGGGATGTCGCTCATCAGCGACAACATCCTGCAGGACTCGATCCTCTCGCTCGGCCTCGCGATCGCGTTCTACTACGCCATCACCGGATACGCCTGCGTGTGGTACTTCCGGCGGGAGCTCTTCCGTTCGACGGGTGCCTTCGTGGTGAAGGGACTCCTTCCTCTGCTGGGCGCCCTCATGCTGACGTATGCCTTCCTCCAGTCGGCGATCGACATGTGGGACGTCGACTACGGCTACACCGTCCTGTTCGGGATCGGCGGAACCTTCGTCATCGGTATCGGGGCGCTCGCCGTCGGCGTCGTGCTGATGTTCGTATGGTTCCTCTTCCCGCGCTCGAAGAGGTTCTTCCGGGGCGAGAGCCTCAACCGCGAGACCGAGGTCCTGGTGCCGGACGAAGGCGACTACGGACGCTCGGTCGACGGTGGCTTGATCTGAGACAGGAGAACAGCATGCGCATCCTCATCATCGGCGCCGGAGGCGTCGGCTCGGCGGCGGCCCGGATCGCCGTCCGTCGCGACTTCTACGACGCCGTGGTCATCGCCGACTACGATCCGGCCAGGCCCGAGGCGCTCGTCGCCGAACTCGCCGACCCCCGCTTCAGCGCCGCTCAGGTGGATGCGTCGGATGCGGCATCCGTCGCCGCCCTCGTGCGCGACAGCGGTGCCACGCACGTGCTGAACGCGGTGGATCCCCGCTTCGTCATGCCGATCTTCACCGGCGTCTTCGATGCCGGCGCCACCTACCTCGACATGGCGATGAGCCTGTCGAAGCCGCATCCGGAGAAGCCGTACGAGCTCCCGGGCGTGAAGCTCGGCGACGAGCAGTTCGCCGCCGCGGAGAAGTGGCGCCAGGCGGGGCGGCTGGCGCTCGTCGGCATCGGTGTCGAACCCGGGCTCTCGGACGTGTTCGCCCGCTACGCGCAGGACGAACTGTTCGATGAGATCGACGAACTCGGCGTGCGCGACGGCGCGAACCTCGTCGTCGAGGGCTATGACTTCGCCCCCTCGTTCTCGATCTGGACCACGATCGAGGAGTGCCTGAACCCGCCGGTGATCTACGAGAAGGATCGTGGGTGGTACACGACCGCCCCGTTCTCCGAGCCGGAGGTCTTCGACTTCCCTGAGGGGATCGGGCCGGTGGAGTGCGTGAACGTCGAGCACGAGGAAGTCCTCCTCATGCCGCGCTGGACGAACGCGAAGCGCGTCACGTTCAAGTACGGCCTGGGCGACGAGTTCATCCAGGTGCTGCAGGTGCTGCACAAGACGGGCCTCGACCGCACGGATCCGGTGAGGGTGAAGGGCGTCGAGGTGTCTCCGCGCGACGTCGTGGCGGCGGCGCTTCCCGACCCGGCGACGCTCGGCGACCGCATGACAGGCAAGACCTGCGCGGGCGTGTGGGTGCGCGGCACCGGCAAGGACGGCGCGCCGCGATCGACGTACCTGTACCACGTGGCGGACAACGAGCAGACGATGCGCCAGGACAATTCGCAGGCCGTCGTCTGGCAGACCGCGATCAATCCCGTCATCGCCCTCGAGCTCCTGGCGCGAGGGGATTGGGTGGGGGAGGGTGTGCTCGGTCCGGAGGCCTTCGACGCGAAGCCGTTCCTCGACCTGCTGGCCGCGCCCGCGCCCGCGGGCTACGGCTCGCCGTGGGGGATGGTGGAGAAGGAGATCACACCGTCGGACGGATGACGCCGACGATCGCGTCGCCGCCGTGCACGGCGAGGGAGAGGTCGCGGCGCGCCGCATCCGCCTCGGATGTCGCGAGCGCACCCGCGCGCTCGAGCAGGCGCAGACCCACCGTCGCGGTGGCGCGCGAGGAGCCGTCGAGCATCTTGACGGCCGCCGTGGTGCCGTCCGGGGCCACCATGACGACGAGTCCTTCGGCGCCCGTCTTCGTGAACACGCCGGTGCGCTCGATGATGACGGTGTCCGGCCGGCCCGGTCCGTCGATCGTCCACGGGTTCTCCCGCACGGCGGCCATGAGCGTCGCGGCGCTGCGGTGCAGGGCGAACGGCGAACGCTCCGATGACGTTCCCATGCGATGCAGGGCGCGCGCCAGCCCCGTCAGCGTCACCGCCGGCACGGGAGCGCCGCATCCGTCGACCGCCGCTGCGACCGGACGCTCGCCGGTCAGGCGCTCCACGACCTCGCGGATGTGCTGCTGCAGCGGGTGCGCGGGATCCAGATAGCCGTCGGTGTCCCAGCCGGTCGTGCGGCAGGCGAGCAGCATCGCCGCGTGCTTGCCGGAGCAGTTCATCCGGATGCGCGAGCGCGTCGCGTGGTCGCGCACCATCTCGTCTCGCGTGGCCGTGTCGCCGGGCCAGGCCGGCGGGCAGCCGAGGTCGTCCTCGGTGCAGCCGGCGTCCTCGAGGATGGAGCGCACCACCGCGACGTGACGCTCGGTTCCGGCGTGGCTGGCTGTGGCGAGTCCCAGCCGCTCGCCCTCCAGCGCAGCCCCGGCGGTCACGCAGGCCAGGGCCTGGAGCGGCTTCAGGGTGGAGCGCGGCAGCACCGCGGATGCGGGATCGCCGTGCGCGGCGAGGACGCTGCCGTCGGGTGCGAGAACCACGGCGGAGCCGGTGTGACGCGACTCGACGAAACCGCTGCGTTCCACGACGGCGAGCTCGACGGCGGCGGTGGCGGAGAACGTCTCGGGCATCCTCTCAGCGTAGTCGGCGACCGCATCCGCCATGACAGACTGTGCCCATGCCTGGCACCCACCACTACCGTCTGAACGCTCTTTGGACCGGCAACCGCGGCACCGGAACGAGCGGATACCGCGACTATGACCGCGACGTCACCCTGACGGTCGACGGCAAGCCGGAGCTGCGGGGCTCAGCCGACAAGCCGTTCCGTGGCGACCCCGAGCGGTGGAACCCCGAGGACATGCTCCTCGCCGCGCTCAGCCAGTGCCACCTGCTGTCGTACCTGCACGCGTGCGTCGTGGCGGGGGTCGTCGTCGTCTCCTACGAAGACGCCGCCGAGGGGACGATGACCGACGACGGATCAGGAGCGGGCCGCTTCACGGACGTGCTGCTGACGCCCCGCGTGGTCGTGGCGGACGCGTCGATGATCCCCGCCGCCGAGGCCGCGCACGCCACCGCCCACGAATGGTGCTTCATCGCGAACTCGGTCAACTTCCCGGTGCGCCACCACGCGCAGATCACCGCAGCCGGCTGAGAGTCGGCGCGAACGACGAGATGCCCCGCGGGTCGGAACCCGCGGGGCATCTGGTCGTTCAGGGGATCAGCGCACGTCGTCGTCGACCCAGTCCATGGACTTGGTGACGGCCTTCTTCCACAGGCGCAGTTGACGGTCGCGCTCCTCGGGATCCATGTTCGGCTCCCAGCGCTTGTCCTCCTGCCAGTTGGCGCGCAGATCGTCGAGGTTGTCCCAGAAGCCGACGGCCAGGCCCGCAGCGTACGCCGCACCCAGAGCCGTGGTCTCGGCGACGACCGGGCGTACGACCGGGACGCCCAGGATGTCGGCCTGGAACTGCATGAGGGCGTCGTTGGCGGTCATGCCGCCGTCGACCTTCAGCTCGGTGAGATCGACGCCGGAGTCGGCGTTGACCGCGTCGAGCACCTCGCGCGACTGGAAGGCCGTCGCCTCGAGCGCGGCACGGGCGATGTGGCCCTTGTTCACGTATCGGGTCATGCCGACGATCGCGCCGCGGGCATCCGGGCGCCAGTACGGAGCGAACAGGCCCGAGAACGCCGGCACGAAGTACACGCCGCCGTTGTCGTCGACGCTCTCGGCGAGCGTCTCGACCTCGGGTGCGGACGAGATGATGCCGAGCTGGTCGCGCAGCCACTGGATCAGGGAACCGGTGACCGCGATCGAGCCCTCGAGGGCGTAGTGCGCCGGACCGTCGCCCAGCTTGTATCCGAGTGTCGTGAGCAGCCCGTTCTTGGAGCGGACGATCTCCTCGCCCGTCTGGAAGATCAGGAAGTTGCCGGTGCCGTAGGTGTTCTTGCTCTCGCCCGGGTCGTATGCCGCCTGACCGAAGGTGGCGGCCTGCTGGTCGCCCAGGATGCCGGCGACCGGGGTCTCGCGCAGCAGCGACGAGGACTCGGCGGTGCCGTAGACCTCCGACGAGGAGCGGATCTCCGGCATCATCGAGCGCGGCACGCCGAAGTCGGCGAGGATGTCGTCGCGCCACTGCAGCGTCTCCAGATCCATGAACAGCGTCCGGCTCGCGTTGGTGACGTCCGTCGCGTGAACGCCGCCCTCGGTGCCGCCGGTGAGGTTCCAAAGCACCCATGTGTCGGTCGTGCCGAAGATCAGGTCGCCGGCCTCCGCCTTCTCTCGCGCGCCCTCGACGTTCTCGAGGATCCACACGATCTTGGTTCCGGAGAAGTAGGTCGCCAGAGGCAGGCCCACGATGTCCTTGTAGCGGTCGGTGTCACCGTCTGCGAGACGGTCGACGATCGACTGCGTGCGGGTGTCCTGCCAGACGATCGCGTTGTAGACGGGCTTCCCGGTGTTCTTGTCCCAGACCACGGCGGTCTCGCGCTGGTTGGTGATGCCGATCGCGGCGATGTCGTGACGGGTGATGTCGGCGCGGCTCAGCGCGAGGCCGATGACCTCCTGGGTGTTGCGCCAGATCTCGGCGGGGTCGTGCTCGACCCAGCCCGCCTTCGGGAAGATCTGCTCGTGCTCCTTCTGCCCGACGGAGATCACGCTTCCCTTGCGGTCGAAGATCATCGCGCGCGTCGAGGTGGTTCCCTGGTCGATGGCGAGGACGTAGTCAGCCATTGGATGGACTTCCTTGTCTGTTGGTTCGGATGGTGGGGAGGTGGGCGACGCACGGGAGCGCCGCCCACCCGGGAGTGGATCGGATCAGGCCGCGACGAAGCCCAGCAGGAGCGGGGCGAGCAGACCGGCGAGGGAGCCGCCGATGAGCGGACCGACGACCGGCACCCACGAGTAGGACCAGTCGCTGGAGCCCTTGCCCTTGATGGGCAGGATGGCGTGGGCGATACGCGGGCCGAGGTCGCGGGCAGGGTTGATGGCGTATCCGGTCGGGCCACCGAGCGAGGCGCCGATGCCGACCACGAGCAGGGCCACCGGCACGGCGGCGAGGCCCCCGAGGCCACCGGGGACGCCGATGTCGGCGACGCCGTAGTCACGGAATCCGAAGATGACGAACACGAGCACGAAGGTCGCGATGATCTCCGTCATGAGGTTCCAGCCGTACGAGCGGATCGCCGGCCCCGTGGAGAAGACCCCGAGCTTGTTCGCCGGGTCGGGCTCGTCGTCGAAGTGCTGCTTGTAGGCGACCCAGCATAGGACGGCGCCGATGATGGCACCCAGCATCTGGGCGAGCACAGCGATTCCGAACTGCGTGGCGCTGATGTCGCCGTGCACGAGGAGACCGATGGACACGGCCGGGTTCAGCTGTGCACCGGAGTACGCCGAGACGATGACGCCGGCGAAGACCGCGAGGCCCCAGCCCCAGTTGACGAGCAGGAATCCGCCGCCATTGCCCTTGGTCTTCGCCAGAGCGACGTTCGCCACCACACCGCAACCGAGCAACAGCAGCATGGCCGTTCCCACGGTCTCGGAGAGGAAGTACAAACCGAGATTGACTTCGTTCATGTCTTCATTGACCTTTCAGTGATGCCCGCCTGTCGCCCCTTCGTGCGGCGGGATATCGGGTTGCTCTGAACCTAGAGCGGGTGTGCGGGCGCGCACCAGAGGACGCGCCCGCACGTTCTCTCAGGAAGCCAGCCGTCCGCCCTCCGCGAGGTCGATACGGTGGTCGTCCCGAAGGATCTGGGTGGCGTGAGCGATCTCCTCGCTCACCCGCTCGTCATCCCAACCGAGCGGCTCGGCGATCGCCTCGGCGGCCTCCTGGAGGGTGGCCGTGCTCAGCCCGCCGACGAAGGCGATGTCCGTGCGGCGCAGCAGCAGGTCGATGAGGTGCACGACCTGCTCGGTGCGCGCGAGGTAGGCGAGTTCTTCGCGGAAGTAGCCGTGCGCGTGCTCGAGCTCGCTCGGCTGGGCCGGGAGGTCGGCGAGCACGGCCTCGGCGCGGGTGCCGTAGCGGTCCAGCAGACTGAGTACGAGCGATGCGGAGTGACGACCGCTGCGCTCGGCGACCCACGCGCGGCGCGCTTCCGGGGTCATCGGGTAACCCTTGCCGCCGCCGATCGCCAGGCCCTGCGTGCTCACTCGGTGCGTGCGGCCCAGTTTCTCGAGCGCGCGGGTGCTGAGGTGCTCCGCCAGCGCGCGGAAGGTCGTCCACTTGCCGCCGACGAGGCTGAGGGTCGGCGTCTTGCCGAGCGTGCCGTCGACGATGCGGTAGTCGCGGGAGACGAAGCCCGGAGCCGTGTCGTCGTGACGCGGCAGCGGACGGATGCCGGAGAAGGTGTAGACGATCTGAGACCGGTCGACCTCGATCGTCGGGAAGACGTGGCGCACGAGGTCGAAGAAGTACTGGATCTCGTCGTCGGTGCAGGTGACCTTCTTCGAAGGGTCGGCGTCGATGTCGGTGGTGCCGACGAGGACGCGGCCCTTGAGCGGGTAGATCAGCACGATGCGCCCGTCCGAGTGCTCGAAGAAGATCTCCCGACCGCGGGTGGCCGCCAGCAGCTCCGGGTTGTCGAGCACGATGTGCGAGCCCTTCGTGCCGCCCATGTAGCGGGTGGGGGTTCCGAGGGCGGCGTTGGTGAGGTCGGTCCACGGCCCCGACGTGTTCAGGACGACCTTGGCCGCCACGGTGAACTCGGTGCCCGTGACCTCGTCGCGAAGCAGCACGCCGTTCTCGTCCGCGCCGATCGCCGTGACGTAGTTCGCGGCCATCGCGGAGCCGTCCTCGAGGCCGTCCGAGAGGACGTCCAGAGCGAGGCGCTCCGGGTCGTGCATGGAGGCGTCGTAGTACGTCGCCGTGTAGGCGAGCCCCTCGTTCATCTTCGGGAAGTCGGCGAGCGACTTCTTCTTGCCGACGAACCGGTGCCGCGGGACGGAGCCGCCGTCGCGCGAGAAGGTGTCGTAGATCACGAGGCCGATCTTGATCAGCAGCGCACCACGCTCGTTGGGCTTGCCGCGACCGTGTGTGACCAGCAGCCGGAAGGGCGCGGACAGGATCCCCGAGAAGGTCTTGAAGATGGGGATCGTCGTCGGCAGAGGCCGGACGTAGTGCGGGGCTGTCTTCAGCAGCGCGTTGCGTTCGGTGACCGCCTCCTTCACGAGGCGGAACTCGCCGTTCTCGAGGTAGCGCACGCCGCCGTGCACCATGTGGCTGGACGCGCTCGATGCGCCGGAGACGAAGTCCCCGCGCTCGACCAGGGCGGCCTTGACCCCCTGGAGCGAGAGGTCGCGGAGCGTGGCGATGCCGTTGATCCCGCCGCCCACGATGAGAACGTCGAGATCCTGAGCGTCGCGGATCTGTGCGACCTGAGGCCGTAGCGAGGGAGAGAGCGACATGTCGTCGTCGACCTTTCGTATCGATGGATCCTTGGCAGGTTGCATGGAAATGGGAACTCGTCGCAAGTTCTCTGCACAAACGTGCAGAATGATGGGACGGGCGAAGGGATGATCATGGCGGAGGCCGGGTCGATGAAGGTGCGCGACGCGTTGCGCGCAGCACAGCTGTACTACCTGCAGGACCTCACGATGGAGGCGATCGCGCGCGAGATGCACACCTCGCGCTCCTCGGTCTCCCGGTTGATCTCCCATGCGCGCGACACGGGCCTGGTGTCGATCTCGGTGCACTCCCCGCTCGCGGCGCGCAGCCAGATCGAGGAACGGCTGGCGGAGAGGTTCGGCATCACGGTGCACATCGTGCCGACCACGAGTCACATCGGCGAGGCCGAGCGTCTCGATCGCACCGCGTTGTCCGCTGCGCGCATCCTGAGCGAGCACGTCGACTCGTCGATGACCGTCGGCATCGCGTGGGGATCGACGCTGTCGGCCATCGCCCGACACCTGCCGACCAAGCGCACCCACGACACGCACGTGGTGCAGATGAACGGAGCAGCCAACGGACACACCTTCGGTGTCCCGTACGCGGGCGAGATCCTCTCGCGATTCGGCGCCGCGTGGTCCGCCTCCGTGCACCATTTCCCGGTGCCCGCGCTCTTCGACGAGGCAGCGACGAAGGACGCGATGTGGCGGGAGAGGTCGGTGCGCGCCGTGCTGCAGATGCAGCGTCGCGTCGGCCTGTTCGTGTTCGGACTCGGATCGCCCCGCGCGGCCGTCCCCTCGCACGTCTACTCCGGTGACTACTTCGACCAGCGCGACCTGGCGCTCATCGAGCAGGAGGGCGTGGTCGGCGACTGCGCGACGATGTTCTACCGCATCGACGGATCCTCCGACATCCCGTCGCTGAATCTGCGATCCAGCGGCCCCGATCTCGACGACGTCCGCCGCATCCCGCGCCGCTTCTGCGTCATGTCGGGCCTGTCGAAGATCGACGCGCTGCAGGGCGCCCTGGCGGCAGGGCTCATCACGGACCTCGTGCTGGAGGAGACCGTCGCCCGGCGGCTCATGAGCCTCTCGCGCATGAGCCCCCGGGCGGCTCAGACCTCGCCGAAGCCGTCTTCGACGAGGGCGCGCAGCGCGTCGATCGCGGGCTGAGCCTCGCGTCCGCGCGCACGCACCCGGATGCGTGCTCCGCGCCCGATGCCCAGGGCGATCAGCGCGAGCAGACTCGCCGCGGAGACAGGACCCGATCCCGCGTCGACGTTCTCGATCTCCACGAGGGCGTCGAACTTCGCCGCGGTCTTCACGAACGTGGCTGCGGGCCGCGCGTGCAACCCCGAGGGGTTGACGACGACCGCCTCGAACGAGGCCTCGTCCTCGGCGGAGGTTGATTCGGGCGCAGGCGGTGACGGCGCCGGCGTCGGTTCGCCGGACCCGGTCTCCAGGTGGCGCGCCTTCTGCGCGTATGCGCCGCCGAGCTCTGCGTGGATGCTCGTCCAGTCGGCCCCCGTCGCCGCGAGCACGACGGCCGCGACGAGTCCTTCGACGAAGGGCGCGGAGCTCAGGTGGACGCGCTCCGGGTGCTCGACGAACTCGAGCGCCATCTCGGCGCTCAGCACGGCGGAGCCGAGATCCATCAGCACGACGACGTCCTCGGTCGCGTCGAGCCGGTCGATGGATGCGGCGATCGCCGCCGCATCGGTGCCGAACCCGCCGTCCGCCGAGCCTGCGGCGATCTCGATCGGGGGCGGGCCCTCCGCCACCATCTGGGTGGCGAGGGCCACGGCGGCCTCGGCGAGCGGGCGGCTGTGCGAGACGACGACGAAACCGATCATGCGGCCGTCACCGCGTCCCGCAGCGTCGTGAACAGCAGTGCCGTGGATGTCGCCCCCGGATCCTGATGACCCGCGCTTCGTTCACCGAGATAGCTCGCCCGACCCTTGCGCGCCACGAGCGGGGTGGTGGCGTCACGACCGGCCTCGGCCGCATCGGCGGCGGCGGAGGCGACGGCCGCGAGATCCGAACCCGCGGCCGTCGCCTGCTCCCACGCGTCGACGGCGGGGAGCATCGCATCCAGCATCGTCTTGTCACCGGGCTCGGCCTTGCCGCGTGTGCGAACGCCCTCGGCGCCGGCGCGGAGCGCCGTGCCGAGGGCGGCGGCGTCCATCGCGTCGGTGGCGCCCGCCGCGCCCCCGAAGCGGAGGAAGAACGTGCCGTACAGCGGCCCGCTCGCCCCGCCGACGGTCGAGACCAGCGTCATCCCGACGGTCTTGAACAGCGCCGCCGCATCCGCCGGCGGGGTCGCCTCGACCGCCGTCACGACCGCCGCCATGCCGCGCGCCATGTTGGAGCCGTGGTCGGCGTCGCCGATGACGGAGTCGAGCTCGGTGAGCTCCGCCTGGTGCTGGACGATCTGGTCGCGGAAGCCGGAGATCCACGCGGTCAGCGTCTCGAGGGTGGCTGCGGCCATCGCGCGCTCACGCTCCCCAGCGCAGGCCCGGCGTGACCACCGGAGCATCCCAGAGGCGCACGAACTCGTCGTCGGCACGCACGACGGTCAGCGAGGCGCCGGCCATGTCGAGGCTCGTGATGTAGTCGCCGACCAGCACGCGGCGCACGTCGAAGCCCGCCTCCGTGAGCAGCGGGGCGATCTCGCCGTACAGGAGGTACTGCTCGATCAGAGGAGTGGCGCCGAGGCCGGACAGCAGCACGATGGCGTCGCCGCGCGCGTCGCCGAAATCATGCACGATCGGGTCGACGAGCATGCGGGCGATCTCGTGGGCGCTGGCGAGGGGCACGCGCGAACGTCCCGGTTCGCCGTGGATGCCGACGCCCACCTCCATCTCGTCCTCCGGGAGGTCGAAGGTCGGTTTGCCCGCCGCGGGCACGGTGCAGCTGGTCAGCGCGACGCCCATGGAGCGCCCGCTCTCGCTGACGCGGGTGGCGAGAGCGGCGAGGGCGTCGAGGTCCATGCCCTCCTCGGCTGCGGCGCCCACGATCTTCTCGAGGACGACGGTCGTGCCCACGCCCCGCCGTCCCGCCGTCCAGGTGGAGTCCTGAACCGCGACGTCGTCGGCGACCACCACCGACTCGACGCGCACACCCTCTGCGGCGGCGAGTTCTGCCGCCATCTCGAAGTTGAGGACGTCGCCGGTGTAGTTCTTGACGATGTGCAGGACGCCGGCGCCGGAATCGGCCCCGACGGTGGCAGCGAGGATCTGGTCGGGGGTGGGGGAGGTGAACACCTCGCCCGCACAGGCGGCGTCGAGCATTCCCGTCCCCACGAACCCGCCGTGCATGGGTTCGTGGCCGGAGCCGCCGCCGGAGACGAGCGCGACCTTGCCGGGTCGTGTCGCCTCGGCGCGGAAGATGACGCGGTTGGCGGAATCGACCCGCAGCTCGGGATGGGCGAGTCGGATGCCGGTCAGAGCATCGGAGAGTACCTGGGTCGGGTCGTTGATGAACTTCTTCACGGATGCCTCCTCATTGTGGCTTCGCAGACGCTCCGAATCTCCACCCGGCGGGGCCGAGCGTCAAGAGCCGGAAGCGGTGAATGAGAAAGTGTGCCGTCAGAGGCGCTCGTGAGGCAGGACCCGCTTGATGCGTTCGATGGCGCCGTGCGCGGGCACCTCGTTGTAGGTGCCCGCCAACTCCTGCTCCGAGAGGGCGTGGATCGCCGCCATGAGCTCGTCGGTCGCCGCGCGGCGGGCACGTCCGGAGCTGGCGGGGCCGTGCGCCGAGAGATCGAGCGGCTCGCCGAAGCGGATCGTCACGCGCGGATTCGTGCGCGGGAACTTCGCTCCCACGGGCATAGCCTCGTTCGTGCCGATCAGGCCGACAGGCACCACGGGTGCGCCGGTCTGGAGAGCGAGGAAGGCGACGCCGGTGCGTCCCTTGTAGAGCCTGCCGTCGAGTGATCGCGTGCCCTCGGGATAGAGCGCGATGGCCTTACCGGCCTCCAGCATCCGCTTCTGCTGGTCGAGCGCGTCCAGCGCCGCCTGTCCCGCGCCGCGCTCGACGGGGTTCGCCCCGAGGCCGAGGAAGATCTGCCGCGAGAGCCAGCCCTTGAGCCCCGGTCCGTCGAAGTAGCTCGACTTGGCGAGGAACTGGACCGGCCGGGGCGCTGCCATGGGAATGGCGAAGGAGTCGATGAACGAGAGGTGGTTCGCGGCGAAGATCACCGGTCCGGTGCGCGGGACATTCTGGCGCCCCTCGATGCGCGGGCGGTAGGCCACGCGTGCCAGAGGGGCCAGCACGCGGCGCCCGAGGAAGTACGCGAAGCCGACATCCGTCACCGGCTTGGATTCGGATGCGCGCGGATCGGGAACGTTCTCCGCGTCGCGGCTCTGCGCATCTGTCACCGTAAGAGGCTACTGCGGATTCCATTCCGTCCGGCGCATGAGGCCTCGCCGGGCCCTCTCAGCGAGGGCATGGGCGGATGCGGGATGATGGGTCAGCCCCGCACCGATTCTGGAGGTTCCCGTGCGCCGTCCGCTCCTCATCCTGTCCGCACTCGCGGTCAGCGCCCTCGCTCTTGCCGGATGCTCCGCCGCATCCTCGCCCGACGCGACCTCCGCCCCGACGGCGAGCGCCGCAGCGGACCTCTGCGCCGACGTCGCCTCCTCGGGCGCCGCCTCCGATGCGGTCAGCGTGTCGGGTGAGGTCGGCCAGCAGCCGACCGCGACCTTCACCGCTCCGTTGGACATCTCCGACGTGGAGCGGACCGTGGTCACCGAGGGCACCGGCACCCCCATCGCCGCGGGCGACTACGTCACCTACGCGCTCGCCGCCTTCGACGCGACCACGGGCCAGCTCCAGGGATCCGTGGGATACGACGGCACGCCCGTGCAGCCGCAGCCTGTCGCGGCCGAGAGCGTGCTCGGCAAGGTCCTCGGCTGTGCCACCCCCGGAACCCGCGTCGTGGCGACCCTTCCCGCGAGCAGTGACAGCGCCGCACAGGTGTTCGTCGTGGATCTCATCTCTTCGACGCCCGAGGCGCAGTGGTGCCAGGCGGAGCCGTTCGCTGGCGAGGCGCCCGCGGTGACCTTCACCGACGACAAGCCCACGATCACGATTCCCGCATCGGCCCCTGAGGATGGCGTCCGTGTCGAGGTGCTCAAGGAGGGTGACGGCGACACCGTCGGCGCCGGCGATACGGTCGAGGTCAACTACGCGGGCGTGAAGTGGTCGGACGGCTCGACGTTCGATTCGAGCTACGACCGCGGACAGACGGCGAGCTTCTCCACCGACGGCGTCGTGGTGGGCTTCAAGCGAGCGCTGGAAGGGCAGAAGGCCGGCTCGCAGGTGCTGGTGTCGATGTCGCCGTCGTGCGGCTACGGCGAGGCCGGATCGTCGCAGCAGCAGCTGGCGGGGGAGACGCTCGTCTTCGTCATCGACATCGTCTCCACGAAGCCGACCGAGGGCTGATCCCGTGCGGCGCGTCGTCGTCCTCGGCTCCACCGGGTCGATCGGCACCCAGGCGCTGGAGGTGATCCGGAACAATCCGGATCGCTTCCGCGTCGTCGGTCTGGCCGCGGGTACCGACCGCGCGGTTCTGGAGGCGCAGGCGGCGGAGTTCGGCGTCGCCGACACGGCGCTCGGGGCCGTCGAGGCGGAGGCGCTCGTTCGGGGCGTCGACGCGGATGTCGTCCTCAACGGCATCACGGGCTCCGTCGGGCTCGGTCCGACGCTGGCCGCGCTCGAGGAGGGGCGCACGCTGGCGCTCGCGAACAAGGAGTCGCTCATCGTCGGCGGCGAGCTGGTGACGGCGCTGGCTGCGCCGGGGCAGATCGTCCCCGTGGACTCCGAGCATTCGGCGATCGCGCAGGCCCTGCGCTCGGGCAGGCCCTCCGAGGTGCGTCGGCTCGTGCTCACCGCGTCCGGCGGACCGTTCCGAGGGCGCACCCGTGAGCAGCTCGCCGCGGCCACGCCGGCCGAGGCTCTCGCCCACCCGACGTGGGACATGGGGCGCGTGGTGACCACGAACTCGGCGAGCCTCGTGAACAAGGGGCTCGAGGTCATCGAGGCGCATCTGCTGTTCGGGGTGCCCTACGCGCAGATCGACGTCGTGGTGCATCCGCAGTCGATCGTCCACTCCATGGTCGAGTTCGTGGACGGATCGACGATCGCCCAGGCGTCGCCGCCGGACATGCGCCTGCCGATCTCGCTGGGGCTCGACTGGCCGCAGCGGGTGAGCGGCGTCGGAGCACCCCTCGACTTCACCCGTGCATCGACCTGGACGTTCGAGCCGCTCGACGAGGAGGCGTTCCCGGCGGTCGCGCTCGCCAAGAGCGTGGGAGAGGCGGGGCGCACGTACCCCGCGGTGTTCAACGCGGCCAACGAGCAGGCGGTCGACGCGTTCCACGAGGGGCGCATCGGTTTCGTCGACATCGTCGACATCGTCCGTCGCGTCGTCGACACGCACGAGGCCCCCGCTACGCTGAGTCGCGAGGGCCTGGCCGACGCCGAGAGCTGGGCGCGCCGTGCGGCGGATGCGGCGGTGGCGGCGTCCGGTCAGTAGACCGTCAGCCCTTCCGCCGCGAACTGTGCGCGCACCCGTTCGATGAGCTCCTTCTCGGGTGCGGGCGTGTCTTCCAGGGGGTACGTGCGTCCCAGCTCGTGCCACTTGTCACGACCCATCTGATGGAAGGGCAGGACCTCCACGCGGGTGACGGTGCCGGGCCGGATCTCGTTCAGGGATGCGGCGTAGCGGGCGACCGCGGCGACGTTGCCGACGTCGTCGGTGAGACCGGGGACGAGGACGAACCGGACCCACACCTCGACGTCGCCGCGACGCGCCAGGCGCTCGCCGAACTCGAGCGTCGGCTCGAGCTCCCGGCCCGTGACACGGCGGTACGTGTCGGGGTCGCCGGACTTCACGTCCAGCAGGACGAGGTCGGTGTCGGCGAGAAGCTCATCGGTGGCGTGAGCTCCCAGGTAGCCGGACGTGTCGAGCGCCGTGTGGATTCCCATCGCCTTGGCGCCGCGGACCAGCCGGGCAGCGAACGCGGGCTGCATGAGCACCTCGCCTCCCGAGATGGTGAGCCCCCCGCCGGTGGCGCGGAAGACGCCGAGATACCGGCGGAGGCGTTCCAGGACCGCATCCGCCGTCACCGGGACGCCGTCCTTCATGGCGAACGTGTCCGGGTTCTGGCAGTACAGGCACCGCAGCGGACAGCCGTTGAGGAACAGGGTCAGGCGCGTTCCGGGGCCGTCGACCGCCGTGACCAGCTCCCAAGAGTGCACGGAGCCGAGCTCGCCGGTGCGCATCGCGGCGAGGCGCCCGGCGCGGTCGATGTCGGCGATCTCGAGGCCGTGGAGGCCGGCGCCACCGCGACGGGTGGCGCCGGCCTCCACGGCCGGAGCGTCGAGCTGCACCGCATCCCGGGGGAGCGGCGTGCCCAGCAGCACGGTCATGGCGCTCTCACATCCCCCCGTGGAACGTGCGGGACAGCACGTCGAGCTGCTGCTCGCGCGTCAGTCGCACGAAGTTCACGGCGTAGCCGGACACCCGGATCGTCAGCTGCGGATAGGCCTCGGGGTTCTCCATGGCGTCGAGCAGCGTCTCGCGGTTCAGGACGTTGACGTTCATGTGGTACCCGTTGGAGCTGAAGTACGCGTCCAGCAGACCTGCCAGGTTGCGCGAACGCTCGTCCGCCGTGCGGCCGAGGCCCGCCGGCACGATCGTGTTGGTCAGCGAGATCCCGTCCTGGGCCTCCGTGTACGGCACCTTCGCGACCGAGAGGGCCGAGGCCAGCATCCCGTGGGTGTCGCGTCCGTTCATCGGGTTGGCGCCCGGGGCGAACGGCTCGCCGGCCCGGCGTCCATCGGGGGTGTTGCCCGTGGCCTTTCCGTAGACGACGTTCGAGGTGATGGTCAGCACGGACTGCGTCGGAAGCGCGTTGCGGTACATCGGGTGACGGCGAAGCTTCGCCATGAACCGTTCGACGAGCTCGACGGCGATCGCGTCCGCTCGGTCGTCGTCGTTGCCGTAGGCGGGGAAGACGCCCTCGGTGCGGTAGTCGACGACGATGCCGCGCTCGTCGCGGATCGGGGTGACGGTCGCGTACTTGATGGCGGAGAGGGAGTCCGCGGCGACCGAGAGCCCGGCGATGCCGAAGGCCATCGTGCGCAGCACGTCCTTGTCGTGGAGAGCCATCTCGAGACGCTCGTACGCGTACTTGTCGTGCGACCAGTGGATGCAGTTCAGCGCCTCCACGTAGGTCGCGGCGAGCCAGTCCATCATCCGGTCGAAGCGTGCGTCCACGTCGGCGTAGTCGAGGGGGCCGTCGCCGACGGGCGTCTCCTCGGGGGCGATCTGCTCGCCCGTGACCTCGTCGCGTCCGCCGTTGATGGCGTACAGGAGCGTCTTGGCGAGGTTCACGCGGGCGCCGAAGAACTGCATCTGCTTGCCCACCCGCATCGGGGAGACGCAGCAGGCGATGGCCGCGTCGTCGCCCCACTGGGCGCGGATGAGGTCATCCGACTCGTACTGGACGGCAGAGGTGTCGATCGAGACCTGCGCGCAGAAGTTCTTGAAGCCCTCGGGCAGCTGCTCGCTCCAGAACACGGTCATGTTCGGCTCGGGTGCGGGACCCAGGTTGTAGAGCGTCTGCAGGTAGCGGAACGAGGTGCGCGTCACCAGTGGACGACCGTCCTCGCCGACGCCGCCGATCGTCTCGGTCACCCAGGTCGGGTCGCCGGAGAACAGCTGGTCGTACTCGGGAGTGCGCAGGAATCGCACGATCCGCAGCTTGATCACGAAGTCGTCGACGATCTCCTGCGCTTCGCTCTCGGTGAGCAGTCCCCGTTCGAGGTCGCGCTGGACGAACACGTCGAGGAACGTCGAGGTGCGACCGAGCGACATCGCGGCGCCGTTCTGCTCCTTCACCGAACCGAGGTAGGCGAAGTAGAGCCACTGGACCGCCTCGCGAGCGGTCGTGGCGGGCCCGGAGATGTCGTAGCCGTAGGAGGCGGCCATCTGCTTCAGTTCGCCGAGGGCGCGGATCTGCTCGGCGTGCTCCTCGCGGGCGCGCACGATGTCCTCCGTGAACGGCGTCGTGTCCAGGCCGAGCTTGTCGATCTTCTTCGCGGCGATGAGCGCGTCGACACCGTAGAGCGCCACGCGGCGGTAGTCGCCGATGATCCGGCCGCGGCCGTAGGCGTCGGGCAGGCCCGTGATGATGTGCGACCGGCGAGCGGCGCGCACCGAGGGGGAGTACACGTCGAAGACGCCCTCGTTGTGGGTCTTGCGGTACTGCGTGTAGATCGCCTTGAGCGTCTCGTCGACCTCGTAGCCGTAGGTCTTGAGAGCGCCCTCGACCATCCGCCATCCGCCGTTCGGCATGATCGCACGCTTGAGCGGCGCATCGGTTTGCAGACCGACGATCAGCTCGTCGTCCTTCGCGATGTAGCCGGGCTGGTGAGCGGTGATGGCGGCGGGCGTGTAGGGGTCGATGTCGTAGACGCCGCGCTCGCGCTCCTCGGGGAACATGGCGGCCAGCGTGTTCCACACCCGCGTCGTCCGCTCGGTGGGGCCGGCGAGGAACGAACCGTCGCCGGTGTACGGGGTGTAGTTGCGCTGGATGAAGTCGCGCACGTCCACGCCGTCCTGCCACGGGCCGGCCGTGAAGCCGTCCCAGGCCTGGGGCTGGGCGTCCTGTGCGTCGCGGGAAACTCCTGCGGGGGTGACGATGCTCATGATGTCGCTTCCTTGTCCTCGTGGGGCCGGTCGCGTCGGGGTGGTGCTCGTCGTCGGGCGCCCGCCCGGCGGGCCTGTTGTCACGCTAGACCCGGGCTGCGGCGGTGTTCGGAGCATGCACGCCGTGAATAATCAAAGAGGTCAGACCACTGACTTCCTTGTGTGGGAACAACAAGGATTCCGGCACGCCAGGGACCAAGGTCCTGCGCACGGCAGGAGCCGCCGCAGAGCGGATGGATGCGGGCTCAGTCCTCGTAGGGAACGGGCCAACGTGGCTCGGGAACGGGCCACCCGGCATCCCGCAGCGCGCGGCGAGCGAGCTCGCGGGCGGAGTACGGCGTGCGCTGCCCGCGGATGTCGCGGTAGTCCTGGTGACCGGGTCCGGCCCAGAGGATCGCGTCGCCCTCGCCGACCAGCGCGACGGCCTCGACGATCGCCCGCTCGGGCGGCGAGAACTCGTGGATCTCGGCATCCGGACGCGCGCGGCGAGCCCCCTCGATGAGGGTCGCCCGGATGGAGGTCGGTTCCTCGAAGCGCGGATGATGGTCGGTGATGACGAGGATGTCGCTGCCCTCGACGCCGGTGCGCCCCATGTCATGGCGCTTCGTCGCGTCGCGGTCGCCGTCGGCGCCGAACAGCATCAGCACGCGGCCGGGGGTGACGCGACGGACCGCCGCCAGGGTCTTCTCGAAGGCATCGGGCGAATGCCCGAAGTCCACGTACACCGCGGGTCCCGCATCGCCCGACACCCGCTCGGTGCGACCCGGAAGATAGGCGTCGATGCGTGAGCCGTCCAACGCGTCCACGAGGCGCTGCCACGGATAGCCGCCTTCGTGCATCATGACGATCGCGAGCGCCGCGTTGGCCGCCATGTGGCGACCGATGACGGGCACCACCGTCTCGAGGCGCTCGCCGGCAGGACCGTGCAGCGCGAACCGCGTGCCTTCCTGGCGCTCGTCGATGATCTCGACGCGCCACTGGGCGGTCTCGGCGAGCCCGGCGTCGGCCGCGATGTCGGGCGTCGCGATGGTCGTGAAGGGGATCTCGCACCGGGCCACGACCTCGGCCGCCGCGGCGGAGTCGAGCGAGATGACGGCGCGACGGGCGCGGTCGGGGCGGAACAACGGAAGCTTCGCCTCGAGGTACTCCTGCATGTCGGCGTAGTCGTCGAGGTGGTCATGGGTGAGGTTCGTGAAAGCGGCGACGTCGAAGACGATCCCGTCCACACGGTGGCGGCTGAGCGCCTGCGCGCTCACCTCGACGGCGACGGCCTCGACGCCCCGCTCGCGCATGAGCGCGAGGAGGGCATGGAACTCGGATGCCTCGGGTGTCGTCAGGCGCGAAACGATCACCTGACCCGCGATGTGGCGCTCAGCGGTGGAGGAGAGCCCGGTGACGACGCCGAGCTGCGACAGCATGCCCTCGAGGAGGTGGGAGACGCTCGTCTTGCCGTTGGTGCCCGTGGTGGCGAACAGGAGCGGAAGGTCGTCGTCGACGCCCGTGCCGTACACCCACGCGGAAAGCTCGCCCATTCGCGCCCGCGGGTTCTCGAGGACGAGCACCGGGACGGCGGCCGTGCCGATGAGGTCGGCGCCCGCCGCATCCGTGATGATCGCGACCGCGCCGTGTTCGATCGCCTGCGTGGCGAACTCCGCGCCGTGGCGGTTCACGCCGCGGAGGGCGACGAACGCCTCACCCGGGCGGAGATCGGCCGTCGCGAGCGTGATCCCGTGCAGCGCGACGCCCCGCGCGTCGCCGTGGACCTCTGCTCCGAAGCGGTTCGCGAGGTCGTCCAGCGCCCGCGTCGGAGGGTTCTCTGGGCGCAGGACCGGGGGCAGATTCGCGGGCGATGACATGGCCCTCCATTCAATCAGACGCGGTCCGTGCTCGTGGCTCGCCGTGGCCGTGCACGGCTCGCTCAAAGCCGTCGCCGCTACGGTGGTGCGGTGACGATCCTCGCCTTCGTGATCGGTGTCGTGGTGCTCATCGTCGGCCTCGCCGTCTCGATCGCCCTCCACGAGATCGGTCATCTCGTGCCCGCCAAGGCCTTCGGTGTGCGCGTCGGTCAATACATGATCGGCTTCGGCCCGACGCTCTTCTCGCGCCGCCGCGGCGAGACGGAGTACGGCGTCAAGCTGCTGCCGCTGGGCGGCTACATCTCGATGGCCGGCATGTACCCGCCCGCGCCCGCGCTCGAAGAGGACGCGTCGACGCCCGGTCGCGCGGCTCGCAGGCGCGTGTCGTCCCGCTTCTTCGGCACGCTCGTGCAGGACGCGCGCGACGCCAACGCGGAGACGCTGATCGGCGCCGAGGATCGCACCTTCTACCGGCTCCCCGTCTACAAGCGGGTCATCATCATGCTGGGCGGCCCCTTCATGAACCTGCTCCTGGCGATCGTGCTCTTCACGATCCTCTTCAGCGGATTCGGCGTGCAGACGGCGACGACGACGGTCTCCTCGCTCAGCGAGTGCGTGCCGACGTCGTCCACATCCCAGGAGTGCGCATCATCCCCGGCACCGGCCGCGCAGGTCGGTCTCGAGCCGGGCGACACCATCGTCTCGATCGACGGCGAGGCCGTCGCAGACTTCACCGCGGCGACCGCCCTCATCCAGGCCTCGCCGGGCCGGGCGATGAGCTTCGTCATCGACCGCGACGGCACGCAGCGCACCGTGACGATCACGCCGGCAGCAGTCCCCAAGACGGACGACCCGAACACGGAGATCGGCTTCATCGGGGTGCGACCCACCGGCGCGCTGGTCGCTCAGCCGCTGTGGGCGGGTCCCCAGGCGGCGATCGAGAACGTGGGCGCCGTCGCCGGCATCATCGTCAAGCTGCCGGTGATGGTGGCCGAGACGGCATCGACCCTCGTCACGGGCGCCGAGCGCGATCCGAACGGACCGCTGAGCGTCGTGGGCGCGGGCGTGATCGCCGGCGAGATGGCGTCGTCATCCTCGCCGATCGTCAATCGCGTCGCGGGAATCGTCGGGCTGCTGGGCTCGCTCAACATCGCGCTGTTCGTCTTCAACCTCGTGCCTCTGCTGCCGCTCGACGGCGGTCACGTCGTCGTCGCTCTCTGGGACGGCATCAAGAGGTGGTGGGCGCGCATCGCGCACCGCCCCGCACCCCGCCCGGTCGATGCCACGAAACTCGTCCCGCTGACATTCGTCGTGGTGGCTGCCCTCGCGGTCATGGGCGGCGTGCTGATCCTGGCGGACCTGATCAACCCGCTGTCGCTGATCTGAGCCTCAGACGACCGCCGCGCCCAGTGCGGCGGAGATGAGACGCTCGAGGGTCCGCATCCCATCGCGGGACAGGATGGATTCGAGGTGCCCCTGCACCGAGGCGAATCCCTCTCCGCGCAGCGCATAGACGTCGCCGGACACCGGATCGGCCGACACCTCGACGTCGTCGATGACCGAGGTGCCCGGCGCGACGCGAGCGGTGAAGGTGTTGTAGAAGCCGATGGATGCGGGCTCCCCGAACACGTCCACCTCGAGTTGCAGGCCCTGGTGCGGGCGCGCGAGCGGTGCGAGCGCGATGCCGAGGCGATCCGCGAGGATCTGATGGCTCAGGCACACGGAGAGCAGCGGTCGGCCGGCATCCAACCGGGAGCCGACGATCTCGCGCATTCGACGGATGCGGTCGCTCTCGTCGTCGCGCGGATCGCCGGGGCCGGGGCCCGCGATCACCAGGTCGGCCGCATCGAGCGCGGCGGCGTCCGCAACGCTCCAGTCGACGATCGTCGTCTCGAGACCGAGGTGTCGCAGCTGGTGCGCGAGCATCGTCGTGAATCGGTCCTCCGCATCCACGACCACCGCCGTGCGGCCCGCGAACGGACCGTCGGCGGAGCCGCCCTGCGGGTTCAACCAGAACGCCGCGAGGCGGGCGTTGCGCGAGGCGAGGAGCGCGGCGATGTCCGGGTCGTCCGCGAGCGGGCGGGCAGCGGCGGGTGCGTCGGGGTCGGCGACGCGCGTGCGGGGGACGGCACCGATGGCGCCCAGCACACCCGCGGCCTTGCCGTGCGTCTCGCCGACTTCGCCGTCCGGGTCCGAGTGGCGCACGAGCGTCGCGCCGACCGGCACCCGCAGGCGACCGTCGACGAGGTAGGCGGTGCGGATGAGGATGGGGGCGTCGAGGTCGTGGCCGGTGCCCGCCGCATCCGCCGTCGGGGTGAACAGCGCCGCGACGCCCGAGTAGTAGCCGCGCGGTTCGGTCTCGTGTCGCGCGATCACGGTGCAGGCGTTCTGCATGGGCGAGCCGGTGACCGTCGGCGCGAACATCGTCTCGCGCAGGATCGTGCGAGGGTCGAGCCGCGACGAGCCGCGCAGCATGTACTCCGTGTGCGTGAGCCGCGACATCTCCTTGAGGTGCGGGCCCGTGATGCGTCCGCCGTCGGAGCACACGGCGCTCATCATCTTGAGTTCCTCGTCGACGACCATGAAGAGCTCTTCGGTCTCCTTGGTGGACTCCAGGAACTCGGCCAGCGTCTCGACCGTCGCGCCGTTGTCGGGGTGGCGGAAGGTGCCGGAGATGGGGTTCATCGTGACGATGCCGCCCTGCGCGCTCACGTGGGCCTCGGGGCTCGCGCCGACCGCGACGTGTCCGTCGGTGACCACCGCGAAGGTCCAGTACGCACCGCGCTCGTGCTCGAGCAGGGCTCGGAACCAGGTGAGCGCGGTGACGCGCGGATCGGCCGCCACCGACGCGGTGAAGTCCCGACGGATGACGAAGTTCGCGCCCTCGCCGCGACCGATCTCGTCGGCGATGACGGTGCGGACGATGCCCGCGTACGTCTCGTCCGACATGTCGAAGCCCGCATCCTCCAGGGGGATCGGGGCCGTGGGAAGGGCCGCGAGCACCTCGTCGCGAGGGAGAGCGCGGTGGTCCGTCACGACGAGGCACCGCAGCGGCGCGCCGTCGTCGTGGCAGACGAAGCCGCGCTCGCGCACCTGCCGGTACGGCACCAGTGCCAGCACCTCGCGAGGGGTGCCGTCGGCGTCGTGCAGCGGGATGTCGGCGAGCAGCTCGACGTCCACGACATCGCCGGTGAGCACCTCGACGGTGTGCGTGTCACGCGCGATGAGCGCGAAGGGCGCTGCGGATGCGGTCAGCTCGCTGAGCAGGGAGGCGGCGTTGTCCATCTTGGTCGTTCCTTCGTCCAGAAAGCGGCCGCCTCATGAAGAAGGACCGCCCGGGGGCGGTCCGTGTCGCACACGCACACCGCCTACGCGGTGTGCCACCAGCAGCGGTTCGTGTGCATGGCGAGAAAGTACCACATCCGCCCAAGGGAGCTCGGCGACCCCGGGCTGACGCGGGCGCAAGCCTCGGTCCCTACACAGCAGCGGGCGCGTAGGCTGATCGCGTGCCAGCCGTGAACCTCGGGATGCCGCGCGTCCCGGAAATCCTCGCCCCGCGCCGCAAGAGCCGTCAGATCCGGGTCGGCAAGGTGCTCGTCGGCGGAGACGCGCCCATCAGCGTGCAGTCGATGACGACCACCAAGACGACCGACATCAACGCGACGCTGCAGCAGATCGCGGAGCTGACCGCATCCGGGTGCGAGATCGTGCGCGTGGCGGTTCCCAGCCAGGACGACGCCGATGTGCTGCACATCATCGCCAAGAAGAGCCAGATTCCCGTCATCGCCGACATCCACTTCCAGCCGAAGTACGTGTTCCAGGCCATCGACGCCGGGTGCGCCGCGGTCCGGGTGAACCCGGGCAACATCCGCCAGTTCGACGACAAGGTGGGCGAGATCGCCAAGGCCGCATCGGCGGCGGGCGTCTCGCTCCGCATCGGCGTCAACGCGGGTTCGCTCGACAAGCGTCTGTTGGAGAAGTACGGCAAGGCCACTCCCGAGGCGCTCATGGAGAGCGCCGTCTGGGAGGCGTCGCTGTTCGAGGAGCACGACTTCCACGACTTCAAGATCTCGGTCAAGCACAACGACCCGGTCGTGATGGTGAAGGCGTACCGCCTGCTCGCCGAGAGGGGGGACTGGCCGCTGCACCTGGGCGTCACCGAGGCCGGTCCTGCCTTCCAGGGGACGATCAAGTCGGCGACCGCGTTCGGCATCCTGCTCTCGGAGGGCATCGGCGACACCATCCGTGTCTCGCTCTCCGCGCCGCCGGCCGAGGAGGTCAAGGTCGGCCACCAGATCCTGCAATCGCTGAACCTGCGCGAGCGCAAGCTCGAGATCGTGTCGTGCCCCTCGTGCGGCCGCGCCCAGGTCGACGTCTACACCCTCGCCGACGACGTCACCGAGGGTCTGAAGGACATGACCGTGCCGCTGCGTGTGGCGGTCATGGGCTGCGTCGTCAACGGACCCGGTGAGGCGCGAGACGCCGACCTCGGTGTCGCCAGCGGCAACGGCAAGGGGCAGATCTTCGTCAAGGGCGAGGTCGTGAAGACCGTGCCCGAGAGCGAGATCGTCGCGACCTTGATCGCGGAGGCCAATCGCATCGCCGCCGAGATGGGCCCCGATGCTCCGCTGGGCACCGCCCAGGTCGTCACCGCCTGACCCTCCCGCATCCGCCCGGCTTCTCTCTTGCCGGTTGCCGGTTGCCGGTCCTCGGGCGAGAGCGCCCCGCGTCCCGGTGACGGATGCGGGGCGTTCGCTGTCGTGGGTCAGCTCCAGAGGGAGTGGTAGGCGTTGATCGCCGGCTGGCCGCCCAGGTGCGCGTAGAGCACCGTGGAGTCCTTGGGGATGTCGCCGGATCCGACGAGATCGATGAGACCCGCAAGCGACTTGCCCTCGTAGACGGGGTCGGTGATCATCGCCTCGAGCTGAGCGCCGAGGGCGATCGCCTCCATGGTCGAGTCGACGGGGATGCCGTACAGCTCACCCGCCCAGCCTTCGAGCACCTGGATCTCGTCGTCGCGTAGGCCGCGCCCGAGTTCGATGAGCTCGGCCGTCGCACGTGCGATGCGCCCGACCTGGTCGCGCGTCTTGGCGAGCGTGGCGGATGCGTCGATGCCGAGCACCCGGCGCTTGACACCCGTGAGGTCCTCGAGCGCCGCGAAGCCCGCGATCATCCCTGCGTGCGTGGAGCCGGTCACCGTGCACACGACGATCGTGTCGAAGAACACGCCGAGCTGCTTCTCCTGCTCTGCGACCTCGAACGCCCAGTTGGCGAAGCCGAGACCGCCCAACGGGTGCTCGGATGCGCCCGCGGGGATCGGATACGGCGTGCCGCCGGCATCCTCCACCTCCGAGAGAGCCTGCCGCCACGAGTCGCGGATGCCGATGTCGAAGCCCGCGTCGTCGAGCCGCGAGTCGGCTCCCATCATGCGTGAGAGCAGGATGTTGCCGACCCTGTCGTTCGTCGGGTCGTCCCAAGGGACCCACTTCTCCTGCACCAAGCGCGCCTTCAACCCGAGGTGGGCGGCGACGGCGGCGACCGCGCGGGTGTGGTTCGACTGGTACCCGCCGATCGACACGAGGGTGTCCGCTCCCGAAGCGAGCACGTCGGGAACGATGTACTCGAGCTTGCGGACCTTGTTGCCGCCGAAGGCGAGCCCGCTGGAGACGTCTTCGCGCTTCGCCCACACCTGGGCGCCGCCGAGGTGCTGGCTGAGACGCTTCAGGTGCTGCAACGGGCTGGGCCCGAAGGTGAGCGGGTGCCGGGGGAACTGGTCGAGCTTCATGCGGAGTGCTCCTCGGAGGTCTGGGTGGCGGGGGTCGGGTGCGGTTCCTCGACGGTGAGGCTCTGCCAGGTCTGCTCGGCGAGGGCCGCGGCGCCGGCGACGTCGCCGGCCGCGCACAGCTCGATGAGTCGGGCGTGGCGCGCCGCCGAGGCGTGCCCCTCGGTCGAGCCGAAGCGCAGGCGCTCTGCCCGCTGGAGGACGGGTTCGTACTGCGCCAGAACGGTCCGCACCGCGGCGTTTCCGGATGCGGTGAGCGCGACGTCGTGGAATGCGTGGTCGGCGGCGAGGGCCGCCTCGACGTCGCCGGCCGCGTGCGCGGCGGTGAAGGCGGCGTTCGCGTCCCGCATCCGCTCGATGTCGTCCGCCGTCAGGCGGGGGACCGCCGTCTCGATCGCCAGCCGGTGCATGGCCGCGACGACCGCTTGCGCGTCACGGACACTTTGCGGGTCGATCGGCGCGACGACGGTGGAGCGACCCGGGAGCGCGCGGACGAGCCCGGATCGGCCGAGCTCCAGCAGGGCTTCACGGACCGGCGTACGGCTCACCCCGAGCCAGGCGGCGATTTCCGTGTCGCGCAGTTGTTCGTCGGGCGCGAGGGTGCCGTCGACGATCGCGTCGCGAAGACGGAGGTAGACCTCGTCGCGCAGCAAGGACCGGGGCGGGAGCGTCTGCGAGGGAATCGGCATGCAATATATTGCGCACGGTAGACGCCGTTCGGTCAAATCGGCGCGCCGTCCCGCGACACCCGCACGACGAGTGGTGCAGATGTGAACACAGCTGGTCTCTGAGGCCTGGAACATGCGCCCCGCCGTGCACGGGTCATCGGGTTCGGATGAATCTTCGCAGTTCGGGAACCAACTTCGTGATGCCGGACACTTCAGAGTGTGAGAGATGCTGAAGCCGCGTTGTGGCAACGGGTGCGTGCCGGCGATGAATCGGCTCTGGGGGATGTGTTCGATCTGCATCAGGAGCGTGTGTTCCGGCATGCGTTCCGGTTGCTCCGCGATCATGCGGATGCGAAGGATGCGGTGGCGGTGGGCTTCTTCGAGCTGTGGCGCAGACGCGCCGCCGTGCGGGTCGTGGACGGATCGGTGCTGCCCTGGCTGCTGGTGGCGGTGGCGAATGCGGCGCGGAACCTCGAACGTTCGACGCGCCGATACCGCCCGTTGCTGGCGCCCGTGCCGGCGAGCCACGGCGACGCCGAGCCGTCAGGTTCGAATGCCGGCGCGGCCCTGGAGGCTCTGGGGAAGCTGCCGGCGAGCGAGAGGGCTGTCGTGGTTCTGGCGGTACTCGAGGGGTTCTCGGAGCGCGATGTCGCTTACGCGCTCGGCGTGCCGCCGGGAACGGTGAGGTCGAGGTTGGCGCGGGCGAGAGCAAGGCTGCGCGACGAGATGGTCGAGATGGAGGCGTCATGGGCGTGAACGACGACCGGCTCTCCGCCGGCGAACAGAACGAGCTGCGCGCGCTGGTGACCGCGGGAGCGGGCCGGATGCGTGCCGCGAAGCGGCGTCGGATGCAGGCGATCACCGGCGGTGCCGCGGTGCTGCTGGTCGCAGCGGTGGTGGGCGCGGTCGCACTGACGGCGCTCGGCAGCCCGGACCGCATTGCGACACCGGTCGCGACCACCGTGACGACAAAGACCCCCACGCCTCAACCCACTGCCACCGAACAGACTGAGGATCCGGCTGCGGCCGTGCGAGGTGTCGCACCCTTCGGCGGAGAATGCGCGAATGCGCTCACCACAGGAGCGGTCGGCGACTTCTACGGCGTCCAGATGACGCTGATGGCGGATGCCTGGTCAGACGGCTCCGTCGCCTTGCAGGGGGGATTGAGCTGCACGTGGAGCAATGACCCCGGATACGGTGAGCAGAAGCTCACCCTGTGGGCATACCCCCTGAGTGTCGTCGAGCCCTACCTCGCCGGGCTCGAGGAAGCGCCGGGCTGCGGTGCGGAGGCCTCCTACTGCGCTCGGAGCGAATCCCGCGACGGGCTGTGGGTGTACATCCGCGCGTCGGCGGTGGGGAGCTCGCCGGACCCGACTGAGGTGATGAACGCAGCATTCGAGAACGCGGCGCAGTGGCCGAGTGCTGCACCCGCCGCCCCCACGGCTCAGTGGTGGCCGCCGGTCGCCTGTGATGACCTCACCGCGTCAGTCGATATCGCGGGTGCTCTCGGGATGCCGGTGAGTGTGGCTGAGGCGTCGCCGCCTCAGGGGCAGTCGCCGACGGAGATCTCACCCGGCCAGATTCCGGGCAAGCGTGGAGCTGCGGGTGGTTGTGCCTTCGTCGCGAGCCCTATCCACGACGTGTCTGTGAAGACGGTCTCCGGCGGGGCGGCCTACGCGACGGGGTTTGCTGCCGTCGACGGTGCATCGCCGTTCACCGTGCGCGGCGGCTACGCGGCGTGGACGCTGCCCGACTACGACCCGTGGGAAGGGCACAACAGGTACGTCGTCGTGTCCGACGGAGTCAATCTCGTTCGCGTCGGTACGAGCCTCGTCGACGGCTCGCCGAGCGATGATGCGCTGGGGGAGCTGGGTGTGCGGGTCATCGAGGCGCTGAACGGAACGGTGGGTTGAGAGAGATGGGCGAGGCCGACGTGACGGACGCGATGCGGGGCCGAGAGAGCGCAGCCTGGGTACGGCTGCGCGCCGGCGACGAGTCGGCGTTGGGGGAGATGTTCGACCTGCACCAGGGGCGGGTGTTCCGGCACGCGTTCCGACTGTTGGGGGATCACGAGGACGCGAAGGACGCCGTGGCGGTGGCGTTCTTCGAGTTGTGGCGCAAGCGGGGCTCGGTCCACGTGGTGGACGGGTCCGTGTTGCCGTGGCTGCTGGTCACGGTGGCGAATGCGGCGCGGAATCTGGAGCGGTCGGCGCGGCGCTATCGGGCGTTGCTGGCGAAGACTCCCGCGGAGCGCCACGTCGATGCGCCGTCGGCGTCGGATGAGAGCGGGGTGCTCGCCGCGCTGAGGAAGCTGCCGGAGCGGGAGCGGGCTGTCGTGGTGCTGGCGGTGCTGGAGGGGTTCTCCGAACGGGAGGTCGCCGAGGCGCTCGGCATCGCGCCGGGGACGGTCAAGTCGAGGTTGGCGCGGGCGAAGGCGAAGCTGCGCGACGAGATGGTCGAGGTGGAGGCGTCATGGGTGTGAACGACGACCGGCTCTCCGCCGGCGAACAGAACGAACTCCGCGCTCTGGTGACGGCGGGTGCGGGGCGGATGCGTGCCGCGAGGCGGCGCCGGATGCAGGCGATCACGGGTGGCGCCGCGGTGCTGCTGGTCGCGGCGGTCGTGGGGGCGGTCGCGCTGACCGCGCTGGGCAGCCCGGACCGGGTCGCCACCCCCATCGAGACCACCATGAGCCCATCGCCCACACCCACACTGACGCCCACGCCCACGCCCACGCCCACACCGGAGCCGGACCCTGCTTCGCAGGCGTTGGGGGGAGATTGCGCGCGCGTCATGTCCGACGACGAGGTTGCGCTCATCATCGGACCGGGAGCCGAAGCGCGTCACGCGCACACTCAGCCTGCGGCGCTCGGCGGTCTCTCCTGCGAGTGGTTGGCCAGTGGGAGCCAGGGCCAATATGTGTTGTTGATGGTCGGCGTGTACCCGTTGGCCGCAGTGCCCGAAGACATTCGAGTACGCGGCTCCGAGCCCGAGTGCGGAATGGTCGGTTGCTTCTTCGCCGGCCAGTTTGGCGACGCGTGGGTCGTTGCCCAAACGGCCGACGAAGATATGGCTCGAAGGGTGGTCGATCTGGTCGGGCCGCGCGCCCAGGCCGAGCCCGGTCGTCCGGGAGTGGTGGATGCAGCTGTCTCACTGCCCGAGTGCGCGGCTGTTGAAACTGCCGCCGGTCAGGAATTGGGGGCTCCCACGATTCCGTTCCAAGGTGACAGTCTTCCCATGGGCATCGAGTGGGACCTTCTCGAGGAGACCGGGGTGGCGCAGTACTGCACCTTCTGGACCGATACCGATCTCTCGAGGGCAGAGGTCTTCCTGTCGCGAGGGTCGACCGACATCGATGGCGAACGTCTCGCTTCGATCGGAGGAACGCCGATCGCACTGGCCGACGGTACGACCGTCTGGCTTGTGCCCGCGTCGGACACCCAAGCGGCGATGGCGCTGGGGGCGACGGGAAACGCCGTGCTGCAGGTCGTCTGGGCGGGCGGCGACACCGAACGCTTGCCCGGTCTGTGGCAGGCCCTCAACGCGACGCTCGGCTGAGCCCGGGCCGCCGTGGGTGATCGCGCTCACGGCGGCCCGCCGCATCCGTAGACTGGGAATCGTGGTCACACGTCTGTCAACGTTCTTTCTCCGCACGCTCCGCGAGGACCCCTCCGACGCCGAGGTCGCCAGCCACAAGCTGCTGATCCGCGCCGGCTACATCCGACCGCAGGCGGCCGGCATCTTCGCGTGGCTCCCGCTGGGGCTGCGGGTGAAGGCGAAGATCGAGACGGTCGTGCGTGAGGAGATGGCCGCCGCGGGTGCGCAGGAGGTGCACTTCCCGGCGCTCATGCCCCGGGGCGCGTACGAGGCCACGGGCCGCTGGGACGAGTACGGCGACCTCCTGTTCCGTCTCCAGGACCGCAAGGGCGGCGACTACCTGCTCGCCCCGACGCACGAAGAGGCCTTCACGCTGCTCGTGAAGGACCTCTACTCGTCCTACAAAGACCTCCCGCTGACGATCTACCAGATCCAGGACAAGTACCGCGACGAGGCCCGCCCCCGCGCCGGTCTCCTGCGCGGGCGCGAGTTCACGATGAAGGACGCCTACTCCTTCGACGCGACGGATGCCGGACTCGACGCCTCCTACCAGGCCCAGCGCGACGCCTACGAGCGCATCTTCCAGCGCCTCGGTCTCGAGTACGTCATCGTCCAGGCGGATGCGGGGGCAATGGGCGGGTCGCGCTCCGAGGAGTTCCTGCACCCGACCCCCGTCGGCGAGGACACCTTCGTGCGCTCAGCGGGAGGGTACGCGGCCAACGTCGAGGCCTACACGACAGCGGTGCCCGAAGCGCGTCCGATCGACGGTCTGCCGGAGCCGGTCGTCTTCGACTCGCCGAACACTCCGACGATCGCGACCCTCGTCGACCACATGAACGCGGTGCTCGAGGGCGGGTACACCGCCGCCGACACGCTCAAGAACGTCGTGCTCGCGCTCACGCACCTCGACGGCTCGCGCGAGCTCGTCGTCATCGGACTGCCCGGCGATCGCGAGGTCGACGACAAGCGCGTGGAGGTCGCGTTCGCGCCGGCCGAGGTCGCGCCCGCCACCGAGGCGGACTTCGCCGCCCACCCGCTGCTGGTCAAGGGCTACATCGGCCCCTGGTCGCCCGAGGGCGCCGTGCTGGGCGAAGAGTCCGCCACCGGCATCCGCTACCTGCTCGACCCGCGTGTCGTCGACGGCACGAGCTGGGTCACCGGCGCCAACATCGATCAGAAGCACGTGCACTCGCTCGTCGCGGGCCGTGACTTCTTCGCCGACGGCACGGTGGACGTCGCGAACGTCCGTGAGGGCGACCCCGCTCCCGACGGCTCCGGGCCTGTCACGCTCGCGCGCGGCATGGAGATCGGGCACGTCTTCCAGCTCGGCCGCAAGTATGCCGAGGCGCTCGGCCTCAAAGTGCTCGACGAGAACGGCAAGCTCGTCACCGTCACGATGGGCTCCTACGGGATCGGCGTCACCCGCATCCTCGCGATCATCGCCGAGCTGAACAACGACGAGAAGGGTCTCATCTGGCCCGCCTCGGTCGCGCCCTTCGACGTGCACGTCGTGGCCGCGGGTCGCGATGCCGCGGTCTTCGAGCTCGCGGAGCAGGTCAGTGCAGAGCTCGATTCCCGCGGTTTCGACGTGCTGTACGACGACCGACCCAAGGTCTCGCCCGGAGTGAAGTTCGGGGACGCCGAGCTGGTCGGCATCCCGCGGGTCGTCGTCGTCGGCCGTGATGCGGCCGACGGTGTCGTCGAGGTGTGGGACCGTCGCACGGGCTCACGCGAGAAGGTCGCGCTCGAGACGGCCTACCGGCTGTTGCAGGAGGGCTGAGCCTCAGCTCTCGGATGCCGGCGCGCCCCGCAGCCAGGGGCGGCCGAGGGGCAGCAGCCGGCGGTGCATCGTGCGCCACAGGAACTTCTCGACGAGCATGTAGAGCGCCAGGGCGGATGCGGCCAGCAGCAGCACCGATCCGGCGGAGCCCAGCGCCGGCTCGCCGATGAAGGCTCCGGCGGACTGCAGCCCGAGTCCGCCGGCGACACAGATCAGGGTGGTCGGCAGGACCCGGTTGTGCAGTGCCCCCGGCACGGCGAACAGGAGCGCCAGCACGGCGAAGATCAGCGAGAAGAGTCCGCGCGCCTGCGCGGTCACCTCGAAGAAGCCGAGCTCCTCGCCCAGCAGGAATCCGGGCACGACGATCCAGTACCAGCCGAAGGCGTTGTAGACGATGAAGTGGAAGTCGTCGCCGATGAAGTAGGACAGCATGCCGGCCGTGACCTGCACGACGCCGCCGAAGGCTGCTCCGATCCAGAACACCGGGTTCTCGTCCTGCAATCCGAGATGCGCGAGCTGGGCGGTCAGGGTCGCGATCACGAAACCGAGCAGTCCGATGAGTCCGGGATCTGCCGGCTGGAACGGGTAGCCGCGGAAGGCGGGGGAGGACGTCATCTCGCTCCTTGGTCGACGGGTATCGTGCCAGCTTGCCGTTCCTGCGCGCAGCTCGGCAACAATCGGTCGACCTCGCGCGTCTCAGAGGCGGGCGTATCGTGCGCGGAACATGCAGAACAGCCCGTAGGCGATCAGCCCGCCGCCCACCGCGATCGCGATGACCGGTCCCGCGGGCAGCTCGAGAAGGGACTGCACGGCGCCGTCGAGGCCACCCGCCTCCTGCGGATCGACGCGGACCGCGGCCACGCTCAGCAGCACGCCGACCGTCGCCAGCGAGACTCCTTTGGCGACGTAGCCGACGACGCCCAGCGCCACCACCACAGTCCCCATCACCCCGGCCGGCACCGACAGCTTCTTCCGGAAACTCCGCCTGCCACCGATCACGCCGAACGCGATGCCCGCCACGAAGACTCCTCCTCCGACCGCGCCGAGGATGAACGGTCCGCCCGGAATCGAGAGGACTCCGCTGCTCGTCTCCTTGACGCTCGTGTCTCCATCCGATCGGCCGCCGACCGCCACGAGGACAGCGGTCGCGCCGAGTGCGGCGAACGCCGCAGCCTGACCCGTCTCGGACAGTCGTCGAGACCACGAGCCCCTCTCGCCCGTGCCGGCGAAAGCCGCCACCGCGTGCCACAGCGCCAACGCGACGAGCGCGAGCGCCACCGCCCAGAGCGCGATGAGACCGAAGGGTGAGGCCGCCAGCGCTCGGAACGCCCCGGACTGATCGGCATCGCCGTCGCCGCCGAATGCGACGGCGAGCACGATGCCGCCCAGCATGACGTGGACGATGCCGGTGGCCGTGTAGCCCGCCTTCGCGAGTGTGCGCAGACGCGGGTCGCTCTCGAGACGACGGGCGGTCTTCTTCGGAGTGCTCATCGACGCAGAATACGATCTCGCGCGCCCGGAGCCGAGGGGTTGCCGGGCGTGCGGGGCCGGGGGATCTGCGCGCCTACAATGTCCCGATGCCCGAACACGTTCCGCTGCGCCGTCGACTGCGGGTCAGCGCCCTGCCGGGCCTGTTGGATGCCGCTCCGGCGCGTGTCGTGCTGCTCATCGGTGTCGTCGTCGTCGTGCTCGGCCTGCTCATCGTCATCCGCCCGCTCGCCTCGCTCGTGCTGCTCGGACTGTACGTCGGGCTGAGCGTCATCGTCTCCGGCGTGCTCGAGCTGGTGTCGCGCCGCGCGGGGCCCGCCTGGTGGACCCGTCTGATCGCGCTGCTGTGGATCGCGGGCGGGGTCGTCATCCTCGTCTGGCTCGGACGCAGCATCGAGCTGCTGCCTCCGACTCTCGCCGTGCTGCTCGTCGTCGGCGGTCTGGCATCCATCGGCGACGCGCTCGCCCGGGGCGTGGCCAGCGTCCGTGTGCTCTCGGCCGTCTGGGGCGGCGCGCAGGTCTCGTTCGGCGTCCTGTCGCTGACCTGGCCCGATGTGACGCTGCTCGTCGTCGCGGTCGTCTTCGGTGTGCGCACCATCGTCTTCGGTATCGGACTCATCGCCCGCGGCGTACGCACCCGGAACGGACGCGCGGAGACCGAAGACCGGGTGCGGGCGGCTCCCTCGCGCCGCCGCAGGGTCCTCCGCGCGGCGGGCCGCTACGCGTTGTCATTCGTGCTCGTGGTCAGCACGGTGGGTGGCTTCGGTCTGAACGACTGGCTCCGCGAGGGCGCGCCCGTCGTCGACGCCTTCTACGATCCTCCCGCGCACGTTCCCGAGGGACACGGACAGCTGATCCGCGTGGGCGAGTACGGCGGGCGTGAGCCCGATCGCGGCGAGGTGCAGCGCATCCTCTACACGACGCGCTCATCGACCGGCGCCCCCGCCGTCGGCAGCGGGATGGTGATCATCCCCGACGACCCGCCGCCCGGCCCCCGGCCGGTGCTGCTGTGGAACCACGGCACGACGGGCGTGGCACGCGGCTGCGCCCCGAGCCTCGCCGACGGCACGGCGACGAAGTGGGCGATCCCCGCCCTCGAGCGCATGCTGGCACGCGGCTGGGTCGTCGTCGCCCCCGACTACAGCGGTCAGGGCGCGCCCGGAGACTTCCCCTACCTGATCGGCACGGGCGAGGCGCGCTCGGCGCTGGACGCGGTGCTGGCGGCGGGCGAGATCGAGGATCTCGTGCTGTCGCCCGAGACCGTCGTGTGGGGGCACTCGCAGGGCGGCCATGCCGCGCTGTGGACGACCATGCTCGCACCGGAGTACACGCCGGGCATCGACGTCCTCGGCACGGCCGCGTTCGCTCCCGCCGCCGATCCCGTCGCCCTCGCGAGCGAGCTGACCGGAGGCGACGCGGGCGCGATGCTGACGGTGCTCGTGTCCTGGGTGATCGTGCCGTACGCCGACACGTACTCGGATGTGCGGCTCGAGGACTACGTGACGACGGGGGCGCGCTCCTTCATCAGGGAGATGACGCAGCGGTGCTTGAGCGAGCCGGGCGTGATGGTCTCGGCCTTGACGGCGCTGGGGCTCAGCGAGGACACCCCGTTCGACACCGCCGAGCTCACGCGCGGCGCGCTCGGCCGACGTCTCGCGGAGAACGTTCCGACGGGACCCTGGGACACTCCGCTGTTCATCGCGTGGGGCACGAACGACGAAGTCCTGCCCACGAAGACGCAACGCGACCTGGTGTCGAGGTTGTGCGACGCGGGAGAGCGCGTGCGGGCCGTGCCGGTGGCGGGGCGCGGGCATCAGGACATCCTGCAGCCGCGTTCCGGAATGCTCACCTCGCTCGTGCGCTGGACGAACTCGCTGCGCGCCGACGTGGTACCCGAGACCGTCTTCGACGACTGCGGCGGATGAGGCCGGATCGGGTAACGTAGGGGGGATGCGGCGGCGTCGCCCGCCGCGAAGAGCTGAATATAGGAGGTCACCGTGGATATCGATCTCGGACTGCTGCGTACCGTCGAGCGCGAGAGGGAGATCCCCTTCGACGAACTCGTCGCCATCATCGAGCAGGCGATCCTGACCGCCTACGCGAAGCACACCTCGCCGACCGGCGAGCTGCCCGAGGGTGCACGCTCTCACCTCGACCGCAAGACCGGGCACGTCGGAGTGTTCATCCCCGTGCGCGACAAAGAGGGCGTCATCGTCGGCGAGGAGGAGAGCACGCCGGAGGACTTCGGTCGCATCGCCGCGTTCGCCGCCAAGCAGGTCATCAACCAGCGGCTGCGCGACATCGCAGACGACGCCGTGCTGGGAGAGTTCCGCGGCAAGGAGGGCGACATCGTCGCCGGCGTGATCCAGCAGGGCCCGAACCCTCGTATGGTCCACGTCGACCTCGGCACCGTCGAGGCGATCCTGCCGCCCGAGGAGCAGGTGCCCGGCGAGGACTACCGCCACGGCTCCCGCATCCGCGTCTACGTGACCTCCGTCGCCAAGGGCACGAAGGGGCCGGCGATCACGGTGTCGCGCACGCACCCCGGGCTCGTCCGCAAGCTCTTCGCGCTCGAGGTGCCCGAGATCGCCGCCGGCGTGGTCGAGATCGTCGCGCTCGCGCGCGAGGCGGGCCACCGCACCAAGATGGCCGTGCGCACCGACGATCCGTCGATCAACGCGAAGGGTGCCTGCATCGGCGAACTCGGCCGTCGTGTGCGCGCCGTCACAGAGGAGCTGAACGGCGAGAAGATCGACATCGTCGACTATCACGCCGACCTCGCGACCTTCGTGGCCAACGCCCTCTCGCCCGCCAAGGTGACGTCCGCATTCGTGTTGGACCAGAGCACCAAGGCCGTTCGTGCGCTGGTTCCTGACTACCAACTCTCCCTGGCGATCGGCAAAGAGGGACAGAACGCCCGCCTTGCCGCGAAGCTCACCGGGGCGAAGATCGACATCCAGCCCGACAGCATCCTGGAGAGCTGACGCGTCCCTGACCCCCTCGGTCGACAGGTGTAAGATGGAACCCGTACGAACGTGCGTCGGATGTCGCACGCGTGCTCCCCGGAAAGACCTCCTGCGGGTTGTCTGCGTGGATTCCGCGCTCGTCATCGACGAGCGCGGGGCACTGCCGGGCAGAGGCGCGTGGGTCCACGAGACGCCCGAATGCATGGATGCCGCCCTGAGGCGCCGTGCGTTCGTGCGGGCATTGCGTGTGTCAGGCCCGCTTGACACGCAGACCATCGAGAAACGGCTGAACGGCTATGGACACAAAGTGAACGGCTCGAAATGAGACCCGTCCGCGACTAACGGTCTGCCCTGTCCTGGGTAGGCCCCCAAGACAGGAGAATTGTGGCAAAACCACGCGTGCACGAGATCGCTTCCGAGCTCGGCGTCGACAGCAAGGTCGCGCTTGCGAAGCTGAAGGAGCTCGGCGAGTTCGTCAAGAGCCCCTCATCCACCATCGAGCCCCCGGTGGCTCGTAAGCTCCGTGCTGCCCTCGAGGCAGACGGGGTCGCGGCGCCCGCCGCCGCACCCAAGCCCGCGAGCGGCGCCCGCCCGGGCCCGGCTCGTCCCGCGGCACCGCGCCCGCAGGCTCCGACCCCGGCGGCTCCGGCTGCCCCGGCCGCCGAGACGCCTGCCCCGACGCCGGTCGAGTCTGCGGCACCCGCCGCATCCGCACCCGCTGCTCCGGCGGCTCCCGCCGCGCCCGCTTCGGGCTCGACCTCCGCCGCAGCGACCCCGGGCGCCCCCAAGCCCGGCGGTGCTCCCAAGCCCGGCGGTGCGACCCCGCCGCGTCCGGGCGGCGCGCCGCGCCCCGGCAACAATCCGTTCGCGAGCGCGCAGGGCATGGGTCAGCGCCCCGCAGGCCCCCGTCCCGGCAACAACCCGTTCGCGAGCGCGCAGGGCATGGGCCAGCGCCCCTCGCCCGGCAACATCCCGCGTCCGCAGGCACCGCGCCCCGGTGCCCCTCGTCCCGGCGCTCCGCGTCCGGGCGGTGCCGGTCGTCCCGGCGGCGGCGGTCGTCCCGGCGCTCCGTTCCAGCAGCGTCCCGGCGGTCCCGGTCGTCCCGGCGGTGCCGGTGGCTTCCAGCGGCCCGGTGCCCCCGCGGGCGGCGGCTTCGCCGGTCGTCCCGGTGGCGGCGGTGGCCGCGGCCGTGGTCCCGGCGGTGGCACCGCGGGTGCCTTCGGTAAGGGCGGCGGCAAGTCGCGCCAGCGCAAGTCGCGTCGGGCGAAGCGGCAAGAATTCGAGATGCGGTCGGCGCCGGTCGTCGGCGGCGTCAACGTCCAGAAGGGCAACGGCGAGATCATCCGCCTGCGTCGCGGTGCTTCCATCGCCGACTTCGCGGACAAGCTCGAGGCGCTGCGCGGGTACACCGTGCAGCCCGGAACCCTGGTGACCATCCTGTTCAACCTGGGCGAGATGGCGACGGCGACTGAGTCGCTCGACGAGGCCACCTTCGAGGTGCTCGGCGAGGAGCTCGGCTACAAGATCCAGATGGTCTCGCCCGAGGACGAGGACAAGGAGCTCCTCGAGGGCTTCGGTCTCGACCTCGAGGCCGAGCTGGAGGCGGAGAGCGAGGACGACCTCGAGATCCGTCCTCCGGTGGTGACCGTCATGGGTCACGTCGATCACGGTAAGACCCGACTGCTCGACGCGATCCGCCAGACGAACGTCGTGGCGGGCGAGGCCGGTGGCATCACCCAGCACATCGGTGCGTACCAGGTGTGGACCGAGCACGAGGGCATCGAGCGCGCGATCACCTTCATCGACACCCCGGGTCACGAGGCGTTCACCGCCATGCGTGCCCGTGGTGCGCAGGTGACCGACATCGCGATCCTCGTGGTCGCCGCCGACGACGGCATCATGCCGCAGACGGTGGAGGCCCTCAACCACGCGCAGGCCGCTCAGGTGCCGATCGTCGTGGCCGTCAACAAGGTCGACAAGCCCGATGCCAACCCGGCCAAGGTGCGTCAGCAGCTCACCGAGTACGGACTCGTCGCCGAGGAGTACGGCGGCGACGTCATGTTCGTCGACGTCTCGGCCCGTCAGGGGACCAACATCCAGGAGCTGCTGGACGCCGTCCTGCTGACCGCGGATGCCGGCCTCGACCTCACGGCGAACCCGAACAAGGCTGCGCGCGGTGTCGCAATCGAAGCGAAGCTCGACAAGGGCCGTGGATCGGTGGCCACCGTGCTCATCCAGTCCGGAACGCTGCGCGTCGGTGACGCGATCGTCGCGGGAACGGCCTACGGGCGCGTGCGCGCCATGATCGATGAGAACGGCGACCCGGTGGAGGAGGCCTGGCCTTCTCGCCCGGTGCAGGTGCAGGGTCTGAACTCCGTCCCGCGCGCAGGCGACGTCTTCATCGTCACCGAGGAAGACCGCCTCGCCCGTCAGATCGCCGAGAAGCGCGAGGCCGCCGAGCGCAACGCGCAGCTGGCCAAGGCCCGCAAGCGCATCTCGCTCGAGGACTTCACCCGCGCGCTCGAAGAGGGCAAGGTCGAGTCGCTCAACCTCATCATCAAGGGCGACGTTTCCGGTGCCGTCGAGGCGCTGGAGGAATCGCTGCTCAAGATCGAGGTCGACGACTCCGTGCAGCTGCGCATCATCCACCGCGGTGTGGGTGCGATCACCGAGTCCGACATCAACCTGGCGACGATCGACAACGCGATCGTCATCGGCTTCAACGTCCGTCCCGACACGAAGGCCCGCGAGCGCGCCGCTCGCGAGGGCGTCGACGTCCGCTTCTACTCCGTCATCTACAACGCGATCGATGACGTCGAACAGTCCCTCAAGGGTCTGCTCAAGCCGGAGTACGAAGAGGTCCAGTCGGGTGTCGCCGAGATCCGCGAGGTGTTCCGCTCCTCGAAGTTCGGCAACATCGCCGGTGTCATCGTGCGCTCGGGAACCATCACCCGCAACGCGAAGGCGCGCGTCATCCGCGACGGCGTCGTCATCGCCGACGGGCTGGCGATCGAGTCGCTGCGCCGCTTCAAGGACGACGTCACAGAGGTGCGTACGGACTACGAAGCCGGTATCGGCCTCGGCAAGTACAACGACATCCAGATCGGCGACGAGATCGAGACGACCGAAATGGTGGAGAAGCCGCGCGGCTGATCCTCCGGTTGCCACGGACTCGGATGTCCGTCCTCGGCAAGAACGGGGCCCCTGCCCCGATTGCCTCGGACGGACATCCGAGTCCTCCGCAGTTCCCGAGTCCACGCCGGTGGTTTTGAGAGAGGGAGAAGAAGGACATGGCCAGTGAACGGCAGGCGAGGCTCGCCGACCGCATCCGCGTGCTCATCGCCGAGCGGCTCGAGAAGGGGCTGCGCGATCCGCGTCTCGGCTTCGTGACCATCACGGACGTGCGCGTGACAGGAGACCTGCAGCACGCGTCGGTGTTCTACACGGTGCTGGGTACCGAGCAGGAGCGTCTCGACTCCGCGGCGGCTCTGACCGCGGCGACGGGCATGCTGCGCAGCGAGGTGGGGCGCAAGCTCGGCGTGCGTCTGACGCCCACGCTGGAGTTCATTCCCGACGGCGTTCCCGAGAACGCCGGTCACATCGAAGACCTGCTGCGAGAGGCGCGCGAGCGTGACAGCGCCGTGGCGGGACTTGCCGCATCGGCCCAGTACGCCGGTGACGCCGACCCCTATGTCTCCCGCGAGGACGACGAGGACTGATTCTTCATCGGGGCGCGGTCAACGCGCGTCCCCAGGCGTAGGCCCGTTCGAGCTCTCCCTGCTCGAGCGGGCCTTCGCGCGATGTCACCACGAAGTCGGCCGTCTCGGAGACGACGAGTGCATGGCGCCTGACCGCGCGCGCAATCGACTTCGCCGCCGAACCGACGAGGAACGACCGTCCTTGCCGCGTGTCGAAGGCCGCCACCCGAGCCGGCGGGCTCTCCACGATGAGTCTGGCGAGCCACTCGCGGACTCCCGGCGCGTGGGGGACAGCGGCACCGTGGGAGCGCGCGTCTGCGCGGCTCGACGGTGTCGGCAGCGTGAACGCGTGAGTCGGCGCGCCGATGATGAGCAGCCCGAGTGACGCGGAGAGGGAGGACGGTGCGTCCGCGACCGCACACAGTGTGAGCGCGTCAGAACGCTCTCCGGCGCCGCGGGCGATCTCCTCGGCCACCTGGCGGGTGTTGCCCCAGAGCGATTCGTAGACGATCAGCGTCTCCACGCCCCGCACCGTACGCCGGTGGGACGCGTGGTTCCGGCCCGCCGACCGGGATTAACAGAGGAGAGCTCAGCGAGGGAGGCGGAGCTCGCCGTCGACGGCCTCTGCCAGCCCGTCCGCAACCAGGGAGTCGATCGCGCGATCGCGCTGCAGGGCGTCGGGCCAGTCCGCGACCACCTCCTCGATGGCGATCGCATGATCGGATGCCTCGCGCAGCTGTTTGAGGACCGCGCCGCGCGCCTGTCGGTCACTGCCCTCGTACCGCGCCTGCTTACGGCGGGTGTCGCCCGTGTCGGGATAGCCTGCTGCGCGCCATGCGCACACCGCGCGGAGCGGACATTCGGCGCATCGAGGGCTGCGCGCCGTGCACACGAGTGCACCGAGCTCCATGGCGGCGGCGTTCACAACGGCGGCCGTGGCCGCATCCGCGGGGAGGAGCGCGTCCATCGCCGCGAGGTCGCGTCGGGAGGGAGGGCCGGGCTGCGCCTGGCCGTCGATCGCTCGGGCGATGACGCGCCGCGTGTTGGTGTCGACGACAGGGTGGTGGTCGCCGTACGCGAAGACGGCGACTGCACGTGCGGTGTAGTCGCCGATCCCGGTGAGAGCGAGGAGCTGATCGACCTCGCGCGGCACGACGCCGTCATGCCGATCGCGGATCTCGACAGCCGCACGGTGCAGCCACAGCGCGCGACGGGGGTAGCCCAGATTCGCCCACTGGCGAACGGCGTCGGCCGGTGCCGCCTTCGCGAGCGCCGTGGGAGTGGGCCACAGGGCGAGCCAGGCCTCGAGGTGGGGGATCACGCGGTTCACCGGGGTCTGCTGGAGCATGAACTCGCTCACGAGGACACCCCACGCGCCGAATGCGGGCGCGCGCCACGGAAGATCGCGCGCGTTGTCGCGGTACCAGGCGACGAGCGCTGGGGCGAGATCCGGCATCCCTCCAGCCTAGGCTGGAGACATGCGCCCACCGATCTCGCAAGAACAGGAATCGCTGCTCGCGGAGCTGCGTGCGGAGCTGCGCCAGCACCACCGTCGGGGTCGGCTGCTGGTCGCGGTGGACGGTCGGGACGGCGCGGGCAAGACCCACTTCGCCGACGCTCTCGCGGATGCCCTGCGCGAAGACGGCTCGACGGTGTTCCGTGCATCCGCGGACGACTTCCACCGCCCGCGCGCCGAGCGCTACGCGCGGGGCCGGACGTCCGCGGAAGGCCACTACCGCGACTCCTACGACACCGAGGCACTGCTCGAGCGGCTGCTGCGGCCGTTCCGCGCGGGCGCACCATTCGTGACGGCAACGCACGACCTCGACGAGGATCGCGCCGTCGCCCCCGACGCCGAGACGGCGCCCGCCGATGCGATCCTCGTCGTCGACGGCCTCTTCCTTCTGCGCCCGGAGCTCCGCGACGTCTGGAACTGGTCGGTGTGGCTCGATGCGCCCCTCGATGTGGCGTTCGGGCGCATGGCGGAACGCGACGGCAGCGACCCCGACCCGCTTGCGGCCTCGAATGAGCGTTATCGCGCAGGCTTCGACCTGTACCTCCGGGACGGCGACCCGCGTGGCCGCGCGAGCGTGATCCTCGACAACACCGACCCGCGGCATCCGGTACGCGTCTTCCGGGACTTCTGCTGATGGCCGGTGAGGCGGCGGCGCCCACCGGCGTGCTCCTGGTCGACAAGCCCGGTGGGCTGACGAGCCATGACGTGGTCTCTCGCACCCGTCGTGCGCTGAACACGCGCAAGGTGGGCCACGCGGGCACCCTCGATCCGATGGCCACCGGGCTTCTCGTCCTGGGCATCGGTGCCGCGACGCGACTGCTCACCTACGTCGTCGGGTTGGACAAGACGTACGAGACCACCATCCGGCTCGGATCGGGCACGGACACCGATGACGCCGATGGCACGGTGACGAGTCGTGCTGACGAGCCGACGCTCGCGGCCGTGACGGACGAGGAGATCCGTGCGGGCATCGCCGATCTCAGGGGAGACATCGAGCAGGTGCCGAGCACGGTGTCGGCCATCAAAGTCGCGGGAAGACGCGCCTACGACCTCGCGCGGGCGGGCGAGGAGGTCGTGCTGGCCTCACGTGCCGTGACCGTCTCGCGTTTCGAGGTGCTCGCCATCCGTCGTACTGAAGCGGCGATCGAGCTGGATGCGGTGGTCGACTGCTCCAGCGGCACCTACATCCGCGCGCTGGCGCGTGATCTGGGAACCGCCCTCACCGTCGGCGGGCACCTGACGGCCCTGCGGCGGACCCGCATCGGCTCGTTCGATGTCGAAGCCGCCGTCGACCTCGAGCACATCGATGCCGACGCCCTGCTGCAGCCGGCAGCCGCAGCGGCCCTGGCGCTGCCCACGCTCGCCGTCAGTGACGACGAGGCGCGCGATCTGCGCCACGGCAAGCGCCTCACCGGGGCCGCCTCGAGAGTCGCCGCCACTCCGGCGGCGGCGATCGGTCCGGATGGTGCCTTGATCGGTGTACTGGAGCGTCGAGGAGCCGATCTCAAGAGCGCGATGAACATGCCGGAGGCGCACGCATGATCCTCTGGTTCACGCTGGCGCAGGTCGCCGTCGCCGGCCTCGCCGCGCTCGTGTGCGTCATCCTGGGACTGGCTGGTCGCCGCCCGAGCGATGTCAGCGTCGGAGCGCTCGCTCTGGTGGAGCTCCTGTTGATCGCGCAGGTCGTGGTGGCGATCGTGGCGCCGTTCGCGGGTAACCCCATCTCCGGCAGCACGCTGGAGTTCTGGGTTTACCTCGTCTCGGCGGCGCTGCTACCACCGGCGGGGGTCTTCTGGGCGCTGCTCGAGCGCAGCCGGTGGAGCACGGTCGTGATGGGCGTGGCCGCGGGGTCCGTGGCGGTGATGGTCTGGCGGATGCAGGTGATCTGGAGCGGGATCGGCGCCTGAGCCGGGCGCCCCGCGCCTCGATCTAGGATTGTCAGGTCATGGCACCCGCGAACCGCCCCCGCATCACCGGCCTCGGCCGCGTGCTGGTCGCGGTGTACGCGGTGCTCGCCCTCGCCGCGACGGGCCGATCGCTCGTGCAGATCGTGGAGCGCTTCGATGCGGCGCCGCTGGCGTTCACGCTGTCGGCGATCTCCGCGGCGGTCTACGTCCTCGCGACGGCGGCCCTCATCTTCTCGCACTCACGCATCTGGTACGCGGTCGCGTGGGTCGCGATCGTCTTCGAGATGATCGGGGTGCTGGTCGTCGGATCCGTCAGCCTGTTCCGGCACGATTTGTTCCCGGAGGAGACGGTCTGGAGCTGGTTCGGCTCGGGCTACGTCTTCGTGCCGCTGATCCTTCCCTTCGTCGGTGTCTGGTGGCTGTTCTCCCACCGGCCCGGTCACGCGGTGGATGCGCCCGCTCCTGCTCGCGTCGAGAGGTCTGTCTGGTGATCGTCTTCCACGGACCCCATGAGGTCCCCGCGGGCTTCGGCCCGTCCGTCGTCGCGATCGGCAAGTTCGACGGCGTCCACGCGGGGCATCGCGTCCTCCTCGAGCGCGCCAAGGTCGAGGCGGCGGCGCGCGGTGCGAAGGTCGTCGCCGTGACCTTCGACCGCAACCCGCTCGCCCTGCTGCGGCCGGATCGCTGTCCGGAGAACCTCGTCGGCGTCACGCAGAAGCTCCGGCTCCTCGCCGAGACCGGCATCGACGCGGCGATGGTGCTCACCTTCGACGCTGCGCTGGCGGAGCTGGAGCCGCGGGAGTTCGTCCGAGGCGTCCTCGTGGAGCCGCTCGACACCTGCGCGGTCCTCGTCGGCAACGACTTCCGGTTCGGCCGTGGGGGAGCGGGAGACCCCGGGATGCTGGAACGCCTCGGTGAGGAGTTCGGTTTCAGCGTGGGGGTCGTCGACGACGTCAGCGCGATCGACGGCGGTCGCCGGGTGTCGTCCACGTGGGTCCGGGAGCTGCTGGCCGCCGGTGACGTCGAGGGGGCCGCGAAGCTGCTCGGTCGCCCCGCATCCGTGCGCGGCGAGGTCGTGCACGGCCTCAAGAGAGGACGGGAGATGGGGTTCCCGACCGCGAACCTCAGCCCGTCGCTGGAAGGATTCGTGCCCGCCGACGGCGTCTACGCCGGATGGCTCGTGGATGAGGCGACGGGACTGCGCTCGGGGACGCGTTATCCCGCAGCGATCTCCGTGGGGACGAACCCCACCTTCGACGACGTGCCGACGCGCCAGGTGGAAGCGCACGTGCTCGACGAGCAGGGGATCGATCTCTACGGTCACGAGGTCGACGTGCAGTTCGTGCAGCGCGTGCGAGGGATGGTGGCGTTCGAGGGGATCGAGGCGCTGATCGACCAGATGAACGACGACGTCAAGCAGGTGCGTCGGATGCTCGGCGCGTAGCCGAGTCCGTCCCACCTCGGATCCCGAGCGCGGACGCGACGGCGCCGACGAGCATGAGCGCGGCGACGAAGAGCATCGCCGTATGGAGACCCGTCAGATCCAGCGCGTCGCCGACGAGCACCCCGATGGCCGCGACGGCGAGGAGCCCCGCCACTCGTGCGACGGCATTGTTGACCGCGGAAGCGATGCCGGAGCGCTCGGAGGTCACAGAGCCCAGCACGGCGGCGGTGAGCGGCGCGACGGTGAGCGTCAGGCCGATCCCGAACAGCACCATGCCCGGCAGCACCTGCGTGACGTAGTCGAAGGGCTGGCCGACGCTCAGCAGCAGCAGGGAGCCCGCCGCCATCACCGCGGGGCCGATCGTCATGAACCACCGGGGACCGAGCTTGCCTGCCCAGGCTCCGGCACGTGAGCTGAATGCGATCATCAGGAGCGTCGGAGGCAGGGATGCGAGTCCCGCGACCGTCGCGGAGAGGCCAGCCGTCTGCTGGAGGTAGATGGTGAGCACGAGTCCGTTGAGCGAAAGACCCGCGTAGACGAAGAACGTCGTGAGGTTGCCGGCCCAGAAGTTGCGTGCCCGGAACAACGACAGCGGCATGACGGGGGACGGCGCGACGCGTTGCCGCCAGATGAACCCGGCAAGCAGGAGGAGCCCGCCGATCGCGCCCGCCCACACCCAGGGCGAGTCCGCCCCCAGCCGCGGCTGCTCGATGAGGGCGAACACCAGTGCCCCCAGACCCGCCGTGCTGAGCACAGCGCCCAGCGCATCGATCCGCGCACCGGGCGTGCGCAGCTCCGGGATGCGGGTGAGCAGCAGGAGTGTGGGCAGGACGGGCAGAACGGTCACCGCGAAGACCCAGCGCCAGGAGAGGAGATCGACGAGGAGGCCGCCGGCGAGAGGGCCGATGAGGGTGGCGACCGTGGTCGCCCCCGTCCAGATGCCGATCGCGCGGGAGCGCTCCGCACCCTCGAAGCGCGCGGTCAGCAACGCGAGCGAGCTGGGAACGAGGAGCGCGCCGCCGACACCCTGCACCGCTCTCAGAGCGATGAGCCAACCGGCGCTGGGAACGAAGGCGAGAGCGAGCGACGCCGAGCCGAAGATCACGAGTCCGATACGCAGGATCCGCACCCGCCCGAAGGCGTCGCTCAAGGAGCCGGCGACGAGGATGAAGGCCCCGAGCGTCACGAGGTACGCATCCACCACCCACTGCTGCGTGGCCAGGCCGCCGCCGAGCTCGTGTGCGATGGCGGGCAGGGCCACATTGACGATCGTGCCGTCGAGGAAGGACACGAACGAGGCGAGGACCGCGACGCCGATGACGACGGCGGCGCTCGCCGGGCTGCTCGGACGGGTCGCCATGCTGCACACGCTACGCCCTTCGTCGGACACGGCGCACCGACCACGGAATACCCTAGGGGGGTATATCGTTGCGGAGGACGAGGAGGATGTCATCATGCAGGAGCACGACGGAACCACCCGCGAGGCGGTCCTGGACATCGACGGCATGACTTGCGCCAGCTGCGTCGCGCGCGTCGAGAAGCGGCTGGGGGCGGTCGACGGCGTTGCTGCCTCGGTCAACCTCGCCACCGAAACCGCGCACGTGAGCTACCCCGCCGACCTGCCGGAGGAGAAGCTCGTGCAGGCGGTCGCTCAGGCCGGCTATACCGCCCGTATCCGACCGGTGCACACGCACGGCGACCATGAAGGGGGTCACGTGCACGAGGTGGAGGATGCACCCGGTGCCACCACGCTGCGCACGCGCCTGATCGTCAGCGTCGCCCTCGCGATCCCCGTCGTCGCCTTCGGGATGGTTCCGGCGTGGCAGTTCCCCGGATGGCAGTGGCTGTCGCTAGTGCTCACGGCTCCCGTGGTGCTGTGGGGAGGGTGGCCGTTCCACCGCGCGACGTTCGCGAACCTCCGCCACGGCGCACTGACGATGGACACGCTCATCACGATGGGCACCTTCGCCGCCTTCGGATGGAGCCTGTGGGCACTCCTGTTCGGATCCGCCGGACGCTGGGGCATCCGCCACGAGGTGGTCCTGATCGGTCCGGTGCACGACGCCACGTCGCTCGTCTACTTCGAGGTGGCCGCCGCCGTGACGGTCTTCCTGCTGATCGGCCGCTACATCGAGCAGCGGTCACGCCGCGCGGCCGGTGCGGCGCTTCGCGCGCTCGGCGAGCTGACCGTGCCCGAGGTCGAGCTCGCCGACGGGCGCACCGTGCCCCTTCAGGCACTGCGTCCGGGAGACGTCTTCATGACGCGCCCCGGTGGGACGCTGGCCACCGACGGCACCGTCGTCGACGGGCGGGCGGATGTGGACGAGAGCATGCTCACCGGCGAGGCGGCGCCGGTGTCCGTCGTGCCCGGATCCTCCGTCACCGGCGGCACGATCGTGCACGGCGGCGCGCTGAGCGTGCGCGCGGATGCGGTCGGTGCTGACACGCGCCTCGCCCGCATCGCTCAGCTCGTCGAGAACGCGCAGATGGGCAAGAGCCGCGTCCAGCGCCTGGCGGACCGGATCTCGGCCGTCTTCGTGCCGATCGTCATCGGGCTCGCGGCGCTGACCCTCATCGGTTGGATGCTGGCCGGCGGATCGGTCGCCGAGGGATTCGTCGCGGCAGTGGCCGTGCTCATCATCGCGTGCCCCTGCGCCCTCGGCCTCGCCACGCCCGTGGCGATCCTCGTCGGCACCGGCCGGGGTGCGCAGCTCGGCATCCTCGTGACCGGTCCCGATGCCCTCGAGACCGCGCAGCGCGTCGACACGGTCGTGCTCGACAAGACAGGAACGGTCACCACGGGGCAGATGCGCGTGCGCCGTGCGTTCGTCGCGTCCGGTGTCGACGAGGCGCGGGCGCGTCGCGTCGCCGGTGCCCTCGAAGCCGGCTCGGAGCACCCTGTCGCCCGTGCGCTCGCGGTCGCGGACGCACCCGCCGTCGCCGACTTTGCGGCCGTCCCCGGACGCGGCGTGGTCGGCGACGTCGAGGGTGTCCGTGCGTTCGCGGGGAACGCCGCACTCGCCGCGGATGAGGGAGCCCGTCTCCCGGCCGAGCTCTCTGTCGCGCTCGAGGACAGCACCGGAACCCATGTCGTCGTGGGCTGGGCCGACGGTGACGGTCACATGCACGCCGCTGCCGTCTTCGAGCTCGAGGATGCCGTCCGCGAGGATGCGGCCGAGGCGGTCGCCGAGCTCTCCGAGCGAGGCATGCGCGTGCTCCTGCTCACCGGCGACGCCGAGCCCGTGGCACGTCGGGTCGCCGTGGAGGTCGGAATCGGCGAGGTGCGTGCGCAGGCCACTCCCGAAGACAAGCTCGCGGCCGTCACGCAGCTGCGTGCGGAGGGGCGCCGGGTCGCCATGGTCGGTGACGGTGTGAACGACGCAGCTGCGCTCGCCGCATCCGATCTCGGGATCGCGATGGGGGCGGGGACGGACGCCGCCCGGCATGCCGGCGACATCACGCTGACAGGGTCACGGCTCACTCAGGTGGTGACGGCTCTGTCGCTCAGCCGTCGGGTGATGTCGGTCATCCGCGGCAACCTGTTCTGGGCCTTCGCGTACAACGTCGCCGCCCTGCCGCTGGCCGCCTCAGGCCTGCTGAACCCGATGATCGCCGGCGCCGCGATGGCCTTCTCGAGCCTGTTCGTCGTGCTCAACAGTCTCCGTCTGCGCCGGGCCGGCTGACGACGGCGCGGCTGCGGGGCAGGCCGGGATGCTCCGTCTAGTGTCGAAGCTGTCCCACTCCCGGAGGTTGTCGTGATCCGCAAGTCCCGTTCTCTCGGCGCAGCCCTCGGTCTGTGCGCCGTCGTCCTGGCGCTGACCGCGTGTGTGCCCGAACCGTCGGAGACGACGTCTCCGTCCGGCTCCCCGGTGCCCTCCGCATCGTCCACCCCGAGCCCGTCGTCGTCGCCGTCATCCTCTCCGTCGTCGCCTTCGTCGACCCCCCGCCCCCAGACGCAGGAGATCCAGCTGCCAGCCTCGTGCGATGCGCTCTACTCGTCCGCGATGCGCAGCCGTCTCGACGCTGAGCTCGCGCCGCTCAACAGCGGCGGCGTCTCCCTCCCCGCCACCCAGGTGGAATCCCTGCGGGGCCTGATCGACTCGGGTGTGCCGACCCTGCGTTGCACGTGGGGCACGGGAGCGGGCTCCGCCCTCGCGACGAGCGTGACGATCGTGGATCCGGCCGATGCGCCGCGCATCCAGGACATGCTGGCAGCGGCCGGCTTCGTGTGCGCCGACAACTCCGGCGGCATCCTGTGCTCGAACGGCAATGAGGCGGACTTCCTCCGCGGCAACGGGTGGGTCGCGACGTCCTGGAGCGGGAACGCGCCGGACGGGTACACGGAAGACGTCGTCGCCACACTCTGGGGCTGACACTGCGCCGCACCGCGGGATGCTCTAAACTGTCACCGTCGGCCCGGATCCCTGCATCCACGTCAGGCCCAGTCGACTCTCTCGCGTACGAGCTGGCACCGAGCCGCCCGCGAGACTCGAAACACCGGTCGACGGTCCATTGCGGACCCGACGCTCAGGAGGAGCATGCCGACCACGGCACCGGCGGCGCAACGCCGTAGAAAGTCCTCGTCCGCCAAACGCGACGACGAGGCCCCCGTCATCCCGATCCTCGCGCGCAAGGTGCGCGAGGTCGAGGCGAAGGCCCAGCGCGGCAAGCTGGGCCCCACCAATCGCGTCAAGTTCCAGGTGATCGCCTTCCTGGTGCGCGAGGAACGTGCGCGTGTGAAGTCCGACACGACGCTCACCGATGCGTCGCGCGCCGAGCTGCTCAAGCGTCTCGACGGCGTGGCGACCATCCTCGCAAAGACCGCGGCGCGCGACACGTCCCTCATCCAGCTGCTCGAAGTCGACCAGGCGACCTCGCCGGTCGCGAAGCGGATGCGGCGCGACTGGCTGCTGGAATCCGGTGCCGAACTCGCTCCCGATGAGCTGATCATCACGGATGCCGCACCGGCGGCGCCCGTTGCGGTGATTCCGGCCGCCGCAGCATCCCGGCAGGTCGTGCCGCCGCAGGTCGAGGCGCGCCAGATGGCGAACCCGTTCCTGGCCCCCGATCTGACCCCGCGCTCCACCGGCAGCACGCCGCGTCGTCGGCTGGACGACTGGGAGCTCATGGGCCCGCTCTACAAGGCGTTCGAGACCGGTGCCGGTGGGGGAGCGGCGTCCATGGACCTGCCGCCCGTCCCGGAGTTCGACCGCCTGTCGCCCAAGGGGCTCGAGGTCATGGCGCACCAGTCGCGCTTCCTCGAGGCGGTCCGCGAGGGGCACCGGAGCTTCCTGCTCGCCGACGAGCCCGGCCTCGGCAAGACGGCCCAGTCGGTGCTGGCCGCATCCGTCGCGAACGCATATCCTCTGCTGGTCGTCGTGCCCAACGTCGTCAAGATGAACTGGGCCCGCGAGGTGCACCGGTGGACGCCGCAGCGGCGCGCCACCGTCATCCAGGGCGACGGCGAGAACATCGACGCGTTCGCCGATGTCTTCATCGTCAACTACGAGGTCCTCGACCGTCATCTGTCCTGGCTCAGCACGATCGGTCTGGGCGGCATGGTCGTCGATGAGGCGCACTTCATCAAGAACCTCACCTCGCAGCGATCCCGGAACGTGCTGGCGCTGGCCGGCCGCATCCGTGAGGCGCGGCGCGACCCGCTCATGCTGGCGCTGACCGGCACGCCGCTGATCAACGACGTCGAGGACTTCGACGCGATCTGGCGCTTCCTGGGCTGGACGAACGGCGAGAAGCCCGGTCCCGAGCTCATGGCGAAGCTCGATGAGACCGGACTGACGCCCGCCGACAAAGCCTTCTACCCGCAGGCGCGCAGCGCGGTCATCTCCATGGGCATCGTCCGTCGTCGCAAGACCGACGTGGCCGCGGATCTTCCCGACAAGCTCGTCGCCGACCTGCCCGTCGAACTGGACGACGAGTACGGCCGCTCGATCCGCCACGCCGAGCGTGAGCTGGGTGAGCGTCTGGCAGCGCGGTACCGCCGGATCATCGAAGCCCGCGGCGAGCGCGGCCTGGCGATCGGCGAGATCGACGAAGACATCGTCCGCCTGGTCGCACAGCACGAGCTCGACGAGTCCAAGGCCGCCGCATCCGGCAGCGAGAACGTGTTCACGATGGTGCGCCGCATCGGCCAGGCCAAAGCACTGCTCGCTGCCGACTACACCGTGCAGCTGCAGCGCTCCGTCGGCAAGGTCGTCTTCTTCGCGAAGCACATCGACGTCATGGACGCGGCCGAGGCCCACTTCGCCGCGGCCGGCCTCAAGTCGGTCTCGCTGCGCGGTGACCAGACGGCGATCGCGCGTCAGGCGGCCATCGATGCGTTCAACTCCGACCCGGAGGTCGCTGTCGCGGTCTGCTCCCTGACCGCCGCCGGGGTCGGCGTCAACCTGCAGGCAGCCTCCAACGTCGTGCTGGCGGAGCTGAGCTGGACCGCGGCCGAGCAGACGCAGGCGATCGACCGCGTGCACCGCATCGGCCAGGACGAGCCGGTCACGGCGTGGCGCATCATCGCCGCGCACACGATCGACACCAAGATCGCGGAACTCATCGACGCCAAGCAGGGTCTCTCCCTTCGCGCGCTCGACGGCCACGCGGTCGAGCCCGGTTCGAGCGACTCGGTGCAGTTGTCGGCGCTCATGCATCTGACGAGGTCCGCGCTCGGCGGCTGACCCGCATCCATATGCACGGCCCCGGGTGTGCGCCCGGGGGCTCCGGGGCGATAGTGTCGGTGAGGCAGCGTCGCCCCATTCCCCGGAGCACCATCACCCGGAAAGCAGGGACTCCAGCATGAAGATCGGTATTCTCACCAGCGGCGGCGATTGCCCCGGACTGAACGCGGTCATCCGCGGTGTCGTTCTCAAGGGCACCACGACCTACGACCTCGAGTTCGTCGGCATCCGCGACGGATGGCGCGGCGTGGTCGACGGCGACTTCTTCCCGTTGACGCGGCACGAGGTCAAGGGCCTGTCGAAGGTGGGAGGCACGATCCTCGGCACCAGCCGCACGAACCCCTACGAGGGTCCCCGCGGCGGCGCCGAGAACATCGCGAAGACGCTGTACGGGCACCGGATCGACGGCATCATCGCGATCGGCGGTGAGGGTACGCTGGCAGCCGCCAACCGTCTCGCGAACGACGGCATCAACGTGCTCGGCGTCCCGAAGACGATCGACAACGACCTGCGGGCGACCGACTACTCGTTCGGCTTCGACACGGCTGTCAACATCGCCACCGACGCCATGGACCGCCTGCGCACCACCGGCGACTCGCACCAGCGCTGCATGGTCGCCGAGGTCATGGGTCGCCACGTGGGCTGGATCGCCCTGCACGCGGGTATCGCCGCGGGCGCGCACGTGATCTGCATCCCCGAGGTCCCGATGTCGATCGATGAGATCGTCGACCAGGTCAGCCGCGCACACGACCGTGGCCGCGCGCCGCTGGTCGTCGTCTCCGAGGGCTTCAAGCTCACGGGCATGGACGAGGCCTTCAGCGACAAGGGCCTCGACGCCTTCAACCGCCCGCGTCTCGGCGGCATCAGCGAGGTCCTCGCCCCCGAGATCGAGCGCATCACCGGTATCGAGACCCGTGCGACGGTGCTCGGCCACATCCAGCGCGGTGGGTCGCCCTCCGCCTTCGACCGCGTGCTCGCGACCCGCCTGGGCCTGCACGCCGCCGACGCGATCGTCGACGGCGCATGGGGTCAGATGGTCGCCATGCGCGGAACCGACATCGTGCGCGTGCCGTTCGCGGAGGCGCTCGGCGAGCTGAACACGGTTCCCCAGTACCGCTACGAAGAGGCCGCCGCGCTCTTCGGTTGAGCTGCCGCTCGCCCCTTCACCAGGAGATCTCCGTCCCGCAGGACGATCCGCCCCGGATCATCCTGTCGGGCGGAGATCTCCTGCGTTGCGGCCTCGTCTCCTCACGGTTCATGCCCCGGCGTGTCGCCCCCGGTGCGGGGGTGGATTAACTGCCGGGATGCGGCGGAGACCGCATCCTCGGGCTATGTCGAAAACGACCGAACTCATCGCCCACGTCGATCGCTGCGGCGGTGCCGCGGTGGTGACATCGCTCTTCGCCGAGGGCTTCACCCGGCACGAGGTGCGCGCCGCGCTGGCGACAGGAGCATTGGAGCGACCGCGACGCGGGTGGGTGGTGACGGGCGGTGCCGACTCGGCGCTCCGCAGGGCTGTCGCCGTCGGCGGGCGGATCACCTGCGTCTCGGCGGCCGAGCGGCTCGGACTGTGGGTGCGCGAGCACGACGAGCTCCACCTCTCCGTCGCGGCGAACGCGTCGCGCTTCGATCGTGACGGACTTCGTGTCCACTGGGGTGCGGCGCCGATGCCCACCGCCGCGGACGCCGTGCTGGATCCGATCGTGAACGTTCTCTTCCACGTCGCGGCGTGCCTGGTCCGGTGGGAGGCGCTGGCGATCTGGGAATCAGCGCTGCGTCGAGGCCTCGTCGATGAGGCGGTTCTCGCGCGCATCGAATGGGGTGCGGTCGCGGCGCGCGAGATGGCCGCGCGGGCGGGATATCTCTCCGACTCCGGCATCGAGACCCGCTTCATCGAACTCATGCGTCGGTTGGCCGTCGACGTCCAGCAGCAGGTGTGGTTGGACGGCCATCCCGTCGACGGACTCATCGGGCGACGGCTCGTCGTGCAGATCGACGGGTTCGCCCACCACCAGGCGGGTGACCGGCGGCGGGACCTCGCTGCGGATGCCCGTCTCGCGCTCCGCGGCTACACCGTGCTGCGCTTCGACTACTACCAGCTCTTGTTCCAGGCGGACCAGGTGATCGACACGGTCGCGATGGCGATGGCGCAGGGACTGCACCGCTGAAGAGGCGGGTGACAGGCGACGCGACGCGGGCGGGCGGGGCGGGGTGGGGTCAGGCGAGGCCGAGGACGTCCATCATCCAGGCCTGTTCGTACGCGCGCTCGCGCCACGCGTTGTAGCGTCCGCTCACACCGCCGTGGCCGGCCACCATCTCGCACTTGAGCAGCGCATCGGCGCCGACCTCGCGCAGCCGCGCCACCCACTTCGCGGGCTCCACGTACAGCACGCGGGTGTCGTTGAACGAGGTGACGGCCAGGATGCGGGGATACGCCACGCCCTCGCGCACGTTCTCGTACGGCGAGTACGTCTTCATGTAGGCGTACACCTCGGGGTCGTGCAGGGGGTCGCCCCACTCGTCCCACTCGATGACCGTCAGCGGAAGCGAGGGGTCGAGGATCGTCGTCAGGGCGTCCACGAACGGCACGTCGGCGAGGATGCCGGCGAACAGCTCGGGTGCGAGGTTCGCGACGGCGCCCATCAGCAGTCCGCCGGCCGAACCACCCTCGGCGACGAGGAGATCGGGCGACGTGTAGCCGTGATCGATCAGGTGCAGGGCGCAGTCGACGAAGTCGGTGAACGTGTTGCGCTTGGCCAGCAGCTTGCCGTTCTCGTACCACTCCCGGCCCATCTCGCCACCGCCGCGCACGTGGGCGACCGCGAAGATCACCCCGCGATCGAGCTCCGACAGGCGCGCGACCGAGAACGCCGGCTCGATGGAGTGCTCGTAGGAGCCGTAGCCGTAGAGGTGCACCGGGCGAGGCGCCGCTCCCGCGTCCCCGAACGACCGCTTCCACACCAGCGAGACCGGGACCTCGGCGCCGTCCTGGGCGGTGGCCCACACGCGAGCCTGGGCGTAGTCGGCGCTGTCGTAGCCGCCGAGTACCGGCTGCTGCTTGCGCACGATGCGTTCGCCGCTGGCCGGGTCGTAGTCGAAGACCGTCGACGGCGTCACGAACGAGCCGTAGCCCAGACGGATGAGGGGAGGGGCCCACTCGGGGTTGCCGGCTGTGCCGACGGAGTAGAGCGGCTCGTCGAACTCGAGCTCCGCCACCGCGCCGTCGGCGTAGTCCAGCATGCCGAGTCGCGCGAGTCCCTCGCGGCGGTACGCGAGCACGGCCCAGTCGCGGAAGGTGGACAGGCCCAGAAGCCGGCGGCCGCCCTGGTGCTCTACGACGACGTCGCGCGAGCCCTGCGGATCGGATGCGGACACCCGCACGAGCTCGAAGTCCACCGCCTGGTCGTTGTGCAGGATGTACAGCACATCCTCGCCGTCGACCACGGCGTGGTCGCTGTCGTACTCCACGCCTTCCCGGCGCGGCCAGATCACGCGGGGCTCGCCGCGGAGATCGTCCGCCGGAAGCAGCCATTCCTCGGAGGTGATGGAGGAGCCGACGCCGATGACCAGGAAGCGGTCGCTACGGGTGAAGCCGGCGCCGACCCAGAAACGGTCGTCGCTCTCGTGGAAGAGCAGAGCGTCGTCGGTGACCGGGGTCCCCAGCTCGTGGAGCCAGACCTTGTCGGGCCGCCACGCGTCGTCGACCGTCGAGTAGACGATGAAGCGCCCGTCAGGAGACAGCGAGGCGCCCGCGAAGGTGCCCTCGATGACGTCGGGCAGCGTCGCGCCCGTCTCCAGGTCGCGCACGCGCAACGTGTATCGCTCGTCTCCTGACGTGTCGACGCCGTACAGCAGCAGCCGGCCGTCCGTGGAGACCTCGAAGGTGCCGAGGGAGAAGAACTCCTCCCCGTCCGCCTCCGCGTTGCCGTCGAGCAGCACCTGTTCGCCGTCGAGGGAGCCTTCGGGGACCGGCGGCGTCCAGTCGTCGGGAGAGGCGAGCGGTGCGCGACAGTGGATGCCGTACTGCTTGCCCTCCTCGGTGCGGGAGAAGTACCACCACCGGCCGCGACGGGTGGGCACGGACAGGTCGGTCTCGAGCGTGCGTCCCTTGATCTCCTGGAAGATCTGCTCGCGCAGGCCCGCGAGGTGCGCGGTACGTGCGTCCGTGTACGCGTTCTCGGCCTCGATATGCGCCACGACATTCGCGTCGTCCTTGTCGCGGAGCCACTCGTACGGGTCATCGAACACGTCACCGTGGTGCGAGCGGGAACGGACCTTTCGGGCGGCGTGCGGGGGAGCGGGGATGGCGGAGTCGGTCACTGTTCCACGCTAGTCGGATGCGGGACGCTCGTGCCCCGACGAAGGGCTCAGTCCTCGAGTCGGCGCACGATCGCGCGCGCCGCGCGGACGGCGGTGACGGTACCGGCCGCCGTGATGTTGGCCGCGACCGCCCCCGGCAGGACGCCGTTACCGGCGACGAAGAGGCCCTCGGAGCCCCAGACTGCGCCGTCGCGGTCCACGACACCCGTGCCGTCATCCGTCTCGCTCATGCGCACCGTCCCCGAGTAGTGCAGGGACGAGCCGGGCGGCAGCAGGAGCGTGTTGCCGACGGCGTCCGCTCCCGCGACCGCCTCGAACGCCACCCGCTGCTCCCGGGTCGCGCGTTCGATGAGTGCCAGATCGGTGTCGCTGTAGTCGTAATGGATGCGGGCGCGGGGCATGCCGAGCGCGTCCGTCTCCGTTTCGGAGAACTCGATGCGTGATGTCTCCCTGACCTCGGTGGGGACGTAGACGCTGATGCCGACGGCCATGGCCACGGCTTCCTGGAGGTCTTCGGAGAACAGCGGTCCCACGCTGATCTGCCAGTGGAACGGCTGCGCGTCGTCGCTGTGCGGAAGCCAGAGCGAGTCCGTCATCCACTCGCCCTCGCCGAGCGGCGGCACGTCGTCGACGCCGAGGTGGTGCGGCTCGGCGAAGACCCTCCCGGTGATGAACGCGTGTTCGTTGAGATACCGACCGAGAGCCTGGGGGCGCACCCCCGAGGCGAACAGGAGCTGCGGACTGCGCAGGGCGTCTGCGGCGACGACGACGTGGTCCGCGCGGAGCTCGCGGCGCTCGCCCGTGCGCAGATCCTCGACCTCGAGTCCCAGGGCACGCTGTCCGTCGAGGAGGATGCGCCGCGCGAGGGTGCCCGAGAGCAGCGTGACGGTCTCCGACGACCCGTCGAGCTCCGGGAGGATGACCCCGGGGTCGGTGCGCCGACGCTCGACCCCGTCGGCGCGGAAGACGCCCATGGGCATGATCTGCGGCCCGCGTCCGGAGGCGCTGACATCGCCGAACGCCCGCGTGAGCGCTTCCAGGACCGCGGTGCCGGCGGGCGTGGGTCCGAAGCGGTCGGAACGGATCCGCAGAATGCTGCGCACGCGTTCGTAGTCGGCATCCCACTCGGATGCGATCGCCGCCGGGATCTCGTGACCCCACGGCGTGGGGCACGCGGCGGTCCAGTGGGATCCCATCCCGCCGACGTTCCACGCGCTTGCGGCTGCGGGCATCTCGGTCGCGTCGTGTCCGAGAGCGGCGAAATCGTACAGTCCGAACGCGGATGCGCTGCGGGCATCGAAGGCGCCTGCCGTCGCGGCGCCGACGTACATGGACTGCACGCCGGCCGCGACGTGGGCGTGGTAGGCGTCTCGTGTTCCCGCATCCGTCGAGTCGTGGAGGTGGCGTGCGGGGGCGCCCTCCCCGGCGGGGCCGGCTTCCACGATCGTGATCCGTGTCCCGGGGCGCAGGCGGCCCACTTCGGCGGCCACAGCGGCACCCATGATGCCACTGCCCACGATGAGTACGTCCGCGTCCACGGGTCCTCCAGATATGTCGATGATCGATATAAGACGACTATTCCGAACCAAAAGACGCCCGATGCGTGGAGAAAGTTTCGCGCTCGTAACGAATTCTTGTCGGCTGTGACGCCGATGTTAATTCTGTCAACATCGGTCGGATCGGCTTCCGAGGTGCCCATAGCCTGGCCGCGGCTCGGCATCTGCCGCCGGCGCCCCACCCGCTCCACGGGCGCACCCACCCGCATCCCGAAAGGCCGTACCACCATGTCTGCACTGCCTTCACGTCCACTCCGGCGCACGCTCCTCGTCTCAGGTGTCGCCCTCACCGCCGCCGTCGTCCTCGCCGGGTGCGGTCGGGCGTCCGGCGATTCCGAGGCGGCCGCCGACACGGTCGTCGGGGACGCCGCCGCGACCGGCACCGTCGAGTTCTGGGCGGCCGGCGCGGAGGGGGAGGCGCTTCCCGCCTTCTTCGAGGAGTTCGAGAAGGAGAATCCCGACGTCACCGTCAACGTGACCTCGATCCCCGAGTCGGAGTTCGCCACGAAGGTGTCCGCGGCCGTCGCGGCGGGCAACGTCCCCGACGCGACGTTCCTGCTGTCGCAGTCGCAGGCGAGCATGCTCGCCACCGACGCGTTCGCCACCGTTCCCGACGGCCTCGTCGACGGCGGCGCCTTCTTCGACAACATGTGGGATGCCGCCCAGTACGACGGCGCCGCACACGCCGTGCCCTGGTACACCTACGCCCAGGCGTTCTATTACCGCAAGGACCTGGCGGATGCCGCCGGCGTCGAGGCGCCCGCGACGTGGGGCGACTACCCGGCGTTCGCCAAGGCGATGCAGGCGCAGGGAGTGAAGTTCCCGATCGGCCTCTCGGTGGAGTGGAACGAGTACACCGCGCAGCAGTTCAACGACTTCAGCATCCAGGCCGGCGGATCGCTGATCTCCGACGACCACACCGAATGGACCATCGACACGCCGGAGAACCTCGCGGCGCTGGAGACCTTCACGAACCTGATCCTCGACGGGTACGCATCGCCGGACGGCCCGACGTTCCTCGACACCGTGCCGTGGTTCACGTCGGGGCAGATCGGGGCCTACGTCAACGGACCGTGGTTCCCGTCCTGGCTCGACGAGGCGAACGGGGAGGGCTGGTCGAGCGAGAACCTGGGCGTCGCGCTGAACGCCGCCGGACCCGGCGGCAGCACCTCGGCGATCGGAGGCGGAAGCCTCGCCGTCTTCGACGACGCCAAGAACGCGGATGCGGCGTGGAAGCTCGTGCGCTGGATGTCGCAGCCCGAGACCCAGGTCGCCTGGTACGAGCGCTTCGGCAACCTGCCCGCCGTCGAGGCAGCATGGGACGAGCCGGTGATCGCCGACGACCCGTTCCTGACCGTCATCAAGGAGGCCATCCCGATGGCGAGCGCGGTTCCTGCCGTCCCGGGCTGGCTCGAGGTCTCCGCGATGCTGGGGTCCGAGATGGAGCGCGCCGCGCGGGGGCAGGCCACGCCCGCCGACGTGCTCGCCGCCGCACAGGCCAAGGCCGACGCGATCGGCACCGGGGTCGAGTGAGCGCCGGACGACCATGACGAGTTCCACACTCACCCGCGGGGAGACGCGCACGAGCCGTCTCCCCGCGGGGGGCGCCCGGCCGCGCGGCCGTCGCGGCGCGCGGCCGCGGCAGAGCCTCGTCGCCTGGATCTTCCTGCTACCGACGCTCATCGTCGTCGGTCTGTTCACGGTGGTCCCGGGGCTGTTCGCGCTGGCGTTCAGCTTCACCGACATCGGACTGCGCGACATCCGAGACCCCCTCCAGGTCGAGGTCGTCGGCGCCGAGAACTTCACGGCGCTGCTCGCCAACCCGGACTTCCTGCGCTCGATCGGCAACACGGTCCTCTTCGTCGTGATCGGCGTCCCTCTCACGATCGGCATCGGGCTCGCCCTCGCGATCCTGCTGGGCAGCGGCATCCGGCGTCTGCGCCCGGTGTTCCGGGCAGCCATCTACCTCCCGGTCATCGCGAACATCGTCGCCGCATCCGTGATCTGGAAGTACGCCCTCACCTACGAGGGCCCGGTCAACGAGGCGCTGGCCGCGATCGGCATCGCGGGGCCCAACTGGCTCGGGGACCCGGCGTGGGGCGTTACCTCGGTGATCCTGCTCACCGTCTGGCGCAACGTGGGGACGGCGATGGTGCTGTTCCTCGCGGGACTCCAGGCTGTGCCGGAAGAGGTCTACGAGGCCGCCGCGATCGACGGCGCGGGCCCCTGGCGACGGATCGTGCACATGACGCTGCCGCTGCTGCGTCCGACGACGCTGCTGGTGACGGTGCTCATCACCGTCATGTACATGAACATCTTCGAGGAGCCCTATCTGCTCACCGGCGGCGGCCCCTTGGACTCGACGAGATCGATCTCCCTCTGGGTCTATCAGCAGTTCGGCTACGGGAACATCGCCGCCTCCATGGCGGGCTCCTTCGTGCTGATCCTGCTGGTGGCCGTGGTGAGTGTCGTGCAATTCCGGATGCTGAGGCCCAAACACTGATGCGTACCTCCCGACTGGGCAGCGCGCTGCTCTACCTGTTCATCACCGTCGTGTGCGTGGCGATGCTGATCCCGTTCGTCCTGGTGTTCTTCGGCGCATTCAAGACGCAGGGCGAGTTCACCGCCGACCCGGGCGCGTGGCTTCCGGAGTCCTTCGGCAACCTCGCCAACTTCACCACCCTCTTCGAGCGTGGCTTCGGCCGGTACTTCCTCAATGGCGTCATCGTGTCCGCGCTCGTCGTCGCCGGCAATCTCGTGTTCAGCTCGCTGGCCGGATACACGCTCGCCAAGCTGCATTTCCGCGGTCGCGGGTTCGTCTTCGCGCTGGTACTGGCCACCATGATGGTTCCGATCGTCGCGATCTTCGTGCCGCAGTTCATGGTGGCCGTCCAGCTCGGGCTCGTCGACACGCTGTTCGGAATCGCGCTTCCCATGCTCGTCCTGCCGATCGCCGTGTTCGTGGTCCGCCAGTTCGCGCACTCCATCCCGGAGGATCTCATGGAGGCCGCGAGGCTCGACGGAGCGGGCGAGCTGCGCATCTTCGGGCAGATCTTCCTCCCGCTGCTCGCACCGGCGCTCGCGACGGTGAGCGTGCTCACCTTCCTCGCATCGTGGAACGCCTTCATCTGGCCCCTGGTCATGGCGCAGTCGCAGAGCACCTACACCCTTCCCGTCGGCCTCGCCGTCGCCGCGCAGGCCAACCGGACGACCGAGTTCGGCGTGCTCCTGGCGGGCGCGGTGGTGGTGCTGCTCCCCGTCCTCATCCTGTTCCTGTTCCTGCAGAAGTACTTCGTGCAGGGCATCGCCGCCACCGGTCTCAAATGAGCTCGCGCTCCCTGCTTCGAAAGGTTCCCGCATGCCGATCCGTCGCTCACAGGTCGCCCTCAACCCCATTCAGTGGACCAACCTCCCGCCCGACCCCGCCGTGCCCGGAAGCACGGGGCGCTGGCGTTACGGCGAGCCGTCGTTCGTGGCGGACTACCCGGAGGTGCTCGCCGCCGTGGCGGCATCCGGGTTCGACGCCACGATGATGGAGGTCCTGGACACGCAGACCCTCCAGAGCTACGCGGCGATGATCGAACGCGCGGGCCTGCGCGTCGCGCCGGGCTACGCCTCCATCGGGCTGCCCGAGGATGAGGGGTTGGAGATCGCACCCGGCAGCGCCGAGTGGGCGCGCTGGTTCAACCCCGTGCGCCGCAAGGCCGAGGAGTCGCTCTACTTCGGCCTGGACACGGTCTTCCTCGCGCCGATGGTCGATTACCGGCTGCCGCGCTGGTCGGAGCGCGCGGCCGTCGGGTACCTCGCCGATCGCGACCGACTGCTGCGCCAGGCCGACATGCTCGCGGAGGCGGGCCGCATCCTGCGTGCGGAGGGTGTCCGCGCCGGGCTGCACAACCACGTCGGTACCTGGGTCGAGACCGAGGAGGAGATCGAGACGGTGCTCGCCGAGGTCGACCCGGAGGTGCTCGGCGCCTCGTTCGACCTGGGCCACCTGGCGTGGGCGGGCATCGACCCGGTGGCGATGGTCGCGCGTCACCGCGACCGGGTGATCGATCTGCACATCAAGGACCACTCCGCAGCCCTCGTAGCCGAGAACCGGGCGAACCCGGGTCCCTACGAGCGCGTCGCCTCGCAGCCGTTCTTCCTCGAGCCCGGCAGCGGCGACATCGACATCCCCGGAGTGCTGGCGCAGCTCGGCGACGACTTCGACGGGTGGCTGGTCATCGAGGTCGACCAGTTGCACGGCGACCCGGATGCGAGCGCGCGTCGCAGTCGCGGGTGGGTCGAGCAGACCTTCGCCGCGTGAACGCACTGCGCGTCGCGATCATCGGGACCGGGATGATCGCGGAGGTCCATGCGCGCGCCGTCCGCATGGTCGGGGGTCGGCTGGTTGGTGTTCTCGGCTCCCGCCCGGAGCGCGGCGCGCAGGCGGCCCAGCGATGGGGAGGTCGAGGCTATCTCGATCTCGAGGAGCTGCTGGCCGATACCCCTGACGTCGTGCACGTCTGCACCCCCAACGCCACCCATGCGCCCTACGTGCGGGCACTTCTGGCGGCCGGCGTCGCGGTGGTGTGCGAGAAGCCGTTGGGGCTCGACGGGGCCGAAGCGCACGAGTTGGCCGACCTCGCCCGCCGAGCGGGGGTCGTCGCGACCGTCCCGTTCGTCTACCGCTACCACCCTCTCGTGCGCGAGATCCGCTCCCGCGTGGCGCGGGGCGGGTTGGGCCGGGTCCTGCTCATGCACGGCACCTATCTGCAGGACTGGATGCTGGACGCCCGCACCGCGAACTGGCGCGTCGACCCCGCGCTCGGCGGCGGATCGCGCGCCTTTGCGGACATCGGTTCGCACTGGTGCGATCTGGTCGAGTTCGTCAGCGGGGAACGGTTCGAGGCCGCATCCGCGCAGTTCTCGCTCGCGCACCCCGAGCGTCCCATCGGCAGCGATCACGCCTTCGGCGGCGGCGTCGCGACGGCCGAGCGGCCGAGCGCGCCGGTCGAGACCGAGGACGCGGCGATCGTCGCGTTGCGCACGCGGTCGGGTGTTCCCGCCAGCGTCGTCGTGTCGCAAGTGTCCGCGGGGCGCAAGAACCGGCTGTGGTTCGAGATCGACGGCACCTCCGCCAGCGCCGTCTTCGACCAGGAGGCGCCGGAGACGGTGTGGTTCGGCACGACGAACGGGGCGAGCGTCCTGCGGCGCGCCGAGGCGGAGCCCTCGCCGGAACAGGCCCGCCTGAACGCGTTCCCCGCCGGACACGCGCAGGGATGGGGCGATGCGTTCGCGGCGTTCGTCGCAGACACCTACGCCGCTGTGCGCGGTGAGGCGCCGGACGGTCTTCCCACGTTCGATGACGGCGCACGCGCCGCCGACATCGTCGACGCGGTGCGGGCGTCGGCGCTCTCCGCCTCGTGGGAGGCCGTCGCCGCATCCTGACGGCGTACGCGCGACGATCGGACGGAACGCATCGGCGCGCGTGCCCGGTTACGCCCGGCGCACTGAGTTGACCGGGAGGGCGGGCGATGTAAGGATTCCGTGTGGTCGGGTTAACGAATGCCGACTTCACGGTGAACTGTTCGTTCGCGCCGCCGGTCGCTCGGCTCTCCCTCCTTCTCCCTCTCCCCGAAAGCGAACGGTGGAAACCGCAGCACTGATCGTCGTCCTGATCATCGGACTCGCGCTCTTCTTCGACTTCACCAACGGCTTCCACGACACCGCGAACGCGATGGCCACGCCCATCGCGACGGGTGCCCTGAAGCCGAAGGTCGCCGTACTGCTGGCGGCGGGACTCAACCTCGTCGGAGCGTTCCTGTCGACCGAGGTGTCCAAGACGATCTCGCACGGCATCGTGCGAGAGGACCAGATCTCACCCGGAGCCTTCCTCCCGCTGATCTTCGCCGGGCTCATCGGCGCCATCACCTGGAACATGCTGACCTGGTTGCTGGGGCTTCCCTCGAGCTCGTCGCACGCGTTGTTCGGCGGGCTCATCGGCGCAACCCTCGTGGGCATCGGCGCCTATGCGATCGACTTCGGCGTCGTACTCAGCAAGGTCATCCTCCCGGCGCTGATCGCCCCGGTGACCGCGGGGGTGATCGCCTTCGCCGCGACCAAGCTCGCCTACGCCATGACCCGGCGCTACGACGGCAAGCCGGACGGCCGCGACGGCTTCCGCTGGGGGCAGATCTTCTCCTCCTCCCTCGTCGCCCTCGCCCACGGTACGAACGACGCACAGAAGACGATGGGTGTCATCACCCTCGCGCTGATCATGGCCGGCTGGCAGGACTCGGCCCACGCCGATCCCCAGCTCTGGGTCATCTTTGCCTGCGCCTTCACGATCGCCCTCGGCACGTACATGGGCGGCTGGCGCATCATCCGCACGCTCGGCAAGGGCCTCACCGACGTGAAGCCGGCCCAGGGATTCTCCGCGGAGAGCTCCACTGCCGCCACGATCCTCGCCTCCAGCGCCCTCGGCTTCGCGCTGTCGACCACGCAGGTGGCATCCGGCTCGGTCATCGGTTCCGGGCTCGGTCGCCGCGGCGCGAAGGTGCGCTGGCGGACGGTCGGTCGGATCACGATCGGATGGCTCCTCACGCTTCCCGCCGCCGGCATCGTCGGCGCGGCGGCGGCCCTCATCGTCGCCTGGCTCGGCCCGTGGGGCATCGCGATCGACGCGGTCCTGGCCGTGATCATCGTGCTTCTGCTCTTCCTGCGCTCGCGCCGCGACGAGGTCACCGCCGCCAACGCCATGAGCGAGGTCGCCGACTCCGGTCGCGCCGTCAAGGTCAAGCGCAACCCGCCGCCCACGCGTCGCCAGCGTCGCTTGGAGCGCGAGCGGGCCCGTCAGGAGAAGGGACAGCGCTGATGGACATCCAGATCGATTGGCTCGCCTTCGTGCAGGTCTTCTTCGCCGCCCTCATCGCTGCCGTCGCCGTGGTGGGAAGCTACGCGCTCGGACTCCGGATGCTGGTGCGCGCCGGACGGGCGCCGGTGGTGGCGCCGGCGGAGTTCACCGACGCGATCACCGTCATGACGGACAAGCAGCGCGCCAAGGCGGAGAAGGCCGCGGCGAAGGCCGCCAAGCGCTCGCCGCTGACCGACGCGCAGAAGCGGGCGGCCTTCGCGGTCGCGTGCGCGGCCTTCGGTTTCTGCGCGCTCGCGGTGCTGTCGGGACTCCTGCTCATCGTCATCGGCCACTGATCACCGCGTCGGCGGCGGGTCGTAGGGTGGCGGTATGAGTGCCACATCCGCCGCCGTGCAGTTCGGGCAGCATCCGCCTGCGCTGCGCACGATCGTCCACCTGAGCGACACGCACCTCCTCGCCGGCAACGCGCCGCTGGGCGGGCGCTACGACACACTGGCGAACCTGCGGCGCACCGTCGCCGCGATCGATCGCACCCGCATCCGCCCCGACGCGGTCGTGTGCACGGGTGACCTCACCGACCTGGGCGAGCCCGAGGCCTACCGCGCGCTGCGCGAGGTGCTCGAGCCTGCGGCCGAGCGGTGGGGTGCGCCGCTGGTCTGGGTCGCGGGCAACCACGACGAACGCGCGCCGCTGCGCGCCGAACTCCTGGGCGCTGCGGCGAGCGACGAGCCCGTCACCGCCGTCCACGACCTCGACGGCCTGCGTCTGATCGTCCTCGATTCCACGGTGCCGGGCTGGCACCACGGCGAGATCGACGACGCGCAGCTGGCGTGGCTCGCCGATGTGCTGGCGACGCCCGCGCCGCTGGGGACGCTTCTGGCACTGCATCACCCGCCGTTGCCCAGCCACATCCCGTTCTTCGACATCCTCGAGCTGCGTGAGCAGCACCGACTGGCCGACGTGGTCCGCGACAGCGATGTGCGCGGCATCCTCGCCGGGCACCTCCACCACTCGACCTCGGGCACCTTCGCCGGTGTGCCCGTGAGTGTCGCCGCTGCGACGTGCTACACGATGGATCTCGCGCGCCCCGCGGACGAGGTCAACGGGATGGATGCGGGGCAGTCGTTCCACCTCGTGCACATCTACGACGACACCGTCACGCATGCGGTCGTGCCCGTCGTCGATGCCGAGGCGGCGGACTTCTTCACGCCGGAATGGGTCGCGGAGATGGCCGCTCTCACGCCTGCGGAGCGGCTCGACGCCTTCTCGCGCAAGCGTCCCCGCTGACGCTCGCCGCCCGGGAGAGCAGCCGGTTCGGGGTGTACGCCGTGTCCGGTGTCACGCGCGAGCACGGCGATTAGGCTCGGTCAGGCAACCGGCCGACGACCCACAAGGACAACGCATGCCAGAGCACGCAACGACGCGTACCCGTACCGAGACCGACTCCCTCGGGAGCCTCGAGATCCCCGTGGATGCCTACTGGGGCATCCACACGGCACGGGCCCTCGAGAACTTCGACATCTCCAAGCGCCCGATCTCCGTCTACCCCGACCTCGTGGTGGCGCTCGCGATGGTCAAGCAGGCCTCCGCGCGGGCGAACCGGGAGATCGGCGTGCTCGATGCGGAACGCGCGTCGCTCATCGACCGCGCCGCTCAGGAGGTCATCTCGGGGCGCCATCACGACCAGTTCGTGGTCGGCGTCATCCAGGGCGGCGCCGGAACCTCGACCAACATGAACGCCAACGAGGTCATCACCAACGTGGCGCTCGAGCTCGCCGGTCGCGAGAAGGGCGACTACGCGTTCCTCTCGCCGATCGATCACACCAACCGCAGCCAGTCGACGAACGACGTGTACCCGACCGCGATCAAGGTCGGCCTCTCGCTCACCCTGCAGAGCCTCCTGGTCGAGCTCGACCTGCTGCGCCAGGCGTTCCTCGACAAGGCGCGCGAGTTCCACGACGTGCTCAAGGTCGGCAGGACGCAGCTGCAGGATGCGGTGCCGATGACGCTCGGGCAGGAATTCCACGGCTTCGCCACGACTCTGGGGGAGGACCTGCACCGGTTGCGGGAGAACGCCTGGCTGCTGCACGAGGTCAACATGGGTGCGACGGCCATCGGCACGGGCATCACGACGCATCCGGACTACGCACCCGCGGTGCTTCGCCACCTGCGCGAGGTCACCGGACTGGATCTTGCAACGGCCGACGACCTCGTCGAGTCCACGAGCGACACGGGCTCGTTCATGTCCTTCTCGTCCTCGCTCAAGCGCAACGCGATCAAACTCTCCAAGATCTGCAACGATCTGCGGCTGCTCTCCAGCGGTCCGCAGGCGGGCCTGGGCGAGATCAACCTGCCCGCACGGCAAGCGGGCTCCAGCATCATGCCCGGCAAGGTGAACCCCGTCATCCCCGAGGTCGTGAACCAGGTGGCGTTCGCCGTCGTCGGCGCGGACATGACGGTCACGATGGCGGTCGAGGGCGGCCAGCTGCAATTGAACGCCTTCGAGCCGGTGATCGCGCACTCGATCTTCCAGTCGATCACCTGGATGCGGCAGGCCATGTGGACGCTGCGGGTGAACTGCGTCGAGGGCATCACCGCCAATCACGACCGCCTGGGCGCCATGGTCGGCTCCTCGGTGGGGGCGATCACCGCTCTGACGCCCTTCATCGGCTACGCGGCCGCCGCGGCGCTCGCGAAGACGGCGCTGCTCACCGGCCGCAACGTCGCCGATCTCGTGGTCGAGGCCGGCCTCATGCCGCGCGACGAGGTGCTCAAGCAGCTTTCGCCCGCGCGACTGTCGGGGCTCGAGGCCATCACGGCGGCCATCCCGATCATCGATACGAGCCTCACTCCGACCCAGGACTGAGTGTCGTCCGTGCGGCCGCCAGGCGCAGCCGATAACGTCGGAGCCGATAACGTCGGAGCGCGCACCGTGCCCGCGCCGAATCAGGAGGAATCATGACCGACCCGACCGGATCGCCCGAGAACACCCCGCCGGTCCCGCCGGCTTATCCCGCTGCGCCCCCGGCCTATCCGACGGCGCCCCCGGCCTACGAGACGGCGCCGCCGGCTGCCGGCCAGGTTCCCGGTCCGCCGACCCCCGGCGCACCGGTGCCGGGCAAGACGCTCGGCATCGTGGCGCTCATCGTGGCGTTCTTCGCGCAGCTGATCGGCCTCATCCTCGGCATCGTCGCGCTGGTGCAGAGCCGCAAAGCCGGCGTGCGCAACCTACCCGCGGTGTGGGCCATCATCGTCAGCTCCGTGCTCATGGTGATCGGGATCATCGTGGGGATCATCCTCATCGTGAGCTTCGTGAGCGTCTTCGACCAGGCGATGAGGTACTGCCTGGAGAATCCCAACGGCTCCTACCAGATCAACGGGGTGACGCAGTCCTGCACCTCCCGCTGAATCGATCTGCGACGACGATGGCCCCCACCTGCCGGTGGGGGCCATCGTCGTTCAGCCGAGGATGCGGCAGTGCGTCGTGAGCGCCCCGATGCCGTCGATGCCGACCGTGACCGTCGAGCGATCGCGCAGGAAGATCTGCGGGTCGCGGGAGTACCCGGCGCCGCCCGGGCTGCCCGTGGAGATGAGCGTGCCCGGCAGCAGTGTGACCGACTGGGAGAGGTGGGACACCAGGGCGGACACCGGCCGGATCATCTGCCCCGTCGACGCATCCTGCACCGTGTGGCCGTCCACGACCGTCCAGATGTGGAGGTCCTGAGGGTCGGGCACCTCGTCGGCCGTGACCACGAACGGGCCGGTCGGGGTGAACCCGTCGAACGACTTGCAGCGCGACCACTGCGCCTCGGAGAACTGGATGTCGCGCGCCGTGACGTCGTTGACGACCGTGTAGCCCCACACGTGCTCCAGTGCGGTCTCCGGTGAGACGTTCTTCGCGGGTCGGCCGATGATCACACCCAGCTCCGCCTCATAGTCGACGGACTCGCTGAGGCTGCGCGGCCAGCTCGTGGTCTGCTCGTGCCCCGTGAGGGAATTCGGCCACAGCACGAAGACCGTCGGGGTCTGGTCGGTCTTCAGTCCCAGCTCGCCCGAGTGTGCGGCGTAGTTGAGGCCGACCGCGAGGATGACCGGTGGCGCGAGAACCGCTGACGCGAACTCGGTGCCCGCGAACCCGAAGCGTTCGACCTCGGGCGCTGCCGCGGCCTCCCGCACCCGCGCCAGCAGTTCGTCTCCGCCGAGGATGAGCTGCTCGAGAGTTCTCGGGGCGTGGGGGAAGAGGGCGTCGACGAAGGCGGCGGAGTCCTCGTCGACGACGACGAGTCTCGGCTCCGGATTCGCAGCGGTGCGGAGGTGGGCGAAGCGCATGCCCTCCACGCTACCGGCGGCGACCCTAGGCTGAGGGAATGACGACCCCCGACGGCCGCCCGACTCTCACCCCGCCGGCCTTCGATTCCGCGCTGGCGCAGCCGGTGCACGCCGCTCCGGCGCCGATCGCGGCACCCGCGACGTCACAGCCGCCGGTCGGCGCACCGGTCCGCCGCGCGTGGGGGCTCTACATCTGGGTCGGTGCGCTGCTCGTCGTCCTGCTGGTGGTGCTGGTCGGCTACTTCCTGGAGGCGATCGGTCCGGTCGCCTCGCTTCTGGGGGCGGTCCTCGCGCTACTGCCGCTGGCGGGCGTGCTGTGGGCTCTGCGCATCGTGGACCGCTGGGAGCCGGAGCCGAAGGGGCTCGTCATCCTCGCGCTCGGCTGGGGAGCCATCGCCGCGGTGGCACTGGCCCTGGGTGTCGATCTCGTGCTGCTGCTGACGTTCGGTCGCGGCGACACGCAGCTCGCGCTCCTGCTGCAGTCGGTCGTGCAGGCGCCGATCGTCGAAGAGATCGGCAAGGGCCTCGGCGTGCTCCTGATCTTCGCCGCCGCCCGACGTTTCTTCGACGGGCCGGTGGACGGCATCGTGTACGGCGGGCTGATCGGTGCGGGATTCGCCTTCACCGAGAACATCCAGTACTTCGCGAGCGCCTTCATCGAGGGCGGGTTCACGCAGGCCTCCGCCACGTTCTTCGTGCGGGGCATCCTCTCGCCCTTCGCCCACGTCATGTTCACCGCGGTCACCGGTTTCGCGCTGGGCCTCGCCGCTCGCCGCGGCGTCCGACTCGGCGGCGCGCTCGGGCCCTGGCTCCTGGGGCTCGTCGGCGCCATCGCCCTGCACGCGCTGTGGAACGGCTCCGCCCTCCTGGGTGATTTCTTCGCCCTGTACGCCGTGCTCCAGGTTCCGCTCTTCGTGATCTTCGTCGTCGCCATCGTGCTCCTGCGGCGCGAGGAGGCGCGCCTGACGCGGGCACGACTGGGGGAGTACGCGGCCGTCGGCTGGTTCACTCCGCAGGAGGTCGACATGCTCGCGACCGCAGCCGGGCGCCGTACCGCTCTCGCCTGGGCGCGGACGCTCACCGGCAACCGCGTGCCGATCATGCGCACCTTCATCGCGGATGCGACCGCATTGGCGGCGGCACGACAGCGCGCGATCAGCGGACGAGACCCGCGCGCGAGCGCGGAAGAGAGCGCGCTGCTGCAGCGCACAGTCGCCGCCCGCGCCGCCCTGTTCGCGCTCTGACCCGGGGCGTCATCTGAGCGAAACACCGCGTCGCTATCGTGAACCGACCAGTTCACTCGACGTCAGGAGCGTCCATGGCCGACTCGGCCCTTCGCGATCTCGCCGCCCTCCCCAAGGGGCATCTCCACGTCCATCTCGAGGCGGCCATGAGGCCCGCGACGCTCGCCGAGCTCGCCGAGGAGATGTCGGTCGAGATCCCGCCGGTGTCCGGCTTCTCCGGCTTCACGGCGTTCGCGGACATGTACCAGGGGCTGCTCGCGGTCCTTGCGCACCCGGAGAATCTCGTGCGGTTGATCGACGAGGCCGTGGCGGATGCGGCATCCGACGGCGCGGTCTACGTCGAGTTCGGCGTGAGTCCCCAGTTCTATCTCGAGACCTTCGGGACCGTGGAAGCGGCGCTGGACGCACACCTCGACGCCGTTCGCATCGCGGGCGAGCGTCACGGCGTCGAGGTGGGGCTCATGGTCACGGTCGATCGCACCGAGCCCCTCGACGAGGCGATCGCGCTCGCGAACGCGGCAGCGGCACGCGCCGATCGCGGTGTCGTGTCCCTCGGGCTCGCGAACGAGGAGCGGGGCTATCCCGCCGCCGACTTCGCTCCCGCGTTCGACATCGCCCGTGCCGCAGGTCTCCAGTCCGCCCCCCACGCGGGCGAGCTGGTGGGCCCGGAGTCGGTGTGGCAGGCCATCGACGACCTGGGCGCCTCGCGGGTGCTGCACGGAGTGCGGGCGATCGAGGATCCGGCGCTCGTGGCCGAGCTGGCACGGCGCGGGATCTGCCTCGACACCTGCCCCACCTCCAATCTGCTGCTGGATGTCGTCGACGACCTCGCCCGCCACCCGCTGCCGCAGCTGCTGGATGCCGGAGTGCGGTGCTCCATCAACGCGGACGATCCGATCCTGTTCGGTCCCGGGATCCTCGACGAGTACGTCGTCGCACGCGAGCAGATCGGCCTGACGGACCGGCAGCTCGCCGCGTGCGCGTGGAGCTCGATCGAGACCACGCTGGCGGGCGACGCTCTCAAGGCCCGCGCGAAGGCCGACATCGAGGCATGGCTGGGGGAGGCGCTGTGACCGATCTCCACTTCGGCGTCTTCGAGGTCTACGCCCCGCAGGTCGGCGGTACCTACAGCTGGGCGCACCCGCTGTGCGACGCCGCGGACTACCTCGACCCCGACCGCTGGGTGCGCATGGCGAAGATCATGGACCGCACCGGGTACGACTTCCTCTTCTTCGCCGACGGCTTCGGCTATCCGATGCAGAACGGCGACATCAGTGCGGCCTGTCTGTCCGCGGCCATCAACTTCTCAGGTCTCGATCCGTCGACCATCATCCCGATCCTCGCCCGAGAGACGGAGACGCTGGGATTCGTCGTGACGGCCACGACGGGAATGGATCATCCCCTGCCGTTGGCGCGCCGTTTCAGCACCCTCGATCACCTCACGCGGGGGCGCATCGGCTGGAACGTGGTCACGGGTGCCTCGCAGAACGCCGTCGCCGAGCTCTTCGGACACCCGGAGATGGTGGCGCACGACACGCGATACGAGATGGCGGAGGAGTACGTGTCCCTCGCCCGCAGCTACTGGGAGCAGTCCTGGGACGACGACGCGCTCGTGGCGGATGCGGCCTCCGGCGTCTACATCGACCCGTCCCGCATCCATCGCACCCAGTTCGAGGGCGCCCACTACCGCTCGCGCGGCTACTTCGGTGCCCCGCCGTCGCCGCAGCGCACCCCCGTGATCTTCCAGGCCGGAACCTCTCCGAAGGGTCGCGCGCTCGCGGCCTCCCATGCCGAGGGCGTGTTCGTGCAGGCCACGACGCCCGAGCACACGGCGGCGGCCGTCGCCGACATCCGCCGCCGCGCCGCCGAGGCGGGACGCGATCCCGACGACATCCGCATCATGGCCGGGCTCACCGCGATCGTGGACGAGACGCAGGCCGGTGCCGAGCAGCTCTGGCGCGAGTTCCACGGCATGCAGTCGGACGAGGTCGTGGCGGCGCTGTACGCCGGCAACACCGGCATCGATCTGCTCACGCTCGATCCCGACAAGACCCTGGCGGAGGTCGTGGCCGCCGGCGGCATCGTCGGTCAGATGGGCACGAGCAACATCGAGCGCTTCCTCGGTCGCGACGGTTCGCCGGCGCCGACCGTTCGACAGATCCTCGACGACCTCCGCGGCAAGGGCACACGTGGGTTCCGGATCGTGGGGGATGCCGATCACGTCGCCGACCGCGTCGACGAGCTCGCTGATCGGACGGGGCTCGACGGCTTCCTCTTCGAGCCGGTCTTCGGAACGCGCGACGTCGAGGCGTTCGGGGAGCTGGTGCTGCCACGCCTTCGCGAGAGAGGCCGACTGGCCGCGCCTGCCGGCCCGACGCTGCGCGAGCGGATGCGGGAGCGCCCGGGAGCCCGTCTGGGGTGAGGTGGGAAAGACTCAGCGCCCGGTGCCGCGGCGATGCCTGCGTGACTCCCGAGCGCTGAGTTGTTCTGATGTCAGGATCCACCCCTCGCCGGGTGCTGTCAAGAGGCTCGGCCGCGCCTCGCGGGCGGCCTCGACGTGCTTGGATGGAGACATGACTGACAACCGCACGAAGCCCGAGTTCGACGCTCCCGCAGGACCCGCTCCCACCGAGCTCGTCATCCGCGACATCATCGTCGGAGACGGCGAAGAGGCGAAGCCGGGCGACAACGTCACGGTGCACTACGCCGGCGTCGAGTACGAGTCCGGCGAAGAGTTCGACTCCTCCTGGGGACGTGGCGAGAGCATCCAGTTCCCGCTGCGCGGCCTCATCCAGGGCTGGCAGGACGGCATTCCGGGCATGAAGGTCGGCGGTCGCCGCGAGCTCGTGATCCCGCCGCACCTGGCGTACGGCCCCGCCGGCGGTCACTTCCTTGGGGGCAAGACGCTCATCTTCATCATCGACCTGCTGAAGGTCGGCTGACACGACCTCTGGAAAGGCCCCGGGAATCCGGGGCCCTTCCCCGTGGGGCCACCGGAAGTTCTTAAGACTCTCGTCAGAATTTTGCATTCAAGGGAATACGTTCCCGGGGGATGCGGTTGACTGGACTCGACGCCGCGAAACGCGCGGCCCTGGTTTTGGAGCGAACATGACCGACACGAACGTAATCGAGATCCCCGGATACAAGGCCGGCACCTGGACGCTGGACGCCTCACACAGCGAGGTCACCTTCGCGGTGCGTCACATGATGATCTCGAAGGTGCGCGGCACCTTCGGTGTGAAGAGCGCCACGATCATCGCTCCGGAGAACCCGCTCGAGGCGAAGGTCGAGGCCACGGTGGACGTGGCCTCCATCGACACCAAGGACGAGGGCCGCGACGGCCACCTGCGTTCGGCCGACTTCTTCGACGTCGAGAACTACCCCACGATGACCTTCGTCTCGACGGGCGTGCGTTACGAGAAGGGCGACTTCCTGGTGGACGGCGACCTGACCATCAAGGACGTCACCAAGCCCGTCACGTTCGAGCTCGAGTTCGGCGGCTTCGGCACCGACCCGTGGGGCAACTACAAGGCCGGCGCCACGGCCAAGACCGTCATCAACCGCGAGGAGTTCGGCCTCACCTGGAACGCCGCGCTCGAGACCGGCGGCGTGCTCGTCGGCAAGGACGTCACGATCGAGCTCGACCTGCAGGGCACGGTCGCGGCCTGATCGCACACGAAGGGGACGGATGCAGCCGCGTCCGTCCCCTTCGTCATGTCCGGGCTCGGCGCCGCAGTCGGTCCTGCGCGAGGAGGATGCCCAGGAAGACGACGAGGGCGCCGGCGGGCTCGTTCCACGACACCGTCTCGCCGAGCACGATGGCGCCGAGGACGACGCCCACGACGGGCGTGATGTAGGTGACGGTCGAGGCGCGTGTCGGACCCCAGGCGCGGAGGACGTTCTGGTTCCAGATGTAGGCGACACCGGTGCCGAGGCAGCCGAGGAGCACGAGGCAGATGACGATCGGCGCATCCAGTCGTACCGGCGTCAGCGCGATCAGCGGCGTCAGAGCGAGCATGATCACGGCCGCGATCCCGATGTTCAGGAACGAGAAGACCAGAGGGCTCATGCCGCTGTCGGACGTGAAGCGGCGCATGTAGGCGAGGCTGAAGCCGTAGCAGGCCGTGGCGCCGAGGATGGCGAACTGGGCGATGAGGCTCTGATCGGGGGCGAGGCCCTGCCAGGGCGCGATGATGACCATCACCCCGAGGATGCCGATGAGGATCCCCGCGATCTGGACGATGCGCAGCTTCTCGACGCGGAACACGGCCCACGCCATCACCGCGGTCATGATCGGGGTTGTGGCGTTGTAGATGCTCGCCAGCCCCGAGGTGACGTGCTGCTGCGCCCAGGAGAACAGCAGGAACGGAACGACGCAGAACGAGAGCGCCAGCACGAACATGTGCGCCCACACCACGAGCCGTCTCGGAAGACTCTCCCGTCGGATGGCCACGAAGATCCCCAGCGTCACCGCCCCGAGCACGAGCCGCGACCACGCGACCTGGGCGGGGGAGAGCCCGCCGAGCGCGACCTTCATGAACAGGAAACTGGAGCCCCAGATGATGCCGGTGAGCACGAACTGCACGGCGATGACCGCCTGGCGGGGCGGGGCGGCGGAGCGCGCGACGGGGAGCACGCACCGACTCTAGTGAGGGCCGCGGACCTTCCGGACTCCCGGCGGATGCGATGTCCGAAAGGCGCCGCACAACGGCAGCGTGCCGCCGCTCAGGGCACCGGGTGGAGGGCGTCGTACGCGCGGAAGCCGGGGCTGAGACGCACCAGCACCCCGACCAGCGCGACGATGACGATGCCGCCCAGCAGAGGCGGGAACCACAGCGTCGTGAGGGTCGCGAGGCTACCGGCGTAGAGCGCTCCGACGCGGGGGCCGCCCGCCACGACCACCACGAAGATCCCCTGCAGGCGCCCGCGCATCGCGTCGGGCACAGCGGACTGCATCATGGTCGACCGGAAGATCGCGCTGATGTTGTCGGCCGCGCCCGAGACGGCGAGCACCGCGCAGGCGGCGGCGATCAGGACGACGTTGACGTCCCCGCCCGCGAACCACCCGAGGCTCGCAGCGACCAGCACGAGTCCGAATGCGGCGATCGCGCCGCCGTAGACCTGGATGGAGCGCTCGATGCCCACTCCATGGCGGCGCACGCGGCCGATCGGGCCCGAGAACAGACTCGACAGGAACGCGCCCGCCGCGACCGCCGCGGTGAGGATGCCGGTCGTGACCGGTCCGCCTCCCAGCAGCACGGCGCCGATGCCGGGGAAGAGGGCGAGAGGCTGCCCGAACGTCATCGCGATGATGTCCAGGAGGTACTGCATCCGGATGTTGCGTGCGCGGCGCAGGAATGCCCAGCCGTCGCGCAGCGAGTCGAGACCGGGCCTGACGATCGCGCCCTCCGGGCGGAGCCTCGGCAGGGTCCACAGGCCCAGGAACAGCGAGGTCATGAGCACGACGTCGATCGAGTAGGTCCATGCGTAGCCGGCGGTGGCGACCAGCACGCCCGCGAGAGCAGGACCGGCCATCACCATGATGCCGACGGTGACGCCGTTGAGGGCGGCCGCCGCAGGCAGCAGCTCACGCGGCAGCAGCCGCGGCGTGATCGCGGACTTGGTCGCCATCACGACCGAGTTCGCGGCGGAGTTGACGATGCTCAGCGCGTAGAGCCACCAGACGGTCTCGTCGCCGGACCAGGCCAGAGCCGCGAGCAGCGCCGTGGACGCGAAGGTGATGCAGGCCGCGACCAGGGCGACCATGCGCCGATCGAACGCGTCGGCGAGCATCCCTCCGTACAGCCCGGCGAGGACCATCGGAACCAGACCCGCCACCGCGACCATCGCCACGGCGAAGTCGGAGCCGGTGAGGGCGTAGACGTGCAGCATGACCGCGACGATCGTCAGTTGCCCGCCGAGACCGGCGAGCGTGGAGCCGATCCACATCCGCGCGTACGGCGCGCTGGTCGTGAGGGGGCGCACGTCGATCAGGTGGCGCGCGATCCGCGTCCTCACTCCGCGACCTCGATGCGCTTGATGCGGGCGCCGTGACCCGTGCGGATCGTGACGTCCGCGCGGCGGACGCCGAGGTGCGCGGCCAGCGCTGCGATGACCCCCGCGTTGGCGGCGCCGTCGACCGCGCGCTCGCGCACGTGCACGGTCAGCGCGCCGTCCGCATCCGACTCGACGAGGGGACCGCGACGGCTGCCGGGCTTGACGCGGACGGTGAACTGCACGCGTGCGAGCGTATCGCGGCGGGAGCGGTCGGGGTCGGTGTCGAACGCTGGTAGACTTTCGAGGTTGCCGTTCGATCGGCCGCGGATAAAGAGAGCCCCCGGATCAGCCGGAGGGCGCCGCGCAACGAGGAGAAAGGGGATCCCATCTATGGCACTCGAGAACGACGTCAAGAAGGCGATCATCGAAGAGTACGCGACGCACCCCGGTGACACCGGATCCCCCGAGGTGCAGGTCGCGATGCTGACGCAGCGCATCAAGGACCTCACCGAGCACCTCAAGGAGCACAAGCACGACCACCACTCGCGTCGTGGTCTGTTCCTCATGGTCGGTCAGCGCCGTCGCCTGCTGGGCTACCTGCAGGACATCGACATCAACCGCTACCGTTCGCTCATCGAGCGTCTCGGTCTGCGCCGCTGATCGCAGCGCGATCGCGTATATCGCTTTCTTCGAAGGCCGCCCCACGGTGTGGGGCGGCCTTCGCTTTTGTATGCCCGCCGCATCCTCAACCACCTCCCCTCCCAAAGACCGCGAGACTGCACTTCCCGCACGAGATCACGGTGTTTACCCGTGATCTCGTGCGAACGATGCAGTCTCGCGGCTGGGAGGGGCGGGTCAGGCGCGGGCGGCCAGGAGGTCCGCGTGGTGGATCGCCGCCACATCCGGGTGTGCGCGCAGCCGCGACTTCAGCGCGTTCTCGCCGTAACGGGCGTAGATGGGGTTCGTGGGATCCTCGGTCACGCCCCGCGAACGTGCCGCGAGCTCGGGCGGGAGCTGGATGAGGGGCAGCTGGGCATCGAGCGCCGGGTTGAAGAAGAACGGCACCGAGATGCGGTCCTCGGGGTAGCGGGGCGAGACGACGCGGTGGTTGGTGGCGATGAGATACCCCTGGGTCGCGTACTCGAGGAGCTCGCCGATGTTGACGACGAACGCACCGTCGACCGGGGGTGCGTCGACCCATCCGCCGTCGCGCTCCACCTGCAGCCCGCCCTTGCCCGGCTCGACCCAGAGCAGGGTCAGGACGCCGGAGTCCTTGTGGGCGCCGACGCCCTGCTGCGGCTCGGGCTCGCGGCTGCCGGGGTAGCGGACGATCTTGATGAGCGTGCCCGGGTCCGCGAAGTACGGGTCGAAGAAGTCCTCCGCGGCGCCCAGCGCCAGCGCCCACTGGCGCAGCAGCGTGATCGCGACCTCGCTCAGCCGGTCGTGCCATTCCTGTACGACCTCGCGCAGTTCCGGAAGAGCCTCGGGCCAGAGGTTGGGGCCGGTGAGGCGTTCGAAGTCGGGAGCGGCGGGATCGGTCACGGCCTCGCGCTCGGGTCCGATGTCGATCTGCTCGCGCCAGTCGACCTGGCCCTGCGTGCGCTCGCCGCCGATGCGCGTGTATCCACGGAAGTGCGGGCTGTTGACGTTCTCGATCGCCAGCTTGTCGGCCTCGGGCAGTGCGAAGAAGGCGCGCGCGACCTTCTCGAGGCGCAGCGCCAGGTCGTCGACGCCGGTGCCGGTGAGATAGAAGAAGCCCACCTCGTGCGTCGCCCGGCGCAGGTCGTCGCGGAACGCGGCGACCGCATCCGGACCGTCGGAAAGGCGGGAGAAGTCCAGGACGGGAAGGGATGGCGTGCTCATGCACCGAAGGTACGTCCCGGCGTCGCGCCGCGGAGAAATATTGCTGAGCGTTACCGCACGGCGTGGAATTTGCCTCCGGTCGTAACAGGAGTAATCTCGCTCCGGGCTTAGGTAAGCCTTACCAGAAAGAAGGATGCCGCGGTGCTGTCGAGTCTGCTGATCGGTCTGCGCGAGGGCCTCGAGGCCGCCATCGTCGTCGGCATCCTCGCCGCCTACCTCTCCCGCCTCGGCCGGCGGGACGTCCTCCCTCGACTGTGGATCGGCGTCGGGCTCGCCGTCCTGCTCTCGCTCGTGGTCGGCGCCGTCCTCACGTTCGGCGCCTACGCGCTGACCTTCGAGGCGCAGGAGATCCTCGGCGGAGGTCTCTCACTGGTCGCCGTGGCGATGGTCACCTGGATGATCTTCTGGATGCAGCGAGCCGGCCGGGGTCTCAAGCGTGCCCTCGAAGGCGACGTCGACCGGGCGCTCGCGGCCGGGGCGCTCTGGGGCATCGTCGTCATCGGCTTCATCTCCGTCGCCCGCGAGGGTCTGGAGACCACTCTGCTGCTGTGGTCGATGGTGCAGTCCTTCGGCGACGCGCCCGCCGCCCTCGGCGGCGCGGTCCTCGGCCTCGCCCTGGCCGTCGTTCTCGGTGGGCTCATCTCGCGCGGCATGATCCGTCTCGACCTGCGGGTGTTCTTCACCTGGACCGGCGCCCTGCTCATCATCGTCGCCGCCGGCGTCCTCGCCTACGGCGTGCACGACCTGCAGGAGGCGGGCGTGCTCCCGGGGCCGTTCTCCGATGCCGCCACGATCGATGCGGTGACCGGCGTCGTCGGCGTGGGCCTCGCCGGCTTCCCGTTCGGGTGGGCCTTCGATCTGTCGGCGATCATCGCCCCCGGCGGCCCCGTCGCGGTGCTATTGCAGGCGACCGTCGGGTTCATGCCGCAGATGACGTGGCTGCAGGTCATCGCGTGGGGCGTCTACATCGTCGTGGTCGGCATCCTCTTCTTCCGCGGTGCGCGTCCGCACCCGCGGTCCCACCGAGCGCAAGAAGCCGTCGCTCCCGCACATCAAGGAACCCCATGACAGCTCCTCGTCTGATCGGCGGCGCCGCAGCGCTCGTCATCACCTCGCTCGCACTCGCCGGATGCGTGGCCAAGGCCGACGTGGCCGCCTCCGACGCCCTCGCCGTCACGGCGAGCGACTCCGCGTGCGATCTGCCCACGGCGACCGCCACCAGCGGCACCCTGGCCTTCGACGTCACCAACACGGGCTCGCAGGTCAGCGAGTTCTATCTGCTCGCCGAGGACGGCCTGCGTATCGTCGGCGAGGTCGAGAACATCGCTCCCGGCGCTTCGCGCACACTCACGGTGGTCGCCCAGCCCGGCAACTACTTCACGCTGTGCAAGCCCGGCATGGTCGGCGACGGCGTCGGGCGAGCGGGCTTCACCGTCACCGGTGACGCCGTCGCCGCCTCCGGCGACGACGCCGAGCAGAAGCAGCAGGCCGTCTCCCTGTACGCCGCCTTCGTGAAGGACCAGGTCGAGCAGCTCGTCCCCGCCGTCGCCGCCTTCACCGCCGCCTACACCGCCGGCGACGACGAGACCGCCCGCACGTCCTTCCCGCAGGTGCGCTCGTTCTACGAGCGCATCGAGCCGGTCGCCGAGTCCCTGGGCGATCTCGACCCCAAGATCGACTACCGCGAGGTCGATGCGGTCGCCGAGGGCCTGGACTGGACCGGATTCCACCGCATCGAGAAGGACCTCTGGGTCCCCGCGCAGGACGCGCTCAACGCCGACGGCGCCACGCCCGCCTGGCAGGACTGGACGCCCTCCACGCCCGAGCAGCGCACGGAGCACGCCGACCAGCTCGTGGCGGATGTGGCCGAGCTCAACGACTACGTCCACTCCGACGATTTCGTCAGCGCACTCGACGCGCAGGGCATCGCGGGCATCTCGAACGGCGCCATCGCGCTGCTCGACGAGGTCGCCAACGGCAAGATCTCCGGCGAGGAGGACTGGTGGAGCGGCACCGACCTCTACGACTTCGCCGCCAACGTCGAGGGCTCGAAGATGGCGTACTCGCTCGTGCGCGACTTCGCCGAGAGCAAGGGGGCGGACGGGCAGAAGCTCGTGACGGCCATCGACAAGGGGTACGCCGATCTCGAGGCGCAGCTGGCGACCTACGGCAGCGCGGACACCTCCTTCGCGGCCTACTCGACGCTGACCGAGGCCGACAAGCGCACCCTGACCGATCTGATCAACGCGCTCGCCGAGCCGCTGTCGCGTCTGACGGTGACCGTCCTCTCGTGAACGACCCGCAGTCCGACGCCCAGCAGATCGAGCCCGCCGACCCGCCGTTCGGGCTCAGCCGACGCGGCCTGCTCGGTCTGCTGGGCGCCGGCGCCGCCGGCCTCGCCATCGGCGGCGCCGGCGGGGCTGCGGTCGCCACGGTGGTCGCCGGCCCCGCATCCTCCGCCGACGCGGACGGCGTCCACGCGTTCTTCGGCGAGCACCAGGCGGGGATCACGACCCAGGTGCAGGATCACCTGCACTTCGCCGCCTTCGACCTCGACGACGATCTGACGCGCGACGACCTGGTCTCGCTGCTGCAGGACTGGTCGTACGCGGCATCGCGTATGACGCAGGGACTCGACGTCAGCGCCTCCGGCGCGGTGGGCGGTTCGCCCCAGGCCCCGCCGGACGACACGGGGGAGGCGCTCGGGCTTCCCGCGAGCTCGCTGACGATCACCTTCGGATTCGGGCCGGGGCTGTTCGAGCGCAACGGCGTCGACCGCTTCGGGATCGCCGATCGTCGCCCCGACCTGCTGGCGCCGCTGCCGCGCTTCGTCGGCGATGATCTGGACCCGCTGAACTCCGACGGCGACCTGTGCATCCAAGCCTGCGCCGACGACCCGCAGGTCGCCGTCCACGCCATCCGCAACCTCAGTCGCATCGCGTTCGGCCGCGCTCGCATCCGCTGGGCGCAGCTCGGCTTCGGCCGCACGTCGAAGACGACGGCCGCGCAGTCGACACCCCGCAACCTGTTCGGCTTCAAGGACGGCACGGCCAACATCCTCGCCACCGACACCGCGGCGCTCGACGAGCATGTGTGGGTCGGGGATGAAGGGCCCGCCTGGCTCGCCGGCGGCAGCTACCTCGTCGCCCGCCGCATCCGTCAGACGATCGAGACCTGGGATCGTCTGCGGCTCATGGAGCAGGAACGCACGATCGGGCGCGACAAGCGCGAGGGGGCGCCGCTGTCGGGCGGGGAAGAATTCACCGCACCGGACTTCTCCGCGAAGGATGCGTCCGGCGCCGCCCGCATCGACCGCGCCTCCCATGTCAGCCTCGCCCACCCCGACAACAACGGCGGGATCCGCATCCTGCGCCGCGGCTACAACTTCGTGGACGGCAACGACGGGCGGGGTGCGCTGGAGGCGGGACTGTTCTTCCTGTCGTACCAGCGCTCGCCCGAGCAGTTCATCACGCTGCAGAAGGCGCTCGCGCGCGACCTTCTGACCGAGTACCTGCGCCACGTCGGCTCCGGGATCTGGGCCGTGCCGGGCGGTGTCCGAGAGGGCTCGTTCGTCGGAGCCGACCTCTTCGCCTGAGCGCGCTTCAGCGGCGCTCGGGGGCGCGGCGCGAACCGGTCGGGTCGCTGCGGTGACCTTCGCGACGTGCCAGGGTGCGGTCGGCGAACAGCCATGACCAGCGCGGCTCGACGAGGGGGCGGAACACTCGGCGCACCGGCGCCGTCGCGAGTGTCAACGCGATGAGCACGGATGCGGCGCAGACCACCGGCAGCCAGAACCAGGTCGGGTCGAGCCCGCGCAGGACGCCCGACTCCCGGAACGGGTAGAGCACGAAGGAGTGCAGCAGGTACACGTACATCGTGTACTGCCCGAACGAGGTCCACCAGGCCGCCCGTCGCGGCACGAGCGCGAGGAAGGCGGCGGTCAGCAGCAGTGCGATCGCCATGAGCGCGAGTCGGATGCCGCCGGCCCACCACTGCTCGCCGCCGAGGTCCGAGTAGGCGTCCTCGTAGAACAGCCACGTGCGCAGATCGATCGCCCGCCAGACGTCGATGAAGATCCAGGCGACCGCACCGGCGATCACCAGCACCGCCGCGGCGGCGACACGGCTCCACCACGGCCGGGCCAGCAGCGAGAAGCGCTCGACGACGTCGTGCTCGCGCAGCCACCAGCCGAGGGTGAAGAAGAACAGGAGACCCATCGTGCGCGACAGCGACAGTGTGGAGTCGATGTTCGGCAGGTAGCCGACGCCGATCGAGACGACGAGCGTCCAGAGCAGTGGCCAGCGCAGAAGGGCGAGGTAGGGCAGGACGACGCGGAAGATCCCGAGTGCGAGCAGGAACCACAGCGTCCAAGAGGGCTGCGTCGGGTTCGGGTTCGCGGCGCCCTCGACGAGGAACTTGGTGATCGTCCACAGCGTCTCGAAGATGAGGTACGGCAGCAGGATGTCGGTGACGACGCGGGCCATCTGACGCTTGCCGGGAACGCCCGCCTTCGAGAAGTAGCCCGAGATGACGGCGAAGGCGGGCATGTGGAAGGCGTAGACGAGGAGGTAGAGCGCGAGGGCCGCATCCGAGTCGTAGATGAGTCGCTGCGTGGCGTGCCCGAGCACGACCAGGACGATCGACGCGAAGCGCGCGTTGTCCCAGAAAGGCACCCGGCGCTTCGGGCGCGCCGCGGGCGCGGGGGTCGGCGGAAGGCTCATCGCGTGCGACCCTACCGGTGCGCGTGGTGCGCGTGTCGCCTGTTCGCGGAGGCAGTAGGGTGTGGCCACCGGTGAGGGGGTGTCGATGGTCGTGCGCGAGGATGCTGCCTGGCAGGACCGATCGCTCGGCGATGTGGACTGGCATCTGTTCCCGCCGGACGCCGTGCGTGACGTCGTCGCCGCGCCGTCGGGGTCGTTGGCCCGCGTCTCGCTCGGCCCCGCGGGCGGCCAGAGGGTTGTGCTCGTTCCCGGGGTGACCGGATCGAAGGAGGACTTCGTGCTGGTCATGCCGCTGCTCGCCGCGGCCGGCTACCGCGTCGAGTCCTACGACCTGGCGGGGCAGTACGAATCGGCGGCGGCGGGACCGGAGAACCTGGTGCCGCCCCGACGGCACTACGACTACCCGCTGTTCGTGGACGACATGATCACGGTGCTCGAAACCGGATCCGCCCCCGTGCACGTGCTGGGGTACAGCTTCGCGGGCCTCGTCGCCCAGCTCGCGCTCGTCGCGCGCCCCGAGCTTTTCGCGACCCTCGCGCTCGTGACCTGCCCGCCGGCCACGGGGCAGGTCTTCCGCGGCGTCAAGCGCATCGGACGGCTCTCGGACGCGGCGGGGCCGCGCGCGGGTGCCGGGCTGATGCTGTGGGGGATCCGCAACAACCTCAACCGCGTGCCGCCGGGACGACTGCGCTTCGTGCGCGAGCGGTTCGCGCTGACCCGTCGCTCGAGCGTGACCGACATCGTGGGCCTCATGATGACGATGCCGGATGTCACGGCCGCCGTCGCGGGTCTCGACCTGCCCAAGCTCGTCGCCACCGGCACGCACGATCTGTGGCCCGAGTCGGAGTACCGCTCCTATGCGTCGCGGATCGGGGCGCAGGCCGTGGTCTACGACACCGGCCATTCGCCGAGCGAGACCGTGCCCCACCAACTGAGCAGGGATCTGCGTCATCTGTACGAATCGGCATCCGATCGCCGGGAATAACCTCGACCCCGACGCGTTATACGGGATATATTCAATCGCATAGAAACGGATGCGGGCACGCACCCGGGAAGCGGAAGAGGAATCGTGAGCGAGAACACCACCTGGCCGGGAATGCAGTTCGGCATCTTCACGGTCTCGGACATCACCCAGGACCCGGTGTCGGGTCACACCCCGAGCGAAGCGGAGCGCATCCGCAACACCATCACGATCGCCAAGCACGCCGAGGAGGTGGGGCTGGACGTCTTCGCCCTCGGCGAGCACCACAACCCGCCCTTCTGGTCGTCGTCGCCCACCACGACGCTCGCCGCGATCGCCGCGCAGACCGAGCGACTGCTCGTGTCGACCGCCACGACGCTCATCACCACGAACGACCCGGTGAAGATCGCCGAGGACTTCGCGATGCTGCAGCACGTCTCGAACGGCCGCACCGACATCATGCTCGGCCGTGGCAACACGGGCCCCGTCTACCCCTGGTTCGGCAAGGACATCCGCCAGGGTCTGCCGATCGCGCTGGAGAACTACGCGCTGCTGCACAAGCTGTGGCGCGAGGACGTCGTGGACTGGGAGGGCAAGTTCCGCACCCCGCTGCAGGGCTTCACCGCCACGCCGCGCCCCCTCGACGGCGTGCCCCCCTTCGTCTGGCACGGCTCGATCCGCACGCCGGAGGTCGCAGAGCAGGCCGCCTACTACGGTGACGGCTTCTTCGCGAACAACATCTTCTGGCCGGCCGAGCACTACCAGCGCCTGATCGCGCTGTACCGCCAGCGTTACGCGCACTACGGACACGGCACGCCCGAGCAGGCGATCGTGGGCCTCGGTGGACAGGTGTTCATGCGCGCGAACTCGCAGGACGCCGTCAACGAGTTCCGTCCCTACTTCGACAACGCCCCGGTCTACGGACACGGCCCGTCGATGGAGGACTTCACGCAGATGACGCCGCTCACCGTCGGCTCGCCCCAGCAGGTCATCGACCGCTACGCGGGCATGCGCGAGCTGTTCGGCGACTACCAGCGCCAGCTGTTCCTCATGGACCACGCAGGGCTTCCCCTGAAGATCGTGCTCGAGCAGCTGGACATCCTGGGCGGTGAGGTCGTGCCCGTGCTGCGCAAGGAGCTCGCCAAGAACCGTCCCGCCGAGGTGCCGGACGCGCCGACCCACGAGAACCTCGTGCGCAAGATGTACGGCGACGCCGAGCCCCGTCAGGCCACCCCGCGTGCCAACCGCGGTGACAACTTGACCTCGGGTTCGCCCTACCAGGACACCCCGCAGCCGGTCGGCGCCGCCTTCGGTGCCGCTGCCACTCGGAGCGCCTGATGAGCACCCGTCGTATCGCCGTCGTCTCGGCGGGGCTGTCGAACCCGTCGTCGACCCGGATGCTGGCCGACCGCCTGCTCGCCGCCACGGCGCGCGAGCTGGCGGAGCGCGACATCGAGATCACCGCCGACGTGTTCGAGCTGCGCGACTACGCGCACGACATCACGAACAACCTGCTGACCGGGTTCGCGCCCACGGCGCTGGAGACGATGATCAACACGGTCGTGTCGGCCGATGCGCTCATCGTCGTCACGCCGATCTTCTCCACCAGTTACTCGGGTCTCTTCAAGTCGTTCATCGACGTGCTCGACCCCGACGCGCTGCGCGGCAAGCCGGTGCTCATCGGCGCGAACGCGGGGACCGCCCGCCACTCGCTGGCGATCGACTACGCGATCCGCCCGCTGTTCGCCTACCTCCACGCGGATGCGGTCTCCACCGGCGTGTTCGCCGCCTCCGCCGACTGGGGCGGTAGCGGAGACCAGGTCGCGACGCTCTCGAGCCGCGTGGACAAGGGCGCGCGCGAGCTGGCCGAGGCCATCGCCCGCCGCAGCCCCGTCGTCGACGCCGACCCGTTCGATCCGGCGAACTACCTCGGGGAGGGCCGTTCGTTCGGCCATCTGCTGGGAGGTCTCTCGGGGGAGTGACCTCTCCTCATCGGGTGAGGGCGCTGCGTCACCGCGGCGCCCTCACCCGTCTCGCGGCAACCGCGTCCACGGCGAAGCCCAGGCCAAGAGCGAGAACGATGGACACGATCACCGCGACGACGGGGCCGCCCGGCACGATGGCGCCGACCGCCGCGCCGATCAGGCTCTGATAGGCCGCCCAGCCCAGCGCCGCGAGTCCGCACGCGCCCAGGAACCTCGCCGGGCGCACGCGCGTGGCTCCCGCCGTGAGGGTGACGGCGACGCGCGCGAAGGGGATGAAGCGGGCGGTGAACACGACCGTCGCGGCGCTGCGGTGCAGACGCCCTCGCGCCCAGGCGAACGCCGCCGCGACGCGGGGATGCCGCATCCAGCGCCAGCGTTCGATCCCGACCGTGCGTCCCAGCAGGTATCCGGCGGCGTCGCCCGCGAATGCCGCGGCGGCGGCGACGGCGACGACCGCGACGATCGGGGGCTGGCCGGTCGACACCGCCAGTGCGCCCATGGCGGTCACCGCGACCTCGCCCGGGATCACCACCAGAAGGGCGTCGGCGAACACGAGCAGGGCCATGAGCGGCAGCGCCCACGGACTCGACGCGAGATCGGTCAGGAAGGGATCCGCCACGGGTGAAGCATCCCAGCGGCGGGTGAACGGCGACCCAACGGGGCACGTCCGGTGACGAGCCGTGGTGCATCGGGTGAACTCTCGACGATCCACCCCGGTTCACGCCGTGCGGGCGTGGCTCCGGGAGCACCCTGGTCTCGTGAGAGTCGCGCTGATCGCCGAGTCCTACCTTCCGCACATGAACGGGGTGACCGGCTCCGTCCTGCAGGTGCTCCGCCACCTCGCCGCCGACGGTCACGAGACGCTCGTGATCGCCCCTCGCTCGAGCGAGTCCGTCGACGCGGTCGCAGCCTCCCGCACCGAGCTGCTCGCCTCGCTCCCGTTGCCGTCGTATCCGCAGGTGCGCGTCGTCTTCGCGCGCGTCGCACGTATCGCGGCGATCCTCCGCGAGTTCCGCCCCGACGTGGTCCACCTCGCATCGCCCTTCGTGCTGGGGTGGCAGGGCGTGAACGCCGCCGAGTCGCTGCACACCGCATCCGTCGCGATCTACCAGACCGATGTCGTCGCGTACGCCGAGCGCTATCGGATGCCGCAGGCCGCGGCCCTCGCGGCGGGCCACGTCGCACGGCTCCACCGCCGGGCGACCCTCACCCTCGCGCCCTCGACCCCGTCGGTGGCGCAGTTGGAGCGGATGGGGGTGGACCGCTTGCGGATGTGGGCGCGGGGCGTGGACGGCGAGCGGTTCCGACCGGAGCGCCGGAGCGAGCAGTTCCGCCGCCGCGTCGCACCGGGCGAGCGCATCATCGGCTACGTCGGGCGCCTCGCCCCGGAGAAGCAGGTGGAGGATCTCGCGGTGCTCGCGGGCGTCGAGGGTGCGCGGCTGGTGATCGTCGGAGACGGTCCGTCCCGGGCACAGCTCGAGCGGCAGCTTCCCGGCGCGGTGTTCCTCGGGCACCTGGGGGGCAGCGAGCTCGCGGAGGCGATGGCGTCGTTCGACGTGTTCGTCCATCCCGGCGAGAGCGAGACCTTCGGCCAGACGATCCAGGAGGCGCACGCGAGCGGCGTCCCGGTCGTCGCCACGGGGACGGGCGGACCCGTGGACCTCGTGCGTTCGAGCATCGACGGATGGCTCTATCGTCCCGGCGACCTCGCGGATCTCCGTGCTCGCGTCGGTGACCTCCTGGGTGACGACGCGAAGCGGCAGGCTTTCTCGGTCGCCGCGCGCGACGCCGTCGCCGAGCGCACCTGGGCGTCGCTGTACGGTCAGCTCCTCGGGCACTACGCCGAAGCACGGGAGCTGCGTCGGATCGACGATCGACTCCTGGCCCGCGGCGAGACGCGCCCCGCCATTCCGGCGCTGCTTCCCGCGCCGCGCCGGTGGGCGAGGTTCGTCGCCCTCGGCGACTCGCTCACCGAGGGCCTGTGCGACACCTCACGCGCCCCGCACGGGCAGTACCGCGGCTGGGCCGATCGCCTCGCACCGCTGCTCGCGCAGCAGCACCGGGGCCGCGAGCCCTTCCGCTACGCCAATCTCGCGGTCCGCTCGCGTCGCGTGCGCGATCTCACGACGACGCAGATCCCGCGGGCGCTCGAGCTGCGCCCCGACCTCGTCTCGATCCTGATGGGCGCGAACGACCTCGTCGGTCACGGCGCGGCCCCGCGCCAGCTCGCCGCCGAACTGGAGCAGGGTGTCCTCGCGCTGCGGGCGGCGGGCTGCGATGTCCTCCTGGTCACGCCCTTCCTGCCGCACCGTCGGGCCGCGGGACTGTTCGCGCACCGCTTCGCCCAGTACGCCTCCGAGCTGCGCCGCATCGCTCGCGTCCACGGCTGCATGCTCCTCGACCTGGACGCGCTGCCCGAGATCGGCGCGCTGGAGATGTGGGCCGATGACAAAGTGCATCTTCGCTCGCGGGGTCACCGTTTCCTCGCCTACCGCGCCGCCGAGGTGTTGGGGATCCCGGATGCGGAGGCTCTGGGTGATCTGGACGCCGCACTGCACGACGACGAGCCCTCGACAGGCAGCTGGTTGCGTCGTGATGCGCTGCCCTGGCTGTGGCGTCGGATGCGGGGGCGCACCGCCGGTGACGGACTGGACGCCAAGCACGCCGACTACGTCGAGATGCCCGGAGCCGGCCGCTCTCGCCGCGCCTCCTCGTCCGCTTGAGCGCCTGCGAGCGGGGCGATCAGTACCAGCCGGTGGCCTGGGAGTGGCCCCACGCGCCGCAGGGGGAGCCGTAGCGGCCCGAGATGTACGACAGGCCCCAGTTGATCTGGGTGGCGGCGTTCGTTCGCCAATCGGCGCCGGCGCTGGCCATCTTGTCGCCCGGCAGCGACTGCGGGATCCCATAGGCGCCGCTGGAGGGGTTGAGTGCGTCGGCGCGCCACCCGGACTCCCGGTTCCACAGCGACACGAGGCACTCGAACTGATCCTGTCCCCAGCCGTAGGCCCCGATCGCGCCGCGCGCATACTCTCTGGCGCCTGCGGGGTCGACGACGACGGCGCCGCCGGACGGAGGGACGGGCACCGAGGGCGCCGGGGGAGCGGGAGTGCCGGGGGACGGGGATGTGGGTGCCGGATTCGCCGGTTGCGCCGCAACCTGACTCGCCAACCGGTACCGGCGCTCCAGGTCGGCCGTGGTGCCCTTGAGGGTCGCCAGCTGCGCGTAGAGCGTGTCGGCCTGTGTGGTGAGCTCCGCCACCGCTGCCGCCTCCGCGTCTGCGGCGGACTGCGCGTCGGCGGCGGCACGCTCGGCCGCCCTGGCGGCATCCTCGCGCGCGGTGTGTGCCGCGGCGGCCTGACCGTCGAGCGCGGCCAAGAGCTGCGCCGCGTCCTGCGCCTGCGCCGCTCGGCCGGCCCAGGCCGTTCCCATCGTCTCGAGAAGTCCGAGACGGTCGAGCAGATCGTCCGGATCGGCGGCGGTCAGCAGGCGGGCGACGAGGGGACCGTCGGACTGCAGGCGGTACATGGAGGAGGCGAGTGCGCCGGTGCGAGCCCGCTGCGCCTCGGCCTCCGTCCGCGCTGCGGTGACCTGGGCATCGAGTGCGGCGGATCGCTGCGCGGCGTCGTCCGCGCGTCGGCGGGCGTCCTCTGCGACGCGCGCCGCATCCAGCGCCGCGGTGGCGGAGGCTGCGCTGCGCTCCTGTGCGGCGTCGAGTTCGGCCTCGATGCGGGCGACGAGCTCGGCCGCGGCCGCCTGGTTGTCGCGCGCGTTCTGCACGTCGTTCCAGGAGGGTGTGTCGGCAGCCTGTGCGGGCGCGGCGGATCCGGCGAGCAGGACGACCATCGTGACGGCGACAGCGAGCGCGACCGGGCGCAGCGCCCGTCGGCGTGGCGTGCGCTCGACGATCATGCGGAACACGCTATTGCGTCACAGGCGTCACACCAACCCCACGAGTCACACCGACCAGCGGTACTCGCTCTCCGGGCGGCCGGGGCGACCGTGGCGCGCACGCCGTTCGGCGGCACCGATCTCCACGAGGTGCTCCAGGTAGCGGCGGGCCGAGACGCGCGACAGGCCCAGCAGGCGCGCCGTCTCGACGGCCGAGAGAGCGTCGCCCTCTCGGAGTGCCCGGCCCACCGCGTCCAGCGTGTCCGGCGAGATGCCCTTCGGCGTGACCGGGATGGGAGCCGTGCGACCCGCCCCCAGCAGCGCATCGATCTCGGCCTGCGTCGCGGGCCCGCGCGGAGTGCGCCGTTCGCATGCCTGCGCGTACTGCTCCAGCCGCTCCCGGAACACGCCGAAGGTGAAGGGCTTCACGAGGTACTGCACGACCCCGAGGCTCGCGGTCGCCCTCACGGTGTCGGCGTCACGCACGCTGGTCACCGCGATCACGTCGACCGTGCTCCCGGCGGCGCGGATGCGGCGCAGGACATCCAGGCCGCTCGCGTCGGGCATCGTCATGTCGAGCAGGACGAGGTCCACCTCCGGCCGGGGTGCAGGGCCGATGAGCGCGCGCAGCGCTGCCGCGGCTCCCGCGCACAGTCCACTCACCTCGAACCCGTCCAGGCGGCCGACGTACTGCCCGTGCAGCTCCAGCGTCAATGCGTCGTCGTCGACGACGAGGACCTGGATCATGCCCGCCCCTTCAACACGAGCACGAAGCGGCTCGGATGGGCGTCGTCGATGCGGATGCTGCCGCCCGACGCCGTCACGATGTCGCGCACGAGCGCCAGGCCCACACCGCGACCCTCGGCCCCGGCGGGTTTCGTGCTGAATCCCATCTCGAACACCCTCTCGCGCATCTCCACGGGCACACCGGCACCCGAGTCGGCCACCGTGAGGATCAGGTCCTGCCCGGAACGCGTCATCGTGAAATCGACGGTGCGCGGCGTGGGGCCGGTGGCCGCCGCATCCACGGCGTTGTCGAGCAGATTACCCACGACCGTGACGGCGTCGACGGCGGAGAGAACAGAGCGGGGCGCGTCGGGAGCGATCTGCGTGCGCAGGAGCACCCCGCGTTCGGCCGCTTGCGACACCTTTCCGAGCACCAGGGCGCCCACGGTGGCGTCCCCGTCGGCGCGCGCCGTGACCTGATCGACCAGGTCCTGCGAGGCCTGGGCGGAGTCGGTGAGCAGAGCGATCGCCTCCTCGCGCCGGTCCATCTCGAGCAGGGCGACGGCGGTGTGGATGCGGTTGCCGTGCTCGTGCGTCTGGGCCCGCAGCGCCTCGCCGAGGGTGCGCATCGACTCGGCGCTCGAGAGCGTGTCGCGGATCTCGGATGCGGCGAGGTCGCCCGTCACGCGTCGCGTCTGCCCGCGCGCCAGCACCGCACCCACCAGGCCCGCGGCCAGCACGATGAGCGCGACCGCCAGCGCGAACGGCAGCCGGGCGGCGATCCCGTCGCCGATGCTGCCCAACGTCACCCCCGCGGACACCCACCCCACGACCTCGTCGCCCTCGGTGACGGGGGCGATCGTGCGCACCGAGGGCCCGAGCGTCCCCGCGCGCTCCTCGGTGAGCGATTCGGGGGATGCGGGGATCGTCCCGATGTAGCGCTCGCCGATCCGGGCGGGATCGCGGTGGGTGAAGCGCACGCCGTCGGGCGACATGATCGTCACGAAGTCCAGGTCGCTGGCCGCCATGACCGACTCCGCGAACGGCTGGAGGACGGCGGAGGGGGCCGTGGAGGTGACGCCGCTTCGAACGAAGGGGTCCTCGGCGAGGGTGCGCGCGACGATCTGCGTCACGCGCTCCGCCTCCGCACGTTCCGCGCGCTGCGCGTCCAGCACGAGCACCGCGCTGAGCAGGGCCGCCGCCGCGACGGCAGCGGCGGCGATCAGCAGGAACAGGCGCGTGGCCGCGCTCGTCGGGAACTTCGTCGGTCTCACCGCATCCTCCGTGATCAATACGACCACAACTCGACCCGGTCCGTCAGCGGGCATCAAGGTACGAGCGTGGCCACGATGAGGCGGCCCGATCGAGAAGGAGACGATGATGGCTCTGCGACTTCCCCGCACGACGACGGTGACCCTGCCGCGGCTGACAGGCCGCCCCGGTCGCAAGAGATGGGACAAGCACACCTGGCTGTACGTCTCGGTGATCATCGCCGTGGTCGCCGGTGCCGTCGTGGGACTGGCCTTCCCCGAGTTCGCCGTGGGCCTGAAGCCGCTGGGAACGGCGTTCGTGTCGCTCATCACGATGATGATCGCCCCCATCATCTTCTGCACCATCGTGGTGGGCGTGGGTTCCATCGCCAAGGCGGCGACCGTGGGCAAGATCGGCGGACTGGCCCTGGTCTACTTCCTCGGCATGTCGACCTTCGCGCTCGCGATCGGTCTCGTGGTGGGCAACATCATCCACCCGGGCGAGGGGCTGGACATGTCCGGCTCGACCTACCAGGCGACGGGCGAGGCGACCTCCACCGTCGACTTCCTGCTGCACATCGTGCCCGAGTCCTTCTTCGCGGCGTTCACCGGCGGCAGCGTGCTGCAGGTGCTCTTCATCGCGCTCCTGGTCGGCTTCGCGCTGCAGGGGCTGGGGGAGAAGGGCAAGCCGATCATGACGGCGGTCACCCACCTGCAGACGCTCGTGTTCCGCATCCTGGGCATGATCCTCTGGCTTGCGCCCGTCGGCGCGTTCGGCGCCATCGCGGCCGTCGTCGGCTCGACCGGCGTCGCCGCGATCCTCGGGCTCGGGCTTCTGATGGTCGCGTTCTACATCACGTGCTTCGTCTTCATCGCCGGCGTGCTGGGTTCGCTTCTCTATGCGGTCGCCCGGGTGAACATCTTCTCGCTCATGAAGTACCTGGGCCGCGAATACCTGCTCATCGTCGGTACGTCGTCGTCGGAGTCCGCGCTGCCCCGCCTCATCGCCAAGATGGAGCACCTCGGCGTCTCGAAGCCCGTCGTGGGCATCACGGTGCCCACGGGGTACTCGTTCAACCTGGACGGCACGGCGATCTACCTCACGATGGCATCGCTGTTCATCGCGACCGGCATGGGTGCGCCGATGTCGATCCCCGAGCAGATCGGCCTGCTCGTGTTCATGATCATCGCCTCGAAGGGGGCCGCGGGCGTCACCGGCGCGGGACTCGCGACCCTCGCGGCAGGTCTGCAGACCTACCGACCCGACCTGGTCGGCGGTGTGGGCGTCATCGTCGGCATCGACCGTTTCATGTCGGAAGGCCGCGCGGTCACCAACTTCACCGGCAACGCGGTGGCGACCGTGCTGATCGGCACCTGGACCCGGCAGATCGACAAGGCGCGGGTGCGCGAGGTGCTCTCCGGGGCCCGCCCGTTCGACGAGTCCACCCTGACCGGCGGACACGGTGCGGATGCGGGGGAGAAGACGCCCGTCGCAGCGCAGGGGGATGCGGCCGCGAAGCCGATGGCGACCACGGCACGCTGATCGACGAAGAGGGGGGCACGCAATGCGTGCCGGGGCCCCTCTTCGTCGCGTGTCAGCCCTCGATGCCCTGCTCGAAGCCGTCGAAGCGCATCTCGCGCTCGAGCTGCGCCTGCAATTGCGCCTCCTCGCGCGGGTCCGGGGTCTCCGGAGTGCCGTCGAGCAGACCGTCCTCGACCAGCTGCTCCTCGCCGGAGGCTGCGGGCTCGGTGCCCGGTTCGGCGTCGCGGTCGGAGCCGGGGGTGGTGTCGTCGGTCATGACCTGTCCTCTCGTCGGTTCCGCTGTCGCGGGTGTGCGTTCCACGATAGGCGGCGCCGACCGGCGTGAGAACAGGTTGCCCTGGTAGGCTGAGGCGGATCGCTCTCTGCGATCGCCCAACTCCATACGAGTTCACGGAGCAGGCCGGCGGGAAGCTGGTCCCCTGTGGTGGGTTCCTCGTCGTGCGTCGCACGCCGGGTGGTCTTCTACTGGTGGCCAGCGCAGGCTCTCTGCAGTCATGCCGCGCGCCCATAACCGCAGCCCTGCTCCTTCGCATGTCCGCTCGTCGCCCACACGGGGTGGCGAGCCTAAACAAAGAAGGAGGGACCTCTTGGAAGGTCCGGAAATCACCGCCGCCGAAGCCGTTCTCGACAACGGCCGATTCGGCACCCGCACCGTCCGGTTCGAGACCGGGCGACTGGCGCAGCAGGCACAGGGTGCCGTTGCCGCCTACCTCGACGAGGAGACGATGCTCCTCTCGGCCACGAGCGCCGGGAAGCACCCTCGTGAGGGCTTCGACTTCTTCCCGCTGACCGTCGACGTCGAGGAGCGCTCGTACGCCGCCGGCAAGATCCCCGGTTCGTTCTTCCGTCGTGAGGGCCGCCCCTCGACCGAGGCGATCCTGGTGTGCCGTCTGATCGACCGTCCGCTGCGCCCGTCGTTCGTCGATGGCCTCCGCAACGAGGTCCAGATCGTCGTCACGGTGCTCTCGATCGCGCCGGGCGAGTTCTACGACGCTCTGGCCATCAACGCCGCATCCCTGTCGACGCAGATCTCCGGTCTGCCGTTCTCCGGTCCCATCGCCGGTGTGCGTCTCGCGCTCATCCCGGGCCACGGCGAGCACGCCGACCAGTGGATCGCGTTCCCGAAGGCCGAGCAGCTGCAGGAGGCCGTCTTCGACCTGATCGTCGCCGGTCGCGTCCTGGAGGACGGCGAAGTCGCGATCATGATGGTCGAGGCCGAGGCCACCGAGCACAGCTGGGACCTCATCAAGGCCGGCGCCACCAAGCCCAGCGAGGAGATCGTCGCGCAGGGTCTCGAGGCCGCCAAGCCCTTCATCAAGGAGCTCGTCGCGGCGCAGAACGTCGTGGCGAACACCGCGGCGAAGGAGATCCAGCCCTACCCGGTCTTCCCGCCCTACAGCCAGGAGACGTACGACTTCGTCGCCGAGCGCGCCTACGACAAGCTCGTCCCGATCTACCAGATCGCCGACAAGCAGGAGCGTCAGAACGCAGACGACGCGGTGAAGGATGCCGTCAAGGCAGAGCTCGTCGCCGCCGTCGAGGCCGAGCAGCTGCCCGCCGCGGCGACGCTCGAGTTCTCGGCCGCGTACAAGTCGGTCACCAAGAAGATCGTGCGCGGCCGCATCCTCGCCGAGGGCGTCCGTATCGACGGACGCGGCCTGGCCGACATCCGCGCGCTCGACGCCGAGGTGCAGGTCATCCCGCGCGTGCACGGTTCGGCGATCTTCCAGCGCGGCGAGACCCAGATCCTGGGCGTCACCACGCTGAACATGCTCAAGATGGAGCAGCAGATCGACTCGCTGTCGCCCACGACGAGCAAGCGCTACATGCACCACTACAACTTCCCGCCCTACTCGACCGGTGAGACCGGCCGTGTGGGCAGCCCGAAGCGTCGCGAGATCGGTCACGGCTTCCTGGCCGAGCGCGCCCTCGTTCCCGTGCTGCCCAGCCGCGAGGAGTTCCCCTACGCGATCCGCCAGGTCTCCGAGGCTCTCGGATCCAACGGTTCGACGTCCATGGGCTCCGTGTGCGCCTCGACCCTCTCGCTGCTCAACGCCGGTGTGCCGCTGCGCGCACCCGTCGCGGGTATCGCGATGGGTCTGGTGTCCGACGAGGTCGACGGCCAGACGCGCTACGCCGCGCTGACCGACATCCTCGGTGCAGAGGACGCGCTGGGCGACATGGACTTCAAGGTCGCCGGTACCAGCGAGTTCGTCACGGCCATCCAGCTCGACACGAAGCTCGACGGCATCCCGTCGTCGGTGCTCGCCGCAGCTCTCACGCAGGCCAAGGACGCGCGTCTGACGATCCTGAACGTGCTCAACGCCGCGATCGACGCTCCCGACGAGATGGCGCCCACCGCGCCCCGCGTCATCAGCGTCCAGATCCCCGTCGACAAGATCGGTGAGCTGATCGGCCCGAAGGGCAAGACGATCAACGCGATCCAGGACGAGACCGGCGCGCAGATCTCCATCGAGGAGGACGGCACCGTCTACATCGGCGCGACCGACGGCCCCTCGGCCGAGGCCGCCCGCGCCCAGGTGAACGCGATCGCCAACCCAACCAACCCCGAGGTCGGCGAGCAGTTCCTCGGCACCGTCGTGAAGATCGCCACGTTCGGCGCCTTCATCTCGCTGCTGCCCGGCAAGGACGGCCTGCTGCACGTCAGCGAGGTCCGCAAGCTCGCCGGCGGCAAGCGCGTCGAGAACGTCGACGACGTGCTCAACGTGGGTCAGAAGCTGCTGGTCAAGATCACGAAGATCGACGACCGCGGCAAGCTGTCGCTCGAGCCGGTGCTCGAAGAGGCTGCCGACCAGGAGGGTCGCGACGCGGCCAACCCCGGTCCGGAGGCTCCCGCAGAGGGCTGATCCCGAACGCCGCTGAGGCCCCCGTCGCGATATCGCGGCGGGGGCCTCAGCCGTCCGCGGGGAGGCCGTGACAAAAGAGTTATGCAATGTTTATCGATCTGTCGCCGTGGCGGGATCCGGTGAGCGCGCGCTCACTTACTGTCTAAGTACGCGTCGAGCCACGCGGGAGTTCCACGGATTCCGCGTTCCGCGACACGAGAATGCGGAAGGGGTGCGCGTGAGAATCTTCGGAATCGGCACGGCGACGCATCCGGTCGCGCCGATGGATGTGGCCGAGATGCATCCCTCGGCCCCCATCCCCGTACAGGGTCCCGGTGTCGGCGCCGGCATCCGCATCGATCTGGGCGAGAGCGGACAGCGCATCTTCCCCCTCATCCTGGGTGGCGCGGAGTTCGGTTGGAACGTCGACATCGACACCAGCCACACGATCCTCGACGCGTACGTCGAGCGCGGCGGCAACGCCGTGCACACCGCGGACAGCTTCGCGGGCGGGCGCAGCGAACACATCATCGGCGAGTGGCTGCGCAAGCGCCGCGTGCGCGACGACCTCGTGCTCATGACCCGCGTCGGCGCGCATCCGGACCACCCGGGCCTCGGCCCCGTCAACCTGATCCGCTCGGTCGAGGCCTCGCTCGTGCGTCTCGGCATTGATCGCATCGACGTGCTCTACATCGACGGCACGGCAGGCGTGGGTTCGCTCGAGAACACGCTCGCCACGCTGGAGTGGCTGATCGAGGCCGGCAAAGTGCGGGCGATCGGCGCGTACGGCCTCCGAGCGGAGCAGCTGGTGGAGGCCCGCATCCTCTCGTCGGCGGGGCTCCCGCGGTTCACGGTGCTCGACGTGCCCTACAACGTGTTGCGCCGCAAGGACTTCGATGGCGACCTGAGACTCGTCGCCGGGGCGCAGGGCGTCGCGGTGACGCCGTCGCATCCGCTGGAGCACGGGTTCCTCGCCGGCGCCCGGCGCACACGCGACAAGGCGGTCACCTCCGTTCGTGCGGCCCAGCTCGCAGGCAGCCTGACCAAGCGCGGCAGCCGCACGCTGAAGGCGATGGATGCAGTGGCGGCGGAGTTCGGTGTGCCGGTGTCGGCGGTCGCGGTGGCGTGGCTGCTCGCCCAGCGGATCGTCGCCGCCCCCATCGCGAACGCCTACGCGCCCGGCCACGTCGAAGAGGTGCTGCAGGGCGTGGGGCTTCGTCTCACCCGCAGTCAGCTGTCGGAGATCGCGCGCGCGTCGGAGTAGCGGGTTAGGGTGGATGAGACGCCGATGAGGCGTTCGACCTACTCGACGGAGCGACAGGCGTGACTCACTACATCTATCTCGTCCGCCACGGCGAGCATCAGGATGCGGAGCACGGCATCGACGACGGACCGTTGTCGCCGCGCGGCCGCCGCCAGGCTGAACTGCTGGCCGACCGACTCTCGGGCGTTCCGTTCGATGCCGTCTGGCACTCGCCGCTCGTGCGCGCAGCGGAGACGGCCCGCGCGGTCGCCGAGCGCATGCCGTCGATCACGCCGGAAGCCTCGTCACTGCTGTTCGACTGCGTTCCGACCGGGATGACGGAGGAAACGCCCGCGGTCTTCGAGCCGTTCTTCGGCGGTATCACGGAGGCCGCGGTGGATGCGGGGCGCGCGCAGATGGCCGACGCCCTGGCCGCCTTCCTCGTGCGCAAGCAGGGCGATGTGCACGAGCTGATCATCACGCACAACGCGGTGATCGGATGGTTCGTGCGCGAGGTGCTGGGCGCGCCGGACTGGCGCTGGATGACACTCAATCAGGCCAACGCGGGACTCACGGTCATCGCGCAGCGCCACGGGCGGCCGTGGACGCTCGTCTCGCACAACGACCTCGCCCATCTGCCGTTCGAGCTGCGCACGGGCCTCCCCGAAGTCCCGCCCGTCTGAGGCTCCGAGCTCAGGTCAGCACCTTGCCGTACCAGCGCGTGGCGTTCTGGTTGTCGTTGTACGGCTCGATCGCGGTGAAGCCGCTGCGTGTGTAGAGCGAGCCGGCGGCCTCGAGCGAGTGGTGCGTGTCGAGCACGAGCTCCGCTGCGCCGAAGGCCCGGGCGCGCTCCTCGAGCTCGGTCACGAGCAGCCGACCGCCGCCGCTGCCGCGGGCCTCGGGACGGACGAAGAGGTGCTTGAGCTCATAGCGCACGCCCGTGGGCCCGTCGGGGATGCGACGGACGCCGCCGCATCCGATCGCCTCGCCGGCGTCGTCGAAGAGCACGAGGAACACGCCGTTCGGTTGCTCGAAGGCCGCGGGGTCGGGGAAGACCGTGCGGTATCCGCCGCCGGGGAACCCTTCCGCGCGTCGGGCGAAGTACAGGGTGAGCAGCTCGTGACTGACGGGGTCGTCTGCGGGAAGGGCGCGCAGGGTGGGCATACCGCGAGCGTAGCCGGGGTGCGCCTAGGGTGGAGACATGACGACGCGTGTGGCCATCGTGGGAGCAACCGGCAAGCTGGGAAGCATCATCCGCGGCGTGGTCGAGGGTGAAGAGGGCTTCGAGCTCGTCGCCGCCCTGTCGTCGCGCGACGACATCCAGACCATCGACGATGCCGACCTGGTGATCGACGCCTCGATCCCCGCCATCTCCGTCGATGTCGTCCGCGCCGCCATCGAACGCGGCAAGAACGTGCTCGTGGGCACGAGCGGGTGGTCGGCCGAGCGCATCGCGCTCGTGCGTCCCCTGGCGGATGCGGCGGACGTCGGCGTCGTGTTCATCCCGAACTTCTCCCTCGGCTCCGTCATGGGCTCGGCCCTCTCCGCCGCCGCGGCTCCCTTCTTCGACTCCATCGAGATCGTCGAAGCCCACCGCGAGACCAAGATCGACTCGCCCAGCGGCACCGCGGTGCGCACGGCCGAGATGATCGCCGCCGCCCGTCAGGGAACCGGTCCGGTCGAGGCCCCGCACGTCGACCAGCGCGCGCGCGGACAGCAGGTCGCCAGCGTCCCGATCCACTCCCTGCGTCGCCCCGGTGTGGTCGCGCGTCAGGAGGTCATCCTCTCCGGCCCAGGGGAGTCGCTCTCGATCGTCCACGACACGGTCGAGCCGGCCTTGGCGTACGCCCCCGGCATCCGCATCGCGCTCGCCGCGGCCCGCGACGCCCGAGGAGTGCACGTGGGACTCGACAGCTTCCTCGACATCGGCATCCGCCTGCCCGGGGCGCCGAAGACCGGTGCCGGGGTGACCGACGGTGCCGCATCCGGCCAGATCGCTGCGACGACTCCATGAGCGCGCGCATCGGCGTCGCCGTCATGGTGGCGGCGTTCGCGCTCTACGCCGTGTTCGTCGGCCAGCGCGCCTGGCTGCTCCTGACCAGCGGGATGCCGCTGGGGGTCGCGGCGGGCGTCGCCCTGTTGGTCCTGCCGGTCATCGCCGTGTGGGCCGTCGGGCGGGAGCTGTGGTTCGGCGTGCGTGCGCAGGCGCTGGGCCGCAGGCTGGAAGCCGAAGACGCCCTGCCCACCGAAGCGCTGGAGACCCGGCCGAGCGGACGCGTCCTGCGCGACGAGGCGGATGCGGTCTTCCCCGCCTACCGGCAGGACGTCGAGGAAGCGCCCGACGACTGGCGGGCCTGGTACCGCCTCGGACTCGCCTACGACGGATCGGGCGACCGGCGGCGCGCTCGCGCCGCGGTGCGCACCGCGATCCGGTTGGAGCGGCGCGACCGCGGCTGAGCGTCAGGCGGCGGGAACCGCCGCGGCGACCGCATCCTCCACCGTGGGATGCGTGAAGCGGTAGCCGGTGGAGGTCAGCACCGCCGGCACGAGGTCGACGTCGTTGGTCAGCAGCGCCTCGGTGGCGTCCGCTCCGAGTGCCGCGCGCACCGCCCACTCCGGGGCGCGAAGTGCATAGGGTCGGTTCATGCGTCGCGCGAGCGCGAAGCCGAGGTCGTTGGCGGTCGCGCGAGTCGGTCCCGTCAGATTGACCGGGCCCGTGATCTGCTCGGCGAGGACGTGGCGGATGGCCCCCACCTCGTCGTCGAGCGAGATCCACGGCCACGCCTGGGTACCGCGACCGATCGGGCCGGACAGGCCGAGTTTGGTGAGCAGCAGGAGCGGTTTGAGCACCCCCTGCTCGTGCACCACCGGGGCCGTGCGCAACAGCGTCACGCGTGCATCGTCGCCCGCCTCGCGCGCGGCCTGCTCCCAGTCGACGGTGAGCCTCGACAGGAAGCCGTCGCCCGGAGCGGAGGTCTCGTCCTGGCGCACGCCGGGAGCCGATCCGTAGTAGCCCACCGCGGAGGCGGAGACGAACGCGGGGGCATCCGCCCCCAGCGTGCGCAGCGCCCGGGTGAGCGTCCGGGTCGGGGTGAGGCGGGACCACAGTAGCGTGCTCTTGTATGAGCGCGTCCAGGGAAAGCGTCCGACACTCGCGCCGCTCAGGGACACGACGGCGTCCGCCCCCGCGAGGACAGCCGGATCGAGCGGCCCTGCGTCCTGCAGCCACGGCACCTCGTCGGCGCTCTGCGCCGGACGGCGCACGAGTGTGGTCACTCGCACTCCGTCCGTGCGCAGCGACGTCACGAGAGCGCTGCCGATGAGCCCGGAAGCGCCGCTGACGACGACGTGGCGAGGCTCAGGCAAGCGTCGCCTCGAGCGTGATCTCGATGCCCGCGAGCGCCTGCGAGACCGGGCATCCCGTCTTCGCCTCGGCGGCGATACGGGCGAAGTCCTCGGACGACAGGCCCGGGACGCTCGCGTTGACGTTCAGGTGGCTGCCGCTGATGCCGGTGCCCGGAACGAACGTGACGGACGCGGTCGTCTCGATGCTCTCCGGAGGGGTGCCGTTCTCGGTGAGGGCGTGCGAGAGCGCCATGCTGAAGCAGGACGAGTGCGCCGCGGCCAGCAGCTCCTCGGGCGTCGTCACCGAGGTGGAGCCCTCGCTGCGAGCCTTCCAGTTGACGGCAAGGGGACCCTGGTTGGAGGACTCGAGGGCGACCTCGCCCGATCCCTCTGCGAGGCTTCCCTTCCAGCTGGTGCTGGCTTCGCTGGTGACACTCATGGTCGTCTCCCTCCGGCCGCGTTTCGGCCCTCGGGGCACAGCGTAACCGCCACAACTTTGCGAAGGTGCCGGTCTTGACAGCGACGTGTGCTCAGACCGGGCTGGCGGTGCGGATGATGCCCGCGCGAGCGAGCAGCAGGTAGAGCTGGCAGCCGAGGCAGAGCCCGAAAACGGCGTTCAAGAACGCGGCGACGAACGCGGCCGCCGCAGCGATCGGGAGCGCCCACGGCACACCGGCGAGGTACAGCACGAGCCCGACGGCGGTGACGAACAGTCCCACCCCCTGGGCGAAACGCGGCGGACGCGGGTCCTCGAACTCGGTCGCCGGTCGGAGCCGCGGCTGCACGAGCTTCCGGTAGAGGACGCCCCACGGTGCGGTGCGCGGCGACACGACGCCCCACAGGAAGAGTGCCGCGATCACGGCCAGCAGGATGAAGCCCGGGTCGGCCGCCCGATAGGCCAGCACCGCTCCCAGAGGCGCCGAGGTGAGCGTTCCTTCGGCCAGGGGCTGGTAGGCGAACCATCCGTACGTTCCCGCTGAGGGATCGACCCCACGTCCCGTGAGGCCGAGGAGTACCGCGATCAGGAGGAGCACGGCGGTGATGGAGGCGGCGAAGCGGGGTCCCCGCACATCGATCCGGGCGGGCGAACGATCAGACACGGGTCGACTCCTCAGTCACGCGGGCCAGTTCCAGCTCCACCACGTCGCGGCGGGGTGTTCCGCCGAACCGCGTGCGCACGGTGCCCCGGTGGTCGAGGATCAGCGTCGTCGGCGTCTGCAGGACGCGGAAATGCTGCGCGATGTCGGTGCGGTGCGTGAGATCGACGTCGAGGTGCACGACGCCTTCGCGGTCGGCGGCGATGTCGGAAAGCGTGCGGTGCACGCCGGGGCAGCGCGCGCAGAACTCGGTGCTGAACTGCAGCAGCGTCGCCACCTCGCCGAGGGCGGGAGCGCCGAGACGTGCCGGATCCACGACCTCGTCGGGATCCACCCGTCGCGGCCGGTTCTGTCGCCAGCGAAGGGCGAGGCCGAGTCCGACGGTCGCCGCGAGCAGCGCGGCCAGCACGGCGACGGCGATGAGGGGGTCCACGACAACCCAGGCTAGACCTGCGTGCATGCGCGGGCATCGATTATGCCGAAGATGACGCATGTGCGTAACACAGCGCCGGGATACGCTGAGGGGGTGAGTGACGCGTCCAGTGCCGAGATCCAGTTCCGCAGCGACGTGACGGTCGAGCTCGTCCGTTCCAGTGCCTCCGACTCCGACGTGCTCTTCGCCGCGCGTGTGTCGACGCAGGGGGAGCAGACGCTCGAGTCCGCCGCATCCGGCGACCAGGCCACCGCGCGCGATCGCGGACTCATCAACTACCTCATGCGCGATCGTCACGGCTCGCCGTTCGAGCACAACTCGATGACGTTCTACGTGCAGGCGCCGATCTTCGTCTTCCGCGAGTTCATGCGCCACCGGATGGCCTCGTACAACGAGGAGTCCGGCCGCTACCGCGAGCTGCGTCCCGTGTTCTATGTGCCGGCCCGTGAGCGCAACCTCATCCAGGTGGGCAAGCCCGGCGCGTACGAGTTCCTGGCCGGCACCGACGAGCAGTTCGAGCTGGTCGACGAGGCCACCCGCGCCGCCAGCATCCAGGCCTTCGAGGCGTACCAGCGGATGCTGGATGCCGGTGTCGCCCGCGAGGTCGCGCGGATCGTGCTGCCTCTGAACATCTACTCCTCGATGTACGTGACCATGAACGCCCGCGCGCTCATGAACTTCCTCTCGCTGCGCACCAAAGTCGAGGGCACCCACTTCCCGTCGTTCCCGCAGCGCGAGATCGAGATGTGCGCCGAGAAGATGGAGGCGTTCTGGACCGAGCTCATGCCGCTCACCCACTCCGCCTTCAACGCGAACGGCCGCGTCGCGCCGTGATCACTCCTCGTCGATCGTGACGAGGTAGCCCACGAGGCTGCGGCGGATGTCGCCGTCGGCGGGATCCTCGTCGCGCGCCGCACGCTCGGTGTCGTCGTCGTCCTCGTCCTCGACGGCGCGGCTGACACCTCCGAGCGGCTCCGCCCGCGCGGTGCCGACGAGCTGCTCCGAGGTCAGCACATACGGAGTCGGTCGCACCTCGATCGCCCATTCCGCGCCCGGGGCCGACAGGCGCGTGACCTGCGGCGCCGGTGGCTGCCGGGGAACGCGCCGCATCCGATGAGCAACGGTGAGTGCTGCCACCGAGCGCACGACGCCCCCGATGTGGAGCTCGGGTTCCCTCTCGTGGTGGGTCTCGACGAACTCGGGGTCGGCCGCGGGCGCGCACAGCTCGCGCACCCCTTCCGCCACATCCACGACCCCGAACTCGATGCGGTCGCCCACGGCGAAGGGCTCGCCGCAGCACGCCCATTCCCACTCCCAGAGCAGTACGTCCACCATGGACTCACGATACGTGTCGGCGCGTAGGCTCTGCGCATGGCGAAGACGGCTCTCATCACCGGTGCCAGTTCCGGACTCGGCGCCGAGTACGCCAGGCAGCTCGCCGCGCGCGGCGCCGACGTCGTGCTGGTCGGGCGCGACGCCGAGGCGCTCGAGTCGGTCGCCCGCGCGGTGCGTGCCGCATCCGGTGTCGCGGCGGAGGTCCTCGTCGCGGACCTGCTGGATGCGGGGGAGCGGCAGACGGTCGTCGAGCGGTCGACGGATCCGGAGCGGCCTGTGGAGATCCTCGTCAACAACGCGGGGTTCGGTCTTCCCCTCGACTTCGAGCGCAACGACATCGAGGACGAGGTGCGGCATCTCGCCGTGCACGTCGAGGTGCCGATGCGGCTCATGCACGCGGCGCTCGGTCCGATGCTCGCGCGCGGCAGCGGCCGCATCCTGAACGTCGCTTCCATCGCCGCGTTCATCCCGCGCTCGACCTACGGAGCATCGAAGCTGTGGCTCGTGTCGTTCAGCCGCTGGGCCGATGCGTCCTATGCGCCGCGCGGCGTCACGGTCACGGCGGTGTGTCCGGGCTACACGCACACGAACTTCCACGAGCGGCTCGGTCTCGCGCCCGGTCAGGAGGGCGTCGCCGGCTGGATGTGGTTGAACCCCGCTGACGTGGTCACCCCGTCGCTGCACGATGCGGCACGCGGCAAGGCCGTTTCGGTGCCGACTCTTCGCTACCGCGCGCTCGCCGCACTGGCGAGCATCGCGCCCGACCGACTCGCGTCGAGACTCGGTCGGCGAGGCCGCTGAGTCAGACGAAACGACCGAGCCGAATGCCGGCGTACGCGAGCGCCGCGACGGTCTCGCCATCGCTGATGCGGCCGTCCCCGACCATCGTGAGCGCCTCGGCGAACGGCACCCGGACGACCTCGTCGATGCCTTCTTCCGTCTGGGCGAGCGCGCTGTCCGGTGCGGGGGAGAGGCCCCGTGCGAGGAACACGTGCTCGGGCGCGACGGCGATCCCGTTCAGCGCATTCATGCTGCCGAGGTGTTCCCACTCCGCCGCCACCAGGCCCGTCTCCTCGGCCAACTCGCGCTGAGCGGCGAGCAGCGGCTCCTCCCCGTCGCTTCCGCCCGCCGGCACCTCCCACGAGGGGCCGGTGGTGTAGCGCTGCACGGACACGAGACACACGTTGTCCTCGTCGTCCAGCGCCACGATGAACACCGCCGGATGCTGCATCTCGACGACACCGTAGATCCCCTCGCCGTCGGGGCCGGTGACGTCGTCCTCCCGCACCCGGATCCAGCGGTTCTCGTAGACGACGCGGCTTGCGGACGTGTGCCAGACCATGCCGCCACCCTACGGCGGTGCCGGTGATGAGTGCGTGCGGTGCGGGTGCGCGCCATCGCGTGCGTCGGCGCTCAGGTTCTCGTGCGCCTGCGAGCTGTCGCCCAGCATCTCGGCGCGACATGTGCACGGTGGATCGCCGCTCGGACGCCACACGGGTCGCACCAGCGCAAACCAGCACCACCGATCGTGCAGATGTCGCGTCGCGGCGTGCCGGTGGGCGGTGAGAGGGTCGATCGAACCTCCCCACGACGCCTCGAACGGTGAGTCGTCCCGCATCCGCCGCAGGAGCGTCAGGTCCCGCGCGCGGACGCGGAGGGTGGGCGCATGGACGCCGTGAAGATCGCCGACCGCCTCCGCGCGCTGGGCGGTGTCGCGCGTGCCGGCCAGCTCGGCGCATCCCGCAGCGCCCTCGCCCGCGCTGCCGCTCGCGGAGCTGTCGAGCGCGTGCGGAAGGGCGTGTACGCGCTCGGCGCGCCCCCCGATGTCCGGGACGCGGCGGCCCACGGCGGGGAGCTCGCCTGCGCGGCGGCGCTTCGCGTCCGTGGCGTGTGGGTGCTCGAGGCGATACCGACCCTGCACGTGTGGCTGGGGTCGAATGGTCGTGGGCATCCGCATCCGCCGTGCGCCTGCGTCGTGCACCGGGATGCAGGGGCCTCCGCGTTCGGCATGGTCTCGATCACGCAGGCGCTCGTCCAGCTGGCCGCCTGCCTCGGCGCAGAGAGCTTCTTCGCGGCGTTCGAATCGGCCTGGCGCCTGGGGCTGCTCGACCGATCGGACCGGGACGAAGTGCGAAGGCGCCTCCCTGCCCGGTTCCGGTGGCTCGTCGACCTCGCTCGTCCGGACGCCGACAGCGGACTGGAATCGCTCCTCAGGTTGCGATTGCGTCTGCTCGGCATCTCCCTGGAGCGCCAGGTGCTCATTCGAGGGATCGGAGTCGTGGACTTCGTGGTCGACGGAAGGCTCATCATCGAGGTCGACGGTCGCCTCAACCACGAAGGGGCGAGCCTGCGCCACAGAGACCTGGTGCGTGATGCCGAGGCCGCGGCCCAGGGCTACGAGACCCTGCGCTTCGACTATGCGCTCATCGTGCACGACTGGCGGCGGGTCCAGCGCGCGATCTCGGCGACGTTGGCACGGATGCGGATCGCCTCCCTCTCGTGACGTGACATCTGCACGGTCGCCGAGTCTCCCGTTGTCTCACACGCCGCGCGGGGGCACACCAGCCCCACCGCTCGTGCAGATGTTGCCGCATCCGCGCGCGGAGGGCGATCGACGCTCATCCGGTGGGGCCGCAGCGGCCGGAACCGATAGCCTGGGAGCATGACGCACACGGGCAACCCCTTCGGACAGGTGCTCGTCGCGCTGGTCACCCCCATGACCGCCGACGGCGAGGTCGATTGGCCCGCTGTCGAGAAGCACATCGACGACGTCATCACCGCGGGCGCCGACGGCATCGTGGTCACCGGTACGACGGGGGAGACCTCGACGCTGACCGACCCGGAGAAGCTCCGCCTCGTCGAGGTCGGGAAGAGCGTCGCGTCCGGCCGGGCGAAGATCATCACCGGCGGCGGCTCGAACGAGACGGCGCACGCGATCGAGCTGTACCGGGCGAGCGAGAAGGCCGGCGCGGACGGCATCATGATCGTCACGCCGTACTACAACAAGCCGACCCAGGCCGGCATCCTCACGCACTTCCGCCTCGTGGCAGACGCGACGGATCTGCCCGTCATCCTCTACGACATCCCGGGTCGCACCGGGGTGCCGATCAAGTACGAGACGATCCTGCGCCTCGCCAAGCATCCCAACATCCTGGCGATCAAGGATGCGAAGGGTGACTTCAGCGAAGTGAGCCGCGTGCTCAACCAGACCGATCTCATGTACTTCTCGGGCGATGACGCGAACGTTCTGCCGCACCTCGCGATCGGAGCGTCGGGACTCATCGGCGTCACCGCCAACATCGCGGCCACCCCTTATCGCGCGATCGTGGATGCGGTGAACCGCGGCGATCTCGCCACGGCGACCGCCGAGCACAAGCGGCTCGAGCCGCTCGTACGCGCCGTCATGACGCACGTGCCGGGCACGGTGAGCGCGAAGTACATCCTGCACGGCCTCGGCCGCATCTCCAGCCCCCGCGTCCGCCTGCCCCTCGTGGGGCCGGAGGAGTGGGAGGCCGCCATCATCGAGGACGAGCTCGCCCTGGTGCGCGACGTCCCCGGTGCCGATTTCTCCAACTTCCGTCCCGACCGCAACGCCGCCGCCGGCGGCGCCCTGCCCAAGGTGCACGGAACCACACGCTGACAACGGCTCGCCAGGAGGCGAGCCCCATAGCCCGCTCTTTCCCATGAGCGGGAAGAACACGGATGTGGCGCAGGCCGCTTCCGGAGAGGTACGTATGGCCAACACTGTCTACGATCCGCCCGCACTCGCTCAGGGGACGCTGCGCGTCACACCCCTGGGAGGGCTGGGCGAGGTCGGTCGCAACATGACGATCTTCGAGTACGACGGGAAGATCCTCGTCGTCGACTGCGGTGTGCTCTTCCCCGAGGAGCACCAGCCGGGGGTGGACCTGATCCTCCCCGACTTCGCGCCCCTGCGCGACCGGCTCGATGACATCGTGGGCATCGTGCTGACGCACGGCCACGAGGACCACATCGGCGCCGTGCCGTACCTGTTGAAGCTCAAGAACGACATCCCCCTCATCGGATCGGGGCTGACGCTCGCCCTCGTGGAGGCCAAGCTCAAGGAGCACCGGGTCAAGTCGTACACGCTGACGGTGGCGGAGGGTCAGCGCGAGCAGGTCGGACCCTTCGATCTCGAGTTCGTCGCGGTGAACCACTCCATCCCCGACGCCCTCGCCGTCGCCATCCGCACCCCCGCCGGCATGGCACTGGCCACGGGTGACTTCAAGATGGACCAGCTGCCGCTCGACGGCCGTCTCACCGACCTCCGCGCCTTCGCCCGCCTGGGCGAGGAGGGGATCGACCTCTTCCTCGTCGACTCCACCAACGCCGACGTCCCCGGGTTCACCCCGCTCGAGCGCTCCATCGGCCCCGTGCTCGACCAGGTCATCGGTCGCGCGCCGCGACGGGTGATCGTGGCGAGCTTCTCGAGTCACGTGCACCGCGTGCAGCAGGTCATCGACGCGGCGGCCGCCCACGGTCGCCGGGTCGCCTTCCTCGGCCGCAGCATGGTGCGCAACATGACGATCGCGCAGGACCTCGGCTACCTCAAGGTTCCGGATGGCGTCCTCATCGACTACAAGAAGGCGCGGGATCTGCCCGACGACCGCATCGTCTACATGTCGACCGGCTCGCAGGGCGAGCCGATGGCGGTGCTCTCGCGCATGGCCAATCTCGATCACGAGATCGAGCCCGGCCCCGGCGACACCGTGATCCTCGCCTCCAGCCAGATCCCCGGCAACGAGAACGCGATCTACCGCGTGATCGACGGGCTGACCAAGCTCGGCGCCAACGTGGTCCACAAGGGCAACGCGAAGGTGCACGTCTCCGGCCATGCCGCCGCGGGCGAGCTGCTGTACTGCTACAACATCCTGCAGCCGCGCAACGTCCTGCCCGTGCACGGCGAATACCGCCACCTGATGGCCAACGCGAAGCTCGCGCAGGACACCGGCATCCCGGCCGAGCGGACGATCCTCGCCGAGAACGGCACCGTCATCGACCTCAAGGACGGCGAGGCCCGCGTCGTCGGACAGCGCGACATCGGGTTCGTCTACGTCGACGGCTCCACCGTGGGCGAGATCACGGATGCGGATCTCAAGGACCGCCGCATCCTCGGAGAAGAGGGCTTCATCTCCGTGATCGTCGTGGTCGACGCCTCCACGGGCCGCATCATCACCGGACCGGAGATCCACGCGCGCGGTTTCGCCGAGGACGACTCGGTGTTCGAGGACGTCAAGCCGAAGATCGCCGCGGCGCTCGCGGAGGCGGCCGGATCGGGCGTGCGGGACACCCACGCGCTGTCGCAGGTCGTCCGCCGCACGATCGGCCGCTGGGTGAACCAGCGTCTGCGTCGGCGACCGATGATCGTGCCGTTGGTGATCGAGGCCTGACCGCTTCGTCGCTATGATCCGGGCATGCCCGCGAGCTTTCGGATCCGTCCCGCCGAACAGGCGGACGGCGTGTTCCTCGCGGACATGGTGGTCGAGGCCGCGAACTGGCGGCCCGGTGCGGCACGTCCGCGGCATGAGATCCTCGCGATCCCGGAGCATGCTCGCTACATCTCCGGGTGGAAACGGCCGGGCGACACGGGCTTCGTCGCCGTGAGCCCGGAGGGCGACGCGATCGGCGCGGCGTGGTATCGGATGCTGCCGCGCACGGATCCGGGTTTCGGCTACATCGCCACGGGAGTTCCGGAACTGGTGATCGGGGTGCGCCCCCTCTGGCGCGCCCACGGGGTGGGGCGCACCCTGCTGCAGCAGTTGGTGGCGGCGGCGCGGGCCGAGGGCTACGCGCGACTCAGTCTCAGTGTGGAACGCGACAACTTCGCCGCGACCCTCTACCGATCCGAGGGCTTCGCCGTCACGTCTCCCGCCCAGGGGCGCGACACCATGGTGCGTCGCCTGCGCTGAGGCGCTTCGCCGCGTGGCTACCGGCCGCTGTCGCGGGTCGGATCTACCGTGGGACCATGGCACGCAGTACCGCCTCGACGCGTCGCGCCCCCGCGAAGGGCGGTTCGTCGCGCGCGCGGAAACCCGAACCCGCCCCCAAGCGCTATGTGGGTGAGGACGATCGCCCCTCGGTCGTCGTCCGCGCATGGATGGGGCTCGCGCACCTCACGGGCGGTCTGTTCCGCACGTTCGGGCCCGAGACGCTCGAGAAGGACCAGCGCCGCGACGGATTCCCGTTCCTGCTCGTCCTCCTCGCCGTCGCGGGCGCCGTGATCGAGTGGTTCTTCATCGGCACCGAGGTCTCCGCGGCCATCAGCGCGTACTCCATCGGTGGGTTGGTCGGCCGGGTCTCCTTCATCCTCCCCGTCTTCCTCGTCCTGCTGGCCGGCTGGTTGTTCCGGCATCCCGCCTCGGTGCACGACAACGGTCGCATCGGGATCGGCTTCGCGCTCTTCATCCTGACCATCGCGGGTTTCTGCCACGTTCTGGGGGGTCGTCCGCAGCCGTCGGCCGGTCTTCCCGCGCTCAGCACCGCCGGCGGACTGTTCGGGTGGATGGCGGGGGAGCCGCTCGCGCTTCTGCTCACGCCGGTCGGCGCGGGCATCGTGCTGACTCTGCTGGCCGTGCTCAGCGTGCTCATCCTCACCCGCACGCCCCCGAACCGCATCGGTCGCCGCCTCGGCGACCTGTACGCGTGGATGTTCGGAGCCGAGCGCCTTGAGCCGGCGGACAATGCCGAGCGGTCGAAGGACGCAGCGGGCACCGTCGCGGGCGACGACGATGCGACGGAGGCGATGCCGTGGTGGCGTCGCAACAAGACCGGACGGGAGCAGGACCCCGATGAAGGTGCCGGCTCGCAGGATCTGACCGAGCTGCTGTTCACCGACACTCCGGTCGCCGGTGGTTTCGACAACGCCCTCGAGCCCGCGCGCCCTGCGCCGCCCCTGCCTCCGGCGCCGGACGCCCTCACCGAGGTCATCGATCCCTCTGTCATCGCCGCAGCCGAGCGTGCGGTCGCGGACAGCCGCGCCGCCGCGGGCCTCCAGGACGACGGAGACTCCGGCCCGCAGCCCACCCTCGACGGCATCGAGGGCTTCGGCGGCAGTGGCGATCGCGTTCCGCCGGCGGCCTCCTACTCTCTGCCCTCCGTCGCGGCCCTCGCTGCAGGATCGGCACCGAAGACGCGCTCCGAGGCCAACGACGCGGTCGTGCGCGCCATCATGGGCGTGTTCGAGCAGTTCAAGGTCGACGCGAAGGTCACGGGCTTCTCGCGCGGGCCGACCGTCACGCAGTACGAGGTCGAGGTCGGACCGGGCGTAAAGGTCGAGCGCATCACCGCCCTGACCAACAACATCGCATACGCCGTCGCTTCCAACGAGGTGCGCATCCTCGCCCCGATCCCCGGCAAGAGCGCCATCGGTGTCGAGATCCCCAACACCGACCGCGAGATCGTGACGCTGGGCGACGTCCTGCGTTCGCAGAACGCGCTGCAGTCCACGCATCCCATGACGATCGGTGTGGGCAAGGACGTGGGCGGGGGGTTCGTCGTCGCCAACCTCGCGAAGATGCCCCACCTCCTGGTGGCCGGCTCCACGGGCTCTGGAAAGTCCAGCTTCGTCAACTCGATGATCACGAGCCTGCTCATGCGCTCGAAGCCGTCCGAGGTGCGGATGGTGCTCATCGACCCGAAGCGCGTGGAGCTCACCTCCTACGCCGGCGTGCCGCACCTCATCACGCCGATCATCACGAACCCCAAGAAGGCCGCCGAGGCGCTGCAGTGGGTCGTGAAGGAAATGGACATGCGCTACGACGACCTCGCGTCGTTCGGCTTCCGCCACATCGACGACTTCAACAAGGCGGTCGTGGCGGGTCAGATCCAACTGCCCGCCGGCAGCGAGCGCGTGCTGAAGCCGTATCCCTATCTCCTCGTCGTCGTCGACGAGCTCGCCGACCTCATGATGGTGGCCCCGCGCGACGTCGAGGACTCGATCGTGCGCATCACCCAGCTGGCGCGTGCGAGCGGCATCCACCTGGTGCTGGCCACCCAGCGCCCGAGCGTCGACGTCGTCACGGGACTCATCAAGGCCAACGTGCCCTCGCGCCTCGCCTTCGCCGTCACGAGCGTCACCGATTCCCGTGTCATCCTCGACCAGCCCGGCGCCGACCGGCTCATCGGTCAGGGAGACGGCCTCTTCCTGCCGATGGGGGCGTCCAAGGCCATCCGCGTGCAGGGAGCATGGGTCAGCGAGCCCGAGATCGAGAAGGTCGTGCAGCATGTCACCGGCCAAGCCCGCCCCGAGTACCGGGCGGACGTGGCGGCGGTCACCGAGAAGAAGGAGATCGACGCCGACATCGGCGACGACCTCGAGCTGTTGCTCGCGGCGGCGGAACTCGTCGTCGGCACCCAGTTCGGATCGACCTCGATGCTGCAACGGAAGCTGCGCGTCGGCTTCGCCAAGGCGGGACGCCTCATGGACCTCATGGAATCGCGCGAGATCGTGGGCCCGTCCGAGGGGTCCAAGGCTCGTGACGTGCTGGTGACGCCGGAGCAGCTGCCCGGGGTCCTCGCCCGCCTCCGCGGCGAGGACCCGCCCGCAGGCGGCGCCGTCGACGACCGCTACGGATCGGATGCGGTGGACGCACAGTTCGACGGACTCGAGGTGGTCGACGGCGACGAAGGCTCCGAGGACGCCTGGAGCCTCACCGGGCGCGACTGAACGCTCCCCGCTCGCTAGGCTCGCATCGTGGCGGTTCCCCGACAGCTTCCCAACGCGATCACGATCGTGCGCATCCTGTGCGCGCCGGTCTTCCTCTGGCTGCTGCTCGCCGACGCCGGCGAGGGCGGTGCGATGCGATGGGCGGCGACCGTGCTGTTCATCGTGGCGATCGCCACGGACGGCATCGACGGCTACCTCGCCCGGCGCTACGAGATCGTCACCGATCTCGGCAAGCTCCTGGATCCGATCGCGGACAAGGCGCTCACCGGGTGCGCCTTCGTCGGCCTCTCGATCCTCGGTGAGCTGCCCTGGTGGGTGACCATCGTGGTGCTGGTTCGCGAGGTCGGCATCACCGTGTACCGGTTCGCCGTCGTCAGCGACCACGTGCTCGCCGCGGCTTGGATGGGAAAGCTCAAGACGGTCGCCCAGGCCGTTGCGCTCTCGCTGGCGCTCGCACCGTTGGCTCCGCTGGTCGGGGAGTGGATCCACGTCGTGAACACCGTCACGATGTGGATCGCCGTCATCCTCACGATCGCCAGCGGCATCGACTACGTCATCAGCGAGGTGAGAGGGCGCCGTGCGCGCCGTTCGGGGGGCGCCCATGTCGAATGAGCGTTTCATGGACGACAGCACGCTCGACGAGCAGACCTCGATCGTCGGTGGGCGTCGAACGGACGCGGAGCACATCGTCCAGCGTCTCGGCGAGCTGGGTTGGACCATCGGCATCGCCGAGTCGCTGACGGGCGGTGAGGTGTGCAGCCAGCTGGTCGCTGTCGCCGGCGCGTCGAAGGTGGTGCGCGGCGGCATCGTCGCCTACGCCACCGCGCTCAAGCAGAGCCTGCTCGGCGTCGATCCGCTCGTGCTCGAGCTCGGCGGCCCGGTGCAGGCGAAGGTGGCACGACAGATGGCCGAGGGGGTGCGGGAGGCGGTCGCGGTGGACGGCGCCGGTGCGGATGTCGGAGTCGCGACGACCGGGATCGCCGGGCCCACGTCGTCGGATGGGCAGCCGGTCGGGACCGTGTTCGTGGCGGTGTCGACGCCGTTGGGCACGAGGGTCGAGTTGCTGCAGCTCGACGGTGACCGCGAGCAGATCCGCCAGCGCACCGCGCGACGCGCGCTGCGGATGGTGCTCGAGGCGCTCTGAGGGAACAGATCGGGTTACCACTGGGTTACGTTGTGCGATTCTCATCCGTCACCCAGCGGCGCGGGATTAGATTGGCCGCACGCACTGTTGTAGCGTTATGCACCCGGTGCACGACGGATTCGGTAAAAGGAGGGCTCGAAATGATCCTGGTACGTCATGAGATCGGCGAAGTCCTTCGTGAGCTCCGTCAGCAGAAGGGTCGCACCCTTCGTCAGGTCGCCAGTCGCGCGAGTGTCGCGCTGGGGTACCTGAGCGAGGTCGAGCGTGGACAGAAGGAAGCCTCGAGCGAGATCCTCGGCGCCGTCGCCGAGGCGCTGGATGTTCCCATCTCCACGATCATGCGAGAGGTCTCGGATCGACTCTCGGTGCTGGAGGGCATCAACTCCTTCCCCGACGTCGTTCCGGACGAGCTGGTCGCGATGGCCTCGCCCGAACTCTCGCTGCGCTGAATGCGCCGCAGCGAATTCGACCGCGCCGTTCGAGACGAGTTCGGCTCACGCGGGGCATATCTGGTCGATGACCTCGTACTCGCGGGTGCCGGTGACCGCACGGCCGCGCAGGCGTTGGCGGCGGGTGAGCCGACGCGCGACGTCTGGCTCGCACTGTGCGCGGAGATGGACGTCCCGCCGAACCGCCGGTACGGAGTGGGGCGGCTCGAACCGCGTCGATGACGACGGCGTGTCGTCGAAGATCTGTTCGATTCACGCGTAGTGTTCTGCACAGACGGCGTCCGAGGGATGTCTGTCCACGGATGCGGAGCATCCCGACGCGATGTCGGAGGCCCTGCCTACCGTGGGAGATGTCGCAACGACACGTACGCCTTGCCGCCGAAGCCGGACCCTGTGCCGGGTGGAGCGGCAGCCTACAGGCGACCGACATCGAGCAGAAGGAACCCTCATGCCCTCACCCGCAGACCGCGAGAAAGCCCTCGAATCGGCACTCGCTCTGATCGACCGGCAGTTCGGAAAGGGCTCGGTCATGCGACTGGGCAGCGAAGACCGCGCCCCGGTCGAGATCATCCCGACCGGTTCCATCGCGCTGGATGTGGCACTCGGCGTCGGTGGCCTGCCGCGCGGACGCATCATCGAGATCTACGGTCCGGAGTCCTCCGGTAAGACCACGTTGACCCTCCATGCGATCGCCAACGCGCAGCGCGCGGGCGGAATCGCCGCCTTCATCGACGCCGAGCACGCGCTCGACCCCGACTACGCCAAGAAGCTCGGTGTCGACATCGACCAGCTCCTGGTTTCGCAGCCCGACACGGGTGAGCAGGCGCTCGAGATCGCCGACATGCTGGTGCGCTCCGGCGCCATCGACCTCGTGGTCATCGACTCGGTCGCCGCCCTCGTGCCCAAGGCGGAGATCGAGGGCGAGATGGGCGACAGCCATGTCGGTCTGCAGGCGCGCCTCATGTCCCAGGCGCTGCGCAAGCTCACAGGTGGTCTGAACCAGACGAAGACCACCGCCATCTTCATCAACCAGCTCCGCGAGAAGATCGGTGTGTTCTTCGGTTCGCCCGAGACGACGGCGGGTGGAAAGGCGCTCAAGTTCTATGCGTCTGTCCGCCTCGACATCCGTCGTATCGAGACGTTGAAGGACGGCACGGAAGCGGTGGGCAACCGCACCCGCGTCAAGGTCGTGAAGAACAAGATGGCGCCGCCTTTCAAGCAGGCCGAGTTCGACATCCTCTTCGGCACCGGCATCTCCCGCGAGGGAAGCCTCATCGACTTCGGCGTGGACCAGGGCATCGTGAAGAAGTCCGGTTCCTGGTTCACCTACGACGGCGAGCAGCTGGGGCAGGGCAAGGAGAACGCCCGCAACTTCCTGCGCAACAACGCCGACGTGGCTGCGGAGATCGAGCAGAAGATCAAGACCAAGCTCGGTATCGGCCCCGTCGTCGAGGCGCCGGTCGAAGACGAGCTGGCTCAGCGACGCCCGGCATGACCCACGAGGACGACCGGGGCGAGGCGGACGGCCTCGCCCCGGTGATCCCGCTCTTCGCGGCGCGCTCGGCTGCTCCCGCGGAATCGGTGCAGCGGGGGAGCGGCCCGTTCTTCGCCCCCGGATCGGACCACGCGCGCGACACGTCTCCGTTCGATACCTCGCACGAGGCCGTCACCGATTCCGAAGTGGACGATACGGCGCTCGTGCAGGCGGCGTCCGATGCGCTGTTGCGCAAGCTCCGGTCGCGCTCGCTCTCCGAGCGCGAAGCGCGCACCTTCCTCGCTCAGCGCGATCTGTCGAGCGACGCCGTCGAGGAGATCGTGGCGGACTTCCTCCGTCTCTCGTATCTCGACGATGCGGCGTTGGCTGAGCAGCTGGTGCACGTCGGCGTCTCCCGTAGGGGTGAAGGTCGCATCGCGATCGCGCAGGCGATGGCCCGCCGCGGCGTTCCGCGCGATGTCGCCGATGCCGCGCTCGAGGCGGTGGGCGACGACGACGCCGAGCGCGCCCTCGAGTTCGCACGGCGCAAAGCGACCTCTGTCGGCGGTCGCGACGACGACGCGGCACTGCGCCGACTCGTCGGTCAGCTCGCTCGCCGCGGCTACCCCTCGTCCGTCGCGATGACCGCGGCGCGGCAGGCGCTGACGGAGGTGCGGCGCCCCGCAGCCCGCGGCCCGCGCTTCGACTGACGGCTCGCTCAGGCGGTCGGTGCCGCGCGCCACCGATCGTCCTGCGGTGACAGCCCGCGCGTGACGAAACGGCCGAGCTCGCGACGCGTAGGCGCACCCACCTTCCTCCGCGCCTGAAAGATATGGGACTCGACCGTTCGCACCGACAGGAACAACCGGCTCGCGATGTCCCGATTGCTCATCCCCTCATCGATCAGATGGGCGATCTCGCGCTCACGTCGGGTCAGAACGGTGAGGGTCCTCCTCGTGCTCGATGTGACGGGGGCCGTGGTCGCCCCGGACCCCGGTGTCGAGCCGGCCAACGCGACCGTTCGTCGCAGAAGGTCGAGAGCGTCCGTCGCGGCACCCTCGTCCGCGCTGAGCGCGAGCACGACGAGACTCTCGACGATGGCGGCATCCGACCCTGCCGCCGCGACGGCGATCTCGCGTCGCATCCGATCGGGGTCGATTCCCAGCACGATCGCGCGATAGAGGTCTCTCACGCGCACGGGCGGAGCGTCGAGTCGAGTGGAGAGGTCGAGGGCGCGTCGCGCAGCGTCGTGCGCGAGATCGGTCCGCCCCGCCGCGAGGGAGACCACGCTCTCTGTCGCCGCGAAGCCCTGCTCGAGAACCGGAGAGGCGGTGCCCCACACGGCGCCTATCCGAGCGAGGGTCTCCTCCGCCACGTCGACGCGCCCGTGCAACGCCAGGAGATGCGCGATGCACAGCTTCAGGAAGGGAACCAGTGGATCCTGCGGAGCGGGGTGGAGCCGACGCCGCGCCATCCGCAGCTCCGTCACCGCCGCGTCTGCGTCCGCATCGAGCGCCAGGGCCAGCGAGGTCGCGAGCCCGGTGAGCGCGGCGAGGCGGCGACAACCGGTGCGCACGGCCAGTCGTCGCAGTTCGGCGATGTGCGGGCCGAGCGGTGTCGGGTCCTCGCCCACGATCTGTGCGGCCATGAGAGCGCCGCAGAGAAGCGAAGCGCGCGCGATTCCGTCGACCGGCCCGTCGTGATCCGTGTCCAGGACCAATCGGACGCGTTCCAGCTCGCGCCGCGTCGCGCCGCCGTCGCCGCGCATGGCGGTGGTCAGGACGAGGGTCATCAGAGCGCGGACACGGACCCCGACCTCTGTTGGAGCGTCGACGATGACCGCTTCGGCTGCGCGGGCCCCGTCCTCCCACCGCATCTCGGCGGTCGCTCGTTGCGCCTCGAGGAGTCGGTCCTCCAGGTGCTCCGCAGCGGAGATCTCTATGCCGGTGCCCGATCCCGCGAGAGCTCGTTGGAGTTCCTCCGCCGCCGTGTGCCGGCTGCGGGCCGCGAGGCGAGTGCGGAGCATCGCCGCGCGGACGCGAGCCGTGCCCGACACGACTCCGACCGAGCGCGGCGCGTTCACCGCGTCGGCGAGCATCGTCCGCGCATAGAAGTGCTCGACCCGCAGGCGTTCCGAGTCGCCGCCCTCCAGCCCCAGCGCGGCGTACGCCGCGGCGATTCCGTAGTCCTCGTGATCGTTGGCGCTGCGCGCCGCGCCGACGAGCACCTCTTCCCTGGTCTCCGAGGCGAGTGCGGATGCCGCGTGCGGGTGAAGAAACAGCTGAGACGCGACGGCATTGGCGAGTGCTTCGTCCACCGGCTCTCCTGCACGGGGGAGGAGACCCGCGACGCTGCGGTCGGCAAGAGCGATCGCGTACTCCCCGCCCAGTCGACGCGCTGCCGCGCGGGCGAGAGGGGTCACGGCGTGCAGACGACGCACGGCCGATCCGTCTTCGGCCAGGAACCCGCTGGCGAGCAGACCGTCGAGCGAGGATCGTCCGACGCAGCGTACGGCGTCGCCGTAGGGCAGACCCGGCGCGCGATCGATGAGGACGAGCGTGCGCATTCGGTCCACGTCCAGCTCGCGTATGTGCGCGTCGGTCGCCGCGGAGAGCCCACCCTGCGCAGGGGCCGATCGGATCGCCTCCAGCGGGTCCACGTCGGATTCGACGGCGGCCACGGCCGTCCGGGTCAACTCGCGCAGGAGGGTGCGAGAGCCGTTTCCCTGCCAGACGATCGCCTCCGTCGTGATCCGATCCAGCAGTCCACGGGACAGTCGGTCCACGATGATGCGCGCCCGTCGCTCCGAGACGGGCTTGAGGTCGATGCGCTGCGCGAAGCCGCGCAGCCAGAGATCGAGGATGGTCGTCGTCGCCACGCCTGCACCCGCCGCATCGGCGACGCGTGGGACCGAGAGTGCGAACAGCACGACTGCTCGCCGTGCGTAGACGGCGCGGGTCAGGGCCGTCACCGATGCCTCGTCCAGATCCTGCGCATCATCGACCAACACGACGGTGCCCGCGGGCGTTGCGCCGCGTCGGACGAGCTCGGCCCGCTCGTCATCGGCTGCATCTAGCGCCTCGAAGGGAACCTCGTCGGGAAGGGGAGCGGGGTGAAGGAGCAGCGGCTGGCATCCTCGCTCGGTGAGGCGTTCCCCCAGCCGACGCGTCAGGACGGTCTTTCCCGTGCCGAGCGGGCCGGCGACGACGACGCTGACCCCGGCCTCGATCGACTCCGCGGCCTCGTCCAGCTCCCGCCGCTCCCCGGATTCCGGTCCGGATGCGGCCTCATCCGCTGTCTCGTCTCGCACGGCTCTCCCCCCAGGACACCGGATATGGCGGGCGCCGGGGGTGCATCCACGCCGACGCTCGCCACCCACGATACCGAGGCGGGCGCGCTCGGCAACGGAGGTGCCGCTGAGGCCACTACGCAATTCTGGTGCCGGTACTACGCAGAGCAGATCTGCAGGGCGGCAGCCGAGGCCGCTCCGATACCGGCGGACTGCGCAGCCCGGTACCGACATCCACTCCCTCCGGGCGACAGTCCCGCACGACACGTCCTAGCGTCCGGAGTGGATCTGCGGGTCTCCCGGACGCGACGACGCTTCCGGCGCACACACGGAGAGGTTGGGGTCAGAATGCAGACGCAAGAGAAGCGAAGCAACACGCGGCGCAAGGTGTTCGCGATCACGGCGGGAGCGGCAGCCCTCGGGCTCGGCGTCACCGCCACCGTCGCGGCCTGGACGGACACCGAGTGGGTGTTCGGCGGCGACGGCGCGGGCGGTCCGGGGGTGGGGACATCGTCCTTCTCCGTCCAGCAGAACACCGTCGCGCCGTTCGGGGCCGGCACCTGGACCGATGAGGCGGACAACCCGGGCGGTGAGATCGTCTTCGAGAACACCGGCATCGACGCGACGGCGCTCACTCCCGGAGACAGCGTGTATGCGCAGGTGGCGTTGCGCACGTCCACGACATCCGTCGCCGGCGACGTCGAGCTGCAGCCGGCTGTTCCGGCCGCAGGCATCGCCGCGGACGATCCGGCCGGCCTTCTGTTCGCCGCGCTCGACGTTCGTGTCGTGACCGACGACGCCGCCTTCACCTGTGACGCCTCGGCCTTCAGCGGCGCCCCCGGTGCCCCCGCCCTCATCGCCGACGGCCCGCTCGCCACCACCGGCGGCTCGGCCATGCAGGCTCTGGCGGCGGCCGCGGGGTCCGTCCAGTACTACTGCTTCGAGGTCACCCTGCCGGACCCGGTTCCGCTGGCCGGTGGCACGACGATCGACGACTACATGGGTCTGTCGATCGCGCCCGCCTGGGAGTTCCAGGCCGAGTCCTGAGCGAGCAGGGCACGACCACCATGACGACCGCACCCCGTCGCTCACACGCGACGCTCATCGCCTCCGCCGGCGACGACGGGGCCGGGGCGGAGCCCGCGGGCTCCGCCCCGGAGCGGCCGCGCCGCCTCCGCGATGCCCTGCTCGCCGCTCTCGGCGTCCTCGGCGCTCTCACGCTGCTCTGGCTCGCGGTGTCCTCGATCCTGTCGCTGTCCGTCATCGTCTTCGTCACGGGGTCGATGAGTCCCACGATGCCCACCGGCGCTGCTGCGGTGGTGCAGCGGGTTGCCGCCGCCGAGCTGAAGGTCGGCGACGTCGTGACGGTCCTCAAGGAGGACGGCGTGACACCGGTCACCCACCGCATCGTCGAGATCGACGACGTCGCGGGACGGCCGTCCGCGCGGGAGCTCACCCTCCGCGGAGACGCGAACTCGTTCGTGGACTCCGCGCGCTACATCGTCGAGGAGGCGCCGCGCGTCCTCGTCTCCACCCCGTATGCGGGGTGGGTCATCATCTGGGCAAAGTCGCCCCTCGTCAGCATCGCCCTGGCCATCGGGCTCGCCGCGGCGATCGCGTGGGCGCTGTGGCCCTCCGCATCCCGTCCTCCGCGCGGGGACCCGGATGCGGCCGTCGTTCGAGACTGAGGAGTTGCCCGTGTCAGAGGTCTTCCCGCCCGCGTGGCGACGATCGGTCGGCGTGCTCGTCGCCGTTCTGTCCGCTGCGCTCATGATCGCCGGCGGGGTGCTGCTGGCCGCCAGGGCCAACGCCGCACTGATCGATGTCCCGCCCACGGGCGCTCCCGGACGTCTCGTCCTCTCGAGCGAGCCCTATCCCGCAGAGTTCCTCGACATCAGTCCAGGGGAAGCCGCGTTCTGGCAGGTGGGAGCGCGTCTCGAGGATGCTTCGCGCGCGACCCTCGCTCTAGAGCTGCGCAAGGAGGGTGAGCTGGTGGAGCATCCGCGCGGGCTGACCATGTCGGTCGCCGTCTGCGACGTGCCGTGGAGTTCGCTCGATTCGACGCCCGTCTGCGCGTCCGGCGAACGAGCCGTCGCCGTCGCCACGCCGGCGGACGACTTCACCGCCTCCTCTCCTGTCTTCGAGCTGCGCCCGCTCACGCCGACCTCTCCGGAGTACCTGCTCGTCACGTTGTCGGTCGACGACGACGCGGCAGCGCGCGCGGACACGACTCTCATGGGTCTCACGGGGCGCATGGGGGTCGGTCTGACCGCCGTGGCGGTGGACCGCCCTGCCGGCCCCCCGAGCGCGGGAGGTCTGGCGGCAACCGGGGCGGATGTGGGAATGCTGCTGGCCGTCGCCGCCATCGCGGCGGGGCTCTTGGGATTCGGCGCGGCACTGCGGCTGCGCCGTCAGGAGGTGGGGGCATGAACACGCGGAGACTGGTGCCGTTGTCGATCGCTGCGTCCGCCGCTCTACTGATTCCGTCGAGCATCACCGCGACGTCGGCGTCGTGGACGGACGCCGAGTGGGTCCACGCGGACGACGTTGGCACGTCGTCGCTGATCTGCGGCCAGGACAGCGGGTTCGAAGCGACCTCCTACGGACGCTTCCTGTCGGGAAGCCTCCTCGGCACCAGTCTCGATCCGGTGGCCGATCTGGAGCAGATGACACTGGCACTCGACGAGGACGGGGCGGAGATCTCGCCCGCGGACGCGGTCGATCTCGGCTCCATGCCGCCCTCGAGCTACGTCTACGCCAATCCCTTCGACCTGTCGCTGCTGAGCATCGTCGGTGTGAATCTGACGGGATTCTCCGTTCCGCTCCCCGGGGCCGCGCTGGGTGCGGCGAACCAGTATGCCCGCGTCGACACCTTCGGCTCGGCTGCGGGGGCGTCCGGTCTGATCAACAACTCCGGCGCCGTCCAGGTGTCGGGCACGACGCCTCCCGCGGATCTGCCCTCGCCCGCGACAGTGCGCATCGGGCAACTCCTCCCGTCGATCGCCGGTATCGCTGACGCCCAGCTGCAGGTGGGAGCGGTTGCGGCGAGTTCTGTTCTCGACGGATGCGCGGCATTGCGCGAGCAGCTGTGGGGTATCACGCCGGCGACGCCGGTCGCGACGCGTGCGTACGGCATCGCGGGACTGGGGCTGAGACTGGACTCCCCGGCGGTCTCCGCGCTCGTGACGAACGTCAATTCCGGGGTCAGCTCGATACAGGCGGCGGTGGACTCGCTGACCGGCTCCTCAGGAGTGCTCTCGAACGCACTCGGGGCAGGACTCGACCTGGCGCTTCCCGGTGTGCTCACGACCTCGGTCGGCGGGACGGTCACCGTCACAGGACTGAACCTCGCGAACTCGGTGAGCGGATTGCTCACGACGCCCCTCACCGACGGTGTCGTGACGGTCGATCTGCAGTCCGGCCTGATCGATGTCGATCTGGATGCGCTGCTGCCCTCGCTGAACAACGCGGCACCCAACACCGAGATCGTGCTGAACAACACGGTCCTCAACCCCATCGTGACCAGAGTCGGCACTCTCCTGAACAACTGGAGCTCGCAGGTCGTCGCCGCCTTGACCGCCGCCGTGCGTGCCGCCACTCTGACCATCGATCTGGATGCCGTCGTCGCGGCGCCGGGAGTCACCGTCCCCTCGGTGCCGCCTCTGCCTCCCGTGGTGCTGCCCGGCCTGAACGTGCTCAACGTGGGCATCGACTTCACCGGCACGATCGGAGCCGTGCTGGACGGCACGGCGGCCCTCACGGTGTCCGCCGCTGCGGCGGGCGTGACAGGGCCGATCAACACGCTTCTCGCCGCATTGGGGCTGCCGACGGTGTCCTCGCTCATCTCCACCGTGACGGCGCTCGGGCCGACGCTGGTGACAGCGGCGGCCAATGCGATCACCACCACGGTGCTCGCCGCGATCACGACGCTGGGCAGCACGCTCTCGACCGCGGTCAACGCCGTCCTCACCGCGGTGGGAAGCGTGGTCAACGCTCTGCCCTCCGTCCTTTCGATCATGGTCAACGTGCAACCCGACCAGGCGAACGCCCCTCCGGACGTCGGCTACATCGTCGCGGGGCCCGATTCGACCGCGCAGTACCGCGTCTCGGCCCTGCGCCTCGGACTCGCGCCGTTCGCCACACCGGCGAGCATCGCGACCGTCACTCTGGGCACGGCATCGGCGGGACCGGTGGCCGCTCCCTGAGCGCGGGGATGCGGGAGACGGCGCCACGTGTCCCGCATCCCTCCGGGCGGGAGCGCGAACGTAGAATGGCTCCCATCATGACGATCCCCTCGAGCGCTCCGACCCTCATCGCCGCCTCACCCGCCGCGCTCGACGCCGACGGACGTGCGCGGACCTATGAGGTGCGCACCTTCGGCTGCCAGATGAACGTGCACGACTCCGAGCGTCTCTCGGGGTCGCTGGAGTCGGCGGGCTACGTCCCCGTCGAGCCCGGTGCCGAGGCCGACGTGGTCGTGATCAACACGTGCGCCGTGCGCGACAACGCCGCCGGCAAGCTCTACGGCACCCTCGGGCACCTGAAGTCCCGCAAGAGCACACATGCGGGGATGCAGATCGCCGTCGGGGGCTGCCTGGCGCAGATGGACAAGCAGACGGTCGTCGACAAGGCGCCGTGGGTCGACGTCGTCTTCGGAACCCACAACATGGGCTCGCTGCCGAAGCTCCTCGAGCGGGCGCGGCACAACGAGGAGGCCGAGCTCGAGATCCTCGAGTCCCTCGACATCTTCCCGTCGACGCTGCCCACCAAACGCGACAGCGTGTACAGCGGGTGGGTCTCCATCTCGGTGGGGTGCAACAACACCTGCACGTTCTGCATCGTTCCGAGCCTGCGCGGCAAGGAGAAGGATCGCCGACCGGGCGACATCCTGAGCGAGATCCGGCTGCTCGTCGACGACGGCGCGATCGAGGTCACGCTGCTCGGCCAGAACGTGAACTCCTACGGCGTGGAGTTCGGGGATCGTCAGGCATTCGGCAAGCTCCTGCGCGCCGCAGGCGAGATCGAGGGCCTCGAGCGGATCCGCTTCACGAGCCCTCACCCCGCCGCCTTCACGGACGACGTGATCGACGCAATGGCCGAGACGCCCGCTGTGATGCCGCAGCTGCACATGCCGCTGCAATCCGGCAGCGACCGCATCCTCAAGGCCATGCGCCGTTCCTACCGTTCGGAGCGCTTCCTCGGCATCCTCGACCGGGTGCGCGCGCGGATCCCGCACGCCGCGATCTCCACCGACATCATCGTCGGGTTCCCGGGCGAGACGGAAGAGGACTTCCAGGACACCCTGCGAGTCGTCGAACAGGCGCGGTTCGCGAGCGCCTTCACCTTCCAGTACTCGATCCGCGAGGGCACCCCCGCTGCCACGATGGCGGACCAGGTGCCGAAAGAGGTCGTGCAGGAGCGGTACGAGCGCCTCGTCGCCCTTCAGGAGCGCATCAGCCTCGAAGAGAACGAGAAGCAGGTGGGTCGCCGCCTTGACGTGCTCGTCTCAGCCGGCGAGGGCAAGAAGGATGCGGCCACGCGCCGTCTCACCGGACGTGCCGAGGACAACAGACTCGTGCACTTCGAGGTCCCCGACGCCTCGCCCGTGCCTCGCCCGGGTGACGTCGTCTCCGTCGTGGTGACGCACGCGGCTCCGTTCCACCTCCTGGCGGATTCGCCCGACGGCGCTCCGCTCGTGATCCGTCGCACCCGTTCCGGCGACGCGTGGGATCGCGCGGAGGCCGATTCCTGCGGTGTGCCCTCTCCCTCGGGTTCCGGCCCGAAGGCGGTCTCTCTGGGTCTGCCGTCGCTTCGTCGGGAGCAGTGATGTCCGCGCCCCGGCTGTGGATCGTGGCCGGGGCCACCGGCACGGGGAAGACCGGGATCTCGCTCGCGCTGGCCGAGGAGCTTCGCGCACGGGGGCGGGCGGCCGAGATCGTCAACGCGGACGCCATGCAGCTGTACCGGGGAATGGACATCGGCACGGCGAAGCTCCCCGTCGCCGAGCGGCGCGGGATCCCGCATCACCTCTTCGACGTCCTCGAGGTGACCGAGGAAGCCGCTGTGGCGGACTACCAGACGCGGGCGCGGCAGGCGATCGACGCGATCAACGCCCGGGGCGCCGACGCGATCCTCGTCGGCGGTTCGGGACTGTACGTCTCCGCGGTCGCGTACGACTTCCGCTTTCCTCCGCGGGACGAGGCGCTGCGCCGGGCGTTGGAGACGGAGTTGGACGAGCTCGGCCCCGGAGCGCTGCACGAGCGCCTGCGCAGCGTCGATCCGGTCACCGCGGAGCGCGTCGATCCGCACAACGGTCGGCGGATCGTCCGGGCTCTTGAAATCCTGGCCCAGGGTGCCGCGACCCACGGTGCCGCGCTGCCCGAAGACCCGCGCCTCTGGCACCCGCGGACCCACCTGCTGATCGCTCACGAGGAGCGTGACGTGCTCGTGCCGAGGCTGGACGCGCGCGTCGAGCAGATGTGGCGGGACGGCCTGCTCGACGAGGTCGCGACCCTGCGCGAGAGGGGACTCGACACCGGGGTCACGGCGAGGCGAGCCATCGGGTATGCGCAGGCCATCGGGGAGCTCGACGGCCGGCTGAACCGTGACGAGGCGATCGCCCAGACCCAGGCGCTGACCCGCCGATACGCCCGGCGCCAGGTCTCCTGGTTCCGCCGCTACACCGCCGCCCGCCGCATCACCGCGGGGACGGCGGTCGCGGACATCGTCGAGGCGTGACGGCCCTTCGCCCGGCGGACAGCTCCGCCCCGCTCCGCCCGTAGACTGGCGGAATGTCGCGCACGCTCCCGTTCACCAAGGGCCACGGAACCGGGAACGACTTCGTGATCCTGTCGGATCCGGACGGCGAACTGGATCTCAGCGATGACCAGATCGCGGTGCTCTGCGATCGCCGGTTCGGCATCGGCGCGGACGGACTTCTGCGTGTCGTGCGGTCGGTGCGGATCCCCGAGGGCGCGGCCGCTGCCGCAGCCGGCGCCGAGTGGTTCATGGACTACCGCAACGCCGACGGATCGAAGGCCGAGATGTGCGGCAACGGCACGCGGGTGTTCGCGCGCTTCCTCGAGGATCAGGATCTGGCGTCGCTGGACGCGCCGTTGCGCATCGGCACCCGAGCCGGGGTCAAGACGCTCACGCGCAGTGAGCGCGGCTTCGAAGTGGATCTGGGGGAGTGGGTCGTCGACGAGAACGACGTTCTCGTGCGGGCCCGCGGTCTGGACGTCGCGCGCCCGGGCCAGCCGGTCGATGTGGGAAATCCCCACGTCGTCGTGGCGCTGTCCTCCGAGGCCGAGCTGGAAGCGCTCGACCTGACGGCGCAGCCCCTGCTCGACCCTCAGCCGCCCGCCGGTGCGAACATCGAGTTCGTCGTTCCGAGCGATCCCCTCGTCGTGGGGGGCGTCGGCGGCATCCGGATGCGGGTCTTCGAGCGGGGCGTCGGGGAGACCCTCAGCTGCGGCACCGGTGTGGCCGCCGCGGCTCTCGCGGTGCGCCACTGGGCAGGACCCGCGGCGCCCGATGCGTGGGTCGTGGATGTGCCCGGCGGGACGCTGGGCGTCCGGATGCACGACGGGCACGTGCTGCTGTCGGGCCCCGCGTCGCTGGTCTTCCACGGCGAGGTGACGCTCGCCTAACGGGATGCGGTGCGCTCTCCGCCCTTGGCGGCGGCAGCGCCCACCACGCCCATCGCGAGCAGGACGAGCGTCGCGGTGAGCACGGGCAGGAACCCCGCGGCAGCGCCCAGGTTCTGCGCGAGCAGTCCGGACAGGGCGGAGCCCGCCGCGATGCCGAGAACGATGCCGCTCGTGGTGAGGGTCAACAGGATCCCGGCCCGCCCCTCGTCGGCGGCGTCGCCCACGACCCGGAAGATCGTCAACAACAGCGGTCCTTGGAACGCGCCGGCGACGAGTCCGGCGCCGATGATCCACACGACGTCGTCGGCGACGAGCATGAGCGACGCCCCCAGAGCCATCCCGCAGGCGGCAACGCTCCATCGTGTCCAGGTGCCGATCCGCTCCGGGATCAGCACCATCGACAGCGTCGTGATCGCCGAGCCCACCGCCATGACGGCGTAGAGGAGCGCGCCCGCATCCGGGATCCCGATGCGCCCCGCGAAGGCGGTGAGACCCGTCTGGCTCGCGCCGAAGAACGTGCCCATCGCCAGCATTCCGACCAGCGCGGTGACCAGCAGAGTCCGGCGCCCCGCGGGGGCTGCTGTCCGCGGCGGCGCCTGTCGCCGCCGCGGCACGCTGCGGTGCGTGCGGTGCACGGCGAACTGTGTCGCGAAGGCGACCACGAGCGCACCGGCGAGGAGCGTCGCCGCCTGCGGTGACACGAACGCGGCGGTGAGGCCCACGATGGCGGGTCCGAAGATGTAGGAGATCTCGTCGATGACGCCCTCGAAGGCGAAGGCGGTCGGCAGATCATCCGGAGCGAGCGAGAGCCACCGGGTGCGGGAGAACGCGCCGACCTGCGGAAGGCTCAGCCCGATCCCGGCGGCGAGAGCGACGGCCCCGGGGTCGGAGACGTGCCCCGCGCCCCACGTCAGGACGAGGAGCAGTGCGACGTGCACGACGACGCCCACGAGGAGGACCGGACGTTGCCCGATGCGGTCGGCGATCGCCCCGGAGGCGGGAGCGCCCACGGCCTCGCCGATCGCGGCTGCTGCCGCGGCGAAGCCGCCCACCGCGATCGACCCCGTGGCAGAGGTCACGAGCGTCAGGACGGCGAGCGGGACCATCGACAGGGGAAGACGTCCGAGGCTCGTCGCGACGAGGTAGTCCCACCCGGCGATGCGCGGCAGCGCACGGTACGAGCGGATGCCGACGGAGGAGGAAGAGGGCATGGGAAAGCTCCGATCGGCGCATCCCCCGCCCGAACTGCGCCCTCAGCCCATCAGTCGTTGTGAGGTGAGCGTATCACCGTCAGGGCAGCGGAATGGGAGCGGTGGCTTCGGCTCCGTGGCGACGGATCTTGAGCACCCGGAAGCCGCGGGCGGTCGCGGTGCGGTGCACGCTGAAGCCCGCGGGGAAGGATGCGGCGAGCCAGCGCTGCAGCGAATCGGCGCCGAGGTTGCGGGCGACGACGAGCCAGGCGTCGGAGCGCTCGTCAAGTCGGGGGATCCATCGCTCGAGCATTCCGTGCAGTTCGTTCTTGCCGACGCGGATCGGCGGATTCGAACGGATCGTGCGGAAGGCGACGTCCTCGGGAACATCATCCGGCGTCACGGCGTTGATGTTGGTGAGGCCGAGGTTCTCCGCGTTGCGGCGGACGAGATCGAGGGCGCGCTGGTTGACGTCGACGGCCCACACCGTGGCGTGTGGCGACGAGAGCGCGAGCGAGATCGAGATCGGGCCCCAGCCGCATCCGAGGTCGAGGAAGTGGCCGCCGGCCGGAGGCGGCGGTGTGTTGCTCAGCAGCACGGCGGTGCCCGCATCCAGTCGATCCGGGCTGAACACTCCGCCGGCCGTCGTCACGTCGATGTCGCGACCGGCCACGCTGACACGAATGGTGCGGAGGTTCTCGGGACTGGCGGGTGACGCGGTGAAGTAGTGGTCACTCCCCATACACGAAGCGTAGCGGTAAGTCTCCGAAGGCGGGAGGCTAGAGTGAGCGGGCGCGAGACGCCCCGAAAGGAAACGATGACAGAAACACCCCCGTCCACCGACGAGCAGCGGCTCGACGACGTCGACCGGGTGCTCTCGCGAGCGGATACTCGCGCACGGATGCGCGGCCCTCTGGCCGGAGCGCAGGCGCTGCAGGACGCGACGACCGTCGCCGACGGCTTCGGCGACGGTGAGCAGTTCGACCGCGAAGAGCGTCAGGCGCTGCGTCGCGTCGGTGGCCTGTCGACCGAGCTCGAAGACGTCACCGAGGTCGAGTACCGCCAGTTGCGGCTCGAGAACGTCGTCCTCGTGGGCGTTCACCCGCAGGGTGCCACCGAGGACGCCGAGAACTCGCTGCGCGAGCTCGCTGCCCTCGCCGAGACGGCGGGCGCCGTCGTGCTCGACGGCGTGCTGCAGCGCCGACCGCATCCCGACCCCGCGACGTACATCGGCCGTGGCAAGGCGGAGGAGCTGCGAGACATCGTCGCCGCCGTCGGCGCCGACACCGTCATCGCCGACACCGAGCTCGCCGCGAGCCAGCGGCGTGCGCTCGAGGACGTCGTCAAGGTCAAGGTGATCGATCGCACGACCGTGATCCTCGACATCTTCAGCCAGCACGCGAAGAGCCGCGAAGGCAAGGCGCAGGTGGAGCTCGCCCAGCTCGAGTACCTCCTGCCGCGCCTCCGCGGTTGGGGCGAGTCGATGAGCCGTCAGGCCGGTGGCCAGGTCGGCGCCGGCGGCGCAGGTATGGGCTCGCGCGGACCCGGTGAGACGAAGATCGAGCTCGACCGCCGCCGCATCCGCACCCGGATGGCGCAGCTGCGTCGTCAGATCCGCGACTTCGCCCCGGCCCGTGATGCCAAGCGCGCCGAGCGCAAGCGCAACACGATCCCCGCCGTGGCGATCGCCGGGTATACGAACGCGGGGAAGTCGAGTCTTCTGAACCGGCTCACACGCGCGGGCGTCCTCGTGGAGAACGCGCTGTTCGCGACGCTGGATGCCACCGTTCGACGCTCGGTGACCGAGGACGGGCGCATCTACACACTGACCGACACGGTCGGATTCGTGCGCAACCTCCCGCACCAGCTGGTCGAAGCGTTCCGCTCGACGCTCGAAGAGGTCGGTGACGCCGACGTCATCGTGCACGTCGTCGACGGCTCGCACCCCGATCCCGCCGCTCAGCTGGCCACCGTCCACGATGTGATCGGTGACGTGGGAGCGCGTGACACGCGGGAGATCGTCGTGTTCAACAAGGCCGACCTCATCGACGACGATGCGCGGCTCCTGCTGCGAGGGCTCGTGCCCTCGGCGGTGTTCGTCTCGTCCCGCACGGGCGAAGGCATCGACGAGCTCCGCCAGGTCATCGAGGATGCGCTTCCGCTGCCGGAGGTCGAGCTGCGGGTTCTGCTGCCGTACGATCGCGGCGACCTGGTCTCGGCCGTGCACGAGCACGGGATGATCTACGAGGAGTCGCACGAGGCGGAGGGCACGGCCCTCCACGCCCGCGTCGGCGCGGCGCTCGCCGGCAGGCTCGAAGCCTTCCTCGCCTGAGGACGCCTCATTCTCCGTCGAGGGCGGGGAGGAGCACGAACAGGTCCGGATCGTTCGTCGTCGCGGTGAATCCCGCCGCCCGCAGGGTCTCGGCCCACTCGCGCGTGCGCGGGCGGGCGACGAGGGGCCGCAGGGGCTCGCGCGCGACGACGACGCGGAGGTCGCGCTCCCCGTGCGTCACATCGCTCTCGGGGTCGACGAACACCTCTCGTCCGTCCGGGCCGCCGGCGATGTGCAACGCGCCGATCGACAGCGGAAGCTCGGGCGCGTCCGTGGTGAAGCCGAGCACCTCTCCGAGGAAGGCCAGCTCCGAGGTGAGCGCGTCGATCGTGGTCTCCCGGCGCCGGAACCCGTGCCCTTCGCCTTCGAACAGGACGTACGCGTGCGGCACGCCGTGCTCACGCAGAGCGTCGCGGATGGCCTCGGCCTGCGCCGGCGGCACGACCCGGTCCTCGGAGCCCTGCAGGATCAGCAACGGCACGCGGAATCGCTCGGGGTGCGTGAGCGGTGAGCGTTCGACGTACACCTCCTCCGTCTCCGGCAGCGGACCGATCAGACCGTCGAGATAGCGCGACTCGAAGTCGTGCGTGTCCGCCACGAGCGCGCGGGCGTCGCCGACGCCGTAGCGCGAGACCCCCGCAGCGAAGACATCGCCGCGCGTCAGCGCCGAGAGCACCGTCCAGCCGCCGGCTGACCCTCCTTCGATCGCCAGTCGGTCAGGGTCCGCGAGACCGGCCGCGGCGACATGCCGCGCGGCCGCGATCACGTCGTCGACGTCGGCGACGCCCCACTGGCCGCGCAGCCGCTCACGGTAGGCGCGCCCGTAGCCGGTCGAGCCGGAGTAGTTGACGTCGAGGACCCCGATGCCGCGGCTCGTGAAGTACGCGATCTTGCGCGATGCGGCCGGGCCCACATGGGCGGTCGGTCCGCCGTGCACCCACACGAGGCAGGGGGCGAGCTCGTCGACGGGGCCGTGGAGCTCCGGATGCGTCGGCGGGTAGAAGTAGGCGTGCACGGGGCCGTGGGGTCCGTCGGCGGTCAACGCACGGGGTGCGGGCAACCACGGCTCGAGCGCGGAGAGATCGTCGCCGGACAGACGTTCCGGTGCCGCTGTGCCGTCCGCATCCACGAGCCAGAGTCCGAGCGGGGCGGATGCGGACGCCGTCGTGATCAGCAGGCGCGTACCGCGCGCATCCTCGAGGAAGGTCTGGGAGGCGCCGTCGATGCCCACGGAGCGGGTCGTGCCGTCGGCGGGATCGATCACCACGACAGAGTCCTCGCCGTTCGTGCGCACCGCGACGACCCGTCCGTCCTCGAGCGGGGCGAACCACCGCATCCCGAGCGTCCACAGCGCGCCGCCCGTGTCGGCGTCGTCATGGGTGAGGGTGCTGCGCTCGCCGGTGTCCGGTCGCACGCGCTGCACCTGCCACCGGCCGGACGCGTCGTCGAGGTAGAGCAGTTCGTCGGAGCCGGTCCACACCGGCTGGAGCGCCGAGGCCGCGCCGTCCGTGACGGTGACGACATCCTCGACCACGCCGTCGCGCAGACGCCCCACGTGCAGGCGCGTGCGGTCCCAGGGCAGGTCGGGGTGATTCCACCCGATCCATGCGAGATGCCGACCATCCGGAGACAGCGCGGGCTGGGCGACGAAGTCGTCACCGTGTGCGATGACCCGCGCATCGGCGCCATCGAGCGAGATCTCGACGATGGCCCGCTCCCCGGTGGATGCCGCGGTGCGCTCGCGCACCGCGAGCAGGCGGCCGGACGCCCACACCAGGCCTCCGAACGCCGTGCCGTCCGCCTCGGGCGTGAGCGGAGTCGGAGCGCTGCCCGGGTCGAGGACGTAGACGCGCTGGTCGCCGGCCTCCACGAAGAACAGTCGCCCGTCCTCGGCCGCGCACCACGCGCCGCCGCCGTACTCGTGCACCCGGGATCGCACGTTCCACGGAGCGGGAAGGACATCCGCGATCCGACCGTCGGGCTGTCGGCGGCGCACCGCCATGCGGCCGCCCTCCTCTGGCGCCGACTGCGCCCACCAGATCTCCTCGCCGACGAACCGCGCACCGTCGAAGCGCGTGGAGGAACTCGCGACGTCGGCGGCGGAGATGGGCGAGGGCCAGGAACCGTAGGAGCTGGTGTCGGTCATGCCCCCACGCTACGCGGCGGCCCCGGGGTCTCCCGAAGAGAGCGGCGAGTCAGACCGCGCGCATGAGCGCGACGACCTTGCCGAGCACGACGGCATCGTCGCCGAGGATCGGCTCGAAGGCCGTGTTGCGCGGCAGGAGCCATACGTGCCCGTCGCGGCGCCGGAACGTCTTCACGGTCGCCTCACCGTCGAGCATCGCGGCGACGACGTCGCCGTTCTCGGCCGTCGGCTGGGAACGCACCACGACCCAGTCGCCGTCGCAGATCGCCGCGTCGATCATCGAGTCTCCCGACACCTTCAGCATGAACAGGTCTCCCTTGCCCACGAGCTGGCGGGGCAGCGGGAAGATCTCTTCGACGTGCTGGTCTGCCGTGATCGGCACACCCGCAGCGATCCGCCCCACGAGCGGAACCAGCGCGGCATCGCCCACGGGGGGTGCGGCGTCGGCCGGGTTCTCGGCGGCGGTGCCCGGCAGATCGATCAGGACCTCCATGGCACGCGTCTTGCCGGGGTCGCGTCGGAGATAACCGGAGAGCTCGAGCTGGTTCAGCTGGTGCGTGACGCTCGAGAGCGACTTCAGTCCCACCGCGTCCCCGATCTCGCGCATGCTCGGCGGGTAGCCGTGGCGGGCGATCGAGTGCTGGATGACCTCGAGGATCGCGAGCTGCTTGTCGCTGAGGCTCTTGCGCCGGCGGGTCTGCGGCTTCTGGTTGGTGGCCATGCGGCGCTCCCGTCGGGTCTGTTCCGTTCGAATGTCGGAGGTCGATGATTCGGTGTCTTCAGCCAAACCGTAGCGGGAATCGGCGGCGATCCAGTCCTTGCGCAGGGCGTGTCGTCTTCGAAACTCGACCGGTTTCGCGATCGCTTGACAGTACCGTAAATCGAAGATAGCTTCGGAAGAGAAGTTCGTACCCGGCTCTCCCGGCCGGAGGGTCGGGTACGAATCTCTTCCCGTCCTGAAGGAGTCGTCATGAGCACGATCGAGTTCGCCGCCCCCGTCGCCACCCGCCTGCGTCTGACCGCGCGCGGTCGTCGGGTGCTCGCCTGGCTCGTCGCTCTGCCCGTCGTCGCGGCGCTGGCCGTCGGCGTGATCAGCGGCGGGTCCGCGCTCGCCTCGCGCGAGCCCGGCGCAGCCGCCGGCTCGTTCGAGATGGTGACGGTGATGGCGGGGGAGTCGCTGTGGTCGATCGCGGAGGAGGTCGCTCCCCAAGACGACCCGCGCGACGTCGTCGACGCGATCATGCGGCTCAACACCCTGCCGGGCGCGCAGGTGAGCGCCGGGCAACGTCTGGCCATCCCGGCGGAGTACGCCTCGGGCGAGTGAGGTCCTGCGCGGTTCTACGATGGAGCGCGTGACGATCAGCCTCGATGATTTGCCGATCCGCGACGATCTGCGCGGACTCAAGCCCTACGGCGCGCCCCAAGCGCCGCTTCCGGTGGCGTTGAACGTCAACGAGAACACGCATCCCGTCCCGGCCGATGTCGCGTCCGACATCCTCGCGTCGATCGGTGCCGCCCTCGAACAGGTCAACCGCTACCCGGACCGCGAGTTCAGCCGTTTGCGCGCTGCTTTCGCCGGCTACCTCGGCGGCGGACTGGTCGCGGAGCAGATCTGGGCGGCCAACGGGTCCAACGAGGTCCTCCAGCACGTCCTGCAGGCGTTCGCGGGTCCTGGGCGCACCGCGTTCGGCTTCGCGCCCACGTACTCGATGTACCCGCTGCTCACCCGGGCGACGGGGGCGGAGTGGGTCGCCGGCACTCGCGCCGAGGACTACAGCCTGAGCGCTGTGTCCGCCGCGGAACAGGTGCGTCGGGCGGACCCGGACGTGATCTTCCTCTGCGCCCCGAACAATCCGACCGGAACGCCGATGACCCTCGACGTCATCGAGGCGGTGTACGAGGCCAGCCGCGGCATCGTCATCGTCGACGAGGCCTATCAGGAGTTCGCCCCGCGGGACACCCCGTCGGCGATCTCGCTTCTGCCAGGGCGCGAGCGGCTGGTCGTCTCCCGCACCATGAGCAAGGCGTTCGCGTTCGCGGGTGCGCGCGTCGGGTACCTGGCTGCTGATCCCGCGGTCGTGGACGCTCTTCGTCTGGTGCGGCTTCCGTACCACCTCAGCGCCCTGACGCAGGCGGCAGCGGAGGCCGCGCTGCGCCACGCCGACACGATGCTCGGCATGGTCGACGAGATCGTCGCGCAGCGTGATCGCATCAGCGGCGAGCTGACCGCGATGGGTTACCTCGCGCACGAGTCATGGACCAACTTCGTCCTGTTCGGCGGCGTCGCCGACCCTGCGGCCGTGTGGCGCGCGCTGTACGAACGTGGCGTCCTCATCCGCGACGTCGGCATCCCCGGTCACCTGCGCGTGACGGCGGGGACCGAGGCTGAGACGACGGCGTTCCTGGCGGCCATGGCGTCGATAGACTCGCAGGCATGACCGCGCAGCCCGCATCGCACCGCACCGCCGAGCTCAGCCGGGCCACGAGCGAGTCGCAGATCGAGCTCTCGCTCGACCTCGACGGCACCGGCAAGAGCTCGATCTCGACGAGCGTGCCGTTCTTCGACCACTTGTTGACGGCGTTCGCGAAGCACTCCCTCACCGATCTGACGGTGCGGGCCACCGGTGACACCCACATCGACGCACATCACACCGTGGAAGACGTGTCGATCGTCCTCGGCCAGGCGATCCGCGCCGCTCTGGGGGACAAGAGCGGGATCGCGCGGTACGGCGATGCGCTCGTGCCGCTCGACGAGGCGCTCGCGCAGGCGGTCGTCGACATCAGCGGCCGCCCGTACCTCGTCCACGACGGCGAGCCCGAGGGGTATGCGTTCCACCTGATCGGGGGTCACTTCACCGGGTCACTCGTGCGTCACGCGTTCGAGGCCATCGCCTACAACGCGGCGCTCACCGTGCACGTGCGCGTTCTGGGCGGCCGCGACCCGCACCACATCGCCGAGGCCGAGTTCAAGGCGTTCGCACGTGCGTTCCGCCAGGCGAAGGCGTTCGACCCGCTCGTCGACGGGATCCCGAGCACGAAGGGCGCCCTGTGACCGACGCGCCGCTGGTCGCGGTCCTCGACTACGGTTCGGGCAACGTCCACTCCGCCGTCAAGGCTCTGGCCGCAGCCGGTGCCGACGCGCGGCTGACCGCCGACCGCGGACTCATCCAGGATGCGGACGGCCTGCTCGTGCCGGGTGTCGGAGCGTTCCGAGCGGTGGCGGAGGCATTGCGGGCGAGCAAGGGCGACGAGCTCATCGGCAGGCGCTTGGCCGGCGGCCGCGCCGTGCTCGGGATCTGCGTCGGGATGCAGGTGCTGTTCGACCACGGCGTGGAACGCGGCGACGCGACCGACGGGCTGGGCGAGTGGCCGGGGACGGTGACCGAGCTCGACGCGCCCGTTCTGCCGCACATGGGCTGGAACACGGTCTCACCGGATGCGGGCTCACGTCTGTTCGCCGGGCTCGAGGACGAGCGCTTCTACTTCGTGCACTCCTTCGCGGCGCAGCACTGGACGATGCCGCCTCAGGCGCCGTTCGCCGAGCCGGTGCTCACGTGGGCCACACACGGCTCCCCGTTCCTTGCGGCCGTGGAGAACGGGCCTCTCAGCGCCACGCAGTTCCACCCCGAGAAATCGGGGGCTGCGGGCATCCGTCTCCTCGCCAATTGGATCAGCACGCTGCGACCCCAGTAGTCTCTTACCTCGTGCCGCACGCCGGGGATCCGCCGGGTGCGCGAGCGCACGAGGAGCCATGAACGATTTCGCGTCCACCCCTGAACTCATCCTTCTGCCGGCGGTCGATGTCGCCGATGGGAAGGCCGTCCGCCTCACCCAGGGTGAGGCTGGTAGCGAGACCAGCTACGGCGACCCGGTCGACGCTGCCGTCGAGTGGGCGCGGCAGGGCGCGCAGTGGATCCATCTCGTGGATCTCGACGCCGCGTTCGGACGCGGCAACAACGCGGCCGTGATGCGCCGGGTCATCAAGCAGGTGAAGGGCGTCCAGGTCGAGTTGTCGGGCGGGATCCGTGATGACGAGAGCCTCGACGCCGCCCTCGAGTCGGGAGCGGCGCGCATCAACCTCGGCACGGCGGCGCTGGAGAATCCCGAGTGGGCGGCGGATGTCATCAGTCGTTACGGCGAGTCCGTCGCCGTCGGGCTGGACGTGCGCGGCACGACCCTCGCGGCGCGCGGCTGGACGCGCGAGGGTGGCGACCTCTGGGCCGTGCTCGACCGCCTCGAGGACGCGGGCTGCAGCCGTTACGTCGTGACCGACGTCACCAAGGACGGCACCCTGCGCGGCCCCAATGTGGAGCTGCTGCGCGAGGTCACGGCGCGTACCCCGAAGCCGGTGGTCGCCTCGGGCGGGATCTCGAGCCTCGACGACATCGCCGCGCTTCGCGAGCTGGTGCCGCTGGGTGTCGAGGGCGCCATCGTGGGCAAGGCCCTCTATGCCGGCGCGTTCACGCTGGCCGAGGCGCTGGATGTCGCAGGACGCTGACGCGAGCTGCGGACACGACTCCGCGGGGGTCCCCTGGGAAGGGCGTCGTTTCCAGACGAACACCCACGCGGGTGACGACGGCTCGGCGGATGCGGCGCTGCTGGCCGCGCTGACGGCCTTTCGCTCCGGGGAGGGCGACGCTGTCGCCGTCGTCGACGCCTATCGCCGTGCGCGCCTGCTGATCCCGCTCATCGCCGAGAAGGGGGAGGAGGGCACCGCCCCCAGCGGGCTGCGCGTGGACAAGACGCAGGAGTTGTCGATCGTCACCGTCGCAGGTCCGGACGGGCGACGCGTTCTTCCGGTCTTCAGCTCGGTCGACACCATGGCCCGGTGGGATCGGAGCGCACGGCCCGTCCCCGCTGACGGCATCCGCACCGCGCTCGCTGCCGCGGGCGACGACACGGATCTGATCGTCATCGATCCGGGCTCACCGACGGAGTTCGTGCTGCGCCGGCCCGCCGTCTGGGCCATCGGCCAGGGGCACCCGTGGGAGCCGAGCCCGGTGTCGCCGGAGGTCTTCGCGGGGCTGCAGGAGAGCATCGGCGCCGAACTCGCCGTGCTCGATCTCTCGGTCGCCGCAGGAGACCCCGACGCGCGCTTGCGCGGTCCGGAGCTGATCGTCGAGCTGCACCTCATCGACGGTCTCGACAAGGAGCAGTTGGATGCCGTCCTCGCCCGTCTCGCCCGCCGCTGGTCGGTCGATGACCGCATCGCGGTCCTCGTCGACTCGTTGACGGTCAAGCTCCGCCGGTCGCGCTGAGCCGGCCGCATCCGGTCAGGTGACGGGGCCCGTCCACTTCTCGCCGGGGCCCTTGCCGATCGGGTCGGGGATGACGGAGGCCTCGCGGAAAGCGAGCTGCACAGAGCGCAGGCCGTCGCGCAGCGACCGGGCGTGCATGTCGCTGATCTCGGGGGCTCCCGCGGTGATCAGACCCGCGAGGGCGTTGATGAGCTTGCGCGCCTCGTCGAGGTCGGTCTGGGTGTCGGGGTCGTCTGCGAGGCCGACCTTGACGGCTGCGGCGCTGAGCAGGTGCACGGCGGTCGTGGTGATGACCTCCACCGCGGGGACGTCGGCGATGTCGCGGGATGCGGCGGTGGCAGCAGCCTCCTGACGCTCCCAGCGCTCCTGGTTGGCGCGTGCCTGCGCGTCGATGTCGGCGGCCTGGTCGTACGGAGTCGAGTCCACGTTGCTCTTTCTGCTAAAGTGGGCGAGCACCGGAGCGTCTGCTCCGATCGAAAGAGGATCACATCCCACCCGCGCTTGCCGCTCCAGGCTACCGGGTCATTGCACTCCGCCTCCTCCTGAGGGGGCAGTCAGGGTGCGAGAAAGCCGGCGCCTCGCGTCGTGCCGGGTGGCGTGGTCTTCTTCCGCCCGGGAATGTCGTCGACATCCCGGTGGCCCCATCCGCTACGTCAGAGGAGTTCCGCATCAGCGATCCCCGCACCAACGACCGCATCCGCGTTCCCGAGGTCCGCCTCGTGGGACCCGCGGGTGAGCAGGTCGGCGTCGTCCGCATCGAGGTGGCGCTGCGCCTGGCCCAGGAGGCCGACCTCGATCTCGTCGAGGTGGCCCCGAACTCGAAGCCCCCCGTGGTCAAGATCATGGACTACGGCAAGTTCAAGTACGAGGCTGCGCAGAAGGCCAAGGAAGCGCGTCGCAATCAGGCCAACACCGTCCTCAAAGAGGTGCGTTTCCGCCTGAAGATCGAAGCTCACGACTACATCACCAAGCTCAAGCGTGCCGAGGGCTTCCTGCAGGCCGGCGACAAGGTCAAGGCCATGATCCTGTTCCGAGGCCGCGAGCAGTCGCGTCCCGAGCAGGGCGTGCGTCTGCTGCGCAAGTTCGCGGAGGACGTCGCCGAGTTCGGCACCGTGGAGTCCAACCCCACGATCGACGGACGCAACATGGTCATGGTGGTCGCCCCGCACAAGAACAAGTCCGAGGCGAAGGCGGAGCAGAACGCTCAGCGCGCGGCGAACAAGGAAGCCGCCCGTCAGGCACGCACCGGGGACACCCCGGAGCCTGCCACCGCAGACGCGGCCGAATAAGGCCACACACCTGATCCCGCGCCACGCGGGAGTCACAACGAAGGAAGAGAAGATGCCGAAGCAGAAGACCCACTCGGGTGCCAAGAAGCGCTTCAAGCTGACCGGAAGCGGCAAGCTCATGAAGCAGCAGGCGGGCATGCGTCACAACCTCGAGGGCAAGTCGAGCCGTCGCACCCGTCGCCTGAACCAGGAGCAGGTCCTGGCTCCCGGTGACGCCAAGCAGGCCAAGAAGCTCCTCGGCCTCTGATCGCCGACGCACGTAAGTAAGGGAAAGAAATGGCTAGAGTCAAGCGGGCAGTAAACGCCCACAAGAAGCGTCGCGTCATCCTCGAGCGCGCCTCCGGTTACCGCGGTCAGCGTTCGCGCCTGTACCGCAAGGCCAAGGAGCAGGTCACCCACTCGCTGGTCTACGCGTACCGCGACCGCCGCAAGCGCAAGGGCGACTTCCGCCGCCTCTGGATCCAGCGCATCAACGCCGCTGCTCGCCAGAACGGCATCACCTACAACCGCTTCATCCAGGGCCTCGGCCTCGCGGGTGTGCAGGTCGACCGCCGCATCCTGGCCGAGCTCGCTGTGAACGAGCCCGCCACGTTCGCGTCGCTCGTGGCGACGGCGAAGGCGGCCCTGCCGACCGACGTCAACGCCGCCAAGGCCTCGGCGTAATCCGAACACCCCGAAGGGGCGCCCTCCTCACGGAGGGCGCCCCTTCGGGGTACCCGCGTCACCCTAGACTGGGAACGTGCTGGAGAATCCCCGATCCCCACGCGTTCGCGCGGTTGCCAAGCTCGCCAAGCGCGCTGCCCGCGACGAGACGGGCTTGTTCCTTCTGGAGGGCCCGCAGGCCGTCCGCGAAGCCCTCGCCTTCCGACCCGAGAGCATCGTCGAGCTGTTCGCGACGCCGACCGCTCTCGAGCGACACCAGGACCTGCGCGATGCCGCGGCCGAGGCCGGGCTCGACATCGAGTACACCGCCGAGCCGGTGCTCGAGGCGATGGCCGACACCGTGACGCCGCAGGGGATCGTCGCCGTCGCCCGGCAGTTCCCCACGTCGCTGCGCGATGTGCTGGCCGCGGGGCCCCGGCTGCTCGCGATCTGCGAGGAGGTGCGCGATCCCGGAAATCTCGGAACCATCATCCGCGCGGCCGACGCGGCGGGCGCCGACGCGGTGATCCTGACCGGTCGCACGGTGGATCCCTACAACCCCAAGGTGGTCCGTGCGACCACCGGATCGCTTTTCCACATCGCGCTGTCTCGCGCCGGTGAGCTCGCCGCCGCCGTGACCGCCATCCGCGGGGCGGGGCTGCGCGTCGTCGCCGCCGACGTCAAGGGCGACGACCTGCTCGAGGCGCGGTCGACGGGTCTGCTCGCGCAGCCGACCGCGTGGCTGTTCGGCAACGAGGCGCGCGGTCTCGAGGACGCGGCGCTCGAGCTCGCGGACGACGCGCTGCGCCTTCCGATCTACGGCAGCGCCGAGTCCCTCAACCTCGCGACGGCAGCCAGCGTCTGCCTCTACGAGTCCGCCTTCGCGCAGCGCAGCTGACGTCTCGCCCCGGCCGGGCGAACGTTAGAAGTCGGTGAGAGATCCGTCAAGAGTCCCCGAGGGGCACTGGGGCGATTCATAGTCTGTCCTGATGACGCCCTCGGATGCCGCGCCCCCGACTTCGAACATCACCGTGCGTCGCGGCGACCCGCTCGTCGTGCTCACCGACGTCCAGAAGCACTACGGCGACTTCCAAGCGCTGACCGACATCGACCTCACCGTCAACCGAGGCGAGGTCGTCGTGGTCATCGGACCGTCCGGCTCCGGCAAGTCGACGCTGTGTCGGACGATCAATCGGCTCGAGACGATCACGAGCGGCACGATCACGATCGACGGCGAGGATCTGCCGAGCGAGGGGAAGCAGCTCGCGGCTCTCCGGGCGGACGTCGGCATGGTCTTCCAATCGTTCAACCTCTTCTCGCACCTCACGATCCTCGAGAACGTCACGCTGGGGCCGATCAAGGTCAAGGGCATGAAGAAGGCGGACGCCGAGCGCGAGGCGAAGACGCTGCTCGAGCGCGTCGGAGTGGCGCATCAGGCGAACAAGCTCCCCGCCCAGCTCTCCGGCGGCCAGCAGCAGCGCGTCGCCATCGCCCGCGCCCTGGCGATGACCCCGAAGGTCATGCTCTTCGACGAGCCCACCAGCGCGCTGGACCCCGAGATGATCAACGAGGTCCTCGACGTCATGACCTCGCTCGCCGAGTCCGGCATGACCATGATCGTCGTGACGCACGAGATGGGCTTCGCGCGCAAGGCCGCCGACCGCGTCGTCTTCATGGCCGACGGGCGCATCGTCGAAGAGGCCGCGCCCGACACCTTCTTCACCGCCCCGAAGAGTGAGCGAGCGAAGGACTTCCTCTCGAAGCTCATCACCCACTGACCCCCGCACGTTCTTCCCGCACCAATCCCCCCACAGCAAGGAGAGAGAAATGCGCACCACACGACTGACCGCCCTTCTGGGACTCACGGCCGTCGCGGCCCTCGGCCTCACCGCGTGCAACAGCGGATCGCCGACTCCCGGCGGCGCCGCCGGCGGCTCGGAAGGCACCGATGAGAGCTCGGTCTGGTTCGAGACGGCCGCCGACGTCTCGCTGGAGGGCAGCCCCACCTTCGACCGCATCACCGAGCGCGGCGGAGTGATCGTCGGTGTGAAGGAGGACCAGCCGGGTCTCGGCTTCCTCGACGTGACGACCAACGAGCGCACCGGCTTCGACATCGACATCGCCCGGTGGATCGCCGCATCCCTCGGCTACGGCGAGGAAGACATCACCTTCCAGCCGATCGCCTCGGCCAACCGCGAGCAGGCGATCGTGAACGGAGACATCGACTACTACGTCGGCACCTACTCGATCACCGACAAGCGCAAGGAGCAGATCGACTTCGCCGGACCGTACTTCATCACGGGTCAGGGCCTGCTCGTCGCGAGCGACAGCGACATCTCCAGCGAAGCGGATCTCGGCCCCGACACCAACGTGTGCTCGGCCACCGGTTCCACGCCGATCCAGAACATCAAGGCGAACTTCCCGGGTGTGCCCACCACGGAGTTCGACGTCTACTCGGCCTGCGTCGAGGCGCTGCTGAACGGCCAGGTGGATGCGGTCACCACCGACCAGGCGATCCTGATCGGCTACGCGGCCTTGTACCCCGACGAGCTCAAGGTCGTGGGCGAGCCCTTCAGTGAGGAGCGTTACGGCGTCGGCCTCGAGAAGGGCGACACCGTCCTGCTCGAGCACATCAACGAGATGTTCACCGATGGCGGCGACATCTGGCAGGCCATCTTCGACAAGAACCTCGGTGCATCCGGGATCACCGTCGAGCAGCCCGCCGTCGACGCAGCCAGCTGACAGTCCCTGAGGTGAGGGCGGTCTCCCGGGGGACCGCCCTCACCGGATCACGGTAAGGACCTCTGAGATGAACGTGATCGTCGACAACCTCGACATCTGGGGCATCGCGCTGCGCAACACGCTGCTGCTCTTCTTCGCGGGCGCGCTGATCGCGCTCGTGCTGGGCACGCTCGTGGGTGCGATGCGCGTCTCTCCGGTGCCGATCGCCCGCGCAGTCGGCACGGTGTACGTGAACATCGTGCGGAACACCCCCCTGACGGTCATCTTCTTCTTCTTCGCCTTCGGATACCCCGCGCTGGATCTTCCGAACCCCGGATACACCGTGCTCGCGATGTGCGCGCTCGGGATCTACACCGCCACCTACGTCGCCGAGGTGCTGCGCTCGGGCATCAACACCGTCCCGGTCGGTCAGGCGGAGGCCGCCCGAGCGCTGGGGCTGACGTTCGGTCAGGTGATGGCGCTCGTCATCATGCCGCAGGCGTTCCGCTCCGTGGTTCCGCCCATGATGAGCGTGCTCATCGCGCTGCTCAAGAACACGACCATCGCCGCGGGCTTCTCCGTCGCCGAGCTCGGCGTGATCCGCGCGAACCTCAGCGAGCGCGGTGAGAACGCGCTCGTGGTGCTGCTGTGGGTCGCGGCGATCTTCATCGTGATGGTGCTGGCGCTCTCGCTGGTCCAGCGACGACTCGAGAACCGATGGAGGGTGGCGCGATGAGCTCCGTTCTGTACGACCTGCCCGGCCGTCGCGCGATCATCCGCAACCGGATCATCGGCGTCATCACCGTCCTCGTCATCCTCGGTCTCGGCGGTTTCGTCGTCTACCGCTTCATCGAGACCGGTCAGTTCTCCGCCGAGAAGTGGTACATCTTCACTTTCACGACCGTCTGGGAGCAGATCCTCGCGGCCACGGGCCGCACGCTGGCCGCGTTCGCGGCCGCTGCGGTCGCCTCCGTCGTCCTCGGATTCGTGCTGGCGCTGGGTCGCATGTCCGATCACGCCTGGGTGCGCTGGCCCGCGACGGGGATCATCGAACTCTTCCGCGCGGTGCCCGTGCTGATCCTCATGATGCTGCTCTACTACGGCCTGCCCGTCGTGGGGGTGCGGCTGGAGGCGTACTGGGCCGTGGTCATCGCGCTCGCCGTCTACAACGGCTCCGTGCTCGCCGAAGTCATCCGCGCAGGGGTCGAGTCGTTGCCGCGCGGTCAAAGCGAGGCCGGATACGCGCTGGGGCTGCGCAAGGCCGGTGTGATGCGGCTCATCCTGCTCCCGCAGGCGGTGCGGGCGATGCTCCCGGTGATCGTCGCGCAGCTCGTCGTCACTCTCAAGGACACCGCGCTCGGCTACATCATCACCTACAACGAACTGCTCTACTACGCCCGGCTCATCGGTACGCAGGCGCAGTACGACCGACCGATCCTGCAGGCGGGCATGGTCGCAGCCGCGATCTACATCTCTCTGTGTCTCGTGCTCGCCGGCATCGCCAAGTGGGTCGAGGTCCGGATGCGCTCGTCGCAGCGCGCGGGCCGGGGTGGTCAGGCCGCGCCGTTGGGGCGGGCGACGACCGACACGGAGGTCATCGCGGCGCAGCGAGGTGTCGGCAAGTACGACTCCAGCGCCCTCTGAGATCAGCGCACGCCGCGCGCCGTCAACGCGTCGCCGAGCTCGTCGGCGTGCTTGAGGGCGAGAACGAGGTAGGGCACGGCGAACGCCCGGATGCTGCGACCCGCGCCTCGAGCGCGCTGCGCTTCGCGCACCTGCTGCGCCAAGCGGATGAGCGTGGGGACCGCGCCGAACGCCACGACCAGCAGGAGCGCCGCCCGGCGCGGATCCCGTCCGATGACGCGCAGCGGCGACAGCGCGCGTTCGAAGACCTCCCACAGCGCCGTGACGGGCGTCGTCAGGGCGAGGAGTGCCGCCAGCACGATGGCGGCCGTGATGCGCACCGTGCCGATCGTCGCCGTCTCGAGACCGAGGAAGATCGCCTGGCCGAGGAAGCTCATCAGGACGAGCAGCCTGAGCGACCAGATCTGGCGCCCCAGTTGCGCCCATCCCGCCCCCGGGGTGGCGTAGCACAGCAGCACGAGAGCTGCGGCGACGGCACACGACAGCCAGGTGGCGGGCAGAAGCGAGACCCCGAGCACGAGCGCCAGCAGCAGGAGCGTCTTGCGTCCGGCGGGCATCCGGTGCCAGGGCCCGGTGCCCGGCCGGTACAGGCTCAGCATCCGAGGCTCGTCGCGTACGAGTGCACGACGTCCCGCGCCTCGCCGACGGCGACCACGCGTCCCCCCGCGACGTGGACGGCTGCCTCGCACCGCTCGGCGAGGACGAGGTCGTGGGTCACGAGCAGCAGACGATGCCCCGTGTCCGCGAGGAGGTGGTCGGCCACGATCCGGGCGTTGCGGCCGTCGAGGTAGGCCGTGGGTTCGTCGGCGACGACGAGTTCCGGTCCGCGCACGAACGCGCCGCACAGCGCCAGCAGCTGCTTCTGTCCTCCCGACAGGTCGTGCGCCGAGCGGTCGCCGAGGTCGGCGAGCCCGAAACGGGCGAGCGCGGCTGCCACCCGGTCTGCCCGTTCGGCACGACTCATGCGCTCCCCGCGCAGCGAGAAGGCGACGTCCTCGGCGACGGTCGGCATGATGATCTGGGCGTCGGGGTTGCTGAAGACGATCGCCACGCGGCGGCGGAGCTGGGCGGCGTCGCGGAGCGGGTCGAGTCGCAGCACGCGGGCCGTTCCGCTCGACGGTGCGACCAGACCGCCGACGACGCGCGCGAGCGTCGACTTGCCGGAGCCGTTGTCGCCGACGACGGCGACCGTGCGGGCATCGAGATCGAGATCGAGCTCGTGGAGCACCTCGACGTCGCCGAGGTGCACTCCGAGCCGCTCGAGTCGGATCGCGCTCACCTGATCACCTCGACGACCATCGCGACACCGAGTCCGCCGCCCACGGATGCTGCGGCGACACCGATGCTCCCGGACGGGAGTCCGGCGCGCACCAGTCGCGAGAACAGCCGCACGAGCGCGACGGCGCCGCTCGCGCCCCATGGATGTCCGAGTGCGAGAGCTCCGCCGTCCGCGCACACCCGCGCGTCGTCGTCGGCCAGCCCGAGCCGACCCAGCACCGCGAGCGACTGCGCCGCGAACGCCTCGACGATCTCGAACGCCGCCACGGCGGCGAGCTCGGTGCCGGATGCGGCCAGCGCCGCCTCGATGGCCGGTGCCGCCCCGATTCCGGGGTAGGCGGGGTCCACGCCGACGACGGCGTGGCCGCGGACGAGGAGCCCCGGTGCGTGTGCGCGCCGCGCCGCGCCGACGAGGGCGACGGCGGCTGCCCCGTCGCCGATGCGCGTGGCCGTGCCCGCCGTCACGGTGCCGTTCTCGCGCAAGGGTGTGAGCCGGGGGAGAAGGGCCAGCGCCCCACCGATCGCGTCATCGTCGCCCACCCCGTCGATCGGGACGATCTCCGCAGCGAAGCGCCCCGACTCGCGGGCCGAGGCTGCGCGCCGGTGACTGCGGGCGGCGGCTGCGTCCTGACGCTCACGGTCGATGCCGTCGAGGCGGGCGAGTGCGTCGGCGGCGTCGATCATGTCGGGGTCGGGCCAACCGGTGGGCGCGAAGGGTGCCCGTTCGAAGGGGATCCCGTCGATGCGTCGTTCGGGGGCCGTCGAGGCGCTCTCGACCCCGCCCGCGAGTCGGGGCCGCTCGTCACCGGCGGCGATCGCCTGCGCCGCATCGATGACCGCGGCCAGCCCGCTGCCGCACTGCCGGTCGACCGTCGCACCAGGGGTGTGCGCGCCGAAACCCGCCGCCAATGCGGCGAGGCGGGCGGTGTTCCCGCCAGGGCCACGGCAGTTGCCGAGGACGACGTCGGCGACCTCGATCGACACGCCGGTGGCCCGTGCGGCGTCGTCGGCGGCGGCGCGCAGCACCGGTGCCGCGAGGCGGTCGGCGCTCACCCCCGCGAACGCCCGACCCCGCGTCGTGAGCGCGGATCGGCGCGCCGACACGATCAGCACGTCAGACACGGGGTACCTCTCCCGACGCAAGTCGTCGCTCCACCTCGGCGCGAGCGATCTTGCCGGACGAGGTGCGGGCAATCGTACCGGCGAACCACAGGCGCGGTCGGTGCGCCGGCGCGAACAGGCGCGACGCCGCGGCGCGGAGCATCGCCGCGTCCAGACAGCCGGGTCGGTCGGTTTCGATGAGGGCGGCCACGAGTCGGCCGACACCGGGCGCGGGCAGGCCGACCACGGCGACATCCGCAACGCCGTCCAGAGTGCGCAGGGCCTGTTCGATCTCCGACGGGATGACGGTGGCGCCCGCCGTCTGGATGGCGTCGTCCTCCCGACCCGCCACCCGCAACCGTCCGGCCTCGAGCTCGCCCCGGTCGCCGACACTGGCCCACGCGCCGTCGCGCCGGAGCGGACCGGCCTCGCCCAGGTAGCCGAGCGCGGCGTACGGCGAGCGCGCCCAGATGACGCCCTCATGGACCGCGATCTCGACGCCCGGGAACGCACGCAGCCCTTTCCCGTCGTCGTCGTACGCCACGAACGACAGCTCCGCGGCGCCGTAGTACTCCACGACGCGGATGCGGCGGGCGCGGGCTTCGGCGCGGATGTCGGCGGGCAGCGCCATCCCTCCGACGAGCGCCGCGCGCAGCTGGGGGGCGCCGCTCGAGGCGAGGACCGCGGCGAAATGGGTGGGGGTGCCGTGGAAGAGCGTCGCGCGGGAGCTGGTGGCGGCGAACTCGGGTGCGGGGCCGCCGGCCAGCGCGTGGGCCACGGAGAAGAGCGTCAGCGAGGAACTCGGTGGCGCCGGCAGCAGCACGACGTCTCCGGGCAGCGCACCGAGCAACTGCTCGACAGCGGGGAACGAGCGTGCCCAGGATGCATGCGTGCGCACCACGACGCGAGGAGCGGCCGAGCTTCCGGAGGTGAGAGCGGCCCACTCCGCCTCGGCGGGCACGGGCGTCTGCGCGAGGAGCGAGAGGATGCCCGCGCGCACCGGTGCCGGCCAGCGTTCATCGAGCACCAGCGGAACGCGGCCCGATCGCCGGAGCAGCGCGAGGCGCGCCGGCGCGTCGCGCGCCTCGATGGGAACGACGAAGGAGCTCACGCGGCGGTGGTGGGGCGGGCGCGCCATTGACGACGGAAGGCCCGCGGATATCCGCGCACGAGGGTGCCGACGATCAGCGTCGTCGCGACGACCTTGATCAGATCGCCCGGCAGGAACACGAGGCTCGACAGCGCTGCCTCCCCGAGGCCGATCCGCAGCACGAGGGACTGCACCGGGATGCCGACGGCGTACACGACGAGCACTCCGCCCACCAAGGTGCCGAGGAAGGTGCGCCACCAGATCGGGCGTCGTCCGGCGGCGTGCACGATCAGACCGATGACCACGACCCCGACGAGCCACCCGAGCAGATAGCCGCCCGTGGGACCGACGAAGACCCCGATCCCGCCCCGCCCGCCCGCGAGGAGCGGGAGACCCGCGGCGACCAGGGCCAGCAGGGCTGTGACCGACAGCGCCCCGACGGCGGGGCCGAGGATCGCGCCGGCGAGCATGACGCCGAGCGTCTGGGCGGTGATGGGCACCGCGCCGAAGATGGTGAACGCGCCGGGCACGCCGAGCACGGCGATGACCGCGGCGAAGACGCCGGCTCTGGCGATGTCGGTGGCGTCGAGTCGGCGGCGCACCGAGGGGACGAGCACGGTCATGGATCCTCCTGAACGGCGTTCATGTGAACACTGTTCAGGTACAGTACCCGCATGGTGGCCGACGGCTCAAACTCCTCCCGCGCGCCCCGTCGCTCGAAGACGGACGTCGTGGATGCGGCCCTCGCGCTGCTGGATCGCGTGGGGCTGCCGGACCTGTCGATGCGCCGACTCGCGGACGAGCTCGGTGTCCAGCCCAGCGCGCTCTACTGGCACGTGGAGAACAAACAGGAGCTCCTCGCCGCCGTCAGCGCCCGCATCCTCGCGCCCGTGTCCGCCGTCGGCGCCCTCGGCGCGGCTCTGCCGCTCGGCGAGGCGGCCCGGAAGCTGGGGGAGCGCCTGCACGACCGCCTGCTCGCGCATCGCGACGGTGCCGAGGTCGTGTCCAGCTCCCTCGCGCTCGGGCTGGTGGAATCGCCCCTTCACCTCGTGCTCGCCGAGCGCTATCCGGATGCGGGGCACGCGCCGCAGGTCGTGGCCGATGCCGTCACGCACTTCGTCGTCGGGTACACCTTCCACGAGCAGCAGCGCACCGCCGCCGACGCCCTCGGGGTCGCCTCCCGCACGGCGGCGCTCGCGCCGGAGCATGTGGCGAGCCGGCGCCCGGATCCCTTCGCCGCGGCGCTCGCGCTCATCACCGCGGCGGCGGACCTCTCGGCCGCTTCGGAGCCCGCAGCGCGCCGGTAGACTCGATCACCGTGTCCGACGCACCCCAGAACGAGATCACTCCCGATGCGGTGAGCACAGCGGTCGACGAGGCCCTGGCCGCCATCGCCGCAGCCGCCGACTCCGCAGCCCTCAAGGCCGCACGCAGTGCCCACGCCGGAGAGGGCTCGCCGCTCGCGCGGCTGAACGCCCGTCTCCGTGACGTCCCGAACGAGCGCAAGGCCGAGTTCGGCAAGCTCGTCGGTCAGGCGCGGGGCCGCGTGAACCAGGCGCTCGCCGCCCGCGAGGCGGAGATCGAGACGGCGGAGACGGCGGCGCGCCTCGAGGCCGAGCGCGTCGACATCACGGCGATCCCGGTCCGCACGCGGGTCGGCGCGCGGCATCCGCTCACGCTCCTGCAGGAGCAGATCGGCGACATCTTCGTCGGCATGGGCTGGGAGATCGCGGAGGGGCCGGAGCTCGAGCACGAGTGGTTCAACTTCGACGCGCTCAACTTCGACGTCGATCACCCCGCGCGCCAGATGCAGGACACGTTCTTCGTCGATCCGGTCGATCGCCACCTCGTCATGCGCACCCACACGAGTCCGGTGCAGGTGCGGTCGATGCTCGAGCGCGAGCTTCCGATCTACGTCGTGTGCCCCGGCCGGGTGTACCGCACCGACGAGTTCGATGCCACGCACCTTCCGGTCTTCAGCCAGTTCGAAGGACTCGTCATCGACAAGGGGATCACGATGGCGCATCTGAAGGGCACGCTCGACCACGTCGCGCGCCAGCTCTTCGGGCCCGAGGCCAAGACGCGCTTCCGCGCCAACTACTTCCCCTTCACCGAGCCCAGCGCCGAGCTCGACCTCTGGCACCCCACCTTCAAGGGCGGCGCGCGATGGATCGAGTGGGGCGGGTGCGGCATGGTCAACCCCAACGTGCTGCGCGCCGCGGGCATCGATCCGCAGGAGTACTCCGGCTTCGCCTTCGGTATGGGGATCGAGCGCACCCTGATGTTCCGCAGCGACGTCCAGGACATGAGGGACATGGCCGAGGGTGATGTGCGATTCAGCGAGCAGTTCGGGATGGTGGTGTGATGCGCGTTCCGCTGTCGTGGTTGCGTGAGTTCGTCGAGGTTCCTGCCCAGGCCTCTCCCGAGGACGTCCTGGCCGCCTTCGTGCGGGTCGGGTTCGAGGAGGAGGACGTCCACCGCTTCGAACTGCAGGGACCGATCGTCGTGGGCGAGGTGCTCTCGTTCGAGGAGGAGCCGCAGTCCAACGGCAAGACGATCCGGTGGTGCCAGGTGCGCGTCGCGCCGGAGGGCGAGACGGCGGCCGACGGCGGGGCCGACATCCACGGCATCGTCTGCGGCGCGCGCAATTTCTTCCCCGGTGACAAGGTCGTCGTGACCCTGCCCGGCTCGGTGCTTCCCGGGCCCTTCCCGATCGCGGCGCGCAAGACCTACGGCCACGTGTCCGACGGCATGATCGCGTCGGCGAAGGAGCTGGGGCTCGGCAGCGAGCACTCCGGCATCCTCCGCCTCGTCGAGCTCGGGATCGACGCACCCGTCGGCACCGATGCGATCGCGTTGCTGGGACTCGACGACGTCGCCGTCGACATCAATGTGACCCCCGATCGCGGCTACGCGCTCTCGATCCGCGGCGCGGCCCGCGAGTACTCGCACGCGACCGGCGCCGCCTTCCACGACCCCGCCGAGCGCCCGCTCGACGAGCCGGGGGAGGGTTTCCCGCTCGCCGTGTCCGATGAGAACCCGATCCGCGGACGCGCGGGCGTCACGGAGTTCGTCGCCCGCGTCGTGCGGGGCGTCGATGCTTCCCGCCCCACACCGCCGTGGATGATCACGCGCCTCACGCTCGCCGGCATCCGCTCGCTCGGCATCCTGATCGATATCACCAACTACGTGATGCTCGAGCTCGGCAACCCGATCCACGGCTACGACCTCGACAAGCTGACCGGCGGGATCACCGTGCGCCGGGCTCGAGCGGGCGAGAAGCTCGAGACCCTCGACGGGGTCGTCCGCACGCTCGACGCCGAGGACCTGCTGATCACCGACGACTCGGGGCCCATCGGCCTCGCCGGCGTCATGGGCGGCGCCGCCACCGAGATGAGCGACGCCACCACGAACGTGCTCATCGAGGCGGCGATCTTCGATCAGATCTCGATCGCCCGCACGGCCCGTCGCCACAAGCTGCCGTCGGAGGCGTCACGCCGCTTCGAGCGGGGAGTGGACCCGGCCGTCCCGTACGCGGCCGCCCAGCGCGTCGTCGAGCTGATGGTGCAGTACGCCGGCGGCACCGCCGACGCGACCGGCGCCGCGCTCGGGGCGGAGCTCGAGCGCGAGGCGATCGCGCTCGAGTACGACTTCGTGCCCGGCCTCATCGGCGTCGACTACACGCGAGAGCAGATCGTCGCAGCCCTCGAGCTCATCGGGGCGACGGTGCACGACACCGGTTCGGCGTGGTTCGTTGACGCGCCGACGTGGCGTCCCGACCTCACCGACGCGTGGACGCTCGCAGAGGAGGTCGCCCGCATCGAGGGATACGACCGCATCCCCTCCGTGCTGCCGGTCGCCCCCTCGGGACGCGGCTGGACGCCGGCGCAGCAGGGCCGGCGCCGCGTCTCGAATGCGCTCGCCGCCGCGGGATACGTCGAGACGCCGTCGTTCCCGTTCGTCGCGCGTGAGCAGAACGACCTCCACGGCAGTGCAGACGGGTCCTCGGTGCCGAGCATCAAGCTCGCCAATGCGCTGGACTCGCAGGCGGCGTATCTCCGCCGCTCGCTGGTGCCGGGCCTGCTTCAGGTCGCGCACCGCAACGTCGCACGCGGCCTGGTGGATCTGAGCCTCTTCGAGGCGGGGTCGGTGTTCCTCCCCGAGCCCGGCGTCACGTACGGCACGTCGTTCGTCCCGCCCCTGGCGGTGCGCCCGGATGCGGCGACCCTCGCTCAGCTGGACGGGTCGATCCCGCCGCAGCGCCGCCACGTGGCCGTGCTCGTGGCGGGCGCCGTCGCGCCCAAGCAGCCGGGGCGCTCCGCAGAGGCCGCGGGGCTCAGCGAGGCGCTCGACGCGGTCCGAGTGATCGCGGCCGCGGCGGGTGTGGAGGTGGCCGTCGCGCAGGGACTGCGCGCCGCCCTCCATCCGGGCCGCACCGGCATCGTGTCGGTCGCGGGCACCGTCGTCGGTTATGTGGGCGAGCTTCTCCCCGCCGTCTCCGAGGCCGCCGATCTGCCCGGCCGGATCACCGTGGCCGAGCTCGATCTCGATCTCCTTGTCGAGATCGCGGGCTCGCGCGTCGTCGCCGCGTCGTTGTCGGGCTATCCCGCGGCGACGCAGGACGTCTCCCTCGTGGTTCCCGCCGAGGCCGCGGCCGCGGATGTCCGCGCCGCGCTCGTCGACGGGGCCGGAGCACTGCTCGAGTCGGCGCGGCTGGTGGACGACTACCGCGGCCAGGGGGTGGACCAGGGCTCGAAGAGCCTGACGTTCGCACTGCGCTTCCGCGCGGAGGACCGCACGCTGACCTCGGCGGAGGCGACCGACGCGAAGCTCGCGGGCGTCGCGGTGGCCGCCGAGCGGTTCGGAGCCGTCCTGCGCGACTGAGTTCGGAGGGCCTGCGCCCGCGCGCTCCGCTCAGCGGCTGCCCCAGTTCCATGCGGGGACGTCGAGGAAGCCCTGGTCCTCGACGATCGTGCCGTCGGCACTGCGCGCCAAACGGTGGCCGAGGGCGCCGGCGTCCTCGAGCCGGCGAGCGAGCGGGGTCGCGTGGGTGACCACGATCACCTGGGTGCGCCGCGAGGCGGACACGATGAGTTGCGCCAGCGGCGCGAGCAGGCTCTCGTGCAGGCTCGCCTCCGGCTCGTTGAGCACGATGAGCGGCCCCGGGGTCGCGGGCAGTAGCGCGGCGCACAGCAGCAGATAGCGCAGGACGCCGTCGCTGACCTCGGCGACGTCGAGCGCGCGCAGGAGTCCGGGCTGACGCAGTCGCAGTCGCAGCCGCCCGTCCTCCGCGTCGATCTGCACCCGCATGCCGGGGAACGCACGATCGACCTCCCCGTCGAGGGTGTCGCCCGCGCCCGCTTCGCGCACGCTCGCCCACAGCGCCGCGACGTCCTCGCCGCCGTGGGCGAGGGCGCGCGTGCGCGTGCCCACCCGCGGGGCACGTGCGGGGGCGTCCGCATCCACGCGGAAATGATCGTAGAAACGCCAGCTCGCCAGGGTGCGTCGCAGCGCCAGCAGCTCGGGACCGGTGTCGCCGTCGGCGAGGTCGAGGAGGATGCTCTCGAACGCTGCGAGCGGTTGTCGAAGCGTGGTCCACGACTCCTCGCGCACGCGCGTCGCCGGGCCCCGTCGATCGACCAGCAACGTCGAGGGCTTGGCGACCGCGCCGGCGAAGACCTGTTCGCGTTTGATCTCTGGATCGCGGGAGAACAGGCTCGCGCTGCCGGTCTGAGGCAGGCCGAGATCCACCAGATAGCCGAGCTCGTCGGAGGCGAATCCCAACCGCACGGCGACCGGGTCGCGTCGCAGGGTGCCTTCGCCGCCGCCGTGCTCGGGACCGGCCCACAGCAACGAAGACAGGCCTCCCTCGCGCGCGACCGCTTCGACCATGCCGCCGGTGGCGGCTCCCGCGAGCAGGCGCAGGGCGCGGTAGAGGTTCGACTTGCCGGTGCCGTTCGCGCCGGTGACGACGGTGAGAGCGCCCAGCGGCACGACGACGTCGCGGAGCGACCGGTATCCGGAGACGGCGATGGTCTGCAGCATCGCTCCAGTCTGGTGGGAGCATCAGACGCGCGCCGAGTTGCGGATGCGGTGTGCACGCCGCTATCGTCGGCGCATGTCCTCGGCCCGGTTCCACAGCGCACAGCGCGTGGTCGTGCGCCGACGTCTGGGAGACCGCCGAATCTAGGCGATGCGTGCCGCACCGGTCCGGGTGCGCGGGCGTCGCCGATGCCGCCGGTGCGCGCGAGCGCACAGCTCCCAGACTCTAAGGTGGAACCCATGCCCTATTCGGTCGCCGTATCCGGCGCGTCCGGCTATGCGGGAGGCGAGATCCTCCGCATCCTCTCCGCGCACCCCGACGTCGAGATCCGCACGGTCACCGCGCATTCGAATGCCGGAACCTCGCTGATCTCGCAGCAGCCGCACCTGCGCTCGCTCGCGCACCTCGAGCTCCAGCCGACGACGCCCGAGGTGCTCGCCGGTCACGACATCGTCGTGCTGGCACTGCCGCACGGACAGTCCGGTCAGTACACCGACGCGCTCGCCGAGGTCCCGCTCGTCATCGACGCCGGGGCCGATCACCGGCTCACCTCCGCCGATGCGTGGGCCGCCTTCTACGGCGGCGAGTTCCACGACGCGTGGACCTACGGCGTGCCGGAGCTTCTCGTCGACGGCGCCAAGCAGCGCGAGCGGCTCGTCGGAGCGTCGCGCATCGCCGCTCCCGGCTGCAACGCCTCGACGGTCTCGCTGAGCCTCGCCCCTGGTGTCGCCGCCGGCGTCATCGATCCGGGCGACATCGTCAGCGTCCTCGCCGTCGGCCCTTCCGGCGCCGGGAAGAGCCTCAAGCCGCACCTGCTGGCGAGCGAGATCCTCGGCACGGCCAACCCCTACGCCGTCGGCGGCACGCACCGCCACATCCCGGAGATCCAGCAGGCGCTCGCCGGAGCCGGTGCCCGGGGCGACGTGCGCATCTCCTTCACGCCCGTCATCGTCCCGATGTCGCGCGGCATCCTCGCCACCTCCACGGCGCCGATCGCGCCCGGTGCCACCGACGCCGAGATCCGGGAGGCGTGGGAGACGGCCTACGCGGACGAGACGTTCGTGCAGCTGCTGCCGGAGGGGGCGTTCCCCCGCACGGCGGATGTGCTGGGAGCCAACACCGCGCTGCTCGGACTCGCCATCGATCGCGCGGCGAACCGCGTCGTCGTGGTCGCCGCCGTCGACAATCTCGTCAAGGGCACGGCGGGCGCCGCCGTGCAGTCCATGAACATCGCGCTCGGTCTTCCCGAACACCGGGCGCTCACCGTGAACGGAGTCGCGCCGTGACCGTCACCGCCCCCGCAGGATTCGAGGCGGCCGGTGTCGCCGCCGGCCTGAAGTCGACCGGCAAGTCCGACGTGGCCGTCGTCGTCAACCGCGGACCTCTCAAGGTCGGCGCCGCGGTCTTCACCTCCAACAGAGCCAAGGCCAACCCCATCCTGTGGTCGGAGCAGGTCATCACCGATGGCGTCGTCGAGGCCATCGTGCTGAACTCCGGCGGCGCGAACTGCTTTACGGGCTCCTTCGGTTTCCAGACCACCCACCAGACCGCCGAGCGAGCGGCCGAGCTGCTCGGCGTCGCGCCCGGCGACATCCTGGTGTGCTCGACCGGTCTGATCGGAACCGGTGACGAGGCGTTCCGCGCGAAGGTCCTCCAGGGCGTGGAGGCGGGTGTCGCCGCGTTGTCCGCCGACGGAGGTCCGGATGCAGCGCACGCCATCATGACCACCGACTCCGTCGCGAAGACGAGCGTGTACGCCGGAGACGGCTGGACGATCGGCGGCATCGCCAAGGGCGCGGGCATGCTCGCGCCGGGTCTCGCCACGATGCTCGTGGTCATCACGACGGATGCGGTGCTGACGGCGTCCGACGCCGACGCGCACCTCCGCGCCGCGACCCACGTCAGCTTCGACCGCCTCGACTCCGACGGCTGCATGTCGACGAACGACCAGGTGAGCCTGCTCGTCAGCGGCGCGAGCGGTGTCGAGCCGGATCCGGCGGCCTTCCGCGCGGGGCTGGTCGCGCTGTGCGACGACCTGGCGCGGCAGCTGCAGGGCGACGCCGAGGGCGCGAGCCACGACATCACCATCCGCGTCGTGCACGCCGCATCCGAGGAGGACGCCGTCGAGGTGGGGCGCTCCATCGCCCGCAACAACCTCTTCAAGGCGGCGATCTTCGGCAACGACCCGAACTGGGGGAGGGTGCTGGCCGCGATCGGCACCACGCAGGCCGCCTTCGACCCCTACGACGTCGACGTCTGGATGAACGGCGTGCGGGTCTGCTCCGCCGGCGGTCCCGACGCCCCGCGCGAAGAGGTCGATCTGACTCCCCGCGCGACCGACCTCGTCGTGGACCTGAAGGTCGGCGACGTCGAGGCGACGATCCGCACCAACGACCTCACGCACGACTACGTCCACGAGAACAGCGCGTACTCCTCATGACAGGTATCGATCTGCAAGACACCGACCCCGCCGCCGCCAGCGCGAAGGCCGAGACGCTCATCGAGTCGCTGCCGTGGCTCAAGCGCTACCGCGAGCAGATCGTGGTCGTGAAGTACGGCGGCAACGCGATGGTCTCCGATGAGCTCCAGGACGCCTTCGCCGCCGACATCGCCTACCTCCGCTACGTCGGCGTGAAGCCCGTCGTCGTGCACGGCGGCGGACCACAGATCTCCAACATGCTGGACAGGCTCGCCATCCCGAGCGAGTTCAAGGGCGGCTACCGCGTCACGTCCACGGAAGCGATCACGGTCGTGCGCATGGTGCTCACCGGTCAGATCAACCCGCAGCTGGTCGCCAAGATCAACGCGCACGGTCCCGTCGCGACCGGACTCTCGGGCGAGGATGCGGGACTGTTCGGCGGACGCCGCCGCGGCGTCGTCGTCGACGGCGTCGAGCACGACCTCGGTCGGGTGGGCGATGTGGTCTCGGTCGACCCGCAGCCGATCATCGACCAGCTCGAGGCCGGGCGCATCCCCGTCGTGTCCTCCATCGCGCCCGATCTCGATCACACCGGTCACTCGCTCAACGTGAACGCGGATGCGGCCGCGGCTGCTCTCGCCGTGGCGCTGGGGGCCGTGAAGCTCGTCGTGCTGACCGACGTGCCCGGCCTCTACGCGGACTGGCCCAACCGCGATTCGCTCGTGTCGCATCTGACCTCCGCGGAGTTGGAGGAGATGCTCCCGCGTCTGGAGTCGGGGATGATCCCGAAGATGCAGGCCTGCCTCGACGCGGTCACGGGCGGCGTGCCCACCGCGGCGATCATCGACGGACGGGTGCCGCACTCGGTGCTCGTCGAACTCTTCACTCAGAAAGGCATCGGAACAGAGGTGGTGGCGTGATGGCCGAACAGACTGTGACCCCGTGGCAGGACGACGCCGGACGCGACCTCGTCCGCAACGTCGGCGACCGTATGGCGCTGTTCGTGCGCGGTGAGGGCGCCTACCTCTGGGACGAGGACGGTCGACGCTACCTCGATTTCCTGGCTGGCATCGCCGTCGACGCCCTCGGCCACGCCCACCCGGTGTTCGTCGACGCCGTCGCCTCGCAGGCGGCCCGTCTCGCGCACGTGTCGAACTACTTCGCGACGCCTCCGCAGCTCGCGCTCGCGGCGCGCCTGAAGCGTCTCTCAGGCGCCGGCGAGACGGGACGGGTGTACTTCGGCAACTCCGGCGCGGAGGCCAACGAGGCGGCGTTCAAGCTCGCTCGCCTCCATGGCGGTGCCGAGCGCCCCCGCATCCTGGCGCTCAACGGCGCATTCCACGGCCGCACGATGGGCACGCTCGCGCTCACCGGGAAGCCCGCCATGCAGGAGCCGTTCCTGCCGATGGTGCCCGGCGTCGAGTTCCTCGACTCGACCATCGAGGCGCTGGAGGCGGCGATGGACGAGCGCGTGGCCGCCCTGTTCGTCGAGCCCATCAAGGGCGAGGCGGGCGTCCTGCCGTTGCCTGCGGGCTATCTCGAGGCGGCGCGGGAGATCACCGCGCGCCACGGCGCGCTGCTCATCGTCGACGAGATCCAGACCGGTGCGGGTCGCACCGGTGCGTGGTTCGGATTCCAGCACGCCGGCATCACCCCCGACGCGATCACGGTCGCCAAGGGTATCGGCGGAGGGTTCCCGATCGGCGCCCTGATCACCTTCGGTGCGGCCAGCGACCTGTTCTACCCCGGGACGCACGGTTCGACCTTCGGAGGAAACGCTCTGGGCACCGCCGTGGCCGGCGCCGTGCTGGAGGAGATCGAGCGTGCGGGCCTTGTCGAGGCGGCGGCCGTGCGCGGTGCGCAGCTGAGGGAGGCGATCGCGGGGATCGAGTCCGACCTGATCGAGGGCGTGCGCGGGCAGGGGCTGCTCCTCGGTGTGGCGCTCACGCATCCCGTCGCACCGGCCGTCGTCGCCGCGGCCCAGCAGCACGGGCTCGTCGTCAACGCGCCCAACGACCAGACCATCCGCATCGCACCGCCGCTCACCATCGGCGATGTCGAGATCGACGAGTTCACCCGGCTCTTCTCCGCCGCGCTGGCCACGGTGGCCGACGCCCTGCTCCTGAAGAGCGCATCGCCCGACACGGAGGCCCACGCATGACCCGTCACCTGCTGCGCGACGACGACCTGACCAGCGCCGAGCAGGGAGAGATCCTCGACCTGGCGCTCGAGTTGAAAGCGGACCGCTGGGCGGCGAAGCCGCTCGCAGGTCCCCAGACCGTCGCGGTGATCTTCGACAAGTCCTCCACGCGCACGCGTGTCTCGTTCGCTGTCGGCATCGCCGACCTCGGCGGCTCTCCGCTGATCATCTCGACCGCCAACAGTCAGCTCGGAGGCAAGGAGACCCCCTCCGACACGGCGCGCGTCCTCGAGCGTCAGGTGGCGGCGATCGTCTGGCGCACCTACGCGCAGGCGGGACTCGAGGAGATGGCGCGCGGCACCCGTGTGCCCGTCGTCAACGCGCTGAGCGACGACTTCCACCCCTGCCAGCTGCTCGCCGATCTGCTGACGATCCGCGAACACAAGGGCGAGCTCAAGGGCCTGACCCTCGCGTTCTTCGGCGACGGCCGCTCGAACATGGCGCATTCGTACGCGTTGGCGGGTGTCACCGCCGGGATGCACGTGCGCGTCGCGTCTCCCGAGTCCTACGCGCCCCGCGAGGACGTCGTGGCCGACGCCGACCGCCGCGCCGCCGAGACCGGGGGGTCGCTCACCCTGCTCACGGATCCCCTGGAAGCCGCGGCCGGTGCCGACATCGTCGTCACCGACACGTGGGTGTCGATGGGCAAGGAGGAGGAGAAGCTCGCGCGGCTTCGCGACCTCGGCGCCTACAAGGTGACCGAGGAGACGATGGCCCTCGCCGATCCCGGTGCGATCTTCATCCACTGCCTGCCGGCCGACCGCGGCTACGAGGTCGATGCCGCCGTGATCGACGGGCCGCAGAGCGTCGTGTGGGACGAAGCCGAGAATCGTCTGCACGCCCAGAAGGCACTGCTTGTCTGGCTGCTGCGCCAGAGCTGATCGGAACCCGCGGGAATGAGGCGGGCACTGGCGCGACTGATCGGACCTGACCGTCTGGGCGGGATCGATCTCGCCCGCGGCCTCGCGGTCATCGGGATGCTCGCCGCTCACCTGCTGACGATCGAGGAGCCCTTCGAGCTGACGCGCCCGCAGACGTGGCTCGACATCGTGAACGGACGATCGTCGATCCTGTTCGCCGTTCTCGCGGGGGTGTCCGTCGCCCTGACCACGGGAGGAATCTCGCCCGTCACGGGGGAGCGGTTGCGCGTGGCGCGTGGTCGCCTGCTCGTGCGAGCGGGCCTCATCTGGGTGCTCGGCATCCTGCTGATCCTCACGGGCGTGCCCGTCTACGTGATCCTGCCGGCCTACGCCGTCCTGTTCCTGCTGGCACTGCCGCTCCTGCGGCTCCCCGCAGGCATCCTGTTCGCGGTGGCTGCGGCCCTTCTGCTCGTCATGCCGTTGGTTCAGGCGGCGCTCGGGCTTCTGCCTTTCTGGGACACCGCGGCGGGGGAGAGTGTCGCGCTCGTCATCGGCTGGGCCTACCCATTCCCGCTGTGGATCGGATTCCTCGTTCTCGGTCTCGCGCTCGGCCGCACCGACCTGCGCGATGCGCGCATCGCGGCGATCCTCGTCGTGATGGGGATCGGGACCGCCCTGTTCGCCTACGGCGCGGGCGGCCTCGCGGCGCCCGTGACCGTCGCGTCCGACTACTGGGGCATCGCGCTGAGCACGCACCCGCACTCGGGTGGCCTGCCCGAGGTCGTCGGCGGCGCGGCGACCGCGGTCGCGGTCCTGGGAGGATGCCTGCTCATCGCACGCACTCCCGTGACGTGGTTGCTGCTGCCGCTGCGCGCGACCGGGTCGATGCCGTTGACGGCGTACACCGCGCAGTTGCTCATCTGGGCGGTGTGGGCTCTGCTCGCACTCGGCGAGACCGGGGCGCTCTGGGAGTTCCGGGAGCTCGAGCCGTTCTGGCCGTTGACGATCGTGGTCGTGGTCGGGTGCACGGTGTGGGCGCTGACGATGGGGCGGGGCCCGCTCGAACGGCTTTTCGCCTGGGTCGCGCGCCGGAGCGTGCGCACGGCCGCCGAGCGTGCTCGGTAGGCTGGTCGGGTGAACGACGCGCCCCACGACGCCACCCACCGCGGTTCCCTGTGGGGAGGCCGTTTCGCTTCCGGCCCCTCGCCCGAGCTCGCCGCGCTCAGCCGATCCACGCACTTCGACTGGATCCTCGCGCCCTACGACCTCGCCGGCTCGCACGCGCACGCCGCCGCCCTGGAGGCCGCGGGCTACCTCGACGCCGACGAAGCGCGACGCATGCACGCGGGACTGGATGCCCTGGCCGCGGCCGTTGCGGACGGACGTCTGGTGCCCGCCGACGGCGACGAGGATGTGCATGGCGCCCTCGAGCAGGCGCTGATCGCCGAGGTCGGCCCCGAGCTCGGCGGAAAGCTGCGCGCCGGACGCAGCCGCAACGACCAGATCGCCACCCTGGTTCGCCTGTACCTGCTCGATCATGCCGCCGTGATCGCGCGTGATCTCGTCCGGCTCATCGATGCGATCGTCTCGCAGGCCGAGGCGCACGCGGATGCCGCCATGCCCGGACGCACCCACTTGCAGCACGCTCAGCCGGTGCTGCTCGCCCACCACCTGCAGGCGCACGCCTGGCCGCTCGTCCGTGACCTCGAGCGCCTGCGGGACTGGGGCGTCCGCGCCCGTGTCTCCCCGTACGGCGGTGGAGCGCTCGCGGGCTCGACGCTGGGACTCGATCCGCAGCTCGTCGCCGAACACCTCGGTCTCGACCGACCGGCGGAGAACTCGATCGACGGCACGAGCTCGCGCGACGTGGTGGCCGAGTTCGCCTTCATCACCGCCATGATCGGGGTCGATCTCTCCCGCTTCGCCGAGGAGATCATCGTCTGGAACACGCGCGAGTTCGGCTTCGTGAGACTCGACGACGGCTTCTCTACGGGGTCGAGCATCATGCCGCAGAAGAAGAACCCCGACATCGCGGAGCTGGCGCGCGGAAAATCCGGCCGGCTCATCGGCAACCTCTCGGGTCTGCTCGCGACGCTCAAGGCGCTGCCGCTCGCGTACAACCGCGACCTGCAGGAGGACAAGGAGCCGGTGTTCGACTCGATCGCCACCCTCGAGCTCGTGTTGCCCGCCTTCGCCGGGATGGTGGCGACCGCCCGCTTCGACACCGAGCGGATGGCGGAGCTCGCACCTCAGGGATTCTCGCTCGCGACGGATGTGGCCGAATGGCTCGTCAAGCGCGGCGTCCCGTTCCGCGAGGCGCACGAGATCTCGGGTGCGCTGGTTCAGGCGTGCGAGCAGCGCGGAATCGAACTGCACGACGCGGACGACGCGATGCTGGCTACGGTCTCGCCTCGTCTGGAGCCCGGCGTGCGCGAGGTGCTGACCGTGCCGGGGTCGCTGGCCAGCCGGGACGGCTTCGGCGGAACATCGCCGCGGCGCGTGGCCGAGCAGCGCGTCGACCTCGTCTCTCGCACGCAGGCGCTCGCGCGCGAACTCGGCATCTGAGGGTGACCGGGCACTCGCCCCGGTAACCCACGCCTCGCCCGCCCGACCTCCGCCGTTCACCTCCAGGACGGCGCGCGTCGACCTGCGCCCGCCACGCTTCGGACGCGCCCCTCTGCTCAGGTGCGCTTCGAAGGAGAGACGATGCCTGCGCACTTCCTTTACGCGCGGTTTCCGGAGCGGTCGCACCGCTCCGCGGTCGACTGGTTGCGTGCCGTCGCCGATGTGCTGGCCATGCACGGCGACAGCGTCCGCGTCACGGATGCTGCGGCCCCCGTCGCCGGGACGGTGGTCGGCTGGCGTCTTCTGACCGAGAATCACCGTGAGCTGGGACGCAGCGCCCAGTTGGCCGCATCCGAGGCGGCGGCGCGCGCCGACGTCGCCCGGCTCATCGGTGTCGCCCACCGGCTCAACGTCCGCTCCGACCCGGAGCCGGGCCTGCGTACCACCGGATGGTTCGTCGTCCTCGACGAGGAGATCATCATGATCGGCGCCCGCCGCTACGAGAACCGCTCCGTCGCGCGCAACGCCGGTGCACTCGCGGTGCGGCTGCTCGTGGCGATGCAGGAGGAGTCCCGGTCCGACTCGTCCTCCGAGCTCGCGCGGTGAGCGACATGCTCCTGGCGGGGCGCTTCCGGCTGCGTTCGCTCTTGGGGAGCGGCGGAACGGCCTCGGTCTTCGCCGCCGACGACACCCGCACCGGCGAGAGGGTCGCACTCAAGCTCCTTCATCCGCACCTGGCAGAAGACCCCGCGCGCTGGGAGGCCTTCTTCGAGGAGGTGCACGCCGCTCGGGCCGTCGACCACGAGAACATCGCCAGGGTTCTGGACGCGGGCGTCGCGGACGATGGGGCCACGGCGGTGTGGATCGCCATGGAGCTCGCTCAGGGGGTCACCCTCAGCGACCACGTCCGCGAGAGGGGGCCGCTGGAGCCCTCCCGAGCCCGGGACGTCGCGGACCGCGTCCTCGCCGCCTTGAGCGCCGCCCACGCGCAGTCGGTGGTGCATCGCGATGTCACACCGGCGAACATCATGATCGAGCCGGATGCGTCGGATGCCGACTTCGGCCGGAGCGTCACGCTGCTGGACTTCGGTCTCGCCGACGTGCCGGGGCGACCCACCGTCGGCGCCGACGCCCTCCTGTCGGGGGCCGAGGGCGCGGCGGAGGGCGTGGTGGCGAGCGTCGCGTATGCCTCGCCGGAGCAACTGGGGGGAGCGCCGGTGACGGAGGCGAGCGATCTCTACCAGGTCGGGGCCGTCCTGTTCTTCATGCTCACCGCCCGTCCGCCCTACGCCGGTGATGCGGCAGCGATCGCCCGTGCGCACCTGGCTGCGCCCCCGCCGCTGCCATCCGCTCGTCGACGGGGGGTCCCGCGGGCCCTCGACCGCGTCGTGGCGACGGCGATGCTCAAGGATCCCGCCGATCGCTATCCGGATGCCGAACGGATGCGGGCGGCTCTCGCTTCCCCTCCGGTCGCCGAGGTCTCCGACGCGGTGACCGCACCCACCCGCCACTACCGCACGGTGGTGCCCGCATCCACGGACGGGACAGTCGCGGTGCACGCCCGCGCCGCAGCGCAGCCGGTTTCCACGCCGATGCGGGGACGGTGGCCGTTGTGGACCGCGGCAGTCGCAGCCACATCGTGCGTGGTCGCCGTGATCGCCGTCTCGGCAGCGGCGGGCTCGGCTCCCTCCGCGGCTCCCTCGCGCCCAGCCCCGACCGCTGTCGCCCTCGCCAGCCCGGAGCCCACAGCGACCGAGACGACGTCGCCTCCGCCGACGACGGTTCTCGTACCTCAGCTCGTCGGGCTCACTCTGACCGACGCCGCCCGCGTCCTCGAGAGTGCGGGGCTGCGGGTCGGAGATCTCGTCCGCGTCGATGCCGCCGCAGCGGCCGACGTCGTGCTCGGCGCCGAGCCGGCGGAAGGATCTGCGGGCGAGCTCGGTTCGTCCGTCTCGCTACGGGTGGCGACGGGCAACAACACGGTGCCGTCCGTGACGGGGATGACGCTCGTCGATGCGCAGTCGGCGGTGGTCGCAGCCGGTTTCCAGCCGATCACGGAGTACAGCGGCCGAGGGGCCGCGGGTCTCGCTCTCGCGATCTGGCCGGCAGCGGGCGAACTGGTGCCGTTCGGCTCCTCCGTCACGCTCCTCGCAGCGCGCCCCGAGCCTTCCTCGACGCCGGTGCCGACACCCACGCCGACGCCATCGCCGTCGACGTCGCCCACCCCCGCCCCGCCCCTCCCATGAACCGGCGGCACCCGCGGCACCGGAGCACGTCACCCGCAGGACATGTTCGCAGCATCCGGCATTCATCCGGCGGCGGGATGCTGACGGCCAAGCCCTGGGGAGGGCTCCGCCTGCCCGAAAGACGGAGGAACAGTTGAGCGACGCCATCACGGAGGTCATCGCGCCGAGCGCGAGCACCTCGACCGCGCCGCGGCGGTCACTGCGGTCGCGACCGGTCCTGGGCGACCGGGTGTTCCGCACCGTCGCCTACGCCGCCGGCGGAACGACGGTCGCGATCATGCTCGCTGTGGGGGTGTTCCTCACCGCACGCGGCGGGCAGGCCCTCAGCACTTCGGGCTTCTCCTTCCTGTGGACCCAGCGCTGGGAACCGCAGGAAGGCGTCGCGGGCTCTTTTGGCATCGCGGCCGTGTTGTTCGGCACGATCACGATCGCGGTCGTGGCGCTGGCCTTCTCGTTCCCGCTGGCGCTGGGCACGGCGCTGTTGATCAGCGAGGCGCTGCCCGGTGGTGTCAAGCGGGCCATGGTGACGATCGTCGACCTGATGGCTGCGGTCCCGAGCGTCGTCTTCGGTCTGTGGGGCGTGCAGTTCCTGCAGGAGAACGCCGTCCCCGTCGCGCAGTGGATCTCCACCTACTTCGGCTGGATCCCCGTCTTCGCGGTGACCGAGGATGGGCAACGTCTGACGGAGGCCAGTGCCTACACCTCGTCGGCGTTCATCGCGGGCATGGTCGTGGCGCTCATGGTTCTGCCGACGCAGACCTCGATCATGCGCGAAGCCTTCTCGCAGGCCCCGATCGGAGAACGCGAAGGAGCGCTCGCGCTGGGATCGACGCGCTGGGGAATGATCCGCACCGTCGTGCTGCCCTTCGGCCGCGGCGGCATCATCGGCGGGATGATGCTGGGCCTCGGTCGCGCGCTCGGCGAGACCATCGCCGTGTACATGATCATCTCTCCCATCTTCACGATCAACTGGGAGGTCCTGAAGACCGGGTCGAACTCGGTCTCGGCGCTCATCGCGCTGCGGTACGGCGAGTCGAGCGAGTTCGGGCTCTCGGCTCTCATGGCGGCCGGTCTCGCGCTGTTCCTGATCACGCTCGTGATCAACTTCACGGCGTCCTCGATCGTTGCGCGGTCCCGTTCCGGAGCGGAGAGCACCTGATGACCCTGATCGATGACGCGGCCCCCTCCCGGGACGCAGCGGATCCGTCCACGCGGTCCGCGGGCGAACCGCGGACCCGTGTGCCGGTCGAACAGTCGGATCAGGCGAGACCGGAGCGACGCCGGCCGGGCCGGGCCTCGCTCTCGGACGGCTACGACCTCGTCGGCGCGATGCTGGCGGGTGTATCGGTGGCGACGTTGCTGTTCGGATGGATCGCACCCCTGACAGGCCCCGTGGGGTGGGTGGCGGTGGCGTTCGTGGTGTTCATCGCCACCTACGCGGCTCTGGTCTCGCTCACCGCCGACCGGCTGGCCGTCGTCAACCGGGTGGTCACCGTCCTCCTCTACAGCGCGGGCCTGATCGTGCTCGCGGCTCTCGTGTTCGTGGCGGTGTACACGCTCGCTCGTGGGGTGCCGGCGCTGTCGAACCTCTCCTTCTTCGTGGAGACCATGCGCTTCGCCGGACCCCTCGATCCGCTGTCGGTCGGCGGCATCTCCCACGCGGTGGTCGGAACACTGATCCAGATCGGCATCGCGCTGGCCATCACGGTTCCGCTGGGCATCACGACGGCGGTCTTCCTCAACGAGATCGGCGGTCGTTTCGCCCGCTTCGTCCGCACCGTCTCGGACGCGATGACCGCTCTGCCCTCGATCGTGGCGGGTCTGTTCGTCTACGCGGCGATCATCACCCTGATCACCAAGGAGCGCTCCGGTTTCGCCGCATCCATCGCGATCACCGTGATGATGCTCCCGATCGTGATCCGTTCCGCCGACGTCGTGCTGCGGCTCGTGCCACATCAGCTTCGTGAAGCCTCCTACGCTCTCGGGTCGTCCCGGTGGCGAACGGTGTGGCGGGTCGTTCTGCCCACCTCGCGTTCCGGGCTCGCGACCGCCGTCATCCTCGGCACGGCGCGGGGGATCGGTGAGACCTCGCCCGTGCTGCTCACGTCGGGGGTCACGGCCCAGATGAACACCGATCCGTTCTCGGGGCCGATGATCTCCCTCCCGCTCCAGGTGTTCACCTTCGTGCAGTCACCCGAGCCGAACATGGTGGCGCGCGGGTTCGGTACGGCGGCGGTGCTCATCCTCCTCGTGCTCAGCCTGTTCGTCATCGCGCGGCTGATCGGCGGTCGAGGCGCGGGTGTGCTCTCCGAGGGGCAGCGCCATCGTGCGGCGCGCCGTTCGCGTGAGGACCTCATGCGTATCACCCGTCGCCCCGCTCTCTTCGAGGCCGCCGCCCCGGCGCTCTCCACCCGTTCCCAGGAGAACCCGTGAACCGCCCCCACCGCCGTGTCCTGCACACCGCCCTCGCCGCCCTCATCGTCGGCACCGCCGCACTCGGCGGCACATCGGCCGCACGCGCCGACACGTACGTCGCCATCTCCGGTTCCGGTTCCACGTGGTCGCAGAACGCCCTGGATCAGTGGCGCCGCAACGTCGCCAACAACTACGGCATGACGATCAGCTTCAACGGCACCGGCTCCTCGGCGGGGCGCAACGACTTCATCCGCGAGACGGTCGACTTCGCGGTCAGTGAGATCCCCTTCCAGGCGAGCCCGGAGGACGGTTCTCCCGCTGAGGTGTCCACGCGGCCCTACGCGTACCTGCCCATCGTGGCCGGTGGCACGTCCCTCATGTACAACCTGAAGATCGGCGGCAAGCTCGTCACCGACCTGCAGCTTCCCGGCGACCTCGTCGCGAAGATCTTCACGGGTCAGATCACCCGCTGGAACGATCCCGCCATCCAGTCGGAGAATCCTCGCCTGGTCCTGCCCGACCGCTCGATCACGCCCGTCGTCCGCTCCGACGGATCGGGCTCGACGGCGCAGTTCACGAAGTGGATGTCGACCCAATACCCGCAGATCTGGGGAACGGGCATGACCTCGCAGTTCCCGCCGTCGTTCAACTTCAAGGCACAGAGCGGATCGCTCGGCGTCTCCGGGTACGTGGCCAACCCCACCAACGGGGAAGGTTCCATCACCTACGTGGAGTACTCCTATGCCATGAAGTCCGGTTTTCCGGTCGTGAAGCTCAAGAACGTCGCGGGCAACTACGTCGAGCCGACCGCGGCGAACGTCGAGATCGCTCTGCGCGAGGCGCGGATCAACGAGGACCAGTCCTCGCCGGACTACCTGACGCAGATCCTCGACGGCGTCTACAACAACGCCGACCCCTCGGCGTATCCGCTCTCGAGCTACTCCTACATGATCGTGCCGACCCAGGTCGGCGGGATCTTCACCGAACGCAAGGGCTACACGCTCGGAGCATTCGTCAAGTACATCGTGTGCGAGGGCCAGAAGCAGGCGGGTGCTCTGGGGTACTCACCGTTGCCGAACAACCTCGTGAAGGCCGCGTTCGACCAGATCTCCCGCATCCCGGGGTCGAACGTCGGGCCCTACAACGCGGATTCCTGCAGCAATGCGGGCGCAGGAGAGGGCACACCGCCGGCGGCGGGCACCGACGGCGGTGGCGCGTCCGGTGCTGCTGCCGCCGCCGCTGCGTCGACCGGAGGAGCCGCCGCCGCAGGCGCCGCGTCGGATGCGGTCTACGACGCGAACGGCAACCTGGTCTCGGGTTCCGGAGCCGCGGGAACGGCGGTCTCATCGCCCTTCACAATCGCCTCCGAGAGCTGGGGTCCTTCGCAGACGGGGATGCTCGTCGCGGTGGTGCTCGTGGTCGTGGCCCTCCTCGCGCCGCCGCTGCTGCTGCGCGGGCGTGGGCGCGGCCGCTGACGCCCGCGGCACCCGCCGTTCACCTGCCGGAAGGCAACCCGATGGCCGGCGGATCCGGTCATTCCCGGTGCGGACACAGCCGATTCGCACGGGATTCCTAACGTGTGGTGTGGTCGCTGGGGCGGCCGGAACTGGGGTGTTCTCGTGGTCCGAAACGGACTCGTCCGCACGTGGGTGCGATCCTTCGCGGCAGGCATCGTGACCTGCGCGGCGGTGCTGTCGGTGTCGCTCGTCGTCACGGGCGCAGCGCGCGCGGAGGATGCCTCTTCGTCGTCGGCAGTGACCGTGACGGCGAAGGACCAGGACATCTACCTCGGCGACGCGCCGATGCCCGATCTCAAGGTCACCGTCTCGCAGACCGCCGACCTGGTCGCGCAGGCAGTCTCGGTCTCGTGGACCGGCGGTAAGGCATCCACCCTGCCGAGCGGTCAGACCGGCGGCGAGAACTTCCTCCAGATCATGCAGTGCTGGGGAGATGTCATCAACGACGACGCCGAGTACCTCCCTTCCCGCACGACCTGCCAGTTCGGCGGTTTCGCCACCCCGGGTGCGCGCCGGGACGACGGCCGCGCTTCCGCCGATGCGATCGCGCCGGAGGATGCCCGCTACTCCTATTTCGGCAAGGGCGGGTTGGACGGCTCCTACACCGGCATCCCCTTCCGCACCGTGCCGGACGCCAACACCGGCGTCTCGGATGTGGTGCGCAGCATCGACGATGACAATCAGCGGATCCCGGGCGTCAACCTGAACGAGAACGCCTACTTCACCCGGTACACGACCAACGAGATCCCCTGGGCGGGCTCGAACAGCTCCGGGACCGGAGCCGTCACCTTCGAGCTGCAGACCGCCCTGCAATCACCGGGCCTCGGTTGCGGCGCGGCCGTGACCGGGACCGACGGCTCGGTCACCGGACAGCCGTGCTGGCTCGTCGTGGTTCCGCGAGGTGCAGGCACGAACACCGCCTCCCCGCTGTTCTGGGAACAGTGGAAGCACCGAATCGCTGTGCGGCTGGACTTCCAGCCCGTGGGCACGCACTGCGCCATCGGTGTCGGTGAGCAGCAGTTGGCCGGTTCCGAGCTCGCGAGCGACGCGGTCTCCTCGTGGCAGCCGAACCTCTGCGGCGCCGAGGACGGCGATGCCTACACCCTCATCACGACGACCGACATGGACGCGGCGGAGAGCGCGAACACCGTGGCCGACTCGCCGCTCGCACTGACGTCGCAGCCCGTCCGCCCCCGCGCGGGCGAGGTGGATTCGCTCACGTACGCCCCCATCGCTCTGACCGGAATCGCCGTGACCTTCGCCGTCGATCGCTATCCGTCAGCCGTGGCCGCGCCGGAGGAACAGGATGCGGCGCGGCGCCCGTTCGAGGAGATGAACCTCACGCCGCGCCTGCTGGCGAAACTGCTCACGTCGAGCTACACGGACGCGCTGCCCACGAACGCCGACACGAGCCATCTCGGTCGCAATCCGCGCAACATCGTCTTCGACCCGGAGTTCCTCTCGGTGAACCCGACCTGGCGCGACCAGGCCATCGTGAGCCCGGCAGTCGCCGACCTCATGGTGCCGCTCGGGCGTTCCGGCTACGCGCGAGCGGTGTGGAACTACATCCTGGCGGACGACGAGGCGGCCGCTTTCCTCGCGGGCGAAGCGGATCCGTGGGGAATGAAGGTGAACCCCTACGCGTCCACGGACGCGAACGTCAACCCGACCGGCAATGCGCTCGAACTGCCGCGCGACGACTTCCCCAAGGTCGATCCGGAGGAGGCGTACGCGGGAGAGCCGCGTGTTCTCAACTCCGTCGCGTGGCGGCCGTACACCAACGATCTCGTTTCGGGGGCCTACTACGCGCTCCGCGGTGACGGACTGAACGTGGGGGAGTGGGATCCGATCGCGCAACCGCCGAAGTGGCAGCGCAAGGCGCGTGATCTGGTCGGTGACCGCAAGGTCATCGCGATGACCGACACCTCGTCCGCCCACCGCTATCAGACGGTCACCGCGAGGCTGCGCAACGCCGCGGGAACGTTCGTCGCCCCGGACACCTCGAACATCCTGGCCGCTGCGTCGCTGATGACCGCCTCCGAATCGCAGCCGCAGGTTCTCGCTCTCGACCCGTTCTCCGCGGCCGTGCGTGCCGACGCGAACGCCTACCCGCTCGCCATCCCGGTCTATGCGGCGACGAACACGTCTCTCAACTCGGACACGGTGGCGGCCAGCTACGCGCGCTTCATCCGCTTCGCGGCGAAGGACGGACAGACACCGGGCAACCTCCAGGGGCAGCTGCCCGAGGGATACGCGCCGTTGCCGGCGGCGTGGCGCACGCAGGCGCTCGCCGCCGCCGACGCCATCGACGCGAAAGCGCCGGCGCCGGTACCCACTCTCCGGCCCACTCCGGCAACGCCCGCCCCTGTGACCGCGCCCGCGTCCGCGGTCGCGCCCGCTGCGCCGGTCGCGGCCGCCCCGAACCCCGTCGCGTCCGGGGCGGCATCCGGGGCGCTGTCCGCGGGCGCCACACCGGACGACCCCGAGACCGGCGCGCTGACCCAGGCGCTTCCGATGAGCCTGCTCGCCGGCGTCGCCGCCGCAGGTGCTGTCCCGTTCGTCGGCCGGTTGCGCCGACGCCTCTGACCTCTCCTCCGCATCACCCTTCTCACCCGACAGAAAGAGAACACCATGAAGTTCAAGCGGCTTGCTGCCGTGACGGCGGCGCTCGGCGTCGTCGTCGCGGGCGGGTTCGTGGCGGGCTCGGCGAACGCCGAGGTCGTGTCCAACAGTTATGTGCTCGTCGGCTCCGACACCCTCCAGGATGCTGCCAACGCGCTCGCCAACGGCACCTCGGTGACCGGCTCCACCGTTCGCGTCAAGACCAGCGGTGGTGACACGATCGGCTCGTTCGACGCGTTCCCGTCCACGGGGGCGGGCAGCCAGATCCAGACGAAGTCCGGCGGACCGTACTTCCAGCGCCCCTCGGGCTCGGGCAACGGTGTGACGGCGCTGCGTGCCTCGATCACCGGCACCGCCTACAACGGCAAGATCATCACCGGCCAGGTCGACATCGCCCGTTCCTCCAGCGGCCCCGGCACCAACCAGAACGCCGACGGCAAGCTCGCTTATGTGCCGTTCGGCCGCGACGCCGTGTCCTACATCTACAAGGGAGGCACGGCCGCGTGGGCGAACCTCACCGCCGCACAGCTGAAGCAGATCTACGAGGGCACGCTGACCTCCATCGACGGTGTCGCCGTGAACCCCCGCCTCCCGCAGAACGGCTCGGGAACGCGCTCCTTCTTCCTCGGCGCCATCGGCAACCCGAGCCTGAAGGCGGGCATCGACTCGAACAACACCACCCCTGAGAACGACGCCACCGTGCTGGCCGCCGGGGAGATCATCCCGTTCTCGGTCGCCAGCTGGACCGCTCAGGTGACCGGGGCCGCCGGTGTGAACACGGTCGCCGCGTCCACGGGTGTCTCGCTGGGTAGCGCCGTGTCGGGGACCGCGGCCGTGACCGGCTCGGGTGCGAGCACCGTGCCCAACGCCGCCTACTACGCGAACACGACGTTCGGTCGCGACACCTACCTCGTGGTCGAGCGCGCGCGCATCACCCCCGGCGACGCGAAGTACGACGCCTCGCTCGCGGCCCTGGTCGACCCGAGCAGAACCACGAGCCTCACCAACTTCACCGGTGGTCTGGCGGGCACCCCCCGTCGGGTCAAGGAGAAGTTCGGATTCCTCGCGCCGTCGCAGACGGCACCCCTCTTCGCATTCGTGACCCTCTGAGCCCGAACCCCAAAGGACATCTCGACATGAAACTCTCGATCACCAAGGTCGCGGCCGCAGGCCTCGCCCTCTCGCTCGGACTCGGCGTCGCCGGGTTCGGTGCCAGCGCCGCATCCGCGGCCGTCGGCGACTGGACGCCGAACGGCACGCCCGAGCCCTACTTCCTCTATTCGCTGGACACCGGCGTCGTGGTGCCCTCGGGCACGCAGCTCGAGTACACGACCGGACTCGTGGGAGCGCCCAGCGCCACCGACCCCGACCAGCGATTCGCCGATGCGCCCGCCGACGCCGAGTCGACCTACATCTTCATCTCGCCCCGGGGCAAGGAGTCCTCGATCAGCGACTGGGCGACGCGCGTCGACATCGGCTTCGAGCCGGGCACGAAGCGCGTCCTGCAGGCGCCCGCCGCGCTCAACCAGTTCCCCGGTGCCTCGTTCGCACCCATCAAGGCCGCCGGTGGCGACTACAGCATGGGTATCGCGTACACCAAGAACAACGGCGTGACGTTCGTGGGCCTCGGCGCCTTCGCCTACATCCACGTCACGGCGGGTACGGCCGACTGGACGTACGAGTACCCGACGCAGGGGACCACGCCCACCGACCCGACCGATCCCACGGGTCAGATCGTGATCGAGGCTCCCGTGGCTGCTCCTGTCGATGGGGCGCTCTCGCTGAGCATCCCCACCGGCGAGAAGGCCACGCTGGGCTCGGCCACGCTCGACAACGCCGGCCAGTCGGTGTCCACCGGCACCTTGCCCACCTTCCAGGTCAGCGACGAGCGCTACGCGACCAAGCCGGGCTGGACGGTGAACACCTCGGTGGCCACCTTCACCAGCGGATCGAACACCATCGATCCCACCGCCTTGGCGATCGTCCCGGCGGTCAAGAGCACCACGACCGCCACCGGCGTCTCCGCCGTGTCGGCACTCACCGGGGCGTCGGAAACGAAGTTCGCCGAGGCGCCCGCGGGCGCCGGAACGGGCAAGACCGACCTGTCGGCCGCGCTGACGCTGACTGCTCCGCTGGGAACCCCGGCGGGCACCTACACCTCGACGATGACGGTCACCGTCGTCTCGAAGTGAGTTCCCGGGGGTGGGGCGCCCGGCGCGTCCCACCCCCACCGCCGCGCTCGGGCCCGCGCCCGGGCGCGGCGAATCGCTTGCCCCTGTTCGCCGCCCGTTCACCGCGTGGACCCGCGGCGGTCAGCCAGATATGGAGTAAATGATCCGTGTTCGAGACCCGAACCCGAACGGGTGCCCTTGCGCTGCGCGCGATCATCGCGTTGTCGGCGACGCTTCTGACGGCAGGCCTTCTCACCGTCGTCGCGCCCTCTGTTGCGCGCGCCGACGACACCGAGGCCATCGCCGGCGGTCCCTGCGATGACACCGGAGCCGCTGACGGTCGTTCGCGGTTCACCTATGACGCGGCACCGGGGCAGGAGGTCGCGGATTGCTATCGCGTGCAGAACACCGGCACGACGGCGCAGCGGGTCACCGTGTACGCCACCGACGCGTTCAACACCGAGGAAGGGGACTTCGCTCTCCTGGACGCGAACGCGGCAGCCAGTGACTCCGGTTCCTGGGTCGTGCTCGAGGACGGCTCGACGCGGATGCAGTTCGAGCTCGCTCCAGGAGATGCTCGAGCGATCCGCTTCACGCTGAAGGTCCCGGCCGACGCACCTCCCGGAGATCACGCCGGCGGACTCATCGTGTCCTCCCAGTCGCCGTCTGATCAGATCCTCGTGGATCGCCGGGTGGGCACACGCATGTACGTGCGGGTCGCCGGCGACCTGCAGTCGCTCCTGAACATCACGGGGATGACGGCGACGTACAACCCATCGCTCAATCCGTTCGACGGCTCGGCGAGCGTGACGCTGACCGTCACGAACGAAGGCAACGTCGCCCTCGCGCCGACCCTGGTGCTGATGGCGAAGAGCTTCTTCGGCACGGACCTCGTCGAGCGTCGGCTCGAGAACCTCGACGAGCTCCTGCCGGGCGCCTCCCGCACCGTCACGTACGATCTCGGCCCGATCGGTCAGTACGTGTACGTCAACGCGACCGCATCCCTGTACTCACGAGGCGATCAGACGGGCGCAACGGGCCAGGCGCCGCCTGCTCCGCAGGTGGACCGCGAGGCGGCGTTCTGGGCCGTGCCGTGGATCGTCGTCGCCCTCCTCGTGCTCGGCGGGCTCTTCGTGGTGTACCTGCGCTGGAGACGTCGCCGGGATGACAAGCGGGCCGCCGAGTGGATGGCGTTCACCCGCGCGGAAGCCGAGCGGGCCGTCGCGGAGCGCAAGACCGTCGGAACGGGGAGCTGACGTGTCGCCGACCCGAGTGCGCGGCTGGGCGCGCAGCATGCTCGCGACGGGCGCGGCGCTGGTCGCCGTGTCCCTCATCGCGGTCCCCGCCCACGCGGACGACACGGATGCAGACGGCATCGGCATCAGCGTGCCCGTCGTAGGGACATCGGCCCCGGCCCAGAGCACGCCGTCGGTGGGTCGCTCGTCGTCCGGAGCATCACAGGCCTCCGGCGCGAACGCGGTCGCGACCGACTCGCCCGCGCCGGTGCCCGCCGCGGGCGACATGGAGATCGCCGGTGGTCTCTACCTCAGCGATATCGGCGGCACCTCACGGCCGACGCTCAATCCGCTGGAGGGAGCGACGGAGCTGTGGGTGACGTTGCGCAACCTCTCGTCGGAGACGATCGACGCCACGGCCGACTTCAGCATCGCCACCGTGTTCGGTGCGCGCATCGACGGCGCCGAGGTGCGCGTCCACTCGCTCAAGCCGAAGGAGACTCGCGTGGTGACGACGACGCTGAGCGGCTCGGGACAGTGGCCGTTCGTCGTCGGACGGGTGACCCTCACTCCTCCCGCCCAGATCGACGGACAGGAGACCGCGGCCGTCAGCCGCGCGGCGGTGGTCTACGTCCTGCCGTGGCTGTTGCTGACCGGGCTCGCGCTCATCGCGCTCGCGGTCGTGATTCTGCGGATCACCGCGACGACGCTCGTCGCACCTCGCCCCGTTCCCGCCGCGGGCGTCGCGTGAGTGCGGTGGTGGCTGTGACGCAGGAGCCGCCGAGGCCACCGGCGCCACCCCGGCAGTCGGCGAAGCGGCCGGGCAGACCCCCGCGGATGCCCCGTCGGCCCCCCGGTCCGCCGCGACCCCCGTTGACGCTTCGCCAGGCCGTCATCCGCGCGACCCTCGTGATGATCGCCACGGTCGTCGCGACGTTCCTGCTGGCCATCGTCGTGATCGGCAACATCACCTATCACGCCGGTCAGCAGCAGCTGCGAGACCGTTTCCGTGCGGAACTCGCCGACGGGACTGCGCCGGTCTCGGAAGGCGACTTCGAGGATGTCCTGCTCGCGGACGGCGATCCGGTGGCGATCATCGACATCCCGGAGATCGGTCTCCACGACGTCGTCGTGGAGGGGACATCGGCGGGCACGCTCATGAGCGGGCCCGGACATCGGCGCGACACCGTACTGCCCGGACAGGTCGGGGTCAGCGTGCTGATGGGGCGATCCTTCGCCTACGGCGGCCCCTTCGGGTCGCTGTCCCGCCTGGCTCCCGGAGACCGCTTCACGGTGACGACCGGGCAGGGAGAGCTGGTCTTCGAGACGATGGGAACGCGGTACGCCGGCGATCCCGCGCCTGCGAACCCCCGAGCGGGCGAGAGTCGCCTCATCCTCATGACCGCTCGTGGCGGACCTCTCGCCCCCGTGGGCGTGCAGTACGTGGACGCGATGCTCGTGGGGGAGGGGAAGCCCCGCGGTGCACGCCAGACCAGCTCCGTCACGCTCCCTCCGCAGGACAGGGCGCTGGCCACCGACCTCCGGACGGTCTGGGCGTTGATCTTCGGGCTGCAGTTCCTCCTGGGGGCGGAGCTCGGTGCCATCTGGTCGCTGCGCCGTTTCGGCTGGCGCAAGACCTGGATCGTCTTCGTCCCGCTCGTGGGTCTCGCCGGTCTCGTCACCGCCACGCAGGTCGCGGTCCTTCTGCCCAACCTCATCTGACTGGAGCATGTCCACATGTCGACACCTCACGACGACCCCGCGCCCATGACCGAGGGCTACCCGCCGCCCCACGCCGTGGAGGACGACGAGACCATCACCGAGGTGGTCTCGGTCGCACATCGTGCGGATGCGCCGTCTTCCGCGGCGACGACACCCTCCGCCTCCGACGAACCGGTGACCGAGGTGGTCCGCGACTCGGCCCTCGTCGCCGACGTGCCCCCCGCATCCCGTCGCGATCAGCGTCAACGGCCGCGTTTCCTCGGTCGCGCCCTCGGGCGCGGGGTCGCGCCTGCGCCGGCGCCTTCGGCGATCGTGCTCACCGGCGGCGCGGCCGCGACGCGCGAGCGTCTCGAGTTCGCCGAGGCCCAGCTCGCTGCCGCTGCGCTCGTCGCTCCCGCTCAGCTCGACGCCCGATTGATCTCCGCCTGGTTCGGCGAACACCAGGTGCTGCAGGATGTCTCGCTCACGATGCCCGCAGGCCGGATCACCGCGTTGATCGGGCCATCCGGATGCGGCAAGTCGACCTTCCTGCGGATCCTGAACCGTATGCACGAGCTGGTGCCTTCCGCGTCGCTCGCCGGCGAAGTGCTCCTCGACGGCGACGACATCTACGAACCGACGCTCCCCGTCGTGGACGCCCGGAAGCGCATCGGGATGGTGTTCCAGAAGCCGAACCCGTTCCCCGCGATGTCGATCTACGACAACGTGCTGGCGGGGCTGGCGCTCACAGGTATCCGCGCCGATCGCGACCGCAAAGACCATCTCGTGGAGACGTGTCTGACCAAGGCCGGTCTCTGGTCCGAGCTGAAGGATCGGTTGCGCTCACCCGGCGGAGGGCTCTCGGGCGGCCAGCAGCAGCGACTCTGCATCGCACGGTCGCTGGCGGTTCGTCCCCGTGTCCTGCTCATGGACGAACCGTGCTCGGCGCTCGATCCGACCTCCACGCGTGTCATCGAGGAGACGATGCTGGAGCTCGCCCACGAGGTGACGATCGTCATCGTCACCCACAACATGCAGCAGGCGCAACGCGTCTCGGACCAGTGCGCGTTCTTCCTGGCGTCGCAAGGGCAACCCGGTCATATCGTGGAGCACGGTGACACGGACGCGATGTTCGCGGAGCCGCTCGACCCGCGCACCTTCGACTACGTGAACGGTCGATTCGGGTGAAATAAGCTAAACGCTTATTTTGCTATGACATTAGTTATTAGCTTATTCTTCAGGCATGGCTACCGTGGTGACCGCAGACATCATCGGATCGCGCGCGCTCCCGGATCGTACCGATGCGCAGCGCCGCATCGAAGCGGTGTTCGCCGCCGTGGAAGCCGACCTGCCTCTGGCGGAGCGCGTGCTGACCGCGACCGTGGGCGACGAGTTCCAGGGGGAGTACCCCGACCTCGGCGCGGCTCTCGCCAGCATCCTGCTGCTCACGCTGGCGCTCCCCGACGGACTCGAGTGCCGGTTCGGCATCGGTCTCGGTGAGGCGTACACGGTGGACGCGACGGCGGGGCAGCTGGCCGAGGGACCTGCGTGGTGGGCCGCCCGCGCCGCGATCGACACCCTTCACGCGAAGCAGGTGCGCGCGATGCCGGCGGCGCGCACCTGGATCGCCGCCGCAGAGGACGAGGATGCGGCGGTGCATGAGCAGGTGCGTCTGGCGAACGCGTACGTCTGGGCGCGCGACGAACTCGTGAGCGCGATGGGGGAGCGGGTGCGCCGTCTGGTCTACGGGCGCTGCATGGGGCTCACCCAGCGGGAGCTGGCGGCACGCGAGCAGATCACGCAGTCCGCGGTGTCGCAGCTGCTCACCGCATCCGGAGCGGCCGGTCTCGTCGAGGGCTTCGCGCAGTGGCGTCGGTGAGACGCATCAGAAGATCGCGAGGCGCACGAGCGCGCCGACCATCCCCGCCCACAGGAGACTGGCGAGCGTCCCGACGATGAAGCGCTCGCGGGCGGCCGAGGTCGCGAGTTCGGAGAAGCGGCCGATGCCCTTGATGGCGACGACGACGGCGATGGCTTCCGGGAACCCCGCCAGCAGCGACAGCACGACGGCGAGTCGCTCGAGGTAGCCGATCGTGGTGCCGCCGCGCAGCACCTCTTCCAACCCGGCCTCCGTGCCCTCGGCGGTGCGCGATCGGAAGACGAGGATGCCGCCCGCATCCCCCTCTCGGACCTGGCCGTGCGTGGCGATGTCGAGGATGCGTCGGGTCACGGGGTCGCCGCCGGTCACCGCGAGGGCGGTTCCGAGCAGGGCCAGGGGGAGGCCGATGATCAGGGGGATCTCCACCGGGAGCACGACGACGCTCACGAGCCCCACGAGCACGAGCCCCGTGGCCACCGCGAGGGCGGCATCGGCGGGACGACGGCGCGCGACGAGCACCAGGATCAGCGCCGCCGCCAGCGCGAGCAGCAGCGCGAGGCTCGTGACGCCGGCGACGATCAGCTCGGGGGAGAGGGCGAACATGGTGCCAGTGTCCCAGCCCCTTCCGACGCGCACCGTCCTGCCGCGCCGTGCGGAGGGTGGAGGGCCGGCCAGTTGCTACGCTGGCACGCGTGTCTACGCCCGTTGTGAGCGCGACCGCCCCCGCCAACGACCCCTCGTTCTCGAACGTGTGGGACGAACTGGTCTGGCGCGGTTCCGTGCATGTGTCCACCGATCCCGAGGCGCTGCGTGCCGTGCTGGGCGAGGGGCCAATCACGTATTACTGCGGCTTCGATCCGACGGCACCGAGCCTGCACCTCGGCAATCTCGTGCAGCTGATCGTCATGCGCCGGCTGCAGCTCGCGGGCCATCGCCCGCTCGGCCTGGTCGGAGGATCCACCGGACTCATCGGAGACCCGCGCCCGTCGGCCGAGCGCACGCTCAACACCCGCGAGACCGTCGAAGAGTGGGTTCTGCGGCTACGCGCGCAGGTCGAGCGCTTTCTCAGCTTCGACGGCGAGAACGCGGCGCGCATCGTCAACAACCTCGACTGGACCGCACCGCTGTCGGCGATCGATTTCCTCCGCGAGGTCGGCAAGCACTTCCGTGTCGGCACGATGCTCAAGAAGGATGCGGTCAGCGCGCGTCTGAACTCCGAGGCGGGTATCAGCTACACGGAGTTCAGCTACCAGATCCTGCAGGGGCTCGACTACCTGGAGCTGTACCGCCAGTACGGCTGCGTCCTGCAGACGGGCGGATCCGACCAGTGGGGCAACCTCACCAGCGGTACCGACCTCATCCACCGTGTCGAAGGTGTCTCGGTGCACGCGATCGGAACGCCTCTGATCACCAACAGCGACGGCACGAAGTTCGGCAAGAGCGAGGGCAACGCGGTCTGGCTGGACGCCGAGATGTGCAGTCCCTACCGCATGTACCAGTTCTGGCTGAACACCGACGACGCCGACGTGATCGATCGTCTCAAGGTGTTCACGTTCCTCACCCGTGAGGAGATCGACCGGTACGCCGAGCAGGTGCAGGCAGAGCCGTTCCGCCGGGCGGCGCAGAAGCGTCTCGCGCTGGAGGTCACGGCGCTCGTCCACGGACTCGAAGCTGCGGAGGCGGTCGTGGCCGCATCCGAGGCACTCTTCGGGCAGGGCGATCTCACCGCTCTGGATGCGGCGACGCTGCGCGCGGCGATCGACGAATTGCCGAACGCTGCGATCGAGCCGGAGATGACCGTGGCGCAGGCGCTGGTCGCCACAGGCCTCGTCTCCTCGCTGAGCGAGGCGCGGCGCGCCGTGGCGCAGGGCGGGGTCAGCCTCGACGGCGAACGCGTCGCCGACGAGTCGACGACCGTCCGTGCCGGGCTGCCGGGCGGCGTGTCGATCATCCGCCGAGGCAAGAAGACGCTCGCGGGGCTGGTTCCGCGGGGCTGACATGCCGTTCACCCCGAGCCATGCGGTCCTCGCGTTGCCGTTCGTGCGGACGCCGCTTGTTCCGGCGGCGATCGCGGTGGGGGCGATGACGCCGGATCTCCCGTTGTTCGTGCGCGGGTTCCCCGTGACGTACGGCATCACGCACGACCTCCGATGGCTCCCGGTGACGGCGCTGCTGGCGCTCGCTCTGCTGTTGCTGTGGCGCGTCCTGCTCCGCCCGGCCGCGCGGGAGCTCGCGCCCGGACCACTGGCCGAACGCCTGCCTGCGGCATGGGATGCGCCGGTGCGCACGATCTGGCGGGAGACGTTCGGCGGGTCCGCGGGCGCGGTGCTGCTCCTGGTGGCGTCGCTGGCAATCGGGGTCGCGAGCCACATCGCCTGGGACGCGTTCACCCACGAGGGGCGGCTGGGCTCGGAGATCTTCCCGGCGCTGGAGGACCAATGGGGTCCCCTCGCGGGGATCAAGTGGCTGCAGCACGGCTCCAGCGCGATCGGTCTGGCGATCATCGCGGTGTGGGCGCTGCTGTGGTTGCGTCGTCGTCCCCGTGTCCCGTACGCGTCGCGGACTCCGCGATGGGTGGGTGCCGTGTGGGTGGCGACGCTTCCCGCCGTCCTGATCGCGGCGTGGGGGATCGGCCTCGCCCTCTACGGTCCGCTCACCTCCGAGTTCACCGTCGCCCACCTGGCGTACCGCATGCTGCCGCCGGCCTGCGCCGTGTGGGCCGCGGGCACGCTCGTGCTCTGCGGGATCGTCGTCCGGCGCCGCTCGCGCGGCGCGGCGATGCGATAAGGAGCAGAATCGAGGCGTGACCGCTGCGCTGCCCGCCCTGACCGAGATGCCCGAGCCCCGCTACGTGATGGTGGGCGAAGGACATCGCATCGCCACCTACTCCTGGGGGGAGCCGGACGCGCCGACAGCCGTGGTCGTGCACGGGTTCGCCTCGAGCACGCGGGACAACTGGGTCAGCACCGGATGGGTGCGCGACCTGCAGCGGGCGGGATTCCGCGTGGTCGGTCTGGATCAACGCGGGCACGGCGCGAGCGACAAACCGCACGAGGCGCGGGACTACGACCTGCGCGAGCTCGCCCGCGACGTCGAGGCCGTCATGGACACGTACCTGATCGATGACGCCGTGTACGTGGGCTACTCCCTGGGAGCACGGGTGGGGTGGGAGGTCCTTCGCGATCTCCCCGAGCGCGTGCTGCGGGGAGTGCTCGGGGGTGTCCCCGACGGCGTCCCGCTCGCCCGCCTCGACCTGGACCAGGTGAGCGCGCTCATCCAGGACGGGACGCCGGTCACCGATCGCGTCACCCAGAACTACATCGCCCTCACCGAGCGGGTGCCGGGAAACGATCTGCGCGCACTGTGGGCGATCGCGCAGGGGCTGCGCTCGTCGGGGACCGCCGACCCGGACCCCGCGCTCGCGCCGACGCAGCCGGTGCTGTTCGCCACGGGCACCCAGGACGCCATCATCGAGGGCTCGCGCGCCCTGGCCGCGGCCGCACCGCGTGGCACGTTCGTGGAGATCCCCGACCGGCACCACTTCAACGCCCCCGGCTCACGCGTCTTCCGCGCGGCGGCAATCGAGTTCCTGACGGGGGAGTGACCCCGCCGTCGACCGCGGAAAGACGCGCGACACGCCCGGGGGTTGCGCTCGAGTTGGCAGATGGCCGGAACCCACGTAACTTATTACTTGTTCGCCCCACAGGGAAGAGCGGAGAGGCCGAGAGGCCCGGCGCCCCCTCAAGCGGAGAACCACCCCTCATCCTGAAGATCTCGACTTGAGATCTTGTCGCAGATGCGAGTAGGATGAGGATCCCGAACTCCACGAGTCAGATCTTGGGACCACTGCTCTGTCAAGAGCGAAGCGCCGATCCGACACCGAGCCGGGAGAAACGAATAGTTGCCCCATGGTGACGACCGAGAGGTCCGATGGTGGGAGCATCCGTTCCTTGAGAACTCAACAGCGTGCACTTGTCAAATGCCAAATAACCTCGTTCCAGCTTCGGCTGGGTGAGATTCCTTTGGATCAAGTCCAACCCTTTGGGGTTGGCGTTATGGATTGTCAGTAATGGCATCCTTTTGGTCAGTTCAAACTCGCTGCGCACTTCTTTTTCCGTTGTGTGTATGCATTTTTCTTTTACGGAGAGTTTGATCCTGGCTCAGGATGAACGCTGGCGGCGTGCTTAACACATGCAAGTCGAACGGTGAAGCAGAGCTTGCTCTGTGGATCAGTGGCGAACGGGTGAGTAACACGTGAGCAACCTGCCCTGGACTCTGGGATAAGCGCTGGAAACGGCGTCTAATACTGGATACGAGACGTGGCCGCATGGTCAACGTTTGGAAAGATTTTTTGGTTCAGGATGGGCTCGCGGCCTATCAGCTTGTTGGTGAGGTAATGGCTCACCAAGGCGTCGACGGGTAGCCGGCCTGAGAGGGTGACCGGCCACACTGGGACTGAGACACGGCCCAGACTCCTACGGGAGGCAGCAGTGGGGAATATTGCACAATGGGCGAAAGCCTGATGCAGCAACGCCGCGTGAGGGATGACGGCCTTCGGGTTGTAAACCTCTTTTAGCAAGGAAGAAGCGAAAGTGACGGTACTTGCAGAAAAAGCGCCGGCTAACTACGTGCCAGCAGCCGCGGTAATACGTAGGGCGCAAGCGTTATCCGGAATTATTGGGCGTAAAGAGCTCGTAGGCGGTTTGTCGCGTCTGCTGTGAAAACTGGAGGCTCAACCTCCAGCCTGCAGTGGGTACGGGCAGACTAGAGTGCGGTAGGGGAGATTGGAATTCCTGGTGTAGCGGTGGAATGCGCAGATATCAGGAGGAACACCGATGGCGAAGGCAGATCTCTGGGCCGTAACTGACGCTGAGGAGCGAAAGGGTGGGGAGCAAACAGGCTTAGATACCCTGGTAGTCCACCCCGTAAACGTTGGGAACTAGTTGTGGGGACCATTCCACGGTTTCCGTGACGCAGCTAACGCATTAAGTTCCCCGCCTGGGGAGTACGGCCGCAAGGCTAAAACTCAAAGGAATTGACGGGGACCCGCACAAGCGGCGGAGCATGCGGATTAATTCGATGCAACGCGAAGAACCTTACCAAGGCTTGACATATACGAGAACGCTGCAGAAATGTAGAACTCTTTGGACACTCGTATACAGGTGGTGCATGGTTGTCGTCAGCTCGTGTCGTGAGATGTTGGGTTAAGTCCCGCAACGAGCGCAACCCTCGTTCTATGTTGCCAGCACGTAATGGTGGGAACTCATGGGATACTGCCGGGGTCAACTCGGAGGAAGGTGGGGATGACGTCAAATCATCATGCCCCTTATGTCTTGGGCTTCACGCATGCTACAATGGCCGGTACAAAGGGCTGCAATACCGTGAGGTGGAGCGAATCCCAAAAAGCCGGTCCCAGTTCGGATTGAGGTCTGCAACTCGACCTCATGAAGTCGGAGTCGCTAGTAATCGCAGATCAGCAACGCTGCGGTGAATACGTTCCCGGGTCTTGTACACACCGCCCGTCAAGTCATGAAAGTCGGTAACACCTGAAGCCGGTGGCCTAACCCTTGTGGAGGGAGCCGTCGAAGGTGGGATCGGTAATTAGGACTAAGTCGTAACAAGGTAGCCGTACCGGAAGGTGCGGCTGGATCACCTCCTTTCTAAGGAGCATCTGAAGTCTTCGGACTTCCAGAACCCAGTTCGAAGGCACACGTTCTTCGCTGGGAGCTCATGGGTGGAACATTTGACGAGGCATCAGGGTCTGAGGGTTCTGCTGAGTACGCCGCTTGCGGTTGGAAAGGTGGGGTCGGAGGGGTTTGGTGCATGCACGCTGTTGGGTCCTGAGGGACCGGGTGTGACTCCTTTGGGGGTTGCGGCTGTACCTCTGGGCCTTCTTCTGCTGCTTGTGCAGTGGGGGTTGGTACCGCCCGTACTTTGAGAACTACACAGTGGACGCGAGCATCTTAGAGATGAATCTTCGGATTCATTTCACAGGTGATCTTTTTTAGATCATTTAGTCAATTTTCGAGTTGACGATTCAAACTCATGTGATTTCAAGTCTTTAAGAGCAAACGGTGGATGCCTTGGCATCTGGAGCCGAAGAAGGACGTAGCAATCTGCGATAAGCCTCGGGGAGTGGATAAGCACACTTTGATCCGAGGGTCTCCGAATGGGGAAACCCCGCTGGGCGGCGTGCCGACCTAGTGACTCCCGCCTGAATATATAGGGCGGGTAGAGGGAACGTGGGGAAGTGAAACATCTCAGTACCCACAGGAAGAGAAAACAACCGTGATTCCGTGAGTAGTGGCGAGCGAAATCGGAAGAGGCTAAACCTAGCGTGTGTGATAGCCGGCAGGCGTTGCACGTTGGGGGTTGTGGGACTTTCTTGATCATCCTGCCGGGTGATCGACGTGACAGAAGCGTATAGACGAATGGTCTTGAAAGGCCAGCCATAGTGGGTGCCAGCCCCGTAGTCGAAATGCGTGTTCTGGCGTGGAGAGTATCCCAAGTAGCACGGGGCCCGAGAAATCCCGTGTGAATCTGTCAGGACCACCTGATAAGCCTAAATACTCCCAGATGACCGATAGCGGACAAGTACCGTGAGGGAAAGGTGAAAAGTACCCCGGGAGGGGAGTGAAATAGTACCTGAAACCGTTTGCTTACAAACCGTTGGAGCCTCCTTAGTAGGGGTGACAGCGTGCCTTTTGAAGAATGAGCCTGCGAGTTAGCGATACGTGGCGAGGTTAACCCGTGTGGGGTAGCCGTAGCGAAAGCGAGTCTGAATAGGGCGATTCAGTCGCGTGTCCTAGACCCGAAGCGAAGTGATCTATCCATGGCCAGGTTGAAGCGACGGTAAGACGTCGTGGAGGACCGAACCCACTTAGGTTGAAAACTGAGGGGATGAGCTGTGGATAGGGGTGAAAGGCCAATCAAACTTCGTGATAGCTGGTTCTCTCCGAAATGCATTTAGGTGCAGCGTTGCGTGTTTCTTGCCGGAGGTAGAGCTACTGGATGGCCGATGGGCCCTACAAGGTTACTGACGTCAGCCAAACTCCGAATGCCGGTAAGTGAGAGCGCAGCAGTGAGACTGTGGGGGATAAGCTTCATAGTCGAGAGGGAAACAACCCAGACCACCAACTAAGGTCCCTAAGCGCGTGCTAAGTGGGAAAGGATGTGGAGTTGCTGTGACAACCAGGAGGTTGGCTTAGAAGCAGCCACCCTTGAAAGAGTGCGTAATAGCTCACTGGTCAAGTGATTCCGCGCCGACAATGTAACGGGGCTCAAGCACGCCACCGAAGTTGTGGCATTGACATTATTGGTAGGCCTTCGTGGTCCAGCCGTGTTGATGGGTAGGAGAGCGTCGTGTGGCCAGCGAAGCGGCGGTGTGAACCAGCCGTGGAGGCTACACGAGTGAGAATGCAGGCATGAGTAGCGAAAGACGTGTGAGAAACACGTCCTCCGAAAGACCAAGGGTTCCAGGGTCAAGCTAATCTTCCCTGGGTAAGTCGGGACCTAAGGCGAGGCCGACAGGCGTAGTCGATGGACAACGGGTTGATATTCCCGTACCGGCGAAGAACCGCCCAAGCTAATCCAGTGGTGCTAAGAGTCCTAGCCAGGAATGTGTGGATCCCTTCGGGGTGATGCCGTCTTGGTGAACGCTCGACCCCACGCTGGTGCGGTTAGCGTATTAACAGGTGTGACGCAGGAAGGTAGCCCAACCCGGGCGATGGTTGTCCCGGGGCAAGTGCGTAGGCTGAGTCGTAGGCAAATCCGCGACTCGTTCGGCTGAGACACGATGCGGATAAAAAGTGGGTGATCCTATGCTGCCGAGAAAAGCATCGACGCGAGGTTCTAGCTGCCCGTACCCCAAACCGACTCAGGTGGTCAGGTAGAGAATACCAAGGAGATCGAGAGAATCGTGGTTAAGGAACTCGGCAAAATGCCCCCGTAACTTCGGGAGAAGGGGGGCCATCCACTTATACGGACTTGCTCCGGAAAGGGTGTGGTGGCCGCAGAGACTAGTGGGTAGCGACTGTTTACTAAAAACACAGGTCCGTGCCAAGTCGCAAGACGATGTATACGGACTGACGCCTGCCCGGTGCTGGAAGGTTAAGAGGAGCGGTTAGCGTAAGCGAAGCTGCGAATTTAAGCCCCAGTAAACGGCGGTGGTAACTATAACCATCCTAAGGTAGCGAAATTCCTTGTCGGGTAAGTTCCGACCTGCACGAATGGCGTAACGACTTCCCAACTGTCTCAACCGCGAACTCGGCGAAATTGCATTACGAGTAAAGATGCTCGTTACGCGCAGCAGGACGGAAAGACCCCGTGACCTTTACTACAGCTTGGTATTGGTGTTCGGTGTGGCTTGTGTAGGATAGGTGGGAGACTGTGAAGCAGACACGCCAGTGTTTGTGGAGTCATTGTTGAAATACCACTCTGGTCACTCTGGATATCTAACTTCGAACCGTAATCCGGTTCAGGGACAGTGCCTGGTGGGTAGTTTAACTGGGGCGGTTGCCTCCCAAAAAGTAACGGAGGCGCCCAAAGGTTCCCTCAACCTGGTTGGCAATCAGGTGGCGAGTGTAAGTGCACAAGGGAGCTTGACTGTGAGACTGACAGGTCGAGCAGGGACGAAAGTCGGGACTAGTGATCCGGCAGTGGCTTGTGGAAGCGCTGTCGCTCAACGGATAAAAGGTACCTCGGGGATAACAGGCTGATCTTGCCCAAGAGTCCATATCGACGGCATGGTTTGGCACCTCGATGTCGGCTCGTCGCATCCTGGGGCTGGAGTAGGTCCCAAGGGTTGGGCTGTTCGCCCATTAAAGCGGTACGCGAGCTGGGTTTAGAACGTCGTGAGACAGTTCGGTCCCTATCCGCTGCGCGCGTAGGAAGTTTGAGAGGATCTGACCCTAGTACGAGAGGACCGGGTTGGACGAACCTCTGGTGTGTCAGTTGTTCCGCCAGGAGCACCGCTGATTAGCTACGTTCGGGATGGATAACCGCTGAAAGCATCTAAGCGGGAAGCCGGCCTCAAGATGAGACTTCCATACCTTCGGGTGAGAGGCTCCCAGCCAGACTACTGGGTTGATAGGCCAGATGTGGAAGCGCAGTAATGCGTGTAGCTGACTGGTACTAATAAGCCGATGACTTGATAACACTTCGTTTGAACTGAAGCTGTTCGCGTCCACTGAGTGGTTCTCGATGTACGGTCGAGAACCGCAGACAACATTCTTTTGTTGTGTGCATGACTTGAAACATCAATAGTGTTTCGGCGGCCATAGCGAGAGGGAAACGCCCGGTCCCATTCCGAACCCGGAAGCTAAGCCTCTCAGCGCCGATGGTACTGCAGGGGGGACCCTGTGGGAGAGTAGGACACCGCCGGACTCCTTTTAGAAATGGCCACCCAAAGCTGGGTGGCCATTTCTGTTTTTCCAGGGGTTTACGTCGCGAGGAGAGAGCGAATGACGAACAACGACGACAACGAGCAGCGTCGGGAGTCTTCGCGCGCCCGCGGCGGCGACCGCCCGCATCAGAACGGCGACCGTTCCTACCGTCCTCGTCAGGACGGCCAGGGGTCGGAGCGTCCCCGCCGCGACGGCGACCGTCCGTACCGTCCGCGTCAGGACGGTGACCGCTCCTACCGTCCGCGGGATGGCGCCCAGGCTGACCGCCCGCGCCGTGACGGTGACCGCTCGTTCCGCCCTCGCGAGGGTGGCGATCGTCCGTACCGTCCGCGTCAGGACGGTCAGGGTTCGGAGCGTCCTCGTCGTGACGGTGACCGCCCGTTCCGCCCTCGCGAGGGTGGCGATCGTCCGTACCGTCCGCGTCAGGATGGCGATCGTCCGTACCGTCCGCGTGACGGCGCGCAGGCCGACCGCCCGCGCCGCGACGGCGACCGCCCCTTCCGTCCCCGCGAGGGTGGCGACCGGCCGTACCGTCCCCGCGAAGGCGGCGACCGGCCGTACCGTCCCCGCGAAGGCGGCGACCGGCCGTACCGTCCCCGCGAAGGCGGCGACCGGCCGTACCGTCCCCGCGAAGGCGGCGACCGGCCGTACCGTCCCCGCGAAGGCGGCGACCGGCCGTACCGTCCCCGCCAGGAGGGCGACCGCCCCTACCGCCCCCGCGAAGGCGGCGACCGGCCGTACCGTCCCCGCGAAGGCGGCGACCGGCCCTATCGTCCGCGCCAGGAGGGCGACCGGCCGTACCGTCCCCGCGAAGGTGGCGACCGCCCCTCCCGCGGCGGTTACGACTCCGATCGTTCCTCCCGTCCGCCGCAGCGCGATGCGGTGCGCGCGGCCAAGGTCGCAGAGCCCGAGGTCCCCGAGGAGATCACGGCGCGCGATCTGCACCCCAGCGCACGGAACGAGCTCAAGACGCTCAGCAAGGAGAACGCCGAGGAGGTCGCCCGTCACCTGGTGATGGCCGGGCGCCTGATCGACGAGGACCCGCAGCGCGCGCACGAGCACGCCCTTGCCGCATCCCGCCGTGCCGGTCGCATCGCCGTCGTGCGCGAGAGCGTCGCCATCACCGCCTACGCAACCGGCGATTACGCGCTCGCACTGCGCGAGCTGCGCACCTACCGTCGGATCTCCGGCAACGAGGACCAGATCGCCCTCATGGTCGACAGTGAGCGCGGTGTCGGGCGTCCCGACCGTGCGATCGAGGTCGGTCGCGCCGTCGATCGGAACACGCTTCCGGTCGCGGTGCGCGTATCCCTCGCGATCGCGCTGTCCGGTGCCCGTCTGGATCTCGGTGAGACCGAGCGCGCCCTCGCCGAACTGGACATCCCCGAGCTCGACCCCGACCGCGCCTTCGAGTGGAGCCCCGCTCTATTCGCAGCCCGCGCAGCGGTGCTCGAAGAGCTGGGTCGCGACGAGGAAGCTGCCGAGTGGACGCGGCGGGCGGACATCGCCGCCGAAGCACTCGACGAGGCAGCGGGCAACGGATCCGACGAGGAGATCTACGTCGAGGAGATCTTCGACGAGGAGTTCGTCGAGGACACCGACGCCGAGGAGTCGGACGCGGACGAGGATCCGCAGGCCGACGCCGGCCAGGACGGCGACGCCGACGAGGACGACTACTCGATCGCTGCGGAGGTGGAGGAACTCCTCGCCGCCGCGGATGCGGCCGCCGACGCACAGAGCTCGACGACCGCAGACGATGACGAGGACCAGGAGCGCTGATGGCACTGTTCGGTCGCCCCGCTCCCACCCCGCTCGACGGTGTGGACACCGTGTTGGCCGACCTCGACGGCGTCGTGTACGCCGGTGCGGGCGCGCTCCCGCACGCGGTCGATGCGCTGAACACCGTCGCGGCGACGCGTCGACTCGGCTTCATCACCAACAACGCGTCTCGCACCGACGCCAGTGTCGCCGCGCACCTCACCGAGCTCGGTCTGACCGTGACCGCCGACGATGTGGTCACCAGTCCCCAGGCCGCGGTGCGACTGCTGCGCACCCGCGTGCCCGCCGGGGCGACGATCCTCGTCGTCGGGGGAGAGGGCCTCGTCGTGGAGCTCGAGAAGGCCGGCTTCGTCGTCACGCGATCGGCCGAGGACGACCCGGCCGCCGTCGTGCAGGGCTTCGCGCCGCACGTGGGATGGACGGATCTCGCCGAGGCCGCCTTCGCGCTCAAGACACCGGAAGATGAGGGCGGGATCCCGTGGATCGCCACCAACACCGACTGGACCATCCCGCAGTCCCGGGGCATCGCGCCGGGGAACGGGACACTCGTCTCCGCGGTCCACACCGCCATCGGCCGGCTCGCGGTCGTCGCGGGTAAACCCGAGACGCCCATCTTCGAAGAGGCGCTCGCTCGGTTCGACGCGCGCCGCGCGCTCTTCATCGGCGACCGGCTGGACACGGACATCGCGGGAGCTCAGGCCGCTGGCATCCCCTCGGCACTCGTGCTCACCGGCATCGATCGGCCCAAGCATGTCCTCGCAGCACCCTCGACCTCGCGTCCCGACTTCATCCTCGGCGATCTCCGCGAACTGCACGAGCCGTATCCGCAGACCAAGGTCAAGGGCGACGTGACGATCGTCGGCGATGCGCGTGTCGCCGTGGACGGCGCGGACCTGCGCATCCTGTCGGCGGGCTCGCGTCCGATCGACCTCGTGCGCGCGGGTGCTGCGGCGATCTGGTCGACGGGGCGGGCGATCTTCGGGTTCCGCGTGCCCGAGGAGCTGTACGCGGATCCGTTCCATCGGCCCTGACGCGCTGTCCGTGCGGGGGGTGAGCCGTATCCTGGGGTGATGCACGCAGAACCCACGGAGCCGGCCGATGATCTGCTGCCCGCACTCGAGGTGATCGAGCAGCAGAGCCTCGGCGATCGTGCCGCAGCGTATGCGGTCCTGCTCGACGACATCGCTCGCCGCCTCGACTCCGGACCGCACGCCGGATGACCGAGCGTCTCGACGCCGCCGTCGCCGCCCGCGGGCTCGCGCGCTCGCGCACCTACGCTGCGACGCTCATCACGCAGGGCCTGGTCTCGGTCGACGGCACCGCCGTCGTCAAGCCCTCACACCGCGTGCCCGAGTCCGCGGCGATCGCCGTCGCCGCATCCGATCACTACGTCAGCCGCGCCGCGCACAAGCTGATCGCCGCGCTCGACGCGTTCGCGATCGACGTCGCCGGACGCGCCGCGCTGGACATGGGTGCCAGTACCGGCGGATTCACCCAGGTACTCCGCGAGCGGGGCGCCGAGCCGGTGCTCGCGGTCGACGTCGGGCACGACCAGCTCGCCGAGAGCGTGCGCCGGGATCCCGGCGTGATCGCCGTCGAGGGGTTCAACGTCCGCTTCATGGACCCCGCCGTCCTCGTCGCCGCAGCGGGGACGCCGTACACGCCCGAGATCGTCACGGGAGACCTGTCCTTCATCTCCCTCTCCCACGTGCTCGAGCCCGTGCGCTCGGTCGTCACGGACACGAGCGACATCGTGCTGCTCATCAAGCCGCAGTTCGAGGTGGGCCGCACCGCTGTGCGCGGCGGCCTCGTCACCGACCCGGCCCAGCGGGCGGAGTCGATCTCGACCGTCCTCTGGCAGGCGTGGGACGCGGGGCTGCAGACGGCGGGCCTGATCGCCTCTCCCGTGGTCGGAACCCACGGTAATCAGGAGTATCTCGTGCACCTCCGACGCACCGGCGGGCGCATTCCGTCAGAATGGGAGAGCACTGTGACCGAGCTGACGGGAGTGCGATGACCGATCCGCGCCACATCCTCGTGGTGGCCCACGCGCGCCGCGCAGACACCGTCGAGGCGGCCGATCGGGTGATCTCGGCCCTGCGCGCCGCGGGCGCCACTCCCGTGCTGGCAGAAGACGATCGCGATGAGCTCGCTGAAGTGCTGCCGCGCTGCGCCGACCTGGCCGTGCTGGGCGTCGATGTGCCCCTGCACGAGATCGAGCTGGCGATCGTGCTCGGTGGCGACGGGACGATCCTCCGCGCCGCCGAGATGGTGCGCAGCGGCACCGCCCCCGTGCTCGGCATCAACATGGGCCACGTGGGTTTCCTCGCCGAGAGCGAGCGGGACGACATGGACGAGGCCGTGGCTCGGGTCATCGCCCGCGACTACCGGGTCGAGGAGCGCCTCGCCCTCTCGGTGCGGGTGAAGGACGCTTCCGGACAGGTCATCTACAGCACCTGGGCGTTGAACGAGGCGACCGTCGAGAAGGCGAGCCGCGAGCGGATGCTCGAGGTCGTCATGGAGATCGACGGGCGCCCCCTGTCGAGCTTCGGATGCGACGGCGTCGTCATCGCGACCCCCACCGGCTCCACCGCCTACAACTTCTCCGCCGGCGGCCCGATCATCTGGCCGACCGTCGAAGCCATCTCGGTCGTCCCGCTGTCGGCACACGCACTGTTCGCGAAGCCGCTCGTGGTCGGCCCCGAGGCCGCGGTCGCGATCGAGGTGCTGGCCCGGACGCACGGTACCGGCATCCTCTGGTGCGACGGCCGCCGCTCGCACGAGCTCCCGCCGGGAGCCCGCGTCGTCGCCCGCCGCTCCTCGGAGCCGGTGCGTCTCGCGCGCCTGCATCCGCCGGCATTCACCGAGCGCCTCGTGCAGAAATTCCACCTGCCCGTCACCGGATGGCGGGGACCGGCGGGCGAGGTCACCGCGTGATCGAGGAGATGCGCCTGCGTGAGCTCGGTGTCATCGCCGACGCCACGCTGCCCATGGGCCCCGGCTTCACAGCCATCACGGGTGAGACCGGTGCGGGCAAGACCATGGTCGTCACCGGGCTCGGCCTGCTCCTCGGTGCGCGCGCCGACTCCGGGGTCGTGCGATCGGGCGCCGCCGCCGCGGCCGTCGAGGGCGTCTGGCTCGTGGATCCCGACGGTGCCGCCGCCGACCGCGTCCGCGAGGCGGGGGGAGATCTGGACCCCGTCGCAGACGATCGCGCCGAGCTCCTGCTCGGCCGCACTCTGAGCGCCGAGGGGCGCAGCCGTGCCACGGTGGGCGGCCGGTCGGCGCCGGTCGGCGTCTTGACCGACCTCGCCGATCTCCTCGTGGCCGTGCACGGGCAGTCCGACCAGTTGCGCCTGCGCTCCGGCGCGGCGCAGCGCGACGCCCTCGATCGTTATGCAGGACAGAGCGTCGCCGTGCCGCTGGAGGAGTATCGGCGCGCGTACGAGCGGGTGCGCGACCTGGATACGGAACTCGCCGAGCTGGTCCAGCGCCGCGATGAGCGGGTGCGCGAAGCCGAGCAGTTGCGCGCCGATCTCGCCGCGATCGACGCCGCAGCACCGCAGCCGGAGGAGGACGTGCAACTGGCAGCCCGCGCCGAGCTCCTCGCCAATGTGGAGGAGCTCCGAGCCGCTGCGGCTCTCGCGCACGAAGCACTCGCCAGCGAACACGACGCCCCCGATGCATCCACCCTGGTCGCCGAGGCACGTCGCGCGCTGGAACGCGTCTCCGACGCCGACCCCACCGTCGCGGCGATGGCGGAACAGGCCGCCGAGATCTCGTACCGGATCGTCGATCTCGCCGGCGCCGTCGCGGGGTATCTCGCCGATCTCGACGAGGCGGGACCGGCCGAGCTCGCCGCGGTCGAGGAGCGCCGCAGCGTGCTCGCAGCCCTCGTCCGCGCCCACGGCAGCCTGGAAGCCGCGCTGGCCCTCGCCGCGGACGGCGTTGACCGCCTGGCCGAGCTCGACGACGACGACTCGCGCGTCGAGCGGTTGAGCGCCGAGCGCGCGCAGGTCATGGAGCGCCTCGACGCCGCGGCTACCACCCTGACCGCGGCGCGTCGTGAGGCGGCGGAGCGGCTGGCGGCCGATGTCACGGAAGAACTCCACGCCCTCGCCCTGCCCGACGCCCGCGTCGAGGTGCAGGTGAGCGAGACGCCCGCATCCGCGGCGGGACGCGACGAGGTCGCGATCCTCCTCGCCCCGCATCCTGGGGCTGCTCCGCGTCCCGTGTCCAAGGGGGCCTCGGGCGGCGAGCTCAGTCGCGTGATGCTCGCGATCGAGGTCGTGATCGCCGCGACCGATCCCGTGCCCACGTTCGTCTTCGACGAGGTGGATGCGGGAATCGGCGGCGCCGCCGCGATCGAGGTGGGGCGGCGCCTCGCCCGCCTCGCCGAGACCTCGCAGGTGATCGTCGTGACCCACCTCGCCCAGGTGGCGGCGTTCGCGACGAACCACCTCAGTGTCGTGAAGCAGAACGACGGCTCCGTCACCCAGTCCAGCGTCCGGCGTCTGACGGGAGCCGAACGGGAAGCGGAGATGGCGCGACTGCTGTCCGGTTTGGCAGACTCCGACGCAGCACTCACACACGCGCGGGAGTTGCTCGCCCTCGCCGGTCCCGCCCACTGATAGGATAGAAGCCCGTGACGAACTCTTCCGGCTCAGGCCTCTTCCACGGTACGAACAACGACGACACCACCAAGCACATCTTCGTGACGGGCGGTGTCGTCTCCTCGTTGGGCAAGGGCCTGACCGCGGCCAGCCTGGGCAATCTGCTCACCGCTCGGGGCCTGCGCGTCGTCATGCAGAAGCTCGATCCGTACCTGAACGTCGACCCGGGAACGATGAATCCGTTCCAGCACGGCGAGGTCTTCGTCACCGACGACGGCGCCGAGACCGACCTCGACATCGGGCACTACGAGCGCTTCCTCGACATCGAGCTGAGCCAGGCCGCCAACGTCACGACCGGTCAGATCTACTCCCAGGTGATCGCCCGCGAGCGCCGCGGCGAGTACCTGGGCGACACCGTGCAGGTGATCCCGCACATCACCGACGAGATCAAGCGACGGATGCGGCTGCAGGCCAGCGAGTCGCCCAAGCCCGACGTGATCATCACCGAGGTGGGCGGCACGGTCGGCGACATCGAATCCCAGCCGTTCCTCGAGGCGGCGCGTCAGCTGCGTCACGAGCTCGGCCGCGACACGGTGTTCTTCGTGCATGTCTCCCTCGTGCCCTTCATGGGCGCGTCGGGGGAGCAGAAGACCAAGCCCACGCAGCACTCCGTCGCCGCTCTCCGCTCGATCGGCATCCAGCCCGACGCCCTGGTGCTGCGCAGCGACCGTCCCGTCACCGACGCCAACAAGCGCAAGATCGCGCTCATGTGCGACGTCGACGTCGAGGGCGTCATCAACACCGTCGATCTGCCGAGCATCTACGACATCCCCTCCACCCTCAACGAGCAGGGCCTGGACGCGTACATCGCACGCCGGCTCGGGCTCAGCGAGAAGGCGGCGGAGGTCGACTGGTCGCGCTGGCAGCAGGTTCTCAACGCCGTGCACAACCCCAAGCACGACGTCACCATCGGGCTGGTCGGCAAGTACATCGACCTCCCCGACGCCTACCTGTCGGTGACGGAGGCGTTGAAGGCCGGCGGCTTCGCGCACGAGACCCATGTCAACATCCGGTGGATCCCTTCCGACACCTGCGAGACGCCCGAGGGTGCCGCGGCCGCGCTCGCCGAGGTCGACGGCATCGTCGTACCCGGCGGATTCGGCATCCGCGGCATCGAAGGCAAGCTCGGTGCTCTGCGCTTCGCGCGTGAGCAGGGCATCCCCACACTCGGCATCTGCCTCGGCCTGCAGTGCATGGTCATCGAGTACGCCCGCACGATGGCGGGCCTGGAGGGTGCGTCCTCAAGCGAGTTCGACCCCGACACGGTGCACCCCGTCGTTGCCACGATGGCCGAGCAGGTCGACATCCTCGACCACGGCGACCTGGGCGGCACGATGCGGCTGGGGCTGTACCCGGCCGACCTCGCCGAGGGCTCGATCGCGGCGGAGGTCTACGGTTCGACCCGCGCCTCCGAGCGGCACCGCCACCGCTACGAGGTCAACAACGCCTACCGTGAGCAGCTCGCCGAGGCGGGGCTCGTCTTCTCGGGCCTGAACCCCGACCTCGGTCTGGTCGAGTACGTCGAGCTGCCGCGTGACGTGCACCCGTACTACATCGCGACCCAGGCCCACCCCGAGCTGCGCTCGCGGCCGACCGAGCCGCACCCGCTGTTTCGCGGACTCGTCGGCGCGGCGCTGGACCGTCACCGCGCGAGCGAGCTGTTCGACGTCGAGAACGCGTGAGCGGGGCGCGGCCGTGATCGAGGACGAGCGGTTCGACGGCGAGGTCGTCGACACGAGCGTGGTCTTCCACGGCCGCGTGTGGGACGTGCGCTCGGATGTGGTGCGCTACGGCGACGGCGAGATCGTCCGCGACTACGTCGACCACACCGGGGCGGCCGCCGTCGTGGCCATCGACGACGAGGAACGAGTGCTGCTCATCCAGCAGTACCGGCATCCGATTCGACGTCGCGATTGGGAGATCCCGGCGGGGCTGCTCGATGTGGCGGGGGAGACGCCCGCCGAGACCGCTCGTCGGGAGCTCGCGGAGGAGGTCGATCTCGCCGCGGGCAGCCTCGAGCCCCTCGTGAGTCTGTTCACGAGCCCGGGCGGCAGCGACGAGATCGTCCACGTCTTCCTCGCGCGCGATCTGGTCCAGCTCAGCGCCCACGAGCGCACCGACGAGGAGGCGGACATCGTCGCGCAGTGGGTGCCACTGGCCGACGTCGTCGGAGCGATCTTCGCGGGCGCTGTGCGCAACGGCATCCTCATCTCGGGCGTGCTCGCCGCGGCCGAGCGGCTCCGCCGGGACGACCTGGCCGGCTGAGATGCGCATCGGCCGCGCGGTCGAGGTGTACCTGCGCCACGTGACGATCGAGCGCGGGCTGGCCTCGCATACCGTCGACGCGTACCGCCGGGATCTCGGGACGTACGTGGCGTGGCTCGCGGAGCGCGGCATCGAGGACGTCGACGCGGTGGATGCGGCGCAGGTCGCCGCATTCGCGGCGGAGAAGGCGTCTGCCGAGCCGCGGCCGGCGGCATCCAGCCTCGCCCGGCTGCAGTCCTCGGTGCGCGGGTTGCACCGGTTCCTCGTGCGCGAGGGGATCCGCGAGGACGATCCGGCGCAGGATCTCCGACCGCCCAAACTCGCGCAGCGGCTCCCCAAGGCGCTGACCATCGATCAGGTCGAGCGTCTCCTCGATGCGTCGGGCCCCGCACCCGGGCAGGCAGAGACGGCCACTTCCGTCCAGCTTCGCGACCGTGCGCTCGTCGAGCTGCTGTACGCGACCGGTGCGCGCGTCTCGGAGATCGTGCAGCTCGACGTCGACGACCTCGCGCACGGCGAAGTCCTGCGGGTGCGGGGAAAAGGGTCGAAGGAGCGGATCGTCCCTGTCGGCTCCTACGCCCGCGCCGCGGTCGACGCCTACCTCACGCGCGCCCGCCCCGAGCTCGCGCGCCGCGGCCGGGGCACGTCGCGCCTCTTTCTGGGCGCGCGGGGAGCGGCGCTGTCGCGGCAGAGCGCGTGGGCCGTGCTGCAGCAGGCGGCGGAAGGAGCGGGGCTGGAGGCGCACGTCTCGCCGCACACGCTGCGCCACTCCTTCGCGACGCACCTGCTGCAGGGCGGAGCCGATGTGCGCGTGGTGCAGGAGCTGCTCGGCCACTCCTCGGTGGCCACGACCCAGATCTACACGCACGTCAGCGTCGACGCCCTCCGCGACGTCTACGCGGCGGCTCACCCGCGGGCGCGCTGAGCCGCATGCGCTCCCCGTTCCGACACCGGGGATAGTCACGGCTCCGCCGGGGGCGGCAGCCCGTGCGCCCGCGGATCATCGGAGGGGTGAGGAGACTACGCCGCACCACGACGGGGGAGGGAGCCGCGGAACGTCCGGGGTTCGCCTACCTGCCCGCCGACACCGTGTACCTGGATGCGGCCTGCCAGTCGATGCGCCCCGAGCCCGTCATCGAGGCGCTCGACGAGTACTTCCGCGCCCGAAACGCGTGCGGCGGCCGCGCCTCCTACGAGAGCGCGCGCCAGGTGGATGCGGGCGTCGCCGACACGCGCGCCGCGGTGCTGCGCGCACTCGGACTCGCCTCCCGCACGCATGCGGTCTCCTTCACGCTGAACACCACGTACGGCCTGAATCTCCTCCTGACGCAGATACCGGCCCGCCGATTCCGTCGCGTCGTGACGACGGTCACCGAGCACAACGCGGTCTTCCTCAGCACCATCGCCTTCGCCCGCGCTCGCGGGATCGATCGTGTCGTGCTGGAGCGCGATGCCCTCGGTGGTCTGATCTACCGCGATGCCGACCTCACTGACGCCCTCGTGGTCGTCTCTGCCCAGAACAACGTCGACGGCGCCGTCACCGCCGATCTGCCGGGGCTCGTGGCCGACGCCCACCGCCTGGGCGGCACGGTCGTCGTCGACGCCGCGCAGGCGATGGCCCACGCACCCGAGGTCCTGCGGTCTCTCGCGGCCGATGCGATCTGCTTCTCGGCCCACAAGGCCTACGGGCCGTCCCTGGGCGTCGTCGTCGCGACGCATGAGCTTCTGATGTCGCTCGAGGTCGGATTCGTCGGCGGCGGTCAGGTGGCGGAGGTCTCCGCGGACGACTTCGTGCTGCTCGACGAGCCGCACACCCGCCTCGAGCCGGGCTTGCAGGCGTGGGGCGAGATCCTCTCCTTCGGCGCGGCGCTGCGGTGGCGCGAGGCGTACCCGCGCACCACCGGGGAGTCCGTGGAGCAGCGTGAGCGACGCCTCACGCGTGCGCTGCGCGAGGGGCTGGGTGAGATCCCGAACCTGTCGGTCTTCGGTGACGCCGACGGTGCGCTCGTGCCGTTTCGCGCCCACCGCGTCGACAGCAACCGACTCGCGGTCTTCCTCTCGAAGGCGGGGATCTCCGCGCGCAGCGGGTACTTCTGCGCCCACTACTGGCTGCGCGAACGCGAACGGGTCGAGCCGCTGCTGCGGTTGAGCCTCGGCGCGCACAACACCGAGCAGGACGTCGCGCGGTGTCTCGACGTGCTCGGCCGGATGCTGAGGGGGCTCTGAATGCTGTGCATCGCCGCATTCCTCGTGCTGCTCGTCCTGGCGGCCGTCTCCGCGAAGTACCGGCGCCTGCTCGGCACAGCGTGGCGATGCGTCACCCGGCGCGTGACGTTCCGCCCCTGCGACACATCGTTCCGCGAGGACGTGAAGAACAGCATGCTCGCGCCCCTCGCGGTGCGGGCTCCGAGGCTCGTGAAGCCGGCGAGCATCGCGATCGAAGTGGCCGCCTGGATCATGGTGCTCTCGCTCGTCGTGAGCCTGTACATCGTCGGCAAGAGCGGGCTCAACCTCTTCGTCTACGGCACCTGCAACCCGCAGGACACCCAGGCCTGCAGCCTGTCCGCGGGGGCGTGCAGCATCGATGCCGGTGCGGACGACTTCGGTTCCGCCCTGGGCAAGGGAGATGTCATCGGCGCGTTCGCCGCGGAGTTCCGCTCGCTCGGCAAGACCTTCGACGCGCTCCCGAGCCGGCTGAAGGACTGGGATGCGCGCGAGTACCTCCCCGAGGCGGCGAGTTACGCCGGCGGGTACCGTGACGAGCTGCCGGTGGCGGTCGAAGTGATCGACCCGGGCTGCCGCTTCTGCGCCGAGCTCTTCCGCAACATCGAGAGTGCGCGCTTCGCCGACGCACAGAACCTCGCCTACATCCCGTACCCGATCGGACCGGATGCCGCCCCGAAGTTCACGAACTCGCCCCTGATCACCGACTACCTCACCGCCATCCGCCTCACGGAGCAGGCCGATGTCCCCGCGAAGGGAGCGACGGACTGGCGGATCCTCGAGCACATCTTCACGGGGGAACGCGCCGACGGCGTCGCCTGGCAGACGTGGTTCAACGAGCAGGCCTCACCGGAGCAGGCCGAGACCCAGCTGCAGGAGTGGCTCGCGGAGGCCGGCTACGACGTCTCCGCCATCCAGGACATCGCGCGGCTCGCCGCATCCGATCGGGTGCACGAGATCGTCGCAGACGGCAAGCGCATCGTGGAGGAGGAGATCCGCACGGCGACGGTTCCCACCCTCATCGCCGACGGCGCCCTGCACCCCGGCGTCGTGTCGGTCGACCAGCTCCAGGGGATGCGGTGAGCCGGGCGCATTAGTCACGGCCGCAGCGCCCCGCGAGTCGGACTCCTCGCGCGCACACTGAGCGCATGAGCGTTCCCACCGCGCCCCCGTCACGCGCGCTCGCCGTCTTCTGGATCGTCGCCGGCCTCCTCGGCTGGGCGGTCTCGTTCCTGCTGTACCTGGAGTACATCGGCCAGCTGCGGGGCATCGACCCCCTCGTGTCGTGCCAGCTGAGCGTGATCGTGACGTGCGGGCCCAATCTGCTCTCACCCGGCGGCAACCTTCTCGGCTTCAGCAACTCGCTCATCGGCGTGGTGCTCTTCCTCGGCCCGATCTACGCCGGTGTGACGGCGCTCGCCGGGGCGACGGGCCTCAGAAGCTGGTACTGGCGCACCTACCTGTCCTTCATCGCCGCCGCCTTCGTGTTCGTGCACTTCCTGGCCTACCGGAGCATCTTCGAGTACGGCTCGCTCTGCCCTTGGTGCATGGTCGTGTGGCTCGTCACCATCCCGCTGTTCTGGGTCACGCTCGGCTGGAGTGCGCGTGCGGGGCTGTGGGGCAGCCGGATGCGGCCGGTCGGTCGGTGGCTCGCGAGCTGGGCGCCGCTGGTCGCCATCCTCGACGTCGCGCTGATCGCCGTCATCGCCCAGCTCAGACTGGACGTCCTGGGCTCGCTGTTCTGAGCCGGCTTCGTGGCGCCGAGCACTTCGCCCGTCGCGTTACGAACCTGTGAATTGTCTAAGCGATCGCCGCTGAATCCGACTAGCGTCGGGCGCACCGGGGAAACGCGAGAGGACACCAGGTGACGACATCACGGCCACGAGCCACCCGTATGGGAATCGGAATCGGAATCGGCGCGGCTCTGGCGGTGACCGCCGGCATCGCGCCGGCCGCTGCCGTCGACCCCGCCGAGCTGGAGGAGCGGGTGACGGTGGACGCCGTCGTCGGCCACCTGCAGCAGCTGCAGGACATCGCCGACGCGAACGGCGGCAACCGGGCGGCGGGTACCAGCGGCTACGAAGCCAGCGCGGCGTACATCGAGCAGGCGCTCACGGCCGCCGGGTACACGCCCGAGCGCCAGTACTTCGACGCGGACCTGCAGACGATCGACGCCTACACGTTGACGGTCGACGGCTACAGTCCCGCCGATCCCTTCGGCATCCCGATGGAGTTCACGCCGGGCACGCCCGCGGGCGGGCTCACAGACCTGCCGCTCATCGCCCCGACCGCGCCGCTGGGATGCACCGCGGACGACTGGGCGGGCACCGATGCCGCCGGCGCGATCGCTCTCGTCTCGCGCGGCAGCTGTTCCTTCGCGGAGAAGTCGGCGGCGGCTGCCGCCGCCGGCGCGGAGGCCGTGATCATCTACAACAACGAGGCGGGGCCCCTCCAGGGCACCCTCGGAGCTCAGACGCCCGACCTCGCACCGACCGTCGGCATCCTGCAGAGCGAGGGTCAGGATCTCCTCGCCGCGCTCGCCGACGGACCGGTCCTCGCGGATCTCGATCTGCAGCAGCACATCGACTCGGTCGAGACGTTCAACATCATCGCCGACACGCCCACCGGCCGCGACGACAACGTCGTCATGCTCGGCGCGCACCTGGACTCCGTCGAGGACGGCCCCGGCATCAACGACAACGGCTCGGGCTCGGCGGCGATCCTGGAGGTCGCCCTCCAGCTGGCCGCATCCGGCGAGCTGGAGAACAAGGTCCGCTTCGCCTGGTGGGGCGCCGAGGAGATCGGGCTGCTGGGATCGGCCCACTACGTGGACGAGCTGTCGGACGCCGACGCCGATGCCATCGCGACGTATCTCAACTTCGACATGGTCGCCTCTCCGAACTACGTGATCGCCGTGTACGACGCCGACCAGTCCACGTACGAAGCTCCGGTGGAGGTCCCCGAGGGGTCGATCGCGACGGAGGCGGCGTTCACGAGCTACTTCGATGCGATCGGACAGCCTTGGATCGACACCGCCTTCGACGCCCGCAGCGATTACAACGCGTTCATCCTGGCGGGCATCCCCGCATCCGGACTGTTCACGGGGGCCGACGACGTCAAGACCGCGGAGCAGGTCGCCCTGTTCGGCGGCACCGAAGGCATCATCATGGACCCGAACTATCACACGCCGGCCGATGACATGTCGAACATCAACACCGAGGCGCTCGGCATCATGCTCGGCGCGATGGCCAGCGTCACCGCGGCGCTGGCGAACGACACGTCCGCCGTCAACGGTGTCGCGCCCATCGTCGACCCGGTCGCCCCGGCGCCCGAGGTGACCGAGGAGGGCGACCACCTGCTGGCCGCCTCCGGCGCGGAGATCTCCGGCGTGTGGCTCGGCGGCGGCGTCCTGGCACTCCTCGCGGGTGCCGTCGTGCTGGCCGCGGCCGCACGTCGCCGGCGCACCGTGTGAGCGCGGTTCGGGGAGGGGGCTCGGTGCGCCCTCCCCGAACCCGCCGCCTGCCGTCGCTAGAATCGATCGAACGACCAAGCAGAGCGGGAGTACGGTGGCGGAGCGCGCAGTGAAGCAGGCGGGTAAAGGCACGAAGGGCGATGTGCCCCTCGGCCCGACCGGTCGCCCCTATCAGGGGTTCGCGACACCGCCGGCTCTCGCCGCCCATGGCCCCGCGCGCATCATCGCCCTCTGCAATCAGAAGGGCGGGGTCGGCAAGACGACCACGACCATCAACCTGGCCGCATCCCTCGCGCACTACGGCCGCAAGGTGCTGGCGGTCGACTTCGATCCGCAGGGCGCGCTGTCCGCGGGCCTGGGCATCACCACGCACGATGTGCCCACGATCTACGACCTGCTGCTGGACACGAAGCGCGACCCGCGCGAGGTCATCGTCAAGACCTCCGTCGACGGCCTCGACGTGCTCCCGGCGAACATCGACCTCTCCGCCGCCGAGGTGCACCTGGTCAACGAGGTGGCGCGTGAGACGATCCTCGCCCGCGTGCTCCGCCACGTGGCGGCGGAGTACGACGTCATCCTCATCGACTGCCAGCCCTCGTTGGGGCTGCTCACGGTCAACGCCCTGACGGCGAGCCACGGCGTGCTGATCCCGCTCGAGTGCGAGTTCTTCGCCCTGCGCGGCGTCGCCCTGCTGATCGAGACCATCGACAAGGTGCGCGACCGGTTGAACCCCTCGATCACCCTCGACGGGGTGCTCGCCACGATGTACGACCCGCGCACGCTGCACTCGCGCGAAGTGCTCGAACGCGTGGTCGAGGCGTTCGGCGACGATGTGCTGGAGACCGTGATCGGGCGCACCGTGAAGTTCCCCGACGCATCGGTGTCGGGGATGCCCATCACCGAGTTCGCTCCCGAACACGCCGCGGCGCAGGCCTACCTGCGTCTCGCGCGGGAGCTGGTCGCCCGTGGCGCCGTCGCCTGAGCCGCAGGACGCGGCCACCGACGGATTCCGGGTATCGCTGGGCGTCTTCGACGGCCCGTTCGACCTGCTGCTGACGCTCATCTCGCAGCACGAGCTCGACATCACGGATGTGGCGCTCAGCGTCGTCACCGATGAGTTCATCGCGTACCTGCGCCAGCTCGGGCCGGATGCGGAGCTCGACGAGGCGTCGGAGTTCCTCGTCGTCGCCGCCACCCTGCTCGACATGAAGGTGGCGGGGCTGCTCCCGCAGGGCGAGCTCGTGGACGCGGAGGCGGTGGCTCTGCTCGAAGCGCGCGACCTGCTGTTCGCGCGGCTGCTGCAGTACCGCGCCTTCAAGGAGGTCTCCGCCTGGTTCGCGCGCTCGCTGGAGCGCGAGGAGAGGCGGCACGCGCGCAGCGTCCGCATCGACGAGCGGTACCGTCAGGCCGCGCCGGAGCTCGTCTGGACGCTCAGCACCGAGGATTTCGCCGCGCTCGCCATGCTGGCGATGGCACCGAAGGAGATCCCGACGGTCGGGCTCGATCACCTGCACGCACCGCTGGTCAGCATCCGCGAGCAGGCCGCGATCGTCGTGACCCTGCTGCGTCAGCGGGGCACGCTGACCTTTCGCGAACTGATCGCCGGAGTGGACGCCTCCGGCATCGTGGTCGCACGATTCCTCTCCATCCTCGAGCTGTACCGCCACGCGGCGCTGTCGTTCGAGCAGCTGGAGCCCCTCGGCGAGCTGACCCTGCGCTGGAGCGCGGAACGCTGGTCCGAGGAGAACCTCGCCACTCTGGGAGCCGACTATGACCGATGACATCCGTACCGAGGAATCGGAGACCACCGCCTGGCCGCAGGATGTGGGCTCTGTCGCGCGCCGTCTCGAGGCCGTCCTGCTGATCCTGGACGAGCCGCACAGCGTCGTGGCGCTCGCGGCCGCCGTCAGTGCGCCCGTCCCGGCGGTGCGCAAGGCGATCGCGGCCCTCGTCGCGGACTACGACGGCGAGGACGGCGGCCCGCGCCGCGGCTTCGAGCTGCGCGAGGTGGGAGGTGGATGGCGGCTCTACGTGCGCGAGGAGTACGACCGCGTCATCACCGAGTTCCTGGGCACCCAGCAGCCCGCCCGCCTGTCGCAGGCGGCCCTCGAGACCCTCGCGGTCATCGCGTACAAGCAGCCCGTCACCCGCGGCCAGGTCGCGTCGATCCGCGCCGTCAACGTCGACTCGGTCGTGCGCACGCTCGTGGGCCGGGGCCTCATCACCGAGGTCGGACACGACGGGGAGACCGGCGCCATCCTGTACGGCACGACCGACGCGCTGCTCGAGAAGCTCGGCATCAACACGATCGACGAGCTTCCCCACATCTCACCGCTGCTCGATGACGGCAGCACCGGCTTCGAGGAGATCGCACGATGACCGACACCGAGGGCGTCCGCCTGCAGAAGGCGCTCGCGAACGCGGGCGTCGCCTCCCGCCGCGTGGCGGAGCAGTACATCGTCGAGGGCCGGGTGCGCGTGAACGGCACCGTCGTGACCGAACTCGGCAGCCGGATCGATCCCGAGACCGATCTCGTCGACGTCGACGGCGTCGCGGTCGAGTTCGACCAGTCCAAGCGGTACGTGATGCTCAACAAGCCCACCGGTGTCGTGAGCTCGATGGGGGACGACAGAGGGCGTCGCGACCTGCGTGAGTTCACCCGTGACTTCGAGGAGCGCCTCTACAACGTCGGTCGCCTCGACGCCGACACATCGGGTCTGCTCCTGCTGACCAACGACGGCGAACTCGCCCACGTGCTGGCCCACCCGTCTTTCGGCGTCACGAAGGTCTACATCGCGAAGGTCGACGGGCGGGTGTCGGCGCAGACGATCGCGGCCCTCACGCGCGGCTTCGAGCTGGAGGACGGCTTCATCCGGGCCGACAAGGCGCGCCTGCTCGATGCGTCCGGCACGAACAGCCTCGTGGAGCTCACGCTGCACTCCGGGCGCAACCGCATCGTGCGCCGCATGATGGCCTCGGTGGGGCATCCCGTGCTGGAACTCGTGCGCCGGCAATTCGGACCCCTTCACCTGGGAACACTCCCGGCGGGACGGATGCGGGAGTTGACTAAGATCGAGCGGGGTGCGCTTCTCACGCTCGCGCGCCGTGACCAGGTGTCCGACCCGCCCGGAGAGCAGGAGAACCAGTGAGCGAGTCGAACGGCACCAGCGCGCCCGCGCGGGTCGCCGCGCGCACCTCGGGCACCGTCCGTGTCGTCGGTGCAGGCCTGCTCGGCGCCAGCATCGGTCATGCTCTGCGTGCCCTGGACGTCGACGTCGTGCTCGATGACACCTCACCCGCCCAGCTCCGGCTCGCGATCGATTACGGCGCCGGCCGCGCCGCGACCCCCGGCGACGCCCCCCGCCTCATCGTCGTCGCGGTGCCGCCGGACGTGATCGCCGACGTCGTCGAGCGCGAGCTCGCCGCCTACCCGGACGCCGTCGTGACAGATGTCGCCAGCGTCAAGGGGCAGCCGCTGCGCGCGCTCCGCGCGCGCGGTGTGGACCTCACGCGCTACATCGGCTCGCATCCCATGGCGGGCCGCGAACGCGGCGGCGCCATCGCGGCGCGCGCCGACCTGTTCATCGGGCGGCCGTGGGTGGTCTGCCGCGACGAGGAGACCACGGCCGCCGATCTGGCGCTGGTGGAGGGACTCGCGCTCGATCTGGGCGCCACGCCGATCGAGATGGCGCCCGAGGAGCACGACCGTTCGGTGGCGCTCGTCTCGCACGTGCCGCAGCTCGTGTCGAGCCTGCTCGCCGCGCGGCTCACGGCAGCGCCCGAGGACGCCCTCCGCCTCGCGGGGCAGGGCGTTCGCGACACGACCCGGCTCGCCGCATCCGCACCCGAGCTCTGGGTGCAGATCCTCGGCGCCAACGCCGCTCCGGTCGTCGATGTGCTCGACGCTTTCGCCGAGGACCTCGCCGCCGTCGCCGACGCGCTGCGGGAGCCGGATGCGCCGGGCGCGCGTCGCGGCGTCGCCGACACGATCCTGCGCGGCAACCAGGGCGTCGAGCGACTGCCCGGCAAGCACGGCCAGAACCGTCGCTTCGAGACCATCGTCGTCATGGTGGACGACACTCCGGGCCAGCTCGGTCGCCTGTTCGGCGAGCTCGGCGAGCTCGGGGTGAACGTCGAGGACCTGCGCCTGGAGCATTCGCCCGGCGCCCAGTTCGGACTGGCAGAGATCAGTGTCGTTCCCGCGATCGCCGCACCCGCCGTGGCGGGGCTCGAGGCGCGCGGGTGGAGGATTGCGAGCAGTGCCAATGAGTGATTCCGACGTCACGATCGTCGCCGTCGACGGTCCCGCCGGCAGCGGCAAGTCCTCGGTGTCGAAAGAGGTCGCCCGACGCCTCGGCTACGGCTACCTCGACACCGGAGCGGTGTACCGCTCGCTCGCGTGGCACGCGCTCGACCGCGCTGTCGACACCTCCGACGCCACCGCGGTGCTCGAGGCGATGGGCGACTTCGACGGCAGCATCTCGCTGGACCCGGACGACTACTGGGTGCGGGTGGGAGACACGGACGTCACGGAGGCGATCCGCGAGACCCGCGTGACCGAGGCGGTCAGCGGCGTCGCCCGTGTCCCTGTCGTGCGCCACACCGTGAACGCGCGTTTCCGTTCCCTCGTCGCCGAGTCGGGGCGCCCCGGCGTCGTCGTCGAGGGTCGCGACATCACCACGGTCGTGGCTCCCGATGCGCCCGTGCGCATCCTGCTCACGGCGGCCCCCGAGGTGCGCGCCGCCCGGCGCAGCGCCGAGGTGAGCGGACAGGATGCGGCGGCCGTCGCCGATTCGCTGCGGCGCCGTGACGCATCAGATTCCACCGTCGTCGACTTCATGTCGGCGGCCGAAGGGGTCGAGGTCGTGGATTCCACGCACCTCGACTTCGATGAGACAGTGGCGGCCGTTCTCGCGGTCGCAGAGAAAATGCAGGAGGTGCGCGATGCGCGCTGAGGACGAGTACGAAGCCGGACCAGATCAGCTCGAGGAGACCCTCGCCGGGATCGATGACACGCTCGCCGAGCAGCGCGCGATCGCGCTGCGGGCATCGCTCGAGGACTACGACCTCGACGACGACGACGCCGAGGTGCTCGCGGGGCTCGTCGGCTCCGGGGACGGGATCGAATACCTGCCGGCGCTGCCGGTAGTCGCGATCGTCGGTCGCCCGAACGTCGGCAAGTCCGCGCTCGTGAACCGCATCCTCGGACGCCGCGAGGCCGTCGTCGAAGACACCCCCGGCGTCACACGCGACCGTGTGACCTACAAGGCGGAGTGGCTCGAGCGCCGCTTCTCACTCGTCGACACCGGGGGTTGGGAGCCCGACGCCAAGGGCATCGACCGCTCGGTCGCCGCCCAGGCCGAGGTCGCGATCGACCTCGCCGACGTCGTGCTCTTCGTGGTCGACGCGATGGTGGGCGCCACCTCGACCGACGAGCACGTCGTGAAGCTCCTGCGCCGCAGCGGCAAGCCCGTCATGCTCGTCGCCAACAAGATCGACGACGCGCGCCAGGAGCCCGAGGCGGCGGCGCTGTGGAACCTGGGCCTCGGCGAACCGCATCCGGTCTCCGCGATCCACGGCCGCGGTGTCGCGGACCTGCTCGACGAGCTCGTGAAGGTGCTGCCGGACGTCTCCGCCGTCGCCAAGCACGAGATCGGCGGCCCGCGCCGCGTCGCGATCCTCGGGCGCCCGAACGTGGGCAAGTCGTCGCTGCTGAACAAGGCGGCCGGCGAGGAGCGCGTCGTCGTCAACGAGCTCGCCGGGACCACCCGCGACCCGGTCGACGAGATCGTCGAGCTCGGCGGCAAGCTCTGGCGGCTGGTCGACACCGCCGGCATCCGCCGCCGCGTGCACCTGCAGCAGGGCGCGGACTTCTACGCATCGCTGCGCACCTCCGCGGCGCTCGAAAAGGCCGAGGTCGCCGTCGTCGTGCTGGACGTGTCCGAGCCGCTGAGCGAGCAGGACGTGCGCATCATCGACATGGTGCTCGAGTCGGGCCGTGCGCTCGTGCTCGCCTTCAACAAGTGGGACCGCCTGAACGACGACGACATGGCGAACATCGACCGTCGCCGGTACCTCGAGCGCGAGATCGAGCAGGACCTCGCGCACGTCGCGTGGGCGCCGCGCGTCAACATCTCCGCGCGCACCGGTCGCCACCTCGAGAAGCTCGTCCCGGCGCTGGAGACGGCCCTCGAGTCGTGGGATCAGCGCATCTCGACGGGCAAGTTCAACGCCTTCCTCTCCGAGCTCGTCGCCGAGCACCCGCACCCCGTGCGCGGCGGCAAGCAGCCCCGCATCCTGTTCGGCACGCAGGCGGGCACGCGTCCGCCGACCTTCGTCCTGTTCACGACCGGCTTCCTGGACCCCGGTTACCGCCGGTTCATCCAGCGTCGCCTGCGTGAGCTGTACGGCTTCGAGGGCACGCCCATCGTCATCAACATGCGGGTGCGCGAGCGCCGCCAGCGCTGAGCTCAGCGCACCGTCTCATCGCACGGAGAACCGCGCGAACCGCTCACCCGGCACCGTGTCGAGCGAGACCTCGTAGGAGGCCTCGCCGACGCGGGGCAGGGGGATGCGGGTGCCTTCGCTGCGGAAGCGCTGCAGTGCCCAGCAGGTGACGCCGGCGTCGGCGAGCCGGTGCCCGAGCACGGCGAGCTCGGCCGCATCCGCCGCCTCGGGGTGCACCGTCGTGCGCACCTCGTAGTCGAGCGGGCGGTTCGTGACCGCGCGCGCCGCCGACTCGGCCAGCACGACCGACAGCGAGCCCCAGGAGCGCTCGGCGCTGTTCGAGTAGCCGGTGACCCTCTCGTAGAGCCGCTTGCTTGTCTTGATGTCCAGCCCCACCCAGTCGACGTAGGGCAGGATGCGGGCGAGCGCCGCCGGGTAGATCCCCGCCGTGTGCAGTCCGACGGCGAACCCGAGCTGGCGCACCGCCGCGATCGCTGCCGGCAGCGCGGGCTGCATCGTGGGCTCACCGCCCGAGAACACGACGCCGTCGAGCAGACCCCGCCGCTTCTTCAGGAACGACCGCAGCGTCTGCCAGCTCATCGCCGCGGGCGCGCGGGGAGCACGCAGCGCCGGATTGTGGCAGTAGAAGCAGTCCCACGGGCACCCCTGCAGGAAGACGGTCGCGACGAGCCTGTCGGGCCAGTCGACCGTGGACAGACGCGTGAGACCGGCGATGCGCAGGGTGGCGGGATCGATCGCGGCGGGGATCACCTCACACCGCCGCGGCGGCGAGGGAGCGCGACTCGGCGAACGCGACGCGCTCGGCGGCCTCGCCCTTCTTGCCCACGTTGAACGACGACACCGGGCGGAAGTAGCCCATGACCCGCGTCCACACCTCGCAGTCGGCGCCGCACTCGGGGCACACGGTGTGCTCGCCCGATCGATAGCCGTGGCGCGGGCAGATCGAGAAGGTGGGCGTGATGGTGATGTAGGGCAGGCGGAACTTCTCGAGCGCACGACGCACGAGCGTGCGGCAGGCCGCGGCGGAGGAGACGGCTTCGCCCATGTAGAGGTGCAGCACCGTGCCGCCCGTGTACTTCTGCTGCAGATCCTCCTGCAGCAGAAGGGCCTCGAACGCATCGTCGGTGTAGCCGACCGGCAGTTGCGACGAGTTCGTGTAGTACGGGTTGTCGTCGGTGCCTGCGTGGCGGATGCCCTCGTAGCGGGCGATGTCGCTCTTCGCGAAGCGGTACGTCGCGCCCTCGGCGGGTGTCGCCTCGAGGTTGTACATCGTGCCGGTCGCCTCCTGGAACTCCACCATCCGGTCGCGGATGTGATCCAGGATGCGGGCGACGAGGGCGTGTCCCGCATCCGAGGTGATGTCGTCCGTGTCGCCGGTGAAGTTGCGCACGAGCTCGTTGAGCCCGTTGACGCCGATCGTGGAGAAGTGGTTGTCGAGCGTTCCGAGGTAGCGCTTCGTGTAGGGGAAGAGGCCGCCGTCGATGTGGCGCTGGATCACGACGCGCTTGGCCTCGAGGCTGTCGCGGGCGATCTCGAGCAGCTCGTCGAGTCGGGCGATGAGACCCGCCTCGTCGCCCGGGTGCAGGTAGCCGATGCGTGCGCAGTTCACGGTGACGACGCCGAGGGATCCGGTCTGCTCCGCCGATCCGAACAGGCCGTTCCCGCGGGCGAGCAGCTGAGTGAGATCGAGCTGGAGTCGGCAGCACATCGACCGGATCATGTGCGGGTCGAGGTCGGAGTTCACGAAGTTCTGGAAGTAGGGCAGCCCGTACTTGGCGGTCATCGCGAACAGGGCGTCGACGGCGGGGTCGTCCCAGTCGAAGTCCTTCGTGATGTTGTAGGTCGGGATGGGGAAGGTGAATGCCCGTCCATCGGCGTCGCCGGCGGTCATGACGTCGATGAAGGCCCGATTGATCATCGCCATCTCGGGCGCGAGGTCTCCGTACGTGAAGTCGCACACCCGGCCGCCGATCATCGGGCGCTGGTCGGCGAGGTCGTCCGGGCACGTCCAGTCGAGGGTGAGGTTGGTGAAGGGGGTCTGCGTGCCCCAGCGGGAGGGGACGTTGAGGTTGAAGACGAACTCCTCGATCGCCTGCCGGACGGCGCCGGAGTCGAGGGCGTCGAGGCGGACGAAGGGGGCGAGGTACGTGTCGAACGAACTGAACGCCTGGGCGCCCGCCCACTCGTTCTGGAGTGTCCCGAGGAAGTTCACCATCTGCCCGAGAGCGCTCGAGAGGTGGCGGGGCGCGGCGGAGGAGACCTTGCCGGGGACGCCGTTGAAGCCCTGCTCGAGCAGGGTGCGCAGCGACCAGCCGGCGCAGTATCCGGCGAACATGTCGAGGTCGTGGATGTGGAGGTCGCCGTCGCGGTGCGCGGCGCCCGCCTCCGGTGCGTAGACCTGGTCGAGCCAGTAGTTCGCGATGACCTTGCCCGATGTGTTGAGCATCATGCCGCCGAGGGAGTATCCCTGGTTGGCGTTGGCGTTGACGCGCCAGTCTCCGCGGGAGAGGTACTCGTCGATCGTGGGGGCGACGGGGATCGAGCGGGCGGTGGTGGACGTGGACATGCAGGCTCCTTCTAGCCGTGGGGTGAAGGTGATCTGCGGTGGTGTGACCACTGTATGTAGGGGCGCGATGCGGTGTCGAACCCATATGTTGTGGAATAACAGCTCTCGCCGGATGTCCGTGCCGCGGGCGTTGTGGGTGCTCACAGTCGCGCGCGTCGGTCCCGGGCGCGAGCCCGGAGCGGGTGTAAGAGGCCCTGCGGGTTTCCCGATTGTGTCGACGGGCGCGTCGGCATCCTCGCGGTGTGCGAGGCTGTCAGCGTGACGATCGAACCCCCCGCCCCCGGAGAGCCGCGCCGGCCGCTGGGACCGCGGGATCCGGGGGATGCTTGGGTCGTCGCTCCGACGGGGGAGCGTTACTGGGGCCGCTTCGGGGCCGCGGGGCTGCTCGCGGTCGACCCGGTGCGCGGCGTGCTGCTGCAGCACCGGGTGTCCTGGAGTCACCACGGCGGCACGTGGGCGCTGCCCGGCGGTGCGCGCCACGAGGGCGAGTCGGCTCTCGACGGTGCCCTGCGTGAGGCGACAGAGGAGGCGGGCGTTCCCGAGGGCGCGGTACGACCGCGGCTCATGAGCGTGTTCGACCTGGGCTACTGGTCGTACGCGACGGTCGTCGCGGATGTCGTGGACGCCTTCGATCCGGTCATCAGCGACCCCGAGAGCGTGGAGCTGTCGTGGGTGCCGGTCGCGGACGTCGACGACTATCCGCTGCATCCCGGCTTCGCCGCATCCTGGCCGCGGCTGCGCGAGCTGCTGGCCGTGCGGCCGAAGATCGTGGTGGATGCGGCGAACGTCATCGGCTCGGTGCCGGACGGCTGGTGGAAGGATCGCGCGGGCGCGGCTGAGCGGCTCGTCGAGCGGCTTCGCGGCCTGGCCGTGCGCGGCATCCCCGGCGATGCCCTGGGATTGGCGGAGGACCGCTGGTACCCGGAGATCAAGGTCGTGCTGGAGGGGAAGGCCCGCGAAGCCGCGCCGGGCGCCGAGGTTCTCTACGCCGCCTCCTACCGGACTCCCGACGTGCTGGTGATCCGCGCCGAGGCCGCGGGCGACGACGCGATCGTCTGGACGGCGCGCGAGGAGGCGGAGTGGGGCGCTCGGGTCACCGTCGTTTCGAGCGATCGCGAGCTTGCGGCGCGCTGCGAGGCGGTCGGCGCCTCCGTCCGCGGTACGCGCTGGCTGCTGGACCTTCTCGAGGACTGAGCGCCGGTGAGTGCTTCGCGGGATTCCGTCTCCGTCGCGCACGACGTCGCGGCCACACCGGACGTCGTCTGGCGCGCACTCACCGTCGATCGGGTGACGTGGTGGCCGGATCTGCGCTTCGACGCCGTGATCGGCGCGCCGCTGGTCGAGACCTGGATCGAGGCGGGGCGGCAGCGGCAGGCTCACGGGGTCGTCACGCGCTGCGAGGAGCCCGGGGTTCTTGCATTCCGCTGGCGAGAGGACGGATGGGCGGCGCCGCTCGAGGTGACGTTCCGTCTGGAACCTCATGGCGCGGCGACCTCCGTGACGATCACCGAGACGGGCTTTCGCCGCGCTGGTGTGCCGCCGACGCTCGCGGATGAGCACGAGGAGGGGTGGAGCCACCACCTCACGCAGCTGGCGCGGGCGTGCGGGATGATCGAGGCGTATCGACCCCGGATCGAACGGACCTCATGAACGATCAGCCCTCTGCTCTGTTGCGCGCGGTTCGTGCCGCGGGCCTGCTTGCCGATCCCGTCGAGGAGGAGGGCGTCGTCCGCGGACCCGCGCGCCTTACCGCCGCCGGGTACGACGTGTCGATCAATCTCGACCCCGAGCCGGAGTTCGATCCTCTCGACGACGAGGTGGGCGCCGAGTCCGTCGACCCTGCCTCGCTCATCGCCGCGGCGGAGGCTTTCCTCACCATGAGCGCCGCGCAGTGGGAGCGTCTGCTCGACGAGATCCTCGAGGAGATCGAGGAGGGATTCGGGCAGGTCGCCGGGCGTGGGGTGGGCCGCGAGGACCTCGTGATCGAGTGGGTGGCGGTCGATCCGGACGCGTACCTCGTGTCGTTCCCCGTGCCTCGCGAATCGCCCGTGGTCTTCATCCGCGCGCAGCTCGACGCCGACTTCCGGCTCGACGAACTGTACGTCGACGATGACGCGGATGATGACGATGATGACGACGACGGTGACGATGCGGTCGAGTTCGCTTCGCTCGAAGCGCTGCTCGATGAGCTCAACGGCAAGAACGGGAAGGCCTGATCGCACGCCGCGACACGCTCTCCGCATCCGTGGGCGCGCGACGTGGAGCAGCGTCCTGCGGTCTCCGGCTCGTGGCGGGCTGAACGTGGCTTCGTCGTCAGGGTGACCCGAGGGCGACCTTCGCTAGAACGGCGGGTCGGCCGCATCCGTGAAGACCACGCGGGATGCGGGGGAGTCGTGGTGCTGTCGGCCCCGCGGGCTGGTCCACTCGAGCACGCCGTCGGGTCCGAGCCTGACGCGCCACGGTGTGGCGTGTTTGAGCGAGTGATGTCGGCGGCAGAGGTGCGCGAGGTTGTCGACGTGCGTGGTGCCGCCGTGGGCCCAGTCGACCGTGTGGTCGATGTCGCAGCGGTGGGTGGGCATGCGGCATCCGGGGAAGCGGCAGCGCTCGTCGCGCACCCGCAGCAGGCGCCGCTGGTCTTCGCTGGGCCGGTAGCGGTCGACGCCCACGACGTTGCCGGTGTGCGGATGGGTCAGCACGCGCGTCCACGCGACGGAGCCCCCGGCGAGGCGGCGGGCGGTCTCGGCGTCGACGGGGCTGACGCCGATCAGTTCCGCGCCCGCATCCGTCGCGCCGAGCAGCGTGGTGGCGGGGATCGTGATGCGCACGTGCGCGTGCACGGCGTCGATACCCGCGTGCGGGGCGTCGGCGGTGTCGGCGGCGGTCGAGGTGAGCAGGAGATCGCTGAGGATGTCGGCGCGCAGCTGGTCGATCGTGCGCGGATCGGTCTCGGGATCGTGGGCGTCGCGCACGAGGTGCGCCATCCGCGTGAGCCGGTCGTGTGCGCCGTGAGCTTCGATGACGGGAAGGACGGCCGTGAGCTCGGCCATGCCGTCGGGAAGGTCGCGCACGAAGACGCCGCGCTGCGTACGTGCCTCGCGGTGGCGCTCGGTGAGCGGACGCTGCTGCGCCTGCTCGGCCAGCCGGCGGAGGATCGGGCGCAGACGGTTGACGGACATCTCGGAGGCGGCCGCGGCGGCATCCTCGTCGTAGGCCGTGAGTTCGGGTCCGTCGAGCCCGGCGGACGCCTCGTGGATCGCGCGCAGGTGGCGGCGCGAGATGCGGCCCTCGGCCAAGGCGGCGAGGGAGCGCGGCAGCCGGCGGGCGATGTCGGCGGCGTCGTGCAGCTCGTTCTGCATGCCGCGGTCGTTCGCGTGCAGGGCGGTGGCGAACTCCGCGGCGATGTCGCGCAGCGGCATCTCGTGCGCCCGGGCCGACGGATCGGACAGGCGGGAGGTGCGGTCGGCGGCGATCTGGCGGGCGGTCGCGAGCAGGTTGAGCTCGAGTGCTTCGAGCGCGGCGATGGATGCGCGGGTCTTCTCGACACCGGCGAGCAGGCCCTCGAGCATCGCCGCTTCGGCGTCCTCGGGGCTCATCGCCGCTGCATCCTTCATGCCTGAAGTCTGGCACCCACCTCCGACATCGCCGGGGCGTGGTCAGTCGTCGGCGGAACGCCCTCGGAGGCGGTCGATATCGCGCCGTTCGCGCTTGGTCGGACGCCCCGCGCCGCGGTCTCGGACCGGGACGAACGCGGTCAGCTCGCGTGGCGGCGGCGGGGGAGTCTTGTCCTCCGCGGCGAGGGCAGCGAGAGGTGCGCTGACGCGCTTCACGATGGTCTGACGCACGACGAGGATGCGATCGAAGCCGGCGATCCGCACGCGCACCTCGTCGCCGGGGCGAACGAGCTGCGCGGCCTTGGCGCGGTCGCCGCCGATGCGGACGTGGCCGGCACGGCAGGCCGTCGTGGCGGCGGATCGCGTCTTGTAGACGCGGACGGCCCAGAGCCACGAGTCGACCCGAACGGGGGATGCCGCATCCGTCATCCCTCCATCCTGGCGGATGCGGGCTCAGCCGAGGTCGAGCGCGACGATCGGCCGGTCGGCGCGGGGGCGCGCGGTCTCGACGAATCCGGCGTCGAGGAAGGTCGTCAGCGCACCGTGGAAGAGCTCGTTCGACGACGTCTTCGTCTGCGCGGTATCGACCGGGTAGGCCTCGACGAGACGGGCGCCGTTCTCGCGCGCGAAGGCGACGGCCGCGTCGAGGAGGCGACGGGTGAGGCCCTGCCCGCGGAACTCCTTGCGCACGGAGAAGCAGCTGATCGCCCAGGTGCGGGCGTCGGTCCAGGGTTCGGGGGAGGTCTTGCCGTAGAGCTTCGTGCGCGCGAGCCGCTCGTGGTCGGGGCGGGGCCCCACGCGCACCCAGCCCGCCCCGACGCCGTCGACGGTGGCGACAAGTCCCGGCGGGACGGATGCGGCCGTCTCCTCACGCAGGAGGTCGGTCTTCTCCTCGACGCTCAGCGCGCTGAAGCGGCTGCCCGGCATCATCCACCACTGGCATTGACACGCCCGGCCGTCGCCGCCGCCGGTGAGGGCGTTCTCGACCTCGTCGAAGCGTTCGCTCGTCGCGGGAAGCACCTGGATCTCGCTCATGTCGCGACCGTACTCCCGGCCGTGGACACACATCCACCGCTTGCGCCACCCGCCGCGTTCGCGGCACGCTCTCGGACCGGCTAAGATGGTTGAGTTGCCCGCGCGCGGGCAGCTCCGGGATGTGGCGCAGCTTGGTAGCGCACTTGACTGGGGGTCAAGGGGTCGCAGGTTCAAATCCTGTCATCCCGACCGGAGACGCAGAAGGGTCGGCCGAATGGCCGGCCCTTCTGCGTTTCCCGTGAGCGGATTATTCAGGCGGGGTCCCCGCGGGCGGAGGCTCCGCGTCCCGCGCAGCGGGGCGTGGAGTGCCCGTGGGGCGCATCCCGACCGGAACTTCCTGATGAAGCCTGGCGATTCGATGTCCGTCAGCCCGCGCGGTCGGCCACGCGCAACTCCGGTAGGCCCCACTCTCCGCAGACTCCCTGCCCCACGCATCAAAGTCAAGTGGTGTAGAGGCTCGCTCCGCTCCATCTGAGATGCTGGTTCGTCCGTTCCGCGGCGAGCGTGAGTTCGGTGGTGTCGGTGTGCAAGTAGCTCATGGTTGTCTCGATCGAGGCGTGTCCGAGGATGTCACGGACGATGTGAAGCGGGACGCCGGCGTTCGCGAACCATGTGGCCCCGGCATGTCTGAGGTCATGTCATCGCAGACCGGGATAGCCGAGTCGCTGTTGCGTCGATGTGCCGTGCTAGTCGGAGCAGAAGACGCGGAGTCGTACTCCGCACTGCTGTGCAGAGCTCCAGGCTGAGGTGAGTAACGCGTGTGCTTGGAGAGCGGATGGAGAAGGAGACTGCTTCGCCAGTTCTTCCTGCAAGGACCTTTTAGAGAGGCAGGCGCCGAGCACGAGCCAAACCTCTCTCATGGCCGCGTGAGACTGTATGACGGCGTCGATAGCCTTCCAGTACTCCAGCCCTGAAGGCTGCGCGTCGCCCCGACGCAAACGCGCGGCCGGTCCGAACTCTCCGGTCGTCCATTCGTTGGTCCAGTAGTCCGTTTTCGGGTGATCGGTGTTGCCGAGGGTGAGGTAGCGGAGGTTTTTGTTTGCTTGCGAGACCACGTCATGGAGTGCGGCGGCGGAAACCTTTGTCGCCTTTGACTCCTTCTTGCTTTTCGCATGGACGAAGATCACGCGACGTTGGGTAAATCCGATGAAGTCGGCGATCTCGGCTCCGAGATCAGTGCAGAGCACTGTTGCGTCGTCCTTGAGTTCCTCGGGGAGTAGGGTGTTATCGACTAGCCCGAATACGGAATCATCCTTCCACTTTCCTCCGGCATCCAGGTTCCCCTTTTCGCCTGCGACGGCGGCAAGGGCGGCGATCGGTTCCAGGATTGAAAGCAGGCCGTTCTCCGAATCCGAGTCGGTGCGTTGCAACGCCCAGAAGTTTCGATTGGCATAGACAAGCCCATCTGCGGTGGCGACTCGGATCGCTTGCTCCCGGTTCACGAACTGCCAGAAGGTGAGGCGTGAATCGATCATTGAACGATAGGGGATCTCCTTCGACGAGGCTACTACGAACCGAAGCGCTTCTTCGTTCCATTGGATCGACGCGTCGATTGTTTCGCCGTTGATCTCGACCTGAAAGACGCCGTCGTCAACGATCCCTCCGGTTAGTTCTAGCGTCAAAGGGGGTAGTCCATCTTCAAGCGGTTCGAATCGATTGTCGTCGATATCGAGAAGTACATGGGCGGCAAGCGGGCGGTCGGGTGATTTCATCGGCGTGCTGTAACGAGCAATAGCGGTGGTTGGCGCTGCGCCGGATCTCAGTGAGACGGCGAGATCGTCATACCAGCGTCGCAGCTCGGCGTAGGTCCCTCGCATCTTTCTCGAATCGCTGACACGTGCGTGTTTGGCGCCGGCGTAACGCACGACGTCCTCGTCGTCGTTTGAGAAGCTTCCCTGCGCGGTAGCGAAGCCAAACGTCGAATCGCCTACCTCAGATGCGATCGACTCGATATCCCGGGCACGGAGCGAGCGTGAGCGCACGCTCCACTCACTCAAATCGTTGTTTGCCAGGGAGATCGCTGAGATGCGCGTGCCGGCTGGTAGAAGGCTGTGTAGTTGAGTCGCACTGATCGGTGAGGTATCGCTTCTGACCGTTTCAGGAAGAGATCCCGTATCAGAGACAAACAACAGCTCCTCGTTTTGATGCACCACGGTGTATCCGAGTGCCATTTCAACGAAGGCGGCCTCGCGTAGGACAGGAGAATTCCAGACGCCTAGGTGCAGCAGTACACGGGTGGAACTGTCGGGCGACCCGATGCTGAGGACCTGGCGATTGTCGCTGATGATGTCTCGGGCAACACGGTCGACGAACACGTCAAGGTCCATATGTGATGGCGTCTGACGAATCACGGTGTTGAGACGGAATTTGATTTGCTTCCAGCTGTCGGAAGACCCCATGTCCACCGACTCTCGGAAGAGTCGATCCCAGTAGAACGATTCTGGCTGTGCGGAGAGCAGCGCTTCGACACCCGCTGGGTCGGTGGCAATCGACTTTGGCGTGTCTCCGTTGTCGAATCGTCGATAACGTTGCCAGGCTCGTTCCATTTCTGGATCGTGAGAGACGACTAGGGGAGCCTTCGTCTCCTGACGAGCCGGGTTGCGAATGGCCCGTCCCAGCTGCTGGACCCGCGCTCGATCGCTCCCAAAATCTTCGTAGATTGCGAGCATGCTGACACATGGGTCATCGAATCCCTCGATGAGCTTGTTTTGGTGGACCCAATAGCGAACGTCAGGGCGATCACTGGGAGAGGGTACAGAACGGCGCAAGATTCCAGACGGGCCGTTGGACTTGAATGTCTCGTGTACGCCCAGTACCCGTTCCCCCCGCTTGTGAAGGGCGCGTGCAATCGCCTCCACATCGGCACTGTTGCCGCAACGGACGATCACACGCTCGTGTGAGGAGAGCGCCTGGGCTCGGTCGAGTACGGCCTCAACGAACGCTGAAACTGATTTCACAGTATCCAGGACGAGAAAGACTGGCTCCCGAAGAACACGATCCCGGATCGCGTCCCGGTGGCTGTATCGATAGTGAGCCTCGGGATCAAGGATGAACAGGCGGTTGTCGTTCCGGAATGGAGTTGCAGTGAGCAGACAGATTGGGGCGTTGGTTGCGCGAACCGCGGCGGACCAACCCGGAGCCGGTTCGTAGTGGCATTCGTCGACCACGATCGCGGTGAACCCTGCGAAGAGCGCGTTCATTTGCGCGGGATCACTGTCGACCTCCTTGAAGATCTGGAGAGCCATTGCCATCGTGGTCACGAAGATTGTCGCAGCGTGCGGTTCTCTAACATGCTCTACGAAGGATCGCGCGCTGCGCACCTGAACGACTGGTGCGAGTCCGTCAGGCCTAGAAACCCCTAGGTGTTCCCACACTCGAGAGTCGATGTCCTCGCGGAGCTGCTTACTGAGTCCGGACCAGGGAGCGAGGACGAGCGCGTCTCTGCCCGATGCTCCGAATTCGACGCCAGCGAGGAGCGAAGCAATCACAGCCGATTTCCCAGTCCCTGTCGGCATCGATACGAGAGCGGCTCCCCGAGTTTCGGTTTGAGAAAGGTATTCACGCAGAACAGTCAGCGCACTTCGTTGATGATCCCAAAGTACGTCTTCCACAGGCGCCTTCCGGTGTGTTGGTCGCGGGTAATAGGACGCTGAGTAGATCTCGCGTGCCTGTAGGCTACTGCGTCACGCTCGCGACCGGGCGCGGACCTATCGGTCTTGGCGTCGGAGAGCCCTTCTTCCGAGAGCGCTGTCTAGGTCGGTGACCCCCGCACAGGCGGCCCGAGCGCGCTGGCGGGCGGTGATCGTCGGCTTTGTGCGCACCGCCCATCGGCGTGCGCGGTAGTTGCCTGCCACGCCGCAACAACCGTCATCGCCGCGAATGCGATGAACCGCTGGGCTATCGCATCGGCTTCGCCGGAGGGACACAGAAGCCGCTACAACAGACGGCCCCTGCGGGCGCGGTGTTGCGATTTGGGTGCGCTGTCCACTCACGCCATTTCACGACGAACAGGACGCACCGGGATCTTCGAGATTTCCACAACCTCGCTGGCACTACGAAGCTGCCTTTGGCCGGCACGAACGTCGTGCGAGGACGCGGGCTGGGTACCAAGAGCCGGGACCTGCCAGGGACCTGATGTACGCAATCTATGCAAGTCATGAGGCGAAATGACGCAATGGGCGGCGCAGCGGACCGCGGAAAATCAACGATTCGGACTGAACCGTCTACCTGGGGGTCAAGGGGTCGCAGGTTCAAATCCTGTCATCCCGACCGGAGACGAGAGAAGGGTCCGCCATAGGCGGGCCCTTTTCTCATCTGACGCGAGCGGATTATTCAGGCGGGGTCCCCGCGGGCCGAGGCTCCGCGTCCCGCGCAGCGGGGCGTGGAGTGCCCGTGGGGCGCATCCCGACCGGAGCCCCCAACGTCCCCCAACCGCGAGGCCGCCGCCCCCGGCAGCCTCACGGGCGAGGGCGTCAGAACGCGCCGGTCGTGATACCCGCCGAGCCGTACGGTGGCGTGTTCAGGATGTTGTTGCCGCCGGGCTCCCAGGCATCCGCGGTGTTCGGATTGCCGGCTTCCTGACGCTTGATGCACTTCCACTCGATCGCGCTCGACGGCGGGAGGTCGCCGATCACGCCTGTCCAGGTGGGGTACGCGCTCGGGGTGAGCTTGATCGCGCTCGCGGGCGACCAGTTGCCCAGCTGCGGGATGTTGCCGACCACGTAGACCGACTGGCCGAAGGTCGTCGTCGCGAACTCGCACGCGAACGTCGCCCACACGGCTTCCTCGCCCAGCGTGAACGCGAACGTCTTGTCCGACGCGACCGAGCTGCTCGCCGCCTTCGCGATCACCGTGCTGCCGCCCGCGTTGTACCAGCCGCTGCTGGCGGCGTCGAACGCGGCTTTGTTCGCGTACTCGGTGAGCGTGCTGCCGCCCAGCGTGACGGATGCGGCCTGCGTGCCGTCCGTGACGAGCTTGACGACCGTCGGACGTGACGACGGCGCGCCCGCGTAGGTTCCCGATGCGGCACCCACCGTGACGGTCGCGACGCCTCCGGACATCGACTGGCTGATCGGTGTCGTACGCACGGCGCCGCTCTCGTACGCGGTGCTCGCGCCGTCGTCCTCGTACAGTGTGAACGTCGACGCGGTGTCGCTCGCGTACACCGTGGTGATCTGCTCGTCGTGGACGACGGCGTCGGCGCGCAGACCGGTGATGTCCTTCGTCTCCGCGTCGACGAACGCCTGCGGGATGATGGCGCCCGCACGGGCGTAGGCGGGCAGCGTGAAGACCCCGTTGCGCCAGAGGGGCACGTCGGCGATCCATTGGCCGGTGCTGACGATCCGCTCGTTCGTATGGATGTCGATCCATTCGCCCGCGGGAAGGTACACGTCGCGCTCGCGCTCACCGGAGCCCGCCACGATCGCGACCATCAGATCGCGGCCGAGCATCTTCTGGTGGCCCATCTCGCGGACGTTGTCGTCGTTCTGGTAGTAGTACACGAGCGGCGGCGCGACGGGTTCTCCGTAGAGGTTCGCGCGGTGCGCGAGTGAGTACGTGTACGGGGCGTTCTCGTAGCGGCGCACGACGTTGGCCCGGTTGCTGGCGACGTCGCCGATCGCGTCGGGGGTCGTCTCCAGGCAGTTGCAGAGGTTCTCGGTGTGCGGGCGCAACGGCGTGTCGAACCAGGCGCTGTCGGCGAACCACTGCGTGTACAGCTCGTCGGCGTCCGCGTCGAGCATCTCGCGGCGGAAGCCGCCCACATCCGACCCGTAGTAATCGATGCCCGACATCGACATGTGCATCTGCGTGTTCTGCTGCGAGGCGAGCGCCTTCATCGTCGAGCCGATGTCGGCCGACCACATCGCCGCACCGAAGCGCTGGATGCCGCCGGCCGCCGCGCGCGAGAGCAGGAACGGACGGGCCGTCTCATCGTTGCGCTCGTACCCGCCGGCGATGCTCTGCGCCCAGAGCAGGTTGTAGGCGTTGTGGTAGTCGGCGTGCGCGTGCTTGCCGGGGAGGACGCCTGCGGTCCAGTCGTTCGCGTCGTACATCTCGGGTTCGCCGAGGTCGAGCCAGTGGCCCATGACGCCTTCGTCGACGAGGTGCTGGCGCTGCTCGTCGTGCCACGCGGCGCCGGCCGCGGGCTGCGTCCAGTCGATCATGCCGCCCTTGCCCCACCACGGGTTGCCGGTGAGGTAGGCCGGGGCGCACGTGGAGCATCCGGCCCGGACGAGGTAGCCGTCCGCCGCCATGTCGGCGTGCTCGGGGAGGTTCTTACCCACGTAGGACTCCTCGATCGGGATGATCCCGACGCCGTCGGCCTTGAGCGAGGCGATCTTGGCCGCGGGGTTCGGGAACTTCGTCGTGTCCCAATCCAGTGTGCCCATGCGGGTGTCGTCGGAGTCGGCCGTCACCCCGCCGAACCACTGCACGTCGAGCATCGCCCCGTCGACGGGGAAGTCCGCGGCCCGGAGCCCCGCGAGAGTGCTGTCCAACTCGGACCAGTCGTCGTACCCGAACTCCGACACCCACAGACCGAACGCCTTCTTGGGCGGCACGGGCGGGGTGCCGGTCAGCTCCATGTAGTCCTGGCGCAGGTCGGGCAGGTCCGGCCCTGACATGAGGTACCAGCGCACCTGGTCGCCCCACGTGCGCATGGTCCACGGGTCGCCCGTCAGGTTCCATTCCTGTTTGTAGAGCTGGTCGACGAACAGTCCGTAGTTGGCGTTGTCGTCGCCCACCGCGAACAGCACCGGGATCTGCGTGTTGCCGACGGGCCCGTTCTCGGCGTCGTAGACCATCGCGTTGCCGTACGTGCCGCCGGGGGAGCGGACGCGCCCCACCCAGTCGCCGTCGGCGCTCGCGCCGGTGAAGAACTGCTGGCCGAGGCCGTACGCGTTCTCCATCGACGACTTGGTGATGTTCAGGCCCTTCCAGGCCTGGGTGAGATCGACCGGACACGTCGTCTGCAGCACCAGGTCGGGCGTGCGCGTGATATCCGTCGACGTGACGCAGAGCGTCGAGGTGTCGACCTCGAGCCGCAGTCCCGCCGTCTCGATCGTCCCGCCACTGCGGGTGTAGGTATTCGGCCCCGCGTAGTCGGTCTTCGCGACCTGTGGCGTGGTGAACAGCGGATTCGTCGTGCCGGGCGCGGTGCCGGCGCCGGCGAGCTCGAAGTGCACCAGGTCGTCGTCCAGCACCTCGACGACGAGGTAGCTCGAGCCGGAGGTGAACTGGGCGCGTTGCACGCCCAGAGGCGCGGCGGCGGCGGGCTCGGCGTGCGCCCATCCGCCGATGGCGGTGAGCGATGCCGCGGCGACTGCCGCGATCGCGACGCTCGCGACGCGTCGTCGCAGGGTCAGGGTGTTCATGGATGTCCTCCGTGGGATCCGGCTCAGCGCGCGAGCACGAGGTTGTCGAGGTTGATGCCGCCCGCACTGCCGCTCGCATACTCGATGCGCACGGTGTGCCGGCCGGGAGTCAGGGTCGCGCCGATCGACGCGGTGCCCCAGGTGTCCCACGATCCGGTCGAAGGCAGGGTGAGCGTGCCGACGGAGGTACCGTCGACGCGGATGCTGCGCACGGCCGACGCCGTCGCGCCGTTGCCGTAGCGGAAGCGCAGCTGGTGCGTCCCGTTCGCCTCGGCCCACACGTCGAACTCCACGGCGTCGCCGCTCTCTGCGAATCCGTCCACGAAGCCGACGCCGGTGTAGCCCGGGTGATCGGTGTTGGTGCTGACGGCGGTGTGCGCCGCGAACTCGGCCTCGTAAGCTGCCTTGTCGACGCTGCTCAGGACGATCGCGCGGGTCGAGGTGCTCGCGCCGACCTTGACGTAGGTCAGCTGCTGCACCGAATCCCAGAACCACCCGGTGCTCGCCGACGCGAGGGCCGAGACCGAGGCGACCTCGGAGAGCGCGGAGCCGGCAACGCTGACGCCGGACGGCTTCGTCCCCGACACCTGATAGGTCGCCGCGGTGGTCAGCGGCGGCGCCGAGACCGACACGGTGCGTGCCGTGCGGTCGGCGGTGACCGAGATCGCGCGGTGGGCGTTCGCCGAGTCCTCGAAGTAGTCGTACGTGCTCGATGGGGCCGGGTAGATGCGGAACGTGAGGTTGTCGTAGGTGTCGACGTCGTTGCCGATGGTTCCGCCCAGCTGGTACGCGTCGTTGAGGTTGAGCGGCACGACCGCCCCCGCCTTGGCGTACACCGGGATGCTGTCGGTGCCGGCGTAGTACTGCTTCACGCCGTCGCCGATCGCGCGTCCGCCGTTCCAGAAGTCGTACCACTCGCCCGCGGGCAGGTAGACATCCTTCACGGTCTGGCCCTGCGTCGTGATGGGGGCCACGAGCAGCTGCGAACCGAAGAGGTACTGCTGGTCGTAGGCGGCGGCCGCGGCGTCACCGGGGAACGCGAGGCTCATCGCCCGCATCATCGGTACCCCGGTCGTGGCGCTGTCATCCGCCTCCGTGTAGAGGTACGGCACGAGGTTCATCCGCACGTTCGCGAACTTCGCGAACGTGGACACGACGCTCGTGTCGCCGGTGCGTGCCTGCACGTTCCACGGCGTGCGCGCCTCGGACGGGCTCGGGTCGGCCTTCTCGGAGTGATACTGCATGATCGGCGAGAACGCCGCCTGCGAGGTCGAACGAAGGTACAGCTCGGAACTCGGGAAGGAACCGGTGAAGCCAGCCAGATCCCACGCCCAGAACGGCACGCCCGACTGTCCGGCGCTCTGGCCCGCGCGGACCGCCTCCTGGAAGGCGCCGAACGTCGAGGCCTGGTCACCGGCCCAGAAGATGGACTGGCTCTGGCCGCCGGAGGTGCCCGCGCGGCTGAAGATCGTGCCGTCGCCGTTGGTCTTCGTCTGGACGTAGTCGTTGTAGGCGCGCGTGTACTCGTTGGGGTACGCGTTGTGCATCTCGTCGCCGCGTCGTCCATCGGCCACCTGTAGGTCGCGTCCGAACAGCGCCTCGCTGCCGTCGGTCTTGAAACCGTCGACGCCGAGATCGTCGAGCAGGTACTGGCGTTTGCTCATCCACCAGCTCGTCGCCGCGGTGCTCGTGAAGTCCGGCACGGTGCTGTCCCCGAACCACTGACCGGTCGGGATGCGGTAGGGCTGGCCCGCTCCGTCCTTCACGAGGAAGTCCTGCGCCTCGGCGTACGCCTTGTCGTTGAGATGCTGCTGCGGGGCGGTCGACGGGTTCGAGGAGAAGTTCTCCTTGAGCACCGGGATCTGCCACAGGATCACCTTGACGTTCTGGTCGTGGGCATCCTGGATCATCTGCTTCGGATCGGTCCACGCGCCTCCGGCAGGGAAGGTCAGGTCGGCATAGTCGAGAGAGCCGCTCCCCGCGCTCGGCGTGTACTGCGCGTCCTTCCACAGGTAGAAGGTCGCCTCGTCGCTCCACTGCTCGAGGACGAGCACGCTGTGCGGGATGCGGGAGGTGTCGACCTGGTCGAGCCACGCGTCGACCTCGGCCTGCGTGTTCCATTCGTTGGCCGACGCCCAGAGGCCGAACGCCCACTTGGGGGGCAGCAGCGGGCGGCCGGTCACGGCGGTGTAGTCGTCGAGGATCGCGGTCTGATCGCCCGCGAAGAACTGGTACGTGAGCGTGGAGTCCAACGCGCCGCCCGTGTCGACGGTGAATCCGGCCATGTCGGAACGGTGGGTGGCCAGGTTGAAGATCGCGTAGCGGGTGCTCGGGATGTGCACGCCGTAGCCGGCGGATTTCGCGAAGAAGGGCACCGAGTAGTACGTGCGCCGGGTCGCACCCTGGTCCTGGTACTGGTTGTACACGTAGTTGTGCACGTCGGTGCCGCGGTGATCGAGCCGGTCGTAACGCTCTCCGAAGCCCTCGAACCGCTCGCCGGCGGGCGTCAGGTAATGGTCTTCGATCTTCGTCACGGTCGAACTGCCGTCACTGGCCCAGCCGATGTTGCGGAACTGCGCCGGATCGTACTGGCGGGTGATGAGCGTCGTGCCGTCGCCCTTGTAGACCGAGAGTCGGTAGGGGCTCTTGTCGATCTTGAGCACCAGTTCGCTCGTCGCGATCGTCACCTGCGAGGCGCCGTCGGTGACTGTGTATCCGGTAGGTCCGCTGAGACTCAGTCCCGAGCCGGTCGGGGCGATCTGCACGTCGTAGCCGTCGGGACGGGGGAAGGCGAAGCGTACCTTGGGGGTGAAGTCGCCCGCACTGTCGCCCGTGACGATGTCCACCGACGTGCCGTTGTCGATCACGTCGGTCACGTCGGTCACGGTGCTCCATGAGGTGGTGGCGAACGTGAAGGGTCCGACGTCGCGCTGTCCGCCGCCGTTCACATCGGCGTGGACGGTGTACTGCACGTCGTCGCCGCGCGAGAAGGATCCGAGGTCGACCTTCCAGTAGGTGTTGTTGCCGGAGTTGTAGTCGTAGCTCGCGCCGCGCGGGGTCTGCGCGACGCCGTTGACGCTCCACGTGACCCAGACCGACTGGCCCGAGGCGATCGGCCAGGTCGTCGCCCGGACGGTGACGCTCTCACCCGCCATCGGATCGCGTGGGGAGCGCTCGGTCGGCTGCGAGGCGTACAGCTCGTCGTCGCCGTACGGGTCATGCCACACCCCGTTGAGCGTGTTGGCGTGTGCCGGAGCGGCCGTCAGCAGGGCGATGACCAAGGCAGCCACGAGTCCGGTGGCGAGCACGATCGCGCGCCGCGGCGCCGCGTGCAGCGCGGTGCGGAGAGTCGCGTGCAGCCGCATCGTGCGGGCAGCGTCAGACATGGGAACCCCTTTGTTCAGGTCTGTATTTAGTGGAGAATATGGACCACCTATGCCGCCGGCGTCAAGAGCGCGTCCACATCGACATGGCGGAAAGGAACTGCCAAGGAGGTCGATGTGCGTCGAGTTGACGTCCGGCACGAATCGGATCTAGAGTTCGTTCAGACCTGAACAAAGGGGTTCTCTTGCCGTCATCCTCTGCCCGCGCCGACGTCACTCGCTCGGCAGTGCTCGCCTTCATCGGCGGCAGCGGTCCCACCTCCCGCGCCGACCTCGCGCGCGAACTCGGCGTCTCGCCCGCGCTCATCACGCAGCACACACGTCAGCTGATCGCCGACGGACTGCTCGTCGAGCTCGACCACAGTCCGTCCAGCGGAGGTCGCCCCGCCCGCCTGCTCGGCCTGGTGACCGACGCGGGACGCGCGATCGGCGTCAAGGTCGTCGCGGACCACATCACGGTCGTCGAGGTCGGGATCGACGGAACCGTCGTGCGCTCGGCCACCGAGCCGTTCGACGCGGCCGCCGGGACGGCGATCACACGGCTGGGTGAGAAGCTCCGCGCCTTCATCGGCGGCGGAGACGGCGCGCCGTTGCTCGGTATCGGCGTCGGCGTGCCCGGCAACGTCGACGAGCAGGCCGTGGGGACGGTCGACTCCACACAGCTCGGGTGGCAGCGCGTCCCGCTCGGCGAGGCGCTGCGCCGCGAGCTCGATCTGCCGGTCCTGGTGGAGAACAACGTCAATGCGCTCGCGATCGCCGAGGCGCTGCACGGCCAGGCGCGCGGGCACGAGAACGTGCTCGTCCTCACGATCGGCACCGGTGTCGGCGCGGGACTCGTCACCGACGGTCGGGTGCTGCGCGGGCGCAGCGGGGGAGCGGGCGAGATCGGCCACGTCCCGGTCGAGGAAGACGGCCCCCTCTGCCAGTGCGGTGGACACGGATGTCTGGAAGCCCTTGTGGGCCAGGCGGCGCTCGTGCGTCGCGCGCGCGACGAGGCGCTGATCGGTCCGGATGCCGGCATCGCCGCGCTGCGCTCCCTCGCGGATGCGGGCGATCCCGGGGCTCAAAAGCTCTTCTCGCACGCCGGCCACCTGCTCGGACGCGTGCTGGCCGGCGTCGTGAACGTCGTCGACCCCGAGATCGTGATCCTCCTCGGCGAAGGCGTGGAGTCGTGGCGGCACTGGTCGTTCGGATTCGAGCCGGCGTTCCGCGCGGGTCTGATCCCGCGCAACCGTGCGGTGCCGGTGGCCGTCGAGACCTGGCAGGACGACCGCTGGGCCCAGGGCGCGGCGTCACTCGTGCTGTCCACGCCGTTCGATGACCAGGGTCGCTCCGGTGAGCAGGGCCGGCTCGTTCGAGAGCGTCTCGCGGTCGCCCGGGCGACCGAGACGGGCGAAAGCGGTCAGCCGACATGACCCTGACCTTCCGGCCCGTCCCCGCCACGGAGGGGCGAGAGGCGATCGAGGCTCCGCCCGTGCGCCGCCGCCGAGGGCGCGTGCGCTACGCGCTCGTCGTCCTCGCGTTCCTGTTGCCCAGCGCCGTTCCGCTCGTGATGTTCACGATCTATCCGATGTTCGGGGCGTTGTGGACGAGCCTGCACGAGTGGAACCTGCTCGCCCCGATGAAGTGGGTCGGGTTCGACAACTACGTGCACCTCGCCCAGGATCCGGCCACGCAGCGCGCGTTCTTCAACACGCTCTACTACCTCGTCGGCTACCTGCCGCTGGTCTACATCGGCGGACTGGCGCTCGCCCTCGCGCTCAACGTGCGCCTGCGCGGTCGAAACATCCTGCGCGGCGTGTACTTCCTGCCGGTCGTGACGAGCTGGATCGTCGTCGCGCTCGTCTGGCGCTGGCTGCTCAACCCCTCGGTCGGCATCGTCAACGCCGCGCTCGCGGTGTTCGGGATCGACGGCCCCGGGTGGTGGACGGATCCGGCGTGGTCGATGCCCTCGATCATCCTCGCGTCGGCGTGGAAGGACCTGGGCTTCGTGATGATCATCCTGCTCGCCGGTCTCCAGGCCATCCCGACCGAGATGTACGAGGCGGCCAAGGTGGACGGCGCGGGCCCGTGGCGGCGCCTGTTCAACGTGACGCTGCCGCTCCTGTCGCCCTCGACGTTCTTCGTCGTCGTGATCTCGCTCATCAACGGGTTCCAGGTGTTCGACCAGGTGTACGCGATGACCGGCGGCGGTCCGGCGGGATCCAGCACCGTCGTCGTGCAGCAGATCTACGACCTGACCTTCCGGTACGGGGCCGCGGGCGAAGCATCCGCGCTGTCGTGGATGCTGTTCATCCTCGTGCTCGGCGTCACCGTCGTGCAGATCGTCGGGCAGAAGAGGTGGGTGACCTATGCGTGAGAGAACCAAACGCGGTCTGCTCACGGCGGTGCTGATCCTCGGCGCGCTCGTGATGTTCTTCCCGTTCCTGTGGACGCTGTCCACATCGTTCTCGCCGGGAGCGGGACTGGATGCGACGCCGAAGCTCATTCCGGACGAGCCGTCGTTCTCGGCGTACCAGACGCTGTTCGCCGAGCTGCCGTTCGCCCGGATCATCGCGAACTCGATCGGACTCGCCGTCGTCACGGCCGTGCTGCAGCTGGTGACGAGCGCGCTCGCCGCCTACGCGTTCAGCCGTCTGCCCTTCCGAGGACGCGGCGTCGTGTTCGCGCTGTACCTGGCGACCATGATGATCCCGATCCAAGTGCTGATCGTGCCGCTGTTCGTGCAGATGCGGGACCTCGGGCTCGTCGACACCTACCTCGGCGTGCTGCTGCCCGGCGTGGCGAGCGCGTTCGGCGTCTTCCTCCTGCGTCAGGCGATGAACGGCGTGCCGCGCGAGCTCGACGAGGCGGCGACGCTGGACGGTGCGGGGCACTTCCGGATCTTCGGCACCGTTGTCCTCCCGCTGGTGGGCCCCACCCTCGCCACGCTCGCGGTGTTCTCCTTCATGAACAGCTGGAACAGCTTCCTGTGGCCGCTCATCATCCTGCGCTCGGCCGAGCTGAAGACCCTGCCGCTCTCGCTCGCCGGGCTGCAGGGCCAGTACACCACCCAGTGGGACGTGATGATGGCCGGTTCCGTCGTCAGCATCCTCCCCATGCTCGCCATCTATCTGTTCGCTCAGCGCTACGTCATCCAGGGCGTCGCGTCCAGCGGCATCAAGTGACCCGCACCACTCCCACCCGCATCCATATCGAAGGAGATATCGCATGAACCGCACAGCACCCCTCGCCGGGATCGGCGTCCTCGCCGTCGCCGGCCTCGCCCTGGCCGGATGCTCCGGCTCGACGACGCCGTCGGACGGCGGAGCCGTGACCATCACGTACACCAACTTCATCTCGGCCGGTGGCAACGAAGACAACCTGCAGAAGATCGTCGACGCGTTCGAGGCGGAGAACACCGGTATCACGGTCGAGGTCACGACGCTGCCCTATGCCGACTACTTCACGGCGCTGCAGACCGATCTCGCGGGCGGGACGTCGTCGGACGTGTTCGACATCGAGTTCGCGAACTACGCCGCCTACCAGCAGAGCGGGGTCCTCGCGCCGCTCGAGGGCGTCGACACGAGCGCCTACCAGACCTCGCTCGCCGACGCGTACGCCACCGACGGCACGCAGTACGCGCTGCCCAGCTCGTTCTCCAACGTCGTGCTGTTCTACAACACCGACCTCTTCGATGCGGCCGGCCTGGAATACCCGACGTCGGACTGGACGTGGGCGGATGAGAAGGCCGCGGCGGAGAAGCTCACCGACACCGCCGCCGGGGTGTGGGGCGACTACCAGCCCATCTCGTACCACGAGTTCTACAAGGCGGTCGCTCAGGCGGGCGGGGAGTTCCTGACCGCCGACGGCAAGCTCGGATTCAACAGCCCCGAGGGGATCGCGGCAGCCGAGTGGCTCGTCGGCAAGAGCGGCACGACGATGCCGACCGCCGAGCAGGGCGCAGGCACCCCCGACTTCGACAGCGGCCTGTTCGCCGGCGGCAAGCTCGCGATGTGGCACAGCGGCATCTGGATGTTCGGCACACTCGCCGACGCCTCGATCGGCTGGGACATCGCCGTCGAGCCCGGCGACACGCAGCACGCGAGCGCGCTGTTCTCCAACGCCGTCGCCGTCTCGGCCGGCACGAAGAACAAGGAAGCGGCGACGAAGTTCGCCGAGTTCCTGACGAGTTCGAAGACCACGGTCGACACGCGCCTGGAGGCCGGATGGGAGCTCCCGCCGATCGCCGACGAGACGGCCCTGTCGGCCTACCTCGACATCACGCCGCCGACCAACCGACAGGCCGTGTTCGACTCGCTCGAAGAGGTCGCCCTCGCGCCCTCGATCGGCGACGGCCAGGCGGAGATGCAGGACATCGTCACCGAGGAGCTGACCGAGGCGGCCGCAGGCCGCAAGACGGTCGAGCAGGCGCTCTCCGACGCCGAGAGCCGCATCACGCCGCTGCTCGGCTGACCCCCGCCCTCTGACCGGGGGTGCAACCAGCGCCCCCGGTCACCGCGACTTCCAGGGAACGGACCCATGACCACGACACCCCGCGTCGACCTCGGCGCGCTCCTCGACCGCTCTCGCGCCGTCATCACCTCGCTTCAGGAGCCCAACGGCGCGTACCCCGCCTCACCGTCGTTCTCGGCGTACCGCGGGTACTGCTGGTTCCGCGACGGATCGTTCATCGCCGACGGTGCGTCGGCGGCGGGCGAGGTGGCCTCCGCATCCGCGTTCCACGACTGGTGCGCGATGGTCGTGAACCTGCACGCCGACCGCATCCGCGACATCGTCGAGGCGGCCGACGCCGGTACGCCGCTTCCGGACGAGCTCATGCTGCCCGCGCGCTTCACGTTCGACGGCGGGCTCGGCGCGGACGACTGGTGGGACTTCCAGCTCGACGGCTACGGAACGTGGCTGTGGGCCGCCGCAGCGCACGCCGAGCGTCACGCGATCGACCCTGCGCGGTGGGCCGACGCCGCCGCGCTCACGGTCGAGTACCTTCTCAGCTCCTGGGCGCGCCCGTGCTACGACTGGTGGGAGGAGCACGACGAGGCTGTGCACGGCTCGACCCTCGGATGCATCGCGGCCGGTCTGCGCGCCGCCGCCGACGCGGGCCTGGTCACCGGCGAGCGCGCCGAGCGCGCCCGCGCGGGAGCCGAAGACGTGACCGCGCGCCTCGAGCGCGACGCCGTGGTCGACGGGCACCTCGTCAAGTGGATCGGTTCGGATGCTGTGGACGGGAGTCTCAGCTCGCTCATCGCCCCGCTCGGGGTCGTCGATCCGTCCTCGTCGCTCGCGGCGGCCACACTGCGCGCGGTGTCGGATCAGCTCGAGGTCGACGGCGGCGTGTACCGCTTCCGGGCCGACACCTTCTTCGGCGGCGGCCGCTGGCCGCTGCTGTCGTGCTTCCTCGGCCTCGCGTATGCGGCCGTCGGCGATCGCGCGGAGGCGCGGCGCCTGCTGGAGTGGGCGGCATCCACTGCCGACGACGCCGGGATGCTGCCCGAGCAGGTCGACGGGCACCTCCTCGCGCCCCGATTCCGCCAGGAGTGGATCGACCGGTGGGGGCCGGTCGCGACGCCGCTGCTGTGGAGCCATGCCATGGTGCTGCGCCTCGCCGCAGAGCTCGGGCTCGACCGCGCGGAGCTCGCGGCATGATCCGCCACCGCCCGTCCGGCTCGGGGCATCCGTACTCCGACGACACAGAGCAGCGCAGTCCGGTCCAGCCGGTCGCGGGGGAGACCCTCCGGCTCGGTGTCCGCACGTCCGGCGACATCGAGGAGGTGATCCTCGAGCTGCACGTCGACGGTGAGTACACCCGCTCGATGCCGCTCACGCGCGTCGCGCGCTCGTCCCGCGGTCAGGCCGTCGACGGCGGGCATCTCGCGTCGGCGCAGGCGCGGACGGCTCGCGCGGCCGGGGGGTGGCAGGTCGAGCTCGCTGCCCCGGCTGCGCGCACCGCGCTGCGCTACCGATTCACCGCCACCGGGACGGACGGCCGCATCCAGCGCACGCGGTGGTTCGAGACCCGCGTCGCCGGATGGCGCCCCGCCCCCGCGGGCACGCTCGCCATCGAGGGGTCCGCGGTCGAGGTGCACGAGGGAATCGAGGTCCTCGATGACGGCGTGCGCGTCCACCGGGTGCGCTTCGTGCTCCCGCTCGAACCCGGCGAGCACGTCACCGGGTTCGGTGAGCGCTATGACGCGCTCGATCATCGCGGCACGCGCCTGGACTCGGTCGTGTTCGAGCAGTACAAGAGCCAGGGCGCCCACCGGCGCACGTACCTGCCGATGCCCTTCGCGCATGTCGTGGGCGGGCAGGGCTGGGGGTTCCACGTGCGTACGTCGCGTCGGGTGTGGTTCGACATCGGCGAGGTGTCACCGGAGCGTCTGTTGGTCGAGGCCGAGGTGGATGCCGCCTCCAGCGACCGCGAGGTGCTCTCGCTCGCGCTGTATGCGGGCACGCCCACCGAGGTGCTCGACGCGTTCCTCGGCGAGACCGGGCGTCCCCGCGCCCTGCCCGACTGGGTCTTCGGGCTCTGGGCTAGCGGCAACGAGTGGAACACGCAGTCCGAGGTCGAGCGGCAGATGGCTCTTCACCGCGAGCACGGTGTCCCGGTGCGCAACGTGGTGATCGAGGCGTGGAGCGACGAGAAGAGCTTCACGATCTTCCGCGACGCCGAGTACCGGGTGCGTGAGGACGGCGGCCCCATGCGGCTGGCCGACTTCACGTTCCCGGACGAGGGGGCATGGCCCGACCCCAAGGGCATGGTCGACGCGCTGCATGCGCACGACGTGCGCGTGCACCTGTGGCAGATCCCGCTGCTCAAGCTCCGCCCGCATCCGACCGGGCAGGCCGCCGCCGACGCGCGCGCCGCGCTCGCGCAGGACGTGCTGATCCGCGAGACCGCGCCGGATGGGACGTTGCGTCCGTATCGCAATCGTGGGTGGTGGTTCCCGCTCTCCCTCATGCCCGACCTCACCGACGAGCGTGCCGCGGACTGGTGGACCGAGAAGCGTCGGTACCTGGTCGAAGAGGTGGGGATCGACGGCTTCAAGACCGACGGCGGCGAGCACGCGTGGGGTGAGGACCTCGTATACCTCGACGGTTCGTCGGGCGACGCATCGAACAACCGCTTCCCCGTGGCGTACGCCGCGGCTTACGGCCGGCTCCTGGAATCGGCGGGCAAGGCGCCCGTGACGTTCAGCCGCGCCGGCTTCACCGGCTCTCCGGCACACGGCGCATTCTGGGCGGGCGACGAGAACTCCACGTGGGAGGCGTTCCGCTGGTCGATGCTGGCGGGGTTGTCGGCCGCGTCGTGCGGGATCGTCTACTGGGGGTGGGACATCGCCGGGTTCTCCGGGCCGATTCCCGATGCCGAGCTCTACGTGCGGGCGATGGCGGCGAGTGTGTTCGTGCCGATCATGCAGTACCACTCGGAGTTCAACCACCACAAACTGCCCTCCAACGACCGCACGCCGTGGAACATCGCCGAGCGCACGGGCGACGCCGACATGATCGCCGAGGTACGCGGGCTCGTCGAGCTGCGCGAACGCCTGATCCCGTACCTGACCGCATCCGCCGTATCCACCGTCGACACGTCGGTGCCGCTCATGCGACCGCTGTACTTCGACCACCCCGCCGATCCGCGGGTGTGGGATTATCCGCTGCAATGGATGCTCGGGCCCGACCTCCTCGTCGCCCCGGTGCTGGAGCCCGGCGCGACCGTGTGGGACGTCTACCTTCCCGCGGGCGAGTGGATCGAGGCCCGCACGGGCGCGTCGTTCACGGGGGAGCGAGTGATCACGGCGGACGTGTCGTCGCGCACCTCCGTCCCGCTCTTCGTCCGTGCCGCCGCGTGGCCCGCGCTGTCCGAGGTTCTCACGGGCCGGGGCTGACTCGAGGGGGACGGGCGTCGGCGAGCTCGGCGGACTCAGGTTTTCGGGTTCACCCCTAGCGAGGACCGGTGAGGGCGCGGCGCAGGCTGATGGACGCAGCACCGCCTCTCGTCGTCACCGCCGCAGCGACGCGACGAAGTCGAGCTTGTCCAGCACCGGGTCCGGCAGGACGAAGGGGTAGAAGTCGCTCTTGCCCATCGAGCGGTTGATCATGTTGAGCGCGGTGGCCAGGGGCATCCAGATCTCGGTCGCGACGTCGCGGAACGTGGCGAACGCGTCGAGTCCCACGAACACGGCGAGACCGTACTGGTCGGCGGTCTCGAGCGCGTCCGTGATGTGCAGGAAGTGGGCCCACGTCTCGGCGAAGTCCTCGTAGGGGTGCATGGTCGCGTAGGTCGAGATGTAGCGCGCCTGCCAGTCGCCTGGCGGCCCCTCGGAGTAGTGGCGGTCGATCTCGGCCTGGTAGTCGGTCCGCTCGTCCCCGAACAGCGTGCGCGCCTCGCCGATGCGGTCCGTGTCCTCCACGAGCACCCACTCGACGTAGTGCCCGACCTCGTGACGGAAGTGGCCGAGCATCGTGCGGTAGGGCTCACCCAGCTGCTTCTGCACCTTCACCCGGTACGCGTCGTCGCTCTCGGCCAGATCGATCGTGATGACGCCCGCATCATGGCCGATGACGACGTTCTCCTGCACGCTCGAGAGCAGATCGAAGCACAGTCCCTTCTCGGGGTCCTCGGCCTTCCCTACGACGGCGAAGCCGAGCCGGTCGAGCTCGAAGAGCAGCCATCTCTTGGCGCGTTCGGCGACGGGATACTGCGAAAGCCCCTCGAGGTCGGCGTCGTTGGGACGCACGCGGGTGAGGTCGCACGCAGAGCACTGGCCGCCCTCGACTGCGGCCAGCCACGTGCAGCCGGACAGGCCGAGGTTTCGGCACACGTGCCACACGACCCCTGACGGATCCACGTACCGGCCCGTGTCGTCGACCGGGACGATCTCGCCCTCCGTGCGGGAGAAGCCGAGCGGGGTGCCGCACGACGTGCAGACGGAGTTCTCGAAGTACAGGGCGTTCCCGCACACGCGGCATCGGAAGGCTTTCACCCGGCAAGCGTGACAGAGCGGATCGATCGCCGGTGCGGGCTTGCGGTCCCCAACGGATGCGGTCCGTCTGCTGCCCGGTACACTCGTGCCCATGGGAACGTTGAACGCAGCGCCGATGACGGCGTTCGTCTTCTCGATCCGCGACCGCCGCGCCTGACGGCGCGTCGCTGATCTTCGCGTGATCGCGCCGTCTTCCGGGATATCCTCGCACCCCGGCAGCGCGTCCTTCTTCGTACCCGCTCACCGGGGTGCTCCGAATCTTCCTTTGGAGCGCTCATGCGTACCCGTTCCGTTCACGGTGGCCGCCACGAACTCGGCCAGAACTTCCTCGTCCACACGTCCACCATCGACCGCATCGTCACGCTCGTCGCAGCATCCGAGGGCGCGATCCTCGAGATCGGGGCGGGCGGTGGCGCGCTGACCGCGGGTCTTGCCCGTCTCGGCCGGCCGCTCACCGCGATCGACATCGACGAGCGCCGCGTCGCGACATTGCGGCGATCTCATCCCACGGTGCGCGTCGAGCACGCCGACGCCCTGCGCCATCCGCTCGACGCGCCCGTCGTCGTGGGAAACGTACCGTTCCACCTCACCACGCCGATCATGCGCAGACTGCTGCAGCGGCCTTCGTGGACGCACGCCGTCCTGCTGACCCAGTGGGAGGTCGCCCGCAAACGCGCCGGCGTCGGCGGCGGCACCCTCCTCACCGCGCAGTCGGCGCCGTGGTTCGCGTTCACCCTGCACGGGCGGGTGCCGGCGCGGGCGTTTCGACCCGTGCCGTCGGTGGACGGCGGCATCCTGTCGATCACCCGCCGCCCGGCGCCGCTCGTGCCGGATGCGGACCGGCGCGCGTATGAGCGGTTCGTGGGCGATGTCTTCACCGCGCGAGGGCATGGCATGCCGGCGATCCTCGCGTCGGTCGCTCGCATGTCCACTCCCGCCGCGCGACGTCGACTGGATGCGGTGGGCATCGTCCACGGTGCGCTGCCCCGCGACCTGGGTGCCGAGCAGTGGGTGCGCCTGTGGCGGGCGTGCGCCGACGCGTGAGGGCGCCCCCCATGGAGCAAGACCCCGCCGTCCGCGGGCAGGATGAGTACACGGGAGGGACAGGAATGAGCGCACGCACGGTCGGGTTCATCGGACTCGGGATCATGGGAGTGCCGATGGCGACGAATCTCGTCGACGCCGGGTTCGACGTCGTCGTCTGGGCACGTTCGGCGACGCCGCGGCACGAGCTCGTCGCGCGTGGCGCGCGGGCTGCTGAGAGCGTCGCGGGAGTCTTCGCGGCGGCCGAGACCGTCATCCTGATGCTGCGCGACGAACCGGCGGTCGACGCCGTGCTCGGCCGAGACACGGATGACTTCGCCCCGCTGGTGATGGACCGCACCATCGTGCAGATGGGGACGTTCACGACCGCCTTCTCTCGCGCTGGCCGACGACGTCGCCGCGGCGGGCGGCCGGTACGTCGAGGCGCCCGTCTCGGGATCGCGGGGTCCCGCGATCGAGGGAACGCTCGTGGGAATGCTGGCGGGGGAGCCCGACGCGCTCGCCCACGTCGAGCCCGTGGTCGGTGCGATGTGCGCCCAGACCTTTCGGTGCGGCGACATCCCCAGGGCGCTGACCATGAAGCTCGCGGTGAACACGTATCTCATCACGATGGTGACGGGCCTGGCTGAGACGATCCACTTCGCCGAGCGCGCGGGCGCCGATACCGGCGTGCTCCGCGAGGTGCTCGCCGCAGGCCCCATGGCGTCGGCGGTGTCGCGCGGGAAGGCGCAGAAACTCGCCGACGGAGACCTGTCCGCGCAGGCGGCGATCGTCGATGTGCTCAAGAACGCCAGGCTCGCCGAAGACGCCGCCCGTGCGGTGGGCTCCGCGCATCCGCTGATCACGGCGAGCCGGCGACTGTACGAGGAGGCCGTCGACGCGGGGTGGGGGGAGCTCGACATGATCGGTGTCATCGAGGCGCTCGCCGCCCGGGCCGTCGGCTAACCTGAATCCACACATACGACACGGGGTGCCCTACGGGGCTGAGATCACACCCGTCGAACCTGATCTCGTCAGTACGAGCGGAGGGATGTCGCACATGACGCGCGCGCCAGAGAACCTGATCGAATCCACCATCCGGACCTGGGAGGCCGTGCGGGAGCACGGCCCGCTCGTGCAGTGCCTGACCAACGCGGTGGTCACGGGCTTCACCGCCAACGTCCTCCTCGCCCTCGGGGCGGCTCCGGCGATGGTCGACATCCCGGAGGAGGCGGGGCCTTTCGCGCGCATCGCCTCGGGCGTCCTGGTCAATCTCGGCACACCCGGCGCCGAGCAGCGGGAGGCGATGCGAGAGGCCGTGGCGGCCGCGCAGGACGCGGGTACTCCCTGGGTGCTCGACCCCGTGGCGATCGGTGTGCTGCCGGTGCGCACCGCGCTGGCCGCCGAGCTCGTCGCGGCGGCGCCGAGCGTCGTACGCGGCAACGCGTCCGAGATCATCGCTCTCGACGGCTCGGGCGTCGGAGGCCGCGGAGTCGACGCGACGGACGGCGTGGAGGATGCGGTCGCCGCCGCCCGGCGCATCGCGCAGACGACCGGTGCGATCGTCGCCGTCTCCGGCGCGGTGGACGTGGTCACGGACGGCGCCCGCGAGGTGCGGCTCGGCAACGGCGACGCGTTGCTGACACGCGTGACCGGTGGCGGATGCGCTCTCGGCGCCGTCATGGCGGCGTTCGCGGGAGTCGAGGACGATCGCTTCGCGGCGGTGACAGCCGCGGTCACCGTCTACAACGTGGCCGCCGAGCTCGCCGCGGGGCGTGCCACCGGCCCGGGCAGCTTCGCCGTCGCGTTCCTCGACGCGCTCGCCGGCCTCGACGCCGACACGCTTCGCATCCGCGCGGTGATCTCGTGATCGCGGACCTCTCGCTCTACCTCGTGACGGATGCGGGCATCGCCGCGGCGGCGGGCCACGACATCGTCGACGTGGTGCGCCAGGCGGCGGCGAACGGCGTCACGGCGGTGCAGCTGCGCGAGAAGGACGCCTCCGCACGTCGCTTCCTCGACACAGTCACGAGGGTGTCGGCCGTGCTGCCCGACGGCGTCGCGCTGCTCGTCAACGACCGCGTCGACGTCTTCCTCGCCGCTCGCCAGGCGGGCGCGCGCGTGTCGGGAGTGCACGTGGGGCAGAGCGATCTGCCGCCGGAGGCGGTGCGCGCACTGGTGGGCGATGACGCGATCGTCGGCCTCAGCGCCGCCACACCGGAGCAGCTGGCCGCCGCATCCGACAGTGGTGTCGTGGACTACGTCGGCATCGGCGCGCTTCACGCGACCGCCACGAAGCGCGATGCGCCACCACCGTTGGGCCACGAGTCGTTTGCGCGACTGGTCGCGGCGAGCGCGCTGCCCGCCGTGGCGATCGGCGGTGTCACCGCCGCCGACCTGGGCCCGCTGCGGCGAGCGGGTGCGGCGGGCGCGGCCGTGGTCTCGGCGATCTGCGGTGCGAGCGACCCCGCAGGTGCCGCCCGTATGCTGCGCGCGGCATGGGACGCGGCATGAGTGCCGCGCGCGCCGTCCCGCGGGTGCTGAGCATCGCCGGAACCGACCCGACGGGAGGCGCGGGTATCCAGGCGGATCTCAAGAGCATCGCCGCGAACGGCGGTTACGGCATGGCCGTCGTCACCGCCCTCGTCGCGCAGAACACGCACGGCGTGCGTTCGGTGCACGTGCCGCCCGTCGCGTTCCTCGCCGAGCAGCTCGACGCCGTCTCCGACGATGTGCGGATCGATGCGGTGAAGATCGGCATGCTCGCCACCGTCGAGGTGATCGAGACGGTCGCGGCCTGGCTCGGCCGCACCCGCCCGCCGGTCGTCGTGCTGGACCCGGTGATGGTCGCGACGAGCGGCGATCGTCTGCTGGACGCGGATGCCGAGGACGCCCTCCGGCGGCTGCTGCCGCACGTCGACCTCGTGACCCCGAACATCCCCGAGCTCGCGATCCTCGCGGGCGCACCCGAGGCCTCGGCGTGGACCGACGTGCTCGCGCAGGCGAGTGCCGTGGCTCGTGCGCACGGCGTGCGCGTGCTCGCCAAGGGCGGTCACCTGTCGGGGGAGCGGCTGCCGGATGCGCTCGTGGAGATGATCGACGGTCGCGTCGCCGTCACCGAGTTCGCCGGTACCCGCATCCGCACCCGGAACACGCACGGCACGGGCTGCTCGCTCTCATCGGCGGTGGCGACCCGCGCGGCGGCCACCGGCGAGTGGGCGCAGGCGACGGCGGAGTCGAAGAAGTGGCTCGCCGAGAGCATCCGTCACGGCGCGGAGCTCGAGGTCGGCTCGGGCAACGGTCCGATCAGCCACTTCGCCGGGCTCTGGGAACGCGGTGGTCTCGACACCCGGCCGACCGCGCACGAGGTCGAGACCGGGTGGTGGGAGGACATCGCCGGCATCCGTGCGGAGATCGACGACCTGCCGTTCGTGCGGGGGCTGGGCGACGGCACGCTCGAGAGGAGCGCATTCCTCGGCTATCTCGCCCAGGATGCGCTGTACCTCGGCGAGTACGCCCGCGTCCTCGCCGACGCCGCTCGCCTCGCGCCGGACTCCGCGGAGCGTGCGTTCTGGGCCGGAAGTGCCCAGAACGCGATCCTCGGCGAGCTGCAATTGCACGAGCGCTGGCTCGCGGGCGAGTCCGCGCTCGGTTCGCACCCCGATGCGGTCACGACGGCCTACCTCGATCACCTGCTGGCGGCCTCGGCCCGAGGCGACTACCGCGTGCTCATCGCGGCGCTGCTGCCCTGTTACTGGATCTATCAGGACGTGGGGGAGCGACTGCAGGCGCGCTCGCATCAAGGGCACGCATATCGCTCCTGGCTGGAGACCTATGCCGACCCGGTCTTCGCGCAGTCCACCCGCCGCGCGATCGACATCGTCGCCCGGTCGGCGGCGACGGCGGATGCGGCGACCCGAGCCGCGATGCACGACGCGTTCCTGGTGTCCTCCCGTCACGAGCGTGCGTTCTTCGCCGCTTCGCGGTGACGCGCCCCGCTACTCGTACCTCAGGGATGTCACCGGGTCTGCTCGTGCGGCTCGCGCCGCCGGCAGGGTGCCCGCCAGGAAGGCGATGACCATCACGACGAAGATGATGGTGACGATGGAGAGTGGATCGAACGCGATGAGCTGAAGCCCGGCCAGATCGGCGAAGAGTCCCCTGGACAGAGCGCCGCTGATCGCCGTGCCCGCGATCATGCCGATGCCGGCGCCGATGGCGCTGCCGAGCAACCCGATGAATGCCGCCTCGATGCTGAACAGGGTGAAGACGCGTCCGGAGCCCATGCCCATCGCCTTCATCAGTCCGATCTCTCGCGTACGTTCCTGAACGGACATCAGCAGGGTGTTGACGATCCCGAAGCTCGCGGCGAGCAGGGCGATGACCGCGAAGGCATTCAGCACGAGCACGATGGCGTCGATCACGGTCTTGAAGGTTCCGAGCTGGTCTGCGACGGTCGTGCCCGTGTACCCCGCGTCGGTGAGCGCCTGCTTCAGATCGTCGATCTGCTCCGATGAGGCGTTCGCGGCGAATCGGACGCTGGCGCTGGCATAGCGGTCCTGCTGATCGATGGGCACACCGGTGTTCTGCAGCGTGAACAGCTCGTCCGACAGAGCCGCGTTCGGCGTGATGCTCGATCCGGTACCGACGAGCGTCTCCTCGGTCACGCCCGTGATCGTCGCCTCCACCGTGTACTGCGTGCGTGCGGAGTCGGCGACGGCGACGATGACCGACGCGCCGACCGCATCGGCCGCATCCGCGAAGCCGAGCGCATCCACCAGCGAGTCCGGCACCGTCACCTGGGAGTCGGCAGCGGCGTCGTCGGGAACGCTGCCCTCAGCGAGTTGCAGGGCCTGCCCGGGGATGAGAGACCCCACGCTGACGACCCATTTCTTGCCGCCGGCGTGCTGGAGGTACTCCGCGTCGATCGATTTGTTCGCCGACACGTCCTCGACCCCGGTGATTGCGCGAAGCACGGTGATGTCTTCATCCGTCAGCGCGGTGACCGTCGCGCCGGGCCCTGCGGTGCTCGCGGAGATCGCGTCAGGATCGTACTCGGTCGGGCCCGACGACAACCCGCTCCCGCTCGTGGAGCTCTTCGTGACGCTCATCACATCGCTCGCGCCGATGGATGCCACGGTGTCGTCGATGTAGCGGTTGATGCCGGTGCCGAGTCCGCTCGTGACGGTGAGAGTGAAGGCACCGACGAAGATCGCGAGGATCGTCAACACGGTGCGCGTCTTGGAGCGGAACGTGTTCGAGATGGCAGAGGTGATCAGATCCGTGGTTCTCATGCGGGGACCTCCTCGGCCACGATGAGCCCGTCCTTGATGTGGATGCGGCGGTCGCACCGGGCGGCGAGCTCCTCGTCATGGGTGACCACGATCACGGTTATGCCGTGCTCCCGGTTGAGAGCGAACAGGATGTCTTCGACGACGGAGCCGGTCGTCGAGTCGAGGTTGCCGGTCGGTTCGTCGGCGAAGATCACGCGGGGGTTGTTCACCAGCGCGCGCGCGATGACGACGCGCTGCTTCTGACCGCCGGACAGGTTCGTCGCCTTGTTCCTCGCCTTGTCGGCCAGATCCAGCTGAGCAAGCGCCGCCATGCCGCGGCGCTTGCGCTCCGCGCGACCGATTCCGGCGATCTTCATCGGGAGGATCACGTTCTCGAGGACGGAGGCATTCGGAGTGAGGAAGAACTGCTGGAAGACGAACCCGAATGTGCGATTGCGCGCTCTGTTCAACGCGCGTCCGTGCAGACGACGGGTGTTCGCACCCTCGAGCGTGATTCGGCCCGCCGTGGGCTCGTCCAGCAGCGCGAGCAGATGCAAGAGGGTGGACTTGCCCGATCCGCTCTTGCCGACGATCGCGACGGACTCGCCGGCTCGGATCTCGAGGGTCACCCCCCGCAGCGCATCGAAACGGTTCTGATTGCGACCGTAGGTCTTCGTGACGTTGTCCACCGACAGCAGGGGCGCGCTCATCGTGCGCCCTCCGCGACCTCGTCCATCAGAGCGGCTGTCGCCGTCGTGACGGTGTCGTCCTCCCCGTCGCGCGGTTCGTCGCGAGTAGCGCGGAAGGGCACCTCCTTGATGAACAGCAACGCGACGAAGCCTGCCGCGATCATCGGCAGGAGGAGAAGGAAGACGGGGGTCAGGGCGTCGTTGTAGGCGCCCACGATGATGTCGTGCAGCGCATCGGGCAGCGCATTGACCGCGGCGGGGGTGAGCGAGTTCGTGGATCCGCCGATCGTGCCGGCATCCGCTCCCGCCAACCGTTCGGTGAGCAGTTGGGTCAGCCGGCTCGCGAACACCGAGCCGACGATCGCACTGCCCAGTGAGGCGCCGATCTCGCGGAAGAAGTTGTTGGAGGCGGTTGCGGTGCCCACCTCGGAATCGTGGAACGCGTTCTGCACGATCAGCACGAGGATCTGCATGCCCAGGCCGATTCCCGCGCCCAGGGCGAACAGGTAGGTCATCAGAAGCCAGAGCGGGGTCTCGACGGTCAGGGTCGACATCAGCAGCAGTGCACCCGCGACGACGACCATGCTCGCGAGCGGCATCCACTTGTAGCGTCCGGTACGCGACGCGATCTGGCCCGTGCTGATGGTCGTCAGCATCAGGCCGACCACCATCGGGATCATCATGAACCCGGAGACGGTCGCGTTGACGCCGGTGACCATCTGAAGGTAGGTCGGAAGGTACGCGAGCGTACCGAACATCGCGACGCCGATGAACAGACCGGCGACGGTGGCCAGGACGAAATTGCGGTTGCGGAAGAGCTTCAACGGGATCAGCGGATCGGATGCCTTGTGCTCGGCGAGCACGAACAGTGCCGCGGAGACGGCGGCGATCACGATCAACCAGAGGATCTGGGGCGAGTCCCACGCATAGGTGTTGCCGCCCCACGACGTGGTCAGGATGATCGAGGTCACGGCGATCGCCATCGTCACGGTGCCCCAGAGATCGAATCGGAAGGTGCTGCGGCTGTGAGGGGTGCGCAGGAAGGCCCAGGCGCAGGCGATGGCGACGAGACCGAGCGGGATGTTGATCCAAAACGCCCACCGCCAGCCGACACTCTCTGTGAACCAGCCGCCCAGAAGCGGGCCGATGACGCTGGACAGGCCGAAGACGGCACCCATGACGCCCATGTACTTCGCGCGCTCACGCACGGGGACGACATCCGCGATGATCGCCTGCGACAGGATCATGAGTCCTCCTCCGCCCAAGCCCTGCACAGCCCGGCCGACGATCAGCCCCGTCATGTCGGTGGCGAGGCCGCCGATCGTCGAACCGACCAGGAAGAGGGCGAGGCCGCCGATGAACAGCCACTTGCGGCCGATGAGATCGCCGAGCTTGCCGTAGATCGGCATCATGATCGTCGCGGCGACCATGTAGGCGGTGGTCACCCACAGCATGTGGTCGACACCGTCGAGCTCGCCGACGATGGTGGGAAGAGCGGTCGAGAAGATCGTCTGATCCAGCGACGCGAGCAGCATCGCGACGAGAAGTCCGGCGAACACGAGCAGGACGGATCGCCGCGCGGTCGGCGCCGTCGCTGCGGCGGGGGCAGCGGATGCGGGAGAAGTCATGCTCCGAGCCTCGTCGGCCAGGCCCGACGCCGCGTCCCCCGCACGAGGACACCTGCCCTACCCCTCCGGGGGTACGCGACTCAGTTGCCGGGAACGAGCAGTCCGCTCTCGTACGCCCAGATGACCAGCTGTGCGCGATCGTGCGCGTGCAGCTTGGTCATGATGCGTTTCGCATGGGTCTTCGCGGTGTGCGGGGAGATGAACAGATCCGCCGCGATCTCGTCGTTGGATCGCCCGCGGGCGATGAGCACGAGAACCTCGAGCTCGCGGCCGGTCAGGTTCGCGAGATCGCCGGAGACGACCGTGTTCGGTTCGCGGGGCAGGACGTAGCGGGTGATGAGGCTCCGTGTCGCCGTCGGCGACAGGAGAGCCTCACCGGCATGGACGGCTTTCACCGCGCGGACGATCTCCTCCGGCTCGGCTCCCTTGCCGATGAATCCGCTCGCTCCCGCGCGCAGTGCGCTGACGAGGTACTCGTCCTCTTCGAACGTGGTGAGAATCAGCACGCGCGTGAGCGTCATCGACGGATCCGCGCAGATCGCCGCTGTGGCCGCGATCCCATCCATCCCGGGCATCCGGATGTCCATGAGCACCACGTTCGGGCGTCGCTCGCCCGCCAGTGCGACTGCTTCGTATCCGTCGGCCGCCTCTCCGACCACGTCGATTCCGGGATCCGCATCCAGGAGATCCCGAACCGCGGCGCGGATCAGGGACTGATCGTCCACGATGAGGACGGTCGTCACGACGCGGACCCTTCGGGCAGGGGGAGTTCGGCGACGAGGCGGAAACCTCCCGGTGTCCACCCGGACGTGAGGGTGCCGCGCGCGGAGGCGACGCGCTCGTGGAGGCCGATCAGACCGAATCCTGCGCGCTGATTCGTATCGTCGGGAGAGATCGCGGGATTCGTCACGACCACGCGGAGTTCTTCGGCGCCGCCCTCGATGAGGACGTGCGCGCGACGCTGTGATCCGTGTTTCAACGCGTTGGTGAGCCCCTCCTGCACCACACGATAGGCGACGCGGGAGACGGCTGAGGGAACACCGACAGGGACGCCTTCGCTACGCACACCGATCTCGAGGCCGTTGTCGACGAACGATGCCACCAGGTGGTCAAGGTCCGAGAGATCGGGCTGCGGGGCGAGTGCCTGCTGATCCTCATCGTCCGCGCGGAGCATCGCGAGCAGCCCGCCGATCTCGCTCAGCACCGTCCGAGACGCCGTCCGGATCGTCGCCAGCGCCTCACGTGTCTTGTCCGGTCGCGTTTCGAGGCTCGCCGAGGCAACCCCGGCGTTGAGGCTGATCACCGAGATCTGGTGGGCGACGGCATCGTGGAGGTCGCGCGCGATCCGCAGGCGTTCCTCGCTCACCCGTCGGCGCGCCTCCACCTCCCTCGTCTCCTCCGCTCGGATCGCCCGTTCCGTCATCGCCTGCAGGTACTCGCGGCGGAACTTCGTCGCATCTCCCACCGCTCCGGCGAAGGCGATCACCAGGGCGACCTGCACGGTGCGAGGGTCGAATGTCGAGCCGAGAGAGGCGATGATGCTCGTGCCGATGACGACAAGCTCGGCCGCGAGCACGGCGATGAACGTGGTGCGACGTGACGTGCGGTTCGCGGCCCCGAACATCGCGATTCCGACGCCCAGCGCCGCGCCTGCGGAGACCACCCCCAGAAGCAGCAGCGTGCAGTAGATCAGCGTGCTGGCCGCGAGCGTGGGCAGTGGCCACCGGCGTCGCGCGGGAAGCAGTACCGCGGGGAGGAAGACGAGCACCCAGGTCAGCGGCGTCGACGCGCGGAACTCGCCGCCGGGGAACGGAGCGAGTGCGATCGCCGTGATGAGTGCCGCCGCGACGAGGTCTCTGACCCACGCGGGCGGGGGCGGGATCAGACGCGGGAGGGGCGGTTCAACGACGTGCACCATGGGGCCAGTCTGACGCTCGGCCCTTCTCGGGGCATCCCCCGTTCGTGGTAGATGACGTCGGGGCTGATCGAGGGACGATCACACCCGCGGCGTTCCGAGCAGTGCGCGGCGTGTTGTCCCGGCGCTGCCGACGACGCGCCGGTGCTCCGACACCCGGTCCGCGGCGCGGACCACCGCCTCCAGGGTGGCCGCGAGTGTGGAGCGATCGCGTCCCGCGACCCACGCCGGGCCGCTCGGTCCGCGGTACTCGATGAGTGTCACCGCCTCGGCATCCGCGCCCGATGTGAGCGAGCTCTGATGGAGCGAGAGGATCTCGAGCTCGACGCCGCAGTCCGCCAGCGCGTGCACGGCTGCCTCGACAGGCCCGACGCCCGCGTGCGTGGAACGGTGCGCCTGGTCGTCGACGCGCACGATCACCTCCGTCGTGGCGGCGGCCTCGTCGACGTGCGCGGTCTCGATGGACATATGCGGGTGCTCCGGGCCGCTCAGGTAGACGTCGGAGAACAGCGACCAGATCTCGTGCGCCGTCACCTCTTCGCCCGTGCTGTCGGTGAGCTGCTGCACGTGCCGCGAGAAGTCGATCTGAAGTCGACGGGGAAGCACGACCCCGTACTCGGTCTCCAGCAGGTAGGCGATGCCGCCCTTGCCGGACTGCGAGTTGACGCGGATGACCGCGTCATAGGTGCGTCCGATGTCCGCGGGATCGATGGGCAGGTAGGGCACCCGCCAGGCGATGTCGCGCTCGTCGCGCCCCTCGGCCGCCGCGCGGGCCCGGTGCTCCGCGAAGCCCTTCTTGATCGCGTCCTGGTGCGTGCCGCTGAACGCGGTGTGCACGAGGTCGCCGACATACGGATGGCGCGGATGCACGTCGATGCGGTTGCAGTACTCGACCGTGCGGCGGATCTCGTCGATGTCGGAGAAGTCGATCATGGGATCGACGCCTTGCGCGTGCAGGTTCAGGGCGAGAGTCGCGATGTCCACGTTGCCCGTGCGTTCACCGTTGCCGAAGATGCACCCTTCGACACGCTGCGCACCGGCGAGGACCGCCAGCTCGGCGCAGGCGACGCCGGTCCCGCGATCGTTGTGCGGGTGCACCGAGAGGATCACGCCGTCGCGGCGGGCGAGGTGCGTGTGCATGTACTCGATCTGGTCGGCGTAGACATTGGGGGTGGCGATCTCGACGGTCGCGGGCAGGTTCAGGATGACGGGGCGCTCCGGGCTCGCCTGCCACAGCTCGGTGATCGCGTCGCACACCTCGATGACATAGTCGGGCTCCGTCAGGTTGAATACCTCGGGGGAGAACTCGAAGCGGACATTCGGCAGGTGACCCGCGAGCTCCCACACGTCCCTGCCGCCGGCGAGGATCAGCTCGCGCACCTCGGCACGGTCCTTGCCGAGCACGGTCTTGCGCCAGACCGGGGCCGTCGCGGTGTACATGTGGATGACGACCTCGTTGCGGATGCCGCGGATCGATGCCACGGTCTGCTCGATCAGATCGCGTCGCGCCGGTGTGAACACGACGATCGTGACCTCGTCGGGCGCGAGGTCGGACTCGGCGATGAGGCGCACGAAGTCGTAGTCGGTCTGGGATGCGGACGGGTAGCCGACTTCGATCTCCGTGTAACCCATGCGCACCATGAGCTCGAAGAACCGGCGCTTGCGGGCGGGGTCCATCGGCTCGGCGAGGGCCTGATTGCCGTCGCGCAGGTCGACGGGTACCCACAGCGGGGCAGCGGTGATGCGGCGGTTCGGCCAGCGGCGGTCCGCGTCGGTGAGAGGCACCTCGACGCGCGAGTAGGCGTCGCCGTAGCGGTGCGACGGCATGCCGGAGGGGCGCTGCCGGTTCCAGGCGGGAGTGAAAGTTGTCATGATCGGATGTCCTCGGGTCTGGGGGATGCAGACCGGCGCACGTTCGGCTCCGCGACGGGGAGCCGGTCTGGCTATGCCCCGCCGTGGCGGCGAAGAAGAAGGAATCCGAGGACGGACATGTCGAGCACGCTACCATAGTCCTCAGACAAGTTGAGGAGTTGAGATGGCTCAGGTCGTGCGCACGCCACTGGCCGACCAGGCGGCCGATCTGCTTCTCGCGCGCGTGCGTGCGGGGGAGTGGGCCCTCGGGGCCAAGTTGCCCGGCGAGACGACCTTGGCTGCGCAGCTGGGTGTCGGGCGCTCGACCGTGCGCGAGGCCATCCGCCGGCTCGCGGGGAGCGGCGTCCTGGACTCGCGCCACGGGTCCGGCGTCTACGTGACGGCCCTCGACGTCGCGGACGAATGGAGTGACGTCTTGCGGCGCGCCGACATCGTGACGGTGATCGAGGCGCGGACGGCGATCGAGGTCGAGGGGGCCATGCTGGCGGCGCAGCGGCGCACGCCCGCTGATCTGCGCATCATCCGGCGCGCGCTCGATGCCCGGACCGTGCCCGGGCAGAGTGCCGAGGAGCATGTGGATGCCGACATGGCCCTCCATCGGACGATCGTCGTGGCATCGCACAACGACGTACTGGTCGAGTTGTTCGACGGCTTCGTGCCTCGCGTCCGCCGCGCCATGATCGAGATGCTCCGCATCCGGCCGACGGCCTCGGAGCGGGAGGATCAGGATGCGCACGCCGCCGTCGTCGCAGCGATCGCGGAGCGGATGCCGGATGCGGCGGTCCGCGCGAGCCGCACGCACCTCGACGCACTCAAGGCGGCCCTGTCCTGAGGCAGCTCGTCAGGGCGACGGCGTCATAACGCGGTCAGTCGTCGAAGGCAGTCGAACGCTCGGTGGCAGAGGGGGAAGCGGCCGGATTGCGCCCGATCCGTTCGGTCACGGCGAGCACCTCATCCGAGGTGTACGCGCTGCGGGTGCCCGAGATCGACATGCCCGCCGCGGCTGCAAGCATCTTCAACGGGTAGGGGCGTGGCGTGATGAACTCTCGGGCATAGGCGATCAGCATCCGCATCCGGTCCTCGGCTTCGCGCATCTCGCTGCGAGCGCGTTCGAGCTCGTTGAGCAGGATGTCGCCGTGCGGCGGTTGGCCTTCCGTGCTCTCGGCCATCCGCAGGTAGCGTTCGAACGTCTCGCGCTGGGTGCGGACGGCGGCGATGACAGCCTCGCGGGATGCGCGTGCGGGTTCGTCGCTCTCGGCTGCGGCGGGCTCGGGGAGCGGCAGGATCACATCGAGGATCTCATCGATCTTGTCTCTCTTGGTCATGCGTTTCACCCTACGCATTGATTTGCGCTCAGCGCAATGGATTGCGCTGAGCGCAAATGCTCAGCCGTCGCCGGACAGCACGAGAGCGACCGCCGCCGCGCGGTCGCGGACGCCGAGCTTGGCGAAGATCGTGTTGATGTGGGACTTCACGGTCGCGACCGAGACGAACAGCTCCGAGGCGATCTCGTGATTGTTCCTGCCTCGGGCCACGAGCGCGAGGACGTCACCCTCCCGGGCCGTCAGTGCCGGGAAACGGTCGGTCAGACGCCCCGCGGGCGGCGGCGCCGTTCCGGTAGCGGCTCGCACGAGCCGGGCTCCCACGTCGGATGCGAAGACCGACTGACCGCGCGCGACGGAGCGGATCGCCGCCTCGAGCTCCGCGCGCCCCGCATCCTTCGTGAGATATCCGCGGGCGCCTGCGCGCAGCGCATCAGCGATGGTGTCGTCGTCGGCGTACGTCGTCAGCACGAGCACGGCGATCTCCGGCGCATCCCGCGTCAACCGCGCCGTGGCGTCGGCGCCGCTGAGCCCCGGCATCCGCAGGTCCATGAGCACGACATCGGGGCGCTCGGACAGGGCGAGGGTGATCGCCTCGACGCCGTCGCTCGCCTCACCGACGACCGACACGTCGTGGAGCAGGCCGAGGATCGTCACGAGGCCGTCCCGTACGATCGCCTGGTCGTCGACGACGAGCACTCTGATCGGCCGAGGATTCACCGGCGCACCTCCATCCGCACCTGGAAGCGCGATCCGTCCTGGCTGATGTCGACCCGACCGCCTCGCGGGAGCGCGGCGACGCGCTCGCGCATTCCGCGCAGCCCGAACCCGCCCGATGGGGTCCCGCCCGCGTCGGTCACATCATTGGAGACGGTGAGCAGCACACGATCGGTGCTCCACCGGATGCGGACATCGATCGGTTGCCCGGGAGCATGGCGTCGTGCGTTGCTGAGCGCCTCCTGCGCGGCCCGCACCAGGGTCACCGCCTGAGCCTCGGACGTCTCCCACGGGGTCCCTTCCGCCTCGAAGGTCGCGGATCCACCGAGGGAGCGATGCGTGCGAAGCAGCTGTTCGACGGCGTCGATGACCTCGCCCGGCCGCGCGTGTTCATCGCGTCCGGCACCGCTGCGCAACGCCGCGACCGCCCGCCTCGCCTCGTCCAGGCCTTCGCCCGCCAGCCGCCGCGCGCTCCGCGAGCGAGCGAGGGCGGCATCCGTGTCCCCGCGCTCGATGAGGGCCTCGGTCGCATCGAGCTGCAGGACCAGTCCGCCGAGCGTGTGCGCGAGGACGTCGTGCAGATCGCGAGCGAGGGCTGCTCGAGCCGCCTGCTCGGCCGCATCTTGCTGTTGCTGTCGCAACGTCGCCTCCTGACGCAGAAAGCGGCGCGTCTGGCGCCGGCTCGCGCCGGCCAGTGAGGCGATGACGATGCCGCCGCCGAAAGCCAGCAGGGTGGGCACGCCGGGGGCCCGTCCGATCGAGCCGACCGCCATCAGCGCCGCTGCTGCGATGGAGCCCGCTATCGCGGCCCACGCAGGCACGGCGTCATCGGCCCACAGCAGGAGCAGGGCGACGACGACGGGGGCGAAGGTGATCCCTCCGGTGGGGATGACGGCGACGGATGCGGCCGCGAGCGCGACGCCCGAGAGCGCGGCGGCTGTTCGCTCGGTGCCGCGCAGCAGCGCCCCGCCCAGCCAGGCGAGTACCGCGAGCACCCCGATCCACGTCCACACGTCGATCGGACGCGGGGCGGCGAACAGCCAGAACGTCACCAGGGCCGCCCCGACCAGATGCAGCGCCGCCCTCGCCGACCCGCGCCCCGTGTTCATGACCCCATCATGGACCGCGCGGTCGGTGCCGCAGTATCCGAGCCGTCGCCGACGAGTCGTCGCGTCCGAGACTCGAGCACCATCACCCGCATCGCCCGGTTGGCGGCGAGCAGGATCAGGATGGCGCCGGTGGAGGAGGCGACGAACGCCCCGTTCGCCGCTGCGGCGAGATCGATCCCGATCCGGCTGGCGATCACGATCAACCACAGCGCCATGCCCCACCATCCGGTTCGAGACTCGAGCGATGCGCCCTCCGTTCGCACGGACGGCTGTGAGATGGGGCGGATGCGGGCGATGCGCCCCATCGCCGCCCCGACGCCGAGGGAGATCGCCGCCTCGATCGTCAACGCGATGACGTCGCGGGTTGTGACGTGATCCACGGTTTGGGCGAGGACGACGGCCCCGGCGATGCCGAGCAGCATCGGCATCCGCCACATCCGGCCGGAGCGGATGGGGCGCCACGTCGACTGGCGGTACCCCAACCAGACGACGAGGGCGAGAAGCAGCAGGACGTTGAGGATGGTGGAGAAGGTCATGACGCCAGCGTCGTCGCACGCGCGGCACCGGACGACCACCCACGGGTGGAAGACGGGTGGAGATCGTGTGCCCTCAGGCGTCGCGCACGCGAAGCGTCGTTACGGCCGCCGCCGTCATCCAGACGGTGAACACCGCCATCACGGCCAGACCGAGAAGCGGCGGTACGCCGGAGCCGACCACCGTGTAGGAGGCTTGGCCCGCGGTCGTCGGCCAGAAGGTTCCGGCGAACTGACCCACGACCCCCGGAAGGCCGGGGGCGAGGGCGGGTACCAGGAGGGAGACGGTCACGACGATCGCCAGCGCGCCCGAGGAGCTGCGGGTGAGGATGCCGAACGCGAGGCCGAGGACGGCCGACAGCACGAGGTACGCGATGGCGCAGAGGAGGGCGCGCACGGTCTCGCCGTCACTCATCGTCGCCGTCGGCAGACCGGCGACGGCAAGCGCCGCCTGACCCGCGGCGAAGCTCGCCGCCACCGTGGCGACCGCCACGACGGCGGCGACGGAGATGGCCACGAGAGCCTTCGCGGCGAACAGTCGGGCGCGCCGTGGCGCGATGGCGAGAGTGCTGATGATCTGCCCCGAGGCGTACTCGCTGGTCACGGCTTGCGCCCCGAGCATGGCCATGAGCAACTGCCCGACCAGGATCCCCTTGAAGCTGACACCGACGGAGTCGAAGTCCGCGGGCAGCTCGGTCTGCCAGTCGGCGCTCAAGCCGCTGATACCCAGCAGGCTCACGACTGTGGTGACGACGATCGTTGCCGCGGCGAGGAGCCACGTGCTTCGCACGCTCCGCGCCTTGATCCACTCCGATGCGAACAGGTTCATCTCAGGCCGCCGTCCGGTCGAGGGTGGTCATGCGCAGGAAGGCGTCTTCGAGGGAATCGCGCACGAGCGTGAGCTCCGACACCTCGACGCCGGCCGTGGCGGCGAGATGGCCGACCTGATCGGGGGATGTGTCCCGCACTCGCAGCGCGTCGGGCTGCCCGGGAGACGGGGTCGTGGACAGGCCTGCTCTCGTGAGAACCCTGGAGAGACCCGCGGCATCCGGTGTGCGGACGCGGACCCAGGATGTCGTCCGGGAGTCGATGAACGACGTCAGCGGCTCGTCGGCGAGGAGCGTCCCGCGATGGATGACGATCAGGTGGTCTGCGGTCAGCTCCATCTCGCCCATCAGGTGGCTCGAGAAGAGCACGGTGCGTCCCTCTGCCGCGAGCTCGCGCATGAGCGCGCGCGCCCAGCGGATGCCCTCGGGGTCGAGTCCGTTGAGCGGTTCGTCGAAGATCACGATCCCCGGGTCGCCGATCAAGGCGGTCGCGATCCCCAAGCGCTGCTTCATGCCCAGGGAGAACGCTCCGGCGGGTCGGCCGCCGGCGTCGATCAGCCCGACGGTCTCCAGCATCTCGTCGACGCGCGAGCGGCGGATGCCGGCGGCGCGCGCCGTCGCCCAGAGGTGGTCGCCCGCGGAGCGTCGCGGATGGACGGACCGGGCGTCGAGCAGCGCTCCCACCACGCGTGCCGGGTTGGGCAGCTCGGCCGCGCGGAGACCGCCGATCGTCGCCGCTCCTGATGACGGTCGATCGAGCCCGAGGAACATGCGCAGGGTGGTGGACTTGCCGGCGCCGTTCGGACCGAGGAAGCCGGTCACGACGCCCGGCCTGACCTCGAACGACAGACCGTCGACGGCGGTGATCGCGCCGTGGCGCTTGGTGAGGGCGTGTGCCTGGAGCGAGAGAGGAGAGCTGATGGCCATGGATCGCACACTACACCGTGTGGTGTAGTAGCTACACTCTTCGGTGTAGAGTTGACGTGCAGTCACAGGAAAAGGGGATGCCTATGCCGGACACGCAGGTCAAGCAGGTCCGGGAGGGCCAGGCTCATAAGCGCTCCGCGATCCTTACCGCCGCCCGCGAACTGTTCGTGCGCGATGGCGTGGACCGCACCAGCATGGACGCGGTGGCGGCGCGCGCGGGCGTGTCCAAGCGCACCGTCTACGACTACTACGGCGACAAGCGGCGGCTCCTCCTGGGTGTCGTGGAGCAGGCGGGGGAGGCGGCCCTGATAACCCTCCGACAGCTGATCGAGCGCCACCTTCCGCCTGTCATCGCCGATGCCGACCCCGCCGCGACCGAGCGCGCGCTCGTCGCCTTCGCCCTCGACCTCGGACGTTCCCAGCTCGCCGCCTCCGACTATGCCGCCGCGGTGCGGCTCATCACCGAGAACGAGACGCTGCTCCCGGAGCTCGACGACCATCCGCTCGAAGCGGCGCACAACCGCGCGCTCGCCGAACGCCTCGACCTGCTGGCGCGAGCCGGCCTCCTCGACGCCCCTGATCCCGAGCTCGCCGCCGATCACTTCCATGCCCTGACGACCCTGCGCGTCCTGAACGAGCCCGGCCGCCGCCGCGCCCAGCTCGACCGCGTGGATCGGATCATGACGGACGGTGCGCGCGCCTTCCTGCGCGCCTATGCGCCCGGCGGGAGCCGGGCATGACCGATGACCGAGAGGATGACGCTCAGACCCGCGTCAGGCGCGCCGCATCCCTCAAGGAACGGATCTATGTCGCCTTCACCGCCCTCGCGGTGATCATCGCGCTGCGCGCCCACGATGAGCATCCGGATGCGGGTCTCGCGCTCGGTACGCTCACGATCACCGTCGCCGCGACCGTCTGCGCGGTCTATGTCGCCGATCTGCTCAGCCACATGGTGGTGCACTCGCGGGTGCCGGGGCGATTCGAGCACCGGCACATGGTGGCGAGCACCCTGGGGGCGGCGACCGTCGCGCTCCCGCCTCTCGCGTGCATCGGTCTCTCGGCGCTCGGGCTCTACGACGCCTCGACGGGACTGCTGGCCGCGATGCTCATCACGACCGCGACCCTCGTCGCGATCGGACTGCTCGCCGTGCGACGGCTCGCCGTTCCCCGGCTGCAGCGCATCGTGATCCTCGCGGGGGAGGCCGTGCTCGCGATCGGTGTCATCGCGCTGGAGCTGCTTTCGCACGGCTGAGGACGACGCGCCCCTGGGGGCGTCGATCTGCCTCCTAGGATGGATCGGATGACCGGGTGGACGTGGCAGGCATGGTTCGGCCTCATCGGAGGCTCGCTGATCTTCTTCGCCGTCCTCGGTCCGATGCTGCTGATTCAGATTCGTCGCTACGGCCGGCTCTCGTTCCCGAGGCTGCTGGGGGCCGCGGCGATCAGCGTCTACGCGGTGGCACTCGTCGCCTACACGCTCCTACCGCTGCCCGACGTCGCGGCGAACTGCGGCGTGAGCGGCGCCGGCATCGAGCTCCTTCCCGGGCACTCCGTCAGCGACATCCTGCGTGAGACGCAGGGCCTGTCGTTCGTCTCCGCTCTCACGAGTCGCGCCACGCTTCAAGTCGCGCTGAACGTCGCGCTCTTCGTCCCGTTCGGCATCATCGCGCGTCGCTACTGGAACCGCGGACCCGTGGTGTCGATCGTGCTCGGCGCCGCGCTGTCGCTGCTGATCGAGACCACGCAGCTGACGGGCATCTGGGGACTCTACGACTGCGCGTATCGCGTCGCCGACGTCGACGATCTGATCACGAACACCGCCGGCGCCGTGATCGGCGTGTTCCTCGCCCCACTCCTGCTGTCCTGGATGCCGAGTTCCGGCGCCCTGCGCCGGGACCGTTCTCTGCCGCGGCCCGTCACCGTCTGGCGACGGTGGTTCGGGATGGTTCTCGACGCTGTCGCGGTCAACGTCGTGAGCGGGCTGCTCTCGCTGACCCTCGTCGCGCCGCAGCTGGCGCTCACCGGCGGACGTGAGCCGGCGGATGCGGTGGCAATCGCGAGCGTGGTCTTCGTCGGCGTCGGCACCGTCGCGCTGGTCGTGGTGCTGCCCGCGGTGCTGGGTGCGGGAGCCTCCATCGGACAGCGGCTCGTGTGGTTGACGCCGGCGTGGCCACCGGATCGTTCCGGATGGTGGCGGCGACTTCATCGCGCGTCGGCCGTGGCGCTGCCCTACACGATCGCCACCGTTCTCGACCAGCTTCCGGGCACCGACACAGGAGTGTTGCAGACCGTGGTGGGCCTCGTGGGCATCGTCAGCGGGGTCATCGTTCTCATCGACGTCGTGTCCGTCCCCGTCAGCCGTGGACGACGGGGCCTTTCGTTCGTCCTTTCGGGGGCGGAGATGCGTGACGCGCGAGCCTGACCGCGGGGCTTCCGGTGCGCTGTTGTGAGAGCGATCCCGGCGGCTACCGTTGACGAGTCCCTGAGGTCTCGGGCATCCCAGAGAGCCGCATCTCCCATCGTGACGGGGCATCTGGTCACCGGCCCACCCGAGGAGCGCAGAACCGCATGACGGACTTCATCGTCGATCTCGTCGCCAAGTCGTTGCTGTGGCTGCAGGGCCTCGTGCTGGCCGGACTCGTCGCCGGCGTCGTCGTGTACGACGTCCAGTTCGGGCGAACACTGCCCGTCGTGCTCTGGATCGTGATCGCATTCCTGCTCACGGCGGGCTGGCTCGCGGCGGCACTGGCGCGTCTGATGACCCGCACGTGGCTGGTCGCCTCGGCGCTGAGCGCGAACGTCGTCGCGTTCGCCGCGCTGCGGCAGGAGCTCCTGCCGCAGACATCCCTCACCGTCTTCGTGGTGGCCGTGCCGGTGCTGGGGCTGGCGTTGCTTCCCCGTCCTTGGCCGACGGTGTCGGGCTTGTTGATGGTGCTCTTCGTCGTCGTCCCCTGCGCGATCACGGGGATCTGGCCGGCCACCCTCGCGGATGTGTTCTTCGACTACGGAACCCTCGTCGCACTGGTCCTCGTCATCGTCGTGGCCGCCTTCGGCGCCCGTGCCCTGCGCCGTCACGCCGCCAGGTTGGCCGCAGCGCACCGGGCACGCGAGCAGGCCCTGACCGGCGTGACCGACGGCAAGATGCTCGTCGATGCGGTCATCGGCGCAGTACCCACGGCGATCGCGGTCTACGATCCCGAAGGGGCGCTGCTGCTCGCCAACCCGCGCGCCCACGAAGTCGCCTGCCATGAGGGGTACGAGCTCGCGAGCCCGGGGGAGCCGATCAACTCTGGCGGTGTGTTCGCCGCCGATCGCACGACCCCCCTGCGACGCCGGGACCGGATGCTGCAGGCCGTGGTCGACGGCACCGAACTCGCACCGACGCTCGCCTGGGTCGGGCCCCCGGGGCATCAGCGCGCCTACATCCGCTCGTCGTCGAAGATCGCGCGCCCGGACGGCTCGGCGCTCGGCACCCTCGTCGTCGCGGAGGACGTCACCGAGGTGCTGCACTCCGAGCAGATGCGGCACGACTTCCTGCACACCGTGTCGCACGAGTTGCGTACGCCCATGACGCCGCTGATCGGCCATCTGGACCTGCTGAGCGAGCGGGTCGCGGAGACCGACCCCGGTGCCCAGGAGCGGATCGACACCATCATGCGCAGCGTCGACCGGATCATGACGCGCGTGTCGGAGCTGCTGACCGCAGCCGACATCCGCATGGAGCTGCAGCTCAAACCGACCGATGTCGCCGGTCTCGTCGGCGAATGCGTGCGCGACGCGCGCCCCGCCGCGGCGAAGCGCGACCTCACGATCCGCGCCGAGGTCGCCGATGCCGCAGTCGCCATGGCGGATGCGGGCCGCATCCGCCAGGCCGTGTCGGAACTGCTCGGCAACGCCGTGAAGTTCGCCGTCGAGGGCACCGAAGTGCTCGCGCGGTGCGATCGCGTCGACGACGAGATCCGGATCCGCGTCAGCGACGAGGGCCCCGGCATGACCGAGGTCGAACAGCACCGGGCGTTCGACCGCTTCTACCGCGCACCGATGGCGCATCGAGACGCCGTGCAGGGTTTCGGGCTGGGGCTGTCCGTCGTGCACAACATCGTGACCGCGCACGCGGGGGTGGCCTCGCTCGCACCAAGCGCAGCAGGCGGAACGGAAGTCACGATCCGCATCCCGGCCCTCTGACCGGCACCGCACCGTCGCGGACGCTAGCGTGAGAGGGCCGTGCGTCTCGCCGATGCCGCTCGTTCCTTCCGAAAGGTCCGCCGTCCGTGACACCGATGTCGCTCACGCCCGCCCAGCTCGCCGCCCTTCTCGCACCCCTCGGCGAGATCGCGCGGACCACGCCGCTGACCGGCGGGATGTTCGCCACCACGACGGCGGTGACGCTGACCGACGGCGCCCGCGTCATCGTGAAGGCGTCCCCGACCGATGTGCGCAGGCTCTGCCGCTACGAGTACGGGATCGCCGCCTCCGAGGCGCTCGTCTACGGGATGCTCGCGGGGCACGCTCCCGTGCCGGAGGTCCTGTCGACCGACTTCACCCGATCGATCGTCGACGCCGACATCGTCGTGACCCGTCACCTCCCGGGGCGTGTGTGGAACGATCTCGACCTCGACGCGGCGGCCACCGCTCGCGCGCGCCACGCCCTGGGGGCTCTGATGGCCGAGCTGCACCGCGTCCCCGCGCCCGCGTTCGGCTACCCGGCGCCGGAGACGGGCATGCGGCGCGGTGACTGGCGCTCGGCGGTCATCGCCATGTTCGACGGCATCCTCCAGGATGCGGCCGAGTCCGGCACCACGCTTCCGGCGCGCCGGGTGCGGGACATGCTCGCGCGCCACGGTCACGTCCTGGACGCGGTCACCGCCCCGGTCGTGGTGCACAACGATCTGTGGCCCGCGAACATCTTCCTCGACGACGATCTGCGCATCGTCGGCCTGATCGACACCGAACGAACGGTCTGGGGTGATCCGCTGCTGGATCTCGTCGGCGCGAATCAGATGTCGGAGGCGGGGGCCGAAGAGCAGATCATCGCGGGCAACGTCGAGGCCGGGGGAGTGCTCGCCGATGAGCTCGCCTCCCCGACAGGGCCGCTCCGGCTCGCCCTGTACCGGCTGTACTACACGCTGATCCTCGCCACGGAGATCGACATCCGTGGGTTCGAGGGCGACGGGATTCCCGAATACCGGGCTTCGGTCGCTGGCCTGCTCGGCGACGCACTGGAGCAGCTGGAGGCGGCGGAGCCGGTCGGCGCCCTGTGAGCGGCTGATGCTCCGCGCGGATCGCGGAAGGGCGGCTCGCCCTCATCCCTCCTACGTCAGCCCGGCCCGATCGAGCGCCCGGAAGACCTCGGCGGCCACGAGATCCGGCTGGTCGAAGAGCACGTTGTGCCCCGAGCGGCGCGCCGGCACGAGACGGCCCCCGAGCCGCTGCGCCGTCACGGCGTGCGCCCGGTTGATCTCCCGCCGCTGCGCTCGCTCGCGCAGACCGGCACGCGTGCCCGTGATCACCGTCGTGCCCATCCCGGCGAGCGCACCGCCGTGAGCGGCGTCATCGCGCAGGGCGCGCAGGGACGGCAGGAACTGGGCGAGTTCGGGAGGCATCGTCCGATCCAGGGCGGCGAGGTCGCGAAGCAGCTCCGCCCTCGCCGCTGCCGGCTGCCCGCGGAGGGCGCGGCGCCGCAGGAGCGCGATGCCGGCGCGTGCCCTCGGGGAGGAGAACCGCGGCGGACGCGATGTCATCCGTTCGGCCAGCTCGGGGGCGAAGTAGGAGGCGATGTGCTCGTCGGTCTGATCGACGAGCACGAGAGCGCGTACGTCGAGGACACGCCGCGCAGCGAGCGTGCGCACGATCGGACCTCCCCAGCTGTGCCCGACCAGGATGAGTGGCGTCGACACGGGCGTCAGCAGGGTCTCAAGATCGTCGGCGAGCCGCTCGAGCGTGCGCGGAGCCGCATCCGCATCGCTTGCGCCGATCCCTGCCCGGTCGTAGCAGATCGTGCTCGCGACGCGCGAGACGGCGGGAAGCACGCGGCCCCACGCGGCGCTCGAGAAACCCATCCCGGATTCGAAGACCACGGTCGATCGGCCCGAGCCCGCGCGTCGGAGGATGAGCGAGCGGCCATCGGGCAGACGGAGCGTGTCCGGCTCTCCGAGCGGATGTGCGCCGCTCATGCGCCGGACGCGGGGCGGCGGATGCGGGGGACCGGTGCCGGCGGCACCGGCTTCGCGGCGACGATGTCGACGCGACGGATGCGCTCAACGCCGCGTTTGCCGTCGACGACGACCGTCTCCTCGTCGGCGCTGAGCAGCTCGCCGAGCGCGTCGGTCGCCTGCCCGGTCGGGAGCAGGTAGCGCACGACGACGCGCGAGCCGGGCTCGGGGAGTCTCACCATGCGCCGGGGGCGTAGTCCTTGAGGAACACGCCGAAGAGGTCTTCGCCGGCCTCGCCGCGCACGATCGGGTCGTACACGCGAGCCGCGCCGTCGACGAGATCCAGCGGGGCGTGGAACCCTTCTTCGGCGAGGCGGACCTTCGTGGGATGCGGTCGCTCGTCCGTGATCCAGCCCGTGTCGACGCTCGTCATGAGGATGCGGTCGCTCTCGAACATCTCGCGCGCGCTCGTGCGGGTCAGCATGTTGACGGCGGCCTTGGCCATGTTCGTGTGCGGATGCCCGGGGCCTTTGTAGCCGCGGTTGAACACGCCCTCCATGGCGCTCACGTTCACGATGTACGTGCGACGGGCGCTGCTGGCCGCCAGCGAGGGACGAAGCTTCGAGATGAGCAGGAACGGCGCTGTCGTGTTGGCCAGCTGCACCTCGAGCATCTCGAGCGGATCGACGTCCTCCACCCGCTGCGTCCAGGAATTGACGTGGTCGAGGTCGGGGATGAGCCCGCCCGCGTCGATCGCCGTGCCCGCTGCCAGGCGCTCGAGCGAGCTGGAGCCGGCCGCCATGGCCTGTTCCGTCAGCTCCTCAGCGCGGGCGGCGGCGGCCGCGAGGATCGGGTGCGCGCTCACCGAGCGTTCGAGAGCCTGCGGATGCTGGTCGTTCGTGTGCCCGAAGGTGACCAGCTCCGGAAGCGGTCCGTCGGGCAGCGGCGCCAGCTCCGCATCGACGAGTGGCTGGTAGGCGCCGGGGGAGCGTCGCACGGTCTGGGTCGCGTTGTTGATGAGGATGTCCAGCGTCCCCGCCGCCGCGACATCTTCGGCGAGTCCGATCACCTGGGCGGGGTCGCGCAGATCGATGCCCACGATCTTCAGGCGGTCGATCCAGTCCGCCGCATCCGGAAGGCTGCTGAAGCGGCGCACCGCGTCGCGGGGGAAGCGCGTGGTGATCGTGGTGTGCGCGCCGTCGCGCAGCAGTCGCAGCGCGATGTACATCCCGATCTTCGCCCGGCCGCCGGTCAGCAGGGCCCGCTTGCCGGTGAGGTCGGTGCGCGCGTCGCGCTTCGCGTGGCTCATCGCGGCGCATTCGGGGCAGAGCTGGTGATAGAACGCGTCGACGACCGTGTACGGCTTCTTGCAGATGTAGCAACCGCGAGCCTTCAGGAGGGTCCCGGCGGTCGGGGTCGTGGTCGACGTGCTGATCGGGATGCCGCGCGTCTCGTCGTCGATGCGATCGGGCGCGCCCGTCGCCGTCGCGTGCACCACCGCGCGGTCCGCGGCGGCGATCGCATCGCGGATCTCGCGGCGGCGCACCTTCTTGGTGGCTTTGAACATCGCCGCCGTCGCACGCCGGACCGTGACGTAGTCGGGGTGGGTCTGGTCCACCTGCGCGAGCTCCTCCAGCACACGCAGCGTGGTGGCGAGATCGTCGGGATCGATGCCGCTGGGCTGCGGATCGGTGTGGGCAGAAGTCGCGTCGGGCACACGAGATTCTACGTCGCGCGCCTGTGCGGGGCTGTTAGCGTGCCAGGGTGACCCTTGCAGAGCCCCGCCGCATCCATGTGTCCGCCGCGGTGATCCGCGACGCCGACGGCAGGCTCCTTCTCGTTCGTAAGAGCGGAACGACCGCGTTCATGCAGCCGGGCGGCAAGCCGGAGCACGGTGAGGACGCGGCCATGACGCTCGTCCGCGAGATCCGGGAAGAGCTGGGACTCCGGCTGGACGCCGCGGACCTCGAGCCGCTGGGATCGTTCGCGGCGGCGGCCGCCAACGAACCGGGATTCGAGGTCGTCGCCGAGGTGTTCGCCGCCGACATCCGAGACCAGACGCCGGTCGCGGCGGCCGAGATCGCCGAACTGCGCTGGGTCGGGTCCGACGAGGTCGACCAGCTGGAGGTCGCGCCTCTCGCGCGGAAGTACTTCCTGAGCTGAGCCTCGTCGGTCACCCGCGGCGCGCGGGCGACCGACGAGGCGAATCTCACGACTGGGAGCTGTCGGCCTTCTGCCCTCCGGCTTCGAGCACGTCACCGGCGGGCAGCTCCTGGTGGCCGCCGAACTGCAGTCGCATCGCGGAGAGCACCTGATTGGCGAAGTGGTCCTCGCCGCGCGAGGCGAAGCGTTCGAACAGGGATGCGGCGAGCACCGGCGCGGGCACGCCGGTATCGACGGCCGCCTTCACGGTCCAGCGTCCCTCACCCGAGTCGGACACCCGTCCGGCCAGGCCGTCGAGCGTCGGGTTCGCCTCGAGCGCCGCCGCGGTCAGATCCAGCAGCCACGACGAGATGACCGATCCACGGCGCCAGAGTTCGGACACCTTCGCGGTGTCGATGTCGAACTGGTAGAACTCGGGCTCCTCCAGCGGGGCGACCTCGGCGGAGTGGCTGGCCTCGCGCGTTCCCGCATCCGCGTTGTGGAGGATGTTGAGTCCTTCGGCGAGCGCGGCCATGATGCCGTACTCGATGCCGTTGTGCACCATCTTCACGAAGTGGCCGGCGCCGGAGGGGCCGCAGTGGAGATATCCGCGCTCCTCGGGGGCGAGCTCGCCGGAGCGTCCAGGGGTGCGCTCCACGTCGCCGACGCCGGGCGCGATCGTCTTGAGGATCGGTTCGATGTGGGCGAATGCCTCATCGGGTCCGCCGACCATGAGGCAGTAGCCGCGCTCGAGGCCGAACACGCCGCCGCTCGTGCCCACGTCGACGTAGTGGATGCCGGTGTCCTTGAGCGCAGCGGCGCGGCGGACGTCGTCGCGGTAGTTCGAGTTGCCTCCGTCGATGATGATGTCGCCGGGCTCGAGCACCTCGGCGAGCTGGTCGACGACGCCGCCCGTGAGGCCCGCGGGGATCATGAGCCACACCGTGCGCGGGGTCTGGAGCTGGGAGGCGAGTTCCGCGAGCGAACCCGCTCCCGTCGCGCCCTCGGACTCGAGGCCGGCGACCGCATCCTGGTTGACGTCGTAGACGACGCAGTCGTGGCCGTCCTTCATGAGTCGGCGCACGATGTTCGCGCCCATTCGACCCAGTCCGATCATCGCGAGCTGCATGGTGTTCCTCGTTCTCTTCCGGCGAGCGCGCCGGCGGCGGCCGGCTCTATCGAGAGTCTAGGGACGCGGACGAGGGCGGGCGCCGATCGCGCGTCGAATGCGCGTCAGTCGTTCGCCGAATCGAGTGCGGCGTCGATGTCGCGCAGGATCTCGGCGCAGCGCGCGACGTCCTCGGGGGTTCCGGAGAGCTCGAACTCGAACAGGACGGGGCGCCCGCTGATCGCAGCGAGCTCCCGCGCCGCCGCCTGGTAGTGGGCGCCGAAGTTCCTATTGCCCGACCCGATGATGCCGACCAGCCGGCGGCGGTTGACCGCGGAGCGCAGGAAGGCGCGCACGGGTGCGGGCAGGGTGACCTCGTCGGCGTTGCCCGCCTTGTAGGAGGGAGTCAGCAGTATCCAGCGGCCCGGAGCCTCGCCGCGCCGCACCTCCGGGTCGGCCAGGTCCCTCACGTTGCGGCCATCGCGAGCGGCCAACTGCTCGGCGAAGCGCCGTGTGAGGTTGGACACCGAGGAGTAGTAGTAGACCGGGATCTGGGCCACGTCCCCAGTGTCACCCCGGACGCGGATGCGGCTTTCTCACGGCGCCGGGAATACTCCGCCGGCCACCGGGATTGAGCACCATATGGTTGAGAATTCACACATCTCCGCAGTCCCGGTTCCGGCGGCGGAGATCCGAGTCCAGGTGCGGGTGCCGCTCCGCTTCTCGGACGGCTACGGGACAGATGCGGACGTGCTGACGTTCGACGGGCTCGTCGACGGCAAGGAGCACCTGCTGCTCGGTCTCGGCGACTGGCGGAGTGCGCTCGAACGCAGCGCGGACGGCGGGGAGGCGCCGCTCGTGCGCCCGCACAGCGAGTGCCTGACCGGCGACGTGTTCGGCTCCGAACGGTGTGACTGCGGTCCGCAGTTGCGCGAAGCGGTCGAGCGGATCGCGGCCGACGGCGGTTTCCTGCTCTATCTCCGCCAGGAGGGACGGGGCATCGGCCTGTACGCCAAGCTCGACGCCTACGCACTGCAGGATGCGGGCCTGGACACGTACGAGGCGAACTTGGCGCTCGGGCGGGGCGAGGACGAGCGCGACTACACCGTCGCCGCGCAGATGCTCCGGACCGTCGGAGCGGAGCGCATCCGGCTGCTGAGCAACAACCCCGACAAGGCGGCGCAGCTCGAGGATCTGGGGATCGAGGTCACCGACCGCGTACGCACGGCTGTGCATCTGTCGGCATCGAACGCGCGCTACCTGGCTGCCAAGCGCGACCACACCGCGCACGCCATCGACCTGCCCGCGGCGTGATGGCGACGGCGGCCCGATCCGACGCAGCGCGGCCGACGCGGACGCTGACGGAGGACGAGATGACGACCTGGCTTCCGCTCATCCGGCTCGTGCAGCTGCTGCCGCAGGCACTCGATCGCCGACTGCGCGACGAAGGCGGCATCAACCACGCGCACTACGCGATCCTCGTGACCCTCGCCGGGAGCTTCGCGCAGCCGGCCACGATGACCGACCTCGCCCGCATCGCCGGTCTCAGCCGGTCGCGGCTCAGCCACGCCATCGACGCCCTCGAACGCCGCGGCTGGGTCGAGCGCACCACGTGCGGCAGCGACGGGCGCACCCAGTCCGCCCGGTTGACCGACGCCGGCTGGGACATCCTGCGCCAGGCGGCACCCGCCCACGTCGAGCAGATCCGCTCGTTGGTTCTCGACCGCCTCGACGATTCGGAGCGGATTGCTCTCGCCAGGATCGCCGCGAAGCTCGTGCCCGGCGTCGAGGACGCTCTCTAACCGCGCCGGGCGGCCTCGACGCCGCACTTCCACCCGGGCGCCGAGCAGTCGGACGGCGGATGCTCGGCGATGCCCGCTCGCGTCAGGAGCCAGGCGATCAGGGAGTTCGAGTTCCACATGTCGCCGATCCCGAAGACATCCCGACCCCAGACGTGGCGGGGCGCGTTGGTCGCATCCATGATGATCGCGTCGGTCACGACCTCGCTCGTCTCGTGGATGCGGGGCGGTCTCGGGGCGAACGCGAGGTCCGGAACGGTGCCGTCGCGCCAGCAGCGGATCTCGTATCGGAAGCACACGCTCAGCCCCAGAACCCGTAGCCCGACCGGGCCCGTTCCGACGACGCCGTGTGCTGTTCGCGGCCCGCTCCACGCCGGTGCCATCTCGATGACGGAGCGCCCCCGCCGATCGGTGATCTCGATGGCGGCGTGGAGGAGGGGCCGCGCCGCGCGGCCCTCGCGTGCCGCCGTCATCCGCTCCCACAACCCGCTCGCGTGGCTCACCAGCCATCCGCCCGCGCCGACCGGTATCCACCAGACGGCGAGGGTGCTCACGGCGTGCTCCGGCACGCTCTCGCCACCGCGAGCGAGACCGGGATGTGGCCGAGCGCGAGGGCGCCGCTCGCGACGGCGAGCCAGGGGGCATGGAGCCACATGGCCGTCAGGGCGAAGACCAGTACGGGGACGACGGCCATCGGAACCGGGATCACACCCCACGGCGCGTACAGCTCGCGCCTATCGGCGCCGCGGGTGACGAGCACCACCCATCGTCCGACGTAGAGCGAGACCAGGAGAGCCACGAGGACTGCCCAGGGCCAGCTTCGCGTGCCGGAGCCCGGAGCGAGGACTGCGGCCCCGAGGCAGCCGACCTGCCCGAGCCGCTCGAGCACGGTGGACACGCGGAGAGCGAGGCGGCGCGGCGGATCCGGGAGCGTGCCGGGCAGCCTCAGCAGGAGGAGGTTCGGCAGCAGGACGAGCGCCGCGACGACGGTTCCGGCCACCGACACACTCATGGCCGCACCGTATCGGCGTCTTCGCACGCGGCGGGGCGTCGGCAGCCGGGAATTGCCACCGCCCGCCCGGCGTAGCCTGGAAGGATGCGTGAGCGGATGCGGGAGGCGGGTGCCCGCTTCATGAAGGTGGCGCCGCACCAGGGCGAGCATCGTGTCGCCGCGCGGGTCGCCGTCTCCGTCGCGGTTCCGCTGCTGGTGCTCTGGTCGATCGGCCGTCTCGACCTGAGCGTCTATGCGAGTTTCGGCGCCTTCGCATCGCTCTACGGTCGACTCGACGGCTATCGCGACCGCATCCTCATGCAGCTCGCTGCGGGCGCCGTCCAGGTGACGGCCATGGTTCTCGGAACGACGCTCTCCGTCATCGACGCACCGGATGCGGTGCGCGTGGTGGTCGTCGCGGCGCTCGCCGCCGGCGTCACGCTGATCGCGCACGCGTACCGGTGGCATCCGCCGGGCGCGTTGTTCGCGGTGTTCGCCGCCGGAGCGTGCGCGACGCTCCCGGCGAGCGGGCGCACGCTCGCCGAAGGCCCCCTCGTCGGTGCGGGCGGCGCCGCATTCGCGGTCGCGGTGACGGTATCGATCGCCCTTCTTCGCCGGGGCCTCCCGTCGGCTCCCGCGCCGAGGTCCGACGCCCGGCGCAGCGTCGCCGTCGAGATGGCCGTGACGGTGGGTGCGGGTTCGCTCCTGGCCGGAATCGTCGGGCTCGCGCTGGTGGGCACCCACTGGTACTGGGCGATGGTCGCCGCCGTGGCCGCGCTCGGGGGAGCGAGCACGACCGCCCGGATCGTGCGGGGCGCCCAGCGCCTGATCGGCACCTGTGTCGGCATCCTGCTGGCGGCAGCGCTTCTCATGTTGCCGCTGCCGCCGCTGGCGGTGCTCGCGGTCGCCATCGCCCTGCAGGTGTGCGCGGAGCTGTTCGTCGGACGCAACTACGGACTCGCGATGGTGTTCATCACCCCGCTCGCCCTGTTGATGATCGAACTCGCCGTGCCCGTCGACCCGGGTCCGCTCCTGCGCGACCGACTGCTGGACACGCTGCTCGGCGTGGCCGTGGGAACGGCGGTCGCTGTCGTCTCCGCGACGGTTCGCCGGCGACGGGCGGGGGCCTAGGCTGGTGCGCATGCAGCAGCGTCCGCTTGGCAACACCGGCAGATCGGTCTCCGTACTGGGACTGGGCACGTGGCAGTTGGGAGCGGACTGGGGCGACGTCGACGAAGCCGACGCGCTGGCGGTGCTGGGAACGGCGGCGGATGCCGGCGTCACCCTCTTCGACACCGCCGATGTCTACGGCGACGGACGTTCCGAGCAGCTGATCGGCCGGTTCCTCCGCGAGCGGGGCGAGCATGGGATCACGGTCGCGACGAAGATGGGGCGGCGTCTGCCGCAGGAGAAGGCGAACTACTCGCCCGAGAACTTCCGCGCGTGGACCGAACGTTCCCGTCGCAATCTCGGCGTCGAGACGCTCGATCTGGTGCAGCTGCACTGCCCGCCCTCCAGCGTGATCGACGACGCGTCGACCTACGACGAGTTGGACCGGCTCGTCGACGACGGTGCCATCGCGGCGTACGGCGTGTCCGTGGAGACGAGCGCCCAGGCGCTCGCCGCGATCTCCCGACCCGGGGTCACGAACGTCCAGATCATCCTCAATCCCTTCCGGCTGAAGCCCCTCGACGAGGTGCTGCCCGCCGCGGCGGATGCGGGCGTCGCCGTGTTCGCGCGCGTGCCGCTGGCATCCGGTCTGCTCAGCGGCCGCTACACGAGCCAGACGCGTTTCGCGGCGAACGACCACCGCAGCTACAACCGTCAGGGCGAAGCCTTCGACCGCGGCGAGACGTTCTCCGGTGTCGACTACGAGACCGGGCTCGCCGCGGCCCACGAACTCGCCGCTGCGCTGGGGGAGGGCGTCGCGCTCCCCGCCGCAGTGCTCGCGTGGATCGCGGCGCTGCCCGGCGTCACGAGCGTCATCCCCGGCGCGCGCACGAGCGCGCAGGCGCAGTCCAACGCGGACGCCGCGACGCTCCTCGACGGCGGATTCGATCTGGACGCCTTCGACGCCGTCGTCCGCGACGTGTACGACCGACGCCTGCGGGCCGACATCCACCCGCACTGGTGACCGCCGGCCGCCGGCGTCTCGTGGCGGCGGCCGCCGCCACGGTCACGATCGTGGTCGGGCTCGGTGTGCACCGGTTCGCACCGGACGGCGCGGTGAGCGACGTGGCGGGAGACGCGCTGTACGCGCTGCTGGTGTACCTGCTCGCCGTCGTGATCGTCCCGCGGCGCGCCGTCTGGGTGCCGGCGCTCGTCGCCTGGGTGTGGTGCACGGCGATCGAGTTGTTCCAGCTCACCGGTCTGCCGCTCGCGTGGGGTGACGCTTTCCCGCCGATCATGCTCGTGCTCGGCACCGTGTTCGACGCCCGCGACCTCGTCGTCTACACGGTGACCGTGCTCGCCGCAGCCACGGCCGACCGGCTCCTCGGCGCGGCGCTCGGTCGAGCGCGCGCCGGGCGCGGAGCATGAGGGGTATGGGGATGCGGATCGCTGTGGTCATCCCGTGCCGCGACGACGCCGAGATGCTCGCGGCGTGTCTGCGCGCGCTCGCCCGGCAGCAGCGTCCGGCGGACCGGATCATCGTGGTCGACAACGCGAGCAGCGACGACTCCGCGGCAGTGGCGCGCTCCGCGGGCGCCGAGGTCATCGTCGAGTCCGTCGTCGGTATCTGGCCCGCCGCCGCCGCGGGGTACGACGCCGCCTCGACGGATGCCGATGTGATCGCGAGGCTGGATGCGGACTCGCGCCCCCATCCGGACTGGCTGCTGCGCATCGAGCGCGCCTTCGCCGCCGACGCGGGTCTGGGGGTGCTCACCGGGGGCGCCGAGTTCTACGGGTCCACCCGCCTCGTGCACCACCTCGGCGAGCACTGGTACATCGGCGGTGGGCGCTTCTGGGTCAACCTCTGGCTCGGCATACCGCTCGTGTTCGGATCCAACTTCGCGATGCGCACCGGCGTCTGGGCGCGCGTGCGCGACCAGGTGCGCCGCGACGATGCGCGTGTCCACGACGATCTGGACCTGACGATCCACCTCCGCCGCTCCGACGGCGTGCGCTGGGACCGGCAGTTGCGCATGCCCGTCTCCTCGCGCCCGCTCGTGCACCTGCGCGGGCTGGCAGAGCGACTGGGCAAGGTCCTCACCACCTTCGCCGCGAGCTGGCCGCGCGGTCGGTTCCGCGCCGCGGTCCGTCCGCCGGTGCGATCGCGGCGCCTGGGGAAAGGCTCCGACGTGAAGGGTTCCGGTCCTACGCTGGGCTGATGCACTTCACGTTCCGGGCTCCGCTGTTCCGGTGGGAGGCGCGCCGGGACGCCGACTGGTTCTTCGTCGCGCTGCCCCAGGATGCGAGCGACATGATCCGCGAGGTGCCGCGTCCGCCGAGCGGCTTCGGGGCGGTGCGCGTGGCGGTCGAGGTCGCCGGCCTCTCCTGGCGCACATCCGTCTTCCCGGGTGCGGCCGGCGGCGCGTATCATCTGCCGGTCAAGCGCGCCGTGCGCGAGGCGGCCGCAGCGGGCGAGGGCGATGAGATCGCGGTCGAGTTGACGGTCCTGGACGCGTGACATGAACCCCGCGGGGCTCGCGCTGGTGCTCGCCTACGGCGCGCTCGCGGTCCTGAGCGTCGTGCTGGCGGTGATCGATGTGCGCACGCACCGGCTTCCGAACGCGCTCGTGCTGCCGGCGTATCCGTTCCTCCTCGCGGCGCTGGCTCTTGCGTCCGTCGGACGAGGAGACCTGGTCCCGTTCCTGCAGGCGGTCGCGGGTGGCGCGATCGCGTTCGTCTTCTACCTCCTGCTGCGTCTCGTGCAGCCTCGGGGAATGGGGGGCGGCGACGTGAAACTGGCGGGCCTGCTCGGAATCGCACTCGGGTATCTCGGCTGGGACGCGCTGCTGCTGGGGCTGTTCGCCGGGTTCCTGCTCGGAGGCCTCTTCAGCGTGGGGTTGCTGCTCTCGCGTCGCGGCAGCCGCCGCACCCGCATCCCCTTCGGCCCGTGGATGCTGCTCGGCGCATGGGCCGTCATCGGCCTCATCGCCCTGACCTAAGCATGCGCGCGACCCCTGTCAACCGAGCGGCACAGAGCTGCGCGGACGCTAGCCTGGCGCGATGAGCAGCACATCAGCCTCCCCGCAGCCGCTCCTCGCCCGCGCGACGACCTGGGCGCTGCGCAGGACCCTGGTCCGCGCATTCCTACGCTACAGCGAGCGCCGCGGCGCGCAGCTCGCCGACAGTGTCACGTACCGCGCGTTGTTCAGCATCTTCGCCGCCGTGCTGCTCGGCTTCTCGATCGCCGCCCTGTGGTTGGCGGGAAATCCGGCGGCCCTGAACTCTCTCGCGGATGCGGTGAACTCCGCGGTTCCCGGGCTCGTCGGAACCGACGGGGACGGCCTGATCGATCTCTCTGCGATAGAGGCTCCCGCCGGTCTCACGATCGCGGGCGTGATCTCGCTCGTCGGTCTGGTCGGAGCGGCGATCGGCGCGATCGGTTCGTTGCGCGTGGCCGTGCGCACGATCGCCGACACGTCCGGCGAGGACGTGTTCTTCCTCTGGGTGCTGCTGCGCAACCTCGGCCTCGCCGTCGCGATCGCCCTCCTGCTCGTGCTGTCGGCCGCAGCCACCTTCGTCGGTTCGCTGTCGGTGACGACGGTGCTGTCGTGGCTCGGGGCGGCGGAGGATTCCACGGCTGCGCAGATCGGCACCCGCACCGTCGGTGTGCTCGTCGTCTTCGTGCTCGATGCGCTCGTGGTGCTCCTGATGTTCTGGACGATGTCGGGCGTCAAGGCGCCCCGTCGCGCGCTGCTTGCGGGTGCGGCGGTGGGCGGAGCCGGTCTGACCGTGCTGCAGGAGCTGTCGGGGCTGTTCGTGGGGGGAGCGAGCTCGAATCCGCTTCTGGCGTCGTTCGCTTCCATCGTCGCCCTCCTGCTGTGGGTGAACCTGTCCGCTCAGGTGATGTTGATCTCCGCATCGGTCATCGTCACGATCACGCGCGAGGGGGAAGACCGCATGCGGGAGCGTTTCGGAGCATCCACCTTCGCCGAGCGCCGCCGGCAACGAGCCGAGGATGCGGCGCGCATCGCCGCCGACGAACTCCAGCGCGCCCAGGCGGCCGTCCAGGCGGAGCACGACAAGGCCCTGGAGAAGGCTCAGCGCGCGTAACGCTCGACGAAGGTCCGCAGCATCCGCGACGGGTGGATGACCGGGGCCCGCCGCACGGCGGCGAGAGTCGCGTCGAGTTCGCCGTCGGCGAAGTAGCCGTAACCGGCATAGGCACGGATGCGGGTGGAGATTCCCGCCACGTCGAGCTCGGGATGGAACTGCGTCGCATAGACGTTCGCCCCGACGCGGAAGGCCTGCACCGGACACGCGGGAGAGCCGGCCAGCAGCGTCACATGCTCCGGCAACCGACGCACCGCCTCCTTGTGGCCGACGAACGCCTCGAAGGTGTCGGGCATCCCCGCGAAGAGCGGATCTTCGCGGCCCGCGACGGTGAGAGAGACCGGGACGACCGAGATCGGTTCGGAGTACGTCCGATCGATCGTCGCGCCCTGATGCACGCCGAGGGTTCCGATCCCATAGCAGGCGCCCAGGAACGGCACGTCGCGGGCGACGACGTCGTCGAGCAGGGCCGACATCTCGCGTTCCACGCGCACTTGCACCGACGACTTCCGCGCCGGCGGATCGGAGGCGTTGAAAGGGCCGCCGCCGACGATGATGCCGGAGAGCTCGTCGAGGTCGAGATGGGGCATCGGCCCCGCCTCGAGTCGCACCCGTCGGAGCTCGGCGGGTGCGAGGCCCGAGTGCCGGAGCATGAGCGCGTACTCCTCGTCGGCGGGGACGTCCTCGGCCCGGGTCGCGAGCAGTACGAAGGGTTTCACGTCGGGATTCTAGGCCACCGTGCGCGCCGGGCGGGCGGTGTCGTCGCGAGGTCTAGGCTGGGCGGCATGGCTATCGCACGACTGACCGGAGGCCCCCTCGACGGGCAGGTCATCCCTCTGGAAGAAGGCGTCGACGACGCGCTCATCGTCCCCTACGGCGAGGGGCAGCTGGTCTACCAGCGTCAGGCGGCCGACACCGACGCCGACGGCCCGCAGCAGGAGGTCTTCGCCTTCGTCGAGACGACCGAACCGGTCAATCCCGACGAAGAAGACCGCAACGAGTGAGCGCACCCCACGAGCCGACCCGCTCGGTCGAGATCGAGCGCACCTACGACGCGGACGCCGACACCCCGCTGCCCGACTGGTCGACCCTGCCCGACGTGGCGAGCGTCGATGCGGCCGAACGGCGTGACCTCGACGCGCGGTACTTCGACACTCCCGCCCTCGACCTCGCCCGCGCGAAGGTGGCCGTCCGCCGCCGGACGGGCGGTCACGACGCCGGTTGGCATGTGAAATCGAGCGCGCCCGAAGGCCGTCACGAATGGGGCTGGCCGATCGTCGACGAGGAGTTGGCGGTGCCGGATGCAGTCGCGGACGCGGTCGCGAACTGGGCATCGGGTCCCTTCGTGCAGATCGCCCGCATCCGCAACAACCGCACGGCGTACCTGCTCCGCGACGCCCACGGTGGAGTGGTCGCGGAGGTGGTGGACGATCGCGTGCGCGCGAGCCAGGCCGCGACGGGTGCCGAGAGGGCGTGGCGGGAGTGGGAGGTGGAGCTCGGACCGGCCGCTCCGGCCGACCCCGAGTGGCGGACGAGGTTCTTCGCCGCGGCCGACGCACTGGTGACCGCCGCGGGCGGCACGGTGTCGGCATCCGATTCGAAGCTCGGTCGCGCTCTCGGGCGCTGACCCCTGAACGCAGAAGGCGCCCTCCTCACGGAGGGCGCCTTCTGCGTGAGATTCGAGGATCAGAAGTTGATCATGTGTCCCGCGAGGCCGTGGAACGCCTCCTGCAGCGCCTCGGACAGCGTGGGGTGCGTGTGCACGTTACGCGCCAGTTCGAGTGCGGTGAGGTCCCACTTCTGGGCCAGCGTCAGCTCGGGCAGCAGCTCCGACACGTCCGGTCCGATCATGTGGCCGCCGAGCAGCTCGAGGTGCTCAGCGTCCGCGATCAGCTTGACGAACCCGACGGGCTCGCCGAGTCCGTGTGCCTTGCCGTTGGCCATGAACGGGAACGTCGCGACCTTGATCTCGCGACCGGTCTCGCGCGCCTGCGCCTCGGTGAGGCCGAAGGAGGCGACCTGCGGCGAGCAGAACGTCGCCCGGGGCATCATCCGGTAGTCGCCGAGCGCCATGGTCTCCGCCTTGCCGATCGTCTCGGCCGCAACGACACCCTGCGCCTCGGCGACGTGGGCGAGCTGCAGCTTGGCGGTGACGTCGCCGATGGCGTAGATGTGCGGCACGTTCGTGCGCATGTAGTCGTCGATCGCGATGGCGCCGCGGTCGGTGAGGGCGACTCCGGTCTTCTCGAGTCCGAAGCCCTCGACGCGCGGGGCGAACCCGATCGACATGAGCACCTTGTCGGACTCGATCGAACTCTGCGCGCCGCTCTTGTTGTCGGTGTAGGTCACGGTGACCTTGTCGCCGGAGTCGACGACCGACTCGACCTTGGTGGAGGTCAGGATGTCGATGCCGTAGTTGCGGTACTGCTTCTGGATCTCCTTCGACACGTCGGCGTCCTCGTTGGGAAGCGCGCGGTCGAGGAACTCGATGATCGTGACCTTCACGCCGTAGTTCGACATGACGTACGCGAACTCCATGCCGATCGCGCCGGCACCGACGATGACGATCGAGGACGGGAGCCCGCGGGAGAGGATCTGCTCCTCGTAGGTGACGACGTTCTCGCTGAGGGTCACGCCCGGAAGCAGACGCACCGTGGACCCCGTGGCGATGATGACGTTGTCGAAGGTCACGCGCTCGGTCGAGCCGTCGCTCTTCGCGACGTCGATGGAGTGGTCGTCGACGAAGGTCCCGCGGCCGTCGTACTCGGTGACCTTGTTCTTCTTCATCAGGTAGTGGATGCCCTTGACACGGCCCTCCGCCACCTCACGGCTGCGGTCGAACGCCACGCCGTAGTCGAAGTTCACCTCACCGGTGATGCCGAACAGCTTGGCCTTGTGGGCGAAGGTGTGGGCGAGCTCCGCGTTCTTGAGAAGCGCCTTGGAGGGGATGCAGCCGACGTTGAGGCAGACACCGCCCCAGTACTTCTCTTCGATGACGGCGGTGGAGAGGCCGAGCTGTGCGCTGCGCACGGCCGCGACGTACCCGCCGGGGCCCGCGCCGAGGATGACGACGTCGTAATGAGGCATGCGTCCAGCCTATCGCTCGGTGGAGTTCGAACGGCCTGCCGTCCGCTCGCTCGCGGCCTGCTTCTGTTGGCGCGCCCTGGCCCCCAGAAGCCACACCACGAGGCCGATCGCGATGAGCACGACCACGGCTCCCACGATCCAGGGCCAGATCGGCGCGGACTGGTCGGAGGTGGGGGTCGGTGTGGTGAGGGTCGTCATCTCCGGCTCCGGCGTGGCGGTCGCCTCCGGCGTCGCGGCGGCGGTCTCGGTCGGGGTCGGAGTCGCCACCGGGGCCGCGTCGGACGTGAACGCGAACTCGCCGGCGATCGGGTGGCCGTCGCTGGAGACGACGCGCCAGGCCACCGAGATGGCGCCGCTGGCGGAACCTGTCAGCGGCTGGGTGACGACGTTGGCGCTGACGGTGGGCGCCCCGTCCGTCAGCGAGGCGCCGGAGGCGTCGGTGACCTGGACGACGGTGGTGGACGCGTCGGAGAGCAGGTCCCCGCTGAAGGTGAGGGTGAGCGCCGCGGGAAGCGCGTCGACCGTGGAACCCGACGCGGGGTCCGAGGAGACGAGCTCGTCGTGGGCGAACGCGGGCGCTGTGCCCAGCAGCACCCCGCCGGAAGCGATCAGAAGCGTGGCGAGAGCGGCGACGAGTGCGCGCACGGGACGGCGGCGAGAGGTCTGGGAAGTCACGGCGACGAGCCTATCGCCGCGTGCTTTCGACCGGCTGTGCGTCACGGGACGCGGGATCGCGGGGATGCATGCCGCGCGAAGAATCCGCTCCCGTCCGCGATGTCAGGCAGAGGGTCCGATCGGTTAGGCTGGGTGAGAGGAGGACGACGTGGACGAGCAGTACAGGCCCCGCCCGGACAGCATCCGTCGCGAGAGCGACCGAGCCGTGCCGGCGCACGACACCACGCAGACCTTCGGGCACGACTCGGACCTGTCGTTCGTGCCGTTCGGAAGCGAGCTGAGTGAACCCGAGCTCGAGGCGATCGAGGCACTCCCTTCGGGTGCCGCATTGTTCATCGTGCGTTCCGGGCCCACCGCGGGAGCCCGCTACCTGCTGGACACCGATGTCACGACGGTCGGCCGGCATCCGGACGCCGACATCTTCTTCGACGACGTCACCGTCTCGCGCCGTCATGCCGAGATCACCCGTGTCGGGCGTGCGTTCGAGATCGTCGACCAGCGTTCGCTCAACGGCACCTACGTCAACGGCGAGCGCGTCGACCGCGACACGCTCAGCAACGGCGCAGAGGTGCGCATCGGCAAGTTCCGACTCAACTTCTTCGTCTCGCCCGCAGACCTTCCGGCAGTCGAAGGCTGATGGCGGCGGTCTCCGCCCGCGGCCGCAGTGAGGCCACGGGCCTGCTCAGTATCGGGCAGGTGCTTGCGCGGCTGACCCCCGAGTTCCCCGCGCTGACCTCGTCGAAGTTGCGCTTCCTCGAGGTGCAGGGCATCGTCACACCGCGACGAACCGAGACCGGCTACCGCAAGTTCACGCCGAAAGACCTCGAGCGGCTGCGGCTGGCGCTCACTCTGCAGCGCGACCACTACCTGCCGCTCGTGGTCATCCGCGAGTACCTCGACGACCTGGATGCGGGGCGCGATCCCGCATCTCCCGCGGGCGGCGTGCCGCGATCGATCGTCCCCGCCGCGCGTCGCTACCGCCGTGACGAGTTGCTGCGGACGGCGGGGGCCGGGACCCAGTTGCTCAACGACGCACTGAGCACGGGACTCATCGTCGGCGGAGAGACCTACGACGAGCAGGCGCTCGCCATGCTGCGTGCGCTCGTCGCCCTCGACCGTCACGGCATCGAACCGCGCCACCTGCGTGCGGTCAAGCAGAGCGCCGATCGTGATGTCTCGCTCGTGGAATCGGCGCTCGCGCCGCTGCGTCGCCGCACGGATGCGGCCTCGCGCGGGCGCGCCGCGGAGACCGCTCCCGAGCTCGCCCGGCGCATCGCCGATGTTCGCGAGGCGCTCGTGCGCGCCTCGCTCGAGCGGCTCGAAGGATGATCGCGCGACACGCCGAATCTTCGAGGCGGATGTCATTGCCGGAGGGGGAGGCCTCCTCTAGCGTGGGAGTAACCCGCGACACGAAGGAGGCGCCCGCATGACCGCTGGCGAACCGCTCGGCGAGATCCCCCTCGCTGCCGACCTCCTCTTCACTGACGGTCTGCCGCAGATGGACGACGAGGTCGGATATCGCGGCGCCGTCGCAGCGCGCGCAGCCGGCATCACCTACCGCCAGCTCGACTACTGGGCGCGGACCGAGCTCGTCGAGCCCACGGTCCGCGGTGCGTCGGGGTCGGGATCGCAGCGTCTTTACGGCTTCCGCGACATCCTCGTGCTCAAGCTCGTCAAGCGTCTGCTCGACACCGGCATCTCACTGCAGCAGATCCGCACCGCGGTCGAGCAGCTGCGGGTCGCCGGCATCCGCGACCTCACCGGAACGACTCTCATGAGCGACGGTGCGTCGGTGTATCTCTGCACGTCCAACGACGAGGTCATCGACCTCGTCAGCCGCGGCCAGGGTGTCTTCGGCATCGCCGTCGGCAAGGTCCTGCGCGAGGTCGAGTCCACGCTCGTCTCGTTCGATCCGCAGGTGCCGGACCCCTCCGACGAGCTCGCTGCTCGCCGCACGCGCCGCACGGCCTGAGATCCGGCCGCCGGCACCGCGTGGGCAGCGCGGTGGTTGCTCGGGATGTGAAAAGAGCCGCCGACCCTCAGGTCGACGGCTCTCGCACGAGAGTCACTGCGCGGGCGCGTCCTCGGGGGTCGCGATACGCCCCGTGCGCATGATCCGGTCCAGCAGTGCATCGAAGTCGGCCGCGAGCTCCTGAGCCGAGTCGCCGGGCCAGATGTGCAGGGGCTTCGCCGCACCCTGTGCCTGCTGCAGCGAGGTGCGCTCGGGCAGTTGGGGGGAGAGCACGAGCGGACCGAACATGTCGCGCAGCTCCTTGATGCGGAACTGGTGCTCGATGGACTGGGGCCGAACGCGGTTCACGACGATGCCCAAGGGCTGAAGCCGCGGCGAGAGACCGCGGCGGATCTCCTCGATCGCGCGGAGGGCGCGGTCGGCGGCGGCGACGGAGAACAGGCCCGGCTCCGTGATCACGACGACCCGGTCGCTGGCCGCCCAGGCCGTTCGGGTGAGTGCGTTCAAGGACGGCGCGCAGTCGATGAGGACGAGGTCGTAGTCCGCCTCGACCGTGGCGAGGGCCTCTTCGAGCTTCCAGACATCGCGCACGCTCGGGTGCGGTCCGTCGAAGTTGATGGCGGACGGGCTGCCGATCATGACGTCGATCGTGCCCGGGTGCACCTTCGTCCAGCCGCTGGAGGTGATCGCCTGCTTGACGACCTTGTCCTTGGGGTTGGCGAGGACGTCGGCCACGTTGAGGCGGCCGGCGACCTGGATGTCCATGCCGGTGGAGACATCGGACTGCGGGTCGAGGTCCACCACGAGGGTCCGCACGCCGCGCGCGAAGGCCGCCGAGGCGAGACCGAGTGTCACGGTCGTCTTGCCGACGCCGCCTTTGAGGGAACTGACGGAAAGGACGTGCACGCTTCCCTACGTTACCGTCCCCTAGGCTGTGAGCACACTCAACGATGTGTGAGGCGGCGAACCCGGCCGCCGGACGCCCCCCGCCCCACGACGGATGCGAGGTCCCCATGTTCCGGAAGATCCTGGTCGCCAACCGCGGCGAGATCGCGATCCGCGCCTTCCGCGCGGCATTCGAAGTCGGGGCCCGCACGGTCGCCATCTATCCCTACGAGGACAGGTTCTCCCTCCACCGGCTGAAGGCCGACGAGGCCTACCAGATCGGCACCCGGGGAGCCCCGGTGCGGGCGTACCTCGACGTCGAGGAGATCATCCGCGTCGCGGTCGAGTCGGGGGCGGACGCCATCTATCCGGGCTACGGCTTCCTCTCCGAGAACCCTCAGCTCGCCGCCCGCGCGGCCCAGGAGGGCATCGCCTTCATCGGCCCGCCGGCCCGCGTGCTCGCGATGGCCGGCAACAAGGTCACCGCCAAGCAGCACGCGCGGGGTGCGGGTGTGCCGGTGCTCCGCTCGAGCGAGGCCTCCGACGACGTCGACGCGCTCCTCGCGGCGGCGGAGGAGATCGGGTTCCCGCTGTTCGCGAAGGCCGTCGCCGGCGGCGGCGGGCGAGGGATGCGGCGCGTCGAGACCGTGGCCGAGCTCGGTCCTGCGCTGGCCGAGGCGATGCGCGAGGCGCAGAGCGCCTTCGGCGACCCGCGGATGTTCCTGGAGCAGGCCGTGCAGCGCCCCCGGCACATCGAGGTGCAGGTACTCGCCGACGTGGCGGGGGAGACCGTCCACCTGTACGAGCGCGACTGCTCGGTGCAGCGCCGCCACCAGAAGGTCATCGAGATCGCGCCGGCGCCCAACCTCGACGACAGCGTGCGCGCCGACCTGCACCGCTACGCCGTCGCCTTCGCCCGATCGATCGGCTACGAGAACGCCGGCACGGTGGAGTTCCTCCTGGAGACCGCCGGCCCTCGCACCGGCGAGGTCGTCTTCATCGAGATGAATCCCCGCATCCAGGTCGAGCACACCGTCACCGAGGAGGTCACGGACGTCGACCTGGTGCAGGCCCAGATGCGGATCGCCGCGGGAGCCACGCTGGCAGAACTGGGTCTCACACAGCCCGAGATCCCGCTGCGCGGCGCTGCGCTGCAGTGCCGGTTGACGACCGAGGACCCGACGCAGGGCTTCCGCCCCGACACCGGCAAGATCACGACGTACCGGTCGCCGGGTGGCGCGGGGATCCGGCTCGACGGCGGGACGACGGCGGCGGGTTCGCAGATCAGTCCGCACTTCGACTCGATGCTCGCCAAGCTGACGTGTCGCGGTCGCGACTTCCCGGCGGCCGTGGCCAGGGCGCGCCGGGCGCTGGCGGAGTTCCGCATCCGCGGCGTCTCGACCAACATCCCGTTCCTGCAGGCGGTGCTGGACGACCCGGCGTTCGCGGCCGGGGACATCAGCACCTCCTTCATCGACGAACGTCCCGAACTGCTGCGCGGCCGCGAGTCGAAGGATCGCGGTTCGAAGATCCTGAACTGGCTCGTCGACGTCACGGTCAACCAACCGCACGGGACGAGGCCGGTGACGGCGTCGCCGACGGCGAAGCTCCCGCACCTCGACCTGCGCGAGCCCGCGCCGGCGGGCTCCCGGCAGCGCCTGCAGGAGCTGGGGCCGGCCGGATTCGCGGCCGATCTGCGCGCCCAGACGCGGCTCGCGGTCACCGACACGACGTTCCGCGACGCGCACCAGTCGCTGCTGGCCACGCGGGTGCGCACGAAGGATCTCGCCACCGTCGCCCCCTACGTCGCCCGGCTGACCCCGCAACTCCTCTCCGTGGAGGCCTGGGGCGGCGCCACGTACGACGTCGCGCTGCGCTTCCTCGGCGAGGACCCCTGGGAGCGCCTCGATGCACTGCGCCAGGGCCTGCCCAACATCGCGATCCAGATGCTGCTGCGAGGGCGCAACACGGTCGGCTACACGCCGTACCCGACGGCGGTGACCGACGCCTTCGTCGCGGAGGCCGCCGCATCCGGGGTCGACATCTTCCGCATCTTCGACGCTCTCAACGACGTGACACAGATGCGCCCGGCGATCGACGCCGTGCTCGCCACGGGAACGGCCGTCGCCGAGGCCGCGCTCTGCTACACCGGCGACATGCTCGATCCGGGCGAGGATCTGTACACCCTCGACTACTACCTGCGTCTGGCCGACGAGATGGTCTCCGCCGGAGCGCACATCATCGGAATCAAGGACATGGCGGGCCTGCTGCGTCCCGCCGCCGGAGCTCGCCTGGTCAGCGCACTCCGGGAGCGCTTCGACGTTCCCGTCCACGTGCACACCCACGACACAGCCGGCGGCCAGCTGGCGACGCTCCTCGCCGTCAGCGCGGCAGGAGCCGACGCGGTGGATGCCGCGGCCGCGCCGATGTCGGGCACCACGAGCCAGCCGTCGCTCTCGGCGCTGGTGGCCGCCCTCGCCCACACCGAGCGCGACACCGGCATCCCTCTCGCCGCCGTCGCCGACCTCGAGCCCTACTGGGAAGCGGTGCGTCACCTCTACCACCCCTTCGAGTCCGGACTGCCCGGCCCGACGGGACGCGTGTACCGGCACGAGATCCCCGGCGGCCAGCTGTCGAATCTGCGTCAGCAAGCCATCGCCCTCGGGCTGGCGGAGGACTTCGAGCTGATCGAGGACATGTACGCCGCGGCGAACGACATCCTCGGACGCGTTCCCAAGGTGACTCCGTCATCGAAGGTCGTCGGCGACCTCGCGCTGCACCTGGCCGCGGTCCGCGCCGACCCCGCCGACTTCGCGGAGAACCCGCAGAACTACGACATCCCCGACTCCGTCGTGTCGTTCATGGCGGGTCAGCTGGGCGACCTGCCGGGCGGATGGCCCGAGCCGTTCCGCACGAAGGTGCTCGCCGGCCGCACGGTCGCCGACGCCTCGGGAGCCCTCGACGAAGCGGATTCGGCGGCGCTGGCCGAGCCGGGCGCAACCCGGCGCACGACCCTCAACCGGCTGCTGTTCCCCGGCCCCACCCGCACGTTCCACGAGGCCCGCGACGCCTACGGCGATCTGGCCGTGCTCGACACGGCGGACTATCTGTACGGGTTGACCCCCGGCGGCGAGCACGTCGTGGAGATCGAACGAGGCGTGCAGCTGTGGGTCGGTCTCGAGGCCATCGGTGAGCCCGATGACAAGGGCATGCGCACCGTCATGACGACCCTCAACGGTCAGCTGCGACCGGTCTTCGTGAGGGACCGCTCCATCGCGGTGGAGGCTGCCCCTGCGGAGAAGGCGGACACGTCCAAGGCCGGTCAGATCGCCGCGCCGTTCTCCGGTGTCGTCACGCTCAAGGTGATGCCGGGGGCGAGGGTGCGGGCGGGAGAGGCGGTCGCATCGATCGAGGCGATGAAGATGGAGGCGGCCATCACGAGCCCCATCGACGGCGTCGTCGACAGGCTCGCGATCGGGTCGACCCAGCAGGTCGAAGCGGGCGACCTTTTGGTCGTCGTCAAAGGCGCGCATTAGCCTGAGGTGGGCGCCGGCTCTGCGGCGGCCCGTTGGGAGTACCTAAGCCATGCCTGATCGTGACGATCAGATGACCGGCCACGACGACGACATCCTGGACCAACCGGTCCGCGTCGACGCGGCCGGCATCGACATTCTCGGAACCCAGACCGCGCAGGTCGCGGTGACTCTGCCGGTCGCCGATGACGACGACGGACTCGACGACGACGTCGTCGCCGACGAGACGGTCCCCGCGGCCGAGCCCGTCGTCATCGCCACGTTGGAGGACACGGGCGAGTTCTCGCCTGTGCGCACCGTCGACCTGGACGTCCATGATGCGGAGATCGAGCCTCCCGTGGCCGAAGAGCCCCCGACCCCGGTCGTGCGCGCGCCCGAACCCGCCGCGGCGACTCCGACCACGCGGGTGCGTGTTCCCGCGGCGGCGGCCGAGCCGGTGCCGGCGCCGGCGGCGACGCCTGCTCCGCCCGCGACGGCTGTGCCCACGGTCGCGACGCGATCCGAGCCGGCACCCGTGGACGCCACGCCCGCCCCCGTCACGCTCGCGGCACGACGCGTCGATCAGGAGGAGTCGAAGCGCGAGAGCGCCGATCTGCTGACGGCTGATCGCCTGTTGGAGACCGACCGTCTGCCCAGACGCGAGCCCGAGGGTGCGTGGCCGAACCTGGTCTACACGCTCAGCCGCGGACGGGTGCGCCTCGGCGACAGCCGCCGCTCGCGCGAGCGGCGCGCGCTCGATGAGCGGATCGCCGCGCCCCTCGACGGCGGTGCACGCTTCGTAGCTGTGCTCTCGCGCAAGGGCGGTGTCGGCAAGACCACCGTGACCGCTCTGCTCGGCATGGCGCTGGCGGACGCCCGCGATGACCGGGTCATCGCGCTGGACGCGAACCCCGACCGCGGCACGCTCGCCGAGCGCGTGGGTCGCCCCAGCGGCAAGACCGTGCGCGATCTCGCAACCCATGCCGCCCCGATCCATGGATTCAACGAGATCTCGGCGATCGTGGCGCGCGACGACACCCGCCTGGACGTCCTGGCCTCCGACACCGATCCCCACGTGTCAGAGGCGTTCGACGACGCGGACTACCGCGAGGTCGCCGCTCTCGCCGCGCACTACTACTCCATCGTGCTGACCGACACCGGCACCGGCATCGTGCACTCGGTGATGGATGCGACGCTGGAGGCCGCCGATTCGCTCGTCATCGTGTCCGGGCTCAGCGTCGATGAGGCGCGTCTGGCGTCCGAGACGCTCACCTGGCTGGAGACGAACGGCTACACGGCTCTGGCGCGTTCGGCGGTCGTCGTGCTGAACGCGTCGCGCCCGGGTGCGCCGCTTGTGCGTCTGGACGAGTTGGAGGAGCACTTCCGCTCGCGTGTGCGTCAGGTCGTGCGCGTGCCCTATGACGCGCGCATCGCCACGGGCAGCGCGATCTCCTTCCGCGACCTCCAGCCGGCGACACGTGCCGCGGCGCGCCAGCTCGCCGCCGTCGCCGTCGAGGGGCTGCGCGCGGCGGCGGCATCATGACGGTACGCGCCATCCGACTCTTCGGGGACCCCGTGCTCAAGACCCGCGCGAGCGAGATCACCGACATCGACGAGGGCGTGCGGGCGCTCGTGCGCGACCTCGTCGAGACCGTCGAGCTGCCGGGCCGGGCCGGGGTGGCTGCCCCGCAGATCGGTGTGGGCCTGCGAGCGTTCAGCTACAACGTCGACGGCGAGATCGGGTACATCCTGAACCCGGTGCTCGTCGAGGTCTCGGGGGAGCCGCAGCTGACGGGCGAAGGATGCCTCTCCGTGCCGGGTCTCTGGCACGACGTCTCCCGCTACCCGCACGCGAAGGTCGTCGGGGTGGATCTCGACGGCAACGAACTCGTGCTGGAGGGCGACGGCCTCATGGCGCAGGCGCTGCAGCACGAGACCGACCATCTCGACGGGATGCTGTACCTGGACCGGCTCGACAAGGAGCGCCGACGTGTGGCCTTGCGCGAGGTGCGCGAGAGCGACTGGTTCTGACGCACGGAGGAGGGGCCCGCATCCGATATCGGATGCGGGCCCCTCCTCCGTCTCTCAGGGCAGCGGGACGTTCTGGGTGGTCTCCTCGGGAGCCCGGTACAGCTGCTCGACGTCGTCGGCGAAGTCCGCGAGGATCACATTGCGCTTGATCGACAGCTTCGGCGTGAGGTGGCCGCTGGCCTCCGTCCACTCCGTGGGCAGGATGACGAACTTGCGGATCGACTCCGCGCGGGACACGCCGGCGTTGGCCTTGTCGATGGCCTGCTGCACCTCGGCCCGGACGGCGGGGTCATGAGCCGCCTGGGCGAGGGTGAGGTCCTTGGGGCGGCCGTTGTTCTCCAGCCAGGTCGGCAGCATCTCGGGGTCGAGGGTGACGAGGGCCGAGATGAACGGCTTCTGATCGCCCACGACGACGACCTGACCGATGATCGGGTTGGCCCGGATCGGATCCTCGAGGGCGGCGGGCGCGACGTTCTTGCCGCCCGCCGTGACGATGATCTCCTTCTTGCGGCCGGTGATCGTCAGGTAGCCGTCGTCGTCGAGCGAACCGAGGTCCCCGGTCTTGAACCAGTCGCCGTCGAACGCCGCGGCCGTCGCCTCCGGGTTGCGCCAGTACTCCTTGAAGACGTTCACGCCGCGGACCTGGATCTCGCCGTCCTCGGCGAGCCGGATGCCGACACCGGGGATCGCGGGGCCGACGGTGCCGATCTTGGACCGTGTGGCGAGGTTCACCGTGGCGGGCGCGGTGGTCTCGGTCAGGCCGTAACCCTCGAGGATGTGCACGCCGAGACTGTGGAAGAAGTGGCCGAGGCGCGGACCGAGGGGCGCGGAACCGGAGACGGCGTAGCGCACCTGGCCTCCCATCGCGTCGCGCAGTTTGCTGTAGACGAGCTTGTCGAACAGGGCGAACTTGATCTTCATCCCCAGCGGGATGCGTCGTCCGTCCTGGAGGTAGGCGGAGTGATCGATTGCGACCTGCGCGGCCGCGCGGAAGATCTTGCCCTTGCCACCGGCTTCCGCCTTCTGCTCGGCCGAGTTGTAGACCTTCTCGAACACCCGCGGGACGGCGAGCAGGAAGGTCGGCTTGAAGGAGCCGAGAGCGGCCAGCAGCTGCTTCGTGTCGGGCTGGTGGCCCGTCTTGACACCCGCGTGGATGTTGAGGATCGAGATGAAGCGCGCGAACACGTGCGCCGTCGTGATGAACAGGACGGTGGATGCGCCGGGGGTGTTGACGACCTCCTTCAGCGAGGTCGCGGAGTTGCGCGCGAGCTCGACGAAGTTGCCGTGCGTCAGCACGCATCCCTTCGGTCGGCCGGTCGATCCCGAGGTGTAGATGAGTGTGGCGATGTCGGCGGATTCGGCGAGAGCGCGCCGGCGCTCGATCTCCTCGCCGGGCACGGCGGAACCGGCCGTGACCATCGTGTCCAGGTCGCCGGCGAACATCTGCCACGAGGAGCGCACGAGCGGGAGCTTGTCGCGCACCTCGGCGAGGCGGGCCGCGTGCTCGGCCGTCTCGACGAGGCAGGCCACCGCGCCGGAGTCGGACAGGATCCACTCGATCTGGCTGGGCGAGCTCGTCTCGTAGATCGGCACCATGACGGCGCCCGCGTAGAAGAGCGCGAAGTCGACCAGGGTCCAGTCGTAGGTCGTGCGGGCGAGGAAGCCCACCTTGTCGCCGGGCGCCACACCTGCCGAGACGAAGCCCTTGGCGAGCGCGACGACCTGGCGCTCGAACTCCCGCGCCGTGATGTCGCGCCAACCGTCTCCGTCGGGTACGGCGAACAGGGGGCGGTCGGGAGTCGCGCGCACGCGCTCCACGAGCAGGTCGCTCACGTTGGCGTGCGGGTCGGCGGGGACGATCGCGGGCACTTCGAACACTGTTGCGCTCATGTCGGCAGCTCCTTCGGTACCGGACGGGTTGCTATGAGACGCAAGTCTACGCATGCGTGGAACTGAGTCCCACCGTTGCGAGCGTCGCGAGGACTTGTTCCGGCCCTGCGGAAGGCGATCTGCCGTGCGCCGACTAAGCTTCTGGAGGCCTTACCGGACGAAGGGACGACAGTGTTCGCAGTGGGAATCGACATCGGCGGAACGAAGATCGCCGGTGGCGTGGTCGACGAGCACGGCACCATCGTCCGCAGGGCGCGTATCGCGACGCCCGCGGATGTGGCGGGCATCGAGGCCGCCGTGGCGCAGATGATCACGGAACTGTCTGCGGGCGAGCAGCTCGTGGCGGGTGTCGCGGCCGCGGGCTTCATCGACCGGGAGCGTTCGACGGTCTACTTCGCCCCCAACATCGCCTGGCGCGACGAGCCGCTGCGCGAGCGCATCGAACAGCGCACCGGCGCGCGCGTGCACATCGAGAACGACGCCAACGCGGCAGGCTGGGCGGAGTACCGCTTCGGAGCCGGCGAGGATCTGCGCGACGTCGTCATGCTGACGCTCGGCACCGGCGTCGGCGGCGCCGTCGTGGTCGACGGCAATCTTCTCTCCGGTGGCCACGGCGTGGCCGCGGAGCTCGGGCACATGCGCCTCGTCCCCGAGGGGCGTACGTGCGGATGCGGTCAGCGTGGCTGCCTCGAGGTGTACGGCTCGGGTCGTGCTCTCCAGCTCGAGGCGCGGGAGATCGCCGTCGACGCGGAGTTCGGCATCGGTGCGCGCCTCGCGGCGGCGTCCCGCGAGGAGGGCGGGCTCACCGGTTCCGCCATCTCGCGCCTCGTCCAGGACGGCGACCCCGGCGCGCTCGAGGCGCTTCGCCGGATCGCCGTCGCCGTCGGCACGGCGTGCGGCGGTCTCGCCGCCATCCTCGACCCGGAGCGCTTCGTCATCGGCGGGGGAGTGTCCCAGCTCGGCGATGTGCTGCTCGAGCCGATGCGGGAGGCCTTCGCCGCCGCGATGCCCGCGTATGGTTATCGTCCGGTCGCCGATTTCCAGGTGGCCCGTCTCACGAACGATGCCGGCGTGATCGGTGTCGCGGATCTGGCTCGACGCCGGGCGGTCGCAGGGGGCTGACAATGTTCTACTGGCTGATGAAGTACATCGTGATCGGACCGATCGTGAAGGCGATCTTCCGGCCGTGGATCGTGGGCCGGCGCAACATCCCCGCAAACGGCGCGGCCATCCTCGCCAGCAACCACCTCTCCTTCGCCGACTCGATCTTCCTGCCGCTGATGATCGACCGGCCGATGACCTTCCTCGCCAAGAGCGACTACTTCACCGGCCGCGGCATCAAGGGCTGGGCCACACGCGTGTTCTTCAAGGCGACGGGGCAGATCCCGATCGATCGCTCCGGCGGCAAGGCCTCGGAGGGCTCTCTCAACACGGGCCTGCAGGTGCTCGGGCGGGGTGACCTGCTCGGCATCTACCCGGAGGGCACCCGCAGCCCCGACGGACGCCTGTACCGCGGGCGCACGGGCATCGCGCGCATGGCGCTGGAGGCCCGCGTCCCCGTCATCCCGGTCGTGATGGTGGACACCGACACGGTCATGCCGATCGGCCAGCGTCTTCCGCGTATCGGCCGCGTCGGCATCGTGATCGGCGAGCCGCTGGATTTCTCCCGGTTCGCGGGGATGGAGGGCGACCGTTACGTTCTCCGCTCCGTCACCGACGAGATCATGGTCGCCCTGCAGCGCCTGGGCGCGCAGCGTTACGACGACGTCTACGCCTCCACGGTCAAGGACCGGCTGGCGACGTCCTCGCAGCACGGGCTCGACACGCCCGCGGCGTCGCTAGACTGAGCGAATGCCCCACAGCTTGGACCCGCTCGATCACTGGCGCTCACTGCCGATCAAGCAGCAGCCCTCCTGGCCCGACGCCGACGCTGTCGCGGCCGTCTCGGCCGAACTCGCCACCCTTCCGCCGCTCGTCTTCGCGGGAGAGGTCGACCGTCTTCGGGACCGCCTCGCAACCGCGGCCTACGGGCGAGCCTTCCTCCTGCAGGGCGGTGACTGCGCCGAGACGTTCGCCGGTGCCACGGCCGAGCAGATCCGCAACCGCATCAAGACGCTGCTGCAGATGGCGGTGGTGCTGACCTACGGCGCGTCGATGCCGGTCGTGAAGATGGGGCGTATGGCGGGACAGTTCGCCAAGCCGCGCTCGAGCGACACCGAGACGCGCGGCGACGTCACGCTGCCGGCGTACCGCGGCGACATCGTGAACGGCTACGATTTCACGGAGGGCTCGCGTACCGCCGACCCCCGACGGCTCGAGAAGGCCTACCACACGGCCGCCTCGACGTTGAACCTCATCCGCGCGTTCACGCAGGGCGGCTTCGCCGATCTCCGCGAGGTCCACAGCTGGAACCGCGGCTTCGCCGAGAACCCGGCCAACCAGCGCTACGAGGGCCTGGCTGCGGAGATCGATCGCGCCATCAAGTTCATGGAGGCGGCGGGAGCCGACTTCGACGAGCTGCGCCACGTCGAGTTCTACACCGGCCATGAGGGCCTGCTCATGGACTACGAGCGGCCGCTGACCCGCATCGACTCCCGCACGGGGACGCCGTACAACACGTCGGCTCACTTCCTGTGGATCGGGGAGCGCACGCGCGATCTCGATGGCGCCCACGTCGACTACTTCTCGAAGATCCGCAACCCCATCGGTGTGAAGCTCGGTCCGTCGACGACCCCCGAGACCGCGCTGGCGCTCATCGACAAGCTCGACCCCGAGCGGGAGCCCGGCCGCCTCACCTTCATCACCCGGATGGGTGCGGGCAAGATCCGCGACGCACTGCCGCCGCTGCTGGAGGCAGTGAAGGACGCGGGCGCCACGCCGCTGTGGGTCACCGACCCGATGCACGGCAACGGCATCACGACACCCACCGGTTACAAGACGCGTCGCTTCGACGACGTGGTCGACGAGGTGCGCGGCTTCTTCGAGGCCCACCGCGCCACGGGTACCCACCCGGGCGGGATCCACGTCGAGCTCACCGGCGACGACGTGACGGAGTGCCTGGGCGGTTCGGAGATGATCGACGAGGCGACCCTCGCGACCCGTTACGAAAGCCTGTGCGACCCGCGCCTGAACCACATGCAGAGCCTGGAGCTCGCCTTCCTCGTGGCGGAGGAGCTCGAGAAGCGCTGAGCTCGAACGTCGAGAGCCGCCCCGCATCCCTGCGGGGCGGCTCTCGCGTTACATGCGGGGGAGCGGTGCGGCTCAGCCGGTCAGGCTGAGAACGAGGCTGACATTCGCGTTCTTGCGGATCCTGTCCTCGTCGGTCGGATCCTGCGACACGACCTTCGCGACGTTCGGCGCAGCGTCCCAGTAGCCTGCGTACTTCGCTTTGAATCCGGCTTGTTCGAGCGTCTTCTTCGCCTCGCTCAGCGTCATACCGACCACGTTGGGTACGGGGAACAGGGGAGGGCCGTCCGAGATGATGAGCTGCACGGTGTCATCCGGACGCCAGTCACCGCCGCCCTCACGCGCGGAGATCCCGATCACACGACCTTCATCGATCGTCTCGCTCGTCTGAGACGCGCTGTCACTGGATACCGCCAGACCGACCGACGTGAGGGTCTTGGTCGCGTCCGACACGCTCATCCCGGCGACGTCGGGTACCGGGCCGCGGGAGACGGTGAAACTCGCGCCGTCTCCCTCGTGCAGGGTGCAGCCGTTCGAGCAATCGATCGCGTCGCCGCCGGCGGCAGGGGTGACGGCCGCGGCGACGACGGTACCGTCGGCCGCGTCGGTGAACACGTACTGCGGATCGCCGACGGAGACGCGCACCTGCTGCATCGCGGCGGTCGCCGCATCCAGTGTCATGCCGGCCAACGCGCCGACGTCGTGCGGCTGCGGTCCTTGGGACACCACCACCCGCACGAGCGATTCCTTCTCGACGCGCTCACCGCTTCCGGGCTCGGTGCGGATCACGGCGCCCGCGGCGACGTCGAAGCTGTACTCGTCCGCCCGTTCGACCTGCAGACCGCGATCGACGATCTCGGCCTGGGCGGCTTCGAAGCTCTGCCCCTCCAGCGCGGGTACGGCCACCAGCGAGCCGGGGCCGGAGCCGAACCACCAGCCGATCCCGCCCGCGAGCGCTGCCAGCAGCACGACGAGTGTCAGCAGCCATGCCCCCTTGACCGATCGTCGACGCGCGCGCCGGCGCAGCAGCGTGGCGTTGTCGACGTCCTCCGCGACCGCCGTGGGCCCGGTGGCTCCGAGCGGAAGGGCCTTGGTCAGTTCGCCGGAGTCCAGGCGGTCGTCGCTCACGGCCGTGCCGACGGCGAGCGTGCGCGCGACCTGCGGCGCGATCCCGAGCTCGCGCTCGATCGCGCGCAGACGCTGCAGCATCTGATCCGCGTCCACGGGCCTGGCGTCGGGGGAGCGCTCCGTCGCCCACAGCACCAGCTCGTCGAGCTGCTCCGGCACCGCCGGGTTCTTCACGCTCGGTCGGGGAACCGAATCGGTGGCGTGCTGATAGGCGATCTGCATGGGCTGCTCGCCCTTGTACGGCTGCTCGCCGGTGAGCATCTCGTAGAGCAGGATGCCGAGGGCGTAGATGTCGCTGCGCGCGTCGGCGCTGCCGCGGGTGACCAACTCGGGCGCGAGGTACGCGATCGTTCCGAGCAGCATCTGCCCGCTCGCCGTGTTCGCGGTCGTGGCGCGGGCGAGGCCGAAGTCACCGATCTTGATGCGCCCGTCCTCGGCGAGGAGCACGTTCTCGGGCTTGACGTCGCGGTGCACGATGCCGGCGCGATGCGCGGCGGCCAGACCGGAGAGCACCGCATCCATGATCGTGATGGTCTGCGGAACCGGGATGCGGCGCTGCTCCTTCATGAGCTCGCGCAGGGTGATGCCCGGGAGGTACTCCATGACGAGATACGCCATGTCGCTGTCCTGGCCCTGGTCGAACACGTTGACCACGTGCGGGTCGGCGAGGCGGGCGGCCGCCCGGGCTTCCTGGATGAAGCGACTCTGGAAGACGGTGTCGTCGCTGAGGTGGCCGTGCATGACCTTCAGGGCCACGCGTCGTTCGAGGCGCAGATCGGTGGCGACGTAGACGGTCGCCATGCCGCCGCGGGCGATGCGGGAGCGCACGCGGTATCGGCCGTCGACGAGACGGCCGATCAGCGGGTCGGTGCGCTGGCTCGTGCTCACGGTGAGAGTCTACGGAGCGGTCGCTGTGAGCTCCGGCAGCGGCTCACCGCTGATCCCGCCCTCGTGCGTCACCCGAGGGCGGCCAGCCAGGCGAGAGAAGGCTGCTCCCACCGGGCATAACGATCCGGATACGCCGAGATCTGCACCGCCTGTGCCGCGTCCGCGTAGGTCATCGACTCCCACCCGGGGATGTCGAGCAGTCCGCGCGTCCGGTTGCCGTTGGGGTCGGCGGGACCGCCGAAGAACGCACGGGTGGCGCGTTCCGCGTCGCGCACCTCCTCGATCGTGCCCCACCCGGTGGAGGGGCGCTGCTGGAACAGGCCCTGCGAATCGCGGTCGCCCCAGTCGAGGTTGCGCAGCCACGACTCCTGCATGGCGGTGCCCAGTGCGATGGCGATCCCGCGCTCGGGAACGCCCATCTCGCGCCCGACACGGATGATGGTGCGTGCGTTCTGAGCCTGCTCGGCGTCCAGTTCCAGGCCGGCCGGAGCCACGGCGGCCGGTGCCGGTGCGGCGGCCGGTGCTGAGGCGGCCGGCACGGTGACCGTCTGACCCGGGTAGATGATCGAGTCCCAGGTGAGACCGTTGGCGGCGAGCACCGCCGCCGCCGTCGCGCCGTGACGACCGGCGATGCCGCTGATCGTGTCGCCCGCGACCACCGTGTAGGACGTGCCGGCGGGTGCGGGTGCGGGGGCGGGTGCCGGAGCCGGCGTGGCCGCGATGGGAGCGACGAGAGACAGCACCTGACCGGGACGGATGAGCGAGTTCTCCCACGACAGCCCGTTCCACGAGAGCACGTCGGCCGTGGCGAGTCCGTAGCGCGCAGCGATCGCGGCGACCGATTCGCCGGACGCGACGGTGTGGGTGGCCGGCGGCGGGGTCTGGGCGGGGCGGGGAACGCCCTGACGCGACGGTTCCACCGTCGCCGCGTGCGCGGGCGTGGCCATGAGGGTGAGCGCGACCGTGCTCACGAGGGCGGAGGCGCCGATGACGGCGCGCGGGTGGGGGGAGACGTCCACCAACATGGTCGTCCTCTCTTTCACATCCGGGGGTTCCGCCACCCTGACACGCGTGTGTACGGAGGTCAACGGAAGTGACGGGTGTGACAGATGAGATCTCTCCCATCTTTCGACACGCGCTCGGCGCGGTGCGCGGTGCGCGGATGAGAACATGGACGGGTGAGTTCCGACACCCCTGTCCCCACCGAATGGCTTGCGCTGCCCGATCTGGTCGAGCTGACCGGTGAGTCGCTGAGCCGCGTCCGGCGTCTGCTCGACGAGGGCTATCTGATCGGCTCGCGTCGTGAGGGTTCGTTCCGCGTGCCCAGCGTGTTCCTCGTCGACGGAGCGCCGCTGTCGTCGCTGCGCGGCACGATCTTCGCGCTGCGGGATGCGGGACTGACGGACGATGAGGCCATCGACTGGCTCCTGGCCTTCGAGGACTCGATCGGGCAGGCGCCGATCACATCGCTGCTTCAGGGGCGCAAGAGCGAAGTGCGCCGCGTCGCCCGAGCCCTCGGCTGAGCGCCGTCGCCGTCAGGAGCGCCGCTGGGTCGCCGCGCGGGCGAGATCGCGCAGCTCGCTGACCGTCGCGTTCGCCAGCGGAGCGGCCGACAGCGCACGATCCGCCTCGTGCACATAGGCGGTGATCAGCCGCTCCACGCGGTCGACGGCACCGCTGTCGATGATCGTTCGCTGCAGCGCGCCGATCTGCTGTGCGTCGAGGCCCGGATCGCCCAAGAGCTCGTCCAGGGTGCGGCGCGGGCCCGGCCCGAGCGCCTCGCGGGCGTAGGCGATGAGTACCGTGCGCTTTCCTTCGCGCAGATCGTCGCCGGACGGCTTGCCGGTCTCGGCGGCGTCGCCGAAGACTCCGAGGACATCGTCGCGAAGCTGGAACGCCATGCCGACCGGATGTCCGAACGCGCTCAGCGCGTCGAGCTGTGTGCGATCGGCGCCGGCCAGGGCCGCTCCGATCCGCAGCGGCTGCTCCACGCTGTAGCGGGCGGACTTGAGCGAGGCCACGCGCAGCGCACGATCGGCGTGCGTCGTGTCGTCGGCCACCGCGAAGGCCGATTCCTCGGCGATGTCGAGGTATTGCCCGATGGTGACGTCGCGCCGCATCCGGGCGTACTCGGCGCGCGCCGCGGCCGCATGGTCCGTCAGCGCGAGCCCCTCCTCGAGGAGGTCGTCGCTGAAGGCCACGAGCAGATCCCCGCCGAGGAGGGCAGCCGAACGGCCGAAGCCGGCGGCGTCGCCCGCCCATGACCGCGCGGAGTGCTGCGCCTGCAGGGCGCGGTGCATGGCGGGGCGTCCGCGGCGGGTGTCGGAGTTGTCGATCAGGTCGTCGTGGACGAGGGCCGCTGCCTGGAAGATCTCCAGCGCGGCAGCCGTCGCGACGACCGCGTCGGGCGGCGTCGCTCGGGGTGCGACGCGCTCGGCGACGGCCCGCCATCCCGTCACGCAGAACCGCGCGCGCAGGCGCTTGCCGCCGGTGACGGTGTCGCGCACATCCTCGACGAAGGCCAGAGCGTCGGGTCCCATCGCCCCCGCGGCCTGCTCCTGCGATCCGAAGAACGTATCCAGTCGCTGGGAAACCGCTTCGATCGCGTCTGTGGTCCTCGACACGGGCCTAGCCTAGTTCGACAGGCGGCGCGTAGAATCCAAGCATCGCCGTGACCCTAGGGGGACGAATGCCTCTCTCCGAACAAGAGCAGCGCCTGCTCGACGAGATGGAACGCCATCTCATGAGCAATGACGCCGACGTCGTCAGCGCCCCGCAGGGCGGACGCGCGCTCAGCTACCGCAACATCGTTTACGGGACGATCCTCGTGCTCGTGGGACTGGGTGGGCTGATCGTCGGGCTCTCCACGCAGTTGATCGTGGTGGGCGTCATCGGCTTCATCGTCATGCTCGGCGGCGTCATCTTCGCGCTCACCCCCTCGAAGACCGCTCGTCCCAGCGCCGCCCCCCGTGCCGGCGGCTCGTCCTCCCGGCCCTCGGCCGGATTCATGGACCGCATGAACGACCGATGGGACCGCCGCCAAGAAGGCCGCTGACCCACCGCTTCTCACAAAGCGCCGACCCTTCGGGGTCGGCGCTTTTTTCGTGTCCGGGGAGCGTCCGCCCAGATACGCCGGCGAATGTGTAGTGAAGTGGAGGGAAGTGGAGTAAAGTGGTGATCACCTCACACGTGGGCCGGACGAAGGAGGGGGGATGCGCGAATGCTGCTCGGCACGCACACCCCCAAGCTCGACGACAAAGGGCGGGTCATCCTCCCGGCCAAGTTCCGCGACGACCTCGGCGGTGGCGTCGTGATCACCCGTGGCCAAGATCGCTGTCTCTACGTCTTCGCGACCGAGGAGTTCGAGAAGGTGCACGAGCGCATTCGCGAGGCGCCTCTCACCAACAAGCAGGCGCGTGACTTCCTGCGCATGTTCCTCTCGGGCGCGAGCGCCGAGAAGCCGGACGGCCAGAACCGCATCACGATCCCGCCGGCGCTGCGCACCTACGCCGGTCTCGAGCGCGAGCTCGTCGTCACCGGCGTCGGCGCGCACGCGGAGATCTGGGACGCCGAGGCCTGGAACTCCTACGCAGAGAGCAACGAAGAGACGTACTCCGAGATGGAGCAGGAGGTGATCCCGGGCCTGTTCTGAGCCCTCGACCCCGATTCCCAGCCGCTCGAGCCCTGACGCACTTCCCCGGTGTCAGGTCGGAGCGGATGGGGATCAGGATCGAGGGACCCGGCCCCGCATCATGGACTTCCGCGACATCCACACCCCGGTCCTGCTCGAGCGCTGCGTCGAGCTTCTGGCGCCCGCCCTCGATCGCGAGGGCGCCGTCTTCGTCGACGCGACCCTCGGCATGGGCGGTCACAGCGAGGCGTTCCTCGAGCGGTTCGACGGACTCCGGCTGATCGGCCTGGATCGCGACACCGACGCCCTGCGCATCGCGGGGGAGAGACTGGCCCGGTTCGGCGACCGGACGACCCTCGTGCACACCGTCTACGACGGCATCCGAGCCGCCGTCGCGTCGGCGGGCGTCGACCGCATCGACGGCATCCTCTTCGATCTGGGTGTCTCGTCGCTTCAGTTGGACGAGGCCGAGCGCGGCTTCGCCTACGCCAAGGACGCGCCGCTGGACATGCGCATGGACCAGTCCTCCGGTGCGACCGCGGCGGACGTGCTCGCCACCTACGGGGAAGGCGATCTTCGTCGGATCTTCGAGCGCTACGGCGAGGAGAAGCTCGCGGCACGCTACGCGCGCGCGATCATCGCCGCCCGCCAGACGGAGCCCGTCGTCCGCTCGGGCCGGCTCGTCGAGATCCTCGACGCCGCCACACCCGCGGCGCTGCGCAACGCGGGTCACCCTGCCAAGCGGGTGTTCCAGGCGCTGCGCATCGAGGTCAACGGAGAACTCGCCGCCCTCGAGCAGGCGCTTCCCGCGGCCCTCGAGCTGCTGACGGTGGGCGGTCGCATCGTCGTGCTCAGCTACCAGTCGCTCGAGGACCGGTTCGTCAAGCGTGAACTCGCCCGCGCGAGCAGCTCCACCGCTCCCGCCGGCCTGCCCGTCGAGCTGCCCGAGCACGCGCCCCAGTTCCGCCTGCTGGTCAAGGGGGCCGAACTCGCCTCCGACGCCGAGCGCGAGTCGAATCCGCGCGCCACCCCGGTACGACTTCGTGCCGCCGAACGAGTCCGGGAGATCGTATGAGCACCACCACGAGCGCAGCCTGGGCTATCGATCCTCTCGAGCAGCGACCCGATACCGGACGCCGGACGGAGCGCACCCTGCGCCCCGTCGAGGCACCCGCCCGACGACGTCGGCCCCGCCTGGTGTACGGCATCATCGCCGTCGCGGGTGCGCTCGCCATCGCGGGTGCGCAGATGGTGCTGTCGGTCCTGTCGACGCAGAGCTCCTTCGAGCTCGCGAGCCTCACCCAGCAGCAGCGCGACCTCACCGTGCAGAAGCAGATCCTCTACGACCAGGTCGCCGGCCTCAGCTCGCCCCAGTACCTCGCCGCGAACGCGGCCGCGCTGGGCATGGTCATCAACGAGTCCCCGAGCTACCTCCGCCTCAGCGACGGGGCGGTGCTCGGTGCGCAGCAGGCATCCGTCTACACCTCGACGATCGACCCGCTGGGGCGCGGCGCCGTGTCGAACGCGCTCATCACCCAGACTCCGCTCGTCACCGCGCCGGATGCCACGATCAACGGCGTCCAGGCGCCGCCGGCGGCCGAGACCGAGACGGGCACGGGTACCGATCCGGCGACACCCCCCGCGCTGACCGACGGACTGCCCACCCCTGCCACACACTGAGACCATGACGACGAGAAGCACGCGAACCCCCCGTCGCCGCACCGTCATCGCCCTGGCCGTGGTGCTGGCCGTCCTCGTCGCCTTCGTGGTGCGCCTGGTCGACATCCAGGTCGTGAACGCGGGAGAGCACATCGACGACTCCCTGCGCATCGCCATGGGCGGCAAGACCACCCTGTACGGCACGCGCGGATCGATCGTCGACGAGAACGGCAACGTCCTCGCGGGAAGCATCCTCACCTACGACGCGGAGCTGGACCCCAGCAACGTGGGACCGATCGAGCGCAAGGACGCCGCGGGCGACGAGATCGAGGTGGATTGGCCCACCGTTGCGGGCGAGATCGCCCAGATCACCGGTCAAAGCGCCGAGGACGTGCAGAAGATCGTCGCGGACGCTCTCGCCGTCAACCCGAAGTCCCAATACGCATCGCTCAAGAACGGGCTCTCGACCGAGAAGTACCAGCAGCTGCTCGATCTGCGCATCCCCTACCTGACGATGCGACCGCATCCCGCCAGGACGTATCCCGACGGCGCCGTCGCCGGCAACCTCGTCGGCTTCGTGGGCTCGGACGGAGAGCCGCTCGAAGGACTGGAGTCCGCCCAGAACTCGTGCCTCGCACCGACCGAGGGCGAGCGCGTCTTCCAACGGGGCAAGGACGGCGTGATCATCCCCGGCACGGAGCAGGTCACACCCGCCGTCGACGGTGGCACGCTCACCCTCACGATCGACCGAGACCTGCAGTACTACCTGCAGCAACTGATCGCGGAGCAGGCGACCAATCAGGGTGCTCAGCACGGGCAGATCATGGTCGTGGAGGCCAAGACGGGCAAGATCCGCGCGGCAGCCGAGTGGCCCACCGTCGACCCGAACAACGTCTCGGCGACCGCGCCGGAGGATCGCTCCAGCCGGATCTTCCGCGGCACGTTCGAGCCCGGTTCGACGTTCAAGGCCCTGTCGGCGGCGACAGTGATCGACGCGGGCGCCGCGACGCCGACCTCGACGGTCACCGCCTCCGGTCGCGAGACCTTCCCCAACGGTGCCCGCGTGCAGGACGCGATCCCGCACGGGGCGTTGAACTACACGCTCGCGGGTGTGCTCATCGACTCCTCGAACGTCGGCATCTCGAAGTTCGCCGAGATGGTCCCCGCCCAGACGCGCTACGACTACCTGCAGAAGTTCGGCATCGGCCAGATCAGCGGCGTGGACTTCCCCGGCGAGGCGAAGGGCACGCTGCGGCCCGTCGACCAGTGGGACAACCAGACCTTCTACAACACCTCGTTCGGTCAGGGCGTCGCAACCACCCTGCCGCAGCTGATGGGCGCGTACCAGGCGATCGCGAACGACGGCACCAAGATCCCGCTCTCGCTCGTCGAATCGTGCACGGCGGCGGACGGGACGGTCCAGGACTCGGATGCCGGCGCGAGCACGCAGGTCGTGAGTGCGAGCACGGCGAGCCAGGTGCGCGAGCTGCTGGAGAACGTCGCGGTCCAGGGAGGCAACGCCAAGGCCACGGCGATCAGCGGCTACCGGGTGGGGCTGAAGACCGGAACCGGTGAGATCTCCGACGGCTCGGGCTACAAGAGTGGCGTCTACTTCACGACCATGATCGGCATGGCGCCCGTGGACGACCCGCAGTACATCGTCGCGGTCACCCTCGATCAGCCCACTGCGGTACGCTCGTCTGCGGCCAACGCTGCGGCCTTCCAGAAGGCGATGACCCAGGTGCTGAAGACCTACCGGGTCCTGCCCTCCGACTCGCAGCCCGAGCTGCTGCCGAAGATCGGCTGAGCGGCGCCCTCCAGGACATGATCGCACTCACACTCTCCCGCATCGCCGAGATCCTCGGCGGCACTCTGCTCCCCGCCGGCTCGGACGATGCCGACACCGTCGTCTCCGGCGACGTCGACACCGACTCGCGTCAGATGCGCCCGGGCGGCATCTTCGTGGCGAAGCCCGGCGAAGTGACCGACGGGCATCTGTTCGTCGACGCGGCCGTCTCCCTCGGCGCCGTCCTCGCGATCGTCGAGCACCCGGTCGACACCGCGGTGTCCCAGATCGTCGTGCCCGACGCCGTCGCCGCCCTCGCGGACCTCGCGCGCGCCGTCGTCGCCGAGGTGCGCGCCGGCGGGCGCCTGCGGATCGTGGGGATCACCGGCTCCAACGGGAAGACGACCACCAAGAACCTGCTCGCCCGCATCCTGGAGTCGGAGGGCGAGACCGTCGCTCCCCGCGCCTCGTTCAACAACGAGGTCGGCGCCCCGCTCACGATGCTGCGCGTCAGCCACGACACGCGCTTCCTGGTGAGCGAATTCGGCGCGAGCGCTCCCGGCGCGATCGCACACCTGGCAGGGCTCGTCGAACCGGACATGGGCGTCGTGCTGATGGTGGGCATGGCTCACGCCGGCGGATTCGGCGGTATCGAGGCCACCTTCCACGCCAAGAGCGAGCTCGTGCGGGCGCTGCGCCCGGGCGGACTCGCCGTGCTCAACGTCGACGACGCGCGCGTACGGGCCATGGCCCCCATCGCGGCCGAACAGTCCGCCGGTGTGCGCTGGTTCGGTCTCGGCGAGGATGCCGCCGTGCGCGGCAGCGAGGTCGAGGTCACCGCGTCCGGCACCCGGTTCGTCCTCACGATCGACGGTGAGAGTCGCCCGGTGGCGCTGCGCGTCCTCGGCGCCCACCACGTGATGAACGCCCTCGCCGCGGCAGCGGCCGCGACCGCCCTCGGAGTTGCGATCGACGATGTCGTGACCCGCCTGGAGTCGGTGGAGCTCGCCGAGCGGTGGCGCATGCAACCGCTGGGCTCCGATCGCGTGCGCATCATCAACGACGCCTACAACGCGAGCCCCGACTCGATGGTCGCGGCACTGCGCACCCTGGCGCAGATCACCGCGCCGGACGAGCGGATGGTCGCCGTCCTCGGCGCGATGAGCGAGCTCGGCGAGTACGCGGGGGAGGAGCACGATCGTATCGGCGAGCTCGCCGTCCGTCTGCGCATCCCGCGCATCGTCATCATCGGTCAGGCCGCGCGGCGCATGTACCTCGCCGCGGTCGCCGAGGGCTCGTGGAGCGACGAGGCCGTGTTCTTCGACGACGCGGATGCGGCATACAGCTACCTCATGGGGGAACTGCGAGACGGCGACCGCGTGCTCGTGAAGTCGTCCAACTCCGCCGGGCTCCGCTTCCTCGGCGACCGTCTGGGAGAATCGTTCTCGTGAGATCACTCCTGACAGCCGCCGCGATCTCGCTCGCCTTCACCCTGTTCCTGACGCCCGTCTTCCTGAGGCTGTTCCGGGCGTGGGGGTGGGGTCAGGTGATCCGCACCCCGGAGAACGAGCACAATCCGAGTCACGGCGCGAAGCGCGGCACGGTCACGATGGGCGGCACGATCTTCATCGTGGGCAGCCTCGTCGGCTACTTCATCGGCACCTACGCGGGCGGCAACCCGCCCACGATCTCCGGTCTGCTCGTCATCTGGATGATGGTCGGCTTCGGCGTCGTCGGATTCATCGACGATTTCATGAAGGTGCGTCGCCAGAACAGCCTCGGACTCTCCGGTTGGCGCAAGATCATCGGTCAGATCCTGGTCGTCGTCCCGTTCGGCATCGTCGGGCTGAGCTTCCCCAACAGCGACGGACAGACGCCGGCGAGCCCCTTCGTCTCGCTGTTCCGCGACATCCCGGTGCTCTCCTTCATGGCGCTGGGTGCCGTCGTCGGATGGGTGCTCTATCTGGCGTGGATCGCCTTCCTCGGCGTCGCCGCGTCGAACTCGGTCAACGTCGCCGACGGTCTCGACGGCCTCGCCGCCGGCTCCGGAATCTTCGTCACGAGCGCTCTCGCCCTCATCTCCTTCTGGCAGTTCAAGCAACCGTGCGACCTCGACGCGATCGCCCGCGGACTGCAGGACGCCTGCTATCAGACCCGGGACCCCTTCGATCTCGCGATCATCGCCGCGTCCTTCATCGGCGCGCTCGTCGGCTTCCTCTGGTGGAACGCACCCAAGGCGCGCGTCTTCATGGGCGACGTGGGCTCGATGTCGATCGGCGGTGTCATCGTCGCTCTCGCGATCCTCAGCCGCACCGAGATCCTGCTCGCGGTCATCGCCGGTGTCTACGTCATCGCATCGGGATCCGTCATCCTGCAGCGGTTCTACTTCAAGCTCACGCGCGGCAAGCGCCTGTTCCTGATGAGCCCTCTCCACCACCATCTCGAGATGCGCGGCTGGCCCGAGATCACGATCGTGGTGCGGATGTGGATCATCGCGGGCCTGCTGGCGCTGACGGGTGTCGGCCTCTTCTACGTGGAATGGCTCGTGCGATCGTGACCGACGCCCGTCTGGACACCCTGAACAGCTGGCATGCCGACTGGAAGGGGCTGCGCGTCGTCGTGCTCGGCCTGTCGATGACCGGATTCTCGGTCGCCGACACCCTGGCCGAACTCGGCGCCGACGTGCTCGTGTTCAGCGAGAGCGCCGACGAGGAGTACGCGCGGCTGCTGCCGGTCATCGGCGCGGGTCTTTGGACCGGCCCGCTGGACACGGTCCCGGAGGCGCTGATCGCGCACCGCCCCGACCTCGTCGTGGCCTCGCCCGGCTTCGCGCCGCATCACCCGGTCATCTCCTGGACACGCTCCGAGGGCATCGCGCTCTGGGGAGATCTGGAGTTGGCCTGGCGTGTGCGCGACAAGGTGCGACGGCCGGACGGCTCCCCGCACGAGTGGATCCTCGTCACGGGCACCAACGGCAAGACGACGACCACGCGACTGACCGCGACGATGCTGCAGACCGCGGGTTACCGCGTCGCGCCCGTCGGCAACATCGGAGTGCCGGTGCTGGATGCGGTGCGCGACCCCGCCGGCTTCGACGTTCTCGTCGTCGAGGTGTCCAGTCATCAGCTCTGGTACCTCTCGCTGCAGGCGGGGCCCGAGCCCGTGTCGCCGTGGGCCAGCGTGTGTCTCAACCTGGCCGACGACCACCTGCAGTGGCACGGGTCGTTCGCCGCGTACCGTGACGCGAAGGCCGTCGTCTACTCCCACACGCGCATGGCCTGCGTCTACAACAAGGCCGATGAGGCCACGCGGCTGATGGTCGAGGAGGCCGACGTCGTGGACGGCGCGCGCGCCATCGGCTTCGACCTCGGGATGCCGGGGCCCAGCGACCTCGGCGTCGTGGAGGGCATCCTCGTCGATCGGGCCTTCCTCGACGACCGCCGCAACAGCGCCCTCGAGCTCACGACTCTCGAGGAGCTCTCCCGCCAGCAGCTCGCCGCGCCCCATATGGTCGCCAATGTGCTCGCCGCCGCGGCGCTCGCCCGGTCGGTCGGCGCCGAGCCCGCCGCGATCCGTGAGGCGCTCGCCCGGTTCCGTCTCGACCCCCACCGCATCGAGATCGTCGCGACCTCGGCGGGCGTGACCTGGGTCGATGACTCCAAGGCCACGAACCCGCACGCCGCCGCCTCCTCGCTCGCGGCATACCCCGGCGCCATCTGGATCGTCGGCGGTCAACTGAAGGGCGTGGACGTCTCGGATCTCGTCGCCACGCGCGGCGTCCTGGCGAAAGCCGCCGTCGTCATCGGCGTCGACCGCACCGAGGTGCTGGCGGCGTTCGCGCGACACGCGCCCGCGGTTCCCGTCTTCGAGGTCGTTGACACGGAGACTGAAGACGTCATGGCGCAGGTCGTCGAGTTGGCGACGGAGATCGCGCACGACGGGGACGTGGTTCTGCTCGCCCCCGCCGCCGCATCCTTCGATCAGTTCACGTCCTATGCGGACCGCGGGACGCGCTTCGCGGACGCCGTGCGCACGAGGATCGGAAGGGATGCGGGTGGTCGACACGACGAGGACCAGGCCCCTTCCGCAGGAGCCTGAGCCCGCGAAGCGGGGACTGGCCGCACGGGTCTCTCTCGGACGCGTCTTCGCTCCGGTTCCCAGCGAGTTCCTCCTCATCGCGTCGACGGCGCTGATCCTCACCGGCTTCGGGCTCGTGATGGTGCTCTCCGCCACATCGGCGACGAGCGAGGACGCGGGAGGTGGACCCTACGACGCCGTGATCAAGCAGGGCGTGTTCGCCCTGATCGGCATCCCGCTCATGTTCCTGGCGTCTCGTATGCCCCTGCGGTTCTGGAAGCGCATGGCATGGCCGGCTCTCATCGGGGCGACGGTCTTCCAGCTGCTCGTCTTCACCCCGCTGGGCATCACGAACGACGGCAATCAGAACTGGATCCGCATCGCCGGCCTGCAGGCGCAGCCGTCGGAGTTCCTGAAGGTCACGCTGGCGATCTGGCTGGGATACATCCTCTATCGCAAGCGCACACTACTGGCCGATTGGCGCCACGTCTTCATCCCCGCCGTTCCGGTGGGCATCGCCGTCATCGGCACGGTCATGGCCGGTCACGACCTCGGGACCGCGATCATCCTCGTGCTCATCATGCTCGCGGGTCTGTTCTTCTCCGGTGTGAAGCTGCGGGTCTTCCTGCTTCCGCTCCTGCTCTTCGCGGGCGGCGTCGCCTACTTCGCGATCTCGAGCCCGGACCGCATGCGTCGGTACATGAGCTTCCTCTCCAACGACTGCCTCGCCGACTACTACGGCGACTGCTACCAGCCGCTGCACGGCATCTGGGGGCTGGCGGGGGGAGGCGTGTTCGGTGTGGGCCTGGGCAACTCGAAAGAGAAGTACAGCTGGCTGCCCGCGGCCGCGAACGACTACATCTTCGCGATCGTCGGCGAGGAGCTGGGGCTCATCGGCTGCATCGTCGTGCTCATCCTCTTCGCGATCTTCGCTGTCGGCGCGTTCCACATCGTGCGCAAGACCGACGATCCGTTCGTGCGGATCGCGGCCGGCGCCATCACCGTCTGGATCATCGGCCAGGCGTTGCTCAACATCGGCGTCGTGCTGCGACTTCTGCCCGTCTTCGGCGTCCCCTTACCGTTCCTCTCGCAGGGCGGGACCTCGCTCATGTCCGTGCTCATAGCTTGCGGTGTGCTGCTCTCGTTCGCGCGCACCATCCCGCCCCGGGCGCGCTCAGCGGCATCCCCGTCGCCTCGTGGCACAATCACCCGGTGACGACGTATCTCCTCGCCGGCGGCGGCACCGCCGGCCACGTGAATCCCCTGCTCGCGGTCGCCGATGGGCTCCGCGAGCGCGAGCCGGATGCGCAGATCCTCGTACTGGGCACTCGCGAAGGGCTCGAGTCCCGCCTGGTCCCGGCGCGCGGCTACGAGCTTCTCATCGTCGACAAGGTTCCCTTCCCGCGTCGTCCGAACGCCGCTGCCCTGCGCTTTCCCGCCCGGTGGCGGCGTGCCGTGGCGCAGGTGCGCGGCTACATCCGCGAGCGCGGCGTCGACGTCGTGGTCGGTTTCGGCGGGTACGCCGCAGCTCCCGCGTACGTCGCGGCTCGGCGCGCGGGTGTTCCCGTGGTCGTCCACGAGGCGAACGCGAAGCCCGGTCTGGCGAACGTCCTCGGGGCGCGTCGCGCCGCCGCCGTAGGGGTGGCTTTCGAGGGGACGCCGCTGCGCCGCTCCGAGGTCGTCGGGATGCCGTTGCGCCGAGAGATCGTGTCGCTCGACACCGCAGCGCTGCGACCGCAGGCCGCCGCCTCGTTCGGCCTCGACCCCGCGCGTCCCACCCTTCTCGTCTTCGGCGGTTCGCTCGGCGCACAGCGGCTGAACGACGCGTTCGGCGCCGCCTACGAGGACGTGCTCGCGGCGGGCTGGCAACTGCTGCACATCACCGGGGAGCGCTCGGAGCTCCCCGACCCGGCGGTGCGCGGCTACGTCGTGCGACGTTACATCGACCGGATGGACTACGCCTTCGCGGTCGCCGATGCGATCGTCTCCCGCTCGGGAGCGGCGACGGTCAGCGAGATCAGCGCGCTCGGCATCCCCGCTGTGTACGTGCCGTATGCGGTCGGAAACGGCGAGCAGAGTCTGAATGCCGCATCCGCCGTCGCCGCGGGAGCGGCGGTACTGATCCCGGATGCCGACCTGGACGCCGACCGTGTGCGCTCCGAGATTCTGCCGCTCATCTCGGATCGCTCCCGCATCGCACGGATGCGGGAGGCATCGGTCGGTGTCGGCACGCGCCACGGCACGGAGAACGTCGTCGCGCTGATCGACCGCGCGCGGGCCTGAACCGGGCTCAGCGCATCGCGCTCAGCGCGTCGGTCACGAGCGTGACCGCGTCCTCCTCGGTGATGCCGAGCGAACGGACGTGTGCGGCGTACGCCGTCGCGGCCCGCTGGGCCTGGCTGCGCAACGGATCCTCCGCGAACGACACGAACGTCCCCGCACGCCCTCGCGTCTCGATCACGCCGTCCGCTTCGAGCTCCTTGTATGCGCGCGCCACCGTTCCGGGCGCCACGCCGAGCCGGTCGGCGAGCGCGCGCACGGTGGGCAGCTTCGCGCCCGGGGCGAGCGAGCCCGCGGAGATCGCGCTGACGATCTGCGAGCGCAACTGCGCGTAGGGCGGTTCGGCAAGAGTCGCGTCGACGTTCAGCGAGAGCATGCTCTCCTTCGTAGCGTCGGCGCAGTGCGTCGTCAATGCGGACCGGCTCCGTCCGCGCGCGCCGGAGCCGTGCTCGGACGCGGCGAACGTAGACTTTGACGGTCATGATCAGACCCGACCTGAGCCTTCCCCTGCCCACCGATATCACGGCGGCCCATTTCATCGGCATCGGCGGATCCGGGATGTCCGGACTCGCGAAGATGTTCCTCGAGCGCGGGATCCGCGTGTCCGGGTCGGACCGCGCCGACTCCCGCGCGCTGCGTGAGCTCGCCGCGGCCGGCGCCGACGTGCACGTGGGGCACGACGCCGCCCACCTCGGGGATGCGGACACGGTGGTGCACACCGGCGCCATCTGGCCGGAGAACCCCGAATTCGTCACGGCCAAGGAGCGCGGTCTGAGCGTCATCCACCGCTCGCAGGCGTTGCACTGGCTCATCGGGTCCCGCCCGCTGGTGGCCGTCGCGGGGGCGCACGGCAAGACGACCTCGACCGGGATGATCGTCACGGCGTTGCAGTCGCTCGGCGCCGACCCGAACTACGTCAACGGCGGCGTCATCGCACAGCTCGGAACGTCCAGCGGCTCGGGCGCGGACGACCTCTTCGTCATCGAGGCTGACGAGTCCGACGGCACGTTCCTGCTGTACGACACCTCGGTCGCGCTCATCACGAACGTCGACCCCGATCACCTCGATCACTGGGGAAGTCGCGAGGCCTTCTTCGACGGTTTCGTCCGCTTCGCCGACGAGGCCTCCGAGGCCGTCGTGATCTCATCCGACGACCCCGGTGCCCGTGACGTGCGCGCCCGCATCCGACACGAGAACGTGCTGAGCTTCGGCGCAGACGAGAGCGCGGATGTGCGCGCCACCGACATCAACGCCGCGGCAGCGGTGTCGTTCACCGTGAGCTTCGAGGGGCAGTCTGAGCGTGTGTCGCTCTCCGTTCCGGGCGAGCACAACGCCATCAACGCGGCCGGCGCGATCGCCGTCCTCCTCGCGCGGGGATACGCGTTCGCCGACGCCGTGCGGGCCGTCGCCGGATTCTCGGGCACCGTACGCCGGTTCGAGCTGCACGGCGTCGAGCGCGGTGTGAGCGTCTACGACGACTACGCGCATCACCCGACCGAGGTGCAGGCCGCGCTGAGCGCCGCGCGCACGGTCGTGGGCTCGGGGCGGTTGATCGCGCTCCACCAGCCGCACACGTACTCGCGCACGCAGCTCATGTCGGGCGAGTTCGCCCGCGTGCTCGAGGAACTCGCCGATCACACGGTCGTGCTCGACGTCTACGGAGCCCGCGAGGATCCGATCCCCGGCGTGACGGGAGAGCTCGTCAGCGACGCGTTCGTGGACCCCGCGCGCGTGCACTATGTCACCGACTGGCAGGAGGCCGCCGACTACACCGCCGAGATCGCCCGTGAGGGTGACTTCGTCATCACGCTCGGCTGCGGGAACGTGTACCAGATCATTCCGCAGGTGCTCAGCGCGCTCTCCGCCTCGGCGACGCCCGAGGACTGAGAATGCGTCGACCCGCGCCGTTGCCACCGCAAGGCGGGAAGCCCGCCGACGCGCCCCTGCGCGCGCGCCCGGCGAAGCCGCCGCGCGAGGAGACTCCTCGCCCCGACGCGGATGCGGATGTCCAGGAGACGGCGCCGATCGCGCCGCTGTTCCTGAACCAGGGCGCGCCCGCGGCCCCGACGACCGACGCGGCGCCGACCGCCGGCGGTGAGAGCGCCGCACGCGCCGACACGGATACGGCCCCCGTCGGGTGGCGTGACGTGTGGCGCGCCGCCCGCTCCCGCCGCAAGGCGCTGCGAGCCGAGGTCCGACGGTTCACGGTCCGCCAGCGCCGTCGGCGCATCATCTGGCTGAGCGTCGCCGCATCCCTCGTGCTCGTCACGATCGCGACCGTCGGCGCGGCCTACAGCCCCCTGTTCGCGGTGCAGCAGATCACCGTCGTGGGGACGTCGCAGCTGGCGGCCGCCGACGTCGAGGCCGCTCTCGACGATCAGCGCGGCACCCCGCTCGCCGCGATCGACACGTCCTCGATCAAGGCGGCGCTGGTGGCGTTCCCGCTCGTGGAGAGCTATACGCTGGAAGCACGCCCGCCGCATGAGCTCGTCGTGCGGATCGTGGAGCGGACGCCGATCGGGGTGATCTCCGGTGCGGCCGGCTACACCCTCGTGGACGCGGCCGGTGTCGCGCTCTCGACCTCGCCGACACCGCCCGCGGGATACCCCCTCGTCGACGCGGCGGGGGGTGAGGACGGCGTCGCGTTCGCCGCGATCGGCAGGACGATGCGCGCCCTGCCGGCCGATCTGCGCGCGCAGGTGACGCAGGTCGAGGCGAAGACCGCCGACGATGTGACGCTCACCCTCGGGGGGACGAACACCCGCGTGGTGTGGGGGAGTGCGGACGAGTCCGCCCTCAAGGCGCTCGTGCTCCAGAAGCTGACGGCGACGCGGCCACCGGACGGCGTGGCCGTCTACGACGTCTCCTCGCCCGAGGTCCCGGTCATCCGCTGACGTCCGCGGCAACGAATCCCGAGGGACTTGGGCGACACGCCCGCGCGCCTGCGGGCGCCACGACGTGCGGCGCATACCTTCGATTCAGGAATTGCATACCGAGCAATACTTTAACCCTTTACATGAGGTTTAAGGTTCAACGCTTCGGTAGGGACGTCGGTTCAACGAGACGAAAGGGCTGGGATGAGCCAGAACCAGAACTACCTCGCGGTCATCAAGGTCGTCGGGGTGGGTGGCGGTGGAGTCAACGCCGTCAATCGGATGATCGAGCTGGGTCTGCGCGGAGTGGAGTTCATCGCGGTGAACACCGACGCCCAGGCGCTGCTGATGAGCGACGCGGACGTCAAGCTCGACGTCGGTCGCGAACTCACGCGCGGTCTCGGAGCGGGAGCGGATCCCGAGGTCGGCCGACGTGCCGCCGAGGATCACGCCGAGGAGATCGAGGAGGCGCTGGCCGGTGCCGACATGGTCTTCGTGACCGCCGGCGAGGGCGGCGGGACCGGCACGGGCGGCGCGCCCGTCGTGGCACGCATCGCCAAGTCGATCGGCGCCCTGACGATCGGTGTCGTCACCAAGCCGTTCTCCTTCGAGGGCCGTCGTCGCCAGAGCCAGGCCGAAGCGGGCGTCGCGAAGCTGAAGGAAGAGGTCGACACCCTCATCGTCGTCCCCAACGACCGTCTGCTGGAGATCAGCGACCGGGGCATCTCGATGATCGAGGCCTTCGCCACCGCGGACCAGGTGCTGCTCGCCGGTGTGCAGGGCATCACGGACCTCATCACGACCCCGGGTCTCATCAACCTCGACTTCGCCGACGTGAAGTCCGTCATGCAGGGGGCCGGCTCCGCCCTCATGGGCATCGGATCCTCTCGCGGCGCGGACCGCGCCATCAAGGCTGCCGAGCTGGCCGTCGAGTCGCCGTTGCTCGAAGCGTCGATCGAGGGTGCGCACGGTGTGCTGCTGTCCATCCAGGGCGGTTCGAACCTCGGCATCTTCGAGATCAACGATGCGGCTCAGCTCGTGAAGGAAGCGGCGCACCCGGAGGCGAACATCATCTTCGGTACGGTCATCGACGACACCCTCGGCGACGAGGTGCGCGTGACGGTCATCGCGGCGGGATTCGACGGCGGCGAGCCCAGCCCGCGCCTCGAGCCCGTCACGGCGACGCGCCCCGCGGTCAATCCGCTCACGACGCCGGCCGCGCCGGCCGTCGCCGCCGAGGAAGCCGCCGCGTCGACCCAGGCTCCCGCCGCGGAGGAGCCGCCGGCCGTGCCGGTCACCGCGGGTGTGTCGGAGTCGTCCTCGTACGACTCCGCCTTCGGCGATGACGACCTCGACATCCCCGACTTCCTGAAGTAAGCCGCACGCAACGGGCGGGTCGCGGACATCCGCGACCCGCCCGTTCCGATTCTCCTGGAGGACGAGTGGGCGACACCCTCGCATCCCGTCTGGCATCGATCGACGAGCGCATCGCGGATGCGGCGCGAGCCGCGGGCCGAGACGCGACCGACATCACCCGGATCGTGGTCACCAAGTTCCACCCCGCGTCGCTCGTGCGTGAGCTTCACGCGCTCGGCGTGCGCGAGGTGGGGGAGAACCGTCAGCAGGAGCTGTCGACCAAGCGCGAGGAGACGTCCGACCTCCTGGATCTCGTCTGGCATTTCATCGGTCAGGCCCAGACCAACAAGGCGCGCGCCATCCGGGATGCCGCTTCCGCCGTGCACACGATCGATCGCGCGCGCCTCGCCGACGCGCTGCAGCGGGCGGGCGGCGAGGGTGATGCCCCGCTCGACGTGCTGGTGCAGGTCAACCTCACCGACGACCCGGGACGCGGGGGAGTCGCCCCGGGTGATCTCGAGGCGCTGGTCGAGCATGTCCTCGGTTGCGACACCCTCCGCCTGCGCGGGGTGATGGCGGTGGCGCCCCTGGACGAAGAACCCGCCGCGGCTTTCGCCCGCGTGGCCGAGTACGCTGCGCGCGTGCGCCGACTCGAGCCCGCGGCGAGCTGGATCTCTGCCGGGATGACCGGTGATTTCGTCGAAGCGATCGCCGCGGGCGCGACACACCTGCGGATCGGGTCGGCAATCACGGGTCCGCGCCCGCTACACGGTTAGCCTCGAAGAGGACGAGCAAACGGAGGATGCGATGTCGAACCCGCTGAAGAAGACCATGGTCTACCTGGGCCTCGCTGACGAGGAAGAGGTCTACGAGGAGCAGCCCGCTCCGGTGCGCGAGCGCCGCAGCAAGCCCGAGCAGGTCGTCGAGAAAGCCGCGCCCGTGACCCCCATCCACCGCCCCGCGGTCGTCCGTCAGCCGTCCGTCGGCGCGGTGACCGAGATTCTCACCGTGCACCCCAAGCAGTACCGCGATGCCCAGATCATCGCCGAGAACTTCCGCGAGGGCGTGCCGGTCATCATCAACCTGTCGCAGATGAGCGACGCCGACGCGCGCCGTCTCATCGACTTCGCGAGCGGACTCTCGCTGGGCCTCTACGGCCGCATCGAGCGCGTGACGAGCAAGGTGTTCCTGCTCTCGCCGGAGAACGTCGCCGTCTCGGGCGACGGAGCCGTCGCGCAGGCCGACCCCGAAGCGACGCCGTTCGCTGCACAGCAGTAACGCGTCGTGGAGGTCGTCCGCCTCGTCGCCTCGATCGCGAACATCCTGCTGCTGATCTACCTGCTGGTGCTGTTCGCGCGGTTGGTGCTGGATTACATCCCCATCTTCAACCGCGAATGGCGCCCCAGCGGTGCGGGTCTCGTGGCCGCTGAGCTCGTCTACACGGTCACGGACCCGCCCATCAAGCTGTTCCGTCGTTTCATTCCCCCGCTGCGCGTCGGCCCGATCGCGATCGACTTCGCGTTCACGCTGACGATGCTGCTCTGTTTCATCCTGCTGTCGGTCACCGGTTCCCTCGCAAGGTGATTCACGGCCGACTATGCTTGGCTGAAGCGGCCCGTCCGCGGGCATCATCCCCCTGAAATCGGCACGCCGCCACGCCCCGAAAGAGGAATCATCATGGCATTGACTCCGGATGACGTCGTCACCAAGCAGTTCCAGCACGTCCGGTTCAAGGAGGGCTTCGACCCGGACGAGGTCGACGACTTCCTCGACGAGATCGTCGTCGAATGGCGTAAGACCATCGCCGAGAACGATGAGCTGAAGGCGAAGGTCGCGGCCCTCGAGTCCGGCGCCCCCGCCGCTCCCGCTGCCGCGGAGACCGTCGTCGAGGAGCCCGTCGCAGAGACGCCGGCTCCCGCTCCGACCCCCGCTCCGGCTCCGGCTCCGGCTCCCGCCGAGGGTGCCGCAGCCACGGCCGGCATCATCGAGCTTGCGCAGCGTCTGCACGACGAGCACGTCGCCGAGGGCAAGGCGCAGCGCGACCAGCTCATCGCCGACGCCCAGGCCCAGGCCGCGACCATCGTCGCCGAGGCCGAGGCCAAGGGCCGCGACGAGATCGCCCGCCAGGAGAAGGAGCGCAAGGCGCTCGAGGCCCGCATCACCGAGCTCCGTCAGTTCGAGCGCGACTACCGCGCCGAGCTGCGCAGCTTCATCGAGGGCAAGCTCCGCGACCTCGAGACCTCGCCCAGCGGTTCGTCCAGCACGCCCGTCTCGGCCATCGGTCTCTGAGTAAGGCCTTGTCGGACCGACGACCCCTGCGTCAGGCGGCGGCCGGCATCATCATCGCGTCTCTCGCGGTGCTGGTGCTGGCCGCCGACCAGTTTGCGAAGCTCCTCGCGATCGCCCAGCTGCCCCCGGAGCAGCCGGTGCCCGTCATCGGGGACTTCCTGATCTTCTACCTCGTGCGAAATCCCGGGGCCGCGTTCTCGCTGGGTGAGGGTGTGACCTGGATCTTCACGATCGCGATGGCGGCTGTCGCCGTGGCCATCGTGGTCATCGCTCGTCGCATCCGCTCTCGGATCTGGGCGGTCGTTCTGGGTCTGCTCCTCGGCGGTGTCCTGGGCAACCTCACTGACCGCTTGTTCCGCGAACCCGGATTCGCGGTCGGCCACGTGATCGACTACATCTCGACGCCGTGGATGATGCCCGCGATCTACAACGTCGCCGACATCTTCATCGTGACGATGATGATCTCCGTCGCCCTGCTCGTCCTCGTCGGACTTCGTTTCGATGGGACGCGCGAGCGTCGCTCGAATGCCGCTGCGCAGGCGGAGGACGCGTCCGAGTCGGGCGACGTGACGCCGCTCGGCACGGGTGAGCTGCGCGATCCGCTGTTCCCCACGGCAGACCCCGACGCGGGCGCTCCGCCGGCGGCGGGTGACGGCCGCCGCGAGAGCTGATGGAGTCGCGCAGCCTGCCCGTTCCCGACGGGCTCGACGGCGTCCGTGTCGACGCCGCGCTCGCGAAGATGCTCGGCTTCTCACGGACGTTCGCTGCAGAGATCGCCGACGCCGGCGGCGCGGAGCTCGACGGCCGGATCGTCGGACGCTCTGACCGCCTGCGCGCAGGCGGTTGGCTCTCGGTCAGTTGGGAGCCCAAACGCGAGCCCGAGGTCGTTCCCGTCGAGGTGCCGGATCTCGGCATCGTCCACGACGACGACGACATCGTGGTGGTCGACAAGCCGTCGGGCGTGGCGGCGCATCCCTCCCTCGGGTGGGACGGTCCGACCGTGCTCGGTGCCCTCGCGGCCGGCGGTTATCGAATCGCGACGACCGGTGCCGCCGAGCGGCAGGGCGTCGTGCACCGCCTGGATGTCGGCACCAGCGGCCTCATGGTGGTCGCGAAGACCGAGAGCGCCTACACCGCGCTGAAGCGCGCGTTCAAGGAGCGCGAGGTCGAGAAGATCTACCACACCGTCGTCCAGGGACACCCCGACCCCCTCGCGGGCACGATCGACGCGCCGATCGGGCGGCATCCGTCGCACTCGTGGAAGTTCGCGGTCCGCCCCGAGGGCAAGGATTCGGTGACTCATTACGAGACGCTGGAGGCCTTCCCCGGCGCATCCTTGCTCGAAGTGCACCTCGAGACCGGCCGCACGCACCAGATCCGCGTGCACATGGCCGCGCACCGGCATCCGTGCGTCGGTGACCCGCTCTACGGCGCCGATCCCACGATGTCGGCGCGCCTCGGCCTCACCCGCCAGTGGCTCCATGCCCGCGAGCTCTCGTTCACGCATCCGCTGACCGGGGAATGGGTCACCTTCACCTCCGAGTACGCGCCGGATCTCGCCGCCGCTCTCGCGATCCTCCGGCGCGACTGACCCGCATCTTCCGCGCGCTCTCGTCCGCGAGACTGCATCTCGTCCACGAGATCACGGTCTTCACCCGTGATCTCGTGCGGGAAGTGCAGTCTCGCGAGACAGGAGACCGCGAGACGCGGGAGGGGGAGCGTCAGGGCTCGCCGAGGCGGTCGGCCAGCGCGCGCGTGTCGGCGCGGGCGGCGACCAGCGCGTCGACCAGCGAGCGGTGCGCGGTCTCCAGCGCGGTGGGATCGCCGTGCGCCGCAGCCAGCTCGAGCCCGCCGCGGAGGTTCGTCGCGGCGGCGCCGAGACCCGCGGCGGCGATGTCGGCCGCGACGGCCAGATCCGACATGAGGTGGCGATTGCCCACATCCGCCACCGTCCGAAGCTCCCGCGCCAGAGCGAGCGCGAGCTCGCCGAGGGCAGCGGATGCGGCGCAGGCATCCGTCGCGGCGTCGAACACCGTCGGTGACCGGTCCGGGGACTCGGGCAGCGCGAGCGCCGCGCCCAGCCTCTCCGAGGCCTCGGCGTCCGCGTCAGCGCCCGCGACGAGTCGATCGCCCAGCAGATCGAGGGCGAGCGCCCGTTCGCGTGCGCGAGGCTCACCGGGCGTGTAGTGGCAGACCATCGTCCCGAGCGCCGCGCCGATCGCCGCCACGACACCTCCCGCGGCGCCGCCGCCCGGGTTCCCGGTCGCCCGGCGCAGCCCTCGGAGGAACGCGTCGAGCGTCCGCGTCATCAACGCGTCCGCGGCCATCACCGACCCCCGGCGAAGCGCGTCGGTCCGTCCTCGAGCGCCGCGGTGACGCGCGCGCGCATCTCGTCATCCAGCCCGGAGAGGTCGTCGAGCGGGTACCAGCCCACGTCGGTCATCTCGCCGTCGGCGGGGTACGGGTCTCCGTCGAGCCATGTGCATCGGAAGGTGAGGTCGAGGTAGTCCGTCTGATCGCCGTTCGCGTAGACGACGCGAGGAATCTGGTGCACCCAGGCGAGGCGATCGACCCGGATGCGGACACCCGCCTCCTCTTCGGCCTCCCGGCGCGCGGCATCGGCGGGCTCCTCGTGCGGATCGACGATCCCCGTGATCGGGGTCAGCGCGCCGTTGTCGCTGCGCCGCCCCAGCAGGATGCGCTCCTCGTGCACGATCACCGCCGTCACGCCCGTGAGGGTGAGGGGATGCGTGCCGACCATGCGGCGCAGTTCGAGGATGAACTCGGGGGTGGCCATGCCGCAACGCTAGTCCAAGGCGCTCATCGGGCGTCCGATGTCGGGGGGCTGCGCGTACCCTGGACAGGTGGCAGACTCCTTCGTTCACCTCCATGTGCACAGCGAGTACTCGATGCTCGACGGCGCCGCCAAGATCGGCGCGATGACGCAGGCGGCGTCCGAATACGGGATGCCGGCGATCGCCGTGACCGACCATGGGAACACCTTCGCGGCGTTCGAGTTCTACCGCGCCGCGCAGGGCGCAGGCGTGAAGCCGATCATCGGGCTTGAGGCCTACGTGACTCCCGGAACGCACCGCAGCGACAAGTCGCGCGTGGCCTGGGGATCGCCCGACCAGAAGAGCGACGACGTATCGGGCTCGGGCGCGTACACGCACATGACGATGTGGAGTCAGACCACCGAGGGCATGCACAACCTCTTCCGGTTGAGCTCCCTGTCGAGCATGGAGGGGTACTACTTCAAGCCCCGCATGGACCGCGAACTCCTCCAGACCTACGGCAAGGGGCTGATCGCGACGACGGGCTGCCCCTCTGGCGAGGTGCAGACGCGCTTGCGTCTGGGGCAGTACGACGCGGCGCGCGCGGCCGCGGCGGAGTTCCAGGACATCTTCGGCAAGGAGAATTACTTCGCCGAGATCATGGACCACGGCCTCTCCATCGAGCGACGTGTCATGAGCGATCTGATCCGCCTGGCGAAGGATCTCGACATCCCGCTCGTCGCGACGAACGACTCGCACTACACCCACCAGCACGAGGCCGATGCGCACGAGGCCCTGCTCTGCGTGCAGTCCGGGTCCACCCTCGATGACCCCAACCGCTTCAAGTTCGACGGCGACGGCTACTACATCAAGACCGCGCAGGAGATGCGTCAGCTTTTCCGTGATCACCCGGAGGCGTGTGACAACACGCTGCTGATCGCAGAGCGCTGCGAGGTCGAGTTCAACACCTCCGCCAACTACATGCCGCGGTTCCCCGTGCCCGACGGCGAGACCGAAGACAGCTGGCTCATCAAAGAGGTCGAGAAGGGGCTGCACTACCGCTATCCGCAGGGCATCCCCGACAAGGTGCGCAAGCAGGCCGAATACGAGACCGGCATCATCCTGCAGATGGGATTCCCCGGCTACTTCCTCGTGGTCGCCGACTTCATCAACTGGGCCAAGGACAACGGCATCCGCGTCGGTCCCGGTCGCGGCTCCGGCGCCGGATCCATGGTCGCCTACGCGATGAAGATCACCGATCTGGACCCCCTCGAGCACGGGCTCATCTTCGAGCGCTTCCTCAATCCCGACCGCGTCTCCATGCCCGACTTCGACGTCGACTTCGACGATCGTCGCCGCGGCGAGGTGATCGAGTACGTCACCGAGAAGTACGGCTCGGAGCGCGTCGCCCAGATCGTCACGTACGGCACGATCAAATCGAAGCAGGCGCTGAAGGATGCGGGCCGCGTGCTCGGCTTCCCGTTCTCCATGGGAGAGAAGCTCACCAAGGCCATGCCCCCCGCCGTCATGGGCAAGGACATGGAGCTCGGCGGCATGTTCAACAAGGAGCATCCGCGATACAAGGAGGCCAGCGAGTTCCGCACGCTCATCGAGACCGACCCCGAGGCGAAGACGGTCTTCGACCGCGCGTTGGGGCTCGAGGGCCTGAAGCGTCAGTGGGGCGTGCACGCGGCCGGCGTCATCATGTCGTCGGAACCGCTGCTGGACATCATCCCGATCATGCGCCGCGAGCAGGACGGCCAGATCGTCACGCAGTTCGACTATCCGTCTTGCGAGACGCTCGGGCTGATCAAGATGGACTTCCTCGGGCTGCGAAATCTCACGATCATCTCCGACGCGCTCGACAACATCCGCAGCAACCGCGGCGAGGAGCTCGACCTCGAGCATCTCGAGTTGGACGACCGGCCCGCCTACGACCTGCTCACCCGCGGCGACACGCTCGGCGTGTTCCAGCTCGACGGCGGGCCCATGCGGTCGCTCCTGCGGCTCATGAAGCCCGACAACTTCGAAGACATCTCGGCCGTCATCGCGCTGTACCGGCCCGGGCCCATGGGGGCGAACTCGCACACCAACTACGCCCTGCGCAAGAACGGGCTGCAGCCCATCACCCCCATCCATCCTGAACTCGAAGAGCCGCTGCGAGACATCCTCGACACGACCTACGGCCTGATCATCTATCAGGAGCAGGTCATGGCGATCGCGCAGCGAGTGGCCGGCTTCTCGCTCGGTCAAGCAGACATCCTCCGCCGCGCGATGGGCAAGAAGAAGAAGTCCGAGCTCGACAAGCAGTACGAGGGCTTCTCGGGCGGAATGAAGGAACGCGGGTTCGGCGACGGCGCGGTCAAGGCGCTGTGGGACATCCTGCTGCCCTTCTCCGACTACGCCTTCAACAAAGCGCACTCCGCGGCCTACGGCCTGGTGTCCTACTGGACGGCTTATCTGAAGGCGCATTACCCCGCCGAGTACATGGCGGCGCTGCTGACCAGCGTCGGCGACTCCAAAGACAAGATGGCGATCTATCTGAACGAGTGCCGTCGCATGGGGATCCGCGTCCTGCCTCCGGATGTGGGGGAGTCCATCAACTTCTTCGCCGCCGTCGGCGACGACATCCGCTTCGGGCTCGGAGCGGTGCGCAACGTCGGGTCGAACGTCGTAGACGGAATCGTCGCCTCTCGAGAGAAGGAGGGCTTCGCCTCCTTCCACGACTTCCTCGCGAAGGTGCCGATGCACGTCGCGAACAAGCGCACCGTCGAGTCGCTCATCAAGGCCGGCGCGTTCGACTCCATGGGCCACACCCGGCGTGCGCTGCTGGAGATCCACGAGGACGCGACCGAACAGGCGGTGCTCGACAAACGGCGCGAGGCCAACGGCGAGGTCGGGTTCGACTTCGACAGTCTGTGGGGCGACGACGAGCCCCAACAGGTCTCGAAGGTGCCGGAGCGGCCGGAATGGACCAAGAAGGACAAGCTGGCCTTCGAACGGGAGATGCTCGGGCTCTATGTGTCCGATCACCCGCTCGCCGGTCTTGAGATCCCGCTCGCGAAGCACGCCTCGACCTCGATCCACGACCTGCTGTCCTCGGAGAGCGTGCAGGACGGCGATCAGGTCACGGTGGCGGGCCTGGTCACCAGCGTCCAGCATCGCGTGGCGAAGCAGAGCGGCAATCCGTACGGCATGATCACCGTCGAGGATTTCAACGGCGAGGTCACCGTGATGTTCATGGGTCGTACGTACACGGAGTTCCAGTCGGTGCTGCAGGCGGATTCGATCCTGGTCGTGCGGGGGCGCGTGTCGCGCCGGGACGACGGATTGAACCTGCACGCCCAGAGCTGCTTCAGCCCGGATCTGGGAGCGGTGGACGCCACATCCGCTCTCGTCCTCGTGGTCCCCGAGCAGAAGGCGACGCAGTCCGTGGTGGAGGAGCTGGCCGCCGTGCTGCACCGCCACCCGGGCGAGACCGAGGTGACGCTGAAGCTGCACCGCGCGGGCACCGCGAAGGTGTTCGAGGTGCCGCATCCGGTCACGATCAGCGCCGATCTGTTCGGCGACCTCAAGGGTCTGCTCGGTCCCAGCTGTCTGGGTTGACCGTCCTGTGGACGCTATGAGCTCTCATAGCCGTCGCCGTTAGGATCGACTCGCTCTTTCCCCTGCCCGCGCCGAGAGGATGCGACATGACCGATGAGAACCCCGTCGTGAGCGGTGACGACGAGTTCGTCGACGCCGTGGAGGACGACCAGTTCGACGCGCTCGAAGAAGACGACGAGCCGGCGGCGCCCCCGCAGTACGGCGTCTGGCCGTTCTCGATCCGCGAGGTCGTGCTCCTCGGGATCTGGGCCCTCGCGTTCATCGTCTCCTTCTTCTCCCTGAGCTACTTCGCCCCCGTCTCGGTCTGGACGATGGGCATCGCATGGGTGCTGACGATCGGCCTGCCCACCGTGGCCGTGTTCCTGATCGTGCTGCGTCGGCTCTCGCCCCAGGGCATCCGCCGCGTGGGCTCGCTGGGCATCGACCAGTTCGCATCCGTCGCGTTCGCCGTCTCGGCGGTCGTGTGGGTGCAGATGATCTGGGAATCCTTCGCGCTTCCGGGGCTGGGCAGCTGGGTCCATTGGGTCGAACTCGTGCTGATGGCCGCCGGGGTCGTCTTCACGGCGATCGCCCCCTTCATCCCCGGCCTCAAGGACGACTTCGAGTACCGCGCGGAGACCGTCTCCCACCGCGTCGCGAGGGGCGCCCGCCCCATCGCGCAGCGTCCGGCACCTGAGCCCGTCGCGTACACCGCCGCACCCGCCGCGACGTACCCGGTCGCGCACTCGGAGGCAGGATGGGCGCCGTCCGCCGAGCCTGTCCGTGACGAGGCAGCCGCGCTGTTCGCGACCACGGGTGACGTGTACGCCGACCCACACGCGCAGACCGCCGCATACGACGAGGGCCTCACTCCCGCCGCGGAGCCCGCCACCGAGCAGATCCCGGTGTCGCAGGCGTTCTGGGCGCTCGTGCCCGAGGAGCGCGAGGTGCTTGACGAGATGGGCGTGCCGATCTTCCGCGTGGACGCGACGGCGTGGGCGCTGGTCATCGAGGACCGCGGGGAGGTGTTCGTGGTGCGCCACGAGGACGGTCGCATCGGCTACCTGCACGACGTCTCCGGCGTCACGCGCGGCTGACGTACGCGCGGAACCGGATGCTCGAGACGGTAGCCTGAAGGGATGCTTCAGACGATCGATCTGCGCGGTCGCACGCTCTCCGCGAGCGAGCTCTTGGCCGCTGTCCCGCGTGCCGAGATGGCGCGCGAAGCTGCTCTGACGGCGGCGGCGCAGATCGTCCATGATGTCGCCGCGCGCGGCGAGCAGGCGCTGCGCGAGCAGGCGGAGCGTTTCGACGGCGTCGCCGACCACGCGGTACGGGTTCCGGCCTCCCACCTCGACGAGGCTCTCGCGGAGCTCGCCCCCGAGGTCCGCGAGGCGCTCGACGAGGCGATCCTCCGGGTGCGGGCCGCCTCTGCGGCCCAGGTCCCGCCGCCCACGACGACCGAGCTCGCCCCCGGCGCACGCGTGGTGCAGCGGTGGCAGCCGGTTCGACGCGTCGGCGTGTACGTGCCCGGGGGGAAGGCCGTCTATCCCTCGAGCGTCGTCATGAACGTGGTGCCCGCGCAGGTGGCGGGCGTATCCGTCGTTGCGCTGGCATCGCCTCCGCAGCGGGAGTTCGGCGGCCGCATCCACCCCGTGATCCTCGCGGCGGCACGGTTGTTGGGCGTCGACGAGGTCTACGCGATGGGTGGTGCGGGCGCGATCGGAGCCCTCGCCTACGGCGTGGCGTCGCTCGATCTCGACCCGGTCGATGTGGTCACCGGCCCCGGCAACAACTTCGTCGCCGCGGCCAAGCGTGCCGTGGCGGGGCTCGTCGGGACGGATGCGGAGGCCGGGGCGACCGAGATCCTCATCGTCGCCGACGACTCGGCGCAGCCGGCGCTCGTGGCCGCCGATCTCATCAGCCAGGCCGAGCACGACGAGCAGGCCTCAGCCGTGCTGGTCACCCCGTCCGCCGGGCTCGCCGAGAGGGTGAGCGTCGAGCTCACCGTCCGGCAGCCGCGTACCCGCCACGCGGAGCGGGTCGCGGCGGCGCTGTCCGGCCCGCAGTCGGCGATCGTCCTCGTCGACGACATCGACCAAGCGATCGCCTTCAGCAACGCCTACGCGCCCGAGCACCTCGAGATACACCTGTCCGAGCCCCGCGTCGACGAGTTCGTCAACGCGGGTGCGGTCTTCGTGGGCGATCACGCACCCGTCAGCCTCGGCGACTACCTCGCCGGGAGCAACCACGTCCTGCCGACCGGTGGCCAGGCGCGGTACGCGGCGGGTCTGTCCGCATCGACGTTCCTCCGACCGCAACAGGTCATCGAGTACGACCGCGCCGCCCTCGCCGAGGTGCGCGACGCGATCGTCACGCTCGCCCGCGCCGAAGCGCTGCCCGCGCACGGCGAGGCCGTCGAGGCCCGTTTCGAGGACTAATCTGGCCTGGTCATGCATTGCCCGTTCTGCCGCCATCCCGATTCCCGCGTCATCGACTCCCGTACGACCGATGACGGACTCAGCATCCGTCGTCGTCGTCAGTGCCCAGAATGCGGCGGGCGTTTCTCGACCGTCGAGACGGCGAGCCTGAACGTCATCAAACGCTCGGGGGTCATCGAGCCCTTCAGCCGCGACAAGGTGGTCTCCGGGGTGCGCAAAGCCTGCCAGGGACGCCCGGTCACCGACGGCGATCTGGCCCTGCTGGCGCAGCGCGTGGAGGAGATCCTGCGCCGCACCGGCAGCTCGCAGATCGACACCAACGAGATCGGACTGGCCATCCTCGATCCGCTGCGCGAATTGGACGAAGTCGCCTATCTGCGGTTCGCGAGCGTCTATCAGGCCTTCGAGTCGCTCGAGGACTTCGAGTCGTCGATCGCGCAGCTGCGCGCCGATCACGAGCTGCGCGCGGCCGCCGCCTCGGAGCCGGCCGCCGACTGACGGTGCGCGACGCCGGGCTCGGCAGCGATAGCCTGGCTGGCGATGTATGACCTGCTTTTTCGCCGCGTCCTGTCCCGCATGGATCCTGAAACGGCGCACCACGCCGCCATGCTCGTCATCCGGGCGCTGGGGGTGCGTCCGCTCACGCCGATCGCGCGTGCGTTGACGCGTCCGGCCCCCCAGTCCCGGGTTCGCGCCCTCGGGCTGCAGTTCGACTCGCCCTTCGGCGTCGCCGCGGGCTTCGACAAGAACGCGGTGGCCGCCGCCGGTCTGTACGCGCTCGGCTTCGGACACGTCGAGGTCGGGACGGTGACCGCCGTGCCGCAGGACGGCAACCCCCGCCCGCGTCTGTTCCGCCTGATCCCCGATCGCGCCGTCATCAATCGCATGGGCTTCAACAACGCGGGGGCGGATGCGGCTGCTGCGCGTCTGCGGCGACTGCGCCGGAGGCGCAAGCGACCCGTTCTGGGCGTCAACATCGGCAAGAGCCGCGTCGTCGAGGTCGACGATGCCGTCGACGACTATGTCCGCAGCGCGCGTCTGCTGGCGCCCCTCGCCGATTACCTGGTCGTCAACGTGTCGTCGCCCAACACGCCGGGGCTGCGCGGCCTGCAGGAGATCGACACGCTCCGGCCCCTGCTGCAGGCGGTGCGCGCCGCATCCGGCACGACGCCGCTACTGGTCAAGTTCGCTCCCGACCTCTCCGACGACGGCATTCGCGCCGTTGCCCGCCTGGCGGTGGAGCTGGGGCTCGACGGAGTCATCGCCACCAACACCACGATCTCCCGTGAAGGGCTGCGCACAGCGCCCGACATCGTCGAGGCCGCGGGAGCCGGGGGTCTGTCGGGCGCGCCGCTGCGCGAGCGCGCGATCCAGGCGCTGCGGATCGTCCGCGAGGAGGTGCCCTCGGACTTCTGCGTCATCGCGGCCGGCGGCATCGAGACCGCGCAGGATGTCCAGGACCGATTGGATGCCGGCGCGACCCTGACGCAGGGGTACACCGGATTCCTGTACCGGGGACCGTTCTGGGCGCGGCAGATCAACAGGGGCCTCGCCGTCTCGTCGTCGCGCGTGCGCTGAGACGAGGAAGCGGCCGGTCCCAGAGGGGCCGGCCGCTTCCTCGATTCGATCAGGCGGGACGCTGTCCGCGTTTCACCTGGGGCTTGGGCAGGCGCATGAAGCGCATCTGGACCGTCCGCATGGCGCCGTAGAAGCCGAGCCCCTTCTCGATGCGGTCCTCGCCGAACTTCGCTCGTGCGGCGCGCTTGACCCGGATCGAAGTGATCACCATGTCGAGCACAGCCACGATGATGAAGGCCCACAGGACCAGGTACGCGTAGACCTGGATCGCCGGGATGCCGACGAACATGAGCAGGAGCACCGCGACCATGATCGGCATCACGAGCTCCGCGACGTGCCACGTGGAGTCGACCCAGTCGCGCACGAAGCGGCGCTGCGGGCCCTTGTCGCGCGCCTGCAGGTAGCGGTCGTCGCCGTTGGCCATGCCGATGCGCGCCTTCTCCTGCCGCTCTCGCAGCTCGGCGCGGGCCCGGGCCTTCGCTTCCTTCGTGTCGGCGACGAGGGGGCGCTTGCGCGCGGCTTCGCGCTCGGCACGGGTGGGCGTCGCGCGCCCCTTGCCGGTCGTCGGAGTGCTCGGCGCGTCGTGCGCGGCGGAGTCGGCAGAGGTCTTGGCCACGATGGTCCTCAAAAGAACGGGGGAGGGGTGCGCCTTAAGATTACCCGCATGACCTCCGAGAATCCCAGGAACGGGGCCGTTCACGAAGCGGCCGCCGCCGGCATCCCCGTCGCCCTCGCCGATCTGGGTGCGCTCGTGCGCATCCCCTCGATCGCGTGGCCCGCCTTCGACCAGGACGCACTCGTGCGCAGCGCCGAGGCGATCGCCGCGCTCGCGAAGGGGATCGGCATCTTCGACTCGGTGGAGATCGCCCGCTCGGCCGTGCCCGGGACCGACGAGGTGGGTCAGCCCGCCATTCTCGCCACGCGCGCCGCGCGCGACGGTGCGCCGACCGTGCTCCTCTACGCGCATCATGACGTGCAGCCGCCCGGAGACGACGCCCTCTGGGAGACGCCTCCCTTCGAGCCCACGGTGCGCGACGGGCGTCTGTACGGACGCGGCGCCGCCGACGACAAAGCAGGGGTGATGGCGCACATCGCCGCCTTGCGCGCGATCCACGAGGTTCACGGCGAAGACCTCGCGCTGGGTATCGCGCTGTTCATCGAGGGTGAGGAGGAGTACGGCTCCCGCTCCTTCGCGCAGTTCCTCACCGATCACCGTGATCAGTTGCGCTCCGATGTGATCGTCGTCGCGGACTCGGGCAACTGGGATGCGGTGACTCCCGCGCTGACGGTGTCGCTCCGCGGCAACGCCCGTTTCACGCTCACGGTGCGCACGCTCGAGCACGCCTCGCACTCGGGGATGTTCGGCGGCGCCGTTCCCGACGCGACCATGGCGGCGATCAAGCTGCTCGCGACGCTCTGGGACGACGACGGCGCCGTGGCCGTCGAAGGTCTCACGGAACGCGACGCGCCCACCCCGGACTACACGGAGGAGACCCTCCGCTCGGAGGCGGGTCTTCCGGCCGGGGTCGCGCCGATCGGACGTGGCACGATCCTGTCGCGCATCTGGAACAAGCCCTCGGTGACGGTGACCGGCATCGACGCGACGAGCGTCGCCGCCGCATCCAACACGTTGGCGCCGGAGATCTCGGTCGTGGTGAGCGCCCGCGTGGCTCCCGGGCAATCGGCGAGCGAGGCGTACGCCGCGATCGAGGACCACCTGCGCCGTCGCGCTCCGTTCGGTGCGGAGCTCACCTTCTCCGAAATCGACCTCGGCGACGGCTTCCTCGTCGACACCGAGGGCTGGGCCGTCGAGGTGGCCCGCACGAGCCTCGCCACCGGCTACGGCGTCGACCCGGTCGATGTCGGCGTGGGCGGTTCCATCCCGTTCATCGCGGAGCTCGTGGAGCAGTTCCCGGGTGCGCAGATCCTGGTGACCGGAGTGGAGGATCCGCATTCGCGGGCGCACAGCCCGAACGAGTCCCTGCACCTGGACACCTTCCGTCACGCCGTGCTGGCCGAGGCGTCGTTGCTGGAGTCGTTGAACGAACGGCGCTGAACCCGCCCTCGATGCGGATCGGCGGCGTAGAATCGGCGTGATCCGTCCCCGTGCGGGCGCACCGCCTTGCATCCGACGTCATCGCACCGTACCCAGCAGTACACAAGGAGAGTCATGACCGACACCGCCCTGTCGAACGAAACGACGGCCCGCGCACACGGCGTGGCCCTCACCGACGACGCCGCCGCCAAGGTGAAGAACCTGCTCGAGCAGGAAGGCCGCGACGATCTGCGTCTGCGCGTGGCCGTGCAGCCCGGCGGGTGCAGCGGACTGATCTACCAGCTCTACTTCGACGAGCGCCTGCTCGCCGGCGACCAGACCGTCGACTTCGACGGCGTCGAGGTCGTCGTGGACGACATGAGCGTCCCGTACCTCGACGGGGCGAAGATCGACTTCAAGGACACCATCTCGGAGCAGGGGTTCACGATCGACAACCCCAACGCGGCGGGATCCTGCGCCTGCGGCGACAGCTTCCACTGACCCCGCGACACGCCGAGAATCGGCGCGGTCGGGCTCGCTTTCACGCGATCCGGCCGCGCCGATTCGTCGTTCCGGGCTGGAAGCGTGGCCTGAATCAGGTGTGAGCTTGCTCTAGACTGAAGGAAGCTTTATTCGTGACCTGGAAAGGTGCACCGTGCCTTCGAAACGTCGAATCCGACTAGCCGTTCTTCCGCTGGGGATCGCGACGGCTGCCATCCTCGCCGGATGCAGCCCGACCCAGCTGCACGGCTTCCTTCCCGGATTCACCGAGGACGGCCAGGCTGCGACGAACCACACCGACATGGTCGCCGGGCTGTGGGTCAACTCCTGGATCGTCCTGCTCGCCGTCGGCGTGATCACGTGGGGTCTGATGCTGTGGGCGATGATCGCCTACCGTCGTCGCCGCGGCCAGACGGGCCTGCCGGTCCAGCTGCGTTACAACATGCCGATCGAGATCTTCTACACGATCGTGCCGCTGATCCTCGTGGTCGGCTTCTTCGCCTTCACCGCGCGTGACCAGGCGGCCCTCGAGACCCAGACCGACGACCCCGACGTGTCGATCGTCGCGATCGGCAAGCAGTGGGCGTGGGATTTCCAGTACAACGGCGAGGAAGCCTCCGGCGACGACGCCGTCTGGTCCATGGGCATCCAGGCTCAGACCGACGCCGCCGGCAACGTCGACCAGTCGCAGCTGCCGACGCTCTACCTGCCCGTCGACAAGAGCGTCAAGATCAAGCTCGAGTCCCGCGATGTCATCCATTCCTTCTGGATTATCGACTTCCTGTACAAGAAGGACATGTACATCGGCCGTGACAATTACTGGTCGTTCACGCCGACCCGTGAGGGCACGTACGCCGGCAAGTGCGCCGAGCTGTGCGGCGAGTACCACTCGATGATGCTCTTCAACGTCAAGGTCGTCAGCGACGCCGAGTACGAGCAGTACCTCGAGAGCCTGCGCGACAAGGGTCAGACCGGCGACATCCAGGACGCCTACGACCGACTGGGCAACCTGCCGGGCACCGGCGCAACCGCCAAGGGAGACGAGTGATCATGGCGACGACAGTCCCGCTTCAGGAAGCGCCTTCCCGCCCGACGACCCTGCCGCCGCGTCAGGCAGCTCTGCTGAGCTCCTCGCGGATCGAGCAGAAGGGCAACATCATCGTCAAGTGGATCACCTCCACTGACCACAAGACCATCGGGTACATGTACCTGATCGCGTCGTTCCTGTTCTTCCTGCTGGGCGGCGTGATGGCGCTGATCATCCGCGCCGAGCTGTTCGAGCCCGGGATGCAGATCATCCCGACCAAGGAGCAGTACAACCAGCTGTTCACGATGCACGGCACGATCATGCTGCTCATGTTCGCGACGCCGCTGTTCGCGGGCTTCGCGAACGCGATCCTGCCGCTGCAGATCGGTGCCCCGGATGTCGCGTTCCCGCGACTGAACGCCTTCGCCTTCTGGCTCTTCCTGTTCGGTTCCACGATCGCCGTCGCCGGGTTCCTCACGCCCGCGGGCGCCGCCTCCTTCGGCTGGTTCGCGTATCAGCCGCTCGCGAGCGCATCCTTCACCCCAGGCGCCGGAGGAAACCTCTGGATGCTGGGTCTGGGCATCTCGGGCTTCGGAACGATCCTGGGTGCGGTGAACTTCATCACCACGATCGTCACGATGCGTGCCCCCGGCATGACCATGTGGCGCATGCCGATCTTCTCGTGGAACACGCTCGTCACGAGCATCTTGATCCTGCTCGCGTTCCCCGTTCTGGCCGCGGCCATCTTCGCTGCCGCCGCGGACCGCGTGCTCGGCGCTCACATCTACGACCCGCACAACGGCGGCGTCCTGCTGTGGCAGCATCTGTTCTGGTTCTTCGGTCACCCGGAGGTCTACATCATCGCGCTGCCGTTCTTCGGCATCGTGTCGGAGATCTTCCCGGTGTTCAGCCGTAAGCCGATCTTCGGATACAAGACGCTGATCTACGCAACCATCGCCATCGCCGTCCTGTCGGTCGCCGTCTGGGCGCACCACATGTACGTGACGGGCGCAGTGCTGCTGCCGTTCTTCGCCTTCATGACGATGCTCATCGCGGTGCCGACCGGTGTGAAGATCTTCAACTGGATCGGGACGATGTGGCGAGGATCAGTCACGTTCGAGACACCGATGGTGTTCTCGCTCGGCTTCCTGGTGTCGTTCGTCTTCGGTGGTCTCACGGGTGTCATCCTCGCCTCGCCGCCGCTCGACTTCGCACTGAGCGACTCGTACTTCGTCGTCGCCCACTTCCACTACGTCGTCTTCGGAACCGTCGTCTTCGCGATGTTCGCCGGATTCTACTTCTGGTGGCCGAAGTGGACCGGCAAGATGCTCAACGAGCGTCTCGGGTACATCCACTTCTGGATCCTGTTCATCGGCTTCCACATGACCTTCCTCATCCAGCACTGGCTGGGCGTCGACGGCATGGTCCGCCGCTACGCGGATTACTCGTCCGCCGATGGCTGGACATGGCAGAACCAGGTCTCGACGATCGGCTCGATGATTCTGGCCGCATCGGTCATCCCGTTCCTGCTGAACGTCTGGATCACCGCGCGCACCGCGCCCAAGGTCACCGTCAACGACCCGTGGGGCTACGGCGGATCGCTGGAGTGGGCCACGAGCTGCCCGCCTCCGCGCCACAACTTCACGTCCATCCCGCGCATCCGTTCCGAGCGTCCCGCCTTCGATCTGAACCACCCCGAGGCCGCCGTGCCGGTGGGTGTGGGACCCGCGAAGGATGCCCCTGACGCCCCGGTCGTCGATGCGGCCGACGGAGAGGTCAAGTAAGTGCGCACCAATATCAACCTGTGGTGGATCCTGGTCGGGTTCTTCGTCTTCATCGACGTCGTCTACACCGGTTGGAACATCCTGGCCCACCCCGATCTCGCCTGGCACAACGCCATCGAGTGGGTCGGGTCGGTCGCCCTGCTGTTCGGTGCCTTCATGGCGCTCATGATCGGGTTCTACACCCACCGCGTCTACAAGGCGCAGCAGGGCGAGCTTCCCGAGGACACGCTGACGGCCGACATCGACGACGGCGATCCTGAGCTCGGCGAGTTCAGCCCGTGGTCGTGGTGGCCGCTCGTTCTCGCGGCATCCGCAGCAGTGGCGGCGATCGGTCTCGCGGTCGGCACCTGGATGCTTCCGATCGGTCTCGGCATCTTCGCCGTGGCGATCGTCGGCTGGGTGTACGAGTACTACCGCGGGTACTTCGCGCACTGATCCGTGCCGATCAGGCTCGACGCGGCCGCCGTTTCAGACATCGGCCGCTACCGCACCTCCAACCAGGATGCGGCCTTCACCGCGTCCTGGGGGGCTGCCGTCGCCGACGGCGTCGGGGGAGGGCCCTCGGGAGATCTCGCTTCCGCAGCCTTCGTGCACCGGCTCGTCCCCTCGCCGCTGGCGGCGACGGATGCCGAGCAGCTGCTGGTGCAGATCCGCGAGGCGAACTGGGACCTGCGCGCCCATGTACGGCGTGATCCTTCACTTCAGGGCATGGCGACGACCTTCACCGGTGTCTTCGTCGCACCCGAGGATCGGCTGCTGCTCGCCCACACAGGGGACTCCCGTGCGTATCTTCTCCGGCACGCCCAGCTGCGTCGGGAGACGCGAGACGACTCGTACGTGCAGGCGCTTGTCGACAGCGGTCTGCTGACGCCCGAGGCCGCAGCGTCGCATCCGCGGCGCAACATCATCACGGCGTCGCTCGGCGGCGGTGAGGAAGACGTCGTGTCCATCGCCGAGCGCGACACCGTCATCGGCGACCGGTGGCTGCTGTGCAGTGACGGGGTCAGCGACTACCTGGACGACGAGGAGATCGGCCTGACACTGCTCCGCCACCGTGGCGTTGCGCAGGCCGCTGCGGCCCTCGTAGCTCTCGCTCTCGACAGCGGATCGCGCGACAACGTCACGGCCGTGGTCTGCGACGTCGTGGACGGCGACGCCGCCGCAGAGCCCGCCGTGTTCAGCGGCTCGGCCGGTGAGCTCTTCCAGGAGAGCCTGGACGTCTCCGCCTGAGCGCGGAGACTACTCGGGCGCGACGATCGACACGAGCGGGTCACGATGCCGCGGGAGAGGCCCGGAGGCGTTCTCGGCGGGATAACCTTCGCGCACCCAGTACTCGTATCCACCGATCATCTCTCTCACCTCGTAGCCGGCCTCGGTGAAAGCGAGCGCGCCCTTCGTACCCGCGTTGCATCCTGGGCTCCAGCAGTACACGACGACCGAGGACCCGGCGGGAATCAGCTCCGCGGCGCGTTCGGCGATATCCCGGTACGGCAGGTGGATCGCGCCGGAGATGTGACCTTGATCCCAGGCGGCGGCGCTGCGCACATCTACGAGGACGAGCTCCTCACCGGCACGTTGAGCGGCGTAGACATCCGAGGCGTCGGTCTCGTGGGCGAGCTTCGCGGAGAAGTAGCTGCGTGCATCCTGCATGGTTCGACTCTAGGGAGTGCGCGGTCGGACGATAGCGATCAGACTGTCGCCGATCAGCGGGATCCTGCCTGTCAGGTCAGGAGCCCACCGATCGTCACGGGACTGTCGACGATGTTGCCGACGATTCCGCGGATGACGTTCTCGCCGGTCTCCTGGCGCAGCCCCGCATACCAGGCGGCGGTCGTCTCGGGGTCGAAGCCATGGGTCTCGGCCGCCCGCTTGCGCGCCCGGAGCACGAGGTCGCCGGCACGCGCCGTACGGGCCGCCTCGTATCGCCGGAGCGCATCTGCGACACCGAGGGTCGTGGTGGCGAAGACCAGCCCGAGCACGAAGCTGTCCTCGAGAGCCGAGCAGGCGCCCTGACCGATGTCGGGGGCGGTGTTGTGCGCGGAATCCCCGAGGAGAACAACGCGACCGCGCGTCCACGTGTGGAACGGATCGATGTCCCAGATCTCGACGCGGTTGAGCGACGCGGTCGGGTCGATCGTGTCGAGGAGCACCTGCACGCCCTCGGACCACCCGGCGAATGCCTCCCTCAGCGGTGCGACGCCCTCGCTGCGGTCGTAGGGGATCCCCGAGGGCTGGGGCACGTCGAAGAAGAAGTAGAAGCGGTCGCCGGCGACGGGCATGACCGAGACGCGTTTGCCCTCACCGACGTACGTGGTCCACTGGTCGGTGGGGGAGATGCGGGGATCAGCGGGGACGAGTCCGTTGAAGTTGGTGTAGCCCGAGTAGCGGCGCTCGGTCGGTGTGCCCAGCACATACTCGCGCGTCAGGGATCGTGCGCCGTCTGCACCGATCACGAGATCGGCCCGGGCGCTGCTGCCGTCCTCGAATGCGACGGTGACCTCGTCGTCGGCTTCCGAGATGCCGGTCATCCGCATTCCGAGATGGATGCGGTCGGCACCCACCGTGTCCATGAGCAGTGCCTGCAGGTCGGCGCGGGCGACCGGGTAGGCGCGCTGGCCCGTCTGCTGAGTGACGGGGTCGAGGCTGAAGCGGCACATCTCGTCGCCGTCGAGCCCGTCGACGTAGGCCATGTAGTCCATGCGGCCGCCCAGCGCGGCCACCTCGTCGCCGAGGCCGAGCCAGTTGAGGACCTTGACTCCGTTCGGCCACAGCGACAGCGCGGCGCCTACGGGGCGGTTCTCGCGGATCTGGTCGTAGACGTGGACGTCGTGGCCGAGCCGAGCGAGCGCGATCGCCGCGCTCGTTCCGCCGATGCCTGCTCCGATGATGATGACTCGCACACGGTCACGGTAGCGAGGCGCTGTCACGGGAATGTTACAGACACCAACATCGATGGGCACAGATGAAGAGAGGGCCCCGATCCGCAGATCGGGGCCCTCTCTTCAACGGGACGAGGTCACTTCTTGTCGTCGTCCGTCTCGGGCTTCTCAGCGCCCTCCAGGAACTTCGGAGCGGGGATCTCCACCTCAGCCTTGTCGTGCAGGGCGACGGTCGGGCGACCCTCGGCGGCAGCGCGCTCGGCGGCACCTTCGAGCTCGGCCGCTTCCTCGGTGTCGATGTGGTCGATCTCGTGGTGCTGGTGCGCGAGCGCGGCATCCACCTCGGCCTGCGTGACAGGAGTGAGGCGGTCCTCGAAGAACCAGCGCGAGAGCGACGCGCGCATGTTCTGGTGCCATGGGATGCGACCCTGGGCGTTCGGGCGCACGACCAGCGGCTCGTTGACCTCGAAGTCCACCAGCTTCCAGCGCTCGTACTCGTCGACGGGCTGGTGCACCTCGATGTACTCACCGCCGGGCAGGCGCACGATGCGCCCGGACTCGTAGCCGTGCAGCGCGATCTCGCGATCCTTCTTCTGCAGCGCGATGCACAGACGCTTGGTCACGAAGTACGCGATGATCGGGCCCACGATGAGCAGGGCCTGAAGCGTGTGGATCACGCCCTCCATCGTCAGATGGAAGTGCGTCGCGATGATGTCCGACGAAGCGGCGGCCCACAGCACGGCGTAGAACGTCACGCCCGCGGCGCCGATGGCCGTGCGGGTCGGCGCGTTGCGCGGACGCTGCGCGATGTGGTGCTCGCGCTTGTCGCCCGTGATCCATGCCTCGATGAACGGGTAGATCAGTACGAGGACGATGAACAGACCAAGGATCCCCAGCGGCAGGAGGATGTTCCACGACCACGTGCGGTCGAGGAAGACGAACTCCAGGTGCGGCGGGACGAGGCGGAGCGCGCCGTCGGCGAAGCCGATGTACCAGTCGGGCTGCGTACCGGCCGACACGGGGGACGGGTCATACGGACCGTAGTTCCAGATCGGGTTGATCGTGAACAGCGAGGCGATCAGGACGATCACGCCGAAGGTCAGGAAGAAGAACCCGCCCATCTTGGATGCGTACACCGGAACCATCGGGTAGCCCACCACATTGCTGTTCGTACGGGCGGGCCCGGCGAACTGGGTGTGCTTGTTGATGATCATGAGCACGAGGTGCAGTGCCAGCAGCGCGATCAGGATCGCCGGCAGCAGCAGGATGTGCAGCGTGTAGAGGCGCCCGACGATGTCGGTGCCGGGGAACTCGCCGCCGAAGAGCAGGAACGAGATCCAGGTGCCGACGACCGGGATGCCCTTGACCATGCCGTCGATGATGCGCAGGCCGTTGCCGGAGAGCAGGTCGTCGGGGAGGGAGTAGCCGGTGAAGCCTTCCGCCATCGCGAGGATGAAGAGGATGAAGCCGATCACCCAGTTCAGCTCGCGGGGCTTGCGGAACGCGCCTGTGAAGAAGACGCGCAGCATGTGGACGCCGATGCCGGCGACGAACACGAGGGCCGCCCAGTGGTGGATCTGACGCACCAGCAGACCGCCGCGCACGTCGAACGAGATGTGCAGCGCGGACTCGAGGGCCGCGGACATCGCGATGCCGCGCATCGGTTCGTACGCGCCGTAGTAGTGCGTCTCGACCATGGAGGCCTGGAAGAAGAACGTCAGGAACGTGCCCGACAGCAGCACGACGACGAAGCTCCACAGCGCGATCTCGCCGAGCATGAACGACCAGTGGTCGGGGAAGATCTTGCGGCCGAGCTCCTTGACCAGACCCGACAGGCTGGTGCGCTCATCCAGGTAGTTCGCCGCGGCGCCGACGAAGCGGCCGCCGAGAGGCTTGCTGCGCTCCGAGGAGCCTGCAGGCATCGCGGGTTCCGTCGTGACGTTCTCCGTGGGGTGGGTTGCGGTGCTCAATGGCGCTCCCAGAAGCTCGGACCGACGGGCTCGGTGAAGTCACTGCGGGCGACGAGGTAACCCTCGTCGTCGACCGCGATGGGCAACTGCGGCAGCGGACGTGCGGCCGGGCCGAAGATGACCTTCGCGCCGTCGGAGACGTCGAACTGCGACTGGTGGCAGGGGCAGAGGAGGTGGTGCGTCTGCTGCTCGTACAGGGCGACAGGGCATCCGACGTGGGTGCAGACCTTGGAGTAGGCGACGATCCCGTCGTACGACCAGTCCTTGCGATCCTCCGCCTCGATCAGCACGTCCTGCGGCATGCGCATGAGCAGCACGATCGCCTTCGCCTTCTCCTCGAGATAGCCGTCGTGGTGGCTGAGGGAGGCGAGCTCCTCCGGGATCACGTGGAACGCCGAGCCGAGGGTGACGTCCGACGCCTTGATCGGGCGACCGCTCGGGTCGTGCGCGAGACGCATGCCCTGCTTCCACATGGTGTGGCTGAGCAGGTGCACCGGGTCGCCGGCGTAGGGGTTCTCCGGGCTCGACTCGGGAGCAAGGCCGCGGAAGAGGACCACGCCGGGCACGACCGATGCGACGAGGGCGGCGAACAGCGAGTTGCGGATCATCGCCCGACGCCCGAATCCGGACTCCTCGTTGGCCACGGTGAGCGCCTCGACGACCGCCTCGCGGGTGGTGTCACGGCCGCGCGTCGCGTGGCGCGGCTCGATGAACTCCTTGTCGGACATGATCGCCTTCGACCAGTGGATCGCGCCCACGCCGATGGCCAGCAGCGCGAAGGCGATGCCGAGTCCGATGAAGAGGTTGTTGTCGCGGATGGCCGCGATGGAGCCGCTCTCGATGGGGAACACCATGTAGGCGACCACGGCCCACACGGAGGCCGCCACCGACAGGTAGAACAGCGTGTACACGGTGCGGACGGCGCGCTTCATCGCGGCAGGGTCCTTATCGGTCACGCGCTCGCGGTGGGGCGGCAGACCGGGGTTGTTCACCGGGTCGGACACCGTCACGGCGAGCCCGCTGGAGGGCTTCCAGGAAGCCCTCTCGTGCTCGAGCGCGTCGTCCTCGTGTGCCATGGTGCTCCTCGTACGTTCCGTCAGTTCGTCAAAAAGATCAGTTGGACTTCGCGGTGATCCACACCGTGATGGCGATCAGCGTGCCGATGCCGAAGATCCAGATGAACAGGCCCTCCGAGACGGGGCCGAGAGAGCCGAGCGAGAAGCCACCGGGGGATTCGGTCTTCTGCATGTACAGCAGCGCCGAGATGATGTCGCGCTTGTCCTCGGGAGTGAGGTTCATGTCGCTGAAGACCGGCATGTTCTGCGGTCCGGTGACCATGGCGGCGTACATGTTCAGCGCGCTGGTCGTGTGCAGGTCGGGGGCGTACTTGCCCTCGGTGAGTGCACCACCGGCTCCGGCCACGTTGTGGCACATGGCGCAGTTGATGCGGAAGAGCTCGGCCCCGGCGGAGACGTCTCCCTCGCCGTCGAGGACCTCCGACGCCGGGTAGGTCGGACCGGGAGCGATCGACTGCACGAACTTGGCGATCGCCTCGGTCTGCTCGTCCGTGAACTGAACGGGCTTCTGCGGCGCCTGCGGTGCCTGCGCCTGCAGGGGCATGCGACCGGTCGAGACCTGGAAGTGCACCGAAAGCTCGCCGACGCCGTAGAGCGACGGGCCGTTCTCGGTGCCCTGGAGATCCATACCGTGACAGGTGGCGCAGTTCGCCTGGAACAGCTTCTTGCCGTCTTCCACAGTGAGCTGGGATGCGGCGGTCTGCGTCTCGGTGGTCGCCGCCATCGCGGCCGACGCGCCGGCGTAGATGCCGCCGGTCATCAGGAGGCCGATACCGATCAGGGCGGCGGCGGCCAGGGGGCTTCGACGACCGGAGGTGCGCCGCTTCTTCTCACGTGCCATGGTGCAGGACTCCGGCTTCTTATTTCAGGAAGTAGATGACGAGGAACAGGGCGATCCAGACCACGTCGACGAAGTGCCAGTAGTAGGACACGACGATCGAGGTGGTCATCTCCTTGCGCCCGAAGTTCTTGACCGCGTAGGCGCGGCCGATGACGAGGAGGAACGCGACGAGACCGCCGGTGACGTGCAGGGCGTGGAAGCCGGTCGTCAGGTAGAAGGCGGAGGCGTAGGCGTTCGCCGAGATCGGCATCCCCTCGGTGACGAGCTGGGCGTACTCCCACACCTGGCCGGACACGAAGACCGCGCCCATGAAGAAGGTGAGGAAGAACCACTCGACCATGCCCCAGCGACGCAGGTTCCAGATCGAACCGGTGCGGTAGGGCTGGAAGCGCTCGGCCGCGAAGACACCGAACTGGCAGGCGAAGCTGGACAGCACCAGGATCATGGTGTTGACGGCCGCGAACGGAACGTTCAGCAGCTCGGTCTCCTGGGCCCAGAGGTCGGGGGAGGTGCTGCGGAGGGTGAAGTAGATCGCGAACAGGCCCGCGAAGAACATGACCTCGCTGCCGAGCCAGACGATTGTCCCCACGGCGACCGGATCTGGCCGTTTGACCGAACGGAGGGCCTGGTTATATGTCGCTGGCGTCGTCACGCTCACCATTATGACCGATATTCACGGCCGACTCTTGCACCTCGCGCCCTCGAACGCGCCTTGTCGCAGCTTAGGGCGACCTAAGAGATTGGGGCGAGCCCGCCGTGAAGACGCTCGGGATCTGGTGATCCGCGCAGCCCGGGTCGTTTCGGTCCCCGTCGAACACGCTCGGTAGGATCGGGAACCATGTTCCCCGCGCGCACCTGGTCCGACATCCTCACGGAATTGCTCGGGGGTGCCGACCTCAGCGTGTCGGATGCGACATGGGCGATGCAGCAGATCATGGCCGGCGAGGCGACCCCCTCCCAACTCGCCGGATTCCTCATCGCGCTGCGCGCCAAGGGTGAGACCGTGGACGAGATCGTGGGCTTCCGCGACGCGATCCTCGCGGCCGCCCTCCCGCTTCCCGTGCCCGCCGATGTGCTCGACATCGTCGGGACCGGCGGCGACCGCTTCGGCACCGTGAACATCTCGTCGACCGCCGCGATCGTCGCCGCATCGACCGGCGTCCCGGTCGTCAAGCACGGCAACAAGGCGGCGAGCTCCTCGTCGGGGTCCTCCGACGTGCTCCGCGAGCTCGGCATCGACCTCACCCTCAGTCCGGATGCGGTCGCGGCGACCCTCGAGCGCGCAGGCATCACGTTCGCCTTCGCCGCAGCGTTCCATCCGGGGTTCCGTCACGCCGGTCCCACGCGGGCCGAACTCGGTGTTCCGACGGTCTTCAACTTCCTGGGGCCGTTGTGCAACCCGGCACGCGCCGAGGCCAACGCGGTGGGTGTCGCGCATCTGGACCGTGTGCCTCTCATCACGGGGGTGTTCCGCACCCGCGGTGCGACGGCGCTGGTGTTCCGCGGCGACGACGGGCTGGACGAGCTGACCACGACCGGACACAGCCGGATCTGGGAGGTCTCCCGCGGCGACGTGCACGAGCACGACCTGGATCCGCGGGATCTCGACATCCCGCTCGCCGACATCTCGGAACTCATCGGAGGCTCGCCCGCCCACAACGCCGACGTCGTACGACGGGTGCTCTCGGGCGAACGCGGCCCGGTGCGCGACATCGTGCTGCTCAACACGGCGGCCGGGCTCGTGTCGTACCGTCTGTCGCAGGACGCGGCCGAGGTGCAGCGTCCGATCCTCGAGCGCCTCGCCGAGGCGAAGGACGAGGCGGCAGCGGCGATCGACAGCGGTGCTGCCGAGCGCACGCTCGCCACGTGGGCGGCGACGACGCAGGAGCTCGCGGCGGGCTGAGTGCAGGGAGGCCGATATTCACGGCGCCCTGCCTTCCGGCGGCTCACAGCTCACCCCTAGGTTCGAAGCACCACCGTTCGAACCCACCGAGGAGCAAAGATGTCCACCGCCACCACCGCCGACACCATCGAGGCGCCCGCCAAGAAGGTCGGCTTCGTCAAGATCGCCGCAGTCCTGGGAATCCTGGGCGGCGTTGCCCTCATCGTCGTGGGCATCGCCGTCTGGGTCATGGTCTCGTCGCAGCTGCGGGCCGAGAACATCGTCGTCCCCGACGATGCGATGGCCTTCCAGGGGCAGGTCGTCGACGGCCCCTTCACCGCCTACGTGCAGGCCGACATCATCCAGCACCACGCGCTCGAAGCGTCGAACGGCGCCACCTATGCCGAACTCGACCGCGACGACCCGGTGCGCGCCACGATGATGAACGCTTCGTTCCTGCGCGCTTCGCTGTTCACCTCGGTCGTCTCCTTCGGCGTCGCCGCGTTCGCGATGGGAATCGGCGTGCTGTCGATTCTGTTCGGCTCGGCGATCTACCGGCTCGCCGCGGTTCCGGTCGTCGTTCGTCGCTCGAACGTCTCCGGAGCCTGATCCGGTCGCGGGTCGGCGCAACGCCCGATCCGACCCGCGTTCATAGACTGGACGGATGAGCCCGCCCGCCCCGCCCCATGCTGGGGGTGCGGGGCGGGCGTTTCCGTTCCTCGTCGTCATCGGCCTGCTCGTCGCGGCGCTGAGCCTGCGCGGCCCGATCGTGGCTCCGACACCGGTGATCCGTCAGATCGAGGACGATCTGGGCATCGGGGCGGCATCCGCGGGGCTGCTGACCACCGCGCCGGTGCTCATGTTCGCGCTGCTCACCCCGATCGCCGCGCTCGTGATCCGCCGGGCGGGTGCCGAACTGGCGTTGCTGGTGACGCTGAGCGGCGTTCTCCTGGGCACCGCCATCCGCGCGCTTCCCGGCTATCCCGCGGTGCTGACGGGGATGATCGTCATCGGTGCGGCGATCACGATCGGAAACGTCGTGATCCCCGTCGTGATCCGCCGCGATGTGCCGCCCGACCGGGTTGCGTTCGTGACCGCGTCATACACCGCGACCCTCAACGCGGGCTCGCTGGTGACCTCCCTCCTGACCGCTCCGATCGCCGAGGTCGTCGGCTGGAATCTGGCGCTGGTGGGCTGGTCCGTGCTGACGTTCGCCGGGGTGGCCGTGTGGAGCGTGCACCTCGCGCGGGAGCGCCGGCGTGGCGCCCGGTGGGGCGAACGCTTCTCCGGCGCGCCGTCGACCGCATCCGTCGGCGTGACGCCCGTCGACGACGTCGCCGCTCTGACAGGCCCGCTGCCGGTCGTCTCCACGAGGGGTGGCGTCTTCCGACGGCCGGTGGTCTGGTTGCTGCTGGGCGCCTTCTCGCTCCAGGTGACCATCTACTACGCGCTCTCGACCTGGCTGCCCTCGATCGGTGCCGACGAGCTGGGGCTCGACCGATCCGGTGCGGGCGCGCTCGCCTCGATCTTCCAGGGCGTGGCCATCGCCGGCTCCTTCCTCGTTCCCGTTCTGGCGCGCTACACCCCGCGCATCGTGGTTCCGCTGACCATCAGCGCGTGCTGGCTGACGCTGACGGTGGGCATGCTGTGGGCGCCCGAGCTCATGTGGGTGTGGCTGTCCTTCGGCGCGCTGGCGCACGCGGGCGGATTCGTCGCGATCTTCTCGGCCGTCGTCTCCGTGGCCCGAACGGATGCGGAGGCCACCACGATCTCCGCGCTGGTCCAGGGCGGCGGCTACGGCATCGGTGCCTTCGGCGCCCCGATCGCGGGTGGCCTGCACGAGGCGACCGGCGGGTGGCAGGCGCCGCTGGTGCTCATGCTGGTCGTGGCCGTCGGTTATGCGGTGGCGATCCTCGCGGCGATGGCTTTCGTTGCGCGGGCGAACGCCGTTCCCAGACCCCACTGATCGGCGAAGGCTGCGGCATCCGGGGAGACCTGACGAAGGGTCGCGTCGAACGTCGGCAGATCGAGGTCCCGCACCACGCGCACGACGGTGGGGGCGACGGCCAGGTAGTCGGTGCCGGCGGCGATCTTCGCGCGCACCCCCGCGCTCATCCCTTCTCCCGCCGTCGCCGCCGCGACGATGCCCGCGAGGTCACCGTGAGCGGTGAGGAGCGTGGCCGCCGTCTTCTCCCCGATGCCCGCGACTCCCGGAAGACCATCGGAGGCATCGCCGCGCAGCACGGCGAAGTCGGCGTACTGGCGTGGTGCGACGCCGTATTTCGCACGCACGACGTCGTCCGTGACGATCTCGAGGTTGCTCATGCCACGCGCCGTGTAGACCACGCGGACCGCGGCCGCGTCGTCGACGAGCTGGAAGAGGTCCCGGTCGCCGGTGACGATGTCGACGGGCATGCCCGCATCCGTCGCCAGAGTGCCGATGACGTCGTCGGCCTCGTGCTCGGCGGCGCCGACGATCGGGATGCCGAGCAGGTCGAGGGACTCGCGGATCAGCGGGATCTGCGCCTCCAACGGATCGGGCATCTCCTCCACATCCGGGCCGGTCTCCACCTCGACGACCACGCGATGGGTCTTGTAGCTCGGGATGAGCTGCACGCGCCACTCGGGGCGCCAGTCGTCGTCCCAGCACGCCACGACGTGCGTCGGCTCGTAGGTGCTGACGAGCTTGGCGACGATGTCGAGCAGTCCCCGCGCGGCGTTGACCGGCTGCCCGCCGGGAGCCTTCACCGAATCGGGGACGCCGTAGAAGGCGCGGAAGTACAGCGATGCGGTGTCGAGGAGCATGAGGCGGGACACGCGCTCATCCTGCCACGCGAGGCGCCTGTTGCGAGTGCCGCCGACGCGGATCGGCCGCCGGGGCAGACTGGTGCGATGGATCCCATCGACGCGCTCCGCGAGATCGCGACGCTGCTCGAGCGTGAGCGGGCGTCGCGCTATCGGTCCCAGGCTTTCCGTACGGCGGCCGAGGCGGTGGCCGCACTGCCGAAGCCCGCGCGGTCGGACCCGGAGACCCTGCGGCGCACGAAGGGGATCGGCAAGAGCTCGCTCGAGGTGATCCTGCAGGCGGTGTCGGGCGCCGTCCCCGACTATCTGGCGGAGCTGAGAGAGCGTGTCGCCCCGGAGGAGTCGAGCACGCTGTTCGCTCGGCTGCGCGGCGATCTCCACGCGCACTCGAACTGGTCCGACGGGCAGGCGCCCATCGCGGCGATGGCGGACGCGGCGCGTGCCATGGGTCGCGAGTACGTCGCCCTCACGGATCACTCTCCGCGGCTCCGCGTGGCGAACGGGCTCACGGTCGAACGGCTTGCGCAGCAGCTCGAGGAGCTCCCTCGGTACTCCGGCGACGGATTCACGCTGCTGAGCGGAATCGAGGTCGACATCCTCGAGAACGGCGCCCTCGATCAGACCCCGCAGATGCTGGCTCGGCTGGACGTCGTCGTCGCGAGCGTGCACTCCAAGCTGAGGATGGCGGGTGCCGAGATGACCGCGCGGATGCTGCGCGCGGTGCGCGACGAGCACACGGACGTCCTCGGGCATTGCACGGGACGCCTCGTAGAAGGCTCCCGCGGGACGCGGCCGCCGTCCGACTTCGACGCGGAGCGCGTGTTCGCGGCCTGCGCCGAGAACGGCGTCGCGGTGGAGATCAATTCCCGACCCGAACGCCAGGACCCGCCGGACGAGCTGATCGCGATCGCGCTGGATGCGGGATGCCTGTTCGCGATCGACAGCGACGCCCACGCGCCGGGGCAGCTGTCCCTCCTCGACCACGGCGCGGTACGCGCCGAGCGCGCGGGCGTGCCCGCGGAGAGGATCGTCACGACGTGGCCTCTCGACCGGCTCCGGTCATGGCTGGCGCGCGAGCGCTGAGCGTCGTGTAACAGAGCCGACATGTGCTCCCGACAGGATGTCCTCATGCCTCTCGCTTCCTCGATCTCCGCCTCCCTGCCCGCCTGGCTCCTCGACGAGCTCGATTCGCTGCCGGAGGTTCTTCCCACCGCCGAGGAGCGGATGGACCTCGTCAACGCCCTCGCCGACCGCAACTGGCGCGAGGGGAGCGGTGGTCCCTTCGCGGCGATCGTCGTCGAGTCCGCGAGCGGGCGTCTCGTCTCCGCGGGCGTCAACGTGGTGCTGGCCTCGGGCCTGACCTCGATGCATGCCGAGGTGACGACGCTGAGCCTCGCGCAGACCGCACTCGGGCGCTGGGACCTGGGCGCGGACGGCGCGGAGCTCGAGCTCGTGGTCAACTGGCGCCCGTGCGTCATGTGCTACGGCGCCACCATGTGGAGCGGGGTGCGTTCCCTCGTGGTCGCCGGCGAAGGCCCTCTCCTGGAGGAGCTCACGGGCTTCGACGAGGGACCGGTCGTGGACGACTGGGCCGCCCAGTTCGAGCGCCGCGGCATCCGCGTGACCATCGGCATCCGTCATGACGAGGCTGTCGAGGTCTACCGGGCGTACGGGGCGAGCGACTCCGTCGTGTACAACGCTCGCGGCGCCGTCGACTGACCGTTGCGCGATCGTGACCGGCGACAGGTCGCCCCGCCACGATACTGACCACATGAAGTTCCGCAGACTCGTGCTCGGTGCGGCCGTCGTGACCGCGTCCCTTCTGATGGCGGGATGCGCCGCCGCAGCGTCGTCATCGCCGACCGGGGACTCGACATCGATCGGCGGCGACATCGTCGCGCCCGTGACCATGTCGGCGGGCGACCTCCAGGGGGCGAGCGTCGATCTTGTGGTGGGCCAGACGCTCAACATCAACACCGGCGACCTCGCGGTCGACAGCTACACGGGCGCCGTCGCGGACGCTGCCGTCGCCGAGTTCGTCGCGGGCAAGGACGACGGCAGCGCCACCTTCAACCCCGGGGTCCTGGCGTTGGCGGCGGGCACGACGAGCGTCACCATGACGAACAAGGACGGCGGAATCCAGCCCCTCGAGTTCACGGTGGTCGTCACGGCACGATGAGGCTGTGAACGAGGAGATCGATCCCGCCGTCTTCACGGAGCTGCTGACGACGGCGCGCCGCGACGCGTCGGCGCGCCTGATCGCGCGGGGCGAGGCGATCCGAGGTGTGCAGGAAGCCCGCAACGATCCCGCCGGCGCCGATGACGAACACGACCCCGAGGGTGCGACGCTCAGCGACGAGTGGTCGCGGCTGGAAGGACTGCGCCGTGCCGCGGACGCCGAGATCGGTGAGATCGACGACGCGCTGCGCCGGCTGGAGGACGGCGTCTTCGGAGTGTGCGCGTCGTGCGGCCGCGACATCCCGGTGGGGCGTCTTCTCGTGCGTCCGACCGCGACGCTGTGCGTGCCCTGCGCTGAGCGGGGCCGCTGAGCGTTCCTAGGCGTCCTCGCGTTCGACGAGGCTGTGATGGATGCGGTGCAGATCCTCCAGCAGCGAGCCGATGAGCACCCAGTGCGCGGAGGGCGGCCGCGGGATCTGCAGCGGTGTGGTGAGCGCGGGCGGCTCGTCCGTCGGCGCAGACTCCGATCCGCGAGTGCGCTCCAGATCATGCGCGGCGCGGCGCATCTGCTCCGCGAGGGCCCGCACCTGCGGGTCCGTGACGATCTCGGGTGCGTAGTGGTCGTACACCGCGCGCGTCATTCCCGTGACCTGCGTGACGATCGGCGTGTAGAGATCCAGACGGTCCTGGAGCTCTGCCAGCTCGGTGCGGTGACGCCGGCTGCGGGGATTGAGTGCGAGAGACTCCGCTCCGCCGCCGATCGCGCGCTCGGCCGCATCCCGCATAGGGCGCAAGAGCCGCGCCTCGACCATCAGGGCCTCCAGCTCACCGGGGGAGCGTTGCGTCTCGAGCGCGTCGGCGAGACGGTCCAAGGATGCGGCGAGCTCTGCCGACAACCGGTCGGTCGCGTCGCGGGCCGGGGCGATCGCGACCGGCGGGACGATCGCGATGTTCACGACGAAGCCGATGGCCGCGCCCAGCAGGGTCTCCAGGATCCGATCGAGTGCGTAATCAGGGGTGGCCGGACCCAGCGAGAGCACGAGGATCGCGCTGATCGCGATCTGCGTGGATGCGGTGGGGGACAGACGCAACGCCCAGGCGACCAGGAGCCCCGCGCACGCGGCGAGGAGCACGACCCATGTGCCGTTCCCGAAGGCGAGGCCGAGGGCGGAGGCGAGCAGGACACCGGCGATGACGCCGACGGATCGTTCGATCGCGCGAGTGAACGACTGGTTCAGGCTCGGTTGGACCACCAGCACGGCGGCGATCGCCGCGAACACCGGCGGCGGGCCCGGAATGAGCCACTGGGCGAGCAGCCATGCCGCCACGGTCGCGACGGCCGACTTGACGACCAGCAGAAGAGGTGCGCGCTGTGTCGCGCGCACCGTGACCGGGAGCGACAGCCGGGCCATCAGGGCTGGAGCGCGCGCAGCGACCGGGCGGCTTCCGCCGGCGGACACCCGAGATCGTGGGCGGTGAAGGTCAGGTCGTAGCCGCCGCTGCGCTCCCGCTGCGCCCGCAGGCTTTCGCGTGTGTGGCTGTTGTGCGCGCCGGTGAGAAGAGCCTCGGTCCGGCGCATCCGGATGCCGAGCTCCCCCTTGGCCGTGGTGGCGATCCGATCGACGTCATCCCACGGTGCAGCTCCCATGCGCGCGACGCGGATGCCGTCGGCATCCGCCCGCAGCACGGTGCCGTTGCGGAACTGGCCGATCAGGGAGAATCCGCCGCCCAGGCCGAAGATGCCCACGACCGCCACGCCGAGCAGCAGGCTGGGTGTGTTGTCGATGTTGAGCGCGATGATGACCACGCCCATGGCGGTGATCACGGCACACAGGGCTGCGAGCACGAGCAGGCGACCGCGCGGTGTGACGAAGCGGAGGGTTTCTGTGTCGGAGGCCACCCGTTCAGGGTACGGGGCGCCGCGCCGCATCATCGCGTCAGCAGCTCGTCCACACCGGTGCCCCCGATGGTGACCGTGACCCGCGTGCCCCACGGATCGTTCGCCGTCACCGTGCGGCCGTCGTCGTCGAAGGAGACGCTCGCGCGGCGCAGCCTGTCGGTCAGCGCGTCCAGCGCGGCGCGGCCGGGCACGGCGAGCGCCAGCTCGCCCAGGCCGAGGCTCGCGGCCCGGGGACCCGCTCCCGCGCTGTTCCAGGTGTTCATGGCGACGTGATGGTGGTATCCACCGGCCGACGCGAACAGCGCGGTCGGAATGCCGGTGAAGGAGGGGGCGAATCCGAGGGCGTCGACGTAGAAGCGACGCGCGGGGGCGATGTCACCCACCTGGAGGTGGACGTGTCCGACCCGGCCGGGTTCGGTGAAGACACGATCGAACCCGTCCTGCGTGAGGTGGGCGCGAAGGTAGTCGTTCGGGTCCAGGTAGACGGTGTCCATCTGCACCTCTCCGTCGACGTGACGCCAAAGATCACGCGACCGGTCGGTGTAGAGCTCGATGCCGTTGCCCTCGGGGTCCGTGAAGTAGAACGCCTCGCTGACGAGATGGTCGCTCGACCCGGTGAACCGGGCGCGGCCGTCCTGCGCCGTCCGGTAGACGGTGGCAGCGAGGGTCGCGGCATCGTCGAAGAGGAACGCCGTGTGGAAGAGTCCCGCTGAGCCGGGGGCCGCGAGGGGGAGATCCGGCGTGTGCACGAGGCGCACCATGGGAACGCCGCCGCGCCCGAGCACGCGGTGGACCTCGCGACCGCGCGCGCGTTCCTCGATGGGCTCCAGCGCGATCGCGGACCCGTAGAAGCTCGTCATCTTCTCCAGGTCGCCGACGCGCAGGGTCACTGCGTCCATGGCGGTCTCATCGGGCAGAAGCTCGCCGGTGGCAGGGTTTCGGGTGCTGTTCATGGTGCTCGTTCCTCGGATGCTCACCGAGTGCAACGCCGGCTCGGCGGCGAATATTGCGTCGGATCGGCCTGCCGGGCGAGGATCGTCGGATGGAGAACCAGCCGTGCCCGTGCGGCAGTGGGCGCGCCTTCGGTGAATGCTGCGCTCCCGCCCTGGCGGGCACGCCCCCGCTGACCGCGGAGGCGCTCATGCGCTCGCGCTACACGGCGTTCGTCCGTGAGGACACGGACTATCTCGTCGCCACCTGGCATCCCGGCACGCGACCGACGGAGCTGGCCCTCGACCGTCACGTGCGCTGGCGCGGGCTGACGATCCTCGACACGGTCGGCGGCTCGCCGGACGATCGAAAGGGCACCGTGGAGTTCCGCGCCGCATGGCGCGAGGGCGCATCCTCGGGGGTGCTGCACGAGCGCAGCCGGTTCGTGAAGCAGAGCGCCAGGTGGTGGTACCTCGACGGCGTGCTCGATCCCCCCGGCCCCTCCTCGCAGAGCGGTACGTAGGCTGGGGACACGCTCACGACGCGAAAGGACGGACCATGTCTCGCATCCTCATCATCGGTGGACACGGCAAGATCGCTCTCCTGCTGGCGCCCCTGCTCGCGGCACGGGGCGACGAGGTCACGTCGGTCGTGCGCAACCCCGATCACGTCGACGACGTCCACGCCGCGGGAGCGACCGCGCTGGTGCTGGACGTCGCCGCCGCGGATACCAAGACGCTGTCCGACGCGCTCGCCGGTTTCGACGCCGTCGTGTGGTCGGCGGGCGCCGGCGGAGGCGACGCCGCTCGCACCTACGCCGTCGATCGCGATGCCGCCATCCGCGCCATGGATGCGGCGGAGGTGGCCGGGGTCTCGCGCTTCGTGATGGTGTCGTGGATCGGCTCGTCGCCCGATCACGGCATCGATCCCTCCGACTCCTTCTTCCCCTACGCCGACGCGAAGCTCGCGGCCGACGAGCACCTGCGGCGCAGCTCCCTCGAGTGGACGGTGCTCGGCCCCGGAACCCTCACCTCCGACGATGCGACCGGCCGCATCACCACCGAGCCGACGGGTCGAGGAGAGATCTCCCGGGCCGACGTCGCCCAGGTGATCGCTGCAACGCTCGGGGATGCCGCCACGATCCGTCGCACGATCCGCTTCGGCGCGGGCCCGACGCCGATCAGCGAGGCACTGAGCGCCTGAGGCGGAATGTGCCGCACCGCGCGGGCGTTGAGGACGGCATGACCGCATCCGATCCCGCTGTCGGCGTGCCCGTGGACGTCGTCGTGATCGGAGCCGGGCAGGCGGGTCTCTCGGCCGCCTACCACCTGTACCGTCGCGGATTCCGACCGCTCGATGCGCAGACGTCCGATGCGCGGACGTTCGTGGTGCTCGACGCCGAGTCCGCGCCGGGCGGAGCCTGGCAGCACCGATGGGAGTCGCTGCGCATGGCGACGGTCAACGGCATCCACGAGCTTCCCGGCTTCCCCGTCCCGCCGGCCGACCCCGCGGCGTCCAGCCGAGATGCCCTTCCGCCGTACTTCGCCGCCTACGAGCAGCGCTTCGATCTTCGGGTGCGCCGTCCCGTGCGGGTCCGGGCGGTCTCGCGTGACGACGACCGACTGCGGGTCGAGACGGATGCGGGCACGTTCGCGGCGGGATACGTGATCAACGCGACGGGGACGTGGACGAGGCCGCACTGGCCGGCCGTGCCCGGGCGCGAGAGCTTTCGCGGCACGCAGCTGCACGTCCACGACTATGTCTCGGCCGAACAGTTCGCCGGCAAGCGCGTGGTGATCGTCGGGGCCGGCGTGTCGGGAGTGCAGCTTCTCGAGGAGATCTCGCGGGTGACCGACACGTTCTGGGTCACCCGGCGAGAGCCGGAGTGGCGTGACGACGAGTTCGACATCCCGGCACGCGTCGCCGCGATCGCCGGGGTCGAGGAGCGCGTGCGGCAGGGACTGCCGGCCGGGAGCGTCATCTCGGTCACCGGGATGCACTGGACCCCGTGGGCGCGCGAAGCGCAACGACGCGGTGTGCTCGTGCGGCATCCGATGTTCCGTGCCATCGAACCAGACGGCGTACGGATGCCGGACGGCACCTTCGAGCGCGCCGATGTGATCCTCTGGGCGACGGGCTTCCGCCCGGCCCTCGATCACCTCGCGCCCCTCCGACTGCGAACGCCCGCCGGCGGCATCCGGGTCGAAGACTCACGCGCCCTCGATGAGCCGCGGCTGTTCCTCATCGGCTACGGGCCCTCGCAGTCGACGGTCGGCGCCAACCGTGCCGGTCGATCTGCCGTACGTCAGCTCGTGGCGGATGGTGTGCTTCCGGCGCCGGAGGTGGCGGTCGCCGGATGATCCGTTGCGCTGTGTGTCGCCCCGTGCCCTGCCCGAAACATGAAAGTCGTAGCGTCGACGTATGACCACTCCCGCACCCCTGTCGAACCCGCTCGACGAGAACGGCGCCGAACGCGACCGTTTCGCCGGCGCCTCGCTGTCGCCGGACGAGTTCAAGGCGCTGTTCCGCGGTCATCCCGGTGGCGTCGCGGTCATCACCGCCGAGGGACCGGATGGTCCGGTCGCGCTGACCGCCACCTCGGTGTCGTCGGTGAGCGCACAGCCGCCGTTGCTGATCTTCTCCGTCTCCGCCCTGTCGTCGGCGACCCCCGCGATCCTCGCCGCCGACACCGTCGTCGTCCACCTCCTCGACAGCGAGGACCTCGGTGTCGCCAAGCTCGCATCGACCAGTGGTATCGACCGCTTCGCAGATCCGGAGAGCTGGAGCCGCCTCGTCACCGGGGAGCCCGTCTACAACGGCGTCCGGGCCTGGGTGCGCTGCGCGATCATCGAGCGCATGAATGCGGGAGGATCCACCGTCATCGCCGCCCACGCCCTGCAGTCGGGTATCAACCGGGACGTGGAGCCCGGCGAGCACGGCGATGCGCTGGTCTACCACAATCGCTCGTGGCACCGGCTCGGCGATCACTCGCGGATCGATTGACCTCACACCGAAAAGACCCCCGCCTCCTCGGAGTGCGGGGGTCTTTTCGGTGTGGTCTGCTTACTCGGCGAGGTGGGCCGAGAGGAACCAGCGGTCCTTCTCGAGACCGGCACGGATGCCGATGACGATGTCCTGGCTCGTGAGGTCGATCTCGTCGAGCCCGTCGATCGCCGTCTGCACGTCGACGATGATCGTGTCGATGTCGGCGACGACGTGGCGGATCATGTCGTCCCACTGCGTGAAGCCGGCGGGAACGGACGACGGGGCGACCTTGGCCGCGATCGTCGGCAGGCGGGCGTCCACCGGAAGGCCCAGGGCGACGATGCGCTCGGCGGTCTCGTCAGCCCAGCCCTGTGCGTGCTCCACGACGGAGTCGAGAAGTTCGTGGATGGCGATGAAGTTCGCGCCGCGCACGTTCCAGTGCGCCTGCTTGCCGGTGACGGCGAGGGCCTGCAGGCCGAGGGTGACGGGCGTGAGGAACTGCGCGGCTCCGGCGGCGACGGTCGGGTCGGCAGCGCTGGCGGGGATGGTCTGGTTCTTCGTCATGACAAAGCCTTCCGTTTCGGGCAGTCGCATCTGCTGAATGAAACGCTAACGAGCCGGAGAAATTCCGCAAGCAAGATGAGGCTGGGCTCACACGATCGCAGATCGTGCCGTAGACGGGATTCCGGGGAACCTGCGGCTAACGTCGGAGGGTGCCAGCCTCAGATCCCGCCCGGACTCCGCAGAATCTGGACGAGCCGGCGCGCCTGCGCCGTCGCCAGCCGACCGGCGCATCGCCCGAGCACGCGGAACCCTCGCGCTTCATCCCGCACGTGCAGGGCCTGCGCGCGATCGCGGTGCTGCTGGTCGTGCTCTACCACTTCTGGCCGGGGCGCATCCCCGGGGGCTACGTCGGGGTCGACGTCTTCTTCGTGATCTCGGGGTTCCTGATCACGGGGCATCTGATGCGCGAGCTGACGGCGACCGGGACCGTGCGCCTGGCGCAGTTCTGGGCCCGGCGGGCGCGCCGCCTGCTGCCGGCATCCCTCCTGGTGCTGCTCTTCTGCGCGATCGTGGCCGCATCCCCGTACCTCATGCCCATCTCGGGGCTGCAACGGGAGGTCAGCGAGATCATCGCGTCGACCTTCTACGTCGAGAACTGGTACCTCGCGATCGCGTCCGTCGACTACCTCGGCAACTCGGGGGAGGCGGCGATGGTGCAGCACTACTGGTCGCTGTCGCTCGAGGAGCAGTTCTATGTGCTCTGGCCGCTCATCATGCTTCTCGCGGCATGGATCGGGGTGCGATTCTTCGCCGGACGTCGCCGCCGCGCCATCCTGATCGCACTGGGAGCGGTGAGCGCCGCATCGCTCGTGTTCTGCATCGTGCTGACCCTCAACGATCCGGCGCCGGCGTACTTCGTCACCTTCGCTCGGATGTGGGAGTTCGGCCTCGGTGCCATGATCGCGCTCGTGCCGGCGCTGCGCGTGCGCAACGCTGCGGCGAGCTTCGTGCTCGGCTGGGCCGGCATCATCGCCCTCGTCTACACGGCTTTCCGTTTCGACTCCTCCACGCCGTTCCCCGGCTACGCGGCCCTGCTGCCGGCGCTCGGCGCCGCCGCCGTGATCGCCGCCTCCAACTCCGCCCGATGGTGGTATCCGACCCGCATCCTGTCGATCGCGCCGATGCGCTTCACCGGTGACATCTCGTACTCGCTCTATCTGTGGCACTGGCCGCTGATCATCATCGCGCCCTCCGTGCCCTTCTGGGGATTGAGCATCTACCACCGCGTCGCGCTGCTGGCCATCTGCTTCGTGCTCGCCTGGCTCACCAAGAGGTTCGTCGAGGATCCGGCGCGCTCCTGGCGCGTACTCACCTCCCGGCGTCCTCGCGTGACCCTCTGGGCCTCGCTCGCAGCGATGGTGCTGGTCGCCGGCACCGCGGGCGGCGCATGGGCGTTCAACGCACCCGCATACCGAGACGGCGTGGCGCAGCTCGAGCAGCTGCGCAGTGACCCGCCTTCCTGCTTCGGTGCGCAGTCCGTCCTCGACCCGGACTGCCGGGACACGCCCGCATCCGACGTCATCCTCCCGGCGCCGGGATTCGCCGGGGTCGACAAGCCCGCCGACGAACAGTGCTTCGTCCAGCTGAACGACGCGCGGCCCGTGAGCTGCACCTTCGGCTCCGACGCTCCCGATGCGCCCACGGTGGCGCTCATCGGCGACAGCCACGCGTTCCAACTGCTGTCGACGTTCGAGCGGATGGCGGACGAGAACGGATGGCGCCTCGTGACCTTCTTCAAGGGGGCGTGCCCGTGGAACGACACCCCGTTGTCGACGCCGGGAGCATTCGGTGCGGCGTGCTCGGCGTGGCGCACCGCGGTGGATCAGGCGCTCGTGGATGCGAAGCCGGACGTGGTGTTCACCTCCGCCCTCGCGACGACGCCGTACGCGTCGGCCGGTCACGACTCCTCGTACGACGCTGCCGTGGCCGGCTACCGCTCGGCGTGGTCGAAGCTGACGGATGCGGGCGTGCCGGTGATCACGGTCGTCGACAACCCGGTGTGGGAGACCGACCCGAACAAGTGCCTCCGCACCCGCGACGCTGCTGCGTGCGACGGCGCCAGGTCGGAAGTGCTCGTCGCCAAGGATCCGCTGCGCGAGGCTGCGGAGGGTGCGCCGGGGGTCACGTTGCTCGACTTCACGGACGTCTACTGCGACGGCTCGACGTGCTTCCCGGTCGTGGGCGGTGCCGACGTCTATCGGGACCAGGACCACCTGACAGTGACCTTCGTCGACTCGCTCATGCCGCAGTACACCGAGGCGATCCGCTCCGCGCTGGACCGGGCCGCCGGTTAGGGTCGGGGCATGACCGTCTCGGGATCCGCATCCGTGATCGCCCTCGGCGCCATCGCGCCGGAGGTGCCGGCATCCGCTTTCGTGGCCGCCGGTGCGCGCCTGATCGGCGGGGTGCGTCTGGGGGAGCACGCGAGCGTCTGGTACAACGCCGTGCTGCGCGCCGACGGCGACACGATCACGGTCGGGGCCCGCAGCAACGTGCAGGACTCGGTGAGCGTGCATGTCGACGGCGGGCATCCGGTGACCATCGGTGAGGACGTGTCGATCGGCCACAACGCGGTCGTGCACGGCTGCACGATCGGCGACGGGAGTCTGATCGGCATGGGCGCCGTCGTGCTCAACGGTGCACGGATCGGCGCCGGTTGCCTCGTGGCCGGGGGAGCGGTGGTGCTCGAGGGGGCGGAGATCCCCGACGGGTCCCTGGTCGCCGGCGTGCCCGGCAAGGTGCGGCGCGCGCTGACGGATGAGGAGCGCGCGGGTCTGGTGCGCAACGCTGCGGCGTACCTCGGCCACAAAGAGCGTCACGCCGCCGCCGACTGACGACCTGTCCACAGCCGAGCCGCGCAGGCGCGGCGGCGTCCTGTGACTCCCTTAGCGTGGAACCCCCGGGTGTGCGCAAGGGTTCCGGCGGAGTTTCTTCTGCTCGGTTAGCGTGTGCCAGGTCCCCGCAGCATCTCGAGAATCAAGGCGTCATGGCAGAAGCGACACCGGCCGGTTGGTACCCCGATCCCGCGGGCGGCGGTGGGCGACGTTACTGGGACGGGACGTCCTGGACGTCGCACGTGAGCCCCGACGCCCCGGTGCAGCCCGCGGCCGCCGGCCCTGAGTCGGCCGCGCCCTCATCCGCGCCCGCCGCTCGTCCGCCGCGAAAGCGCCGCAAGGGGCTCATCGTCGGCCTCAGCGTGACCGGCGGCGTGGCGCTCCTCGCGGTGGTGACGCTCGTTGTCGGGATGTTCACGTTCCTTCGTCCCATCGAGGGCGTGCCTGCGGCGCTGCACACCGATCTGTCGGAGCAGTACGACTACACCGACCCCATGCTGGATCTCGACCGCGATCACGAGTTCCACTTCGACGTGGACTACCTCCTCAGGGACGTCAACGCGGCGAACAGCCCGAAGACCGAACAATCGGGGTACGCGGAGGGTCGTGCGGCGCCGGACTGGGCGTTCCAGGTGTACTACGACGCGGCGCTGACGCATGAGGCGGGCGCGACGGTCGTCCAGCCGGCGAGCTCGACGTCGTACCCGTCCGACGATCGCCGCATCCGCGTCGTTCCCAACGACTCGACCTACGCCCGCGCAGGGGACGGACAGCGGGACATCTCCGACACGGCGTTGTCGGAGTGGTCTCTGCACGACGAGTACTACCTCGTCCAGCGCGCCGACAAGGAGGGCAACCCTCTCACGAAGCCGATCGTGACGATGTTCACGGTGAAGCGCGAACTGGCGACCCCGGTCGCGACGCTCGGTACACCGACGGGCGACGGCAGCCTCGCCCTCGACTGGCAGGCCGTCGACGGCGCGACCGAGTACCTGATCGTCGCCTCCGAGGCGCAGGTGACCGGACCGCGCAGCTACACGCTGCTCGGGTCGACGTCGGACACGACGTGGACCAGCGCGTCGGTCGTGAAGGAGAGCGGCCTCCAGAACGAGCCCTGGCCCGAGCGTCAGAACGACGCACTGAAGGCGTACGAAGGATCGAGCGCGGACGAAGAGGGTGCCGGATACCTGCCCGGACCGAACTACGGCACGTCGGGGTGGGACTTCGGCGTCATCGCGACGGACGGGAAGCGCTTCTCGCCGTACCAGAGCTTCGACACGATCGGTCAGGGCGTCGGCGCCCTGCCGTACCAGATCGCGACCGCCACGCTGCGGGGCACGATCGGCACGTCTGTGCCGAGCGTGGCGGCTCTTCCCAAGACCATCCCGTTCACGTCGCTCGACGGCGCGACGCGCGCCGCCATCACGTATGTGGATGCGTCCCAGGCGCGCCCCTACCGCGAGTGGTACATGGTGCCGATGTTCGCGCGGGGGACGCAGCTGGGCACGTGGACGTATGTGCCGCAGGCGGCGGTGACGGACTTGCAGGCGGAGGCGGATGCCTTCAACGCTGCCGCGCTGGCGGCAGCTCCGCCGACGGGGGCGGCGGGCTTCCAGCTGGTCTCGGCACCGGTCGATCCCAACATCGAGACGGTCGACACCTACCCCGATGTGGCGTATCCGGTGTTCGGCAGCACGGAGTTGACGCGGTTCATCGCGGCGCACCTGATCGCCGGGTCGAAGGCGGTGGACATCTCCGCGTTGACCTCCGCGCCGGGAGCCCCGCAGGGTGACGACGCGCTCGACGAGGCCCTCGCGCAGAACCCCTATGCGCTCGGCGTGAAGGGGGCGGGCGTCTACGACAACAAAACGCTCTATGTCACCTACGACAAGGACCACTCCGCGATCGAAGCGCAGCAGGCCGAGATAAAGACGGCTGTGGACGCGGCCGTCGCCGCGGCCACGACGCCGGAGATGTCCGCGCGGGACAAAGCAGTCGCGCTCAACGACTGGCTCACCGCTCACGCGGAGTACGACTATGTGGCGCTCGAGGCGAAGAACGCGACGGGAGCCGAGGTCATCCCGGACGGGTACGAGGACGCGTGGACTGCGGCGGGCGTGCTGCTCAAGCAGACCGGTGTGTGCGCAAGCTACGCCGACGCGTATCACCTGCTCATGCAGGCGGCGGATGTGGATTCCGTCGTCGTCACCGGCACCGTGTACTCGGCCGGTCGGCACGCCTGGAACAAGGTGAACATCGATGGAGCGTGGCTGGCCGTCGACTCCACGTGGAACGACTCGCCGGACGCCAACCGTTTCCTCCTCATCCCCGACTCGGGCTTCCAGGGCAGCGCGGCGCGCTCCGAGGAGGCGAGCTGGATGGTGGATTCGCTCATCAGCTCGTACGCGACCACTCCGCAGTGATCAGGGCTCAGAAGGGTGGCGGATCGGACCCGTCATCGGGGGACTCGATGAACTGCACGGGTGGCGGCGGGTCATCGATGTAGGTGGCGCCGAGCGGGGATGTCCACGCGACGACGCCGCCGGGCAGCTGTCTGACGCGCCATGCCGTGAACTGCTTCATCGAGTGATGTCGCTGGCACAGGCACTGCAGGTTGTCGAGGCGGGTCGGCCCGCCGCGCGCCCATTCGCGCACGTGATCGATCTCGCACCGGATGGCGGGCACGCGGCATCCCGGGAATCGGCAGTGCCGATCGCGTGCGTGGACGGTGCGACGTAGCGCAGGCGGGACGCTGCGCCTGTCGACCGCGACGACCTGGCCGGAAACGGGGTCGGTGAGGATGCGGTCCCAGCCCGTGCAGGAGCCGCCGGCGAGGACCCGAGCGGTCTGGGCATCGAGCGGGCCGCTGCCGACGACCTCGCTCACCTCGGCGTCACCGCCGGTGAGGGCGCCGACGGGGACCACGACCTGCACGTGGGCGCGAATCGCGCCGAGGGTGCCCGGGCCGTCGTCATCGCGTGTCGGATCGGCGCCGGGCTGCGTCGTGAGCAGCATGTCGGCGAGGAGGTCGGCGCGGATCTGGTCGGTGGTGCGCGTATCGCCCGCGAGCAGGAGGTCGCCCGCATCAGGCTCGTCTCCGGCGCGCCGAGCAGCGTTCGCGCGGCCTATGGCCTGCTGACGGAGGTCGATCAGCGCCCGCGCCTGTCGCGTGAGGCGGTCGTCAATCGCATCGGCGATGATCGCCGGCTGAACGGACACGATCTCGCTCATGCCGTGGGGGAGTGGCGTCGTGAACACGCGTCGCCCTTCGCGCGCAGTGGCGTGGCGCTCGGTGAGCGTGGTCGGATGCTGCCGCTCGGCGAGGGTCTCGACACGCGGGCGAGCGCGACCAGCGGTTTCGGTCTCACAGATGACGAGAGCCGCGCGCTCGAACTCTCCTCGCCGGTCCCGGGGGAGATTCGCGCCGGCGTCGACGATGACGCGCGCATGGCTCAGCTGGATGCAGCCTGCAGCAAGCGCGGCGTGCGTCTGCGGGTAGTCGTCGACGACTTCCGCGGCTGCGCTCATCTGACGCTGCACGGTCCGGTCGACGAGGCGGGTCGCTGCGGCGATCTCGGAGGCGACCGCGCGCTGTGCCATGTCGTGCACGCGGACGTTCGCGCGGGAGTGGGAGGCGAGCCGCCGCGCGAGGTGCTCGGCGTCGGCCAGAGCCTTCATCCGGCGAGCCTGCGCCGCGGCGATGTCGGCGTCGGCCCTGCGCACCGTCTCGACGGCCTCGGCGAGCGTCGCGGCATCCGCGTCGCTGAAGCCGATGATTCCGTCGTCTCGCATGTGCCCGCATCTCGTCGAGGCGCGCTCTCGCGCGACCTGTTTCGCCGGGGCACTCGGCGGTTGAATCAGGGCGGAACCAGGTGATTTCGACCTGACATCAGTGTGGCACGGACCTCGGACATCGCCAGAGGTGTTTCGTCTCCTCGCTGCGTTCGTCGCTCGACGAACGGGGTGGGCTCTCGGTCGTTGCGCGTGTCGGTGGCGAGTCAAGACGTGCATGCCATGCGAGGGCTGACAATCCCTTCGCCTGCTTTCGATTCCCGGCAGCACCGAGAAAACGAACGAGGCGACCCGGATAAACCGGGCCGCCTCGTTCGTGTCGGAGGGGATGACGGTCCCCACCGCCTCTCCACACGCGGCTGCGCCGCGCGCGGAGCCTCTGCGGCGTGGGCCCAATCGAACGACGCAGGCTTCGCCTGCTGTTCGATTCCCGGCAGCACACGACATAAGCGTGAAGGCCCGGGCGAGCCGGGCCTTCACGCTTATCGGAGGGGATGACGGGAATCGAACCCGCGTAATCAGTTTGGAAGACTGAGGCTCTACCATTGAGCTACATCCCCGGAGCGGCAACGGCCGCAACCTCAGCAAGCATAGCTGAGTTCTCAACGTCGATTCGACGCGCGGGCAGCGTCGGCTAGACTTCTCGGGGCCGAATCCGGTGCACGTTCGCGTGCCCGCCCGCCCGGGGCGTAGCTCAGCTTGGTAGAGCGCCCGCTTTGGGAGCGGGAGGCCGCAGGTTCAAATCCTGTCGCCCCGACACGGCCCCCAAGACCCCAGACCTTCAGCCACCGTGCGTTGGCGCGGAACAGAGGAGAACAACAGGCATGGTCACTAGCACCGTCGAGAAGCTGACCCCCACCCGGGTGAAGCTCGAGATCTCGGTCTCGCCCGAGGAGCTCAAGCCCTCGATCGCTCACGCGTACGAGCACATCGCTCAGGACGTCCAGATCCCCGGCTTCCGTAAGGGCAAGGTCCCGGCTCCGATCATCGACCAGCGCATCGGGCGCGGCGCCGTGCTCGAGCACGCCGTCAACGAGGGCCTCGACGGGTTCTACCGCGCGGCTGTCGCCGAGCAGGGGCTGCGGGTCGTCGGCCGTCCCGAGGCCGACATTGTCGCCCTTCCCGAGGTCAGCGACTTCTCCGGCGACCTGAAGGTCACCGTCGAGGTCGACGTGCGCCCCGACTTCGACCTGCCCGCTTACGAGGGCCTCGAGATCACCGTCGACGCCGTGGCCACGGACGAGGCGGCCATCGACGCGGAGCTCGACAACCTCCGGGCCCGTTTCGGCACGCTCGTGACCGTCGAGCGTCCCGCCGCGAAGGGCGACTTCGTCGAGCTCGACCTCGTCGCCACCATCGACGGCAACGAGATCGACCGCGCCGAGGGCGTCTCCTACGAGGTCGGCTCCGGCGAGCTGCTCGAGGGCATCGACGAGGCCATCGAGTCCCTCACCGCCGGTGAGGACACCACCTTCCGTTCGAAGCTGGTCGGCGGCGACCACGCCGGCGAAGAGGCCGAGGTCTCCGTGAGCGTGAAGGCCGTCAAGGAGCGCGAGCTGCCCGACGCCGACGACGACTTCGCCCAGATGGCGAGCGAGTTCGACACCATCGACGAGCTGCGCGCGAGCTTGTCCGAGCGCGTCGCCCAGCAGTCCAACTTCACTCAAGGGGCCGCGGCGCGCGACAAGCTCGTCGAGGTGCTGCTCGAGAAGGTCGACATCCCCGTTCCGCCGAAGCTCGTCGAGGACGAGGTCCACGCCCACCTCGAGGGCGAGGGGCGCCTCGAGGACGACGAGCACCGTGCCGAGGTCACCGAGGCGAGCGAGAAGCAGTTCCGCACGCAGGTGCTGCTCGACAAGATCGCCGAAGAGGCGAACGTGCAGGTCTCGCAGGACGAGTTGACCCAGTACCTGATCCAGTCGGCCGCGCAGTACGGCATGGCCCCGCAGGACTTCGTGAACGCGCTGCAGCAGGGCAACCAGCTGCCGGCCCTGATCGGTGAGGTCGCCCGCAACAAGGCCCTCGCGATTGCACTCGGCCGCGTGAGCGTCGTCGACACCGACGGCAAGCCCGTCGACCTCACCGGCTTCATCGCCGTCGAGGACGAGCCGGCTGCCGAGGCCGACGTCGTCGAGGAGGCCGAGGAGATCGCCGACGCCGCCGCGGACGCCGAGGACGAGGCCGCCGCCGAGGAGGCCAAGCCCGCGAAGAAGGCTGCGGCCAAGAAGCCCGCCGCGAAGAAGGCCCCGGCCAAGAAGGCCGACGCCGAGTAAGACGCGCCAGTACGAAGGGCGGATGCGGAAGCATCCGCCCTTCGTCGTCTCGGAGGAGAACAACAATGACCGACTGGCAGAGTCGCGTCGACGCCGTATGGGACGACGAGTCGCTCAGCGACGAGGCCCGGATCGACGAGATCGAGCGTCTGGCGACAGAGCGCGGTGCCGGAGACGCCATCGCCCTGTTCGAGCGGGCCGGAGCCTACGACTCCGCGGGCCGCGAGCAGGAGGCCGAACCCCTGTATCGGGCGGCGCTCGAGGCGGGACTCGACCCCGAGCGGCGCGCTCAGGCCGTCATCCAACTCGCGAGCACCATCCGCAACCTGGGCAAGCTCGACGAGAGCCTCTCGCTGCTCGAGACGGAGTACCGCACGGCACGCCCGGGCGGGATGAAGGATGCGGCGGCAGCCTTCTACGCGCTCGCGCTGGCATCGTCGCAACGGGAACGCGAGGGCCTCGCGATCGTCCTCGAGGTGCTGGCACCCCACCTCCCGCGCTACCAGCGATCGGTGCGCGGATACGCCGCCGATCTCGTTCATGCGCCGGAGCGTATGCCGACGGCGAACACGGGCGAGGGGCCCGAACCGCGCCGGTAGATTCGATCTCACGATCACCGAACAGGAGTGAACATGGCCGACCCCCTTGTCGCGACAAGCGTCTTCGACAGGCTGCTGAAGGACCGCATCATCTGGCTCGGATCCGAGGTGCGGGATGAGAACGCCAACGAGATCTGCGCGAAGATCCTGCTGCTCGCCGCCGAGGACTCGCAGAAGGACATCTACCTCTACATCAACTCGCCCGGTGGCTCGATCACGGCCGGCATGGCCATCTACGACACCATGCAGTTCGTGCCCAACGACATCGTCACCGTCGGCATCGGCATGGCGGCCTCGATGGGCCAGCTCCTGCTGACCGCAGGCACCAAGGGCAAGCGCTACATCACGCCGAACGCCCGCGTGCTGCTCCACCAGCCGCACGGCGGATTCGGTGGTACCGCCAGCGACATCCAGACCCAGGCTCAGCTCATCGTCTCGATGAAGAACCGCCTGGCGGAGATCACCGCGGCGCAGACCGGCAAGTCCGTCGAGCAGATCAACGAGGACGGCGACCGTGACCGTTGGTTCACGGCCGACGAAGCGCTCGAGTACGGTTTCGTCGACCACATCCGCGAGTCCGCGACCGACGTCGTCGGCGGCGGCGGCACGGCGAACTGACGAGCGACGGCGAGAAGAGAGAACCCGAATGAACATTCCCACTTTCGGCGCCGCGGCCCACACGCCGCAGGGACTGCAGATGCCGTCGAGCCGCTACGTGCTGCCTCAGTTCGAGGAGCGCACCGCCTACGGCTACAAGCGCCAGGACCCGTACAACAAGCTGTTCGAGGACCGCGTCATCTTCCTGGGCGTCCAGGTCGACGACGCATCCGCGGATGACGTGATGGCACAGCTGCTCGTGCTCGAGTCCCAGGACCCCGACCGCGACATCATCATGTACATCAACTCGCCCGGCGGCTCGTTCACGGCCATGACCGCGATCTACGACACCATGCAGTACGTGTCGCCGCAGATCCAGACGGTCGTGCTCGGTCAGGCCGCGTCGGCCGCGGCCGTGCTGCTCGCCGCCGGCGCACCCGGCAAGCGTCTGGCACTGCCCAACGCACGCATCCTCATCCATCAGCCCGCGATGGGAGAGGCCGGTCACGGCCAGGCCTCCGACATCGAGATCCAGGCGGCGGAGATCCTCCGCATGCGCACCTGGCTCGAGGAGACCCTCGCGAAGCACTCGCACCGCACCAAAGAGGAGGTCAACCGCGACATCGACCGCGACAAGATCCTCTCCGCCGAGACCGCCGTCGAGTACGGCCTCGTCGACCAGGTGCTGACCACGCGCAAGCGCACGCCCGCCGCTCTCACGAGCTGACACCGTGCGGCAGACGACGCCCCGGTCCGAGCGAGGACCGGGGCGTCGTCCTGTCTGCACACATCCTGACGCCGCAATACGACCGTTGTCCCCGACTCCGGTTAGGCTCGATGTACCGCGCAGCTATCCGGGGGGAAGAGAGGCATCATGGCACGAATCGGTGAGAGCGCCGACCTGTTCAAGTGCTCCTTCTGCGGCAAGAGCCAGAAGCAGGTGCAGCAGCTCATCGCGGGGCCTGGTGTGTACATCTGCGACGAATGCGTCGAGCTGTGCAACGAGATCATCGAAGAGCGCATGGCCGAGCAGACCTCCGGCGAGGTCGCCGAGTTCGATCTGCCCAAGCCGCGCGAGATCTTCTCCTTCCTGGAGGACTACGTCGTCGGACAGGAGCAGGCCAAGCGCGCGCTGTCCGTCGCGGTCTACAACCACTACAAGCGCGTGCGCGCGCAGAGCACCATCATCTCCGCCGACCAGCGTGCCGACGAGGTCGACATCGCCAAGAGCAACATCCTCATGCTCGGCCCGACCGGCTGCGGCAAGACCTATCTCGCCCAGACGCTCGCCAAGCGTCTCAACGTGCCCTTCGCCGTCGCCGATGCCACCGCGCTGACGGAGGCGGGCTACGTCGGCGAAGACGTCGAGAACATCCTGCTCAAGCTTCTGCAGGCCGCCGACTTCGACACGAAGCGCGCCGAGACCGGCATCATCTACATCGACGAGGTCGACAAGATCGCCCGCAAGGCCGAGAACCCCTCGATCACGCGCGACGTGTCGGGCGAAGGCGTGCAGCAGGCACTCCTGAAGATCCTGGAGGGCACGGTCGCCTCGGTGCCGCCGCAGGGCGGCCGCAAGCACCCGCACCAGGAGTTCATCCAGATCGACACGACGAACGTGCTGTTCATCGTGGCGGGTGCGTTCGCAGGTCTCGAAGAGATCATCTCCGCGCGCGTGGGCAAGCACGGCGTCGGCTTCGGCGCTCCGCTGCAGCGCAAGGACGACGCCCCCGACCTCTTCAGCGAGGTGCTGCCCGAAGACCTGCACAAGTTCGGTCTCATCCCCGAGTTCATCGGCCGCCTTCCTGTGGTCGCTGCGGTGTCACCGCTCGACCGCGAGGCGCTCATGGAGATCCTCACGGAGCCGAAGAACGCCCTCGTGAAGCAGTACCAGCGCATGTTCGAGCTGGACGACGTGGAGCTCGACTTCGAACGCGATGCGCTCGAAGCGATCGCGGAGCTGGCCGTCTCGCGCAAGACCGGTGCGCGCGGACTCCGTGCGATCCTCGAAGACGTGCTGGGTCCGATCATGTTCGAGATCCCGTCCAGCGAGGACGTCGCGAAGGTCGTCGTCACCCGCGCCGCCGTCGAAGAAGGCGCCGCGCCCACGTTGGTGCTGCGCCAGAAGCGCAAGACCGCCTGACCCGCGTGCGCGGTTTGGGCCGGCCGTGAACGGCGTCTCCGGTCGCGGCCGGGATGCCCGGGTCCGTCCGCTGCGGTGGAACGGTCTGCCCGGACGCGCCGTGCGGTTCCTGATCGAGACGGATGCCGCCTCTGCGCTCGAGGTGGCGCGGTGCGACCTCGTGGCGCAAGGATTCGCCGCCGGAGACGGCGGATTCGGGGAGCGTGTGGCGCTGTCCGACTCCGAGTGGATCGCGCACGACCTCTACCTCGGGGATGTGGGAATCTCGCGCAAGCGAGGTGTGCTCACCTGGCTCCTGGAGGACACGGGACTCGAGTTGCTCGTTCCCTTCCGACGGCCCGCGACGCCGACGCTGATCGTGGCGTGCGCCCGGCCGATGGAAGGGGGTGCGGAGCTCGTCATCGCTTCGCACGTATCCGTGCGGGGTGCGTCCGTGAGCAACGACGCTGCGCCCCTGCTTCACTCCGTGTGGGACATGCTCGAGGAACGCTTCCGTGCGGACGGCGTCTTCCTCTCGCGCGACAAGCTCTGGCGGATCGAGAACGACGGCTCGCCCGCATCCCTGAGGGTCGTGCGCGACCTGCTCGGGTGGCGCTGAGGCCTCAGGCGTCGAGGCCGCGCCTCCGCAACAGCGGCTCGATGGCCGCATCCCGGCCGCGGAAGTCGCGGTACGCCTCGAGCGGGTCCTTCGCGCCGCCGACGCCGAGCAGTCGGCGGCGGAACCTCTCGCCTGCGGCCCGATCCAGGCCACCGTTCTCGGCGAACCACTCGACGGTGTCCGCGTCGAGGACCTCGCTCCAGATGTAGGAGTAGTAGCCCGCGCTGTAGCCGCCCGAGAAGATGTGGGCGAAGTAGGTCGTGGAGTACCGCGGGGGCACGGCGGGCTCGGTGAGGCCGATGTCCTCCAGGGCGCGCCGTTCGAAGTCGGCGACGTCGATCTCGGCCATGACGTCGTCGACGCTCAACGAGTGCCAGGCGAGGTCGAGCCAGGCGGCCGCGAGGTACTCGCTGGTCGCGAAGCCCTGGTCGAACGTTCCGGATGCGGTCAGCCGCTCGATCACGTCGGCAGGCAGCGGTTCGTCGGTCTCGATGTGGCGGGCGTAGTTCTCGACGACGCCGGCGGCGAGCATCCACATCTCATTGACCTGGCTCGGGAACTCGACGAAGTCGCGGAAAACCGCCGTCCCTGCGAAGTGGGGGTACCGCGTGCGGGCGAAGAGGCCGTGGAGCGCGTGACCGAACTCGTGGAAGAGAGTGGTCACCTCGTCGAGGGTCAGCAGCGTCGGCTGGCCTTCGCCCGGGTCGGACACGTTGAGGTTGTTCACCACCACGGGCGCGGATCGGCGCAGCTCGGAAGGCGTCACGATGGAGTTCATCCATGCTCCGCCGCGCTTCGTGTCGCGCGTGTAGAGATCGAGGATGTAGAGCCCGAGACCTGTGCCGTCCTCTTCGAACACCTCGAAGACGCGGGCACCGGGATGGTACGCCACGAGGTCGTGTCGTTCCGTGAAGGTGATGCCGTAGAGCGCGGTGGCGGCCGCGAAGACGCCGTCGCGCAGGACCCGCTCGGCCTCGAACCAGGGGCGGAGCCCCGCCGTGTCGATGTCCAGCTGCGTCGCACGCACCTGCTCGGTGGCGTACGCCCAGTCGTGCGCCGCGAGGTCCCCGATACCGGAGACCTCGGCGCGTTCCGCTTTCTCCGCGGCGGCGTTGCGGGATGCGGGCTCCGCCAGACGGCGCAACAATCCGGCGACGGCCTCGGGAGAACCGGCGGTCTGATCGGCGGTGACGGCGGCCGCGTGCGTCGGGAAGCCGAGAAGCGCCGCCCGCTCCGCCCGCAGACGCACGATCTCGCGCACGGTCGCACTGTTGTCGTTGTCGCCGCCGTGTCCGCCGCGGACGCGCGAGGCGTTCATGATGCGCTCGCGCACGGACCGGTCGGCGAGAGATGCCAGCCACGGATGCCCCGTGAACAGCGGGAGCGTGATCAGCCAGCCGTCCAGCCCGCGCTGCTCCGCCGCTCTGGCTGCGGCCGACCGTTCGCCGGCCGCGAGCCCCTCGAGCTCCCGCTCGTCGCTCACAAGCACGGCGAGCTCGTTCGTGTCGGAGAGCAGGTGCTTCTCGAACGTCGTGGTCAGCGACGAGAGTCGGGTGTTGATCTCGACGAGACGCCGTTTGTCGTCGGGGGAGAGCCCGGCGCCTGCGAGGGTGAGTTCGCGGAAGGTCCGCGTCAGCAGCCGGAGCGACTCCGCATCCAGATCCAGGGTGTCTCGCACATCGTGCAGCGCGCTCACCCGCGCGTAGAGCCGTTCATCGAGTCGGATCGCGTCGCCGTGAGCGGAGAGGAGCGGTGCGAGCTCCTCCTCGATCGCCTGAATGGCAGGAGTGGCATCCGCCGACGACACGGTGAAGAAGGTCCTGCTCACACGATCGAGCGTCTCGCCGGCGCGCTCGAGGGCGACGAGCGTGTTCTCGAACGTCGGAGGCGCCGTCTCGGACGCGATCCGCTCGACCTCCGCACGGTGCTGACGAAACGCCTCGTCGAACGCGGGCAGATAGTGCTCGGGCTCGATCGCGGCGTAGTCGGGAAGCGCGTAGGGAAGAGTGGACCCGGAGAGCAGCGGATTGACGGACGCCATCCGCTCAGACTATCGGCGCTCGTGATGAGGCCGAGGGCGCGCTCAGGCGAATTCGTCGTCGACGTCGTGGTGCACGACCGCGGTACCGTCGGAATCGAGTGACACGATGACGCCCGTGTCGAGCTCCGCGACCGGTCGGCCCTCGAGCCAGGTCAGCGTCCACCGCGGCGTCGGCTGCGAGGACCACTGCGACTCGGTGATGGCCGACTCGACGGCGGCGATCTGCTCCCGGAGCGCCGCGGGAACCGAGGCCGGTGGCTCCGTCCTGGCGCTCCACCGTGTGCCGAGCTGCATGTCAGACCTCCTGCGGGGCGAACTCGATGTCGACGACCTGGACCGTCTCGGCGTCGACGATAGCGAGATCCGCGATGCGGCCCACGGCCTTGAGATCACCCTCGGCACTTGCTAGGGCCGCGGCGATCGCCGACGGTGCTCCCAGGGTCAGACGCGCGATCGGCGTCTTCTGCGAAGCCTTCGCCTCGGTCTTGGCCCGTCGGATGGCGATGAGCGCGGAGCTCGCCGCGGTGAGGACGGCGGGGTCGCCGGCATCGGCGTCCCCGTGGTTCGCGGTGAGCGGCTCGGGCCACGGAGCGGTGTGCACGGAGCCCTCCTCGAACCACGACCAGGCTTCCTCCGTCGCGAAGGAGAGCACCGGGGCGAGCAGGCGCAGCAGCGTCGACAGGGCCGTGCGCAGCGCCAGCGCCGCCGAGGCCTGACCCACGTCGCCCTGGTCGTAGGCGCGCTCCTTGACGAGTTCGAGGTAGTCGTCGCAGAAGGTCCAGAAGAAGGACTCGGTGATCTCCAGAGCCCGCGCGTGGTCGTACGCCTCGAAAGCCGTCGTCGCGTCGCGCACGACACGATCGAGCGTGGCGAGCATCGCCGCATCCAGCGCATGGGTGACCCGGGCGCCCTCGGGAACGGGGAACGACAGCACGAACTTCGCCGCGTTGAGCACCTTGATCGCCAGGCGCCGGCCGATCTTCACCTGGGTGGGGTTCTGCGGGTCGAACGCGGCGTCCGCGCCGAGCCGGCTCGATGCCGCCCAGTAGCGCACCGCGTCGGTGCCGTGCTGATCCAGGATGTCGGCAGGCGTGACGACGTTGCCCTTCGACTTCGACATCTTCTTGCGGTCGGGGTCGACGATGAAGCCGCTGATGGCCGCATCCGTCCACGGCGCGCGGTCGTCCTCGAGGGCGGAGCGCACCATCGTGGAGAACAGCCAGGTGCGGATGATGTCCTGCCCCTGGGGGCGCAGGTCGAACGGTGCGACGAGGTCCCACAGCTCTTCGTCGCGCTGCCACCCACCGGCCAGCTGCGGGGTGAGCGAGGAAGTCGCCCACGTGTCGAAGATGTCCTTCTCGCCCTCGAAGCCGCCCGGGACGCCGCGCTGCGACTCGTCGTAACCGGGTGCGGTGTCGGTCGTCGGGTCGACGGGAAGTGCGGCTATGTCGGCCGTGATGACGCCGCCCTCGACCCGCTCGCCGTTCTCGTCCAGCGGATACCACACCGGGATCGGGACGCCGAAGAAGCGCTGGCGGCTGATGAGCCAGTCGCCCGTGAGCCCGTTGGTCCAGTTCTCGTAGCGCACGCGCATGAAGTCGGGATGCCACCGCATGCCCGCTCCGAGCGCGAGAAGCTTCTCGCGGAAGGCCTCATCGCGGGCACCGTTGCGCAGGTACCACTGACGCGTCGAGACGATCTCCAGGGCCCGGTCGCCCTTCTCGTAGAACTTCACCGGGTGGTTGAAGGGCTTCGAGACCTCGAGGAGTTCGCTGGAGGCCTCCAGAAGCTCGACCATCTTCTTCTTGGCGCTGAAGACCGTGAGCCCTGCCAGCTCTGCGTACGCGGCCTTCGCCGCATCCGTCTCGAGGGCTGCCGGTGCATCGGGGAGGATGCGGCCGTCCTTGCCGAGGATCGTGCGGTTCGGCAGATCCAGCTCCCGCCACCAGATGATGTCGGTGACGTCGCCGAAGGTGCAGACCATCGCGATCCCCGAGCCCTTGTCCTGCTGCGCGAGAGGGTGGGCGAGCACGGGAACCTCGACGCCGAACACGGGCGTGCGCACGGTCTGCCCGAAGTACGGCTGGTACCGCTCGTCGTTGGGGTTGGCCACGAGAGCCACGCACGCCGCGAGCAGCTCGGGGCGCGTGGTCTCGATGTGGATGTCGCCCGAGCCGTCGGTCTTGTGGAAGGCGAGCCGATGGTACGACGCCTGCTGTTCGCGGTCCTCCAGCTCGGCCTGGGCGATGGCGGAGCGGAAATCGATGTCCCACAGCGTGGGTGCCAGCGCCTGGTACGCCTCGCCGCGTTCCAGGTTGCGCAGGAACGCCAGCTGGCTCGTGCGGATCGTGTCGTTCGAGATGGTGCGGTACGTCTGGGTCCAGTCGACCGAGAGGCCGAGCTGGCGGAAGACGGCCTCGAACGCCTTCTCGTCCTCGAGGGTCAGCTCTTCGCACAGGTCGATGAAGTTGCGGCGGCTGATCGGCACCTGGTCGGCCGGCTTCAGGCTCTTCGCGTCGCCGCGGAACGGGGGAGTGAAGTCGGGGTCGTACGCCAGCGAGGTGTCGCAGCGCACGCCGTAGTAGTTCTGCACGCGCCGCTCGGTCGGCAGCCCGTTGTCGTCCCACCCCATGGGGTAGAAGACGGTCTTGCCGCGCATCCGCTCGAAGCGCACCTTCACGTCGGTGTGCGTGTAGCTGAACACGTGACCGATGTGCAGAGAGCCGGATGCGGTCGGCGGAGGAGTGTCGACGGAGAAGACGCCGCCGCGGCCGGAGGCCTTCGCGGCCTCCCTATCGAAGAGGTACGTGCCCTCGGCGGACCAGGTCTGGTCCCACTTGGCTTCGAGGCCCTCGAGTGCGGGCTTGTCGGGAATGGCCATGGGTGTCTCCTCGATATGTGCGGCACCGTGTGAGCGTGCCTGAGTGTGCGGTGCGGCAAGTCTACCGGGGCGCCGAGGCGCCGCATCCGAGACCGGGATGCGGCACATCGGCGGTTCAGGGATCAGGCGCGATCGTGCAGCGTGATCCGGTAGCCGTCCGGGTCGGCGAAGGTGAAGGTGAGTCCGAACGGGCCTTCGGCGGGCGCCGACACGATGGTGTGCCCCGCGGCGACCAGCCCGTCGTGGATGTCCTGGACCCCGGTCGCATGCAGCCAGACGGCCGTCCCGATGCCCGGCTGATCGACGCCGGAGAGGTCGGTGTCGGGAAGGAGGTCTCGCAGCGCGAACGCGATGGGTGTCGTCGTGAACACCACCGCGTGCGGGGGACCGGAGGGCGAGCGCACGAGCCCGAGGTGGGTCTCGTAGAAGGCCTGCGACGCATCGAGATCGCGAACCTGGAGGGAGATGAAGTCGGGACCGGTGACGGGCATGGGAGCTCCTCGCTCTATGTCAGATAACTGACACGCACTCTATGTCAGAATACTGACATGAGTCAAACCGGTGCGCAGATCCATCTCGACACGTCGCTCGGCTACCTCGTCAAGCAGGCGGCGAGCGCGCTGCGCGTCGCGATGGAGGATGTGCTCCGGCCGCTCGGCATGACGATCACGCACTACTCATGCTTGGAACTGCTCGCGCAGCGGCCCGGCTCGACCAACTCGGACCTCGCCCGAGGCACGTTCGTGACGCGCCAGTCGATGAACGTTCTCCTGCAGGCGCTCGAGCGCGACGGCGAGGTCGTCCGCCCCGCCGATGCCGCCGTCGGCAAGGCCCTTCCGACGCGGCTGACCCCGTTGGGGCGGCGACGCCTCGACGCGGCCAGCGCGGCGGTGCGTTCGGTCGAGGCCCGGATGCTGTCCGATCTGACCGACACCGAGCAGTCCGCCGCGTTCGCCGCCCTGTCGAGCATGGTGCGCTCTCTGCAGGCTGCGTCCGACACATCCGCCTAGGACGTGCCTCGCGCCTCGGCGCGATCGATCGCAAAGCCCAGGTGTGGCATGTCCACACCGCGATAGTGCGTCGTGAAGGCGCGGCGCACCCGCATCCCCAGCCGGATGGCGACGTTCATGGACGCGATGTTCGTGCTGCGCACCTTCGCCCAGACGGCGTCGACGCCGAGCTCGTCGAACGCCCAGTCGCGGCAGGCGGATGCGGCCTCGACAGCGAAGCCCCGATGCCACTGGTCGCGTCGGAAGAGGTAGCCCACCTCGTGCACCTCGTCGTCCTCGATCCGTTGCAGGGTGATGCCCGCCTGGCCGATCATGTCGCCCGCGTGCACGACCGCCCAGAGGCCGAAACCGTCCTCGGCGTAGCGCCGCAACTGCCCGGCGAGCCACGCGCGGATCTCGTCCTCGTCGAAGGCGCCCTCATATGCGGTCATCGTGAACTCATCGCCGAGGATCGCCCGCAGTGCGGGAAGATCGTCCTCCGTCATCGGGCGCAGCGTCAGGCGATCGGTGGCGATGTGCATGCATCCATCTTCGTCGGCCTGGATCCACCTCCCGGCGCGCTAGAATCGCAGGTACACGCACAGATCCGGCCATCACCGGGGAGCTCTCGGAAGAACAGCGTTCGCGCCCAGTAGAACCGAGCGGGGCAGGCCCGTCATCGCCGCAGTGAAAGTGGTCGGGGTTCCTTCTCCGGCAAGCAGGGTGGTACCGCGGCCTCGGTCGTCCCGGCAGGAAGAGTTCTTCGACCCCTGCGAGATGACGATGACCTACCCCCGTTCCTCGGCCTTCGGGCCCGCTGCCGACGTCACGCCGAGCCCGCGCTTCCCCGAGATCGAGCGTGAGGTGCTCGACTTCTGGTCCGCGGACGACACCTTCCGTGCATCCATCGCCCAGCGCGAGGGCGCCGACGAGTGGGTCTTCTACGACGGCCCTCCGTTCGCCAACGGGCTTCCGCACTACGGCCACCTGCTCACCGGTTATGCCAAGGACCTCTTCCCGCGCTTCCAGACCATGCGGGGCAAGAAGGTCGACCGCGTCTTCGGCTGGGACACCCACGGGCTCCCGGCCGAGCTGGAGGCGATGAAGCAGCTCGGCATCACCGAGAAGGACGAGATCGAGCGGATGGGAGTCGCGACCTTCAACGCGAAGGCCCGCGAATCGGTGCTGGCGTACACGCACGAGTGGGAGGACTACGTCACCCGCCAGGCACGGTGGGTGGACTTCGAGCGCGGGTACAAGACGCTCGACACCGGCTACATGGAGTCGGTCCTCTGGGCGTTCAAGAGCCTGTGGGACAAGGGGCTCGCCTACGAGGGGTACCGGGTGCTGCCGTACTGCTGGCGCGACGAGACGCCGCTGTCGAGCCATGAGCTGCGCATGGACGACGACGTCTACAAGATGCGCCAGGACCCCTCCGTCACGGTCACGTTCCCGCTCGTCGGTGCGAAGGCCGAAGCCCTGGGGCTCACCGGGGTGCGCGCCCTCGCGTGGACGACGACGCCGTGGACGCTTCCCACCAACCTCGCGCTCGCGGTCGGTCCCGCCATCGAGTACGCCGTGCTGCCCGCCGGCCCCGCGGGCGCCGCCGACGTCCACCGGGCGCCCGACGGAACGCCCGACGACGCCCTCGAGGCCAGCGCGCACCGCTATCTGCTCGCCGCAGACCTGGTCGGCGCGCACGCGAAGGATCTCGGGTACGACTCCGCAGATGCGGCGCGCGACGCCGTGGAGCGCCGGATCGTCGGCGCCGAGCTGTCGGGTGTGGCGTACGACCGCCTGTTCGACTACTACGCGGACGCCGAGACGTGGGGCACCCAGGACGCCTGGCGCATCCTCGTCGACGACTACGTCACGACCACCGACGGCACCGGCATCGTCCACCAGGCACCGGCTTACGGTGAGGACGACAAGCGCCTCGCGGATGCGGCGGGCCTGCCGACCATCGTCAGCCTCGACGACGGGGGTCGCTTCCTGCCGCAGGTCGCCGATGTCGCGGGTGAGCTGTGGCTCGACGCGAATCGCCCCCTCATCCGTCTGCTGCGCCAGGAAGGGCGCCTGCTGCGCGAAGCCAGCTACGAGCACTCCTACCCGCACTGCTGGCGCTGCCGTAACCCTCTGATCTACAAGGCCGTCTCCAGCTGGTTCGTGCGCGTCACCGACATCAAGGAGCGCCTGGTCGAGCTGAACGAGCAGATCACGTGGGCACCCGAGAACGTCAAGCACGGCCAGTTCGGCAAGTGGGTCGAGGGAGCGCGCGACTGGTCGATCAGCCGCAACCGCTACTGGGGTTCACCCATCCCGGTGTGGAAGAGCGACGACCCCGCCTACCCGCGCATCGACGTGTACGGCTCGTTCGAGGAGATCGAGCGCGACTTCGGCCGCCTACCCCGCGACCCCGAGGGCAACGTCGACCTGCACCGTCCCTATATCGACGAGCTGACGCGGCCGAACCCGGACGACCCCACGGGCGCATCGACCATGCGGCGGATCGAGGACGTCTTCGACGTGTGGTTCGACTCGGGCTCCATGCCCTACGCCCAGGTGCACTACCCGTTCGAGAACCGCGAGTGGTTCGACACCCACGCACCCGCCGACTTCATCGTCGAGTACATCGGGCAGACGCGCGGCTGGTTCTACGTCATGCACGTGCTCTCGGGCGCGCTCTTCGACCGTCCGGCGTTCACGGGTGTCTCCTGCCACGGCATCGTCCTCGGCAGCGACGGGCAGAAGATGTCGAAGTCGCTGCGCAACTATCCCGACGTCAGCGAGGTCTTCGACCGCGACGGCTCCGACGCCATGCGGTGGTTCCTGATGTCGAGTTCGGTGCTGCGCGGCGGCAACCTCGTGGTGACCGAGGAAGGCATCCGTGCGGGCGTCCGCGAGTTCCTGCTGCCGCTGTGGAACACGTGGTACTTCTTCTCCACCTACGCCAACGCCGCCGGCGGGCCCGACGGCTCCGGGTACGAGGCGACGTGGCGCACGGATTCGACCGACGTCCTCGATCGCTACATCCTCGCCCTCACCGGCGACCTCGTGCGCGATGTCGCCGCCGACCTCGAGGTGCTCGACTCGACGACAGCCGCCGCACGCCTGCGGGACTTCGCCGAGGTGCTGACGAACTGGTACATCCGTCGCTCACGCGACCGGTTCTGGGTGGGGGTCGGCGACGATGCCCGCTCGACGGAGGCCTTCGACACGCTCTACACCGTGCTCGAGACGCTCACGCGCGTGGCGGCGCCGCTCATCCCGCTCGTGGCCGAGCGCGTCTGGCAGGGGCTCACGGGAGGTCGCAGCGTGCACCTGACCGACTGGCCCGACGCAGCCGCGTTCGCCGACGCCGCCGACATCCGTGAGGCGATGGATGCGGTGCGCGAGGTCTCCTCGGTCGCCAACGCCCTGCGCAAGCGCGAGGGCAAGCGCGTGCGCCTGCCGCTGCCGTTGCTGACCGTCGTCGTGCCGCACGCCGGTGCGCTCGGCCAGTTCGACGACATCCTGCGCGACGAGCTCAACGTGAAGGCGATCGAACTGGTCGATCTCGGCGAGCACACCGCGGCGGAGTACGGCATCACGCACCGCCTCACGGTGAACGCGCGCGCGGCAGGCCCGCGCCTCGGAAAGCTCGTGCAGCAGGTCATCCGCGCCGCGAAGGACGGGGACTGGTCCGAGCGCGACGGCGTCGTGACGGCGGGCGGCATCGCTCTCGAGCCCGCGGAGTACGACCTCGTCTTCGAGACGAGCGGCCGGCCGGAGGGCGAGGCGCTCGCCGTGCTCGGCGGCGGTGGCTTCGTGCTGCTCGCGACCGCGACGACGCCCGCCCTCGAGGCGGAAGGCCTGGCGCGCGACATCGTCCGGGCCGTACAGGACACGCGCAAGGCCGCGGGCTTCGAGGTCAGCGACCGCATCCGGCTCGTTCTGACCTTCGCAGATGCGGCCGACGCGGACGCCGTGGCGTCGGCGTTCGATGCGGCGGACGTCGCGGGGGAGACCCTCGCGCTTCAGGTGCTGGTGACCGGCGCCGACGGCGCCGAGCGCGTGCGCCGAGCGGTCGACAGCGACGACGTCGAGCACACCGGGGAGTTCGCAGCCGGTGCGTACGCGAACGCGGGTGCGTTCACGGTGGGCGTCGCACGAGTGGAGGTCGCACGATGAGCGGAACCGAGAACGAGCGCAATCGCGCGGACGCCGTCTACGCGGCGCTGCTGGAGCGGCAGGGCGAGCAGTGGGTGCAGCCGCGCATCGAGCGCACGCGGCGGGTGCTGGAGCTGCTCGACGACCCACAGCGCACCTATCGCGTCGTCCATGTGACGGGCACGAACGGGAAGACCTCCACGAGCCGGCTGATCGAGAGCCTGCTGCGCACCATGGGGCTGCGCACGGGGCTGTTCACGAGCCCGCACCTGGAGCGTTTCACCGAGCGCATCATGGTCGACGGCGAACCCATCGCGGATGCCGCGGTCGTGGAGGCGTGGGAGGAGATCCTCCCGTTCATCGAGCTGGTGGACGCGGAACTGCTCGCCGAGGGCGGCGCCCGACTCACCTTCTTCGAGGTGCTGACGGTCCTCGCGTTCGTGGCCTTCTCCGACGCCCCCGTCGACGTGGCCGTGATCGAGGTCGGTATGGGCGGCGAGTGGGACTCGACGAACACCGCCGACGGCGACGTCGCGGTCATCGCTCCCGTCGGCATGGATCACGCCGACCGTCTCGGCGACACGATCGAGAAGATCGCCCGCGTGAAGGCCGGGATCATCAAGCAGGACGCTGCGGTCGTCTCCGCCGCCCAAGAGCCGGAGGTCGATCGCGTGCTGCGCGAGGCCGCCGCCGCTCGGGGAGCGACGATCGCGGTCGAAGGCACCGACTTCGCGCTGCGCTCCTATCGCCTCGCCGTCGGGGGACAGCTTCTCGATGTGCAGGGGCTCGCCGGCGAGTACGCAGAGCTGTATCTGCCGCTCTATGGAGAGCATCAGGGTCGCAACGCCGCCCTGGCGATCGCCGCCGTCGAATCCCTCATCGGCGCGGGCTCCCAGGCACTCGCCCCTGACGTGGTGACGGACGGCCTCGGCCAGGCGTCCTCGCCCGGACGCCTTCAACTGGTCGGTGCGCATCCCACGGTCGTCGTCGACGCGGCGCACAACCCGCACGGCGCCGCGGCTCTCGTCGAGGCGCTGCGCGGATCCTTCGACTTCGACGAGTGGGGGGTCGTGCTCGGCGTCCTCGGCGACAAGGATGCGGAGGGGATCGTCGCGATGCTCGCCCCCGTCGCCGCCCACGTGTTCGCCACCGCTCCCGACTCCGAGCGGGCGAACGACGCCGACACGATCGCGGACCTCGTCGAGGCACGAGGCCTGCGCGTGACCGTCCACACCGACCTCGCGGACGCGGCCGAGGCCGCCCGGGAGTGGGCGGCCGCATCCGATCGACGCGCCGTGGTCATCGCCGGCTCCGTCGTGCTGGCCGGAGAGGCGCTCGCCCTCGCAGAGGCTGAGACGTGGAAGGACGGGTGGTCGGCATGAGCGGCAAGCGACCGCCGCGGGTGCGGCGTCAGCGCGGCGCGCAGGAGTCGCTCGCGCAGGTCGTGCTCGGTTTCGAGACGATCGTCGTCTTTCTCGCGTGGCTCGTGATCTACGGGCTGAAGTCCACGCCCGACGGTGTCGAGCCGTGGTGGGCGATCGTCGTGGGGTCCGTCTTCGCCGTCGTGATGATCGCCGCGAGCGGCGTCGTGCGCTGGCGATGGGGGATCGCTCTCGGATGGGCGCTGCAGGTGCTCCTCGCCGCGTCGGCGTTCCTCGAACCCGCCATCCTGCTCGTCGCGTTCATTTTCGGTGGCATGTGGGCGTATGCGACGATCAAGGGAGCCTCGCTGGACCGCCGCAACGCGCGTCTGGCCGCCGCATCCGCGACTGCGAACGGAGATTGACCCACCATGGCCATCGAAGAAACCCTCGTCCTCGTCAAGCCGGACGGTGTGGCCCGCGGCCTCACCGGCGCCATCCTCGCCCGTATCGAGGCGAAGGGCTACGCGCTCGTCGACCTGCGCCTGGTCGAGCCCGACCGGGAGCGTCTCGAGCAGCACTACGCCGAACATGAGGGCAAGCCGTTCTACGAGCCCCTCGTCGAGTTCATGATGTCGGGGCCGTCGGTCGCGATCCGCCTCGCCGGGGACCGCGTCATCGAGGGCTTCCGTTCCCTCGCCGGCACCACCGACCCGACCACCGCCGCTCCCGGCACGATCCGCGGCGACTTCGGCCGCGATTGGGGTCTCAAGGTTCAGCAGAACCTGGTGCACGGTAGCGACAGCCCCGAGTCCGCTGCGCGCGAGCTCGGCATCTGGTTCGGCTGACCTTCCCGCTCACGACGAAGCCCGCCCTTCGCTCGAGGGGCGGGCTTCGTCGTGGAAGTGCTCAGCCGATGATGCTGTTCACCTTGTCCCAGTCCAGCACGATCCCCAAGGGGCCGTCGCTCGCGCTCACACGTGCCGGTGCTCCGAGGGACTGCGCGGGGCCGTCGAGGTCCACGAACGCACTGTCGTCCGCGTTGCGCAAGGAGAAGTCGAGCTTGTCTCCGCCGAGCGTGTTGTTGGCTCGGATGATCTGGAGCATCGCCCGCAGGTCGTCGGGCGACACGTCGTCGCGCGCGGACGTCCCGCCGACATTGAGCACGACGGCGAAGCCGTCGGTGCTCCGACTCGCCCACACGTCGGAGAGCCCGAGGTCTGCGGACTCCAACGCCGCCGAAATCTTCTCCTCGTACGACGAATCGAGCGGCGGTGCCGCGAAGCACCCAGCGAGAGCAGCGGGAACAGCGACGACGGCGGCCATGGCCGCCGTCACGCGGCGAAGGAACCTCGAGCGCATGGCGCCCCCCTCTCAATGCCGTCCGATCGGCCGACGATGGTGAACAGGGTCATCGACCCTCGGACGCGGTGAACATGCTGTGCTCGACCACCTCTCCCGTGAGCAGGTCCAGTCCCGGAGGCGCCGTGCCGTAGATCTCCCGGTACTGAGCCTCCCACGCGGCCACGGAGTTGGCGTAGTTCTCGTTGTTGTGCGCCTCGATCGGGTTGCTCATCGGGGGCAGGATCACGCGGTTCACATTCGTGCCCGTCGCCCCGGACACGTTGCCGTCGAGCATCGGCACCGCGTCATTGGCGTGCTGGAACGCGTAGACCGGGATGTTCGGCGGAATGTCGAACGTGTCGATCGGGGAACCGTTGGTCACGACCCCGACCGTGTTGTACGGGAAGGTCGGGTCCGAGGCGAGGTTGGCCGCCATGATCCCGCCCTGGCTGAATCCGGTGAGCACGACGTCGTCTCCGGGGGAGATGCCCGCGTCGTTCATCGCTTCCAGCACCGCCCGCTCGTAGACGGTCTTGAACGCAGGATTGTCCATCATCAGTGCGACATTCGAGTCGCGATCGTTGAGCGCGCCCGTATCTCCCATCAGCTGCCAGTCCTGCGTGGAGGGCAGTGAGACGACCCAGTGCTCCTTGCCGTCAGGGCCGACGACACGCTTGATGTCGATGACGGATGCGTCCTCGCCGCCCATGCGGTCGGTGGTTCCGTTGACCGACACGAGATCAGAGAGCGAGTCCAGCGTCCTGACGTCCTGGGCTTCCTCCCACGCCTTGCGCTGCTCCTCGGTCATGTTCGCCGGGTCCAGCTCTTCGACGTCGGCGTCCTTCTGGAGGAAGTTCTCGCCGGCGCCTCCCAGGATGGAACCCACGAGACCGCCCCCGAGGGGGCCCAGCGGGCCGAAGGCCGTCCCCAGGACGGACCCGATGGTGCCGCCGATGGCGGGTAGCATCTGCGCGATGATCTCTTTCAGCTCGGCGAGGGCCTCGGCCACGAGGGGCATGAGGCGCTGGATGAGGGATGCGAGCGCGAAGAGTGCTTCGAGCAGATCTGAGACCAGGCGCCCCCCGGCCTGGACGAGCTCGTATGCGGCCTCGGCGAAGTTCTTGATCCGGTCGGCCACCTCGAACGGGTTGAGCGTGAAGGAGAACAGCTCGTCGGCGAAGCGCGACAGACGCACCAGCAGGTCGCACACGAACGACCGCGTCGCATCGACGATGCGCGCCGCGAGCCGGAGGGCGCCGGCGGTCGCCGATGTCCACTCCGCTGCATCCGTCGCGATCACCGACAGATCCTCGTACCGCTCGCGCAGGGCACGCACGGTACGTCCGTCCAGTTCGGCGAGCGCGTTGCGAGCGCTGGTGAACTGCGGGGCGAGCTGTGCGAGCTCGTTGGCGGAGTCCTCCCAGTTGGCCGCGAACCCTGCCACCTCAGCCGAGTTGCCCAGGAGCTGGTCGAACAGCTCTCGCAGCGGCTGGACGTACTGCAGCAGCAGCCCCGCGAAACCCGGAATCTGTGCGCAAGCGTCGCCGCCCGGCCCGGATGCGGGAAGTCCGCCCGCCCAGCTCCCGCTGCGGATCTCGCCCGCGACGGCTGCTGCGCCGCTCATGAATCGTCTCCCTTGTTGAATGCGTCGACCGCATCCTCCTCGAGCGACGAGAAGGCCTTCAGAGCGGTGGCGGTGCCGTCGGCCATCTTCTCGGTCAGTTCGCGTGCGGCGGTCACCAGCTCACGCGAGCGACCGGCGAGCGCCTGGACTGCGGGCACGAGGATCCCCTGGCTCAGCAGACCGAATGCATCACCCGACAGCGGGGAGTCGACCTTGCCGGCCACCGACGAGAATGTGCTCGACGCCTCGCGCAGGGTGCTCACCTGGGATGTGAGGATGTCGCCGTCGAGAACGATCCGCTGGTTCGCTGCCCCGGTCATGATGCTGCTCCCAGGGCGCGCGCGCTCTCGAGGTCGATCTGTGAATATCCGTCCGCGAGTGCAGACAGCGCGGCGCAGATCTTGCGCACGGCTTCCGTGCGGCTCTCGAGCGCGTCCGAGAAACGCAGGCGCGACGCGTCGAAGGCGATCTGCGCCTCACCGGACCATTCGGCGCGAAGCGTCTTCGCCTCGTCATCGAGCCGCTCCAGGATGTCGTCGATGGCCTGCGCGGCGTCGCGGATGTTGGTGGCGGCGTCAGCGAGGCGGATCGGGGTGACGGTCAGCTGTTCCAGCATCGTCTCACCGCAGTTCCGTGCCGGCGCCGAACTGCGCCCGCACCTGTTCGCGCGTCTGCGCGACGACGGGGGAGTCTGCGCCGAGCGACTCGGCCATGCGGTTCACCGCGACCTCCGCCGCGGCGCGCTGCGCCTCGCGCACGGTGTCGGTCACCAGGCGCGACAGCGTCCTGGCATCCAGATCGAACGCTTCGCTCGCGATGTCGACCTGTTCGATCGCCCCACCCGCGCGCGCGGTGACGGTCACCTCGCGGCCGACCGAGCTGATGCTCGCCCGCGCGTCACGCACGTCGTCGGCCATGCGGGCCGCGTCATGGGCGGCGGTGCGCGCCCGTTCGGTCTGCGCGATCACTCGCATGCGTGCCGCTTCGAGCGCGGCCAGGCTGTCTGTTTCCAGCGACATCGAGCTGCCTCCCCTGACTCGCCATCACCTTAGCGAGCCGGAGAACTTCGTCGGAGACGCCTGTGGACAGCGCCCGGAATCAGAAGAGCGTGGCGAGCACGTGCAACCGCATCTCCGCCAGCACCGCGATGATCGCGAACGCGACGACCGCCATCAGGGGCACCCAAGCGGCGAGGGAGCTCGCGATCCGACGCCCCCGATCGCCGACGGGCACGGCACCGTTGCGCAACACGTGCAGGGTCACGGCGAAGAACGAGGGGATCGTCACCGACCACGTGACCATGCACCAGGGGCAGAGGGTTCCGAGCGAGAAGATGCTCTGCGCGATCAGCCAGCACACGAAGGCGAAGGCGACGGCCATGCCGGCCCAGAACGCCAGCCAGAACCAGCGGTTGAAGCGGGCGCCCGCGAGGAGAGCGGCGCCGACCACCACGGGCGCGACCCATCCGCTCAGGCCGAGGATCGGATTGGGGAATCCGAACACGCTGCCCTGCCAGGACTGCAGGTTGGCCGTGCATTGGACGAGGACGCTGAAATCGCAGGATGCGGTGGCATTCGGGTCGGCGAGGAGGTGGAAGCGCTCGATCGTGAGCGAGAACGCGGCGATCCAGCCGACTACTCCGGCGATGATGAGCCAGACGGCCAGAGCGATCGGGCGTGCGGGTGCCTGGGTGTCGGACATGTTCGGATTATGGCACCGCGTTCTCATGCACCCGCTGAGGGTGACGACGGGCCGGGTACCGCGCCTGACGCGGATCGGCGCCGGAAGTGCGATAATGGCTGACGATGTCCTGCGCAGCCGCGCTGTGCGGGACATCGACGCAGACTTCGGGCAATGATCGCCCGCGCAGCCCGTGCCGTGTGCCGGCTGCAGACCGAATGAGCCGACGGCACCGCTGGTGCGGCGCCGCACGAGATTTTGCCGGGCGACGCGCGGTGTCGCCCCGGTGAGGAGTACGCCGGTGAAGGCCGATGACGCAAACCAGTCCGATGATCGCAATGAGCGGAGCGACGAACAGCTGACGTTCCCCGTGGACGAGGCCGCTCCCGCTGCGGTGGAAGAGTCGCCCGGCGACGTCTTGCAGACTGCGGACGCAGCCGACGCACCCGAAGAGGCTGCGCCGGTGAGCGACGCCGATGCGGATGCGGCGGTCGAGCAGCCCGCTGAAGCACCTGAGACCTCCGCCGCCGCCGCCCCGTCCGCTGACGATGCATCCGCTGACTCCACGCCGGACGATCCCGCCGCGGTTGCGGCGGAATCCGCATCCGACGAGTCCGCCCCCGCCGTCGAGAAGCCGGTCGCTGCTCCCGAGGAACCGGCCGCGGTCGTCGAGCAGGAGCCCGAGGAGCCCGCGGAGAAGCCCGGTCCGGTCACGGCCGTCTCGCTGGGGCTGCTTCCCGAGGTCTTCGTGTCGGCGGTCTCCACCCAGCTGCACTTCTACGCTCCCGAGGTCGTGGCGCTGCCCGCCCTGCCCGAGCCGGAGGACGAGGACGCGCCCTCGTCATCGAGCCGTCGTCGCGGCCGCCGACGGGGCTCCGAGCGCGACGGAGCCGACAGCGGAGAACCCGCCCGCGCGCCGCGTCAGCGGGCCGTCGAGGTCATCACCGAGCCGCAGCGCATCAAGGGCTCGACCCGCCTCGAGGCCAAGAAGCAGCGCCGCCGGGACGGCCGCGATGCCGGACGCCGCCGCCCCGTGGTCACGGAGGCGGAGTTCCTCGCACGCCGTGAAGCGGTCGATCGTGTGATGGTCGTCCGTTCGAAGAACGGCCGCATCCAGATCGCCGTGCTCGAGGACAACGTCCTCGTGGAGCACTACGTGGCACGCAACCAGGACGCGTCGCTCATCGGCAACGTCTACCTCGGTCGTGTGCAGAACGTCCTCCCGAGCATGGAGGCCGCCTTCGTCGACATCGGTCGCGGGCGCAACGCCGTCCTCTACTCGGGCGAGGTCGACTGGGATGCGGTCGAGACCGGCAACCAGCCGCGACGCATCGAACTGGCGCTCAAGAGCGGCGACAAGGTGCTCGTGCAGGTCACGAAGGATCCCGTCGGGCACAAGGGTGCTCGACTCACCAGCCAGATCTCGCTTCCCGGCCGGTACCTCGTGTACGTACCCGGGGGCGCGATGAACGGCATCTCCCGCAAACTGCCCGACACCGAGCGCGCGCGCCTCAAGCGCATCCTCAAGGAAGTGCTGCCGGAGTCCGCCGGCGTGATCGTCCGCACCGCGGCCGAAGGTGCGACCGAGGAGCAGCTGACCCGCGACGTGCAGCGCCTCACCGCGCAGTGGGAGCACATCAGCCGTCAGAACGAGTCCGTTCAGGCGCCTGCGCTGCTGCACTCCGAGCCCGACCTTCTCGTGAAGATCGTGCGCGACGTGTTCAACGAGGACTTCACGAAGATGCTCATCCAGGGTGAGGAGGCGCAGCACACCATCGAGGGCTACCTCGAGGCCGTCGCCCCCGACCTCTTGGAGCGCGTCGAGCGGTACGAGGGCGGGGGAGACCCGTTCGACGACTTCCGTGTCACAGAACAGATCGAGAAGGCACTCGACCGCAAGGTCTGGCTGCCCTCGGGCGGCTCGCTCGTGATCGACCGCACCGAGGCCATGACGGTCGTCGACGTCAACACCGGGAAGTTCGTCGGCTCCGGTGGAAACCTCGAGGAGACCGTCACCAAGAACAACCTCGAGGCCGCGGAGGAGATCGTCCGCCAGCTGCGCCTGCGCGACATCGGCGGCATCATCGTCGTCGACTTCATCGACATGGTCCTGGAGTCCAACCGCGACCTCGTGCTGCGCCGTCTGATCGAGTGCCTGAGTCGCGACCGCACGAAGCACCAGGTCGCCGAGGTGACCTCCCTGGGGCTCGTGCAGATGACCCGTAAGAAGCTGGGTCTCGGCCTTCTCGAGACCTTTAGTGAGGCCTGCGAGGTGTGCGCCGGGCGGGGCGTCATCGTCCACCACGACCCTGTCGTCAAGCACCGCGGAGGCGCGGGCAACGGCAACGCCAACGGCAACGGCAACGGAAACGGTGGCGGCACCAACGGCAACGGGCGCCGCTCGCGGCAGAACACCCAGCCCCAGGCTCCGGCTGGCCAGGCGCATGTCATCACCGCAGGCGTGAAGTCAGCTCTGGCTCAGATCGCCGCATCCACGATCCACCCGGGTTCCGAGGAGGCGATCGTGTCCGACGTCGAGGTGTCGGTCGCAACGGTCGAGGTCGTCGAGCAGGTCGAGGAGCGTCCTCGCGCCAAGCGCAAGAAGCCGCGCCACGAGGCGAAGCCGAAGTCGGAGAAGGAGCTGCTGCTCGACTCCGTCCTGGACGCGCTACCCGAGCCGAAGGCGCCGGGGCAGGGTCGCGGACGTCGCCGCGTGACGACCGCGGCGCTCACCGGCACGCCGGTCGTCCACGTTCCCGACGGCGAATGAGCCCCGTGTCACCGTCCGCGACGTTCGCGGGCGGTGACACGCAGTCCTGAGGCGATCAACGCGCGAACGAGAGTGTGGCCGTCGACGGCGCGCGCCCCCGCGGACACGAGGCGCTCGTGCGCGTCGTCGGGGACGTCGTAATGATCGACATCGAAACCCCGTCGGGGGATGCCGTTGGCCGCGGCGAAGGCGTGGAGCTCATCGAGGTCGCTGTCACTGATCAGGTGCGACCACAGGCGTCCGTGAGCGGGCCAGCGAGGGTCGTCGATGAGGATCGCCATCCGATGATCGTAGGGTGCGGCAGAAGACGCGCGGGCATGCGCGACACGCGCTCCGGCTCCTTTTGCCACCTCGGCCCTCGATCGGGTAAACTCTTCCTTTGGTGCGTCGCCCTATCGCTGGGCACCCGGCTTGACGATGTGCGAGTCGATGCATCACCGGACTTCTCCGCCCCTGGCGGAGTCCCTCCAGACAATCGGAGCCGAGCGCTCCCAAGACGAAACAGGTGTGAAGTGGTTTACGCAGTTGTGCGCGCCGGCGGCCGGCAGGAAAAGGTCGAGGTCGGCACGATCGTCGTTCTCGACCGCCAGCAGGCGAAGATCGGCGAGACCCTCGAGCTGCCGGCCGTCCTGCTCGTCGACGGCGACGCGGTCACGACCGACGCGGCGAAGCTCGCCAAGGTGACGGTCACCGCCGAGGTCCTCGGTGAGGAGCGCGGCCCGAAGATCGTGATCCAGAAGTTCAAGAACAAGACCGGTTACAAGAAGCGCCAGGGTCACCGTCAGGACCTCACGCGCGTCAAGGTCACCGGCATCAAGTAAGTCCAGGAAGAGGCGAAGAAATGGCACACAAAAAGGGCGCGAGCTCGACTCGTAACGGTCGTGACTCGAACGCACAGCGCCTCGGCGTGAAGCGCTTCGGCGGCCAGGTCGTCAACGCGGGCGAGATCATCGTCCGTCAGCGCGGCACGCACTTCCACCCGGGCGCCAATGTCGGCCGCGGTGGCGACGACACGCTGTTCGCACTGTCGGCCGGCGCCGTGCAGTTCGGCACCAAGGGCGGCCGCAAGGTCGTCAACATCGTGGGCGCCGCGGAGTAATCCGCCGTCACACGCAGACGTCGGCGAGGGGCGGGCTTCGGCCCGCCCCTCGCTTCATATCCAGGAGGGCGCACCCATGGTCACGTTCGTCGATCGAGTGACGCTTCACCTGCGCGCGGGCAAGGGCGGCAACGGCTGCGTGTCGGTGCGCCGTGAGAAGTTCAAGCCGCTCGCCGGCCCCGACGGCGGCAACGGCGGCAACGGCGGAGACATCGTCCTCGTCGCCGACCCGCAGGTGACCACGCTCCTGTCGTATCACCACTCGCCGCACCGCACGGCCGAGAACGGCGGATTCGGGATGGGTGACAACCGTTCCGGCGCGATGGGCGAGCCCATCGAGCTGCCTGTGCCGGTCGGCACCGTCGTGAAGGACGAGGACGGCACCGTCCTGGCCGACATGGTCGAGCCCGGCATCCGTTTCGTCGTCGCGCCCGGTGGACGCGGCGGACTGGGGAACGCGGCGCTGGCGACCACCAAGCGCAAAGCCCCCGGCTTCGCTCTGCTGGGCACCCCCGGATGGGAGGGGGACGTCCGTCTCGAGCTGAAGACCGTCGCCGACGTCGCCCTGGTGGGCTACCCCTCGGCGGGCAAGTCCAGCCTCATCGCCGCGGTGTCCGCAGCTCGACCGAAGATCGCCGACTACCCGTTCACCACGCTGCATCCGAACCTCGGTGTCGTGCAGGCCGGGGACGTCCGCTTCACCGTCGCCGACGTGCCCGGACTCATCGAGGGCGCGAGTGACGGTCGTGGACTCGGGCTCGAGTTCCTGCGTCACGTCGAGCGGTGCACCGCGCTGGTCCACGTACTCGACTGCGCCACCCTGGAGCCCGGCCGCGACCCGTTGTCGGATCTCGACGTCATCCTCGCCGAGCTCGCCGCCTACGAGGTCCCCGAGGGCCAGGTTCCGCTCCTGGAGCGCCCGCAGGTCGTCGCGCTGAACAAGGTCGACGTGCCCGAGGCGCGTGATCTCGCCGACCTGGTGCGCCCCGATCTCGAGGAGCGCGGCTACCGCGTGTTCGAGATCTCCACGGTGAGCCGCGCGGGTCTGCGAGAGCTCACCTTCGCGCTCGGCGAGATCGTCGAGAAGCACCGTGCCGAGGTCGCCGCTGAGCCGGCGCCCGAGCGCATCATCATCCGGCCCAAGGGGTCCGAGAAGGAGTTCTCGGTGCGCGTCGAGGGCGGCACGTACGGCCCGGTGTACCGCGTTCTCGGCGAGAAGCCGGTGCGGTGGGTGCAGCAGACGGACTTCCAGAACGAAGAGGCCGTCGGCTTCCTCGCCGACCGGCTCGACAAGCTGGGCGTCGAAGACGAACTGTTCCGTGCCGGGGCGACGCCGGGCGCGACCGTCGTCATCGGCGAGGGCGACAGCGTGGTGTTCGACTGGCATCCGTCGTTGTCGTCGGCCGCGGAGCTCATGACGGCTCCGCGCGGCACCGATCCGCGCTTCAACCTCGACGGGCGCCGCACGACCAACCAGCGCCGTGAGCGCTACCACGAGCGGATGGACGCCAAGGCCGCCGCCCGCGCCGAGCTGGAGGCAGAGCGCATCCGCGAGGGCGACGAGTGAGCGTGAGCTCGCGCGCCGACCTGCCCGCGGCCAGGCGCCTCGTCGTCAAGGTGGGCTCGTCGTCGATCAGCGGCGACAACGCGGTGAACATCCAGCCGCTCGTGAAGGCTCTTGCCGCCGCGCACGGTCGTGGCACCGAGGTCGTCCTGGTCTCGTCGGGGGCGATCGCGACCGGGATGCCCTTCCTCGCGCTCGATGCCAGGCCCTCCGACCTGGCCACGCAGCAGGCTGCCGCTGCGGTGGGCCAGAACATCCTCGTCTACCGCTACCAAGAGGCACTGCGTCCCTTCGCCGTGGTGGCGGGGCAGGTGCTGCTGACGGCGGGTGACCTGGAGAATCCGACCCATCGCTCCAATGCCCGCCGGGCGATGGAGCGTCTTCTCGGCCTGCGCATCCTGCCGATCGTCAACGAGAACGACACCGTCGCCACCCACGAGATCCGCTTCGGCGACAACGACCGTCTCGCCGCCCTGGTGGCCCAGCTCATCAGCGCAGACGCTCTCGTCCTGCTCAGCGACATCGCCTGCCTGTACACGCGGCCGCCGGACGAGCCCGGGGCGCGGCCGATCGCCGAGGTGCCGTATGGTGACGATCTTTCGGGCTATGAGTTCGGTTCCGTCGTCGTGAACAGTGTCGGGACCGGGGGAGCGGCCACGAAGGTCTCGGCCGCTCGGCTCGCCGCCGCCGCCGGTGTGGCCGTGCTGGTGACGAGCATCGACCTCGTCGAGTCCGCGCTCGGCGGCGACGAGGTCGGCACATGGTTCGCGCCGAATCCGCATCCGGTGGAGCACCCGCTGACCGGACCGGTGCTGACGCGTCGCTAAACTGAGCGGATGAGTCTGACGACCGTCACCGCAGGCGAGCGGATGCTGCTCGCGAAGACCGCCTCGCGCGAGATCGCACGGCTCTCGGACGCACGGAAGAGCCGCCTCCTCGACCGCATCGCGGAAGCGTTGGAGGCCGCGACGGATGAGATCGTCGCCGCCAACGGCGAGGACCTCGAGCGGGGGCGCGAGCAGGGCCTCTCCGATGCGCTGCTGGACCGGCTGAGCCTCGACGTCGCTCGCGTGAGCGCTCTCGCCCAGGCCGTGCGCGAGGTCGCGCAGCTGCCGGACCCGGTGGGTCGACTGCTGGAGGAGAAGACGCTCGCGAACGGGCTGAACCTCCAGAAGATCTCCGTCCCCTTCGGCGTGGTCGGCTCCATCTACGAAGCGCGGCCGAACGTGACCGTCGACATCGCTGCGCTCGCGCTGCGCTCCGGCAACGCCGTCGTGCTGCGCGGGGGGACCGCCGCCGAGCTCAGCAACGCGGCGCTCGTGGACGCGATGCGCGGCGCGCTGGCGGAGGAGGGCATCGATCCGGAGGCGATCCAGACGCTCGACGCCTTCGGCCGTGCGGGCGCCACCGAGCTCATGCACGCGCGCGGCGTCGTGGACGTGCTCGTCCCGCGGGGCAGCGCGCAGTTGATCGAGACCGTCGTCACCGAATCCACCGTGCCTGTCATCGAGACCGGCGCCGGAGTGGTGCACGTCTACCTCGACGAGAGTGCGCCGCTGGAGCGGGCCGAAGCGATCGTGGTGAACGCCAAGGCGCAGCGTCCCAGCGTCTGCAACGCGGCCGAGACGGTGCTGGTGCACCGCGCCGCCGCCGAGCGTGTCGTCGGGCCCGTGGTGGCCGCACTGCAGGGGGCCGGTGTGACGGTCCACGGCGACGAGAGGGTCTCGCAGCTGGCGCCCGACGTCGTCCCCGCCGACGAGCAGGACTGGCAGGCGGAGTATCTGAGTCTCGACATCGCGATGCGCGTGGTCGACGATCTGGATGCGGCGCTCGAGCACATCCGGCGCTACTCGACGCACCACACCGAGTCGATCATCACGGACGACGAGGCCAACGCCGAGCGGTTCCTCGCCGAGGTGGACTCCGCGGTCGTGATGGCGAACGCATCCACACGCTTCACCGACGGTGGCGAGTTCGGCTTCGGCGCGGAAGTGGGCATCTCCACCCAGAAGCTCCACGCCCGAGGACCCATGGGCCTGCGAGAGCTCACGAGCTCCAAGTGGGTCGTCCGCGGCTCCGGGCAGGTCCGCGGCTGACAGACTAAGCTGGGAGCGCCCGTGCGCCCCACCGATCGATCGGAGAACCGATGAGCCTCGCCCCCTTCCTCACCCTTGTCGCCGAGGAGGCCGAGCACCACGGTAACGTCGCCGCGGAGACCGTCGGATACGGGATCCTCGCGCTCCTCGTCTTCACCGCCCTCGCGCTCGTGACCCTCTCGTATCGCAACGTCGCCAACCGTCACGCGCACAAGGCCGAGGCGTACGCCAAGAAGCACGCTGCCGATCTCGAACCGCACGGACACGGCCACTGACTCTCGGGCAGATGAGCGCAGGTCGAGCGCCGCGCATCGGGGTGATGGGCGGCACCTTCGACCCGGTTCATCACGGTCACCTCGTCGCGGCGAGCGAAGTCGCCGCATCCTTCGACCTCGATGAGGTCATCTTCGTCCCCACGGGCGAGCCGTGGCAGAAGTCGCAGGTGACCGAGAGCGAGCACCGTTACCTGATGACGGTGATCGCGACGGCCTCGAACCCCGACTTCAGCGTCAGCAGGGTCGACATCGACCGATCCGGGCCGACGTACACGATCGACACCCTCCGAGACCTCCAGGCCCAGCGACCCGATGCCGAGCTCTTCTTCATCACGGGAGCCGATGCCGTGGCGCAGATTCTCAGCTGGAGGGACCATGATGAACTGTGGGACCTCGCCCATTTCGTGGCGGTCTCCCGGCCCGGGCACCCGCTATCGGCGGCTGGTCTGCCGAGCAAGAACGTGAGTCTGCTCGAGATCCCGGCCCTGGCCATCTCTTCGACGGACTGTCGGAACCGCGTGCACAACGGTCAACCGGTGTGGTACCTCGTTCCGGATGGAGTCGTCCAGTACATTGCGAAGCATCACCTCTACCGGAGTAAGGCATGAGCAACCCTGACCAGCCCAGCACTCCGCCGCTGACCCGGCGCCAGATGCGCGACCTGCGCAACACCGGATCGACCCCGATCCAGAACCCGCAGGACGCCCCCGCGAGCGAGCCCGAGCCGAAGCCCGAGCCGGTCGCGCCGCTTCCACGCGCCGCCGCGCCGGCCGTCGTCCCGCCCGCCCCCCGCGCGGACGCCAGTGTCGACTTGGGCGTCTCACCGCTCACCCGCCGCCAGGCACGCGAGCAGGAGCGTATCCGCACCGCGTCGGTGCCCGTGATCACGCCCGACACCGCCGAGCAGACGCCGACCGTGAAGCCCGCCGAGGAGGATTCCTCGGCCCCGGAGACCGGTGGGATGACGGCGCTGTTCACCCCCGGTGCGGATGAACGACCGGCCGACGAGACGCCGCTGGCCGCAGCCGAGGCGGCTCTCGCCGACGAGCCCGCACCCGTGGTTTCGCCGCAGCTCGGCTCCGCGCTGCTCAAGGACGGCGTCCCCGAGGTCGCGCTCCCGCCGTCCTTCGACCACCTTCTGACGCGAGAGGGCTCCACGGGCAGCATCGCGACGCCGAACGCCCTGATCCTTTCGCAGACGCCGTCGGCGGATGCTTTCACGTCGCCCATCGCTGCGACCGGTGAGGTGCTCATCACCGGCACCTTCGCGTTGCCCGAGGGGCTCGGCTCGCGCGGCCACGCGCCCGGGACCACCGACGGTAAGGAAGCCGACGCCGTTCTCGTGGACGGCGAGCTGCCGCCCGCATCCTCTCCCACCCCGATCGCGGCCAGTGCCGCGATCAGCACCATCAAGAGCGCGGACGAGATCATCCGCCCGCCGGCGCCCGAGAAGGGCAGCCGCCTCATGCTCGTGCTCGCCATCACCGCCGGTGCGCTCGCACTCGCGCTGGTCGGCGTGCTGGTGTTCGCCGTATCGACAGGACTTTTCTCATGACCCTCACCGACGCATCCGTCGAGGTGCTGCAGATCGCCGCACGCGCGGCCGACGCGAAGGGCGGCGAGGACCTCGTGGCCCTCGACGTCTCGGAGCCGCTGCCGCTCGTCGACATCTTCCTTCTGGTCACGGGGCGCAACGAGCGCAACGTGGCAGCCATCGCCGACGAGATCGAGGAGCAGCTGCTCGAGCACGGCGTCAAGCGTCTGCGCCGGGAGGGTCGCGAGGAGTCGCGCTGGATCCTGCTGGACTTCGGCGACCTCGTCGTGCACGTCTTCCACGAGCAGGAGCGCGTCTTCTACGGCCTCGAGCGCCTGTGGAAGGACTGCCCGACGGTTCCCATCGACCTGCCGGTGTCGACGCGCCCGGAGTGACCGGGCTGATTTCGCTCACGGCTCATCCGTGTTGTAAGCTGAATGAGTTGCCCGAACGGGTGACAGAGGGCCTGTGGCGCAGCTGGTAGCGCACCTGCATGGCATGCAGGGGGTCAGGGGTTCGAGTCCCCTCAGGTCCACCCTCCGATACCCCCCATCTCGTCATGAGATGGGGGGTATCTTCACACTCAGGTGATCACGTCGTCATGGATGGGGCGATTCTCGCTCTCGGTCGTCCACAGCGCTTGAACCACCTGAACCGTGTCCCACATGCTCATGTCGTGCTGGCGCGCGGCCGAGATCAGCGCGGAGGCGGCGCTTCGCACGCCTTCCGGCAGGCGGTGGCCGGCGCGAACGCGAGCCGCGCTTCCCGCCCGCGTCTCGATGAGTCCGTCCGCCTCCAACTCTGTATACGCGCGCATCACTGTTCCGGCAGCCACCTGCAGATCCTTCGCGAGCTGACGCACCGACGGCAGCTTCTGCCCGGCAGGGAGCGTGCCGGCGCGAATCAGTCCACCGATCTGATCGTGGATCTGAGCGAAGACGGGCTGCGGGCTGCGCTCGTCGATGGTGATCACGTGTGGCTCTTGGTGGCGAGAGCGAAGCTGCGGAGGCGCTCCGCGATGCCGAGGATGAGCCAGCCGGTGACAGCCAGCAAGGCGAGACCGCAGACGATCTCGACCCAACCGAGGATCATGCTCCCCGCGTGCACGACAGGCTCGCCGGACTGATCGACCGCCGTCGCGACGCGTTGGGTGGCGCTTCCGGCGAAGAGGAGCACCCCGACGGTGTAAGCCAGGAGGGTCACGGTGCTCAGCAGCACGACCAGCTGTGAGGTGCGCCGACGCCAATAGACGTCGAAGGTTCTCATTCGTGCATCCGGCTCCGCGGGAGCCGCTGCGATGCGCCAGACCGCTGCCGCGGTCAATCCCGCCAAGATCACGGTGAGCGATATCAGGGGGAGTGCGTAGTACCACCCCGGAAACGGGCCCGCGACCTGTAGGCCGAGATCGTCCTCCCGCGCAATCGAGCGGAACAGGCCGGCGTCGTCGGTGGAGGAGGTCACTCCGGCATAGATCAGGAACAGCACCAGCCCTGCCGCAGCCACAGCGGGTCCCGTGATCGCCCGACGGGACAGGTAGCGCCCGGGGGTACGCGGTTCCAGACTCGCGGATCTCACGCTCCGGGCGGCATGGCGCGGCGAAGGGTAGGCGACGAAACCGAGTAACGCGATCGCGGTCGCGGTGCCCGGGGCGAGCGCGAGGAGGAGGCCGAACGATGCCGGGTCGGCAGCGCCGTACAGCACGAGCACGATCGCGGCGATCACGGCGATCCCGAACATCAGCCCCAGGCGCCTGCGGATGGATACGGCGACTCCGGCGGTGGCCGCCATCGGGGGCTCGTTCACGAGAACGGGCGTGCGCTGTCGCAGCCTGACGCTGGACAGCGCCACGAAGACGACGCCTATGAAGATCAGTCCGGCCGCCATGTACTCCCGTGCTTTCTGAATACCCTGGACAAACAGTATCAATCTCCTGTTACAGTCCGAGTGTGTCAATCGATGGATACAGTCTATCCCGTCGTTCGGCACCCACAAGGAGAGGAAGGACAGTGAGGATGAGCAAGCTACTCGGGCGTGTGGCGGCTGCCGCCGGCGCCGCACTCATGCTGGTGGGAGGTATCGCCGCACCGGCCTACGCGGCCGATGACGTGGTCGTCGAGCCGTTGAACTCGAATTCGTCCACCGCGTACTTCGACGATGGCGCCTCGATCACGGCGAACATGTGGATCTCCACATTCGCCGACGGAGGGGGATGCGGGGACTTCCAGAGTTCGGCGGTGACCAGCGTCACCGCCGACTGGGTGAAGGACGTCGCGTCGTTCCATGCCAACGGTGTCGGGGCGTCGATCAGTGGAGGCAGTGTCAGCGGTTCCGGCGCCGATGCCTCCGCCAGCTGGACGAACTACAACGCCACGGGCGCCTACATCTCCGGCAACGTCTGCGTGAACTGGCTCACGTGGTATCTCTCGGCGACCACCACGGCGAGCGGATTCCACTACGGCAACACGCGTATCGCGAGTGCCGGAGTCTGAGTCGTGACGGGAGGCAGCCGGCAGCGGACTGCGCCGCACCGCCCGGTGCGGCAGCAGCTGGGCGTCGGCTGCCTTCTCGTCGTGTCCGCATCCCTCGTGGCGTGCTCACCGTCTGAGGAACACCGGAGTCCGAGCCCGGAGTTGTCACCCCTCGCGGTCGAACTCGCCGAGCTTCGAGCTGACAACAGTCTCTTCGCCCGCCCGCCGGCGGCCGAGGATCGCCTGCCATCGCTCTTCGACAGCGGCTACCTCCTTCCGCTGATCGCCGGCGAGGTCCGTCCCGCGGAAGACCCGGATGCGCTCGACTCCGCCTATCACGCGGCATGCGAGCACGATGCCCTGTGGGCGACCTGGGCCGTCAGTCGGCTGCCGTCGCCTCTCCGGGAACAGGTCGCGATCGATCCCGTCTGCACCGACCGGGTGCTCGCCCAAGCGACCACGCCGGGGCAGGGCGCAGAGACAGACATCTCGCAGCTGGCGGCGATCGCTGAGGCGCTGGTCGTCCTCGATCCCGCGAAGCTCGACCTCGTTCGTACCGGCATGACCTCCCGGATCAGCGACGCCCTCGCGGAAGACGCGCCCCCGTATCTGCAGGTCCGGGCGCGACAGGGACTGCGCGCTCTCGGAGCCGCGGAACCGCCGCCGATGCCTCGGCTCCCGATGCCGGAGGTGCTCGAACGCACCGAGGACGTGATGGACCTGTGGGCGGTGCTCTCGACGGGCCGTGACGACGGACATGAGCGTGCTCGTGACTTCCTCGCACCGCTCGTTGAGCAGGTCGCAACGGAGGGTCGAGAGTTCGACCTCGCGTATGCGGTTCCTGCGTGGGGGCTCGCCGAAGGGGATCCGGCTGCCCTCGAAGGCCTCTTCGCGGCGATCGAAGACCGCATCGACCCGACCACGGGTCTCATCGAGACCGCAGTCGTTCTCAGCGGCACATTGGACAGCACGTACGAAGTCGCGCGCCTGATTCCCGCGGAGCAGTTCGCCTGGATTGCCCGTGGCGGGACCGCAGAGGCTGTCGACGCGCTCGTCGCCCCCATGATCGAGAGCAAGGACTCCCTCGGTCTGCTCAAGGCGGCCTACATCCTCCAGCAGTTGGGCCAGAAGCCGGACTCCACCGCCGCCTCGACCGCAGGCAGACGGACGCTCGAGGACCGCTTGGGCGAGGGCCCCGTCCCTGTCACCCAGATCGGGCTGCTCCTGTCAGCCGATCGCATGTTCGACCTGCTGGGACAGGACCGGCTGGAGATCGGCATTCAGTCGTTCGAGACCACGGATGACGAGACCCTGCACCTGCTGTACTCGCTCGTCCCGTACGCAGACAGCGTCTCGGACGGGCAAGAGCTGTTGGAAGACCATCGGCAAGACCTCGCCCGGATCCCGACGATCCTCGAGAACCCTGACGATCATCCGGTGCAGTTGCTGGTCAGCGCACTCAGGGCGGCCCCCTTCGCGGGACCGGATGCCATGTCGAACGCCGATCTTGCGCTCGGCCATCTTGCGGCACTCCGAGGCTGTGACGGACACGCCGAGTTGTTCCGTGCGGAGCCGTCAGAGAGCACCTGCGTGCTGCCGTTCACCGCCGACGCGCTTGAACTCATCGATGCTCAGCCTGTCACGGGCGAGCAAGAAGGGAAACCGACCTCATGATCGAGCTCCGGGACGTCTCCAAGCAGTACCGTTCCCGAGACGGGATCGTCGATGCCTTGACGGATTTCACCTTGACGGTGGGGCCGGGTGAGATCGTCTGGCTCGCGGGCCGGTCTGGATCAGGCAAGTCCACGGCACTCAACATCCTCGGGCTCCTGACGACAGTCAGCTCAGGACGAGTGGCGTTCGAGGGCCGCGACGTGACGGCGATCTCCGACACGGATGCTTCTCGCATCCGATCGACCGAGATCGGCTTCGTCTTCCAGGAGCGCAACCTCTTCCCGTACCTTTCCGCGGAGGACAATGTGCGCCTCGGCTCCCCGTCTCGCCGCGCTGCGCCGAGAGACGCCGCCCGCGAACTTCTCGCCCACCTGGGCCTCAAGGGCCGGGAGTCGGCGAAAGCCGCCACCCTCTCCGGTGGAGAGCAACAGCGAGTGGCGATCGTGAGGGCGCTCGCGAAACAGCCGCGTGTCCTCCTCGCCGATGAGCCGACATCCAGCCTGGACTCCGAGGCGGGCAGGGATGTGCTGGACGATCTGGCGCGCGCCGCATCCCGGGGAGTCGCGATCGTCATCGCCTCCCACGACGCGGCGGTCGACCGGATCGCTCAGCGACGCGTCGACATCACCGCGGGTGGAGCACGATGAGAATGTGGGCCGTGATCCGCAGGACGCTTCCCTCGCTGGCCTCACAGGCGCGAGCCCTGCTCATTCTGATCGCCGCCGGCGCCGCGATCCTGCTCCTCCTGCAGGCTGTCCTCGCCCAGAGCGCCACGAAGACGAGCGATCTCCTCACCGGCGACGTCGCGTTGCGGACCATCGAGCTCGATTCATCGCTGCCGAACGGGGTGCCCACCCCGCTCACCGCAGCGCAGCAGAAGAAGATCGCCGCGGATCCCCGGGTTCAGGACGTGCAGGCGTGGTTGCAGGTCGGCGTTCAAGTCTCTGACGATCGGTTCCCGCTTGCCCCTGGGCCCGTCCTCTGGATGACACCGAGGATCAGCTCGGTGCAGCCCCCGGAGATCGGGGCGGACTCGTCCACCGGCTCCGACTCCGCGCTCGCGGCCGACGACGTGCTGCTGCCGTCGACGTGGGAGGGCGAGTCGCTCGAAGGGCTCGTCGGTTCCGACCTGGACATCAGCTACACAGTGAAGACCGCGCCGGATGCGGGAGAGAGCAGAACACGCACTGTTCATGTGGCGGGCGTCTACGACGAGTCTCTGCAGGGCCTGGATGGGCCGTCCGCGATCTACGCGCCCTCCGCATTGGTCGTCGAACTCTCCGCGCTGAGGGAGGGCGGGAACATCGCCGACTTCGAGACCACGTACTCCTACCCGAAGGTCTTCGTCACCGTGTCCGACCTCGCGGACGTTGATGCCGTTCGACGTGATCTGACAGCCGACGGGTTCGCCGTGGGGACGCTGAGCCGCAGCGACAGCCTGCCGGGAGTTGTCCAGTTCCTCACCATCGTCTCCGCCGGGATCAGCGCGCTGCTGCTGATATTCAGCCTCGGCTGCGGACTTTCGATCGGGGCGTCGCTGACACGGTACAGACAGCGGGAGATCGGGCTCTATCGCGCCCTGGGATGGTCGCGTCGCAGACTGTCTCTCCAGTACAGCGCACAGCTCGGACTGCTCGGCCTCCTCGCAGGGATCGGGGGAACGCTCGTGGGCGTGGTCCTCAGCCTGGTCGTGTCCGTTCTTCTGCGCGATGCGACGTTCGGGGGGCTGTCGTTCTCGTCGGCAGTGGAGATCCCCGCCGCGTCCTGGCTGTTCCTGACAGCACTCGCCCCGACCGTGGGCCTGCTCGTCGGAGCCGCGGTGCCGCTTGTCAGGGCGGTGCGGCTCGATCCGGACACGGCTCTGCGCGACGCATAGACCGAGCAGATTGAAAGGAGGGACGGCCCCGCGCAGCGGGGCCGTCCCTCGTTTCCCGGCCGTTCCTCTCGCTTCTTCGATGACCGAGATGGCCCCTTCGGATAACGAACCGATCACGGCGTGGCCGCGGGGATGACAGGTTGTGCAGCGGAATCGACCGATCATGCGCAAACCCGGATCGGCCGATCCCGCGATGACAGCCTCGAAGAAGCACCAGACCGCCCCTGAATGGTCTCTCGGTACCCGTCCGAGAGTCCCGCAGTCGCGGAGATCGACGGTGCGGCCCCAGAGGCGGGGCCAGCATTCGCGCGCATGGCGCGTGCGGGTGTCGTCGATGACGAAAGGGAAATGCCAATGAAGGCTCTGCCACGCAAGCAGATCGCCGTGATCACCGGATTCGGGCTCGCCATCGCCCTGACCGGTTGCACATTCGGTGACGCTGACTCGTCCACGTACAAGACCCGTGAGGTCTCGGACGGCACCACGGATTTCGTGGTCGTCGAGAACCCCCGGGGCGGGAAGACACTGTCGTACTCCGCCGAGGGTCCCATCGAGCTCCTCGAGGTCAAGGACGACGGCGCGACGTACGCGTTCAAGGACATGAACGGCAACGGCGAACTCGACACGTGGGAGGACTGGCGCCTCGACTCCAAGGAGCGCGCTGCTGCCCTCGCCGACGAGATGTCGATCGAGCAGATCGCCGGTCTCATGCTGGTGAGCTCCCACGAGCGAAGCCCGGGTGACGGACTCACCGAGGCGCAGGAGACCTACCTCTCCGAGTCGAACCTGCGCAACGTCCTCAACGCCGCCGGAAGCAACGTCGACGAGACGGTGCCGTGGGTCAACCAGATGCAGGCCTACGTCGAGACGCTGGCGACCGACGGCACTCCGTACGTGCCGGTCAACTTCAGCTCCGACCCGCGCTCGACGGCCGGTTCCGGCGGATACAACGCGGACGGCGCGGACATCTCCCGCTGGCCGTCCAGCCTCGGACTCGCGGCGACCTTCGACGCGTCGCACACCGAGGAGTTCGGTGAGATGGCGTCCGCCGAGTACCGCGCCCTGGGTATCGCAACCGCCCTGAGTCCGCAGATCGACCTCGCCACCGAGCCCCGCTGGCTGCGCGTCGCGGGCACGTTCGGTGAGGATGTCGCTCAGAACGAGGAGCTCGCAGCGGCGTATGTCCGCGGCTTCCAGGGCACCGCCGGCGAGGACACGTGGGGCTCCGAGTCGGTCAACGCCATGATCAAGCACTGGGCCGGCGACGGTCCCGGCGAGGGTGGCCGCGAGTCGCACACCGAGGCCGGCAAGTACGGCGTGTACCCGGGCGGCAACCTGTCCGAGCACACCGAAGGCTTCCTCGGATCGCTCGACTCCGCGGCTGTGATGACCGCGTACTCGATCGCGCTCGATGAGAACGGCGAGCCGCTGTTCGACGATCGCACGGGAACGGCGTACGACGCCGGCCGCATGGCCATCCTCCGCGAGGAGAACGGCTACGACGGCGTCGTTGTCACCGACTGGGGTGTCATGACCGGCGTCAACGACCCGGACGCCTTCATCGCGATGGCCTGGGGCGCCGAAGACCTGACTCCGGCCGAGCGCTACGTCAAGGTCCTGGAGACCGGTCACGACATGTTCGGCGGCGTCAACGACGCGACCCACATCCTCGAGGCGGCCGACCTGTGGCAGCAGGAGTTCGAGGCCGGCGAGCAGGAGATCGACGCGGAGACCCGCTTCCGCGAGTCCGGTGCCCGCATCCTCACGCTCATGCTGAACCCGGGCCTCTACGAGAACCCGTTCGTCGACATCGAGGAGTCCAAGAAGATCCTCGCGAGCGACGACAAGGTGAAGGCGGGCTACGACGCGCAACTCGACTCCGTCGTCATGCTCAAGAACAACGGTGAGACCGTCACCGCGGCAGACGCCGAGGACTGGTCCGACAAGACGGTCTACATCCCGCGTTCCTACAACGTCGGCATCGCCGGCGCCTTCGGTCCGGCGGAGTACAAGGAGTACGCCGGGATCGACCTCGAGGTCGCCGAGGAGTACTTCGGGACCGTCCTGACCGACGAGGTCGTGCTCGATGAGAACGAGCAGGTCGTCAGCTACACGGCTCCGGACCTGAGCGATGTCGATCTGGTGCTCGTGGGCCTGAACAGCCCCGACAACGGCGGCACCTTCACCAACGCGGGTCGTGACCCGGAGACGAAGGAGTTCTACCCGCTCTCGCTGCAGTACCGCCCGTACACGGCGGACGGCGAGAACGTGCGCCAGACCTCGATCAGCGGTGACCTGCTGGCCGATGGCAGCAAGGAGAACCGGTCGTACTACGGCAAGACCTCCAAGGTGCTGAACGAGTCCGACCTCGACGCTTTCGAGCGCGCCCGCGATGCCATTGCGGCCTCCGGTAAGGACATCCCGCTCATCACCGTGCTGAAGGCGAGCAACGCGACCATCCCGGCCGAGTTCGAGGCCGACTCCGACGCACTCATCGTCGGGTTCGGAACGAGCGACGCGGCGCTGCTGGACGTGGCGCTGGGCCTGCACGAGCCGAAGGGGCGTCTGCCGATCCAGTTCCCCGCGAACATGGACACGGTGGAGGCGCAGCTCGAGGACGTCGCGAAGGACATGACCCCCTACACCGACGCCGACGGCAACACGTACGACTACGGCTTCGGCCTCAACTACTCCGGAGTGATCTCGGAGTGAGACCTCGGATGCGGTCGGCGGCCGAGGTCGCCGACCGCATCCGACACCACGCACACCGGAGCCGATGCGTCGCGCCCCGGTGAGCAGCACAGCAGGACCCGGGCGGTGGAAGCGTCCGGGAGAACACAAAAGGAGCAGACATGAACACCACCAAGATGCGCGCAGCGGTCCTCGCAACCCTCATCGCAGCCACCGGCACCTTCGGGCTCGCCGCGTGCTCGTCGGGCGACACCGCCCCCGCCACGTCCCAGAACCAGGCCGCCGACGTGGATGTCGCCGACGACCTGACCACGGCCCGTCAGGCCGTCGAGGACGCGCTTGCCGAGAACGCGAACCTCACGCAGATCATGCTCGCCGGCGACGTCAAGCAGCCGACCGAGAAGTACGGTCTGCTCGTCATGCCCTTCGTCAAGTCCGACGCCGCCGAGCGCGTGACCGGCACGGTCAACGTGAAGGACGGCAAGTACGTCATCGAGGCCGTCTCGGCCGAGTCGGGCACGACCTACCAGATCGACCAGGACGGCACCATCTCCGAGGCCTCCAACTGATATCCGGCTCCACCCGGCGGCTCAGCCGCCGGGTGGGCTGTCCGATAACGCGTCACACCACCGAAGGAGAACCGTCGTGAACGCACGCCCATCCTCGGGCGCCGCGGCCGTGAAGGCCCGAATGTCCAACAAGAAGTACCTGGCGATCTGGATCCCGATCATCGCCCTCGTGACGATCCTGACGGTCGTCGTCAACGTCGCACTCAACGTCGCGACCGGATGGGTGGCCTCGCAGCTCGGCTCCGGCACCTACACGTTCACGAACTCGGAGGAGTCCGAGGGGTGGGACACCGAGTACTACTCGGCCGACTACGCCTCGCTCGACGAGGTGGATGCGGCAGCGCTGGACCTCGTCGAGCAGATCGGCGCCGGCGGCATCGTGCTCGCCAAGAACGACGCGGCGGCCCTGCCTCTCGCGGGTGGCGCCCAGGTCACCATGTTCGGTCGCGCGGCCGCCGACCCCGTCTACGGCGGCTCCGGTTCGGGCTCGGTCGACACCAACTCGGCGATCACCGCCCGCCAGGGCATCGAGAACGCCGGCTTCGGTGTGAATGACGCCGTGTACAGCGCCATCGAGAGCTTCGCCGCGGAGAACCCGCGCGGTCACATCGAGATGGACCGCCCTGACATCTCCACGTACAACATCGGTGAGATGCCGGTGGCACAGTACGAGGCGCAGGCGGGCACGTTCGGGCAGTTCAACGACGCGGCCATCGTGTTCATCGGCCGTCCCGGTGGCGAGGGCGGCGACCTGACCCAGGACATGTCGGCGTGGGATGACAACGCCGAGCCGGGTCAGCACCAGCTCGAGCTCAACAAGGACGAGCGCGACATGATCGCACTCGCCCAAGCCAACTTCGAGAAGGTCGTCGTCGTCGTGAACGCCTCGACCACCCTCGAGCTCGGCGACCTGCAGCGCGACGCGGGCATCGACGCCGTGCTGCTGGCGGGCTCGCCCGGTGCAACGGCCTTCAACGCGCTCGGACGCATCCTTTCGGGCGAAGTGAACCCCTCCGGTCGTACCGTCGATCTCTGGGCCGACGACTTCACGGCCGACCCGACGTTCGCCAACTTCGGCAACTTCATCTACGACAACGTCGCCCCGTCGTATCCGGTCCCCGTGACGGAGAGCGCGACGTCGAACGCGACGGTCACCGATGAGGCGCCCTTCGTCAACTACGCAGAGGGCATCTACTTCGGCTACCGCTACTACGAGACCGCCGCGGTCGAGGGCTTCATCGACTACGACCAGGCCGTCGTCTACCCGTTCGGCTACGGACTGAGCTACACCGACTTCGCGTGGGCCATCACCGGCACGGAAGCGGGCGGCGTCGACGGCAACATCGCGGTCACCGTGAACGTGACCAACACCGGCTCGGTCGCCGGTCGTGATGTGGTGCAGCTGTACTACTCGGCCCCGTACACGCCGGGCGGCATCGAGAAGCCCGCCGTGGTGCTCGGCGGCTTCGCCAAGACGGGCGTCATCGAGCCCGGCTCGAGCGAGCAGGTGACGATCGAGGTCGCGGTCGAGGACATGGCGTCCTACGACTACCTGAACGAGCGTGCCTACGTGCTCGAGGCGGGGGAGTACGAGCTCACCGTCCGGACCGACTCTCACACCGTGGCGGCGGGAACCGAGCCGGTTCGCTACACGGTCGCCGAGGACGTCGTCTACTCCGGTGACGACCACCGCGCCTCGGACCTCACCGAGGTCACGAACCAGTTCGACGACGTGTCGGCCCAGTTCACCACCGACGGCGAGGCCGGGAAGATCCCCGTGTTCTCTCGCGCCGATTTCGCGGGCACCTTCCCGACCGCTCCGACGGGCGACATGCTCGTGGCGGACGAGGCGGTCGCCGCAGGGTTCGACGCATGGGACGCCGAGGCCGAGGCCGACGCCTTCGAGGGTGAGATGCCCGCCACCGGCGCCGCATCCGACCTGTCGCTCATCGACATGCGCGGTCTCGCGAAGGACGACCCGAAGTGGGACGAGCTGCTGGACTCGCTGAGCGTCGGAGACATGTCCGCGATGCTCCTGAACGGTGCCTACCAGACGGCCGCCATCGGTTCCATCGGCAAGCCCCAGACGCTCGAGCCGGACGGCCCCGCAGGCTTCTCGTCGTTCATCAACTCCGCGATCAACGGCACCGCCTACCCGTCCGAAGTGCTCATCGCACAGACGTGGGATGTGGAACTGGGACGCGCGATGGGTGTGATGCTCGGCAACGAGGCGATCTTCAAGAACATCAACGGTTGGTACGCACCGGCGGTGAACCTGCATCGCTCTCCGTTCGGCGGGCGCAACTTCGAGTACTACTCCGAGGACCCCGTGCTCTCGGGCGAGATGCTCACGGCCGTCGCGAACGGTGTCGGCACGAAGGGCGTCTACACGCTCATCAAGCACTATGCGATGAACGAGCAGGAGACGAACCGCGTCAACAACGGTCTCGCCACCTGGGCGAACGAGCAGGCCATCCGTGAGATCTACCTGAAGCCGTTCGAGATCGGCGTCAAGAACATCTCCATGGATGTCACCTACCTCGCCGACGATCAGGGCACCCTGGACACCACGACGATCGGCGCAGCGGGCATCATGAGCTCGTTCAACCGCATCGGCTCGCATTGGGCGGGTGGCTCCGAGGCGCTCATGGACACGGTCCTGCGGGGGGAGTGGGGCTTCGAAGGCTTCGCCATCTCGGACTTCAACCTCTACCCCTACATGAACCCCAACGAGGGCATCGCGGGCGGCACCGACCTGATGCTGACCTTCCAGCCCTCCAAGTCGTTCAACGACTCGAGCTCGGCCAAGGCCGTGACGGACATCCGTCAGGCGACCCACAACATCCTGTTCACGGTCGCCAACTCGAACGCGATGAACGGACTCGCTCCTGGCGCGACCGTCGCCTACACGCCGCCGGCGTGGGTCGTGTGGCAGATCGTCATCACGTCGGTGATGGGACTGCTGATCCTGGGAGCCGTCGTCATGGTCGTGCTGCGCGTGCGTCGTCACCGTCGCAGCACCGTGACGGCCGGATGAGCCGTGGTCGCCGGGTCGGAGAATCTGCTCGCCGGCCCGGCGGCCACTCACCACTCCCGCGCTCGACGCGCGATGAACGATCAAGAAAGACCCATTGTGAAAGACACCCCCTCGCTCGTGGCGAGTCTCTCGCTGCTCGAGAAAGCCGCGCTGCTGAGCGGCGCCAACACCTGGCAGACGCGCGCCATCGAGCGCATCTCCCTGCCCCCGGTGTGGATGGCGGACGGCCCTCACGGTGTGCGCAAGCAGGTCGGCTCCGCCGACCACCTCGGCATCAACGGCTCGGAACCCGCCACCTGCTTCCCGACCGCCGCCACGATCGCCGGAAGCTGGGACGACGAGCTGGCCGAGCAGATCGGTGCGGCTCTGGGCCGTGAGGCATCCTCGCAGGGCGTCGGCGTCCTGCTCGGGCCGGGCCTCAACATCAAGCGCAGCCCCCTCGGAGGCCGCAGCTTCGAGTACTTCTCCGAGGATCCCGAGCTCGCGGGCCGCCTGGCCGCCGCCTATGTCCGCGGCATCCAGTCCGAGGGCGTCGCCGCCACTCCCAAGCACTTTGCGGTCAACAGCCAGGAACTGCGTCGCATGGTGAGCGACTCCGTCGTCGACGAGCGCACGCTGCGCGAGATCTACCTGACCGCTTTCGAGATCGTCGTCCGCGAGGCCGCCCCCTGGGCGATCATGTCCTCGTACAACCTCGTCAACGGCGTCTACGCCCACGAGAACGCCCACCTGCTGACCGAGATCCTGCGCGACGAGTGGGGCTTCGACGGCGCGGTCATCTCCGACTGGGGCGGGTCCAACGACGCCGTCGCCGCCGTCGCCGCCGGGGCCGCCCTCGAGATGCCCTCGCCGGGGTTCGACTCCGCGCGCGAGATCGTGGCTGCGGTGGAGTCCGGACGGCTCGCGGTGACCGACCTCGACGCCCGCGTCGCGGAGCTCATCGACATGGTGCGCCGCGTGAGTGAACGCGCGGCCGCGATCGTCGATCTGCCCGCGCATCACGCGCTCGCCCGACGGGCCGCTGCGGAGTCCGCGGTGCTGCTGCGCAATGAGGACGACCTGCTGCCGCTCGCGGCAGGCACCAGGGTGGCTCTCGTCGGTGCGTTCGCCACCGCGCCCCGCTACCAGGGCGCCGGCTCTTCGCTCGTGAACCCCACCATGCTTCCGACCCTCGCCGAGGTGCTGCCGGACTCGACCCTCGAGGTCGTGGGCGTCGCGGAAGGATTCCGCCGCGATGGCAGCGTCGACGAGGCGCTACGCGCGGAGGCTCTGACGCTCGCCGCGCGCGCCGATGTCGTGGTGCTCAGCCTCGGGCTTCCCGAGATCGCCGAGTCGGAGGGAATGGACCGCACGAGCCTCGATCTGCCGGACGAGCAGGTTCGTCTGCTGCGAGACGTGCACCGGGTGAACTCCCGAACGGTCGTGCTGATCAGTGCCGGAGGCGTGGTCTCGACGCCGTGGGCGACGGATGCGGCCGCGCTGCTGCACACCTACCTCGGCGGCCAGGCCGGAGCCGAGGCCATCGCGGATGTGCTCACCGGTACGGTCGACCCGGGTGGTCGACTGGCGGAGACGATGCCGCGCGCCCTCGCGGACACCCCCACGGCCGCGTCCTTCCCGAGCGCCGCTCGCACCGCCGAGTACCGCGAAGGACCGTTCGTCGGATACCGGCACTATGACACGGCCGGCATCCCGGTCTCCTTCCCGTTCGGCTACGGCTTGAGCTACACGAGATTCGCTTACTCCGATCTCGTCGTGGGTGCCGACGGCGCCGAGGTCACGGTCACGAACACCGGCTCCCGTGCCGGCAGCGATGTGGTCCAGATGTATGTCGGACGCGTCGGAGACAGCGCGCTGACGCGTCCTCGTCGCGAGCTGAAGGGATACGCGAAGGTGCGGCTGGAGCCGGGGGAGTCGCGCCGTGTCGCGCTCCCGTTCGGCGACCGCACGTTCCGCGTCTTCGACGCCGCGACCGACACGTGGGTCGTCGAGCGCGGCACGTACGAGATCGCGGTCGGCGCGCACGTGGGCGCACTGGATCTCACAGCGACCGTCGAGCGCGACGGGGTGGCGCTCGCGCCCTCGACGCATGCCGGTGTCGCTCCGACGGATGCGGAGTTCGCTGCGCTCCTCGGGCGTGAGATCCCCGACCCGCAATGGCCCGACGGTCCGCTCGGGGAGAACGACCCGATGGATCGTCTCGCCGAGTCGCGCAGCCCCCTCGGCCGGCTCGGATTCCGCATCCTCGACGGCCGCCGTCGCAAAGCCGACGCGGCCGGTACCCCCGACCTGAACGTGCTGTTCCTGCTGAACGGCCCGTTCCGGGTCATCTCCAAGATGAGCGGCGGGCTCGCCACCCGCCGGCTCACGGGAGCCGTGCTGACGCTCGTGAACGGGCAGACGCTGCGCGGCCTCGGGCGGGTGATCGCCGCCTACTTCGGGGGCCGACGCGATGAGAAGGCGACGAAGAAGGCGTTCGACGCCGCCGCAGGGAACAGGAGTGCACGATGATCACCGCCATCACGAAATGGTGGGGTCGATTCCAGACCTCACGTCCGGAACTGTCGAAGTTCATCATGTTCCTGCTGCTGTCCAACGGCGTGACCGTCCTGCAGCTGGCACTCATGCCGATCTTCCGCTGGGCGTTCGCGAGCTTCACGGGTCTCACGGATGTCGGCTTCCAGGTGCTTCCCGTCGGGTCGAACGTCGACGGCAGCCAGTACTACATGTTCGACTACGCGGCGGGCGCGCTTCCCGCCGGCGGCGGCGGGCTGGCGTACTTCCTCGCGGTGCAGATCACGCTGCTGATCGCGCAGGTCATCAACTTCTTCCTGCAGCGCAACATCACGTTCAAGTCCAACACCTCGGTGTGGGTCGCGGCCGGCTGGTACACGGTGGCCTATGTGGCGATCACCTTCATCGCCGCGGCGGCGCAGGGCTTCTACAAGGCGCCGATCTACGACTTCTTCATGGTGACCCTCGGATGGGGCTCGAGCGGATCCGTCGTGGCGGACGTGCTGACGATGATCATCAACGCCGCGATCTCGTTCTGGGTGTTCTACCCGATCTTCAAGGTGATCTTCCGCCAGGTGCCGACCGAGGTCGAGGTGGTGGCGGAGCCCGGGGACAAGGTCGAGCGATGACGAATCGCCCGTCCGTCGTGCCGGCGCTGTCCATCGTGGTCCCGGCGTTCAACGCCGAGGACTATCTGGGGCGCGCGCTGTCGGAGCTCGACGCGGTCGCCGGCGTCGAGGTGATCGTCGTCGACGACGGCTCGACGGACGCCACCGGGGCGCTCGCGGACGACTGGGCCGCGCGGCGCCCCGGCTCCCGGCGGGTGATCCACCAGCCCAACCGAGGGCACGGCGGCGCCATCACCACCGGGCTGTCCGATGCGCGCGGCACGTTCGTGAAGATCCTGGATGCGGATGACTGGCTCGACATCGCCTCGCTCGCCCTCCTGGTGCGCGAGCTCGTCGCCCTCGAGGATGCGGACGTGGACGCGGTCTTCACGGACTTCGTGCACGAACGCGTCGGCAAGTCGGCGCGCCCGGCACGTTTCGACTCGGTGTTCCCCTCCGACGGCGTGTTCGAGTGGGCGGACACGGAACGGTTCGGGCGCCGTCAGGTGCTGATGATGCACGCGATCGTGTACCGGACGGAACTCGTGCGAGCGAGCGGGCTGCACCTGCCCGAGCACACCTTCTACGTCGACAACCTCTACGTCGTGACGCCGTTGGCACGGGTGCGTCGGATGCGGTACCTCCCGATCCCGCTCTACCGCTACCACGTGGGAAGGCCCGGACAGTCCGTGGCGCCGGAGGTCATGGTGCGGCGGGTGGAGCAGCAGCTGCGGGTGAACAGGTTGGCTCTCGCCGCGCTCCCCTCTCCGCACGCGGTGGCTCGCGGCGAGGTGCCGGCGCAGCTGTACCGGGCTCTTCTGCACCACGTGGAGGGGGTCTGCGCGGTCACGAGCGCCACGCTGGCCCGTGCCGGTACGGCGGGCCACCTCGTCGAGCGCGACCGCTTCTGGCGAGAAGTGCGCGCGGAGAATCCCTGGCTGTACACGCGGATGCGTCGCAGTCTCCTCGGAGCGGTGAGCAATCTCCCCGGCCAGGCGGGGCGCCGCGCGACGAGCCTCGCGTACGACTGGGCTCGACGCGTCGTCGGATTCAGCTGAGGCGAGCCGCGGTTTCCGCACGTGAACGGCGTCCCGTCTACGATCGAGGGTGAGACCGGTCGACCCCGCGCCCGGCTCGTCATCATCGCCCTGCGCGCAGCCGTCCGTCGCCGCGCGCGGCGCCGGACGGAGGGTGCCTCGGTGTCATCGCCCCTGCTGACGGTGGCCGTGCCCGCCTACAACTGCGCAGAGTTCCTCGGTCGAGCCCTCGCTGCGCTCTGCACGAGCGACGCGCGCGTCGAGGTCGTCATCGTGAACGACGGCTCGTCGGACGCCACCGGGCTGCTCGCCGCATCCTATGCGCACACGTACCCCGACCGGATCCGTGTGGTGCACCAGCTCAACGGCGGGCACGGGGCGGCGATCGACACCGGTGTCGCCCATGCGCGGGGCCGCTACCTCAAGGTGCTCGACGCCGACGACTGGCTGTCGTCGGCCGCTCTCGCACGAGTGCTCGAGGTCCTCGAGCAGGTGGAGGCTGCCGGGGGAGTCGACGCGTTGTTCACCGACTTCGTGCACGATCGCGTGGGCAAGGCACCGCGCCCGACGCGTTTCGACACGGTCTTCCCGGCCGATCGCGTCTTCGGCTGGGAGGACACGCAGCGCTTCGCGCGTCGGCAGTACCTCATGATGCACGCGGTCATCTACCGCACGGCACTGCTGCGCGAGCTGGATCTGGACCTGCCGCGTCACACGTTCTACGTCGACAGCCTGTACGTGCTGCGTCCGCTCGCGCGCGTGCGCCGCATGTACTACCTGCCCGTCCCGCTGTACCACTACTACATCGGTCGCGCCGGCCAGTCGGTCGCGCCGGAGGTCATGCTGGCCCGCGTCGATCAGCAGCTGCGAGTGAACCGGCTCGCTCTCGAGACCCTGCCGAGTGTCGAGGACGTGCGGTCCGGACGGGTTCCGGCGCAGCTCTACGCCGCGCAGCTGCATTACGTCCGCGCGCTCTGCGCCACCGTGAGCGCCACGCTCGCGCTGGGCGGCACCGCACAGCACCTCGCGGTGCGCCGAGCCTTCTGGCGGGAGGTGAAGCGCGATCGTCCCCGCATCCACGGTCATCTGCGGCGCAGCCTCGTCTGCGCAGGGAGCAACCTGCCGGGGTACGCGGGGCGGCACGTGACACGGGCCGCGTACCACCTCGCCCGACGCTACGTCGGCTTCAGTTGAGAACAGGCCTGGAAGGAGACAGAGCATGATCCGCATCGGCGTCGTCGAAGACGATCCGGCCAGCATCGACCGTCTGCTGTCGCACCTGGACCGGTTCCAGCGTGAGCACGGCGAACGCTTCCACATCGGGGCGTTCCGCGACGGACGCGACATCATCGAGGACTACCGTCCCGACTGGGACATCCTGCTGCTGGACATCCAGATGGCGCGTGTGGACGGCATGACGGCCGCACGCCGCATCCGCGAGGTCGACAGCGAAGTGCTCATCGTCTTCGTGACCGCATCCCCGCAGTACGCGGTGAGCGGCTACGAGGTTGATGCCCTGAGCTACCTCCTCAAGCCCGTCTCCTACCCGGTCTTCGCGCAGGAGCTCGGGCGCTGCCTCGTGCGCCTGCGGCGACGCGAACGACGGCACATGCTCTTCACCGCCGCCGATGGCGACCGGCACCGCCTCGACATCGCCGACGTCCTGTACCTGGAGAGCGCCAAGCACAACGTCCTGATCCACACGCTGGACAGCGACTACACCGTCGCGACGTCGCTGAAGGCGATGGAGGGGGAGCTGGAGGGCGAGGACTTTTTCCGCTGCAACAGCGGCTACCTCGTGAACCTCCGGCACGTGACCGGGGTGGAGGGCAACGATTGCCGCGTCCGAGGTGGGGTGCGGCTGCAGATCAGTCGGCCGCGTAAGAAGGACTTCCTCGCCGCGCTGGCCGCGTACATCGGTACGCGCGGGATCACGGCATGAACGAGCTGTACCTCGCCGACATCCCTCGCAGCTTCACCGCCATCGCGGAGTGGGGAGCCTGTTTCGTCTTCGTGCTGATCGTCGCCCGGCGGGCCCGTTGGTGGGTGACGGCCGCGGCGTCCGCCGTGGGGCTGCTCGCGCTGCTCGCGGTGCAGGAAGCAGCCGGGCGCCTCTCGCTCGCGTTGTGGATCCCGGGGATGCTGGCTGCCGTGCTGGTGATGTTCGCCATGCTGTACACGACGCTGCGGGTCTCCCCGGTGACCGCGGGCTACCTCACCGCGCGGGCGTTCGTGCTGGCGGAGCTCACCGCATCCATCCACTGGCAGCTCGATCGGTTCTACCTGGACGCGCCCGCCGAGGTGAAAGCCACGATGATGGTCGTGATCTACGGCGGGATGCTGGGTCTCGCCTGGCTCGCGGAGCGGCGTCATCTGGTACGGGGTGAGGTCTTCGAGGTGGGCTACGCCGATCTCGTCGCCGCGCTCTCGATCGCGACCGCCACGTTCATCATCTCGAACCTCAGCTTCGTGACCACCGCTACGCCCTTCAGCGGCCGCATCGGTCACGAGATCCTCTACATCCGCACCCTCGTCGACCTCTGCGGCTACATCGCGCTCTACGTGCAGCACGAGGTGCGCCGTGGCTTCCAGGCGCGCCGCGAAGCCGACGCGATGGCGCGGCTGCTGACCAGCCAGCACCAGCAGTACGAGATGTCGCGGCGCACGATCGACGAGGTCAACCGCAAGTATCACGACATGAAGCACCACCTCGATGCGATCCGCGCCGAGCAGGATCCGCAGTCGCGACTGCGCATCCTCGACGATCTCGAGACGTCGATCCGCGACTATGCGACGCAGGTGCGCACGGGCAACGACGTGCTCGACGCAGTGCTCACGGCGAAGCTCATGTACGCCAGGGAGCAGAGCATCCACGTCGCCACCGTCGCCGACGGACGGTTGCTGTCGGGGCTGCGTCCACTGGACATCACCGCGATCGCGGGCAACGCCCTCGACAACGCCTTCGAGGCCACGGCGCGGCTTCCCGAGTCGCAGCGGATGGTGAAGTTCTCCCTCTTCGCACACGACGATTTCGTGATGCTGCGGGTGGAGAACACCTTCGACGGGCACCTGCGTCGGCGAGACGGCCGCATCCTCACGCGCAAGGTCGGCGACGGGCACGGGTACGGGCTGCGCAACATCGAGGCGGCCGCGGAGACCTACGGCGGGTCGGTGTCGGTCGACGGCGGTGCCGAGTGGTTCTCGCTCCGGGTGCTGCTTCCGAGGGACGTGGCCGCCACCGCCGCGCGCTGAAGCGCGTGTTCAGGCTGCCGACGCCGAGCGGATGTGGGCGAGCAGCTGCTCGCGCAACGGCTCAGCCCGGAGAGTGAACGCCCGCTGCTCGGCGACGTACGCGGCCTTGCCTTCCGCCGTCTCCACGGCGACGGGTTCGTAACCCCAGTCGCGCAGGTCATACGGCGAGGCGCGCATGTCGAGCGCCCGGATATCGCGGGCGAGCTCGAACGCGTCGAGCAGCGTGTGCCCGGGCACGAGCGGACCGAGCTTAACCGCCCATTTGTAGAGGTCCATGCCCGCGTGCAGGCAGCCCGGCTGCTCGTGGGCGGACTGGGTGTCGCGCGCGAGCAGCACACGGTTGCGGGGCGCCGCATCGTCGGTGAAGAAGCGGAAGGCGTCGAAGTGGGTGCACCGCAGCTCATGCGATTCGACCACCGCGTCCGTGCCCGCCGATCCCAGCCGCAACGGCACCGCATGGCGGGGAGCTGGAGAGCGGTAGAGCATCGCCCACTCGTGCATACCGAAGCAGCCGTACTGCGCGCTCCGCCCGCGCGCGCCTTCCAGGATCGCGGCGACGCCGGTGAGGAGGAGCCTCTTCTCGGCGGCGAACGCGCGCGCATCGACGCGCAGGGCGTGGTTCTCGTCGCTGACGTACCAGCGCCAATCGGCACGGGCCTCGTGCGCCGCATCCGCCAGCGCGTACGACGTACCCGGATGCCAGCGGCGCAGCAGCGCCGGCTTGTAGCCGTAGTACGTGAAGAGGAAGTCCTCGACGGGATGCGTCTGGCCCCGCGCGACGCGGGCACGACGTCCGGCGGTGAGCGCATCGGCCCGTTCGACGTGACGGCGCTCACGGGAGCGCCAGTCATCGCTGCTGAGGACGGTCTCCGGCGTGAGGAGGGACGTCGCGGCGCTCACGCGGGTTCGATCAGCGCGGGCGAGTCGTTGCGCACGTTGCCGACGGCGGGGGAGACGACCCGTGTCTCGAGGGTCTCGGCGAGATCCGGAGCCGCGTCGATGGCGGCATCGAGGATGTCGCCGACGTTCTCCGTGTCGGTGTCGAGCCACGCATCGGCGAAGTCGGCGTCGAGGAAGAGGGGCATCCGGTCGTGGATCGAACCCAGGGCGCCGATCGCGTCGCGGGTCAGGATGGTGAAGCTCAGCAGCCAGCGGTCGGGGTCGTCATCGCCCTTGCTCGGGTCCTTCCACCATTCGTACAGCCCCGCCAGGAACAGGGGCGAATCGTCGGCCGGGTGGATGAAGTGCGGCTCCTTGCCGTCGGCGAGCTGCTTCCACTCGTAGTAGCCGGTCGTCGGGACGACGGCGCGGCGCTTGATGAGAGCACCGCGGAACATGGGCTTCTCCTCGAGCTCCTCCGCGCGGGCGTTGAAGGCGCGGGCCCCGATCTTCGGATCCTTCGCCCACGCGGGCACCAGGCCCCACCTCGCGGGCTCCAGTCGCCGCGTGGGCGGCTCGGTCTTGGCGGAGTCCAGCACGATGGCCGCCGTGCTCATCGGTGCGACGTTGAAGGACGGCGCAGGGAGCGAGGGGTTGATCGTGTCGACGCGCAGCACTCCGACGAGCTCCGACGCGACATTGGCGACGACGAACCGACCACACATGCCGGTCAGCCTACGCCGGGGCGTACGACACCGGCCTCTTCCAGCCGATCGAGCAGTTCGGCTCCGTCGTCGCCGCTGACCCACGGCACGCTCGCGGCGGAGTGGTCGTTCACGGCCGTCCGGCCACCGGCGAGCACGGCTTCTGCGGGCGTCAGACGGCGGATGGCGACGGCGGCGACGTTAGCGGGATGCGCGCCCGCGAACTCGGTGTAGATCGCATCGTCGGCCTGCCCGTCGTCCCCGATGAGCAGCCAGCGGATGTCGGGGAACTCCTGCGCAAGTCGGCTGAGATTGGTCGACTTGTGCGCGCGCCCGCTGCGGAACCATCGATCGTGTGTCGGCCCCCAGTCGGTCAGCAGCATCGCACCGGAGGGGAAGAGGTGTCTGCGCAGGAAACGGGTGAGTGTCGGGGCGACGTTCCACGAGCCCGTCGACAGATAGACCAGGGGGGCGCCGGGATGCTCGCGCGTCACACGCTCGAGCAGCACCGACATCCCGGGGACGGGCTGCCGCGCGTGTTCGTTGACGACGAAGGAGTTCCACGCCGCAAGCATCGGACGGGGGATGGCGGTGACCATGACCGTGTCGTCGATGTCGCTCACGACACCGAACCTGGCGCCGTCGGAGACGATGAACACGCGCAGCGTGGTGGTCTGCCCGCCCTCCACCTGCGCCGTGAGCGTCTGCCAGCCCGGCTCCAGGGTCGCCGGGAGCACCACGTCCACGACGCCGCCGCGGTCGGCGACGACGTCGTGCGTCTCGCTACCCACGGTGACTCGGACCTGACCGTACGCGACAGGGATTGCGGCGAAGCTCCGCCATCCGCGGATGCCTGCGTACTCGCCCTTGTCCCGGCCGACCGGGGGGATCACGACGCGTGCGAGCACCCGCACCCAGCGCTCGGAACCGTAGCCGGGAAAGGCCGCCACCGATGGTGTGCGCCCACGACGACGGGCGCCCCGTTCACGCCACGCGTGAAATCGGCGCTCGAGTCGGGCGATCCAGAGGATCTTGTCGGAACGGGTCGGACGAGAAGATTCGGCCACGCCCTCAGTCTTCCACGTCCGTCGCGCGGGGCTCCGGGGTGGACGCGGGCTCGGCCATGTGCCGACGCTCGACCCGCTCGATGATCTTCTTTCCGATGAACACCAGCACGACGAACACCACGATGATGGCGACGAAGATGTAGCCCGCGTAGTGGATGCGCGCGGAAAGCTCGCGGTACGTGCCCGCAGCGGCCGCCGCGACACCGATGTAGAGGCTCGCCCAGATGATGCATGCGGGCGCCGTCCACGCGAGGAACCGGCGATACGGGAAGCGCGCCATGCCGACCGTCAACGGCACGAGCGAGTGGAGCACCGGCAGGAAACGGGAGATGAAGATGGCGGGCCCGCCGCGGCGTTCCAGGTAGCGCTCCGACCTCGCCCAGTTCTCCTCGCCGATGCGTCGCCCGAGGCGTGACCGGCGCAACCACGGGCCCAGATAGCGGCCCAGGATATATCCGAGCGTCTCGCCCATCAGCGACCCGAGCACGACGGCAGCGCCGAGGAGAACGCCTTCCAGGGGCGTGGCGACCGCGGTGCCCGCCACGATGACGATCGTGTCGCCCGGAACGATGAGTCCGACGAGGACGCTCGTCTCCAGCATGATGGCGACGCCGGCGAGAATGACGCGCAGCACCGGATCCACCTCGCGCACGGCATCGAGGATCGCGGTGAGCAGATCGTTCACGCCGTCGAGCCTAGAGGCTCGCGGTGTCGCTAGCCTGGGAGCGTGCCCGCTGCTCCCATCCGCGTGCACGGCGCGAACGATCCCGCAGCCGTCCACGCACTGTTCGCCGAGCGCGACCACACGTTCTGGCTCGACGCGGGGCCCGGTGCCGGCGCCGGTTACAGCTGGATCGGATGCGGCATCCCGGTCGAGGGCGCCGAGATCCGATCGGTGAGGCTCGCGACGGGCGGTGCTGCGCCGCATCCAGCCGGACCGTTCCGGAACGGCTGGGTGGGGTGGCTCTCGTACGAGAGCGGTGCGGATGCAGCAGGCGCGCCGGTCGCCGCCGACGACATGCCTCGCGAGAGCTGGATGAGGGTGCGCACCCTCGTGACGTTCGACCACGCCGCCGGCGCGACCTGGGTCAGCGGCGACGACGCCGAAGCCTGGGCGGAGCGCATCGCGTCGGCGTCTCCGGTCGCTCCGGTCGCGGTTCCGGATCGGGGCGCGGCGACCGCGCGGGTCGACGCGCTCCGCTATGCCGACGACATCCGCACCGCCATCGAGGCCATCGGCCGAGGGGATGCGTACCTGCTGTGTCTCACGACGCGATTCGATGTGGCCGGCGAGGTCGACGCGCTCGACGCCTACGCGGCGCTGCGATCGGACACCCCCTCGCATCACGGGCTCCTGCTCCGAAGCGGCGGGATCGCGCTGGCGGGTGCGAGTCCGGAGCGCTTCCTGCTCGCGCGCGACGGACGCGTCAGCACGCATCCGATCAAGGGCACGCGTCCGCGCGGTGCGACTCCCGAGGCCGACGCCGCCCTCGCCGCCGAGCTCGCGGCCGACCCGAAGGAGCGCGCCGAGAACGTCATGATCGTCGACCTCATGCGCAACGACCTGGCGCGCGTGTGCGACCCGGCGACGGTGAGTGTCGACCGTCTTCTGGAGGTGGAGACGTATCCGCGCGTGCATCAGCTCGTGAGCTCGGTCAGCGGGGTGCCGCATCCGGGAATCACGCTGGGGGAGATGCTGGCGGCGGTCTTCCCCGCGGGCAGCATGACGGGAGCTCCCAAACTGTCGGCGATGACACTGCTGAACGGCATCGAAGGGGCGCCCCGGGGCGCCTTCTCCGGCTGTGCCGGCTGGGTGGGAGAGGACGGGGCGTTCGATCTGGCCATGACGATCCGCACCCTCGTCGTGCACCCAGGGGGCGCCTATGTGGGCGCGGGCGGCGGGATCACCTGGTCCTCCGACGTCGCCGCCGAGGTCGCGGAGGTGGCGCTCAAGGCCACGGCGCCGCTGCGGGCCGCAGGGGCGAGGCTCCCGGCCGACTGGGGTGGTTAGGGGTCGGGTATCCTGAAATTTGCGCCTTGCGCACCTTCCCGACACTCCACGATTGGTCCCTCTGTGTCTACGACCTCGACCGACACCGCAGGCGCGTCCGCCGACGGCGGCTTCGACGCCCACGCCATCCAGGACAAGTGGCAGCAGCGCTGGGCGGAAAGCGACCCGTTCCGCGCCGGCGGCGAGAACGACACCCGCCCGCGCAAGTACGTGCTCGCGATGTTCCCGTACCCTTCCGGCGACCTGCACATGGGGCACGCCGAGAACTACCTCTACTCGGACATCGTCGCGCGGTTCTGGCGTCACCGCGGCTACAACGTGCTGCACCCGATCGGATGGGACTCCTTCGGTCTCCCGGCCGAGAACGCGGCCATCAAGCGCGGCGCGAACCCCGTCACCTGGACGTACGACAACATCGCGCAGCAGAAGGAGAGCCTCAAGGCCTACGGCGTCTCCTTCGACTGGAGCCGTGTCCTGCACACGAGCGACCCGGAGTACTACCGCTGGAACCAGTGGCTGTTCCAGAAGCTCTACGAGCGTGGCCTGGCGTATCGCAAGGAGAGCCCGGTCAACTGGTGCACGCACGATCAAACGGTGCTCGCCAACGAGCAGGTCATCGACGGGCACTGCGAGCGCTGCGGCGCGGTGGTCGTCAAGAAGAAGCTGACGCAGTGGTACTTCCGGATCACGGACTACGCCGACCGGCTGCTCGACGACCTCAACCAGCTCGAGGGCTTCTGGCCGCACAAGGTCATCCAGATGCAGCGCAACTGGATCGGCCGCTCGATCGGTGCCGACATCGACTTCGAGATCGAGGGGCGCGCCGAGAAGGTCACGGTCTTCTCCACGCGCCCCGACACGCTGCACGGCGCCACCTTCATGGTCGTCGCCCCCGACTCCGACCTCGCGGCGGAGCTGGCGGCGGGAGCCGGTCCCGAGGCGCGCGAGCGCTTCCAGGCCTACCTCTCCCAGGTGCAGCAGACGACGGATGTGGAGCGTCAGAACGCCGACCGGCCGAAGACGGGCGTGTTCCTCGACCGTTACGCGATCAACCCCATCAACGGGGAACGACTGCCGATCTGGGCGGCCGACTACGTCCTGGCCGACTACGGTCACGGCGCGGTCATGGCCGTGCCGGCGCACGACCAGCGCGACCTCGACTTCGCGCGTGCGTTCGATCTGCCGGTGAAGATCGTCGTCGACACGACGGCACCCATCACCGGTGCCGTGCCGGTCATCGAGCTCGACGCCGACGGCAACCCGATCGACCCGCTCGAGGGCACCGACACCCTTGACGACATCGACCCGGTGCGCACCGGTGTCGCGCTCAGCGGAGACGGCCGCCTCATCAACTCGGGCAGCCTGAACGGTCTCAGCAAGCGCAACGCGATCGCGCGCGCGATCGAGGAGCTCACGGTGGCCGGGACGGGTCGCGCGGCGAAGACCTATCGCCTGCGGGACTGGCTGATCTCGCGCCAGCGGTTCTGGGGCACCCCCATCCCGATGTTGCACGGCGACGACGGCCGCATCGTTCCGGTGCCCGACGACCAGCTGCCCGTGCGCCTGCCCGACCCCGAGGGGCTCAACCTGCTGCCGCAGGGCACCTCGCCGCTGGGGGGCGCGACCGAGTGGGTGCAGGCGAGCGACCCGGAGACCGGCGAGCCCATGCGTCGTGACCCGGACACGATGGACACCTTCGTCGACAGCTCCTGGTACTACCTGCGCTTCCTGTCGCCGGGGGATCCCGACGCCGCATTCTCGGGTCGCGAGGCCTCGAAGTGGGCGCCGGTGGACTTCTACATCGGTGGCGTCGAGCACGCGATCCTGCACCTGCTGTACGCGCGGTTCATCGTCAAGGCGCTCTACGACATGGGCTACGTCGACTTCACCGAGCCCTTCTCCAGCCTGATCAACCAGGGCATGGTCATCCTCGACGGCGCGAAGATGTCCAAGAGCAAGGGCAACCTCGTGCTGTTCCAGGACGAGCTCGACGCCCACGGCGCCGACGCGCTGCGCGTCGGACTGGCCTTCGCGGGCCCCGTCGAGGACGACAAGGACTGGAAGGACGTCTCGACGACCGGCGCGACGAAGTTCCTCGCGCGTGCGCTGCGCATCGCGGGCGAGGTCTCCAGCCCCACGGATGCGGTGTGGGCCGAGGGCGACACGGCGCTGCGCCGCGTCACGCACCGCCTGTGGGCGGATGCGCCCTCCCTCATCGAGCAGACGAAGTTCAACGTCGTCGTCGCGCGTCTCATGGAGCTCGTCAACGCCACGCGCAAGACGATCGACTCGGGCGCGGGCGCGGCGGACCCCGCCGTCCGCGAGGCCGCCGAAGCCACCGCGATGATCCTCGACCTGTTCGCGCCGCACACGGCTGAGGAGATGTGGTCACAGCTCGGCTACGAGCCGTCCGTCGGTCTCGCATCGTGGCGTCAGCCCGACGGCACGCTGCTGGTGGAGGACACCGTCACCGCTGTCGTCCAGATCGACGGCAAGGTGCGCGCGACGCTGGAGGTGTCGGCCAAGGTCGGCGGCGAGGAGCTCGAGCGGCTGGCGCGCGAGGACGTGCGCGTGCAGCGCGCGCTCGGCGAGCGCGAGATCGTCCGGGCGATCGTTCGTCCGCCGAAGGTCGTGAGCTTCAGCACGCGCTGAGCGAGCTGCTCTCCCCATCGGAGGAACCCCCGCGGTGCATGCACACCGCGGGGGTTCTCGCGTTCGGACCAGGACGCACGTTCCTAGCGTGGGTGTGTGAAGCCCGCACCCGATGCCGCAGGACGTGTGCGTCTGGGTGTCGGCGCCGTCGTCGTGCTGGCATTGCTCGTGTTGGCCGTGACGGTGGTGGTGGGGGTGCTTCGGAGTGCGGCGGTGCCGCCGCCGGCGCCGGTGCCGACACCGACTGCAGCGGACGAGACCGCGGAGGTCTACGTGCACGTCTCGGGTGCGGTGGCCGCGCCCGGACTCTACGTCCTCGCGTCGGGTTCGCGGGTCGCCGACGCGATCTCGGCGGCGGGTGGGTTCGGTGACAACGCCGACGCTGCGGCGGTGAACCTTGCCCGACCGCTCAGCGACGGCGAGCAACTCGTCGTGCTCGAGCTGGGGCAGGCGCCTCCCGCAGGAGCGGCCGGGGGCGAGAGCGCCGGTGGCGGTCCGATCAACCTCAACACCGCGGGCGTGGAGCAGCTCGACGAGTTGCCGCGCGTCGGCCCTGCCATCGCGCAGCGGATCGTGGACTGGCGGGAGCAGAACGGCCGGTTCACGAGTGTGGACGATCTGCTCGGCGTGCCGGGGATCGGCGAGAAGATGCTCGCCGGGCTCCGCGATCTCGTGACCGTGTGATGGACCGGCGCGCGTGGCGGCTCGTGCCCGCTGGGGTTCTCTCGTGGATGGTCGCCGCTGTCGCGATCACGCACTCGGCGGCGGCGCCGGTGCTGGCTCTGCTCTGCGGCGGCGGTGCCGTGGCGACCGCGCTGACCGCGGCGCTGATCGGGCGACCGGGGTGGGCGCGCATGTGGGCTCTCGTGACGCTCGCCCTGCTGATGGGGGCGATGCCGGCGATGTCGGTGGCCGTGCAGGATCCGCCCCGCGCCGCCGCGATCGAGGTGGGCGACGGCCACCAGGTGGGCGGTGAGTTCTCGGTCGTCGGCAAGATCGAGACGACCGCGCTCGGCTATCGGACGGATGCGCTCACGGTGTCGGCGTCGGCCGGTCGCGAGCCGGTCGCCGCCGGGGTGCCGGTCACGGTGTTGATGTCGGAGCGTCCCGACGGGGCCGAGATCGGCGCTGTCGTGCGCATCGACGGCGGCGCCTTCGCGGCGGAGCCGGGCGACCGTGCCGCGCTCGTCGTGCGGGCGGAGCGGGTCGAGCTGGTACGGGCGCCGGAGGGGGTGTCGGCCGCATCCGCCTGGCTGCGCGAACGTCTCGCTGCGTCGACGGAAGGGCTGCCCGCACCGGGCGCCGGCCTCATCCCGGGCCTCGCCGTCGGAGACACCGGCGCCGTCGACGCCGAGCTGGAGCAGCAGATGCGCGCCGCATCCCTCACCCATCTCACCGCCGTCTCGGGGGCGAACTGCGCCATCGTCGTCGGGCTCGCCTTCCTCCTCGCGGCGCGGTGCGGAATCGGTCGCACGGGGCGTGTCATCGCCGGGCTGTCGGCGCTCGCGGGCTTCGTCGGCCTAGTCACGCCCGAGCCCAGCGTCATCCGTGCGGCGACGATGTCCGCGATCGCGATGCTCGCGCTGCTGCTCGGACGGCGGGGAAGCGGACTCGCCCTCCTCGCCCTGGCGGTGTGCGTGCTGCTGGCCGCCGATCCGTGGCTGGCGCTGTCATTGGGGTTCGCGCTGTCGGCGGCGGCCACGGGCGCGCTGCTGGTGCTCGCCCCGCCTCTCGCGCGGGGGCTCGGCAGGTTCTTGCCGGCGTCTCTCGCCCTGGCGCTGGCCGTACCGCTGTCGGCGCAGCTCGTCTGCGCTCCGCTCATCGTGCTCGTCAGCACCGGTGTCGCCGTGTACGGCGTGCCGGCGAACCTCCTCGCGGCCCCTGCCGCCCCGGTCGCCACCGTACTCGGGCTGGCAGCGTGCCTCGCGGGTCCCGTGCCCGTGCTGCAGGCGGGACTGAGTGCCCTCACCTGGGTGCCCGCGGCGTGGATCGCGGGGATCGCGGGTGCTGTGGACACGCTGCCCGCGCGGACGCTCGCGTGGGCGGAAGGCCTCCCCGGGCTCGTCGGCCTCGTCGTGGTGACAGCGGCCGGCACGGTCCTCCTGCTGCCGCCGGGACGAACACGCATCGCTCGCCTCACCCGCGCACTCTCGGCCGTGATGACCGCATCCGTTGCGGCGGCGATGGTGGGGATCCTGGTGGTCGACTCCGTCGTGGTACCGCTCACGACGCCACAGGAGTGGAGCGTCGCCATGTGCGACGTCGGGCAGGGCGACGCCGTCGTGGTCCGCTCCGCCGGCGCGGTCATGCTCGTGGACACCGGCCCCGAACCCGAGGCTCTCGACTCCTGTCTCGCGAGGTTGGGGATCACGCGGATCGACCTTCTGGTGCTCACCCACTTCGACATCGACCACGTGGGCGGGCTCGACGGCGTTCCGGCACCCGTGGGTCTCCTGATGCACGGTCCCGCGGACGAGCGCGACGCCGCGCGGGCGCTCGCGGTCGGGGCGCGGGATGTCGTCGCCGCTGCCGCGGGGATGGGGGGAGTGCTGGGAGCCGCCCGCTGGCGGATCCTGTGGCCGTCGGCAGACGCCGTGGTGCCGGGCAACGATGCGAGCATCGTCGTGGAGATCGGGGGCGGCGGGGTGCCGCGCACGCTCATGCTGGGGGACCTCGGCGGCGACGCGCAGCGGGCGCTGCGCGCGAGCGGAGAGCTGAGAGGGCCGTACGAGGTCCTCAAGGTCGCGCATCACGGATCGGCGGATCAGGATGCGGGGCTGCAGCGTCAGGTCGCTCCGGCGCTCGCATTGATCGGCGTGGGTGCGGGCAACGACTACGGGCATCCGCGGGCGGCGATCCTCGACATCCTCTCGGCCCAGGGCACGACGGTGGCGCGCACCGACCTCGACGGTCTCATCCTCGTGGGGATGGACGACGGGCGCACGACGGTCTGGCGGGAGCGGACGGAGGCGGCGTCGGCCGCCCTCGGTAGGCTGGGAGGATGGCGATCCGAAAGTCCACCCCGACACGCAGTGCGATCCCGCAGCAGTCGTGGCGGACCCCGGAGCCGGCGCCGATCGTGCTGATCTCCGGCCCGGAGGAGGTCTGCGCGGAGCGTGCCACGGCAAGACTCCGCGACTACCTGCGCGCCGAAGACCCGAGCCTCGAGATCTCCGACATCGACGCCTCCGACTACTCGGCCGGAACGCTTCTGTCCGTGAGCGCGCCGTCGCTGTTCGGCGAGCCGCGACTCGTCCGCATCCGCAGTGTCGAGAAGTGCTCCGACGCGTTCCTCTCGGAGGCCCTGGCCTACCTGGAGAACCCGCAGGAGGGTGCCACGGTCGTCCTGCGGCACACCGGCGCGAGTGTGCGGGGCAAGAAGTTGCTGGAAGCCATCAGGTCCGGATCCGGCGGAGGCGTCGAGGTGGCGTGCCCCGCCATCAAGCGCGATTCCGACCGGTACGACTTCGCGGCGAGCGAGTTCCGCGAGGCGGGCCGACGCATCGTGCCCGCCGCCCTGCGCGCACTGGTCGGTGCGTTCTCCGACGATCTGACGGAGCTCGCCGCCGCCTGCCAGCAGCTGGTGAACGATGTCGAGGGCGACATCACCGAGCAGATCGTCGAGCGGTACTACGGCGGACGCGTGGAGACCTCCGCCTTCACGGTCGCCGACACGGCGATCGCCGGTCGTTACGGGGAGGCGCTCCTCGCACTGCGGCAGGCACTCGACTCCGGTGCCGACCCGGTTCCGATGGTCGCGGCGATCGCGATGAAGCTGCGCACGATGGCCAGGGTGGCCGGTACGCGCGAGCCGTCCCGGCAGCTCGCGACACGGCTGGGCATGAAGGACTGGCAGGTCGACCGGGCGCGCCGCGATCTGTCGGGGTGGACCCAGGATTCGCTCGGTCTTGCGATCCAGGCGACCGCGCGCGCCGACGCCGAGGTCAAGGGCGGCTCCCGCGACGCCGTCTTCGCACTCGAACGCCTCGTCACGGTCATCGCCACGCGCGCTCCCTACGCGGCCTGAACCCCCTCCGCGACAACGACGAAGGCCCGCCGCAACAGCGACGGGCCTTCGAGGAGGAAACGGCTCAGAGAGCGGAGACCTGCTTCGCGATCGCGGACTTGCGGTTCGCGGCCTGGTTCTTGTGGATGACGCCCTTGCTGACGGCCTTGTCGAGCTTCTTGGTAGCCGTGACGAGCGCCTTCTCGGCGGCAGCCTTGTCGCCACCGGCGACGGCCTCGCGGGTGCGACGCACCGCGGTCTTCAGCTCGCTCTTGACGGCCTTGTTGCGCTCGTGCGCCTTCTCGTTGGTCTTGTTGCGCTTGATCTGCGACTTGATGTTTGCCACGTGTCGTGAACTTTCGTTTCGGAGTCTGCTCGGAAGTTGCCGGTCAGCGGTAGAGGGGCGCTTCGCGGCGGTCGTGAAGAGCGGGAAAACCCTTCACGCGCAAGCCAAACAAGGAGTCTACCAGACCGGGTCCTTCGCGCCCGCCTCGATCGTGGCGACGGCGAGGGCGATCACGGCGTCGAAGGCCTCGGGGCGCATCGCCGACACGAGATGGCTCGTGCGGGGGATGACGATGAGTTCCGCGTGGGGCGCGATGCGCTGGAAGAGACGCTCGCTGACGCGCAGTTGGTCGTACTGGCCATTGACGAACCACAGCGGGACGCGGATGCGGGCGAGAGCCGTCAACACGTCGAGCCGAGCGAGCTGCGCGAGCGCGCCGTCCTGGGCGTCGAGGGCGTATCCGCCCGCGCCGAAGTCGTCTCGAGTGTGCTCGGGAAGCGTTCGGGAGAGCACGTACCGGGTCAGCCGCATCCCGCGATCGGGGAGCGCGTCGAAGCCGCGGGCCAGCGTCCGGTAGATGCGCAGTCCCAGCCCGCGCGGCACCGCGGTGCAGGATGCGGCGATGAACCCGGCGATCGGCGGGGGATCGACGCGTCCCGCGTACTCGATGCACAGCAGGCCGCCCATGGAGTGACCGACCAACAGAACGGGCCCGCGCTCGGCCGCGACGCGCACGGCACGGTCGATCGTCGCGAACGCCTCGTCGAGGGTGAACGGCTCGGCCATGCGCGTGCCGTGACCGGGAAGGTCCACGGCGGTCACGCCCATGCCCGCGGCCGTCAGGCTCTCCCGCTGGGCGCGCCACATGGAAGCGGACGTCCGGATCCCGTGCACCAGGACCACCTGCACCGTCATCGCCCCAGCCTAGGCTCGGGCGGGCGGCTGCTCCCCGTAGAATCGACGGAACATGTCACCGCGCGCCCTCAAGCCCCTGCAGCCGTCCGCGACTCCGCCCGAGCTGATCCGCAACTTCTGCATCATCGCCCACATCGACCACGGCAAGTCGACGTTGGCCGATCGGATGCTGCAGATCACCGGTGTCGTCGCCGACCGCGACATGCGGGCGCAGTACCTCGACCGCATGGACATCGAGCGCGAGCGCGGCATCACGATCAAGAGCCAGGCCGTGCGGATGCCCTGGTCGGACGCGAACGGCACGTACGCGCTCAACATGATCGACACCCCCGGGCACGTCGACTTCACCTACGAGGTGAGCCGATCGCTCGCCGCGTGCGAGGGCGCGATCCTCCTGGTGGATGCGGCGCAGGGCATCGAGGCGCAGACGCTCGCGAACCTGTACCTCGCGCTCGAGAACGACCTGACGATCATCCCGGTGCTCAACAAGATCGACCTGCCCGCGGCCGATCCCGAGAAGTACGCCGCCGAACTCGCGGGACTCATCGGCGGCGACCCCGCGGACGTGCTCCGCGTCAGCGGCAAGACCGGCATGGGTGTCGAAGCGCTGCTGGATCGGATCGTCGAGCGCATCCCCGCACCCGTCGGAGACCCCGCGGCTCCGGCGCGCGCGATGATCTTCGACTCCGTCTACGACGCGTATCGCGGCGTCGTGACCTACGTCCGCATGGTCGACGGCAAGCTCGAGCCGCGTGAGCGGATCCAGATGATGTCGACCAAGGCCACCCACGAACTGCTCGAGATCGGCGTATCCAGCCCCGAGCCGGTTCCCACCAAGGGCCTCGGCGTCGGGGAGGTCGGATACCTGATCACGGGCGTGAAGGACGTGCGCCAGTCGAAGGTCGGCGACACGATCACGAACCACCGCAAGCCCGCTACCGACGCGCTGCCCGGTTACACCGACCCCAAGCCGATGGTCTTCTCGGGCATCTACCCGATCGACGGCAGTGACTACGCGGAGCTGCGCGAGGCGCTCGACAAGCTCAAGCTGTCCGACGCGTCGCTGCAGTACGAGCCGGAGACCTCCGTCGCCCTCGGCTTCGGCTTCCGCTGCGGGTTCCTCGGGCTCCTGCACCTCGAGATCATCACCGAGCGCCTCTCGCGCGAGTTCGGTCTCGACCTGATCACCACCGCGCCCTCCGTGACGTACGAGGTCATGACGGACACGGGAGAGACGGTCACCGTCACCAACCCGAGCGAGTACCCGGACGGCCGCGTGGCCGAGGTCTCCGAGCCGGTCGTCAAGGTCGGCATCCTGCTGCCGAAGGACTACGTGGGCACCGTGATGGAGCTGTGCCAGTCGCGCCGCGGGACGCTGCTGGGCATGGACTACCTCAGCGAGGACCGCGTCGAGCTGCGCTACAACATGCCGCTGGGTGAGATCGTCTTCGACTTCTTCGACCACCTCAAGAGCCGCACGCAGGGCTACGCCAGCCTGGACTACGAACCGGCCGGGTCCCAGACCGCCGACCTCGTGAAGGTCGACATCCTCCTGCAGGGCGAGAAGGTCGACGCCTTCAGCTCGATCGTGCACCGTGAGAAGGCGTACGCCTACGGCACGATGATGACCGAGCGGCTGCGCAAGCTCATCCCTCGTCAGCAGTTCGAGGTTCCGATCCAGGCCGCCATCGGGGCGCGGATCATCGCCCGCGAGAACATCCGCGCGATCCGCAAGGACGTGCTCGCCAAGTGCTACGGCGGTGACATCACGCGTAAGCGCAAGCTGCTCGAGAAGCAGAAGGAGGGCAAGAAGCGCATGAAGATGGTCGGACGCGTCGAGGTGCCCCAGGAGGCGTTCATCGCCGCGCTGTCGGGTGACGTCGAGACGAAGAAGTAGGGGATTCACATTCGGATCGTGCATCCAGGCCGGCTCGGTACGCTGGAGACCATGCGCCGTGGGACCTTCCGGGACGAGACCGTCGACTACGCCGCCGTCGGGGCGACGCAGGCTCCCGACCTCCTCCAGTACCCGCCGGAGAAGAGCATCCCCGCCGAGGAGTCGTGGAAGCTCGGCAGCGGCGAGGAGCGCTTCCGCTCGGCGGGAGATGCGCTGCTCTCCTGGAGTGCCCTCCGTGACGGCGGCATCTCGATCGCCGAGGTGCGCCCCGCATCCGATCCGAGCTACTCGGGCGTCTCGTTCGATGACGAAGGCCAGCCCATCGCGCCGAGCCGCCTCGACGCCGACCAGCGCTTCGATGCGGACGGAACGCCGTATGTGGCCGCCGGTTCGTCGGTGCACGTGCGCGGCCGTGTCGGCGGCTATCGCGTCGACGCCGAGCTGCGCGTGATCTTCGTGGTCGAGGAGAAGCGCCGTATCGGGTTCGCGCTCGGCACGGTGCGCGACTCGGTGGTGAGCGGCGAGGAATCGTTCATGATCGAGTGGCGCGGCGACGACGAGGTCTGGTTCACCGTTCGCGCATTCGATCGCCCGGTGGCCCCGCTCTACCGCCTTCTCCCCGCACTCGTGCGCCGCCGCCGCCGCGAGCTGTTCGGCCGGTATCTGCGCGCGATCTCACCCATGTACACGACCCCCGCCTGATGGCCCCATCCGTACTTCCCGACGGCGACATCGCGCCCGCCGACGGGGCTCTCCCCGAGGGCACCGTGGTGGATCCGGGCACCGATTTCGGGGTCTACATCCACGTCCCGTACTGCCGTGTGCGCTGCGGATACTGCGACTTCAACACCTACACGGCCGATGAGCTGCGCGGCCACCGACGCGACGACTACCCCGACGACCTGAGCCGTGAGATCGCGCTGGCGACCCGGGTGCTGGCAGACGCCCCGCGGCCGGCGCAGACCGTCTTCTTCGGCGGGGGCACGCCGACCCTGCTCTCGTCGGCCGCGCTGGGCGGAATGCTGCACGCCGTCCGCGAAGGCTTCGGCATCGCTCCGGACGCCGAGATCACGGTCGAGGCCAATCCCGACTCGGTCACTCCCGCGTCCCTCGCCGAGCTCGCCGAGGCGGGAGTGACCCGCGTCTCGATCGGCATGCAGTCGAGCGTCCCGCACGTGCTCGCCGCGCTCGATCGCACGCATGACCCCCTCAACGTCGCCGCGGCCGTCGCGGGGGCGCGGGCGGCCGGGCTCGACGTGAGCGTCGATCTGATCTACGGCGCACCGGGGGAGTCCCTCTCCGATTGGCGCGCATCGGTCGATGCCGCCCTCGCGCTGGAGCCGGATCATCTCTCCGCCTACGCGCTCATCATCGAGGACGGCACGAAGCTCGCCCGCCGCATCCGCTCCGGTGACGTGCCCGCGCCGGATGACGACCTGCAGGCGGAGATGTACGAGCTCGTCGACGACGCGATGGCGGATGCGGGCTACGACTGGTACGAGGTGTCGAACTGGGCGCGCGGCGCAGACCACCGCTCGCGCCACAACCTCGCGTATTGGCGCGGAACCGACTGGTGGGGGTTCGGTCCGGGCGCGCACAGCCACGTCGCCGGCGTGCGATGGTGGAACGTCAAGCATCCGGCCGCGTACGCGCAACGGCTCTCGCTGGGCTCGTCGCCGGCGGCGGCCCGGGAGGTACCCGGCCAAGAGGCGCGCACGCTCGAGCGGATCCTGCTGGAGTCCCGCATCCGCGAGGGTCTGCCGATCGAGGTCGTTCCGAGCGATCGGCGCAGCGCCGTGGCCGGCCTCATCGCCGACGGGCTCGTCGACGGCGCGACCGCTCTGCGCGGTCGCATCGTGCTCACGCGTCGCGGCCGGCTGCTCGCCGACGCGGTCGTCCGCGCGCTGACCGACTGACTCAGCGGGTGAGCGCCGCGAGCACCTCCGCGCGTGGCAGCGGCACATCCTCCGTCGAGGTGTCGTAGCGGCGCACGATCTGGCTGTCCCGGAACCCGGGCCAGCCGGGATCGCCGGTCTCGGCGAAACGGATCCAGTCGGCGTGCATGCGCGTGGCCAACTCCTGCGGTGCGCCGGTCCCGGCCATCGTGATCGCGCCCGAGTCGCCCAGCGCGTCGAAGACGAAGCCGATGTCCAGTGCGTGCGCGGCGCGAAGATCACGCACCGGGCTCGGCCAGGCGAACTCGTAGACGAAGGTGGGTGCCCTGCGTGCGCGCGCGACCTCGATCGCCGGCTGTCGCACGGCCAGATCCGTCAGGACCTGTCCGATGATCTCTCCCGGAGAGGCTTCGGGGAAAGCCCGCCGGTACGCGCGCCATACGCCTCGTGGGAGACGCTTCGCGAGCGCCAGAAGTGCATACGTGCGGCGCGAGAGCTTCGCGAGCGCAGCCACGGGGTACCAGAGGCGGTACTCGTCGGTGTTGGTGCCGATGATGACCGGAAGGTCGGCGTCGAGGAGGGCGCGGCGCGGGGTCTCCGGCAACGTCGCCGGATCGATGGTCGCGTTGAAGCCCGGTGCGGCCTTCAGCAACGTGGACGATGCCGTCAGCTCGTCCCTCGCCGCGACGAGTCGCTCCGGCGAGATCGTTCGAAGGGCCTCGGCGGTGGCGGGCGAGTCGAGCTTGCGTGCGATGTCCTGGGTCGGCCGGGCGGCGCGCTCGGCGGTCTCGGCGTCCAGCGGTCCCGACTGGATGATGGCCCCGGCGAGGAGCGGGCGCAGATCCTCACGGGCGAGAAGCGCGGCGACGACGGCGCCGCCGGCCGATTCCCCGAAGATGGTGATCCTCGACGGATCGCCGCCGAAACGGGCGATGTTGCGGTGGGTCCATCGCAGGGCCTCGGCAGCATCAGCGAGCCCGACATTGCGGGGCGCGTCCGGCAGGACCGAGAAGCCCTCGGCGCCGAGACGATAGTTCGCCGACACGAAGACGACGCCGTCACGCGCGAACGGTGTGCCGTCATAGGTGCTGATGGCACTCGTGCCGCGTTCGAGCGCTCCGCCGTGGAACCACAGCATCACCGCGGCGCCGTCCGCATCTGCGGGTCGCCACACGTTGACGGTCAGGATGTCGTCGCCGGGGATGATCGTCGACGCGAGGAGCTCGCCGACGAACCCGGGATAGGGCGACTGCGGCGATGTGGGTCCGAACGCCGTGGTCTCGCGCACGCCGTCCCAGGCCGCGACCGGCTCGGGAAGAGCGAATCGGCGCTCTCCGACCGGCGGTTTCGCGTAGGGGATGCCGAGGTAGCGCTCGATCCCCTCGGAGAGGGTTCCGGATACGACTCCGGTCTCGGTGTGGATGACGGGATGCGACATGCGACCTCCTCTCGAGAGTCTACGGGCGGCCTACCGGCGACTCGCCTCGCGAGCGCGCTAGAATTGGCACTCCCAGACCTCGAGTGCCAGGAGGGAGTGCGCATGGTCAGCGATCGGGGGCTCGATGTGCTTCGGGCGATCGTCCAGGACTACGTGGAGACGCGCGAACCCGTTGGCAGCAAGTCGATCGTCGAACGTCATTCGTTCGGCGTGTCCGCCGCGACGATCCGCAACGACATGGCGCTGCTCGAGGACGAGGAGCTCATCACCGCACCGCACACCTCGTCCGGTCGGGTGCCGACCGACAAGGGCTACCGCGTCTTCGTGAACCACCTCGCCGAACTGCGACCCCTCACGAGTGCCCAGCGCTCGGCGATCACCGCCTTCCTCGGGGCTCCGGCCGATCTGGACGACATGCTCGGGCGCACGGTCCGCGCGCTGACCCAGCTCACCGGTCAGGTCGCCCTCGTGCAGTATCCGTCGTTCGAGCGCGCGAGCATCACGCACGTCGAACTCGTCCACCTCGGCGGGTCGCGTCTGGTCGTCGTGCTCGTCACCGACACGGGCCGGGTGTCGCAGCGTCTGATGGCAGGGCCCGAGCCGCTCGAGGAGACCGATGTGGCGACGCTCCGTGCGCAGGTGTCGGTACTCGTGACCGGGCGGCCCGTGCGCGAGGGCACGCAACGCGTGGCGCAGGCTCTGGCCGAGACGTTGACGGACAGCCGGGCCGACCGCGCCCTTGGCGCGCTCCTGCGCACCGTCGGCGAGGAGCTCGACGAGTTCCGGCAGGACCGGCTGGTCATGGCGGGAACCGCCAACCTCGCCCGGGCGGAGGGCGACTTCCGCGGCAGCATCTACCCGCTGCTGGAAGCGATCGAGGAGCAGGTGACGCTGCTGCGTCTGATGGGCGAGATGGTGGCCGACGAGCAGGGGCTCGCCGCATCCATCGGACGCGAGAACGAGGCGTTCGGACTCGTCGAGGCGTCGGTGGTGGCCAGCGATTACGACACGACCGGAGGTCAGGCGCGCGTGGGCGTGCTCGGACCCACCCGGATGGACTACTCCAGCAACCTCGCGGCCGTCCGCGCCGTGGCTCACTACCTGAGCCGTCTGCTGGAAGACGACGAACGCGCGCGCTGAGCGCGTGCGAGACGATTCCGCGGCACGCGGACGGGAAGGCTGAAGTGGCAGACCACTACGAAGTACTCGGGGTGCCTCGCGACGCATCGCAGGACGACATCAAGAAGGCGTACCGCAAGCTCGCGCGCCAGCTGCATCCCGATGTGAACCCCGGTGAGGATGCGGCGGAGCGCTTCAAGCTCGTCACGCACGCCTACGACGTGCTGAGCGACAGCGAGCAGCGTCGCCGGTACGACATGGGCGGCGACGGCGGCGGATTCGGTGGTGCGCAGGGCTTCGGCGGGTTCAGCGACATCTTCGACACGTTCTTCGGCGGCGGCGGCGCAGGACGGGTGCGCCCGCGCTCGCGCACCGAACGCGGCCAGGATGCCCTCGTGCGCGTGACGCTCGAGCTGCGAGAGGTGATCTTCGGCGCCCACCGCGACATCGAGGTGGACACCGCTGTGCTGTGCGAGACGTGCGAGGGCGGGTGCTGCCAGCCCGGCACATCGCCGGTCACGTGCGACATCTGCCATGGCAGCGGCCACGTGCAGCGCACGGTCCGCAGCCTGCTCGGCAACGTCGTCACCAACCAGCCCTGCGCGACGTGCCAGGGATACGGCACCACCATCCCGTACCCGTGCGCCACGTGCCAGGGCCAGGGCCGGGTGCGTGCGCGTCGCACGGTCTCGGTCGACATCCCCGCGGGCGTCGAGACGGGCCTGCGGCTGCAGCTTCCCGGCTCGGGCGAGGTGGGCCCTGCGGGAGGCCCCCACGGCGACCTGTATCTGGAGATCACCGTGGCCGCCGACGAGGTCTTCAGTCGCGACGGCGACGACCTCCTCGCGACGCTCGACGTCTCGATGCCCGACGCCATCCTCGGCACCACCACCCGGATCGAGGCGCTGGACGGTCCCGTCGACCTCGAACTGCGCGCCGGAGTCCAGGCCGGCGACGTGCTGACGATCAAGGGGCGCGGCATCACGCCGCTTCGCGGCAATCAGCGCGGCGACCTGAAGATCGGCGTGCACGTGGTCACCCCGACCCGCCTCGACCACAAGGAGCGGGCGCTCATCGAGGAGTTCGCGAAGAAGACGAAGGCGCCGGCTCCCCGCCTGTCGGAGTTCCAGCAGGGCCTGTTCGCCAAGCTGCGCGACCGCTTCCGCAACGGCTGATCCGATGGCGCTGCACTTCCTGCTCGACGACGCCTCCGATGCGCATCCCGGCCGCACAGTCGTGCTGACGGGAGCCGAGGCGCACCACGCCGCCACCGTGCGGCGTGTGCGCGTCGGCGAGGAGGTCACGATCGGTGACGGACGAGGCGTCTGGGCGACCGGGTCGTGCGTCAGCGTCGCGCCGCGCGAAGTGGCGGTCGAGATCGGGCGGCGCGAGGACGTTCCGGCCCCCGCGCCGCGCCTCGTCCTCGTTCAAGCGCTGGCGAAAGGCGATCGCGACGAGATGGCGGTGCAGGCCGCGACGGAGCTCGGCGTCGCCGAGGTCGTGCCCTGGCAGGCCGCGCGCAGCGTCTCGCGCTGGGACTCCGCCAAGGCGGTCAAAGGCCGCGCCCGCTGGGCGCAGATCGTCCGCGAGGCCGCCAAGCAGGCGCATCGCGCGTGGGTGCCGGAAGTGAGCGAGGTCCGCACGAGCGCGCAGATCGCGCAGCGCGCGGCCACCGTCCCGACGCTCGTGCTGGAGCCCGGCGCATCCGAGTCGCTCAGCACCAGGATGCGGGAGCTGCACGATGCCCCCGAGATCCTGCTGGTCGTGGGGCCCGAAGGAGGGATCGACGCGGGCGAGCTCGACACGTTCGCCGCCGCGGGCGCGCGCCCGGTCCGGCTCGGAAGCGGCGTCCTCCGCACCTCGACCGCGGGACCCGCCGCCCTCGCCGCCATCGAGGCCCTCCTGGGTCGGTGGTGAACGCGCGCGCATAGACTGGAGGAATGAGCGAGCCGTCCGTGTTCACCCGCATCCTGCAGGGCGAGATCCCCGCGGAGATCCTCGTCGAGACCGAGCGCGTCTTCGTCATCCGTGACATCGCGCCCCAGGCTCCCGTCCACCTCCTGGTGATCCCGAAGACTCCGGAGTACCGCGACGTCGTGTCGCTCGCGGCGCAGGCGCCCGATCTGCTCGCCGAGATGGTCGAGGTCGCAGGCAAGGTCGCCGCCGAGCACGCGGACGGCGACTTCCGCCTCGTCTTCAACTCCGGTGCCGGCGCCGGTCAGACCGTCTTCCACGTGCACGCGCACGTCCTCGCCGGCGATCTTTCGGAGGGGAGTGTCGGTGCCTGAGCAGCCCCAGCCCGAAGCCGTCGAGAAGCTGATGGCCGACGGCATCGCCATGGTGCAGCTTCTCGGACCGCAGGACCGCCTCCTGCGCGTGGTCGAGCGCGAGCATCCGGATGTCGACGTCCACGTGCGCGGCAACGAGATCACCCTCTCTGGTTCGGCCGCCGAGGTCGCCGCAGCGAGGAGGCTTGTGGAGGAGCTGCTGGTCATGACCCGCCGAGGGCAGGACCTCGGCCCCGCCGACGTCGCATCGTCGCGCCGCATCCTCGACACCGACGGCGGGATGCGTCCGTCGGAGGTCATGGGCGAGGCGATCCTGTCGTCGCGCGGCAAGGTCATCCGCCCGAAGACGCTCGGGCAGAAGGCCTATGTCGATGCGATCGAAGAGAACACGATCGTGTTCGGCATCGGCCCCGCCGGCACAGGCAAGACCTACCTGGCGATGGCGAAGGCCGTCCAGGCGCTCCAGCGCAAGGAGGTCAGTCGCATCATCCTCAGCCGGCCGGCGATCGAAGCGGGGGAGCGCCTCGGGTTCCTCCCCGGCTCGCTGACCGACAAGATCGATCCGTACCTGCGGCCTCTCTACGACGCGCTCAACGAGATGCTCGACCCGGAGCTCGTTCCCAAGCTCATGGCGAGTGGAACCATCGAAGTGGCGCCGCTCGCCTACATGCGCGGGCGGACGCTCAACGACTCCTTCGTGGTGCTCGACGAAGCGCAGAACACGACGCCCGAGCAGATGAAGATGTTCCTCACCCGCCTGGGGTTCGGCACACGCATGGTCGTCACCGGCGACATCACTCAGATCGACCTGCCGCAGGGAGCATCCGGCCTGCGCCTGGTGACGCGGGTGCTCAAAGACATCGACGACATCCACTTCTCGTACCTCACCAGCGACGACGTGGTGCGCCACACGCTCGTCGGGAAGATCGTCGACGCCTACACCGAGTTCGATGAGCGACGCCTCGCCTCCCGGCGTGAGCGGGATGAGGCCAGCGAGCTCGCCAATCGTGCCCAGAGGCGCGGGGGCGCGCGCGACCACCTTCCGAAGCGAGGACGCTCATGACGATCGAGATCACCAACGAGTCCGGAATCGACGTCGACGAGACCGTGCTGCTGCGACTCATGGAGAGCAACTTCTCCGAGCTCCACATCAGCCCGGACGCCGATGTCGCGATCCTGCTGGTCGACGAGGGCGCCATGGAGGCGCTGCACGTGCAGTGGATGGACGAGCCGGGACCGACCGACGTGCTGAGCTTCCCGATGGACGAGCTGCGGCCCGGCTCCGAAGAGGCCCCGACGCCTCCCGGCCTCCTGGGCGACATCGTGCTGTGCCCGCAGGTCGCCGAGACCCAGGCGCGTGAGGCGAAGCCGCCGCATCCGATGCAGGACGAGCTGATCATGCTCACCACGCACGGGCTGCTGCACCTGCTCGGCTTCGATCACGCCGAGCCCGATGATGCGGCCGAGATGTTCGGCCTGCAACGCGATCTCATCGTCGCCTTCACCCTCGCCGAGCGGCGCAGGGCGCGGGGATGACCGCTGCGCTGCTGCTGACCGCGGCCGTCCTGCTCATCGCGTTCGGCGCTCTCATGGCCGCGATCGACGCGGCGTTCGGCGTCACATCCCGACAGGATTTGATCGATCTCTCGGGGTCCGGCCGCAACGCCGTGCCGCTCGGTCGCATCAGCGCCGACCCGGAGGCGCACGCCAACGCGGTGGCCTTCATCCGGGTCCTGGCCGAGACCGGTGCCGCGGTGCTCGTGACCGCCGCGTTCGACCAGCTCTTCGACAACGTCTGGTGGGCGATCCTGGCGGCCGTCGTGCTCATGACGGGCCTCTCGTTCGTCGCTGTCGGTGTCAGCCCCCGCTCTGTGGGCCGTCGCCACGCCGAGGGTCTGCTGCGCGGAGCCGCGCCGGTGATCCGGGGCGTCCGCATCCTCCTCGGTCCGCTTGCACACGGCCTCGTCGCGCTGAGCAGTCGGGTGACACCGGGTGGCGCGCGCGGGGCATCCTTCGACACCGAGGAACAGCTGCTCAGCATGGTCGATGAAGCCGCCATGCACGACCTCATCGAAGAGGACGATCGCGAGCTGATCCACTCGGTCTTCGAGTTCACCGGCACCTACGTGCGCGCCGTCATGGTGCCGCGCACCGACCTCGTCACGCTCGCGGAGGACGACACGGCGCGAGAGGCGCTGCGGATCTTCCTCGACACGGGGGTCTCACGCATCCCCGTCCTCACCGCCGACGGCGAAGACGTCAGCGGCATCCTCTATCTCAAGGACCTCGTCCGTCGCGCGTTCCGTGACGAGCAGGACTGGGGTGCGCAGTCGGTGGCGCAGCTGGCACGCGTCCCCGTTTTCGTGCCCGAGTCGATGCGCGTCGAGCCGTTGCTGCAGCAGATGCAGCGCGACGCTGTGCACGTGTGCATGGTCGTCGACGAGTACGGCGGCATCGCGGGCCTCGTGACCCTCGAGGACGTCATCGAGGAGCTCGTGGGGGAGATCGCCGACGAGTACGACGCCCCCGCGACGGAGGTCGTCGAGCTCGGCCCCGATCGCTATCGGGTGAGCGCTCGTCTCGGCCTGGACGCGGTCGGTGAGCTGTTCGGCCTCGAGCTCGACGACGACGAGGTCGACTCCATCGGCGGGCTCTTGGGCAAGGTGCTGGGCCGGGTTCCGCAGCCCGGTGCCAGCGTCACGTACGAGGGCCTCAACCTGACGGGAGGGGCGTCGCGCGGGCGGGGGCGCGGACTCGCGACCGTCTTGGTCGAGCGTGCCCCGGAACCGCAGACGGATACCCGGACGGGTTCGATCCCCGTGCCGGTGAAGGGAGAACGATGACCGACGAGCACCGCAGCGGCTTCGTGACATTCGTGGGCCGCCCGAACGTCGGCAAGTCGACGCTCACCAACGCGCTCGTGGGCGAGAAGATCGCCATCACGAGCGAGAAACCGCAGACGACGCGTCGCGCGATCCGCGGCATCGTGAATCGGCCGGCCGGTCAGCTCGTCGTCGTCGACACGCCGGGACTGCACCGGCCCCGCACCCTGCTCGGGCAGCGCCTGAACGACCTGGTCGAGGATGTGCTCGGCGACGTCGACGTCATCGCCTTCTGCGCGCCGGCGACCGAGAAGGTCGGTCCCGGTGACCGCCGCATCGCGGAGTCGTTGAACGGCTACCCCCGCGCGCGGAAGGTCGCCGTGGTCACGAAGACGGATGCCGCATCCCGTGAGCAGATCACCGAGCGACTGATCGAGGTGGACTCCCTCCGCGAGGACTGGGATGCGGTCATCCCGCTCTCCGCGCTGACGGGGGAGCAGCTGGGCGTGCTCTCTGACGAGCTGCTCGCGCTCATGCCCGCCGGCCCCGCGCTGTACGACGCGGATGTGGTGACGGACGAGACCACCCAGGACCGCATCGCCGAGATCATCCGTGAAGCGGCCCTGGGCGATGCGCGCGAGGAGCTCCCGCACTCCATCGCGGTCGTCGTCCAGGACATCTCCGAGCGTGAGGATTCGGATCTGACGGATGTGTTCGCCGACATCGTCGTCGAACGCGACAGTCAGAAGGCGATCATCATCGGACGCAAGGGTCAGCGCCTGCGCGATGTGGGTGCGGCCTCGCGCGCCGGGATCGAGCAGCTGCTCGGGCGCCGGGTGTACCTGTCGCTGCACGTGCGCGTCGCGAAGGAGTGGCAGCGCGACCCGAAGCAGCTGGGTCGCCTCGGCTTCTGACTCGCCGGGTGTAAGCTGTTGGCATGCGCGCGGCCGTGCTTCTCCTTAGTCGCCGCGACGAGACCTCGATCTAGGGCCCTTCTCGTCGCGGAGCTCGTCGACGGCCCGCATCATCCGACGAGGAAAGCAGCCATGGAGAACACTCAGAAGCCGTCCGGCATGCCGACGCGCAAGTACCGCCCGTTCCACGAGCAGATCCGTGTGGAACTGCCCGATCGCACCTGGCCCGCAAAGCGCATCACCGAGGCGCCGCGCTGGTGTGCGGTCGATCTGCGCGACGGCAACCAGGCACTGATCGACCCGATGAGTCCCGAGCGCAAGCGCGTCATGTTCGACCTGCTCGTGCGCATGGGCTACAAGGAGATCGAGGTCGGCTTCCCGAGCGCGAGCCAGACGGACTTCGACTTCGTGCGGGAGCTGATCGAGAAAGACCTCATCCCCGACGACGTCACCATCCAGGTGCTGACGCAGGCGCGCCAGCACCTGATCGAGCGCACCTACGAGGCCATCGCCGGTGCCAAGCAGGCGATCGTCCACCTGTACAACTCCACGAGCGTGCTGCAGCGCGACGTCGTCTTCCGGACGGACAAGCAGGGCATCATCGACATCGCACTCGAGGGTGCGCGGCTCTGCCGCGAATACGAGAAGCGCGTCCCCGAAACCGCGGTCTACTACGAGTACTCGCCCGAGAGCTACACGGGCACCGAGCTCGAGTTCGCGGCCGAGATCTGCAACGCCGTGCTCGAGATCCTGGAACCGACGCCCGAGCGCAAGGTGATCATCAACCTGCCCGCCACGGTCGAGATGGCGACCCCGAACGTCTACGCCGATTCGATCGAGTGGATGGGGCGCAACCTCAACCATCGCGAGAACGTCATCATCTCGCTGCATCCGCACAACGACCGCGGCACGGCCGTCGCCGCGGCGGAGCTGGGCTACATGGCCGGCGCCGATCGCATCGAGGGCTGCTTGTTCGGCAACGGTGAGCGCACGGGCAACGTCGACCTGGTCGCCCTGGGGATCAACCTGTTCACGCAGGGCATCGACCCCCAGATCGACTTCAGCGACATCGACCAGATCAAGCGCACGGCCGAGTACTGCAACCAGCTGCCCGTTCCCGAGCGCAGCCCGTGGGCCGGCGACCTCGTCTTCACGGCCTTCAGCGGTTCGCACCAGGACGCCATCAAGAAGGGCTTCGAGGCGATGGCCGCCGAAGCGGCGTCGCGCGGTGTCTCGGTCGATGAGATCGAGTGGGCCGTACCGTACCTGCCGATCGACCCCAAGGATCTGGGCCGGTCCTACGAGGCGGTCATCCGGGTCAACTCGCAGTCGGGCAAGGGCGGGGTGGCATACCTGCTCAAGACCGACCACGCGCTGGATCTGCCCCGCAAGCTCCAGATCGAGTTCTCCGGGGTCGTTCAGGCCAAGACCGACGCCGAAGGCGGCGAGGTCACGAGCGACCAGATCTGGTCGGTCTTCTCCGACGAGTACCTGCCTTCGGAGTCGGAAGACGCCCGCTGGGGCCGTTTCGAACTCCTCGGTACTCGGACCTCGAGCGAGATGACCGGCGACGTCGAGCTGAACGTGCGTCTGCGCGACGGCGACACGGTCGAAGACGCGGTCGGGAACGGCAACGGCCCCATCGCGGCCTTCCTCGAGGTGCTGCGTTCCCGTGGCTTCGACATCTCGCTGTACGACTACGTCGAGCACACCATGAGCGCCGGCGGCGACGCGCAGGCGGCGGCCTATGTCGAGTTGCAGGTCGACGGCGAGCGTCTGTGGGGCGTCGGCATCGACGGCGACATCTCGACGGCGAGCCTCAAGGCGGTCGTCTCGAGCGTCAACCGCGCGATCCGCACCCGCGAGCGCGAGCTGGTCGCCAGCGCCTGATCCCGCATCCCCACGGCCGCGAGACTGCATCTTCCGCACGAGATCACGGGTGATACCCGTGATCTCGCGACGAGAGTGCAGTCTCGCGGGCGTCTACTCGGGCTCGGCGGCGGGGCGCACGATCGGGATCGCGGCGGTCTCCACGGCGACCTTGCGCCGGTACAGCATGCGCTGCTCCGGGAGTGACAGGTCGAAGATCACCGCGAGGATGCGGATCGTGGTCGTCACGGCGATCCCCACGATCGCGGCGGCGACGAGGTTCACTCCGAACGCGTCCAGTGTCGCGAGCACGACGCATCCGGCCGCTGCGGCCACGGCGTAGAGCGACCCGACGTGCATGATGGCGACCGGCAGACCCATGATCACGTCACGGAGCACCCCGCCGCCCACGGCCGCGCAGACGCCGACGAAAACGGCGGGAACGACCGGAAGCCCCAGGGCGAGGGCCTTGCTCGTGCCGAAGGCTCCGAAGAGTCCGATGACGAACGCGTCGAGTGAGACGATGACCCGGTTCAGACGCTGGAAGAGGCCCGCCAGCAGCATCCCGATGAGGGATGCGGCCATCGCGGTGAGCAGGTACCAGTCGCTCTGCAGGGTGGCGGGAGCGACGCCGAGCAGCAGATCGCGGATCAGACCGCCTCCCATGCCGAACAGGATGCCGATGATCGCCACCCCGAGCAGATCGAGGCGACGCTGGCCGCGAAAGCCGGACGCGAAGAGCGCGCCCTGCACGCCTCCGAGGGCGACGGCGGTGAGATCGGCCCAGAGGGGGATCACGAAGAGCGGCTCGGTCACGCATCCATTGTCTCTGCTCCGCGGGATAATCGAGTGTGCCCACCTATCGCGACGAGGTCGTGGTCCTGCGCACCCACAAGCTGGGTGAGGCGGATCGGATCGTCACCATGCTCGGGCGCCGCACCGGCAAGATCCGCGCCGTCGCGAAGGGCGTGCGCCGCACGTCGTCCCGGCTGGGCGCGAGGTTGGAACCCTTCATGGTCGCCGACGTCCAGCTGTACGCGGGCCGCTCGCTCGACATCGTTCAGCAGGCCGAATCGCTGGGCACCTACGGCGCCGACATCGCCGGCGACTACGACAGCTACACCGCCGCGAGCGCGATGGCTGAGACAGCCGACCGGCTCGGCGACGCGGAAGCGTCCTCGTCGCACTATCTCCTGCTGGTGGGAGGCTTGCGGGCGCTCGCTCGTGCCGATCATGCGCCGCGCAGCATCCTCGACTCCTACCTCCTGCGCGCCCTCGCCCTCTCGGGCTGGGCTCCGGGCCTCGACGACTGCGCGCGATGCGGCACGCCCGGCCCGCACAGCGCGTTCGTCGCGCAGGCGGGCGGCATGGTGTGCCCCTCCTGCGCGCCCGCGGGGTCCGCGCGCGTCGATGTCCAGACCACGGGCCACCTCCGCGCGCTGCTGACCGGCGACTGGGAGAGCGTGGATGCCGCTGCCGAGCGCACGCACGCCTCCGCCTCCGGACTCGTCGCCGCTTATGCGCAGTGGCATCTCGAGCGCGGCATCCGATCCCTGTCCCACGTGGAAAGAGCCCGATGAGCCCGAAGCCCTACACGCACCGGGATGCGGTGCCCTATCGACCTGTCGATTGGACGGGGGAGTATCCGCCCGCCTACCAGCGCGGCACGGTGCCACGTCACGTGGCGATCGTGATGGACGGCAACGGGCGATGGGCGAACGGCCGCGGCCTCACGCGTGTCGAGGGGCACAAGGCGGGGGAGGCGGCCCTGTTGGACGTGGTCGCCGGTGCGATCCAGGCCGGCGTCACCCACCTCTCCGTCTACGCGTTCTCGACGGAGAACTGGAGCCGTTCGCCCGACGAGGTGCGCTTCCTGATGGGCTTCAACCGCGACGTGCTCCACCGCCGTCGCGACCAGCTCAACGAATGGGGCGTGCGGGTCCGGTGGGCCGGCCGCAAACCACGGCTGTGGGGCTCGGTCATCAAAGAGCTCCAGTACGCCGAAGAGCTCACGCGCGACAACACGGTGCTGACGCTGACGATGTGCGTGAACTACGGAGGCCGGGTCGAGCTCGTCGACGCCATGCGGTCGATCGCGGATGATGTCGCCGCCGGGCGCCTGCGGCCGTCCGCCGTCACGGAGAAGCTCGTTCAGCGTCGGCTCTACCAGCCTGATATGCCGGATGTGGACCTGTTCGTCCGATCCAGCGGTGAACAGCGCACCTCCAACTTCCTCCTCTGGGAGTCCGCGTACGCCGAGTTCGTGTTCCTCGACACCCTCTGGCCCGACTTCGGCCGCCGTGATCTGTGGCGGGCGATCGACATGTACCTGGGCCGCGATCGCCGGTTCGGCGGCGCCGTCGACGCACCCCGCGCGTGACGCGGTCTCAGCCGATGCCGAGCTCCGCGTCCGTCTTCGGATACGAACGCTGCAGCCACGCGCCGAATCCCTTCCGGGCGAGGCACGCGGTGTTGTCTGCGCAGGCGATCACCGGATCCTCCTTGGCGTAGATGCGGTAGGTGTCGACCTTGCGATTGAGGACATCGCCGCCGAGGTTGACGGGCAGATTCTGCGAGGGGTATCCCACGAAGTAGCGGATGGCGTCCGTCGGATACCCGACGCTCTGTGCCGCCGCCCGCACGATCGCGCCCGTCGCGCCGTGGTCGGGGTGATCGCCCTGTGTCAGGGGCGAGTTGGCGGGAACGTGGGTGAACAACCGGGTGGGTGCCCACGCCGTGATCGCCTCGGCGACGGTCTGCTGCAGCACCGCGGCGCTGAGGGGCGGTGCGCCGTCGATGGGGGCGAGCGCCGGGATCGCGCCGGATTCCAGCTGCGGAATGCTGGCGTGGCCGGTGGCGGTGAACCCGCCCGCATCGAGACCGCCGTCGGGAAGACGAAGGAACGCCACACTCAACTTGGGGTCGCCCTGGCGGGAGAACAACGTGACGTGTGCGCCGGACAGCGTCGTGATGCTGGTCTCGTCCCAGAACGCCTGTGCGCCGCGCATCGTGTTGTAGGCACGCAGGATGCCGAGTTCGCGCGACCGGGAGTAGTTCGTGCCCTTGCCGGCGTCTCCTGCGGTCAGGTAGAGCGTGCGGACGCATTCGCCGTTGCTCACCGCCTCCTGCAGCGACGGGTTCGCGAAGATCAGATCGTCGTCCTGGTGCGCCCACACGGACATCACGGATGTCGTGTCGCACCCGAGCGCGAGCGGGGAGACCGGCGCCGGTGGCGGTGGGGGCGGCGGAGGGATGTCGGGCGTCTGCACCGGTGTGGGCAGCGGCGCGGGATCCGGTGAGTGGATCGCCGATGGCGACGAACTGGGTGGCGGTTCCGCGGCGAACGGGAAGGACGGCGGCAGCTGCGGCAGGACCACGGCTGCCGCCGTGGTGGCGCCCACCGCCAGGACGGCGATGAGCGAACTCACCCAGATGACTGTGCGGCGTCGACGCCGTCGTGCGTGGCGCGCGTCGCGCGCCGGGGTTCGGGTCCCCACGTGCTTTCCCCATGTTGCTCAGGTGCCGGCATACCCCCACGGCAGCCCCCAGAAGTCTCGCACAGCGCGTCCCGCTTGCGTGGTCATTCTTCGCACCTTCTCAGCGTTCGCCGCTCTCGTCGCGGACCGTCGGAATAGTGGAGGTCGAGCCGCCGTTGCTCCCGTCATGACAGACCCGATTCGTATCGACGTGTGGAGTGACATCGCGTGCCCGTGGTGTTACATCGGAAAGCGCAATCTCGAGGCCGGATTGAAGGCCACCGCGGATGACGAGGACGCCCCGCGGGTGGAAGTGACGTTCCACTCCTACGAGCTCTCACCTGACACTCCCGTCGACTTCCACGGGAACGAGGTCGACTTCCTCGCGGAGTACAAGGGGATGCCGCACGACCAGGTTCGGCAGATGCTGGACCGTGTCACCGGTGTGGCGGCCGAGGCCGGTCTCGACTATCACTTCGAGAAGCTGCAGCACACCAACACGGTGCTCGCGCACCAGCTGCTGCACTTCGCGAAGGAGCAGGGTCTGCAGCGGGAGATGACCGAGCGTCTGATGGCCGCCTACTTCGTCGAAGGGCACCATGTGGGTCGGGTGGACGATCTCGTCGCACTGGCAGCGGAGGTCGGACTGGATGCGGATGCCGCGCGCGAGGCGCTCCAGAGCAACCGGTACCTCGACGCCGTCGAGGCCGACAAGGCGCAGGCGACGGCCTACGGGATCAACGCCGTCCCGTTCTTCGTCATCGACGAGCGCTACGGCGTGAGCGGGGCGCAGCCGCCCGAGGCGTTCGCGCAGATCGCGCGCCAGGTTTGGGCGGAGCGGCAGGGCGCGGAGTCGGCCTGAATCAGGCGGGCAGGTTCCGCTCGATGACCTCGACGATCGCCGGGTCGTCGGGCTTCGTCGTCGGGCGGAACCGGTGCACGTCACCCGCGGGGGTGAGCACGAACTTCTCGAAGTTCCAGAGGATGGGGCCGTGCTTGCCCTCTTCGTCCTTCGCACGCTTGAGTGCCTTGTAGAGGGGCGCGGCTCCGGGGCCGTTGACCTTAACCTTGTCGTTCACAGGGAACGTGACGCCCCACGTCGTCGAGCAGTATTCGAGGATCTCCTCGACGGATCCCGGTTCCTGGCCCATGAACTGGTTGCAGGGGAATCCGAGCACGGTGAAACCTCGCTCGCCGTAGGTGCGCTGCAGCTCCTCGAGCTGTTCGTACTGCGGGGCGAGGCCGCAGCGGGAGGCGACGTTGACGATCATGAGGACGTTCTGGCCGTATTCGGCGAGGGTCTTCTGGGTGCCGTCTGCGGCGGCGAAGGGGATGCTGCGGAGGTCTTCGGCGGTGGTCGCGCTCATGAGCCTTACAGTACGCCGCCGCGCGGTCCCTCGGTCTGGGAGAATGATTTGGTGACCACGACAATCGCCCCCGCGCGCCCTCTGCGGCTCGGCCCCATCGAGGTCGAGGTGCCGGTGGTTCTCGCTCCCATGGCGGGCATCACGAACACGGCGTTCCGCCGGTTGTGTCGCGAGTACGGTGCGGGCCTCTACGTGAGCGAGATGATCACCTCGCGCGCCCTCGTGGAGCGCAACGACACGACCATGCGCCTCATCCGCCATCACGAGTCCGAGACGCCGCGCTCGGTGCAGCTGTACGGCGTGGATCCGGCGACGGTCGGAGCGGCCGCCCGACTGCTCGCCGACGAGGACCGCGCCGACCACATCGATCTGAACTTCGGTTGCCCAGTCCCGAAGGTGACCCGCAAGGGCGGGGGAGCAGCGCTGCCGTGGAAGAGCGGACTGTTCGGTGACATCGTCCGCGCGGCCGTGCGGGGTGCGGGTGACATCCCGGTGACCGTGAAGATGCGCAAAGGCATCGACGACGACCACCTCACGTATCTCGACGCCGCCCGCATCGCGGAGGATGCGGGAGTCGCGGCGATCGCGCTGCACGCGCGCACCGCGTCGCAGTTCTACTCGGGCAACGCCGACTGGGACGCGATCGGGACGCTGAAGCAGACCATCACGAGCGTGCCCGTCCTCGGCAACGGCGACATCTGGTCGGCGGAGGATGCCGTGCGGATGGTCGAGCAGACGGGTTGCGACGGTGTCGTGGTGGGCCGCGGCTGCCTCGGGCGTCCGTGGCTCTTCGGCGACCTGGCCCGCGCGTTCGGCGGTGGTGCCGGTACGCAGCCCGTCGATGCGACACTCGGTTTCGTGGCGGGCGCCTTCCGGCGTCACGCGGAGCTGCTCGTGGAGTTCTTCGAGGACGAGGACCGCGGGTGCCGGGATATCCGCAAGCACGTGGCCTGGTACTTCAAGGGCTATCCCGTGGGCGGCGACATCCGAGCGCGCCTGGCGACGGCCTCCTCCTTGCAGGAGATCGACGATCTCCTCGGCACGCTGGAGCTCGACGCGCCGTACCCGGGCGAGGCGGCCGAGGGCCAGCGCGGTCGCGCGGGAACCCCGAAGCGCCCGGCGCTCCCCGAGGGCTGGCTCGACAGCCGAGAGCTGGCGACCGACGCCGCCGGCGCGCTGGCGGATGCGGAGCTCGACCACAGTGGCGGCTGAACGCTCCGTGACGGGGACGCGGCCCGACGGATACGACGCGAGCGATGCCGACCGCTTCTTCGCCGAACAGCACCGCTCGCAGCGCGACGACTTCGCCCGCGATCGCGCTCGGGTGCTCCACTCCGCCTCGCTGCGCCGGCTGGCGGCGAAGACGCAGGTGCTCTCTCCCGCGAGCCCGGCCGATTTCGCGCGCAACCGATTGACCCACTCGCTCGAGGTCGCGCAGGTGGGGCGCGAGCTCGCCACCGCCCTGCAGCTGGCGCCGGACGTCGTGGACACCGCGTGTCTGAGCCATGACCTCGGTCATCCGCCGTTCGGGCACAACGGCGAGCGTGCGCTCAACGATTGGGCCGAGGACATCGGCGGTTTCGAGGGCAATGCCCAGACGCTCCGCATCCTGACCCGTCTCGAGTCGAAGGTGATCTCGGACGACGGGCGCAGCTACGGGCTCAACCTGACGCGCGCGAGCCTCGACGCGACCTGCAAGTACCCGTGGACCATCGACAGCCCGGTGCCCGATCCGGGAGGGCGGTTGAAGTTCGGCGTCTACCCGGACGACGAACCCGTCTTCCGCTGGATGCGCCAGGGGGCGCCGGGACGGGTGCGCTGCATCGAGGCCGAGGTCATGGACCTCTCCGACGACATCGCCTACTCGGTGCACGACTTCGAGGACGCCGTCATCAACGGATACCTCGATCCCGGGCGCCTCTCGGACCCGCGTCAGCACACGGCACTGCTGAGCGCCATCCAGACATGGGTCGGCTACGACTTCACGCGCGACGAGCTCGAGGACGCCCTCTACCGCCTGACCAGCCTGCCGGAGTGGATCGCTTCTTTCGACGGCACCCGCGCGGCGCACGCGAGGTTGAAGAACCTCACCTCCGACCTGATCGGTCGCTTCGCGCGCGCCGCGACCGCTGCGACGCGCGAGGCGTACGACGCGCCGGCTCTGACGCGGTACAACGGGCACGTGGTCGTCCCGCGCGTCGTCGAAGCCGAGATGGCGGTGCTCAAAGGCACGATCGGGGCGTTCGTGGTCACGATCGAGGGGCGAAAGGGCCTCTATCGTGAGCAGCGACGTCTGCTGAAGCGGCTCGCGACCGCCCTGTGGGAAGCGCCGGAGCACCTCGATGCCCTGCACGCAGAGGATTTCGTCCGCGCAGAGAACGACAGCGCACGCCGACGCGTGATCGTCGACCAGGTGGCGAGTCTGACCGACCGTTTCGCCCTCGGCTGGCACCACCGTCTGGTCGGCGAGATCGACACCGAGACCCTCGACGTCTGGATGCCGGGAGGGCGAACCATCGCCCGCTCCCTGTACGCCCTTCCCGAGCCTCTCGAGGGGCTCTGATGCCGGGGCGCATCGCGCAGGCCGACGTCGAAGAGGTGAAGGCCCGCACGAACATCGCCGACATCGTGGGGGAGCGCGTCGCTCTCAAGTCCGCGGGCGTGGGATCCCTCAAAGGCCTGTGCCCGTTCCACGACGAGAAGAGTCCCAGCTTCCACGTCCGACCGCAGGTGGGTTTCTACCACTGCTTCGGATGCGGCGAGTCCGGCGACGTCTACACGTTCCTGCGGCGGATGGATCATCTGACGTTCACCGAGGCGGTCGAGCGCCTCGCCGGACGCATCGGCTACACGCTCCACTATGAGGAGGGCGGGGCGGCGCCGGAGACGTCCGGACGCGCCCGACTCTACGCGGCGAATGCAGCGGCTGCCGAGTTCTTCCGGGCGCAGCTGCTGACTCCCGAGGCAGAGGTGGGGCGCCGCTTCCTGGGCGAGCGGGGCTTCGACGCCGGTGCGGCCGCGCACTTCGGTGTGGGCTTCGCGCCGCCGGGATGGTCGGGGATGCTCGACGCGATGACGGCGAAAGGCTTCACGAAGGAGGAGCTGCTGACCGCGGGACTCGTGTCCCAGGGGCAGCGCGGCGTCTACGACCGCTTCCGCGGTCGGGTGGTCTGGCCCATCCGCGACGTCACCGGTCAGGTGCTCGGCTTCGGTGCGCGGCGTCTGCTCGAGGACGACAAGGGGCCGAAGTACCTCAACACGCCCGAGACGCCGATCTACCGCAAGTCACAGGTCCTGTACGGCATCGACCTCGCCAAGCGCGACATCGCCCGCGGAGAGAAGCGCCGCGTCATCGTCGTCGAGGGGTACACCGATGTCATGGCGTGCCATCTGGCCGGGCTGACCACCGCGGTCGCCACCTGTGGCACGGCGTTCGGTGCCGAGCACATGAAGGTGCTGCGTCGCATCATGGGAGACGACGCCGCAGCCGAGATCGTCTTCACCTTCGACCCGGATGCGGCGGGCCAGAAGGCCGCTGTGCGCGCGTTCGCCGAGACGCGCACAGCCAACGTGCAGAGCTTCGTCGCCGTGGGGCCTGCGGACCTCGATCCGTGCGATCTCCGGTTGGCGCGCGGTGACGGAGCGGTGCGCGCGCTGATGGACACGAAGGTGCCGATGTTCGAGTTCGTCATCGATCAGCGTCTCGCGGGCCTCGACCTGCGCACGGTCGAGGGCCGGCTCGCGGGTCTGAACCTCGCTGCGCCCCTGCTGGCCGAGATCCGTGATGAGCCACTGCGTCGGCGTTACGAGCACGTCCTCGCGCGCCGACTCGGCGAAGACCTGAAGGACGTCCATCGCGAGGTGGCCCGCCAGCGGGCCCGCGCCGCCGGTGCGCCCGAGCCGGTCGCTGCCCCGGTGGCCGCGCCCGACGCCCCGCAACCGCCGGCCATGCGCGTCACACTCGCCTCGCTGCCCCGTTCGGCCGATCTGGAGCGCGACGCGGTGATGGGATTCCTGCAGTACGGGCACCGCCTCGACCCGGCAGAGCTGCGGGCAGCGCTCGACGAGACCTTCCAGCATCCTGCGCTCGAGGCGGTGCGCTCGAGCATCGCGGCGGTTCCGGATCACTCTCGTCCGGGGTGGGCCGCCGCGGCGGTCGACGCCGTGAGGGAGCCGTACCGGTCGTTGGCTGCCGAACTGCTCACGGGGGAGTTTCCGGCGCGCGACGAAGAGCACGCCGTGATCTCGGCCCGTGACCTGGCGTTGCGCATCCGATTGCGTGCCATCGACCGGCAGAAGCAGGAGCTGGTGGGAGACATCCAGCGGCTCGCCCCCGACTCGCCGGAGGGGCGCGACGTCCGGCTGCGCCTGCGCGAACTGGATGCGGCGCGACTGCGCCTGACCCTCGATCAGTAGCGATTCGGACGCTCAGCGTGCAGGATGACTGCATGGATCAGGCCGCGCACAGCATCGATTGCAGCGACATCTCACTCGCTCATGCCGGCAGCGACGAGCGGGTGATCGACGGCATCTCCTTCCGCCTGGAGCGCGGAGCAGCCCTCATCCTGGTCGGTTCGACCGGCTCCGGGAAGTCGACGCTCGCGGCCGTCCTGGCCGGGCAAGCGGATGAGGGCGTCCACGTCATCGGCGGCGATGCCGTGGTCGAAGGGGTGTCGGTGCGGCACGGCGGTCGCCGTCGTCGCGCCCTTCCGGTCTTCGCGGGCTACCTCGGCCAGCAGGACGGTGCCCAGCTCCCGCCCCGGCTGACGGTGGCCGAGATCGTGGCGGAACCGGTGACGAGCCGTGCGCGGCGGGTGAACGCGCGCGCCCTCGAGCTGCGGGTGGTGACGCTCCTCGACGAACTCGGACTCAGCATCGGGGCGGCATCCAAGTTCCCGTACGAGCTGAGCTCGGGGATGCGTCAACGTGTCGCGATCGCCCGAGCACTCGTGCTCGATCCGCAGCTGGTGGTCGCCGACGAGCCCATGGCGAATCTCGACGTCGAGGGACGGGAGCTGGTGCGGACCGCCTTCGAGACGCGGCGCCGGGAACGGGGTACCTCGCTGCTCCTCGTGGCCAACGAAGCGGAGACTCTCGCGAGCTTCGACGCCGACGTGTTGGTGATGCAAGGTGGCCATGCGGTGGGATTCGGACACGGCGTGAAGCAGATGCAGTGGACGCCTTCGTCGTCGGCCGATCGTCGTCTCGTGTCGTCGTGAGCCCGCGGAGTTTGCTACGATAGTCGGGTTGCCTTCGCGAGAAGGACAGCATTCCTCGGTAGCTCAATTGGCAGAGCAATCGGCTGTTAACCGATAGGTTCTTGGTTCGAGTCCAAGCCGGGGAGCGAGAGTACTGCGTCATCTACCGCAGCTCTCACCTGAGACCCGGGCTTCCACCCCGGGTCTTTTTTCATGCGCTCTTCGGTGCCCCGGAGAACATGGCGAGCGCCTGCGTACCCGGTCCCGGTGTTCGTCCACAACCGGCTCGGCACCGACATAGCCGGTGGATAGGGTGAGGGGGAGACGCTTCGGGGTGAGGCGTCCCTCGCCGCGACCGGAAGGATGCACATGGATATCGCCGCACTCGGAGCAATGGGGCTGCTGGCCATCGTCGGCGGAATCGTGCTCGTCGTCGTTCTGGTGATCGTGCTGATCCTGATCCGCGCCTGGTACCGGGTGGCGAAGGCCGACGAGGCTCTGGTGATCGTGGGTAAGAAGCAGCGCAGCACCAGCGGGGACTCGCGGATCACCGTGATCACCGGAGGCGGTGCGATCGTGAACCCGCTCACCCAGCGCGGCGAGATGATCTCCCTCCGCGCGCGTCAGATCAAGATGGAGCCGACGGCGCAGTCCTCCAACGGCGTCACGGTCAACGTGAGCGGTGTGGCGCTCGTCAAGATCGGTTCCGACCCCGAATCCGTCCGCCGTGCGGCCGAGCGCTTCGCCTCGCAGGACAAGGCCATCGAGCAGTTCACGACCGAACAGCTCGAGGGTGCGCTTCGCGGTGTCGTCGCCACGTTGACGGTCGAAGAGCTCATGCGCGATCGCCAGCGTCTGTCGGATCAGATCGCCGAAGGCATCAAGAGTGATCTGTCGTCGCAGGGTCTGATCCTCGACTCGTTCCAGATCCAGGGCATCACCGACCAGAACGGCTACATCTCCGCTCTCGGCGCGACCGAGGTCGAGCGCGTGAAGCGCGAGGCGGAGGTCGCCAAGATCAACGCGGAGCGCGAGATCCGGGCGCGTCAGATCGCCACCCAGGAGGCGAACCTGATCGAGCAGACGGCGCTCGACAAGAACACGGCAGCAGCGCAGGCGGAGGTCGGGCGGGCCAACGCCGAGGCCGAGCAGGCCGAGGCCCTCGCCCGGGCGGAGCGTCAGCAGGCCGTTCTGCTCCAGGAGGCCGAGAACAAGCAGGCCCGACTGGATGCCGACATCAAGAAGGTCGCCGACGCCAACCTCTACGAGCGCGAACGCGCGGCCGATGCCGACGCGTACGCCAAGGTGAAGGCCGCGCAGGCGCAGGCGCAGATCGCCGAGCAGGATGCGGCCGCCACGCGGCTGCGTGCGAACGCCGAGGCCGACGCCGTCCGTGCCGAGGGTGAGGCGCGCGCTGCGGCGATCCAGGCGGAGGCCGAGGCTCTCAGTCGCAACCAGCAGGCACTGCTCGCGCAGCGCGCTCTCGAGGCACTCGTGCCGATGATGGCCGAGTTCGCGAAGGGATACGACAAGGTCGGCTCCGTGACGGTCCTCGGCGGAGAAGGCGCCAGCAGCCACCTCGCGGCCGAGTCCGCACAGGGGCTGCGTGCCACCTTCGATGCGGTGAAAGTCGCGACGGGCCTCGACCTCGCTGAGATCATCCAGGGCCGTGTGGTGGGCCAGGCCATGGGCGAGCAGCTGCAGGCGGCGGCACCGCAGGCGCAGCAGCACACCCCGCCCGCGCCGCCGGCAGCCGGGCAGCCGGCCGAAGGGGTCTGAGTCTCAGCCTTCGAGGTCGTCGACGCCCGGGAGCCAGGACGCTCCCGGGCGTCCCCATCCCCGCTTGCGGGCGATCTTCTGCGTCGTCTTCCAGTCGGAGTCGCTCAGGCGATCGACGTAGAGGACGCCGTCGAGGTGGTCGAACTCGTGCTGCAGGATGCGGGCGCGCCAGCCGTCGACCTCGATCGAGACCGGACGGCCCTCGAGGTCGGTTCCCGTCACACGCACCCGCTCCGAACGGCGCAGCGGGAAGCGCTCACCCGGGAACGAGAGACAGCCCTCGGACTCCTCGTCCTCGTCGGGTTCCCCGGGGATGAGCGGCGTCATCCAAAGCTCCGGATTGATGATCTCGCCGCGCCAATCGGCACCTTCGTCGTCCTGATACGTGTAGGTGAAGATGCGCAGGCCCACGCCGACCTGGGGGGCGGCGAGACCGACACCGGGCGCCGCATCCATGGTCTCGTACATGTCGGCGACCAGGGTGCGGATCTCGTCGGTCACCTCCTCGACGGGGGCAGCGGGGGAGTGGAGGACGGGATCGCCCATGATGCGAATCGGAAGGACAGCCACGTGTCTGAGCCTACCGAGCGCACGCCTGAGGTTAGGGTCATAGGGTGCTCCCAGCGGAAGTGATCCTGAACGATGTCGCCAACGACCTCGTCGGCGTGTTCCGCGACCCGGGCATCCTGATCGGTATCCCGATCGCCCTTCTGGGTGCGGTGTTCATGTCGCTCGGCGCGCAGTATCAGCATCGCGGTGTCGTCAAGGTCGAGCGCCTCGCGAACGCGTCTGGTGCGAGCGGGCTCAGCGGCGGGCAGCTCCTTCAGCTGCTCAGGCGGCCGTCCTGGGTCGCGGGAACCGTGATGCTCGGCTTGGGGATCACCTGTCAGCTGACGGCTCTCGCCTTCGCGCCGCTGATCCTGGTTCAGCCTCTCGGGGCGGTGTCCCTCGTGATCACGACGCTGCTGAATGCGAGGATCTCCGGACACAAGCCGACGAAGGCGTCGGTGCGTTCGATCATCGCGTGTGTGGGCGGCATCCTCATCTTCGTCACCATCGCCGCTTTCGTCGCGACGGAGCAGCCGATTTCGCAGTCGGAGCTCCTGACGATCCTCGGACTGCTCGCGGTCGTGGTGGTGCTGACCGCCCTCTCCTGGTGGCTGTGGATGCGCAAGCACGCGCGTCCGCTCTTCTACATCGTCGCGGCGGGGGTGCTGTACGCATTCGTCGCCACGCTCGCGAAGGTCGTCATCAAGAACATCCAGGAAGGCGACTTCGGCTGGCTCTCGATCCTGTGCATCGTGGGTCTGCTCGTTGCGGTCACCCTCGGTGCGTACTTCGTGCAGACCGCGTACTCGGTGGGGCCGCCCGACCTGGTCATCGCGGGGCTCACGGTCATCGACCCCATCGTCGCAGTCGTGATCGGCCTCGTCATCCTCCAGGAGGCGGCCACCGCGGGCGCCTGGGCCATTGCCGGCTTCGTCGTGGCCGGCCTCATCGCGGTCTACGGTGTGTTCTCGTTGACCCGGAACCACCCACAGGTCATCAGCGACAGCCAGGAATTGCCGCTGCAGCGAGGCAGCCGCGGAGACACCGCGCCGCCGCGGTAGGCTTTTCGCCACAGGGGGCGGTGGCCAAGCTGGTCAAGGCAGCGGGCTCATAACCCGACGATCGTGGGTTCAAGTCCCACCCGCCCTACGCAGCTCATCGAGGATTCAGCTCCGCGATGTGTCCGGTCGGACGGTGCCGCCGGAACCGTGGAGCCGACCGGTCTCCGGGTCGATCCAGTTGCCGGAGCCGGTCATCCTGTGCCAGCGCTTGTGGAAAGCCAGGTCGGTGTCGTCGGCTTCTGCGACGACGGCACCGCACAGATCGCAGATGTGCAGGATCACGACCTCGTCCGCTGCGGTCCTCACCGTGATCGATCCCGACGGGAATGTGATGCCCATGAGGTTCCCTTCGCTCCGTGACCGACCGGCGCGGTCGGGTTCGAGATTGTCCTCACCATAGAGGACGGAGCGTCCGCGAGTTCCACGGACGTGTGTATCGCGAACGTATCGAGAACTGCATACGACGCTGTGACGGGCGCATGGATTGACTCTGATCGTGCCGAACGCCTCACAACCCCGCGCTGATGCGGTCCTGTCGGCTCCGGAGCTGCGCGTGGACGAGGAAGCGATCCGAGCCAACGTGCGGTACTTCTCCCGTCTCACGCGGGGCCGCCTGATGGCGGTGATGAAGGCGGACGCATTCGGTCACGGTCCCGTGGCGTCAGCAGCGATCGAGGAAGGTGCCACCGCGCTCGGGGTCGCGTCGCTCGACGAGGCACTCACCCTTCGACGCTGCGGTCTCGATGTCCCGATCCTCAGCTGGCTGAATCCGGTCGGTGCTGACTTCGCGTCGGCCGTGTCGCAGCGCATAGACCTCGGCGTGTCGAGTGCAGACGCGCTGCAGGCCGTCGTGCGCGTCGCGCACCGCCTCGGTCACCGGGCACGTCTGCACCTCCATGCCGATCTGGGCATGAGCCGTGACGGCGCGCCCGCATCCGAGTGGCGGAGCCTGTGCGAACTCGCCCGGATGGCGGAGCGGCAGGGGTATGCGCAGGTCGTCGGGATCATGGGGCACATGTCGTGCGCGGACCGCCCGAACGACCCGCAGAACCTCCGCGAACGGCTGCGCTTCGATGCGGCCGTTCGAAGCGCTCGCCGCCGAGGGCTTGCGCCCGCCGTCACGCATCTGGCGGCGACGGCGGCGACGATCACCGGGATCGGCGGCGACCACGACCTTCATCGCGTCGGAGCGGGCCTGTACGGGATCGACCCCTCGCGGACCTCGAGCGAGCTGCGCTTCGCCCTCTCCCTGCGCGCACCGGTCATCAGCGCGCGTCGGGTAGGTGCACATGTGAGCGTCGGCTACGGCGCCCGCTTCATCACTGACCGTCCCACCCACCTCGCCCTGCTTCCGCTGGGTTACGCGGACGGGTTGCCGCGAGCGGCCTCCCACCGCGCCGAGGTCCTCGTGCGGGGTCGCCGTCGGCCGATCGTCGGCCTGATCTCCATGGACATGGCGGTCATCGACACCGGCGACGACTTTCTGACCCCGGGGGAGACCGTGACGGTCTTCGGACCCGGCGACCAGGGAGAGCCCACCGTCGCCGACTGGGCGAGATGGTCGGAGACCATCGAGCACGAGATCGTCACCCGGATCGGTGCCCGCGTTTCGCGTGTGCAGCGCAGAACACAACGGAAGGAACCTGAATGACGACACTCCGGCAGCGAAGGATCGTGGTCATCGGCGGCGGAGCGAACGACGAGCACGATGTCTCGCTCGCGTCGGCGGCCTCGGTGGCGCGAGCGGCGCGTGAGCTCGGTGACGATGTCTGCGAGCTGACCATCGAGCGCGGTGGGCAGTGGCGCTCGGTCGACGGGTCGCTCACGCCCGCCGACGCCGTCCGCCTGCTGGACGGCTGCGACGTGGTCTTCCCGGTGCTGCACGGGGTGAACGGCGAGGATGGTGCGATCGCGGGCCTTCTCACGATGCTGGGTGTCCCCTTCGTGGGTTCTCCGGTGCGGGCCGGTGCCTTGGCGATGGACAAGTGGGCGATGAAGCTCGTCGCGGGTGCCCTCGGAGTGGCGACGGCGCCGGGCATCCTGATCGAGGCGGGTGACGCGGTCCCGAGCGTTCCCCTCGCTACGCCGTTCGTGGTGAAGCCGACGTCGGGAGGCTCGAGCAACGGTGTGTCGCTGGTCTCGGACGCGGCTGATCTGGCGGTTGCGATCGAACGGGCGCGCCGCGCGGGGAGCAGCGTGCTGGTGGAGCCCTTCATCACCGGGCGAGAGGTGGACATCGCCGTGTTCCGTGGCACCTCGGGCGCACTGCGGGTCGGCGAGCCGCTGGAGATCGCCGTCGCCGACCGGGCTCTGTTCGACCACGCCGCGAAATACGACGGCAGCGCGCCGTTCATCATCCCCGCGCGCGTGACGTCGGACGAGTTGGAGATCTTGGAGCGGGATGCGGTGCGTCTCTACGATGCACTCGGATGCGCGGGTGTCGCACGCTTCGACTTCTTCGTCACCGGTCGCGGCGTCGTGCTCAACGAGGTGAACACCACGCCCGGGATGACCGAGCACTCGCAGGTGCCCCGCATGTACGCCGCCGTCGGGCTCGGCTACGTGACCTTGATCGACCAGCTGCTCAACGCAGCCGTCGCACGGTGAGCACCCCACCGGGCGCGCCCGCGCGCGAGACGTATGTCATGACTCACGCTCACGCGGAGCGCGGCGCAGGACCGGTTGCGATCAGATGTTCGGTGTCGACGGACAGTGCGAGCATCTGCGCGTCGTGGATCACCTTCTGGTCATAGCCCGTGAGCCTCTCGGCATGCTGGCTCAGATGCTCGCGCCAGCTGCCGACGTCGAAGGCCTCCACGAGCACGCCAGGCTCTTCCCGGTCGGCGTACAGCGTCCAGCTCCGTGCCCCGGTTCGGCGTCGGCTGTGCTCCACGAGCTCCATCCGACTCAGGAACTCCGCCCGGCTTCCGTCGTCGACCCGATAGCGCACGAGGACCAGCGTCTGCGCGTTCTCATCGATGTCCGCATCCGAATCGCGCTGGGGCAGGGGGAGTTCGCCACGGCCACGGGCGATGTCTCCCGTCGCCGCGAGCGGGATCACGAGCTGAGTCAGCGCCACCAGGACGACGAGAACCCCCGCCGCCAGACAAGCCGTGACCGATCCGATCCAGCCGGCCACGGCACCCGCGAGCGCGGATCCCGCTGCCGTCGAGCCGAACAGCACCATCTGATAGATCGAGAGCCCGCGCGTGCGCACCCACGTGGGGAGGAATGACTGCACGGCGCCGTTGAGGGTCGCGATCACACCGATCCAGCCGGCACCGCCCGCGGCCAGGATCACGACGCTGAGCGCGGCCCAGGGAGAGACGGCGGTGCCGACCATGCTCGCTCCGAAAGCGAGGGCGCACAGCAGCACGGTACGGTTCACGCCGATCGCGTCTCGCACGCGCGGCATCGTGAAGGCACCCACGATGGAACCTGCCCCGACCCCTGCGAGAAGTACTCCGTACCCCGTGGCGTCGAGACCGAGGCGCTCGGTCGCGAGCAGCGGGAGAAGCGCGTACAGCGCCGACGCGGGGACGATGAAGAGCCCCAGGCGCAGGTAGAGAGCACGGATGATGCCCGCGTTGCGGACGTAACGCACCCCCGCTCGGGTGGCATCCAGAAAGGGCTCGAACCCATGCGGTGACGGGCGATAACCTCGCCACGCCAGCAGAACCACGAGGAAGACGGCGAAGGATGCGGCGTTCAGTGCGAAGACGAAGGCGACACCCAGCAGCGACACCAAGGCTCCCGCGATAGCGGGACCGATCGCCCGTGCGACGTTGACCGATATCGAGCTGAGCGACGCCGCGTTGGGGATGAAGGGCGTCGGTACGATCTCGGCGGAGATCGCGCCGTACGCGGGCAACTGCACAGCTGAGGCCGCCCCGAGCACGAGGGTCAGCGCGAGCAGCAGATAGGGCGACATCTCACCGGTCATCGTGAGGACGACCAGCACGCCCCCGATGATGACCTGCGTGGCCTGCACCCAGATCAGCAGGGTTCGTCGGTTCAGAAGTTCACCGATCACGCCCGCTGGTATCCCCAGCAGAAGGACGGGCGCGGCGCTCGCGGTCTGCACGAGAGCGATGAGCAGAGGGGAACTGTGCTGTTCGACGAGGAACCACTGCGCCCCGACCGTCTGCATCCAGCTGCCGATGTTGCTGATCAGGGCCGCGATCCACAGGGCGCGGAACGCGGGCACGGTGAGCGGGGCGAGCGCGCCCACGCGCGTGGGCGCGACGGGGACGGTCGCCGGGTCGGGTGCCTCGATCATGTCTCGCCCTTCCTGCGCGCCACGACAGACGCGCTCTCCCAGCAAAGCGCGTCCTGGCGCCGCGTGGGCAGGACAGGTGACGGAAGTCCGCTCGACACGCTCGGCGGCGCGTCGACATCCAGAGAGTTACAGACTTGTGATTCTCAGGTGGGCCGGAGATAATGGCCGGGACAACCGCATATCCGCAGCTCGTTCGCCGAGTCAGGTCGTAGGGGAAGACGCACCTGATGATCGGAGAGAGAATGGCTGCACACATGGCGCGCGGAGTGGTGTTCATTCACTCGGCGCCACGGGCGTTGTGTCCCCACCTCGAGTGGGCTGTCGGGCGTGTGCTCGGGCGCGCGGTGAACTTCGAGTGGTCCGATCAGCCGGTATTGCCGGGCAGTCGCCGTGCCGAGTTCTACTGGGAAGCACCCAACGGGACCGGAGCGGCGCTCGCGAGTGCCATGCACGGTTGGGAACACCTGCGCTTCGAGGTCTCCGAGGACCCGAGCGCGCGCAGCGACGGCGGTCGGTGGATGCACACGCCGGATCTCGGCGTGCACTTCGCGCAGACGGACACCGCCGGCAACGTGGTGATCGGGGAGGACCGCATCCGTTACGCGATGGAGATCGCGGCGGGGAATGCGGCGGAGCTGCAGCGTGAGCTCACCGTCGCCCTCGGCGGGGCGTGGGACGAAGAGCTGGAACCGTTCCGTCAGGCCGGCGACGACGCTCCGGTGGTGTGGCTGCACAAGGTGGGCTGACCAAGACCTCGGGCGGCGGGAGCGCTGCTACCGGATGCCGGTCGACCTCGTCCCGGCGCTGGGAAGGCGCACTGCCGCCCGATACGACGAAGGCCCGGAGAGCGATCGCTCTCCGGGCCTTTCGGCGTGACGGCTCAGACGTTCGAGAACGCGACCACGGCGTTGTGTCCCCCGAAGCCGAACGAGTTGCTGATCGCGAGCTGGTCGCCGGCGCCCAGCGATTGCACCGAGCCGGACACGCGGAACGGCACGGCCGGGTCCTGCTCGGTGATGTTGATCGTCGGCGGCGCCTGTCGCTCGCTGATCGCGAGGATCGTGAAGATCGCCTCGAGAGCGCCGGTGCCGCCGAGAAGATGGCCCGTCGAAGCCTTCGTCGCCGACACGGGGATGTCGTCGATGCGATCGCCGAAGACGGCCTTGAGAGCGGTGTACTCATTGGGGTCACCGACGGGCGTCGAGGTGGCGTGCGCGTTGATGTGCGTCACGTCGTCCACGGAGGCATCGGCCATGGCGAGCGCGAGCCCCACCGCTCGCGCGGCGCCCGCGCCCTCGGGGTCATTGGCGGTGATGTGATACGAGTCGGCCGTGACACCGCCGCCGGCGACGTACGCGTAGATCTTCGCGCCGCGCGCGCGAGCGTGCTCCTCGGTCTCGAGGATGAGCGCCGCGGCGCCTTCGCCCATGACGAACCCGTCGCGGTCGATGCTGGTCGGGCGCGATGCGGTGGCCGGGTCGTCGTTGCGCTTGGAGAGCGCCTGCATGGAGGCGAACGACGCGATCGTGATCGGGTGGATGGCCGATTCCGTTCCCCCCGCGATGATGACGTCGGCGAGGCCGTCGCGCAGGTGCTCGATCGCGTTGACGATCGATTCCGTGCTGGAGGCGCACGCACTCGCGACGGTGCGTGCGAACGCACGGGCACCGAAGTGCAGCGACAGGTTACCGGCCGCCGCGTTGGGCATGAGCATCGGAACGGTCATGGGCATGACGCGCCGGGGGCCCTTCTCCCGCAGGGTGTCCCACGCGTCCAAGAGGGTCCACACGCCGCCGATTCCGGTGGCGAAGTCGACGCCCAGACGTTCAGGGGCGACATCCGGCGCACCGGCGTCCGCCCAGGCTTCCTTGGCCGCGATGAGGGCGAACTGAGAGGACGGGTCGAGACGCTTGGCGATCGGTCGCTCCAGCACCTCCTCCGGGCGGACCTTCGCCTCGGCGGCGAACGTCACCGGGAGGGAGTACTGCTCCACCCAGTCGTGCTCGAGAGTGCGGGTGCCGGACTCTCCGTTCAGCAGGGCGGACCAGCTCTCGGGTGCCGTTCCTCCGAGGGGGGAGGAGGCTCCGATGCCGGTGACGACGATGCGGGCGGTGCTCATGTTCGGTCTCCGAGTCGGGGTGGCGGTGGGGGCTCAGCGCCCCCACCGCAGGGGGTCACGCCTGGTTCGAGGTGATGTAGGTGACGGCGTCGCCGACGGTCTTGAGGTTCTTGACCTCGTCGTCGGGGATGGTGACGCCGAACTTCTCCTCGGCGTTGACGACGATCGTCATCATCGAGATCGAGTCGATGTCGAGGTCGTCGGTGAAGGACTTCTCGAGCGCGACCTCGTCGGCCGAGATCCCGGTCTCGTCGGTGATGAGCTCGGCGAGTCCGGCGAGGACCTCGTCAGTGGTGAAAGCCATGATGTCTCCTTGTTCGATATGGCTGGGGGCGTTGACCGCGAATCAGTCTAGAGGCGCGGAGTCTCGGCTCACGGGAGCACGACGACCTGTGCGCCGAACACGAGACCGGCACCGAAGCCGATCTGGAGCGCGAGGCCGCCGCTGAGTTCGGGGTGCTCTTCGAGCAGGCGGTGGGTGGCGAGGGGAACGGAGGCTGCGGAGGTGTTGCCCGTGGTCTCGATGTCGCGACCGATGAGGACCGTGTCGGGCAGGCCCAGCTGCTTGGCGAACTCGTCGATGATCCGCATGTTGGCCTGGTGGGGTACGAAGGCGGCGAGGTCGGACGCGGTGACGCCGGCTTCCTCAAGGGCCTGACGAGCGACCTTCACCATCTCCCACACGGCCCACCGGAACACGGTCGGGCCCTCCTGGCGGAGAGTGGGCCAGGGGGAGGTGCCGTCGCGGAACTCGACGAGCGTGGCATCCATGCCCACCGCATCCGCCTTGGACCCGTCGGACCCCCAGATGGTCGGGCCGATGGCCGGGGTCTCGCTCGGGCCGATCACGACGGCGCCGGCGCCGTCACCGAGCAGGAACGAGATCGTCCGGTCGGTGGGATCGACGACGTCGGAGAGCTTCTCCGCGCCGATCACGACGGCGTAGTGCGCGACGCCGGCGCGGATGAGCGCATCGGCCTGGGCGACACCGTAGGTGAAGCCCGCGCACGCGGCGTTCGAGTCGTAGGCCGCGGCGGGGTTCGCCCCGATCCGGTCGGCGACGACGGCAGACATCGAGGGTGTCTGGCGGACGTTGCTGATCGTTGCGACGATGACGAGATCGATCAGCTCGGGTGAGACACCGGAGCGCTCGACCGCCTCCTTCGCGGCGATCGTCGCGAGGTCGGTGGCACTGGTGGTCGCGTCGGCGCGCACGCGCGTGACGATGCCGGTGCGCTGGCGGATCCACTCGTCGCTCGAGTTGATCGGCTCGATGAGGTCGTCGTTGGGAACGGCGTTCTCGCCGCGTGCGGCACCGTAGGAGAGGATTCGCGTGTACTGCGGACCCGTGGTCTGGCGCAGAGTGGGGGCGGTCATGCGTTCTCCTCCGAGAGCAGTGCGACGGCCGCATCCAGGTCGTCCGGGGTCTTGACGGCGACGGCGGGAACGCCGCGCAGCCCGCGCTTGGCGAGGCCCGTGAGGGTGCCCGCGGGCGCGAACTCGATGAGGCCGGTGACACCCGCCTCGGCGAAGGCCGCCATGTCCAGGTCCCAGCGCACGGGCGAGGCGACCTGGCCCACGAGCAGGTCCAGCGCGCGCGCGCCCTCGGCGACCTGGGAGCCGTCCTTGTTCGTCCAGAGGGTGAGCGTCGGGTCGGATGCGGTGAGCTCCGCAGCCGCGGCCGCGAGCGCCTCGACGGCGGGCTGCATGTAGCGCGTGTGGAACGCTCCGGCGACCTGCAGCGGAATGACGCGCGTGCCGCGCGGGGCTTCCGCGGCGAGCTCGGCGAGGGCTCCGCTGGCGCCGGCGGCGACGATCTGGCCCCCGCCGTTGTAGTTGGCGGGGGTGAGGTCCAGCTCGGCCAGGCGGGCGAGGACGGCTTCCTCGTCGCCGCCGAGGACGGCACTCATGCCCGTTTCGGCCTGCGCGGCCGCATCCGCCATGGCGCGCCCGCGCACACCGACCAGACGAAGCGCGGACACGTCGTCGATCACGCCGGACGCGGCCAGGGCCGCCACCTCGCCGACCGAGTGTCCGGCGACGCCGGTGGGAACACCGGCCGCGCGCGCGACGAGTGCGTGCCACGAGATGAGGCTCGCGGCGACGATGAGCGGCTGCGCCACCTTCGTGTCGCGGATCGCATCGGCATCCCACTCCGTGCCCGCTGCGGCGAGGTCGACCTGTGCCGCCTCGGAAAGCTCGTCGAGCCGGGCGGCAACGCCGTCCAGCTCCAGCCACGGCGAGAGGAACCCGGGCGTTTGGGAACCCTGCCCGGGGAAAAGACCGATGATCACCGTTCTATCCTGCCAATCTCCCCGACCGGGGTATGGATGTCATGCGACAAGAAACGCGGGTTCCTTTGCAGATACCCGCCAATTATCAGCGCGGTCGGCGTGTCCCGGCCGCGCGGCGACGCGTGTTGTCCGTTCCGATGGCGCCCAGAACGAGCGCGGTCTGGAGGATCAGCGCTTCCCGCGGCCCCGTCGCATCCCAGCCGATCACGTCGGACACGCGCTTCAGCCGGTACCGGACGGTGTTGGGATGCACGAAGAGCTCGCGCGCCGTGGCTTCGAGCGAGCGACCGTTGTCGAGGTAGCTCCACAGCGTCGTGACGAGGTCGGAGCTGTGCGCTTTGAGGGGTCGGTAGATGCGCTCGACAAGGGTGTGCTTGGCGAGCGGATCGCCCGCGAGCGCGCGCTCGGGAAGCAGGTCGTCGGCTTCGACGGGGCGGGGCGCGTTGCGCCAGGCACGAGCCACCGCGAAGCCGGCGAGGGCGGCGCGGGCGCTCTGACCCGCGTCGACGAGGGCGGGAACGGTGGGGCCGAGAACGAGGTGGCCGGTTCCGAAGCCGGGTTCGAGGCGCCGCGCGATCTCGGGGAAGGGCAGTTCGGACTGCTCGTCTCCGCCGGCGCGGTGGTCTGCGTCGGTGCGTCCGATCACGAGCACGAGACGGGATCCCTGCACGCCCACGAGGACATCGACGCCGAGCTTGCGGGCCATGCGCCGCAGCTGGTCGACATCGAACTGCGGCGGGGTCGTGCCGACGAGGACGGAGACCTCGCCGTGACCGTGCCATCCCAGAGCGGCGATGCGGCTCGGGAGCTCTTCGTCTGCTTCGCCCGTGAGGATCGAATCGACCACCAGAGCCTCGAGCCGTGCATCCCAGAGTCCGCGGGCCTCGGCGGCGCGCGCGTAGACGTCGGCCGCGGTGAAGGCGAGCTCGCGGGAGTAGAGCAGGATCGCCTCGCGCAGATCCTCACCGCGGCCCGCGACGCGCTCCTCGGTGACCTCGACGGTGACGCGGATGAGCTGCAGCGTCTGCTGCAGGCTCACGGAGCGCAGCAGCTCGCGGGGAGCCGCAGCGAAGATGTCCGCCGCGATCCACGGCGTCGCCGTCGGATCGTCGTACCACTGGATGAAGGAAGTGATGCCCGCCTGGGCCACGAGACCCACCGAGGAGCGCCTGGCCGGCGGCATGTCGGCGTACCAGGGGAGCGTGTCCTCGAGGCGCTTGAGAGTGACCGTGGCCAGATCCCCGGAGATGCGTCGCAACCAGGCGAGTGTCTCCGTCTTGTCCGACGACGACTCCGGGGATCGGCTCATTCTCAGCTCTCGCCGCCGGCGTTGCCGGAGGTTCCGGCGTTCACGTCGTGCAGACGGTACTTCTCGATCGCCTGACCGATGACGGAACGGTCGAGGCGACCCTCATCCACCAGGCCCTGCAGGGTGCGCACGACGATCGAGGGGCCATCGATCTTGAAGAAGCGACGTGCAGCGGCGCGGGTGTCCGAGAAGCCGAAGCCGTCGGCGCCCAGGGTCAGGTAGCGCCCGGGCACCCACTGACGGATCTGGTCCTGCACCGCGTGCATGAAGTCGCTGACACCCACCACCGGGCCCTGCGCGTCGCGCAGCTTCTCGGTCAGGTACGCGGTGCGCGGCTCCGCCTCCGGGTGGAGGAAGTTGTGCTCCTCGGCGGCGAGCCCGTCGTTGCGAAGCTCGGACCAGGAGGTCACCGACCACACGTCGGCGCTCACGCCCCAGTCCTCGCTCAGCAGCTTCTGCGCCTCGAGCGCCCACGGCACACCCACGCCGGAGGCGAGGATCTGCGCGCGGTGTCCGTCGCCGGAGCCCTCCGAGATGCGGTGGATGCCGCGAACGATGCCGTCGACGTCGACACCCTCGGGCTCAGCCGGCTGCACGATCGGCTCGTTGTAGACCGTGATGTAGTACATGACGTTCGGGTCGGGGTGGTTGCCGCCGTACATGCGGTCGATGCCCGAGCGCACGATGTGGGCGATCTCGTACCCGTATGCCGGGTCGTACGCGACGGTCGCCGGGTTGGTCGAGGCGAGCAGGTGCGAGTGCCCGTCGGCGTGCTGCAGGCCCTCACCCGTCAGCGTCGTGCGACCGGCGGTGGCGCCGATGATGAAGCCGCGGCCCATCTGGTCGCCGACGGCCCACTGGGCGTCACCGGTGCGCTGGAAGCCGAACATCGAATAGAAGATGTAGACCGGGATGAGCGGCTGACCGTGCGTCGCATACGAGGTGCTCGTCGCGGTGAACGCCGCCACCGCGCCGGCCTCGTTGATGCCGACGTGCATGATCTGACCCTGCGGGCTCTCCTTGTACGCCAGAAGCAGCTCGCGGTCGACAGAGGTGTAGTTCTGGCCGTTCGGGTTGTAGATCTTCGCGGTCGGGAAGTATGCGTCCATACCGAACGTGCGCGCCTCATCCGGGATGATCGGAACGATCCGCTCACCGAAGCCCTTGACGCGCAGCAGGTCCTTCAGGAGCCGGACGAACGCCATGGTCGTGGCGATCTCCTGCGTTCCCGAGCCCTTCTTCGGCAGCGCGTAGGCCTTGTCGTCCGGTAGCTCGAGGCCGACGTGCGTCGTGCGGCGCTCGGGCAGGAAGCCGCCGAGCTTGCGGCGACGCTCCACCATGTACTGGATCGTCTCGTCCTGTGCTCCGGGGTTGTAGTAGGGAGGCTGGTACGGGTTCTCCTCGAGCTGCGCGTCCGAGACCGGGATGTGCATCGCGTCGCGGAAGTGCTTGAGGTCGTCGAGGGTCATCTTCTTCATCTGGTGGGTCGCGTTGCGGCCCTCGAAGTGCGGACCCAGGCCGTAGCCCTTGATGGTGTGCGCGAGGATGACGGTCGGCTGGCCCTTGTGCTCGACGGCCGCCTTGAACGCCGCGTAGACCTTGCGGTAGTCGTGGCCGCCGCGCTTCAGGTTCCAGATCTGGTCATCGGTGTAGTCCTTGACGAGAGCGGCGGCGCGCTCGTCGCGACCGAAGAAATTCTCGCGGATGTACGCGCCGTTCTCGGCCTTGTACGTCTGGAAGTCGCCGTCGGGCGTGACGTTCATCAGGTTGAGCAGAGCGCCCTGGTCGTCGTTCGCGAGCAGCGAGTCCCACTCGCGGCCCCAGATGACCTTGATGACGTTCCAGCCCGCGCCGCGGAAGAAGCTCTCCAGCTCCTGGATGATCTTGCCGTTGCCGCGGACGGGGCCGTCGAGGCGCTGCAGGTTGCAGTTGACGACGAAGGTCAGGTTGTCCAGACCCTCGTTCGCAGCGACTTGGAGCTGACCGCGGCTCTCGACCTCATCCATCTCCCCGTCGCCGAGGAACGCCCAGACGTGCGAGTCGGACAGGTCCTTCATGCCGCGGTTGGTGAGGTACTTGTTCGTCATCGCCTGGTAGATGGCGTTGACGGGTCCGAGACCCATCGAGACGGTGGGGAACTGCCAGTACTCGGGCAGCAGACGCGGGTGCGGGTACGAAGGAAGTCCGAGCGGCGCCGCCGACTTCTCCTGACGGAAGCCGTCGAGCTGCTGCTCGCTCAGGCGACCCTCGAGGAAGGACCGCGCGTACATGCCGGGCGAGGCGTGGCCCTGGAAGAAGACCTGGTCGCCGCCGTTGGGGTCGTCGAGACCGCGGAAGAAGTGGTTGAAGCCGACCTCGTAGAGCGCGGCAGAGGATGCGTAGGTCGAGATGTGACCGCCGACGCCGATGCCCGGGCGCTGCGCACGGTGGACGGTCATGGCCGCGTTCCACCGGATCCATGCGCGGTAGCGGCGCTCGATCTCCTCGTCGCCGGGGAAGTCCGGCTCGTTCTCGGGGGCGATCGTGTTGATGTAGTCGGTGGTGGGAACCATCGGCACACCGAGGTGAAGCTCACGCGAATCCTGAAGCAGGCTCAGCATGATCTCGCGACCGCGTCCGCGGCCCTTCGCCTGGACGAGCTGCTCCAGCGACTCGCGCCATTCCGCGGTCTCTTCCGGATCGCTGTCGAGGGGGCCCTGCGAGTACGGATCCTGTTGGTTGACAGTCACGAGACGCCTTTCATCACACGGCAGGTCTTGCCGGAAGGAACCATCGGGTTGGTGCGAGCCTTGTCGGCAGTGGACAAATGCACCATCGTCCAGCTTAGCGAGTGTGTAGACGGCCCCGGGTGACATGGCGGATCGGGCCTGCGGCTTTCCCCGCCTAGACTGTCAACGAAGGGCCTTTAGCTCAGCTGGTAGAGCGCCACGTTTACACCGTGGATGTCGTCGGTTCGATCCCGGCAGGGCCCACCGAGCGAGGGGCCCCGCGCGTCGCGGATGCGACGTGTGGGGTAGCAAGGGGGAGGCCCACGGAGCGAGCGGCCTCCGCGCGTCGCCAGGGTGATACCGCATTTCTCCACATCCTGACAACAGCCGGATTCGCACGCGCCGATCATGACATCATCGGGCTGAGTGCGAAGGGGGAGCGCCATGACAGGTGAGCTCAGAGTCGGCGGCTCGCGTATCGAGCTGCTCGTTGCGGAGATGGAGCGCGCGCGTGCGGAGATCGCTCGCATCCTTGATGGGTTGAAGGCGGAACTCGACCGTCTCAGCGGCGAGTGGAGCGGAGACGCCCACCAGGCCTACAAGGTCGCCCAGGAGCGCTGGATCGCCAGCATGGCCCAGCTCCATGACGAACTCGAGCGCGTCCGCCGGCGCACCGAGGAGTCGAACGAGGTCTTCAGCGACGCGCAGCGCGCCACACAGCGGCTGTGGAGCCAGTGATGGCGGAGATGGCAGACATCCAGCAGCGACTCAGTGAGATCTACCGCGACGACCCGGACGTGTGGACGCAGACCGACGAGTCCGGATCGATCCGAGTGTCGGTCGATGGCGACGGCAAGGTCGACGCCGTGCGGTTCGCGCAGAACTGGTGGCAGCGCGTGCGGCCCGACGATGCCGGCGCGCTCGTGCTGACGCTCGTTCAGGCGAGCCGTGCGGCACGGGGCGAGACCGCCACCGAGCTCGGTGCCGATGATGCGGTGTGGCAGCGCGCGAGCGACGCGACGCCGAGCTTCGCACCGCTCCAGCAGCCCTCGAGCGACCGCGATGAGCTGATGGGCCGACTCGAGACGCTGCTGACGGCGTTCGCGCAACTCGATACCTATCGGCAGTCGGTGATGGAGGCGGCGCGCGAGACGGTACAGCTCCGCAGTCCGTCGGGCGAGGTGACGCTGGAAGTCGTGGGCAGCGGAGTCCGGCGTCTCACCATCGATGCGCGGAACGCGCAGTTCACGCCCGAGGCGCAACTCGAACGGGAGATCGTGGATCTGTTCGCTCGGGCTCGTGAGCAGCTAGGCGAGCGGCAACAGGACGCGCTCGACGACCTTCCCGAGCTGAGCGCTGTGGTGAGAGAGGTCCACGCGGCCGAAGGACGCGCGTGAGCGCGCGTGCTCACTGAAGCTCTCGATACAGAGGAGGAACAATGAGTCATCAGGACTACGAGGCCGCGCTCGACGACCTCAAGCAGGATGCCACCGCGTGGAGCACGCTGTCCGGGACGTTCGCAGAGGTGCGCACGATCGCGGACGCCTGCGAACTCGGACGCTATGAGATGGACGGATTCGGACACATGTCCGGCGCCGAGTCCAACTACAACACCGCGCAACAGACGATCTACACCCTCATCGACAGCGCCGTCGCCGAGTTGCAGAGCGTCTCCGACAAGCTGCTCGAGACCAAGCGGAACTACGAGGCCGCCGACGGCTACTCGCAGTGGCTACTCGATCAGGGCTGAGTCTGAGTACGGGGAACGAGGAGACACCGTGACAACCGTCATTCCTAGCGATCAGGGCACCTTCGACTCGTTGGTCAAGGGTGTCACCGACGGCATCGATGACATGCGCGACAGCCTCAACGAGTGCGTCGAGACCTTCAACCGCAAGAAGGACGACATCTCGTTGTGGGAGAAGTTCATGGAGTGGTTCATGGACCGGATGGGGGAGGTACGCGACAAGCTGCAGATCGCCGTCGAGAAGTTCGGCGAGTTCTTGGCGACCATCGCCGACTACCTCAGCCCGGGCAACCCGTTCGCGATGTACGCGAAGCAGGACAAGTGGATCGTCGTCAAGCAGAAGATCAGTGGTTCTCGCACGACCATCACAGCGGACTATCTCAAAGCAGACACGAGCTGGAAGGGTGACCCCGGTGATGGATACGGCGCGCTCGCGGGCCGTCAGAGCACCGCGATGGAGACCGTCGTCGGCTACGTCGACGGGATGATCGACTTCCTGAGCGACTATGCGCAGAAGATCCTGAACACGTGGATCGACTTCGGAAAACGCATCGCCACCTACGTGCTCGACCAGATCAACGCGGGTGCCTCCTTCATCACCGCTGACCCGCTGGAGTGGCTGGACGCCGTGCCGAAGATCGTGACGGTATGTACGAATCTCGCGCAGCTCGGCGTGGATGCCGTCGCCTCGTTCGGCACCAACTTCACGGATTCCAAGTCCAAGGCGGATCAGTTGAAGCAGGAGATGGCGAACCTCTACGGCTTCCCCAACGGCAGCTGGCCCGCTGCGACGCTCGGCTGATCGCGATGCGCGCACCGTCGTCACGGCGCCAACGACTGGCGTTGCCCGGCGTACTGCTGGCTGTGGCTCTCGGCGTCTCCGCGTGTGCTCCATCCGTGGCACCGCTCGACGGGCCTCCGGAGTTCGACGCGGACACAGCCGGCCTCCCGGGTCAGGTGGAGACCTTCTTCGGCTATCTCGCCGGTGGGCAGGCGGCCGCGGCCTTGCGAATGACCGATGTCGCGATCGATGAGACCGCTTCGGACGCTCCGTTCATCGGCGACGAGGCCTATGAGTCCCTGACGGATCGGCCGTCGCTCAAGAACGTCGGGGAGCCCAAGGTCTCGGATGACGGCACCCTGGCCGACATCCACGTCACGTACGCCATCGGGGCGGACGAGCGGTCGGAGACCCTCCAGCTCGCGCATGTCGATGAAGAGGGCGACATTCCCGCCCACTGGGTCTTCGTCGTCGACCCGGCGTCGGCCGGCTTCGACGCCGCGGGCGCCGCGGACCTCCCCTCCGGTACTCGCTACAGCGTCAACGGCGTGGATGTCACGTCGGCGTTCGAGAATCTGTCCGGCTCGTCGTCGCGTGTCATGGCGTTCGCGGGAACCTACCCACTGGAGATCTCCGTTCCCGGCGCGACGCCGACGATCGAGACGATCGCCATCGATGTCGACACGCTGTTCGGCACCATGAGCGCCGACGGCGAGTTGTCTGGATTCGCTGCCTCGCTCGGTGGCTGAGGCGCAGCGGGTGCCTCGCTCGTTCGCTGAGCTCATGTGAGCGCACGGATGCGTGCCAACCTGCGGGCGCTCAGCAGCCGGGACCGCGCGGATTCTGCGCGCAGGTCTGGTCGACGAGGGCCGTGCGAGCTTCGAGGACCCGCAGCGCCTGCGGCGCCGCATCCGCGACCACGGTGCCGTTGACCGCTCGCGTCGTGACTCCGAAATCGACGACGGCTGCGTAGGCGACGCTCACAGTGACGGTGTAGTCGCCGGGCGAGACGAAGGTATGGCTCGTGGGGGTCGGCGTGAACTGCGCTTGTCCGAGTGCGGCCCAGGGCGCGCCGCCCGTCGACGTCGTACTGATCGCGCCGTCGCCATAGTCGAACCGGAACCCGACAGGGGTGAAGCGAACAGTGACCGGGCGTCCGAAGAGCGTGCCCGCGATCGTGTGCTCGGAAGCGCCCGCGATGACGTTGGTGGGAAGCCCCGCCACGCCGAGCCCCGCCGGCTCGGCGGCGAAGGACGGCCTCTGCGGAGTGAACGCCGCGAGATCGGCCACCGTGACAGCGGGAATCTCCTCCGTCGCCTCGTCCTGCGGAATCTGTTCGTAGAGAAGATCCATTCCGAACGGATTCTTCGGCTCCGCGGGCGCCGTCGCACCGCCTCCGGGCCCGCTCGTCGGGATCCACTCCGACCCGCCGCCGTTCGTTCCCGGCTGCGTCTGCGTGCCCTCCACGATGACGGACGTCCCGTCGGTGCTCGCGCATCCGCCGGTCCAGCCCGCGTCGTAGTCGCAGCCTCCCGAGACCGCCGGTATGAGCGCATGGAGGCCTGTCCAGATCAACAGCGCAGCTGATGTCGTCAGCATCGCCCTGCCATTCCGCTTGGGCGAATCTCTATGACCTTCTGAATGTCGAGGTCTACGTCTACGGCGATTGATTGGATGGGTGGCCGGTCAGGTGAGACGAGCGACTGGCCATCCGAATTGCTGACGCTCACCCTAGATACATCCAGGCACACGGCGATCGTGGCTATTGGCGGGTTCCATCCGACGAGCACTGGGTTGGAGTAGGTGCTATCGCCCATTACGACCGTGCCTTCTGCGTGCATCTCGGTCAGGCTTTCCCTCGCCGATGCATTGAGCTCACCTCCGGTTGCTCCGAACACGGCGGCAAAGGTAGAAGGGTCAGTCGTGTCGACTGCATTGGACGCGTCGATGTAGGCGCGGTACGTCGCCTCGGCGGCGGCGAAGGCCTCGGCCTCGGTGGCGAACCCCGTCGGGGTGGGCGTCGGGTCGGGCGCCGGCGTCGCACAGCCGGACACGCCCAGCGCGACGAACAGGCCGATCATGGCCGCAATCGAGACGTGACACCGGGACATGCCGACACGGTATCGGCGGGCAGGCCACGTCGGCTGGGCTTATCCACAGCCGGCGGGCGGCCACATCCGCTCGTCGCGCGTGCCTCCTGTTTCTCGCCCGTCGGAGATTTGCGCCGATGTCGGAGGATTCGGGTGGAAACCTCCGACGCGACGCCGAATCTCCGATCTGCGCGCGCCGGATGCGTGCGGGCACGCGACCGGTAGGCGTCCCGGCGGAGCCTGGAGCGGTGGAGGAGAGGTCAGCCCCAGCGGCGCACGGCCCAGCGCTGCAGGACCGCGAGCAGGGAGTCGGTGAGCTTCCCGATGACCGCGAGCAGGATGATGGCGAGCACGATCTGATCGACGCGCCCGTTGTTCTGGCCGCGCAGGAGCAGGAACCCGAGGCCCATCGATGCGCCGAGAAGCTCGGCTGCCACGAGGAAGAGCCACGCCTGCACGAGCGCCAGACGCAGCCCGGAGAAGAGCGCAGGAAGAACCGCGGGCAGCTGCACCGTGAAGAACAGGCGCAGGCCGGTGTAGCCGAACGAGCGGCCCATCTCGACCAGCTGCGCGTCGACGTGACGCAGCGCGAGCGAGACCGTCGTGAACACGGGGAAGAACGCGCCGATCGCGATCAGGATGATCTTCGACTGCTCGCCGACCTGAAACCACACGATCAGCAGCGGCACCCACGCGAGACTGGGCACAGCACGGATGACGCCGAGCGTGGGGGAGAGCAGTGCATCCCAGAACCGCGACAGCCCGATGAGACCACCGAGCGAGATGCCGAGCAGCGCGCCGACGGTGAACCCGATGACGACCCGCTGCAGCGAGATGGCGGTGAACTGCCACAGCTCACCGCGCTGGGCGAGGTCGACACCGGCGGTGACGACGGCCTCCGGGCCCGGGAACTTGTAGGCCGGGACGATGGGCGCCTCGGGGTTCGTCAGCAGGAACCACAGCGCGACCAGCGCGACCGGCACCACCCAGCCCAGAAGGGTGCGTACGCCGCGTCGTGACAGCGGTCCGCGTGCGGATGCGGTCTGCGCCGTGCGGGGGGCGGTGCCGGTCGTGCTCATCGTCGTGTGGTCCTCTCGGCGGCGGGTGTCAGCCCTTGGCCTTCTCGGCGAACTCCGGCGCGAACAAGCTGTCGAGCGCCTTGTCGACCTTGTCCTGCGAGGTCACATCGCCCAGCGAGACCTGGATCGCGCCGATCGGGGCGAGCACGGTCGCCAGCGCGGATCCGGGCACAGGATCGACATCGAGGCCCTCACGTTCGTCGATGACCTTCTGAGCGACGGCCAGATCGATCGAGGCGGCGTCGGCGAGGATCTGCGCGGTCTTGTCGGGGTTCTCCAGCGCCCAGGCGCGCGCACGCTCATACGCGTCCACGACCACCTGCACGACCTCGGGGTGATCCTTGATGATCGATTCGGTGGCGTTGAGCACGCTGTACGAGTTGAAGTCGAGGTTGCGGTAGAGCAGCTTCGCCCCGCTGGCCTCCGCCGATGCCATGATCGGGTCGAGGCCCGCCCACGCCTGCACGGAACCGCCCTGGAGCGCCGCCCAGCCGTCGGCGTGGATGAGGTTCTGCACGGTGACGTCGTTGATCGACAGGCCCTCCGCCTCCAGCGCCTGCACGAGGAAGAAGTACGGGTCGGTGCCGAGCGCGGCTGCGACCGAGGTGCCCTTCAGGTCGGCGACGGAGGTGATGTCGGAGTCCGCGGGCACGACGAGCGCGGACCACTCGGGCTGCGCGACGACATCCACGATCTGCTGCGGAACGCCGTTGGCGCGGGCGAGGAGCGCGGCGGAGCCGGCCGTGGACCCGAAATCGATGGCGCCGGCGCGCAGCGCCTCGTTGGCCTTCGACGAACCCAGCGACTGCACCCACTCGACGTCGTACCCGTCGGCTTCGAGCCAGCCCTGGTCCTTGATGATGAGGCTGAGCGGGTTGTAGGTGGCCCAGTCGAGCTTGATGGTGACGTCGGATGCGGCGGCTCCGCTGCCTGCGGGAGCGGGAGCATCCTCCCCGGCGACACAGCCCGAGAGGGCGACGGCGGCGACGGCGAAGCCGGCGAAGGCACCGAGGAGACGGCGAGAGCGGGACATGGCGAGCCTTTCGATTGCTGTGGAAAGGGAGGGGGCGGGACGGGAGGTCAGTGCGCGTGGCGGTCGATGCCGAGCGCGCCGAGCAGGTCGGCGCGGAGCTCAGCGAGCTCGGCTGAGCCGCGGTCGCGCGGCCGGGTGCCGGGGACCGTCATCAGGCGCTGGACGCGGGCGCCCGCCGACCCTGATTCGACTCCGAGAACGATGACGCGGTCGGCGACCTGCAGGGCCTCGTCGACGTCGTGCGTGACCAGAAGCGTGGTCGTGGGCGCCTCATCCAGGATCGAGAGCAGGAGATCCTGCATCTTGAGTCGTGTGAGTGCGTCGAGGGCGCCGAACGGCTCGTCGAGCAGGAGCACGCCGGGGCGCCGGGCGAGCGCGCGAGCGAGCGAGGTGCGCTGCGCCATTCCACCCGAGATCTCGCGAGGGCGATGGTGGGCGAAGGCGGTGAGTCCGATGAGCTCCAGCAGCGATGCGATCCGCTGCGAGCGCTCGTCGCGCGAGAGGCCCGCGGGAAGTCCGAGGGCGATGTTCTCCGACACGGACCGCCAGGGCAGCAGTCGCGGTTCCTGGAAGCCGATGGCGACGCGGGCATCGTGTGCGGCGACGGGCTCGCCGTCGATCGACACCGATCCCTCGCTGGCACGGTCGAGGCCGCCGGCGATGCGCAACAGCGTCGACTTGCCCGAGCCGGAGGCTCCCAGGATCGCCACGAGCTCGCCCGGCTCTACCGTCAGATTGATCCCGTCGAGCACGACGTGCGTGCCGAAGGTGCGCCCCAGGCCGTTGAATTGCACAAGGGATGCAGGCGCTCCCGCATCCGGATGGACGTGGTCCGTGGCGACGGCGGTGCTCATGGCGGGCTCCTCAGGGCGGACGGGGGTCGAGTCCCGAAACTAACGAGCCTCGTCGGTTCGAGCACACCGGCCGACACGGGAGGTAACAAGCCGTCACCGCACCGCCGCCGCGGCGCCCTGTGCGCTGGCGTAGGTTGGAGGGGTGAACGCCGCCCACGCTGACCAGTTGCGCCTGTTGGACCTCGCCGACATCGACGCCCGCCGCGCGCAGGCCGATCACGCCCGGCGCAATCCTCCTCAGGCCGCACGCATCGGCGAACTCGTGAAGGCCAAGCAGCAGCTCGCGCAGGAGCTCGCCGCGCGCCAGAACGTCGTCGACGATGTCGCGGTGGAGCTGCGACGTGTGGAAGGCGACGTGGCGCTGGTCGTCGCGCGTCGTCAGCGTGATGAGGAACTGCTGCAGAAGACCGCGAGCGCGAAGGATGCGGTCGGCCTCGAGCGGGAGCTGGCGTCGCTGACTCGTCGACAGGACGAGCTCGAAGAGACGCAGCTGGAGCTCATGGAGCGGCTGGAAGCCGCGGAAGCCGCCGTCGCCGAGCAGCAGCAGCTCGTGAGCGCGAACCACGACGAGGGTTCGCGCCTCTCGGCGGAGGCGAAGGAGACCGTGGAGGCCGCGTCGGCTCTCGAACAGCAGCTGGGCCGTGACCGCGCAGCTGTCGCAGGGGCCGTTCCCGAGCAGCTCCTCGCGCTGTACGAGAAGCTGGCGACCCGCTCGGCGGGGGCGGCACTGTTCCAGGCACGCACCTGCGGCGGTTGCCACATGATGCTCTCCGGCACCGACTTGGCGGCTTTGCGGCAGCTGGCCGACGACGTCGTGGCGACGTGCCCGGAGTGCGGCTGCATCCTCGTGCGCACCGCCGAGTCGGGGTTGTGATCCGCCGCGGTCGGATGAGATGACCGGCCGCCGGGGCACGCCGTCGTCGTCCTGGCGGATCGTCGCGGCCGACGGCGTCCGTGATGTCTCCGGCGACGCGCCGACGCCCACCCGCTGGGTGTGGGCCGACACCTCCGCGAGCTACCCGGTGATCCTCCAGGCGGGGGATCGCGTGGCGCGCGCGTGGGATGTGCGGCTGGCCCGCCGCATCCTGCGCCACAGCCCGCTGAGCCCCGTGAGCGTGCCGTGGAGCGCGAGTGACCGGTGGGATCTCGCCCCGACCGCGAACGACGGCGGGGAGACGCTGTTCGCGTTCGACCAGGTGCCCGCCTTCGATCTCGATGAGGTCGAGGCCGAGTGGCGCGCCCAGCAGGGCGTCATCGCCGCATCCCATGATCCGGGGCGATTGACGCTGCTCATCACGGCGGAGTCCGCGGGCGCGCTGATCGCCGCCGAGATGCACGCCGCGGGCTTGCCCTGGCATCGCGCGACGCACGAGCGGATCCTGGTCGACACGCTCGGCCGTCGCCCTGTGGGCGGCGGAGCGCCCGACCGCATGCGTGACGTGGGCGAGCGGGTGCGCGCGGCGCTCGGCGACGCCTCGTTGTCGCTGGACTCCCCGCCGCGAGTGCTCCGCGCGCTGCATCGGGCCGGGCTGACGGTGGGCTCGACGAGCAAGTGGGAGCTCGCCCGCATCGAGCATCCGGTGGTCGAGCCCCTTCTGGAGTACAAGAGGCTCGCGCGGCTGTACACGGCGAACGGCTGGGCGTGGCTCGACGAGTGGGTGCGCGCTGACCGGTTTCGACCCGTGTACGTGCCGGCGGGCGTCGTGACGGGTCGCTGGGCATCGAGTGGCGGGGGAGCACTGCAGATCCCGAGGCAGCTGCGTCCGGCCGTGCGCCCCGATTCCGGGTGGGTCATCGTGGATGCGGATGTGGCCCAGCTCGAACCGCGTGTGCTCGCTGCGATGTCGCGCGACACGCGAATGGCGGAGGCGGCGCGCGGACGGGACCTCTACGAGGGAATCGTCGCCACCGGCGCGGTCGCGACCCGTGAGGAGGCGAAGTATGCGGTCCTCGGGGCGATGTACGGCGCGACCACCGGCGACAGTGGACGCCTCGTACCGCGTCTGCGGAAGACGTTCCCGAGGGCGATGGCCCTCGTCGACGACGCGGCGGTCGCCGGGGAGGACGGCCGCGGGGTGGCCACCTGGCTCGGACGCGGCACACCCGACGCGGAGGCGCCGTGGCTCGCGCTGCAGGCGCGCGCGAGCGAGGCGGATGCGGAGCCGGGCGTTCGCGAGGGTGCGCTGCGCGCTGCGCGCGAACGTGGCCGCTTCACGAGGAACTTCGTCGTGCAGGGCACCGCGGCGGAGTGGGCGCTGTGCTGGCTCGCCGAGATCCGGCGGCGCCTGGACGCACTGCCGGCGGCATCAGGACCGCCCGCATCCGCATCCGGGCCGGCGTTCGCAGATCGCGCGCATCTGGTGTTCTTCCTCCACGACGAGGTCATGGTGCACGCGCCGGAGGAACTGGCGGACGCGGCCGCGCAGGCGGTGGCCGAGGCCGCCGAAGCGGCAGGGCGCCTGCTGTTCGGCACGTTCCCGATCGACTTCCCGCTCGATGTCGAGGTCATCCGACAGGCGCCGGACGATGCGGCTCAGCCCCGGTAGACTCGACACGCGAATGGGTCGGCTGGACGGTCGCGTCGCGGGAAACCGCGCCGAGGAACGTCCGGGCTCCGTAGGGCAGGGCGGTGGGTAACACCCACCCGGAGCAATCCGCGAGACAGTGCCACAGAGAGCAGACCGCCCGGGTTTCGGCCCGGGTAAGGGTGAAAGGGTGGTGTAAGAGACCACCGGGGTCGTGGTGACACGACCCGCAAGGTAAACCTCGTCCGGAGCAAGGCCAGACAGGGGATGATGACGCGGCTCGCCGAGTCCCCGGGTAGGCCGCTGGAGCGGCACGGCAACGTGTCGCCGAGAGAGATGACCGTCCACGGGGCGAAAGCCCCCGGACAGAACCCGGCGTACAGGCCGGCCCATTCGCCCCGCCCGTCGCAGACCTAGACCGCCTGCGACTGGGCGTAGATCCTCTGGCGGAGTTCGTCGAGCCGTCGGTTCACCGCGGCGACCTGATCGTCCGTGATGGCGTGCCCGTTGGCCGGATGGATGATCAGATCGCTGAAGCTGCCCATCCCGCCGAAGACACCGCGCACATCGCCGGGATCACCGCCCGCGGCGATGCGATCGGCGGCGCGCGCCGCCCACTGCGCCCAGAACGTCTCGCCGACCGAGGCGAGCAGCGTGTTGAGCTCGCGGAGGGACTGCTCCAGCGATGTTGCGGCGTCCACCAGGTGAGTCTTGCATGTCAACGGGCTGATCACACGACGAGGACTCGCGAGGCGACGGGGTTTCGGCCAGCATCGAAGCCATGCCAGACACCGTGCACTTCGTGTCCTTGCTGTTCCCGTCGGTCACACAGCTCGATCTGACCGGACCCGCGGAGGTCTTCTCGCGCCTGCCCGGCGCGGTGAGTCATCTCGCGTGGCATCGGATCGAGCCGGTGGCGACCGACGCGGGGTTCTCCATTCTGCCGACGGTGTCGTTCGCGGACGCACCCCAGGCGGACGTCCTCATGGTTCCGGGCGGGCAGGGCGCCTTCGACCTCTTGGACGACGGCGAGGCCCTCGACTTCGTCCGCGAGCAGGCCCGTCACGCGCGATACGTCACGAGCGTGTGCACGGGCTCCTTCGTCTTGGGTGCGGCAGGGCTGCTGCAGGGCCGACGGGCAACGACGCACTGGGCATCGCACCCGATGCTGGAGGTGCTCGGCGTGATCCCGGAACATGCGCGCGTCGTTCGCGACGGCGACGTCATCACCGGCGGCGGCGTGACCAGCGGGATCGATTTCGCTCTGACGGTCGCCGCGGAGGTCTTCGACGCCGCGACCGCCCAGGCCGTGCAACTGGCGATGGAGTACGACCCGCAACCGCCGTTCGACGCCGGTTCGCCCGACGGGACGGATGCCGATCCCGCTCACGTCGACATGATGACGGCATGGGCGAGAACGACTCGGCTGGAGACCGTCGAGCGCGCCGCTGCCCGGCTTGCCGGAGCGTGAATCACTGACCTGTGACGGTCTCCTCGAGATCCGGCTCGACGCCCAGCGAGAGCGCTGCCGCGCCGATGATCCCCGCATTGTTGCGGTGCACCGCGGGCACGATCGGGGTGCGCAGATCGAGCAGGTGCAGGAACTTGTCCGCGTGCTTCGAGACGCCGCCGCCGACGATGAACAGGTCGGGGCTGAACAGGAACTCGACGTGCGAGTAGTACCACTGCAGGCGTTCGGCCCACGCCTCCCAACTCAGCTCGTCGCGCTCCATCGCGGAGTACGCGGCGTACGCCTCGGCGTCCTTGCCGTGCTTCGCACGCTGCAGGTGGCCGAGCTCGCTGTTGGGGATGAGGACGTTGTTGTAGATGACGGCCGAGCCGATACCCGTGCCGAGCGTTGTGAGGATCGTGAGTCCGTCGACGCCCTTCGCGGCGCCGAAACGCATCTCCGCGACACCGGCCACATCCGCGTCGTTGGCGAAGTGGATGTCGCGGCCGAGACCTTCCTCGAAGAACTCCTCGGCGGGGAAGTCGATCCACTTGTCGGAGACGTTCGCGGCCGACAGCGTCCGACCGTTCTTCACGATCGCCGGAAAGGCGACGCCGAGCGGGTAGTCGGAGTCCGCGACCTCGAGCGTGTCGAGCACGCTGCGCACCGCATCAAGAACGTCCTTCGGCTCTGCGCCCGAAGGTGTGGACACCTTGATCCGGTCGCTGATCAGCTCGCCCTTCTCGAGGTCGACGATTCCACCCTTGATACCGGTTCCGCCGATGTCGATACCCACCGCGCGAGACTTCTGTGCTGCCATGGGTTCAGCCTATCCAGCACACGGGTCGCGATCAGTAGGATCGTCACGAGAGCGATGAGGAGTCAGCCGTGAGCGAAGACAGCGAGAAGTACTGGTACAACCTCACCACCGGCGAGGTGGAGCGAGGTTTCGAGTCCCCGGCGATCGACCGCGCCGGCCCGTTCGACACCGCCGAAGAAGCGGCGAACGCCCCCGAACTGATCAAGCAGCGCTCGGCGCAGTGGGCGGCAGACGACGCCCTCGAGAACGACTGACGCGCCGCTTCGAGCGCACCCCCACCACGTGATCGGGCCCCGCGGGGCCGGGAGGAAAAGCATGGACAAGCAGCGCGATTTCGTACTGCGCACGATCGAAGAGCGCGGCGTCAAGTTCATCCGACTCTGGTTCACCGATGTGATCGGAACGCTGAAGTCGGTGGCGATCGCCCCCGCCGAGGTCGAGGGAGCCTTCACCGAGGGCCTCGGTTTCGATGGTTCCGCGATCGAGGGCCTCACGCGCACCTTCGAGTCCGACCTGCTCGCCCATCCGGATCCCACGACCTTCCAGATCCTGCCGTGGCGCGGTGAGATCGACCCGACCGCGCGCATGTTCTGCGACATCACGACCCCCGACGGCCAGCCCGCGGTCGCCGATCCTCGTCACGTCCTCAAGCGCACGCTCGCGAAGGCCTCGGATGCCGGATTCACGTTCTACACGCATCCCGAGATCGAGTTCTACCTGCTGAAGTCCTCGACCTACGGTCCGGCCGGCCCCGAGCCGGTCGACTCCGCAGGCTACTTCGACAATGTGCCGGGCGGAACGGCCCACGACTTCCGCCGCCGCTCGGTGCGGATGCTGGAGGACCTCGGCATCTCGGTCGAGTTCAGCCACCACGAGGGCGGCCCGGGACAGAACGAGATCGACCTGCGCTACGCCGACGCGCTGGCCACGGCCGACAACATCATGACGTTCCGCACGGTCATCAAGGAGGTGGCGATCGAGCAGGGCGTCTACGCGACGTTCATGCCGAAGCCGCTCAGCGGGCAGCCCGGCAGCGGCATGCACACGCACATGTCGCTCTTCGAGGGGGACCACAACGCCTTCTACGAAGAGGGTGCGCAGTACCAGCTCTCCAAGGTCGGCCGCCAGTTCATCGCCGGCCTGTTGCGTCACGCCAACGAGATCTCGGCGGTGACGAACCAGTTCGTCAACTCGTACAAGCGCCTGTGGGGCGGCGACGAGGCACCCAGCTTCATCAGCTGGGGTCACAACAACCGCTCGGCGCTCGTGCGCGTGCCGCTCTACAAGCCCAACAAGGGCGGGTCTTCGCGAGTGGAGTACCGTGCCCTCGACTCGGCCGCCAACCCCTACCTCGCGTACGCGCTCATGCTGGCCGCGGGTCTCAAGGGCATCGAGGAGGGCTACGAGCTGCCCCCCGAGGCCGAGGACAACGTGTGGTCGCTGACCGATTCCGAGCGCCGCGCGCTCGGATACGCACCGCTTCCGGCGAGCCTCGATCAGGCGCTGCAGTACATGGAGGAGTCGGAGCTCGTCGCCGAGACGCTGGGCGAGACCGTCTTCACCTACGTGCTCGCCAACAAGCGGCGTGAGTGGGCGGGCTACCGTTCGCAGGTGACGCCCTTCGAGCTGCAGAGCAACCTCGAGATGCTCTGAGCCGGCCATGGCCGGCACGGAGCGCTCCTCGAGCCGAACGGACCTCGTCCGGCTCGGACTCGGCGACCTCGAGGCGGCGGAGCAGGCGTTCGACGAGCTCGTCGAGCTGCTGGCGCTCGGTCGCTCCGACGTCATCAGCGATCTCGGGCGGGCCGCCGATCCCGACGGCGCGCTGCGCAGCGCGAGCAGGATCGCACGCCGCAACCCGGATGCGGTGACGGCGACCCTGCGCGATCCGCACGCGCGCCGGGTGTTCTGGCTGCTGCTCGGCGCCTCGGAAGGCTTCGGCGAGTTCTACCTGCGTCACCCCGAAGAACTCGCAGACCTCGCGACGGCGGGGGAGATCCTGCCGCGCGCGGATGAGATGCAGCGAGAGCTGCAGGAGTCCGTCGGGGCGCAGGACGGCTTCGCCGCATCCGGGGACGAGTCCGCCTGGGTCGCACTGCGTGTGCGCTACCGCAGGCTGCTGGCACGCATCGCGGCCTTCGACCTGCGAGCGCCGGACGCGATCGAGGTGCTGCCCGAGGTCGCCGCGGCCCTCGCGGATGCGGCGGGCGCCGCGCTCGAGGCGTCGCTGAGCGTGGCCCGCACCCGCATCTCGCAGGGAAGGCCCGGAGGCCTGTTTCCTCGGGAACAGGTCGCAGCGACGCGGCTCTCGATCATCGGAATGGGCAAGACCGGCGCCCGCGAGCTGAACTACGTGAGCGACGTCGACGTCATCTTCGTCTGCGGTGCCGCAGACGGCGCCGAGGAGGAGTGGGGCGCGAGTCGCCTCATCGACATCGCCACGCGCCTCGCCGTGCAGACGATGCAGGGCATCTCGGGGATCGAGATCGAACCTCCGCTGTGGGAGGTCGACGCCAACCTGCGACCCGAGGGCAAGCAGGGCGCACTCGTACGCACCCTCGAGTCCCACCTCTCCTACTACGACCGCTGGGCGGGCAGCTGGGAGTTCCAGGCGCTCCTGAAGGCGCGGCCGCTCGCCGGCGACCTGGAGCTCGGTCGCGAGTACGTCGCCGCTGTGCAGCCGAAGGTCTGGACGAGCGCCGCCCGCGAGAACTTCGTCGACAGCGTGCAACGCATGCGGGAGCGCGTCACCGACCACATCCCCGCGCAGGAGGTGCCGCTGCAGATCAAGCTCGGCCCCGGCGGCATCCGCGACATCGAATTCACCGTGCAGCTTCTGCAGCTCGTGCACGGGCTCACCGACGACCGCATCCGTCAGCGGGGCACGCTGGACGCGCTGGATGCGCTCGTCGCGGAGGGCTACATCGGGCGCGCCGAGGCCGCGGCCTTCGCCCGCGACTATCGGTTCCTGCGCGTGCTCGAGCACCGACTGCAGCTGCGTGGTCTTCGTCGCACCCACCTCATGCCGGAGAAGGACGACGATCGCCGTGTGCTCGCGCGCGCGAGCGGCGTCGCCGACAGCGCCGCCGGAGTCACGGCAGAGTGGGAGCGGGTCAAACGCGAGGTGCGCGACATCCACGTGCGCCTGTTCTACCGACCGCTCCTCTCCGCCGTCGCAGCCCTCCCGGAGGGCGAGCGCACCTTGTCCGCCGCGCAGGCGCACGACCGTCTGGCGGCCATCGGCTTCCAGGATCCGGCGGGCGCGCTCCGGCACATTGCGGCGCTGACGAGTGGGATCAGCCGCAAGGCCACGATCCAGCGCCACCTCATGCCGATCATGATCCGGTGGTTCGCAGACGGGGTCGACCCGGACTACGGGCTGCTCGCCTTCCGCCGCATCAGCGAGCGGCTGGGGGACACCCCGTGGTTCCTGCGATTGCTGCGCGACTCGTCGGCGGCGGCCGAGAGCCTCACCCGGGTGCTGTCGGGCTCCCGCTACATCGGCGAGCTCATGGAGTGGATCCCCGAAGCGGCGGCCTGGCTCGACGACCCCGAACTCCTGCGTCCGCGCAGCGGCGTCGCCCTGCAGACGGAGGCTCGCGCGATCCAGACGCGGCACGACAGCCTCGACGACGCGATGCCGTTCGTGCGCGCGCTGCGACGACGTGAGCTGCTGCGCACCGCGATGGCCGCTGTCCTCGGCGTGCTCACGATCGAAGAGCTCGCCGATTCGCTCAGCACGATCACCGAGGTCACGATCCAGGCCACCCTGCGGGCCGTGCGTCGTGAGGTGGTGCCGCCCGAAGACGATGCACTCGACTTCTCGGTCATCGCAATGGGACGCTTCGGCGGGCGTGAGCTCGGGTTCGGCTCGGATGCGGACGTGCTGTACGTCTATCGGGCGAACGGCGTCGACCCGGAACGCGCGCATGCACTGTCGTTGAAGCTCGTCCAGGGGCTGCGCACCCATTCCGAAGACCACCGCGTCCCGCTCGACCTCGATGCGGATCTGCGCCCGGAGGGGCGCAACGGTCCACTCGTGCGGTCGCTGGAGTCCTACGCGGAGTACTACGGTCGGTGGTCGCTGTCGTGGGAAGCCCAGGCCCTCCTGCGTGCCCGTGGCGTCGCGGGCAGCGTGAAACTCATCGACGCGTTCACGGCGCTGGCCGACAGCGTTCGCTACCCCGCGCGCGCCGACCCGCAGGGCGTGCGTGAGATCAAACGCATCAAGGCGCGTGTGGAGAGCGAGCGGCTTCCGCAGGGCGTCGATCCGTCACGCCACCTCAAGCTCGGTCCCGGCGGGCTCAGCGACGTGGAGTGGCTCGTGCAGCTGCTGCAGTTGCAGCACGCCCACGCCGTGCCGGCGCTGCGCACGACATCGACCACGGACGCCCTGCGCACCGCCGGGGAGGCGGGGCTGCTTCCGGACAGCGCCGTTCCGCGCCTGCACGAGGCGTGGCGACTCGCCAGTCGTCTGCGCTCGGCCAACACCCTGCTGTCGGCGCAGACGAGCGACGTGCTGCCTGCCGACCGGCGCCGCCTCGACGGCATCGGACGGTTGCTGGAGTATCCGCCGCGTTCGGCCTCGCGGGTCGAAGAGGACTGGATGCGGGCGGCCCGCCTGTCTCGACGCGTGTTCGAGAAGCAGTTCTACGGTTGATGGTCCGCGTGGGACGAGGTCTCTCTCACCGGCTGCAACAATAGGGTCGTGCGCCGTTCCCGTCTGCCCCGCCTCTTGCGCGGGACGACGTCTGCGGCCGTGGCGACCTTCATCGCCCTCCTCTCCCACGTGAGCGCCGGCGGAGCGGTGCCGGGGTGGCTCGGGATCCTGATCCCGTTCGTGCTGTCGCTCGCCGTCTGCACGGTCCTCACGGGGCGTCGCCTCTCGGTGTGGCGCCTGTCGGTCGCCGTCGCGCTCAGCCAGGCTCTTTTTCACACGCTCTTCGTCCTCGGATCCTTCGCAGTGCCCGGGATGGGCCAGGAGCATCACGCGATGCACGGCATGGGCAGCGTTCAGCAGACCTCGAGCGTCGGGATGACCGACGCCCTGCACGGCGATCCGGCGATGTGGCTCGGTCACGCCGCCGCCGCCGTGGTGACGATCCTCGCGCTGCATCGCGGCGAACGATGCGTGCGTGCCCTGATCGAGCTGGCGCGCACCCTGGTCGTGCGCCTCCGCATCCGCCTGGCGCTCGTCGTCGCGGACGTCGACGTCGACGCTCCGCGCTTCCCCTCTGTCGCCTGCGCACGGCAGCGTCCGCCCCGTCAGAGACTCTTCCTCCGAGACATCGCCCGCCGCGGCCCACCTCGACTGCACACCGTCTGATCACGCTGTCGCGACGCGCTTGCGTCGTGTGCTGCGCTTCCGCCTGTCGCCGAGACAGGCGTTCCGTGTGGTGCGGCGCCTGCGCGCGCCGCTGTCGAAAGGTGTCCCATGTCCCTCTCGCGACGTATCGTCGCGGGGGTCGTGGTGGCGTTCGCCGCTGTCTTGGCGGTGGCCGCCCCCGCGTCCGCTCACGATGAACTTCTCTCCTCCACGCCCGAGACCGGGCAACGACTCACCGAGGCTCCGACGCAGGTCACGTTGACCTTCTCCGCCGACGTGCTCGACACCGGTGCGGCGGTGATCGTCGCCGATGCCGGAGGGCACGACTGGGTGGCCACCGAGCCGGTGCTGGACGGCGCGACCGTCACCGTCGAGCTGCAGCCGGACATGCCGGCGGCAGGGTACGAGGTGCGGTGGCGCGTCGTGTCGTCGGACGGGCATCCGATCGCGGGCACCGTCCCGTTCACGATCGGCGATGGGACCCCTCTCGAGCACACGGCGCAGCCGACGGCACCGAGTGCCGACGGCCAGGCAGCGCAGTCAGACGAGCCGACGGCCGATGAGGCCGGTCAGGAGAACGCCGGAGCGCTGCGCATCGCGTTCATCGGCGCCGCCGGCGCCGGCATCGCCGTCGCGCTCTTCGCACTCATCCTCTTCCTCCGCCGCCGCTCCGACGCGCGCGGCACGGACGACGCCGAGCACTGAGCTCGCCCGTCCCGCATTTGAAAGGCACACCCCTGTGAACATTCCCACCACCCGCATCCGCTTCACCGCAGCGCTCGCTCTCACCGCACTCGCCCTCGCGGGCTGCGCCGCCCAGAGCCAGCCGACCTCGAGCTCCGTCACCGCTGCTGAGGCGATCTCCGTCTCCGACGCCTGGGTCAAGTCCGCCGACTCCGGGATGTCGGCCGCGTTCGGCGAGCTGAACAACGGCGGCGACACCGACGTCACGGTGACATCCGCGACGACACCCGCATCGTCTGCGGTCGAACTCCACGAGACCGTCGAGAACGAGTCGGGGCAGATGGTCATGCGTCAGATCGAGGGCGGCTTCGTGATTCCCGCGCACGGCAGTCTCACCCTCGCCCCCGGCGGCAACCACATCATGCTCATGGATCTCACCGCGCCGCTCGTCGCGGGCGACGACGTCACCCTCACCCTCACGTACGCGGACGGCACGAGCTCCCAGATCACCGCTCCGGTCAAGGACTACGCCGGGGCGAACGAGAACTACGAGGGTGGCGACATGGACATGAGCGGCGACAGCGGGATGAGCCACTGATGTCACGGCGCGATCCCGACGACACCACGGTTCGGCATCGCGCCACCCGGCGACAGTTCCTCCTCGGGGGAGCTGTCGCCGGTGTCGGCGCGGCGGCCGCGATCGCGATGGATGCCGCATTCCAGACGGCGCCCCCCGCGGCGTCCGCCGTCCCGCCCCTCAACGGGGACACCACGGTGCCCTTCTACGGCGTGCATCAGGCCGGAATCGATACGGACGCGCAGTCGCACGCGGTCTTCGTGGCCCTGGATCTGAAGCCCGAGGTCGATCGCGACGGCCTGCGGCGGCTCATGCGCACGCTGAGCGACGACGCCGCGCGGATGACGCAGGGCGAGCCGGCCCTCGCCGACTCCGAGCCCGAGCTCGCGCTCGCACCCGCCCGCCTCACCGTGACGTTCGCGTTCGGACCGCGCTTCGTCGCTGTGGCGGGCGGGTCCGCTCCCGCGTGGCTGGCGCCTCTGCCTGCTTTCGGCATCGACCGCCTGCAGCCGGAGTACTGCGACGGGGACCTGCTGATCCAAGTGGCATCGGACGATCCGGTGACACTCGCGCACGCGTCGAGGATGCTGCTGAAGGATGCGCGCAGCTTCGCGACAGTCCGATGGACGCAGAACGGGTTTCGCCGTGCGCACGGCACGGTGAAGCCCGGCACCACGATGCGCAATCTCTTCGGACAGGTCGACGGTACGGCCAATCCCGAACCCGGAACCGCCGACTTCGACGAGCTCGTGTGGCACCAGCGCGGATGGCTCGCCGGCGGCACCGGAGTGGTCGTGCGCCGCATCGCGATGGATCTGGACAAGTGGGACAGGCTGGACCGTCCCGGCCGCGACGAGTCCGTCGGCCGCTACCAGTCGAACGGTGCGCCGCTGACGGGGACGAACGAGCACGACGAGCCGGACTTCGAGGCGAAGACACCCATCGGGTTCCCCGTCATCCCGGAGTTCTCGCACATGCGCCGTGCGCGCAGCGATGACCGCCGGGAGCGCATCTTCCGGCGCGGCTACAACTACGACGACGCTCCCGCGGGCGGCGAGATCTCACGTGCGGGTCTGGTGTTCGTCGCTTTCCAGGCCGATGTGGCGAGTCAGTTCGTGCCGCTGCAGCGGCGCCTCGACGAGCTCGACCTGCTGAACGAGTGGACGACGCCCATCGGCTCTGCGGTGTTCGCGGCACCGCCCGGCTGCGCGCCGGGCGGATTCATCGGCGAGACCCTGCTGTCGTGAGGAGCGAAACGATGACCGACACCCTCGTCTCTCCGCCCCGGGGCCGTCCGCGCCCGCCCCGTCCCCGCGGCGGATGGTTCGGATCGCTGCTTCTGCGGCTCCATTTCTACGCGGGGCTGCTCGTCGGTCCCTTCATCCTCGTCGCGGCGACGAGCGGGGCTCTGTACGCGATCGCCCCCACACTCGATGAGCTCGTGTACGGGCACGAGCTTCATGCGCCGGCGACCGCCACATCGCTGCCGCTCGCGGAGCAGATCACCGCGGCGGAGACGTACGTCGGCGAGGGCGCGGTGCTGACCGCCGTGCGTCCGGCGCCGGAACCGGGTGACACGACGCGGGTCATGTTCGCCGAGGACGACCTCGCGGCCAGTGAATCGCGGGCCGTCTTCGTCGACCCCGGGACGGGGGAGATCCGCGGCGATCTCACGGCGTACGGCACGAGCGGCTCGCTTCCCGTGCGCACGTGGATCTCCAACCTCCACCGCAATCTTCACCTCGGTGAACCCGGACGCCTGTACAGCGAGCTGGCCGCATCCTGGCTGGCGATCATCGTGGTCGCAGGTGGTGCGCTGTGGGTGATGCGCATCCGGAAGGCGCGCGTCAAGCGGGAGCTTGTGATGCCCGCCGTGCGACGCAGCGGGTACCGGCGTCTGTTCAGCTGGCACGCATCCGTGGGTATCTGGGTGCTTCTCGGCGCTCTCATGCTCTCGGCGACGGGCATCACCTGGTCGACCTACGCCGGCGCGAACGTCTCGGCGGCGCGCGCGGCGATCGGGGGAGCGACGCCGGCGCTCCAGACGGATCTCTCCGGTGCCGAGGAGTCCCCGGACGAGCACGCGGCCCATCACGGCGGTGCGGCGCCGATGCCGACGGGGGAGGCGAACCCCGCGACGTTCGACGCGGTCCTCGCGATCGCACGTCGGATCAACGTCGACACGGGCGAGGTGGAGATCAAACCTCCCGCGGCGTCCGGGGGCGCGTGGACGGTCACCGAGATCAAGCGCTCCTTCCCCACGGGGGCGGATGCGGTCGCGATCGACGGTGCGACGATGCAGGTGGTCTCGCGGGTGGACTTCGCCGAGTTCCCGTTGCTGGCCAAACTCGCCCGCTGGGGCATCGACCTGCACATGGGAGTGCTGTTCGGGTGGGTGAACCAGCTCGCGCTGCTGATCATCGCCGTCGGCATCGGGACGCTCGTCGTGCTCGGTTACGCGATGTGGTGGCGACGCAGGCCGACACGTGGGGGGAAGCGGATGGGGTCTGCGCCGGCACGGGGTGCGATGCGCGCGGCGCCCTGGTGGGGTGTGCTCTCCGTCATCGCGGTCGCGGGTCTGATCGGCTGGTGGCTGCCGCTCGTCGGATATCCGCTGATCGCGTTCGTCGTCATCGACGTGCTGCTGGGTCTCCGTACGCGGATGCGTGCGGTCTGAACCCGCCGACTCTCCGGTGATCGCGGCCTCGTTCGCCGCGGTCACCGGAGAGTGCGCGACGGTCATCCCGTGCGGAGCGCAAGGTCCGGCCGCCGTGGCATCCGCATCCGTATGCTGGACGGCAACCGCTGAGCGTGTTCGCGCCGCCCGGCGCGATGCACAGCGACACGACGACGACCGGGGGAACGATGTCCGATCCGCAGCAGCCGTCCGAGCAGCACTCCGCGGCATCCGACGGCTCAATCCACCACGAACCGATGGTCGGCGAACGGCCGCCGGCCTCGCAGCCGGACTGTCCGGCGCCGCCGGCTCCCGGCTCCGGCGGATATCAGGCCGGACAGCCGGCCGCCGGCGTGCCACCCCAGCCCCACGGGGCGCCACCGCAGCAGACGTACCCGGGATACGCGCCGCCTGCACCGGGCTATCCACCCGCACCGGGCTACGGGCCGCCCCCGCAGACACCGGGCTATCCGCCGGTGCAGGGTTATGGTCAGCCACCGATCGGTCATGCGCCTCAGCCCCGCTACCCGGCTCCGCAGCAGGCCGTGCCGGCGGTGGACGGTCCGCCGTCAAACAACCCCGCACTGTGGTCGATGATCCTCGGTGCGATCTCCGCCGCATCCCTGCTCAGCCTGCTGATCCCCTTCCTCGGGTTCTTCATCGTGATCATGACGTTCCCGCTCAGCATCTGTTCCGTGGCGCTCGGCTACGCGGGCCTCTCGAAGGCGAAGCGCGCGGGAGGCGTCGGTCGCACGAATGCGATCATCGGCATGATCCTCGGCCACATCACGCTCCTGCTCGCGATCGCGGTCGGCCTCTTCCTGCTCGTGGCGCTCATCGCGGCTATGAGTAGCGGCTCCTTCGGCTGACCGCTACGACGAAGAACCGCCCCGGCGCATGCCGGGGCGGTTCTTCGTGTGGGAGCGCGAAGCTCTCGGAGTCAGACGCCGAAGTAGAGCTCGTACTCGAAGGGGTGCGGGCGCTGAGCGATCGGCTGGATCTCGTTCTCGATCTTGTACTCGATCCAGGTCTCGATGAGCTCCTCGGTGAAGACGCCGCCCTGCAGCAGGAACTCGTGGTCGGCGCGCAGCGCCTCGAGCGAGTCGAGCAGCGAGTTCGGCACCTGCGGGATGCCCTTGGCCTCCTCGGGGGGAAGCTCGTAGAGGTCCTTGTCGACCGGCTCGTGCGGCTCGATGCGGTTCTTGATGCCGTCGAGGCCGGCCATGAGCTGAGCGGCGAACGCGAGGTACGGGTTGCCCGAGGCGTCGGGCGCGCGGAACTCGATGCGCTTGGCCTTGGGGTTGGTGCCCGTGATCGGGATGCGGATGGCCGCCGAGCGGTTTCCGGCCGAGTAGACCAGGTTGACCGGGGCCTCGAAGCCCTTCACCAGGCGGTGGTAGCTGTTCAGCGTGGGGTTCGTGAAGGCCAGGACGGCGGGCGCGTGCGCCAGGATGCCGCCGATGTACCAGCGGGCGATGTCGGACAGGCCGCCGTAGCCCTTCTCGTCGTAGAACAGCGGCTTCCCGTCGTTCCACAGCGACTGGTGCGTGTGCATGCCGGAGCCGTTGTCGCCGAAGAGCGGCTTGGGCATGAAGGTCGCGACCTTGCCCCACTGCTCGGCGACGTTCTTGACGATGTACTTGAACTTCAGGATGTCGTCGGCCGCGTGCACCATGGTGTCGAAGCGGTAGTTGATCTCCTGCTGGCCGCCGGTGCCCACCTCGTGGTGCGCGCGCTCGAGGATGAGGCCCGCCTCGATGAGGCGCAGGCTGATGTCGTCGCGCAGGTCCGCCGTCTTGTCGACGGGGGAGACGGGGAAGTAGCCGCCCTTGTAGGGGGTCTTGTTGGCCAGGTTGCCGCCCTCTTCGGCGCGGCCCGTGTTCCAGGCGCCCTCTTCGGAGTCGACAGAGTAGAAGCTCGAGTTCTGCTTCACCTCGTAACGGACGTCGTCGAAGATGTAGAACTCGGCCTCGGGGGCGAAGAACGCGGTGTCGGCGATGCCGGTCGAGGCGAGGTACTTCTCGGCCTTCTTGGCGACCTGACGGGGGTCCTTCGAGTAGATCTCGCCGTTACGCGGGTTGTAGATGTCGAAGACCATGACGAGCGTCTTCGCCTCGCGGAACGGGTCGAGGTACGCGGTCGACACGTCCGGGATGAGCTGCATGTCCGATTCGTGGATGTTCGCGAACCCGCGGATCGACGAGCCGTCGAACAGCTGACCGACGGTGAAGAACTCCTCGTCGACGGTGGAGGCGGGGATGTTGAAGTGCTGCTGCACACCAGGGAGATCCGTGAAGCGGATGTCGAGGAACTTGACGTCCTCGTCCTTGATGAACTTCAGCACCTCGGATGAATCACTGAACATGGAGACTCCAGAGGTAGGGCATTTCGGGAAGTTCCGCCCGCCACGGCGGGCTGATCCGACGCTATCGATCGGGCGTTGCTCGCCAGTGTCCCATATGTTTCCGGGATGTTACGGGTGCCCGATTAGGGTTGATGCATGCCCGAGACCCCCGTCGAGTCCAGCTATCCCGGTGAGCGCCTCGGGTTGCCCCGTACCGGATCGACCTCCGTCGCCCGTGTCGGACGGCGCCTTCTCGCCCTGCTGATCGACTGGACGTGCGCCACCATCCTCGCCGTGGCGTTCCTCCGGTACGACCCGTGGGCGCTGCCGGGGGAGGCGGGGTTGTCGACCTTCGCGCCGATGCTGGTGTTCGCGCTCGTGCAGATCCTCTTCATCCCGCTGATCGGGGGAAGTCCCGGCCACCGCATCCTCGGGATGCGGCTGGTTCTCGTCCGCGGCGGATGGATCGGTCTGTGGCGGCCGATCGTCCGGACGGTGCTGCTGCTGCTCGTCATCCCCGCGGTGGTCTGGGATGCCGACCAGCGCGGCCTGCACGATCAGGCTGCGGGCAGCATCCTCATCCGCGCCTGAGGATCAACGGGGGCGCTGAGCCCGCACGCGGTTGGGGTCGACGCCCTTCGGGATCGGCAGCGACGTCAGCGACTGCGACACCGAGTCGATCCGCTTGATGACGGCTGCCATGGTGGTGCGGTCGATCTTCTTCGGCAGGGCCTTGATCGTGCTCGCGAGCTTCGCGATCGGAACCTCGTCGTCGCCGTGACCCACGTAGAAGACGGTCACGGGAACACCGGAGGCCACACGCTGCGCCTTGGAGCGTTCGTCCGCGATGAGCCGCGTCAGGCGACCGCGCGCGCCCTCGCCGACGAGGACGATGCCGCCGCGGCCGACGGCGCGGTAGACGGCCTCCTGCGTGCGGGGGTTGATCCCGACAGGCATCTCGCTGGCCTGCCAGCGGCGACCGAGCGACACGGACATCACGCGTCCTGCCGCTCCCGGCATGCCGTCGATCTGCTTGTACATCGCGGTGGTCGACAGGCGGGTCGTCAGAATGAGCGAGCCGAGGATACCGGCGAACAGGCCCGTGATGCCCCAGAGGATCACGCTCCAGATGGCGAACGGCGGGATGAGGAAGCCGACGCCCGCGCCGAGGGCGATGCCGAGCAGCACGATGCCGATCAGAGCGTACGGCAGCCAGGAGTACGCATCCTTGGTGTAGCGGTAGAGGGTCTTCAACTGCGAGAAGAATCCGGGGCGCTTCTCGGGTGCGGAATCGCGGGCTGCCATACCCTTCAGCCTACCGGTGCCGTCCGATCTCTTCTCCCCATCCGCGAGCAGCGCACCTGGTCTCATCCCGTTCCGCGCTCGGAGCACGGCGCGCCGTTCCGGCAGACACGATCGGAGCATGTCGTCGTCGCTCCTGCCCGCACCGCCCCCGTTGCGTCCGCTCCTGGAGCCCGTGGTCCTGCGTACCGTCGTCGCCGATGCGGCCCCCTTCGGTGGAGACGTCGTCGTCCACGAGGGCGAGCCGGCACTCGCGGTGCCGGTGGCCGCCGTCGAGGGCACTGGAATCTGGGCCGCGTCGGGCGAACACGTCATGGCTCCTCTGGACGTCGTCACGACGACGCGGGGACCACTGGTCCTCCTCCCGGCGGTTCGCTGCACCCTCGAGTCACTGTTACGTCGGCGGGGAACGGTGGAGCCGGGCGAGGCCGTCACCATCGCCGTGAGTCTGCTGCGCGGTGTCGCGGCGGAGACGTCCGCGCATCCACGGGGCACCTGCGTCGGCACCTGGTGGCTGGACAATGCCGGGACACCTCTGTTCGTCCACGCTCACGAGGGCCCCACGGCTGCGGAGGGAGCCGCCCAGCTGATGGCGAAGCTCGATCCCGGTGATCATGAAGCAGCGGCACGCGCGATCAGCGCGGCGGCGGGCGCCGTGACCGACACCGCGCGTATCGTGCGGGGGCTGCCCGCTCTGGAGGACGACCTGTTCGCCGCGGCGCGGCCGCAGGCCGTGCGCATCGACGGGTCTTCCGTCGATGCGTCGATCACCCGCGCTCAGGCGCGCGCGGAGGCGAATCGACCCACCCCGGCGTGGCGTCGTCTGACCGTGGCGATGGACGGGTCGCTCAGCGACCTGGTCGCAGAGCGCGTGGACGCCCTCCGTCAGCGATGGCGTCGTCCCGCCTCGGCGAAGACGCCCCGATCCCGTCTACCCGTGTTCCTCGTCGGGATCGGGGTCGTGGGTCTCGTGCTCGCGGTGGGGCTCCTGTGGCCGGAACCCGATGACAGCGCACCCGTGCCGGTATCGTCCGAGGACTCCCTCGCCGCCGACGACACCGGGGCGACGGTGCTTCCCGCGGAAACTCCTGCCGCAGCGCAGACGTCGGATGACCCCGTTGCTGCCGCACGCGCGCTGCTCGCGGTATGGAACGCGTGCGGCGACGACGCGTGTCGACAGAAGCTGCAGGAGGCGCGGATCGACGCCGACCCGGCGGGCGCGGCCGCGGTCGCCGACGCAACGCTGACGGTCATCGACGATCTCGGGGATCTCACCCTCTTGCGTGCCGACGATCCGAGCGAGCGAGCGGCGTCGCAGATCGTGGCGATCGTGCGCCAGAACGACGAATGGGTGCTGCGCGGCATCCACGATGTCGCGCAGCACCCATAGGTGCGGGAAAGGTCAGATCCCGAGATCTCCGGCGAAGTCGGCCGTCTCGAGGCGCGTCTTCATCGCGGACAGGAAGCGTGCCGCGTCGGCGCCGTCGATGATCCGGTGGTCGTACGACAGAGCCAGGTACACGTACGAGCGGACCGAGAACGCGTCCTTGCCGTCGACCGTCACGACGCCGGGGCGCTTGACGACGGTGCCCGTGCCGAGGATCGCGGACTGCGGCAGGAACACGACCGGGGTGTCGAACAGCGCGCCGCGGGAGCCCGTGTTCGTGACCGTGAAGGTGCCACCGGCGAGCTCGTCGGGCTTCAGCTTGTTGTCGCGCGTGCGGGCCGCGAGGTCAGCGATGTCGTGAGCGATCTGGGCGAGGTTCTTGTCGCCCGCCTCGCGCACGACCGGCGTCAGCAGGCCGCGCTCCGTGTCGACCGCGATCGAGATGTTCTCGCTCGACGGGTAGACGATCTGCTCGCCGTCGACGGTCGCGTTGATGACGGGGTACGTCTTCAACGCCTCGGCGGCGGCCAGGACGAAGAACGGCAGGAAGGAGAGCTTGTCGCCCGTCTTCTGCTGGAACTCGTTCTTGACGCCGTCGCGGAAGAGCGCGACCTTCGTCACGTCGACCTCGACCACGGTCGTGAGTTGCGCGGTGGCCTGCATCGACTCGACGGCGCGCTTGGCGAGCACCTTGCGCAGACGCGACATGGGCTGCGTCGTACCGCGGAGCTCGGACACCTCGACGGGAGCCTTGGTCGCGGCCGGTGCCGCGGGTGCGGATGCCGCAGCGGGAGCGGCCGCAGCCTCGGCCGCCTTGAGCACGTCCTCCTTGCGGATGCGTCCGCCGACGCCCGACCCGGTGACGGTCGAGAGGTCGACGCCCTGCTGGGCGGCGAGGCGGCGCACGAGCGGCGTCACGTAGCCCGAGCCCTCGGCCCCCGAGGTCTCGGCCGCGGGGGCCGGTGCCGGAGCAGCGGCGGGGGCCGGTGCGGGTGCCGGAGCAGCGGCCGGGGCCGGCGCAGCAGCGGGGGCGGGCGTGGCGGGGGCCGCGGCCTCCGTCTCTTCGACCTCGACGGGCTTCTCCGTGGACGGAGCCTCGGGAGCGGCCTCGGCGGCCGGAGCAGCGCCGTCGCCGATGCGGGCGAGCGGGCTTCCGACGGCGACCGTCTCGTCCTCCTGGACGAGAATGGCCTGCAGCGTGCCGGCGAACGGCGCGGGGATCTCGGTGTCGACCTTGTCGGTGGAGATCTCGAGCAGCGGCTCGTCCACGGCGACCTCGTCGCCCACGGCCTTGAGCCAGCGCGTGACGGTGCCCTCGGTGACGCTCTCGCCGAGCTCCGGCAGAACGACGTCACGGCCACCGGATGCGGCGGGCGCGGGCGAGGGAGCGGCTTCCTCTGCGGCGGGCTCGGGAGCGGCGGCCACCTCGGGCTCTGCGGCCGGTGCCGCAGCGGCGGAGCCGTCGCCGATCTTGGCGAGGACGGCGCCCACCTCGACGGTGTCGTCCTCCTGGAAGAAGATCTCTTCGATGACGCCGCTGACCGGCGAGGGGATCTCGGTGTCGACCTTGTCGGTGGAGATCTCGAGCAGACCCTCGTCCGCCTCCACCGTGTCACCCACATTCTTGAGCCAGCGGGTGACCGTTCCCTCGGTGACGCTCTCGCCGAGAGCGGGGAGGACAACGGAAGTGCTCATGGGATTTGCTCCTTCGAACTGCGATATCGGTGTCTAGCTTAGTGAAGCCGAAGCCTCATAGCGTGTGCAGGGGCTTGCCTGCCAGAGCCAGGAACGCTTCGGACAGCGCCTCGCTCTGAGTGGGGTGCGCGTGGATGAAGGGGACGACATCCTCGGGGTGTGCGTCCCAGCCGATCACCAGCTGCGCCTCGGTGATCAGCTCGCCCACTCTCGGGCCCGCGAGATGGACGCCCACCACCGGGCCGTCGACGCGCCGGATCACCCGCGCGACACCGCCGCCGCCCAGGATTTCGGTGCGTGCGTTGCCCGCGAGGTTGTAATCGACGACGCGGATGCCGTCGGCGCCGTAACGCTCCTCGGCCGCCCGGCGTGTGATGCCGACCGACGCGAGTTCGGGCGAGCTGTACACCACGCGCGGCACGAGCTCGTCCGAGACGACCGTCGGGTGCTGGCCCGCGATCCGCTCGGCTACGGCGATGCCGTGCTGGAACCCGCGGTGCGCGAGCTGCGGGCCCGCCACGATGTCGCCGACGGCCCAGATTCCGGGAACCGTCGTGCGGAGCAGCTCGTCGACGACCACGAAGCCGCGATCGAGGACGACTCCGGCCTCCTCGAGCCCGATGCCGTCGGCCGCGGGTTCACGCCCGACGGCCACCAGCAGATAGTCGCCGGTGAGCACGGTCCCGTCCGCCAGCTCGGCGCGAACCTGCTGTGCATCCTGCGTGACGGCGACGAAGGGGGAACCGAGCCGGGTCTGGATGCCGCGACGGCGGAATGCGCGGGAGAGCTGCTGGCGCAGGACCTCGTCCTCCGCAGGAACGAGGCTGTCGGCGGCCTCGACGACCGTGACCTCGGCTCCGAGGGAGCGCCATAGACTGGCGAACTCCACGCCGATGACGCCGCCGCCCAGCACGATCGCGTGGGACGGGACCTCATCGAGCTCGAGTGCCGTCTCGCTGGAGAGGATGCGGCCACCGAGCTCGATCCCCAGGGTGCGGGTGCGAGCGCCCGTGGCGACGATGATGTCGGTGGCCGCGATCGTCTCGCCCTCCACCTCGACGACGCCAGGTGAGGCGATCCGGCCGTGGCCGGACACGATCTCCACGTCGCGCGCGGACAGGAGGCCCTGAAGGCCCTTGTACTTCTTCGCGACCAGATCGGTGCGGAACGCGTGCATCGCGGGCACGTCGATCGCGTCGAGCGTCGCCTTCACGCCCAGCGAGGGCCCCTCGCGGACCGCATCCGCCGTCTCACCGACGTGCAGGAGCGCCTTGGTGGGCACGCATCCTCGGTGCAGGCACGTGCCGCCGACCTTGTCGGCTTCGATGACGACGACCTTCTTGCCCAGTTCCGCGGCGCGCAGAGCAGCCGCATATCCTCCGCTGCCGCCGCCGATGATGGCGACGTCGACGCTGCGGACGGTCACCGGGAGGATCCGGCGACGAGGTCGATGAGGCTGCGAACGGTGGCGGCGGTGGGCCCCTTGTCGGTGAAGCCGTAGCCCGCGCCCTTGTTCATTCCGACGCCCGCGATGTCCAGGTGCACCCAGGGGATGCGCGGTGATTCGGGGCCGTCGGTGCGGCCGACGAACCGCTGCAGGAAGAGGCCGGCGAACAACGAGCCCGCCGCGGGGTCGCCGATCTTGGCGTTGACCATGTCGGCGATCGGGGAGTCGAGCTCTTCTTCCATGTGCGCGGGCAGCGGCAGACGCCAGGAGAGCTCGGAGACCCGCTCCGCTGACTCGAGGTACTCGGCGACGGCGTCATCGGAACCCATGACGCCGGTGAGTCGGTTTCCGAGCGCGACGGTGATGGCGCCCGTCAGAGTGGCGACATCGATGATCAGATCGGGGTTCTCACGGCTGGCCGCGACGAGGCCGTCGCCCAGGACGAGGCGGCCCTCCGCATCCGTGTTGAGTACTTCGACCGTCGTTCCGTCGGCCATCCGCAGGACGTCGCCCGGGCGGGTCGCACGGCCGGAAGGCATGTTGTCGGCGACGCAGAGCCAGGCCGTCACGCGGGCATCCGCGGCGAGCTGGGCCGCCGCCCGGACGACGGCGAGGACGGTCGCGGCGCCGCACATGTCGTACTTCATCCCGACCATGGACGCGGCGGGCTTGAGTGAGAGGCCGCCGGTGTCGAACGTGATGCCCTTGCCGACGAGCGCGATGTGCCGCTTCGCGTCGGTGGGGGAGTAATCGAGGCGGACGAGTCGCGGCGGACGGTCGGAGCCCTGGCCGACGCCGAGGATCCCGCCGAAGCCCTCTTCGCGAAGCCGCACCTCGTCGTAGACCTCGACCGTGATGGGGAGACCAGCGACCAGCTCGGCGGCCTGGTTCGCCAGATCGGCCGGGCCCAGCCACTCGGCGGGCGTGGACACGAGGTCTTTCACGACGGCGGCGGCGGATGCGGTCGCCCGCGCGGCGGCGAGGTCGGCCTCGGATCCGTCGGCGTGCACGGTCACCGTCGCGGCGCGGGTCTTGCCCGTGGAGCTCTTGTAGCCCGCGAAACGATAGCCGCCGAGGCCCGCGCCCTCCGCGAGCTCGCGTGCCCCGCCGGTGACGGACGGTGCGGCGAGCGAGAGCGAGGCGAAGCCGACGAGTGTGCGGACGCCCGCGCCCGCGGCGAAGCGCAACGCCCCGCCATCGGGGGCGGCGCCGGTGCCGACGACGGCGACGGGGATGGAGGGAAGCTCCGCCGCTCCGGGCAGCACCACGCGCTGCACGGACCCGGGGGCACCGGTGAAGCCCACCGCATCCAATGTGTCGCGCATCGCCTGGCCGAGCCCGTCGTCGTAGAACGCGTCGTCGAGCGGAGGCAGCGCCAACAGCAGCGCGTCCGCGGTGCTGTCGGTGAGAGGGGCCGAGGTGAAGTGCAGATCCGGGAACGGCATGACTCCATCCTAAGGACGCCGAAGCGAGTAGAGACGGCCCACACCGGCCGTTGCGCGTTCGCGGCCTCGTACCATGGAGGAATGTCCTGGAACCCGCCGCTGTACGTGAGCGTCGATGACGCGCCCGCGGTGCCCGCCGGGTTGCCGCTCGTGATCCTGCTGACGGGTTTCACGGATGCGGGTTCCGCCGTGTCCCAGTCGATCGGGTATCTGCGCGATGAGGCGAGCCCCGCCGTCCTGCTGCGCTTCGAGAACGACGTCCTGCTCGACTACCGCGCGCGCAGACCACAGATCACCTTCGACGCCGACCACCTCACGGACTACCGTCCGGCACGTCTCGAACTCTCGCTGGCCTACGACGCGCTCTCGCGTCCGTTCCTCCTGCTGGCCGGTTATGAGCCCGACTTCGCGTGGGAGGGGTTCGTCGACGCGGTCGTGGGTGCGGCGACGGCTTTCGCCGTCTCGTCGGTCACGTGGGTGCACGCGATCGGTATGCCGGTGCCGCACACGCGCCCCTTGGGCACGACGGTGTCGGGAAACCGGGCGGCCCTCACCGAGGCGCACTCGGTCTGGAAGCCGCGCACGACCGTGCCCGCGACGGTCGGGCATCTGCTCGAGTACCGTTTCGTCGCCTCCGGTCACTCCGTCGCCGGATTCGTCCTGTTGGTCCCGCACTACCTCAGCGACACCGAGTACCCCGCATCCGCCATCACCGCGCTCGACAGCATCACGGCCGCCACCGGTCTGGTCTTCGCTGTCGACGACCTGCGCGAGCAGAACGAGGACTTCCTGTCGAAGGTCGGCGAGCAGGTGGGTGCGAGCGACGAACTCACCACGATGCTCACGGGCCTTGAGGAGCGTTACGACGCCTACATGGCGGGTGCGACGATGGCCACGCCTCTCCTGCACGAGGCGGATCTGCCCAGCGCGGACGAGATCGCGGCGGAGCTGGAACGCTTCCTCGCCAACGGCTCCCATGACGACGATCAACGAGGACCGAGTTTCGGCTGACGCCAGGCGTCGGGGGAATGCAGGGGGATGCGGGGGTGTTGTCAAGGGGAGCAGGCCGCGCGTGCAAAGCCGCGGTCGGGGGTATGAGACAATAGAGCACCGGCCCGTTGTCGATCAAGGAGTTTCCCGCTCCGGACTTGACAAGGGTCTTACTCGTGTTCGAGAACGACCGGCGTGATCGCGTCGGTGAAAGGTGAACCGTGACTCCTGGCACGAAGACCGAATCCCGCTCGCGGAAGACCGCGACGCCGGGTGACGAGGAGGTCGTCGACACGGCGACCGAGACCGCGGCGCCGGCCAAGAAGGCGCCCGCGAAGAAGGCTCCGGCCAAGAAGGCCCCGGCGAAGAAGGCGCCCGCCAAGAAGAAGGCAGCCGCCGACGACGAGGAAGAGTTCGAGGACGACGTCGACGTGGACGTCGAGGTCGATGACAGCGACGACGCCGAAGAGGGCGACGAGCAGCAGCCGGCGGGCGAGAAGAAGAGCGCCAAGGCGTCCGACGACGATGCCGACGACGAAGACGGTGAGAACACCAAGCCCGCCTTCAGCGAGCCGCTTCCCACCGGCGCCATCGTCATCTCCTCGAGCGACGAGGACGACGTTCCGGTCTACTCGACGCAGATCACCGGCGCCACCGCGGACCCGGTCAAGGACTACCTGAAGCAGATCGGTAAGGTCCCGCTGTTGAACGCGGCCGAAGAGGTCGAGCTCGCCATGCGGATCGAGGCGGGTCTGTTCGCCGAAGAGAAGCTGTCGAAGATGTCGGCGGCCGAGAAGTCGACGCAGCTCGGCCTCGACCTGCAGTGGGTCGCCCGCGACGGGCAGCGCGCCAAGAGCCACCTGCTGGGTGCCAACCTGCGTCTGGTCGTGTCGCTCGCGAAGCGCTACACCGGACGCGGCATGCAGTTCCTGGACCTCATCCAGGAGGGCAACCTCGGCCTCATCCGCGCCGTGGAGAAGTTCGACTACACCAAGGGCTTCAAGTTCTCGACCTACGCGACGTGGTGGATCCGTCAGGCCATCACCCGCGCCATGGCCGACCAGGCGCGCACCATCCGCATCCCGGTGCACATGGTCGAGGTCATCAACAAGCTGGCTCGCGTGCAGCGTCAGATGCTCCAGGACCTCGGCCGCGAGCCCACGCCCGAGGAGCTCAGCCGCGAGCTCGACATGACCCCCGAGAAGGTCATCGAGGTGCAGAAGTACGGCCGTGAGCCGATCTCCCTGCACACGCCGCTGGGTGAAGACGGCGACAGCGAGTTCGGTGACCTCATCGAGGACACCGAGGCCGTGGTCCCCGCCGACGCGGTGGGCTTCACGATGCTGCAGCGTCAGCTCGAGTCCCTGCTGGACTCCCTGAGCGAGCGCGAGGCGGGCGTCATCCGCATGCGCTTCGGTCTCGGCGACGGCCAGCCCAAGACCCTCGACCAGATCGGCGACACGTTCGGTGTGACGCGCGAGCGGATCCGTCAGATCGAATCGAAGACCATGGCGAAGCTGCGGCACCCCAGCCGCTCGCAGTCGCTGCGCGACTACCTGGAGTGATCGGGGCGTGAGCGGCAGCATCCGTTATGTCCCCGCGGTGCTCGCAGGCAAGGCCGCCCGCTTCGCCACGCGTCTGCGTGGTGGCGGGTCGGCCTTCCCGGGCTACCTCGCCAACCGTCTTGCGCCGACCCTGCTGAGCAGCCTCGCGGCGCAGTTCCCGTACGGCGTGGTCTTCGTCCTCGGCTCCAACGGGAAGACGACGACCACGCACATGGTCAGCGAGGTGCTGCGCGCCCACGGACTTCGCGTGTTCACCAACCCGACCGGCGCGAATCTGCCCCAGGGAGTCACCAGCGCGCTCCTGGCCGAAGCGACCCCCACCGGCAAGGTCCGGGCCGACGTGGCCGTGCTCGAGGTGGACGAAGGGTACGCGGCGGATCTCGCCGACATCCTGTCACCCCGCGTCATCGTCGCGCTCAACGTGCAGGTCGACCAGCTCTATCGCTTCTACGAGACCGAGCGGGTCGCCGACATGATGCTCGACGCAGCGACCCGTGCATCCGTGCGCGTGGTGGTCAACCGCGACGACCCGTACCTCAGCAAGATCGACGCCGCCGCGCTGCGGTCTCCGGTCTCGTTCTTCGGCGCTTCCCGCGAGGTCGTCGCCGCGTCGGCACACGGACTGAACAACGCCGCCGACACGCGCAGCGGTACGGTCGGCGCTCTCGACCATCCGGCCGAGAGCGAGGTCACCGCGGTGACCGGTCGCAATGTCGAGATCACGCTCGACGGCCGGCCGATCGCCGTGACGCTGCCGGCTCGCGGGCTCCACTATGCGGTGGATGCGGCGGCCGCGATCAGCACTGCTCGTCACGTCCTTGGTGAGGCCTTTCGGGCAGACGCTGCTGCAGCGGGCTTCTCCCAGATGACGCCGGCCTACGGCCGAGGTGAGCTCGTGCCGCTGCGCCGCGACCGTTCGGGTGAGCAGGTCGAGTTCGTGATGTTCAAGAACGGCCCGAGTCTCCAGCTCAACGTCGACGCGCTCGACGGTGCTCCCGAGCGCGTCCTCATGGCCATCGACGAAGGCACCCCGGACGTGTCCTGGCTCTACGACGTCGATCTCAGTGCGTTCGACCACGTGGATGTCGTCACGGGGGAGAAGGCACACCAGATCGCGACGCGACTCGCCTACGCGGGCATCCCGATCGGGGTCGTCGAACCCGATATGGAGAAGGCCGTCGAGCTCATGCGAGCCTTCGCTCCCACCGCGGCCGGCCGGCAGATCTGGTTCGTGAACTACGAGCTCATGATGATCGGTCGCCGCATCCTCGGCTACGGCGACCAGGAGGTGGCGCGACGATGACGACGCTGCGAATCGTTCAGCTCTACCCTGATCTGCTCGGCGTGACGGGCGATCGCGGGAACGTGGAGGTCCTCGCCGCACGTGCGTCGTTGGCCGGCCATGGGTCGGAGGTGACTCTCGTCGACCCCGGCGAGGACGCACCGGCGGACGCCGACATCATCGTGATCGGCAACGGTCCGCTCTCGGCGCTGCGTGTGGTGCGCGACGACCTCGCGAGCCGTCGAGAGTGGCTCACGGCGCTCATCGGAGCGGGTGCGGTCGTGCTGGCCGTGGGCGGAGGGTCAGAGCTGCTCTCCGAGGGCATCGACCTCGTCGACGGCACGCACCTCGACGGCCTCGGACTCATCCCGGCCCGCGTGGGACGTACGAAGCAGCGCCGGGTGGGTTATGTCGTCGCGGACACCAGCGACGGAAAGCTCATCGGATTCGAAGACCACGCGTCGCTGTGGCGCTTGGGTGACCCCGCCATCGCCTACGGCACCGTGACCGCCGGCAACGGCGGGATCGAGGGCGGGTTCGAAACCGTGCGCATGGGCTCGGTCTACGCGACGAACGTGCAGGGCCCGGTGCTGCCACTCAACCCCGACCTGGCCGATGCGCTGCTCACGCAGGCGTTCTCCCGTCGCGACGCGCAGTACTCGCCCGGTCCCGCGCACGCCGAGATCGATGCGCACGCGCGCGCGGCACGTGCGGAGATCGAGCGCCTGGCTGTCGACAAGCGCTTCACCGCGATCCAGCTCTGAGACGCATGAGCGACGACGGCGCACCCGTAGCGCGCATCCGCACGTCGGCCATCGTGGTCAACGTGCGATCGGCCGGCGTCGTCGCGCCGGTCGTCGATCTTCGCCGCGACGCCTACGGCCACGGTCTGCTGGCGACCGCCGCCGCTCTGCGCGCCCAGACGGACGCGGTGCTGCTCATCGACGACGTCGCAGGACTCGCGGAGCGCGATCGCACGGTGACGGTGGGATCTGCGACCCTCGCTCCGGACGTCGTCTTCGGGTGGGATCGGACGCTTCCCGCGATGACACTGATCGGCACCGTGCTCTCCACCAAGGCGCTGCGCGCCGGCGAGGGTGTCTCCTACGGCTACAGCCACCGCGCGCCCGTGGATACACGCGTGGCGCTCGTCACGGGTGGCTACGCGCAGGGCGTGGTTCGTGAGCTCGGCAATCGAGCGCACGTCGTGATCGGCGGCGCCTCGCATCCGATCGTGGGCCGCGTCGCAATGGATGTGTGCGTCGTCGACATCGGTGACGCACCGGTCGCACGCGGGGATCGGGCGGTGTTCTTCGGCGACGACGCACCGCGTGTCGCCGACTGGGCGCGCGCGACGGGATGGCGCGCGGACGAGATCGCGACCGCGGTGGGACTGCGGGCCCGGCGGGAGGAGACGGCGTGAGTTCCGTGCTGCACGTTGACCTCGACCGGCTTGCTCGCAACATCGCCGTCGTGCGCGATCGCGTGGCACCCGCCGCACTCATGCTCGTGGTCAAGGACGACGCGTACGGGCACGGGGTGTCGCAGGTGGTGCGCCGCGCCGTGGCCGAGGGCGTCGGCTGGATCGGCGCGTTCGATGTCGCGACCGCGCTCGAGGTACGAGGCGCTGTCGGACGGGAGCCGCGCATCTTCGTCTGGATGATCGCGGGCGAGAGTGCGATCCTCTCGGCGCTCGATGCGGATCTCGACCTCGGTGTCGGCGACGCGGATCTCCTCGAGGACGTTGCGGATGCGGCCCGAGCGCGCGGTGTTCGCGCCCGCATCCACCTGAAGGTCGACACGGGTCTGCACCGCAACGGCATCCGGCCGGAGGAGTGGACGGATGCGGTGAACCGCGTCGTCGCTCTGGCGGGGGAAGGCGTCGTGGAACTCTCCGGAATATGGAGCCACATCGCCGAGGCGTCCGACGACGAGGACGATCTCTCGCGGGCGGCTTTCGAACAGGCGGTCGCTGCTGCGACGGCTGCGGGACTCGAGCGCCCGCTCCGTCATCTCGCCGCGAGCGCGGCGTCGTCGGCCCGCGCGGAGTTCCGGTACGACCTCGTCCGGGTGGGGGCGTTCTGCTACGGAATCCGCCCCGCGGGCGGTCCGGCCGACGCCGAGCTGGGAATCGCGCCCATCGGCTCATGGGACGCCGAGGTGCTCTCCGTCGACGGCGACCGGGTGCGCATCGATGTGGGAGCGCTCGACGGGCTGGTCTCGGCGCTGGCGGGACGTGTTGACGTCATGACGCCGGCGGGCCCCCGGCGCCTGGTGGCGGTGGATGAGGTCAGCGCGACGGTCAGCGGATGGGACGGCGCGCGAGCGGGCGACAGGGTTCGCATCTATGGCACGGATGCGGCGAGCCCCACCGATCTGGCCGAGACGATCGGCACGATCGGCGAGGAGATCGCGCTGCGGGTATCGCCGCTGGTGGAGCGGCGATACCGCTGAGACGGATCAGACCGCGTCGACCAGGCGAGCGGTCTCGTCGTGCCAGCTGGTGGCCACGGCGCGGAGCTTCTCTTCGTACTTGCGGCCGTGGTGTGCGCAGAACAGCAGCTCGCTGCCGTTCACCTCGGCGGCGATGTAGGCCTGCGCTCCGCACGAGTCGCAGCGGTCGGCGGCAGTCAACCGGTGTTCCAGAACGGCGGACTGCTCGGTGGGTGTCGACGTCGTGCTCATCGGAGACCTCCTCGGTGCGTCGGGCGGGTACGGATATGACATGTAACCATGCGTGCCCGTGACTCATGCCCGCTCGGGCGCGCGTTTCGCTGACCGCGTACGGCGGCCCCCGTGCCGTCGTGTCTGTGCAGAGCCGCGGGGGTGGCCCCGGATACCCTTGAGGATTGTGACCGCCGAGTACTCCGCCCACCACCTGCAGGTCCTCGAAGGACTCGAGGCCGTCCGCAAGCGCCCGGGCATGTACATCGGCTCCACCGACTCCCGCGGACTCATGCACTGTCTGTGGGAGATCATCGACAACTCCGTCGACGAGGCCCTCGCCGGGCACGGTTCGCGCATCGACATCCTGCTCCACGCCGACGGCAGCGTCGAGGTGCGGGACCGCGCGCGCGGCATCCCCGTCGACGTCGAGCCGCGCACCGGACTCACCGGCGTCGAGGTCGTCTTCACGAAGCTCCACGCCGGCGGTAAGTTCGGCGGCGGCTCCTATGCCGCATCCGGTGGTCTGCACGGTGTCGGCGCCTCGGTCGTGAACGCGCTTTCGGAGCGTCTGGACGTCGAGGTCGACCGCGGCGGCAAGACCTACGCCATGTCGTTCCACCGCGGGGAGCCCGGCACGTTCGCCGGCGATTCGCCCGACGCGCCGTTCACGCCCTACCGGCGCTCATCCGAGCTGCGCGTCGTGGGCAAGGCGCCGCGCGGCGTGACGGGAACCCGCATCCGCTACTGGGCGGACCGGCAGATCTTCACGAAAGACGCGACGTTCGGACTCGACGAGCTCGTGCAGCGCGTACGCCAGACGGCGTTCCTCGTGCCCGGGCTGGAGATCGTGGTCGACGACCAGCGCGGCGAGGAGCGGGTGGAGACGAGCTACCGCTTCGACGGCGGCATCTCCGAATTCGCCGACTTCCTGGCGCCCGATGCGCCGATCACCGACACCTGGCGGCTGACCGGTGAGGGCACGTTCACCGAGACGGTTCCCGTGCTGCAGCCGTCGGGCGCGATGGTGCCGACCGAGCTCGAGCGCTCCTGCGAGGTCGATGTCGCGCTGCGCTGGGGAACCGGTTACGACACGACCATGCGCTCGTTCGTGAACATCATCGCCACCCCGAAGGGTGGAACGCACCAGGCAGGCTTCGAAGCCGGGCTGATGAAAGTCGTCCGGAGCCAGGTGGAGCAGAACGCCCGTCGGCTCAAGGTCGGCAACGACAAGCTCGAGAAGGACGACATCCTCGCGGGGCTCACGGTCGTTCTCACGGTGCGCCTGCCGGAGCCGCAGTTCGAGGGCCAGACGAAGGAGATCCTCGGTACGCCGGCGGTGCGCCAGATCGTCGCCAACGTGGTCTCGCGCGAGCTGACGGCGAAGTTCACCTCCACGAAGCGCGACGACAAGAATCAGACCGCGCAGCTACTGGAGAAGGTCGTCTCGGAGATGAAGGCGCGTATCTCCGCGCGCACCCACAAGGAGACGCAGCGCCGGAAGTCCGCGCTCGAGTCCTCGTCCCTGCCCGCGAAGCTGGCGGACTGCCGGACGAACGAGGTCGCCGACTCCGAGCTGTTCATCGTCGAGGGCGACTCCGCCCTCGGTACCGCGAAGTTGGCCCGCAACAGCGAGTACCAGGCTCTGCTGCCGATCCGAGGCAAGATCCTCAACGTGCAGAAGGCATCGATCAGCGACATGCTGTCCAACGCCGAATGCGCGGCGATCATCCAGGTGATCGGCGCCGGCTCCGGCCGCTCCTTCGACATCGACGCCGCACGCTACGGCAAGGTCATCCTGATGAGCGACGCCGATGTCGACGGAGCCCACATCCGCACCCTTCTGCTCACGCTCTTCTTCCGTTACATGCGTCCGCTGGTCGAGGCCGGACGCGTCTACGCTGCCGTGCCGCCCCTGCACCGCGTGGTCGTGATGAACCCGGGCACGAAGCCGAACGAGACGATCTACACGTACAGCGAGAAGGAGCTGCACGCCCTGCTGGCGAAGCTGCAGAAGGCCGGTAAGCGCTGGCAGGAGCCCGTGCAGCGTTACAAGGGTCTGGGCGAGATGGACGCCGATCAGCTCGCCACCACGACGATGGACCGCGCCGGTCGCATGCTCCGACGCGTGACCGTGGAGGACGCGAATGCGGCCACCCGGGCGAACGAGTCCTTCGAGCTCCTCATGGGTAACGAAGTGGCCCCGCGCCGCGACTTCATCGTGACCTCGAGCGACCGGCTCTCGCGCGAGTCCATCGACGCCTGACGCGCCGCATCCGTCCGCTCTCTCGTCCCTCTCCCGCGAGACTGCATCCGCGCCACGAGATCACGGGTGATACCCGTGATCTCGTGCGGGAGATGCAGTCTCGCGGAGTGAAAGAGCGGTGTCAGGCGATCGGGGTGCCGACGGCGCCGATGACGTCGTCGAACGGCTGACCGGATGCGTCGCGCTTCGCTCCCGCCTCGGGGAGCGCGCGCACGGCGCCGTCGGGGCCGACGGCGCGCGGCCGGTCGCCGACCCACGCGAGCATGAGGGTGTCCTCGCCCTTCAGGAAGCGCTGCGCACGCACACCGCCGGTCGCGCGTCCCTTGGCGGGGAACTCCGACAGCACGGAGACCTTGCCGCTGCCCCCGGCCGTGCCCGCAAGCGCCTGCGACGAGTCCGCGATCGTCACGACGACGGACTCCTCGGACGCCGCGACGGCGGTGAACAAGATCACCTTGGCCCCGTCGGCGAGCCGGATGCCGGCCATGCCGCCCGCGCTCTTGCCCTGGGGGCGCACCGCGGACGCGTCGAAACGCAGCAGCTGCGCGTCCGAGCTCACGAAGACGAGCTCGACCTCATCGGGTGCCAGAGCCGCGCCGACGACGCGGTCGCCCGGCTTCAGGGCGATGATCTCCGCATCCGGCTTGCCCGGCGCCAGCTCTGTGACGGCGACACGCTTGACGACGCCCTGGGCCGTACCCAGCGCGATCGGGGCGGTTGCGTCGAGCGGGACGAGAGCGAGGACGTGCTCGTTCGCGCTGAGACCGAGGTACTGATCGGCCTTCGCGCCGGCTGCGGGCTGCACACTGTTCCCGGGGACCGAGGGGAGGTCGACGGGGGAGAAACGCACGAGGCGCCCGGCGCTGGTGACCGCTCCCACGTCACCGCGGACGGTCGCGTCCACCGCGCTGCGGATGGCGTCGTGCTTGCTGCGTCGAGCGGGCGGCACAATGCCGCCGTCGAGCGCATCCTGTGTCAGCTCGGCGCGCAGCATCCGCCCGGTCGCCGTCAGGAACACGCGGCACGGCGCGTCGGCGATCTGCAGATCGGCGGCGGCCGCCGCCTTCGCACCGCGGGGCGTGACTGGGCCGCCGTTCAGCAGCAGCGTGCGACGCGGCGTGCCGTACGTGTCGGATGCGGCCTCCAGCTCGCGCGCGACCTGGGCGCGCAAGAGCACATCGCTGCCGAGCAGCTCCTCGAGTGCCGCGATGTCGGCGCGCAGCTGGTCGCGCTCGGTCTCGAGCTCGATGCGGGAGAAGCGGGTGAGGCGTCGCAGGCGCAGCTCGAGGATGTACTCCGCCTGCAGCTGAGAGAGGTCGAACACTTCGATGAGGCGCGTCCGTGCCTGCTCGCTGTCGTCCGAGGACCGGATGACCTGGATGACCTCGTCGATGTCGAGGATCGCGATGAGCAGGCCCTCGACGAGGTGCAGTCGTTCCTGCTTGCGTGCGAGACGATAGCGGCTGCGGCGAGTGACGACGGAGATGCGGTGGTCGAGATAGACGCGCAGCAACGGCTTCAGACCCAGCGTCTGGGGCTGACCGTCGACGAGGGCGACGTTGTTGATGCCGAACGAGTCCTCCAGCGGCGTCAGCCGGTAGAGCTGGTCGAGGACGGCCTTGGGATCGAATCCCGTCTTGATCGTGATGACCAGGCGGAGGCCATGGTTGCGGTCGGTGAAGTCGGCCACATCCGCGATGCCGGTGAGCTTCTTCGCGTTGACGGCGTCCTTGATCTTCTCGATCACGCGCTCCGGGCCCACCATGTACGGCAGCTCGGTCACGACCAATCCGGTGCGACGGGGGCCGAGCGACTCGACCGACACCTTGGCCCGGGTGCGGAAGCTTCCGCGGCCCTGGGCGTAGGCGTCCTTGATGCCGTCGAGACCGACGATGACGCCCCCGCCGGGCAGGTCAGGACCCGGGACGAACTCCATGAGCTCTTCGAGGGTGGCGTCGGGGTTGTCGAGCAAGTGGATGGCGGCGGCGACGACCTCGTTGAGGTTGTGCGGCGCCATGTTGGTCGCCATGCCCACCGCGATGCCGGTCGTGCCGTTGACGAGCAGGTTGGGGAAGGCGGCGGGGAGGACTTCGGGCTGCTGGAACTGGCCGTCGTAGTTGGGGATGAAGTCGACGACGTCCTCGTCGAGATTCTCGGTGAGCGCGAGCGCGGCCGGCGCCAGACGCGCCTCCGTGTAGCGGGCGGCAGCCGGGCCGTCGTCGAGGGAACCGAAGTTGCCGTGCCCGTCGACGAGCGGCACCCGCAGCGCGAAGTCCTGGGCGAGGCGCACGAGTGCGTCGTAGATGGGGGAGTCGCCGTGGGGATGCAGCTTACCCATGACCTCGCCGACGACGCGGGCGCTCTTGACGTGGCCACGATCCGGGCGCAGGCCCATGTCGGCCATCTGGAACAGGATGCGCCGCTGCACCGGCTTGAGTCCATCGCGCGCATCCGGGAGGGCGCGCGAGTAGATGACCGAGTACGCGTACTCGAGGAAGGACCCCTGCATCTCAGCAGACAGGTCGATGTCTTCGATGCGGCCTTCCTCGGCGGGCGCGGAATCGGACGTGGCTCGGGACATGCAGAACACCTCGGGTCGAAAAGGGCCTGGCGCGGGTATGCGAGACTGGGCCCGATGACCCTCAGCCTACCGGCGGACCCCTCCGGCGCCCCGAGGCTCACCGGTGTACTGCCCGACGCGATCGCGGCCCTGGATGGCGGCTCCGCGCGCTGGCCGACCGTGCAGAGCCTCATCGTGTTCGTCGTCGACGGACTGGGCGCCGCCAACCTCGCCGAGAACCTCGCCTACGCCCGCTTCCTCGCCGAGCATCGCGGCAAGAAGCGTGTCGCGACCTCGGTGTTCCCGAGTACGACGGCGGCCGCCCTGACGAGCCTGCTCACCGCATCCGATGTCGGCGAGCACGGGCTCGTCGGCTACCGCGCGCGCGATCCGCTGACCGGGCTCGTCCACAACCAGCTCACCGACTGGGGACCCCGTGCTCTCGACCCGCTGGCATGGCCGCAGGTCGCGCCGCTCAGCGCGAGCGACACCGCACACCGCTGGGTCGTCGCGTCCAAGCCCGAGTACGCCGGCACAGGCTTCACCGAGGCGACTCTCCGAGGGGCTGAGAACTTCGGCGAGAAACGGCTCGACGACCGCGTCGAGCGTGCGATCACCGAGGCCCGCAGCACGCCGGGAACGATCGTGTACCTCTACGCTCCCGAGCTCGATGCGGCAGGCCACCGGCACGGTGTCGCATCCGATCGCTGGACCGCTGCGCTCGAAGCGGTGGATGCGGCGGCGCGTCGCCTGCACACGGGCGCAGGCGCGGGCGTCGGGGTCATCGTGACCGCAGACCACGGCATGGTCGACGTGCCGCGGCACCGTCAGATCGTCATGGTGGACGGCGACCCGCGCCTCGAAGCGGCTGCGGTCATCGCCGGGGAACCTCGGATGCTGCACCTCTACGCGCACCCTGGTGCGGACGAGTCGCTGATCCGCGCCTGGCGGGACGAACCGAGCGCCTGGGTGTTCACGAGGGAGGAGGCCATCGCCGCCGGTCTGTTCGGCGACGCCGTCTCCGCTGAGGTCGCCGCACGCATCGGCGACGTGATGGTGGCGGCGCGCGGTCGTGTCGCCTACTACGACGGCCGCCTCACCGACACCTCAGCGCAGCACATGGTCGGCCAGCACGGCTCGCTCACGACGGAAGAGCGCGTCGTCCCCCTCATCGGACTGGGGGGCTTCGCCGACTGAGAGCTCTCAGCTCTCGTCGGAACGGGCTCCGAAGACGATCTCGTCCCAGGAGGGCATCGAGGTGCGACCCTTGCGACGTCCCGCGTCGGACGCGGGCTCGCTTCGGGAGGTCTCTGCCGGCGCAGGTTCGCTCGTCTCGGTGTAGCCGGGCTCCAGGGCATCGAAGAGGGCGACCGGCGAGGGCGAGCGGGCGGGCTCCTCCGGTGCCTCCGCGGTGGGAGCGGCCGTGCGCTGACCGCGCCGACGACGCAGAGCCTCCAGCAGGTCGGCCGTCTCAGCGGAGGTCTGTACGGCTTCAGGTGCACGCTTGATGGCCGCATCCTGCACAGCCGGACTGGCCGGCGTCGGAAGCGTCGGGCGCTCGGTCGCGTCGTGGCGGGGGCCGAACGCACCGCTGTCGAAGCGCGTGTCGTCCTTGATGCCGGGGGTGTCGAGCGCGCGCAGGCGCGGGATGAGCCCTTCGGGGAGCGATCCCTGACGGGAGAGCTGAGTGGCGTCCGCATTCAGCGGAGACAGCGAACTGCGCCGGGGCTCGAAGCTCCATCGTGCATCGCGCTCGACGTCACCGGCGACGAAGCCCAGCTTGACCACCCATCCCGTGGGCTCCTTCCAGCTGGACCAGCGCTCGCCCGTCGCACCTGCTTCCGCCAGCTTCGCGCGCACCGCGTCACCGAAGCTCGTCTGGTTGTCGCCGTCGAAGTCGGATCCGAGCAGGACCGGCACCGAAAGCGCCTGACCGACGATGAACTCGCGTTCGGCGAGCACGGGGGGCTCGAAGCGGACCACGTCCTCGAGCGTCGTGCCGAGCACCTCGGCGACTTCGCGCGCCGACAGGCCGGCGCGGATCTGCGCCTGGATCTCGCGGGGGCTGGGTCGGTTCACCTTGGCAGGTTCCTCGCGCTCCTTGCGTGCCCGACGAAGCTCTGCGCGCAGCACCTCATCGATGGCCAGGGAGTAGCGCTGCCCGGACTCGGTGGAGACCACCAGCACACCGTCTTCGGTGCCGATCACTCTGAGTTGTTCCATGCGACACACGCCTCCCATCTGCCGTGTGGGCCCATGCTGACACAGGGCACCGCCGCGGGCGGGAATATCCGGGGCGTGGCGCGAGTTTCGATGCGTGCCGACCGCGATGAGAGCACCACGCATCCGCATTTGCTAAATGCCACCCGGTCATGCAAACTATCGCCGCCTGCCCGACGGCGGGAGATCCACAACGCGACAAGAGACACGAGAAGAATGGCTACGGACTACGACGCCCCCCGCAAGACCGAAGACGACAGCGAGTCCATCGAAGCGCTCAAGGAGCGCGTTCCGGACAAGATGTCCGGGGCCGTCGACGTCGAGGACGCCGACAACCCGTCGGGCTTCGAGCTGCCCGGCGCCGACCTTTCGGACCTGGAGCTCGACGTCGTCGTGCTCCCCGCGCAGGAGGACGAGTTCACCTGCGTCAGCTGCTTCCTGGTGAAGCACCGCTCACAGATCGACCACGAGGAGTCGCTCGGCGCTATCTGCGTGGAGTGCGCTGCCTGACCTGCGCTCTGCGCACCGCCGCGGCGAGTCGGTCGGGGGTCCGAGAGGACACCACCCACGCCGATGTCGGATCGTCCGCATCCTCGACAGGAACGACGACCGCCCCACCGATTCCGCCGCGCACCAGCATCCATGACCGGGGGTCGGCATCCCGCCCGCGCGCGAAACGCGCGTCCTCGCCCGTGTAGGCGACCGGCTCTCCCAGAAGATCGACCGGGATGTGGGCCCGCCCCGCACGAAGCTCCCCGTCGCTGACCTCGACACGAGGCGCGGTCGCCATCAGGGCCCAGACGATCAGGGCCGCGACCGCAACGCCCGCCACGAGCGCGAGAGTGGTGTCGACGGGGGACAGGGCGAGCGCCACCATGGGGGCGCAGACCGCCGCGGCGACGAGCGTCCACAGCGAGGGGCTCAGGCGTTCGCGATAGACGACGTCGGAAGTCATGTTCTGCATTACCCTCGTGAGGTGGCCGAAAGCGTGGACGTCCCCATTATCGCGCCCGTCGTCCCGGCGTTCGCTCATCCGGGCGACGCGGGTGCCGACCTGATCGCCGCAGAGGGGGTGCGACTCGGCCCCGGAGAGCGTGCTCTCGTGGGCACCGGTGTCCGCATTGCGCTGCCCGAGGGGTATGCGGCGTTCGTGATGCCCCGTTCGGGGCTCGCGGCCAAGCACGGGGTGACCGTCGTCAACGCTCCCGGGACGGTCGATGCCGGCTATCGCGGCGAGATCAAGGTCGCGCTGCTGAACACCGACCGCACGGAGGCCTACGAGGTTTCGGCGGGTGACCGGATCGCGCAACTGGTGGTCCTTCCGATCCCGCCGGTGCGCTTCCTCCCGGTCGACGAGCTGCCCGCCAGTGTGCGCGGCGAAGGGGGCTTCGGCTCCACCGGATACGACACTTCTGCGAGGACGACCCGATGACCGACGCATCTCTGGAACCGACCGGCAAGAGCGCGCCGATCGACCGCGAAACCGCGGGGCCCTTCGACGAGTCGGAGGTGAACCCGGTTCGTCCCTACATCGATCTGGGTGCGATCAAGGTGCTGCCGCGCGAGGGGCTGAACCTGCGGCTCGAGGTCGAGGAGCAGACCAAGCGCATCGTCGCCGTCGGGCTCGACTACGCCGACTCGACGCTCCAGGTGCAGCCGTTCGCCGCGCCTCGATCGAGCGGCCTCTGGGAGGAGACCCGTGAGCAGATCCGCCAGCAGGTGCGTCAGCAGGGCGGACGCGTCGAGGAGCGCGAGGGTCCGCTCGGCCCGGAGCTGCTCGCCGAGGTCCCGGTCGTCGTGGCCGGCGATGCCAGCAGTGGCGCCAAGCGACTCGCGCGCTTCGTGGGCGTCGACGGCCCCCGTTGGTTCCTGCGCGGCGTGATCGGGGGAGCGGCGACGTCCAACGTCGAGGCCGCAGCCCAGATCGAGGATCTCTTCCGATCGCTCGTGGTGGTCCGCGGCGGCACGCCGATGCCGCCGCGCGATCTCATCCCGTTGAAGATGCCGGCGACCCCGGGCGCGGCGTGAGCCCCGACGAGACGCACGACGAGCGCCCGTCGCTCGATCCGCCGGCGCCCGCTGAGCCCCGCGCGTCCGAGCTCATCGGTTCCGCTCTGGGCGCGGCCGCGCGACGCGCGGGACTGGATCCGGCGCAGGAGGCGAGCACCGGTCATGTGGTGTGGCACGCCATGGGCGGCTGGCGTGGTGTCGTCGAATCGGTGCTCCCGAGTCTTCTCTTCGTCATCGTCTACACGGCGACGACGAACCTCGTCCTCTCCCTTGCCACCTCCGTCGGTATCGCTGTGGTGTTCACCGTGGTACGCCTGTTGCAAAAGTCGCCGGCGTCCGCGGCCCTCGGGGGACTGGTGGCGGCCGGGGCCGCCGCCGTCCTCGCCCTGATCACGGGCAATCCCTCCGACAACTTCGTGCCGGGCCTTCTGACGAACGCCGGCTACGGTCTGGCCATGCTCGTGTCCGCCCTCATCGGCTGGCCGCTCATCGGCCTGGCCGCCGGCTATCTGATGGGTGAGGGCACGTCGTGGCGGCAGGTGAAGGCGAAGCGTCGCGCCTACTTCTGGCTCACCATCGCCTGGGCGGCACTCTTCGTCGTCCGGTTGGGCGTGCAGCTCCCGATCTACTTCTCGTCGCTCGACCCAGCGAACCGGGAGAGCGCGGTGGCGCTGCTCGGAACCCTCACGATCGCGATGGGCCTGCCGCTGTTCGCGCCTCTCGTAGCGGTCACCTGGCTCACCGTCCGCGCCGTGCACGCACGGGTCTCGCAGGGCGGCGCGTCCGTCGAGGAGTCCGACGCCCGGTGATACTATTTATCTCGACATCGAGATAAATTTCCGGGCGACGGGGTAAGGCTTACCTTCCTAGCAACCCCTTCCGGACGCGGGGAAGATGGGCAGATCGGGCCCCGCGACGACGCCCGTGAACGCCGACGAAGGAGACAGACGTGTCCACGGTTGACAGCTTCGGTGCGAAAAGCACCCTGACGGTCGGCAGCACCGACTACGAGATCTTCCGTATCGACACGGTCGCCGGTTACGAGAAGCTCCCCTTCAGTCTCAAGGTCCTCCTGGAGAACCTGTTGCGCACCGAGGACGGCGCCAACGTGACGAAGGAGCAGATCCAGGCCCTCGGCTCGTGGAACCCGGATGCGGAGCCCGACACCGAGATCCAGTTCACGCCCGCACGCGTCGTGATGCAGGACTTCACGGGTGTGCCCTGCATCGTGGACCTCGCCACGATGCGTGAGGCCGTCACCGCCCTCGGCGGCGACCCGAACCGCATCAACCCGCTCTCGCCCGCCGAGATGGTCATCGACCACTCGGTCATCGCGGACCTCTTCGGCTCCGAGAACGCGCTCGAGCGCAACGTCGAGATCGAGTACGAGCGCAACGGCGAGCGTTACCAGTTCCTGCGCTGGGGCCAGACGGCCTTCGACGACTTCAAGGTCGTCCCGCCGGGCACCGGCATCGTTCACCAGGTGAACATCGAGCACCTCGCCAAGGTCATCTACGACCGCTCGGTCGACGGCGTGCTGCGCGCGTACCCCGACACCTGTGTCGGCACCGACTCGCACACCACCATGGTCAACGGTCTCGGCGTGCTCGGTTGGGGCGTCGGCGGCATCGAGGCGGAGGCCGCGATGCTCGGTCAGCCCGTTTCCATGCTGATCCCGCGCGTCGTCGGCTTCAAGCTCACCGGCGAGATTCCCGCCGGTGTCACCGCGACCGACGTGGTGCTGACGATCACCGACATGCTGCGCAAGCACGGTGTCGTGGGCAAGTTCGTCGAGTTCTACGGCGAGGGCGTCGCCTCCGTCCCCCTGGCCAACCGTGCCACGATCGGCAACATGAGCCCGGAGTTCGGCTCCACGGCCGCGATGTTCCCCATCGACGACGTGACCCTCGACTACCTGCGCCTCACCGGCCGCAGCGACGAGGCGATCGCGCTCGTCGAGGCGTACGCCAAGGCGCAGTCGCTCTGGCACGACCCCTCCCGCGAGCTGGCCTTCAGCGAGTACATGGAGCTCGACCTCGGGACCGTCGTCCCCTCGATCGCCGGACCGAAGCGTCCGCAGGACCGCATCCTGCTGTCCGAGGCCAAGGCGCAGTTCGAGAAGGACATCCTGAACTATGCGGCGGCGTCCACCTCGGACTCGATCGTCGACCTCGAGGGTGACCAGTCGTTCCCCGCCTCGGACCCGGGCCCCGTTCCGGGCGACGAGCACGTGCACACGGGCGAGATCCTGATCTCCAGCGGGGGACCGGCGGCCGCTTCCAAGCCCGTCAAGGTCACGCCTCCCGAAGGTGCGCCCTACATCCTGGACAACGGCGCGGTCACCCTCGCGGCGATCACCTCCTGCACGAACACGTCCAACCCGTCGGTCATGATGGCGGCGGGCCTGCTCGCCAAGAAGGCCGTGGAGAAGGGCCTGACGCGCAAGCCCTGGGTCAAGACGACGCTCGGCCCCGGCTCGAAGGTCGTGACCGACTACTACGAGAAGTCGGGCCTCGACAAGTCGCTCGAGGGTCTCGGCTTCTACACCGTCGGCTACGGCTGCACGATCTGCATCGGCAACTCGGGTCCGCTCATCGAAGAGGTCTCCGAGGCCATCAACGAGAACGACCTCGCCGTGACGGCCGTCCTCTCGGGCAACCGCAACTTCGAGGGTCGCATCAGCCCGGACGTGAAGATGAACTACCTCGCGTCGCCGCCGCTCGTGGTCGCCTACGCGCTGGCCGGTTCGATGAACTTCGACTTCGACAACGACCCGCTCGGCAAGGACCAGAACGGTGAGGACGTGTTCCTCAAGGACATCTGGCCCTCCACCGAGGAGGTCCAGGCCGTCATCGACACCTCGATCTCGCGTGAGCAGTTCATCAAGCAGTACGCAACCGTCTTCGACGGCGATGACCGCTGGCGGAACCTGCCCACGCCCACCGGTCCGGTCTTCGAGTGGGATGCGGACTCCACCTACGTGCGCAAGGCGCCCTACTTCGACGGCATGTCGATGGAGCTGACCCCCGTCACCGACATCACCGGTGCGCGCGTGATGGCGACTCTGGGCGACTCGGTCACGACCGACCACATCAGCCCGGCCGGCAACATCAAGGCGGGCACCCCCGCCGCGCAGTACCTGACTGAGCACGGTGTCGCGCAGAAGGACTTCAACTCCTACGGCTCGCGCCGGGGAAACCACGAGGTCATGATCCGCGGCACGTTCGCGAACATCCGCCTGAAGAACGCGATCGTCAGCGCGGTCAACGACGGTGCTGTCGTCGAGGGCGGTTACACCCGCGACTTCACGCAGCCCGGCGGTCCGCAGTCGTTCATCTACGACGCCTGCCAGAACTACGCCGCGCAGGGCACACCCCTCGTCGTGTTCGGCGGCAAGGAGTACGGCTCCGGCTCGTCGCGCGACTGGGCGGCCAAGGGTACGAGCCTCCTCGGCGTCAAGGCGGTCATCACCGAGAGCTTCGAGCGCATCCACCGCTCGAACCTGATCGGCATGGGCGTGGTCCCGCTGCAGTTCCCGGAAGGCGAGAGCTGGTCCTCGCTCGGCCTCGACGGCACCGAGATCGTCTCGATCACGGGCCTGGAGAAGCTCAACGAAGGCGTCACGCCCAAGACCGTGACCGTCACGGCCGAGCCGAGCGAGTTCTCGCCGGAGGGTAAGCAGACGATCACCTTCGAGGCGAAGGTGCGCATCGACACCCCCGGTGAGGCGGACTACTACCGCAACGGCGGCATCCTGCAGTACGTGTTGCGCTCGCTCGTCTGAGCGTTCGCACCCGAGACGGGTCGGTCCTCGCAAGGGACCGGCCCGTCTCCTGCTGCAGCGGCTAACCTGTGGAGATGAGCCGGATCTTCGCGACGCCGTTCGCCGACATCTATCCGCTCTATGTGGCGAAGATCGAGCGGAAGGGTCGCGCGAGCGCCGAGCTCGAAGAGGTCATCCGGTGGCTCACGGGGTTCGATGATGAAGAGATCTCCCGCCACCTCGCCGAGCGCACGAGCCTCGAGCAGTTCTTCGCTCTGGCACGGCTCAACCCACGGGTCGATCGGATCACCGGCGTGATCTGCGGCATCCGGGTCGAGGAGATCGACGATCCCCTCATGCAGCGGATCCGATATCTCGACAAGCTCGTCGACGAACTCGCGAAGGGGCGCCCGATGGCGAAGGTTTTGCGGCAGGAACCCGTCGATGCCCGAGGTAACCGATGATGACGGCCTCGCCCGAGGAGGAGGGAACCGATATGTCGTTGTTGTCCCGCGTGACACAGCCAGGCGATCTGCGCACCCTGACGACCCCGCAGCTCGAGGAGCTCGCCGGGGAGATCCGTGAGTTCCTCATCGAGAACGTGGCCCGCACCGGTGGACACCTCGGACCGAACCTCGGGGTCGTGGAACTCACCATCGCGTTGCACCGCGTCTTCGACTCGCCGAACGACCCCATCGTCTTCGACACGGGCCACCAGTCGTACGTGCACAAGCTGCTCACCGGTCGTCAGGACTTCTCGGCGCTGCGCTCACGCGGCGGTCTCGCCGGATATCCGCAGCGTTCGGAGAGCGAGCACGACATCGTCGAGTCCTCCCACGCCTCCAGTTCGCTCAGCTGGGCCGACGGTATCTCTCGCGCGTTCGCCCAGACGGGTCGTCGTGACCGTCACGTCGTCGCCGTCGTGGGCGACGGCGCCCTCACGGGTGGAATGACCTGGGAAGCGCTCAACAACATCTCCGATGACAACGATCGGAACCTGGTCATCGTCGTCAACGACAACGGCCGCTCGTACGCACCGACGATCGGCGGCATGGCGCGCTACCTCAACCGCGTGCGCACCGCAGACGCCTACCAGAGTCTGCATCGCGGATCCCGCAATCTCATCACCCGTCTCGGGCCGGCCGCGCGGGCGTTCTATCGCGGCGTGCGCGGTGGCACGCGCGGCTTCCTCTCGCGGTTCACCAACAACGAGGCTCTGTACTCGAACCTCGACATCAAGTACCTGGGACCGATCGACGGCCACGACATCCGTGCGCTGCTCGAGACGCTCGAGCTGGCGAAGAACTACGGCGCTCCCGTGATCGTGCACACGATCACGGAGAAGGGGCGCGGCTACCAGCCGGCGGTCGATGACGAGGCCGATCAATTCCACGCGGTCGGCCGCATCGACCCGGTGACGGGCGCGACGCTCGGTGCGGACGCGGGCACCGCCTGGACCGACGTGTTCGCGGAGGAGCTCACGCGCATCGGAGCGGAGCGGTCGGACGTGATCGCCGTCACAGCCGCCATGCTGCGTCCGACCGGCCTGCTGCCGTTCGCGCAGCAGTTCCCCGACCGGGTCTACGACGTCGGGATCGCCGAGCAGCACGCCGCCGCGTCGGCCGCGGGTCTCGCGTACGGCGGTCTGCACCCGGTCGTCGCGATCTACGCGACGTTCATGAACCGTGCTTTCGACCAGGTGCTGATGGATGTGGCCCTGCACCGCGCGGGAGTCACGTTCGTCCTCGATCGCGCCGGTGTCACGGGCCCCGACGGCCCGAGCCACCACGGGATCTGGGACCTCGCGATGCTGCAGCTGGTGCCGCGCATCCGGATCGCGGCGCCGCGTGACGCCGCACGCCTGCGCGAGGAGCTGGCGGAGGCGGTGGAGGTCTCGGACGGGCCCACGGTGCTGCGCTACCCGAAGGGAGCGGTGGGCAAGGAGCTTCCCGCCGTCGAGCGTCTGCACGACGGCGTCGATGTGCTCGTGAGGCCCCAGGCGGCCGACGTGCTCGTCATCGGCATCGGGCCCATGGCCCACACCGCGATGGAGGTCGCCGAGCGCCTTTCCGCGCAGGGCATCGGCGCCACCGTCGTCGATCCCCGGTGGGTCGTGCCCGTACCAGGCTCACTCGTCGACCTGGCGGCCGCGCACCGTCTCGTGATCACGATCGAGGACGGCATCCGAGTGGGCGGGATCGGCACCCGCATCCGTCAGGTTCTCCGTGAGAACGGCGTCGACACGGCGGTCGACGAGCTCGGAGTCCCGGACGAGTTCATCGACCACGCCTCCCGCGATCAGATCCTGGCGGATGCCGGCCTCACCTCTGCGAAGATCGCACAGGACGTGGTGGCGCAGGTCCTCGGTACGCGGATCCCCGTCGCACGGGGGTCGAAGGACGCGGCAGAACTCCGCGTTCCGGACGATGAGGGCGTCGGCACGCGCAACTCCTGATATGAAGCCGAAGGGGCGGTCCACCGTGAAGTGGCCCGCCCCTTCCGCGTTGTGTCAGGCGCCGACGCCGAGGATCGGCGGCGTGTGGAAGGTCGCTCCGAACACGCGCTCGGATGCTCCCTCGCGATCGAGGTAGGGCGACGCTCCACCGTCGATGAACGGCCAGCCCGCGCCGAGGATGAGGCACAGGTCGATGTCCTGCACCTCCGGCACGACATCGTCGTCCAGCATGATGCGGATCTCCTGCGCCAGGCCGTCCTGCACCCGCCGGAGGATCTCCGCCTCTGCGACGGGTGTCGTGCCCACCGCGGGCTTCAACACCTTCTCGGCCGCCTTCGTCCAGCCGGTGACCCGTCCGTTCTTGTCCTTCTCGACGACTTCCGGCAGCTCGGCCAGGCTGTGGAAGTTCTCCGACGCGAAGAACCGGTCGGGGAACGCATGAGCCATCGTGTCCTGCACGTGTGCCGCGACCTTCCACCCCACCAGATCGATGAGCTGGAACGGAGTCATCGGCAGCCCGAGGGGAGCGAATGCCTTCTCGACGGTGAGCAACGGCGTGCCCTCGTAGACGGCGCGTGCGGCCTCGCCCATGACCTTGGCCAGCAGCCGGTTGACGACGAAGCCGGGAGCGTCGGCGGTCAGCACGGCGTTCTTGCCGAGACCCTTGGCCACGACGAACGCCGTGGACAGGGCCGCATCCGAAGTCGCCTCCGTCTTGACCACCTCGATGAGCGGCATGACGGCCACCGGGTTGAAGAAGTGGAAGCCGACCAGGCGCTCGGGGTGCGCGAGCGTGGACCCGATCTCGGTGACCGAGAGCGACGAGGTGTTCGTCGCCAGGATCGCATCCTCCGCCACGATCGACTCGATCTCCGCGAACACCTGCTGCTTGACGCCGACCTCCTCGAAGACCGCCTCGATGACGAAGTCGCAGTCCGCGTACTGCGACTTGTCGGTCGTGCCGGTCACGAGTCCGCGCAACTGGTTGGCGGCATCCGCATCCAGACGACCTTTCGCCTCGAGCTTGCCGATCTCGTCGTGGATGTGCGCCACCCCCTTGTCGACCCGTGCCTGGTCGATATCGGTGATGAGCACGGGCACGCGGAGCTTGCGCACGAACAGCAGCGCGAACTGACTGGCCATGAGGCCCGCGCCGATCACGCCCACCTTGGTGACCTTCTTCGCCAGCGCCTTGTCCGGTGCGCCGACGGGGCGCTTGGCGCGCTTCTGCACGAGATCGAACGCGTACATCGAGGCCGCGAACTGATCGCCGACGACGAGATCCGCCAGCGCCTCGTCCTCCCGCGCGAAGCCCTCGGCCCTGGTGCCGCCCTTGGCCTTGTCGAGGAGTTCGAGCGCGACATAGGGAGAGCGCGGAACCGTGCCGATACGGCTCTCCAGCATGCCCCGCGCCATCTTGATGGCGATCGGCCACTTCGTGAGGCGCTCGATCTTGCCGGGCTCGTTCTTGCGCTCGACCTTGATCGTGCCGCCGATGACACCGTCGGCCCAGACGAGCGACTCCTCGAGGAAGTTCGCCGGGGAGAAGATGGCGTCGAACATGCCGAGCTCGAAAGCCTGGCGGGGCTTGAGCGTGCGGTTCTGCTTCAGCGGGTTCGAGATGACCACCTCGAGCGCCTTCTCGATGCCGATGAGGTTCGGGAGCAGGTACGACCCGCCCCAGCCCGGGATGATTCCCAGGAAGACCTCGGGCAAGGCGATCGCGGCAGCGGACGCGTCCACCGTGCGATAGGTGGAGTTGAGTGCGATCTCGACGCCGCCGCCGAGTGCCAGACCGTTCACGAAGGCGAAGGACGGCACGCCGAGCTCTGCGAGGCGCCCCAGCACCTGATGACCGCGCTGCGCGATGAGCTTGGCGGCATCCCGTGAGGGGACCTTCGAGACATCGGACAGGTCTGCGCCCGCGGCGAGGATGTACTGCTTTCCCGTGATGCCGACCGCGTGGATGTCGCCCGCGGCTGCGCGCGCGGCGAGCGTGGAGAGCGTCTCGCCGAGCTCCTTGAGCGTCGCGGGGCCGAGAGTGTTCGGTCGTGTGTGGTCGCGGCCGTTGTCGAGCGTGATGAGCGCCAGCACCTTGCCCGAGGGCAGACGGATGTCGCGCACGGGGGAGTGGGTGACGACCTCGTCGCCGGAGAACTGGTCGAGGGGGGAGAAGTCGATCGCGTCGTAGTCGGTCATGGTCGCAGTCACTTCCGCTTCTTGCCGTCGAAGTACGGGTTCTCCCAGATGACCGAGCCGCCCTGGCCCAGCCCCACACACATCGCTGTGAGTCCGTAGCGGACGTCCGGCCGCTCGCGGAACTGCGCGCCGAGCTGGATCATCAGACGCACACCGGATGCGGCCAGGGGGTGTCCGAGGGCGATGGCACCGCCCCACGCGTTCACCCGCGGGTCGTCGTCGGCGATGCCGAAGTGATCCAGGAGCGAGATGACCTGGATCGCGAACGCCTCGTTCAGCTCGAACAGGCCGATGTCGTCGATCGTGAGTCCCGCCTTGCGCAGGGCCTTCTCAGTGGCGGGGATCGGCCCGATGCCCATGATCTCCGGCTGAACGCCGGCGAAAGCGAAGGAGACGAGACGCATCTTCGGCTGCAGGCCCAGTTCCTTGACCGCGCCGCCGCCGGCCAGCAGGCCCATGGTCGCGCCGTCGGTGAGCGGCGAGGAGGTACCGGCCGTCACGCGGCCGTGCGGGCGGAACGGGGTCTTCAGCGTCGCGAGCTGCTCGAGCGTCGTCTCGGGGCGGCGCCCCTCATCCTCGGTCGCCAGCCCCCACGCGCCGTCGGCGTCCTTGATGGCGACCGGAACGAGGTCGGGCTGGAACTTGCCGTTCTCGTACGCCGCCTGCGCCTTGTGCTGGCTGAGCATGCCGAACATGTCGCTGCGTTCGCGCGTCAGGTGCGGGAAGCGGTCGAAGATGCGCTCGGCGGTCACGCCCATGTTGAGCGCTCCCGGGTCCACCATCCGCTCGGCGACGAAGCGCGGATTCGGATCGGCGTTGGCGCCGATGGGGTGGCGCCCCATGTGCTCCACACCGCCGGCAAGCGCGACGTCGTACATGCCGACGCCGATCGAGCCGGCCATCGTGGTGACGCTGGTCATGGCGCCGGCGCACATGCGGTCGATCGCGAAGCCGGGGACCGTCATCGGCAAGCCCGCCAGGATCGCAGCCGACCGACCGAGGGTGAGTCCCTGGTCGCCGGTCTGGCTGGTCGCGGCGATGGCGACGTCGTCGATGCGGTCCGCGGGGACCTGCGGATTGCGCTCCATGACGCCGATGATCGTCTTGACCACCAGATCGTCCGCGCGGGTGTTCCAGTACATGCCCTTCTCGCCGGCGCGCCCGAAGGGCGTACGCATGCCGTCGACGAAGAAGACGTCCGAAATCTCGGCCACTCTGCCTCCAATGATCGGGGTTTCCTCCAACGTAGGAGGGGCTCGGGGCCGGAAAAAACCGATTGGATCGAACCTACGAAGCGTTCTCCGCCGCGTTCTCGACCGATTGCACGGAAGCCACAAAAGCATCGGCGATCGTCTGTGCGGTTTCTCGCACCTGCCACGGGCGGGCGCCGAGTGCGAGAAGAGCTGCGCCCACCGTGTCAGCGTCGACGGGCGTCGGCGGCTCCCACGCGACGCGTCGCAGCAGTTCCGGGGTGAGCAGGTTCTCGGTCGGCATCGTCAGTTCTTCGGCGCGGGCTTCGACGAGAGGGCGCGCGGCCTTCAGGCGCGCGTCGGCCTCGGGGTTGCGGTCGATCCACGCCCGCGGCGGAGGCAATGCGTCGCTGCCGACGCGCTCGAGGGGGAGGTCCGTCGCCGCACGACCCTCCTCGATGGCCGCCCACCACCGGTCGAGCTCAGAACGGCTCGCGCGACCGGTGAACTCCTTCACCGCCGCGAGAGCGCGCTTGCTGTCGGGAGCCGCCGCCACGGCCGCCACGAGCGCGCGGTCGGGTACCAGACGGCCCGGAGACACGTCCTGCGCGACGGCGAGCTCTTCGCGCGCCTGCCAGAGCGCGCGGGCGACGGCCAGGTTTCGGCGCCCTCGGAGCGTGTGCAGGCCGCTCAACCGCCGCCACGGATCCGCGCGCGGGGGCTTGACGGGGCGGTCGAGCACTGCCTGGAACTCCTCCTCGGCCAGCTCGGTCTTACCCTGCTCGGCAAGCTCCGACACGAGTGCGTCACGCACGTCGATCAGATGCACCACATCCAGCGCGGCGTACTCGAGCCAGGACTGGGGGAGTGGCCGGGTCGACCAGTCGGCCGCGGAGTGCGCCTTGGCGAGGGTGATGCCGAGCGTGTCCTCGACGACGGCCCCGAGCCCGACGCGGGCGTGTCCGAGAAGCCGCGAGGCGAGCTCTGTGTCGAAGATGCGCGGCGGCTCCAGCCCCAGTTCCCGCAGCGAGGGCAGGTCCTGGCTCGCAGCGTGGAGAACCCAGTCCGCCGTGCCGAGGACGGCCTGAAGTGCGGAGAAGTCGGAGAAGGCCGGCGGATCGATGAGGAACACGCCCGACCCGCGCCGATAGATCTGCACCAGGTACGCGCGCTGTGAGTAGCGGAAACCGGATGCACGTTCCACGTCGACAGCGAACGGACCTTCACCCTCGGCGAGTCTCTCGATCGCCGACGTGAACTCTGCTTCGTCGGCGATGACGGAGTACTCAGGCACGGGATGAACCCCTTCCCCGGATCTGTGCGATCCCTTCCGAGCCGGGCGGGAGCCCGGCGAGCATGCATACCAATTCTGCCCACGCTTCGACGTGTCGTTCGATCTCGCCCTCCGGAGACCACGATGCACGCAGTTCGATCTGGGCGCCGTCCCCCTCTGCGGCGAGCGACCCGAACCCCTTGGACAGGGTCTTCGTGGCCGTACCCGATGCGGCGTGATAGCCCGCATCGCGGGTCTGCAGTGCGTCGACGAGCCAGGACCAGGCCACATCGGCGACCAACGGATCCGTGCCGATCTCGGTGTCGAGAGGAGCCTGCGCGAAGCAGACGATGCGCCACGGCGAGTCCCAGGGTTCCGGCTCGGACGCGTCATGAAGGAGCAGGAAGCGACCCGTGCCGAAGGCGGACTCGTGCTCACCGGGCTCGGGTCGCACGTCGCCCGCCAGCGCGAACGACGCGGGGGCGATACCGGACGGAGCGGGAATCTGCCGCACGACGAGGTCCTCGCGGAACGACACCTCGAGGATCCGCGCGACGGCGTCGTCGAGTGCAGACGCGGGTGCGGCTGGGTCGGAGGGCACGGCGACAGACTAGAGTGAAGCCACGATGTTGGACTCCAGGCGCGCCGCCCGCCATGGCGCCTCACCCACCGCCTTCGCCCTCTTCCGCGGCGCAGCCGTCGCTCTCGCGACCGCGACGGCACTCTGCTCCGCTCTGATCGGAGCCGTCGCCATCCGGGTCGCGCGTCAGGTCGTGACGCCCGCCGGGCGTCGCGCCGACACCCGCATCCTCGCGCTCGATCCCGCCTCGCAGACGATCACCCTCGAGCGCAACGACGACACCGGGCTGCCGGGGCGCTACGGCCTGTTCACCCGCGGCACCGAGGACTACGTGAAGCTCGGCAGCGTGCTGGCCGAGAACGAGGCCGGCGTCAAACGCAAGCTGCTGACGCATGTCGGACAGGATGCGCGGCTCTCCGCCGAGGCTGCCTTCAGCGGCTGGTACTTCGACCGCCCGGAACAACTGCAGCTGCCCTTCAGCTCGCAGCTCATCGGTTCGGCGGTCGGACCATGCCCGGCCTGGCTCTTCCCGGCCGAGCAGGACACGGATGTGTGGTGCATCCAGATCCACGGCCGCGGAACGACCCGCGCGGAGTGCCTTCGTGCCGTCCCTCTCATGCACAACCTCGGCATCACGACGCTCGTCGTCTCCTACCGCAACGACGGTGAGGCGCCGCGCAGCCGCACGGGCACGTACGGGCTCGGGGCCACGGAGTGGCGCGACGTGGATGCGGCGATCGGCTTCGCCCGCCGCAACGGCGCCCGCCGCATCCTGCTCATGGGATGGTCGATGGGTGGTGCGATCGCCCTGCAGCTGGCGCTCAGCTCGGCGCACCGCGACATGATCGCCGGTGTCGTGCTGGACTCGCCCGTCATCGATTGGCGTGTCGTGCTCGACTACCAGGCAGAGCTCATGAAGCTTCCGGCCACGGTCACCAAGCTCGCCATCTCGGCACTGGAGTCGGACTGGGGCACGGCTTTCACCCGCACCGGCGCTCCTATCCCGTTCGATCGTCTGGACGTCGTCGCGCGGGCGGACGAACTCCGCGACCCGATCCTCATCCTGCACAGCGACGACGACGGCTTCGTGCCCTCCGATGCATCGCACGATCTTCGTCAGGCGCGTCCCGACCTCGTCGAGCTCGAGGTCTTCGAGGTCGCCCGCCACACGAAGCTGTGGAACTACGACGAGCAGCGGTGGAGTGCCCGCATCCGCGACTGGGTGCGTGCGCAGGGCCTCACACCGACGGTCGAGCCCGCAGGTAGCTGAAGCCGGAGTCGTCGACGAGCAGACCGTGCGGAGCCGCCAGCGTGTGACCGTCGGGAACGCGGATGAACGGCGCGGTGGCCGGTACGAGCTGCGGCGCGACGGAAACGCAGAACTCGTCGATCACGCCTGCCTGCGCGAACTGCGAGGCGAGCGTGGGACCGCCCTCGCAGACGACACGCAGCCACCCGCGATCGGCGAACGCCGAGATGACGCGCGAGGGATCGATGTCGTCACCCGGAACCACGATGACGTCGAGCCCCAGACTCTCGCTGTTGCGTCTCACAGTGGCGGCGTCGCGCTCGGCGCACACCAGGAAGACGCGTGCGGTGTCATCGTCGGGCGCGAGCTGGTGGCCGTCGAGTCGTCCCGTTCGTGTGACGATCGCCAGGCGGGTGCGCTTGGGGACGACGTATCGCTCGGCGCGCACGCTCTGCGCGCCGACCACCACGACATCGCTCCATCCGCGGATGACCCCGAGGATGCGGCGGTCCACGGGACTCGAGAGCGTGTCGCTCGTGCCGTCCGTGCCCGTCGCAGACCCCGTCAACGACGTGATCATGTTGAGCCGCACCGATCTCTCGGCGCTGGGCTCGTACTCGGCGCGCAGCCACGCGAGCCCGGCGTCGTCACCGGCGTCGATGCGTTCCGTGGGGCAGGGGATCACCCGCGTGAGGTGCATCGTCAGGTGCCGCTCTTGCGCTGGATCTGTCGCTTCGCCCGCAGGAGCATTCCCGTCATCCCTGCGATGCGCAGGGGAGAGACCGCGCGGGTCAGCCCCAGGCTCTGCGGATAGTCGTCCGGCACGGCGAGGGCGTCCGCGACGGTGAGGCCGGTCAACCCCTGGGCGAGGATGCTCGCGAAGCCGCGGGTCGTGGGGGCCTCCGCCGGAGCGGTGGCGTGCATCGCCACGATGCCCTCGCCATCCACATCGACGACGATGTACACGGGGGACTGGCACTCGGCCACCCGCTCGCACAGCTCGGGGTGGCCCTCGTATTCCGCCGGGATCGGCGGGAGCTCCTGCGAGAACTCCAGAAGCAGCTGCAGGCGTTCGGGTTCGGCGAGGGCGAGGAAGTCCTCGCGGATCTCGGCGAGCTTCTCGGGGAGGGCGCTGTCGGTCATCCGCGACATTCTCGCACGCAGCGTCTAGCGGCCGGGCACCTCGCCCGGCTCGGCGCCGGTGACGATGGGAACGCGCACCGCGCTGCCCCACTCGGTCCAGGAACCGTCGTAGTTGCGGACGTCCTCGAAGCCGAGCAAGTGCTTCAGGACGAACCAGGTGTGACTGGAGCGCTCACCGATCCGGCAGTACGCGACGACCGGCTCGCCGTCGGTCAGGCCGGCTTCATCGCGGTAGATCGCATCCAGGTCCTGGCGGGTCTTGAACGTGCCGTCATCGGCGACTGCGCGTGCCCACGGCACACTCTGCGCGGACGGGATGTGGCCGGCTCGCAGAGCGCCCTCCTCGGGATACGCGGGAGCGCTGGTGCGCTCGCCCGAATACTCCTCGGGGGAGCGCACATCGATCAGCGGATGCCCGAGGTGCGCGAGGACGTCCTCCTTGTAGGCGCGCAGCGCGCTGTCGTCGCGCTCGACGACGGGGTAATCGGTGCGCGCGCGGTTCGCGGGCTCGGTGGTGATCTCCCGCCCCTCGGCGATCCAGCGGTCGCGGCCACCGTCGAGCAGTCGGACGTCCTCATGACCGAACAGTGAGAACACCCAGAGCGCGTAGGCCGCCCACCAGTTGTTCTTGTCGCCGTAGATCACGACGGTGTCGTCGCGCGAGATGCCCTTGCGGCTCAGGAGCTCGGCGAACCCGTGGCCGTCGACGTAGTCGCGCACGACGGGATCGTTCAGCTCTGTGTGCCAGTCCACCTTCACCGCACCGGGGATGTGTCCCGTCTCATACAGGAGAACGTCCTCATCCGACTCGACGACGACGAGTCCGGGAGCCCCCAGGCGGTCCTGAAGCCACTGAGTGGTGACGAGGCGCTCGGGGTGCGCGTAAGCGGTGAACTTCTCGGACGAGGCATCGAGGTCGACGGGCACGGGGATCTCCTGTTCGGTCGGGGTGCGACCGAGCACGTAAAGTGAGCACGTCGCCCGACCGAGCCTAGGTTCGCGTCGCCTCACCCGCATCCACTCCGTAACCGTGTGACACAGGATTCCGCATGACTTCGCCCGCTCATCAGAACGCATTCGTGCATCTCGCCGAGCGGTCTCCGCAGGTGACCGGTGCGGACATGGTCGCCGCCCTCGTGCCTCCGCCGCAGTTCGCCGACGCGAGCTTCGACACGTACCGGGCGGATGATGCCTTTCCGTCGCAGGCCGAGGCCAAGCAGACACTTCGTGAGTTCGCCGGCGCCGTGGTCGAGGCGCCCAAGCGCGGTCTGTTCCGCCGCGCTCCCCGCGCCCCCGAGCGCAAACCGGGCGTCTACCTCGACGGCGGCTTCGGTGTCGGCAAGACGCACCTGCTGGCATCCATCTATCACGCGATGCCCGCGCGCCGGAAGTACTTCGGTTCGTTCATCGAGTACACGGCGCTCGTCGGCGCCCTCGGCTACCAGCAGACCGTCGAGTTGTTCCGCGGCTCCGATCTCCTGTGCATCGACGAGTTCGAGCTGGACGACCCGGGCGACACGATGGTGATGACACGCCTGCTCGGCGAGCTCGTCGCATCCGGCACAAAACTGGCCGCCACCTCGAACACCCCGCCGAACGCACTGGGGGAGGGGCGTTTCGCCGCGCAGGACTTCCTACGCGAGATCCAGGCGATGTCGGCCTCGTTCGAAACGCTGCGGATCGACGGTGTCGACTACCGCCAGCGTGCGGTGGACGGGCATGCGGTCGTTCTGGATGCGGGGGCGTACGAGGGCGCTCTCGCCGAGGCTGCCGCATCCGGTGTCGTCTCCGATGACGAGTTCTCGGCCCTCATCGCCCATCTGGCGAAAGTGCACCCGTCGCGGTACATCCGCCTCATCGACGGGCTGACGACCATCGGGCTGCGCGACGTGCAGCAGTTGACCGACCAGTCCGCGGCCCTCCGGCTCGTCGCCTTCGTCGATCGCGCCTACGACGCGCAGATCCCGATACGAGCCACCGGCGTCGCCTTGGACCAGGTGTTCGGCGACGAGATGCTCGCGGGCGGCTATCGCAAGAAGTACCTTCGCGCCATCTCACGGCTGATCGCGCTCACCCACTCCTGAGCCGCGATCCCTGGCGGGTTCCCGGTGCGGGGAAACCTGTTGTTTACCGTGGTGGGCCGGCTGTAACAAAGCGGAAACACCATTCGCGCACCGCTGGAACTCCTTCTCGACAAACTGTGGACGTCCTGAGGAGCTGCGACCCGATCTGCGGCCCTGGGATTACCTCGAGTAACACGACATGGATGAGGAATTTCATGGATAGCGGAAATCTCGCCTGGTCCGTCGCTGCGACGGCACTTGTGCTCTTCATGACGCCGGGCGTCGCGTTCTTCTACGGAGGACTCGTCAAGGCCAAGAGCGTCGTCAGCATGATGATGATGAGCTTCGGCGCGCTCGGCCTGGTCAGCGTCCTGTGGATCCTCTACGGGTTCAACATGAGCGCCGTCGAAAGCCCGTTGTCGTTCGCCGGCAACCCCTTCTCCGACTTCGGCCTGGGCGGGCTCGACGACAACGGTCTGGTCGGCGCGACCTTCGGCGCGACGTTCGCGATCATCACGGTCGCCCTGATCTCCGGTGCGATCGCCGACCGCGCCAAGTTCGGCGCCTGGATGATCTTCGCCGGCGTCTGGGCCACGGTCGTCTACTTCCCCGTCGCAGCCTGGGTGTGGGGCGGCGGCTGGATCATGGAGCTGGGCACGACCTTCGGCTTCTCGACCTCGGTCATCGACTACGCAGGTGGCACCGCGGTGCACATCAACGCGGGTGCCGCGGCGCTCGCCCTCGCGCTCGTCCTCGGCAAGCGCATCGGATTCCAGAAGGGCATCACGAAGCCCCACAACGTGCCGCTCGTCATGCTCGGTGCGGCGATCCTGTGGTTCGGGTGGTTCGGCTTCAACGCCGGCGCTGAGGGCACGTTCGGTCTGCTCGGCACCGAGGACTCCTCGGTCGGTCTGATCATCATCAACACCCTGGGTGCGACCGCTGCCGCCATCATCGGTTGGCTCGTCGTCGAGAAGCTCAAGGACGGCAAGGCCACCTCGGTGGGTGCTGCCTCGGGTGCCGTCGCCGGTCTCGTCGCCATCACCCCCTCGTGCGCCAACCTCACGCCCGGTTGGGCTCTGCTGCTCGGTGTCCTCACCGGCGCCGTCTGCGCCCTGGCGATCGAGCTGAAGTGGAAGCTCGGTTACGACGACTCGCTCGACGTGGTCGGCATCCACCTCGTCGGTGGTCTGATCGGAACGGTCTACCTCGGCTTCTTCGCCACCGAGACGGGCCTGTTCGTCGGCGGCAACTACGAGCAGCTCGTGCTGCAGGTCATCGCCGCGCTGGGTGTGCTGATCTACTCCTTCGTCGTCGCATGGATCATCGGCTTCGCGATCGAGAAGACGATCGGCTTCCGCATCAAGAACGAAGATGAGCTCGCCGGTGTGGACTCCACGGTCCACGGTGAGGAGGGCTACTCGCTCGCCGAGCAGTCCTGACACATCGTCTCCCGAAAGGAGGGGGCGTCGCGGTTCGCCGCGGCGCCCCCTCCTTTCGGCGTCTGCGGCCTCCGTCGGTCTGGATAGGCTGGCGCGATGGGTCTGCTCTCCCGCCTCGGCCGCGGCGTCCTGCGCCTGGTGCGTCCCGCGGCGTCCCCTCAGACGTGCGAAGTTGATCCGCGTTCTGTCGGGCGTCTGAGGCTCGCGTACGCGCCGCGTCCCGATGGGATTCCGGATGCGGGGGAGATCGTGTGGACGTGGGTGCCGTACGCCGAACGTGACGGGCGCGGCAAGGACCGTCCCGTGCTCGTCGTCGCGCGTCAGAGCCGCGACCGCGTCTATGCGGTCAAGCTCACCAGCCGCGCGCATCCGGGGTCCGATGCCTACGTCGCTCTGGGCGCGGGTGGGTGGGATCCGAAGCGCCGCCCCTCGTGGGCTGACACCGATCAGCTCTACAGCGTGTCCCACGCGGGGCTACGGCGTGAGGGCGCCGCGTTGGACGCGGCGCGCTTCGCCCGGGTCGCGGAGGCTCTCCGCGCGCGCTACGGGTGGCGATGATCATCACTCGTCGCTGATCGAGATCCCGACGTGCGCGGCAAGGAGCGGCGTCAACTGGAGTGCCTGCTCGTGGGAGATCGTGGCGCCGGACAGGTGGCCGATGCCCGAGACAGCCGAGAGCGCCGCGCCTCGAAGGTCCATATCCGTCAGCGATGCACGAGGCAGCTCGAGAGACGCGATCCGTGTGTCCGTGAACTGCACTCGACGGCACCGCGTCTCACTCAGATCGAGCTCGTCGATCGAGCAGTCCGTGAACTGGACATCCAGCAGCTCCGCGCCGCGCAGGTTCACGAAGCCCAGGCGGCATCCGGTGAAGTGGACGCTGCGCAGCGAGCTGTCGTACGCGGTGAGAGCCCCGACACGGCCGCTGAGACGGGCATCAGACCAGTCTGTGCGCGCAGCGTCCACGACGGGGACGTCGACGGCGTCGAGCGCGACCTCGAGCAGGCCCGCCCCGCGCAGGCGCAGCTCGGGGGCGACGAAACGGTCGAAGCGGACGCCGTCGAGTCTCGCGTCGGTGAGATCGACAGGGGAACGGTGGTCGATCGCCAGACTCCTGCCGGTCAGCGTCGCCCCGGGACCCACCTCCTCGGGCCTTCCGTCGGCGAGGTCGTCGAGGTGGAGCGTGTTCAGCTGCGGGGGCTTCGGCGCAGACGGCATGTGTCCATCCTGGCGCGTCGCGGGCCGTCTCGGGGGCTCGCTCTCGATCCGGACGCGTTCACCAGTAGCCTCGGGTCATGAGCGAGAGCAACCCGCGAAGACGGAGCTCGGTCGTCCGCGGACTGGTGTGGGGAGCGCTCGTCCTTCTGGGCGCCGCGGTCGTTCTGCTCCTCACGACCTCCAGCCAGGGGGCCTGCTACGACTCGGGTACGGACCCCGACGCGAGCTACTGCACGAGCGCACCGGTTGTGGGCGTTGCGGGTGTGTGGATCCTCTGGACACTCTGGGCGGTCCTCGCCGCGTTGAGCGGCTACCAGATTCTTCGGCGAAGGGCTCCGCGATGGAGGAGAGGATAGCCCGGAAACGCCAAACCCCCGGCTGAACCGGGGGTTTCGGGGTGGGCGATACCAGACTCGAACTGATGACCTCTTCCGTGTGAAGGAAGCGCGCTACCAACTGCGCCAATCGCCCGTGACCCGTGGGGCCGAGAACCGAGCATACCGGATGCAGGCGGGCCTCGTTGACCAGACGGCGAGACACGCGCGGGCCCGTCTCGGTTTTGCGAAGCGTCGGAGTTGGGATAATGTTTTCCAAGTGCCCGAGAGATCGGGAACGAAATGCGGATGTAGCGCAGTTGGTAGCGCATCACCTTGCCAAGGTGAGGGTCGCGAGTTCGAGTCTCGTCATCCGCTCGAGTGCGGGGATCTCCCTCCGGGGAGATCACGTCACGTGGGTCGAACCACACACGGTGGCGTGGCCGAGCGGCTAGGCACCGGCCTGCAAAGCCGTTTACACGGGTTCGAATCCCGTCGCCACCTCGCCCATAACTGAACAGCCTGTACAGGCGCGATTGGCGCAGCGGTAGCGCGCTTCCCTGACACGGAAGAGGTCACTGGTTCGATCCCAGTATCGCGCACCGAAGAACCCCCGGTCATCCGGGGGTTTTCTCGTTTCCGGGGTGTGTCGTGCGCGGACGCTTCGAACGCACGCGCATCTCGTCACGCGTTGCGCGGGCGCCCCATGTCGCGAATGGTCTCTGAGCGAGCCCGGCGGCGCTCGCTCAGCCGCGTCGCGCACAACCAGACGAGCCATATCGCGATGGCTGCGAAGCCCCCGGTCACCAGGGCAGCTCCCGCAGGATTGAGATCGAGGCCGCAGTATCTGGCGCCCAGCGGGTCGATTCCTTCCAGCGGTTTCCCCTCGGACCAATGGTCGCTGATCGTGTAAGCGAGCCCGAAGTACGGGACTCCCCACGCGGTCGCGCCGAAGCCGATGCAGAGCAGCACATGTGCCCACACGAGGTGCGCGCGCCGGCGCGCCCATATCGAGTACGCCACCACCCAGCCGGCTGCCAGCGCTGTGCAGCCTGCGAGGACGATCGAGCTGTTGACCCAGACCTCAGCGCTCACCATGCCGGAGTCGATCACGTCCCAGCCGCACACGGTGATCGTCGAGGGGAGCAGCGTGGCCGTCATCAGCCATCCGCCGAGCCCGGCGGGTATCGTCCAGGGCCACACGCGTCGTCTCGACTCGATCATTGTCCGCGTTCCCCTCGCCGACCGGCCAGCGGCACCCGCGCCTGACGACGCGTCCCGCCTGATCCCCGCCCTTGGAGAGGACGAGGAGAGCATACGTCACCGGTTCGATCCCCGCGCCGCGCCGGCTCGAGGGGTCAGGCGAGTTCTGCGAGCGCGGCCTTGATCAGCTCTGCCACCGCCCCGGGGTTCGAGACCATGACCGAGTGCGACGCGCCGTCGATCACGCGAGTGCCGCGCGAGCCGGCACGCTCCGCCATGAACGCGAGCCCCGCCTCGGGAATGTTCTTGTCGCCCGTCCCGTAGATGAACCACGACGGGAGCGTCTTCCACGCCGGCGTCTCGGCGGGCAGGCCCTCGCCGAGGGCGTAGTCCCGGATCGGACGCTGCGTGAGGGCCGACAGCTTCGCGACCTCGAGCGGCACATCGGCGGCGAACTGGTCCGGGAAGAGTGCGCGGTCGACGACGAGGTCATTCGTGCCGTCGCCGAGAGGGTACGGTCGCACGCGCTCACCGAGGGTGCTGCCGGGGAACTGACCGGTCAGGTCGAGAGCGTTCTCGCCATGGTCGGGCGCGAAGGCCGCCACGTAGACGAGGCCCTTGACCTTCTTGTTCTCGGCGCCGGCTTCCGTGATGACCGCACCGCCGTACGAATGGCCCACCAACAGCACGTCGCCGGGCAGCGAATCGACGAGACGACGAACGTTCTCCGCGTCCGTGGTCACGCTGCGCAGGGCGTTCGGGGTCGCGATCGCGTCGATGCCCGCATCCTGCAGCAGCGTCAGAACGCCGTTCCAGCTCGAGGACTCGGCGAACGCGCCGTGGACGAGGACGACGGTGGTGTCGGACATGGGTGGTTCTCCTCAGGTTCCTCTGCTCGCTTGCGAGGCGCCCGGCGGCGCGGCGGGTACGCGCAGACGCTATATGCGGCGTAAGGCACCCGCATCCGCTCTGAGTCGGAATCCGTCCCGCTCCCTGACGAGCCTCGACGCGCGTCGAAGCGAATTGCGTCATCGCGCGGTGCCGAGCCGAGGCACCGTTCGGCGAGACTCGCCGGCATCCACTCGACGGGACAAAGGAGCACAAGCATGGACACCCCGGACAGCACAGCGCCGCACCACGAGGCAGCGACGTTCGGCAATCCCGACCTTCCCGCGGAGGGCGAGATCAACACGGCTGACCGGCCGCAGAGCACCGTCATGACGGGTCCGCGGAACCCCGTCATCACGTCGCAGTTCCCGAACCAGATCGATGCTCCGGCCACCGACATCTCGACGCAGCCGTTCTTCTGGTCGTCGTTCAACATCTCTCCTCGTCGCGTGCAGCGTGGCGGATGGGCGCGCGAGCTGACCAGCAGCGACTTCCACATCTCGGATGAGATCGCGGGGGTCAACATGTATCTGGAGCCGGGTGGCATCCGCGAGCTCCACTGGCATCAGACAGCCGAGTGGGCGGTCATGACGCGCGGCAAGGCGCGTGTGACGACACTCAGCCGCTCGGGCCTGCCGGCGGTGGAGGATGTGGAGGAAGGTGATCTCTGGTTCTTCCCGGCGGGGACCCCGCACTCGCTGCAGGGGCTCGGGCCGGACGGCGCGGAGTTCGTGCTCGCCTTCGATGACGGACAGCAGTCGGAATCGAACACCTTGCTGCTCACGGACTGGTTCGCACACACGCCGCCGGAGGTGCTCGCGAAGAACTTCGGGGTCGCCCAGGAGGTGTTCTCCGACATCCCGCTGCACAACCTCTGGATCTTCCCCGGCGACGAGCCGCCCGCCCTGGAGGTCGATCAGGCCGCCGCGGGCGTCGAGTGGGGGATGGAGCCGGTCATCTTCCGGCTGTCCCGCTCCCAGCCTCGATACCAGAACTCGGGCGGCAGCGTGCAGGTAGCCGACTCCACCAACTACGCCTACTCGAACACCGTCGCTGCCGCGCTCGTGACGGTCGAACCAGGTTCCATGCGCGAGCTGCACTGGCACCCGAACGCGGACGAATGGCAGTACTACCTGCGCGGCTCAGCCCGCATGACGGTGTTCAACACCGGCCCGCACGCCAACACGACCGACTTTCGGCCGGGTGATGTCGGGGTCGTCAAGAAGAACTACGGCCACTACATCGAGAACACCGGCGACGACCTCCTGCAATTCCTCGAGGTGTTCCGCACCGACAGGTACGAGGAGATCAGCCTCGCCAACTGGCTCGCGCACGTGCCGCCACAGCTCGTCTCCGCCCACCTCAACATCGACCCCGCCGTCCTCGCGACCTTCCCCCGGACGGCGCAGGGCATCACGCCCCTTCGCGGATGAGCGGATGCGTGCGCCGCGACCGGCCCGGCGAGGGTGAGGTCCCGGCGCACGCGCCGTTCATCGCCCCGCTTCGGGCGGCAGCGCCAGCCACGCGGCGCGGCGCTCCGCCTGCGCCACCGGGTCGGGCACCGGCAGCGATGTCAGGAGGCGTTCGGTGTAGGCGTCCTGCGGGTGCAGGAGCACCTGCGCGGTCGTTCCCTGCTCGCGCACCTCACCCTGCCGCAGGACGACGACGCGGCCCGCCACGGCGTCGATGACAGCCAGGTCATGGCTGATGAACAGCGACGCGAAGCCGAGCTCCCGCTGGAGTGCCGCGAACAGCTCCAGCACCGTGGCCTGCACCGACACATCGAGCGCACTGGTCGGCTCGTCCGCGATCAGCAGCTTCGGGTCGAGGGCGAGGGCGCGGGCGAGGGACGCGCGCTGGCGCTGTCCTCCCGACAGTTCATGCGGGAAGCGGTCCCCATAGGCGGCAGGGAGGCGCACCGCATCCAGGAGCTCGTCGACGCGCTTGCGCGCCTGAGCGGCGCTGCGCACCCGCTTGTGCACGACGAGCGGCTCGGCGATGCACTCCGCGATCGTCAGCAGAGGATTGAAACTCGTGGCGGGGTCCTGGAAGACGAATCCCACCTGCGGGCGTAGCGCCGTGAGCGCACGGGGCCTCACATCGCGCATCTCGGTGCCGAGGACCTGCAGGGACCCGTCCGCGACGGAGGTCAGACCCACGATCGCGCGGCTGATCGTGGTCTTGCCCGAGCCGGACTCTCCGACGAGGCCGAGGACCTCACCCGGGCCGATCCAGAAATCGACGCCGCGCACGGCCACGACGCCCGTGCGACCGAAGCGGCCCGGGTAGGCGATGTGGAGATCGCGAGCGACCACGAGGCTCCCCGCCGGCGGCTCGGTCGGTGCAGGCGTTGCCGGGTCCTGTGCCGCGCTCTTCCCGGCGCCGACATGAGGAACAGCCGCGAGCAGCTCGCGCGTGTAGGACTGCTGCGGTGCGGCGAAGAGCTCGCGCACCGGTGCCTGCTCGACGATCTCGCCGCGATACATGACCACGACACGATCCGCGAGATCGGCGACCACGCCCATGTTGTGCGTGATGAGCACGATCGTCGCGCCGAACTCGTCGCGGCACGCGCGCAGCAGCTCGAGGATCTCCGCCTGCACGGTCACATCCAGCGCCGTCGTCGGCTCGTCGGCGATGATCAGACCCGCATTGAGCACGAGCGCCATCGCGATGACGACGCGCTGCTTCTGTCCCCCGGAGAACTGGTGGGGGTAATCGTCGACGCGCTTCTCCGGCTCGGGGATCCCCACCTTCCGGAGGATCTCGACCGAGCGGCGCCGCGCCTCCGCCCGCGTCACCCGCTCATGCGCCCGGATGCCCTCGGCGATCTGCCATCCCACGGTGAACACCGGATTCAGCGCCGTCGACGGCTCCTGGAACACCATCGCGGCGTCACGACCGCGCACGGCGCGCAGCTGGGACGCGGATGCATGGACGATGTCGGTCTCGCCGCTGTCCCGGCCCTGGATCACCACAGCGCCGGACGTGGTGGCGGTCTCCGGGAGCAGCCCGAGCAGGGTGTTGGCCGTGACGGTCTTCCCGGACCCGGATTCGCCGACGATGGCGAGGACCTCGCCCGCGTGCGCGGCGAGCGAGATACCGTCGACGGCGACGACGGGATCACCGTCGGTCGCGAAGGTGACCCTCAGGTCGTCGATGCGTGCGATATCGCTCATGCGGACGCCTCCTTCGTGCGCGAGCGGGGCGCGCGGCGTCGGGTGCGCAGCCGCGGGTCGCTCAGGTCGTTGAGGCTCTCACCGACGAGCGTGATGCCGAGGACGACGAGGACGATGGCGATGCCCGGCGGGATGGCGGTCCACCAGATGCCGCTCGTGACGTCCGAGACGGCGCGATTGAGGTCGTAGCCCCACTCCGCGGCAGCCGTCGCTTCGATGCCGAATCCGAGGAAGCCCAGGCCGGCGAGCGTCAACAGCGCCTCCGAGGCGTTGAGGGTGACGACGACCGGCAGAGACCGGGTGGAGTTGCGCAGCACGTGTCGCAGGAGGATGCGCGAGGTCGGCACCCCGATGACCTGCGCGGACTCCACGAACGGTTCCGCTTTGACCCGCACCACCTCGCTGCGCACGACACGGAAGTACTGCGGGACGAACACGACAGTGATGGCGATGGCCGACGCGAGGATGCCGCCCCAGAGCGTCGATTGTCCCTGGCTGATGACGATCGACATCACGATCGCCAGCAGCAGCGAGGGGAAGGCGTAGATGGCATCGGCGAGGACGACGAGGATGCGGTCCAGCCAGCCGCCGAAGTATCCGCCGAGCAGGCCGACGAGCACCCCGAGGAAGATCGAGAAGGCGATCGCGCACACGATGGCGAGCAGCGCCGTCTGCGCCCCCCAGATCGTCCGCGACAGGACGTCGAAGCCGCTGACGGTCGTTCCGAGGAGGTTGACCGCATTCGGTGCCTGGAGGGTGCCGAAGTCCTGGCCGTCCACCGAGCGCTGCGCGAAGCCGTAGGGCGCGATCCATGGTGCGAGGGCGGCGGTCAGGATGAACAGGGCCGTGATGACGAGCCCGGCCACGAGCATCCCGCGCTGCAGCCCCACGCTGCGGCGGAGCTGTGAGAGGACCGGCAGCCGGTCGGCAAGCGGACGGCGGCGGTCGGTGACGGCTGCCGGGGAGGGGGCGGTGGACATCAGTACCTCACTCGCGGGTCGATGAGGGCGGCGACGACGTCGACGATGAAGTTCGTGACCGCGACGACCACGGCGATCATGACCACGATGCCCTGAACGGCCACGAAGTCCCGCGCCTTCAGATACTCGGAGAGCATGAAGCCGATGCCCTTCCATTCGAAGGTCGTCTCGGTCAGGACGGCGCCCGAGAGGAGCACGGCGATCTGCAGGCCGATGACGGTGACGATCGGGATGAGCGCCGGACGGTAGGCGTGCTTCGTGACGAGCCGGTACTCGCCGACGCCCCGGGCGCGTGCGCTCGTGACGTACTGCGAGCCGAGCGTGCCGATCACGTTGGTGCGCACGAGGCGCAGGAAGATGCCGGCCGTGAGGATGCCGAGAGCGAGCGCCGGCAGGACCGCGTGCCACAGGACGTCGCCCACCGCATCCGGTCTGCCGAGTCGGATGGCGTCGATGAGGTAGATACCGGTCTGGCCGTCGAGGCTCTGTAAGGCCAGCTCGGTGCGCGTACCCGCGCGTCCGGATGCGGGAAGGACGCCGAGCGCGACGGAGAAGATGAGTTTGAGGACCATCCCGAGGAAGAAGATCGGCGTTGCGTAACCCAGGATCGCGGCGATCCTCAGGGCCGCATCCTGCCAGCGGTCGCGGCGGTAGGCCGCGAGCAGACCGAGCGGGATGCCGAGGACGAAGGCCACGATGAGCGCGTACAGGGCGAGCTCGAGCGTCGCGGATCCGTACTGCAGCAGGATCGTGACCACCGGACGCCCGTCGGTGATCGTGTTGCCGAAGTCGCCGCGGAAGACCCCGCCGATGTACTCCGCGTACTGGACGATCAGCGGGCGGTCGTATCCGGCCTCGTGGATGCGTTCGGCGAGTTGATCGGGTGGGAGCTTGCCGCCGAGGGCGGCGGTGATGGGGTCTCCGGTGACCCGCATCAGGAGGAAGACCACGGTGACGAGGATGAAGACGGTGGGGATGATCAGGACGAGTCTGATCAGGATGTAGCGCCAGAGCCCACCCCGCTGGGGAGCGACGGGCTTGACGACGGCGGCGGCGTCTACCGCTGTGACCATGCGGAAACCTTTGAACGGTCGGAGTCCTCCACCCGCGTCCGGACGACGCCGTCGGAAGGCGGCGTCGTCCGGAGCGAGGGGGACTTACTTGTGGAGCGGGGCGTAGCGGAACTTAAACGAGCCGTCGAGCACGGCGCCGTCCACGTCCTTGCCGACGACGGCGACCTGCGTGCCCTGCAGCAGCGGCAGCGTCGACAGGTCCGTCGCGACGAGTTCCTGGATCTTCTCGATGTCCGACTGGCGCGCGGCCGCATCCGTCTCGGACGCCTGAGCCGTGATGAGCTCCTGCACCTCGCTGTTGTCGTAGTGGTTCGCGAGGAAGTTGTCCGCGGCGAAGAACGGCGTGAGGTAGTTGTCGGCGTCGGAGTAGTCGGGGAACCATCCGAGCTGATACATCGGGTAGACGTCGGCGGTGCGGTCCTTGGAGTACTGCACCCACTCGGTCTGCGCGAGGTTGACGGTGAACAGGCCGCCCTCTTCCAGCTGCGACTTGACCGCGGCGTACTCGTCACCCGACGAGGGGCCGTAGTGGTCGCCGTTGTACTGGAGGTTCAGTGTGACCGGGGTGGATACACCGGCGGCCTCGAGCGCGGCCTTCGCCTTGTCGAGGTCGGGCGCCCCCGCACCGTCGCCGTAGAGCTCCTTCAGCGGCTCGGTGGCGCCCGTGAGACCCTGGGGCACGTAGGAGTAGAGCGGCGTGTAAGTGCCCTTGTACACGTCCTCGCTCAGTGCCTCGCGGTCGACGAGGTCGGCCATCGCCTGCCGTACCGCGAGCGACTTGGCCGGGTCGGCCTCGGGCGTCGCGGCGCCGAAGGGCATCGTGTCGAAGTTGAAGACGATGTAGCGGATCTCGCCGCCGGGACCGTCCACGACCTTGACCGCGTCGTTCTTCGACAGGTCGTCCACGTCCGTGGCGGAGAGGCTGCGGAAGGCGACGTCGATGTCGCCGCCGGCGACATCGAGCTTCAGGTTGGAGGAGTCGGCGTAGTACTTGACCGTGACGCTGCTGTTCTCCGCTGCGCCGAGAGCACCCTTGTAGTCGGGGTTGGGCTTGTAGGAGATGAGCTCGTTGATCTTGTACGAGTCGATCACGTACTGACCGCCGAAGGCGTTGCCGGCGACGATGTCATCGTCGCTGGTGAGCGCGTCGGCCGAGAAGACCTCCTCGTCGACGATCGGACCTGCGGGGCTGGAGAGGATCTGCTCCCAGGTCTGGTCGTTGCCGTTCTTCAGGGTGAACACGACGGTGGTGTCGTCGGGCGCCTCGACGGATGCGAGGTTGCCGAGCAGCGAGGACGGCCCGTTCGGATCGGCGATCTTCAGCTGCCGGTCGAAGCTGAACTTGACATCCGACGACGTCAACTCGTGTCCGTTCGCGAAGGTGAGTCCGTCCTTGAGCGTGACGGTGAACTCCGTCGGCGAGGTGAACTCGCCGGACTCGGCGATGTCGGGGGTCACATCTGCAGTGCCGTACTGGCTGTTGAAGAGGAACGGGTAGACCTGGTTCATGACCGCGAACGAGCCGTTGTCGTAGGAGCCAGCCGGGTCGATGAAGGTGATCTTGTCGGTGGTGCCGACGATGAGGTCGCCGCCTGCGCCGCCGCCCGTCGACTCGCCGCCGCCTCCTCCGCCCGAACACGCGGCCAGCATGACTGCCGTGCCGGCCAGAGCGGCGACTACGAGACCGGCACGGCCTCGCCTGATGTGAACAAGAGACATAGTGGTATCCCTGCTGTGAATGGTCGCCGGGCGCACTTCGCCGGGCGCATGGAGGTCATTCTCACCTGGTCTTGAGCGAACACACAGGAAGATGGCGATCTTTTAACGCACCCGAAACGCCTTCCGCTGTGCGTCGTCGGTCAGCAGATCGCTCAGAACGATGCCCCGCGATGATCGGTTCTGCGCGTGCCTAGACCACCGCAGGGGTCGTCGCAACCGCCCCGGGACGCGGTGCACAGGCGCGCATGGTGGATGCATGAGACGCATCACCTACGCCGGCGAGAATGTACTGACCACCGACGATGTGGCGAGCCTTCTCGTCGAGCTGACGGCGGAACTCGCCAAGCGTGGCGAAGCGGCGGCAGTGCGGATCCCCATCGACCCGGACGGCACCGCCGAACTCGTCGTCGGGCTGGGCAACGATGTGCTCTCGGTGCCGGTCGCGCGGGACGGCGACGACCCGGACTTCGACAGCTCCGAGCTCGAGGCCCACCTGCAGCGGGTCCGCCCGGCACCCGAGCGTCATCTGAGGGCGGTCGAGGGCTTCGACGGGCCGGATGACGGCTACGACCCCGACTACGACATCTCCGAAGCCTGAGCTCACCGCATCCACAGCAGCGGGAGTGCGGCGAGTCCGACGATCAGCGGAGCGGCGAGCGCACCCCACAGGATGAATCGTCCCCACGACACGTCGATGCCCTCCGACTGCAGCCGCTCGTGCCACAACAGCGTCGCCAGCGACGCCCACGGCGTGATGAGCGGACCGGCGTTGACGCCGATGAGAAGGGCCGCAAGATGGATCGGAGATGCCGCGACCGCCGGTTCGAGGGCCAGGTAGGCGGGCAGGTTGTTGATGACGTTCGCGCCGACGGTGCCCGCACCGGCGACCGCGAACACCGTCCAGGGCTGGTCCGATGAGTTGAGCACAGCCGAGACCGGGTCGAGCAGACCCGCCGCGTCCGCTGCCGAGGCGACCAGGAGCAGACCGCTCGCGAAGACGAGCAGCTGCCAGGGGATGAGACGCAGCGAGAGCAGTCGCGGCGAGCGCCACGAGACGAAACCGACGAGCACGACAGCCGCTGCCGCCGCGGGCATCCACGGCTCGAGGCCCGAGACCAGTAGCGGGAGCATGACCGCCACGATCACTCCGGCCGTGATCAGGAGCGGCCTGTCGGCGATCTGCGGTGACGCTGCGGGGGAGAAGCGTCCCCGCAGCCGCCTGCGGTCGCGGAGCCACAGGACGGCCACGGTCACGACCACGGCGATCAGCGCCGACGGCCCGAGAAGTCCCACGAACGCTCCCGTGCCTCCCGCGAGATTGTGCGCTGCGAGCAGGTTCGTGAGATTGGACACGGGAAGGAACAGGGACGCTGTGTTCGCCAGCCACACCGTCGCGAACGCGAACGGCAAGGGGGGAAGTCCGTTCGCTCTGGCGACAGCGACGACGACGGGCGTCAGCAGTACTGCGGTGGTGTCGAGAGAGAGGAACGCGGTGGACACCAGCGCGAGCGCCACCACGAGGAGCCAGAGCACGATCGTGCGGCCGCGGGAGAGGCGTGCGAGAAAAGCTCCGAGCACGTCGAACAGGCCCACGCGGGTCGCGAGCTCGGCGACCACCGTGATGGCGGTCACGAAGCCGAGAACCGGCAGGATGCGTTCGGCCACCGCGACGGCCGCGTCCGGGGGCAGGACGCCGAAAAGGACCGCGACGACGCCGACCAGCAGCAGCGCGCCGCCGATGAGGGCCAGCTTCACGACACCATCTTGCCGCCTCGCAAGCTCGATAGGATCGATTGAGACCCACTTCAGGAGCGTCCTTTGACTGATCTGACCCCGGCAGCCGTCGCCTACCCCGCAGACGGATTCGCCCTCTTCCCCGACCGCTCCGTCATCGCGTTGCGCGTGAACGGCGAACTGAAGGACCTCGCGACGACGATCGCCGAGACCGACGTCGTCGAACCGGTCACGATCTCGTCGGAGGACGGCCTGGCCATCCTCCGTCACTCCACCGCGCACGTGCTCGCACAGGCGGTGCAGCGTATCAAGCCGCAGACGAACCTCGGCATCGGCCCGCCCGTCACCGATGGCTTCTACTACGACTTCGGCACCGACACCCCGTTCACGCCGGAGGACGTCAAAGCCATCAAGAAGGAGATGGAGCGGATCGTCCGTGAGAACCAGCGGTTCGTGCGTCGGGTCGTGACCGACGACGAGGCGCACGCGGAGCTTGCCGACGAACCCTTCAAGCTCGAGCTCATCGGCCTGAAGGGCGGCAAGAAGGAAGCAGCCGAGGGGGCGTCTGTCGAGGTCGGCGCGGGTGAGCTCACGATCTACGACAACGTGAACCGCGACGGCGAGACGGTCTGGAAGGATCTCTGCCGCGGACCCCACGTGCCGAGCACCCGCGTCATCGGCAACGGCTGGGATCTGCAGCGCATCGCCGGCGCGTACTGGCGCGGCAGTGAGAAGAACCCGCAGCTGCAGCGCATCTACGGCACCGCGTGGGCGACCAAGGACGACCTGCGTGCCTACCAGCACCGGCTGGAGGAGGCGGCGAAGCGCGACCACCGCAAGCTCGGCAAGGAACTCGACCTGTTCTCGTTCCCCGACGAGATCGGCTCCGGCCTCAGCGTCTGGCACCCCAAGGGTGGCATCGTGCGCGGCGAGATGGAGCAGCACGCGAGGCGTCGGCATGTGGAAGGCGGGTACACGTACGTCTACACGCCGCACATCTCCAAGGAAGACCTGTTCATCACCTCCAACCATCTGGTGACCTACCGGGAGGGCATGTTCCCGCCCATCACCATGGACGAAGAGCGTGACGCGGAGGGCAACGTCACCAAGGTCGGCCAGGAGTACTACCTCAAGCCGATGAACTGTCCGATGCACATCCTCATCTACAAGGAGCGCGGCCGCAGTTACCGCGACCTGCCGATGCGACTCGCGGAGAACGGCACCGTCTACCGCAACGAGCTCTCGGGTGCCCTGCACGGCCTCACGCGCGTGCGCGGTTTCACCCAGGACGACTCGCACCTGTTCGTCACCCCCGAGCAGCTCGAAGCCGAGGCGACGCGCGTGCTGGAGTTCGTGATCTCGATGCTCCGCGACTTCGGGCTCGAGGACTTCGAGCTGGAGCTCTCGATGCGCGACGACGAGAAGTCGAAGTGGATCGGTTCCGACGAGTTCTGGGAGTACTCGACGAACGCGCTGCGCAACGTCGCCATGGCGAGTGGCCTCAAGCTCACCGAAGTGCCGGGTGAGGCCGCGTTCTACGGGCCGAAGATCGACCTCAAGACCCGGGACGCCATCGGCCGCACCTGGCAGCTGTCGACCGTGCAGGTCGACCCGAACCTTCCCGAGCGCTTCGGACTCGAGTACACCGGTCCCGACGGCGAGAAGCACCGCCCGATCATGATCCACCGGGCGCTGTTCGGCTCGATCGAGCGTTTCTTCGCCATCCTGCTCGAGCACTATGCGGGGGCTTTCCCCGTGTGGCTCTCACCCGTGCAGGTCGTCGGCATCCCGGTCGCCGAGCAGTTCGCGGACTACCTGGACGGCATCGTCGACCGCCTCAAGGTGTCGGGTGTCCGCGCGGAGGTCGATCACTCCGACGACCGGATGCAGAAGAAGATCCGCACGCACACGACCCAGAAGGTCCCGATCCAGCTGATCGCGGGGGAGCAGGACCGCAGTGCCGGCACGGTGTCCTTCCGTTTCCGCGACGGGACGCAGACGAACGGGATTCCCGCCGATGACGCGATCGCGATGATTCAGCGCGTGATCGCGGAGAAGACCCTCGTCAACACCGCGGAGGATCTCGCGTGACGACGGAGCCGGATCAGACGGATGCGGCGCTGATCGCCGCATCCGATCTGGCCGGCGTGCCGGATGAGTTCCAGCGGCTGTGGACTCCGCACCGCATGGCCTACATCCAGGCCGGCCCCGAGCCGCACTCCGAGCAGTGCCCGTTCTGCGCCGCGCCGCACAAGAGCGACGAGGACGGACTCATCGTGCATCGCGGGGTTCGCGCATACGTCCTGCTGAACCTGTTCCCGTACAACTCGGGCCATCTGCTGGTGTGCCCGTACCGCCACATCCCGACGTACGATCTGGCGGATGCGGAAGAAGTCGCGGAGATCGGTGCGCTCACACAGACCGCGATGCGCGTGCTCCGCGAGACGTCCCGCTGCGACGGGTTCAACATCGGCATGAACCAGGGCGCCGTCGCAGGCGCGGGGGTTGCGGGCCATCTCCACCAGCATGTCGTCCCGCGGTGGGCGACCGACGCGAACTTCTTCCCGATCATCGCGCGCACCAAGGCGCTGCCGCAGCTGCTCGGCGACGTGCGCCGCTCGCTCGCGGACGCATGGCCGCTCTGAGCGTTCTCCACAAGCCCCCGGTACGAGCAGCAGCCTGCCGATAGCGTGGCGGGCATCGTTCCACGAGCCCGGGGGTCTCTCATGCGCACACGTTCCGTCCGACTCATCGCGCCGATGCTGCTGCTTGCGCTGGTGCCGTTGGCGGGGTGCCAGTTCACCCCGCTGCCCGCATCCAGCGAACCGGGCGAAGCGCTTGCTCCCTCGGACGAATCCACGGGGAGCGCCGGCGAACCGGGATCCGACGATCTGATCGACGGCGACGTCTTCGCCGAGCGCGATGCCTTCTTCGAGGCTCAGCAGCAGATCCCCGGCGACCCGATGCTGACGCCGAAGACCCCCGAGCAGCAGGAGTTCATCTCGCAGCAGCGGGCCTACACCGAGTCGCAGGGTGGCACGTGGTCACCGGAGATCGAGAGCATCACCCTCGCTCTCGCGCTGGACGCCTGCGAGACCTCGATCCTCAACGGTCACGATGTCGACCAAGACCTGTATGCCACGCACGTGGCGACCTCGCCGCTGATCTCGGCACTCACGAACGGCGATCCGACGACGGAGCGCAACGTCACCAGCATCATGGTCTTCGGAACGGGGTTCCTGTGCCCGGGCGACGCTCCCCAGTGGGAGAGCGCCTTCCGTGCCGCCACCGGCGGCTGAGTCGACTCAGCGCACCTGACGCACGGTGAATTGCAGGCGGGGGTGCGCGTAGGCCTCCTGCGACTCGACGAGCTGAAGTTCGCGTTCGCCCGAGCGGTGCGTCGCCTCCAGCAGGTCGAACACGCTGGAAGCGGTGCGGGCCAGGGCGTCCGCAGCATCGCCGGTGCGCGTGTAGTGCGCCGTGAAGAGAGCGGCGGTCACATCGCCGGATCCGTTCGCCTTCATGGGCAGCAGGGGGGTCGTCACGATCCAGGCGCCTCGGGGCGTCACGGCCATCATCTCGATCGTTCCCTCCTCGCGGTCGGGGCGCTCGACGCTCGTGATGAGAACCGTGTCCGGCCCCATCGCGCGGGCCGCATCCGCTGAAGCGAGAGTCTCCTCGATGGTGTGCGGATCGGTGCCGGTGAGAAAGCCCAGTTCGAACTGATTGGGCGTGATGATGTCCGCCACCGGGACGACCTTCTCGCGCAGGAGCTCGGGGATGGCGGGAGCGACGAAACAGCCGGACTTGGCGTTGCCCATCACCGGATCGCACGCGTAGACCGCGTTCGGGTTGGCGGCCTTCACGCGCGCCACTGCGTCGACGATCACGTCGGCGATGCCCTCGGAGCCCTGGTACCCGGACAGGATCACGTCGATCTTGTCGAAGACGCCGCGCTCCTCGATGCCCGTGATCACGTCGCGCACGTCGTCCGGTGCGATGAGCGGTCCTCGCCAGGAGCCGTACCCGGTGTGGTTCGAGAAGTTCACGGTGTACACAGGCAGAACCTCGACTCCGATGCGCTGCAGGGGGAAGACCGCAGCGGAGTTGCCGACGTGACCGTAGGCGACGGCGGACTGGATCGAAAGTACCTTCACAGTGGAGTCATCCCATCTTCGAGGTGGCGGCGACCGCATCCACGGCCGCGACGAGGTCGACGATGAGCCGATCGGCATCATCGTCGGAGAGATCATGCACCGTCAGGCGCAGGTGGTGCGTCGCGCGCGCGTCGGCGAGCACGAACTCGTCGCCGGTGCGTGCGAGCCAGCCGCGGCGCATGAGTTGCGCGGCGACGGCGCGAGCGGGGACGCCGAGGGGGACCCACAGGTTCAGTCCGTCGCCCGACTCGACGGCGAGGCCGTGGTCCCGAGCCCGTTCGGCGAAGGCGCCGTTGCGGTCCGCGTAGTGCCGTCCTGTTGCCCGAATCGCGCTCTGCACGCCGTCATCGGCGAGCAGAGCGATCGCGAGCCGCTGCAGGAGGTGGCTGACCCAGGTGGTTCCGGGGCTGAGGCGCAGCGCGAGACGGTCCGCGGTCTCGGGATCCGATGCCGCGACGGCCAGGCACATGTCGGGTCCGAGGAACTTCGAGACCGACCGTACGAGTGCCCACCGTCGGTGGTGCGCTCCGATGATCGAGTGGTACGGCTGCGGCGACAGCAGCGAGAAATGGTCGTCTTCGATGATGAGCACGTACGGATGGTTCTCGAGCACCGCGCGCAGCTCGGCGGCGCGGCGCGCACTCAGACTCGCGCCGGTCGGGTTCTGAGCGCGAGGCGTGCAGACGATGGCGCGGACGCCGGCGGCGAGCGCAGCACGAAGCCCGTCGACCGTCATCCCCTCGGCGTCCACGGGTACCGGAACGGCGCGATAGCCGCCCAGGCGCACGGTGTGGATGCTGGCGAGGAAGCAGGGGTCTTCGAGAGCGACGGCGTCGTCTCTGGTCAGGGCCTGCGCGAGCAACCGCTCGACGGCGTCGACCGCACCGCTCGTGATCGTCAACCGCACCGTCGACGGCGCGAGGTCGGCGCTCACCCACTCTCGGGCCCACGCCTCGAGTTCGGGGTCGATGACGGGCTCGCCGTAGAGGACGGGGCGGCGGGCGATGCGTGTCAGGGCGGGAAGGGTGTCCGGGATGCGGTCGGGATCGGGATTGCCGGTGCCCACATCCCGGAGCACGGTTCCGGCGGCGAAGCCCTCTTGCGCGACCGGTGCGGCCTCGGCGACGAGGGTGCCGCCGCGCCCGCGGGTGACGACCGTGCCGGCCTGGGTGAGGAGCCGATATGCCGCAGCGACCGTGTTGCGGTTGACGTCCAACGATTCGGCGAGCGCCCGGACGGGTGGAAGCGATTGGCCGGGAGCGAGGTCGCCGCGCTCGACGAGTGCGCGGACGCTGTCGGCGATCTCCGCGGCGGAGGAGCCGCGGATCTCGGGACGCGTGTCAGACAGAGACATCCGCACCAGCTTACGCCGTAGGACATGCTAATTTCTGACCTAGGACAAAACGTCGCACCGGGCGGCGTGGACGAAGGAGCACCCGATGACCGATTCCCTCACCGGTTCCACGCGCGTCAAGCGCGGACTCGCCGAGATGCTCAAGGGTGGCGTGATCATGGACGTGGTCACGGCCGAGCAGGCGCGAATCGCAGAGGACGCGGGGGCCGTCGCCGTCATGGCCCTCGAGCGTGTCCCCGCCGACATCCGCGCCCAGGGCGGTGTTGCGCGCATGAGCGATCCCGACCTGATCGACGAGATCATCGCCGCGGTTTCGATTCCGGTCATGGCGAAGGCGCGAATCGGTCACGTCGTGGAAGCTCAGGTTCTGCAGGCGCTCGGAGTGGACTACGTCGACGAATCCGAGGTGCTCTCGCCGGCGGACTACGTGAACCACATCGACAAGTGGGGCTTCACCGTTCCGTTCGTATGCGGTGCGACGAACCTCGGTGAGGCTCTGCGGCGCATCACCGAGGGCGCGGCGATGATCCGCTCCAAGGGGGAGGCGGGCACGGGCGACGTCTCGGAGGCCACGAAGCACATCCGCACGATCCGCGGTGAGATCGCGGCCCTCGGCGCCAAGAGCGCCGATGAGCTCTACGTCGCGGCGAAGGAACTCCAGGCGCCGTATGAACTCGTGGCGGAGGTCGCCCGCACCGGCACGCTCCCGGTCGTGCTCTTCACCGCCGGCGGCGTCGCGACTCCCGCGGATGCCGCGTTCATGATGCAGCTGGGAGCCGACGGCGTCTTCGTAGGCTCCGGCATCTTCAAGTCCGGCAACCCCGCCCAGCGTGCTGCCGCCATCGTGAAGGCGACCACGTTCTTCGACGACCCCGCCGTCATCGCCGAGGCCTCGCGCGGACTCGGAGAGGCGATGGTCGGCATCAACGTGGCCGATCTCCCCGCCCCCCACCGCCTCGCCGACCGTGGTTGGTGACGCTCCCCGCATCGGGGTCCTCGCCCTCCAGGGCGATGTGCGCGAGCACATGCGCATCCTCCGACGCCTCGGCGCGGCGGCGCGACCGGTTCGTCGGCCCGCGGAACTCGCCGAGGTCGACGGCCTGGTGATCCCGGGCGGCGAGTCGAGTGTCATCGACAAGCTGAGCCGGGCGTTCGGGATGCGCGACCCCTTGCGTCGGGAGATCGCCACGGGGCTCCCGGTCTACGGCACGTGCGCCGGACTGATCCTCCTCGCCGACGAGGTGCTCGACGGCCTCGCCGAGCAGCAGAGCTTCGGCGGTCTCGATGTGGCCGTGCGGCGCAACGCGTTCGGCTCGCAGCTCGACTCGTTCGAGAGCGATTTGCGGGTCGACGCTTTCGGCGGTCCGCCGGTCAAGGCCGTCTTCATCCGTGCGCCCGTCGTCGAACGGGTTGGTGCGGGCGTCGAGATCCTCGCGACCCTCGACGACGGGCGTGTGGTCGCGGTCGAGCAGGGCAACCTCCTGGGAACCTCGTTCCACCCCGAGGTCTCGAACGAGACACGGTTCCATGAACGCCTCCTCGAGCGGGTCCGCGCGCGGCTGAACTAAGATCGACGCTGGACTTTCCAGCCGCTGAACACGGGAGACTCATGTCCGGTCACTCCAAATGGGCCACCACGAAGCACAAGAAGGCCGTCGTCGACGCGCGCCGTGCGAAGTCGTGGGCGAAGCTCATCAAGAACATCGAGGTCGCCGCGAAGCTGGGCGGCGCCGATCTGGCGGGCAACCCGACGCTCTTCGATGCGGTCCTCAAGGCCAAGAAGACGTCGGTGCCGAAGGACAACATCGATCGCGCCATCAAGCGCGGAGCCGGCATCGGCGGCGAGTCGGTGGAGTACTCCTCGATCATGTACGAGGGTTACGGGCCCAACGGCGTCGCCCTCATGATCGAGTGTCTGACCGACAACAAGAACCGCGCCGCTGCGGAGGTCCGCACCGCACTGTCCCGCAACGGCGGCACCCTGGCCGATCCCGGGTCGGTCGCGTACAACTTCACCCGCAAGGGCGTCATCGTCGTGTCCGAGGAGGGCACGAGCGAGGACGACGTCATGATGGCCGCGCTCGAGGCGGGCGCGGAGGAGATCGAGCCGCACGCGCAGGGCTTCGAGGTGATCACCGAGGCCTCCGACCTCGTGTCCGTCCGTACCGCGCTCACCGATGCGGGCATCGAGTACGAGTCGGCCGACGTCGAGTTCGTGCCGAACCTCAAGGTCGAGGTCGACGCCGAGACGGCGCGGAAGGTGTTCCGCCTGATCGACGCGCTCGAAGACAGCGACGACGTGCAGAACGTCTTCAGCAACTTCGATCTGACGCCCGAGGTGCAGGCGGAGCTCGAAGCCGACGAGTAGGCGTCCGTCGTTGCGGGCGCGTCGCGGGTCCGGCTCGCCGTGTGGCACGTAGCGTGGCGGGGTGGCTTCCTCTCTGCGCGTGCTCGGCGTCGACCCGGGCCTGACGCGCTGCGGCGTGGGCGTCGTGGACGTCGCGGCCGACCGTCGCGCGAGCCTCGTGCACGTCGGGGTCATCCGATCGTCGCCCGACCTGCCGATCGCGGAGCGGCTCCACCTCATCGCGCAGGGGCTTCGTGACGCCGTACGGGAGCACCGGCCCGATGTCGTCGCTGTGGAACGGGTGTTCGCGCAGCAGAACCGAAGCACCGTGATGGGCACGGCTCAAGCCAGCGGCATCGCGCTGCTCGTCGCGGCCGAGCACGGACTGCGCACCGCGACCCACACGCCCAGCGAGGTCAAGGCCGCGATCACCGGCTACGGCTCCGCCGAGAAGCTGCAGGTTCAGACGATGGTGGCCAGGGTTCTCCGACTGGACGCGCTCCCTCAGCCCGCGGATGCCGCGGACGCGCTCGCGCTCGCCCTGTGCCATGCGTGGCGCGGTGGCGGCGTCGGGGGAGCGGCCGTCGCGGATGCGGCGCTCACCCCGGCGCAGCGTGCGTGGCGAGCGGCGGAGAAGGCACGACGCTGAGCGTGTCGAATCGAACAAAGGTGCGAAGCGGGATAGGCTCGCAGGCATGATCGCCTCGCTCCGCGGCTCCGTCGTGCACGCATCCTCCGATGGACTCGTCCTCGAGGTCGCCGGCGTCGGCTACAGCGTCGCCGTCACCCCGGACGTCTCGCGCACGGCGCGCCTGGGCGACGAGATCCTGCTGCACACGCACATGATCGTCCGCGAGGACGCCCTCTCGCTCGTGGGCTTTCGCACGCGAGAGGAGCTGGCGGTCTTCGCGGCGCTGATCGCCGTGTCGGGAGTAGGTCCGAAGTCCGCGCTCGGTGTGCTGGCCGAGCTCAGCATCGACCAGATCGCGCAGGCGGTGGCAGACGAGGCCGATGGTCCCTTCCGCAAGGTCTCCGGAATCGGACCCAAGACGGCCAAGCTGATCGTGGTGCAGCTCGCCGGCAAGCTGGCGCCGCCCACCGCATCCACCGCCGGCTCCTCGACGGCGTCCACCGATCTCGTCGTTCAGCTCGCACAGGCGCTCGTCGGCCTGGGCTGGTCCGAACGCGTCGCCGCAGAGACGGCCGCGGTCGTGGTCGCCGACGCGCCCGAGGAACGGACGGTCGCGGCGCTCCTGCGCAGAGCCCTCGCGGCGCTGGGCCCGGCTCGCGGGGAGGCTGTGCGTGGATGAGATGAGGGATGCGGGCACCCCCGCGGACGAAAGTGAACTCGCCATCGAGGGGGCGTTGCGTCCCGACTCGCTCGCGGACTTCGTCGGGCAGCAGAAGGTGCGGGGGCAGCTGCAGCTGCTGCTCGACGCGGCGCGGATCCAGCAGCGCCCGCCCGACCACATCCTGCTCTCGGGCCCGCCGGGGCTCGGCAAGACGACGCTCGCCATGATCGTCGCGCATGAAAGCGGACGCGCGCTGCGCATGTCGAGCGGGCCGGCCATCCAGCATGCCGGCGATCTGGCGGCACTGCTGTCGTCGCTGACGCCCGGTGAGGTGCTGTTCATCGACGAGATCCACCGCATGGCGCGCTCGGCCGAAGAGATGCTGTATCTCGCGATGGAGGACTTCCGGATCGACATCATGGTCGGCAAGGGCGCCGGTGCCACGAGCATCCCCCTCGATCTCGCCCCCTTCACCCTGGTGGGCGCCACCACGAGGTCGGGGCTGCTGCCCAATCCGCTGCGCGACCGCTTCGGCTTCACCGCGCACCTCGAGTACTACGAGCCCGACGAGCTCGAACGGGTCATCGCCCGGTCCAGCTCGATGCTCGGCGTGGAGCTGCCGACCACGGCTCGCTCCGAGATCGCCCGCCGCTCGCGCGGAACTCCGCGCATCGCGAACCGACTTCTGCGGCGGGTGCGCGACTATCTCATCGTCTACGCCGACGGCGGGTCGGGCAGCCTCGCCAGCGTGGATGCTGCGCTCGAGCTGTACGACGTCGACCCGATCGGTCTCGACCGGCTCGACCGGGCCGTGCTGGACGCGCTCATCCGTCGCTTCCGCGGTGGTCCCGTCGGTCTGAACACCTTGGCTGTCGCGGTCGGCGAGGAGGCGGACACGATCGAATCGGTCGTCGAGCCCTACCTGGTGCGAATCGGCTTCATGGGGCGCACGCCCCGAGGCCGCGTGGCGACTCCGGAGGCCTACGGGCACCTGGGCGTGCCGCATCCGACCGGAGCGCTGCGCCTGGATGACCTATAATCGCTGAAGGCTTTCGCCGCAACTGACTCGACCAGCGCTGGACCCGGTTCGCGCTGCCCCGGAAAGGGCCCCTCCACTTCATGGACTTCGCGACCTTCTTCGCCAACTACGGTCTGATCATCCTGCTGGTGATCCTCCTGATCTTCATGTTCTGGAGCTCGCGTCGCCGCATGCAGAAGGCGAAGGCCGAGCAGGAGCAGAAGGCCCGCCAGACGGTTCCCGGCGCCGAGGTGCTGTTGCAGGGCGGTCTGTACGGAACGATCGTCGAGTTCGATGCCGACAACCTCGACCAGCCGGCCCTCATCGAGATCGCTCCTGGCGTCGAGATCAAGGTGCACAGCCAGGCCATCCTGCGTGTCGTCGACCCTGCTGAGGGCGTCGTGACCGAGGACGAGTTCATCGAGGCCGAGGCGAGTGAGGCCGAGTACATCGCCGGCGTCGCCGACGGTGACATCACCTCGATCAGCGACGACCACAAGTACTCGTCGCACAGCGATGAGGTCGAGAACGACAAGAAGGACAAGCCCGAGGCCTGACGCCTCCATCCCTTCCTGCACGAGAAAGCTGATCGTCCGTGGCGACATCCACTCCCGTCCGTCACGCCTGGCGCGCCCTCATCGGGCTCCTCGCGGTGACCGCTGTGCTCTTCGGCGTGAACGCCCTGGGCGTCTACGTCTTCAAGACCTCCGCCGGAGCTCCCGCGAGCTCCTGGTCTCCTGAACTCGCCCTGGACCTTCAGGGCGGGACGCAGATCATCCTCGCGGCGCAGACCGCCGATGGCGCTGCTCCGAGCGGCGACCAGATGACGCAGGCCGTCACGATCATCCGCCAGCGCGTCGACGCCTCCGGTGTCGGCGAGGCGGACGTCACGACCGAGGGCGGACGCAACGTCGTCGTCCAGATCCCGGGCGAGGCCGATGAGGAGACGCGTCAGCGCATCCAGGACTCGGCCCAGCTGCAGCTGCGTCCCGTGCTCGTCGAGTCGGGCGAGGTCAGCGGCAGCTTCATCGGTCAGGACGGCACGGCGACGCCGTATCCGACGCCCGATCCCTCGCTCGCGGCCACGCCGACCGCGTCGCCGACGAACGGCAGCGACGTCAGTTGGATCACCCCGAAGCTGCAGGCGGAGTTCCAGGCCTACGACTGCGCCAACCCCACGAACGATCCCGCGAATGCTCCCGACGCCGACCCGCTGATCACCTGTTCGACCGATGGCACCGCGAAGTACATCCTCGGTCCGGTCGAGATCAAGGGTGACGACGTCGCCGACGCGAGCTCGGGGGTCGTGCAGACCAACGGCCAGTGGGCGGTCAACCTCGTCTTCAACGCGGAAGGCACCGAGAAGTTCACCGAGATCAGCCAGCGGCTGTACCCGCTCCAGCGACCGCTCAACCAGTTCGCGTTCGTGCTCGATGGAACGGTGCTCTCCGCTCCGTCGATGAACGGCATCATCACCGACGGGAAGCCGCAGATCACGGGCTCCTTCTCGCAGGAGAGCGCGAAGACGCTGGCTGACCAGCTCAAGTACGGCGCCCTGCCCTTGAGCTTCACTGTGCAGAGCTCCGACACGATCTCGGCCACCCTCGGTTCTCAGCAGCTGATGATCGGTCTGATCGCCGGCCTCATCGGTCTGGCTCTCGTGGCGGTGTACTCGCTGACCGTCTACCGAGCGCTCGGCACGGTGATCATGGCGTCGCTCGTGGTCATGGGTGTGCTCACCTACATCACCCTCTGCATCCTCGCCTGGCGCATGGGCTACCGCCTGTCGCTGGCAGGTGTCGCGGGTGTGATCGTGTCGATCGGATTCACGGCCGACTCGTTCATCATCTACTTCGAGCGCATCCGCGACGAGTTGCGCGACGGCAAGTCGATCACCGCAGCGGTCGAGGACGGGTGGAGCCGTGCCAAGCGCACGATCTACATCTCGAAGTCCATCAACGTGCTCGCCGCCGTGGTGCTCTACATCCTCGCCGATGCGACCGTGAAGGGCTTCGCGTTCACGCTGGGCCTCACGACCGTCATCGACGTGCTCATCTTCATCCTGTTCACCCATCCCGTGATGCAGCTGCTGGCCCGCACCCGATTCTTCGGCTCCGGCCACCCGCTGTCCGGTCTCGACCCGACAGCGCTCGGCGCGGTGTACCGCGGTCGCGCGCAGTTCCGCGCTCCGGTGGCCCCGACCGGTCGCGTCGCGCGCTCGCGCGGCGAGGCGGAGCGTCGTCAGACCATCGCCGAGCGTAAACGCGCTGCGCAGCAGGGGGATGCAGGCTCCACACCCGCGGACGATACCGTGTCCCCGTCGAAGGGCGGTCGCAACTGATGCGCTCGATGTCCCAGGTCGGTAACGACCTCTACACCGGCAAGACCTCCTTCCCGTTCGTCGGACGTCGCCGGCTCTGGTTTCTGATCGGTGCGCTGCTCGTCATCGCCTCCGCGTTGGTGCCGCTCTTCCGCCCGATCGAGTTCTCGATCGAGTTCACCGGGGGATCCCAGTTCACGATCAACGAGCTGTCCAATCCCGACCAGGCCATTGCGACCACCGCCGTCCAGTCCGTCGTCCCGAACGCCGAGACGCGAGTCACGACGGTCGGTTCGGACTCCGTCCGGGTGCAGACCGACCAGATGTCCAACGACGAGACACAGCGTGTCTCGGAGGCGCTCGCGGAGGCCTACAACGTGCCGGCCGCCGACGTGACGTCGTCATTCATCGGCCCGAGCTGGGGCGAGGGCGTGACACGTCAGTCCCTGTGGGGTCTGGCGATCTTCCTCACGCTGACCTTCGTGATCCTCGCGCTGTACTTCCGTACCTGGAAGATGTCCGCGGCCGCCATCATCGGCGTCGTCGACGTGCTGATCGTCACGATCGGGATCTACGCGGTGTTCGGCTTCGCGATCTCGCCCGCCGCCGTCATCGGATTCCTCACGATCCTCGCGTACTCGCTGTATGACATCACCGTCGTCTTCGACAAGATCCGGGAGAACACGAGGGATGACGGGGAGATCTCTGCCCGCACGTTCGGCGAGTCGGTGAACCTCGCGGTGAACCAGACTCTCATCCGATCGATCAACACGACCGTGGTCGCGATCCTGCCGACCGGAGCGATCCTGTTCATCGGCGCGTTCTGGCTCGGCGCGCAGACCCTCACGGACATCTCGCTGTCGATCTTCGTGGGTACCATCGTGGCCGCGTACTCGACGCTCTTCCTCGCTGCACCGCTGTACAGCCTCTTCCGCGAGGGCGAGGCGAAGGTCAAAGCGAGCGACGCGCGAGTGCTCTCGGCGCGCGAGCGCGCGGTCGTCGAAGCCTGATCGGATCCAACACGCGTAAAATGGTCCGACCGGGCGAAGGGCGGTGATCGAGGCATGGCCGAGACGCTTCCCGCGGGCGCCCAGAGTTCGTCTCTGCGTCGCCTGATCCCGCGCATCTTCTCGCGCGCCGCCCGCCGTGACGACGTCGACAAGCTCGTTCGCACGGTCCGGACCCACCACCCGAAAGGCGATCTCGCGATCGTCGAACGGGCCTACGTGGTGGCGGCCCGGGCGCACGAGGGGCAGAAGCGGCAGAGCGGCGAGCCGTACATCACGCATCCGCTCGCGGTGGCTCAGATCCTGGCGGATCTCGGCCTCGGGCCGAAGGCGGTCGCAGCCGCGCTGTTGCACGACACCGTCGAGGACACGGGATACCGGCTCGATGAGCTGAGCGCCGAGTTCGGCGATGAGGTCGCGATGCTGGTGGACGGCGTCACGAAGCTCGACAAGGTCAAATACGGCGAGAGCGCACAGGCGGAGACCGTCCGCAAGATGATCGTGGCGATGTCTCGCGACATCCGCGTGCTCGTCATCAAGCTCGCGGACCGCCTGCACAACGCCCGCACGTGGGGCTTCGTGCCGCCCGAGAAGGCATCCAAGAAGGCGACCGAGACGCTCGAGATCTACGCACCGCTGGCGCACAGGCTCGGCATCCAGGCGATCAAGTCCGAGCTCGAAGACCTCTCGTTCGCGGTGCTGCACCCGAAGCTCTACGTCGAGATCGACAGCCTCGTCAAGCAGCGCACGCCCCAGCGGGAACAGTACCTGCAGAACGTCATCAATGCGGTGGAAGAGGATCTGCGCGAGCTGCGGATCCGCGGCAGGGTGGCGGGTCGCCCGAAGCAGCTCTACTCCGTCTATCAAAAGATGGTCGTGCGAGGTCGCGAGTTCGACGACATCTACGACCTGATCGGCATCCGCGTGATCGTGGCGACCGTCCGCGACTGCTATGCCGTGCTCGGTGCGCTCCACGCGCGATGGACGCCGCTACCCGGGCGGTTCAAGGACTACATCGCGACGCCCAAGTTCAATCTGTACCAGTCGCTGCACACGACCGTCATCGGCCCGAACGGGCGCACGGTCGAGATCCAGATCCGAACGAACGAGATGCATCAGCAGGCCGAGTTCGGTGTCGCGGCGCACTGGAAGTACAAGGAGCGGATGTCGGGCGCCAAGACCGACACGAAGGCCGTCGACGCCGACATGGCGTGGCTCGCCCATATCTCCGACTGGCAGGCGGAGACCGCCGACCCGGGCGAGTTCCTCGACTCGCTCAGGTTCGAGATCGGCGCGAAGGAGGTCTACGTCTTCACGCCCAAGGGACGCGTCATCGGCCTGCCTGCGGGCGCGACCCCGGTGGACTTCGCGTACGCGGTGCACACCGAGATCGGGCACCGCACGATGGGCTCGAAGGTCAACGGCCGGCTCGTTCCGCTCGAGTCCGAGCTCCATTCCGGCGACGTCGTCGAGGTCTTCACCTCCAAGAACCCGGATGCGGGACCCAGCCAGGACTGGCTCGGGTTCGTCAAGAGCACTCGCGCCCGCAACAAGATCCGCGGCTGGTTCACCAAGGAACGCCGTGAAGAGGCGATAGAGCAGGGGCGCGAGTCCATCGCGCGCGCGATGCGGCGCCAGAACCTGCCGCTGCAGCGCCTGATGAGTCAGGACTCGTTCACGCAGGTCGCGCAGCAGCTGCGCTACGAGGACGTGTCGGCGCTCTACGCGGCTGTCGGCGAGGGACACGTCTCCACCCAGTCGGTGATCGAGAAGGTCACGGCGCTCGTCGCGGCGGACAACGACACGTCCACCGGCCCGATCGACATCCCGCACATCGGTCGGGGCCGAGCGCCGCGCGACGGCGATTCCGGAGTGCTCGTGCGCGGTGCGCCCGACATCCTCGTCAAGCTCGCGAAATGCTGCACACCGGTCCCGGGGGATGAGATCGTCGGCTTCGTGACCCGCGGCAGCGGTGTCTCGGTGCACCGCGCCGACTGCACCAACGTCAAGGCGCTCGAGGCCGATCCCGAGCGCATGATCGATGTCGAGTGGGCGCCGACCACGAAGAGCGTCTTCCTCGTACAGATCCAGGTGGAGGCGCTCGATCGCTCGGGGCTGCTCAGCGACGTGACGCGGGTGCTGAGCGAACACCACGTCAACATCCTCTCCGCGACGGTCTCCACGTCGAACGACCGTCTCGCGCTCAGCCGTTTCGTTTTCGAGATGGGCGACACCGTGCACCTCGACCGCGTGCTGAACGCGGTGCGCCGTATCGACGCCGTGTACGACGTCTACCGCGTCACATCTTCCTGACGAGCTCCTGCAGAAGCGCGAGCGCCGCCAGGCGACGCGGTACGCGTCGTCTGGAATCGAGCCACGCGATGGCGCCGTGGATGGCTTCGGGTGCTCGCTCGGCGCACTGTCCCAGCAGGCCGCGAGCCGCCTCATCGGTACCCCGAGCGAGATCGGCGACGGTGCGAGCCGGCGTCGTGACGGGAACGCCGCCGAGACGGAGCAGGTCGTCATCGGGGATGCGCGGATCGCGGTAGACGAAGCGCCGGTCCACGGGCTCGTGCAGGCGATGCTCGCTGATGCGCTGCAGGTCGTGACGGACGGGCACCTCGTCGATGAAGCCGTGCACCCAGGCGGCGCTGCGGTGGGTCGCGGCCATTCGTTCGCCGACGAGAGGGTGCAGGGATGCGGCTCGTAGCGCCGCCGTCTCGATCGTGTCCGCCGGGACGAAGCCCTCGCCGAGTCCCACGAGATCGCCGTCGAGACACGCAGCCGTGAGCTCAGCGCGGCTGAGCAGTTGGCTCGGGAAGTAGAGGAAACGCGATCCCATCGCCTCAGTGTGCCGGGATCGAACGCAGAGACGCGCGGGGCCTGTCCGATCTGTGGACAGGCCCCGCGCGTCGCGGTCAGGAGGAGGGAAGGTCAGCCGCCGATGGCGCGCAGCCACGCCTTGCGCGCCTCGAGCGACTCGCGTGCCGTCTTCGCGGCCTTCGTGTCCTTGCGGGCCTCCGCGTCGGCCAGTTCGCTCTCGAGCTTCTCGATGGCGTCCGTCAGTTGACGGGTCATGTCGTTGGCACGAGCCGTCGTCTCCGGCTCGTTGCGCTTCCACTCGGCGTCCTCACGGCCGCGCACATGCTGCTCGATCTTGCGCAGTTCGTCGTCGAGTGCCCGCTCGCGATCGCGCGGGAAGATCCGGCCGATTTCGTCCCACTGGCGCTGGATCTCGGTGAGACGCTGACGGGCCGTCGACAGGTTCTTCTCGTCGACGATGGGCTTCGCCGTCTCGAGCAGCGCCTGCTTGGCGACGATCCGCTCCTTGGACTCCTCGGCCTCGGCGGCCTCGCGGCCCTGGCGCGCGCCGTAGAGCGCGTCGCCCGCGGCCTTGAAACGGGCCCAGAGCGCATCGTCGACGCGCTTGCCGGCGCGTCCCGCGGCTTTCCAGTCGTCGAGGAGGTCGCGGTACGCGGGGATACCGTCCTCCCCGCGCGGTGCGAGAGCCTCGGCGCGCTCCACCAGGCGCGTCTTGCGGTCCTTGGCGGCCTTGTGCACCTCGTCGAGCTCCGCATAGAACGCGCGGCGATGGCGCTCGAGCGCACTGCGCGCGTCGCGGAAGCGCGTCCACAGCTGCTGCGACGCGGACTTCGGCAGACGCGGGCCGTTCTGCTGCTGGCTCTGCCACTGGTCGAAGAGTTCGGTCAGCTCCGCGGTGACCTGCTTCCACTGCAGCGACTTCGGGTCGCGTTGAGCGAGGGCCTCCGCCCGCTCGACGAGGACTGTGCGCTGGGCGAGCGCTTCGTCGACAGCGGCCTTCGCAGCCTCCGCCTCATGCGCGCTCGCTTCGGCCAGCGAGGCGACGAGTGCGTCGAGCCGAGCGCGCAGTGCCTCGAGGTCGCCGACGGCGGCGGCGTCAGTGACCTTCTCGCGCAGCGCGTTCGCCGTGTGACGCAGGTCGGATGCCGACGCGCCTCCGCGACGATGACGGACCTCCAGGAGCGTCACCTCGCTCGCGAGATCGGTGTACTTGCGAACGAAGTACGCCAGCGCCTCATCCGGAGTGCCGTCGGGGTACTGCCCGACGACGCGCCAGTTCTCGCCCTCGCGCACGGCGACGGTGCCATCGGCATCCACCCGACCCCAGGGCTCTTCAACGGCCCCGGTGGTGTCGGGCTGGTCAGGGGTGTGGTCTGTCGCGGCAGTCACGGGGCACCTCGAGCGTCTCGCGTCGGCGGGGGAAATCGGATTCAGCCTAGTACGCCGGTCGGTCCGGCGCCGTGCAGGTCAGGACGTGGGCTCCGGAGTCGGCAGCGGTGTCGAGGTGGGCGCGGGGTCGGAGGGCGCCGGGCTCGGTGTCTCGACGACGGGGGAGCTCACGCCGGGTCCGACCGTGTAGTACGCGATCTGACCGCCGAGGACAGCGAGGACGAGCACGCCGCCACCGAGCCCCGCGAGGATGTTGTCGCGGCGGCGCCGCGTGATCTGTGCGTCGTGGTGGGCGCGGCGCGCCTGATACAGACGAGCGCGCTCGCGCTCGGCACGCTGCTGCTTGTTTCCCGCTGCCACGGTTCCTCCTCGCCTGCCGGACCAGCCGATCCTATGCGGCGCCGGCGGCCGCCATCAAAGCCGGGCGTCGTCGGCCGCCGTTAGCCTGGGGGAGTGACCTCCTCCGGTGCCCTCTTCCAGGGTCAGACGCCTCTTGCCGTGCGCATGCGTCCGGCGTCGCTGGCCGAGGTCGCAGGGCAGGGACACCTCTTGAAGCCCGGTTCGCCGCTCGTCGCGCTGGCCGACCCCGAGCGGCAGACGTCCGGAGCGGTGTCCGTGATCCTGTGGGGGCCGCCCGGCACCGGGAAGACCACGCTCGCGCAAGCGATCGCGCGTTCTTCCGGGCGTCGTTTCGTCGAGCTGTCGGCCATTACCGCCGGTGTGAAGGACGTTCGTGAGGTGATGCAGGAAGCGCTCAATCAGCGCGATCTGTACGGGCAGTCCACCATCCTCTTCCTGGACGAGATCCATCGCTTCACCAAGGCCCAGCAGGACGCGCTGTTGCCCGGGGTCGAGAACGGATGGGTCGTGCTGATCGCCGCGACCACCGAGAACCCCTCGTTCTCGGTGATCTCTCCGCTTCTGTCCCGCTCACTGCTGCTCACACTGAAGCCGCTCGGTGACGACGATCTCGGAGAGCTCGTGGATCGGGCCGTGAGCGATCCACGAGGACTCGCCGGGCGGATCGCGCTCGACGACGAGGCGAGGGAGGCGCTCGTCCGCCTGGCCTCCGGAGACGCCCGGCGCGCGCTGACGGCGCTGGAGGCGGCGGCGGCCATGACCGACGGCGACGGGGAACCGCGGATCACGGCGGCCCTCATCGCGCAGGCGGTCGATCGGGCGCTGCTGCGCTACGACCGCCAAGGTGACGAGCACTACGACGTCATCAGCGCGTTCATCAAGTCGATCCGCGGGTCGGATGCGGACGCCGCGATCCACTACCTGGCGCGCATGATCGAGGCGGGGGAGGACCCCCGGTTCATCGCACGACGTCTGGTCATCTCCGCGGCGGAGGACATCGGGCTCGCCGATCCGCAGGCCCTGCCGATCGCCGTCGCCGCTGCGGACGCGGTGGCGTTCATCGGTATGCCCGAAGGGCGTATCCCTCTCGCCGAGGCGACGGTGTATCTCGCGACCACCGCGAAGTCGAACGCTGCGTACAACGCCATCAACGCCGCGATCGCGGATGTGAAGGCGGGCGGCTTCGGCCGGGTCCCGGCACACCTGCGCGACGCGCACTATCCGGGCGCCAAGCGTCTGGGGCACGGCAAAGGCTATGTCTACCCGCACGACCTCGACGTGGGCGTCGCGACGCAGCAGTACCTCCCCGACGAACTGAGAGGGCGACGGTACTACCAACCCACTCAGCGCGGTCTCGAGCGCGACATCGCGGCGCGTGTCGAGAAGATCCGCCGGATCCTCGAGGGATGAGCGCCCGGTGGCGGTGGCTTCGTGACGGCTCGGCACGGCGGTGATGCCGAGGCGGCCGCATCCGTCGCCGATCGAAACCTCGAGTACGGGCTGCTCGTGTTCTACGGGATGCGCGAACTCGCTGACGGACTCTCCGACGACGCCGCTGCGCTGAGCAGGCGGATGGAGCGCGAGGCCAAGCGGTCTGCGCGCCGCCGATTCGGCGCGGCGACGTCGTTCGGCGCACCGCTGGCGGGTCTGCAGTTCCTGCTGGTGCTCGTGGGTGCGACCGTCCTGATCAGCGTCAACATGCTCAGCGTGCAGTTCGACCGCGAGCACCGACTGGAGAGGCTGCAGACCGATGCTGCCTCGCTCACCGTCGCCGGCGTCGTGGTGCTCGAGCTGGTGGCGATGCTGGCGGCGGTGGGGCAGAGGGTGGTCGACCGTTCCGTGTCCACCGTGGCCGCGCGTGCCGCCCTGTTGTATGCCCTGGGCGCCGGCGCCGTGATCGTCGCGTACGCGAACGGGCTCACCGCACCCGCCACGGTCGTCGCCGTCGTCGTCGTGGCCGTGTTGTCTGCGGGTGTCGCGGTGTGGTTCGCCGCCCATCGACGCCGCAGGCCGGCTGCCGCTGCGGAGGTCGATGCGGCGTGGTCATGGGCAGTGGCGCAGCAGCTGCCGTCCTTCGAGCACGAACGAGCACTCCTTCGCGAACGGGTCGCGCGTGCCTTCGCCGCGCGGACCGACACCGGCTCGATCATCGCCGACCGTAACAGCATCCACACCCCTGCCATCGCGGACGCGCTGCCGGGCGAGGCCATCATCGCGTTGCAGAGTTCGCTGTGGCTGACGACGGGGCGGCACGCCCGTGAGAGCCGTAAGACGGTCTGATAGGATGAATCGGCTCGAAACCGAGTTTTCGGGCATCCCCCTCCTTCTGCTCCACCGTCCGACGCGCCCCGGCGTGCGCGTCATCGGGAGAAGTCGGGTGATACGCCCGTGAGCCGCGAAAGGCGCGGCCACGTCATCGGAAGGACACCTTCGTGACCACGAAGTCCCAGGACCGCCGCAAGGTCCGCCTGTCGCGCGCGCTCGGCGTCGCGCTGACCCCCAAGGCCGCCCGCTACCTCGAGAAGCGTCCCTACGCTCCCGGCGAGCACGGCCGCACCAAGCGCAAGGCCGACAGCGACTACGCCGTCCGCCTGCGTGAGAAGCAGCGTCTGCGTGAGCAGTACGGCATCCGCGAGAAGCAGCTGCGTATCGCGTTCAACGAAGCCCGTCGCACCGACGGCCTGACGGGTGAGAACCTCGTCGAGCTGCTCGAGATGCGTCTCGACGCCCTCGTGCTGCGTTCCGGTTTCGCCCGCACCACGGCGCAGGCGCGTCAGTTCGTCGTGCACCGCCACATCATGGTCGACGGCCAGATCGTGGACCGCCCGTCGTTCCGCGTCAAGCCCGGTCAGCTGATCCACGTCAAGACCCGCAGCGAGGGCACCGAGCCGTTCCAGGTCGCAGCCGCCGGCGGTCACGCCGAGGTCCTGCCGAACGTCCCCGGTTACCTCGAGGTCGAGCTCGACAAGCTCCAGGCTCGCCTGGTGCGTCGTCCGAAGCGCGCCGAGGTCCCCGTGACCTGTGACGTGCAGCTGGTCGTCGAGTACTACGCCGCGCGCTGAGTCGTTCGCGCACGAAGGGCGTCGGGGTCATCCCGGCGCCCTTCGTCGTCGACCCGTCGCCGGCATCCGTTCTCGCCTACGATGGAGGATGCTCGCGACAGACGCGGACACGATGAGGAAGAGGTCACGGTGAGAAGTCTTCTCTGGTTCGCGGTCGGAACGACGGCCGGGTTCGTGCTCGCGCACCTCGTCAACAAGGATCCGCGCGGACACGAGATGCTCGCTGAGATCGACGCCCGCATCACAGAGTTCACCGACCGCATCCAAGACGCCTACCACGAGCAGCAGGCCCGGTTCGAGACCGGGCCCGATGCCGAAGGCTCCGCTGCCGCCGATCGCTGACCACCCGCGAACTCCGAACGGCCGCTACGGCGGCCTTCCTGTCCTGCCCGAGGAAGACACCGCATGAAGACCGCCGAGATCGCCCAGCGTTACCTCGACTTTTTCGAGAAGAACGATCACACCATCGTTCCCTCCGCCTCTCTGGTCAGCGATGACCCGACTCTCCTGTTCACCGTCGCCGGGATGGTGCCGTTCGTCCCGTTCCTCAATGGGACGGTGCCGCCCCCGTTCCCGCGGGCCGCCGACGTGCAGAAGTGCATCCGGACCAACGACATCGAGGAGGTCGGTCACACCGCCCGCCACGGCACGTTCTTCCAGATGCTCGGGAACTGGTCTTTCGGCGACTACTTCAAAGAAGGCGCCATCACCTACGCCTGGGACCTTCTGACGCGCTCCGAGGCCGATGGTGGTCTCGGTTTCCAGGAGAAGGACCTGTGGGTCACGGTCTACGAGACCGACGACGAGGCCGCCGATCTCTGGCGACGCATCGCTGGACTGCCGGAACACCGCATCCAGCGACTCGGGCGCGAGGACAACTACTGGTCGACGGGTCAGCCCGGCCCGGCCGGCCCCTGTTCCGAGATCTACTTCGACCGTGGGCCGGCCTACGGCCGCGACGGCGGCCCCGCCGTCGACGATTCGCGGTTCACGGAGATCTGGAACCTCGTGTTCATGCAGTACGCGATCACCAACGTGCGCTCGAAGATCGACTTCGACATCGTCGGTGAGCTGCCGAACAAGAACATCGACACCGGCATGGGGCTCGAGCGCGTCGCCTTCATCAAGCAGGGCGTCGACAACATGTACGAGACGGATCAGGTGCGCCCCGTCCTCGATCGCGCGGTCGAGCTCTCCGGCCGGCCGTACGGCAAAGAGCATGAGGACGATGTGCGCTACCGCGTCATCGCCGACCATGTCCGTTCGTCTCTCATGCTGCTCTCCGACGGTGTGACGCCGTCCAACGAGGGCCGCGGCTACATCCTGCGCCGCCTCATGCGCCGCTCCATCCGCGCGATGCGATTGCTCGGAGTCGACGGCGCCACCTTCCCGGAGCTCTTCTCGGCGTCTCGTGATGCGATGGCAGCGTCGTACCCCGTCGTGGCCGAGGACTGGGGACGCATCTCGCAGTATGCCTTCGCGGAGGAGGAGACCTTCCTTCGCACGCTGGCCTCAGGATCGTCGATCCTCGACCTCTCGATCGCCGAGACGAAGAAGACGGGCGGCGCCTCGATCTCCGGTGACCAGGCGTTCCTCCTGCACGATACCTACGGCTTCCCCATCGATCTGACGCTCGAAGTCGCCGAGGAGGCCGGGCTCAGCGTCGACCGCGACGCATTCGACACCCTGATGCAGGAGCAGCGCACCCGGGCGAAGGCGGACGCCAAGAGCCGTCGTCGCCAGCTCGCCGATCACAGCGTGTACCGCGACTTCCGCGCTCAGGGTGAGACCGTCTTCACCGGGTACACGGACCTCGCGACCGAATCGCGCGTGCTGGGCATCCTGCACGAAGGGGTCTCGGTCGACCGCGCGCGGCAGGGCCAGGTCGTCGAGGTGATCCTGCCCGCCACCGCGCTGTACGCGGAATCCGGCGGACAGGTCGCCGACAAGGGCACCATCGTCGGGTCGGGCTTCGAGCTGGACGTGCTGGACGTGCAGAAGCCCGTGCCGGGACTCATCAGCCACACCGTCGAGGTGCTCACGGGCGAGGTCGGTGTCGGCGATGCGGCGACGACGGTGGTGGATGCAGCCAACCGCCGCGCCGCGCGTCAGGCGCACTCCGCGACCCACCTCGTGCACGCGGCTCTGCGAGACACCCTGGGAAGCTCCGCGACCCAGGCGGGCTCTTTGAACCGTGCCGGGTACATGCGCTTCGACTTCAACTGGAGCCAGGCGCTCTCGCCCGCGACGCGGAGCGAGATCGAGGAGATCGCCAACAACGCCGTGCGCGACAACCTCGAGGTGACCACCCGTGTGCTGCCCCTCGACGAGGCAAAGGAACTGGGCGCGATGGCGCTGTTCGGCGAGAAGTACGGGACGACTGTGCGCATGGTCGACATCGGCGGCCCGTGGTCGCGCGAGCTGTGTGCCGGAACGCATGTCGCCTCCAGCGCGGAGGTGGGACTCATCAACCTCGTGGGGGAGTCCTCGGTGGGCGCGACCGCGCGCCGGGTCGAGGCCCTCGTCGGACTGGACGCGTTCCGCGATCTCGCGGCAGAGCGTGCGATCGTGTCTCAGCTGACGTCGGACCTGAAGGTCCCCCGCGAGCAGATTCCCGCACGGATCGCCGATCTTGCGGCAAGCCTGAAGGCGGCCGAGAAGAAGATCGCGGCCTTCGAAGCGCAGGCTCTCGCCCAGCGCGCCCCCGAGCTTGCGACGCAGGTGCGCCGAGTCGGGCAGGTCGGCGCCGTCGTCGCCTCGATCGGCGCCGTGGGATCGGCCGACGATCTGCGCACGGTGGCACTGGCGGTTCGCGACCGGCTCGGCGAGGACGCGAGCGTCGTCGCTCTCGGCGCGACAGCAGGAGGACGTCCGATCGTCATCGTCGCAACGAACGAGGCGGCACGGCGGACGGGCGTCAAGGCAGGGGTTCTCGCCAAGGGCGCCGCAGGGGTCCTCGGCGGCGGCGGCGGCGGACGCGATGACGTCGCACAGGGCGGCGGTTCGGATGCGGCGGCGCTGACCGACGCGCTCGAGGGCATCGTCCGATCGCTGGAGACCACGTCGGCGTGAGCGACTTCCGCAGGGGCGTCCGGCTCGGCATCGACGTGGGCAAGGCGAGGGTCGGCGTCGCCCGGTGCGATCCCGATGGGATGCTGGCGACGCCGGTGGAGACGGTCGCGCGCGCGGAGGACTCACCGCAACGCGTCCTCGCCATCGCCCGCGAAGAGAACGCGACCGCGCTCTACGTCGGGCTGCCGATCAGTCTGAGCGGCAATGAGACGGCTTCGACGCAGGATGCCCGCGAGTTCGCGCGCGCCCTCGCCGTCGCCGGTCCTCTCCCCGTGCGGCTGGTGGACGAGCGGTTGAGCACGGTGTCGGCGCATGCGGCGCTGCGGAGTTCAGGGCGTTCCCAGCGCTCTTCGCGTGGAATAGTGGACCAGGTCGCCGCCGTGATCCTGTTGCAGAACGCCCTCGATGTCGAGAAGCAGACGGGTCGGGCGCCCGGCACTCCCGTCGACCCGGACCAGGAGACCGACTGATGTCCGACACTCCCTCCTCCCGCCGCGAGGCGCGCGAGGCCGCCCAGCGCGCGAGCGCGCCGCAGCCCGAATCGGCGCCCGCACCGACCCCCGCGGTGTCCGAGCCGATCCTCCGCACGCCCGCGGACCCAGCGCCGGCCACCCCCGCCCGTCCCTCGCTGGACGACCTGTTCACGGGTGAGGCGACGACCGATGTGCTGGGCGCTCCGCCGCCTCCGCCCAACAAGCGTCGCCGTCGCAAAGGCGGGTGGATCGCTCTGGCGATCGTGGTCGTGCTCCTCGGTGGCGTCGCCGCCGGAGGTCTCTGGGTGTGGAACACCTACGAGGACAAGATCCGCGCGGTGCTCGGGTGGGAGGAGCCGACCGAGTTCGAGGCCGGACAGGCGCACGGCGAGACGACGATCACCGTCGTCAGCGGCGACGCCGGTCCCCAGGTCTCCCAGAAGATGTTCGACGCCGGTGTGACGCGCACCGCGACCTCGCTGTACAGCTACATGATCGACAACAACATCGCTTTCACGTTCCAACCGGGAACGTACAAGCTCCAGCAGGAGATGACCTCGGCGGCCGCGCTGGAGGCGCTCGGCGATCCCGCCAACCGGCTCGAGGGACGCGTCGTGCTCCCCGAAGGGCTGACGGTGGATGTGTCGCTGCAGCGGATCGCCGACGGCGCGAGCGTCTCGCTCGACGATCTGACCGCCGCCGTGGCGGACCCCTCGGCCTACGGCGTCTCGGCCTCGAGCCTCGAGGGGTGGCTCTTCCCCGCGACGTACACGATCGAGCCCGGCACCAGCGCGACGTCCATCATCCAGATGATGGTCGACCGGACGGTGCAGTCGCTGGATGCGGCCGGGGTCCCCGCGGATCAGCGGGAGCGCATCCTCACGATCGCGTCGATCATCCAGCGCGAGGCGCGGTACGAGGCCGACATGCAGAAGGTGTCGCGCGTCATCCTCAACCGACTCGATCCGTCCAATCAGGAGACTTTCGGCCTGCTGCAGATGGACTCCACCGCCCAGTACGGCTACGGCGAGCTCCATGCCGGCTCGGTGAGCACCTCCGAACAGGCGCAGCACGACGACAACCCGTGGAACACGTATGTTCATCCGGGATTGCCGGTCGGCCCCATCTCGAACCCGGGGGATGTGGCGATCGATGCGGCGATGCACCCCGCCGACGGCCCATGGCTCTACTTCGTCACGGTGAACCTGGACACCGGGGAGACGGTGTTCACGACGACCTATGCGGAGCACCAGAAGTACGTGAAGCAGTTCCAGCAGTGGTGCAGCGAGCACCCGGATTCGGGATGCTGACCGGCACGCGCCTCGCCGTGTGGGGCGATCCGATCGCCCACAGCCGTTCGCCGCTCCTGCATGCGGCCGCCTACGACGCGCTCGGTGCGGCGTGGACGTATGACCGGCGACGCGTCGACGAGGCGGGCTTCGAGGCGGAGCTCTCAGCGCTCGATGCATCGTGGCGAGGACTCTCGCTGACCATGCCCCTCAAGTCGGCGGGCTTCCGTGCGGCGGTGGAGCTCGATGCGAGGGCGGGCGCCACCGGCGCCGTCAACACGCTGCTGCTCGATTCGCGTGGTCCGCGCGGATACAACACGGATGTCGGCGGCATCGTGGCCGCGCTGCGCGAGCTGGGCGTGGGAGAGGTGTCGTCGGCACGAATCCTGGGAGCCGGGGCCACTGCCACATCGGCCTTGGTCGCGCTGTCGGAAATGGGCGTCGGTTCCGTCGAGATCCTGGCTCGGCGTCCGGAGGCGGCGAAGCACCTCGTGGCCCGGGGCGCCGCGCTGGGGATCCGCAGCACTGCTCGAGATCTGGACGCCCGTCATCACGCCGTCGACCTCACCGTGGCGACCCTTCCCGGAGACGCTGCGCTGCCTCCCGAGGTCGTGTCCTCGCTGGCGGATGCGGGTGGCGCCCTCATGGATGTCGTCTACGGCACGTGGCCGACATCCCTGTCGCGGGCGTGGACCGAACGCGGCCTCAGCGCGGTGTCGGGGCTGCCGATGCTGCTCCACCAGGCGCTCCGACAGGTGCGCGTCTTCGTGGGCGGCGAGCAGGACCAGCCGCTCGATGACGAAGCACGGGTGCTGGCCGCAATGCGCCGGGCGCTCGTGGGAGAATAGACGAATGCTCCGCGTGCTCACGGCCGGCGAATCGCACGGCCCCGAACTCGTCGCCATCATGGAAGGCCTGCCTGCCGGCGTGCCCGTCGCCCGTGACGCGATCCAAGCCGACCTCGCCCGACGCAAGCTGGGCTACGGCCGCGGCTCGCGGATGAAGTTCGAGGAGGACGAACTCTCGATCTCCTCGGGCGTGGTGCACGGATACTCGATCGGCAGCCCGATCGCGCTGCGCGTGGGCAACACGGAGTGGCCGAAGTGGGTCGAGGTCATGAGCCCCGAGCCGGTGGAGCTCACGGAGCGCTCGCGCGGCCGTGGCGCCGCCCTCACGCGTCCTCGTCCCGGTCACGCTGACCTCGTCGGCATGCAGAAGTACGGGTTCGACGAGGCGCGTCCCATCCTCGAGCGCGCAAGCGCCCGCGAGACCGCCGCGCGCGTCGCCCTGGGGGCGATCGCGCGTTCCTTCCTCGGCGAGCTCGGGATCCGCCTGGTGAGCCACACGCTCTCCATCGGCCCGGTGCGCGTGCCCGAGGGGGCGGCGCTTCCGACGCCGGACGACGTCGACACACTGGATGCGGATCCGCTGCGCTGTTTCGATGCGACGACGTCCGCGGCGATGGTGGCCGAGGTCGACGCCGCGAAGAAGGACGGCGACACCCTGGGCGGCATCGTCGAGGTGCTCGCCTACGGCATGCCGCCGGGGCTGGGATCGCACGTCCAGTGGGACCGCCGTCTCGACGCCAAGCTCGCGCAGGCGCTCATGAGCATCCAGGCCATCAAGGGCGTGGAGGTCGGCGACGGCTTCGAGACCACCCGTCGGCGCGGCTCCGCGGCGCACGACGAGCTGTTCGCGACCGATGGCGGAATCACGCGCGGCACCGACCGCGCCGGCGGCACCGAGGGCGGCATGTCCACCGGGACCGTGCTGCGGGTGCGAGCGGGCATGAAGCCGATCGCGACCGTTCCGCACGCGCTGCGGACCATCGACGTCGCCACGGGCGGGACCGCCTCCGCGCATCACCAGCGCTCGGACGTCTGCGCCGTCCCGGCCGCCGGCGTCGTGGCCGAGGCCATGGTCGCCATCGTCCTCGCCGATGTCGTGCTCGAGAAGTTCGGCGGTGACAACATCGACGAGACCCGCCGTAACCTGCAGTCGTACCTCGCGGCGATCCCTGACACCCTGCGCACGGCGGACGCCAGCGATCCCGACCTCGATCGATGACAGCGCCCGCCGCCTCGGCGATCGTGCTCGTCGGACCCATGGGTGCAGGAAAGACCAGCATCGGTAAGCGGGTGGCCAAGATTCTGGAACTCGGTTTCGTCGATACCGACGCGATCGTCGTCCGCTCGCACGGTCCGATCGCCGACATCTTCATCACGCATGGCGAAGCGCACTTCCGCGAGCTCGAACGAGAGGCTGTCACGCAGTCCTTGGCTCAAGGCGGCGTCGTCTCGCTCGGCGGCGGTTCCGTCCTCGACCCCGACACGCGGTCAGACCTGCGAGCCCACCGCGTCGCCCTCCTGACGGTCTCGCCGGCGATCGTGGCCGGCCGGATCGGGGGTGGCCACCGTCCGCTCCTCGCCGCCGAGGGCGAGGATCCCGTCGCGCGCTGGCGCCGCATCCTGGATGAGCGGATGCCGCTGTACACCGACGTCGCCGACGTGACGTTCGACACCTCGCACGGACCGCTCTCCGACGTCGTCGACCAGATCGTGGCGTGGGCGCGGACGGCCGCACCGAAGGGACACTCATGACCGAGACGACCGAGATCACCGTCGCCGGTGACAACGGGTACACGATCCATCTCGGGCGCGACATCCTGGATCGGGTGGGGGAGGCCCTCGCGGCGTCGGTCCGCAAGGTTCTCGTCGTCCACCCGCCGACACTGGCTGCGGCCGCAGCCTCCCTGCGCGAACGCCTCATGGCCGACGGGGGGCGTGAGGTGCTCCTGGCAGAGATCCCCGATGCCGAGCAGGGCAAGCGCGTCGAGGTGGCCGCGTTCTGCTGGCAGGTCATGGGCCAAGCGGACTTCACGCGGACGGATGCGGTCGTCGGGTTCGGCGGGGGAGCCGTGACAGATCTGGCCGGCTTCGTCGCCGCTACCTGGCTGCGCGGCATCCAGGTGGTGCAGGTGCCGACGACCGTCCTCGGCATGGTCGACGCGGCGGTCGGCGGCAAAACGGGCATCAACACCGCGGAAGGCAAGAACCTCGTCGGCGCCTTCTGGGCGCCACAGGCGGTCGTCTGCGATCTCTCGATGTTGGACGGATTGTCGCAGAACGAGGCCACGGCGGGCTTCGCCGAGGTCGTCAAGGCGGGCTTCATCTGGGCACCCGAGATCCTCGACCGCATCGAAGCGGAACCGCAGGCCATTGTGGATCCGTCGTCCGCATCCTTCCGACGCTGTCTCGAGCTCGCAATCGACATGAAAGCGCGCGTCGTGGGCGAGGACTTCCGTGAGGCGGGCCTGCGGGAGATCCTCAATTACGGTCACACGCTCGGTCATGCGATCGAGCACGCCGAGCGCTACCGGTGGCGTCACGGCGCCGCGATCTCCATCGGCATGGTGTACGCCGCCGAGCTCTCGCGCCTCGCCGGTCGACTCTCGGACGGGGCTGCGGCCCGCCATCGGGAGATCCTCGAGTCGCTCGGGCTCCCGACGACCTATCGCGCCGGCGCCTGGCCGCAGCTGCTGGCCACCATGCAGCGCGACAAGAAGTCGCGCGGCGGGATGCTGCGGTTCATCGTGCTCGACGACATCGCCCGTCCGACGGTGTTGCAGGCACCCGACGAATCGCTGCTGTTCGCGGCCTACCAGGAAGTCGCGGGCTGAGGCGGGCGACTCGGCGCCTCGCCGGTCGCCTCGATCAATCGGGTGAAGTCCCTGCGCATACGAGCGGGGTCCGGGCGGATGCCGGTGATCAGTTCGAAGGCGTCGGCGGCCTGGTGGACGGCCATGCCGCCGCCCGGGACCGTACGGCAGCCACGCTCCCGCGCGACACGGAGCAGTTGGGTCTCCAGCGGCCGATAGACGATGTCAGCGACCCAGAGGTCCGGACGCAGAACGTCGGCCGCCACCGGGAGGCCCGGATGCTCTCGCATCCCGGTGGGTGTGCAGTGCGCGAGGCCGTCGGCTTCGGCGAGCACGTCGGCGATCCCGTCTGCGCTGCGCGCGCGCACCGGAGTGCTGTGTCGCCGGGCCAGTTCGCCGGCGAGGCGCTCGGCGCGGGAATGATCGACGTCGATGACGTCGAGGCGTCGGGCCCCGAGCCGCAGGAGCGCATCGGCGACCGCAGAACCGGCGCCGCCGGCGCCGAGCAGCGCGACCGCGCCCGGCTCTTCGTCTCCCATCTCGTCGCGGAATGCGGACTCGAATCCCGAGGTGTCCGTGTTGTGCCCGATGCGACGCCCGTCACGAAGGAGCACCGTGTTGACGGCTCCCAACCCCGCGGCCTGCGGCGAAAGCTCGTCGAGGTGGGGGATGACGGCCTGTTTGCAGGGGTGCGTCACGTTCAACGCGTCGTAACCGAGCCGCTCTGCCCAGGTGAGGATCTCGCCGATCTCGTCGGGCTGGAGGCCCAGGTCACCGAGATCGATCCGACGGTAGACGTAGGAGAGCGCGTGACGCGCGGCCTCCGTCATGTGCAGACTCGGTGTGAGCGACGGACCGATGCCCGAGCCGATCAGCCCGACGAGAAATGCTCGCGGCGTTGACATCCATGTCCTCGCATCCAATGTACGAACTGGTACGTACGGAAGTGAAGCAGGATGAGCGGTTCATGTCAACCGCGTGGCAGCCGTTCCGGGCGGTCGGTGAGCCAACCGACGACGATGTCCCCCAAAGTGGCGCGCATGCGCGCCCTCTGTCGTGGATCCTCGAAATCGAGGTCGAAGAGGTATCCGAACGTGTGGCGGTTCGCGATCTGGAAGACGCAGTAGGAACTGATCATGAGGTGTACCTGCAGGGCATCTACGTCGTCGCGAAAGACCCCGGACGTGCGTCCGCGCTCGAGAACGCGCTCGAGAACGCCGACCGCCGGCTGGGAGAGCTCCCGAAGCGCGGGCAACTGCGTGATGTGCTCTCCCCGGTGGATGTTCTCGACGGCCACGAGGCGGATGAAGTCCTGGTGACCCACGTGATGATCGAACGTCAGCTCGGCGAGTCGGCGTATCGCATGCAGCGGGTCCTCTTCGTCGACGTCGAGCGTCTGCTCGGCGTCTCGGATGCCGCGGTACGCCTCCTCGAGAACCGCGCGGTAGAGCCCCTCCTTGCCGCCGAAGTAGTAGTAGATCATCCGCTTCGTCGTGCGGGTGCGTTCGGCGATGACGTCGACTCGAGCGCCCGAGAAGCCCTCGGCTGCGAACACCTCCGTCGCCACGGCCAACAACTCCATGCGCGTGCGCTCGGCATCGCGGGTGGGCTTTGTGGTCACGACGTCAGCGTAGTCCAGGCATTCGCTCGCCTTCCCGGACCGTCGCGGGCGGGATTGACAGGGAGGAGTGAAACGTGCACCATGCCAGTGGACTAACTAGTACGTTCGCAAATGTCCTCAAAGTGGAGAACAAGGAGCAGTCGATGACGACCCACCCGAACGCGCCCGCCCGTGCGGCAGGCAATCCCCGAAAGGCGGCAACGGCTGCCTGGATCGGCAGTGCTCTCGAGTACTACGACTTCTTCATCTACGGCACCGCCGCAGCCCTGGTGTTCGGAAAGGTGTTCTTCGGCGGTTCCGATCCGATCCTCGCGACGGTGCTGGCGATCGGCACGTTCGGAGTGGGGTATCTCGCGCGACCGTTGGGTGCCCTGGTGCTCGGGCACATGGGTGACCGGTTCGGTCGAAAGCGCGTCCTCGTGCTCACCGTCCTGCTCATGGGGGTCGCCACCTTCGTCGTGGGATGTCTCCCGACGTACGAGCAGATCGGGGCTGCCGCGCCGGTCTTCCTCGTGATCCTGCGTCTGCTGCAGGGGTTCTCCGCGGGCGGCGAGCAGTCGGGCGCGAACTCGATGACTCTCGAGCATGCGCCGGATGACCGACGGGCATACTTCACGAGCTTCACCATGAGCGGAACGCAGGCGGGGCAGATCCTCGCCACCGGTGTGTTCATCCCCGTCGCCCTGCTGCCGACCGATCAACTTCTCACGTGGGGCTGGCGACTGCCCTTCTGGCTCAGCGCGGTCGTCGTGATTGCGGCGCTCATCATCCGACGCACCCTGGAGGAGACGCCGGCGTTCCTGGCCGAACGAGCGGAGGGCGCCGTCGCGCAGGCTCCACTGGGTGTGCTCCTGCGCCGGCACTGGCGCCCCCTGCTGCGGGTGATCTGCGCGGCCGTCATCGCCTCGGTCAGCACCATCTTCACGGTCTACGCCCTCTCGTACGCGACCAACGACGTCGGGCTCGACCGTGCCGCGATGCTCTGGGTGGGTGTCCTGGCGAACGTCGTCGCGCTCGTCACGATCCCTCTGTGGGGTCGCCTCGCCGACCGGATCGGACGCAAGCCCGTGTTCCTGTTCGGATCGATCGGCTGCGGGGTGTTGATCTTCGGCTATCTCGGAGCGATCGCGGCCGGTTCCTATCTCTGGATCTTCGTCGTCGGCATCCTGATGTTCGGCGTGATCCACAGCGCCACAGCGGGCGTGTGGCCCGCCTACTACGCCGAGTGGTTCCCCACGAAGGTCCGCCTTTCCGGAATCGCTCTGGGCACGCAGATCGGCTTCGCCATCGCGGGCTTCGCCCCGACCATCGCGACGGCCGTGGCGGGTCAGTCAGAACAGGCGTGGCTCATCGTCGCTGCGATCACGGCCGGTTTCGTGGTCATCAATGTCATCGCGATCGCCACCGCGAAGGAGACATATCGCACCCCGCTGTCGGAACTCGGAGATGCGGATGCGGCCGACGCTCGTCGCGAGGCGGTGCACGCGGGATGAGTGCGGTGCTGCGCCCGAGCGCGTCCGAGGACGAATACGTGGTCTACGCCGTGCGCTACGCGTCGCGCGACGGCGTCCGGGCGCAGCACTTCCATCACTGGACGCCGCGATACGACGAGGAACACGCGACGGCATATTACGTGTGGGTCCTGCGTTCGGCGACCCGCACGCTCCTCGTCGATGCCGGAATCAGTCCCGCACGTGCAGCGGCCGCCGACGGGATCGACTACGTGGGATCTCCCGCGGAGCTGATGCGCGACCTGGGCGTCGCAGCGTCCGAGGTCGAGGCGGTGGTGCTCACGCATCTTCACTACGACCACGTGGGGACGGCGGGAGACTTCGAGGCCGCGTCACTACATCTGCAGCGCGCCGAGCTCGAGTACTGGGAGAGTGACACGGCCCGGCGCAACCACCGGGAGAGCTGGCTCTCGGATCCCGAAGACCGTGTGCGCCTCCGTGCCGGCGCGTCGAGCGGGCGGGTCGTGCTCGAGGACGGCGACCGCGAGATCGCCCCGGGCGTGAGCGTGCATCTGGTGGGCGGACATACCCCCGGCATGCAGGTGGTCCGCGTGGTGACGCCCGCCGGTGTGGTGGTCATCGCGTCCGACGCGAGCCACTACTACGAGAACATCGAGGAGGATCGACCCTTCGCGATCCTCCACGATGTGCCCGGGATGTACGCGGCCTTCGACCGCATCGCCGAGCTCGCAGGGGAGGTGCCGGTCGTGCTTCCAGGGCACGACCCCGCCGTGCTCACGCGCCATCCCCGTCTCGGCGGCACGGCGATCGATGTGGCCGTGGTGGGGGAGCGATGAGAACATCCATAGCCACCGTGTGCCTCAGCGGGACGCTGGTCGACAAGCTTCGGGCGGCGGCCGCGGCCGGATTCGACGGCGTGGAGATCTTCGAGCCCGATCTGATCGCCGCAGCGGAGTCGCCCGAGGAGATCCGTGCGCTGGCGGAGCGGCTCGGACTGACGTTGGATCTCTACCAGCCCATGCGCGACGTCGAAGGCGTCGCGGAGGACCTCTTCGTCGACGTGCTCCGCCGGGCGGAGGCCAAGTTCTCGGTCATGGCTCGACTGGGGATCCGCACGGTGCTGTGTTGCAGCAACGTCGCCACGGCGACGATCGACGATGACGAGGTGAGTGCCTCCCAACTGCGTCGCCTGGGTGAGGCGGCTGCGCGCCACGGCGTTCGGATCGCGTTCGAGGCGCTCGCCTGGGGGCGCTACATCGATGACTACCGCCGGGCCTGGCGGGTGGTCGAGCTCGCCGCGCACCCGAGTGTCGGCGTCTGTCTCGACTCGTTCCACATCCTCTCGCGGGGACATGAGACGCAGGCGATCGAGACCATACCGGGCGATCGGATCTTCTTCCTCCAGCTCGCGGACGCGCCGTCGCTGTCGATGGACGTCCTCTCGTGGAGCCGCCATCATCGGCTCTTCCCCGGCGAGGGCAGCTTCGACCTGGTCGACTTCGTGCGCCGCGTCCTGCGGGCCGGGTACCGGGGTCCGCTGTCTCTGGAGGTGTTCAACGACACGTTCCGTCAGACGCCGGTCGATGTCACCGCACGGCATGCGCGGCGCTCACTGCGGTATCTGGAAGATGCGCTCGCGCGTGCCGGCGCGGACGTCCCGGATCGACTCGTCTGCGCGCTGCCGCATCCCGGCACCGTCCACGGCGTCGACTTCATCGAGATCAAGGCGGAGGACACCTCGCAGGTGGAGGCGCTGCTCGATCGGGCAGGTTTCGTCTCGCGGGGTCGCCATCGCACGAAGCCCGTCACGCTGTGGACGGCGGGCGATGCCCGCGTGGTCCTGAACGAACAGCACGCGCGCGGTCAGGCGCCGCACGTGAGCGCCATGGGACTGCTGGTTGATGACCCGGCGGCGCTCTCGTTACGGGCGACCGAGCTGCGCGTCGTGCGCCCGTATCGCCGCACTTACGCGTCCGAGCAGCACCTGGATGCGGCCGTGGCGCCGGACGGGACGGAGATCTACTGGGCCGAGGTCACGGCGGGCGAGCCGGCGTGGGTGGGTGAGTTCGAGCACGGCAGAGTCGGCACGGCCGGCGAGATCGAGTCGGTGGATCATCTCAGCCTCACGGTCGACTGGCAGGTGGTGGAGGATGCGGTCCTGTTCCACCGCGCCCTCGTGGGAATGCGGGTGACCGCGGCGACGGATGTGCCGGGACCGGAAGGGCTCGTGCGCAGCCGCGTGCTCAGCACGCGGCATCGGACGGTCCGGCTGCCACTGAACGTCGCGCCGCCCGCGAGCGTCGAGCGCGGCACGGCCGCGACGCCGGGACAGCATGTCGCCTTCGCGTGCCGGGACGCCGCCGCGCTGGCCGCGCAGATGCGCGAGGCGGGCGTGGAGCTCCTTGCCATGCCCCGCAACTACTACGACGATCTCGCTGCTCGATTCGACCTGAGCGAGGATCGCGTGGCCGAACTTCGTCGCCTGCGCCTCGCCTACGACCGAGACGCGGACGGTGAGTACGTGCACTTCTACACGAGGACGATCGGGCAGATGTTCTTCGAGTTCGTGCAGCGCATCGACGAGTACGACGGTTACGGAGCCGGGAGTGCTCCGGTACGCCTGGCGGCCCAAAGTGCGCCGGCACCTGCTGATAGCGTGCTCCAATGACTTCGCCACGTCGTCTCCTGCTCGTCAACGGCCCGAACCTCAATCTGCTCGGCACGCGTGAGCCCGACATCTACGGGACGGCGACCCTCGCGGATGTCGAGCGAGTCGCGTCGGAGGCCGCTGCTGCGCACGGTTTCGAGATGCGTGCCGTGCAGAGCAACCACGAGGGCATCCTGCTCGACGCTATCCATGAAGCGCGCGAGGACTGTGCAGGGATCGTGATCAATCCGGGCGGTCTCACCCACACCTCGGTCGTGCTACGCGATGCTCTGAGCGGTGTCTCGCTCCCCGTCGCGGAGGTCCACATCTCGGATGTCACGGCGCGAGAGGAGTTCCGGCACCACTCGTACGTCCGGGACGTCGCGATCGTGCATGTCGTCGGCGAGGGCGTACAGGGTTACGCGACGGCGGTGGATCGCCTCGTCCGTGTGATCACCGGACAGTCGGATGGCTGAGTGATTTCTCCTCCGAAGGGAATGAGTCGACTCAGTTTTGAGTTCACTCATTTGTGGCCGATGACACAGGACGCCGGGAGCGCGGAAAGCAGCTGAAGCGGGAGCGCATCTTTGCTGCTGCGCGTGAGTTGTTCGACGAGTTCGGTTACGCGGGGGTGACCACTCAGCAGGTGGCCGATCGCGCGGACGTCGCGGTGGGGACGGTGTTCCGTTACGCCGCGACGAAGGCCGAGTTGCTGCTCATGGTGCGCAACGAGGATGTGCGCGATGCCGTTCGCCGTGGACTCGACGAAGCCGGGGCGGTGGCCGACGCGACCGAGGCGGTCCAGACCGCGCTGATTCCGCTGTTCGACACGGCGGCGCAGCGCGCTGCGGATGCGGCCGTCTACCAGCGCGAGCTCATGTTCGGCGATGCGGACGATCCGTATCGCGCGGACGGCTTGGCGGTGGTCGCGGAGCTGGAGGACGGCATCGCCCGAATTCTCACCGGTGGAAGGCAGAGCGCGGCAGCCCGCAGTGCGGCCCGCGCGATCTTCGCCTGCGCGCACATCGTGCTCGTCCGCCCCAGCGGGGGAGAACGCTTCGACACCACCGACCTGCCCAGGCAGATCGCACAGATCGTTGCCGGCTACCGTGCCGGCGCGGCTGATACCGCGGCCCACCCGACCGCGAACTGAGCGACGGGGGATCCCCGTCAGGAAGAAGAGATCATGACCGACATCACGACCGTCGCCGTTCTCGGAACAGGTGTTCTGGGATCGCAGATCGCCTTTCAGAGCGCCTACAGCGGATTCGCCGTCGTGGCGTACGACATCAACGACGAGGCGCTGGTCGCCGCGCGCGAGAGATTCGCGCGCCTCGCTGCCACCTACCGCGCCGAGGTGCCCGGTGCTACGGAGGGCACGCGCGTCGAAGATGCTCTGGAACGCCTGACGCTCACCACCAGCCTTGGCGACGCGGCGAAGGTCGACCTCGTCATCGAGGCCGTGCCCGAGGTCCTCGAGCTCAAGCGCGAGGTGTACTCGCAGCTCGCCGCACTCGCGAACGAGAACACGATCTTCGCGACCAACTCATCGACACTCCTGCCGTCCGACATCGTCGAGTTCACCGGGCGGCCCGACCGCTTCCTCGCGCTCCATTTCGCGAACCGCGTGTGGAAGTTCAACACCGGCGAGGTGATGGGAACGGAGCGCACCGCCCCGGAGGTGTTCGACGCGGTGATGACCTTCGCCGAGGCGATCGGCATGGTGCCGATCGCTATCCGCAAAGAGAAGGCGGGGTACGTGCTCAACTCGCTCCTCGTCCCGCTGCTCAACGCCGGTATGGGGCTCGCAGCGGGCGGATACGCATCCGTCGCCGACATCGACAAGACGTGGCGCATCGCCACCGGCGCTCCGATGGGCCCGCTTCAGATGCTCGACGTCATCGGTCTGAACACGCCGTACAACATCCTCACGCACTCGAGTACCGGCGATCAGGCGCTGGCTACCTGGCTGAAGGAGAACTACATCGACCAGGGCAAGCTGGGTGTCGCCACCGGAGAGGGCTTCTACCGGTACGCCTGATGCTGCCAGCCGACCCCGCCGCCGCGCCATCGTGTGCCCGGCGGGGCCGGCGACGATCCCGTAGGATAGGGCGCTGGGCCATCGGCTGATACGACGCGCCCGCAGATCTCACGACGAACGGAACCTCCACCCCCATGGCATCTACCGCAGACATCAAGAACGGCGTCGTCCTCAGCATCGACGGACAGCTGTGGAACGTCGTGGAGTTCCAGCACGTCAAGCCCGGCAAGGGCGGCGCGTTCGTGCGTACGAAGTTGAAGAGCGTCATGACCGGCAAGGTCGTCGACAAGACGTTCAACGCCGGCGCGAAGGTCGACATCCAGAACGTCGACCGCCGCGACTTCACCTACCTCTACAACGACGGTGAGGGCTTCGTCTTCATGGACGTCGCCGACTACGACCAGATCACGGTGGGGGCGGCGACGGTCGGCGACGCGGCCAACTACCTGCTCGAGAACCAGCAGGTGCAGATCGCGCTGCACGACGGCAACCCGCTCTACATCGAGCTGCCCGCCTCCGTCGTCCTCGAGATCACCTACACCGAGCCCGGTCTGCAGGGCGACCGCTCGTCGGCGGGAACGAAGCCTGCGACGGTCGAGACGGGTCACGAGATCCAGGTGCCGCTGTTCGTCGAGACGGGCACGAAGGTCAAGGTCGACACGCGCACGGGCGACTACCTCGGCCGCGTCAGCTGACGGGTGAGCGCTCGTAGCAAGGCGCGCAAGCGCGCCCTCGACATCCTTTTCCAGGCAGACGTCCGCGGCGAGGACCCCGCGGCCATCCTCGCCGCTGAAGCCTCCCGCGCAGCGGGGGAGCCCGACCGCCAAACGTCCTGGCTGTATGCCCGCGACATCGTCGACGGTGTCATCGACCACCGTGACGAGATCGACGAGCAGATCATCACGCACGCCCGCGATTGGAAGATCGAACGGATGCCGGCTGTCGATCGGGCCGTCCTGCGCATCGGTGTCTGGGAAGCCGTCTTCAACGACGAGGTCCCCGTCGCGGTGGCCATCGATGAGGCCGTGGAGCTGGCGAAGGAGTACTCGACCGATGAGGCCGGCGCCTTCGTCCACGGCGTGCTCGCGCGTATCGCCCGCTCTGCCTGACGCGCGGGCCACGGGCGAACGCTGAGAATCGACCCGAGCGCGGAGGGGGCTGGGCATGACGGCACTGCTGGAGATCAGGATCGTCAGCCCCGTTTTGATCGGGGTGTTCTGCGCAGCGAGCCTCGTGGCGCTCGGCTACCTCCTGTGGCGCCCCGGACGCAGACGGTGGTTGCTTCACGCGGCTGTCGCGTTCGGTCTCGGAGCGGTGCTGGCCCTCGTGGTCTCGGTCTTCGCCGATGCGACGGGGATGTTCGGTATCACACTGCCGTGGCAGGTGAAGGCGTGGGCCTCTGCGGGTCTCGGGGCGACCGCCGTCGCGGTCGCCAACCTGTGGGGCTCTCGTTGGCGGCGGCGCGTGATCGCTCTGATCGCCGCGGTGCTGTTCCTCCTCACGACGACCCTCGGAGTCAATGCCCATTTCGGGCTCAACGCCACTCTGGCCAACTTCCTGCATATCCAGATCGACAAGCCGATCGTCATCCCCACGGCGTCGCCGGGGACGTGGGATCCGGACGTGCCCCTCTCCCAGAGCTGGCAGCCCCCCTCGGATATGCCGGCGTCAGGGAAGCAGGGGACCGTATCGATCCCGGCGACGAAGTCGGGGTTCGCTGCGCGGCAGGCGGGACTGTACATTCCTCCCGCCGGTCTCACCGCCAATCCTCCGCTTCTGCCGCTGGTCATCCTGATGATGGGGCAGCCGGGGGATCCCGATCCCCAGTACATCGCCGCGACGCTCGACGCGGCGGCTGCGAAGAACAAGGGGCTCGCGCCCTACGTGCTCGTGGTGGACCAGCTCGGCGATCCCACGCGCGACCCCGCGTGTGCGGACTCGCCGATGTACGGGAACGTCGAGACCTATGTCACGCAGGACGTCGTCGACTTCGCCCGGACGCTGCCCGTGATCCCGCGGGCGCAGGACTGGATCATCGCGGGTTACTCCAACGGCGGGGGGTGCGCCTTCACGTACGCGGCCAAGCATCCGGACATCTGGGGCAACCTCCTCTCCATCAGCGGCGAGATCGTGCCGGGCTCCGAACACCCCGACGAGACGATCGCCGACGTCTACGGGGGCTCTGCGGCGGCCTACAAGGCGGCGCAACCGATGAGCATCCTCGCCTCCGGCACGGTGGCCTACCCGAACGAATGGGCGCTGTTCACCGCGGGGGAGAACGACCCGGAGTACGTCGCTCAGGCCCAGACCGGAGCAACCGCGGCCGCGGCGGCCGGGTGGGATGCCCAGAGCTACATCGTCCCTGGTGCCGGCCACGTGGTCGACGCTCTGGAAGGCGGGTTGGCGGAGGGCTTCGCTCGGCTGTACCCGCGACTGGGGCTCGCGCCCTCGTGATCGACGAGCGGTGAGTCGGCGGTGCGCACGGGACACACAGCGGGCGCTGCCTAGACTCGAGTGCGGAAAGGACTCATCTATGCGCATCACGGGTCTCGGCCACGCGGGCATGTTCATCGAGACGGCGGGCGGCAGCATCCTCTGCGATCCCGTCATCGGCCCCTCGTTCTTCGGATCGTGGTTCCCGTTCCCCGACAACCGCGGGCTCGACTGGGAGCGTTTCGGTCAGGCGGACTTCCTCTACATCTCACACCGTCACCGCGATCACTTCGACCCCCGGCTGCTGCAGCGGTATGTGCGCTCGGACATCCCCGTTCTCCTGCCCGATTACCCGACGGATGATCTGGAGCAGGATCTGCGCTCTCTCGGCTACGAGAACATCGTCTACACGCAGTCCGGCGTTCCGCTGCAGTACGGGGAGCTGTCCGTGATGGTCACTCCGCTGCGTGCGCCCAGCGACGGCCCCATCGGCGACTCGTCCCTCTCCGTCGACGACGGCACGGCCTCGGTCCTGAACCAGAACGACTCGCACCCGCTCGACCTCGACAAGCTGATGTCGTTCGGCAAGCCCGACGCGTACTTCACACAGGTCTCCGGCGCCATCTGGTGGCCGATGGTCTACGACCTGCCGCAGGACGCGAAGCAGAACTTCGCGCAGCTCAAGCGCGACGCGCAGAACAAGCGCGCGATGTACTACATCGAGAAGGTCGACGCCGAGCACGTGTTCCCGATGGCCGGCCCTCCGATGTTCCTGCGCGAGGAGCTGTTCCGCTACAACGGCCTCGGCCTCGAGAACGACTCGATCTTCACCGACCAGAGCGAGTTCCTGGCGCACATGTCGGAGATCCGCCCGGACCAGAAGGGATACCTGTTCGTGCCCGGCACGCAGGTCGATCTCAACCACGGGGCGGTGGAGATCACCCAGACGCTGTACACCGAGGCCGAGATCGAGCGGATGTTCGCCGACAAGTGGGCCTACCTCGCTGAACAGCGTGACAGTCGTCAGCAGGAGATCCGCGACGAGGAGGCGACCCGCGCCGAGGTCCTGCCGCCCGCCGAGATGCTGGCAGCCATCAAGGAGTGGTGGGAACCGTTGCTGCGCCGAGCGCGCACCATCCGCAACGGCGTCGGCGGCAACGTCCGGTTCCGCATCGGCGACCTGGACATGGTCGTGGACTTCCCGAAGGCGAAGGTCCGCGAGTACGCGGGGGAGGAGTGCATCTACTGGTACACGATCCCGGCCGACCTCGTGTCCACGAACATCGCCGACCACGAGATCGACTGGTCGAACTCCATCTTCCTGTCGATGCAGTTCGAGGTCGGGCGAAGCGGCAAGTTCAACGAGTTCCTCACCACGTTCCTGAAGTGCCTGTCGCGCGACCGCATCGAGTACGTCGAGAACTGGTACGCCGAGCAGTCCGATCAGACCGAGGACGCCCAGGTGGGTGACTGGGTCGTGCAGCGCCGATGCCCTCACCTGCGGGCGGACCTGACGAAGACCGGCAAGATCGAGGACGGCGTGCTGACGTGCAGCCTCCACGACTGGAAGTGGGACCTCGCGAGCGGGCGCTGCCTGACGACGCAGGGGCACCCCATCCGCGCGTCGCACGCTGCCGCCGGGGTCACCTCCGGCGTCTGAGCCGGAGCGCGTTGCGCCTCGCCTCGCTCGTCCGCCGGAGCTGATTGCACGGCGGTCGAGCGAGGCTGTCGTGGTGCGGCGGGTCAGGCCTGATCGGCGGTGTACTGACGCGCGCGCCCTCGCACGCCCGCGAAGTGGTACGGCCACGGAGACTGTGCCGGCACGGCCACGTCCTGGCGGCTCCCCAGGTGCGCCGCCGCGTGCAGGGCACGGTATGCAGGCACGTCCACTCGAGTGCGGGCGGCGAGCATCTCCGCGGTCTCATCGGCGCGGGTGTGTGCGCGGTAGCCGGGCTGTACGACGCCGGCGAAGAACTCGCTCACACTGCCGGAGCCGTAGCTGAACATGCCCACGCGCTTGCCGGTCAGATCATCGTCGCCGTCGAGCAGAGCGGCGAGACCGAAGTACAGCGACGCCGTGTACGAGTTGCCGATGCGCCGGTTGTACAGGGTGGAGCGCAGGTAGCGGTCCTCCGCGAGTTCCGTTCCCAGGTGCTCGGCGAGACGGCGATGCGCCTTGGCGGCCATCCGCGTGAACGGCTGGTGGTGCGTGAAGACGTCGATCTCGTCGACATCCGCTCCGCCGTGGGAGCGGTAGTCATCCCATGCGCCGACGAAGCCGTCGAGATACGCATCGATGGACAGCTTGCCGTCGACGACGGCGGTCACGCTGTCGTTGGGTCGCCAGAAGTCGTCGACGTGGGCGGTGTGCAATCCGGTCGCCGGTTCGATGCTCATGAGGGCCGGGTCCGCGGTGACGAGCATCGCGACCGCACCGGCACCCTGTGTGGGCTCGGCAGCGGAGTCCAGCTCGTAGCGGGCGATGTCGCTCGCGATGACGAGCACCTTCGATCCCGGCTCGCGCGCGACGAGGCCCGCGGCCGCCTGCAGCGCGGCGGTCGCGGAGTAGCAGGCCTGCTTGAGCTCGATGACGCGGCTGGTCGAGGGCAGGCCCAGCAGATCGTGCACCCAGACACCGGCGGACTTGGACTGGTCGACCCCCGACTCGGTCGCGAAGAAGACGGTGCGGATACCCTCGGCACCGTGGCGGTCGATGATGCGCCGGGCCGCTGTCGCACCCATCGTGACGATGTCCTCGTCGGGGCCGGGAACGCTCATCTGATCCTGGCCGAGCCCGACGTGGAACTTGCCCGGGTCGACACCCGTCGCCGCCGCCAGGTCGTCGAGCTCCAGCACGTGGCCGGCGGTGGCGACCGCCAGGTCGTGGATACCGATCAGGGGCGCGGTCATCGCGTGGCCTTTCCGTTGCGCTCCAGCTGGAGGTGGGAGGTCATGAGTTCTCCGGGGTTCGTCTGGGCGGCCAGGAGGGAGAGCTCGCCGCAGAGCACGGTCGCCGCGACGAGGGCGGCCAGTCGGCGGGCGTTCTCGCCCGACTCCCGTTCCTCACGGCACCCGAGGCGCGTGAGGGCCTCCTCGACCTGCGGGAGGTCTTTGCCGTTGCCGACCGTGCCGACGATCAGGGTGGGCAGTGTGCACGAGAAGTACAGGTCGCCGTCGCCGCGGACCTCGGCCCAGGTGATTCCCTGAGATCCCTCGACGATGTTGGCGGCGTCCTGACCGGTGGCGAGGAAGATCGCGAGCAGCATGTTGGCGTAGTGGGCGTTGGCCGAGCGCAAGGCTCCCGCGATCGTCGAGCCGACGAGGTTCTTGCGCGTGTTCAGTTCGACGATCCGTGCCGCGGTGGAGCGCAACTGGGCCTCCACGATCTCAGCGGGGATGAGGATGTCGGCGACGACGTTGCGACCGCGGCCCAGGATGCCGTTGACGGCGGTCGCCTTCTTGTCGGAGCAGTAGTTGCCGGATATGGATCCGTACTCCAGTTCGGGATGCCACTGCAGGATCTGGGTCATGAGCGACTCGGCGGCCAGCGTCACCATGTTGTGTCCGGATGCATCGCCCGTCGACAGGGCGAAGCGCACGAAGAGCAGGTTGCCGACGACTTCGGTGTCGACGTCGAGGAGCCGAGCGTGCCGGCTCTGCGCGGCCACGGTCGCCGCGAGTTCGGCGAAGCGACCGCGGATGTCGCGTCCGGCGCGGACGGCGGTCGCGGCGTCGACGGCCGTGAACAGTGAGGAGCGCGTCATCCGCTCGTCCACCACCGTCACCCGGATGCCGTCGTCTATGAGGCGGGAGATGCGCGCGCCGCGCCCGACAGAGGGCCAGAGGGGGCTCTCGTACGTGGCGAGGGGGACCTCCTGCTCGCCGACGACGTCGCCGCTCAGACGCAGCGGACCGACCCAGCGGGTGGGCAGGGGAGTGAACTCACCGGTCATTCCGGCTCCTTCCAGGTGCGCCGAGCGCATCGGAGCGATGCGCCAGCGAGGTGATGTCGATCGCGCGTGACCGCGCGAAGTCGGCGGTCTGGCCGCCGATGATCAGATCCGTCATGACCAGGTCCGCACTGGAGCGCGCACCGAGAACGGTCAGGAGGGCTCGGAGCTGTGTCTTCCACGCATCGAGCGCGGCGGACAGGGCATCCGTGCCCCCGTCGAGCACGATCCGCAGGAAAGTGCCGGAGACGCCGACGGCTCCTGCGCCGAGGGCGAGGCCCCGGACGACGTCGAGGGGTGTGCGTACTCCTCCGGACGCGAGCAACGGGGGCGCGTCGGACGGCGCGTCGAGCAGACACTCGACGGCGCTCTGCCCCCATCCGGCCAGATAGCCGAAATCCGCGTCGGCTCGGCGTGCGTTCTCGATCTGCACGAAGTCCGTGCCGCCGCGACCGGCGACGTCCGCGGCGGAGACCCCGATGTCCCCGAGGACGGAGAGCGTGCGTCGGCTGAAACCGAACCCGACCTCTTTGACGACGACGGGGACGTCCACCGCCGCGACGATGCGCTCCAGCGACGTGACCCAGTGGCCGAAGGAGCGCCCGCCCTCCGGCATCACGATCTCCTGCACGGCATTGACGTGGATCTGCAGCGCGTCGGCATCGATGAGGTCGATCGCCCGGCGGGCGTCGTCAGCCGATCGTTCGATACCGATGTTGGCGAACAGCAGTCCGTCCGGATTCTCCTCACGCAGCACGCGGAACGTCGCGGCGGCATCCGGGTCGTCGAGTGCGACACTCATCGAGCCGGAGGCGATCGGCACACGCGCTGCTGCGGCCGCGGTCGCGAGCGCACGATTGATCTCGCCCGTGCGCGCGCTGCCGCCGGTCATCGCGTTGATGTAGAACGGCGTGGACCACTGCAGCCCGGCCACCTCGGTGTCCAGCGTGACATCGGATGCGTCGATGCCGGAGAGCGCGTGATGCAGGAAGCGGACATCGTCGAAGCCGTTCCCGGCCACGAGCGGATGCTGAGCGGCGGCGAGCCGGACGTGGTCGTCCTTGCGATCCGCGGCGCTCACGGTGCACCTCCCTCGGCGGGCGACACCGACAGCGTCAGGTGACGGATGTCGCGCTCCTCCCAGTCGCGGAGCATGCCGGCGATGTCGGCGTCTTCGGGAGCCAGGACGATTCCGCAGTCGCCCCCGCCGGCGCCCGACGATTTCGCCGCGGCCCCCGCCGCCTCGGCGGTGTCGCAGAGCGCGGCGAGCGCGTCCGTCTCGATGGCGACGCCGGCGCTTCGTCCGAGGCGTCGCAGCAGCCGCCGAGCCCGCCGGACGGCGCCGAGCGTGGCGACGTCGTCGCCGTGGGCGAGCGCGCGTGCCAGCTCCGTCACGCACGCGCGGGAGTCGAGCAGGAACGCCGGGTAGTCCATGGCGCCCGATCCGTCCCGCACCGCGTCGACGAGCCGCGCGGTGGATGCGGGGCGACCGGTCCATCCGACGAGGAAGCGGAGGGATGAGGGCGGCGCGAGGCGGGTGATGTCCAGTGGCTCCCACCCGCGCGATGCCAGCAGATCGGCGACGGAGGCCTCCGTCTGGAGGGCCGCCCGAAGCACCTCTCGGTCGGGCGAGCGGTAGGAGATCCAACCGCCGAATGCGCTGGCGGCGAGGTCGCCACCCGATGCCTGCGGCGCGACCTGGATGGTGGCCAACAGGGCGAGGCGGTACGCGTCGCGCCGGGACAGGCCGAACCCGTAGAACTCGTCGATCGCCCGGATCGTCGCGATCGTGACCGCCGCGGACGATCCGAGACCGAATTTCCGGCCGGAGGCGTCGTCGAGTCCACTGTCGATGCGCAGATCGTAGTAGCGCGCCGACAGCCCGCGCTCCGAACGCAGACGTTCGGCGAGTGTGATGGCTGCGAGCACGTACTCGTACGGATGGTGCTCGGCATCGATCGTCAGTCCATCGCCCGCACGACCCCAAACCAGCGGAGTGCGGCCGAACTCGGGCGAGTGAACGCTTCCGGAGTCCGCGCTGGGGGTGAGACGGACCGTCAGGTAGCGATCGACGGCGACGAGCACGGCGGGCTCTCCGGGAGTCACGACCGCGTACTCACCCGCGATGAACAGCTTGCCCGGCGATCGGACGATGATCGAGGCGGTCATCCGACGGACCTTCCGCCGACCACCAGCCCGGGCCCGGGCAGTGCGATGACGGTCTCGGCCAACGCGCCGAGCTCGCCCGCGACGGCCTCGGCATCCGCGGCGCGGCACAGGGCGACGACGTTCGGGCCCGCGTCCGCCGTCGCGTACGACTCCAGGCCCGCGTCGCGCAGCGCCGCCACGCGGTCGAAGAGCGCGATGCTCGTCGGCGAGAGGTAGCGGATGGACGGGGCCGAGGCCTGGATCACGGCGTGCATCCGAAGCGCGTTGTTCTCGGTGAGGCGTCCGAGCTGCGCGACGTCGCCCTCGACGCATGCGCGACGCGCTTCCTCGAGCGTCGCCGCGGTCGAGGAGACCCACGCGGGGTAGAAGGGCGAGGTATCCGCCGTGCGGCGCATCGCCTCCCGGCTGGAGACCTGCTTCTCGCCGCTGTCCACGATCGCGACGACCATCGCGAGATCCGCGGGCGCCGGTAGCGGTTCCGCGTACGACTGCTCGTCGTCGCCCGCGTGCCAGAGGGCGAAGCCGCCGAAGACGGAACGCGCGGCGGAACCCGAACCGCGACGGGCGAGGCGGCTGAGCTCCCTCGCGCTCAGCTGCAGTCCGAAGGCGGATGCGGCGGCGCCGGCGAGTGCGGCGAAGCCGGCGGCGGAGGACGCGAGCCCCGCAGCGGACGGCACGGTGTTGTGGGACTCCACACGGGCACGTAGAGCAGAGCCGGACAGCTCTCTTACGAGATCGAGGAAGCGTGCGGTGCGCTCGGCGGGGATCCCCGTCTGCTCGCGGCCGTTCAGCACGAAGACGTCGGCGTCCAACGTGTCGTCCACCACGACGGTGGTGGTCGTGGGGAACACGCCGAGCGTCATCGACAGGCTGCCGGTGGCCGGCAGGTTGAGCGCCGCGTGGGCTTTGCCCCAGTACTTCACCAGAGCGATGTTCGGATGCGCGGTCGCGCGGGCCTCTGTCATGTCGTCGCCTCCACCGTGGTGGTCCAGGTCGCGGCCGCTCCCGCGCCGCGCAGGGCGCCGGCGACCTCGGCGGCGCTCTTGTCGTCGCGGATCAGCACGAGGACGCATCCGCCCCGCCCTCCGCCGGTCAGTTTCGCTCCCCAGGCGCCGTGCGCGCGCGCCGTGGCCGCGAGTTCATCGAGTGACGGGTCGCCCACACCCAGGAGATCCAGCGTCGCGTGACCCCGGTCCATGACGGCACCCAGACTCCGGGCATCGCCGGTCGCGAGGTGCGTGCGCGCCTCGCGGGTCAGCTCGCCCAGTTCGTCGAGCAGAACCGTCGTGCCCTGCGGGTCTTCATCGTGACGCCTGCGGACATAGGCGACGGCTTCCCTCGTGCGGCCGGCGACGCCGGTGTCGGCGATCACGAAGGTGAGGGGGGCGGCCACGGCGACGGGTGACACGGCACCGTCCTCGAACCAGATCGGTGCGTCGGCGCGCACGGCGTGTGCGTCGAGACCGCTCGGTGACACGTGAGCGACACGCTCGGCCCGCTGGATCACGTCGTGCTCGGCCGCGGCATCCAGGTCGGTACCGAACGCGGCGGCCACGGCGCGCACGACGGCAGCGGCGACGGCGGCGGAGGATCCGACACCGCGCTCGGCCGGCAGGTCGCTCGCGATGCGGAGATCGATCGACTCACCGGCGGCACCGACCGCTTCGAGCGCTGCCGCGGCAGCCATGGCGGTGGGGCCCAGGCGTGCGGGGGCTGCGGTCAGAGGTCCGTCGTACAGATCGCTGTGCAGATGGCTCGGACCGCTCGACCGGCGGACCTCGGCCCGTACCTGAAGCGCGGAGAGCGGGATGGCAAGTGCCGGCCGTCGGTAGACGACGGCGTGCTCGCCGAGGAGGATCGCCTTGCCGGATGCCCGCCCGCTCGCTGCAGCAGTGGGGGTCGGCGTCGCCGGCGCATCGGATGGGCGCGCGGGACGGGCGGAAGAACTGGTCATAGGAACGCACGCGAGCCTAACAGCGTCCGCGCCGCCGGGCGCGGAGCCGGCTGTCTGGGATAGGCTGTATGCAAACCACAGCAACCTTTAACCCCGTCCTGTGAGGCGGAGAAGGGAGCGGCGGATGAGCACGCGAACCGTGCTGCATGAGGCCGACATCGCCAGGGCCCTGACTCGGATCTCCCACGAGATCCTGGAGTCCAACCGCGGTCCGGAGGGGCTGGTGATCCTCGGTATCCCGACGCGAGGGGTGCCGCTGGCCCGTCGCATCGGCGCCCTCGTGTCCGACTTCGGCGGCGTACCGGTGCCCGTGGGCGCCCTCGATGTCACGATGTACCGCGACGACCTCGCCAGCAACCCCACCCGGGCGCCGCACCGAACCGACATCCCCGCGGGCGGCATCGACCACCGCACGATCGTCCTCGTCGACGACGTGCTCTTCTCGGGCCGGAGCATCCGGGCCGCTCTCGACGCGCTGCAGGACATCGGACGCCCCGCCGCGGTGCGGTTGGCCGCCCTGATCGACCGGGGTCATCGGGAGCTTCCGATCCGCCCCGACTTCGTCGGCAAGAACCTGCCGAGCGCACGCGACGAGCGCGTCAACGTCCGCCTCGCCGAGACCGACGGCGTCGAAGAGGTGACGATCGAGTCATGAGGAACCTCCTCGACACCCGCACGCTCGGCCGCGAGCAGGCCCTCCGCATCCTCGACGTCGCAGAAGACATGGCGGATACGCAGCAGCGCGAGATCAAGAAGCTGCCGACGCTGCGCGGCAAGACGGTGGTGAACCTCTTCTTCGAGGACTCGACGCGCACCCGGATTTCCTTCGAAGCGGCGGCGAAGCGCCTGTCCGCTGACGTCATCAACTTCTCGGCCAAGGGCTCGAGCGTCTCCAAGGGGGAGTCCCTGCAGGACACCGCCCAGACGCTGCAGGCCATGGGAGCGGACGCCGTCGTCATCCGTCACGGCGCATCCGGGGCTCCTCGCACCCTCGCCACGAGCGGCTGGATCACCGCCGGCGTGGTGAACGCCGGCGACGGGACCCACGAGCATCCGACGCAGGCACTGCTGGACGCGTTCACACTGCGCAAGCGTCTGTTCGGTGCTGACAGTCGGGGCCGCGACCTGTCCGGGGTGTCCGTCGCGATCGTCGGTGACATCCTCCACTCGCGCGTCGCACGCTCCAACGTGTGGTTGCTGCACACGCTCGGCGCGCGGATCACTCTCGTCGGGCCGCCGACCCTCATCCCGCAGGATGTGTCGGCGTGGCCGGCAGCGATCGAATACGACCTCGACCGTGCCATCGCCGACGGTCCCGATGCGCTCATGATGCTGCGCATCCAGCTCGAGCGGATGAATGCGGCGTATTTCCCGACCGAGCGCGAGTACGCGCGAGCGTGGGGACTGGACGGCGAGCGTCTCGACGCCCTGCCGGCCGATAGCATTGTCATGCACCCTGGGCCGATGAACCGCGGGCTGGAGATCTCCGCTGCGGCGGCGGATTCGCCGCGATCCACGGTGCTCGAGCAGGTCACCAACGGCGTATCCGTGCGGATGGCTGTGCTGTACCTGCTGCTTGCGGGCGAACGCCCCGCCTCCGAGAAAGAAGGTGCGTCATGAGCGGAACGTACGTGATCCGCGGCGTGCGGCCGGTCGGCGCCGCCGCGGTCGATCTCGTCGTCGCGGACGGCCTCATCCAGGAGATGGGGAGTGGCCTCAGCCGAGCCGGGGCCCAGGTCATCGATGCCGAGGGCCTCGTCGCCCTTCCCGGCCTGGTCGATCTGCACACGCATCTGCGAGAGCCCGGCTACGAGGCATCCGAGACCATCCTGACCGGCTCTCGTGCGGGCGCCGCGGGCGGGTACACGGCCCTGTTCGCCATGCCGAACACGTCGCCCGTCGCGGACACCGCCGGAGTCGTCGAGCAGGAGCTCGCGCTCGGCGAAGCCGCCGGCTTCGTCGACGTCCAGCCCATCGGGGCCGTGACGGTCGGACAGAAGGGCGAGCGGCTGGCGGAGCTGGGAGCGATGGCTCACTCCCGCGCGCGCGTGCGTGTGTTCAGCGATGACGGCTTCTGCGTCTTCGATCCGCTCATCATGCGTCGCGCCCTCGAGTACGTGAAGGCGTTCGACGGCGTGATCGCACAGCACGCGCAGGACCCGCGTCTGACCGAGGGCGCTCAGATGAACGAGGGCGCCGTCTCGGCCGAGCTGGGGCTCACCGGGTGGCCCGCCGTCGCGGAGGAGTCGATCATCGCCCGCGACGTCCTGCTCGCCGAGCATGTCGGGTCGCGCCTGCACGTCTGCCACCTCTCCACGGCCGGCAGCGTCGACATCATCCGCTGGGCGAAGAAGCGGGGCATCGCAGTGACCGCCGAGGTCACCCCGCACCACCTGCTGTTGACCGAAGAACTCGTTCGCGGATACGACGCGCGGTTCAAGGTGAACCCGCCGTTGCGGCGGGACGAGGACGTGCAGGCGGTCCGGGAGGGCCTCGCGGACGGCACGATCGACATCGTCGCGACCGACCACGCACCGCATCCCGCCGAGGCGAAGGCCTGCGAGTGGCAGGCCGCGGCCAACGGCATGGTGGGACTCGAGAGCGCCCTGCGCGTCGTGCACCACGCCATGGTTGAGACCGGACTGCTCGACTGGGCGGACGTCGCGCGCGTCATGAGCAGCGCGCCTGCCGCGATCGGGCGCCTGCAGGCGCACGGCCGTCCGCTCGCCGTGGGCGAGCCGGCCCATCTAGCGTTGTACGACGACAGCGTTCGCGCGAGGTTCGCCGTCGACGACCTGCACGGACGCAGCACCAACTCGCCCTACCTCGGGCGCGAGCTGCCGGGTTCGACGCGGTGGACGTTCCGCGCCGGCATCGCGACCGTGCGCGACGGCGTCGTCGTGGATGCGGCGGAGGTGCACGCATGAGCCGAGAGGGCGCACTGCTGGTCATGCTCGCCGTCGCACTGCTGCTGATCGGCCTCATGCTCTGGGGCTGGCTGCGACGAGTGCGACGAGACAGCGGCCTTGCCGCGCCGCTCGGTTCGCCGCCCGCCGACGCAGACGTGCTCGCACGCTTCGCCGGCCTGTACGTGGCGACGACCGCGCACGACACCGCCCTGGAACGTCTCGCCGTTCGAGGGCTCGGGTTCCGCGCCAAGGCCGACCTCCTGATCACCGACGCCGGCGTGGCGCTGCTCGCCCACGGCGGCGAGCCGGTGTTCATCGACAGAACGCGCCTCGTGTCCGCTCAGCAGGCCACCGTCACGATCGACCGCGTGGTCGAGCGGGACGGGCTGGCCCGTCTCAGCTGGCGCATCGACGACGACACGCTCGTCGACTCCTACTTCCGCCCGCAGGACGCCTCGGCTCGCGCGGTCGCCGCCGCCCTCGACGCGATCCTGCCCCACCCCACCTCGACGGGAACCGACGTATGACTCTCTTCCGCACCGGACCGGCCGTCCTCGTCCTCGAAGACGGCACCCGCCACTCCGGCCGCGCCTACGGCGCCACCGGCACCACCCTCGGCGAGGTCGTCTTCGCCACCGGTATGACCGGCTACCAGGAGACCCTCACCGACCCCTCCTACGCGGGACAGATCGTCCTGCAGACCGCGCCCCACATCGGCAACACCGGTGTCAACGACGAGGACACCGAGTCGCGGCGCATCTGGGTCGCCGGCTACATCGTGCGCGACCCCTCGCGCGTCGTGTCCAACTGGCGTGCCGAGGAGTCGCTCGACGACGCACTCACGAACGACGGCATCGTCGGCATCAGTGGCATCGACACCCGTGCCGTGACGCGCCACATCCGCTCGGCGGGCAGCATGCGCGGCGGAATCTTCTCGGGCGACGCCGCGGCGATCGACCCGGAGGAGCAGCTGCGCATCGTGCGCGAGGCGCCCGCGATGGCGGGACAGAACCTCTCCGCATCCGTCTCCGTCGTCGAGACCGAGATCACCCCCGCCACCGCGGAGCGCGTCGGGAACCTGGCCGTGCTCGACCTCGGGGTCAAGCAGGCCACGATCGACAACCTCGCCGCTCGCGGATTCGACGTGCACGTGCTGCCGCAGACCGCCACGATCGAGGAGATCCGCGCGATCGACCCCGTCGCGGTGTTCTACTCCAACGGCCCCGGCGACCCGGCGGCATCCGCCGATCACGTCGAGCTGCTGCGCGCGGTGCTCGATGACCGCCTGCCGTTCTTCGGCATCTGCTTCGGCAACCAGCTGCTGGGGCGGGCGCTGGGCTACGGCACGTACAAGCTGCCCTTCGGTCACCGCGGCATCAACCAGCCCGTCATGGACCGCACGACCGGGCGCGTGGAGATCACCGCGCACAACCACGGCTTCGCAGTGGATGCGCCGCTCGACGGCGTGAGCGACAGCCCGAACGGCTACGGCCGCGTCGAGGTCAGCCACGTCGGCCTCAACGATCAGGTCGTCGAGGGGCTACGCGCCCTCGACATCCCCGCGTTCAGTGTGCAGTACCACCCGGAGGCCGCCGCCGGCCCGCACGACGCGAACTACCTCTTCGACCGGTTCCGGGACATGGTCATCGCCGAGCAGAGCAAGAAGGACACCAAGTAATGCCCAAGCGCGACGACATCCGCTCCGTCCTCGTCATCGGCTCCGGCCCGATCGTCATCGGTCAGGCCTGTGAGTTCGACTACTCCGGTACCCAGGCGTGCCGTGTGCTGCGTGCCGAGGGCGTTCGCGTGATCCTGGTCAACTCGAACCCGGCCACGATCATGACCGACCCCGACTTCGCCGATGCGACCTACATCGAGCCCATCAACTGGCGGGTCATCGAGACCATCATCGCCAAGGAGCGCCCCGACGCGATCCTGCCGACCCTCGGCGGCCAGACGGCGCTGAACGCGGCGATCGACCTGCACAAGAACGGTGTGCTGGAGAAGTACGGCATCGAGCTCATCGGCGCCAACTTCGAGGCCATCAACAAGGGCGAGGACCGCCAGATCTTCAAGGAGCTGGTGATCGAGGCCGGAGCGGATGTGGCCGCCTCCGTCATCTGCCACTCCATGGACGAGCTCCTCGCCGGTGCCGAGAAGCTCGGGTACCCGCTCGTGGTTCGCCCCTCCTTCACGATGGGCGGACTGGGCTCGGGCTTCGCGTACGACGAGGCCGATCTGCGCCGCATCGGCGGCGCCGGTCTGCACGACTCGCCCACGAACGAGGTGCTCCTCGAGGAGTCCATCCTCGGGTGGAAGGAGTACGAGCTCGAGCTCATGCGCGACACCGCCGACAACACGGTGGTCGTCTGCTCGATCGAGAACGTCGACCCCGTCGGCGTGCACACGGGGGACTCGATCACGGTCGCCCCCGCGCTCACGCTGACAGACCGCGAGTATCAGAAGCTGCGCGACATCGGCATCGAGATCATCCGTCGCGTGGGTGTCGACACCGGCGGCTGCAACATCCAGTTCGCCGTCGACCCCGTGACCGGGCGCATCATCGTGATCGAGATGAACCCGCGCGTGTCGCGCTCCTCGGCGCTGGCGTCGAAGGCCACGGGCTTCCCGATCGCCAAGATCGCCGCCAAGCTCGCGATCGGCTACCGCCTCGACGAGATCCCGAACGACATCACGAAGGTGACCCCGGCGAGCTTCGAGCCGACGCTGGACTACGTCGTCGTCAAGGTGCCGCGCTTCAACTTCGAGAAGTTCCCCGCGGCCGACACGACACTCACGACGACCATGAAGTCGGTCGGCGAGGCGATGGCGATCGGTCGCAACTACGCGACGGCCTTGCAGAAGGCGCTGCGATCGCTGGAGAAGCGCGGCTCCAGCTTCCACTGGGGTGACGAGCAGCGCTCGGTCGAGGAGCTGCTGGAGATCGCGGCCACCCCGACGGACGGGCGCATCGTCGTCCTGCAGCAGGCCATGCGCAAGGGAGCCACGATCGAGCAGGCGTTCGAGGCGACGGCGATCGATCCCTGGTTCCTCGATCAGATCGCGCTGATCAACGAGGTGGCCGAGTTCGTGCGCGCGGCCGGCGAGCTCGATACCGAGGTGCTGCGGGTCGCGAAGGAGCACGGCTTCAGCGACGCGCAGATCGCCGAGCTGCGCGGCATCGGCGAGGCCGAGGTGCGCGGCATCCGCCACGCCCTGGGACTGCGGCCCGTCTACAAGACGGTCGACACGTGCGCCGGAGAGTTCCCCGCTCTCACGCCGTACCACTACTCGAGCTACGACGCCGAGACGGAGGTGTCGCCGTCGGAGCGCACCAAGGTCGTCATCATCGGCTCCGGCCCCAACCGCATCGGTCAGGGCGTCGAGTTCGACTATTCGTGCGTGCACGCGAGCTTCGCGCTCTCGGATGCGGGCTACGAGACGGTCATGATCAACTGCAACCCGGAGACGGTCTCGACCGACTACGACACGAGCGACCGTCTGTACTTCGAACCGCTCACGCTCGAAGACGTGCTCGAGGTGCTGCATGCGGAGAGCGCGTCGGGCGAGATCCTCGGTGTCATCTGTCAGCTCGGAGGCCAGACCCCCCTGGGGCTTGCGAAGGGCATCGAGGCGGCGGGCTACCGCATCCTGGGCACGAGCCCCGCCGCGATCGACCTGGCGGAGGAGCGCGAGCTGTTCTCGCGCCTGCTGGACGACGCGGGCCTGGTCGCGCCGCGCAGCGGCACGGCGATCGACGTCGACGGCGCGGTGAGCGTCGCCGAGGAGATCGGCTACCCGGTGCTGGTGCGCCCGAGCTTCGTGCTCGGCGGCCGCGGCATGGAGATCGTCTACTCGACGGAGGCGCTGCGCGACTACTTCGTCCGCATCGCCGATGCGGCCATCATCGGCCCGGGGCTGCCCCTGCTCGTCGACCGCTTCCTGGACGACGCCATCGAGCTCGACGTGGACGCCCTGTTCGACGGCCAGGAGCTGTACATCGGCGGCGTGATGGAGCACCTGGAGGAGGCGGGCATCCACTCCGGCGACTCCTCCTGCACGCTCCCTCCCGTGTCGCTGGGCCGCACCGACGTCGACCGTGTCCGTGAGGCGACGCTGGCCATCGCCCAGGGCGTGGGCGTGCGGGGGCTGCTGAACGTGCAGTTCGCGATCAGTGCCGGCGTGCTCTACGTGATCGAGGCGAACCCGCGCGCGAGCCGCACGGTGCCCTTCGTCTCCAAGGCGCTCGGCATCCCGCTCGCGAAGGCCGCCAGCCGCATCATGGCGGGCAGCTCCATCGCCGAGCTCAAGGCCGAGGGGATGCTTCCCGAGCAGGACGGCTCGCGTGTTCCGCTGGACGCACCCGTCGCCGTCAAGGAGGCCGTGCTGCCCTTCAAGCGGTTCCGCACGAAGGACGGCCAGACCGTCGACTCCGTGCTCGGGCCGGAGATGCGCTCGACCGGCGAGGTCATGGGATTCGACCGCGATTTCCCGACGGCGTTCGCGAAGAGCCAGCAGGCCGCCTACGGCGGGATGCCCCTGTCGGGCACGGTGTTCATCTCGGTCGCCGACGCCGACAAGCGCGCCGTGATCCTGCCGGCCCACCGCCTCCAGGAACTCGGCTACGAGCTCGTGGCGACGGAGGGAACGGCGGAGATCCTCGCTCGGAACGGCATCGCGGTGCGCACCGTCAACAAGTACTCGGCGACGCAGGAGACGGGGGAGACGAACATCGTCGATCTCATCAACGCGGGTGAGATCGACATGATCGTCAACACGCCCAGCGGCGGCCTGGCGCGCGCGGACGGGTACGAGATCCGCGCGGCCGCGGTGGCCGCGGACAAGGCACTGTTCACGACGATGGCCGTGCTCGGCGCCGCCGTCAGCGCGTTGCCCGTGCTGCGCGAGGGGTTCGACGTGAAGAGCCTGCAGGAGTACGCGGTGGAGCGGGCGGCGCGCGCGTGAGCGCAGCCGGTTTCGGAACGCGGCTGCAGGCCGCGCTCGACGAGTACGGCCAGCTGTGCGTGGGGATCGACCCCCACGCACAGCTGCTGCGCGCCTGGGGCCTCGGCGAGGATGCGGCCGGGGTGCGCGAGTTCGGTCTGCGCGTCGTGGATGCGGCCGCGGGGCGCGTGGGCGTCGTGAAGCCGCAGGTCGCGTTCTACGAACGGTTCGGGTCGGCGGGTTACGCCGCCCTCGAGGACGTGCTCGCTGCGGCGAGGGATGCGGGCCTGCTGGTGATCGCCGACGCGAAGCGGGGCGACATCGGTACGACGATGGACGGCTACGCCGCCGCGTGGCTCGAGCCCGGTGCGCCCCTGGAAGCGGATGCGCTCACCCTCAGCCCCTATCTCGGACCGGAGTCCCTGCACGAGACCATCACCCGCGCGATCCGGGCGGACAAGGGCGTGTTCGTCCTCGCCGCGACGAGCAATCGCGAGGCAGCCGCCGTGCAGACCGCCATCACGGTCGATGCCTCGGCAGGTGACGACGAGCCGATCGCGGCCCGCGTCGCTCGTGAGGTCGGCTCCTACAACGTCGGGAGCGCGGGAGCCCTCGGCCCCGTCGGCGTGGTGGTGGGAGCGACGCTGCAGCGCACATCGTTCGGGCTCACCGACACGGTGCTCGCCGGGACCCCCATCCTTGCTCCGGGTTTCGGCGCGCAGGGTGCACAGCCGTCGGATCTCGACACGCTCTTCGGCTACGTGGCGGCGCAGGTCGTGGCCAGTGAGAGCAGGAGCATCCTGTCTGCTGGTCCGGCCGGCTTGGTCGCCCGCATCGATGAGAGGCGCGCACTCTATTCGGAGGTCCGCCGTGGTTGACAGTCGAACGCCGCCCGAGGTCGATCGTGCCGCGGCGTCGCGCCGAGCCGTCGAGGCCCGTCGCGCCCGCGCGTCGCTCAAGCGCGACCTCGCCACGCGCGTGATCAGCGGCCAGGAGGTGCTGCGACGTGCGGTCGCCGCCCCCGCATCCGCCGCCGGAACCCTGCGCGTCCCCGAGTTCCTCACCTCGCTCCCGGCCATCGGAGAGGGCAAGCGGGATCGCATCCTCGCCGAGCTCGGCATCTCGCCCGTGAAGCGTCTCGGCGGCCTCGGGGTGCGCCAGCGCGCCGCGCTCCAGGAATGGCTCGACGGTCGTCTGCCGGAACCCCAGCCGCGCGCCGCCCGCAGCCGTCTGCTCGTCCTCGCCGGCCCGACCGCGGTCGGCAAGGGGACCGTGGCCGCCCACATCCAGGAGCACTATCCGGAGATCCTCCTCTCCGTCTCCGCGACCACGCGCCCGCCCCGCCCCGGCGAGGTCGACGGCACGCACTACTTCTTCGTGGACGACGCCGCCTTCGACGATCTCATCGCGCGCGGCGAACTGCTCGAGTGGGCGACCGTGCACAACAAGTACCGTTACGGCACGCCCCGTGGTCCGATCGAGCGCGCCTTGGCCGACGGTCGCACGGTGCTGCTGGAGATCGATCTGCAGGGAGCCAGGCAGGTGCGGGCGGCCGCGCCGGACGCCGCGCTCGTGTTCCTGCTCCCGCCCAGTTGGGACGAACTCGTGCAGCGCCTGGTCGGACGAGGCACGGAGGATGCGGAAGAACGCGCCCGGCGTCTGCGCACCGCGCGGGTGGAACTGGCCGCCCAGGGGGAGTTCGACTACCGGGTCGTGAACGCAGAAGTCGCCGAGGCCGCGCGTGAGGTCGTAGAATTGACGAAGGCTTCCGCGCGTCCGTCGTGATGCGTCGTCGTCGAACGACTCTCCGCCGACATCCCCGAACCAGGAGGTACCGCCATGGCTGGGACCAACCAGGGCATCATCGAGCCCCCCATCGACAGCCTTCTCGACAAGGTCGACTCGAAGTACCAGCTCGTCATCTACGCATCCAAGCGGGCGCGCCAGATCAACGACTACTACTCGGATCTGCACGAGGGCAACCTCTTCGACAACGTGGGCCCGCTGGTGGACTCCACGATCGAAGACAAGCCGCTGACGATCGCGCTGCACGAGATCAACGAAGACAAGCTGCGGCTGCGTCACGCCGAGTGATCTGATCACGTCGACGCTCCCCCCGGCACCCTGGTGTCCGGGGGGAGCGTCACAGTGGGGGGTGTCCCTCACGTCTTGAGTGGAGTTGCGATGACCGAGCTGCGTCTGTTCACGTCCGAATCCGTCACCGAAGGGCATCCGGACAAGATCTGCGACCAGATCTCCGACAGCATCCTCGATGCGATCATCGCGGAGGATCCGACTGGTCGCGTCGCGGTCGAGACGCTCGTGACGACGGGTCTCGTGCACGTCGCCGGCGAGGTGTCGACGCGTGCCTACGTCGAGATCCCCGCGATCGTGCGCGACGTCGTGAACCGCATCGGTTACACCTCCAGCGACACCGGCTTCGACGGCGACTCCTGCGGCGTCTCCGTGTCGATCGGCGCGCAGTCCTCGGACATCGCGGCCGGCGTCAACCAGGCGTTCGAGCAGCGCGAGGGACGCTCGGTGGACCCCCGCGACGAACAGGGTGCCGGCGACCAAGGCATCATGTTCGGTTTCGCGACGACCGAGACCGCGCAGCTCATGCCGATGGCGGCGTGGACCGCGCATCGGATGGCCGAGCGCCTGGCCGCGGTGCGCAGATCCGGCACTCTCGATTTCCTCCGTCCCGACGGCAAGACGCAGGTCACCCTCGGCTACGACGGCCACACTCCGAAGACGGTGGAGTCGGTCGTGCTCTCCACGCAGCATCATCCCGACATCGGTCAGGACGAGCTGCGCGAGCTGGTGCGTCGCGAGGTCATCGATCCCGTGCTCGCCGACACCGGACTCGACACGCCCGACGTGCAGTACTACATCAACCCCGCCGGGCCCTTCGTGACCGGCGGCCCCAAGGGTGACGCCGGGTTGACCGGACGCAAGATCATCATCGACACCTACGGCGGCGCGGCGCGCCACGGCGGGGGCGCCTTCAGTGGCAAAGACCCCTCCAAGGTCGATCGTTCCGCCGCGTACGCCATGCGCTGGGTCGCCAAGAATGCGGTCGCGGCGGGTCTCGCCGAGCGGCTCGAGGTGCAGGTCGCGTACGCGATCGGCAAGGCGAGTCCCGTCGGCCTGTATGTCGAGAGCTTCGGCACGGGGCATGTGAGCGACGAGACGATCACCGCGGCCATCCTCGACGTCTTCGACCTGCGGCCCAAGGCCATCATCGACCAGCTGGATCTGCTGCGTCCCATCTACTCGGCGACGGCCGCCTACGGTCACTTCGGCCGCGAGCTGCCCGGGTTCACCTGGGAGCGTCTGGATCGCGTCGACGAGTTGCGCGCCGCAGCCGGGCTCTGAGATGACCGGGGCAGCCGGCCCCGCTCGGCCCGTCGCGCGCGTGCTGCTCGATTCGCCGCTTCCGCAGCTCGACCGCCTCTTCGACTACGCGATCCCGACCGAGTTCGATGAGGACGCGGTGCCCGGAGTACGTGTCCGCGTTCCGCTGCGCAGTGCCGGCCGCGTCGTCGACGGGTTCCTCATCGAGCGTGGCGAGGAGACGGACCACGAGCGTCCGCTCTCCGAGCTCGACAGTGTGGTCTCGCCGATGCCCGTCCTGCCTCCGAGTCTCTACGGCCTTGCCCGACGCGTCGCCGATCGCGCGGCAGGATCCGCATCCGATGTCCTCCGCCTCGCGGTGCCGAAACGGATGGTGCGGGCGGAGAAGGCATGGCTGCATTCGCCTGTGCCCGTCGTCGAGGTGCCCCATGCCGACGCGGTGAAGACCGCTGAAGAGGTCCTCGCGGCGTTCCCGCACCTGGCGGAGGGGATCCGCGCCGGCGAACGCCTCGCCGTGGATGCGACGCCGCGCGTCGTGGAGCTCGCCGAGGGCGGCACGGTCGGATCATGGGCGGTCCTCGTCGCGGCGGCAGCGACCATCACCCTCGCAGCGGGGCGGAGCGTGATCATCGTCGTTCCCGACCACCGTGATCAGGAGCAGGTGATGACCGCCCTCGCGGGGCGTGTGCCCCCGAACGCGCTGGTGCAGTCCGATGCGCGGCAGACCGGTCCCGCGCGCTACGGCGCGTACCTGCGCACCCTCGCGGAGGCTCCCTGCATCGTCGTCGGAAACCGATCCGCCGTCTATTCGCCCACCAGCAACACGGGACTCGTCGTCATCTGGGACGACGGCGATCCGCTGCTCGCAGAACCGCTCAGCCCCGGTGTGCACGCGCGCGATGTCGCGCTGCTGCGCCAGGAGAGCGAGCAGAGCGCCCTGCTGGTGCTCGGTCACACGCGAACCACGGATGTCGAGCGGCTCGTTCAGATCGGTTGGTTCCGTCAAATCGCGGCGGCACGTCGGGTCACGCCGCGCGTCGTCCTGACGGCGACATCCGACGCAGTGGCGCAGGCGCGCATCCCGTCCTCGGCGTTCCAGGCCGTGCGCGACGCGCTGACGGAGGGCCCCGTCCTGGTGCAGGTGGCGCGTCCCGGGTACGCGCCGGTGGTGGTCTGCTCCTCCTGCCGCACGCCCGCGCGCTGTCTGCACTGCTCCGGCCCCCTCCGCGTGCGCAGGCAGGGCAGGCCCCCGGAATGCTCCTGGTGCGGACGCGGGATCGCCGCCTGGCAGTGCGCCGTATGCGAGGGTCAGCATCTGCGTCTCGCGTCGTCGGGAAGCGAGCGCACCGCGGACGAGCTCGGTCGAGCCTTCCCCGGGACTCGGGTGATCGTGGCGGACGGCGACCATCCTGTCGCGCGCGTCGAGCACCGCCCTGCGCTGGTGATCGCGACCCGGGGCGCGGAACCGATCGCAGAGGGCGGTTATCGTGCGGTGCTGCTCCTGGATGGTGACCGGATGCTGCTGGCCGAGGACCTGCGCATCGGTGAGTCGTGTCTGCGGTGGTGGTCGAACGCGGCCGCGCTGACCGCGCCCGGCGCGCCCGTGCTGCTCACCGGGGTCGCCGGGCCGGTCGCCCGCGCGCTGGCCACCTGGACGCAGGCCGCCTACGCCCGCGCGGAGCTCGCCGACCGTGCGGTGCTGCATCTGCCGCCGGCGGTGCGGGTCGCCGTCGTGGAGGGGGAGCCCCGAACCGTGCACGAGGCCCTCGCGCAGCTGCGCGCCGAGGTTCCCGCGCTCGATCCGGACGCCGTCCTCGGACCGTCCGAGATCCTCGGAGAGGACCCGCCCCGCTCGCGCGCCCTGGTGCGTTTCGACTACGGCCACGGCAGGGCCGTGACGGGGTCTCTGCGGGCCGCGGTCGTCGCCGACGCCGTCCGCGCGCGTCGTGCGCGCGGACGGACCCCCGCGCGCAGCCGGAATACACTCAGAGTTCGGGTGGACGTGCCCGATCCCGAGCTGTGAGGAACCCGATGCGTCTTGTCTTCGCGGGAACGCCCGAACCCGCCGTCGCTTCGCTGCGCGCTCTGGCCGCTACCGATCACGAGCTCGCGTGCGTCGTCACCCGCCGCGACGCGCCGGTCGGACGCAAGCGCGTGCTCACCCCGTCGCCCGTCGCCGACGCCGCCGCCGAGCTGGGCCTCGAGGTGCTCAAGACCGACCGGCTGGATGCGGAGGCGACCGAGCGCATCGCGGCACTCGAGCCGGATCTGGGCGTCATCGTGGCGTACGGCGGCCTCGTACGGGAGCCGCTGCTGAGCGCACCGCGTCTGGGGTGGATCAACCTTCACTTCTCGCTGCTGCCGCGCTGGCGCGGAGCCGCACCCGTGCAGCGGGCGCTCATCGCCGGAGACGGCGAGACTGGAACGAACGTGTTCCAGCTGACCGCGGGTCTCGACGAGGGCGACGTATACGGGGGAACCCGCTACCGCATCCCAGCGACAGCCACCGCCGGACGCGTTCTGGAGGATCTCGCGCGCGACGGTGCCGCGGCGCTCGTCGACGTCGTCGACCAGCTGGCGGCGGGGACCGCTCGCGGAGTCCCACAGGCCGGGGAGAGCACGTACGCGGGCAAGCTGACCGCGGAAGACGGCCGTTTGGACTGGACGCAGGCGGCGGATGCGGTCCTGTCGCGCTTCCGGGGCACGACGCCCGAACCGGGCGCCTTCACGACGGTCGAGGGCGTGCGCGTGAAGATCCACGACATGCATCGGGCGGAGCACGCCGCGACCTTGGCGCCCGGCGCGATCCGCGCCGCCCAGTCCGAGGTGCTCGTCGGCACCGCCACCGACCCCGTGGCGCTCGTGCGCGTGCAACCGGCGGGCAAGGCGGCGATGGCGGCGGGCGACTGGCTGCGCGGTCTTCGGGCGGCGGACGGGCTGGTGGCGTCGTGAGCCGCTCGGATCCGCGGCGGGTGGCCTTCGACACGCTGCGCGCCGTCGCCGCATCCGACGCGTACGCGAACCTGCTTCTGCCGGTAGAGATCGCGCGAGCCGGGCTCGACGCGAAGGATGCGGCCCTGGCGACCGAGCTGACCTACGGAACCCTTCGACGTCTGGGCACCTACGACGCGATCATCGCGTCGGCGGCAGGTCGTCCCATCGACGAGATCGACGAGGACGTGCTCGACGCCCTGCGACTGGGCGCGCATCAGCTGCTCTCGACCCGCATCGCCTCCCACGCGGCCGTGCACGAGACGGTGGGACTCGTGCGCGAGACGATCGGCGCGGCACCGACGGGCTTCGTCAACGCCGTGCTCCGGAGGATCTCACGCGACACGCCGGGGGAGTGGCTCGCCCGCATCGAGGCGGCGGCGCGTTCGGACGACGAACGGCTGGGACTCGCGTACGCACACCCGGTCTGGGTGATCCGCGCCTTCCGCCGCGCGCTGTCCGCCGAGGGGCGCGCCGACGAACTTGAAAACCTTCTGCGCGCGGACAACGCCTCGCCGCGGGTCTCGCTGGCGGTGCTTCCCGGTCTCGCCGATCGGCCGGCCGAGCTCGCCCCGACGCGATACTCGCCCGTGGGCGCGCTGTCCGCCGGCGGCGATCCGGAGCCGCTCATCCGGGCGGCCGGCGGCCGCATCCGCGTGCAGGACGAGGGCTCGCAGTTGGCGGCGCTCGCTCTCAGCCGCGCCGTGCCTGTGATCGCGGGAGAGCGATGGCTCGATCTGTGCGCCGGACCGGGCGGCAAGACCGCCCTGCTCGCCGCGGAGGCGCTGGCCGGCGGTGCGCTGCTGGAGGCGAACGAGATCGCGCCGGCCCGTGCGGGCCTCGTGCGTCAGGCTCTCGCGGGTGTCCCCGCCGAGGTCGCGGTGAGCGAGGAGGACGGGCGGTCGCGTGCCGGGCGGGCCCGTTACGACCGCATCCTGGTCGATGCGCCGTGCACGGGCCTGGGTGCGCTGCGTCGGCGACCGGAGGCGCGCTGGCGGAAGTCGCCGGGAGACGTGGCGGCACTGGCGATCCTGCAGCGGGAGCTGCTGGAGAGCGCGCTCGATGCGTTGACGTCCGGGGGCATCGTGGCCTACGTCACGTGCTCGCCCCACCTGGCGGAGACGAGCGCGGTCGTGGCCGAGGTGCGTGAGCGCCGAGGCGACGACATCGAGGAGCTCGATGCCCGCGCCGTGCTGCAGGGCCTGGCGAGCCACCCCCTCGATCTGCCGACGCCCGCCGACGGCGCGGGACGCGCCCAGCTGTGGCCTCACCGTCATGGGACGGACGCGATGTCGATCTCGCTCCTCCGGCGACGCGCGTGAGCGTCGCCGATAATGGCAGGGTGAGCGCTCCCCGCATCAACCCTTCGATCCTCGCCGCAGACTTCGTCAACATGCAGACCGAGCTCGGTCGCATCTCCGGTGCCGACTTCGTGCACGTGGACGTGATGGACAACCACTTCGTGCCGAACCTCACCTTCGGTCCGCAGATGGTCGAGCGGGTGCAGGCGACGAGTCCCGTGCCGCTGGACGTGCACCTCATGATCGACGACCCCGACCGCTGGGCACCCGGATACGCGGAGTTGGGCGCAGCATCGGTGACCTTCCATCTGGAGGCGGCCGCCGACCCGGTCGCGCTCGCACGACGGCTGCGTCAGATCGGCGCACGTGCCGGGGTGGCCATCAAGCCGGGGACCTCGGAGGAGCCGCTTCTGGAGCTGCTGCACGAGTTCGATCAGATCCTCGTGATGACGGTGGAGCCGGGTTTCGGCGGGCAGTCGTTCATGCCGGAGACGATGCCCAAGCTCGCCCGACTCGCCGATGCCGCGCGCCGGGTCGACTCGGCGGTCTGGCTCCAGGTCGACGGCGGCATCGCTCCGACCACCATCGAGCAGGCGGCGTCCGCCGGTGCAGACACATTCGTCGCAGGATCCGCCGTGTTCGGCGCGGCGGATCCGGATGCGGCGATCGCGGGCCTCCGGGCGCAGGCCGCCGACGCGAGGGCCCACCGCCACTGACGGCGACATCCGCGCCGGTCGGCGGACGGTACCCTAGGACGGTGAAGACGTTCGACGACCTGTTCGCGGAGCTGGAGCTCAAGGCCCGGACGCGACCGGCCGGATCCGGCACCGTCGCGGAGCTGGATGCCGGTGTGCATGCGATCGGCAAGAAGATCGTCGAAGAGGCGGCAGAGGTCTGGATGGCCGCCGAGTACCAGAGCGACACGGAAGCGGCGGAGGAGATCTCCCAGCTGCTCTACCACCTGCAGGTGCTCATGCTGGCCAAGGGCCTGACGCCGGCGGACGTGTACCGACATCTCTGATGCCCGCACCCGCCGCATCCGTCACCTTCCCGAGAGTTTTCCCATGCTGAGAATCGCCGTGCCCAACAAGGGCTCCCTTTCCGAGACCGCGGCGGCCATGCTCGCCGAGGCGGGCTACAAGGGCCGTCGCGATCCCAAGGATCTGCACGCCATCGACCCGCTCAACGACGTCGAGTTCTTCTATCTGCGCCCCAAGGACATCGCCACCTACGTCGGTTCGGGTGCGCTCGATGTCGGCATCACCGGTCGCGACCTGCTGCTGGACGCCCGTATGCCGGGCGCCCGTGAGATCGAGGCGCTCGGCTTCGGCGGCTCCACGTTCCGCTTCGCGGGCCCTCCCGGCCGCTTCACCGAGCTCGCCGACCTCGAGGGGATGCGGGTCGCCACCGCCTACCCCGGTCTCGTCGACGCCTACCTCGACGAGCACGGCATCGCAGTCGACCTCGTGCCGCTCGACGGTGCGGTGGAGTCGGCCGTCGAGCTCGGTGTCGCCGATGCGGTGGCCGATGTCGTCTCCACCGGCACCACGCTCCGTCAGGCCGGGCTCGAGATCTTTGGACCTGTCCTTCTGGAGTCGGACGCGGTCCTGATCACCGGCGCGCAGGAGCCCGCAGGTCTCGAGACGTTGCTGCGCCGCCTGCGCGGCGTCATCGTCGCGCGCGAGTACGTGCTCATCGACTACGACCTGCCCGCCGACCTCGTCGACGACGCGATCGCCGTCGCCCCCGGCATCGAATCGCCGACGATCTCGCCGCTGCGGGACCCGTCGTGGGTCGCGGTGCGCGTCATGAGCCCGCGCAAGGGCGTGAACCAGGTCATGGATGCGCTCTACGCGATCGGTGCGAGGGCGATCCTCGTGACCGAGATCCACGCGGCGAGGCTCTGATGAGTCTGGTCTGCCGAGTCATCCCGTGCCTGGACGTGGCGGCGGGGCGCGTGGTGAAGGGCGTGAACTTCGAGAACCTCCGCGACATGGGAGATCCCGTCGAGCTCGCACGGCTGTACTTCGAACAGGGCGCCGACGAGCTCACGTTCCTCGACGTGACGGCCACCGTCGACGAGCGGGCGACGACCTATGACGTCGTGCGTCGCACGGCGGAAGAGGTCTTCATCCCGTTGACGGTCGGTGGCGGCGTTCGCTCCGACGAGGACGTCGCGAGGCTGCTCGCGGTGGGCGCGGACAAGATCGGCGTCAACTCGGCAGCGATCGCGCGCCCTGCCCTGATCGACGAGATCGCCGACCGCTTCGGCGCTCAGGTGCTCGTGCTCTCGCTGGACGTCAAGCGCGCCGAGGGGATGCCCTCCGGGTTCGCCGTCACGACCCACGGCGGTCGCACTCTGACCAAGCTCGACGCGCTCGCGTGGGCGCGCGAGGCGATCGAACGCGGTGCGGGCGAGCTGCTGGTCAACTCGATCGACGCCGACGGGACGAAGAACGGCTTCGACCTCGAGCTCGTCGCCCTGATGCGGGAGATCTCCCGCGTGCCGGTCATCGCCTCCGGCGGCGCCGGGCACGTGGGCGACTTCGCGCCCGCGATCCGCGCCGGCGCCGACGCCGTGCTCGCCGCATCCGTCTTCCACTCGGGTCAGCTCACGGTCGGCGACGTCAAGGATGCACTGGTCGACGACGGGATCGAGGTGCGGCGGTGAGCGAGAGCGTCGAAGAGCGCATCTCCCGGGTCCGTTTCAACGACCAGGGCTTGGTCGCGGCGATCGTGCAGCAGTGGGACACCCGCGAGGTGCTCATGATGGGCTGGATGGATGCGGAGGCACTGCGGCGCACGCTCACCTCCGGGCGTGCCACCTACTGGTCGCGGTCGCGGCAGGAGTACTGGCGCAAGGGCGACACCTCGGGGCACATCCAGGTCGTGCACGGCGCCCGTCTGGACTGCGACGGCGACGCCGTGCTGCTGTCCGTGGAACAGACCGGCCCCGCGTGCCACACCGGCACGCGGACCTGCTTCGACGTGGACGATCTGGACCCCGTTCGAGGCGGCGAGTGATCCGTCGCGCGCGCTCGAGCGCGGTTCTGTCGATCCTGGCGGCGGGGGCTGTGAGCACCCTGGCCGCCACTCAGACCTGGATCCACGTCGCGTTGACAGACGGCGCGGCCGCCGATGTCGCGGTCGCGGGGACGGCGGCCATCCCCGTGCTCACGCCGCTGAGTCTCGCTGTGCTCGCGCTGGGCGCTGCGCTGTCGATCGTCGGTCGGGTGCTCCGGATCGTCTTCGGCGCTCTGACGGTGGCTGCCGCGATCGGAATCGCGCTGCTCACGGCTCCCGTCGCCTTCGACGCGCCCGTCGACGCCTACGCCCCGAGCGTGACGGAGACCACCGGCATCACCGGCGACTCGTCGGTCGCGGCACTCGTCGCGAGCACGAGCGTCACAGGCTGGCCCATCGCCGCTCTCCTCGCCGCCATCGTGCTGCTGGCGGCAGGTTCGTTCGTCCTCGTCACGGGGTGGCGCTGGCCGGGCGGAGGGCGCAGATACGACGCACCGCGCCGACGGGCAGGCACCGCTGACGACGCACCGCTGGATGCGATCGACTCGTGGGACGACCTCTCCCGCGGCGATGATCCGACCTTCCCCGACCCGCCCCGCTAGACTGGATCCGGCCGTCACGTGGCCGCACCCGAAGGAGAGACATGAGCAATTCCATCGACGACCCCGGCCACGGACACTCCCCGGCAGCCTGGACGGCCGTGGTGATCATGCTCGTCGCCGTCGCGCTGGGCACGGTGTTCTTCGTGCTCGACATGCCTGTGCTGGTGTGGGCGTCGGTCGGTCTGCTCGTCGTGGGTTTGATCACCGGGTGGGCTCTGGCCCGCGCCGGTTGGGGCGTCAACGGCCCCAAGTACGTCGCGAAAGAGCACTGATGGTGCTCGCCGACCTCACGGCCGGCGCAGTGGAGGATGCCCGCGAGCGAGAGTCGCGCACGCCTCTCGCGGTCGTGGAGCGCGCTGCGCTGGAACGTCCCGCTGCGCTCGACGCGCTCGCGGCACTCGCCCCGGCGGACCGCGTGAAGATCATCGCCGAGGTGAAGCGGGCGAGCCCGTCCCGCGGCGATCTGGCGGCGATCCCCGATCCCGCCTTCCAGGCGTCGCGTTACGAAGAGGGCGGCGCCAGCGCGATCTCGGTGCTCACCGAGGGGCGCAAGTTCAAGGGCAGCCTCGCCGACCTCGAAGCCGTGCGCGAGCGCGTCTCGGTCCCGGTTCTGCGCAAGGACTTCATCGCCACGCCGTACCAGGTGCTCGAGGCCCGGGCGTCCGGGGCGGATCTGGTGCTGTTGATCGTCGCCGCCCTCGAGCAACCGCTCCTCGTGGAGCTTCACGAGCTCGTTCTCCAGCTCGGCATGACGCCGCTCGTGGAGACGCACTCCGCGGAAGAACTGTCTCGCGCATCCGATCTCGGAGCACGTCTCATCGGGGTCAACGCGCGCAACCTCAGCACCTTCGAACTCGATCGCGATCTGTTCGGCCGTCTCGCCGATTCGTTCCCGAGCGATGCGATCAAGATCGCCGAGTCGGCGGTCCTCACTCCTGATGACGTGCGCCACTACCGCTCCGGCGGCGCGGACGTCGTCCTCATCGGCGAGGCTCTCGTGACATCGGAGCCGGTCGCGACCCTGCACGCTTTCCTGGAGGCTGGATCATGAGTCTGCGCGATGTCAAAGGACCCTTCTTCGGTCAGTACGGCGGGCGCTACATGCCCGAGTCGCTCATCGCCGCCATCGACGAGCTGACCGCGGTCTACGAGTCCGCGATCGTCGATCCCGCCTTCCAGGCGGAGTTCGCGGAGCTGCTGCACTCCTACGCCGGACGTCCCTCCGTGCTCACCGAGGTGCCGCGGTTCGCCGCCCACGCGGGTGGCGGACGCGTGTTCCTCAAGCGCGAGGACCTCAACCACACCGGCTCGCACAAGATCAACAACGTCCTCGGTCAGGCGCTGCTCACCAAGCGCCTGGGCAAGACCCGCGTCATCGCGGAGACGGGCGCCGGCCAGCACGGCGTCGCGACCGCGACCGCGGCTGCGCTGTTCGGCTTCGAGTGCACGATCTACATGGGCGAGGTCGACACGGAGCGGCAGGCCCTGAACGTTGCGCGGATGCGGCTGCTGGGCGCCGAGGTCATCCCTGTCACGACGGGCTCGCGCACCCTCAAGGACGCCATCAACGAGGCGTACCGCGACTGGGTGGCGAGCGTCGAGACGACGAACTACATCTTCGGCACCGCGGCGGGGCCGCATCCGTTCCCCGCCCTCGTGCGCGACTTCCAGAAGATCATCGGCGAGGAGGCGCGCGCACAGCTCCTCGAGCAGGTGGGCCGGCTTCCCGACGCCGTGTTCGCGTGCGTCGGTGGCGGCTCGAACGCGATCGGCATGTTCGACGCGTTCCTCGACGACGAGTCGGTCGCGCTCTACGGCGTCGAAGCGGCGGGCGACGGGGTCGACACCCCGAAGCACGCAGCCTCCATCGAACGCGGTCGTGCGGGCATCCTGCACGGTGCCAAGACCTATGTGCTCCAGGACGAGGACGGCCAGACCGTCGAGTCCCACTCGATCTCGGCGGGTCTGGACTACCCGGGTGTCGGTCCCGAGCACGCGTGGCTGGCCGACATCGGTCGTGCCTCCTACATCCCTGCCACCGACGACGAAGCCATGCAGGCGCTACGTCTGCTCTCGCGCACCGAGGGCATCATCCCCGCCATCGAGTCCGCGCACGCGCTGGCGGGCGCGTTGCGCATCGGCAAGGAGCTGGGCCCCGACGCGGTCATCGCCATCAACCTGTCCGGTCGCGGTGACAAGGACATGGACACCGCCGCCCGCTACTTCGACCTCTACGACGCCGCGGGCGATGAGGGGTCGCCGGTCGACGTGCCGCCGTCGTCCGACGAGGCAAAGGGAGAGGGGACCGAGCTGTGAGCTCACGCGTCGCAGCGGCCATCGAGGCCGCCCACGCCGAAGGACGGGGCGCGTTCGTCGGATACCTCCCGCTCGGTTTCCCCGACATCGCCACGAGCATCGAGGCGGCGGTCGTGCTCGCCGAGAACGGCGCCGACATCATCGAGCTCGGTCCGCCCTACTCCGACCCGGTGATGGACGGCCTGGTGATCCAGGAGGCGACACAGGCCGCGCTGGCCGCAGGCTTCCGCCTGCGCGACCTGTTCCCGGCGATCAAGGAGATCACGAGCCGCGTCGACGTTCCCGTCGTCGTGATGACGTACTGGAACCCCGTTTTCCAATACGGCGTCGACCGATACGCCGATGACCTGCTCGCGGCCGGGGGAGCGGGACTCATCACCCCCGACATCACTCCCGAGGCGGCTGCCGAGTGGATCGCAGCGAGCGAGCGGACGGGACTCGACCGCATCTTCCTCGCCGCACCCACCTCGAGCGACGAGCGGCTCGAACTCGTCGTGCAGAACTCGACCGGGTTCGTCTACACGGTCTCGACGATGGGGATCACCGGGGAGCGCGCCGAACTGGATGCGGCCGCTCGCACACTCGTGGCGCGACTGCGCGAAAAGGGTGTCGAGCACGCCGCGGTCGGCATCGGGATCTCGAACGCGGACCAGGTCTCCGGCGTCCTGGAGTACGCCGACGGCGCGATCGTGGGAACCGCCCTGGTGCGGGCCCTCCGTGACGGCGGACTCGAGGAGCTGGGGCGCACCGCCCGGGCCCTCGCCGACGGCACGCGTCGCTGAGCCAGGTTCGCGGGATGGGCGCTGTTCGCGTAGCGTCGCGCAGGTGAGCTCCTCCACGACCCCCTTGTCGCTCCCGCTGTACGGAGCATCTTGGCCGCAGGCGATCGCGCGCTACTTCCTCAAGTACGCGACGTTCGCGGGCCGGGCGAGCCGCAGCGAGTTCTGGTGGTGGGTGCTGACGAACGCCCTCGTCGGGATCGGATTCCAGATCGTCTCGACCGCCGCCGGCGACCCGTTGACCTTCTCCGCGTGGCCCGCGCCCTACGTGGTGTGGGACGGCGCGCAATCGGACGCCGGCGTGACGACGGTCATCGGGGCCATCGCCGTGCTCTACTCCCTGGTCACGCTGCTGCCCGGTCTCGCGCTCACCTGGCGCCGTCTGCACGACACGGATCGCAGCGGGCTCTGGTTCTTCATCCTGCTGATCCCGCTGATCGGCGCGATCGTCCTCCTGGTGTTCACGATCGAGCGTTCCCGACCCGAGGGCGCGCGCTTCGACAGGTATCCCTGAGCGCGCACGAGCGCACCATCGACGCCTTTAGACTCGTCGTCATGACGTTCGCCCTCACGAGCGCGCCCGCAGGCGTGCTCGCCAGCATCCCGAGCCCTCCGATCAACCACTTCGACCTGTGGCCGGGCGGCCCGGAGATCCGCTTCTACGCGCTGTGCATCATCGCCGGCATCGTCGTGGCCACCATCCTCACGAACCGGCGCCTGACCAAGCGCGGCGGCGAGCCCTGGGTCGTCGTGGACATCGCGCTGTTCGCGATTCCGCTCGCGCTCATCGGCGCCAGAGCCTTCCACGTGCTCACGCACCCGGGGTTCTACTTCGGTGAGGGCAAGAACACCTGGAACCCCTTCGAACAGGGTTCCGTGTGGGCCATCTGGGAGGGCGGCATCGCGATCTACGGCGCCCTCATCGGCGGCGCGATCGGCGCGCTCATCGGCTGTCGCTGGACGGGGATCCGGTTCTGGAGCTTCGCCGACGCCCTGGCCCCCGGGCTCATCATCGCCCAGGCGATGGGCCGTTTCGGCAACTACTTCAACCAGGAGCTGTTCGGTCAGCCGACAGACGGATGGTGGGGGCTGGAGATCGCCCGACCGAACGACGCGATCCCCGTGGGACTGCCAGAGGGCACGCTTTTCCAGCCGACCTTCCTCTACGAGGTGATCTGGAATCTCCTGGGCGCGGCCGTCATCCTGTGGGCCGGAAGGCGTTTCACGCTCCAGTGGGGTCGTCAGTTCGGTCTCTACCTCGTCTGGTACTCGGCGGGCCGAATCGTCTGGGAGAACATCCGTATCGACCCGAGCGAGGTGTTCCTCGGACTGCGCTCGAACGTATGGGCAGCCATCCTCGGCGTCATCCTGGGTCTCGTCATCCTGGTCGTCCAGAAGGTGCGTCACACGGGCCTCGAGGCCTCGCCGTACCGGCCCGGTCGCGAGTGGGTGGACAAGTCGGCTGTACAATCGCAGAACACCGAGGACTTCGTCGATGTGAGCGCACCCCCCGCCGACGAAACCATCACCACTGGCAGCGCCACAAGCACCGCCGCCAAGTAACTCTCCGGGCCGACGTCGTCCCAGCAACAGCAACAATCGAGGACGGTTGGTATGGCTTCGAGCCCCCGTCACAGCGCCCCCGGATCTGCGGGCTTCGGCGCCTTCCCTGCCAAGCAGGGCATGTACAACCCCGCGTTCGAGAAGGACGCGTGTGGTCTGGCCATGGTCGCGACCCTTCGCGGCGAGGCGGGCCACGACATCATCGATCTCGCCCTGACGGCGCTTCGCAATCTGGAGCACCGCGGCGCGATCGGCTCCGACGCAGGCACGGGCGACGGCGCGGGCATCCTCACGCAGATGCCGGACGCGTTCCTGCGTGCCGTCGTGGACTTCGACCTGCCGCCGGTGGGGGAGTACGCGGCCGGTCTCGCGTTCCTGCCGCGCGACGGTGAGGAGCGCGCCGCGCAGAAGGCCGGCATCGAGCGCATCGCCGCGAGCGAGAACCTCGTGGTGCTCGGCTGGCGCGAGGTGCCCACGGAGGAGGAGCACCTCGGCAAGCTGGCGCTCGAGGCGCGCCCGGCGTTCGAGCAGCTGTTCCTTTCCCGCCCGGCCGTGGGAGACGCGCCCGCGCTCAGTGGCATCGACCTGGATCGTCGGGTATTCCGTCTGCGCAAGCGCGCCCGCAATGAGCTCGACGCGTACTTCGTCTCGCTGTCCAGTCGCACGCTCGGATACAAGGGCATGGTCACGACCCTGCAGCTCGAGCCGTTCTATCCCGACCTGCAGGACGAGCGCTTCGCGTCCGAGCTCGCCGTCGTCCACTCCCGCTACTCGACCAACACGTTCCCGTCGTGGCCGCTCGCGCAGCCGCTGCGGATGGTCGCGCACAACGGCGAGATCAACACGGTCAACGGCAACCGCAACTGGATGCGGGCGCGCCAGTCGCAGCTCGAGTCCGAGATGCTCGGCGACATCCGTCCGCTTCTGCCGATCTGCACCGACGGAGCGAGTGACTCCGCGTCGTTCGATGAGGTGCTGGAGCTTCTCACGCTGACCGGCCGGAGCCTGCCGCACGCCATCATGATGATGGTCCCGGAGGCGTACGAGAAGCAGCCCGACATGGACCCGAAGCTGCGCTCTTTCTACGAGTACCACTCCATGCAGATGGAGCCCTGGGACGGTCCGGCCGCGCTGATCTTCACGGACGGCACCGTGGTGGGCGCCACCCTCGACCGCAACGGTCTTCGTCCGGGACGCTGGACGGAGACGACGGACGGACTCGTCGTCATCGGCAGCGAGACCGGCGTGCTCGACTTCGAGCCCGAGCGCATCAAGCGCCGCGGCCGGCTGCGGCCGGGTCGCATGTTCCTCGTCGACACCGCGCAGCGCCGTATCATCGAGGACGACGAGATCAAGAACGAGCTCGCGACGCTCCAGCCCTGGCAGGAGTGGCTGGATGCGGGGCGCGTGCGCCTCTCCGAGCTTCCCGAGCGCGAGCACATCGTGCATCCCATCGCCTCCATCACGCGGCGTCAGCGCACCTTCGGCTACACGGAGGAGGAGGTCCGCATCCTGCTGACGCCCATGGGGCAGACGGGCGCGGAGCCGCTGGGTGCGATGGGCAGCGACACGCCCGTCGCGGTCCTGAGCGAGCGTCCCCGGCTCCTGTTCGACTACTTCACCCAGCAGTTCGCGCAGGTGACCAACCCGCCGCTGGACTCGATCCGTGAAGAGGTCGTGACCTCGCTCTCGCTGGGCCTCGGCCCCGAGCCGAACCTGCTGAGCTGGGGTGCGGAGCATGCGCGCACCGTCACTCTCGACTTCCCGGTGATCGACAACGACGAGCTCGCGAAGATCCAGCACATCGACACGGCACTGCCGGGTCGCACCTCCGCCACCATCCGCGGCCTGTACCGCGTGCAGGCCGGCGCGAAGGGGATGGAGAAGCGCCTGACGCAGATGTGCGCCGAGGTCGACCGTGCCATCGAGGACGGTGCCGAGTTCATCGTGCTGAGCGACCGCGATTCCAACGCGGATCTGGCCCCCATCCCGTCGCTGCTCATGCTCGCCGCGGTGCACCACCACCTCATCCGCAACCAGACCCGCATGAAGGTCGGCCTCGTGGTCGAGGCGGGCGACGTGCGCGAGGTGCACCACGTGGCGACCCTCATCGGCTACGGCGCCTCCGCGGTGAACCCCTACCTCGCCATGGAGAGCGTCGAGTACCTCGTCCGCGCCGGGTTCATCACGGGCATCTCGCCCGAGAAGGCGGTCAAGAACCTGATCAAGGCGCTCGGCAAGGGCGTGCTGAAGATCATGTCGAAGATGGGCATCTCCACGGTTTCGTCCTATGCGGGGGCTCAGGTCTTCGAGGCGGTCGGACTGTCCGAGGAGTTCATCGCGTCGTACTTCACCGGTACCGAGTCGAAGCTCGGCGGCGTCGGCCTGGACGTCATCGCCGCCGAGAACGCGGCACGCCATGCGTTCGCGTATCCGGAGGATGCGGCAGCCCGCGCGCACGAGCGGTTGTGGACCGGCGGTGAGTACCAGTGGCGTCGCGACGGTTCGCCGCACCTGTTCAACCCGGACACGGTGTTCCGTCTGCAGCATGCGACCCGTGAGCGCCGTTACGACATCTTCCGGGAGTACACGAAGCTCGTGGACGACCAGGCGAGCGAGCTCAAGACGCTGCGCGGTATGTTCGGCCTGCGCACGGGCGTACGGCCTCCTGTGCCGATCGATGAGGTCGAGCCGATCTCGTCGATCGTGAAGCGCTTCTCCACCGGAGCGATGAGCTACGGCTCGATCTCGAAGGAAGCGCACGAGACCCTTGCGATCGCGATGAACCGCATCGGCGGCAAGTCGAACACCGGCGAGGGCGGCGAAGACGTCGAGCGTCTGCTCGACCCGGAGCGGCGCAGCGCGATCAAGCAGGTGGCGTCGGGCCGGTTCGGTGTCACGAGCCTCTACCTCACCGAGGCCGACGACATCCAGATCAAGCTCGCTCAGGGCGCGAAGCCCGGCGAGGGTGGACAGCTGCCCCCGCAGAAGGTGTACCCCTGGGTCGCTCGCACCCGCGGCGGGACGCCCGGTGTCGGGCTCATCTCGCCGCCGCCGCATCACGACATCTATTCGATCGAAGACCTCAAGCAGCTCATCTTCGACCTCAAGCGGGCGAACCCGTCGGCTCGGGTGCATGCGAAGCTCGTGAGCCAGTCGGGCATCGGCGCGGTCGCCGCAGGCACGGCGAAGGCCCTGGCCGACGTCATCCTGGTCTCCGGCTTCGACGGTGGGACGGGCGCCAGCCCGCTCAACTCCCTCAAGCACGCCGGCACGCCGTGGGAGCTGGGTCTCGCGGAGACGCAGCAGACGCTCATGCTCAACGGCATGCGCGATCGCGTGGTCGTGCAGGTCGACGGACAGCTCAAGACCGGCCGCGACGTGATCATCGGTGCGCTGCTGGGCGCCGAGGAGTTCGGATTCGCGACCGCACCGCTCGTGGTCTCCGGCTGCATCATGATGCGCGTGTGCCACCTCGACACCTGTCCGGTGGGTGTCGCGACGCAGAACCCGGTTCTGCGTGAGCGTTTCACCGGCAAGCCCGAGTTCGTCGTGAACTTCATGGAGTTCATCGCTCAGGAGGTGCGCGAGTACCTCGCCGAGCTCGGCTTCCGTTCGCTCGACGAGGCGATCGGTCACAACGAACTGCTGGACGTCAACGGCGCGATCGAGCACTGGAAGGCGAGCGGTCTCGATCTGGCTCCCGTCCTGGAGGGCCCCGCGTTCGCCGACGACGAGCCGCGACGGAACGCCCGCGAGCAGCTGCACGAGCTGGAGAAGCACTTCGACGTCGCGCTCATCGAGCGTGCGCAGGACGTCATCGCGCACGGCGGAACGGTCGAGATCACCCTGCCCGTGCGCAACACCGAGCGTGCCGTGGGCACGATGCTGGGTCACCACGTCACGAAGGCGCGCGGTGCGAACGGGCTGCCCAGTGGTTCGATCGTCGTGAACCTCACCGGATCCGCCGGGCAGTCCTTCGGCGCCTTCATGCCGTCGGGGATCACGCTGCGCCTCGAGGGAGACTCGAACGACTACGTCGGGAAGGGGCTGTCGGGCGGTCAGATCGTGGTTCGTCCGCCTCGCGGGTCGAGCTTCGATGCCTCGCAGAACGTCATCGCGGGCAACGTCATCGGCTATGGAGCGACGCAGGGCACCATGTTCCTGCGCGGCGTCGTGGGCGAGCGCTTCCTGGTGCGCAACTCGGGTGCGACCGCTGTCGTGGAGGGCGTGGGGGACCACGCGCTCGAGTACATGACCGGCGGTCTCGCCGTCATCCTCGGAACGACCGGCCGCAACCTCGGCGCGGGGATGTCGGGCGGCACGGCCTACGTGTACCGCCTGGACGAGAACCTGGTGAACCGGGAGTCGCTCGCCTCGGGCGAGCTCGAGCTGGGAGAGCTGGGATCCGGTGACGCCGCGATCCTGCGCGACCTGCTCGAGCGCCACGCCGCGGAGACGGATTCGTCTCTGGCGGCATCGCTCCTCGAGGACTTCGAGGAGGAAGTGAAGAACTTCGTGCGGGTCATGCCGCGCGATTACGCAGCGGTGCTGCAGACCCGCGAGGAGGCGTTGGCGGAGGGGCTCGACCCCGACGGCGACATCGTGTGGAGCCGCATCATGGAGGTGACCGGTGGCTGACCCCAAGGGCTTTTTGAAGGTGACCGAGCGGGAGCTGCCCGCGCGGCGTCCCGTTCCCGTGCGCATCATGGACTGGAAAGAGGTCTATGAGCCCGGGGACTCGGCCGTGCTGCGCCGACAGGCCGGCCGCTGCATGGACTGCGGCATCCCGTTCTGTCACAAGGGATGCCCGCTGGGAAACCTCATCCCCGAGTGGAACGACCTGACCTGGCGCGGTGAGGGACGCAGCGCGATCGAGCGACTGCACGCGACCAACAACTTCCCGGAGTTCACGGGACGGCTGTGCCCCGCACCCTGCGAGAGCGCGTGCGTGCTGGGTATCAACCAGCCGGCCGTGACCATCAAGCAGGTCGAGGTGTCGATCATCGACGAGGCCTTCTCGCACGGCTGGGTCGAGCCGGAGCCGCCGGAGCGGCTCACCGGCAAGACGGTCGCCGTCGTCGGCTCCGGACCCGCGGGTCTCGCCGCGGCTCAGCAGCTGACCCGCGCGGGTCACACGGTCGCGGTGTTCGAGCGTGACGACCGCATCGGCGGTCTGCTGCGCTACGGCATCCCCGACTTCAAGATGGAGAAGCGCCACCTGGAGCTCCGTCTTCGTCAGATGCAGGACGAGGGAACGAGGTTCCGCGCCGGCGTCGAGATCGGACGCGACATCACGTGGGACGACCTGCGCAGCCGGTACGACGCGGTCGTCGTCGCGACCGGCTCCACGGTGCCGCGCGATCTCTCCATCCCGGGTCGCGACCTGGCGGGTGTGCACTTCGCGATGGAGTACCTGGTCGAGTCGAACCGCGCGGTCGCGGGGGAGAAGCTCCACACCCAGATCAGCGCCGAGGGCAAGCACGTCGTCGTCATCGGCGGTGGCGACACCGGCGCCGACTGCATCGGCACCGCACACCGTCAGGGCGCGCTGAGCGTGACGAACCTCGCCATCGGCAAGCAGCCTCCCGCATCCCGCCCGGATGCGCAGCCCTGGCCGACCACGCCCACGATCTTCGAGGTGCAGTCCGCGCACGAGGAGGGTGGCGAGCGGGTCTTCCTCGCCTCCACCGTCGAGTTCCTCTCGAACGAGGTCGGGGAGGTGCGCGCGCTGCGCGTGGCCGAGACCGAGTTCGTCGACGGACGCCGCGTGCCCAAGAGCGGCACCGAGCGGGAGATCCCGGCCGACCTGGTGCTCATCGCAATGGGCTTCACCGGCCCGGAGCGCACGGAGCTCGAGGGCCAGTTGCAGACGCAGTTCACCTCGCGCGGCAACCTCGAGCGCGACGACGCATACCAGACGACCACGCCCGGCGTGTTCGTGGCCGGTGACGCGGGGCGCGGCCAGTCGCTCATCGTGTGGGCGATCGCCGAAGGGCGTGCAGCGGCCGCATCCGTGGACCGCTACCTGATGGGTTCGACGGCATTGCCCGCTCCGGTACGGCCCACCGATATCGCGATCGGGTTGCAGCCCGCGTAGGCTGAACCTGCATCCCCTTCATCGCTAAAAGACCCGGAGTTCGAACTCGGATGAGACGCGCGAAAATCGTCGCAACCCTAGGCCCGGCAACTTCCTCCTACGAGATGGTCCGCGCGATCATCGACGCAGGTGTGAACGTCGCCCGCCTCAACCTCAGTCACGGTGACTACTCGGTCCACGACGCGAACTTCGCGAACGTGCGCCGCGCCGCAGAGGACGCCGGCTCCGCCGTCGCGATCCTCGTCGACCTGCAGGGGCCCAAGATCCGCCTCGGCAAGTTCGCCGATGGCCCTCACGAGCTCGCCGTGGGTGACATCTTCAAGATCACGGTCGAGGACATCCTCGGCACCAAGGAGATCGTCTCGACGACCTTCAAGGGCCTGCCGCAGGACGTCAAGCCCGGTGACTTCCTCCTGATCGACGACGGCAAGGTGCGTGTCGAGGTCATCGAGACCGACGGCACCGTCGTCACCACGAAGGTCATCGTCGCCGGCCCCGTCTCCAACAACAAGGGCATCAACCTGCCCGGCGTGGCCGTCAACGTCCCCGCACTATCGGAGAAGGACGAGGCCGATCTTCGCTGGGGCCTGAACGCGGGCGCGGACATCATCGCGCTGTCGTTCGTCCGCAACGCCGAAGACGTCAACCGCGTGCACGAGATCATGGCGGAAGAGGGTCGGCGCGTGCCGGTCATCGCCAAGATCGAGAAGCCGCAGGCGGTCGACAACCTCGAGGAGATCATCGACGCCTTCGACGGCATCATGGTCGCTCGCGGCGACCTCGGTGTGGAGCTTCCGCTGGAGGCGGTCCCGATCGTGCAGAAGCGCGCGGTCGAGCTGTGCCGTCGGATGGCGAAGCCGGTCATCGTGGCCACGCAGATGCTCGAGTCCATGATCGAGAACCCGGTTCCGACTCGGGCCGAGACGAGCGACGTCGCCAACGCCGTCCTCGACGGTGCGGATGCGGTCATGCTGTCCGGTGAGACGAGCGTCGGCAAGTACCCGGTCGGCGTCGTCGAGACGATGGCGCGCATCGTGGCCTCCACGGAGGAGCACGGTCTCGACCGCATCGCCCCGCTGAACACCAAGCCGCGCACGCAGGGTGGTGCGATCACCCTCGCCGCGATGGAGGTCGCTCAGTTCGTCGAGGCGACCTGGCTCTGCATCTTCACCGAGTCCGGCGACACCGCGCGCCGCATGTCGCGCCTGCGTCCCAGCATCCCGATGATGGCCTTCACGCCCGACCCGGCGATCCGTCGCCGCATGGCCGTCACGTGGGGCATCCAGTCGGCGCTGGTGGAGCACGTGCCGCACACCGACCACATGTTCATGCAGGTCGATGAGTTCTTCCTCTCCAAGGGCCTGGCGAAGGAGGGTGACAAGGTCGTCGTGATCTCCGGTTCGCCTCCCGGAATCGCCGGCTCGACGAACGACATCCGCATCCACAAGATCGGCGACGCCGTCAACGGCCGCGCGCCGATCTGGTCGGGCGAGTAACCCGCGAGGTGCACAGAAGGGACCTTCCCCGTCGGGGGGAGGTCCCTTCTTCCGTGTGGCGCCGCGAGCGCTGTCGCCCCGCTCGGCTGCCGACTGCGCACGCGTGGCCCCGCTGCCGGCTTGCGTACGCGTCGTGTCACTGCCGCTTGCGTGTCCCAGCGGTTCACGATCCCCGGCGCGTGGGCGTGCACAAGTGAGACACGGAACCGCCACCGCGCCCAGCGGTCGTGTCTCAGCGGTTCACGATCCCCGGCGCGTGCGCGTGCACAAGTGAGACACGGATGCGGGGGAGACCGCGTTGCGGCGGGTGCGGTCTCCCACTTGGTGCCGGCGGTGGGAGTCGAACCCACACACCCTTTCGAGTAACCGAGTTTGAGTCGGTCGCGTCTGCCATTCCGCCACGCCGGCATCGGCCACTCACATGGCCGGCTTCGACTTTATCGCACCGGTCGGTCGCTTCCCGCCGCCGGGCTGCCCGGTCTGCTCGAGCGATTTCCTCGGGGGCGGAAGATCGCCTCGACGCCCGGGGACCGCACCATCCTGGGGGAGGGCGGTGTCGCATCCGGATGCGGAGTGGTCGCGTGCCGTAGGATTCAAAGGTGACTGAGCAGGAAACCGCCGCGACCAACCCGACCGCACCCCGCCGCGTGGTGGTGGCAGAGGACGAGTCGCTGATCCGCCTCGACATCGTCGAGATCCTCCGCGACAACGGCTTCGACGTCGTCGGTGAGGCCGGAGACGGTGAGACCGCCGTGCAGCTCGCCACCGATCTGCGTCCCGACCTCGTGATCATGGACGTCAAGATGCCGCAGCTCGACGGCATCAGCGCGGCGGAGAAGCTGAACAAGAACCACATCGCGCCGGTCGTCCTCCTCACGGCCTTCAGCCAGAAGGAGCTCGTGGAGCGCGCGAGCGAGGCCGGAGCGCTCGCCTACGTGGTGAAGCCGTTCACGCCGAACGATCTGCTGCCCGCGATCGAGATCGCACTGGCCCGCTACGAGCAGATCATCACGCTCGAGGCAGAGGTCGCCGACATGGTCGAGCGCTTCGAGACCCGCAAGCTCGTCGACCGGGCCAAGGGCCTGCTGAACGAGAAGATGGGCCTGAGCGAGCCCGAGGCGTTCCGCTGGATCCAGAAGGCGTCGATGGACCGCCGCCTGACGATGCAGGACGTCGCGAAGGCGATCATCGAGCAGCTCGCCCCCAAGAAGTGACGCGCCCCGCCTGATCCGCTCGATCAGGCGATGCCTGCGGTGTCCTTCACGAGGTTGGTGATGCGCACGGTCGAGCAGCGGCGTCCCGCGTCGTCCGAGAGGACGATCTCGTGCACCATAAGGGTGCGTCCGATGTGGAGGGGAGTGCATACTCCCGTGACGTATCCGGATGTGGCGGAGCGCGTGTGCGTCGCATTGATGTCGACACCGACGGCGAGGCGCCCCGGGCCCGCGAGATAGTTCGCGTGCATCGACCCCAGCGATTCGCCGAGCACGACGTAGGCCCCCCCGTGGAAGAGGCCCACCGGCTGGGTGTTGCCTTCGACGGGCATCCGGGCGATCGCGCGCTCGGCGGTGAACTCGAGCCACTCGAGCCCCATCTTGTCGGCGAGAGCGCCCGTGCCGCGGCGCGTCACCCATTCCAGCGGATCGATCGTGTACTCGGGCGCGGTCATGCTGCTCCTGGGCTCCGGGGTGTCGTGTCCGCAGGCCTTACTAGGCTGTCAGGGTGACGGACTCCGAAAAGCCTACTCTGCTGGTCGTCGACGGCCATTCGCTCGCCTTCCGGGCCTTCTACGCCCTTCCCGTCGACAACTTCACGACGAAGGACGGGCAGCACACCAACGGGGTCTACGGCTTCCTTTCGATGTTCGTGAACCTGTTGAAGGCCGAGAAGCCCACGCACCTCGCGGTCGCCTTCGACACCTCGCGCGTCTCGTTCCGTACGCGGGAGTACCCCGAGTACAAGGCGACTCGCAGCGAGACCCCGCCGGAGTTCTCCGGGCAGATTCCGCTGCTGCAGGAGTGCCTGCGCGCCATGAACGTGACGGTGTTGACGAAAGAGGACATCGAGGCCGATGACATCCTCGCGACCCTGGCCACGGAAGGGGTCGCTGCCGGCTACGACGTCCTCGTCTGCTCCGGCGACCGTGACACGATCCAGCTCGTGACCGACGAGGTGACGCTGCTCTACCCCAGCGTGCAGGGCGTCTCCCAGCTGAAGCGTTACACGCCCGAGACGGTACGGGAGCGCTACGGGGTGGCGCCCGCGCAGTACCCCGAGATCGCGGCGCTGGTGGGGGAGACGAGCGACAACCTGCCGGGCGTGCCGAAGGTCGGCGAGAAGACGGCCGTGAAGTGGCTCACGCAGTGGGGGTCTCTCGACGAGCTGCTGGCCAACGCCGACAAGGTCACCGGCGTCGTGGGCAACAACCTGCGCGAGCACATCGACGACGTCCGGCGAAACCGCGCTCTGAACCGTCTGCTCACAGACGTGGAGCTGCCCGTGACGCCGGAAGACCTCGCCGTGCGTCCGATCGACGCGCAGGGTGTGCGTGACATCTTCGCGCGGCTCGAGTTCCGCACGCTCCTGCCGCGCGTGTTCGAGGCCACCGGAGCGGATGCGGCAGGCGCCGCCGACGACGAGGCACCCGTCGTCGCCGCCCCGGCCCCCGTGGAGGCGACCGACCCCGCCATGCTCAGCGCCTGGCTCGACGAGGCCGGGGACGCGGAGATCGGAGTGACCGTCGTGCTGGGTGTCACGGTGCCCGTGCGCATCGGGCTCGCCCGCGCCTCCGGAGTGATCGAGGCGGGCTGGAGCGACGGCGTCGCAGAGGCCCTCGCTCCATGGCTCGCCTCCGACCGGCCCAAGACGTTCACCGACGCCAAGGGCCAGGTGAAGGCGCTGCGGCGCGCGGGACTCACGGTCGCCGGCGTGGCGTTCGACACGCTCCTCGCCGGCTGGCTGATCCGTCCGAGCCTTCCCGACAAGTCGCTCGGCGACCTCGTCGACCGCTATCTCGGAGAGAAGCTCCCCGAGGCCGATCCATCGCAGCTCGTCCCCGAAACCGAGGGAGCGACCCCCGGTCAGCTCGCCTGGTACACGATCCGGGTGGCCGAACCTCTGCGCGCAGCCCTGGGCGAGGGCCCGTCCTCGGTGCTCAGAGACATCGAGCTGCCGACGCTGCTCGCCCTCGCCGACATGGAACTCGCGGGCGTGGCGGTGTCGCACGACGTGCTCTCCGGATTCTCGGCCGAACTCGCCGAGCGTGCTGACGGCTTGGCGCAGCGCGCCTACGCGGCGATCGACCGCGAGGTGAACCTCGGCTCTCCGAAGCAGCTGCAGGAGGTCCTCTTCGAGCAGCTCCAGCTGCCCAAGACCCGCAAGACGAAAACGGGATACTCGACGGATGCGGCCGTCCTGGCCGATCTGCAGGAGTCGCACCCGCATCCGTTCCTCGACCTGCTGCTGCAGCACCGTGAAGCGACGAAGCTGCGTCAGATCATCGAGACGCTGGATGCGGCGATCGCATCCGACGGGCGGATTCACACGACCTATCTGCAGACGGGGTCGCAGACGGGCCGTCTGTCGAGCACCGACCCCAATCTGCAGAACATTCCGATCCGCACCGAGGAGAGCCGCCGCATCCGCTCCGCCTTCCAGGTGGGCGCGGGCTACGAAACCCTCCTCACCGCCGACTACTCGCAGATCGAGATGCGCATCATGGCGCACCTCTCGGAGGACCCCGGTCTGATCGAGGCGTTCAACACCGGCGAAGATCTGCACCGTTTCGTCGGTGCGCGCGTGTTCGGCGTGACTCCTGAGGAAGTCACGTCGCAGATGCGCACGAAGGTCAAGGCGATGTCGTACGGACTCGTCTACGGACTGTCTGCGTTCGGCCTCTCGAAGCAGCTACGCATCGAGCAGTCCGAGGCCAAGCAGCTGATGGGCGAGTACTTCGCACGGTTCGGTGCCGTGCGCGACTACCTGCGCGCATCCGTCGAGAAGGCCCGTGAAGACGGCTATACCGAGACGATCTTCAAGCGGCGCCGCCCGTTCCCCGACCTCGCCAGCCCCAACCGGGTGCTGCGCGAGAACGCGGAGCGTGCGGCGCTCAACGCCCCGATCCAGGGGAGCGCTGCCGACATCATGAAGATCGCCCTGTTCCGCATCCACACGGAGTTCCAGGAGCGCCGGCTGGCGTCGCGCGTGCTGCTGCAGATCCACGATGAGTTGGTCGTCGAGGTCGCGGCGGGGGAGTGGGACCAGGTCGAGGAGATCGTGCGCGCGCGCATGGGGGATGCGGCGCAGCTCACCGTCCCGCTCGATGTGCAGATCGGGCGAGGCGCTGATTGGAACGCGGCCGGGCACTGAAGCGTGACGGCCGTCGGCGTAGGCTCGAATCCATGAGTGAAACGTCCCGTCCCTCCACTCCCATCGACGCCATCGCCGACGCGTGGGTCGACACGGTGGCCGAGTTGTCGCCCACGACCGCCACGTACATCGGCCGGTTCGAGTACAACGACCGATTCGGTGACTACTCGCCCGAAGGCGCCGAGCGCTACGCCGACGCCGCTCGCCGCACGCTCACCGAGCTCGAAGCGACCGCTCCCGTCGACGACATCGACGGCGTGACGAAGGCCGACCTGTCGCGTGAGCTCCGGCTGGACCTCGAGCTGCACGATGCACAGGCCGGTTTGCGAGACCTCAACGTCATCGCGTCGCCCGCCCAGGACATCCGCTCCGTCTTCGATCTCATGCCCACCGACACGGTGGAGGACTGGGAGGTCGTCGCCCGTCGTCTTCAGGCTCTCCCCGAGGCCGTCGACGGTTACATCGCCACTCTCCGTGCGGGCATCGCGGCGGGCACGGTCCCCGCACGTCGTCAGGTTCTGGAGGTCGTCACCCAGATCGAGCGGTACACCGCGGAGACCGGGTTCTTCGCGACGTACGCCGGCGATGCCGCCCCCGCCGAGGGGCAGCTGCCCGCATCCCTCGCTCGCGAGCTGGCCGACCAGTCCGGCGCCGCTCGCGTCGCGTACGACGATCTTGCACGTTTCCTGTCCACGGAGCTCGCCCCCGCCGCCGGCGAGCAGGATGCGGTGGGGCGCGAGCTGTACGCGCTGCATTCGCGTCGTTTCCTGGGCGCCGAGATCGACCTCGACGAGACGTATGAGTGGGGTATCGAGGAACTGGCCCGGATGGTCGCCGAGCAGGAGGCCATCGCGAACGAGATCCTGCCCGGCGCCGGCGTCGCCGAGGCCGTCGCCCATCTCGAGGCGGACCCGTCGCGCAAGCTGCACGGCACCCAGGCGCTGCAGGAGTGGATGCAGGCGACGAGCGACCGCGCCGTGGCCGAGCTCGGCCGCACCCACTTCGACATCGCGGAGCCGATCCGCCGGCTCGAGTGCATGATCGCGCCGACGCAGGAGGGCGGGATCTACTACACCGGCCCGACCGACGACTTCTCCCGACCGGGCCGCATGTGGTGGTCGGTGCCCGAAGGCGTCACCGAGTTCGACACGTGGCGCGAGCTCACCACGGTCTACCACGAGGGCGTACCGGGCCATCATCTGCAGATCGCGCAGGCCGTCTACAACCGTGCGCAGCTCAACTCGTGGCGGCGTCTGCTGGCCGGAACGTCCGGCCACGCCGAAGGCTGGGCGCTGTATGCGGAGCGGCTCATGGAGCAGCTGGGGTACCTCGACGATCCCGCCGACCGACTGGGCATGCTCGACGGTCAGCGGATGCGGGCAGCCCGGGTGGTTCTCGACATCGGTGTGCACCTCGGCAAGCAGCGCCCGGACGGCGACGGCGTCTGGGATCACGACTTCGCGCTCGCCTTCATGCGGCAGAACGTGAACATGCCGGACGCGTTCATCCAGTTCGAGGTCAACCGCTACCTCGGCTGGCCGGGCCAGGCGCCCTCGTACAAGGTCGGTCAGCGGATCTGGGAGCAGATCCGCGACGATGCGCGTGAGACGCAGGGTGAGGCGTTCTCCATCAAGCAGTTCCACAAGCGGGCGCTCGACATCGGCGGGGTCGGTCTCGACACGCTGCGCGATGCGCTGCGTGCGCACTGAGGGAATGGTGAGACCCACCCGCGAGTTGTATCCGTCTGAATGAAAGGTGGTCGCGATGACCGTGGAGTTCGGACTGGACACGTTCGGTGACGTCACCGCGGACGAGCAGGGTGTGCCCCTGACGGACGCTCAGACGATCCGCAATGTGGTCGAGCAGGCGGTGCGGGCCGACGAGGTCGGGCTGGCGTTCTTCGGCGTGGGGGAGCACCATCGCAAGGAGTTCGCCGTCTCGAGCCCGGAGATCGTTCTGGCTGCCGCGGCGGCCCGGACGCGCGACATCCATCTCGGCACCGCAGTGACGGTTCTCTCCTCAGACGACCCGGTGCGCGTGTACGAGCGCTTCGCGACACTGGATGCGGTCTCGAACGGACGCGCCGAGGTCATCCTCGGGCGTGGGTCGTTCATCGAGTCGTTCCCGCTCTTCGGATTCGACCTCGCCGACTACGAGGTGCTCTTCGACGAGCGTCTCGATCTGTTCAGCAGGCTGCGCGAAGAGACGCCCGTCACGTGGCAGGGAAGGACCCGCGCCGCTCTGAACAACGCCGACGTGTTCCCCAAGACGGAGAACGGCTTCCGTGCGTGGGTGGGCGTGGGCGGCTCGCCGGAGTCCGTCGTACGCGCCGCGCACCGGGGGTACGCGCTGATGCTCGCGATCATCGGGGGAGCGGCAGCACGATTCCGTCCGTACGTCGACCTGTTCCACCGCACGCGTGACGCGATGGGTTCCCCACGTCTGCCCATCGGCGTGCACTCGCCGGGCCACATCGCCGACACGGACGAGCAGGCGTGGGACGAGATGTACCCCGCGATGGAAGCCAACCGCAACGCCATCGGCCGCGAACGCGGTTGGCCCCCGTACAGCCGCGCGCAGTTCCAGAACGATGTCGGACCCGACGGCGCCGTCTACGCCGGCTCGCCCGAGACAGTGGCTCGCAAGCTCGCCGCGACCGTGCGGACCCTCGGAATCGACCGGTTCGACCTGAAGTTCTCGAACGGCACCCTCGCACACGAGAAGATGCTGCACTCGATCGAGCTCTACGGCACCAAGGTGGCCCCGCGGGTACGTGAGTTGCTGGCCGAGACCGGCGAGTAGGCTCGACAGGTGCGGCGCAGGGAGCCGACGGAACAGGGGGAAGCGTGCCCGAGATCCGGTACGTCGCGATCGGCGATTCCTTCACCGAGGGAGTGGGGGACGAACTTCCGGACGGTCGTGTGCGCGGCTGGGCGGACCTCACCGCCCAGGGCTGGGCGAACTCGCTCGGTCACGACATCTCCTATGCGAACCTCGCGATCCGCGGAAAGCTGATCTGGCCGATCGTCGCGGAGCAGCTGGAGGCCGCGCTCGCGCTGGGGCCGACGCATCTCTCCTTCAACGGCGGCGGTAACGACATGCTGCGACCGCGTACCGCGATCTCGCACCTGGCGGATGCCTTCGATCAGGTGCTGCGCCGGTGCGATGAGGAGGGAGTGACCCTCATCGTGCTGAGCGGCGCGAATCCCGCGCCGCATCTGCCGATGGGTCGCCTCATCCAGCGCCGCGGTGACGAGCTGTCGGCCGCGGTCGTCTCGCGCATCGAGAACCGGCCGGACGTTGTCCAGGCGCTGAACTGGCCAGACACCGAGCTGTCGTCACGGGGCTACTGGTCGGACGATCGCCTGCACATGAGCGCACGCGGCCACCACCGCGTCGCTGCACGCGTGCTGGACGCTCTCGGAGAGACGCCGGATCCCACGTGGTGGTCGCTTCCCGCCGAGTCCGCCGCACGCGCGAGCTCCGGCGTGGCGTACTACCGCACACATGTGGGGCCCTGGGTTCAGCGCCGCCTCACGGGCCGCTCGTCAGGTGACGGCCGCGTGCCGAAGTTCGGGGACTGGGTCACGGTGACACCGACAGCGTGATCTGCGCGAAAGGTCCGTCCATGGCGGTTTCCTCGACGCGCAATCGCGCGGAGTCCAGCCGTCGCGGCAGCAGGGGGCGTCCCGATCCGAGGGTCGCCGGAGCGTACGTCACGATGATGCGGTCCAGACGGCCGATGTCAGCGAACTGACCTGCGAGGTCGCCACCGCCGACGATCCAGACGTCCCGCCCCGAGGCCGCCGCGTCGATCTCGACGAGATGCGACGAGACGGTTCCGCGGACGTGGCGTATATCGGCACCGGCAACCGGTGCGACCTCGCGCGAGCTGAAGACGAACGCGGGGCGCTCTGCATAGGCGTCGCGCCAGCGCTCGGGGTTCTCGTCGAGGCGCTCATGGCGGTGCACCCAGTCGAAGGTCGTCGATCCCATCACGAGCGCGCCCACGCCATCGAGGAATGCGGCGAAGGCGGTGGCTCCGTCGGCGCCGGGCACGGTGAGCAGCCAGTCGAGGCTGTCCGCGTCATCGGCGAGGAAGCCGTCGAGAGTGGATGCGGTGCAGTAGACGTAGCGGACCATGGCGCCACCGTATGCGCGGCATCCGACATCCGTTCGTGCTTCTGATACCCCCTCGGCGCGGGACGTCGTCAGCGCGGGGGAGTGGCCGTCGTGGAGAGCCGTCCCCGACCGAACGGCAGGACTGGCGCGCGGTAGACAAGCAACGCCCGCGAGGCGGGTTCGAGATCGATGACGGCCGAGCCGAAGCGCCAGACCCGGTTGAACAGGAACACGCCGATGCGCTCGGACTGCGTCGAAGACACCTGCCAGGTGCCGCGGCCCCACTGCGCCGGCTGCCCGCGGCCGCCGATCACGACGGTCGGTCGCACGGCGTAGAAGGCGAAGCGCGGCTTGCGCAGGTCGAACTCGACCCGTCGGGTGTCGGGCGTGGGGTCGGAGGGCATGTGCTCGAGCGTAGTCGGCTGCGTCACCGTCGTACGATGAGGGGATGCCCGTGCAGATCCGCCCCGCCGTCGCGGCCGACCTTCCGCACCTCGAGCGGGTCGAGAACGAGGCCGACGCGCTCCTCGTGGAGCTTCTCGAACCAGATCAGTGGCACCCGGCCCCGACGGATGCCGAGCGGCTCGCCGACGGAGGCATGATCCTGGTGGCCGTGGAGGAGGACGGCTCTGTCGTCGGCTTCGTGCACGTTCTCGAGTTCGACGGCGGCGCGCATCTGGAGCAGGTGTCCGTTCTCCCGGCGTTTGGCGGTCGCGGCATCGGACGCGCGCTCGTCGAAGCGGCGAAGGTCGCGGCGCGCGACGCCGGATACGACAGGCTGACGCTGCGGACGTTCGCCGACGTGCCATGGAACGCGCCGTTCTACGCATCCGCGGGATTCGCGATCGAGGAGCCGGACGACGACTTCCACCGCATGCTCGTCGAGACGGAGGAACGGCTCGGGCTCGACCGCTTCGGGCCCCGCGTGCAGATGGGCGTGGACCTCAGCGGATCCCACTGAACAGCGGCTCAGCTCACGCAGCCGGGCTTTCGGAGAGCGGATCGCGTGGGAGCATCCGATTCGTGTAATGACATAATGTGCATTATCGGTAAGTACACCGAGTTCGCGGGAACGCAGTCGGCGCGCGGGAGCGCACCGGATCGCGTGCAGGCGCACCATAGGCTGAAGGCGTGCTGGAGACGTTGACCGGATTCGCCGTCGTCGGCACCGCCATCATCGTCGGCTACGTCATCGGGCGCGTCGATCTGCTTGGCCCGCACGCACGGCATGTGCTGAGTCGGCTCACGTTCTACGTGCTCTCACCGTTCCTCTTGTTCACCGTGCTCAGCCAGGCGGACATCACGACGTTGTTCTCCGCACTGCTTCCGGTGTCGACCATCGCCGCTGTGGTGATCATCGGGCTGCAATGGCTCCTCTCGCGCTTCGTGTGGCGACGAAGCGTCGCGGATGCGACGATCTCAGCGCTGTCAGCCGGTCAGGTCAATTCCAACAACATCGGGATACCCCTGTCGTTGTATCTGCTGGGCAGTGCCGCCTATCCGGCGCCGGTCATCCTGATGCAACTGCTCCTGTTGACGCCCATCGCGCTCGCGATCCTGGATGCCGCCACGACCGGCACGCGATCCTTCTGGCGCATGCTGCGCCGGACGGCTCGCAATCCCATCGTGATCGGTTCGGCGCTCGGTACGCTCGTGTCGGTCTCGGGCATCGCGCTTCCGCCCATCGTGCTGGAGCCTGCACTGCTGATTGCGAACGCGTGCGTCCCCATTCTGCTGATCAGCTACGGCATCTCGCTCCACGGTCAACGCGTCCTGTCGGATGCCGGCCGCCGCGGTGAGGTGCTGATCGCGAGCGCGCTCAAACTGTTCGCGATGCCGGCGGCCGCGTGGACCCTGGCGACGCTCTTCGGGCTCTCTGCGCACGAGGTCGTCATCGTCACAGTGCTCGCGGCTCTGCCGACGGCGCAGAACGTGTTCAACTACGCCCAGCGCTATGCCGTGGGCGAGACCGTCGCGCGCGACACGATCTTCCTGACGACCGTCGGCAGCGTGCCCGTCCTGTTGGGGATCGTGCTCCTGCTGTGACGGACTGAGTCGCACACCACTCCCCTGCGCCGCCGCGCCGCGCTACGGTGGACACATACACTCAGCTTCTTCTCAGAAAGAGTAGGACATGTCCGAGACCGTCACTCCCAGCGCCGACAAGACCTTCGTCAACGGCATCCGCACCGCCTTCGGCATCGGCGGCGCGATCGCCCTGATCGTCGGCATCCTCATCCTCGTGTGGCCGCTGAAGACGGCCGCGGTGGGAACCGCGATCATTGCCGTCTACGCCATCGCATCCGGCCTGGTGTACGCCGGTCTCGGCATCTTCTCGAAGACCCTCGGCGGATGGTCCCGCGTGGGTCACATCGTTCTCGGTCTGCTGTTCGTCGCAGCGGGAATCATCGCGCTCGCGAACCTCGGCGACACCACGGTGTTCCTGGCGATCTTCGTCGGGGTGTTCATCGGCATCACCTGGATCGTGGAGGGCATCGTCGCCTTGACGACGCTGGGAAACAGCGCGTCGCGGGGCTGGACCATCTTCTTCGCGGTGATGAGCCTGATCGCGGGCGTCATCCTCGTGTTCTCGCCGCTCTATGTGGCGCTGCTGTGGCTGTTCGTCGGCGCCTCGCTCGTGATTCTGGGCATCATCCAGATCGTGCGCGCCTTCTCCTTCGGCCGCGCCTGACAACGCGAGAACGCCCCCGGATCGAAGGATCCGGGGGCGTTCTGCATGCTCACTCGGCGACGAAGGAGCTGGTCTCCCCCACGAGGCGCGTGTTGTCCGCGGGCACCGGGTCCACCGCCGCGAGGGCGACTTCTGCCGCGAACTCGGACACGTTGTAGAGTTTGCCGGCATCCTCTCGGCGCAAGGCGATGGCGCCGGGGTTCGCGCGCTCCAGGAGCGTCGCCGTGATGGTGCCCTCGATCATGTCGCCCGAGACGACGACGAACTCGATGCCGCGCTCGGAGAGCGCCGGGATCCGCTCACGGAGCGCATCCTCACCGGCGCGCTTGGAGAGCGCGACCGGCTCGTACTCGGGCATGGTGGGCGTCGTGTGGATGAAGTGCGCCTGGTGGCTCGTGACGAAGACGACGCGCGAACCCGAACCCAGCAGAGGCAGTGCCGTCTCGAGCACGCGCACCTGGGCGTCCCGGTTCAGCTGCAGGGCGTAGTCCGCGGCCATGCCGCCCTCCATGCCGCCCGAAGCGTTGAGCACGAGGATGTCGAGCGAGCCGAACGTGCGCTCCACCTCGGAGAACATCGCCTGGACGGACTCCGCGTCCGTCAGATCGGCTCCGACGACGAGCACCTGCACGCCGAGCTCACGCAGCTGTGCGGCGAGTTTCTCGGCACGTGGCGCCTTGTTGCGGAAGTTGATGACCACGTTCGCGCCGGCCTGCGCGAAGTACCGCACGGTGTCGGCTCCGATACCGCGCGACGATCCGGTCACAAGGGCGGTCTTGCCGGCGAGGGAACCGGCGGCGAGGGGGGTGAGCGAATCGGTCACGGGCACTCCTGAATCTTGCGCGAAGGGGCATCACCGTGCGCCGAAACGGCGCATCGAGGCGACACCCGACCCTACCAATCCCCGCTCCGCGTCGCGCGCGATAACGTGGGCGCCGTGACGCATCCGTACCTGAGTGGCACACCTCTGCCCCGGGTCCTCGCTCATCGAGGACTCGTGCCCCTGGGAAGTCCTGAGATGGTCGAGAACTCCTTCGCAGCGATCGCCGCCGCTCATGCGGCCGGCGCTGCCTACGTGGAGTCGGACTGTCATCTCACACGCGACGGCGCGGTCGTCCTCTTCCACGACGACGACCTGTCGAGGGTAGCCGGCGATCCCCGCCTGGTCCGCGATGTGACGCTGCGCGAGCTGGAAGATCTCATGGCCGATCGCGGCGGACTCGCGAGCTTCGAACAGGCCCTGCAGAGCTTTCCCGACGTGCGCTTCAATATCGACGTCAAGGCGGATGCGGCCGCCGAACCCGCCGGGCGACTCGCCGCGGGCGCGGCGGAGCGCGTCCTGCTGACGAGCTTCTCGGAGCGCCGCCGCCGAACGGCCCTCGCGGCGGCGGCACGCGCTCGGCCGACCCTCCTGCCCGCCACGTCCGCCGGAGCGACCTTGGTTGCGCGTGTCGCCGCGGCAGCCGTCACCGGCTCCCACCGGCTCGTGCGCCGCACGCTGGCGGGTATCGACGCCCTCCAGGTTCCGGAGTATCAGAACCGCATCCGTGTCGTGACCCCGCGCTTCCTCGATGCGGTACACCGTGCGGGCGTGGAAGTCCACGTGTGGACCGTCAACGACGAGGCGGACATGCGTCGGCTGATCGGGATGGGGGTCGACGGCATCGTGACCGACCGTGCCGATCTCGCGCTGCGGATTTTCGGCCCTGATCGCTGAAGATAGACTGTGAGTTGTGCTCCGTCATAGCCGCCTCGGATGATCCTCCCAACTCGACGCGTTATACCGGGTAAGCACCACGCGACGAGAGGACCACACAATGGCAGACCGCAGTCTTCGCGGCATCCGACTCGGCGCCCAGAGCCTACAGAGCGAAGAGGGCGTCGTTTTTCATGAGCGCGCACAGCAGACGTACATCTGCAGCGTGTGTTCGAAAGAGACCACACTGACTTTCGCGGCAGACGCTGAGCCGCCGCAGACCTGGGAATGCCGCGCGTGCGGCGGAGAAGCGCTGCTGCGCGTGGGCGAGCAGACCGTCTCCGTCGACCACAGCGACGACAAGGCCGCCCGCACCCACTGGGACATGCTGCTCGAGCGCCGCACGATCCCGGAACTCGAGGAGCTGCTCGAAGAGCGTCTCGCCTTCGTGCGTGCCCGCCGCGGCGCCGGTGACGACGTCACCAAGAAGACGGCCTGACCGCATTCTTTTCGGAAGGCGCCGCACCCTCGGGGTGCGGCGCCTTCTTCGTTATGCGCGCTTCCGGCGTGGTGCGCGCAGCCGCGCCGCGAGCCCCGCTCCGAAGAGCCCGACCAGGCTGCCCCACGCGAACACGGCGTGCAGAGCCGGGCCGAGCACCATCGCGGCGGTCGTGCCGGTGCGCAGCGGAACCTCGGTCACCATCGCGCCGGCGGTGTCGGCGGCGATCCCATCGATGACTTCGCCGGAGGGCGCGATCACCTGGCTCGTCCCCACGGTGGAGATGTTCACGACAGCCCGTCCCGTCTCGATCGCCCGAGCGCGCGCGAACGCCAGCTGCTGAAGATTCTCATCGGTCCCGCGGAAGTCCGCATTGTTCGTCTGGTAGACGTACACCTGGGCGCCGCCGTCGGAGGCCGCCCAGACGACGTCGTCGTAGATCACGTCGAAGCAGATGGCGAGGCCGATCGGGGTGTCTCCGAGCTCGACGACCGGCTCGGCCGTGCCGGGGGTGTACTCCCGCTGGATGAGGTTGATGAGATCCGGCGCCAACGCGGCGAAGAAGGGCCGGTCCGGGACGTACTCGCCGAACGGCACAGGATGGATCTTGTCGTAGGACGCGACCACACCCTTCCCCGACTCCCACAGCATCGACGTGTTGAAGTACCGATCGCCGCGAGCCGTGGCAGCGTTCACGAGGAGCGGCGCGCCGATGCGATTCGACAGCGTGTCCAGCGTGGCGGCCGTGGTGCGGTTGGCCGTCGGATCGGAATCGATGCCGCCTTCGGGCCAGACGAGCAGGTCCATACGATCATCCGCGATCGCCTCGGTGGCCTTCAGCTGGGCGTCGAGGAGCGCGCCCCGCGAGCGCTGGTCGAAGTAACCCGCCGGACCGTTACCCTGCACCGACCCAATACGCAGCGTACCGGCGGCGGCGGTCCCGTACGCCGGCAGGGCGAAGGCGATCACGGCGACGACCACAATCGGAAGGGCCGTGCGGACATCCTTGAAGCTGTGTGCCCGCACGTACTCGATCGCCGCGGCGCACAGCAGGACGACGACGAAGCCGACACCCGACATCCCGATCCACGACAGGAGTGGGGCGAACGGGCCGTTCACCTGCGTCACCCCCACCCTCCCCCACGGGAAGCCGCCGTACGGGAATGTGCCGACCCATTGTTCGCGCAGTACCCACAGGCCCGCGACGATGAGAGGGAGCACGATGAGGCGAGGCCAGACCCCCCGCAGCGCCCGCGGAACCCACCGATACGCCCATGTGATGAGGATGGCAGCAGCACCGGTCAGGACCGCCTCGAGCACCGACAGCGCGAGCCACGGTACCGGTCCCAGATAGCGAGCGGTGAAAGAGACGTTGACGAGGAAGAACGCCGCTCCGTATGCCGTTCCGGCGAGGAACGCTCCGCCCGCGCTGCGGCCGATGAGCGAGACGAGTGCGAGCGGGACCGCGACGAACACCATCGGCCACCAGCTCAGCGACGGGAACGCCGTCGTCAGGACGAGTCCGCCCAGGACGGATGCGAGCACGGCGGCCCACAGGGGAAGGGGGGCACGCGGTCTCGGCACGAGATCCAGCCTAAGCCGAGTCGAACGGGCGTCTGCCGTCAGACGCCAGCGTACGCGACGATACCGCGCCGGACCGCGTCGAGCGCGGTGCGCGCGGTCGTGGCCAGTGGCGCATCGGCCACGAGCGACAGCTGATCGAGCAGGTCGATCGTCTGCTTCGACCACCGCACGAAGTCGCCGGCCGCCATATCGGCCTCCGTGAGCACGCGATCGAGGATCGAGCCTCGCGCCCACGAGTACATGGCCTGCGACAGCCCTGCCGCCGGCGGTGTGGATCCGGGAAGGTGGTGGTCGCGCTCGAGGTCGTCGAGCCGCTGCCACAGATCCTCCGTGGCGGTGAGGGCGGTGCGGAAGGCGCCGCGGGGCAGGCCCCGCTCCCCCACTCCCGCCTCGTCCCGGCGGGGCTCGTAGACGAGAGCGCACACCAGCGCGGCCAGCGACGGCGCGTCCAGTCGGTCCCAGATGCCGGTGCGCAGGGATTCCGCGACCAGAAGGTCGCGCTCTCCGTAGATGCGCCGCATCCGTCGACCCGATGCGGTGAGGATGGTGCGCTCGTCGTCGTCGCGAGCGACATAGTCGAGCTCGCTCAGGACGTCCACGACGCGGTCGAAGACGCGCGCGACGGTTCCGGTGCGTGAGGAGATCTGGCCGCGCATGCGTTCGACGCGCTTGTTCAGCTTGAGGTACCGCTCCGCCCACCGCGCGTGGGACTCGCGCTCCGGACAGGAGTGACACGGGTGATGCTGGAGCCGGCGGCGAAGCGATTGGATGCGGCGCGTGCGCTCGTCACGGGTCGCGCGCGAGGCGTTGGCGTCCTTGCGCCCGAGCTTCTCCAGCTCTGAGACCTCCTCGCGCAACTGCGCGTACTCCGCGTAGTCGCCACGATCGCAGGTCATCGCTTCGCGGTAGCCCGCGAGGGACTCCTCTGCCGCCCGCACCTCCCGGGCAAGCCCCACGACGGAGCGGTCGGCCTGGAACTGCGCGAACGAGGATTCGAGGATCTCCCGGGCCCTGGCGCGGCCGAACTGGTCGATGAGGTTGACCGCCATGTTGTATGTGGGCCGGAAGCTCGAGTTCAGCGGGTAGGTGCGTCGCGACGCGAGCGCCGCGACCGCCTGGGGGTCCATCGACTCGCTCCACTGCACCACCGCGTGCCCCTCGACGTCGATGCCACGACGCCCGGCCCGGCCGGTCAGCTGGGTGTACTCCCCCGAGGTGATGGCGACGCGCGCCTCGCCGTTGAACTTCTCGAGCTTCTCGAGCACGACCGTGCGGGCGGGCATGTTGATGCCCAGTGCCAACGTCTCCGTGGCGAAGACGACCTTCACGAGCTTGCGGCGAAAGAGCTCCTCGACGATCTCCTTGAACGCGGGCAGAAGCCCGGCGTGGTGGGCTGCGACGCCCCGTTCGAGATTCTCGCGCCACTCCCAGAAGCCGAGAACGGCGAGATCCTCATCCGGCAGATTGCGCGTGCGCTCCTCGACGATCTCTCTGATCGCACGCCGTTCGTCGGCGTCCGTGAGACGAAGTCCCGAACGTCGCACCTGCTGAACGGCCCCATCGCAACCCGCGCGCGAGAAGATGAAGAAGATCGCGGGGAGGAGGTTCGCACGCCCCAGCAGATCGACGACCTCGGGCCGGTCGATGCGCTCGAGTCGCCGGGTGTTGCCGGAGCGCAGCTGCTTGGTCCCGTGCCGATGCGGACGGCGGTGCGCGTCCGCATCCCGTCGTGCCTGCTGACCGTAGCGCTTGCGGTCGTGCCCCGGTCCCCCGCCCGAGCGGATGCGGAGCAGCTCCTGATTCACCTGTGCCGCGGCGACCCCGGCGCGATCGTCGAACAGCGGAAGCAGGTCGCCCCGCACGAGCACATGCTGTTCGAGAGGCACCGGACGGGTCTCGGAGACGATGATGTCCGTCTCGCCGCGCACCGTGTCCAGCCAGTCGCCGAACTCTTCGGCGTTCGACACGGTCGCCGAGAGGGAGACCAGCCGCACGCTCTCCGGGAGGTGGATGATGACCTCTTCCCAGACGGCGCCGCGGAATCGATCGGCCAGGTAGTGGACCTCGTCCATCACGACGAAGCGGAGATCGCGTAGGGCGGACGAGCCCGCGTAGAGCATGTTGCGCAGCACCTCGGTCGTCATCACGACGATGCGCGCGTTGCCGTTGATGTTGGTATCGCCCGTCAGGAGCCCGACGTTCTCCGGCCCGTAGACCTCGGTCAGTTCGCGGAACTTCTGGTTCGACAGCGCCTTCATCGGCGTCGTGTAGAACGCCTTGTCGCGCGAAGTGAGCATGGCGAGATGAATCGCGAACTCGCCGACGATCGTCTTCCCGGCACCCGTGGGCGCGGCCACCAGGACGCTTCGACCTTCCTCTAGGGACGCGCACCCCTCGATCTGGAAGGGGTCCAGTTCGAAGCGCTGCGACGCAGCGAACGCTGCGGTGAGAGGGTGCGACGCACGCGACTGGGCCGCGGCGAACCTCTCGGCGGCGGAGAGCTCCGTCACAGCGTCGTATCCAGCAACGCCGCCTCACGCTTCCTGCGCCGGCGGTCGAAGATCATGGATAGGCCGGCGGCCGCGAAGAACAACACGATCAGGATGGCGCCGAGCAGCAACATGCTGACCACATCCGCCGCGGGCGTGGCGATCGCGGCGAAGACCGTCGCCAGAAGCACCGCGACGCGCCAGCCCTTCAGAATCGCCATGCCCGACATGATGCCGGCGAGATTCAGCGCGACGAGGAAGACCGGCAGGACGAAGGAGATTCCGATGACGATCATCAGCTTGAAGATGAAGTCGTAGTACTCGGACGCGGAGTAGAAGTTCACGGCGCCCTCCGGCGTGAAGCTCCACATGACCTCGATGACGTGCGGCATGACGAGCACCGCGACATAGCAGCCGGCGAAGAAAAGTGGAATCGCCGCAGCGACGAAACCGATCGTGTACCGGATCTCCTTGCGGGTGAGCCCGGGCATGACGAACGCCCAGATCTGCCACAGCCAGACGGGTGCGGACAGGAAGATGCCGATCGTCACCGCGATCCGCATCCGCATCTCGAAAGCCGAGGTCACCGTGGGAAAGTTCAAAGCCGCGAAGTTGTCACCGCGCTGCTCCGCGACGATGCGAATCGGTCCCGTCAGCCAATCGAGGATCGGGTCCGTCACGAAGAAGGCCACGATCATCGCCGCGACGAGCGCGATGGCCGCGATCATCAGTCGGCGCCGCAACTCGATGAGGTGCTGTCCCAAGGACATGCGCTTCTCGCGGCGCGGTTCTTCAGCTCCCGTGATGGGCGAGGCCGGGGCCGTCACGACGGGTCAGGCGCGAGTATCGGGCGAAGTCCCCGTGTCGGGGGCCTTCGGCGCGGACTCCGCCGGCGTCGGAGCCGGTGCCACGGTCGTCGCGGTGGACGGCGCCGCGGCGTCGTCTTCCTTCATGGCCTTCATCTCGCCGCGGAACACCCGGGCGGACTGTCCCACGCTCTTCGCCAGAGCCGGCAGCTTGGCAGCGCCGAAGAGGAGCAGAATCACCGCGAGGATGACCAGCAGGTGCGGCCAACCGAAAGCGCCCATGGAGATCTCCAAAAGTTCGAGGTCTCCCCAGTGTAACCCGCGCATCTGCGACCGGGGCGGGGCTCAGTCGGAGTGTTCGTACTGGGCCAGGCCCGCGTGCGCCCAGGATGCGGCGGCGCGGCGGGCCGCCTCCGGCGCCAGGATCTCGACATCGCCGGCGCGACGGGCGGCGAGCCGCCGCAGCACGCCCTCATCCGCCAATCGCACGGTGGCGGTCGCCATACCGCCCGAGATCTCGATCTCGGCGTGCGTCAGGAACTCCCCCAGCAGCGGTGCGACGGCTTCGGGAAAACGCAGACGCGCAACGATCTCTCCCTGCAGCGTGTCGAACAGCGCGGGCAACGGATCGGCGCCGTGGGTCACCGGGATGTCCGTCACCTCGACGTCGGCGACGCGGTCGAGGTGGAACGTGCGCGTCGCCTGCCGCAGATGGCACCAGCCCTGCAGATACCACTGCCCGTCGGCGATGTGGACCTTCACCGGGTCGACCGTGCGGGTCGTCGCGGCCGCATCCGGGGTCTTGTAGGAGAAAGAGACGGCACGCCCTCGACGGAGTGCCTCGTCGACGCGCTCACGCACCTGGTCGACGGGGGCGGGGGCGACGATGACATCGGCCGGAGCCGTCGCCGACCCGCGCGCGAGCTTCGCGAGAAGGCCTTCGAGAAGGGCGGACTCGCTCACCCCGGGCAGCGAGCCGGTGAGCTGGAGTCCGGCGAGCAGCGCCGCGGCCTCACGGGCCGTCAGACGAGGCGTGCGCTCGAGGCCGACCGTGTGGGTGAGGGCGATCCGGTCCTGCGTGTCGAGCAGATCCCAGTCGATGTCGAACAGGTCACCCGGCAGCGACCAGAAGCCGCCCTCCCCGGGACGGCCGATGACCGTCAGCTTCTCGACCATCCCCCGCATCTGGGCGGGACTCACCTCGAAGTCCCGCGCCGCCTCGTCCAGCGACACATCGCCGCGCTCGAGGAGGTAGGGCACGAGCTGCATGATCAACGCGGCGCGCTCGGTGGCGACCAGCGGACGCGAGGCGCTCATGAGCGTTCTCCATGCAGCGCGATCACGGCGCGCAGTCGCTCGATCACGAGCTCGCGAAGCTGCGGCGGGTGCACCACGCGCGCTTCCGGGCCGTAAGAGGCGAGCTCGTCGGCGAGGATGTGCGCGTCGACGTAGGGCACCAGGATACCTTGAGCGGCGGAGCGCCCCCGGCGCGAGAGCCGGAGCGCGGCCTCGGTCCCGGGGTGCACTTCGATCAGGGCCTCCTGTCGTGCCGCCAGCTCCTGGAGTTCGCGCACGGCACGCTCGCCCGCACCCGCGCGCAGGGAGGGATCGAAGCCCTCCTTCGTAACCTGCACCGCGTCGGTGATGCGGGAGAGGAGGAACGTGCGCTCCGCACCGAGCGTGACGTCCGTGCCGTAGACATGCCAACGGGCTTCGTACTCGACGAGGGCGAGCGGTCGCACCCGGCGACGCCGAGCCGTCGACTCCCCCGGGCGCACATAGGTGAACGAGACGACGCGCGCCTGCTCGATGGCGCGCTGCAGCGGGGCGAACGCCGTGTCGCGCACGCTGATGCGCGGCGCATAGCCGACGATCTCCGCGTCGACCTCGTTGCCCAGCGCACGGATCTTGCGCAGCCCGCTCCGCGCCGGCAGCGACATGCTGTTCTCGCTCCAGACCGAGCCCGCGAGATTCAGCAGGGCGATCTCCGCCGGCGTGAACGTGATGTCCTCGGGCAGCGCGTACTCCGCCGTCGGCACTCGATAGCGGGCCTCACGAAGGTCGTCGGGGTCGGCGTGGTCGCCGATCGTCTCGATGGGAACGCCGAGCGCGCGCAGGTTCTCCTTGTCGCGCTCGAACATCTTCTCGAGAGCGGTCTTCGATGCTCCCGACTCCGCCTGTTCCCGGTAGCCCGACACCGAGCGGAGGATGGTGTCCTTGGTGAGCCCCTGCTCCGTGGCCATGAGAGCGACGGCGAGGTTCACCAGGCGCTCCTCGGGCGCCACGGAGCTCGTTTCGTTCATGGGCACTCCCATATCCTAGGCGCGCCACTGCCCGCCGGCGCGGTGCGGACGGGGCTCAGCCCAGCGTGCCGAGGATGTCGATCACGTAGATCGACGCGCTGCCGGAGGCGTCCGCGGGCGGCTCGACGACCAGCACCTGCGAACCGACCGGGAGTCCCGCGATCGTCTGCGAGACGACGGAGTCGCCGCCGAGGGCGACGGCGTCGGGCTTGTCGTCCCAGGTGGTCTTCGTGACGCGCTTGCTCTTCCAGTCGACCTGCAGCACGTTGACGACGACGGTGGACCCGTCGGCGGGCACGTCGTGATCGCCCTTCTTCAGAACCTCCACCGTCCGCTCGGTCGGAGCGGAACCGTCGGGGACCACGAGTCCGGGGTGGCCGTCGTCGGTGAGCACGACGGAGGGCATGCCGTGTGCGTCGTTGTACTGCGGAGCACCGTCGGCTGCCGAGAGCATGACGGACCGGAGGTCCAGGACCGCGACGAGAGGGGTGCCCTCGGCGAGCCGCAGCTGCTCGAGGAAGCCGGCATCGACCTGATCGCCGGCGAGACCCACGACGATCCGCGAACCGCCGGTCGCGCACTCCAGCGCGCTCTTGATGCCCGGCATGGCCTGCGTGAGACCTGTCAGCGGCAGATACAGCGGCTGGTCGTATCCCTCCGCGGCGAGGACCTCGCCGCTCGTCGCATCGGCGAGGGTGAAGCCCACGTCCACGACCTGATTGTCGGAGACGATGGCGCTGCCATCGCCGGTGACGAGATCGTCGTACTGCACGCCGTCGATCTTGATCGGCGAGGACACCTGCACGGTGGGTGCGACGCTGCTGTCGTCACCGGACACGGTGACGAGCGAGCCGATCGCGCCGAGAGAGCCGGGGCGATCACAGCCCGAGGCCGTCGATGACGAGCATCCGACGAGGGCCAGGGTCATCAGGCCGACTGCGGCGGCCGCGGCGGGAAGTCTGCGCACCGGATCAGTCTACGTGCTCGTCGGTGTCGTCCTCCGCCGCCGCCTGGCGGGCGCCTGCGGCCGCGCGCTGAGCCTCACGCACCCGCTTGCGGAGGTTCTTGTCGGTGATCTGCCGCTCCCCCACAGCGCCCGGCGTCCACAGCTCCACATCCTCGTCGCTGTAGCTCGACTTGGAGGCGCGCCGCTTCTGCTCGGGAAGCACAGCGCCGGGAGCGAGACGGCGCGCCGTCAGCAGGAACCCGGTGTGCGCGACCATGCGGTGATCCGGGCGCACCGCGAGTCCCTCGACATGCCAACCGCGCACGAGCGTCTCGCTCGCCTCCGGGTCCGTGAAGAGCTCGGTGTGACGGATGTACTCCGCGACCCGGCTGAGCTGCGTGGCGGTGGCGACGTAGCAGATCACCACACCGCCGGGCGCGAGGGCGTCGGCGACCACATCGATGCATTCCCACGGCGCCAGCATGTCGAGAACGACGCGGTCGACGGATGCCGGTTCGACCGCGTCGGGCAGGCGCTCGACGAGATCCCCCACCTCGAGAGTCCAGTTCTCGGGCACGGACCCGAGGAAGGTCTCGACATTCGCGCGCGCCACCTCGGCGAAGTCCTCCCGCCGCTCGAACGACGTGAGCCGCCCCGTCGCTCCGACTCCGCGCAGGAGCCAGAGCGCGAGCGCACCCGATCCGACACCCGCTTCGACGACGACCGCGCCGGGGAAGATGTCGGCCTGCGCGACGATCTGCGCCGCATCCTTCGGGTACACGATCGCCGCGCCGCGCGGCATGGACATGACGAAGTCGCGCAGCAGCGGGCGCAGGGCGAGATACTCGTGACCGCCGCTGTTGGCGACGACGGAGCCGTCCGGCAGCCCTTCGAGATCGCGATGACGCAGCACGCCGTGATGCGTGTGCAGCTCGCCGCCGTCCTTCAGCGTGATCGTGTGCAGCCGGCCCTTGGGTCCGGTCAACTGGATGCGGTCGCCGAAACGGAAAGGGCCGCGGGGTGCGGAGGCGGGAATGGTCATCGTGCGACGTCCTCGAATTCGTGATGTGCGGTGAACAGACGTGCGATGTCGTCGGCGCCGGTGTCGGCGAGTGTCGGCCACAGCGCGGCAGCACCGACGCCCTCGAGCGAGACCATATGGGGAACGCCGAGGGCGACGGTTCCGGCCGCGATCGCGGAGCGCAGTCCGTTGGGCGAGTCCTCGATCGCCACGGTGCGAGCCGGATCCACGCCGAGCGACGCACAGGCCTGGAGGTACGGGTCCGGGAACGGCTTCGGACGGGTGGTCTCGTCTCCGGCGATCACGAGATCGAAGGCGTCGAAGTCGATGAGCTCGACCACCGCATCCGCCATCCGACGCAGGGACATGGTCACCAGAGCCGTGCGTACGCCCGCCGCACGGAGACTGGCCAACAGCTCCCGGGCCCCGGGCCGGAAGGGCACGCCGTCCTCCCGCAGCGACTGCATGACACGACCGGTCAGGGTATCGATGATCTGATGCTCGGGAAGACGCACGCCCGCGTCCTGAAGGAGACGTGCCGCGTCGTCGAGCCCGAGCCCGACCATCCCCAGCGCCTGTTCATGGGTCCAGACACCGCCGTACGCAGCGACGAGGGGGCCCTCGGCCGCCATCCAGTAGGGCTCGGTGTCGACGAGTGTGCCGTCCATGTCCCACAGGACGGCGTCGGGAAGCTGGGGGTTCACCGTCCCATGCTACGAGGCGCCCCGACCGGCCCCGCGCCACGCGGCGCCGCTGCGCCTATCCTGGAACGATCCCCGCGGCACACGGCTGCTGCGGAAGAGAGGGAGTGACGGTGGAGGGACTCGGTCGGCGCGTTCTGGTCGCCGCCTTCGACGGCTGGAACGATGCGGGTGAGGCGGCATCCGCGGCGCTGGCTCTGCTGCGCGCCGAGGGCGACTACGAGCCCGTGTACTCGGTCGATCCCGAACTGTACTTCGACTACCAGTACACCCGCCCCACGGTGAGCCTGGATGCGGAGGGCAATCGCGCGCTCTCCTGGCCGGAGACCACGCTGCTGCGCCCGTCGCAGCAGACCCGCGGGACGCAGCTCTGGCTGCTGACGGGGGTCGAACCGGCACGGGCCTGGAAGGCGTTCGCCTCCGAGCTCGTCGACTTCGCACTCGCCGAGGACATCACGGGCTTCGTCGCGCTCGGCTCGATGATGGCGGACGTGCCGCACACCCGTCCGATCTCGATCTTCGCGGGCAGTGACAGCGATGCGCTGCGCACCGGTCTGGGCCTCGAGAGAAGCTCCTACGAAGGACCCGTCGGCATTCTGAGCGTCCTCGCCCATGTCGCGGAACAAGCCGGCATCCCTGCTGCGTCGCTCTGGGCCAGCGTCCCGCACTACGTCGCGGGTCACACGCCGTCTCCGAAAGCCACGCTGGCGCTGCTCGACCGTCTCGAAGACCTCACCGGAGCCAAGGTGCCCCGCGGCGAACTGTCGACGCAGGCTGCCGCGTGGGAGGCGTCCATCGACGCGGCAGCGGCCGACGACGAGGAGATGACCGAGTACATCCGCGGACTCGAACGCACGCGCGACACGTGGGACTCCCCGGATGCGTCCGGTGACGCCATCGCCCGCGAGTTCGAGCAGTATCTGCGCCGCCGCGGCGACGGACCGGGCAAACCCGAACGCGACGAGCCGCGTCGCTGACGCGGGGTCGCCGTCAGGCCGCGATGACACCGGTGGCGAGCATCACCATCACGAAGGCGCCCAACGCGACACGGTAGATCACGAACGGCAGGAAGCTGCGCTTCGAGATCCACGCCATGAAGTACTTGATGACCACGAGTGCGACGAAGAACGCGACGACGGTCGCGGCCCCCGTCTCCCACAGGTTGAAGGCGGGGTCGACCTCGGGTTCGCGGAGCACCTTGAACAACTGGTAGAAGCCGCTGCCGAACACCGCCGGGATGGCGAGCAGGAACGCGTACCGCGCGGCCGCCGCACGCTCGTAGCCGAGGAAGAGACCTGCGGTGATGGTGCCACCGGAACGCGACACGCCCGGCACGAGGGCGAGCGACTGCGCCAGGCCGAAGACGACGCCGTGGCCGATCGTGAGGTCCTTGAGCTTGCGGCGGTGCGCCCCGACCGCATCGGCGATGCCGAGGAGCACGCCGAAGAAGATGAGCATGCCCGCCACCAGCCAGAGCGAGCGGAACACGCCCTCGATCTGGTCCTGGAAGAAGAGCCCCAGTGCGACGATCGGCACCGACCCGATGATGATCAACCAGCCCATCCGCGCATCGGGATCGTTCCGCGGCACGCGGCCGGTGAAGGAGCCGAACCAGTGCGAGATGATGCGGACGATGTCCTTCCAGAAGAAGATCACCACCGCTGCTTCGGTGCCGATCTGGGTGATCGCCGTGAACGCCGCGCCCGGATCCTGAGCGGAGGGCAGGAACGCGCCCAGGATCGCGAGATGTGCGCTCGAGGAGACCGGGAGGAACTCGGTGAGGCCTTGAACGAGGCCCAGGAGGAGCGCTTCGAGGAAATTCTGCATCGACGGCCTTTCGCCTGATCGGATGACGGGTCAGCAGGTGCCGAGGAAGTCGGTCAGCACGCGCTGCCCGAACACGAGCGAATCGATCGGGACGCGCTCATCGACACCGTGGAACATACCGGTGAAATCCATGCCCGGCGGAAGGCGCAACGGCGCGAACCCGTAGCCGGCGATGCCCAGACGGGACAGGGCCTTGTTGTCGGTGCCGGCACCGAGCAGATACGGGATGACGGGCGCATCGGGATCGTGGTGCGCGAGGGCGTCGACCATGCGGTCGACGAGATCGCCCTCGAACGCCGTCTCCAGGCCCACGTCGCGCACGACGGTCTCGATCTCGATCCCCTCGCCGACGATGCGTCGGATGTCGGCGAGTGCCGCATCCTCGGTTCCCGGCAGCACACGGACATCGATCAGCGCCTCTGCGCGATCGGGGATCACATTGTGCTTGTAGCCGGCGGCGAGTCCTGTCGCGTTCGCCGTCGTGCGCAGACTCGCCCGGAGGAACGCGGATGCGGGTCCGGCCGCGTCGGCCAACGCATCGGGGTCGGAGGTGTCGATCCCCGTGAGGCGGGACATCTCCGCGAGGAAACGTTCGGTCGTGTCGGTGAGACGCAGGGGCCACTCGGTGCGCCCGAGGGCCGCGACGGCCTCGGCCAGGCGGACCACCGCGTTGTCCGGATGGAACCTGCTGCCGTGGCCGGCTGCGCCGCGCGCGACCAGCCGCAACCAGAGAAGCGCCTTCTCCCCCACCTGCAGGAGATAGGCCCGTCGAGAACCGACGTCGACGGAGAAGCCACCGACCTCGCTGACGGCCTCCGTCGCGCCGGCGAAGATCTCGGGTCGATGTTCGACGACCAGCGAGGAGCCTTCGACACCGCCGTTCTCCTCATCGGCGAAGAAAGCCAGCACGAGATCGCGTTCGGGCTGTTCGCCTGCGCGCACGAGCTCCGCGACCGACGTGAGGATCATGGCGTCCATGTTCTTCATGTCCACTGCGCCGCGTCCCCACAGCATCCCGTCACGCACGACGCCCGCGAACGGATCGACGCTCCAATCCTCCGCCACCGCGGGGACGACGTCGAGGTGGCCGTGGACGACCAGGGCCGGGCGGCTGCGGTCTCGCCCGGGCACGCGGGCGAAGACGTTCGTGCGGCGCGCGACCGGCTCGTAGTACTGCGCCTGGAGACCGAGATGCTCCAGGTAGGCGCCGACGTACTCGGCGGCCTCGCGTTCGCCGACGGCCCGGCCACCGCCGTAGTTCGTCGTGTCGATCCGGATGAGGTCCCGCGCGATCCGCGCGACCTCGGGCAGATCGGGCGCGCCCCCGGCAGTCGCGTCCGTCATGGTGTTCAGGCTACCGGCTCCGTGTGTCCATCCCATGACGCGCGACACACGCGGGCCGCGCCGGATTAACGACCGGACACGGGACGTGGTAACGTTGCTCCTCGTTGCGAAAGCGACGAAAACACTGCGCGGGTGGCGGAATAGGTAGACGCGCTAGCTTGAGGTGCTAGTGCCCGTATAGGGCGTGGGGGTTCAAGTCCCCCCTCGCGCACAGTGACAGAAGAGGGTCCCGGAAGGGGCCCTCTTCTTCTTTGTGTGCGAGGCGGACCGTTGCCCACAGCCCCTCAGCTGTGGACGCGCTTGCGCAGCAGTTCGATCCGGGCCTGCAACTGAGCGACGGTCGCGTGGGACACCGCGGGCCCCCCGCACAGTCGACGCAGTTCGGTGTGTACCGCGCCGTGCGGCTCGCCGCTCTGCCGCGCGTACAGTCCCACGAGGCTGTTGAGCAGCTGACGCTGTTCCTTGAGCGTGCGGTGAAGGGGCGCGGGGATGTCGCTCGGCGGCTCCTGGTCCCCTGCCGCCTCGCGCGCTTCCCGTGCGGAGCGATGGCGTCCCTGACGGGCTTGGCGCTGCATCAGGAGTTCGTGCACGTGCTCCGGCTCGAGGAGCCCGGGGATACCCAGGAACTCCTCTTCCTCCGGCGTGCCGGGCACGGCGAGCTGACCGAACTCCTTGCCGTCGAAGAGAACACGGTCGAAGTGGGCGTTCGCACCGAGAGCCTGGTACGCGAACTCTTCGGTGAGGGCGTCGGATGCGGAGTCTTCACGCTCCGCCGCATTCATCATGTCCTCTTCGGCGTCCCACATGTCCTCCGCATCGCTCTCGCGGTCGAGCGCGTGGTCGCGCTGGCGCTCCATCTCGTTGGCGAGTGTCAGGAGCTGCGGGACGTTGGGGAGGAACACGCTCGCGGTCTCACCGCGACGCCGCGCACGCACGAAGCGACCGATCGCCTGCGCGAAGAACAGCGGGGTCGACGCAGAGGTCGCGTACACGCCGACCGCGAGGCGCGGCACGTCCACGCCTTCGGACACCATCCGCACCGCCACCATCCAGCGCGAATCCGAGGCGGAGAACGTTTCGATGCGAGAGGACGCTTCGGCCTCGTCGGAGAGGACGACGGTGACGGGTTCCCCGGAGATCTGCTGCAGGATGTCCGCGTACGCGCGCGCCGCCGTCTGGTCGGTCGCGATCACGAGGCCGCCCGCGTCGGGGACCTGCTCCCGCACCTCGGAGAGGCGCCGATCGGCGGAGCGAAGGACAGCGGAGATCCACTCCCCCTCCGGCGCGAGCGCGGTGCGCCACGCCTGGGAGGTGATGTCCTTCGTGTTGTCCTGCCCGAGCTGCGCCTCCATCTCGTCGCCCGTCTTGGTGCGCCAGCGCATGTGCCCGGCATAGACCATGAACAGCACGGGTCGCACGACGCCGTCCTCGAGCGCGCGACGATAGCCGTACGCGTAGTCGGTGCGGGAGATGCGGTTGCCCTTGGCGTCGGGGTGGTACTCGACGAACGGGATGGGGGCGGTATCCGAGCGGAAGGGCGTGCCGGACAGCAGCAGCCGGCGAGTGGCGCGGCCGTACGCCTCACGCAGTGCATCGCCCCAGCTGAGGGCGTCGCCGCCGTGGTGCACCTCGTCGAGGACCACGAGACTGCGCTTCTCGATCGTCAGGTACTGGTGGACGGACGCCTTCACGGCGACCTGCGCGTACGTCACGGCGACGCCGTGATACTGCCGGGCGGGAACGGTGTGCCGATTGCTGAAGTGGGGATCGAGTCGGATGCCCACCCGCGCCGCCGCATCGGCCCACTGCGTCTTGAGGTGCTCCGTCGGTGCGACCACGATGATGCGGTCGACGACCCCACGGCGCAGCAGCTCACTCGCGAGACGCAGCGCGAACGTCGTCTTGCCGGCCCCGGGCGTGGCCGCGGCCAGGAAGTCACGAGGCCCCTTTCCTACGCCGTCGGGACCGTCCAGCGAGAAGTACTGGTCGAGAGCCTCCGCCTGCCAGGCACGCAGCCGCTGCGCGGTTCCCCACGGCGCTCGTTGCGGATACGTCGGGGAGAGGTGCTCGGCGGCGAAACTGCCGATGTGTTCGGCTCCGTGCTCGTCGATCCGATCGGCGTCGATGGTGGCCTCCCGCTCGTCGTCCATCGCACCTCCCTTCTCGAACGCGAGAATCCACGATAGGCGAGATCGCGGACACCCGGCCTCGACCTGCGCTCAGGACGCGGGGCTACGCTGAGAGGTCAGGAGGAACGATGACGACCGAATCGGCTCTGCCGCACCGCACGCCCTACGTTGCCAACGATCAGGTACATCCGTGGCGGCGTTTCGTCGCCATCGGCGACTCCTTCACCGAAGGCCTCGGTGATCCCTCGCCCGACTCGCCGGGCGGCAACCGCGGTTGGGCCGACCGCGTCGCCGAGGTGCTGGGCGCCGGTGTCGATGACTTCGCGTACGCGAATCTCGCGGTGCGCGGTCGTCTGATCGGCCAGATCGTCGCCGAGCAGATCGAGCCCGCCCTCGCTCTCTCCCCCGACCTCATCAGCTTCTGCGCGGGCGGCAACGACGTCATCCGCCCCGGCACCGATCCGGATGAGATCTCGCAGCAGTTCGAGGATGCGGTCATCCGGCTCTCATCGACCGGCGCCACCGTCGTCGTGTTCACGGGCATCGACACGAACTTCTCGCCCGTGTTCCGCGGCTTCCGCGGGAAGGTCGCGATCTACAACGAGAATCTGCGCGCGATCGCCGACCGGTACGACTGCATCGTCGCGGACCAGTGGGGCCTGAAGGAGATCCAGGACACCCGCTTCTTCGCGGACGACCGCCTGCATCTGAACACCCTCGGGCATCACGAGGTCGCGCGGATGGTGCTGAGGGCCCTCAACGTCCCCAACGACCTGACCCCGATGCAGCCTGCGCCGATCGCGGTGCGGAACTGGCGTGCGGCCCGGGCCGACGATCTGGTCTGGGCGCGGACCTACCTCGTGCCCTGGGTGCTTCGGCGCCTGCGGCACCAATCGTCCGGCGACCACGTGACGGCGAAGCGTCCTGAGGCGTCGCGCGTGGCGCGTATCGAGGATCAGGACCCCGCCGCGGGCGGGTGAGCGAGCGCCCAGAGCGCCACGGCGCCCGCAGACGCCACATTCAGGGAGTCGACCCCGCCCGCCATAGGGATCGTCACGACCGTGTCGGCTGCCCGCAGCGCACCGCGGCTCAGGCCGTCGCCCTCCGCCCCGAGCAGCAGCGCCACCCGCTCGGGTCTCGACGCCGCGAACGACTCGAGCGCGACGGCGTCGTCCGCCAGCGCGAGAGCGGCCAGGTGGAACCCCGCCTCGTCGAAGAGCCCCCGCGCCTCGGGCCACGCCGGGAGGCGGGTCCACGGCACCTGGAAGACGGTGCCCATGCTGACCCGCACACTGCGGCGGTAGAGCGGGTCCGCGCATCGCTCGGTCACGAGGACCGCATCCGCTCCCATCCCCGCGGCCGCGCGGAGGGCCGCGCCGACGTTCGTGTGATCGACGATGTCCTCGAGGACGAGCACCGTGCGGGCACCCCGCAGGAGGTCGGCCACATCCGGCAGCGTCGGCCGGTGCATCGCCGCGAGGGCGCCGCGGTGCACGCTGTACCCGGTGACCGACTCGGCGACCTCGGCCGGGACGACGTATACCGGCGTGTCCGTGTGCGCCAGGAGCCCTGACACCTCGTCGACCCACTTCTGCTGCACGAGCACCGACCGCGGTCGATGGCCCGCCGCGAGCGCCCGCGCGATCACCTTGGCGGATTCCGCGATGTACAGCCCCTCCACCGGCTCCGACACGCGCCGCAGTGCGACGTCGGTGAGGCTGCGGTAGTCGTGCAGGCGCGCATCGTCGGCGTCGGTGATCTGTTCCAGGTGCATGGGTCCTCCCCCGCCAGCTAACCAGCCCGGACACGGGCGACGAAACATGCCCGCAAACCGGCAGGCGTAGGCTCGGCAGCAGGAGGTACTGTGCCACTCGTGACGGAACCCGATCCGACCGCCCTCGCTCAGCTGGAGCGCGCGATCGACGCGCTGGCCGGCCGCCGGGTCGCCGTCCTCACCGGCGCCGGTGTGTCGACGGACTCCGGCATCCCGGATTATCGCGGACAGGGCGCACCGGTGCGCAAGCCCATGAGCGTCGAGCAGTTCCTCGCTGAGGAGAGCGCCAGACGGCGCTACTGGGTGGGCAGCCACCTCGGCTGGCGGCGCTTCGCCGCGGCCCAGCCCAACGAGGGCCACCGAGCCCTCGCCCAGCTCGAGGGCGAGGACATCACGAGCGGTGTCATCACGCAGAACGTCGACGGGCTTCACGTGCGTGCCGGCTCTCGTCGCGTAGTCGAGCTGCACGGCACGATGCGACGCGTGGGCTGCCTCCAGTGCGGGCAGGTTTTCGATCGGCGGGATCTCGCCGCACGGGTCGAAGCGGACAATCCCTGGCTGAGCGCGACGGAAGAGCTGCCGCTCGGTCCGGACGGCGACGTCGCGGGGGCCGAGGTGGAAGGTTTCCGCATCCCCGAATGCAGTGTGTGCGGAGGCGTGCTCAAGCCGGACGTCGTCTTCTTCGGCGAGTTCATCCCTGCTGAGCGGTTCCGCGAAGCCGAACAGCTGGTGCGCACCGCCGATGCGCTTCTGGTGGCGGGCTCCTCCCTCGTCGTGAACTCGGGCATCAGATTGGTCGAGCGCGCTCGGCGACGTAGGCTTCCGGTGGTCATCGTCAACCGCGGACAGACCCGGGCCGATGCTCGGGCGACGGTCAAGGTCGACGCCGGGACGAGTGAGGTGCTCACCGCTCTGGCCGAGGCTCTTCCCCGCCGACGCTGACTCCGCTTCGACACTCTGACAGGCCTGTGACCCACCTCATCCTGATCCGCCACGGCGAAACCGACTGGAACCGCGCGCGCCTCATCCAGGGCGCGACAGACATCCCCCTCAACGACACCGGACGCGCGCAGGCGCGCGAGGCCGGCCTCGCGCTGCGCGACCGCCTCGACACGGCCATGTCGCTCGTGCTCGTCTCGAGCGACCTGCAGCGCGCAGCCGAGACGGCGGACATCATCGGGGCGATCCTGGAGCGGCCCGTGACCGCCCGTTATCCGGAGCTGCGCGAGCGCTCGTACGGCGAGGCCGAGGGAGTGTCCATCGATGAGCTCGCCGCGCGCTGGGGACGCGGGCCGGATGCGCAGGTGCCGGGCGCCGAGACGCGTGAGCAGCTGCGAGAGCGCGCCCTGCGTGCCGTGGCGCGGGTCATCGACGACGCATCGACGGAGGGCGAGCCGCCCGCCGTGGTCGCCGTCGCTCACGGCGCCCTGATCCGCGAAGTGCTCGCCTTCGCGACCGACGAGCAGCTTCCCGCCGACGGCGATCGGCTCGGCAACGGATCGGCGCAGGAATTCTCGTGGGAGCACGGTGTGCTGCGGCTGCTCTCCTACTCCTCCGTCTGAGCCGCCGCGATACCTCGAGTGCGATGCCGTAGCCTGTCTCCACGATGAGCCGCCGACCGAGGAACGATCCGCACCCGGATGCCGGAGCAGCCTCCCGGCGCGACTTCCTTCGGGTGGGTGGGCTGGCCCTCGGCGGACTGGCCCTGGGAGGAGCCGCCGGAGCGGGGGCGGCGACCGTGCAGGCCTCGACGCGTCCGTCACGCGCCGCGAACGAGCCCGCGTTCGCCCACGTCGTGGTCCTCATGGGCGAGAACCGGTCGTTCGACAACCTTCTCGGCCACCTCTACACACCCGAGACGCTGCCCACCGGTGCGCGGTTCGACGGTCTCACGTTCGGCGACTATTCGAACCCCGCGCCCGACGGGCGGACGGTGCCTGCGCACGTGTACACGGGCAGCACCGATGACATCATGTGCTCGCCCGACCCGGATCCGGGCGAGACGTACCCTCACGTGAACACCCAGATCTTCGGCACCGTCGACCCCGCATCCAACGAGACCTCCTGGCACCGGCCGCTTCGCGCTCCGTGGAACGCCCCCTCCGCAGACAGCACTCCGACGATGCAGGGCTTCGTGCGCGACTACGTGGCGAACTATCGACGCACGAGCAAGGGCAGAGAACCATCCCCGGCGGACACCGACGTCATCATGGGCGGATTCTCCCCCGCGATGCTGCCGGTGCTCTCCACGCTCGCTCAAGGGTTCGCGGTGTACGACCATTGGCACTGCGCCGTGCCCAGCCAGACGTACTGCAACCGTTCCTTCTTCCATGCGTCGACGTCACACGGTTTCGTCACCAATCGCGGTGGCGGCGGCTACAGCAAGTGGCTCGATGCGGCTCCGGCGCCGACGATCTTCAACCGCCTGGAGGAGGCGGGTCGCAGCTGGCGCATCTACTTCGACGAACAGCAGCTCGTCTCCCTCACGGGTGTCATGCACGCGCCCGTGCTCGAGAAGTACTGGCGTACCGACCATTTCGCGTACATGGACCGGTTCTTCGCGGACGCGAAGGCCGGAACGCTTCCCGACTACGCGTTCATCGAGCCGCGGATGGTCTACAACCACAACGACTTCCACCCACCCTTCGGCGTCGTGCGCGGAAGCGAGGTCGACGGCTCCCCCGTGTTCGACTCGGCGGTGTCGGACGTCCGCGCCGGCGAAGCCCTCGTGGCGAGCGTCTACGACGCGATCCGCACCTCCGACAGCAGCGAAGGCTCCCACGCGCTGAACACCCTCCTGCTCATCACGTTCGACGAGCACGGCGGCACGTACGACCACGTCGTACCGCCCAGGGCCACTCCTCCCGACCCCGAGGCGGCGGAGGGCGAGATGGGCTTCCGTTTCGATCGACTCGGACTGCGGGTGCCCGCGATCGCCGTCTCGGCGTACACACGAGCCGGAACGGTCATCAATGAGGAGATCCATCACGCGGCCGTCATCGCGACCCTCTGCCAGCTGCACGGTCTCGAACCGCTGACCGATCGCGACCGCGGCGCTCCCACCCTGTTCGGCGCGACGAATCTGACCGAGCCGCGCGACCCGTCCACCTGGCCGACCGTGAACCCCGCCTATGTGCCGCCTCTGCTGCAGGAGGACGAGCTGGAAGAGATCCGCAACTCCGACAAGCCGCTGACATCGCCCGCGAAGGGGCTGCTCGGCCTCCTCCTGGAGCGCTACGGCCCGAGCGATGCTCCGGAACCGGAGACCTACGCCGACGCGTACAACATCCTGAAGGAGCACGGACTGGGTCTGTTCACGACGCAAGGTGCCTCTCCGAGCCCCACCGCTTCGTGACCCCCGCCGCGCAATATGCGCAAACGACACTGTCGACTGCTGCTAGCGTTGCGCATCATGCCCGCCTTGGACCGTATCGACATCGAGCTGCTCCGCGCCCTCGCTGACGACCATCGCGCAACGGTCGTCGCACTCGCCGAGCGCCTTCAGCTGTCCCGGAACACGGTCCAGGCACGGCTCGCGCGTCTGGACCGCACGGGAGCGTTCCTCAGCTACCAGCGCGCTCTCTCGACGAGTGCCCTCGGGTTCCCCATCGAGGCCTACGTCAGCGTCACCGTACGACAGCACGAACTCCCACGGATCCGGGAACAGCTGGCGGAGGTTCCGGAGGTGCTGCAGGCGCACGGCCTCGCGGGCTCGGTCGATCTGCTCGTCCGTGTCGCCTGCCGAGACGCGCAGCACCTGTTCGACACGGATGCCCGCATCCTCGCGATCAGCGGGGTGGAGCGCACCGAGACCTCCCTCGTCATGGACGAAGTGATCCCCTACCGGGTGACGCCTCTCATGGCGATGGCGCAGCCGCAGCGCTAGTCCCGGTGGCCTGCGCCGAAGGCGCCGAGGCGTCCATCCGCACCAGCACGACGCCGACGATCAGGACCGCACCGCCCACGATCTGCACCGGGCCGGGGGCTTCGCCCAGGAGGAGCCACGCGAACAACAGCGCGAAGAGAACCTCCGAAAGCCCGATGAAGGATGCCACCCGCGAGCCGAGCATCGGCACGGCGATCACCCCGAGGGAGTAGCCGAGCGTCGTGGCCACGGCGCCGACCCAACCGATGGCGACCCACGCCGGGAGCTCGAATCCCGCCAGCACGACGGACACATCGGGGGCGGAGAACGGCAACAGACCCGTCGAGCAGAGGGCGGCCATGAGGGCGGCGCCCACGATCAGTCCCCCGGCCGCGAGCGCCAGGGGCGGCAGTTCTTCGCCGGTGCGTTCGGACAGCAGGAAGTACGCACCCACGCAGACCGCGGCGCCGAGCGCGAAGATCGTGCCGAGGAGGTCGAAGCGCGCCCCCGCGATGTCCACGACCAGCACGAGACCCAGGATCGCGACCGCGGAGCCGGTGAGCACCAGTCGGGACGGAGCGCGACGTGTGCGCACCCACGCGAGCAGGACGAGCAGCACCGGCGCGAGATACTGCACGAGGAGCGCAACGGCCACTGGCATCCGCTGCATCGCGGCGAAGTAGAAGATCTGACAACCCGCGACGCCCGTCAGCCCGAATCCGACGATCAGCGGCCATTGCCGGCCTAGGAGCCCCGGCCGGCGGCGCACCGCGCGGATCAGAGCCGGCGACAGGATGAGCGCCGCGAGCGACATCCTCACCAGGAGCGCGGCTCCGAGCGTCCACCCCGCCTCGATGAGCGGCTTCACGACCGGACCGCTGGAGGAGAAAGCCAGCGCGGACGCGAGCCCGACGGCAAGCCCGGCGACGCGGCGACTCGGCACGGGCAGAGGCTCGACCACGGCGAGGGAGGAGGTCTGGGCGACCATCGGCATCTCCGACTGTCAGGAGTAAACTGGAGGAACGCTGGTGACGTTATCCCCCCTGGAGTCAGGAGTCAACTTGATTTTCACCCCTGACACGCGTTCGTCTCTCGTCATGACCGCGGACATGGTCAACACGCTGCCGGGAACGGCGTCACCGGACGCGGACGGTCTCGTCGATCTCGACGATCTGGCCGCCTACCTGCGGGTTCACCCTTATTCGGGATCGATCCGTCTCGATGCCGATGAACTCGACGCGATCCGCCGCATCAGGCCCCGGCTGCGAGAGCTCTGGGCGCTCGATCGCGATTCCGCGGTGCCCGTCGTCAACGCGATGCTCCACGATAGCAACGCCGTGCCGCGTCTCGTCCGCCACGATGCGTATGACTGGCACATCCACGCCACACCCGATGACGGACCGCTGGCCGACCGGATCCTCATCGAAGCCGCGATGGCGTTCGTGGACGTGATCCGCGCCGATGCGTACGAGCGGATCCGGGTGTGCTCGGCCGACGATTGCGGTGCGGTGTACGTCGACTTCTCCCGTAACGGCTCGAAGCGCTATTGCGACACCGGCAACTGCGGCAACCGGATGAACGTCAACGCGTACCGTCAGCGGAAGGCGCAAGAAAGCGACTGATCGCCGCCGCCGCCGGCTCGGGCGTCTCGTAGTGGATCAGATGACCGACACCGGCGATCTCGACGAGCTCCGCGTCGCGGAACAGCCCGCGCAGGGCGCGTTCCGCTTCGATCGGCGTGATGTCATCGAGTTGAGCCGCAACGAGCAGCGTGGGCTGCGAGATGCGCGGCGCGAACTCCCGCACGTCGTGCGAAACGGACGCCACGAATGCTTGCAGGAGGACGTCGCGGTCCGCGAACCGCGAGAAATAGCGATCGTGCTGATCGTGCACGAACCGTCGCAGCAGCGGCTGACGCGTCTTGACCATGGCGACGCTCATCCCCCGCACGATCAGGCGGTTGCGCAGCAGCGCGTCGCCCACGGGCGCGGGCAGGCGCGCCGCAGCACGGTAGTAGAGGACCGCGAGTCGAGTGAGGAACCCGCGTGGCCCCTCCAGTGCGGGCGCACCGATGGGGTTCACGAGCACGAGGCGATCCGTCGGGAGCCCCCCGGCCACGGCCGCGGAGGCCACGATCGATCCGAAAGAGTGACCGAGGACCGGCGCTCCCGGCGCCACCGCCGCCGCGAAGCCGTCCAGCCACTGCGCGTACAGCTCCAGATCGTGGACACGGTGCGGGATCGGCGCCGTCTCGCCGAAGCCCGGCAGATCGGGGGCGATGACGCGGAAGCCCGGAAGGTTCGCAACGACCGGCTCGAGCCCGTGGTGGTCGCCGCGGAAGCCGTGCACGAGCAGGAGGGTCGTGTGGGCGTCTTCCTCGCCGTACTCCCAATAGACGGTCTCGCTCCCCATCACCTCGACACTTCGCCGCAGGACCGGAATGGGCGCGAGCTTGTCGGCGTAGGGATGCGGCGCTGTCACCGTTCGAGTCTACGTCGCGCCCGGCGTGGTCATCCGGGCGTGGGGGTGGTCTCGCGTAGCGTGATCGCATGCCCGAGGACCCCGGCGCCGCTGGCGCGCCCGAAGCGCTGTTCGACCTCGAGACGTTCCCGCCCCTCGGCCCTCCGGCGTGGGCCAGACGCATCGGCGTCTTCGATCTCGAGACGACCGGCGTCGATGTGACCCGCGACCGCATCGTCACCGCGCATGTCGGCGTGCTGGACGAGACCGGCTCCGTGGTCGAAGCGCGCTCGTGGCTCGCGGACCCGGGCATCGCGATCCCCGAAGGTGCGACAGCGGTGCACGGCATCTCCACGGCCCACGCTCGCGCGTACGGGCGTCCCGCGCGCGAGGTCGTCGAGGAGGTCGTCGGAGCGCTCTCGGATATCTTCGCTGCGGGCACGCCGGTCGTCGCGTACAACGCTCCGTACGACTTCTCACTTCTTCGATACGAAGCCGCGCGTCACCGCGTGTCGCCGATCGAGAACCCGTCCCCCGTGATCGATCCGCTCGTGCTCGACAAGGCGTTCGACGCCTATCGTCGCGGCAAGCGCACGCTGAGCGTCGTCGCCGAGCACTATCGCGTCATCCTCGACGGCGCGCACGAAGCCGCGGCGGATGCGGTCGCCGCGGGACGGGTCGCGCTCGCCCTCTGCGAACGCTACGGCGATCTGCTGCCGGCGGCCGTGGCCCAGCTGCACACCAACCAGGTCGCCTGGGCGAGGTCGCAGGCTGAGAGCCTGACCGAGTACTTCGTCCGCATCGGTCGCATCGATCCGCTCGATCCCGTGGACGGACGCTGGCCGATCCGGTGACGCACGAAGGGCCCCGCGATGACGCGGGGCCCTTCGTGCGTGGTGGCGTCTTACTTGGCGCCGAAGTTCTTGAAGCGCTGGTTGAACTTCTCGACGCGGCCGGCCGAGTCCATGATGCGCTGCTTGCCCGTGTAGAACGGGTGCGAGGCGGACGAGATCTCGACGTCGACGACGGGGTACTCGACGCCGTCGAGCTCGATCGTCTTGTCGCTCGAGACCGTCGAGCGGGTGAGGAAGGTCTCGCCCGAGCCGAGGTCGCGGAAAACGACGTCGCGGTAGTCGGGGTGGATGTCAGTCTTCATGGATGTTCCTTGCGGGAGTGCTTCGGAGGAAAGTCTGCGGTGCCGGAAGCACCAAAAGACGAGTCTAACAGGAGGAGCGGCGCTTCGCCGCATCCGGCGCTCAGCGCGCCGCGCGTGCGGCGTAGCGGCCGTCGGCTTCGGTGACAACGATCGGCATCCCGAACGTCTCGGAGAGGTTCTGCGCGGTGAGCGTCTCGGCGATCGGCCCCGAGGCGACGACGGCGCCCGCACGCAGCAGCAGCACGTGGGTGAATCCGACCGGAATCTCTTCGACATGGTGCGTGACCATGACCATCGCCGGCGTCGTGGGCGCTTGGGCGTAGCCGCTCAGCAGTTCGAGGAGCTCCTCTCGCGCGCCCAGGTCGAGGCTCGCGGTCGGCTCATCGAGAAGCAGCAGCTCGGGATCGGTCATGACGGCGCGGGCGATCTGGACACGCTTCTGCTCCCCGTCCGACAACGTTCCGAAGGTGCGATCGGCGAGGTGGTCGAGCTTCCACTCGGCCAGCACACGCAGTGCGCGGCGCTCGTCGATGCGGTCGTACTGCTCGTTCCAGCGTCCGAGCACGGAGAACGCCGCGGTCAGCACGACGTTCAGAACCGTCTCTTCAGCGGGGATGCGCTTGGCCATCGCGCTGGAGGCGAACCCGATGCGGGGACGCAGCTCGAACACATCGGTGCGTCCGAGACGCTCGCCCAGGATGGTCACCGCGCCGGAGGTCGGGTGATCGAGGGTCGCGGCGAGCTGAAGGATCGTGGTCTTGCCTGCGCCATTGGCGCCGAGGACCACCCAACGCTGGTCGCCGTCCACCTGCCAGTCCAGATGGGAGACGATGTCCTTGGCGTTGCGGCGGACGACGACGTCGGAGAAATCCAGCACCTGCGGCATGCCGTCCAGCCTACCGGGCCGGCGGTTGCGGCCGAGCCGGATCAACGGGTCTCGAGGACTTCGCGATAGAGCTGCTCGGTCTCGGCGGCGATGCGCGTCCAGCTGAAGTCCTCGACCGCGCGACGGCGGCCGGCGGCACCGTAGCGTGCGGCCTGCTCGGGATCCGAGACGACCTCGGTGAGCACGCGGGCGAGATCTTCGACGAAGCGGTCGGGGTCGAGCGGCGTCCCCGTGCCGTCCTGGACCTGCGCGATCGGCACGAGGCGCCCCGTCTCACCGTCGACCACGACCTCGGGGATGCCGCCGGTGGCGGTTCCGACGACGGCCGCACCGCACGCCATCGCCTCCAGGTTCACGATCCCGAGCGGCTCGTAGATCGAGGGACAGACGAACGTGGTCGCGGCGGTCAGGATGGCGGACAGCTCGGGGCGCGGCAGGTGCCGGTCGATCCAGACCACCCCGTCGCGCGTCTCCTGCAGCTCGCGCACCAGCGCTTCGACCTCCGCCATGATCTCGGGCGTGTCCGGAGCGCCCGCGCAGAGCACCAGCTGAACATCGGCGGGCAGCAGCCGCGCTGCACGGAGCAGGTACGGCAGGCCCTTCTGCCGTGTGATGCGCCCGACGAAGACCACGGATGGCCTCGTCGCGTCGATGCCGAGAGCGCGGAGGAGATCCTCGTCGCGGGTCGGCTGCCACGCTTCGGCGTCGATGCCGTTGTAGATGACGCGCACACGAGCCGGATCCACCTGCGGGTACGCGCGCAGGATGTCGGCCCGCATGCCCTCGCTGACCGCGACGATCGCCGCCGCGGACTCGTAGGCCGTGCGTTCGACCCAGCTCGACACCGCATAACCGCCCCCGAGCTGTTCGGCCTTCCAGGGCCGCAGCGGTTCGAGCGAGTGCGCGGTGACGACGTGCGGGATGCCGTGCAGGAGGGATGCGAGGTGGCTCGCGAAGTTCGCGTACCAGGTGTGGCTGTGCACGATGTCGGCCCCGGCGACGTCGCCGACGATCTCGAGATCGGTGCCGAGCGTCTTCACCGCGGGGTTCGCGTGCGCGAGTTCCGCAGGCGTGGCATACGACGTCGTATCCGCTTCGTCGCGCGCTTCTCCGAACGCGCGAACCTGGACCTCGATGCGCTCGCGCAGGGCGCGGACGAGCTCGGCGACATGGACTCCGGCCCCGCCATAGATCTCGGGCGGGTATTCCTTGGAAACGATGTCGACGCGCATGTCATGGACGCTAGTACAGGGGGTGCGTGCGGCATAGTCTGGTGCCATGCCGGCACCCAAGGTCTTCGGAATCATCCTCGCGGGTGGCGAAGGTAAGCGACTCATGCCGTTGACGGCCGACCGGGCTAAGCCGGCGGTGCCGTTCGGCGGCCAGTACCGACTCATCGACTTCGCCATCTCGAACCTCATCAACTCCGGGCTGCGACAGATCGTCGTGCTGACGCAGTACAAGTCGCACAGCCTCGATCGCCACGTCTCCCAGACCTGGCGCATGTCGGCGCTTCTCGACTCCTACGTGACGTCGGTGCCGGCCCAGCAGCGCCTCGGCAAGCGGTGGTTCTCTGGTTCCGCCGACGCGATCCTGCAGAGTCTGAACCTCATCAATGACGAGCAGCCCGACATCGTCGTCGTGGTCGGCGCGGATCACGTGTACCGAATGGACTTCCAGCAGATGCTGGACGCGCACATCTCGTCCGGAGCGCGCGCGACGGTCGCCGGCATCCGCCAGCCGATCGGCCTGGCCAACCAGTTCGGCGTGATCGACGTCGAGCCGGACGACCCGACCCGCATCCGCGAATTCCTCGAGAAGCCGCAAAATCCGGCAGGGCTCGTCGACAGCCCGCACGAGGTGCTGGCCTCGATGGGCAACTACATCTTCAACACCGACGCGCTCATCGAAGCCGTCGAGGCGGATGGCGAGCTTCCCACGTCGAATCACGACATGGGTGGCGACATCGTGCCGTACTTCGTCGACCGCGGGGAGGCCGGTGTCTACGACTTCATCCGCAACGAGGTGCCCGGCTCGACCGACCGAGACCGCGCCTACTGGCGCGATGTCGGCACGATCGACTCCTTCTACGACGCGCACCTCGATCTGATCTCCACGCTTCCGATCTTCAACCTGTACAACACGCAGTGGCCCATCCACTCCCAGCTGGTGAACTCGCCGCCCGCGAAGTTCGTGCGGGATGCGGTGGGGCGTATCGGCAACGCCATCGACTCCGTCGTCTCACTCGGCTCCGTGCTGTCGGGGACGCACCTGGAGCGCAGCGTCGTGGGCCCCTGGACCTTGGCCGGGGGCGGATCGACCATCACCGACTCGGTGCTCTTCGACCGCGTTCGTGTGGGGGCCGGCGCACGCATCCATCGAGCGATCCTCGACAAGAACGTCGTCCTGGCCGACGGCGCGACGGTGGGCGTCGATCGCGAACGCGACCTGGCACGGGGATTCACGGTCACCGACTCCGGGATCACCGTCGTCGGCAAGAACGTCCGCGTCGAGCCGTGACAGCCGCGGCCCCTGTCAGCCGCCCGGGGCCGCGCGCGCTAGCGTGGACGGATGCGTGAGAACCGCCCTCGTCGTCTCCTCGTCGTCCTCGACGCCGACTCCACTCTCATCCGCAACGAGGTCATCGAGTTGATCGCGGACGAGGCCGGACGGGGTGCCGAGGTGGCGACGGCGACGGAGGCCGCAATGCGGGGAGACGTCGATTTCGCCACGAGTCTGCGCTCCCGCGTCGCGCAACTGCGCGGTGTGCCCACCGCATCCTTCGCACGCGTGAGATCGCGCATCGAACCGACGCCGGGCGTGCGCGAACTGATCGATGCGGTGCATGCCCGCAACGGCATCGTCGGTGTGGTCTCCGGCGGGTTCCACGAGATCCTCGACGAGGTCGCGCCCGCACTCGGAGTCGATCTCTGGCGCGCGAACCGTCTCCAGGTCGACTCCGGCGCACTGACGGGCGCCGTGTCGGGAGAGATCGTCGACGGCGAGGCCAAGGCGTCGCAGCTACGCGAGTGGGCCGCTCGGTACGAGGTCGATCCGCGCCGCACCGTCGCCATCGGCGACGGTGCGAACGACCTGCCGATGATGCGTGCGGCGGCTCTCGGCCTCGCCTTCAACGCCAAGCCCGCCGTGCGCGCAGCTGCAGACCTCGTCATCGGCCCCGTGGATCTGCGCGAGGTCATCCCGCTTCTGCCCTGACGGCGTCCGGAGCCGGGCGTAGAGTCCGAGGATGCAGCTCATCCTCATTCCCGGCCTGTGGCTGGATGCCGGTTCGTGGCACGACGTGGTGCCCACGATCGACGACGCAGGCTTCGACGCCGTGCCCCTCACGCTCCCGTCGTCGGCAGACGCGCACCTCGCGGATTGGGTCGCCGCCGTCGTCACCCGGATCGACGCGGCAGCAGGACCCGTGGTGCTCGTGGGGCACAGCGGCGGCGGCAACGTGGCCTGGGGCGCCGCCGACGCACGCCCGGAGGCGGTCGCGCGTGTGGTCCTCGTCGACACCGTGCCGGTGCCCGACGGCGCCGACATCGCCGCCTTTCCGGTGGTGGACGGCGTCGTCCCCTTCCCCGGTTGGTCGACATTCGACGCACCGGACATCGCTGACCTCGATGACGCAACGCGCGACCGGGTCGCGGCGGCGGCGGTTCCCGTCCCCGCAGCCGTTCCGACCGACCCACTGCATCTGCACGACCGGCGCCGATACGGCATCCCCGTCACCGTCCTCTCCGGCGGCGCCGACGCCGAGGAGCTCGACGCCCAGTTGACGCAGTGGCCGACCTATCGCGACGAGTGGCACGCCATCGTCGACCGTGAGGTCGTACCGATCGGTTCGGGCCACTGGCCGCAGTTCTCCCAGCCCCAGCGGCTGGGAGCGCTCATCGTCCGAGCGGTCGAACGCTGACGGTCAGTGCCCCATGCCCAGGCCGCCATCCACCGGGATGACCGCGCCGGAGATGTAGGCGGCGTCGTCGGAGGCGAGCCACGCCACGACCGCGGCGACCTCCGAAGCGGTGCCGTAGCGACCGGCGGGAATCGCCTTCTTGTACTCCGCCTGCGTTTCGGCGGGCAACTCCGCCGTCATGTCGGTCTCGATGAATCCCGGCGCGACGACATTCGTCGTGATGCCGCGTGCCCCGAGCTCGCGGGTCAGCGAGCGGGCGAATCCGACGAGAGCGCTCTTCGAACTGGCGTAGTTGATCTGGCCCGCCGACCCGTAGAGGCCCACGACACTGGAGATGAGGATGACGCGACCCCATCGTGCCCGGACGAGTCCCTTGGCAGCGCGCTTGACCACACGGAATGTGCCGCCCAGGTTCGTGTCGATGACATCGTCGAAGTCGTCCTCGCTCATGCGCAGAAGCAGCATGTCGCGGGTGATTCCCGCGTTGGCGACGAGGATGGTCACCGGACCGAGCTTCTCCTCGACCTCGGTGTAGGCGGCGTCCAGCGCGGCCGCGTCCGTGACGTCGGCCCGCACCGTGAGCGTACCTTCCGGCCCCTCGCCCGAACGAGCGGTCACCGCGACGCGGTAGCCGTCGGACACGAAGCGTTCGGCGATCGCGCGGCCGATGCCGCGGTTGCCTCCGGTGATGAGCACGACACGGTCGCTCGACATGGTTCTCCTCGTCAGATCGGGCAGAGCCTCCAGCCTATCGACAGGCTCGTTTGACACCGCCCGGCGGTGACTGGAAGGCTTCCCTCACAGACGGAAAGGCTTCCAGATGAGCGATCAGAACAACGACTTCCCCGCCCCCGAATCAGCGGGAGAGGGCATCGCCCCCGACGCTCAGCCCGTCCCCGCGGAACCCACCGCGGCGGCCCCGGCCTCACCCGACCACCAGGCGCCGGCGTACGCCCCGCCGTCTTACCCCGCCCCGTCGTCGCCGGCCCCCTCCCCCGCGCCGCCTGCCGGATATCCGGGGTACAGCGCGCCTCCGGCGAGCCCGGCGCCCTATCCGGCGTACAACGTCCCGCCCGCGTCGCCCGGGTACCCTCCGTCCTACCAGGGCGCACCGGCCTACGGTGCCCCGCCGGTGTATACGCCGTACCCGGCGGGTCCGAAGACGAACAGCCTCGCCGTCGTGTCCTTGGTGTCCTCGATCGTCGGGATCGTCCTCATCCCGTTCATCGGCTCCATCGTCGGCATCATCACCGGCCACATCTCGCTCAAGCAGATCCGCGAGCGCGAGGAGGGCGGTCGCGGGCTGGGGCTGGCCGGCACGATCACCGGTTACGCGGGCTTGGTGCTCTATGCGATCATCACGGTGCTCATCGTCCTCTGGATCGTCTGGATCGTGAACCTTTCGAACGGCGCGTACTACGACTACAGCTACTCCTCCTGACCGACCCCGCGAGCGGTGCCTCCGGCGTACTCTGGAAGCACCGTGAAGCAGCCCTCCCCACCACAGTCGGCGACCTCGCTCCCCCACGCGCCGCGTGACGAGTCGAGTGCTCGCATGCTCAAGTACGTCATCATGATGGGCGTACGGGTGGCCTGCTTCGTCGCGATGATCCTCGTCACCCCCTACGGCTGGTACACGTGGCTGTTCGCGGCGGGAGCGGTCTTCCTCCCCTACATCGCCGTCGTCGTGGCGAACGTAGGCCAGGAGTCGCGTGCCGCGCCCGCCGAGACCGTGACGCTGCCCGCTCTCGAGCCGCGACAAGACGAGCCGTCCCCGACTCCGCACAGCCAGGTGATCACCATCTCCGAGACACCCCCGAACCCGCACGACGCATGAGTGAAGAGGCGATCTGTTCGCGAGCGGGATGTCGCGACGGCGCCCTCTGGCGGGTGCTGTGGCGTAATCCGCGGATACATGACACGGACCGGCGGAAGGTCTGGCTGGCCTGCGACGCTCACGTCGCATATCTCCGAGACTTCCTCGCCACTCGTTCGTTCCCGGTCGCGGTGGAGCCTTTTGCGAGAGAGGACGCATCGTGAGCATCCGACGGGACACGGCGCTGCGATGGACGGCCTACGTGGGGGTCGCCGTCGCGTTCGCCATCGCCTGTGTCTTCCTCTCGAATTGGCAGTTCGCGCGCAACGACGAGCGCGCCGCGCAGCTGGCCCTCGTCGACCGGAACTACGACGCGGCCGCGGTCCCGCTGGATGATCTCCTCCCCGACGACCAGCTCGATCCGGAGTCGGAATGGCATCCCGTCGTCGTCACCGGCGAGTACGTTTCGGAGCAGCAGCTGGTGGTCCGCAATCGCCCGCACGGCGGCACGAGCGCCTTCGAGGTCCTGACGCCCCTGCGCACGTCCGACGGGCGCGTGCTCATCGTCGACCGCGGATGGATCCCGCCGGCGGAAAGCGGCGACGGGCCCGCACTCATCCCCGCACCACCGTCGGGCACGGTGAGCGTCGTCGTACGCCTCCGCGCCCCCGAGCCACTCCCGAACTCGGGCCGAACCGCGCCTGCGGGGCAGGTACCGACGATCAATCTGCCGCTCGTCGCGGAAACCACCGGTTCGGCGACCCTGACTTCCGCCTACGGGGTGCTCGTGAGCGAGGATCCCCCGGTCTCCGATATGCCGTACGCGCTGGCAGCTCCGTCGGAGGATCCCGGGCCGCATCTGTCATACGCCATCCAGTGGATCCTGTTCGCCGTGATGGGGTTCGTCTTCATCGGATACATCATCCGCACCGAACGTCGGAAGCGCACCGAGGATCAGGAAGACGATGATCGCCCGGCCGTGTCTCGTGTCACCCGAGCCCGCAAGCGTGTGGATCGCGACGCCGAGCAGGAGGACGCGATCCTCGACCGCGCGGACGCGTGAAGGATCAGGCCAGGGTGATCAGGTCGACGTAGTCGCGACCCCAGATGTCCTCGACCCCGTCGGGCAGGATGAGGACGCGCTCCGGATTGAGGGCCTCGACGGCTCCCGCATCGTGCGAGACGAGCACCACAGCACCCTCGTAGTGCGCGAGCGCACCGAGGATCTCCTCGCGAGAGGCGGGGTCGAGGTTGTTCGTCGGCTCGTCGAGGAGCAGCATGTTGGCGCTCGAGACGACCAGGGTCGCCAACGACAGCCGCGTCTTCTCGCCACCTGAGAGCACCCCGGCGGGCTTGAGCACGTCGTCGCCCGTGAACAGGAACGACCCCAGCACCTTGCGGGCCTCCGTCGCCGTGATGTCCGGCGCCGCCGACATCATGTTCTCCAGAACCGACCGCGACACGTCGAGGTTCTCGTGCTCCTGGGCGTAGTAGCCGACCTTCAGTCCGTGCCCGGGCTCGATGGTTCCGGTGTCGGGGGCGTCCACACCCGCGAGCATCCGCAGCAGAGTCGTCTTTCCCGCGCCGTTGAGGCCGAGTACGACGACCTTGGATCCGCGATCGATCGCGAGATCCACGTCGGCGAAGATCTCCAGCGAGCCATACGACTTCGACAGGCCGCGCGCCATCAGCGGCGTCTTGCCACAGGGGGCGGGCTTCGGGAACCGGAGCTTCGCGACGCGATCCTCCTGGCGCACCTCATCGAGACCGGACAGCATCTTCTCCGCGCGCGCCACCATCTGGTGCGCGGCCGCGGCCTTCGATGCCTTGGCACCGAAGCGCGCCGCCTGCAGCTGCAGTGCGGTCGCCTTCTTCTCGACGTTGACGCGCTCCTTCTTACGGCGTTCCTCGTCCGCCACCCGCTGACGCTGGTAGTTCTTCCAGTTCATGTTGTAGATGTCGATGACCTGGCGGTTGGCGTCGAGGTAGAACACGCGGTTGACGGTCTCGCCGACCAGCTCCACATCGTGGCTGATGACGATGAGTCCGCCCTTGTAGTTCTTGAGGAACTCGCGGAGCCAGACCACGCTGTCGGCATCGAGGTGGTTGGTCGGCTCGTCGAGGATCATCGTGTCCGCATCCGAGAACAGGATGCGGGCGAGCTCGATGCGTCGGCGCTGACCACCGGAGAGCGTCTTCAGCGGCTGATCGAGGATGCGATCGGGCAACGACAGGTTGTGGGCGATCGACGCCGCCTCCGCCTCAGCCGCATAGCCGCCGAGCGACTCGAAGCGCTCCGTGAGGCTGCCGTACCGTCGCATCGCCTTGGCCGCGACATCGGGGTCGTCGTCCGCCATCGCGAGCGAGGCCTCCTGCATGCCGAGCGCGAGCGTTCCCAGCCCGCGCGCGTCGAGGATGCGCGTGCGTGCCAGCATCTCGGGGTCGCCGGAACGAGGGTCCTGCGGCAGGTAGCCGAGCTCCCCTCCACGCTGCACCTCTCCCGCCGAAGGCAGCAGATCGCCGGCGAGGACCTTCGTGAGCGTCGTCTTGCCCGCACCGTTACGACCGACCAGGCCGATCTTGTCGCCTCGGGAAACGCGGAAGGCGACCTCGGACATGAGAACGCGCGCGCCGACGCGGATCTCGAGGTCATGCACGGCGAGCACGGCGTACGTCCGTTCTGTTCGGGTGGGAAGGCGGCCGAAGTAGGCCACCGTTCAGTCTACCGGCGCGCACCGCGACCGTCGTCCGGCCGAACACCCGTGTGGATTCGGGTCGAGAATCATCCACGAGTTAGGGTAGCCTCGCCTAGCACCCCTCCAGAAAGGCCCTCCTCGTCATGCAGCTCAAGCGTTGGACCGCTCTCGCGGTCGCCACCGTCTCTCTCGCCGCTCTCACCGCCTGCAGCTCGGGCGCGGCGACCCCCGCGGCCACCGACGGCGGCGCGGAGCAGGACGGCGCATTCCCGCTCTCGATCGAGAACGCCTTCGGGACCACGACGATCGACGCCAAACCGCAGCGCGTCGTCACCGTCGACTGGGGCAACCAGGATGTCGCACTGGCATTGGGAATCGTTCCGGTGGCCATGCCGAAGGTGACCTACGGCGACGAGGACGGCGACGGGCTCCTGCCCTGGGTGAAGGACAAGCTCGACGAGCTGGGTGCGGAGACCCCCGTACTGATGGACGAGACGGATGGGTACGACTACGAGGCCATCGCCGATGCCGCGCCCGACGTCATCCTTGCCGCGTACTCCGGGATGACCCAGGAGCAATACGACACCCTGAGCAAGATCGCGCCTGTCGTCACCTACCAGGACATGGCGTGGGGAACCTCATGGCAGGACATGACCATCCTCGACGGGACGGCCCTGGGCATGGCGGATGAGGCGCAGGAGCTCGTCTCTTCGCTCGAGAAGCACGTGGCCGACACGGCCGCGGAGTATCCCGCCATCGCCGGGAAGACGACGCTTCTCTCCTACTTCGACCCCACCGACCTGAGCAACCTCGGTTTCTACAGTCGGTCGGACCCGCGTGTGGGCTACCTCGAGGAGATGGGATTCGCCCCCTCCGCCTACGTCAAGGAGCAGTCCGCCGCATCCGACCAATTCTGGATCGTCACCAGCACCGAACAGATCGAGAGCTTCGAGGACGTCCAGGTGATCGTCACGTACGGCACGGATGAGACCCTCTCCCAGTGGCAGGCCGACCCGCTCCTCTCTCGCATCCCCGCGGTCGCCAACGGCGCCGTCGCGGTCATCACCTCGGACTCGACGCTCTCCTCCGCCATCACGCCTTCGCCCCTGTCGATCGGCACCAGCTACGGCGACGACTACATCAAGCTCGTCGGAGAGGCCGCCGCCAAGGCATCATGATCCGACCGATCGTCCGCGGGTGCGGGCGGCGATGAGCGTCGCCCGCACCCCCGACACTGCCGCCTCCACGCCGTCAACGCGACGGCGCTGGGGGCGGCGTCGGGCGTTGTGGCTCGTCGTACTGCTCGCCGCGTTGCTGGCGATCTCGTTCCTGTCGGTGACCTTCGGTGCACGCGCGGTCGGATGGCACGACATCTGGGCCGGGCTCGGCGGGGCGGTCGACACGGCGGGGGCCGCCGCAGTGAACAAACGCATTCCTCGCACCGTCCTGGCGATCATGGTCGGCGCGGCGCTCGGCGTCGCGGGCGCGGTCCTCCAGGGCGCGACCCGTAATCCGCTCGCCGACCCGCAGATCCTGGGGATCAACGGCGGGGCCGCCCTGGCCGTGGTCTGCGGCATCGCGTTCCTGGGTCTCGCGACGCCGACCGCGTACATCTGGACGGCGTTGGTGGGAGCTGCCGTCGCCGCCGTGTTCGTGTACGGGATCGGCGCACTGGGCCGAGGAGGCGCGACACCGCTCAAGCTCGCTCTTGCAGGTGCGGTGACGGCCGTCGCCTTCTCGTCGTTGACGAGCGCGATCCTGCTGCCCCGGGTCGACGTGATGAGCCAGTTCCGCTTCTGGCAGGTCGGCGGTGTCGGGGGTGCGACGATCGCCACCATCCTGCAGGTCGCGCCGTTCCTCGTGGTCGGTCTCCTCGTGTGCGTGGCGTGCAGCCCCGCACTGAACACGCTGGCGCTGGGAGACGAGCTCGCCGCCGGGCTCGGGGAGCGCGTGCGCACCGCACGCCTGGTGTCCACCCTCGGTGCGGTGCTCTTGTGCGGTGCCGCCACGGCGGTCGCCGGACCCATCGGATTCGTGGGCTTGGTCGTCCCGCACATCTGCCGGTTGTTGATCGGCGTGGATCATCGGTGGCTCCTGCCCTTCAGCGCGGTCGCAGGAGCCGTGCTCCTCACGGGCGCGGACGTCATCGGAAGAGTCATCGCCCGCCCGGAGGAGATCGAAGTGGGGATCATCACCGCGCTCGTCGGCGCGCCGTTCTTCATCGCCATCGTGCGGCGGCAGAAGGTGAAGGCGCTGTGACCGTCGCCGCCGAAGCCGTGGACGCGCTCTCCCTTGTACGCGCGGGGCGTCGCCGACGTCGTCGACGGTGGATCGTCGTCACGTCCGCGCTCGCCGCGATCGCGATCATCGTCTACGCCCTCTCCCTCATGCTGGGGCAGACTCTCTACTCCCCGTCGGAGGTCTGGGGCGTGCTGACCGGGCAACGCGTTCCGGGTGCGTCCTTCACCGTGGGAGAGCTGCGACTTCCCCGCGCCACGACGGCGCTGCTGACCGGCCTCTGCTTCGGGATGGGCGGCGTCGTCTTCCAGACGATGCTGCGCAATCCCCTCGCGAGTCCGGATGTCATCGGCATCAGCTCAGGCGCGAGCGCCGCCGCTGTCACAGGGATCGTCGTCCTCGGCCTCGGCGAGACGTCCGTCTCGTTCCTGGCGACCGGCGCTGCGTTGACCGCTGCCCTGCTCATCTATCTCCTCGCCTACAAGCGCGGCGGCTCCGGCGCCCGGCTGATCCTGATCGGCATCGGCGTGGCGGCCATCTGCAACAGCGTGATCTCGTACGTCATCTCGCGCGCCGCGGAGTGGGATCTCCAGACCGCCATGCGCTGGATCACGGGGAATCTCAATGACGCCAGTTGGGCGAAGGTCCTCCCCCTCGCCGCGGTGATGATTCTGGTCGTGCCCGCGCTGCTCTTCCTGTCCCGCGATCTCGAGCTGCTGCGGGTCGGCGACGAGGCCGCATCCGCTCTCGGAGTGCGCGTGGAACGCAGCCGCCTGCTTCTCATCGTGGCCGCCGTGTGCCTGCTGGCGTTCGCGACAGCGGCCGCCGGACCCATCTCGTTCGTGGCCTTCCTCGCCGGGCCCATCGCCGTGCGGATCCTCGGGCCCGTCGGCTCCCCCGTCATACCCGCCGGGCTCGTGGGCGCCGTCCTCGTGCTGGTGTCCGACTTCATCGCACAGTACGCGCTCGGCACGCGCCTGCCCGTCGGCGTCGTGACCGGCGTGCTGGGCGCGCCCTATCTCGTCTATCTGCTCATCCGCAGCAGTCGGGCCGGAGGAACCTCGATATGACCGCCGAACACACCCTCGTCGCCGACGCCCTCACCCTCGCCTACGGGGACAGGGTGATCGTCGACGCACTGGATCTCTCCGTCCCCGCGGGCAGGATCACGACGATCGTGGGCGCCAACGCGTGCGGGAAGTCCACGCTACTGAAGTCGATGGCGCGCCTGCTGTCGCCAGAGGCCGGGAGTGTGCTGCTCGACGGGAAGAGCATCCATCGGCTGCCCACGCGCCAGGTCGCGCGCGTGCTCGGGCTGCTTCCGCAATCCCCCATCGCTCCCGACGGCATCGCGGTGTCCGATCTCGTCAGCCGGGGCCGGCATCCGCACCAGGGCCCGCTGGCACGGTGGAGCGCCGCCGATGACGCGGCGATCGCGGGCGCACTCGAAGCGACCGGCACCGCGCATCTGTCCGACCGGTCCGTCGACGAGCTCAGCGGTGGTCAGCGCCAGCGCGTCTGGATCGCGATGGCCCTGGCGCAGCAGACGGATCTGCTCCTGCTCGACGAGCCGACGACGTTCCTCGACATCAGCCATCAGATCGACGTGCTGGACCTGCTGACCGATCTCAACCGGGACCGTGGCACGACCATCGTGATGGTGCTGCACGACCTCAACCTGGCGGCGCGCTACGCCGACCATCTCGTCGCCATGGTCGACGGCCGCATCCTCGCCGCGGGAGAGCCGGAAAACGTTCTGACGACGGATGTGGTGCGCACGGTCTTCGGCCTGGAGAGCAGGATCATGCCGGACCCTCTGACGGGCCGCCCCATGGTCATTCCGCTCGGTCGTCACCACACGATCACGGACGCGGACGCACCCGCCTGACGCGCCTGCGGTCTACTCGATGCGTTCCGAGACACCTCGTCGCCAGTAGCCCATGAAGGCCACGCGCTTGCGGTCGACACCGTTGCCCTGGACGAGCAGTCGTCGCAGGGTCTTCACCGTCTGTGACTCACCGGCCATCCAGGCGTAGAACTCGCCCTCCGAGTCTTCCGGGCTGTCCCAGAGGAGCTCACGGTCGACGTCCACGTCCTCGAGCTGCTGCGGACGGGGCGCGGCGGCACGCGCGAGTACGTCGTCGGCGGCGTGCGTCCAGGAGGTCACCGCCGCGATGAGTGCCTCGCCGTGGGCGCGGTCGTCGCGAGCGAGCCACGTCACACGCGCATGCGTCGCGATCGGGAGGGCATCCTGCCGCGAGGGCACCTCGATGAACGCGTCGACGTCGGTGTCGGCGGGCAGCGACTCGAGGATGCCGGCGATGGCGGGTGCGGCGGTCTCGTCACCGGCGAGCAGAAGCCTGCGTGCGCTGCCGGGATGCCAATCGATGCCCAGATGAGAGTCCGGACTGCGCTGATCCGGTCCGACGATCACGAGCTCGTCGCCGGCGACGGCGGCCTCAGCCCACGCGCCCGCCGGACCGGGATCATGGTGGAGCACGAAGTCGATGTCGACCTCGCAGTTCTCGGGGTCGACGCGGCGCACCGTATATGTGCGGAAGGGCGTGCGCTCCGAGGGCGACAGTCCGCGCCAGCGGGTGTACCAGTCGCCCCTTGCGATCGCCTCCTCGTCGTGCTGACCCACGTCGCACACGCGGCCGTCCGGGCCGGGGAACAGGACCTTCAGCCGCTGGTCCCGCCCGGCGGTGCCGAAGTTCTCGAAGTCCGGGCAGGAGAACGTGAGGCGGACGAAGTGCGGCGACAGCCGCACGACCCGCGAGACGTGCGCGATGTACGGGCGGTAGGACGGTCGAGTCACGAGGGCTGTCACCTGATAAGGCTATCCTTACCTTCGCAGATGCCCAAGCGGATTCAGCGAAGAAGGGCGATCCGCTCGATCGCCTCCGTGAGCACCTCCGGCGCGCAGCCGAGCGTCAGACGGATGTGCCCCGCTCCTCCCATGCCGAATGCGGGGCCCGAGTGGACGGCCACACGCGCCTCGCGGAGGATCCGCCGTGCCGGTGCATCCCCCCACCCGCGGCGAGAGAGATCGACCCACCCGAGGTAACCGGCATCGGGCGGACGAAAGCCCGCATCCGGCAGATGCGCCTCGAGCAACCCACGCAGCAGATCGACGTTCCCATCGATCGCGAGCGCTTGCGCATCCAACCAGGCGTCGGACTCGACCGACAGAGCGGCCACCGTAGCGACGGCGCCGAAGAGCCCGGTGCGCCACGAGACCTCGTCCGGGAGGGAGCGAAGGACGGAATGGGTCCGGTCGTCCGCGGCGACCATGATCGCGCACTTCAGACCGGCCAGGTTGAAAGCCTTGCTCGCGGAGACGACGGCGTACCCGCATTGCGCCGCCGCATCCGAGACGGAGAGGAACGGCGTGACGACGTTCCCGGCGCGCGGCAGGGGCGCGTGGATCTCGTCGCTGACGACGACGGCCCCATAGCGCACTGCGAGCTCCGCCAGCGCGGCCAATGTCCCCGGAGGATGAATCGTCCCGGTGGGGTTCTGCGGGTTGCACAGGAGGATGCCACGCGCGCCGTCGCGGAACGCGGCCTCGATCCCCTCGAGGTCCAGCTCCCAGCCCTGTCCCGTGTCTCGCAACGGCACGGACTGCGCGACCCCGCCGGCTTCGGGCACGGCCTCGAAGAAGGGCGGATACACGGGCGGGGTGATCACGACACGATCGCCCGGCGCGATGACTCGGCGGAGGATCTCGACGACGCCCATGATGACGTCGCCCGTGATCCGCATCCGCTCGGGATCCGGAACCCATCCGAGCCGCCGCGCGGCGAAGGCGGCGTACACGGCGGTCACACCCGGATCCGCAGGCGTGTAGCCGGTGTCTCCGCGCGAGACGGCGTCGTGCAGCGCCCCGCTGATCGCGGGCGCCAGCGGATAGTCCGTCTCTGCGACGAACAGCGGGATCACATCGTCCGGGTACGACCGCCACTTCGCACTCCGGCGCGTGCGAAGCTCGTCGAGAGGCAGTGCGCGAAGGGGCTCGATCGTCACAGCACGAGCCTATCGACGGTCGTCAGATCGCGAAGCCGAGAGCCCGCATCATGTCGCGGCCATCGTCGGTGATCCGCTCCGGACCCCACGGCGGCATCCAGACCCAGTTGATCCGGAACCGCTCGACGACCGAGTCCAGCGCCTGCGCTGTCTGCTCCTCGAGCACGTCCGTCAGCGGGCACCCCGCAGAGGTCAGTGTCATGTGGATGACGAGAGCATCGTTCTCGTCATCCCACGCGAGGTCGTAGATGAGACCCAGATCGACGACGTTGACACCCAGTTCGGGGTCCATGACGTCCTTCAGAGCCTCGGTGACCTCGTCGTACTTCTCCGGGGTGATCGTCGCGGTCATAGTCGAATCCTACGCGCCGGCCTGCACACCGGGCTCGAGGAACCGGTCGTAACCCTCGTTCTCGAGGCGCTCGGCGAGCTCGGGACCGCCCTCTTCCGCGACGCGGCCGTTGACGAGCACGTGCACGAAGTCGGGGCGGATGTAGTTGAGGATGCGGGTGTAGTGCGTGATGAGCAGAACACCGAGGTCGGTCTCCGCCTTCGCGCGGTTCACACCCTCGGAGACGATCTTCAGCGCGTCGACGTCGAGGCCGGAGTCGGTCTCGTCGAGGATCGCGACCTTCGGCTTGAGCAGCTCGAGCTGGAGGATCTCGTGACGCTTCTTCTCGCCGCCCGAGAAGCCCTCGTTGACGTTGCGCTGGGCGAACTTCGCGTCCATGCGCAGGTTGCTCATGGCCGCCTTGACGTCCTTGGTCCACGTGCGGATGGCGGGAGCCTCGCCGTCGATCGCGGTCTTGGCCGTCCGCAGGAAGTTGGTCACGGTGATCCCCGGGACCTCGACGGGATACTGCATCGCGAGGAACAGGCCCGCGCGTGCGCGCTCGTCGACGCTCATCTCGAGGACGTCCTCGCCGTCGAGGGTGATCGAGCCACCGGTCACGGTGTACTTCGGGTGTCCGGCGATCGTGTAGGCGAGCGTCGACTTGCCCGACCCGTTCGGCCCCATGATGGCGTGGGTCTCACCGGTGCGGATCGTCAGGGTGACGCCGTTCAGGATGGGGGTGGTCCCCTCATCGGTCTCGACCGTCACGTGGAGGTCGCGGATCTCGAGCACAGACATGTCAGTTCCTTCGTCAGTCGACGTTCTTGGTCACGGCGGGATCGATCAGAACATCGTCTCCCTCGATCGTGACTTCGTATACGGGCACCGGCTCGTAGGCCGGCAGGTTCAGGGGCTTTCCGGTACGCAGCGAGAACGCGGATCCGTGCGCCCAGCACTCCAGCGTGTCCCCCTCCACGAATCCGTCCGAGAGCGAGATGTCACCGTGCGTGCAGGTGTCGCCGATCGCGTGCACCTCGCCGTTGCCGTCGAGCACGACCGCCATGGGTACACCGTCGATCTCGACGCGACGGGCTTCGTCCTGCTGCAGCTCGCTCAGAGCGCACACGCGTGTCGCGCTCACCGCTTCTCCCCCGCGAGCTCGGACTCGATCGCACCGACGAGACGTTCCTCGAGCTCCGCGATACCGATCTTCTGCACGATCTCCATGAGGAAGCCGAGCACGACCAGCCGCCGCGCCTGCTCCGCGTCGATGCCGCGCGCCTGCAGGTAGAACAACTGCTCGTCGTCGAAACGACCGGTCGCGCTCGCGTGTCCCGCCCCGCGGATGTCGCCCGTCTCGATCTCGAGGTTCGGGATGGAATCGGCCCTGGCTCCATCGGTGAGCACCAGGTTGCGATTGGCCTCGTAGGAGTCGGTGCCGACCGCATCCGGCCCGATCAGCACATCGCCGATCCAGACGGAGTGGGCGGTATCGCCCTGCAGTGCGCCCTTGTAGAGCACGTCGCCGACGGTCTGCGCACCCTTGTGGTGCAGGTACACCTGGCTCTCGAGATGCTGGCCGGCGTCCGCGAAGGAAAGACCGTACAGCTCGCCGCGCGCGCCTGTGCCGGCGAGCTCCACGTTCGGGTTGACGCGGACCACGCCGCCGCCGAACGAGACCACGACATGACGCAGGCTCGCGTCCCGATCGACACGTGCCTGATGCGCCGCCACGTGCACCGCTTCGTCGTCCCACTCCTGAAGCGTCACGAGCGTGAGGCCGGCTCCGTCTCGAACGATGATCTCCACGTTCTCGGCGAGCTGTGCGACACCCGCATGGCGCAGGAGAACCGTGCCGCGCGCGTTGGGCTGCGCCTCGATCACGAGATGCGTGTGCGCGCGGCCGCCGGCACCGCGGAGGTCCACGACAACGGGCTCACTCAGTTCCGTGCCCGCGGGGATGCTGAGATACAGCGCCTCGGCGGAACGCTCCCAGGCGATCGCCGCACTGAGATCCTCCGCGGTGAACACCTCGCCGCGCGGCGCCTGGCCTGCGGACAGACCCGCCGCAGCCAGCGGCCCGGTCACGGAGACCGCCACCGCACCGGCGTCGCCCGCGACATCTTCGAGAAGACCACGGATGCGGTCGATCGGGGTGTGCTTCCAGTTCACCTCACGGCCGGTCGGAGCCTCGAAGAACGACACCTCGTTCGCTCGGGGGCGCTCCGAGCGGGTCTGCACCGGCACGAACGCAGCGGCAGGGTCGATGTGCCCCTTCGCGGTCTCGACCACGGGGGCTTCGGCCTGGGGGCTCATCCGACGCTGCCTTCCATGCCCATCTCGATGAGCTTGTTCAACTCCAGTGCGTACTCCATCGGCAGCTCTCGCGCGATGGGCTCGATGAACCCGCGCACGATCATGGCCATGGCCTCGTCTTCCGCGAGCCCCCGGCTCATCAGGTAGAAGAGCTGCTCCTCACTGACCTTCGAGACCGTCGCCTCGTGCCCCAGCTGGACATCGTCGACGCGGATGTCGATGGCCGGGTAGGTGTCAGAGCGCGAGATCGTGTCGACTAGGAGCGCGTCGCAACGCACCGTGTTGGCCGAGTGGTGGGCGTTCGCGTCCACGCGTACCTCGCCGCGGTAGCCGGCACGCCCGCCGCCGCGCGCGATCGACTTCGAGACGATCGAGGACTGCGTGTACGGCGCCATGTGGATCATCTTGGCGCCGGCGTCCTGGTGCTGGCCGGGCCCGGCGAACGCCACCGAGAGGGTCTCGCCCTTCGCGTGCTCCCCCATGAGGTAGATCGAGGGGTACTTCATCGTGACCTTCGAGCCGATGTTGCCGTCGACCCATTCCATGGTGGCGCCCTCATGGGCGACGGCGCGCTTGGTCACCAGGTTGTAGACGTTGTTCGACCAGTTCTGGATCGTGGTGTAGCGCACACGGGCGTTCTTCTTCACGATGATCTCGACGACGGCCGAATGCAGCGAATCGCTCTTGTAGATGGGCGCCGTGCAACCCTCGATGTAGTGGACGTACGACCCCTCATCGGCGATGATCAGCGTCCGCTCGAACTGGCCCATGTTCTCCGTGTTGATACGGAAGTACGCCTGCAGCGGGATCTCCACGTGCACGCCCTTGGGAACGTAGACGAACGATCCACCCGACCACACGGCCGTGTTGAGCGCCGCGAACTTGTTGTCGCCGGCGGGGATGACGGTGCCGAAGTACTCCTCGAAGAACTCCGGGTGCTCCTTCAACGCCGTGTCGGTGTCCATGAAGATCACACCCTGGGCTTCCAGATCCTCCTGGATCTGGTGGTAGACGACCTCGGACTCGTACTGCGCCGCAACCCCTGCGACGAGCCGCGAGCGCTCCGCCTCGGGGATGCCGAGCTTCTCGTAGGTGTTGCGGATGTCCTCCGGGAGGTCCTCCCAGGACTGCGCCTGCTTCTCCGTGGAACGCACGAAGTACTTGATGTTCTCGAAGTCGATGTCGCTGAGGTCCGCGCCCCAGGTCGGCATCGGCTTGCGGCCGAACAGCTGGAAGCCCTTCAGACGGGTCTTCAGCATCCATTCGGGCTCGGCCTTGAGCGCCGAGATGTCGCGCACCACGGCTTCGGTGAGGCCGCGCTTCGCGCTCGCGCCCGCGGCGTCGGGGTCATGCCATCCGAACTCGTACACCCCCAGACCTTCGAGCTCCGGGCGGTCGATCAGCACATCCGACATCACACTCTCCTTATTGGACCGCAACGGTGTCATCCGCCCCGGCATCCGCCGCCCCGTCGAGTCTGCGGGGACGAACGCCGCTCTCGGGCCCTCATCATGGGCGCTCACGTGGCGCCTAAACTGTTGTCGATGCACCCTGCGCGAAGCGCGGCATCGCAACAACCACGATTCTACAGGTTCCCCCTGACTTCCGGGCCGCGTCCGGGGTCCGGAACGGGCCGGAGGACACATGCCCGCTCGCACCGTTCTGCCCACATCCGATCGCGTCTCGGGGGGGTCCGGGATCGTGGTGCGACGACCACTGCGCGCCCTTGCGTGGCTCTCGTTCCTGACTGAGGTCATCATCATCGGGACCGGCGGAGCGGTGCGGCTGACCGGGTCGGGGCTGGGGTGCTCGGAGTGGCCGCTGTGCACACCGGACTCCCTCGTCCCCCTGCCCGAGCAGGGCATCCATGGCGTCATCGAGTTCGGCAACCGGACCATGACGGGTGTCGTGGGAATCGTCGCGGTGGCCGTGGTCCTGCTGACGCTCTTCGCGATCGCGGGTCGCCCCGCCGTGATGCGCGCACTCGCGTTCGCCGGCGGAGGGATCCTCCTCGCGGTCCCCGCCTACGCGCTGGCGGCAGCACTTGACCTGCCGGCCTTCGGTTTCGCCTCGGGTGCGCTCCTGGTCGCCGTCATCGCCGCGGCGATCGACGCCGGGCGACGACTTCCTCGACGTCGAGACCTCTCGACGCTCGCATGGATCGTTCTGGCGGGAGTGATGGCGCAGGCCGTCGTGGGCGGGTTCGCGGTGCTCACCGATCTGAACCCCTTCCTCGTGGGGTTCCACTACACGTGCTCCTTGCTGTTGGTGTGCGTCGCTGCGGCGTACCTGGTGCGACTCGACGCGACCGCGGGCCCGCGCGAGCGCGTCGTGCCCCGGTGGTTCCAGATGGGAACGCACGCAACCGGGTTGGTGCTGGCCGTGACGATCCTCTTCGGCGTGCTCACCACGGGCTCGGGACCCCACTCGGGCGACGCCAACGTGATCCGCGACGGATTCGACGCGACGATCCTCGCCCACATCCACGCCTGGCCCGGCTACGTTCTCGCGGCGCTCGTACTCGCGCTCACGATCAGCGCCTGGGTGCTGCGGCTCCCCCCGCGGCGCTGGCTCCTCGTGCTCGTCATCGCCATCGCCGTGCAGGTGACCGTCGGAGTGTGGCAGGCGCGCGAGGGACTCCCCGAGCTCCTCGTAGGCATCCACATGGTCCTCGCCTCACTCTCCGCGGCTGCCTACACGGTCGTCGTCCTTCACCTGAAGAGGCCGGTCGCACAGGAGGATTCCTCAGCAGACGCATAGGCGCGTCATCGGGCGCACCTCGATTCACCCGCGAGGGTGGCCAGGTCGCGGCAACCGTTGCCGCGCGTTCGAGGAGTGATCCACATGACGACCCGTCCCCGCCTGTCCCGCAGCATCCCGTTCTGGGGGCTCATCGCAGGCTCCGCCGCCGCCGTCGGCTTCGGTGCCTGGCTCACGATCGACAAGATCTCGATCATGACCTCCACCCTCACCGACGGCAGTGCGACCGGCGTCGAGGTGTACGCCGGCCAGGCGTGGGCCCTGTTCGGTGCCGTCATCGCCGGCGCGGGCCTCGTCGGCCTCGTCGCCGCTCTGGCGCTCGGCGCGGCACGCAGTCTCGTCGCCCCGAAGGTCGACGTCGTCGAGACCATCACGTGGCAGGACGAGGCAGAGCCGTCGGATGCCGAGACGGCATCCGACGTCCCCGCAGACCCCGCTGCGTCATCCGAGCCGCAGAGCGACGTCCCGGCATCCGCGGAGCAGCCGATCACTCGCTGATCCGGCGACGCTCACGCGCAACGAGAACCCCCCGGCCCCTTCTTGCGGGCCGAGGGGTTCTCGCGTGTCAGGACGCGATCAGAACGGCAGCAAGGGATCGACCGCGATGGCGACGAAGAGCAGCGTCAGATAGGAGATGGATGCGTGGAACACCCGCATCGGGCGCGGTTCGGTGCCGCGCACCGCGCGCGCATAGAGACGGTGCGATTCGTAGAGGAACCAGCCACCGAAGACGAGCGCGGACACCGAGTAGACCATGCCCATCGACGCGACCGGGATCAGCAGCAGCGAACAGGCCACGGTCGCCCAGGCATAGAGGATCACCTGCAGCCCGACCTGGGAGCCGGACCGGGTGGCCCCGAGCATCGGCACGTCGACGTTCTCGTACTGGTCCTTGTACTTCATCGACAGCGGCCAGTAGTGCGGCGGGGTCCACAGGAAGATCAGGACGAAGAGGATGAGCGGGGTCCACGACAGGGAACCCGTGACGGCGGACCAGCCGATGACGACCGGGAAGCAGCCCGCGATGCCTCCCCACACGATGTTCTGCTCCGTTCGCCGCTTGAGCAGGATCGTGTAGATGACGACGTAGAAGAAGATGGCGCCCGCCGACAACGCGGCGGCGAGCCAGTTCGTGGTCAGAAGCAGCCAGACGGTCGACACGACCGCCAGGGTCCAGGCGAAGATCAGCGCGCCGCGCGGCGAGACCTCGCCGGTCACGAGAGGCCGATTGACCGTACGCTGCATGTGCGCGTCGATGTCCCGATCGAGGTACATGTTGAACGCTGCCGCGGAACCCGCGCTCAGCGATCCGCCGATGACCGTCGCCAGGACCAGCCAGAGATTCGGCAGTCCATCCTGCGCCAGGATCATCACCGGCACGGTCGTCACGAGCAGGAGCTCGAGCACGCGCGGCTTCGTCAAGGTGATGTAGGCGCGCACCGTCCGACCCATCGAAGGACGGACGGCGGATGCGGGCTCGCCCTGGCTCGTCGTCATGATGTCCATCTGCTGCGTTGTCGCCCCTCGTCAAGCTCCAGACCAGTCTATGCTGAAACCACACGCGCGCCTGCCGTGGTCGTGGCCCTCCCGGGCCGGACTCATCGGCCCTCTGCGGCGCACTCCTCTTTGTGAAAGGCGGTCCCGTGGCCGATTTGCGTTGGGATGAGATTGATGCACGCGCCGTGGACACGGCCCGCATCCTCGCGGCGGATGCAGTGGAGAAGGTGGGCAACGGTCATCCCGGCACCGCGATGAGCCTCGCCCCCGCCGCCTACCTGCTCTACCAGCGGGTGCTGCGCCACGATCCCGCCGACCCGCACTGGATCGGCCGCGACCGTTTCATCCTCTCCGTGGGGCACTCCTCGCTCACGCAGTACGTGCAGCTGTACCTCGGCGGATTCGGTCTCGAGCTGAACGACCTCGAGTCGCTGCGCACGTGGGGATCGTTGACTCCGGGGCACCCGGAGTACGGCCACACCAAGGGCGTCGAGATCACGACGGGCCCGCTGGGTCAGGGTCTCGCGTCCTCCGTCGGCTTCGCCTACGCCGCCCGTTACGAGCGCGGCCTGTTCGACCCCGAGGCACCGGCAGGCACCTCTCCCTTCGACCACTTCGTCTATGTGATCGCCGGAGACGGAGACCTGCAGGAAGGCGTGACGAGCGAGGCTTCCTCACTCGCCGGACACCAGCAGCTCGGCAACCTCGTCGTGATCTACGACTCCAACCAGATCTCCATCGAGGACGACACCAACGTCGCCTTCACAGAGGACGTCGCCGCGCGCTACGAGGCCTACGGGTGGCAGGTCCAGACCGTGGACTGGAAGAAGACGGGCCAGTACGTCGAGGACGTCGCCGAGCTCTACGCCGCCATCGAGCGCGCGAAGGGCGAGACCGACAAGCCGTCGCTGATCATCCTCAAGACGATCATCGGCTGGCCCTCGCCCGGCAAGCAGAACAGCGGCAAGATCCACGGCGCAGCGCTGGGTGCCGATGAGCTGGCCGCCACCAAGAAGGTCCTCGGGTTCGATCCGGAGGAGAACTTCGCCGTGGCCGACGACGTCATCGCCCACACGCGCGAGCTCGTGAAGCGCGGTGAGGAGGCGAAGGCCGAGTGGCAGCAGGCGTTCGACGCCTGGGCCGCCGCCAACCCTGAGCGCAAGGCGCTTCTCGACCGCCTCGAGGCACGGGAGCTCCCCGCCGACATCGCCGACGCCCTCCCGATCTTCGAAGCGGGCAAGGACGTCTCCACCCGCGCCGCCAGCGGCCAGGTCATCAACGCCCTCGCCGCGAAGCTGCCCGAACTCTGGGGCGGTTCGGCCGACCTGGCCGAGTCGAACCTCACCACGATCAAGGATGCGCGCTCGTTCATCCCGAAGGAGTGGTCGACGCACGAGTGGACCGGCTCGCCCTACGGCCGCGTCCTGCACTTCGGCATCCGCGAGCACGCCATGGGTGCGATCCTCAACGGCATCGTGCTGCACGGACCGACGCGTCCGTTCGGCGGTACGTTCTTGATCTTCAGTGACTACATGCGCCCGCCCGTGCGGCTGGCCGCGCTGATGAACATCCCGACGGTCTTCGTCTGGACGCACGACTCGGTCGCCCTCGGCGAGGACGGACCCACCCACCAGCCGATCGAGCAGCTGGCGACGCTGCGCGCCATCCCGAACTTCTCGATGGTCCGCCCCGCCGACGCTAACGAGACCGCCGTCGTCTGGCTCGAGATGCTGCGCCGCACGGCGGGCCCCTCGGGTATCGCGCTGACCCGCCAGAACATCCCGGTGTTCGAGCGCGGTGACGGTGCCGCATCCGGCGATGTCTTCGCCTCGGCGGACAACGCCGTCAAGGGCGCCTACGTTCTGGCCGAGGCTCCCGGCGGCACCCCCGACGTGCTGCTGATCGCCACCGGTTCGGAAGTGCAGCTGGCCGTCGAGGCCCGCGCGACTCTCGCCCAGGAGGGCGTCTCGGCGCGTGTCGTCTCGGTGCCTTCGCTCGAGTGGTTCGCCGAGCAGGACGCCGAGTACCGTGAATCCGTCCTGCCGTCTTCTGTGAAGGCGCGCGTGTCGGTCGAGGCCGGCTCCGCACTCACCTGGCAGGGAATCGTGGGCGACGCCGGTCGCTCGGTGGCCATCGAGCACTTCGGTGCCTCCGCTGACTACAAGACGCTGTTCCAGAAGTTCGGGATCACCACCGAAGCCGTCGTCACCGCCGCCCGCGAGTCCATCGCCGCGGCAGCCGAGTAAGTACGAGGAGAAGCAACAAAATGAGCACCCCTACCGAACAGCTCGCTGCGGCGGGCGTCAGCATCTGGCTCGACGACCTCTCGCGTGAGCGCATCACCACGGGCAACCTCAGCGCGCTGATCTCTGACCGCACGGTCTCCGGTGTGACCACCAACCCGACGATCTTCGCCGGCGCTCTCTCGAAGGGCGAGGCGTACGCCGAGCAGGTCGCCACCCTCGCCGCTGCCGGTGCGGACGTCGACACGGCGATCTTCGAGATCACGACGGACGACGTGCAGGCAGCGTCGGACATCTTCCGCCCCGTGTACGACGCCACGAATGGTGTCGATGGGCGCGTGTCGATCGAGGTCTCCCCCGACCTCGCCCACGACACCGCTGCGACCGTGGCCCAGGCCAAGGAACTGTGGGCCAAGGTCGACCGCCCCAACGCGCTGATCAAGATCCCCGCGACCAAGGCGGGGCTGCCGGCGATCACCGAGGTCATCGGCGCAGGCATCTCGGTCAACGTCACGCTCATCTTCAGCCTGGAGCGCTACGCCGCTGTCATCGACGCGTACCTGTCCGGGCTCGAGAAGGCGCGTGACGCGGGCATCGACATCTCCGGCCTGCAGTCGGTGGCGTCGTTCTTCGTCTCGCGTGTGGACACCGAGGTGGACAAGCGCCTGAAGGCCATCGGCACCGACGAGGCGACCGCGCTTCTGTCGCAAGCGGGTCTCGCCAACGCGCGCCTCGCGTACGAGCTGTTCGAGCGAGAGTTCGGATCTCCCCGTGCGCAGGCCCTGCTCGAGGCCGGCGCGAATCTGCAGCGCCCGCTCTGGGCCTCGACGGGAGTCAAGGATCCCGCCCTGCCCGACACGCTGTATGTGACCGAACTCGTCGCAGCCGGCACGGTCAACACCATGCCCGAGAAGACGCTCGAGGCCACGTTCGACCACGGCGTCATCGAGGGCGACACCATCACGGGCAACATCGACGCGGCTCACACCTTCTTCGACCAGCTCGCCGCGGTGGGCGTCGACTTCGCCGACGTCACCCAGACGCTCGAGGACGAGGGCGTCGAGAAGTTCATCGTGTCCTGGCACGAGCTGCAGGAGACGGTGGAGACGGCGCTCAAGGCCGCGCGATGAGCTTCGACATCCACGTCAGCGGCGACGTCCGCGACGTGGTCGAGGCGGAGCTCCCCGCGCTCGTCGACTCTCTGATCGCCTCCGGCATCACGGCCGGCGACCCGGACCTCTGGGGTCCGGGCGCCGCCGCGGATGCCGCCGGGCGACTCGGCTGGGTGCAGGCCGTCACCGTGTCCCGGCCGCTGGTCGAGGAGATCGTGACGCTTCGCGAGGTTCTGCGCGCCGACGGTGTCACCCGTATCGTGCTGGCCGGAATGGGCGGCTCGTCCCTCGCTCCAGAAGTGATCGCCGCCACGGCGGGTGTCCCCCTTGTCGTCCTGGACTCCACCGCCCCCGGTGAGGTCGCGGCCGCCATCGGCGGCGACGCCGAGGCCGGCGGTCTCGCGCAGACCGCTCTCGTCGTGTCGTCGAAGTCCGGCTCCACGATCGAGACGGACTCCGCCAAGCGCGCGTTCGAGGCGGCCTACCGCGCAGCGGGAATCGACCCGGCGAGCCGCATCGTCGTCGTCACGGACCCCGGTTCGCCGCTCGCCGAGTCCGCTGATGCCGACGGCTACCGTCTTTTCACCGCAGACCCCACCGTCGGCGGGCGCTATTCGGCGCTGACCGCATTCGGGCTCGTACCTGCGGGTCTCGCCGGTGTGGACATCGACGAGCTGCTCAACGAGGCCGAGGCGACGCTTCTCGAGGTCGCCATCGACGATCCTCGCAATCCCGCGCTCGTCCTCGCGGCGGCCATCGCCGGTGGCGGTGCTGCGCGCAAGGACAAGCTGGGCCTGATCACCGACGGCACCCATATCGTGGGCCTGCCGGGGTGGATCGAGCAGCTCGTCGCGGAATCGACCGGTAAGAACGGCACCGGCATCCTGCCCGTCGTCCTGCTCCCGGTCTCCCCCGAGGTCGAGGACACCCCCGCCGACCTGCGGCTGCTGCGCCTCGTCGACGACGTGCGCCATGATCACCTGTTCGAGCACCACCGCGGTGAGATCCTCGTCGCCGGGTCCCTCGGCGCGCAGTTCGTCGTGTGGGAGTACGCGACGGCGATCGCCGGGCGGATGCTGAGCATCAATCCCTTCGATCAGCCGGATGTGGAAGCCGCGAAGGTGGCCGCTCGCGCCCTCTTGGACAACCGCCCCGAGCCCACCCCCGCCGTCTTCGAGCAGGACGGCATCGAGGTCCGAGTGTCCGACCCGTCGCTCGCGGCCAGCGGCACGTTGAGCGGAGTCCTCGATGCCCTCTGGGCCCGTATTCCCGAGAACGGATACGTGGCGCTGCAGGCATACGTCGACCGGCGAGACCTCGCGCCGATCGAGGGGCTTCGTGAGCTCGTCGCTGCCGACTCCGCGCGCCCCACGACCTTCGGGTGGGGTCCACGGTTCTTGCACTCCACCGGTCAGTACCACAAGGGCGGTCCCGCCAACGGTGTGTTCCTGCAGATCTTGCAGCATCCCCGCACCGATCTGGCCATCCCCGGCCGTCCCTTCACCTTCGGCGAACTGATCGCCGCGCAGGCCGCCGGCGATGCATCCGTGCTGTCCGACGAGCACGCGCGCCCGGTCGTCACGCTCACCCTCGTCGACGCGCAAGCCGATGTGCTCGCGCTGTTCGATGCCGCCCAGTAGGAGAACATTCTCGATGACTGCCGAGATCTCGCGGGGGCACAACCCCCTCCGCGACCCGGATGACCGACGCCTCAGTCGGATCGCTGGCCCCAGCGCCCTCGTGATCTTCGGCGTGACAGGCGACCTGTCCCGCAAGAAGCTCATGCCGGCCGTATACGACCTCGCCAACCGCGGTCTGCTGCCGCCCGGGTTCGGACTGGTCGGATTCGCTCGCCGCGACTGGGAGGACGAGGACTTCGCCGAGGTCGTCCGCGACGCGGTGAAGCAGTACGCGCGCACCGAGTTCCGGGACGAGACATGGGAGCAGCTGCTACAGGGCATCCGCTTCGTGCAGGGTCAGTTCGACGACCTGGATGCGTTCCGTCGCCTTCGCGAGACCGTCGAGAAGCTCGATGTGGAACGCGGCACGATGGGCAACCACGCGTACTACCTGTCGATCCCGCCGCGCGACTTCCCGATCGTCGCGGAACAGCTCAAGGCGTCCGGCCTCGTCGACGACACCGCCGACGGCGCGGACCGCTGGCGCCGAGTGGTGATCGAGAAGCCCTTCGGCCACGACCTCGAGTCGGCTCGTGAACTGAACGACGTCGTGCGCTCCGCCTTCCCCGCCGATTCGATCTTCCGCATCGACCACTACCTGGGTAAGGAGACGGTCCAGAACATCCTGGCGCTGCGCTTCGCGAACGAGCTCTACGAGCCCATCTGGAACCGCAACTACGTCGATCACGTTCAGATCACGATGGCTGAAGACATCGGAGTGGGCGGGCGAGCCGGCTACTACGACGGGATCGGCGCCGCGCGCGACGTCATTCAGAACCACCTGCTCCAGCTCCTCGCGCTCACGGCCATGGAAGAGCCCATCACCTTCGACGCTGCGCAGCTGCGCGCCGAGAAGGAGAAGGTGCTCGCAGCGGTGACGCTGCCCGATGATCTGTCCACGGCCACCGCGCGCGGACAGTACGCCGGTGGCTGGCAGGGCGGCGAGAAGGTGCTCGGCTTCCTCGAGGAAGACGGCATGGCCGCCGACTCGACGACCGAGACCTATGCCGCCATCAAGCTCGACATCAACACGCGCCGGTGGGCAGGTGTCCCGTTCTATCTGCGTGCCGGGAAGCGCCTCGGTCGCCGGGTGACCGAGATCGCCGTCGTCTTCAAGCGTGCCCCCGAGCATCTGTTCGGTCGCAGCCAGACCGATGGCCTCGGCCAGAACGCGCTGGTGATCCGGGTGCAGCCCGATGAGGGCGTCACCATCCGTTTCGGATCCAAGGTTCCGGGTGCCGACATGCAGGTGCGCGACGTGACGATGGACTTCGGCTACGGCCACGCTTTCACCGAAGCGAGCCCCGAAGCCTATGAGCGTCTCATCCTCGACGTGCTCCTGGGCGATCCGCCGTTGTTCCCCCGCCATGAAGAGGTGGAGCTCAGCTGGAAGATCCTCGACCCGATCGAGAAATTCTGGTCGGAGCAGTCCGGCCCGCTCGAACAGTACTCCCCCGGTTCATGGGGACCGCAGTCCGCGGACGATCTGCTCGCCCGCGATGGTCGCACCTGGAGGCGCCCGTGATCATCGATCTGCCCGACACCACCGTCAGCAAGATCTCCCGCGCCCTGGTCAACGTCCGCGAAGAGGGCGGGGCGGTCGCACTCGGCCGCGTCCTGACGCTCATCATCGCGACGCGCCGCGGCATCGAGGAGGAGGCGATCGAAGCGGCGAACGACGCGTCCCGCGAGCACCCCATGCGGGTCATCGTGCTGATGCTCGACAACCCGAAGGCGGAGCCGCGCTTGGATGCGGAGATCCGTGTCGGCGGCGACGCCGGTGCGAGCGAGGTCATCCTCCTGCACGCGCACGGGCCCGCGGGCTCGAACGCCGAGAGCCTGGTGACCGGTCTCCTCCTTCCCGACGCCCCCGTCGTCGCGTGGTGGCCCGCGGATACTCCTGAGGTCCCCTCCCGCTCCGATATCGGCAAGATCGCGCAGCGCCGCATCACCGACGCGGCGATGCAGAGCGACCCGCACGAGTGGGTGCTGAACCTCGGCGGACACTATGCACCCGGCGACACCGATCTCGCCTGGACCCGCCTCACCCGCTGGCGTGAGCAGCTCGCGGCGGTGTTGGACCAGCCTCCCTACGAGCCGATCACCGCCGTGGAAGTCCTGGGAGGCGGCGACTCGCCTTCCACTCCCCTCCTGGCGGCCTGGCTCCGTCTTCAGCTGAAGGTCGACGTGACCTGGCGCTATCTGGACAGCGACGAATGGGCAAGCGGCATCAAGTCCGTGCGGCTCACGCGTGCCAGTGGAGACATCGTGCTCGAACGCCCCGATGCGCTGACGGCAGTACTGACGCAGCCGGGACAGCCCAGTCACGAGTTGGCCTTCCCACGGCGGTCCCTGCGCGAATGCCTGGCCGAGGAGCTGCGACGACTGGATGCCGACCTGTTGTACGGTCGCGTCGTCACCGAGGGCAGTGCCCTCATCGAGCACTGATACGAGGAGCATGATGCCCGAGGTCACCGAGAAGCAGGTCGTCGTCCGCTCGGACCCCGATCGGATCGCGCGCGCTGTGGCCCGTCGCCTCCTCAGTCGGATCGCGAAGCGTGTCATGGAAGGGAAGCCGGCCCACATCTCGTTGACCGGCGGGTCGATGGGGGGGCGCGTTCTCGCGGCTGTCGCCGAGAACCCGCGGTGCCACGAAGTCGACTGGTCTCTCGTCCACTTCTGGTGGAGTGATGAGCGTTTCGTCCCGCGCGGATCCGAGGACCGCAACGACGCCGAGGCGTTCGTCGCTCTGCTCGATCGCATCCCGGTCCCGGCGGAGAACGTGCACACCATGGCCGCGAGCGACGACGGTCTCAGTATCGAGGATGCGGCTGCGGCCTACGAGGCCGAGCTCGCCCGGTTCGCGGATCCGACCGTCGGCGCATGGCCGTCGTTCGACGTCTGCTTCCTCGGGGTCGGTCCGGACGCGCACATCGCTTCGCTCTTCCCCGATCGTGGCGAGATCCAGGTGACCGATCGCGCGGCGCTGGCCGTCCGCGATGCGCCGAAGCCTCCTCCAGAGCGGATCACCGTGACCCGGCCGGTGATCAACTCCGCCAAGCGCGTGTGGCTGGTTCTCGTCGGCCCCGACAAGGCGTCCGTCCTCGGCCTCGCTCTTGCGGGCGCCAGTTATCAGAGCGTTCCCGCTGCCGGTGCGAAGGGACGCAAGCGCACCGTCTTCTTCGTCGATGAGGCTGCCGCAGCGAAGGTGCCGCCCGAGCTGATCGACAGCGACTACTGACGACATGAGAGGAGCCTCGGTCGATGACCGGGGCTCCTCTCATGTCAGCGGTGGATCAGTCCTGGCCGCGGCGCTCGCGCAGCTTGTGAAGCGCCTCATCGAGGAGCTGTTCGGCCTCGTCGTCCGTGCGACGCTCCTTCACGTAGGCGAGGTGTGTCTTGTAGGGCTCGGGCTTGGCCAGGGCGGGCGGGTTCGCCTGGTCGCGGCCGGCCGGAAGACCCGAATGCGGCGAGTCGATCGTGTCCGGGATCTCCTCCTCGGCGATGCCGGCGGCGAAGTAGCGCACCGTCTCGTTTCCGAGGGCATCCCAGTACGACACGGCCACGCGGTCGGCGTGATAGCCATGGTCCTGCTCACCCATAGGTCCCGCGCCCACGCGGGTACCCCGGATCGCGTTTCCCCCGGTCGCCATGATCAGACCAGTCCGGTGAACTTGGTGACCAGGCCGAGGGCCACGATCGAGATGAACCAGACGAGCGCGAGAACGATCGTGAAGCGGTTCAGATTGCGCTCGGCGAGGCCCGAGGAGCCCAGGGATGAACTCATACCGCCTCCGAACATGTCGGACAGTCCGCCACCGCGCCCCTTGTGGAGCAGGATCAGCAGCGTCAGCAGCAGGCTCGTGATGCCGAGAAGCACCTGGAGCACGAACTCGAGGATCTGCACTGTGTTCGTCACCCTTCTTGGCGATCCCGAGATCGCACAAGGTACAAGTATAGCCATCGGGCCGACCTGAGCCGTGAGACGGGGCCGCGCCCCGTCTCACGGCCGAGATCAGACCCCGACGTGCTTCTGGTAGCGGATGATCGCCGCGAACTCTTCGGCGACCAGGCTGGCACCACCCACGAGCGCGCCGTCCACGTCGGGCTGACGCATGAACGTGGCGATGTTGCTGGACTTCACGGAGCCGCCGTACAGGACACGGGTGCGCCGACCGGCCTCCTCGCCCAGTACCTCGGCCACGACACCGCGGAGCGTCGCGCACACATCCTGCGCCTGCTCGGGCGTAGCAGCCTGGCCGGAGCCGATGGCCCAGACGGGCTCGTACGCGACGACCACGTCGGCATCGGCCGAAATGCCCTCGAGAGCGACCCGCAGCTGCCCGACCGGCACGGCGCTCGCGCCGAACTTCTCCAGGTCCTCCGCCGTCTCGCCGACGCAGATGACCGGGCTCAGTCCGTGGCGGAGGGCCGCCTGCACCTTGGCGGCGACGACCTCGTCCGTTTCGTTGTGGTACTCACGACGCTCGGAGTGACCGATGATCACGTACTTCGCGTCGAGCTTGGCCAGGAAGGCACCGGAGATCTCGCCCGTGTAGGCGCCCGAGTCGTGCGTCGACAGGTCCTGCGCGCCGAGGGCGAACGGGATCTTGTCGGCGTCGATCAGCGTCTGCACCGTGCGCAGATCCGTGAACGGCGGGAAGACGGCGACCTCGACGCTGTCCTGCTCGTGCTTCGCGTCCTTCAGAGTCCAGTAGAGCTTCTGAACGAGCGCGACCGCCTGCAGGTGGTCGAGATTCATCTTCCAGTTGCCCGCGATGAGCGGGGTACGTGTCACTGCCATCCGAGGACCTCCAGTCCGGGAAGCTTCTTGCCCTCGAGGAACTCGAGGCTGGCGCCACCGCCGGTGGAGATGTGGCCGAACTGATCGTCACGGAAGCCGAGCTGGCGGACCGCCGCGGCGGAGTCTCCCCCGCCCACGACCGACAGTCCGTCGACCTCCGTCAGCGCCTTCGCGACCGCGCGGGTGCCGTCGGCGAACGCCGCCATCTCGAACACGCCCATCGGCCCGTTCCAGAACACGGTCTTGCTCGCAGCGATCACCGCCGCAAACGTCTTCGCCGTCTCCGGTCCGATGTCCAGGCCCAGACCGGAGGCGCCGAACGGGGTGTCTTCCAGGGCGTCGACCGCGGCCACCACGTGATCCGCATCGGCCGAGAAGGATGCCGCCACGACAGCATCCACCGGAAGGACGATCTTCACGCCACGCTCCTCGGCAGCGGCCAGGTAGCCCTTGACCGTGTCGATCTGGTCCTTCTCGAGCAGGCTCGCACCCACCTTGTGGCCGAGGGCCGCGAGGAAGGTGAACATCATGCCTCCGCCGACGAGCAGCGTATCCACGCGGGGCAGGAGATGCTCGATGACGCCGAGCTTGTCGCTCACCTTCGACCCGCCGAGCACGACCGCGTACGGCCGCTCGGGGTTCTCGGTCAGGCGGTCGAGGACGTCGACCTCCTTCTCGATCAGCAGGCCCGCAGCCGAGGGCAGGAGCTCCGCGAGCTCGTAGACGCTGGCCTGCTTGCGGTGCACGACACCGAACCCGTCGGAGACGAGAGCGTCACCGAGCGCGGCGAGCTCCTGCGCGAAGGCGCGACGCTCACCCGCATCCTTCGAGGTCTCTCCGGGGTTGAAGCGGAGGTTCTCGATGATGGCGACGTCGCCGTCGGCGAGCGAGGCAACCGCCTCCTGCGCCGAGACGCCGACGGTGTCGCGTGCGAAGGCGACGGGCTTTCCGAGAAGCTCGGACAGGCGCTGCGCGACCGGCTCGAGGCTGTACTTCGGGTTGGGTTCGCCGTCAGGACGCCCCAGATGGGAGCAGACGACGACACGGGCGCCCTGATTGATCAGGGCGTTGAGGGTCGGCAGCGTAGCCCGCACGCGACCGTCGTCCGTGATGACCCCGTCCTTGAGAGGAACGTTGAGGTCAGCACGGACGACGACGCGGCGGCCTGCGAGCGACCCCAGCGAATCGAGGGTGCGCAGTGCCATGGTGTGGATCAGAGACGCTCGGCGACGTACTCGGTCAGGTCGACGAGACGGTTGGAGTAACCCCACTCGTTGTCGTACCAGCTCGAGAGCTTCACCTGGTTGCCGATGACGCGCAGCAGGCCGGCGTCGAAGATCGACGAGTGCGGGTCGGTGACGATGTCGCTCGAGACGATCTCGTCCTCGGTGTACTTGAGGATGCCCTTGAGGGGACCCTCGGCCGCGGCCTTGTACGCGGCCTTGATCTCGTCGACCGTGACCTCGCGCGACGCCTCGACCGTGAGGTCGGTGATGGACCCGGTGGGCACGGGCACGCGCAGCGCGAACCCGTCGAGCTTGCCCTTGAGCTCGGGCAGCACCAGGCCGATGGCCTTCGCGGCGCCCGTGGAGGTCGGGACGATGTTGATCGCGGCGGCGCGCGCGCGACGCAGGTCGCTGTGGGGGCCGTCCTGCAGGTTCTGGTCGGCCGTGTAGGCGTGGACCGTGGTCATGAGACCGCGCTCGATACCGAAGTTGTCGTTGAACACCTTCGCCAGCGGGGCGAGGCAGTTCGTGGTGCACGACGCGTTCGAGATGATGACGTCGGTCTCGGGGTTGTAGTCGCCCTCGTTGACGCCCATGACGATGGTGACGTCGTCACCGGTCGCGGGGGCCGAGATGAGAACCTTCTTCGCGCCGCCGGCGATGTGCTTCTTGGCGTCTTCCGCCTTGGTGAAGCGGCCGGTGGACTCGATGACGATGTCGACACCCAGCTCGCCCCAGGGGAGGTTGGCGGGGTCGCGCTCAGCGAGCACCTTGATCTTGTGACCACCGACGGTGATCGAGTCTTCGTCGTACGTGACCTCTGCGTCCAGACGACCCGTGATGGAGTCGTACTTGAGCAGGTGAGCCAGAGTCTTGTTGTCGGTGAGGTCGTTCACCGCCACGATGTCCAGGTCCGCACCCTGCGCGAGCGCTGCGCGCAGGTAGTTGCGTCCGATGCGGCCGAAGCCGTTGATGCCGATCTTGACAGACACGGTGTCTCCCGTTTTCTCGTCGCGCCGCAGCGCCTTTTCCATCCCGGGTTGTCCTCCCGGGGTGAGCCATGCGTGGGTGCGCATCGACTCGGAGAGGGGGATGCCGGAGCCCCCGCACGGCGAGGGCTCCGAGGCATCCTCACCTGATCATGACCCTACCAGCAGGCCTGCCGTCTTCTCTCGCGCCGTAACAAAGCGGGACTGGACGTTGGACCAGTCGGCGATGTTCCAGAACGCCTTCACGTAGTCGGCGCGGACGTTCTTGTAATCGAGGTAGTACGCGTGCTCCCAGACGTCCAGCAGCAGGAGCGGAACGCTGCCCGCGGCGAACTGCGACTGCTGGTCGAAGAACTGCTGGATGATGAGGTTCTCACCGATCGAATCCCAGAACAGACCCGCCCAGCCCGAGCCCTGCACGCCGAGAGCCGCCGCCGTGAAGTGGGCCTGGAACTTGTCGAACGACCCGAAGTGGTCGTCGATGGCGGCCTCGAGCTCGCCGGTCGGCTTGTCGCCGCCGTTGGGCGAGAGGTTCGTCCAGAAGATCGAGTGGTTGGTGTGACCGCCGAGGTTGAACGCGAGGTCCTTCTCGAGCTTGTTCACGTTCGCGAGGTTTCCGCTGTCGCGGGCCTCCGCCAGCTGCTCCAGCGCGGTGTTCGCGCCGGTGACGTAGGCCTGGTGATGCTTGCTGTGGTGCAGCTCCATGATCGTCGCGCTGATGCTCGGCTCAAGCGCGGCATAGTCGTAAGGGAGCTCGGGCAGCGTGTACTTCGCCATGTTCTCTTCCTCCTGTCGGGCGCAGCGCCGAACGCCTCGGCGATGCGGGGATGACGCCTTCATCCTACTGAGGGAGAACCGCGCCAGGCAGGGGTTGATTCCTTGGATGACGACTGCGCGTGGGACTGATCAGTCCTTGGCGGCGGCGGGCACGGCGGACTCGGTGTCCGGCAGTCCCTCGGTCTCGGCCTTCTTGTCGGCCATCGCGAGCAGACGGCGGATGCGGCCGGCGACGGCATCCTTGGTCAACGGCGGGTCGGCGTGGTGGCCGAGCTCGTCCAGGCTCGCATCGCGGTGCGCGAGACGGAGCTCGCCGGCCGCGCGCAGATGCTCGGGCACGGTGTCCCCGAGGATCTCGAGCGCGCGCTCGACGCGCGCGCACGCGGCTACGGCGGCCTGAGCGGAGCGGCGCAGGTTGGCGTCGTCGAAGTTCACGAGGCGGTTGACCCCCGCACGCACCTCGCGACGCTGCCGCAACTGCTCCCACTCCTGAGCGGCACGACGCGCGCCCATCTCGTGCAGCACGGCGCGGATCGCATCGCCTTCGCGAACGACCACGCGCGGGAGGCCGCGCACCTCGCGCGCTTTGGCGGCGATCCCGATGCGGTGGGCGGCGCCCACCAGGGCCATCGCGGCCTCACCGGACGGACACGCGATCTCGAGCGCCGCGGAGCGGCCGGGGTCGCTGAGGCTCCCCGCCGCGAGGAACGCACCCCGCCAGATCGCCGCGAGGTCGTGGCGAGCACCCGTGGTGAGGCGGTTCGGCAACCCGCGCACCTGGCGGCGGCGCTGGTCGAGCAGACCCGTCTGACGGGCGAGGGTCTCACCGCCGTCGATCACACGCACCGCATACGTGGTCCCCGGACGTCCGGAAGTCCCCTGCACGTGTGCGAGCTCGGGCCGCACACCGTACAGGTCGACCAATTCGCGGGCCACACGTCGCGCGAGGGCCTCGGAATCGACCTCCGCCTCGACGGCGACGCGACCCGCGATCGCGTGAAGCCCACCGGCGAACCGCAGGATGGCGGTCAACTCGGCCACTCGGGCACTCGGACGCGGATCGCGACCGGCGATCAGTTCGGCCTTCACATCGGCGGTCAGCGGCACGGTACTCCTTGTGGGAATGGGGAACGGGACGACGTTCCAGCCTACTCTCGCCCCAGGTCCCGATGTGTGACGCCGACGGCCACATCCGGCATCTCGGACAATCGTGCAGCGATCTCCCGCGCCATGACGACGGACCGGTGCTTGCCGCCCGTGCAGCCGATCGCGATGATCGAGTGCCGCTTGTTCTCCCGCTGATACCCGGCGATGACGGGAGCCAACGCCGCCGTGTACGCGTCCAGGAACTCGCGCGCTCCGGGCTGCGAGAGCACGAAGTCGCGCACAGCCTCGTCCTCGCCGGTGAGCGAGCGCAGCTCGTCGGTCCAGTACGGATTGGGCAGGAAGCGCATATCGGCGACGAGATCCGCATCCACCGGAAGGCCGTACTTGAACCCGAAGCTCATGACCGAAACGGTGTGCAACGGACTTCCCTCGGCGGAGAACAGCTCGGCCACTCGCGTGGTGAGCTGGTGGATGTTGTACGACGAGGTGTCGATGATCAGATCGGCGCTCTCGCGCAACGGCGCCAGGCGCTGACGCTCGCGGTGGATCCCATCGACGATCGTCCCCGTGCTCTGCAGCGGATGCGGCCGCCGCACGGCCTCGAACCTCCGCACCAGCACCTCGTCGCTGGCGTCGAGGAAGACGATGCGCAGCCGTCGATGCGCGCGAAGAGCGTCGGCGATCTCGGGCACGCGCCCGAACAGCTCCCGCCCGCGTACGTCCACGACCACGGCGACTCGTGGAACCGCGCCCCCGGCCAGCTCTGACAGCTCGAGCAACGGACGCAGCATCTGGGGCGGGAGGTTGTCGACCACGTACCAATCGAGGTCTTCAAGAGCGTTCGCGACGGTCGAGCGCCCCGCGCCCGACATGCCGGTGACGATCAGCACCTCGCCGGTGTTCGCCGTGTCCGGGTCCGTCATCCGTCTCCCCTGTTCGCCTCGCCCAGACTATCGACTCGTCAGGTGCTCATGCACGGCCGTCGCGAGCTTCGGCCCGATGCCGGGGAGTTCGGCGATCTGCTCCACGGTCGCTCCGCGCAGTGCCGTGACCGAGCCGAAGTGACGAAGCAGGGCCCGGATGCGCGCGGCACCGAGACCGGGCACCTCCTCCAGCACACTGGAGATGTCCCGGCGACGGCGTTTGCGCTGGTGCGTGATCGCGAACCGGTGCGCCTCGTCGCGAAGGCGCTGAACGAGATAGAGCGCCTCGGAGGTACGGGGCAGGATGACGGGATACTCCTCCCCGGGCAGCCAGATCTCCTCCAGTCGCTTGGCGATGCCGCACAGCGCGATCTCGGTGTGACCGGACTCCTCGAGCGCCCGTGCAGCGGCCGCGACCTGGGGCTGGCCGCCGTCCACGATCAGCAGTTGGGGCGGGTAGGCGAACCTCGGACGCTTGCGCACGGTCGCGACTTCGCCGTCGGCGGATGCCTGTTCGGCATCGATCGCCGCGGCGGCGATCTCGATGTCGTCGGCGTCCTCGGGCCGATCGAGGTGGGCGAGGCGGCGGGTCAGGACCTGGTACAGCGAGTCCGTGTCGTCCGTCGTCTCCGCGACCGAGAAAGACCGGTACTGGTCCTTGCGCGGCAAGCCGTCCTCGAACACGACCATGGACGCCACCACGTTGGTGCCGGCAAGATGCGAGACGTCGAAGCACTCGATGCGCAACGGCGCCGTCGCGAGCCCCAGCGCCTCCTGGAGGTCGGTCAACGCCTGCGTCCGGGCGACGTAGTCGCTCGTGCGCCGGGTCTTGTGGAGCATGAGCGCCTGCTGCGCGTTGAGGGTCGCGGTGCGCATAAGATCGGCTTTGCCGCCGCGCTGGGCGACTTGGATCGTGACGTTCTTGCCGCGCTTGTCCCGCAACCACTGCTCGAGTTCGGCCACGTCGTCCGGAAGGGCCGGCACGAGCACCTGCTTCGGGATGTCGGTGGCGGCCGCATCCCCGTACGTCCGCTGGAGAACCTGGTCCACGAGCTCGGCGCCGGAGATATCGATCTCCTTCTCGATCGTGGTCGCGCGCACACCGCGCACGCGTCCACCCCGGACGACGAAATGCTGCACCGCGGCGGCCAACTCGTCCTCGGCGATGCCGAAGAGATCGGCATCCGTGTCGTCGGAGAGCACCAACGCGCTCTTGCCCAGCACGGCCTCGATCGCTTGCAGTTTGTCGCGGTACCCGGCGGCAGCCTCGTAGTCCATCGCTGCGGCGGCCTCGCGCATCCGGGCGGTCAGGGCCCGAGCGAAGCGCTGATCTCCGCCGGCCATGAAGGCGATGAAGTCGTCGACGATCGCGCGATGCTCCTCGATCGTGACCTTCATGGAGCACGGACCGCCGCAGCGGCCGATCTGCCCGGGGAAGCAGGGGCGTCCCGTCGCCATCGCCTTCTTGTACGACGCATCCGAACACGTCCGGATCGGGAAGACCTTGATCATCAGGTCGATCACGTCGTGGACGGCCCAGACCTTCGGATACGGCCCGAAGTACTTGGCGCCCTTGATCCGACGGTTGCGCGTGACGATGACCCGTGGCGCCTCATCCGCCAGGGTGATCGCCATGTACGGGTAGGACTTGTCGTCCTTGTAACGCACGTTGAACGTCGGCGAGAACTCCTGGATCCACATGTACTCCAGCTGCAACGCCTCGACGTCGCTGCCGACGACGGTCCACTCGACCGATGTCGCGGTCGTGACCATGCGGCGCGTGCGCTCGTGCAGGGTGTGCAGTGGAGCGAAGTAGTTCGACAGCCGCGCGCGCAGGTTCTTCGCCTTGCCGACGTAGAGGATGCGGCCCTCGGCGTCACGGAAGCGATAGACCCCCGGACTCGTGGGGATCTCCCCCTGCTTGGGGCGATAGGGCAGCACGCTCAGCCGGCCTTGCGCTGCTCGGCGACGCCCAGCACCTCCGCGAGGAACGCGCCGGTGTGGCTCTCGGTCACCTGGGCGACCTGCTCCGGCGTGCCGGTCGCAACGATCGTCCCCCCGCCGGAGCCCCCCTCGGGGCCGAGGTCGATCACCCAGTCGGCCGACTTGATCACGTCGAGGTTGTGCTCGATCACGATGACGGTGTTGCCCTTGTCGACGAGGCTGTTCAGCACCTCGAGGAGTCGACTCACATCTTCGAAGTGCAGTCCCGTCGTCGGCTCGTCGAGCACGTAGATGCTGCGCCCGTTCGAGCGGCGCTGAAGCTCGGTCGCGAGCTTCACCCGCTGCGCCTCACCGCCCGACAGCGTCGTGGCGGACTGCCCGAGACGGACGTATCCGAGTCCCACATCGACGAGCGTCTTGAGATAGCGATGGATGGCCTGGATCGGCTCGAAGAACTCCGCCGCCTCGGCGATCGGCATCTGCAGGACCTCGGCGATGTTCTTGCCCTTGTAGTGCACCGTGAGCGTGTCGCGGTTGTAGCGCTGACCGTGGCACACCTCGCAGTCGACGTACACGTCGGGAAGGAAGTTCATCTCGATCTTGATCGTTCCGTCACCGGAGCACGCCTCACAGCGCCCTCCCTTGACGTTGAAGCTGAAGCGTCCGGCCTGATAGCCGCGCGCCTTGGCTTCGAGGGTCTCCGCGAACAGCGTCCGGATGCGGTCGAACACGCCCGTGTAGGTGGCCGGGTTCGACCGCGGCGTACGACCGATCGGGGCCTGATCGACGTGCACGACCTTGTCCAGGTTCTCCAGACCGGTCACCCGCGTGTGCTTGCCGGGAACGCGGCGCGCCCCGTTGAGCCGCGACGCGAGCACCTCGTAGAGGATTCCGTTGACAAGCGACGACTTGCCGGAGCCGCTGACGCCGGTGACGGCGGTCAGCACGCCCAGGGGGAATGTCGCCGTGACGTTCTTGAGGTTGTTCTCGCGCGCGCCCACGACCGAGATCTGGCGCTTCTTGTCGATCTTGCGACGCTTGGTCGGCACGGCGATGGAGCGTCGACCGGAGAGGTAGGCAGCGGTGAGCGACTCGGGTTCCTCGAGGAGCTGCGGGTACGTGCCGGAGTGCACCACGCGTCCGCCCTCGACGCCCGCGCGCGGGCCGATGTCGACGATCCAGTCCGCAGCCTGAATGGTCTCCTCGTCGTGCTCGACGACGATGAGCGTGTTACCGAGGTTCTTGAGCGCCAGCAGCGTCTCGATGAGTCGACGGTTGTCACGCTGATGAAGGCCGATCGAGGGCTCGTCGAGCACGTAGAGCACGCCCGTGAGGCCGGAGCCGATCTGCGTCGCGAGCCGGATGCGTTGTGCCTCACCGCCGGAGAGGGAGCCCGCCGCGCGGGACAGACTCAGGTACGTGAGCCCGACCTGAATGAGGAAGTTCAGACGGGCACGGATCTCGCGCAGCACGGCGGCGGCGATCTTCGCCTCTCGATCCGTCAGCTCGAGGCCGTCGAAGAAGCCCTGCGCATCGATGAGGCTGAGGCTGGAGGCGTCGGCGATCGAGTGGCCGTGCACCTTGACCGCGAGCACCTCGGGCTTCAAGCGCGTGCCGTCGCAGACCGGGCACGGAACCTCGCGGAGGTACTCGCCCCACCGCTGACGCGCGCTGTCGGACTCCGCCTGCTGGTACTGACGCTCGATATAGGGAACCACGCCCTCGAACCCCGAGGTGTAGCGCATCTCGCGGCCGTAGCGGTTCTTCCACTTGACGGACACCTTGAAGTTGTCGCCGTGCAGCACCGCATCCTTGACGTCCTGCGGGAGCTTGCGCCAGGGCGTGTCGAGCGAGAATCCGAGGTCGGACGAGAGCCCTTCGAGCAGGCGTTCGTAGTACTGGAACAGCCCCTTGCCCTGGGTCGTCCACGGCACGAGCACACCCTCGCGGATGGAGAGGTCTTCGTCGCCGAGCATGAGCTCGACGTCGACCGACATCCGCGTGCCGAGACCCGAGCAGGTCGGGCACGCGCCGAACGGAGCGTTGAACGAGAACGTCCGCGGCTCGATCTCGGTGAGCTGCAGCGGGTGACCGTTCGGGCACGCGAGCTTCTCGCTGAAGTTCTGCCATGCGTCGTCGCCCTCTTCGTCGACGAAGTTCACCTGCATCACGCCACCCGCGAGACCGAGAGCCGTCTCGACCGAGTCCGTGACGCGCGAGAGGATGTCGGCGCTGGCGACGAGCCGGTCGACGACGACCGCGATGTCGTGCTTGTAGCTCTTCTTCAGCGTGGGCGGCTCGGAGAGCTGGACGAGCTCGCCGTCGACGACGGCCCGCGCGTACCCCTTCGCACTCAGCTCCTTGAAGAGGTCGACGAACTCCCCCTTCTTCTGCGTGACCACGGGCGCCACGATCTGGTACCGCGTGCGCTCGGGCAGCGTCATCAGCTGGTCCGCGATCTGCTGGACCGTCTGACGCTGGATGACCTCGCCGCACTCGGGACAGTGCGGGACACCGATACGCGCCCAGAGCAGGCGCATGTAGTCGTGGATCTCGGTGATCGTGCCGACCGTCGAGCGGGGGTTGCGGTTGGTGGACTTCTGATCGATCGACACCGCGGGACTCAACCCCTCGATGAAGTCGACGTCGGGGCGATCCACCTGTCCCAGGAACTGACGCGCGTACGAACTCAGCGATTCGACGTAACGACGCTGCCCCTCGGCGAAGATCGTGTCGAACGCGAGACTCGACTTGCCGGACCCGGAAAGGCCCGTGAAGACGACGAGGCAGTCGCGGGGGATGTCGAGGTCGACGCCGCGCAGGTTGTGGACCCGGGCGCCACGGACACTGAGAGTTCCGGCGTCGTGGGCGAGTTCGGAGACAGGCGAAATGGGCACCACGCAAGTCTAGGCAGGGCCACGGACACGGGCTCCGAGCTTCGCCGAGAGCGCACGATCGTGTACGGACGCGCGCTCAGAGCTCGGGCCGTCGGCCGGCGAAGGGGGCGAGTGCGTCGCGCAGCGCCGCCAGCTGCGCGGCATCCATGCCCACGCGCGCCATGATCTGCTTCGGCACCCGGACCGCGGCGTCGCGGAGTTCGCGGCCGCCGTCGGTGAGACCGATCTCCAGTACGCGCTCGTCGTCGGCGCGACGCGCGCGGGTGACCCTCCCCTGCGCCTCGAGGCGCTTCAGCAGCGGCGAGAGCGTCGCCGGCTCCATCGCCAGCTCATCGGCCAACTCCCCCAGAGTGCGCGGCGATCGCTCCCACAGGGCGAGCAGCACGAGGTACTGCGGGTGCGTGAGACCGAGCGGTTCCAGCACGGGCCGGTAGATGGCGACGACGTTGCGCGCCGCGGTCACCAGGGCGAAGCAGAGCTGGTTCTCGAGCCGGAGCAGATCGTCGGTCATCGCTCCATCTTACAGATTCATTAGTACACTAATGGTTATGGCACACAACAAACCTCGTCCGCCACTGCGAGAGCGCGTGCGCGAGGCAGGCGGCTGGTACGCCTGGATCAATCGCACCCTGATCCGTGCGGCGGGTCCGGCATCCGTGGGTCCCTACGAGACGGCCCCCGAGCCGGTGCGCACCGAACGCCCGTGCCCGCTGTGCGGCGCGCCGATGTCGACGCACACGTTCGACCGCTCCGGGCCGAAGCCGATCATGCACTGCCCCTGAACGACCGGCGCCCCTCGCGCCACCTGATCGGCCCGCAGCGCGTCGATACACGCAGCCCGCAGCACGCCCCGATCACGCGTGACCGGCGCGCTCCATTGCGCGGAGCTCCTTCTTCAGATCCTGGACCTCGTCACGCAGTCGTGCGGCGAGTTCGAACTTCAGTTCCGAGGCCGCCGCGAGCATCTGATCGGACAGGTCGGAGATCGTCGCTTCTAGCTGCGCAGCGCCTTCGGCCGCGATACCCTCACGGCGCAGATTCGGCGTGGGCGACTTGCCCTTGCCCTTGGGATCGCGAGAGAGCATCGCCTTCGTATCGGCGCCCTCACGGATCAGCGCGTCGGTGATGTCGGCGATCTTCTTGCGCAGGGGCTGCGGGTCGATGCCATTCGCCGTGTTGTACGCGATCTGCTTCTCGCGGCGCCGCTCGGTCTCATCGATCGCGTTCCGCATCGAATCGGTGATCTTGTCGGCGTACATGTGCACCTGGCCGGACACGTTGCGCGCGGCGCGGCCGATCGTCTGGATCAATGATGTTCCGCTGCGCAGGAACCCCTCCTTGTCGGCGTCGAGGATCGATACCAGCGAGACCTCAGGCAGGTCGAGACCCTCGCGCAGCAGGTTGATACCCACGAGCACGTCGTACACGCCAGCCCGCAACTCGCTGAGCAGCTCCACACGTCGCAGCGTGTCGACGTCGGAGTGCAGATACCTCACGCGGACGCCGTGCTCGCCGAGGAAGTCGGTGAGCTCCTCCGCCATCTTCTTGGTCAGCGTCGTCACCAGCACGCGTTCGTCACGCTCCACCCGGAGCCGGATCTCTTCCAGCAGGTCGTCGATCTGCCCCTTGGAAGGCTTGACCACGATCTCGGGGTCGACGAGGCCGGTGGGGCGGATGATCTGCTCCACCACGCCGTCGGCGATACCCATCTCGTACCGACCGGGTGTCGCCGACAGGTAGACCGTCTGGCCGACGCGGTTCTTGAACTCGTCCCACCGCAGCGGACGGTTGTCCATCGCCGAAGGCAGCCGGAAACCGTGCTCCACGAGTGTGCGCTTGCGCGACGCATCGCCCTCGTACATCGCTCCGATCTGCGGCACCGTCACGTGGGACTCGTCGATCACGAGGAGGAAGTCGTCCGGGAAGAAGTCGAGCAGCGTGTGCGGCGGCTCCCCCGGGGCGCGGCCGTCCATGTGCCGCGAGTAGTTCTCGATGCCGGAGCAGAACCCGAGCTGCTGCAGCATCTCGAGGTCGAAAGTCGTGCGCATGCGCAGCCTCTGGGCCTCCAGCAGCTTGCCCTGCGACTCGAACTCCTTCAACCGCTCGGCCAGCTCGGTCTCGATCGTGCCGATCGCGCGCTGCACCACATCCGTCCCCGCGACGTAATGCGACGCGGGGAAGATCGGCACAGAGTCCATCCGCTCGACGATCTCGCCCGTCAGCGGGTGCAGGGTGTACAGCGCCTCGATCTCGTCGCCGAAGAGCTCGATGCGGATGGCGTACTCCTCGTAGACCGGGATGATCTCGATCGTGTCACCGCGGACGCGGAAGTTGCCGCGTGAGAAGTCGACGTCGTTGCGGTTGTACTGCATCGCGATGAACTGCCGGATGAGGGCGTCGCGGTCGTAGCGCTCCCCCACCTGGAGTGCCACCATGGCGCGCAGATACTCCTCGGGTGCACCGAGACCGTAGATGCACGAGACCGTGGAGACCACCACGACGTCCCGTCTGCTGAGCAGGGAGTTCGTGGTGGAGTGACGCAGACGCTCCACCTCGGCGTTGATCGAGGAGTCCTTCTCGATGAACGTATCGGTCTGCGGGACGTACGCCTCAGGCTGGTAGTAGTCGTAGTACGACACGAAGTACTCGACGGCGTTGTGCGGCATGAGCTCGCGGAACTCGTTGGCGAGCTGGGCGGCGAGCGTCTTGTTGTGGGCGAGAACGAGAGTCGGACGCTGCACCTGCTCGATCAGCCAGGCGGTCGTGGCTGACTTTCCCGTGCCTGTGGCGCCCAGCAGCACCACGTCGGTCTCGCCGGCGTTGATACGGGCGGCGAGGTCGGCGATCGCTGCGGGCTGGTCGCCGGAGGGGACATACTCGCTGACGACCTCGAAGGGGCGAACGGATCGTGTGGTCTGCACCATTCCAGCGTAGGCGGGCCCACCGACATCGGGGCGGTCAGCCTCGCAGCCGCTCCCACAGCTCGTCGGTCTGGGCGAGCGTGTCCGCGAGCGAACCCGACGTGTCGATCACCACATCGGCGACCGCGAGGCGCTCCTCGTCCGAGACCTGGGCGTCGATCCGCGCCCGGGCGTCACGCTCGCTCGCGCCGCGCAGCTCCACGAGCCGGCGCTCACGCACCGAGGCCGGCGCGTGGGCGACGACGATCGACTCCCACGGATCGTCGACACGCGCCTCCACCAAGAGCGGCACGTCGTAGACGACCACCGCATCGGGGTCGTCCGCGAAGGCGCGCGCGAATCGTTCGGACGAGGCTCGTCGCACCGCAGGATGCACGATGGCGTTCAGACGTTCCCTCGCCGCCTCATCGGAGAAGACGATGGCGCCCAGTGCGGCACGATCCAGCGAACCGTCGCCCAGGATGACCGCGGGCCCGAACTCGGCCGCGATCCGCTCCAGCACCGGGGAACCCGCCGTCTGCACCTCACGCACGATGGCATCGGCATCGACGACGACCGCGCCGCGCTCGGCGAGACGACGCGCGATGGTCGATTTTCCGGACGCGATCCCGCCGGTGAGTGCGATGAGAGGCATTCCTCGAGCATGCCACGACGTCACTCCGGATTCTGCTCCGCCTCCGACAGACCGCCGAACAGTACGGACGACTCGACGCTCGTCGCGGACTGATCAGCCGCCAGGCGTGCAGACTGCACCAGGACCTCCGTTCGATAGCCGACGGTCTCCGTCAGCGCGACCCCGACGCCGACGGAGGGGATGACCGCCCGGCTCACGGCGCCGAGCGCCTCCAGGACACCGCGATAGATCACGGCGGCCTGTCGCCGCGCCTCCGCCGCGGTCGCCGCGCGCGTGACGACGATCAGCGCGTCCGCTCCGTCCTCGCCGACGAGGGCGAACGACGGCGCGTACCGACGCACGCTCTGGCGCCAGTGCTGCAGTACATCGCCCGCGACGTCTGCGCCGAACGCCGTGCGGATCTCCGAGAGATCCGCAACCCGCACGGCGACGGTCGACACCAGCTCACCACGCCATTGGGCGCGCTGGATGACGTCTGCCATCGCTGTGCGCAGCGTCGCCGCCAGCAGGATGCCGTCGGAGTTGACGCCCCTGCTGCTCATCCACGCGAAGGAGCGAAGCTCGACCTGCGCCGCCCTCAGCACCGAAAGGACGACGACCGCGACGACGGTCAGCCCGACGGTGAAGAAGTTGGCCACAGCCGAACCGAGTACCTCGAGGAAGAGGGAGCTTCCGGGGCCCGCGACGACGAAGACCACGCAGCGCGCGAGATAGAACGCGGCCGTCACCAGGAAGACGGTGGCGAGCACCGCAGCGGTTCCGAAGCGTCGCATCGGTGCACGGAGCGTCTCGAAGGCGGCGAGGGTCGAGAACACGACCAGGCCGATCCCCATCGTCAGCCACCCCGCCCAGTCGCCCCCATCGGGGCCTTCCACCACGACGGCACCTGCCACGATCAGCGCACCCAGCAACGTCACCGCCGTCGCCGAGCCGATCCGGCGCTGGTTGAAGCTGCGAGAGCCGAGCCACATCACCGCCGTCGTCGTCACGAAGAGCGCGTTTCCCACCGCGATCGTGAGCATCTCGCTGATACCCGCCGCCCACATGCTGTACGCGATGGTCGTGATCATCCCGCACAGGAAGGCGATCGCCCAGATACGGCCCGGACCGTGGTCACGGCGCAGGATCGTGTCGATGATGAACACGGCCCCGGCGACGTTGCCCACCAGTGCGGTGAACAACGATGCGGTGAACAGATCGACGTTCATCCTCGATGACCCGTCTCGTCGCCGGGCACCACGACCGCAGTCGTCGGGCGCTCGTCCGCGGGAAGCTGCACCATGAAGGTTGATCCCAGGCCGCGACTCGTCTGAACCGTGATGTCACCCCCGTGGGCGCGCGCGATGTCGCGGCTGATGGACAGCCCCAGGCCGGTTCCCTCGACGTCCGTCCGCGCACGGAAGTATCGTTCGAACAGTCGACCGAGATCGGCCTCCGCGATGCCCGTTCCGGTGTCGCGCACGAGGATCCACGTCGAGTCCCCGTCGGTGGTGCAGCCGAGGAAGATGGCGCCGCCGTCGCGGTTGTATTTGACGGCATTGCTGACGAGGTTGTCCATGACCTGCCTGAGCCGCAGCGGATCGGCGAACGCGCGGGCAGGCTCGATCCCGGACGTGTCGATCGTCACCGCGCGCTCAGCCGCCCGCGGGCGCCAGGCTTCGGCCGTCGCCGCCACCAGCTCTGCGACGTCGATCGGTTCGGGTGAGATCGTCATGTCGATGGACAGGCGCGACGCGCTGGACGCGGCGAGGATGTCGGCGACGATCTCCAGAAGTCGTTCACCGTTTCGCGCCGCGATCTCGAGCGAATGGCGCGCCTGTTCCGGATCATCGAGCGTGTCCAGCGCGAGATCCAGATAACCGAGCACGGATGTGAGGGGCGTTCGCAGCTCGTGCGAGACGGAGGCGACGAGCCGGTCGCGAGCGCGCATCGCCGTCATCTCGGGGGTGACGTCCCGCGCGATCAGCACAGCACCCGCATCCCCGCCGTCGGCGTCGTGCATGCGCCGCACGGTGATGCTCATGGCGTGACGGCGTTCGTCCGGATGGCCGAACCAGACCACCTGATTATCGAACACCTCGCCCGCCAGCGCGCGGAGCAGCGGGCGTTCCGCGCGAGGTAAGGGGGTCGCGCCGTCGGCACGATACGCGTTCTCGATCTCCTTGCTGCGGGAGCCGAATCCGGGGATCGTGTTCTGAAACCGACCCAGCGCCTCGTTCACCACGGACACGGTTCCGTCGGGGGCGATGCGCAGCACTCCGAAGTCCACGGCGTCGAGAACATCGATGACGAGCTCCTCCTGGCGCTGTGCGCGCTGCAGCGCACCGCTGAGCAGCGCTGCCTGCTTCTCGAGCAGGTGCGCCTGCGCGCGCTGACGACGCGAGGAGATGAACGTGGTCGTCGCGACCGCGAGAACGGCGGCGGGGAGCAGGAACGTCGTGTATCCCCAGACGGTCGTGCCCCCGGAGACGACGATCACCGTGTACGCGCCCGTGATGATCACGAACTGGATGACGAAGCCGACGACGCCCAGAGAGGCGAGCCACATCGCGGGAAAGACCCACATCAGTCCGAGCCCGCTCATGGGCTCGGCGACACGGATCACAGCGATGCCCGCGATGTCGGCGACAGGCAGAAGATAGAGCGCCACACGCGGGATGCGGGTCCACGGTACGGCCAGGGTCGCCATGCCGACCCCGAAGATGATCACGACCCCGACCAGGAACAGGCTTTGATTGCGCAGCGTCGATGACACGACCCCGATCGTGGCCACGATCAGCACGAGTGCGCACAGCACGAGCTGGTTCAGGACGGCAGTGCGCCCCCGGACTGCGGACACACGAGAACCCCGCGGTGCGGCGAGGCTCGTGTGCAGGAGTCCGCGTACGCCTCTCCCTCGGGCGGGAGCAGCATCGCTGTGCATATCGTGGACACTATCGCTCCGTCGGCTCCGCGGGGAACGCAGGAGCGCCCAGGCCCCGAGCCTGCGCGAAGACCACGGAGGTCTCGTCGCTCTCGGATGCCTCGACGGCGGCGATCGTGGCCGCCTCCACGAGCACCTCGGGTCCGTAGCCCAGCGTCTGGCTCAGGGCGACGCCGACCCCCACCCCCGGCACCACGATGCCGCGCGCATCCACGAAGCGTTCGATCACGCCGCGGTAGATGAGACCCGCCTGACGCCGCGCATCGGAAGGGCTGGACGCCGTCGTGGCGACGAGGATGATGGTCCGATCGTCTGTGGCACCTACGGCCGCCACGGGCGACGCGAACTCACGCACTGCCGACCGCAGCACACGAGTGGTGGCCTCGGCGACCTCTTGCCCGAACGACGCGGTGATCGCCCCCACGTCCTCGACGATCACGGCGATGACCACGACGAGTTCGGTGCGATGCGCGGCTCGGCGGAGGATTCGCCGCAGCATCGCGAGGAACGCGGATGCCGCGAGCACCTCGTCCACGGCGGCGAAGCCCCCCGGGGGCTGGTCGCTGACCAGCACGGCGCGGAGCATGAAGAGCGTCAAGGACGACACGGTGCCGAGCACCAGCACGACGAGGGTGAGCGAGATCGGGCCGAACCACGCAGCGAAGACGGCGCTGTCCTCCCCCGCGGTGATGACGACCACCGCGCGCATCACGTGATAGGCGCCGAAGAGCGTGGTCGATCCCACGAAGACCCAGGTCGCGACGCGAGGTCTCGTCCTGGGACCGACGGCATGGATGATCGCGCCGACGCAGAGTCCTGCGATCGCGAGGCTGTACCAGAGGACGCTCGTGTACCCGCCCGCAGCGGGTCTCTCGACCACCGTGACCGCCGCGACGAGGAAGGCGAGGGAGACGACCATGAGCGAGGGACCGGCGACCTCCTCGCCGTTGTAGGAACGGAACCCCATCAGGACGCAGCCCGCTGCGCCGACCGCGGCGGCGTTGCCCAGGGCCAACGCCCACACGCTCGTCCATTCCGAGGCATCGAACAGGCCGATCACGACGGTGCACACGACGGCGATGATCTGCAGCAGGAAGCCGATTCCCCACAGCTGCGCCCCGCCGCTGTAGCGCCGCGAGAGCGTGGTGGCGATGTAGGTCACCGCGATGGTGACCACCGCGGTCGCGGTAAAGATACCCGCGGTGATGGGATCGAGCGTCATGTGACCTGGTCCCCCTCGCGCCGCGACGCACCGGTTCCGGTGATCGTGACGATCGCGTCGGGATCATCAAGGGACTCGGCGCTGGCGGGAAGCTGCACGCTGAACGTGGAACCGACGCCGGCCGTGCTGCTGACGATGATGTCGCCACCGTGCGCACGCACGAGCTCGCGGCTGATCGACAGACCCAGTCCCGTTCCCGTCGACGTGTCGGCGACCCGGAAGAAGCGCTCGAAAAGTCTGCCGACGTCGCTCTCGGACACCCCGACACCGGTATCGGTGACCGTGATCATCGTCGTGATCCCGTCCGAGGTCGTGCTGAGGTTCACGCGCCCGCCGTCGCGGTTGTACTTGACCGCGTTGCTGACGAGGTTGTCGATGACCTGCCGCATCCGCAGTGGATCGGCGTAGGCGGGCGCAGGGCGCACACCCGTCATGTCGATCGCGATCGCGCGCTCCGCTGCTGCGGGCGCCCAGGACTCGCCGCTCGCGCGCACCACGTCCGCGATGTCCACGTCCTGCTGTGAGATCGTCAGGTCCGCGGACATCTCCGACGTGCTCGACGCCGTGAGGATGTCGGACACGATCTCCAACAAGCGCGAGACGTTCCGCTCCGCCACATCGAGGTAGCCGCGCGCACGTTCGGGCACTTCCGGGTCGTCGACGGCCAGTTCGAGATATCCGATGATCGACGTGAGCGGGGTGCGGAGCTCGTGCGAGACCGACGAGACCAGCGAGTCCCGCGCGCGCAGCGCCGTGAGCTCGGCCGTGACGTCGCGCGAGACGATCACCGCGCCGTTGTCCGAGCCGTCCACGGCGCGCGTTCGCCGCGCCGTCACGCTGAGGGCTCGCCGACGCGGGCCGTCGCCTCCGAACCACACGATCTGGTTGTCGAAGACCTCTCCGCGCGCCGCTCGCGCGAACGGGGTGTCGTGTCGATCCACGGGCGTGACGCCGTCGGCCGCGAAGGCGGCGTGACCGCCGCCCGAGCCGGCCTCCGCGGAACGTGCCGCGCGCTGCAGCCTCGCGTGCGCCTCGTTCGCGACCGTCGTCGAGCCGTCGGCGGCGAGCCGGATGACTCCGAAGTCGATCGTGTCCAGCACCTCGGCCAACAGCTCTTCCTGCTTCTGCGCGCGGCGCAGAGTACGGGCCATGGTGCGGGTCTGACGGGTGAAGAGCAGCCGCTGCGCCGTCATCTGCCGTCCGAGGGCGAGGCTGATGGTCGCCACGACGACGATCATCAGCGGCAGGCTGAAGGTGACGTAGCCGACTTCCTGCCGCGGGTCGACGATCGCGGTGGTCACCAGCACGGTGGGCGCGACGATGACGCCGACCAGATATCCGCCGATGCCGAAGTAGATGGCGAGCCAGATGGCGGGGATGAAGAAGAGCACACCGAACCCGCCGGAGGGCAGCGACTGGCGCAGCAGGGCGATCCCCAGGAGATCGATGATCGGAACGGCCATGATCCACCAGGCGGACACCCTCGCCCATGGAACGAGCAGGGCGACGCCGCCCGCGCCGAGCACGACGATGGCCCCCAACCAGAAGAGACCGAGATCGCCCGCGTAACCCCAGGGCACCGCGATCACGACGTAGACGAGGACGACCGCGGCGAGACTGAGCTGCAGCGTCGCCGTCGTCCGCGCGCGACCCGTGTCGAGGAAGGGCGGCAGCGCGAAATGACGACCGAACCCGCGAATCCATCGCAGAATGCGCCGCGAGTCGACGACACGCTCGGCAACGGGGTACGCGTCGCCGGCGTCGCTGTTGCTCATGAGTCCGACGTTATCGCGCCCCGGCGTCCGACGCCGACCTCCCACCGCCTGCGCGCCCCCTGGACGATCTGAGCGACGGAGCGTCACCGATCGGCGGGGGCTGACGACGACGCGTCATCGGCCGTGTCGGCCGCCACGTACTCCGCGATGAGAATGTGCTCGCCGCTGTGCGACGGCAGGAGAACACGCACGAGGACGGCCCCGGCGACGATGGCGACCCCGCCCACCGCATATGCCCACAGAGCGCCGTCGACCAAGCTCCGGGTGGCGGCTGAGACGATCTCGGAGCGGTACTGCGGAAACTGATCCGCGACGTGCAGCGCAGAGGCGAAAGACGCCTGCAGCGCCGCCTGAACCTCGCCGGACGCCTGCGAGGCGGACGGCGAGGCCGCGATGGCCCGAGCGAACGCTCCGGCGAATCCGGTCGCCAGAATGGCTCCGAGCAGCGCCTGCATGATCGAACCCCCGAGGTCGCGTTGGAGGTCCGAGGTGGCGGATGCCATTCCCACGCGCCGCACCGGCGTGGCGTCGGTGAGCGCGCGGGATGCGGGGGTCATGGCGAACCCCGCCCCGACCCCGATCGTGAAGAAGCCGACGCCGATCAACCAGTAGGGCGTGTGCTCCCGCCAGAGCAGCGTCGTGAGGAAGCCTGCGAACACGAAGGCGTAACCGACCAGCATGGTCGTCCTCGAGCCGCGTGTCGTGACCATCCGCGCAGATACCGGCGCCGCGATCAGCAGTCCGGCCGCGGCCGGCACGACCGCAAGACCCGCCTCGAGGGTGTCGTAGCCCAGGATGTTCTGAAGGAACTGCTGGCCCACGAACATCGCCCCCATCAGCGATCCGAAGACGACCATTCCCGCGACCGCGGGAACCCAGAACATCCGACGGCGGGCGATGGCGAGATCGTACAGAGGGGACGCGGCCGCGCGTTGCCGCCACACGAAGCAGACGAGCAGAACGATGGCCAATGCAAGACTGACGCCGCCCGCGAGGCGTTGTTCTGGTGCGGCGACGATTCCGACGCCGACGACGAGAGCGGCCACCCCCAACACGGACAAGACGCCGCCGACGTGATCGACGGGTTCCGTCGACTCCCGGATGTGGGAAGGGACGACGGCGAGGACGAGGACGAACCCCACGGCGGCGATGGGGGCGGCCAACAGGAAGGCCGCCTGCCAGTGGAAGACCTCGAGCACGAGACCGGCTGCAACCGCGCCGAGCACTCCCGACATCGCGCTGACGGAGGACCACAGGGCGATAGCGCCGGTGCGGGCCGGTCCGCGCGACCAGAGCGCAGTGATCAACGACAGCGTGGTCGGGTAGGCCATGCCCGCGGCGACGCCGGTGAACACACGAGCCGCGATGAGCCAATCGAGCGAGGGAGCAGCAGCCGCCGCGAAGCTGGCGAGCACGGTGAGGGCGAGCCCCAGCAGAAGCATCTGCTTGCGACCGTACCGGTCCGCGAGTGCACCGAGGTACAAGACGGACATCGCGAGACCGAGGGAGCACCCGAGCGCGACGAGGTTCAGACCGGTCTGGCCGGCAGCGAAGTCGTCGCCGATCTCCGGCAAGGCGATGTTCGCGGCAGCGAGATTGAGGTTGCACACCAGAGCCGCGAGGACGAGAGCGGCGAGCACCAGACCGGGGCGGGGCGGCACCCCCCTGCTCTCGTCGACGCCCAACGTTCGCTCCGCCGCCATGGGCCCACCCTATCGGCGTCTCTGGACAGAGAAGAGGCCGGGATCCGAAGATCCCGGCCCTCTCTCATGAGGATGTCAGTCGATCAACGACCCGACAGCTTCTCGCGCAGAGCAGCGAGCGCCTCGTCGTCGGCGAGGGTGCCCGCGGGGCCCGACTCGCTCGAGTAGGAGGACGATCCGCTGGCCTCGACGGTGCCGACGTTGTTGGCCTCCGCCTCCTGAGCCTTGATGACGGCGGCCTTGTGAGCTTCCCAGCGACCCTGAGCAGCGGCGTACTCCTGCTCCCAGGCCTCGCGCTGAGCGTCGAAGCCTTCCTTCCAGGCGTTGGTCTCGGGGTCGAAGCCCTCGGGGTACTTGTACTCGCCGTTCTCGTCGTACTCGGTGACCATGCCGTAGAGAGCCGGGTCGAACTCGGTGCCGTACGGGTCGACCGACTCGTTCGCCTGCTTGAGCGAGAGCGAGATACGACGACGCTCGAGATCGATGTCGATGACCTTGACGAAGACCTCTTCGCCCACCGACACGACCTGCTCGGCCAGCTCGACGTGCTTGCCCGACAGCTCGGAGATGTGCACGAGGCCCTCGATGCCGTCTGCGACGCGGACGAACGCACCGAACGGAACGAGCTTGGTGACCTTACCGGGCGTGACCTGGCCGATGGCGTGGGTACGCGCGAAGACCTGCCACGGGTCCTCCTGGGTCGCCTTCAGCGACAGCGAGACGCGCTCGCGGTCGAGGTCGACCTCGAGGATCTCGACGGTGACCTCCTGGCCGACCTCGACGACCTCGGAGGCGTGCTCGATGTGCTTCCAGGAGAGCTCGGAGACGTGCACGAGGCCGTCCACGCCGCCCAGGTCGACGAATGCACCGAAGTTGACGATCGACGAGACCGTGCCCTTGCGGACCTGACCCTTGTGGAGGTTGTTGAGGAAGTTGGAGCGCGACTCCGACTGCGTCTGCTCGAGCAGAGCGCGGCGCGACAGGACCACGTTGTTGCGGTTCTTGTCGAGTTCGAGGATCTTGGCCTCGAGCTCCTGACCGAGGTACGGGGTGAGGTCGCGGACGCGGCGCAGCTCGATGAGCGATGCGGGCAGGAAGCCACGCAGGCCGATGTCGACGATGAGGCCACCCTTGACGACCTCGATCACCTGACCGGTGACCACGCCGTCGTTCTCCTTGATCTTCTCCACGTCGCCCCACGCGCGCTCGTACTGCGCCCGCTTCTTGGACAGGATGAGGCGACCTTCCTTGTCCTCCTTCTGGAGAACCAGCGCCTCGACGTGGTCGCCGACGTTGACGACCTCGTTGGGGTCCACGTCGTGCTTGATGGAGAGCTCACGCGAGGGGATGACGCCCTCGGTCTTGTACCCGACGTCGAGGAGGACCTCGTCGCGGTCGATCTTCACCACGGTGCCCTCGATGAGGTCGCCGTCGTTGAAGAACTTCAGGGTCTTCTCGACCGCGGCCAGGAAGTCCTCGGCAGATCCGATGTCGTTGATCGCGACCTGCTTGGTGGCCGGGGCGGTCGTTGCGGTAGTCATGTAGTGGGTAGTCCTTGTTGGATTGGGGTCTCAGGCTTCGAGCGCACGCGTATGCGGCCGTCGAAGCGGATTGTCTGGTTTCTCGTCACCCTGCGCGCACCATCGGGCGCGCCACACGAGTGACAATCAAGGCTATCAGAGCCGGGCACCGCGATCCAGCGCCCCGAAGAGCGCCGTCATGCCGCGTCATCGACCGGCGGCGGTCAGTACGAGCCCGATGCGACCGTGCCCTCGACCACGGCGCGCGTGCTCGAGAGGCCGAGACGCGTGGCACCGGCGGCGATCATCGCCTCGGCGTCCTCGCGCGTGCGGATCCCGCCCGAGGCCTTGACCTCCAAGCGGTCCCCCACGGTCTGCTTCATCAGCTCGACCGCGTGCACGGTGGCTCCCCCCGAGGGATGGAAGCCCGTCGACGTCTTCACGAAGTCGGCCCCGGCCCGTTCCGCGGCTTGCGAGACGGCCACGATGGCCTCATCGCTCAGAGCAGCCGACTCGATGATGACCTTGAGCACGACCGGAGCCGGGGCGGCCTCGCGGACCGCGCGGATGTCGGACTCCACAGCGTCGTAGCGCCCCTCGATCGCCGCCCCCACATCGATCACCATGTCGATCTCGTCCGCACCCTCGGACGCCGCCAGCGCCGCTTCCGCCGCCTTGATCTGCGAGTGGTGCTTACCGCTCGGGAAACCGACCACCACCGCCAGCTTCAGTCCTTCCGGGATGCCGACCGGAAGCACCGAGGGAGACAGGCACACACTGTAGGCGCCGAGCGCCGCAGCCTCCGCGATCGTCGCCGCGACATCCGCCGTGGTGGCTTCGGGCTTGAGCAACGTGTGGTCGACGTATCGGGCGATGTTCTCGGTCATGCCTTCATGTTCTCATCCGCGACGGCCCTCGCGGATCGGCCCGACCTGCGCAGCACCGTGACCACCACCGCGCGCCAGCCGACCAGCAACGCGCCGAGGGTGATCGACGCAACCACCACGAAGGCCGGCGCCGTGCCCTGGTCTGCCAGCGTCCGCAGGAGCATTCCCCCGGCGACGGTCACACCCCAGACCGGTACCCCCGTGCGCAGCACGGCGAACGGCCGGCGCCAGGCCAGCGAGATCCCCCAGCCGACGGCGAGTGCGGCGAGGAACGGCCACGCCGTGACAAGGAGGCCAGGCAGCGGCGTCTCATCGTGACTCGCGCGACCGATGGCACAGAACACGAGCACGAGCACGACGTCCGCGACGACGGCGACGAGGATGCGTCCACGAGCACGGCTGAGCACGTCTTCAGCGTACGGCGCCCGCGCACCGGCGACGGCGTACAGTGGTCCGCGTGATTCGTGACATGCAGCCCGCAGGGCGTCAGGAGGTCCCCGGCGCGCATCGCGCCGGCGACAGATGAGGGTCGAGCCCCGGGCTCCTCTGCATCTGCGTCGGCCAGCAGTCGACGTCCACCCGCCGCTTCGGCGGCACGCACACGAAGGCACCTTCATGACCCCTTTGGACGACGCCCGCATCCGGGCAAGTTTCGTCAACGCATCCCTGCGTGAACGCAAAGCCGTTCTGCCGCCGGCTCTCGACCCCGTGTCGTGGGACGACCTCGACTACCTCGGGTGGCGCGACCCCAAGCAGCCGAAGATGGGCTACGCCGTCGCCGAGGTCGAAGGCCGGCCTGTCGGCGTGATCCTGCGCGAGGCCGACAGTCGACCTCGCACGCGGGCGCAATGCGCGTGGTGCAACGACGTCGAGCTGCCGAACGACGTCGTGCTGTTCGTCGCCCGCCGGGCGGGCGACGCCGGTCGCCGAGGCGACACGGTGGGAACCCTCGTCTGCGCCGGCTTCGAGTGCTCGCGCAACGTCCGTCGCCTGCCGCCCTCCGCCTACCTCGGCTTCGACAGGGAGGCGGCGCGAGAGCGACGCATCGCCGCTCTCCGCGAGAACGTCACGGCTTTCCTGCGCGATGTGCGCGGCGCCGCCTGACTCGGATCACCCCTCGCCCAGACGGCGCAGCGCTTCCCCCGAGAGGCGCTGCGTCGTCCACTCCTCCATCGGCGCCGCATCCGGCGATCGGTAGAACGCGATCGCCGGCTCGTTCCAGTCCAGCACCGTCCACTCCAGACGCGTGTACCCGCGGTCGACGCACAGCGCCGCCAACGACCCGATCAACGCCCGTCCGAGCCCGCGCCCGCGCTCCGATCCGGCGACGACGAGGTCTTCCAGCCAGATCCCGTGCCGGCCCGTCCACGTCGAGTAGGTCAGGAACCAGATCGCGATGCCGACGATGTCGCCGTCACGTTCCACGACGTGCGCCGAGACGCGCGGCTCGGTTCCGAAGAGCGCCTCCCTGAGCGCCTCCTCGGTGTTCGCCACCGCATCCGGTTCTCTCTCGTACCGCGCGAGCTCGTGGATCCGAGCGAGAATCCCGGGTTCGTCACCCGGGCGCGCGACGCGCAGCTGAGCGCCGTCGGGCAGGTCAAGAGGTAGCGACATGCCTCGAGTCTGATGCATCACGTCGGCAGCGCGATCTCGCGCGACCGATCCCACGGCTCCGTCCATCCGAGGCGATCGAAGACGGCGTCCAGCAGCAGGGCGGTGAAACCCCAGACGAGGAACTCCCCCGCGGCGTCGTCCACGACGAAGGCGGGTCCGCGCCACTCTCGCCCGTCGCGTCGGACGACGGTGACGCCGCGGCGAGCGGGGTCGAGAAGATCCGCCACCGGCGCGCGGAAGACCGCCGCCGACTCGGCGACGTCCACGACGCCGACCGGTGACGGCCTCTGCCACCAGGCCAGAACGGGCGTGACGACGTGTTGCGAGAACGCGAGCGGCACGGCGGGAAGGACACCGAGGACCTCGACGCCCGCGGGGTCCAGACCGGTCTCCTCCTGCGCCTCGCGCAGTGCCGCGGCGACCGGGCCGTCGTCGCCGGCATCGAGGCGCCCTCCGGGGAACGCCACCTGACCGGGATGGGCGCGCAGCGTCGCCGCCCGTGACAGCAGCAGGACATCGAGATCGACCGGCACGGCGTCATCGGCCGCGACGCGGGCCGCCGGAAGCGCATCGAGCACGCCGAACAGCATGAGGACCGCCGCCGCCCGATCCGTCGGTGCCGGCGCGGGCAGCTCCGCGACCCGGAAGCCCCTCGCGTCGCGCGCGAGGGCGGCGAGTTCGGCTCGCGCGCCTTCTCTCCCGTTCGCCCCGCCCATGGCGCTGATCGGCGCGCTCCTCAGTTCAGCGCGCGGATAGAGCCGGGGATGGACCCGTCCGCGTACAGGTCTTTCGCGACATCCTGCAGCGCAGTGAGCGCGACGCGTTGCGTGGTGGGTCCGTAGGAGATCCGCGCGACGCCGAGCGCCTCGTACTCGGCCGCGGTGAGCGCACCGGGAAGTCCAATGACGCTCACCTTCCGCTCCCCGATCCCCTCGACGAGTCGGCGGGTGACCGCGGCGTCCAGGATGCCGGGAACGAAGACAACATCGGCACCTGCGTCGAGGTAGGCGCGGCCGCGCTCGATCGCATCGGCGATGGACTCCTCGACGGGACGCGCACCCGCCCGGACGAACGCATCGGTGCGGGCGTTCAGAGCGAACGGCACCCCTTCCGCATCCGCCGCCGCGGTGATCGCAGCGACCCGCGCGACGGCCTCGTCGAGCGGGCGCAGCCGGTCCTCGACGTTGGCCCCCACGACACCCACGCCGATGGCGCGACGGACGGCGTCTCCCGGATCCTGGTAACCGTCGTCGAGGTCTGCGCTCACGGGGACCTCGCCCGCCACCCGAACGATCCGCGAAACCATGTCGAGCGTCGTCTCCAACGGGATGGTGCCGTCGTCGTAGCCGAAGCTCGCCGCGATCGAATGGCCGGCCGTGGCGATCGCGCGCGTCTCGGGCAGGGCGAGGACCGCACGCGCCGAGACGACGTCCCACACGTTCACGACACGCAGGATCTCGGATGCGGCGTGCAGCTCGCGCAGCCGCGTCGCCCGCTCGGCAGTGGTCAACGACGAAGTATCGGTGGTCATGCCCTCACGCTAGAGCACGCTCCTCACGACGGGGCCGATCGAACCGGGGGCCCAGCACTCGCGCATCCGCGACGCGCACGCCACTGGCGTGTCCTCGAATCGATTCGATATCCTGGCCGATGCGGTCGGTGAACCGCCGTCATTCCCGCACGATCTCGAGAGCTCTTCGCATGTCCACCTCACTGACCACGGGCAGCCCGTGGCGCGTCATCCTCCTCTTCTCGGTCCCCCTGCTCATCGGCAACGTGGTGCAGCAGCTCTACCAGGTCGTCGACGCGATCGTGGTCGGACGCGAGCTGGGCGTGGAGGCGCTCGCGGCCGTCGGCGCGACGGGCAGCCTGCTGTTCCTGCTCATCGGATTCGCGTGGGGCCTGACCTCGGGGTTCGCCATTCCCACGGCACAGGCGTTCGGCGCCGGCGATGCAGCCGCGGTCCGGCGTTCCGTCGCCACCGGCACGCTCCTGACCGCCGCGACCAGCGCCGTCCTCACCATCGGCGCACCCCTCGTATCCCGCCCCCTGCTCCAGCTGCTGCAGACTCCGCCGGAGCTCCTCGGCAACGCGACCGTCTTCGCGCAGGTGAGCTTCCTCGGTGCGGCCGCGACGATGTTCTTCAACTACCTCGCGGCCACCATCCGCGCGATCGGCGACGCACGGACCCCCCTGGTCTTTCTGACGGTCGCGTGCCTCCTGAACGCCGGGCTCGTCGTGCTCATGGTGGGCCCCCTCGGCTGGGGCGTCGCGGGGGCAGCGGTCGCGACGGTCGTCTCGCAGGCCGTTTCGGTGCTGCTGTGTCTCGCGTACGTACGCCGACGCGTGCCTATCCTGCACCTGAGCCGGGCCGACTGGCGGATCACCCGCGCCGACATCTCGCTGCACCTCCGACTCGGGCTGCCGATGGGATTCCAGGCATCGATCATCGCCATCGGGACGCTGGCGGTTCAGGTGCGTCTGAACGAGCTCGGCTCGGATGCGGTCGCCGCGTACACCGCGGCGGCGCGCGTCGACGGCCTCGCCGTCGCGCTGCTGCAATCCCTCGGCCTGGCCGTGTCCATGTTCGTCGCGCAGAACTTCGGCGGCGGCCGTCCCGACCGCATCCGCGCCGGCGTGCGCCAGGCGTCTTGGCTCGCCATCGCCGGGGCCGTCGCGCTGGGCGCCCTGCTCATCGCGTTCGGCGCCCCCATCGTGCGCCTCTTCGTCGGAGACACCGCGCCGCAGGTCGTCGATCTCGCCGCGCTCAACCTCGTCATCAACGGCGCGAGCTACGCCTTCCTCGGGATCCTGTTCGTGCTCCGCGGTGCACTCCAGGGCCTGAGCCACACCGTCATCCCCACTGTCACAGGGGTGATCGAACTCGTGATGCGGGTGGGCGCCGCGATCGCGCTGGGGGCGGCATTCGGGTTCGCCGGCGTCGCCTTCAGCAACCCGCTCGCATGGCTCGGAGCCGTGGTCGTCCTGATCCCGGCCTATGTGCGCGCCCACCGCCGTCTCGCCCACGATCCGATCTCCCGCGTGGACCACGTCTCCCCCGAGACCACGCCCATCCCCGTCGTCGGCCCGACCAGCGGCTCCATGGTCGTCGACGCGATCGTCACGCGTCCGATCCCCATCGTTCCCACGCGCACGCGGGGGCGACTGCTGCGCTCACGCCGCCGCTGAGGCGGATGCCGGGTGCGGGACCAAAACCGCGGGGTGCGTTGTTGTATCCGTAGATGCCGCCGACCGGCCGCATCGCAGACAGGCGGATCTACACTCGTGAAAGCCATCACGCGGCGACGATCCGTCCGACAAGGAGCAGTCAGCATGACCACCGACAACGGAACCATCACGCAGATCCCCGGCACCGAGACCGCCGTGCTCGCGGGCGGGTGCTTCTGGGGTATGGAGGACCTCATCCGTCGTCAGCCCGGCGTTCTCGACACGCGCGTGGGCTACACGGGCGGGCAGAACGATCACGCGACCTACCGCAACCACCCGGGTCACGCCGAGGCCGTCGAGATCGTCTTCGACCCCACCAAGACCACCTATCGCGACATCCTCGCGTTCTTCTTCCAGATCCACGACCCGTCGACCCTGAACCGTCAGGGCAACGACATCGGCACGAGCTACCGCTCGGCCATCTTCCCCCTCAGCGAGCAGCAGGAGGAGATGGCCCGCGACACCATCGCGGATGTGGACGCTTCGGGGCTGTGGCCGGGCAAGGCCGTGACGACGATCGAGCCGGCGGGCCCGTTCTGGGAGGCGGAGCCTGAGCACCAGGACTACCTGCAGCGCATCCCGAACGGCTACACCTGTCACTTCCCTCGTCGGGGCTGGGTGCTCCCGCGTCGCGAGAGCGCCACGACGCAGGCCTGATGCGGGCGGATGCGGCGCGCACACGCCCGCCGCATCCCTTGCTGCCGGCACGGGAGAGGGACAGGCATCGAGCATGCCCATCCCTCTCGTCCGCGTCAGTTCAGGTCGTTCGGATGCGTCCCGACACGACCGGACCCGTCACCCGGGTCGAGATCGGTGATCGCGGCGACCTCGTCGGCGGAGAGCTCGAAGTCGAACAGATCGAGGTTCTCCGCCATCCGGTCACGATTGACCGTCTTGGGGAACACGATGTTGCCGACCTGCAGGTGCCAGCGCAGGACGACCTGAGCGGGCGTCTTGCCATGAGAGGCGGCGGCATCATGGATCGCAGGGGTGCCGAACAGGTCGTACTTGCCCTGCCCGAGCGGTCCCCATGCCTCGATGTGCACACCGTTCTCCTTCGCCCAGGCGACGACCTCGCGCTGCTGGTACGCCGGGTGCAGCTCGATCTGATTGACGGCGGGCACCTTGCCGGTCGCCGCGACGAGCCGTTCGAGGTGCTCGACGAGATGGTTGGAGACGCCGACGGAACGGGCGAGGCCGGCTTCGTTGAACGAGACGAGCTGCTCCCAGGCGTGCACATAGTTGTCGTTCGCCGGCGCAGGCCAGTGCACCAGGTACAGATCGACATGGTCGAGTCCGAGCTTGGTGAGACTCTCCTCGAGAGCCTGCTTCGGCTGGGAGCCTGCCTGCCGGTCGTTCCAGAGCTTCGTCGTGATGAACAGCTCGTCACGGGGGATGCCGCTGGCCGCGATAGCTCGTCCGACACCTTCTTCATTGCCGTAGATCGCGGCGGTGTCGATGTGCCGATACCCGAGCTCGAGGGCTTCGGAGACGAATCTCTCCGTCTGGGCGGGGTCGACTTTGAAGACGCCGTATCCGAGCTGGGGGATGTCGTGTCCCGAGTTGAGGGCGATCGAGGGGATACGACCCGCGTTCTCTCGCTTCGCTTCGGCGCGGTGATCTGCGTGATGTTCTGCCATGTGTCCAGCGTACGAAGCGAACGCGACATGCGGGCCGGGCTTGCACGATCGAGCGATATACCGCATCGATGTTTTCGACGGGTGACCGGGCCATCCGGCTGTCGCGGCTCCCACCGTCACGTCGCCACGCGTTGACGTCTCCTCACGTCCGGAGAATGATGGAAGGACCCCGAACACCGGTAGATCCACCGAAGGACCTCTTCTATGCCCGCGCCCCGACCGCTCGTGACCGCGATGGTCGCGTCGGCAGGTGCGCTCGTGCTCTCATGCCTGAGCGCGTTCGCTCTCACCGGCGCCGACGCCGCGACCTCGCCGCGCGCGGCCAGCACCGACCGTGGGCTGCCCCCGGTCGCATTGAACGCTCCCGCGTCCCTGGAGGCCGCGATCGGCACGGAGCCGACCACGGTCTCAGAGCCTCCCGCACAGGACGACGCGGCCCCGACACAGCCCCGGCGCGAGCGCGGCACCCCACCCGTTGTCGGGCGTGTTCCGCAGCCCGCTCCCGTCCCGGCTCCTGCTCCGGTGCCGCCGGCAGCCCCCGCGCCGACTCCGGAGCCTTCGCCGTCGCCGACGACCGACCCCACACCGTCGCCCGAACCGACGACGACGCCGACACCGACCCCGACACCGCCCACGGAGGAGTCGGAGCAGCCGACATCCGGTGTCCTCGCTCCCGATCAGTCGTCCGAGGCGATTCAGGGCGACTGAGCCGCCGTCATCCGGCCTGGATGACCGTCGCCTCCACCTGGATGTCCGCGGCGATCGACTCGAGAGCCGCCACGATCTCTGCGGCGGGCGTATCGACCGGGGCTGCAGCCAGGATCTCCGCCTGGAACAGTCGACCGCCGGACATCGCGGCGTCCTGCGTGTGCGTCGTCATCCGGACGACGTTGACGCCACGCTCGCCCAGCGCGCTGCTCACCTCGCGCACGATTCCGACACGGTCGTTGCCGATGACGCGGATGGCGAGTTGGCTGCGCGCTGTGAGAGGGCTGCCGGGCGTGACGACCACGATGCTCGCCAACCCGTCCAGTGCGCCCAGCGCGTTTCGCAACGCGTCGGCACGGGATGGAGCGACGTCGACCTGGACGACGCCGGCGAAGGTACCTGCCAGTTCCGCGAGCTCGCTGTTCTCCCAGTTGCCGCCGTGCGCGCTGATCACCTCGGCGACGGCGGACACGATGCCCGCGCGATCGACGCCGACGACGGTGAGCACGAGGGTTGTCATGGCGCCAGCGTAGCCACCGGGCACCGCCCGCGGAACGTGCTCAGTCGGCTGGCGTACGACCGCGGCGCAGAACCTGCCTACGTCGATGCGGGGCCGTGTCCCCGCACGAGACAGCCGGGTGATGACCGCTGAGAGGAACGAGATCGATTCATCGGAATGCTTTCTCGTTCCGTATGGTTGTGGACGATATGGAACGCTTCGGAACACTGTCCTTCGGGCACTACGGCCCTCTCGGCGGCGGACGCATCCTCACCGCACGCGACTCGATGCTGCAGGCGATCGATCTCGCGGTGGGCATGGATGAGCTCGGCGTCGACGGCGTCTACTTCCGGGTGCACCACTTCGCGCGTCAGCAGGCCTCGCCCATGCCGCTTCTCGCCGCGATCGCCGCACGCACCTCCCGCATCGAGATGGGGACCGGCGTGATCGACATGCGCTACGAGAACCCTCTCTACCTGGCCGAGGAGGCCGCGGCTGTCGACCTGATGAGCGACGGCCGACTCGCGCTCGGCGTCAGCCGCGGCTCACCCGAGTCGGTGGTGCGCGGCTACGAGACGTTCGGCTACACGGGATCCGAAGATCCCCGGGGCGCCGACATCGCGCGCCGTCACTTCGAGCTGTTCCTGCGTGCGATCGACGGCGAGCCACTCGCCGAGCGCGACGCGAACAGTCCCTTCGGCGGCGGGACCGGGATGCAGGCGATCGAACCGCACTCCCCCGGGCTCCGCTCCCGGGTGTGGTGGGGGGCCGGCAACCGCGACACCGCCGAGTGGGCGGGACGCGTCGGTGTCAACCTCATGTCCTCGACGCTGCTCACCGAGGCCGACGGCACGCCCTTCGATCTTCTGCAGGCACAGCAGATCGACGCGTTCCGGGCCGCGTGGCGCGAGGCGGGTCATGCGGGCACGCCGCGGGTCTCGGTCAGCCGCAGCATCTTCCCGATCACCACGGCCGAGGACGCCATGTACTTCGGCGGTTCGCAGGGCGGCGATCAGATCGGCATCATCGACGGCATGCGCTCGACGTTCGGCAAGACGTACGCCGCTGAGCCCGACGTGCTCGTGGAGCAGCTGCTTCAGGACGCGGCGATCCAGTCCGCCGACACGTTGATGCTCACCATCCCGAGCCAACTCGGCGTGGAGTTCAACCTGCGCGTCGTCGAATCGTTCGCGAAGTACGTCGCGCCCGCGCTGGGCTGGAAGTCCTCGATTCCGGCCTGAGCACCCGCTCCTGCGCGCCGGCGACCGTCGAACGAGCATCCTTTCACCGAGCGAGCATGCCATCGGGTGCTCTCTCGGTGAAGGACTACTCCCTCGACGGGAGGACGTGGGAGAACAGGCGGCGCGGTCAGCCTGCGGCGGGCAGGATCGACTCCAGCACGACGTCCTCGCCCTGCTGGCTGATGGCGATCCCCGCCGCTCTCGTCCCGAGCCCGGCGGAACGTCGAGCGGATGCGGCGAGAGCACCACGCGACGAGACCCGGACATGCACCCGGCCGTCGGCCATCCCGGAGATCGCGACGGCGGCGACGCGTGCCGACGAGTGCTTCACGGCGTTCACAAGGGCCTCGTTGACCGCGTCGATCGCTCGCTCCGCCGTCGCGCGATCGGTCAGGGCGAGCCTCCCCGCGGCATCGACCTCGAGCACGGTCGTGACGACACCGCTCCAGGCGGACAGGAGGCCCTCGACGGATCCGGCGATCCCCGGCGTCGGCGCACCGTCAGGGTTCGGCCGGGGGTCGAGGATCGCGTCGAAGGCCTCGTCGGTCTGGTCACGGAACACCCTCGTCTCCTCCGTGAGCGGCGACCCGTCGTCGGCCTGGGCCGCGAGGATCACGCACCTGCCCTGCACACGGCCATGGAGCAGGTTCGACGCGCGGGAGAGCCGCTCGCTCGTCCGGGCGTCGCTCGCCGCCACGCGCTGCGCCACGCGCGCCAGCACCCGGGCCGAGCGGTATTCGGCGGAGCGCACCCGACGCATCGCGTCCACGCACAGCGACAACGTCAGCGCTGCGGCGGGAATGGCCACGACGCCGACCACGCTGAGCATTCTGACGTCGGGAAAGAGAGTGAACGTCAGGAGCGCGACGCCGATCCCGGCCAGCAGCCACGTCACGATGAACACGCCAGGCCGCACGGATCCGGGTGTCGTCCCGCGCAGACGCGGGACACGGGTCACCGCTCCCGCGACGATGTCGAGCAGGCACACGCCGAGGTAGCCGATGCCGACCACCGTAGGCGGTCCAGCCGTGAACGCAAACGGGAGGGACGCGATGTTGTAGACGAGCGCGACGATGAGCCACGGTGTGGGAATCAGCGCCAACGGCGACCGGCCCGCGGGGACGGCGTTGCTGTCGGTGGCGAGCGGGTCCGGGGCGGGCCCCTCGTCCTCAGCCAGCTGGGCCAATCGATGGCTCGCGTCCCGCACCTGCATCGCGTAAGCCCGCACGGTGTCGAAATCGACGCCACCCGCCAGCATCGCGTTCCGCCGGGCGCGAAGCTCGCTCACCGTCTCGACGAGGAGATCGTGGCTCTGGGTCGCGCGTTCCTGAGCACGCTCCAGGCGGCGACGCATCAGCTCCAGCACGGCCGCCAACCGCTGTGCGACAAGACGGCGTCGCGCGAACTGCGTCGTCGCGACTCCCACGATGCCGAAGACCACGAGGGTCGTGACGACGTTGGTGAGAGTTCGCGGACCCCATGCCCCCGCTGTAGACGTGTTCCACAGCAACACACTCACGGTGTTGTTGACGGGTGTGCGCACGATCGCGGCGACGATCAATGCCGTCAGAACCACCAACGCCCGCGCGCGAGGAGAAGTCAGCCGACGCTCGGCGGCAGCCGCAGGCAACACGATGATCGAGAGCACGACCCAGCCCAGAGCACCGACCAGCACGGCGGCGATGTAGCCCTTCAACGTCGCATCGGCGATCGTCGGAACGCTGACCGTGCTGGCCACGATGAAGGACAGAAGCGCGCTCCACCGCGTCAGGAAAGCACCACCGGAGACCGCATCCGCGCACGTGCTGAAGGCGCGTCGGAACGCTCCGCGCACCCGACGCACCATGCTGCACCCCCTCCGGCGTACGCGCGCCGCCGGAATCATCGTGCCCCGCATCCGCTCGACCGGCAAGCACGCGCACCCGCTCGGGCCGACACCCGTCGCCGCGCCGGATGTTGACACTCGCCCCCGGTGGGCCGGATCCTCGAGTGTGACCCGCGTACGCCTCGACCTCAACATCTCCCTCGACGGATTCGCCACCACGACCGACCAGACGGAGGAGAACCCCTTCGGCGAGGACTGGGGACGACTCACCGCCGCCTACGTCGCGACGCGGACGTTCCGACGCCGCGTGCTGCACGATGAGAGCGGAGCGGGGACCTCGGGTGTCGACGACGCGTACGCCGCGCGCTACTTCGAGGGCATCGGCGCCGAGATCATGGGCGCGGGGATGTTCGGCCTTCATCTACATGGCGACGACCCGGAGTGGCGCGGTTGGTGGGAGGACGAACCGCCCTTCGAGGTTCCCGTCTTCGTGCTCACGCATCGCGAGCGCCCGACGATCGAGATGGCGAACGGCACGGTCTTCCACTTCGTCCGCGATTCGCCGGCAGCGGTCCTCGCCCGGGCGATCGAGGCCGCGGGCGGTGCGGACGTGCGGATCGGCGGGGGTGCCAGGACAGCACGGCAATTCCTGCGCGCGGGGCTCGTCGATGACCTCCACGTGGGCATCTCCCCCATCATCCTCGGCGACGGCATCCGCCTCTGGGACGACCTTCGCGGCTGGGAGGCGGACTACGAGGCGACGAGCGAATCGGCGCCGGACGGTGTCACGCACCTGACCTTCCGACGCATTTCGCGCCCCTGAGCCGAGGAGACGTCACCCCAGGCGGCCCGTACGCGGCCCCGGCACCGAACGCGCAGGGGACGCCGCCCTGTGGACGGCATCCCCTGCTGCATAGCGGGGCCCCCTTCTTCGCGACAGGGGGAAGGTCGGCCGCTACGACGACGGGGTCGTGCGCCCGGTCCGCCGACGACGCCACACGAGAACAGCGCCGATCGCGAACAGGACGACGGCGGTGAGCAGGATCGCCGCAGCTCCGGCCGCATCTCGCCCGGTCACGGCGAGGGAGCCGTCCGATGCCGTCACGGTGACGGGCGTCCAGCCGATGACGGAACCGTCGGCGCCGGCGACAGCCGCGCGATGCGCTCCTAGGCTCACCGCTCCGGGCACGCTGACCGTGACTGTCCTCGCCGCGCCCACCGTCGCCTTCCCGAGGTAGGTCGGTGTCGAGAACAGCCAGACATGAACCTCGGTGCCAGGCTGAACATCCCCGAGCGTCAACGTCAGCGTCTCGCCCCGTCGCACTGTCGCCGGGCCGGTGACCGCGCCCCGTCGCTCCGCGGTCAGGTCGTCGGCAGACGGAGCGACGACACCCGTCTGGGCGGTGGGTCGCGTCGAGGTCGGCGACGGGCTCGGGGACGGTTCCTGCACGGCGGGCACTCTCGCCGTCCGTGCGGTCTCGATGTTTCCGACGATGTCCACCGCTCGATATCCGACGTCGCTCTCGCCGTCGCCGACCGTGACCACGCCGTCCAGACGCGACCACGCCCCCGCGTCACCGATCCGATACTCGATCCGGTCGATTCCCGCGTGCGCGTCGACGGCGGTCAGACGCACAGTGCGCGCCTCGGTGTCCACGGAGGCCGTCGTGACAGGAGCGTCGACGTCGATGGAGAAGGATGCGGCGCCTCCCGACTCCGCGACCGGCTCGCCCGCAACGCTGGCGCGGTAGTCGACGGTGTGGGCTCCGGACTCGGAGACCACCACCTCGTCCTGGTAGTCCGACCAGCTGCCGCCGTCGATCCGGTACTGGATGTCGGCCTTCGCCCGCTCGTTGAGCGCCAGGGCGACCGACACCGCCGCGGGATACCAGCCCGAGACCTGAGCGGCGTCCGATGTCACGTCCGCCGAGACGACCGGGACCACCGCGGGCAACTCCTCGAGATCGGCGATCGCGCGATTCAGGGCCTGAGCCGGAGCATCGACCTCGTTCTGCGTCGTCGGGCTCGCGACGGACGTGGCCCACGTGAGCGCCGCCGCCATGCTCGCCCACGATGCATCGGTGTAGTCGCGGCGGTCCAAACCGGACGCCTCCCGGATGAGCCAGTCGAGGTCGCTCGTGTCCACGGCGACTCCGTCGGCGCTCAACACGTCGGAGAGGTAGAAGTAGTCGAAGTCGGCATGCCCGCCGGTCGTCTGCTTCGCGTAGCTGAACAGGCCGAAGCGCTGACCCTTGAAGTGCTTGGACTCCCACGACGCGCGCTTCGGTTGAGCTCCCCCGAGGGTGTTCCAGGTGACGCCGTCCCAGCTGTAGAGGAACCGGACGGTGTTGCGATCCGCACCGGACTTCCGCATGTTCAGGTCGGCCTTCAACAGCACCGTGCTCGTTCCGGCCGGAACGGCCACACTGGCGACGAAGTCCTCCGCTGTCGCGATCGACTCCTGGTCGGTGTAGTCGCGCACCGGTCGGTTGACGACGCCGAGCGTGAACTGCCCGTTCTCCTTGGTCACCCCGATGTAGCTCACCTGCCGGTTGTAGACGGCGAGCCCCGAGACGTCTCCATCGTTGAGCGCACCGAAATCGAGCCGGGTCTGCGCGGACGAGGCCGGGGCGAACGTGCGCTGCGAGAGGGTGTTGCGCGCCTCCTCGAAGTACGTCAGTTGATACTGCTTGTTCGCCTTGCCGGTCAGGACGCGTCCGTTCGTGAGACGCAACCAGCCGTCGCGATCGGTCAGCGACCAGTACCTGTTGTCTGCGTTGTGCCCCCACTGCCAGGGGAGTGCCAGGTGGGAGCCGTTGTCGGCGCCCTCTTCGGCCGTGTAGTGATCAGGGACCGCTCGCGCTCCGACCATCGAGACATCGTCGACGAAGAAGATATCGGGCACGGTGGCCGAGTCGACGGTCACGATCGAGACCTTCGCGTCGGCGACGTCCAGCTCCGCGGGAATGGTGAACTCACCGGAGACCTGCACGAAGGTCGTCGCGGCCGAGGCCGAGCCTTTCGGCACACTGGCCTGCGCCATCACATAGGAGTGGCCGTTCGTGTCGCTGAGAGTGAGCGCGAAGTTCGCCGGATCCACACCGGCGTCGCGATAGTGCACCCACGCGGAGACCGCGTATGTGGCCCCGCGCTGGAGAGTCGTCACCGTCTGCGACGCGCCGGCAGCATCCGTCGCGCGACCGTTCACCTTCAGCGACATCGCCCCCTGATGGCGCGTCGAGTAGCCGAGCCCGAGCGTCGTCCCGCCCAGCGACTGCCACGCCGTCGTACCACCCTCGATCGTCCCGTTCGAGATGTGCTCGCCACGGGACTCCGGCACAACGACCTCGGGCGCCGGGACGTTGGGGTTGCCGAAGTCTCGAGACGGGGCGTCGTTCTCGAAGCGATCGGAGGTCACGACGCTCGCAGACTCGGCCTTGCGCCGCTCTGGGGCGCTCAGGGTGACCGGCATCGGCTGCGTGCCGGGCAGCGGCACCTGGGAGCTTCCGTAGACGCCGGTTCCGAACACAGGCCACGCATCCTTGTCGGCGGTATCCCACGCGACAGGCACGAGGACAGGAACGCGGCCGGTCGGGTAGTCATCGCCGAAGAGCAACGCCCACTGTGGCGTGGCGGAGTCGCCCGTGCCGATGAACCCGCCCTGCGCGACGAGGTTGGAGCCGACGGCGACACGCACCTCGTACGGATCGGAGGCCGCCGCGCCGAGCAGGCTCTTCGAACGCAGCACGATGGCCTGGCGTCCGTACTTTCCCCAGGCGATGCCGAGGACGTAGTAGTACCCGTTGATGTACTCGACCTGGTTCCCCTCCCAACCGCCGCCCATGGCCTCCGAGGTGCTCAGACCAGTGTTGTTGATGGCGGTGGTCGTGGTCGCCGCGACGCTGTCGCTGATGACGCTGTGCAGATCCGGACTCATCTGGGCGATCTGCATCGACGAGCTCCCATAGACGATGTACGGGGTGTCGCCGTCGAAGAAGATGTTCGGATCGTGGAAGCTGCGGTTGTAGCTGTGCTTCTCCCACTGCCCCTTCTCGATGTCGGTGGTCGTGAAGAGGTACGCATGACCGTTGTTGTTGCTGTTCATCAGCGCATAGAACGTCCCGTCGTGATAGCGCAGAGTGCTGGCCCATTGACCCTGGCCGTACGCGCTGTAGCCGTTGCGCAACGCGTTGGTGTCGGTGATCTCCATCACGTCGTAGACGTAGTTGACGATCTCCCAGTTCACGAGATCGTAGGAACGCAGAATGGGGGCGCCGGGGGTGAGCTCCATGGTCGTCGAGATCATGTAGTACGTGTCCCGGCTGGCGCCTGCGGTGCCGGCGGGCACACGGATCGTTGCGACGTCGGGGACATCGGATCCGATGATGGCGTTCGTGAACGTGCTCTCCGTGGTCTGAGTCGACGTGAAGCTCTTCCCCTGGCCCGACCAGGGGTCGTCATCCGCGGCTCTCGCCGCCGTGCTCACGACCGCGCCGGACACGGTGGTCGCGACAGCGGCGGTCAGTGCTGCCGCTCGGGTCAGGAGGCGTCCTGCATGCTTTCTCGGGTTCATGATCGTCACTGGATGTCTCCCCTTCCGCGCATCATCGCGCCGCATCGCGTCGCCGTCCGGGCGCCGTGATCAGCCGCCGTACCCAGGCCCCGCCGCGGGGGCCGCGGGACCGAACGACGTTTGTCCGGTGGGCGACGCCTGCATGTTAGCGAGAACATTCGTTGACGGGCAAGATGCTCTCTGACATATGTCGGCCAGGCGGACGCGCGCGGTCCGATGAACGCGTCGTTCCGCCGGGCCGGCTCTAGGCTGGTCGGATGCTGGAGATCCGCGCCGTCCGCACCGAAGACCTCGCCGCCTGGCTCGAGCTCTGGCAGGGATACCTGTCGTTCTACGAGACCGAACTCACCGACGACGTCACCCAATACGCCTTCGATCGCATCATCGATCCCTCATCCGGGCTCGACGGCGCGATCGCCTGGCAGGACGGTCGCGCGGTCGGACTCGTGCATTGGCTGACGCATCAGGCGACCTGGTCCAGGGACGATTACTGCTACCTCGAGGACCTCTTCGTCTCCCCTGACGCACGCGGCTCCGGCGCGGGCCGATCGCTCATCGGCCACGTTCGGAACTGGGCGAAGGATGCGGGCTGCACCAAGGTCTACTGGCTGACGGCGGAGACCAACGTCCGCGCGCGGGCACTGTACGACCAGGTCGCGACGCGCAGCGGGTTCATCCACTACCAGCTGTCGCTCTGACCCGACGCGATCTTCACTAGCGCAGGAACTGCGTGGGGTCGAACTCGTCGATCGGAATCACGCGGATGCGGGGCAGGGGCGCGTCGAACGCCTGCGCGTCGTACTCGATGTCGAAGAAGGTGATTCCGCCGATCGCCGCGTAACCGGTGTTGCGGAACTCGTTGAATGCGAGCACTCCCACTCGCCGCCCTCCGTCGGCGAGAGGTGCGAGATCCTCCACGAAGTCGCCATCGTGGCTGACGAGCACCACGTCGTCGTCGCGCCCACGCAGCGCCCGCAGCGTGCGCTGGATCGCGATGTCGACGACCTTCGCGTCCGCAGGGCCCGACAGCGGGATCGGCTCGAAGCCGAGCGCCGTCAGAGCCTGGACGAAGGTCATCGGCAGGTTCGTCGACGCGTTCAGGAAGAAGAGCCCGCGCGCGTGCCCTCCCCAGGTGCGCTCGACGAAGGCCAGGAGGCGGTCCCAGCGCGGACGCTCGTCGGGCTGCGGGCGGCGACCCAGGATCGAGCCGCCCAGGGTGGCATCGATGTTCTCGCCGTCGATGAGAAGCCAGGTCGTCGCCTCTGCTTGAGCCATCGTCTCGTCTCCTGTCGCCACCGACTCGCTCACTCCCCCGCCCACCGGGCGCACCACGCGTCGGCTCACGGACGCAGCAGCACCTTCGTCGCCCGGCGCTCGTCCATGGCGGCATAGGCATCGGCCGCCTCACGAAGCGGGAGTTCGAGATCGAACACGAGGCCGGGTCGGATCGCGCCCGACCGGACGTCGGGCAGTAGCTCCTCGATGTAACCGCGCACCGGTGCCACACCGCCGTTGACACCCACGTTCGACCCGAACATGGTGCGTACGGGCAGCTCGGGTCCGCCGTTCGGGACACCCACGTAGCCGACCATCCCGCCCGGGCGTGTCGAGCGCAGGGCCTGGTCCATCGACTCCTTCGTGCCGACGCACTCGAGGACGCGATCGGCGCCGATGCCGCCGGTCAGTTCGCGCACCTTCTCGATGCCCTCCTCGCCGCGCTCGGCCACGATGTGCGTCGCGCCGAACTCGCGGGCCAGCGCCTGCCGTTCGGGGTGGCGCGACATCGCGATGATCGTCGTGGCGCCCAGTCGCTTCGCGGCGATGACCGCACACAGGCCGACGGCTCCGTCGCCGACGACGGCCACGCTGTCGCCGGCGCCGACTCCTGCCGACACCGCGGCGTGGTGGCCCGTGCCCATGACATCGCTCAGCGTCAACAGCCCCGGGATCTCGTCGGGCTCCACCGGACCCGGAACCACGGCGAGGGTGCCGTCGGCGAGGGGCACGCGCACGAACTCGCCCTGACCGCCATCGGCGAAGCCGTCCTCGCGCACATCGCTGCCCCACCATCCGCCGTTGAGGCAGGAGGTACTGACGCCGTTGCGGCAGTTGACGCAGGTACCGTCGCACACGTAGAAGGGCGCGATGACGAAGTCGCCGGCGCGGACGTTCTCGACGGCGTCACCGACCTCCTCGACGACACCGACGAACTCATGACCGATGCGGTGGGGACGCTCCGTGGGCGTCACGCCTCGGTAGGGCCACAGATCCGAACCGCACACGCATGCGGCGACGACGCGGACGATCGCATCGCGCCCCGTGGACAGCTGCGGTCGCGGGACCTCTTCGACGCGGATGTCACGGGCGGCGTGGATGACGGTTGCGAGCATGATCCGAGCCTACGTGAGCCGGGAGCCACGCGGCTCCCCGAGCGGATGCGGCGTCTTCCCCTCGGCGAGCATCCCCACGAGCCGCGCGACCCGCCCCGCCCGCGCCGACGGCGTCGCCGTCACCACCCGGTGCAGGATCGCGTAGCGGTTCGTCGCGTCCAGGCGCGCGAACAGCTCCGCCGCCGCGGGCTGGGCGGCGAGAGCGGCCAGGAGGTCATCGGGCACCTCGATCGTGGCCGAGCCCGCGTACGCGCGTTCCCATCGCCCGTCGTGTTTGGCGCGGTCGATCTCCGCCTGCCCGCGCGGCCGCATCCGTCCGGACTCGATCAAGGCGGCCACCAGAGTGATGTTGCGCTGCGACCAGAGCGATGCGCGACGCCGAGGGGTGTAACGCTGCAGGAACGTGGCGTCATCGCGCCCGCGCTTCTGACCGTCGATCCACCCGCTGCACAGCGCCTCGTCGAGAGCACCGTCGTAGCCGAGGGTCGTCGGCTCTGTCGTGCCCTTCTTGGCGAGCACGAGCCACACTCCCTCGTCGTCGTACTCGTGCTCGTCGAGCCACGCGCGCCATGCCACGGCGTCCACGACGATCAGCGGGTTGTCGACGGTGTGCACCGTCCCATCCTGGCGCGGGTCGGCCGGATCTGCGAGAGGGGTGCTCAGCGGGCGCGGTCGCCCGCGCTGCGTGGCGGGTCCACACTGACGTCCAGCGGCTCCAGCCCACGCAGCGACGTCCACACGAGCTCCTCGCCCTTCGCAGCGTGGTGAGACGCGCGGACGGCGCGCTCGTCCGCCCAGCTGTTGAGGCGATGTCCTCGGTGTCCACGGACGTGTTCGAGGACGACGTCGGGGAGTCCGGCCGCGCGCCGCGCGTCGCGCACCTCGATGAGTTGTTCGAGGATGTCGCGGTTGGCCGTGGGCTTCTTCGCCGAGGTCACCCAACCGCGACGCGCATGACCGTCCATCCACTTCGTGTAGGTGTCGATCGCGTACATCGAATCCGCCTGCACGATGAGCTCGGGCACCTCGAAGTGATCCCGGATCGCGTAGAGCAGGCCCAGCAGCTCGCCGATGTTGTTCGTGCCGCTCGGAAGCGAGCCCGCGGCCCACTGGCCGTCCTCACCCACCCACGCCCAGCCCGCCGGCCCCGGGTTGCCCTTGCAGGCCCCGTCTGTCGCAACGGTGTAACGGGAGGGCGTGGCGTCAGTGGAGGACATCCCTCCATCTTCTCAGGCGTTCTGTTCAGCCCGCCACGAGCTCCGGATGATGGCTGCACGCCGTGCTGCCCTCGCACGCTTCGCAGCGCACCACGCGATCGGGGCATCCGACGACCGCGCAGTCGATCATCCGGGAGGTGGGTGCGCCGCATCCCGTGCAACGGCCGATGTGCTCGGCGTCGGCGCCGAAGGTCATCGCCTGCCTTCCGTCGAAGACGTAGAGCGACCCTTCCCAGAGCCCGGTGTTGCCGAAGGTCTCGCCGTACCGGACGATGCCGCCGTCGAGCTGGTAGACCTCCTGGAAGCCGCGCGCCGTCATCAGGCTCGAGAGCACCTCGCACCGGATGCCGCCGGTGCAGTACGTGACGATCGGCTTCTCCTTCAGGTGGTCGTATCGTCCGGAGTCGAGTTCCGCGATGAACTCCCGCGTCGTGGAGACGTCGGGCACCACGGCGCCGCGGAAACGTCCGATCTCGGCCTCGAACCCGTTGCGGCCGTCGAAGAAGACGACATCCTCGCCGCGTTCCTCGACGAGCCTGTGCACGGCGCCGGGTGTCAGGTGCGTACCGGTGCCGACCACGCCGTCCGTGTCGACGCGCAGTTCGTCGGGAGCGCCGAAGGTGACGATCTCGTCGCGCACCTTCACCGAGAGCTTCGGGAAGTCGAGGCTCCGCCCCTCGTGGTCCAGCCCGGTGCCCTCCGACCACTTCAGGTCGAGTCCGCGGAAGGGCTCGTACTGTCGCGTCTTGCGCGCGTAGGTCTTGACCGCGCCGAGCTCTCCGCCGACCGTGCCGTTGATGCCGTGCCGCGAGATGAGGATGCGGCCGCGCAGCCCGAGCAGCTCACAAAGATCGCGCTGCCACAGACGCACGGCCTCGGGATCGACGATCGGGGTGAACCGGTAGTACAGCAGGATCTTCGAGATGGCCACCGAGACAGCGTAGGCGCTCAGCCCGCCACGAGCGCCCACACCGCGGCGCCCGCCGACACGACGGCCAGGACGAGGGCGGTGCCGATCAGCACCGCATGGACGATGAGGAACCGCGTCGGGCGTCCCGCGGCGTCGCGCGCCCGCGCATCCTTCGCCACGCGGCCGTAGAAGCGCGGCCAGACCACGACGTTGTAGACCGCGTTGACGAGCAGGAGGACGGCGAGCAGGACGAGCATGTCCCGAGCGTAATCGCGCTCAGACCACGTGGGTCACGCGGGCGTCGACGATCGTGCCCACGACCTCCATGTCCCGCAGGGCCGTCGGCTCCCCCATCCGCGGGTCCGCGGCGAGCAGCGCGAGATCCGCGCGCTGACCGACGGCGATCATGTCGGGATCCGCGGAGCCGCGATGAGTGGATGCGGCGAGGGCGACGTCGACGGAGACGGTCTCCTCGGGCGCCCACGGCTCGCGCCCGCCACGCGTGCGGGAGGCGGCAGCAGCGATCTGACGCCACGGGTCGAGCGGCGAGACCGGGGCGTCCGATCCGAAGCGGAGATCGACTCCCGCGGCCCACAGTGAGCGCAACGGATACGCACGCGCCGTCTGGGTCGCCCAGATGCTGTCGGTCAGATCGCGGTCGTCGAGGGCGTGCTCCGGCTGCACGCTGGCCGTCACGCCGAGTCGAGCCATGCGCGGCATGTCGGCGGCAGCCACGAGCTGCGCATGCTCGATGGTGCCGTGCGCACCGGTCGCCGCGTACGCGTCGAGAGCATGACGCAGTGCGTCGTCGCCGATCGCGTGGATCGCGCAGTCGAAGCCCGCCGCCGTGGCCCGCGTCATGACCTCCCGCAGATCGTCCGGTGCAATGGTGAGCAGCCCGTGCGGATGCGGCCCGTCGGCGTATGCGACCGAGCAGGCCGCCGTGCGGGTGCCGAGTGACCCGTCCGTGATCGCCTTGAGCGGACCGACCGTGATGAGACCGTCATCGTCGCCGCGCAGCGCGTCGCCGCTGCGCAGACCCGCAGCGATGGCGCGATCGAGGAGGTCGGGGTAGACGCCGAACTCCACGCGCAGCTGGTCGAACCCTGCCGAACGTCGTCGCTGCCATGAGGACTCGTTCCACACCATGTCGAGGTCCACGACACCCACGACGCCGCGCGCCGCTGCGGCGGCGGCCATGGTCGCCACCGCAGCATCCGAGATCTCGTCGGGGAGCTCATTGAGACGCCGCGACATCTCGAAAGCCGGACCCTCGCGCAGGACCCCGTCGTCGGCCGCGACGCCTTCGCGGGCGAGTGCTGCGGAATTGAGCCAAACGCTGTGCACATCGGCGTTGATGAGGTAGGTCGGGATGTCTCCCGTCGCCGCGTCGAGGACCTCGAGCGAGGGTGCGTCGAGCCAGAACGCGTCACGGAATCCGGTGCCCACGCGCCGACCGTCCACGCCCGGGGCCACCCGTCCCATCCGGGTCGCCGCATCCGTCGCCGAGACCGCGTCGCCGAGCGGCTCGCGCAATGCGGCCAAGGCCCACTGCGTCACGTGCACGTGATGATCCCAGAGACCCGGGATGACGAAGGCGCCGTCCGCGCGATGCACGGCGCCTCCCAGACGGAGCGCCCCGGCCGGCGCGATGTCGGCGATGCGCCCGTCACGCAGGACGATGTCGTACACCTCCGCGCCCGGCAGGAGCTCGGCACCCGGTCCCGCGATCCGCACGTCCGCGACCGCATCGATGCGTGGCCGGGTCATGCCTCGCGCCGCGCGCGCCGGGCGCGGGCCATCTCGTCGGCCAGCGCCGGGTTCATGTGAGGCCCGTCGGCGCGCAGCATGTCGACGATGTGATCGACCACCTCCGCCGGCCGGTTCTGGCTCAGCTTCCGCTTGGCGACGACCGCGCTCGGGGTGAGCCGGAAACCGACCGTGCCGCGCTCGAGACGGCGCACGAACTCGGCGTCGTTCGGACGATCCCACATCCGGCGCGGGGTCGGCATCGGCGACTCGAAGCGGTCGACGAGACGGTCGAGCACCCGTAAGTTCTCCTCGGTGCCGAGCAACTCGGGAACGCCGCTCAGATGCGCGGCCACGAAGTTCCACGTGGGCACCGCCGGCACGTCGCCGTACCAGCCGGGCGACACGTAGCCGTGCGGGCCCTGCACCACGACGAGGAGCTCGCGCTCCCCCAGAGCGTGGATGGCGTCGTCGGGCTTGCCGACATGCGCCACGATGCTCAGGTCGTCCCTCGTGTCATCGAGCAGCACCGCGTAGTGCGACGCGACGAGACCGTCGGGCCCCGCGCTGACGAAGGTCGCCCACGGATTGTGCTCGATGAGCCGCCGGATCTCCGCGACGTCGGTCATCGCGAAGCTCGGATTCTGTCTCACCGCATCCTCACTTCTGGCACACCGGGCACCAGTACAGCTTCCGTGCGCCCATCTCCTCCAGCACGATCGACGTGCCGCTGATACGACAGGGAAGCCCCGCACGGTGGTAGACCCAGTGCCGGTCGTCGCGATGGGCCATCGCCCGGCGCCACGCGTCGGGGGTGAGGTCGTCCATCGTCATCATCTGGCCGGTCTCGACCCCGATGCGCAGCAGCTTCACCCAGTCCCGCCACAGGCCGCGGACGACCTCTTCGGGCACGTCGCGCCCGGGGGTGTGCGGATCGAGGCGGGCGCGGAACAGGAGCTCGGCTCGGTAGACGTTGCCGATCCCGCTGACGACACTCTGGTCCATCAGCAGGAGACCGATCGGGGTGGGCTTGCGCCGGACGACGCGGGTGAAGCGCTCCTCCCCCTCGGCCAGGTCGTCGACGAGGGGATCCGGACCCAGCTTCGCGATGACCGCCTGCACCTGATCGGGCGTCAGCACCTCGCATGCGGTGGGCCCGCGCAGGTCGGCGCACGTGGCCTCGGTCAGCAGCCGCAGCCGCACCTGACCGACGATCGGGGGCGGCCACGTCGCGTCGGTGTCGTCGAGTCCCGACGTCTGCTCCGACATGCGCACGTGTCCGCGCGCCTTTCGAGGCGCACCGATCGAGCTCAGCGAGTTCTCGCCGGCGGCATCCACGATGCGCTCCGCATCGGTCCCCCGCTGGTTGGTCTGTCCCATCCGACCGTTGGCGGAGGCGATCGTCGGGTCGACGAGGATCTCACCCGAGAAGTCCCAGGCACCGTACATCCCGAGATGCACCCGCAGCCACAGATCCCCCTCGAACTCGAGGAACATCTGCTTGCCGACGGCTCGCACCGACAGCGCCTCGCGACTGTCCAGCAGCGCCGCCCCTTCCGCGAAGCGACCCTGCGGGCTCGACGCGAGGACCCGGTGTCCGACGATGTTGCGATCGAACTGCCGGGCGATCCGATGGACGGAATGGCCTTCGGGCATCAGCCCGCTTCCGGGTCGAAGCTGCTGGACGCGTCGTCGAGCACATCGGGGCGCGCGACACCCGCACGCGGGTCGGGAAGAAGGGACCCGTCACGCTCGAAATCCGCGATCTGCGCGATGCGGCGCACGTGGCGCTCCTCGTTCGAGAACGGCGTGGCGATGAAGCGGTCGATGAAGGTCGTCGCCTCCTCGAACGTGTGCTGACGCGCGCCGATCGCGATGACGTTCGCGTCGTTGTGCTCGCGCGCGAGCTCGGCCGTCGCGATGTTCCACACCAGCGCCGCCCGGATTCCCGCGACCTTGTTCGCCGCGATCTGCTCGCCGTTGCCGGAGCCGCCGAACACGATGCCCAGCGTGTCGATGCCGGCCGCCTGATCGCGAACGACCGCCTGAGCGGCACGGATGCAGAACGCCGGATAGTCGTCGACCGGGTCGTATTCCAGGGGCCCGTGGTCGACGACGTCGTGACCGGCTTCGGCGAGATGGTGCTGCAGGCGCGTCGAGAACTCGAGGCCGGCGTGATCCGTGGCGATGTGGATGCGCATGATGCTCATCCTAGGGACGCGCGGACCCGCCCCGCACTCACGGGGCGATGCCGGCGGCTGCGGGCTTGAAGCCCGCCCTGATGTTCTCGCAGCAACCGGGGCGGCACACGTCGAACCATGGACCGAGCGACGTCCGGTGCGGACGCTGATCGGCCGGAGTACCGGCGAGTCGCTCCTCGATCAGATCCACGAGTCCCGACACGTATGCGGGATCGATGCCGGGCGTCGGTGTGCGGACGGCACGGATGCCGACCTCCTCCGCCGTCTCCATGGCCTCCGTGTCGAGGTCCCACAGAACCTCCATGTGGTCGCTCACGAAGCCGAGGGGCACGATCGCCACGGCCGTGACCCCGGCCGCCGCGAGTTCCGTGATCTCGTCGTTGATGTCGGGCTCGAGCCAGGGCTGGGATGCGGGACCCGAACGCGACTGGTAAACGAGCTTCCACCCGATCTCCGGTGCCGACTGCGCCATGACGACCTCCGCGACCGCCAGGTGCTGGGCCTCGTAGGCGCCGCCGGGGCCGAAGTCGCGGTCGCGCGGACCGGAGCGCTGCGCGTCGGCGGTCGGAATGGAGTGCGTCGAGAACAGCACGCGGATCTGCTCGGCCGGCACGCCCTCGGCGAGGAAGCCCGAAACGGCCTCGCTGACGCCCTCGATGAACGTCGACACGAATCCCGGGTGGTCGAAGAACTGACGCACCTTGTCGATCGTCACCTGCCCGCCCAGGTTCGTCGCGTCCAGGACGCGGGCGAAGTCCTCGCGGTACTGGCGACAGCTGGAGAACGAGCTGTAGGCGCTCGTCGCGACCGCCAGCAGGGTCGTGTGACCGGCCTCCGCCGCCTCCTGCACGGCATCCTCCAGGTACGGGCCCCAGTTGCGGTTTCCCCAGTAGACCGGCAGGGCGAGACCACGGCGGGCGATCTCGGCCTCGAGCGCGGCCTTCAGCGCGCGGTTCTGCGCGTTGATGGGGCTCACGCCGCCGAAGTGGCGATAGTGGTGCGCCACCTCCTCCAGACGTTCGTCCGGGATACCGCGCCCGCGGGTGACGTTGCGCAGGAACGGGATGACGTCGTCCTGCCCCTCGGGCCCCCCGAACCCGGCGAGCAGGACGGCGTCGTAGGCGGTGGGCTGCTCGACCCAGGGCGGACCGCTCGCGGCGTGTGCCGATGCGAAGGGCACAGGGGTGCCGGGCGTCTCGGTCTGAAGAGGGGTCTGTTCAGGGGAAGTCACGCCAACATCCTCGCACCGTGCACGGATCGAGCCGGAGCGATACCGCCGATGCGCAGCAAAACCGTAGGCTGGAGGTCTCGCCCGTGTCGCCAGCAGCGATGCCGCGCCTTTCACACCCTCACCCCATGGGAGCAAACGCAGTGCCTGGAGAGAACCTCACCCGGATCGAGGCGCAGGAGCGCCGCGCGGTCGTCGACACCGAGTCGTACGAGATCGCGCTGGATCTGACCACGGGAGCGGAGCTGTTCCGCTCGACCAGCACCATCCGATTCGCCGCCACCGAGGGCGCTTCGACCTTCGTCGACCTCATCGCCGAGCGTGTGCACCGGATCACGCTCAACGGCGTCGACATCGACCCCTCCGCCTTCGCGGACTCCCGCATCCAGCTGGAGAACCTCGCCGCCCACAACGTGCTGACCGTCGACGCCGACGCGCGGTACACCAACAGCGGCGAGGGCCTGCACCGGTTCGTCGACCCGGTCGACGGCGAGGTCTACCTCTACTCGCAGTTCGAGGTACCCGATTCGCGGCGCGTGTTCGCCGTGTTCGAGCAGCCCGATCTGAAGGCGACCTTCCAGTTCACGATCACCGCTCCCGCCTCCTGGCAGGTCGTCTCCAACTCCCCCACGCCCGAGCCCGCGCCCACGGGCGACGGCATCGCGACGTGGACGTTCGAGCCCACTCCGCGCATCTCGTCGTACATCACGGCGCTCATCGCGGGGCCCTATGAGGTCACCCGCTCCGAGCTCACCAGCTCGTCCGGCCGCGTCATCCCGCTGGGTGTGTTCGCGCGCAAGAGCCTGTGGCAGTACCTCGACGCCGACTACGTCTTCGAGAAGACCCGTCAGGGATTCGCGTACTTCGAGGAGAAGTTCGGCGTCGCCTATCCGTTCGCGAAGTACGACCAGCTCTTCGTGCCGGAGTTCAACGCGGGTGCGATGGAGAACGCGGGCGCCGTGACGTTCACGGAGACGTACGTGTTCCGCAGCAAGGTCACGGATGCGGTGAAGGAGCGTCGTGTCGTCACGATCCTCCACGAGCTGGCCCACATGTGGTTCGGCGATCTCGTCACCATGAAGTGGTGGAACGACCTCTGGCTGAACGAGTCGTTCGCCGAGTGGGCATCCACCATCGCCACCGCCGAGGCCACCGAGTGGACCGAGGCATGGACGACGTTCAACGCGATGGAGAAGTCCTGGGCCTACCGCCAGGACCAGCTGCCCTCGACGCACCCCGTCGTCGCGGAGATCAACGACCTGGAGGATGTCCAGGTCAACTTCGACGGCATCACCTACGCCAAGGGCGGCTCCGTCCTGAAGCAGCTCGCCGCGTGGGTCGGCGTCGAGGCCTTCTTCGCCGGCGTGTCCGCGTACTTCCAGAAGCACGCGTGGGGCAACACCGAGCTGCCCGATCTGCTGACGGAGCTCGAGACCACGAGCGGCCGCGATCTGTCGGGCTGGTCGAAGAAGTGGCTGGAGACGGCCGGCGTCAACACGCTCACCCCTGCGGTGGACGAGTCCGTGGACGGCACCATCAGCAAGTTCTCCATCATCCAGACGGCTCCGGCGGACTACCCCACCATCCGTCCGCACCGTCTCGGCATCGGCTTCTACGACCTGCAGGGCGACGCCCTCGTGCGCGTGCACCACATCGAGCTCGACGTCGACGGCGACCGCACCGACGTCGCCGAGCTCGTGGGCCACCGTCGCCCCGACCTCATCCTCCTGAACGACGACGACCTCGCGTACGCGAAGATCCGGCTCGACGACCGGTCGTTGGCCACAGCCGTCGCTCACCTGTCGAAGATCAGCGACCCGCTCGCCCGTTCCCTCGTATGGGGCGCCGCCTGGGATCAGACGCGGGATGCGGAGGCCTCCGCCTCGGAGTACGTCCAGCTGGTCCTCGGCAACATCGCCGCCGAGACCGAGTCCACGACCGTGCGCACGACGCTCGCGCAGCTGCAGCTGACCGCGAACGCCTATGTCGACCCCGCCAAGCGCGATGCCACGCGTGCCGCCGTCGCCGACGGCCTCTGGGACCTCGCGCAGGGCGCCGCCGCGGGAAGCGACAGCCAGCTGCAGTTCGTGACCGCGTTCGCGTCCGCCGCGACGACCCCGGAGCACTTCGCGCGCGTGCGGAGCCTCCGCGAGCGCGAGCTCGTCCTCGACGGTCTGGAGATCGACGCCGACCTGTCCTGGGCGCTGCTCGTCTCGCTCGCAGCGGGCGGACTCGTCACCACGACGGACATCGACGCCGCCCTCGCGGCGGACAACACGGCCAAGGGCGGAGAGTTCGCCGCCCAGGCGAAGGCGGCACTGCCCACGGCAGAGGCCAAGCGGGCCGCGTGGGACGCGCTGGTCGGTTCCGACGACCTTCCCAACACCGTCGTCCGCTCGGCCGCCGCCGGCTTCACCCACCCGGCAGGTCGCGACCTGCTGGTCCCGTTCGTGTCGACCTACTTCGACATGCTGCTGCCGGTCTGGGAATCGCGCAGCTACCAGATCGCGAACTACCTCATCGTCGGCCTGTACCCGGCGCCTCTCGCGGATGTCGCGCTGCGCGACGCGACGCGTACCTGGCTCATCGAGAACCGCGACGCGCCGGCGGCACTGCGCCGTCTGGTCGCAGAGAATCTCGCCGGAGTGGAGCGCGCCCTCTCCGTCCAGGAGGCGGACGCCTGATCGACCGATCCGGAACGCCCCGTCGACCACCGGTCGACGGGGCGTTCCGTTCGTCTCCGCCTCTGGGACGAGGCGTACCGGAACAGATCGGTACCACAGGGGGACGCGGCGGCGAGGCGCCGGCTCGTAGCGTGGAGCCATGATCGTCGCAGAGAACCTCACCAAGCAGTTCGGGGACAAGCACGCCGTCTCCGATGTCAGCTTCACCGTCCAGCCCGGCAAGGTCACCGGCTTCCTCGGACCCAACGGCGCCGGAAAGTCCACCACGATGCGCATGATCGTGGGACTCGACCGACCGACCCACGGCAACGTGACCGTCGACGGCGAGGACTACCGCAAGATGCGTTCCCCCCTCACCCGGGTCGGCGTACTCCTCGACGCCAAGGCCGTGCACACCGGCCGCTCGGCACGCAACCATCTGCGCGCACTCGCGGCCACGCACGGCATCCCCACCTCCCGGGTCGACGAGGTCATTGCGCTGACGGGCCTCGAGTCGGTCGCCAAGAAGCGCGCGGGCGGTTTCTCGCTCGGTATGGGCCAGCGCCTCGGCATCGCCGCAGCACTGCTGGGCGACCCGCAGACGCTGATCCTCGACGAGCCGGTGAACGGCCTCGACCCCGAGGGGGTGCGCTGGGTGCGACAGTTCGTGCGTCACTACGCGAGCGAAGGGCGCACGGTCCTGCTCTCCAGCCACCTCATGAGCGAGATGGCGATCACCGCCGACCACATCATCGTCCTGGGCAAGGGTCGGGTGCTTGCGGACGCGCCCGTCTCGCAGCTGGTCTCGGAGTGGACGAGCACCCGCATCCGCCTGCGCAGTCCTCGGCTCGCGGAGCTGATCCCCCTCATCTCGGGAGCAGGCGTCGAGATCACGCAGACCGAGCCCGGAACCGCCGACGTCGTCGGCGCGCTGCCCGAAGCCGTCGGCGACGCCGCGGCGGCTGCCGGCATCCCCCTTCACGAGCTGAGCCCGCAGAGCGGCTCGCTCGAAGACGCCTACCTCGCCCTCACCGGCGAATCCGTCGAGTACAAGAGCAAGGAAATCGCATGAGCGCCACCACAACCACCCCCGCGCGTCGCGTCACCGCGACGGAGGCTTCGTACCGCCTCTCCTTCCCCCGACTCGTGCGCAGCGAGACGCTCAAGCTCCTGACGCTGCGCTCCCCCTGGTGGTCGATCGCGATCGTCGCCGTCCTTTCGATCGGTTTCTCACTGCTGATGGCGTGGGCGATCACGAGCTTCGACGGCGGCCCGCAGGGCGACGACGGTTCGTTGGCCACGATGGTGATCCTCGCTCCGACGACTTTCACGATGCTGCTCGCCGTGATCCTGGGTGCGATCCAGGTCACCGGTGAGTACTCGACCGGGATGATGCGCTCCACCCTGACGGCTGCGCCCGGACGACTAGGGTCGCTTCTGGCCAAGACGGTGGTCGTCGCCGGATTCGTGTTCGTGTCCAGCGTCATCATCTTCGCCATCGCCGCCGCGGCGACCGCACCGATCATGGCGCGCAAGGACCTCGGACTCGACTTCTCGAATCCGGAGGTCTCCGTGCTGCCGCTGCTGGCCGGCGCCCTCACCATGGCCGTCATCGCGATCATCGGCGTCGCAACGGGCTACATCCTCCGCAACGGTCCGGGAGCGATCGCCCTCGGTGTGGGACTCGTGTTCGTCCTGCCCATCGTCCCCGCTTTCTTCGCCGCGCTGCCCGGATGGGGCTGGGTACAGGATGCCGCCCGGTTCCTGCCCTCGAACGCGGGGCAGCTTCTGATGGGCACCTCGGGCGGAAGCAACCAGCTCGAGCCCTGGGCCGCGAGCCTCACGCTCGCCGTCTGGGTCGTCGTCGGCCTCGTGGGCGCGAGCGCCGTCCTGAAGAGCCGCGACGCGTAGAGTCGAGCGGATGAGCAAGCGCGGTCGGGCCGTCGCCGGGGCGGAGAGCACTCCCCCCGACGACGGCCTGCTGCTGCCGCGACCTCCGGGGGCCATCCGCCGGTACTGGTCGCGGCATCCGCGTTTCGCCGACGCACTCGTCGCCTTCTTCGCCTTCGTCCTCTCCGGGCCGGGCCTGATCGCCGCGACTCCGATGGATCCCGCCTGGGCTCCCTTGGGCGTGATCGTGTCGATCACCGTTCCCGCGAGCACCGCGATCGCGCTCCTCTGGCGCCGACGCTTCCCGATCACGGTCTTCTTGGTCGCAGCCCTCCCCTACCCCTTCGCGCCGTACCCCATGCTGCCGAGCGGCATCGCGCTCGCGATCGCCGTCTACTCGCTGTCGGTGTACCGTTCCAGCCGCGCGGCGTGGGCGGGCGCCGGAATCCTCAGCGGCGCCCTCGTGATCTCCGGCCTTGTACGCGTGGGGCTCGGCGAGGGGTGGTCCACGGCGATCGGCGCGACGATCGCGACCATGGTCATGCTCCTGATCGGGGCGCTCATCGGCGCGAACGTCGGCGGCCGCAAGCGCTACGTCGAAGCCCTCATCGAACGCTCCCGTCAACTGACGATCGAGCGCGACCAGCAGGCACAGCTCGCCACGGCCGCCGAGCGCACCCGCATCGCACGGGAGATGCACGACATCGTGTCGCACTCGCTGACGGTGATCGTGGCGCTGTCAGAGGGTGCCGCCGCGACGACCGACGCCGAACGCGCCCGCTCCGCCGCCCGCACCGCGGCCGACACCGCCCGTGGCGCCCTGACCGAGATGCGGGCGATGCTGGGCGTGCTGCGAACGGATGATGCGGGCACCGCTCCCCTGGCGCCCCTCAGTGCCCCCTCGCCGCGGGAGGTCGTCGCCATCGCGCAGGGCGCGGGCTACCCGGTCGTGCTGCGGACCTCCGGACGCACGAGCACGCATGCGCCGACCACGGAGCTGGCGATCGGCCGCGTCGTGCAGGAGGGGATGACGAACGCGATGCGGCACGCACCTCGCGCGACGGAGGCCGTCGTCGAGATCCGCGAGGATCCGGATGCGGTGCGCATCAGGATCATGAACGACGGCGTCGCCGGAGAACATGACGACGAGACCGCCGGCTTCGGTCTGCGCGGACTGACCGAGCGCGTCGCCCACGCCGGGGGCACTCTGCGCACCCGACGCGGCGACGGCACCTGGACCCTCGACGTCTGGCTGCCGACGGAGGAGAACACCCGATGAATGACCCGATCCGCATCCTGCTCGTCGACGACCAGGAGCTCATCCGGCTCGGCTTCCGCATGGTGCTGGACGCCGAAGACGACCTACGGGTCGTCGGCGAAGCCGCGGACGGGGAATCCGCCGTCGCGGCCGTGGCGGCTCTCGAGCCCCACGTCGTCCTCATGGACGTGCGGATGCCGGGCGTCGACGGCATCGCCGCGACGGAACGCATCGTCGCCGCCCACCCCGACGCCCGCGTCCTCGTCCTGACCACCTTCGATCTCGACGAGTACGCGTTCGCCGCACTACGCGCGGGCGCGAGCGGGTTCCTGCTGAAGGACGCGCAACGCCACGAACTCATCTCGGCGATCCACGCCGTGCACCGGGGCGACGCCACCCTCTCACCGCGCGTGACGCGCCGCATGATCGAGCTCCTCGGCACACCGCCGGTGCGCTCCGCGGCCCCCGACCCGACCGATATCCTCACCGAGAGGGAGCGCGAGGTGTTCCTCGCAATGGCGCAAGGCGCCACGAACGCCGAGATCGCCGCGGCCCTGTTCCTGGGCGAGTCGACCGTGAAGACGCACGTCGGCCGCATCCTCGCCAAACTCGGCGCGCGAGACCGCGTACAGGCGGTCGTGATCGCCCATCGCGCAGGACTCGTCGACGGCGGCGGCGTCCAGCTCGCTGAGAGCGGCGATCAGTAGCATCGACAACGTGACGCACACCTTCGTCTTCGACCCCAACGACCCGGCGTTCTGGCCGAACATCGGGTCGTTCTTCACCACCGCCGGGTTCAAGGCGCTCGGGGTGCTCGCCATCATCATCGGCGCCATCGTCGTCTCCTGGATCCTCCGCGGAGTGATCCACCGGGTCGTGGAGCGCATCGTCTCTGGCGCGAAGAGCAAAGCTCAGGTCACCGACACCCAGGCGCTCGATCGCTCTCCGCTCGCCGCGGTCCGTCTGGTCCAACGCACCCGCACCCTGGGTTCGATCCTGCAGAACATCGTCAACGTGACGATCGTGATCATCGGCATCATCCTGATCGTCAACACGATCGACTCCGGCATCCTCGGCTCCTTCGCGCTGCTCACCGCGGCGATCGGCGCGGGACTCGGCTTCGGTGCGCAGAACATCGTGAAGGACGTGCTCAACGGCATCTTCATCGTCGCCGAGGATCAAGTGGGGATCGGCGACGTCGTCGACCTCGGTCTCGCCACCGGCGTCGTCGAGTACGTCAGCGTGCGCGTCACGCACGTACGCGACGTCAACGGGACGCTTTGGTACGTGCGCAACGGCGAGATCACCCGCATCGGCAACATGTCGCAGGGGTGGTCACGGGTCATCATCGACCTCTCCGTCCCCGTCGACGCCGACCTGGACGCGGTGGAGAAGGCGATGCTCGACGCGGCGAAGCAGCTCGCGAAGGATCCCAAGTGGCGCACCAGGATCATCGAACAGCCCGAGATCTGGGGGTTGGAGTCGATATCCGGGGATGCTCTCGTGATCCGGCTCGTCATGAAGACCCGCTCCAACGCCAAGGACGACGTCGCGCGAGAGCTCCGGGTGCGCCTGAAGCGTGCGATGGACGCCATGGGCATCCAGCTGCCGTTGCTGAACTCGATCATGCTGAGCGGACTCGAGGCGGCGGGTCGCGTGCGCGGGGCGAACCCTCCCCGCACCAAGCCCATCCCCGTCGCTGCAGACGAACGCCCGGTGTGGCGCCCGAAGCGCACGGGGAGGGGCGCCCGCGCCGCCACGGAAGCCGCCGGAGAGGGCGAGGCGCTCGCCCCCGCCGGAGACGGGAGGCCAACGAGCGATGACACGCATTCGGCGGCGCCGCGGAAGCCCCGCAAGCCCCGCACCCCACCCGAGGAGTCCGCATGAGTGAGCAGCCGATCAGTTTTTACGATCAGGTCGGTGGCCACGCGTTCTTCACGAAGCTCGTGGATGCGTTCTACGAGGGCATCGCCGGCGACGAGGTTCTGCGACCGATGTACCCGGAGGCCGATCTCGGCCCCGCCAAGGTGCGCATGCAGACCTTCCTCGAGCAGTACTGGGGCGGACCCACCGCCTACAGCGAGCAGCGAGGTCATCCGCGACTGCGTATGCGTCACGCAGCGTTCCACGTCGATCCGGATGCCCGTGACCGGTGGCTCTCGCACATGCGACGCGCGGTCGATGCCTGCGAGCTGCCCCCGATTCTCGAGGCGACCCTGTGGGACTACCTGCAGCGCGCGGCCTATGCCATGGTGAACACGTTCGAGCCGTCAGGCATCGGACCTGCGGCGGGGACGCGCGCCTCGCTCCCGGTCGATCCTGCGGCGACCACGAAGGAGTGACCGTGACCGCATCCCACCGCACCGATGTTCTCGTCGTGGGATGGGGCCTGGCGGGACTCGTGGCCGCCTGCGAGGCGCTGCGCGCCGGCAGGTCGGTGACGATCGTCGACCAGCAGCCGCGCGTCGACCTCGGCGGGCAGGCGTGGTGGTCGTTCGGGGGGCTGTTCCTGATCGACTCCCCCGAGCAACGCCGGATGGGCATCAGGGATTCACCTGAGCTCGCCGAGCAGGACTGGTTCGCAACCGCCGGCTTCGACCGGGAGGAGGACGAGTGGCCCGCGCGATGGGCGCGCGCGTACCTCGATTTCGCGCACGGGGAGAAGCGCTCGTGGCTGCGCCAGCGCGGTGTGTCGTTCTTCCCCGTCGTGGGCTGGGCGGAACGCGGCGGCTACACCGCGACCGGTCCCGGCAACTCCGTTCCGCGCTTCCACATCACGTGGGGCACCGGCCCCGGCCTGGTCGCTCCTTTCGCGGCGGAGATCGAGGAGGGGGAGGCCGCGGGACGCGTGCGCATTCTCGCGCGTCATCGCGTGACCGGGCTCGAGACGACCGGCGGTGCGGTCACGGGGGCCCGTGGCGACGTTCTCATCCCCGCAGATACCGACCGCGGAAGGGCGACTCCGCATGACGTGGTCGGCGTCTTCTCCGTCCAGGCGGGCGCGACCATCGTCACCAGCGGCGGCATCGGCGGCAACCATGCGCTGGTCCGCGAGCGCTGGCCGGAGCGTCTGGGAACCCCGCCGGCGACCATGGTCGCCGGCGTCCCCGCCTATGTCGACGGCGCGATGCTCTCGGTCGCGGAGCAGGCAGGAGCCAGGCTCATCGGCGGCGACCGGATGTGGCACTACGTCGAGGGCCTTCAGAACTGGGACCCGATCTGGCCGCAGCACGGGATCCGCATCCTTCCCGGCCCCTCCTCCGTCTGGCTGGATGCGACCGGCAAGCGACTGCCCGTCCCCTTGTTCCCCGGCTTCGACACCCTCGGAACCCTGGCCCATCTCCGCGCCACCGGACACGACCATTCCTGGTTCGTCCTCTCCGAACGCATCGCCGAGAAGGAGTTCACCCTCTCCGGCAGCGAGCAGAACCCGGATCTGACCGATAAGGACGTCGCTCTGCTCGTGCGCTCGCGGCTCGGAAAGGGCGCATCGGCTCCGGTGCGCGCTTTCCTCGAGCACGGCGCAGACTTCGTGCGCGCGGACCGACTCGAGGATCTGCTCGCCGGCATGCGCGACCTCCCCGGCGGCGATGCTCTCGATACCGACACGGCTCGGCGGGAGATCGAGGCGCGCGATCGTGAGATGGACAACCCGTTCACGAAGGATGCCCAGGTGGCGATGCTGCGCTCCGCGCGGGCGTTCCGCGGCGATCGGCTGGTGCGCACAGCCCGGCCGCACCGCATCCTCGACCGCGCGGGCGGCGGTCTGATCGCGGTCAAGCTGCACGTGCTGACGCGCAAGTCTCTCGGTGGCATCCTGACCGACCTCGACTCGACGGCGCTCGATGCGCAAGGTGAGGCGATCCCGGGACTCTACGCCGCCGGTGAGGCCGCCGGCTTCGGGGGCGGCGGCGTGCACGGCTACCGAGCGCTGGAGGGGACGTTCCTCGGCGGCTGCCTCTTCTCCGGGCGCGCCGCAGGACGGGCGGCCGCGCGCGCCGTCTGAGTCTTCACTTACCCGTCACCCGCACCGCGGTCATCCCGGATCGCATCGGCACACGCACGAGGATGTGCCCCCGCGAGAGCGAGACGCGCGTCCAACCGGGCGCGGAGAACACGCGACCGTACTCCTCGCCGAGCACGAAGCCCATCGCGACCGCGCCGAAAGCGACGGCGCGCAGCTGGGAGCCCAGGGCCTCGTCCGGCTCTCCCCACACCCGGAGCCTGGCCGCGCGCACGATCTCCTCGCCGGGGTCGCTCGGCAGCGCATCGGCGACGGCCGCCATCCCCCACTGCGCCCGCGCGGCCAGGAGCTCCGATGCGATCCGGCCCGACGACTCCCATCCGGATCGCGGCGGGGACACGCCCGCCCACGCGGGCCGGACGGCCGTCTCACCCAGCTCGATCGCAGTGTCCGACGCGGCGATCAATTGCGACGAGGGCACGCTGAGATCGCACTCGAGCTCCGGATCGACGGGGAGGACGCGCATCGCCAGTACCGTGGGCGTCGCGTCGAGCAGGCCCCGCGAGGCCAGCACCGCGGTGGTCATCGTCAGCACGCCGCCGGCTCCGCGGAGGTGGACGGCCGCTTCACGATCGAGCGCACCAGCCCGCCCGGCGAACGTCAGAGCATCCGCGGCGGCCTCGGGATCGGGGAACAGAAGACGAGCGGACACCCCACCTAAACTAGCAACGCGTGCATGCGGCGAGCCGAGGAGAACCAATGACGACCAGCGATGAACCCACCGGCGGACGCACGGACAACCCGAGCGACCCGGTCGGCTCCCTCATCGAGGTCCTCTCGATCGCATCGAGCGAGGCGCGCACGACCGAGGACATCTTCACGGGCGACTCGCACGCGATGCCCCTCGGACGCATCTACGGCGGGCAGGTGCTCGGGCAGTCGGTGGTCGCCGCCTCCCGCACGGTGGCAGACGACCGTCCGATCCACTCCATGCACGGATACTTCCTGCGCCCCGGCGACTCGTCCCGGGGGCTGACGTTCTCGGTGGACCGCCTGCGTGATGGCCGGTCCTTCTCGGCGCGCCGCACGCAGGCGTACCAGGAGGGCGTGCCGATCTTCTCGATGATCGCCTCGTTCCAGACAGACGATGCCGGCCTCGACCATGCCGAGCCGATGCCGGACGTGCCGCAACCCGAGGCGCTCGTGCCACAGGAGTCGGACCAGCTGCATCCTCTGTCCATGCGCAGCATCAGCGAGTTGCCGGTCGAGGTCCGCCACGTCCCGGGAACGCTGTTCGAAAGCGAAGCGGTGACCCCGGAGCCGCATCAGAGCGTGTGGATGCGGTTACGCCGCCCCTTGCCGGCAGATCCTCTGCTGCACCGTGCGATGCTGGCGTATCTCTCGGACATGACCATTCAGGAGTCGATCCTGCGCGCGCACGGCCTCACGTGGCGCACGCCGCGACTCAATGTGGCCAGCCTCGATCACGCGATGTGGTGGCACCGTCCCGCCGCCGTCGACGACTGGCTGCTGTACACACAGGACTCCCCCAGTGCACGTGGCGGGCGCGGGCTCGCGACCGGCCGCATCTACACGCGTGCCGGCGAACTCGTCGCCAGCGTCGCGCAGGAGATCATGGTGCGTGTTCCCGCGTCGGGTGAGGCGTCCTAACGTCGTCGTGCGTAGGCGATCGGCGCGCCCAGGTACGGTTCCCAGGCCTCACGCATCCGCTCGGTCAGCCGCATCGGCCGTCCCGTGGCGGCGTCGACCGTGACGACGACGGCGGACGAGCGGGCGTAGAGGGTCTGAGGATCCTCCCCCGTCAGTGGGCTGAACACCTCGTAGCAGACCTCCATGCTGGATCCGCCGAGGCTCCCGAACCACAACTGCACGTCGAGCGGTGCACGCTGGTACGGCACGGGATGCAGGTATTCGATCTCCTGGCGCGCGATGAGCGTGAGCACTCCGGCCGTGGCGCCGGCCGGGACGACCGCGGTCGGATACTGCGGCTCGCCGTCATCCGCCGCCCAGAAGGCGCGCACGCGCGCCTCCTCCAGGAGCTTGAGCATCGAGGTGTTGTTGACGTGATTGAACGCGTCGAGGTCCCCCCATCGCAGGTGGATGGGCACGTGAAGTCGCAGCTCGCCCTCGGTCATGGTCTCTCCCACTGCTCGAATGCAGGATGCGGATCGCCCCGTGAGGGGCGATCCGCATCCTGCATCAGTCGCGCGTCAGCTTGCGGTGCGTCGAACGGTGCGGGTTGGCCGCATCCGGACCGAGGCGCTCGATCTTGTTCTGCTCGTACGCCTCGAAGTTGCCCTCGAACCAGTACCACTGAGCGGGGTTTTCGTCCGTCCCCTCGTAGGCGAGGATGTGGGTCGCGATGCGGTCGAGGAACCACCGGTCGTGCGTGATGACGACGGCACAGCCGGGGAACTCCAGCAACGCGTTCTCGAGCGAGCTCAGGGTCTCGACGTCCAGGTCGTTGGTCGGCTCGTCGAGCAGCAGCAGGTTGCCGCCCTCCTTGAGCGTCAGCGCCAGGTTCAGGCGGTTGCGCTCGCCACCGGAGAGGACGCCGGCCTTCTTCTGCTGGTCCGGGCCTTTGAACCCGAACTTGGAGACGTAGGCGCGCGAGGGGATCTCGGTCTTGCCGACCGTGATGATGTCGAGTCCGTCGGAGACGACCTCCCACAGGGTCTTGTTGGGATCGATGTTCGCGCGCGACTGGTCGACGTAGCTGATCTTCACTGTCTCGCCGACCTTCAGGTCGCCGCCGTCGAGCGGCTCCAGCCCGACGATCGTCTTGAAGAGTGTGGTCTTGCCGACACCGTTCGGGCCGATGACACCGACGATGCCGTTCGGCGGAAGACTGAAGCTGAGGCCGTCGATGAGGACGCGATCACCGAAGCCCTTGTATAGCTTCTTCGCTTCGATGACGACGTTTCCGAGGCGGGGCCCGGCGGGGATCTGGATTTCCTCGAAGTCAAGCTTCCGCGTGCGCTCCGCCTCCGCCGCCATCTCCTCGTAGCGCGCGAGACGCGCCTTCGACTTGGTCTGGCGTCCCTTCGCGCTCGAACGCACCCACTCGAGTTCGTCCTTGAGACGCTTGGCGAGCTTGGCGTCCTTCTTGCCTTGGACGTCGAGACGCTCGGCCTTCTTCTCGAGATACGTCGAGTAGTTGCCCTCGTAGCCGATCAGGCGACCACGATCGACCTCGGCGATCCACTCCGCGACGTTGTCGAGGAAGTAGCGATCGTGGGTGATCGCGATGACGGCGCCCTTGTACGACTGCAGGTGCTGCTCGAGCCAGAGCACGCTTTCCGCGTCCAGGTGGTTGGTGGGCTCGTCGAGCAGGAGCAGGTCGGGCTTCTGGAGAAGAAGCTTCGCCAGCGCGACCCGGCGACGCTCACCGCCGGAGAGCGGGCCGATCGCGGCGTCACCGGGCGGGGTGCGCAGTGCATCCATCGCCTGCTCGAGCTGTGAGTCGAGGTCCCAGCCGTCGGCCGCGTCGATCTCCTCCTGCAGCACGCCCATCTCCGCCAGCAGCGCGTCGAAGTCCGCGTCGGGATCGGCCATGAGGCCCGAGATCTCGTTGAAGCGGTCGAGCTTGGCCTTGATCGCGACGCCGTCCTGGATGTTCTCCAACACGGTCTTCGTCTCGTCGAGCTCGGGCTCCTGCATCAGAATGCCGACGCTGTAGCCCGGGCTCAGCTTCGCCTCACCATTGGAGGGCTGGTCGAGACCGGCCATGATCTTGAGGATCGTCGACTTACCGGCGCCGTTCGGACCCACCATGCCGATCTTCGCACCGGGGAGGAACGCCATCGTGACGTCGTCGAGGATGAGCTTCTCGCCGACCGCCTTGCGGGCACGGACCATGGAGTAGATGTATTCGGCCATATCCGCTCCAGTCTAGACGGCGCTCACCCGCCCCGCCGCCGGACTACCAGTCGATGGCGCGGGTGCGACCGATCAGACACGTGCCGTCGGAAAGGATCGGCTCCACAACGGTGACAGCCTCACGCGTGGCAGGTCCCACCTGCCCGATCAAGCACTCGTCGCCCCATCGCACCGAGAACTGGATGCTCTCGGCGGGGTTGTTCACCGTGGACTGATCAGGGGTGACCTGCATCGCTGCCTTGTCGAAGCCCGCCGCCGTGAGCGCATCGATGTAGGCGCGCCCCGCGACCTGATCGGGGCCGGCCCACACCGCATCCACCACGCTCGTGAACAGCGGCAGGTTGTCCTCGGCCGAACCCTCCGGGACAAGTGTCGGCGCCGGGCTCGGAGCCGGCGTCGTGGCGATGGGTGTCGACACCGAGACGGTCGGGCTCGGTTCGGGTGACGGCGTGCACGCCGCCAGCACCACGGAGCCGGCCGCGGCCACGAGGACGAGAGCGGACAGTCGGACGGCGCGGGGCGGGGTCACGTGGCCAGTTTAGGCATCAGAACGGCGTCGCTCCGACGCGCGCCTCTTCGCCGACTGCACCGGGCGCGGCCCATCCGTCGTCGTCGACCGGGCCCGCGGGGTGGCTTGCGTCGTGCCCGGCCGAGTCCTCCGACCGCGCGGCGGTACGCGTGTAGACGGTCGTGCCCCAGCGCAGGTCATGGCCCACCGCCTCCGCCTCGATCTCCGCCGAGACACCCTTCTTCGTGTCGGTCTCCCATTCCTGCAACGAGAAGCGACCGCTCACGAAGACCCTCTCGCCCGATCCGATCGAGCGGTGGACGTTCTCCGCCAGTCCCCGGTAGGCGCTCACGCGATACCAGCTCGTCTTCCCGTCGACCCACTGCGAGGTCTGCCTGTCCTGACGACGCTCCGTCACGCCGACGCGGAAGCTGACGACCGCGTCGCCGGAGGGCATGCGCCGCAGCTCGGGGGTCGCGGCAACGTTCCCGACGATCGTGATGCGTTCCTTCATGATGTGTCTCCTCTCGACCGGGCACGTGGGACGACGCTGCGGCGCCCGGGTGCCCGACGGGCGCCGCAGCGGAGACCACTGTGCCCGTTCGATCCGGGCGGGAAGGCCCTCGCGGGCTTTGATGAGGCGGAACCGCCGCCCGCCTCTCGCTGGGGAGGAACGAAGGTGCGGTGTCGGTGGTCGTCGATAGCGTCGGAACGACGGGAGGGATGAGCGATGAACGCACGGACGAGAGCGGCGACCGCACCATCTCTGGTCGCCCTCGGAATGGATCGGTGGCGCGTGCTCGATGGCGCGGGGGTCGTGATCGGCGTCGTCGACGCGTTGTTGCGCCCGGAGGGGACGTGCTACCGCGCCCGTCGTTATCGGTGGTCCTCACGGACCTTTGTCGACGTCGGAGAGTTCTGGCGACGTGATGACGCGGTCGCGGTGCTCCGACGCGGCTGAGCCGTCACACGACCGCGTCCAGCGCACCCTCTCTGAGCGCTGTCGCTCCCTCGGTGGTCCGCCGCCACGCACGAGCGATCCCGTCGACGGCGCGCTCGAGATCGGACGCGGATGCCGTGAAGGGGATGCGCAGGTTCTTCTCGAATCCCCCATCCACCCCGAACCGGGGCCCCGCGGACAGGAGGACGCCCTCCGCACGCGCGGCGAGCACGAGCGCGCTGCTGAACGGTCGATCGAGCTCCACCCAGAGCGCCACTCCGCCGTCGACCGCGGGGACGTTCCACTCGGGCAACTGCGCCGCCAGCGCCGCGCCGACCGCGTCACGTCCCGTCCGCAGAAGGTGCGCCCGCTGCGCGATCACCTGGGGAAGATGCGGCAGGAGAAGCGTCGCGACGTGCTGTTCCCAGTCGGGGGTGCCGAGTTCGATCGGAAAGCGGGCAGCGATGAGCCGACGGATGAGCTGTTCCTCGGCCCGAACCCATCCGACGCGCAGACCGCCCCAGACCGTCTTCCCGAACGAACCGACACGCACGATCTGATCGTCCTGGCGCTCCGCCCCGAACGGCGGCGGGTCGATCGCCCGGTCGATGTCGAGATCGGCCGTCGTCTCGTCGATGATGAGTGTCGTTCCCACACGCTCCGCCATCGTCGCGAACAGCTCGCGTTCGCCCCCGGTCATCGAGCGCCCGGTCGGATTCTGGAAGTCCGGCATCAGGTACGCGAGTGTGGGGCGTACACGAGCGAACACCTGCTCGGCGCGATCCAGATCCCACCCCTCATCCGGGGTGACCGGAACGCTCACCAGTCTCGCGCCGGCAGAACGCAGCGCCTCGGCGGCGTGCGGATACGTCGGACTCTCGATGAGCGCTCGATCACCGCGGCGCACGAGCACGGTCGCCAACAGGTGGAGGGCGCTCTGCGCCCCGCTCGTGATGAGGATCTGGGCCGACGTGGTCGGGATGCCACGTCGCGTGTACCGGTCGGCCAAGGCGGCGCGCAGTTCTTCGCGTCCGACCACGTCGTAGCCGGGGCGCGCCAGGAGCGCCGGCGCCTGCGTGGCGGCCTCGGCGAACACGCCGGCGAGACCGGGCCACGCCGCGGGGCTCGCCTGCTGGAGGTCGATGGCGCGAGGGTCGGAGACCGTTCTGGTGGCCGCGCGCTGCGGAGCGCCCTGCGTGACGCTTCCCGAACCGCGCAGGCTGCGGATGTGGCCGCTGTCGCGCAGACTCCGGTAGGCGGCGGCAACCGTCGTACGGCTGACACCGAGCACGGCGGCGAGTTCCCGTTCCGCCGGCAGCGCGGTCCCGGCGGGGAGCCTGTTGTCGAGACAGAGGAGGCGGATCCCGTCCGCGAGGGCTTCATACGCGGGTTCGCTCGTGCGCCATCCACCCAGTCGGGCTGTCAGCGCACGCGCGCTCACTCGGGAGTCCATGCAAGCCAGTCTACTCAGATTGGCCTCTTTGCCTCGATCCAATTCTGCGGTGTGCTGACTGGCATGACCACACGACTGATCCGCCTCGTCGTCGGCTTGGCGATCTACGGCGCCGGCGAGGCGCTCATCGTTCGCGCAGGACTCGGCGTGGATCCCTGGACCGTCCTCGCCCAGGGCATCTCGCTGCACACCGGGTGGGGCATCGGCTGGATCGTGAATCTCCTGGGGGTGGCCGTGATGCTGGCCTGGATCCCGCTGCGCCAACGACCCGGCGTCGGAACTCTGGCCAACATCCTCCTGCTGGGGACGAGCATGCAGGTGGTGCTGGATGTCGTTCCCGACGCCGACGGGATCCCCGCCCAGATCCTGGTGCTCCTCGGCGGCATCGTCCTGGTCGCCTTCGCCACCGGCCTCTACATCAGCGCCGGGCTCGGACCCGGCCCGCGCGACGGACTGATGACAGGGCTCCACACCCGCTTCGGCATCCCCATCTGGATCGCGCGCGGCAGCATCGAGCTGACGGTCCTCGCTGGCGGCTGGCTGCTCGGCGGCTCCGTGGGCGTCGGAACCGTCGCGTTCGCGCTCCTCATCGGACCGCTCGTGCACCGCGCCCTGCCGCTGCTGGCGCGACGACCCCGCGTGACGCACTCGCCGATCAGTGCTGACGGAACTCCGGCCACGCCGAGCCGGGCTTGAGTTGCGCGCGCAGCGCGCCCTTCGCGATCTCCATGCTCGGATAGCTTCCGAGATGGTCGTCCGCACCGCTCATCGTGACGACATACTCCCCGGCGTCCTTGCGAATGCTGCCCACCACACCGGTGCTCCCGTAGGCCACCCATAGCGCTTCGGTCGTGCTCATGCCGAACCTCCTCGTCCGTGTGCGGCCGACGCTACGCCGTCCGACGGTCGGGCACCAGGCCCATCGCGCTACGCTGGACGGTGCGGCCCCCCGTAGCTCAGCGGATAGAGCAGGAGCCTTCTAATCTCTTGGTCGCAGGTTCGATTCCTGCCGGGGGGACCACCGTCTCCGACTCGTCCGCGTCGGAACACACGAGGAGGATGTGCACGTGAGTACGACCGATGGCGACCGGCTGGTGTGGATCGACTGCGAGATGACGGGTCTCGATCCGCAGATCGACGAGCTCGTCGAGATCGCGATCGTCGTGACGGACTTCGAGCTGAACGTCCTCGACGAGGGTTTCCAGATCGTCATCCGTCCGGATGCCTCCGCACTGGCGAACATGAACGATTTCGTCACCGAGATGCACCGCTCGTCCGGACTTCTCGAGGAGATCCCCTCCGGTGTGAGCGTCGCCGAGGCCGAGTTCCAGGCGCTCGAGTACGTGCAGCGCTTCGCGCCGATCGAGGGCAAGGCGCCGCTGGCGGGCAACACGATCGGCACGGACCGCGCCTTCCTCGCCCGCTACATGCCCCGACTCGACCGGTGGCTGCACTACCGCAACGTCGACGTCTCGAGCATCAAGGAGCTCTCGCGCCGCTGGTATCCGCGGGTCTACTTCAACGCACCCGCCAAGAACGGCGGCCACCGGGCCCTCGCCGACATCCGCGAATCCATCCGCGAGCTGGCCTATTACCGCGAAGCCGTGTTCGTGTCGCAGCCCGGTCCGTCCAGCGACGACGCGAAGTCCGTCGCAGCGAACGTCGTGTCATCATTTGCCCCCGAGGTGTGAGAGAATCGTTTGGTTGCCCGCGCGAGCGGGAGACATGGTGGCTATAGCTCAGTTGGTAGAGCACCGCGTTGTGGTCGCGGGGGTCGCGGGTTCAAGCCCCGTTAGCCACCCCACTTCTTCCCTCCGTTGCGAGGCAGGGTCGCCTGATGCTTGAGATGGATCACGAGAGCTTCGAACGCCTCGTCGTCGACGAACTCGATCGCCTCCCCGACGACATGGTCGACGGTCTCGACAATGTCGTGTTCGTGGTCGAAGACCGCTCGGACGACGATCAGGGCGAGCTGTTCGGTCTGTATGACGGGTGGGCACTCACTGAGCGCGATCGCTATGGCGTCGGCGAGCTTCCGGATCGGATCGTGGTGTACCGCGAACCCCACCTGAACGCCTGCGCCGACGAACAGGAACTCCGCGACGAGGTGCACACGACGCTCGTCCATGAGATCGCGCACTTCTACGGCATCGATGACGCGCGCCTGCACGAGCTGGGATGGGCATGATGGCCGCGCTCGCGAGTCCCGACATCGACGAACGGGTCGATCTCGGCACGGTCGACGCCCTCGACCCGCACTGGCAGACCGTCGTGTGGAACGACCCCGTCAACCTGATGAGCTACGTCGTCCGCGTCTTCCGCGAGTACTTCGGCTTCTCCCGGGAGGAGGCCACCCGGCGCATGATGGCGGTACACAACGACGGGCACGCGGTCGTGGCGGAGGGGATGCGGGAGCAGATGGAACTGCACGCGCAGGCGATGCACGACTACGGACTCTGGGCCACCGTCCGACGGGCGCCCGGCGCATGAGCGACACGGTCACTCTCTCCTTCACGCGCGTCGAGGCCGTCCACCTCCGGGGTCTCGTCGGACAGTTCGTCGATCTGCTCGCGGACGCGGATGCCGCATCCGACCCGGCTGTGGCGCGCCTGACTCCCTCGGCCTATCCCGAGGACGCGGCGTCGGCGGATCAGTTCCACGCCGCGACCCGCGCTGACCTCCTGCGCCGTCGGAGTGCCGAGGCGGGCACCGTCCTCGCGGATCTCGCAAGCGCGGGAGAACTGGACCCGTCCGACGACGACGCCTTCGACGAGGCGCTCGCACAGATGGATATCACGCTCGAGCCGCGCCAGGTGGCGGCATGGATGCGGACACTCAATGCCGTCCGGCTCGTCCTGGCCGCACGGCTGGGCATAGACGACGAGGACGATCACCCGGCGGACGATCCCCGCTTCGGCGTGTACGAGTGGCTCGGCTATCGGCTCGAGCTGTTGATCGGTGCCACCGAAGACCCGTGAGTCAGACGTTGACGACGTGCGTCGCCAGGGAGCGCGGGTCGTTCTCGCTCAGATGATCTCGCTCCTGAGCAGCCCAGCGATCCCAATGCGGCTCGTACGTCGCACCGTCACGTCGCAGTGCCCGCTCCCGTCTCACAGCGTCGTCCGCCTCCACCCAGACGCGCACCGGCGCCAGCGCAGCCGCCACCGGCGTCAGGACGCCCGCGCCCTCGACGATCAGGGGCGTTCCCGACGCGACCTCGTGCCAAGCTGCCGGGCGGTCGGACTCCCAGTCCCAGCCCTGCCAGCGGCCGACCCGTCCCTGCGTCAGCGGCTCCAGCACGCCGGTGATCGCGGCATCCGCGCCCCGGCGCAATCCATCCCATCCGGGATAGAGCTGGTCGAGCGAGAGGACGGTGTACGCGGGCCGCGCCGCCTGGAGCTCGCGCGCGAGTGTCGTCTTGCCCGCCCCGGAGCGGCCGTCGATGACCACGAGACGCGTCGGCCCGCACACGTCGAGGGATGACGCGATGTCGACGAGCGAGGCGCCGCCCTGCGGCACGCTACTTCTTGAGGGCGCGGATCACGCGGCTCAGCGCGCGACCGGCGACGAAGACGAACGGAATCGCCACCGCGAGCAGCGACACCAGGTTCGGCTCGAAGCGCAGGTCGTCGCCCTTGCGGATGTAGGCGCCCAGCGGAACCGTGTAGCCACCGCCGCCACCGCCTTCGTTGCCGCTGTCGTCGGAGCCGCCCCCGAAGCCGTGCCACGACAGCGCGACCGGGATGAAGCGCACGCCGTCGACGTCCTGCTGTTCGCCGTACACGGAGGTGACGCCGAGGGATGCGGACTGCTTACCGAGATCGAGAACGAAGTTGGCCATGCCCCCACGCTAACGGCAGAAACGCATGACACCTACGCCTTGACTCAGTCGGAACGGGGTGGACGGGGATGCGAGGGCAGCGATCCGCCTGCGCGCGGCGCACCGAGCAGCGCCGCGCGGGTGACCGCTCCGCGACCGAAGCGGCTCGACGCGTCATCGAGGGCTTCTTCGACGCGTCGCCACTCGGCGTCGTCATCCCAGAGGGTCGCCATCGTGCCCGACGAGCGCAGGTTCTCGCCCCGCACCCCGATGAGCCGCACAGGGAGCGACCGGTCGATTCCCGCAAGCAGGCGCAGCGCGGCGTCGCCGATCCGCTGCCCCACGGCGGTGGGCTCGGGCAGCGTCACCGACCGGGACAGGGTGCGGAAGTCCGCGAAACGGACCTTGATCGCCACCGTCGCTGCCTCGACATCGTGCGCCCGAAGTCGCGCGCCCACCCGGTCGGCGAGACGCCGCACCTCGGCGCGGAGCACCGCGTCGTCGTCGACGTCCTCGTGGAAGGTCTCCTCGTGCCCGATGCTCTTGTCGACCCTCTCGACGGACACCTCACGCGCGTCCTCCCCGCGCGCCAGACGCCAGACGCGCTCCCCCATGGCAGGACCGAGCACTTTCTCGAGCACCGGCCGAGGCGTCTGCAGGACGTCGCCGATCGTGCGGATGCCGCGGGCTTCGAGGACCTCTGCGGACCGCGGCCCCACGCCCCACATCGCACGAACCGGTCGGGGCGCGAGAAACGCCGAGGTATCGGCCGCTGCGATGATGAGCAGCCCGTCGGGCTTGCTGAGCGTCGACGCCATCTTCGCGACGTGCTTCGTCGCCGCCGCGCCCACGCTGCACACGAGACCGGTGCGCTCGCGCACCCGGGCGCGCAGGAGTCGCGCGATCGTGCCTGGGCTCCCCCAGAGACGGCGCGAACCGCGCACATCGAGGAAGGCCTCGTCGATCGACAGGGGTTCGACCAGCGGGGTGAACTCGCGGAAGATGTCCATGACCTGGGCCGAGAGCGCTGTGTAACGGTCGAAGCGCGGGGGCACGATCACGGCCGTCGGGCACAGACGCATGGCCTGCGACACCGGCATCGCGGATCGCACGCCGTAGCGACGCGCCTCGTACGACGCGCTGGAGACCACGCTTCGCGCCTCGGGCGATCCGATGATGAGCGGCTTTCCCGCCAACGACGGATCGTCGAGCACGGCCACCGCGGCGTAGAACGCATCCATGTCGACGTGCAGGATGCCGGCGCCGGTGTCGTCGGCATCGGCCGGCGACACGATGCGCCCTGATCCGTCGCCGCGTCCCATACGATCATTCTCCCGCGGACCGCCGACATCGCGGCCCGCGGGAGGGCGCGGTCACTGTGCGGCGCGCTCCAGCACCAGCTCGCGGACGCGGGCGGCGTCGGCCTGCCCCTTCATCGCCTTCATGACCGCACCGATGACGGCACCCGCCGCCTGGACCTTGCCGTCGCGGATCTTCGCCAGCACGTCGGGCTGCGCGGCAAGGGCGTCGTCGATCGCCGCGATCAGCGCACCGTCGTCGGAGACCACCGCGAGCCCACGGGCGTCGACGACCTCCTGCGGCGAGCCCTCGCCGGCGATGACGCCCTCGAGCACCTGGCGGGCGAGCTTGTCGGTCAGTGTGCCGGCATCCACGAGCGCCTGCAGGGCGGCGACGTCGGCCGGGGTGACGAGGTCTGCCGCTTCCCGCTCCTGAGCGTTCGCGACGCGGGTGATCTCACCGGTCCACCATTTGCGCGCGGCGGCAGGGCTTGCACCGGCGGCGATCGTCGCCTCGACCTCGACCAGGAGTCCCCCGTTGGCGACGTCCTGGAACTCGAGGTCGGTGAAACCCCACTCGGCCTTCAACCGACGGCGACGAGCCGCCGGCGGTTCGGGAAGCGCGGCACGCAGCTCCTCGATCAGCTCAGGGGCGGGGACCACGGGCAGCAGATCGGGCTCCGGGAAGTACCGGTAGTCGTCGGCATCCGACTTCGGACGACCCGGCGACGTCGTCCCCGTGTCCTCGTGCCAGTGCCGCGTCTCCTGCGTGATCGTGCCGCCCGCGGCGAGGATCGCCGCCTGACGCTGGATCTCGTAGCGCACGGCACGCTCGACGGAGCGCATCGAGTTGACGTTCTTCGTTTCGGTGCGTGTGCCGAGCTTCTCCGCCCCGCGCGGACGCAGCGACACGTTCGCGTCGCAGCGCAGGTTGCCGCGCTCGAGGCGGGCCTCCGAGATGCCCAGAGAGAGGACGATGTCACGGATGGCCGCAACATACGCCTTCGCGATCTCCGGAGCGCGGTGCTCGGCACCGAAGATGGGGCGCGTGACGATCTCCACGAGAGGGACACCGGCGCGGTTGTAGTCGACGAGCGAGTACTCGGCGCCCTGGATACGGCCGGTGGCGCCGCCGACGTGGGTGAGCTTGCCGGCGTCCTCCTCCATGTGGGCGCGCTCGATCGGAACCGTGACGAGCGTCCCGTCGGCGAGCTCGATCTCGACCTGACCGTCGAACGCGATCGGTTCGTCGTACTGCGAGATCTGGTAGTTCTTGCCGAGATCCGGATAGAAGTAGTTCTTGCGCGCGAACCGGCTCGACGGCGCGATCGAGCAGCCGAGGGCGAGCCCCAAACTGATCGAGGAGCGGATCGCCGTGGCGTTGACGACCGGCAGCGCGCCGGGCAGCCCCATGTCCACGGGCGCGACCAGCGTGTTCGGCGCGGCGTCGTGGTTGTCCGGGTGGGCGGGGTTCGGCGCGGCCGAGAACATCTTCGTGCGCGTGTTGAGCTCCACGTGGACCTCGAAGCCGAGCACGGGCTCGAACAGCTCGAGAGCCTTGTCGAAGTCCATCAGCTTGTCTTTGGCCATCAGCGGGTCCCTCCCAGCACCGGGGCGCGATCGAGCAGCGGCCCGCCCCACGAATCGACGAGCAGCGCCTCGAGCGCCGCCCCCACGCGGTACAGACGCGCGTCCTCACGCGCGGGCGCGAGGAACTGGATGCCGACCGGCAGTCCGTCCTCGGCCGCGACGCCCGACGGTACGGAGATCCCCGGGACACCCGCCAGGTTCGCCGGGATGGTGGTCACGTCGTTGAGATACATCTGCAGCGGGTCGTCGATCTTCTCGCCCAGGCGGAACGCCGTCGTGGGCGCGGAGGGCGTCGCGATGACATCCACCTTCGCGAAGGCCTCGTCGAAGTCGCGCTGGATGAGGGTGCGCACCTTCTGGGCACTGCCGTAGTAGGCGTCGTAGTAGCCCGCGGAGAGCGCGTACGTGCCCAGGATGATGCGACGCTTCACTTCGTCGCCGAAGCCGGCCTCCCGGGTCGCGGCCATCACGTCCTCGACCGTGGCTGCGGCGTGCGGGCTCACCCGCATCCCGAACCGGACGGAGTCGAACTTGGCGAGGTTGCTCGATGCCTCGGCGGGCAGGATCAGGTAGTAGGCCGCCACACCGTACTCGAAGTGCGGGGCACTGACCTCCACGATCTCCGCTCCCTGCGCCTGCATGGCCGCGAGCGCCGCACGGAACGAGTCCGAGACCCCCTGCTGGAAGCCGCGGTCGTCGAGCTCACGGATGACGCCGACCTTGAGGCCTTTGAGGCTCTCGCCCGTGGCGCCTTCGCGCGCCGCGGCAGCGAACGACGGCCAGACGTCGGTGAGCGAGGTCGAGTCGTGAGGGTCGTGACCGGCGATCACGTCGTGCAGCAGCGCCGAGTCGAGAACCGTGCGCGTGACCGGCCCGACCTGGTCGAGGCTCGAGGCGAGCGCGATGGCCCCGTAGCGGCTGACACCCCCGTAGGTCGGCTTCACGCCGACCGTGCCCGTCACGTGCGCGGGCTGACGGATGGAACCACCCGTGTCCGAGCCCAGCGCGAGAGGGGCTTCGAAGGCGGCGACAGCGGCCGCCGAGCCGCCGCCCGATCCTCCCGGGATCCGGTCGAGGTCCCACGGGTTACGGGTGGGACCGTATGCGGAGTGCTCGGTGGAGGAGCCCATCGCGAACTCGTCCATGTTGGTCTTGCCCAGGGGCACGAGGCCGGCGGCACGAGCCCGCGCCACGACCGTTGCGTCGTAGGGCGACATGTAGCCCTCGAGGATCTTGGATCCGCTCGTAGAGGGCATGTCGGTGGTGACGAGGACGTCCTTGATGGCCAGCGGCACACCCGCCAGCTCGCCCAGCACCTCGCCGCTCGCACGGCGGCGGTCGACGTCCTCGGCGGCGGCCAGCGCGCCCGCGTTGACGTGCAGGAACGCGTGGACGTCACGATCCACCGCGGCGATGCGGTCCAGATGCGCCTGCGTCGCCTCGACGCTGGACACCTCGCCCGCGGCGAGCTTGGCGGCGAGATCCGCCGCACTGAGACGGATGATGTCGCTCACTGCTCCTCCCCCAGGATCGCCGTCACGCGGAAGCGGTCCTCCGCCGCATCCGGCGCGTTCTGCAGAACCTCGGCGAGAGACAGTGCCTCGCTGTGCTCGTCATCGCGGAAGACGTTCTGCAGCGGGATCGGGTGGCTCGTCGCGACGACATCCGGGGTCGCGACCTCCGACACCTTCGCGATGTTGTCGACGATCGCGTCGAGCTGACCGGTGAGGCGCCCGACCTCCTCGTCGCTCAATTGGATCCGGGCGAGGACGCCGAGATGGCGCACGAGATCTGGGGTGATTTCCGACACCCCGACAGTCTAGTTCGGCCCCGCCCGACCGCCGGGCGCCCGTAGGCTGTGCCGGGTGACGACCTTCGATCCTCCCCGTCCCTGGGTCCGCAGCTACGCCGCCGGAGTGCCCGACGACCTCGAACCGGTGTCGGGTTCTCTCCTGGATATCGTGCAGGCCTCGGCACGCGAGTATCCGGATGCCGTCGCGCTGCAGTTCTTCGGGCGTGAGACGACGTATCGCGAGCTCGACCGCACCATCGCGCGCGCAGCGGCCGGGCTTCACGCGCAGGGCGTGCGCCGAGGCGACCCCGTGGCCATCGTCCTGCCCAACTGCCCGCAGCACATTGTCGCCTTCTATGCCGTCCTGCGCCTCGGCGCCGTCGTCGTCGAGCACAACCCGCTCTACACGGCGCGCGAGCTGCGCAAGCAGTTCGAGGACCACGGGGCCAAGCACGCCATCGTCTGGAGCAAAGTCGCGGCAACCGTGCAGACCTTCCCCAAGGATGTGCGCGTCTCGACGCTCGTGACGGTGGATCTGACGCGCGCGATGCCCTTCACGACCCGCGCCGCATTGCGCCTGCCGATCGCCAAGGCGCGCGAGTCCCGCGCCGCGCTGCACGCGAAGGTCCGCGGCGGCATCGACTGGGATCAGCTGCTGCGCAGCGAGCCGCTCCCGGCGTCGCATCCCGCTCCGACCGCGGACGACCTCGCCATCATCCAGTACACGAGCGGCACCACCGGCACTCCCAAGGGGGCCAAACTGACGCACCGGAATCTGCTCGCCAACGCGGCGCAGTCGCGGGCATGGGTGCCCTCGATCCACCGTGGTGAGGGATGCGTCGTCTACGCCGTGCTGCCGATGTTCCACGCCTACGGCCTCACCCTCTGTCTCACCTTCGCCATGTCGATGGGCGCGCGGCTCGTGCTGTTCCCGCGCTTCGACCCCGACATGGTCCTCGCCGTGACCAAGAAGCACCCCGCGACCTTCCTGCCGCTCGTGCCGCCCATCGCCGACCGCCTGCTGCAGGCGGCTCAGGCGAAGGGCATCTCGCTCGCGGGAACGCGGATCGCGATCTCCGGCGCCATGGCACTCCCGCATGAGCTCGTCGTGCCCTTCGAGGAGGCGACGGGAGGCTACCTGGTCGAGGGGTACGGGCTCAGCGAGTGCTCGCCGGTGCTCATGGCGAATCCCGTCGCCGAGAATCGGGTGCCCGGCACCGTGGGGCTTCCGCTGCCCGGCACCGAGTGCCGGGTCGTCGACCCGGAGAACCCCCGTGTCGACGTCGCCCCCGGCTCCGCGGGCGAGCTGCTCGTGCGCGGACCGCAGGTCTTCTCGGGCTACTACGGCAAGCCGGAGGCCACGGAGGAGGTCTTCGTCGACGGGTGGTTCCGCACGGGCGACATCGTCACGATCGACGAGGCGGGGTTCGTCCGCATCGTGGACCGGATCAAGGAGCTCATCATCACGGGCGGCTTCAACGTCGCCCCGACCGAGGTGGAGAACGTTCTGCGTCAACACCCCCAGGTGGAGGATGTGGCCGTCGTCGGCCTCCCCGACGAGCATGCCGGCGAGGAGGTCGTCGCGGCCATCGTGGTCGCTCCCGGCGCCGAGGTCGACACCGAGGCGATCCGCAGCTACGCCCGCGGGATCCTGACGCCGTACAAGGTGCCGCGGCGCTTGTTCATCGTCGAGGAACTGCCGAAGTCGCTCATCGGGAAGGTGCTGCGAAAGCAGGTGCGCGAACACCTGCTCGCCGAGACGGCGCGCTGAGCGGACTCAGCCCGCATCCGGCGCCAAGGCGTCGAGTGCCGCCGGTCCCTGCTCCACGAGGATGCGGAACTGCGCGGCGTCGATGATGCGCACCCCGAGCTGTTCTGCCTTCGCCAGCTTGGATCCGGCGCCCGGCCCCGCCGCCACGAAGTCGGTCTTCTTCGAGACGCTGGAGCCTGCCTTCCCGCCGGCCGCGAGGATCGCCTCCTGCGCGCCCTCTCGCGTGTAGCCCTCGAGGGTGCCGGTCGCCACGACCGTGAGTCCCTCGAGCACGCCGCCCTCGACGACGGCGGCGCCGGGACCGGGGTGTCCGGGCGTGGACAGCTGCGCTCCCGCCGCCTCCCAGCGCTCGACGATCTCGCGGTGCCAGTCGATCTCGAACCACGCGATGACCGCATCCGCGATGATCCCGCCCACTCCCTCGACCGCCGCGAGCTCCTCGCGGCTCGCCGAGCGGATCGCCGAGACGGATCCGAACCACTGCGCCAGCGCCCGGGCCGCAACGGGTCCGACATGGCGGACGTTGAGGGCGACGAGGAAACGCCACAGCTCCTTCGTCTTCGCCTTCTCGAGCTCGTCGAGCAGCGTGAGTGCCTGCGCGGACGGCTGCGGCGTCAGCAGTCCGGACTTGCGCTCGGCGGGCGTCGGGTTGCGACGGAACGGGGCGCGACGCACCGGCTCGCCGGTGGCGTCGTCGAGCTTCGGTTCACCGGTCTCCGCATCCCGGACGACGACCTCGATCGGGACCAGTTCGTCGAGAGTCAGATCGAACAGCCCTGCCTCCGTGTCCAGCGGCGCACGTGCGCCCCCGTCCGCCTGTGTCAGCGCCGCCGCGGTCACCTCGCCGAGCGCCTCGATGTCGAGTGCGCCACGCGAACCGATGTGCTCGACCCGACCCCGCACCTGCGCGGGGCACGAGCGGGCGTTCGGGCAGCGCAGATCGACGTCGCCCTCCTTCGCGGGTGCGAGCGGAGTGCCGCAGACGGGACAGTCTCTCGGCATCACGAACGCGCGCTCGGAGCCGTCGCGGAGCTCCACCACGGGACCGAGGACCTCGGGGATCACATCGCCCGCTTTGCGGAGCACGACCATGTCTCCGATGAGCACGCCCTTGACCTTGACGACGTCCTGGTTGTGCAGCGTCGCCTGCCGCACGACCGAGCCCGCGACGCGCGCCGGTGCCATGACCGCGAACGGGGTCGCACGGCCCGTACGCCCGACCGAGACGACGATGTCGAGAAGGCGGGTGTTCACCTGCTCGGGAGGGTACTTGTAGGCGATCGCCCAACGCGGCGCCCGGCTCGTCGCGCCCAGCTCGTCGTGCAGCGCGAGCTCGTCCACCTTGACGACGATTCCGTCGAGTTCATGCTCCACATCGTGACGATGCTCGCCGTAGTGCGCCACGAAATCGAGGACGCCGTCGATGTCGTCGAAGGTCTTGTAGTAGGGGCTCGTCGGCAGCCCCCACTCCGCGAGGAGGTCGTAGACCTCGCTCTGGGAGGCCACGGGCGGCGCCGTCCAGGCGCCGATGCCGTGCACGAACAGCCGCAGAGACGCGAGACGAGCCCGCCCGGCCTCGAGCTCGAGACCGTCCTTCTTGTCGAGTTGCTGACGCAGTCCGCCGCTGGCGGCGTTGCGCGGATTCGCGAACGCCGGGAATCGACGGTCGGCGCTGAGCCGCGCACGCTCCTCGGTGAGGTTGCCGCGCTCACGCGCCTGCTCGATGACGCGTTCCCGCATCCGGGCCTGGAGGGCGTTGAGCTCCTCGAAGGCCGCGACCGGGATGAAGACCTCACCGCGCACCTCGACGAGAGCGGGGTGGCCCGTGCCGCCCAGGCGTTCGGGGATGCCGTGAACGCGCAGCGCGTTGACGGTGACGTCCTCACCGATGCGCCCGTCGCCGCGCGTGGCAGCGGAGGTGAGCACACCGTTCTCGTAGCGGAGACTGATCGCGAGCCCGTCGATCTTCAGCTCGGTCAGCCACCGCACCGGACGCCCCGCGGAGGCCTGGGTCTTGACGCACCAGTCCCGCAGCTCGTCCGGGCTGAACACGTTGTCGAGGCTGAGCATCCGCTCGGCGTGCTCGACGGGCGCGAACATCGTGGTGGATGCCGCGCCGACGCTGAGCGTGGGCGAATCCTGGGTCTGCACCTCCGGATGCAGCCGCTCCAGCTCTTCCAGCCGGCGGATCCAGCCGTCGTAGGTGGCGTCGTCGACGAGCTCGGCGTCTTCGCCGTAGTAGGCGTCACGGGCGCGGAGGATGCGCTCCGTCAGCTCCGCCGCTTCCGCACGAGCCTCCGCGAGGGTCGTGTCATCGTCGATCGAGTCACCGGCTTGCGTCACGCATCGAGTCTAGGTCCGCCCTCAGACACCGCCAGGGCGGTGCGCAGCACCGGCGCCGCGCCTAGGATGCGGTGACGGAGCCGACAGGTACGGCCGAGACCGTGCGGTCGACCGTGAACTGGCCGAGCACGCGCGTGCCGAGATAGAGCACGGCCGTCTGTCCGGGCGCCACGCCGTCGAACGGCTCTGCCGGACGCACCACGACGCCGTCGTCGGAGACGTCCGCATGGGCCGCCACCGGATCGGCGTGGGCACGGATCTGCACCTCGCAGGAGAACGCGGCCTCGCTCGGAGCGGCGCCCGCCCAGCTGACACGTGCGCCGGCGATCTCCGCCGTCGCCAGCGCCTCCTTCGGCCCCACCACGACGGTGTTGCTCACCGGACGCACCTCGAGCACGAAACGCGGCTTGCCGTCGGATGCGGGGACGCCCAGCTGCAGTCCGCGACGCTGTCCCACGGTGAATGCATGGGCCCCGTCGTGACGCCCGACGACCGCGCCCTCGCGATCGAGGATGTCGCCCCGCTCGGCGCCCACGCGCTCGGCGAGCCAGCCCCGGGTGTCGCCATCCGGGATGAAGCAGATGTCGTGGCTGTCCGGCTTCTGGGCGACCGTCAGCCCGCGCTGGGCGGCCTCAGCACGCACGAGGGCCTTCGAGGGGGTGTCGCCCAGCGGGAAGTAGGTGTGCGCGAGCTGCTCGGCGGTCAGGACGCCGAGTACGTACGACTGGTCCTTGGCCTGGTCGCTCGCCCGGTGCAGCTCCCGCCCCTCCGGGCCGTCGACGAGCAGCGCGTAGTGCCCGGTGCAGACGGCGTCGAAGCCGAGCTCGAGAGCGCGCTCCAGCAATGCCGCGAACTTGATCCGCTCGTTGCAGCGCATGCACGGGTTCGGTGTGCGCCCTGCGCGGTACTCCGAGACGAAGTCCTCGATCACGTCATCGCGGAAGCGCTCCGAGAAGTCCCAGACGTAGAAGGGGATGCCCAGCTTGTCCGCGGCGCGACGGGCGTCCATCGCATCCTCGATCGTGCAGCAGCCGCGGCTGCCGGTACGCAGTGTCCCCCCCGCCCGCGACAGGGCGAGGTGGACGCCGACGACCTCGTGCCCGGCGTCGACGGCGCGTGCCGCGGCGACAGCCGAATCGACGCCACCGCTCATCGCCGCCAGAATTCGCATCGTCCCAGTCTACGAGGGCGACGCTGTACGGGCTCCGGCAGCGCGCGCACGCTCCACGGCCCAGGGCAGGGCGTCGAGGAACGCGTCGACGTCGTCCGGGGTCGTCGTGCGGCCGAGAGTGATCCGCAGCACCGAGCGCGCGGCATCCTCGTCGCGGCCGAGCGCGCGCACGACGTGCGAGGGCTCGGGGATCCCCGCTTGACAGGCGGACCCCGTCGAGACAGCGATGCCGCGGGTGTCGAGGAGGAACAGGAGCGTCTCCCCCAGCGCGCCCGGCACCAGCAGGTGCGCGTTGCCGGGGATGCGGTTCTCGGGGTCGCCGAGCAGTTCGAGTCCCGGAACGGTCGCGCACGCCTGGCTCACCAGGCGATCTCGCAACGCGCCGAGACGCGCGGCCTCCGCATCCCGCTCGGCCGCGGCGAGTTCCGCCGCCACGGCGAAAGCGGCAGCGCCCGCGATGTCCTGCGTCCCGGCCCGCAGCCCTCGCTGCTGCGCACCCCCGTGCATCTGAGCGCCGATCCGCGCGGAACGAGCAGTGATCAGAGCACCCGTGCCCACCGGGCCGCCGACCTTGTGCGCCGACAGACTCATCGCGACCAGGCCCGCACCCGCCGGAGCATCGCCTCGCCACCGGCGGAAGTCCACGGGCACCTGGCCGAACGCGGCGACGGCGTCCAGATGCAGCGGCACCTCGGCCGACGCGGCGCTCGCGGCCATCGCCGCCGCATCCGAGAGGGTGCCGACCTCGTTGTTGGCGACCAGCGCGGTGGCGAACGCGGCGCCGTCCACCGCCGATGCGAAGGCATCAAGGTCGATCGCGCCGCGCGAGCTCAGTCGCACAGGCCGCACCTCGGCATGCTGGGCGTCGACGAGGGTTGCGACCGAATCGATCGTCGCGTGGTGCTCCCCGTCCGGGAGCACGATCGCCTCCGCGCCCGCGGCGCGGGTCGCCCACATGCCCTTGACCGCGAGGTTCACGGCCTCCGTGCCGCCGGAGGTGAACACCACCTCGATGGGATCGGCATCGATGACCGCCGCGAGTCGTTCTCGCGCGTCTTCCAGGACGCGCCGTGCCGCCTGGCCGCCGCCGTGCACGGAGGAGGCGTTCCCCGTCGTGGCCGCCGCCTCGAGCCAGGCTTCGCGCGCCTCGGGACGCAGCGGACTCGACGCCGCATGGTCCAGATAGATGTGCACCCGTCCACTGTCGCACGCGCGGCGTCACCGGGCGTCATCAGTTCGTCATGCGCCGATGGCTAGGGTTGTGGGCATGGTCAGCCCGACAACGACCTCCGTTCCCGCGCTCTCGCAGGTCCTCGACCCCGCTCTCGAGGACCTCGGTGTGCGCCTGCACGAGAACGGCGGCACTCTGCGCGTCTTCTCGCAGGCGGCCGACTCCCTCGACGTGGTGATCTTCGACGCCGACGATCTCGACTGGGCGACGGCGATCCTGCCGATGCAGCGCCGCGAACGCGGCGTCTGGGAAATCACATCCGAGCTCCTGGTCGCCGGCGCACGCTACGCACTGCGCGCCGCGGGTCCCTTCGGGGCCGGCAACATCTTCAATCCGCAGACTCTGCTGCTCGATCCCTACGCCCGCGGCATCGTGAGCGGCGGCTTCGGCGACTGGCGTTCGGTCGTCGTCGACCGCGGCTTCGACTGGGGCGAGGTCCGCAAACCGGCCGTCCCCCTGGATCGCACGGTCATCTACGAGGCGCACGTCAAGGGCATGACCAAGCGGCATCCCGGTGTCCCCGCAGCGCTGCACGGCACGTACGCAGGACTCGCGCATCCCGCCATGATCGAGTATTTCCTCGAGCTCGGCGTCACGACGATCGAGCTGCTCCCCATCCACGCGTTCGCCTCCGAACCGCGCCTGCTGCAGCTGGGACTCGACAACTACTGGGGCTACAACACCCTCGGATTCTTCGCACCGCACGCCGCCTACGCGACCGATCAGGCACGCCGGGAGGGGCCGGATGCGGTACTCCGCGAGGTCAAGGGCATGGTGAAGCTCCTGCACCAGGCCGGCCTCGAGGTGGTCCTGGACGTCGTCTACAACCACACCGCGGAGGAAGGCATCGGCGGGCCGCGCTCGAGCCTGCGCGGACTCGACAACCGCGCCTACTACCGGCAACAGGAGGACGGCACGTACGTCGACGTGACCGGATGCGGCAACTCCGTCAACACCGCGACGGATGCGGGGGCACGTCTCGTGCTGGATTCCCTGCGCTACTGGGCGCGCGACGTGCAGATCGACGGATTCCGGTTCGATCTCGCCACGACTCTCGGTCGCGACGATCAGCACCGATTCACGCCGGACCATCCCCTCCTGCGAGCCATCGCCGAGGACCCGGAGCTCGCGGACACGAAGAGGATCGCCGAGCCGTGGGACGTGGGCATGGGCGGATGGCAGACGGGCAACTTCGGCGACGGCTGGCACGAGTGGAACGACCGGTACCGGGACCGCGTGCGCAACTTCTGGCTCTCCGACGTCGACTACGCCCGCCGCGCCTCCACGGCGCCCGTGGGGATCGGCGGGTTCGCCACGCGGCTCGCGGGCTCCTCCAACACGTTCAGCGCCGAGCGGGGTCCGCTGGCGTCCATCAATTTCGTGACCGCCCACGACGGCTTCACACTCAACGACCTCGTCTCGTACGACGTGAAGCACAACCTCGGCAACGGCGAGCACAACCGCGACGGCGCCGACACGAACCGCTCCTTCAACCACGGGGCCGAAGGAGCGACCGACGACGAGCGGATCCTCGCCACCCGCCGCAAGGCGATGCGCAACCTCATGGGCACGCTCCTGCTGTCGGCGGGGATCCCGATGATCACGGCCGGCGACGAGTTCGGCAGGACCCAGCGAGGGAACAACAACGCGTACTGCCACGACTCCGCTCTCACCTGGCTGTCCTGGGAGCACCGCCCCTGGCAGCAGGAGCTCTTCGCGCACGTGCGGCGTCTGATCGAACTGCGCGCCGAGAACCCGGCGCTGCGGCCCATCCGCTTCGCACGCCTCGACGAGGAGACGCCGTCTGCGTCGGTCATGGAGTGGTACGACGAGCGCGGCGAGACCATGTCGGGCGAGCGATGGAACGATCCCGCTCACCGCACGCTCCAGTACGTCGCGGCATCGACCCCCGAGTTCGAGGAGTTCAACCGCATCCTGCTCATCGTGCACGGCAACGAGACCCCGGTGGATGTGCGGCTACCCGTCATCGACGGCGTCAGCCGCTACGTGTCGCTCTGGTCCAGTGCGGAGGAGTCGCCTTCGCTGGAGATGCCCGTCCTCGCGCCCGGCGACGTCGTTCCCACTCCCCCGACCTCGATGCATCTGTTCCGCGCCGAATAGCACGTTCCCACCGCCCGCGTCACGCCTGTCGTGCCGCACCCGCCCGCGATAGGTTCGCTGTGTGGCCACTCCGACACGATCCCTCCCCGCCCGCACCCAACGAAGCGGCGCCGAGATCCCGCTGCGCACGGTCGCAGCGCCCGCGCCCGCCGACACGCTGACCGGCCGCATCCCGCTCAGTGCGGAACGACCGTCGACGCCCGACCCGCGCTTCGACCCTTCCGCCTTCTCCGGCGAGGTCGTCCCTTTCCGCGTGCGCGCGTTCCGAGAGGGACACGACCTGATCGGCGTGCAGCTGCGGCTGACCGCCCCCGACGGCAGTGAGTCTCTGCACCGGCTCGCTGCGCACGAGGACGGCTTGGATACGTGGGGCGTCCTGGTCACGCTGCTCGCCCAGGGGACGTGGTCCTTCCGCTTCGAGGCGTTCGCCGACCGCTACGCCACCTGGCGGCACGCGGCCGAGCTGAAGATTCCCGCTGGCGTGGACGTGGCGCTGATGCGCGAGATCGGAGCGCGCCTGTTCGACGACGCCGCCGCGGAGAAGGACCGCCCCGCCGCGGAACGGCGTCTGTTGACCGACCAGGCGGCGAGATTGCGCGCGAGCGATACGGACGAGGAGGCTTCCCTCGCAGTCGTCCACGACGATCGCATCGCCGACGCCTTCACCACTCGGCCGCTCGGTGAGCTCTGGACCGTCGGCGCGACGCATGATCTCCTCGTGGAGCGCGAACGGGCCGGAGTCGGCGCGTGGTACGAGTTCTTCCCTCGATCCGAGGGAGCGACGCGGCGAGCGGACGGAACCATCGAGCCGGGCACCTTCCGCACGGCCGTGGAGCGGCTCACCGGCGTCGCGGCGATGGGGTTCGATGTGCTCTACCTGCCGCCGATCCATCCGATCGGCCGCACGCACCGCAAGGGCCCCAACAACACGCTGAACGCGGGCCCCGCCGACCCCGGTTCGCCGTGGGCGATCGGTGCGCCGGAGGGCGGCCATGATGCCGTCCACCCCGAGCTCGGCTCACTGTCCGACTTCCGCGCCTTCGTGGCCGCCGCCGCATCCGCCGGCATCGAGATCGCGCTCGATCTTGCGTTGCAGGCCTCACCCGACCACCCGTGGGTGAAGGAGCACCCGGAGTGGTTCACGACCCTGCCCGACGGAACGATCGCCTATGCGGAGAACCCACCGAAGAAGTATCAGGACATCTATCCCGTCAACTTCGACAACGACCCCGCGGGCATCCGCGCCGAGGTGCTGCGGATCGTACGCCACTGGATCGCCCAGGGAGTGAGGATCTTCCGCGTCGACAATCCCCACACCAAGCCCCTGCAGTTCTGGGAGTGGCTCATCCGCACCGTCCGCGACGAGGCGCCCGACGTCGTCTTCCTCGCGGAGGCCTTCACCAGGCCGACGCCCCTGCGCGGGCTCGCGCAGGCGGGATTCCAGCAGAGCTACACGTACTTCACGTGGCGCAATTCGAAGGCTGAGCTCGAAGAGTTCCTCGACTCTCTCGCCCACGAGACCGACGACTACCTGCGCCCGAACCTCTTCGTCAACACCCCCGACATCCTGACCGAGTACCTCCAGTACGGAGGACGCGCGGCCTATCGCATCCGAGCGACGATCGCGGCGACGGCGGCCCCGACCTACGGCGTCTACGCCGGGTACGAACTGTTCGAGAACGTCGCGCGCCCGGGCAGCGAGGAGAACATCGACAACGAGAAGTACGAGTACAAGCTCCGCGACTGGAACCGGGCCGAAGCCGACGGCGACTCCCTCGCGCCGTACCTCACCTTCCTCAACCGCATCCGCCGCGCGCATCCCGCACTGCGCCAGCTGCGCAATCTCCAGATCCAGCACAGCGACGACGACGCGATCCTGGTGTACTCCAAGCACCTCGCGGGCGCTCTCAGCGAGAGCGGTGAGAACGACACGATCATCGTGGTCGTGAACGTCGACCCGCACTCGGCCCGCGAGACGACCGTGCATCTGGACACCGAGGCGTGGGGCATCCCGGCGGGAACGCCGTACGTCGTCGAAGACCTCGTGACGGGTAGCACCTGGACCTGGACCGACCACAATTATGTGCGCCTGGACGCGTTCCGCGAGCCCGCACACATCCTGCACGTGAAGGGCCTTGCATGAGCGTCATCGAATCCCGGGTGCTCGACACCGTCGCCACCGGCTCCTACTACGCCCCGCACGACGTGCTGGGTCTGCACCCCGACGGCCCCGCTGGCGGAGTGATCCGTGCCCGGCGGCCACTGGCCACATCCGTCACAGCCGTCTTCGCCGACGGTCGTGAGGTGGCGCTCGAACACGTCCGCGCGGGCATCTGGGAGGGTGCGTACCGCGGTGAGGCGGGTCCGTACCGGCTCACGGCGACGTACGAGGGTTCGGCCCCGTACACCGCTGACGACCCCTACCGGTTCTCACCGACGATCGGCGAGCTCGACCTTCATCTGATCCGCGAGGGACGCCACGAGCAGCTGTGGCAAGTCCTGGGCTCCCACGTGCGCAACCACGAGGGAGCGACGGGGACGTCCTTCGCCGTCTGGGCGCCGCACGCGCAGGCGGTCCGCGTCGCCGCGGACTTCAACGGCTGGGACGGCCAGGCGCACAGCATGAGATCCATGGGCGCGAGCGGCGTCTGGGAGCTCTTCGTCCCGGGCATCGGCGCGGACAGCACCTACAAGTACGAGCTGCTCACGCGCGACGGCCGGTGGATCCTCAAGGCGGATCCGATGGCGCGGCGGGCCGAGCTGCCGCCGGCGACGGCCTCCGTCGTGACCGCCTCGAGCTATGAATGGAGCGACGACGCGTGGATCGCCGGGCGGGCTGCCGCCCAGCCACTCGAGCGCCCGATGTCGGTCTACGAGCTGCATCTCGGCTCCTGGCGGCCGGGTCTGGGCTATCGCGACGCCGCAGACCCGCTCATCGAGTACGTGAGCGCACAGGGGTTCACGCACGTCGAGTTCCTCCCGCTCGCGGAGCATCCCTTCGGCGGTTCATGGGGATACCAGGTGAGCGGTTATTACGCGCCGACGAGCCGATTCGGCTCGCCCGACGACCTCCGCTACCTCATCGACCGGCTGCACGGCGCCGGTATCGGCGTGATCATGGACTGGGTTCCGGGCCATTTCCCCCGTGACGAGTTCGCGCTCGCTCGTTTCGACGGCGAGGCCCTCTATGAGCACCCGGATCCCCGACGCGGCGAGCACAAGGACTGGGGAACCCTGATCTTCGACTACGGCCGGGCCGAGGTGCGCAACTTCCTCGTCGCCAACGCGCTGTACTGGTTCGAGGAGTTCCACGTCGACGGTCTGCGTGTGGATGCGGTCGCCTCCATGCTGTACCTCGATTACTCCCGTGAGGCCGGCGAGTGGGAGCCCAACATCTACGGCGGCCGCGAGAACCTGGAGGCGATCCAATTCCTCCAGGAGACCAACGCGACCGTCTACAAGAAGTTCCCCGGCATCGCCATGATCGCCGAGGAGTCGACAAGCTATCCGGGCGTCACCGCCCCGACGAGCGCCGGCGGTCTCGGATTCGGCTTCAAGTGGAACATGGGATGGATGAACGACTCGCTCGTCTACATCTCGCGCGATCCGCTCTATCGCGCACACCACGAAGGCGAGCTGTCCTTCTCGTTCGTGTACGCGTTCAGCGAGAACTACGTCCTTCCGATCAGCCACGATGAGGTGGTGCACGGCAAGGGCTCCCTGTTCGCGCGGATGCCCGGCGACCACTGGCAGAAGCTCGCCGGAATGCGCCTCTTCCTCTCCTACATGTGGGCCCACCCCGGCAAGCAGCTGCTGTTCATGGGTCAGGAGTTCGGGCAGATCGCCGAGTGGTCCGAGTCGCGCTCGCTCGAGTGGTGGCTGCTCGACCAGCCCGCCCACCGGGAGCTCGGCGACTTCGTCGCCGCCCTCAACGCCACTTACCGTGACACCCCGGCGCTGTGGCAGCGGGACGCTGACGGCTCTGCGTTCTCCCGCATCGGCGGACCGACGTGGAACCCCAACGTCTCGGCGTTCGTGCGATGGGATGCCGACGGTCGGCCTCTCGTGGCGATCTTCAACTTCTCGGGCGCACCGCTGCACGACTACGAGCTGGATCTGCCCCTCGCAGGCGTCTGGCGGGAGCTGCTCAACTCGGACGCATCCGCCTTCGGAGGTTCCGGGGTCGGCAACCTCGGAGCAGTGACCGCCGACGCATCCGGGCGCGCACGGATGACGCTGCCGCCGCTCGGAGCGCTCTGGCTCTCCCCCACGGACTGACAGAACGGGTTGCGGACGGCTCGGCCTCAGAACAGAAGCGAGGCGAGTCGTCCGCGCGCGCGGATGACGCGGGGATCCGCGTCGCCGACGAGGCCGAACAGCTCGAGCAGACGTGCCCGGACCGGAGCCCGGTCGTCTGCCGGGAGCGCGGCGAACAGATCGAGCAGACGCCCGAAGGCGTCGTCCACGTGCCCGCCCGAGATGTCGAGGTCGGCCACGAGGAGTTGCGCGTCGACATCGGTGGGCGCGGCAGCGGCCGCCGCGCGGGCCTGCTGCAGATCCGCGCCCTGCACCCGCTGAAGCAGACGCACCTGTCCGAGCCCGGCGTGGGCATCGGCGTCGCGCGGGTTCTCTGCGAGCGCACGCTCGTAGGCGGACGCCGCTCGCGCGTAGTCGCCCTCTTCGATCGCGGCGAAGGCCTCCGCGTGCAGGGGCGGCAACGGGGGCTCCTCGGGAGCGTCCGCGGTGCTCTCGGCGCCGGCGTCGACCGTCCCCGTGACCCCGTTCTGCGCGGCGAGCTGCAGGAGCTGTGAGAAGACCTCGCGGACCTGCTCCTCCGGCACAGCGCCGGTGAACAGCGGCACCGGCTGGCCGCCGACCAGAGCGACGACCAACGGGATGGACTGCGCGCGGAAGCCCTGCGCGATCTGCGGGTTCGCGTCCACATCCACCTTGGCCAGGACGAGACGACCCGCCAGCTCCTCGACGACCTTCTCGAGGATGGGGCTGAGCTGCTTACAGGGCCCGCACCACTCGGCCCAGAGATCCACGACGACCGGGACCGTGCGAGAGAGTTCGAGGATCTGGCCGAACGTCGCGTCGGTCACGTCTCGCACGAGAGAGCCGGACGCCGGAGCGGACGCTGCAGCATTCGCGCCCGGCGCGGGCCGGTTGCGCAGAGCGGAGAGATCGACGGCGCCACGCAGAACGGCGCCAGGGGCCTGATCGGACATCACAGAACCTTCGCTTCCAGGATGTTGGAGGTGTAACCGAGGAGTCGGATCTTCTCTGAGGAGCCCTGCGCCGGCACGTAGAAGAACAGCTGGTCGGCGAAGGTCGAACTCACTCCTGTCGCGGACTCCGACACACCGGTCAGTGCTTGCACGGTCGGATTGTCGGTCAGCTTGATGACGACGTCGCCGCTGTTCGGCGTGACCGTGTCGACCTCGTTGACCGAGACGGCGACGATCGCGCCGCTCTCGAGCGTCGCGAGGGCGAGCGGCGTCTGGCTGCCCGCCTGGGCCGCGAACTCGATCGTGCCGGTCGAGGCTCCCGTCTCATTGAACTTGTCGCGCCGCTCCTGGCGGTTCGCGGCGACGTTCTGGCTGAACAGGTCGGTCTGCTCGTCGAACAGCCCGATGGACGTGCTGTCCTTGCCGTTGTTGAGCACGTCCGCGTAGGCCTCGGCCAGCTTGTCCGGCGCGACCGTCAGGAACGACGAATCCGGCGGCACCTGGGAAGCGCCGATGTAGGCGGGGGCGAGGTCGGGCATCTCGACCGACCCGAGCAGATCCCCGATGTAGGACAGCTTGTAGTCGGCCCACTGGTCGGCCTGCGTCAGGAACATGATCGTGGAGACAGGCCCCTGAGCACCTTCTTTCTGCACGACGGCCATCACGGTGCGCGGCCACTCGTCGAACGCCTGCGGCAGGATGATCTGCGTCGGCTCGGCCGGAATCGGGGGCAACGCCGCCTCGTCCGCGAGAGCGCCGCGCAGCACGTAATTGGTGTTGCGCTCGGCCAGCGCGGCTCCATCGAGTCGGGTGGCCGCGAGGTTCGCGTCGCGTGCCTCGTCGGCGGAGGCGACCGTCGTCGAGATGCGCTGCAGGATCGCCTGCGCCTGCGCCTCGGTCACCGCAGGCGCCTGCTGGTCGGCGGAGTCGACGATCGACGCCGTCCCTGAAGGCGTCGGCGTCGGTGCCAGATCAGGCCACGCATCGGGCGAGCAGCCGGTGAAGACGAGCGCACCCGCCACGACCAACGGGATGGCGAGGAAGGGACGACGCGAGGAGCGTCTCGACGGGCTGGCGCTGATCACGCCCTTCGCCCCTGGCTCCACGGCGAGATCGATCGGCTGGGTCTCCGGCAGGGGCGGCGGCGCCTTGCGGCGCGGTCCGCGCGAGCGCCGGTCGTGTCGGATGGCCAGGACGTACAGCACGATCCCCGCAACGAGGGCCACGCCGCCCAGAAGCATCAGGGGTCCCGCCCAGGGCGTCGTCTGCGCGATGTTCCAGGTGATGCTGGCCTCGGCGGGAGCGGGCTTCGTCCCGTCCGAGGCGATCAGCACGCTCATCGAGTCGGGCAATTGCAGGGGGACGCTGACGGCACGGTCGTCGCTGTACTGGGCGAGCCAGAGGTCGGACTGCGCGGGATCGCGGCTCTCCGTCGTCGCAGGCGCGGTCGCAGACTCGTCGCCTTCCGCGGCTGCATCGGCGGGTGCACTCGCCTGGGAGACCTCGGGCTCGATGACCGCCGCGTTGAGAACGCCGTCCTGCCCCACGGTGACGTCGTTGTACGTCTGGTCGGAGAGCCATGCGCGCATGTCAGCGGTGCGGCCGTAGGCGACGAAGACGCCGTCGGAGGAGGAGACGCGAAGGGTCTGCGTGCCGGGGAGAGAGGTGAGGACGGCACCGTCGACCATCGTGTACGCCGCTCCGTCGGCAGCGGGGATCTCGGCGCTCTGGGTGGACGGACCGTAGAAAACGGTCCGTTGAGCGATGCCTGCCCCGATGAGCAGAGCGGCCAGTACGAAGGCCGCGACGGCCCAGACGAAACGCACGAAATCTTCCTCCCATGCCCGCGGAGCGGAACGATCCGACATTCGAGACTAGCCGAGACGCCTGTGTGTTGCGCGAGAGGGGGTCGCTCCCGCCTCCACGGACGCGTCACCCGTATCGTGTGTGCAGCACGTTCCACTCGCCGAGGAGGCACTGTGAAGCTTCACAACCCGTTCCGCATCGCCTTCATCGGCACGCTCGGTGTCGGCCTGGGGCTTCTGCTCATCGGCAGCGTGCAGACGCTGTCGACGATCCTCCTCTACATCGGCACGGCTCTCTTCCTCTCGCTCGGTCTCGAACCCGTGGTGGCCTGGTTGACGAGAAGGCGGTTGCCTCGCTGGTCCGCGGTCCTCGTCACCGTCCTCGGCGTCCTCGCCATCTTCGCGGGGATCGTCTGGATGGTCGTGCCGATCATCGTGAGTCAGGTCAGCCAGCTCGTCGAGGAGGTCACGCGCTTCCTGCAGAGCACGTCGTGGCAGGACGTCAAGAACTGGATCCATTCGGTGTTCCCGGGAATCCAGGACAGCACCATCGACGACACCGTGTCGAACGTCCAGGATTGGGCGATCTCGAACTGGGGGAACATCACCGGCGGCGTCATCAACGCGAGCCTCGCCTTCCTGGGCGGGCTGACGGGCGCCTTCATCGTCCTGATCCTCACGATCTACTTCACCGCGTCGACGCCGAACCTCAAGGCCGCCGTCTACAGTCTCGTCCCCGCTTCGCGCCGTCCGCGATTCATCGAGTTGTCCGAGCAGATCACCGACTCGGTCGGCTACTACGTCATGGGGCAGGTCAGCCTCGGCGTGATCAACGGCGTGTTGAGCGCGATCTTCCTGACCATCATTCAGGCGCCGTTCCCCGCCGTCCTGGCCGTGATCGCGTTCTTCTTCTCACTCATCCCGCTGGTCGGCACCCTGACGGGCTCGGTCATCATCGTGTTGACCTGCCTCATCCCTGGCCTGGGGTCTCCGACGACCGCGCTCACCGCCGCCATCTGGTACGTCATCTACATGCAGCTCGAGGCCTACCTGGTTTCGCCGCGCATCATGAGTCGCGCCGTCGCAGTCCCCGGAGCAGTGGTCGTGATCGCCGCTCTCGCCGGCGGATCACTGCTCGGACTTCTCGGCGCACTCGTGGCGATCCCGGTCGCCGCGAGCATCCTCATCATCTACCGTCAGGTGATCGTCCCGCGCATGAACGAGCGCTGATCAGCTCTGCGGCCCGTCCCATTCCGTCGGCAGGGGCGCGGCCGCGGGGTTGACGACCTCGACGATCTCGTCCAGCACGCGGCGGGTCTGCGCCTCCCCCACCCACAAATGCTTGCCGCCCTCCACGGGGATCAGTGTCATCTCGGGGACCGCTGCGAACCGCTGACGCGCCTCTTCGGGGCGCAGGTAGTCGTCGAACTCCGGAATGAGAGCGATCAATCGCCGATGATCGCCCCGCCAGGCGGCGATCTCGGTCTCACTGGCGCGGTGAAGCGGAGGCGAGAGGAGGATGGCCCCGTCGACGGGGTGTTCCCGGCCGTATTTGAGTGCGAGCTCGGTGCCGAAGGACCAGCCGACGATCCACGGATGCGGCAGCGCGCGCTCCGCGACGAGGTCCATGGCGGCCGCGACGTCGGCTTGCTCGCCGATGCCTTCCTCGAAGTGACCGTCGCTCCGTCCGCGCGGCGACGAGGTGCCTCTGGTGTTGAACCGGAGCACGGCGAGGTCCGCGAGAGCCGGAAGGCGGGCGGCCGCCTTGCGGAGGATGTGCGAATCCATGAACCCGCCGTGGGTGGGCAGCGGATGAAGCGTCACGAGAGTGGCGACCGGGTCCTTCTCGAGCGGAAGCGCCAACTCCCCCACCAGTTCGAGCCCATCCGCCGTGCGCAGAACGATGTCTTCGCGCCGCGCTGGAAGCACACTCGCCCCACGGATCTCGGTCATCACGCCACCTTCCAACAGTGAGAATGCCAGTGCCGACGAGCCGCGAGATCGGCGGCGTCGCCCATGACGCCGTCGGCACGCCACACCACGAGGTGGGCCGTTCCGGCCGGGACGACGTGGTGACAGCCGGGACAGGTGTAATCCTTCACGGCCTGCATGGCCGAGATCGGCTGCACCGTCCACTCGCGGCCGCCGCGCATCTCCGTGCGTTTGAAGCCCGCCAGGAGGCGCTGGAACGACTCTTCGGAGCCGGAGTGCTCGGGGCGGCGTCGACGCGATCGCGCCACGGTCACCACCAGTTGTTGTTGATCCAGAAGTTGTAGGCGCCCGCCCAACTGCCGTAGCGCCCCACAGCGTAGCCGTTGGCCCAACGCAGGTTGTCGACGGGGTCGTAGCCATTGCCGGGAACCTTGCTGCACGGCAGCGCCTGCACGAGGCCGCACGCGCCTGAGCTGCGGTTCGTGGCGTTGGGGTTCCAGCCACTCTCCTTGGAGACGATGTAGTCGACGTAGCCCCAGTCGCTCTCGGCGAGGCCCGCGGCGGCCATCCACTCCGAAGGCGCTCCGCCACCGGAGTAGAAGGGAGTCGCCGGAGACGCCGCTGCGACCTTCGGCTCCGGCTCCGGCGGCGGCTTGGGCTTCTCGAAGGCACTGTATGAATCCCGATCGAGCGACACGACGGCCCCGGAGGCCACGACGAGGCTCTGCGCGTCGTCGATCGTGCTCGAGTAGACCGTTTCGGTCTCGGACTGCGTGGGCGCCGCATCCGTGAGCGCGAATGCTGCGGGACCGACGGATGCGGCAGCGAAAGCCAATGCGGCGACGCCGGCGAACACCCCGACGACCCCACGACGCCGCGACCAGCGCGCGCTCGTCGCGGCCTTCGAAGCGGGTGCCGAGGCCGGAGCAACCAACGCACGAGCCGACCGTCGGGTCAACGGCGCCGGGTTTCGGGTGTCATCTCCGGAAGTCACGATGTCCCGATTGTAACGATTCGGTCCTGAGAACGCCATGCGAGCATCGCGCCGCGTCTCTCAGCCGACCGCCAGCATGATCTCGACGACGGCGTCGAGCACCGCATCCACCTGAGTCTCGCGGTATCCCCCGCGCTGCATCCGGAAGGCGACAGACCGCACCTGTTCGACGGTCAGGCCCGTGCCGTCCGTCAGATAACCGGCGATCCGATCGGCCACGAGATCGACTTCCTCCACCCGGTATCCGTAGTGGACGAACGAGACGCGGTCGAAACGGTGTCGACGATCGCGCCCCAATCGGTCGAGCACCACCTGCGCGTCTTCACGCTGCTGCTGAACCCAGGCACGTGCGCCCATGCGGGCGATCGTCTGCTGACGCTCCTGCGCGGCGAACGCGTCCTCCACACGACCGAGTGCGGCATCCACCGGTGCGATCGCGTACCCGCCGCGCACCAGCGCGAACGACACGTCCCGCACGTCGGAAGCGCCGACCGAGGCGTCTCCTGGGGCGTCGGATTCGAAGGCCTCGCGCGCACGCGCGAGGAAGGCGTCCACAGCGGCAGGATCGTAGCCCTTCGCCCGCCCTTGCACACGCGGGAAAGCGTTGTGACGGGATGCGGTGGAGATCGCCGTGGCTTCGCTGCGCTGCTCGAGCGCGGATTCTTCGTGAACTGTCATGAGACCGCCAGAGGTGTCAGCAGGTAGAACAGCGCGAGAGCTGCGGGAGCGGACGGAAGGATCGAGTCGAGCCGGTCGAGCACGCCGCCGTGCCCAGGAAGCCAGGAACTCATGTCTTTGATGCCCAGGTCACGCTTGAGCATGGACTCTCCGAGGTCGCCCGCGGTCGCCGTGCCCAGGATCACGAGGCCGAAGATGATGCCGGTCCACCAGGGCAGCGCGAGCATCAACCACGAGAGCAGCACGCCCGCGATCACCGCGGCGAGGGCGGCGCCGGCGAATCCCTCCCAGGTCTTCTTGGGACTGATGCGCGGTGCCATGGGATGCCGCCCGAGTGTGAGGCCGGTCACGTAGGCGCCTGTGTCGGACGCGATCGCCACGATGAGGAAGGCCATGACCCACCACTCGCCGTGTTCCTGGCGCAGCAGCACCAGCGCGAGGCTCGCGAGGAACGACACGTAGACGGGGAGGAGCGCGCCGGCCAGCACGTCGTCGACGACGGCCGCGTAGCGTCGCCCGTCCCGCGCGATCATCTGTCCGAGCAGACGCCACACCACGATGAGGACCACCGCGACGAACAGCGACACCCAGTGGAGCCAGAGATCGAGGAAATACGCCGACAGCAGGATCATCAACCCGCCCGCCAGCTGCGGAACGACGTCGATCTTGCGCCCCGAGGCCTGCAGCGCTCGGGCGAACTCGAACGTGCCCAGCAGAGCGACGCCCGCGCCGAAGATCAGGAACGGCCACTTCACGAAGACGAGCGCCACCAACACCACGGCGCCGATCGCGACGCCGATCACGATGGCAAGGATCAGGTCTCGGCCGGTGCGCTGTTTGATGCGCTCGTTCGCCTCTTCGAATTCCGCTCGCGCGTGCGCGACCTGCAGCTCGAAGTCGTTCCGTCGCGCCCGGATGGGCGACGTCTGGCGTTGCGCCCCGGCGCGATCACGCCCCGGCGGCACTCCTTGCCCCGGTGTCGCACTCTCTGGTGCGACCCCGGCGGCATCGGATGCGTCGGACATGCCTTGTCAGACCTCGAGGAGCTCGGCTTCTTTACGCTTGAGCGCCTCGTCGATCGCGTCGACGTGCGAACGCGTCAGGGCGTCGAGGTCCTTTTCCGCGCGCACGAGTTCGTCCTCGCCGACCTCGGACTTGAGCGCGTCGAGCTCGTCCTTCGCCTTGCGACGGATGCCGCGCACATGCACCTTCGCGTCCTCGCCCTTGCTGCGCACGAGCTTGACGTACTCCTTGCGGCGATCCTGCGTGAGCTCGGGCATCGTGACGCGGATGATGTTGCCGTCGTTCGTCGGGTTGGCTCCGAGGTTGGGCATGTCGCGGATCGCCTGCTCGATCGCCTTCAGCGCCGACTTGTCGTAGGGCGTCACGATGATCGTGCGCGCCTCCGGGTTGTTGAGCGATGCCAGCTGCGCGAGCGGCGTCGGGGTGCCGTAGTACTCCACGCTCAGCTTCTGGAACAGCTGCGGGTTGGCGCGCCCGGTTCGGACGGTCGAGAAGTCTTCCTTGGCCGCTTCCACGGCCCGTTCCATACGTCCGGCGGTTTCGGTCAGCACATCGGCGATCACGGTAACTCCCTCATATCCAGCAGTTTTCGAGTCTAGTGGCGGGGTGGGCCCCGCACGCGGAGGTCACGCCGTGACGAGCGTGCCGATCTCGTCGCCGCGCAGCGCGCGGGTGACGTTGCCCGCCGGCTCCATCCCGAACACACGCATGTCGATGCGGTTGTCCATGCAGAGGCTGAAGGCCGTGGAGTCGACCACCTTGAGTCCCTGCACCAGCGCGTCGTTGTAGGTGATCCGGTCGAGCTTGACCGCCGACGAGTCCTTGTTGGGGTCGGCGGTGTAGACCCCGTCCACACCGTTCTTCGCGACGAGAACCTCGTCGGCACCGATTTCGAGGGCACGCTGGGCCGCGACGGTGTCGGTGGAGAAGTATGGGAGCCCGGCTCCCGCACCGAAGATCACGACCCTTCCCTTGGCCATGTGACGCTGGGCGCGACGCGGGATGTACGGCTCCGCGACCTGCGTCATCTCGATCGCGGATTGGACGCGGGTCGCGGCGCCCGCCTGCTCCAGGAAATCCTGCAGGGCGAGCGCGTTCATGACGGTGCCGAGCATGCCCATGTAGTCCGCTCGACCGCGGTCCATGCCGCGCTGGCTGAGCTCGGCGCCTCGGAAGAAGTTGCCGCCACCGACGACGATCGCGATCTCGACCTCGTCGACCGCCGCGGCGATCTCCCGAGCGATCTGGCTCACGATGTCGGGGTTGACCCCCAGAGAGCCGGCCCCGAAGGCCTCCCCGGAGAGCTTCAGAAGGACGCGACGGCGCCCGGTCGATTCGTCCATGTGTGCGTCCTCTTCTCGTCTGGTCAAAACTACGGCATGCGAAAGGCCCGCACCGACGACGATGCGGGCCTTTCGAGCGACTTACGCGCCGACCTTGAAGCGGGCGAAGTCCGTGAGGGTCAGCCCCGCGTCGGAGGCGACCTTCGCGACGGACAGCTTGTTGTCGCGCGCGTAGTCCTGGTCGAGCAGGGCGACCTGCTTGAAGAACGCGTTCACGCGGCCCTCGACGATCTTCGGCAGCGCGGCCTCGGGCTTGCCCTCGTTGCGGGAGATCTCGGTGACGATCTCGCGCTCCTTCTCGACGTCGGCCTCGGGCACGTCGTCGCGGGACAGGTAGGAGGGGTTGGCGAACGAGATGTGCTGCGCAATGCTGCGAGCGGTCTCCGCGTCGTCACCCGAGTAGATCAGGACGACGCCGACCTGCGGCGGCAGGTCCTTGCTGGTCTTGTGCAGGTAGACCTCGGCGTGGTCGCCCGAGAGGGTGCGCACACGACGCAGTTCGACCTTCTCGCCGATGATCGCGGCCTCATCGGAGATGAGCTGCTCGACGGTCTTGCCGTCCACCGGTGCGGCCAGCGCAGCCTCGACGGAGTCGGCGGAGACGGCGGCGGCGGCCTCGACGACCTTGTCGGCCAGAGCGATGAAGCGCTCGTTCTTGGCGACGAAGTCGGTCTCGGTGTTCAGCTCGATGAGCGTGACCTTGCCGTCGACCTCGCGCGCGGCCACGAGGCCCTCGCTGGTCGAACGGTCCGCACGCTTCGCGTTGCCCTTCGCGCCCTTGAGGCGGAGGATCTCGACGGCCTTCTCGAGGTCGCCGTCGGCTTCCTCGAGCGCCTTCTTGGTGTCGACCATGCCCGTGCCGAGCTGCTCGCGCAGAGCCTTGATGTCGGCGATGGTGAAGTTTGCCATGAGTGGCGGCTCCTTCTGTAGGGAGAGTTCTCGCGGATGCCGATCGGCGCGGCCGGTTCGCGGCCGCGCCGATCGTAGCGGGTCCAGGGGACGCGCTGATTACTTGTCGGTGGCCTCGGCCTCGGCGACGGCCTCGACGCTCTCGCCCGAAGCGGCGGCGACGGCCTCGACCTGCTCCTCGGCGCCTGCCGCGTCCGCGGCGGACTCGGTCGATGCGACGACCGCGTCCGCACCCTCGGCGACGGGGGCACCCTGCTCGAGCAGCTCGCGCTCCCACTCGGCCAGGGGCTCTTCGGCGCCGGACTCGGGGTTGTGCTTCTGCTGCAGGCCCTCGGCGGCCGCGTCCGCGATGATGCGGGTCAGCAGCGAGACGGAGCGGATCGCGTCGTCGTTGCCGGGGATCGGGAACTGGAACTCGTCCGGGTCGGCGTTCGTGTCGAGGATGCCGATGACAGGGATGCCCAGCTTGGTGGCCTCATCGACGGCGAGGTGCTCGCGCTTGGCGTCGACGATCCAGATGGCCGACGGCGTCTTGGTGAGGTTGCGGATACCACCGAGCGACTTGTGCAGCTTGTCGAGCTCGCGCTTCTTGAGCAGCAGCTCCTTCTTGGTGAAGCCGCTGGCCGCCGGGTCCTCGAAGTCGAGCTCCTCGAGCTCCTTCATGCGGGCAAGACGCTTGCTGACGGTCGAGAAGTTGGTCAGCAGACCACCGAGCCAGCGCTGGTTCACGTAGGGCTGACCCACGCGCGTCGCCTGCTCGGCGATGACTTCCTGCGCCTGCTTCTTGGTGCCGACGAACAGGACCGTACCACCGTGGGCGACGGTCTCCTTGACGAACTCGTACGCCTTGTCGATGTACGACAGGGACTGCTGGAGGTCGATGATGTGGATGCCGGAGCGCTCCGTGAGGATGAAGCGCTTGACCTTCGGGTTCCACCGGCGGGTCTGGTGTCCGAAGTGGACGCCGCTGTCGAGCAGCTGGCGAATGGTGACGACGGCCATGGCCGTTCTCCTTCTGTTGCGGTTGTTCGCGTCGAACCGATCGGTCGACGAGCCTGGTGCCCGGCACGCACCCGCCCGTCCGAAGACGGGACCGTCGGGTGGATGTGCCGCGGATGAAGCCGCTCTGGGCACGCGGAGTCACCTCGACATGCGAGGTGCGCCTCAAGTGTATCAGCCGCCGGCCCACCACATGATGCGGCCGACCGATGTCTCCTCCCCCGATCTCGCACCCGGGTGAGCCGTCCCCACCAGCGGCTCCGCGACCCACGCGCGTCCCGTTCCCGGGCACGGTGAAGGCATGTCCGTCCTCACCCGCATCCGCCGCTCCGCCGCCGTCGCCATCGCCGTCGCCGCGCTGGCGACACCGTCTGCCGTGGCGACGTGGTCTCCTGGCACCTCAGCCGGCGCGGGCGCTGCGGACACGGCGCACTCGTGGACCTGGCCCGTCCTGGGGCGCGTGGTCGAGCCCTACCGGCAACCCGCCCACGACTACGCGGCCGGCCATCGTGGGATCGACATCGAGGCCGGCACCGACACCGTCGTCGCCCCCGGCGACGGTGTGATCCTGTTCGCCGGAGTCGTGGTCGATCGCCCCATCGTCACGATCGACCACGGCGACGGCCTGGTGAGCACGCTCGAGCCCGTCGCCACTTCTCTGGCGCCGGGAACGAGGCTGAGCGCCGGCGACGTCGTGGGTACGCTCGCCGACGGCGGGCACGCCGCACACGGTGCTCTCCATCTCGGCGCGCGCCGAGACGGCGTGTACGTCAACCCGCTGCTCCTGCTGGGCGGAGTGCCGCGCGCGGTGCTGCTGCCGTGCTGCTGAGCTCAGCGACCGGTGACCGTGTTGCGCTGACCGTTGTCGGTCACCGCCCCCTGACTGTCAGCGTGCACCGTGTTGTCGTTCCCGGACACGACCAGCGCGCCGAAGCCCGCTGCCGTGAGCGCGTTGCGGTCTCCGTTGAGCGACACCGTCGACAGCGTTCCCGCATCGACGACGTTGTCCTGCCCTCCCACGGAGAGGTCTGAGATGTCCGATGCGCGCAGGTCGTTGCGATCACCGGAGAGCTGGACGACGCCGAGTGCCGCCTGAGTCGCGTCCACGCGCAGCCCGGTTCCCCCGATCATCACACTCACGCACTCGCCGGTCAGCGCGACGTCCCGGTCGGCTCCGGAGATCTCCGTCGTCCCACTGCCGCAGAGCACCTGCTGCCCGTCCGCTCCCGGTGACGGCGCCGACGGCGAGGACGTCGGCGAGCCAGCGGGTGCGGACGAAGCCGACGGCGCTGTGTTCGGCGGCTCCGGAAGAACCGTCTGTCGGGGGCCGGCGACGACACCGCATCCGGTCAGTACCGCCGCGGCGGCGACGAGGATCGCGATCTGGCCCAGTCGGCGCGGTGTCATGCCTTCACGGTACGCGCCGTGCGGGTTCTGCGTCATGCCCGTGGATGGGCTTGTCGGTAGGTCGCCGCGAGTCGCTCATGCGAGACGTGCGTGTAGATCTGCGTGGTGCCGAGGTTCGCATGCCCGAGCATCTCCTGGACGGCGCGCAGATCGGCTCCGCCGTCCAGCAGATGCGTCGCGGCAGAGTGCCGCAGGGCGTGGGGGCCCGCGGCCCTTCCGATGACGGGACCGACGGTACGCGCGACGAGGTCGTACACACTGCGTGGGCCCAGAGCGCGCCCTCTCACACCGAGGAAAAGAGCATCCGACCGATCATCACCGGCACGGGCCGAGAGGACGGGTCGCGCACGGACGAGATAGGCGGCGACCGCCTCGTCCGCCGGCGCCCCGTAGGGGACGACGCGTTCCTTGTTTCCTTTGCCGGTCACGCGCACGGTGCGACGCTCGCGGTCGAGATCCCGGCTCCGCAGTGCGCACAGCTCCGACACGCGCAGAGCGGCGCCGTAGAGCAGTTCGAGCACGGCCCGGTCCCGCAACACGACAGGGTCGCCATCAGCGCTGTCGCGCGCCATCGCGCCGAGCATCTCGCCCAGCGCGGGCGCGCTCGCGACTGCGGGAAGTGTGCGGCCGCGCTTGGGCGCGATGAGACGCAGGCTCGGGTCCACGGTGATGATCCCCTGCTCGCGCGCCCAGCCGAAGAAGCCCCGGGCGGATGCGGTGCGCCGGGCGATCGTGGCGCGGCTGTCACCGCGGTTCGTCGCCTTCCAGAGCCACTCTCGCAGCTCCTCCAGATCCGCACTCTCGACCTGTTCGACCCCGGACAGCGCGGCGAAGTCACGCAGGTCCGCCCCGTACGCCCGTACGGTCGCCGGCGAAAGGCGACGTACGTCCGCGAGGTGATCGCACCATGCCTCGATCGCAGCGGCCAACATCATGCCGCCAGCTTGCCAGTCAACGTCCGGCGCGGCGTCGCCACCCGCCGTCGACGCCCACGACGGACCCTTCCAGAAGCATGACGCCCAGGATCGCCTCGACCTCCGCGGTCGCGAGCCCCGACCGCGCCGCGAGCTCGGCCGCATCGCGCCCCACTCGCGGGCTCAGCGCGTCTCGAATGCGCGTCCGCTCGTCCGTTCGCGCACCGGGCACCACGAGCGGCCGCGCCATCCCGAGGCCGGCGAGCTCCCGAGCCTCGGCCGCATCCGTGACGCAGACCGCGTCGAACTCGCGGAGGAGCCGGTGGCATCCGATCGAGGCCGCGCTCGTGACCGGCCCGGGCACGGCGCCCAGGGGGCGACCTAGCGACGCCGCGTGCCCAGCCGTGTTCAACGAACCGCTTCGCGCGCCCGCCTCGACGACGATCGTCGCGAGCGACAGGGCCGCGATGAGGCGATTCCGCGCGAGGAACCGCCACTTGGTCGGCGCCGCACCACAGGGCACCTCGGCGACCACCGCCGCTGTGGCGGCGATCCGCTCCAACATCCGTTCATGCCCGGCAGGATAGGAGCGATCACAGCCGCCGGCGAGGACCGCGACGGTCGAGCCGGAACGGGTGGCCAGAGCGCTGCGATGGGCCGCGCCGTCGATGCCGTAGGCGGCGCCAGAGACGACCGAGACGCCTGCCGCGACGACTCCCGCAGCGAGTTCGGCCGCCACGTGCTCGCCGTAGGCGGTCGCCGCCCGCGCGCCGACGAGGGCGATGGACGGCGCACGGAGCGCATCAGGGGCGCCGCGGACCCACAAGGCGATCGGAGCGTGATCGCCCAGATCGTCGAGCGCCTCGGGCCACTCCGGGTCCGTCGGGACGAGGATCGTCACCCGCGAGCGTTCGGCCCGCTCGAGGGGGTCGGTCAGGAGGTCGTCCCGCAGCCGAGGACGCCAGCGTGCCGCCGCATCCGCGGCCGCACGCGCCCCGGCACCGGTGATGCGCTGGATCTCCGCGGCGTGCGAGGCGACGCGCAGCGCGGTCTCCGCCGGCACCCGCGCCAGCAGCGCTCCCGCCAGCGCGTCGCCGGGTTCTGCCACGCCGCTCCAGAAGACGCGGGCGGCCAGCTCCGGCGTGGCCCGCTCCCCCAGCATCGGGAGCATGCTCTCCACCACGGCGTGGACGTTCATGCGGCGATGCCGCGCTTCATGAAGAGGGCTCGGCCGATGTCCTCCTGCGTCGGAACGGAACGCTGCCCGAGATCAGCCAATGTCCACGCGAGCCGTAGGACGCGGTCGTAGCCGCGCAGGGTCAGCTGGCCGCGTTCGAGCGCCGCGTCGAGCGGCGCCCGCACCGCGGTGGGTGGCGCAGAGGGCCCTTCGCGGAGCCAACGGCCCGGCACGTCGACGTTGCGCCGCCAGGGCGTCCGCGCCAATCGCTCCACGGTGCGCGCACGCGCATCCGCCACCCGTCTCGCCGCATCCGCTGTCGAGACGCGCCCGACCGCGGCGTCGGCGCCCACCGCCACGACGCGGCGCATCGGAAGATCGATGTCCACACGATCCAGCAGCGGACCCGACAGCCGCCCGAGGTAGCGGCGGATCGCGGCCGGCGGGCACTCGCACGTCGCTCCCCGCACCCCGTAGTTGCCGCAAGGACAGGGGTTGGTGGCGAGAACGAGCTGGAATCGCGCGGGATAACGCACGCTCACCCCCGAACGGTGAATATGGATGTCGCCCCGCTCGAGCGGCTGTCGCAGTGCGTCGAGGACGCTCGCGGGAAACTCTCCCGCCTCATCGAGGAACAGCACGCCTTCGCTGGCACGGGCGATCGCACCGGGCCGGATGACGCGGGACCCTCCCCCGACGAGCGCCGCGACGCTGGCTGTATGGTGCGGCGCCTCCAGTGGCGGGATGCGGGTGAGCGCGGTCACGGCCTCGCCGGACAACGACCGGATCGATGCCACAGCGAGCGCCGCATCGCGGTCGAGCGGAGGCAGGATGCCCGGCAGGCGCCGCGCGAGCATCGTCTTGCCGGCTCCGGGCGGCCCGCTCATCAGCAGGTGATGCCCACCCGCCGCGGCCACGACGAGTGCCTCGACTGCCTCGCGCTGACCGATGACGTCCGACAGGTCCAGTCGTTCATGCTCCTCCTCCGCCGTCGCGGCGCGCATCGGCGGGGCTACGTCGGGAACGACCACGTCTGCGCCGTGCCGCGCGGCGACTTCCGCCAGCGTCGCGGCCGGGAGCACCTCGATGCCCGTCACGAGCTGTGCCTCCTCGCCGTTCGCCGCGGGCACGATGACCCTGCGGCGTCCGGCACGCGCCGCGGCGACCACGGCGGGGAGCACTCCCGCAACGGGTCGTAACCGTCCGTCCAGCCCCAGCTCACCGATATGCACCGTGGCGGCGACCGACGCCGCATCCATTCCGCCGTCCGCGGAGAGCGCGGCGATCGCGATCGCGACGTCGAAGCCGGATCCATGTTTGGGCAGGCTCGCCGGCGAGAGGTTGACCGTGAGGCGGCGACGTGGCAACGGGAGGCCTGAGTTCGCACACGCGTTGTGCACACGCTGCACAGCCTCGCCGAGCGCGCGGTCGCCGAGTCCGATGATGCGGAACTCGGGGGTCTGCTGGCTGACATCGGCCTCGACCTCGACGAGGGCGCCCTCGAGCCCGTTGAGCGCGATCGACCACGTACGCGCGACGGTCATCGCACGTCTCGCAGATGCTCGACGTGTCCGGTGCCGGCATCCATCCCCAGCACCGACACGGCGTCGATGCGCACGGCACGACCTCGAGCCTCGTCGGGATGCGCGATGCACCAGGCCACGGCGAGGCGCCACAGTCTGGCCCGCTTTCGTGCGTCGATGGCCTCGAGCGGGTGCCCGAAGCGCTCACTCGTGCGCGTCTTCACCTCGACGACGACGATCTCGCCCGCTTCCAGCGCGACGATGTCGACTTCGCCCAGAGGACACCGCCAGTTCCGGTCGAGGATCCGGTATCCGCGGTCGGTCAGGAAGGATGCGGCACGGTCCTCACCGTCTCGCCCCAGGTCGTCTTTCGCTGCCATCGCCCCAGCGTGTCGACCGGGCGCGACCAGCGTTCATGCCGAGTCTCGCATCGGGGAGAACCCGCCGCATCCCGCGGGGTGAGGAGAGCCGCTCAGTTGTCGAGCGAGAGCTCCTCGGGAAGCTGGAAGTCGCGACGCGAGAGCTCCTCGACGTTCACGTCCTTGAACGTCAGCACGCGAACGGCCTTCACGAAGCGGTCGGCGCGGTAGATGTCCCACACCCACACGTCGGTCATCGAGATCTCGAAGTAGAAATCGTGCTCGGTGTCGCGACGCACGACATTGACGTCGTTGGCGAGGTAGAAGCGGCGTTCGGTCTCGATCACGTACTGGAACTGCGAGACGACGTCGCGGTACTCCCGGTAGAGAGCGAGCTCGAGTTCGCGGTCGTAGTCTTCGAAGACATCGTCATCCATGGTGCGTCCATTCTACGGCTGCGGTCCGGGTCGGCGCGGTCTCAGAAGAGTGTGGGCGCCGCGGCGATCTGCCACGAGGCACGATGATGCGCGTGAAGTCCGTGTGCGGCGATGGCGGCACGGTGCTCGGGACTCGCGTAGCCCTTGTTGCGCTCCCAGAGGTACGCGGGCGCTGCCGGGTGCAACGCGACCATGTGCGCGTCGCGCGCGACTTTCGCCACGACGGATGCGGCCGCGGCGCTCGCGCAGTCGCGATCGCCCTTGATGACGGTGCGCACCTCGTACGGCGTCGCGCCCGCCGGGGAGATGTAGTCGTGATTGCCGTCGAGCAGCACGACCGCGCCCGTCATGTCCACGCCCTGCGAGCGAAGGCCGTCGAGAGCGCGGTGTGCGGCGAGGCCGAGCGCTCGCGTGATGCCCACCGCGTCGATCTCCGCAGCCGACGCCCATCCCAGAGCGCTCGCGTCGACCCATGCTTCGGCGGCGCGGGCCACATCCGCTCTGCGCGCCTCGGGGATGAGCTTGGAGTCGCGCAGGCCCTCGGGGATCCGTACGCGGCGGGTGCGCGGCGCCATGACCGTCGCACCGATCACCACGGGACCGGCGAGAGCGCCTCGTCCCACCTCGTCGCAGGCGACGACGACGCGCTGCTCGGCCCACAGCCGCCGTTCCAGTCGCAGCGTCGGTTGGACCGGACTCACTGGCCCTCCGGCTTCGGAACGTCGGCGAAAACCTCATGGTGGAAGTCGATGCCGCCGAACCGGTCGAACGGCCAGGTGATCAGGAACGCGCGCCCCACGACGTTGTCGATGGGTACGAAGCCCCGGCCGGGCTGATCCTGGTTGTACCGCGAGTCCTTCGACCGGTAGCGGTTGTCGCCCAGCACCCAGAGCGAGCCCTCGGGCACCGTCACATCGAAATCGAGCGAGGATGCGGGGGCACCGGCATCGGGCAGGAGGAGGTAGGAGGACTCGTCGATCGGAGCACCGTTGACGGTGATCTGGCCCAGGTCGTTGCAGCAGACGACATGATCGCCGGGCAGCCCGATGATGCGCTTGATGAGATGGTCGTCGCTGTCGGGCGCAGCAAGGCCGACGAGCGAGAGGACCCATTCGATCCCGTCCACGATCGGCCCCTGGCTCGGCGCGGAGACCGACGAGCCGAGCCAGCCGCCCGGGTCGCGGAAGACGACGACGTCACCGCGCTCGTAGCCCCCGAAACGCGGCGTGAGCTCGTCGACGAGGATCCGATCCTGCTCGATCAGCGTGTTCTCCATCGACGCCGACGGGATGTAGAACGAGCGCACCAGGAAGGTCTTGACCAGGAAGGACACGAGCAGCGCGATCAGGATGATGACCAGCACGTCGCGGAGGAAGATCAGTGCGCCGCGGCGCCGGCGGGGCCGCGATCGGCGCGGCAGGGATGCGTCGTCGACGGAGGGGTTGTCGGTGCTCATGCGGTTCCTCGAGGTACAGGCGGCACGAGCCGCACTCTAGCGTCGCACATCCGGACGCGGCCTCGGACACGACGAAGCCCCGACGCCGGAGCAGTCGGGGCTTCGTGAAAGAACGCGATCAGCGGTCGCGCTTCTCCTTGATCTTCGCCTTCTTGCCGCGGAGGTTGCGGAGGTAGTACAGCTTCGCGCGACGCACGTCACCGCGCGTCACGACCTCGATCTTGTCGATGATCGGCGAGTGCACCGGGAAGATGCGCTCGACGCCGACCTGGAAGCTGATCTTGCGGACGTTGAAGGTCTCGCGCACACCGTCGCCCTGGCGGCCGATGACGACGCCCTGGAAGACCTGGATACGCGAGCGGTTGCCCTCGGTGATGTTGACGTGCACCTTGACGGTGTCGCCGGGACCGAAGTCGGGGATGTCGGAGCGGAGCGAAGCCGCGTCGACGGCGTCGAGGATCTGCATGAGGGATCTCTTCCTGCAACCGCCACAGGTCGGCTGCGAAACGTGTTCTTATGAAAGTGGGAGCGGTGCCCGCACCGCGCGGGATGCGCGGCTGTCTCCCCTGAGGCAGAGACCGGTCAGGGCACAAACAACCATTCTGCCATGCGGCGCCCCTGGCGCCAACTTCAGGCGTCGCGGCGCAGCGTCTCCTCGACGACGATGACCTCGTGCGCCGGCGCGGTCGTGGACCGACTCGGCTCCGCCGGCGGGATGTAGGGGGTGCCGTCGCTCGTGTGCAGGACTGCTGCACGGGGGCGCGCCTGTCGCCACAGCTGCCACAGCTGCAGCCAGATGTTCGCCGCCCCCACCAGGACCGTGAGCACCATGACCGGCGCCCACCACTGCTGCACGAAGAGGCCGAGCGTGATCGTCAACGCATGCCAGAGGCCATAGCCGGCCACATCCCACCAGGAGAGGGCGCGCTCAGCGCGGACCGTCGGTCGCAGACGAGTCAACAAGGTCAGCAGGAGCTGACCGAAGAAGACCGAGGGAATGGCGATGAACAACACCCACATCAGGGCCCAACCGCCCGCGTCCGTCACCGTCCAACCGACGAAGAGCCAGAGCGGCAGCAGGAAGGCGGACGGCAGAAGCCAGTGGAAGCCGGCACGACGAAGCCACATGTCTGCATCGTACGCGGCCACCCGGCGCGGGAACCGCCCGCGACCGACACTCGGGGCGGACACCCAGCGGAGCGGAACGGCTGCGTTCACGACATACGAACTGCGGCCGGGAGAGAATAGTGGGGAGAACGAAGGAGCACCATGATCGAACTGCGCACGCCGGCTGAGATCGAGCAGATGCGACCGGCCGGGCGCTTCGTCGCCGAGGTGCTGGCGACGCTGCGGGAAGAGACGAAGGTCGGCACGAATCTGCTGACGCTCGATCGCAAGGCGCACGACATGATCCGCAAGGCGGGTGCCGAGTCCTGCTACATCGACTACCACCCGTCCTTCGGCGCCAGCCCGTTCGGCAAGGTGATCTGCACCTCGATCAATGACGCCGTCCTGCACGGGCTCCCCTTCGACTACACGCTGCGCGATGGGGACCTCGTCTCGCTCGACTTCGCGGCCTCCGTCGACGGCTGGGTCGCGGACTCCGCCGTCTCCTTCGTGGTCGGAACACCGCGCGACGAGGATCTGCGCCTGATCGAGACCACGCGCGTCGCCTTGGATGCGGCGATCCAGGCGGCTACGGTCGGCAATCGCGTCGGCGATGTCTCCGCCGCGATCGCCGCCGTCTCCCACGGCGCGGGGTACTCCATCAACACCGATTTCGGCGGCCACGGCGTGGGCCGCGTGATGCACGGCGATCCGCACGTCCCGAACGACGGCAAGCCCGGCCGCGGCTATCCGCTCCGTGAAGGGCTCGTGGTCGCGCTCGAACCGTGGCTGCTGGAGACGACCGATCGCCTCGTGACCGACCCGGATGGCTGGACGCTTCGCAGCGCCGACGGCTCACGCGGGGCGCACACCGAGCACACCGTGGCCGTCACGGCTGACGGCCCCATCGTCTTGACCGACCGCGGGTTCCTCGGCGTCGACTGATCCCGACTCAGTCGGCGAGCAGGTCGGGACGCCGCTCGCGCGTGCGTTCCACCTGCTGCTCGCGACGCCACTCGGCCACGCGGCCGTGGTGTCCGCTCAGCAGCACGTCGGGAACGACGAGGCCGCGCCACTCGGAGGGCTTCGTGTACGAGGGGTACTCCAGCAGACCGTCCTCGTGCGACTCCTCGACGAGGCTCTCCGGGTTGCCGACGACGCCGGGCACGAGACGTCCGACGGCCTCGATCATCGCCATCGCCGCGACCTCGCCGCCGTTGAGCACGTAGTCGCCGAGACTGGCGAGTCTCACGTCTCCGAGGGTGGCGGCGTAGGTGAAGACGCGTTCATCGATCCCCTCGTACCGGCCGCAGCCGAACACGAGGTGGTCGCGACTGCTCCATTCACGGGCCGTCTCCTGCACGAAGCGCTCTCCCGCCGGCGACGGGAAGATGAACGTCGGCGCGGACGTCGCCTCTCGTGCGATCGCATCGAGCGCGAGGCCCCAGGGCTCGGGCTTCATGACCATGCCCGCTCCCCCGCCGTAGGGGGTGTCATCGACCGTGCGATGCCGATCGGTCGTGAAATCGCGCAGGTTGTGGACGCGCACGTCCAGCAGCCCGTTGCCGCGAGCCTTGCCGAGGAGGGAGACCTCGAGAACGTCGAAGAACTCGGGGAAGATCGTGATGACGTCGATGCGCACGTCAGTCCTCGCGGGTCGCGGCCGTTTCGTCGTCGCCCGCGGGGTCGTCGTCGGCGGGGAGCTCCTCGAAGAGGCCGGCGGGCGGCGTCACGACCACTCGTCCTGCCGCAGGATCGACCTCGGGGACGATCGCTTTGACGAACGGGACCAGCACTTCGTTCTCGCCCACGGCGACCGCGAGCAGATCCTGCGCGGGAAGGTGGTCGACTCGTGCGACTCGCCCGATGACCACACCATCGCGAACGACGTCGAGGCCGACGAGCTGGTGGTCGAACCAGGCGTCCTCTTCGTCGGGGGTGCTCTGCTCGTCCTGGTCGATCCAGAGAATGGCGCGCACGAGGGATTCGGCCGCGTCGCGGTCGTCGACGCCTTCGAGGAACGCGACGGGGTGCGTGTTCATCCAGCGGAACTCGCGCACGGTCACGGTCTTGCCGAACCAGGGCGACGAGTCGGGGACCTGGAGGGTGAACTCCGCCCCGGGGACGAACCGGCCGTCGGGATCGTCCGTGTAGAGCTCGAGCTTCAGGGCGCCCTTGAGACCGTGGGCTTTGACCAGGCGGCCGACACGAAGCTGGGTCTTGCCGGGACGCGGCGCGGACGCGCGCGCTCCATCGGCGGATGCGGAGGCCATCAGTCGTCGGCGACGTCGACGCGCACGCGGCTGCCGTCGGCGAGGGCGGTGACCACGGTCCGCAGAGATTTGGCGGTGCGACCGCCGCGCCCGATCACGCGACCCCGGTCATCGGGGTGGACGTGCACCTCGAGCACATCACCTCGCGGCGACGTGGACGAGACGATGCGCACGGCGTCGGGGTTGTCGACGATCCCCTTGACGACGTGTTCGAGCGCGGCAGCCAGCACGATGATTACGCCTCGGTGCTCTCAGCAGCCTCGTCGGCGGCCTCGGCCTCGACGGGTGCCGGCTCCTCGGCCTTCTTCTCGGCCTTGGGCTTGATGACCGACTTCTTGGCCGCGTCGACCTCGAAGGGAGCCTTGCCCTCTGCGTACTTGACGGTGCTCACGGCGTCCTTGTCGCCCTTGAAGCGACCCCAGTCGCCCGTGAGCTTGAGGATGGCGAGGACCTGCTCGGTCGGCTGCGCGCCGACGCCGAGCCAGTACTGGGCCCGCTCGGAGTCGACCTTGATGACCGACGGCTCCTCGGTCGGGTGGTACTGACCGATCTCCTCGATCACGCGACCGTCGCGCTTGGTGCGCGAGTCGGCGACGACGATGCGGTAGTAGGGCGCACGGATCTTTCCGAGACGCTTGAGACGGATCTTGACAGCCACGATTCTCCTGAATGTGTGGAAGGTGGTCGAACTGGTCGCCTGGAGCGTGGGGTGCACACCCGGCGGAAGCTCTGTGGTTCGGACCCGGCCGGATAGAGGGTCGGGCGGGGTCCAGCTGTCTATTTTGCCAGATGATGACGCGGCTCGCGAACCAACGCGCGCCGCGTGTCAGACTGAGCCGGTGACCGTCCCCTTCGCCCCGTCGCGCCGCTCGACCGTCGGCCTCGAGTGGGAGCTGATGCTCGCCGACGGACGCACGGGTGATCTGGTCCCCCGCGGACCCGAGATCATCGACGAGCTCGAGGAGTCCGTCGCCCCGGAGCGCTTCGCCGTCACCGGTGAGCTTCTCACGAACACGATCGAGGTCACCAGCGGCGTCGGCGACACGGTCGAGGCGGCCGTCGACGACATCGCGGATGCGATCGCAGCCGTGCGCACCGCGACGGATCCGCGCGGCGTGGAGCTGCTCTGCGCGGGAAGCCACCCCTTCGCCCAGTGGTACGACCAGGAGGTCACCGACAAGACCCGCTACCACTCCCTCATCGAACGTACCCAGTGGTGGGGGCGCAACATGATGATCTGGGGCATTCACGTGCACGTCGGGGTCGACGACGTCACGAAGGTCTTCCCCATCATCAACGCACTGTCCACCTACCTGCCGCACCTGCAGGCGCTCTCCGCATCCAGCCCGTTCTGGGCGGGTGAGCGCACCGGCTACGCCTCCAACCGCGCCCTGGTCTTCCAACAGTTGCCGACGGCGGGGCTGCCGTGGGGGCTCAACGACTGGGCCGAGTACGAGTCGTATCTCGACGACATGGTGCGCACCGAGGTCATGGCGGATGCCACAGAGGTGCGCTGGGACATCCGCCCCGCCCCGCGGTGGGGCACGATCGAGGTGCGCGCGTGCGACGGGATGTCGACCCTGCCCGAGCTCGCAGCGGTCGCTGCGCTCACGCAGACACTGGTCGAGGACTTCTCCCGCCGCCTCGACGCCGGCGAGGAACTGCCCACGCTGCAGCCGTGGTTCGTGCGCGAGAACAAGTGGCGCGCCGCGCGGTACGGACTGGACGCGCGGGTCATCGTCGATCGCGACGGGCGGCAGGAGAGCGTCGTCGAGCATCTCGAGGCCACGCTGGAGCGTCTCGGTGAGATCGCCATCGAGCTCAAGTGCGCCGAGGAGCTGGAGGGCGTGCGCACCACGCTCGCGCAAGGGGCCAGCTATGCGCGCCAGCTCGCCGTCGCGGACGCCTCGGGCGGCGACCTGCGCCAGGTGGTGCAGCACCTCATCCGCGAGTTCCGCGCCGGTCCCGAGCGACGCGCGCCGCTGGCCGCCCGCGGCTGAACCTGTACCGCACTCATAAACTCGCTGCCTACCGTGGAGCCGTGATCGTCCGCCGCCACCGCCGGCTCCGCGCAACCGCCTGGGCCGCCCTCGGCGCTGCGGCGCTGACGATGGCCGGGTGCGCCGCAGCGCCCCCGCATCGACCGAACAGCGCTCCGCATCCGGCGTCTCCCGCGCCGTCGAGTTCACCGTCACGGACGCCGACGGTCGCCTCCGACGCCCTCATCGTCACGATCGGCGACTCGATCATGTCGGGATACGGGCTCGACCCCGACGAAGCCTGGCCCGTGCTGCTCGGCGAACAGACACATCTCGACATCGTGAACCTCTCGTGCGGAGGCGCGGGGTTCGTGGTCGACGGCGACTGCGGGACCAACTTCTCCGCGCTCGCACAGGAGGCCATCGACCTCAAACCCGCGATGGTCATCCTGCAGTCGTCCGACAACGACGCGGATGAGGACGTCGACGACATCGACTCGGCAACACGCGCGACGGTCGAGGAGCTGCGCGAGGCACTCCCCTCGACGCAGATCGTCGGGCTGAGCACGCTGTGGAATCAGCCGTGGGAGGCGCCGCAGTCCATCGCCTGGAGCTCGGATGCCCTCCGCTCGGCCGTGGAGGCAGCCGACGGCACGTTCGTCTGGCTGGGTCAGCCGCTGCAGGAGAACCCCGAACTCCTGCAGTGGGACAGCGAGCATCCCACGGCGGAGGGGCAGGAGTACCTCGCCCGTCACGTGCGCGCGGTGCTCGCCCACGCGGGCATCGTGCTCTGAGGCCGGCTCAGCCGCGGCCGAGGAGCTTCTGCAGCTCCGCGAGATCGGCCTCGCTCGGCGCCTTGCCGCCCCCGCCGAGACCGAAGCCCGACCCGGTCGGCTCCGCAGCGGGCAGTCCCGCGTTCTCGGCGGCGCGCTTGGCCGGGTTGCCCGAGCGCGAACCCTTCGCCTTCTGCTGCTTGCCGCGCTTCGCGGATGCCCCCGGACGGCCCATCGATCCCACGCCGGGCATGCTGGGAACGCCGCCGCGCGCGACCGTCTTCATCATCTTCGCGGCCTGGTCGAAACGCTGCACGAGCTGGTTCACGTCGGTGACCGTCATGCCTGATCCACGCGCGATGCGCAGGCGACGCGAGCCGTTGAGGAGCTTGGGGTTGCGGCGCTCGGCCGGGGTCATCGAGCGGATGATCGCCTCGGTGCGATCGATCTCGCGCTCGTCGAAGTTGTCGAGCTGCTGCTTCATCTGGCCCATGCCCGGGAGCATCCCGAGCATCTTCTTCATCGAACCCATCTTCTTCATCTGCTGCAGCTGCTCGAGGAAGTCCTCGAGGGTGAACTGCTCCTTCGCCAGCTTCTCGGCGACCTTCATCGCCTCGGCCTCATCGAAGGTCTGCTGCGCCTGCTCGATCAGGGTGAGGATGTCACCGAGATCGAGGATGCGACTCGCCATGCGGTCCGGGTGGAAGGGCTCGAGATCCTCGAGGCCCTCGCCGGTGGACGCGTAGATGATGGGGCGGCCCGTGACCGAGGCCACGGACAGCGCGGCACCGCCGCGGGCGTCGCCGTCGAGCTTGGAGAGGACGACGCCGGTGAAGTCGACACCCTCCTGGAAGGCCGTCGCCGTGTTGACCGCATCCTGACCGATCATCGCGTCGATGACGAACAGCACCTCATCGGGGTCGGTCGCCGTCCGGATGTCGGCGGCCTGCTTCATGAGCTCCGCGTCGACGCCCAGGCGTCCGGCGGTGTCGATGATGACCGTATCGTGCTGGTGACGGCGCGCGTATTCGACGCCGTCGCGTGCGACCCGCACGGGATCGCCGACGCCGTTGCCCGGCTCGGGCGCGTAGATCGCCGCTCCCGCGCGCTCGGCGACGACCTGCAGCTGATTCACGGCGTTCGGGCGCTGGAGGTCGGCGGCGATGAGGAGCGGAGTGTGGCCGTCCTTCTCGAGAAGACGCGCCAGCTTGCCGGCGAAGGTCGTCTTTCCGGAACCCTGGAGGCCCGCGAGCATGATGACCGTGGGCGGCGTCTTCGCGAACTGCAGACGACGCTGCTCGCCACCCAGAATCGCGACGAGCTCCTCGTTGACGATCTGCACGACCTGCTGCGCCGGATTCAGCGCGCGATTGACCTCGTCACCGAGCGCCCGCTCGCGCACCTTGCTGGTGAACTCCTTGACCACGACCAGCGCGACGTCGGCGTCGAGCAGGGCGCGACGGATCTCGCGCACCGTCCCGTCGACGTCGGCGGGGCTGAGCTTTCCCTTCGTGCGCAGATTGCGGAAGGTCTCAGTGAGCCGGTCGGAGAGGGTGCCGAAAGTCGCCATGATGCGTCGATTTTACGCGAGCGTGGCGGCGGATGAGTCGCCGGACGCTCCGGAGGGTTCGCAGAGCGACAATGCGTGCTGCAGGAGTCCTTCCAAGGACACCGACGAGGCACCGCGCTCCGCCCACATCCAGACCGCACCGAGCACCCCCGCCCCGTATGCCGCGGCGCGGATCTGCGCGCGCAGAGCGTCGCCGGGGGCATCGGTGAGACGACGGGCGATCTCACGCTGGAGCAGCGCCAGCCGTTCGGCGCGCTGCCTCTCGAGTTCCTCGCCGAGTCCCATGGCGTCCGCGTTGGTGATCGCGAGGGCGAGCGTGTCGGGCGCGAGGTCGCGGCCGATGCGAGCGAGTGCATCGGCGACGGGAACGCCCGCAGCCATCGCTGAGAATGCCGTCGCCAGCCGCGCATCGAACCCCGCCCACAGCACGTCGCTCTTCGCGCGGAAGTAGTTGAAGAAACTGGCGCGCGCGACGCCGGCGCGGCGAGTGATGTCGCCGATCGAGGTGCCGTCGTACCCCTGCTCGAAGAACAACTCGCATGCGGCCTCCGCGATCGTCTCGGGCGAACTCGCCCGAGGCCGTCCCATGCGCGGCGCGTCAGTCACCCGTGCAGCTTAACCAGCACCCCGCGTCCGGTCGCGGCGGAGCCGCACCCACGAACCGCGGTAGGCTGCATTCTTGGACCGGATACAGCAAGTCCGTCCGCACGCATGCGTGCGTCCCACCTCGCCGAAGGCCTCCCTATGATCTCCGCATCTCTTCGCCCCCGTCGCGCCGCCGCCGCGGCGGCGGGACTCGCCGCCGCCCTCGCCCTCACGGCGTGCGCGGCGGGCGGCACCGCCGACACCCCGCGCGACGGCGGAACCCTGGTGTACGCGACCGGCGACGCCGAGCCGACGTGCCTCGACCCCCACGTCGGCGGCAACTACCCGCAGGCGCTCATCTCGACGCAGTACCTGGAACCGCTCGTCGGCCGAGACGCCGACGGCACGATCACGCCGTGGCTCGCCGAGTCGTGGCAGGTCAGCGACGATGGTCTGACGTGGGACTTCACCCTCCGCGACGGCCTGACCTTCACCGACGGCACGCCCGTCGACGCGGCCGCGGTCAAGACCAACATCGAGCACCTGAAGGACCCCGACACGGCGTCCAGCACCGGCTACCTCGCGGTCGCCAAGGTCACCGAGGTGGAAGTCGTAGACGCGACGCACGCCCGCTTCCACCTCTCCGCCCCCGACTCCGCCCTGCTGGAGTCGCTCAGTCAGCAGTGGACCGCGATCGAATCCCCTGCCGGGATCGCCCGCGGGCAGGAGGAGAACTGCAAGGCTCCCATCGGCACGGGCCCCTTCGTCGTCGACTCCTGGACGCCGCAGGAATCGGTGCACCTCGTGCGCAACGAGGACTACGCCTCCCCCGGCCCCGAGGCGCAGCACGACGGCCCCGCCTACCTCGACGCGATCGAGTGGCGCTTCATCCCGGACGCGGCGACGCGGCAGGCCGCCCTGCTGTCGGGCGAGGTGCAGGTCATCGACAACCCGCAGCCGGACGCGATCGTCGCGGCGGAGAACTCCACCGACACGACCCACATCGACGCACCCCGGCCCGGCTCCGTGAACCGCATCGAGCTGAACACCGGCCAGGCACCCTTCGACGACATCCGCGTCCGCGAGGCCTTCATCCGGGCCGCGGATCCGGGCCCCGGCATCACGGCGCTCTACCAGGGCACGGTGACGCGCTCCTTCTCGCCGCTCGCGAGCACGGAGCCGGTCGCCATCGGTGACGAGTCGCTGTTCACGACCGACACCGCGCGCGCCGAAGAGCTGCTCGACGAGGCCGGCTGGACCGCACGGGATGCGGACGGCATCCGTGTGAAGGACGGAGCACGCCTGAGCGTGCGCTTCCCCGTCAGCACCAACCAGTCCGTGGCGGCGGAGCAGTCCCTCTTCGAGCAGATCCAGGCGAACGCCGGCGCGGTCGGCTTCGACGTCCAGATCACGCCGTTGGACCTCTCCGGCTGGTACGCCGCGCTCGGCGCGAAGGAGTACGAGGCGGTCAGTGCTCCGTACACGAAGGTCGGCCCCGACGTCCTGCGCATCCTGTACGACTCCGACGGCATCGTTCCCGCGCCCAGCGGCTACTTCGCCAACCACGCGCAGCTGTCGGACCCGGAGCTGGACGCACTGCTCGATCAGGCGTCGGCCGCATCCGATGAGCAGCAGCGCGCCGACCTGTACGCCCAGGCGCAGCACATCATCCTCGACAGCTACGCCATCCTCCCCCTCTACGACCAGCAGAACCACTTCCTGGTACGCGGGGCGAGCGGGGTCACGACGCTGGGAACGGTGGCGACGCCGACCTTCATCGACGCGCGCCTGAACGGCTGAGCGCTCGGTGCGGGTGCTTCGCTGGGTGGCGGCGCGCGTCGGATCGGCGCTGCTGGTGGTGTGGCTCGTCGCCACCGTGGTGTTCTTCGCGCTGCGCGCCTCCGGCGACCCCCTCGAGGCGATCCTCGGCGGCCCGGGCTCTCAGGCGGGGCCGGAGACGGTGGAGTCGGCCACCCGCACGTACGCGCTCGACCAGCCGCTGATCGTGCAGTACCTGCTGCAGCTGGGCCGCATCGCGACCCTCCAGCTGGGTGACTCGTACGCCAGGAAGCAGCCCGTCGCCGAGCTCATCGCCGCGCAACTGCCCTCGACCCTCCTGCTGGCGACCCTCGCCCTCGTGGTCGCTTGGGTGCTGGCACTGATCGGGGCCGTCATCGTGACGGTGGTGCGCGGCCGGACGGCGCGGGTCGTATCCACCGTCCTGCGCTCCATCGAGACGGTCGCCACGGTGATGCCGCAGTTCTGGCTCGGCGCGGTGCTGATCCTGCTGTTCGCGGCGACGTGGCGCGTGCTGCCCGCCACGAGCGTCGGGGCCGATCCCGCCGGCCTCGTACTCCCGGTCGTCACCCTCGCCGTACCGATCGCGGGATTCCTCGCGCAGGTCATGCGCGACTCACTCGCCAGCGCCGACGCCGCTCCCTTCGCGACGACGGCCCGCAGCCGAGGCGCGTCCGAGGTGCGGGTGCTGCTGCGGCACACGCTGCGACACGCCGCGCTTCCCGCGCTGGCGCTCTCGGGCTGGGCCTACGGCAGCCTCCTGTCCGGCGCCGTGGTGGTCGAGGCACTCTTCGCACGCCCCGGTCTCGGGCGCCTGCTGATCGATGCGGCCACCGCCCGCGACGTCCCACTCGTGATCGGAGCCGTGGTCGTCGTCGCGCTCATCTACGTCGTCGTGGTCGTGCTGACGGATGCGGCGGAGCTTCTCGTCGATCCCCGCCTGCGCGGTCGCCGCCCACGGGCGCTTCGCGCCCCGACCGTGGCCGTCGGCGCATGAGCGCCGACACCTCGGTCCGCGCACGGCCAGGCGTCGTGAGAGCGTTCGCGTACGCCTGGGGCGCGGCAGGCGTCGCGGCTCTGATCGGCCTCGGCATCCTGATCGTGGCGATCGTCTGGCCGGGTCTCCTGGCTCCGGGCGATCCGCTCGCGATCGCCCCGGCCGAAGCGTTCCAGCCGCCGAGTTCTGCACATCTGTTCGGGACGGACGAGTCGGGGCGCGATCTGTACACGCGCGTCGTCCACGGCGCCGCTGCATCCGCCGGTGTCGGCGCCGCCGCGACGGCCATCGGCGTCGGGGCCGGCCTCGTGCTGGGCTTCACCGCGGGCCTCGGACCACGGTGGCTGGATGCGGCGCTGTCGCGGATGATCGAGGTGCTCTTCGCACTCCCGACGCTCGTCATGGCCCTGCTGCTCGTGGCTGTGGCGGGCCCGGGGACGACGGCGTCGGTGGTGGCGATCGGACTCGCGACCACACCGGGCTACGCGCGGATGCTGCGCACGCAGGTGCGTCAGGTCGCGCGCAGCGGATACGTCGAGTACGCGCGCCTCGAAGATGTCGGGTGGTTCCGCATCCTCCTACGACACATCGCCCCCAACGCCCTCTGGCCGCTCGTCTCGGTCGCCACCCTCGGCGTCGGCCAGGCGATCGTGTGGGTCTCCGCGCTCAGCTTCCTGGGACTCGGCGCGCTGCCGCCCTCGCCGGAATGGGGCGCGATGCTCAACGCCGGGCGCGTCTACATCGGCAGCGCCTGGTGGCTGACGGTCTTCCCCGGGCTCGCGATCGTCGCCACGGCCGCCGTGCTGACCGCGGTCGGGCGGCGCCTGGCCGGCGGGGTGCGCGCGTGAGCGGCCTGCACGTGCGGGGGTTGCGCGTCGTCCTCCCAGGAACCGGCGACGTGCTGAAGGGCATCGACCTCGACGTCGCCCCGGGCGAGATCGTCGCAATCGTCGGCTCCTCCGGCGCGGGCAAGTCCGTTCTCGCGCGCACGCTCCTGGGTTTCACGCAGGAGCAGAGCGGGACCTCGGTCGCCGCGGCGCACTTCGAGGTCGCGGGGCACGATGCAAAACGTGCGGGACGGCGGGAGTGGCGACGGATGCGGGGGCGCGACGTCGCGCTCGTGCTGCAGGACGCGCTCCAGTCCCTCGACCCGCTCCGAACGATCGAGGCCGAGGTCGGCGAGACGCTCGCGCTGCGCCGCGTTCCCCGGGCCCTCCGACGCGAGCGCGTCGTGCAGGCCCTCGAGGAGGCCGGACTCCCGGACCCGGAGACGCTCCTGGCACGGCGTTCCGGGGAGCTGTCCGGCGGGATGCGGCAGCGCACCCTCATCGCGTCCGCGCTGGTGGGCGGCGCGAACATCCTCATCGCCGACGAGCCGACCACCGCTCTGGACGCCACCGTGGCGGTGCACGTGCTGGATCTGCTGGCCCGCATCCGCGACGAGGGCCGGGCCGTCCTGCTGATCAGCCACGACCTCGCAGCCGTCGCGCGTGTCGCCGACCGTGTGGCCGTTCTGGAGCGCGGCGTGATCGTGGAGACGGGCCGGACGGCTCAGGTGCTCTCCGCGCCGCGCCACGAGGCGACTCGCGCGCTGCTCGCCGCGGCGCCGCGCGGACCGAAGTCGGTCGCCGCGCAGCCGGCGGGCCGCCTGCTCCTGAGCGCGGAAGGCCTCGGCCGCGCGTACCGCTCGGTGACCGCCCTCAGGGAGGTCGACCTCCGCGTCCGCGCGGGCGAGGTCGTCGGCGTGGTCGGTGCCTCCGGCTCGGGGAAGACGACCCTGGCCCGTCTGCTGGTCGGCGCCGAGCATCCGGACACCGGCATGATCGCGCTCGGAACGCCCGCGCCCCGCATCCGCCTCGTTCCGCAGGACCCCTTGGGCAGCTTCGATCCTCGCTGGAGCGTGGAACGCATCCTGAGGGCGTCCTCCGCCCCGTCGTCGCCCGGTCCTCGAGCGCTCCTCGAACTGGTGGAGCTGGCGCCCGCGCTCCTCGGTCGACGCCCGGCGACGCTGTCCGGCGGACAACGCCAGCGGGTCGCCATCGCGCGCGCCCTCGCCGCGTCCCCCGACATCCTGGTGTGCGACGAGCCGGTGTCAGCTCTGGATGTGGCCACACAGGCCGGCATCCTCGAGCTCATCCTGACACTGCCGTCGACGACCGGGGCCGCCGTCGTCTTCATCTCCCACGACCTCGCCGTCGTCCGGCGCGTCAGCGATCGCGTGCTCGTGATGAGCGCCGGTCACGTCGTCGAGGAGGGCCCGACGGAAGCGGTCTTCACCGGCGCGCGGCACCCCTTCACGCGCGAGTTGATCTCGGCCGCGTCCGGCGCGCCGCAGGAGTGAGCTCAGTCAGCGCTCGTGACCGAGATCACCGCGCCGTCCGAGTCGAGGTTCACCAGCAGCACGTCGTCTGTCGCGTCGGCGTCCAGCGCATACTCCAGGACGGCGAACGGATCCGAACCGCCGTGCTCGTCGGCGAGGATCGTCATGCTGGTGAGCTGGAGCGATCGGATGACGTCGACGTGCACATCGCCGGAGATGTCCACGAGAAGATCGGTGATGTCCTCGCCGAAGGTGTCCTGCTGCTGCAGGATGTACTCCGTCACCTCACTGGTGCGGTCGTCGAGCTCACCGATCATGGCGTTGCGCGCCAGCAGGTCGAGCTGCTCGAGCGACGAGATCAGTGAGGCGGCCACATCCAGCGCCGCGACGGAGACGTCCTCCTGATCGGGAGCCGTCAGATCGACCGTGACGCTCTGGTCACCGAACTCGACGTTCTCGGACCAGAAGATGGACCCGTCCGGTCCGGATTCCAGAAGTCCGAAGAAGTCGTGCTCGATCGCCATGAGTCAATGAAACCAGCCCGACCCGCCAGGCGGTAGTCCGGCGCGCGGCTCAGGAGACGAGCTGCTCCACGAAGACGTGGGGCGTGAATCCGGTGAGGTCGCCGATACCCTCGCCCTGGCCGAGCAGCTTGACGGGGATGCCGGTGCGCTCCTGCACGGCCAGCACGAATCCGCCCTTGGCCGAACCGTCGAGCTTGGTGAGCACGAGCCCGGTGACGCCGGCCTGCTCGAGGAACGCCTCTGCCTGCATCAGACCGTTCTGGCCCGTCGTCGCATCGAGCACGAGCAGCACCTCGCTGATCGGCGCCTGCTTCTCGATGACGCGCTTGATCTTGCCCAGCTCGTCCATGAGTCCGCCCTTGGTATGCAGGCGCCCGGCGGTGTCGACGAGGACGATCTCGGTACCCGTCTCGATCGCGTGGGCCACGGTCTGGAAGGCGACGGATGCGGGATCCTGCCCCTCCTGCTGCGGGCGGACGATCGATGCTCCCCCGCGCTCGGCCCAGGTCGCCAGCTGGTCGACGGCAGCAGCCCGGAAGGTGTCGGCGGCGCCCACCACGACCGAGCGGTCGTAGCGGCGCAGGAAGTTCGCGAACTTTCCGATGGTGGTCGTCTTACCGACGCCGTTGACACCGACGACGAGCACGACGGCCGGGCGCTCGGTAAGTCGGAGCGTGGAGTCGAACTTCGCGAAGTGCTCCTCGAGGGTCTCGCGCAACATCCGCTGGAGATCCTTCGGGTCCGTGGTGCGGTACCGATCGACCTTCTCGCGCAGCTCGTCGATGAGTCGCTCGGTCACGTCGGGGCCGAAGTCGGCTGTGAGCAGAGCGGTCTCGAGGTCCTCCCACGTGCTCTCGTCGATGACGGGCTTGACGAACATCCCTCGCAGGGCACGCCCCAGCGACCACGATCTCTCGGCCATGACTCCAGCCTACGCGGCCGGGCTCACGCGGATTCGCGCTCGCGGACCCGCTGGCCCACGACGGCCGAGACGCCGTCCTGACGCATGGAGACGCCGTAAAGCGCGTCGGCGATCTCCATCGTCCGCTTCTGGTGCGTGATCACGATCAGCTGGCTGGAGGCGCGCAGCTGCTCGAACACCGTCAGGAGGCGCCCGAGGTTGGCGTCGTCGAGCGCCGCCTCGACCTCGTCGAGGATGTAGAAGGGGCTCGGGCGCGCCTTGAAGATCGCGACCAGCAGCGCGACCGCTGCGAGCGAGCGCTCACCGCCGGAGAGCAGGGACAGCCGCTCCACCTTCTTGCCGACCGGGCGCACCGAGACGTCGATTCCGGTCGTGAGGGGGTTGTCGGGATCCGTCAGCGCGATGCTGCCGGTGCCACCGGGGAACAGCAGCGGGAACACCTCGGTGAAAGCCACGCGGGTGTCTTCGAACGCCTCGAGGAAGATCGACCGCATCCGATCATCGAGCTCCTCGATGATCGTGAGGAGGTCCTTGCGTGTCTGCGTCAGATCGGCGAGCTGCTCCGTGAGGAAGGTGTGACGCTGCTCGAGGGCTGCGAACTCCTCCAGCGCGAGCGGGTTGACGCGTCCGAGCTGCGCGAGCTTGCGCTCCGCTTCCTGGAGTCGCTTGCGCTGCTGTCCGCGATCGAAGGCGATCGTGGGTTGCTCCCCGTCATCGCTCGGTTCGACGGAGTCGTCCGGGATGGGCTGATCGGGCCCATATTCCGCTATGAGAATGTTCTCGTCCAGACCGAGCTCGCTCTGCACCCGCTCGCGCAGCGAGGCCACATGGAGCTTCTTCTCGTGAATGCGCAGCTCGAGTCCGTGCACACTCTCGGTGAGTCCGCTCAGTCGTTCGCGCAGCGCGGCCTCCTCGCGTCGCGCCTCGGAGAGCTCCGCCGTGACGGCCGTGCGCGCGGACTCCGCCGCGGCGAGTTCCACACGCGCCTGCGACACCGAGCGGTCGACCGAATCCAGCAGCGCCGGCAACTGAGCTGCGACGGATGCGGCGATGTCGCGCTGGCGCCGACGGATCACCGCACGGCGGGCCGCTTCCTCGGCGGCCGCCCGCTCGCGTTCGCGTTGACGCTCGAGCTGGGCGATGCGAGCCTCACCCGCCCGGATCCGCTCGCGAAGAGTCTCCACCTCCAAGCGGGCGCGCATCTCGCCGTCGCGCGCGGCGTCGAGTGCGGCGAGCATGCCGTCGCGGGCCGACGCGTCCAGGATCGGGCGCGGCGCCTCCTGCGCGGACGCCAACCGGTCAGCCGCGACACGTGCCGAGTCCTCGGCCTCGGCGACCGCCGCCTGCGCCTGGCGCAGCGTCTGCGTGAGCCGCTCGCACTCCGCCACCGCGGCTTCGTGGCGGACCGTCGCCCGGTTGACCTTCTCGGCGTGCGCCGCGAGTGCGGCGTCGTGCGAGCGCAGCGCGTCGAGGGTGTGCTTGGTGCGGGCGCGCGCCTCCTGGAGGGCACGTGTCTGATCGGAGAGGGCTTCGCGCAGGGAGTCGGCGACGACCTGCAGCTCACCGAGTCGCTCCGCAGCGGTATCGCGCTCGGCCGCGAGCTCGAGCCGGGAGCGTCCCTGGCCGCTGCCGGCGCGCACCGAGAAGCGCGTGACGATCTCGCCCGTGCGGGTGACGACGGTGAGGTCGGGGGCCGAGGCGAGGACACGCTGCGCGGCGGGGAGGTCCGCGGCGATCACGACGCGCGCAAGAAGTCCCGCGACGCCCGCCGGAGCGTTCACGACATCGGTCGCCCGCACCGCGCCCTCGATGTCGGGGAGCTCGGCAGGGGCGGCCGACACCTCAGCGATCACGATGTCGACGACGCCGAAGTCGCCGCTGCGCGCGACCGCCGCGGCATCCACCGCATCCGCCTCGCTGTCGACGAGCACACCCTCGGCGACGGCGCCCAGAGCGGCCGCGATGGCGGCCTCGTAGCCGGAGGTCACCTGAACCGCGTCTCCGACGAGTCCGCGGACTCCGTTGCCGCCCGCAGCGATGAGCTCGGATGCGCCGGTGCGCACGTCCAGCGCACGTCCGAGGGTCTTGACCTGCGCGGAGAGCGCGTCGACCTCGCGTTCGGTGGCGTGCAGACGTTCTCGGATGCCGGCCACGCCGGTCTCGGCATCGGCAGCGTGTCGCTGCGCCTGCTCATACGCGGCGGCGTGCTCTGCAGACGACGTCTCCGGAACCAGATCCGGGTCGGCGCTGGCGAGCTCCTCCTCCGCCTCGGCCCGACGGGCGAGGGCAGCGTCCAGCGCCTTCTGCTGACGCTCGACGGCGGCGCGAACGGCCGCGAGCGCCGATTCCGCGGCTTCCGCCGTGCCGCGCAGGGCCGTGAGGCGCATGTCGTGCTCGGAGACGAGGGCGCTCTGCGCGGCGATGTCGGCGTCCAGCGCGTCCAGTTCGGCGCGCGCGCGGGTCACGTCGCGCGCGGCCGCGGCCGCGGTGTCCTCGGCCTCGCCGACGCCTGTCGTGATGGTGTCGAGCTCTTCGCGCGCCTCGTCGATGGCAGCCTGTGACACCGTCGGTGCGGGCGCGAGCGAGTCCTCGTCCTCGGAGAGCAGGCTCAACCGTTGCCCCGCGAGCGTGTACAGGCCGCGCAGTCGCTCCTGAACCTGTTCGAGTCCAAAGGCCACACGGCGCGCCGCATCCACCGCTTCGGAGCGTTCCTGGGCCTCCAGCGCTGCGACACGAGCCTTGACCTGGTCGGCGCGATCCTGGAGGAGGGTACGTTCCGCTCGGCGGTCCTGTTCGTTGCGCGCGAAGTCGGCGAGCTCCGCCTGCAGAGCGACCAGCTCATCCGCGAGCAGCCGAGCCCGCGCATCGCGCACGACCGCGGCGATCGTCGCAGCCTCACGTGCGATGTCGGCCTGGCGTCCGAGCGGTTTGAGCTGACGGCGCAGCTCACCGGCGAGATCGCTGAGGCGGGTGAGGTTCGCCTCCATGGCCTCGAGCTTGCGAAGGGTCTTCTCTTTGCGGCGGCGGTGCTTCAGGATGCCGGCCGCTTCCTCGATGAAGCCGCGACGGTCTTCGGGGCTCGCCTGCAGCACGGTGTCGAGGCGCCCCTGCCCGACGATGACGTGCATCTCCCGGCCGAGTCCGGAGTCGCTGAGCAGCTCTTGCACGTCGAGGAGCCTGCAGGACTGCCCGTTGATCGCGTACTCGCTGGCGCCGTTGCGAAACAGCGTCCTGCTGATCGTCACCTCGGCGTACTCGATCGGCAGCGCCCCGTCGGCGTTGTCTATCGTGAGCTGCACCTCGGCACGACCGAGCGGTCCGCGGGTGGACGTGCCGGCGAAGATGACGTCCTCCATCTTCCCGCCACGGAGGGTCTTCGCGCCCTGCTCGCCCATCACCCAGGCGAGGGCGTCGACGACGTTGGACTTGCCGGATCCGTTCGGTCCCACGATCGCGGTGACACCGGGTTCGAGGGCGAAGGTCGCGGGCTGCGCGAACGACTTGAACCCTTTGAGCGTCACGCTCTTCAGGTGCATACGGGTCCTCCGGTCGTCGGGCTTCTCACGACGTTACCGGAGCGGTCCTCTCCGCCCTGGCAGCGACGCAGGGACGGAGCGCGACACGCCCGGGATGTTGACAGCTGTCTCTCAGACACGCTAGCGTCCTGATCTGCCAACCGACGTTGAGAAAGGAGATCGCAAGATGACTCGTCTGCTTGTCACCACCGCGCCGAACACGTGCGCCGTCGATGCGATCCGCTCCGTCGGTGTGTTCCAGAACGGTCGCACGCACACCGCTCGTTGACCCTCGCCGGGGATCAGTCTGCCCATCACCGGGCAGGCCTCCGTGCGGAGTCGATCGCACGCTGAGCCGTTCGTTCCTCCGCCGCCCGTGCCCACGCACGTGGTCGGCCCTTTCCGACCGCACTGCGGCCCCGTCCGGCGGCCGCATCCTGCCCGCTCTCACTCGGAGAACCATCGTGAATATCACTCAGGACGCCCCCATCCGGGCGTCGCTTCCCACCCACCCGCCGTCGCCCGTGGCACGGCCCACCCTCATCGACCGCATCGCGATGCACGTCGGACTCCGGCTGCTGCTCTGGGGACGTGACCGCTCTCGGCGACGTGTCTCCCCCGAGGCCAACGCCCGGGCGCTCCTCGCGCAGGACGTCCGCCGTGCGTACGACCTCGCTGTCGTGCGCACGGGAGCCCAGCCCACGATCCGATGATCGACACGAATGACCTACGGAGCACCATCATGAACACCCTCACCACGCTCGAGCTGCGGCCCGTCGACGTCCCTACGGACCTCGACGGGCCCGGAGCCCGGGACTTCCACCGGCTCGCCGCCGTCCGCAACGAGGTCTATCGCGAGATCTCCGGCACGGACGACGACCGGATGACGGCCGGCGAGCTCGCCCCCTTCGCGCGCTCCGATGCACATGAACGGCGCCTTCACTGGCTCGTGCTCGTCGAGGACGAGCCCGTCGGGCGTATGGGCATGGACCTGCCGCAGGAAGGCGGGTCCCGGACGGCGTACGTCTTCATCGAGCTCCGACGCGACGCCTGGGGTCAGGGAATCGGCGAGCGTGCGCATGCGCTCCTCGAGGAGACCGCCCGCGCGCACGGCCGCAGCGTCATGCAGAGCTGGGTCGAGCATCCCGCCGCCGACGGCGAACATCTGACGCCCCCGACCGGCTTCGGCACGGTGCCACTCGATCATCCGGCGCGTTTCCTGCTGCGGCACGGATACACGCTGGAGCAGATCGTGCGAAAGAGCGCCTTCACCCTCGAGAACAGCCGGGCGGCCCTGGAGCAGCACGCCGCCGAGGCGCGCGCCGCAGCCGCCGGCTACCGCGTCGTGCAGTGGGAGACCCCCACGCCCGACGAGTATGTCGAGGGCTACGCCTGGATGAAGTCGCGCATGTCGACGGACGCCCCCTCCGCGGATCTGGTGGTGGACGAGGAGACCTGGGACGCCGCGCGTGTACGCACGTGGGACGCAGATATCCTCGACGGCGGACGCCGGATGCTCGTGACCGCTGCGCAGCACATCGCCACCGGCGAGCTGTGCGCGTTCAACGAGCTCGTGCTCGGGGTCGACCCGGAGATCGCGTCGCACCAGTACGACACCCTCGTGCTCTCGACGCATCGCGGACACCGGCTCGGAATGCTCGTGAAGGCCGAGGGGCTGCTCGCGTGGCCGCGAGTCGCCCCCACCTCAACGCGCGTCGTGACATACAACGCGGAGGAGAACCGGCCGATGCTCGACATCAACGAGGCCATCGGCTTCGAGCCGGTCAGCTACGAGGGCGTGTGGAAGCGCGTGCTCTCGTGATGGGTGAAGTCACGCAGGACTCGCCGGTTCGGAGTGCCGCCCTCGCGCTCCGAACCGGCGAGTCTCTCAGGGCCGCGCCGGAGCATACGGCACGCGCGGTGGGTCGAAGGAAGGTCAGCGCGGTCGCTGGCAGTGCGGGCAGTAGTGGCTCGAACGGTTCGTGAAGGCGACGCGCACGATCGCGTGACCGCAGCGGGCGCAGGACTCGCCGGTGCGCCCGTAGGCGTTCAGCGAGTGCGCGAAGTACCCGGCCTGTCCGTTGACGTTGACGTACTGGGCGTCGAAGCTCGTCCCGCCCTCCGCGAGTGCCTTCTGCAGAACCACCCGCACCTCCGCGAGGAGGCGGTTGACGGCTCGGGTGCTCAGTGTCGCCGCCACGGTCTCGGGATGGATGCGGGCAGCCCACAGCGCCTCGTCGGCGTAGATGTTGCCGATGCCGCTCACGACACCCTGATCGAGCAGGACACGCTTCACGCCCGACCGCTTCCGCGCGATGAGCCGACGGAAATCCGTATCGTCGAACGCCGGGTCGAGCGGGTCGCGCGCGATGTGCGCCACCTGCGTCGGGACGCTCGCGCGATCGGTCCCGTACCCTCCCGCCGCACCGTCAGGGGTGGGCACGAGGCGGTCGACGGCGAGGGAGCCGAACGTGCGCTGGTCGGCGAAGACCACGGCCAGCTCGCCGTGGTGCGGATGCCGGATGTCGAACCGCACGCGCTCGTGACGCTCGCGCGGCGCCCCCGGCTCGCGCAGGAGCATCTGGCCGCTCATTCCGAGGTGCGCGACGACGGCCTGCTCCCCCGCATCCGCCAGCGGGATCCAAAGGAACTTGCCCCGGCGCGCGGGTACGCCGAACGTGCGACCCGCGAGCTGGGCCTCGAAGTGCGCTCCGTCGCCGGGATGACGGGTCAGCGCGCGCTCGTCGAGCACCTCGACACCGTTCACGAACGCACCGTCGACGGCGGGGGCGAGACCCGCGCGCACCACTTCGACCTCGGGGAGCTCGGGCACCTCAGTCGCGCCCGCTGAGGGTGCGCCACGCCGTCAGGGCAGCCGCCATCTCGGCCTGTTTCTTGCTCGTCCCCGAGCCCGTCGTGCTGAGATCACCCACGGTCACCGCGCCCTCGAAGACACGGGCGTGGTCGGGACCGGTCGAGTCCACCCGGTAGACGGGCGCAGGCAGCCCCAGTCGTGCAGCGAGCTCCTGCAGCGCGGTCTTCGGGTCGACCGCGGCGTCGTACCGCTCCGGGTCCGCCAGCAGTGGCTCGATGAGGCGCAGTACGAGTGCGGTCGCCGCATCCGATCCGGCGGAGAGGTAGGTCGCGCCGATGATCGCCTCGGTCGTGTCGGCGAGGATCGAGTCCTTGTCGTCGCCTCGAGTCAGCTGCTCGCCGCGGCCGAGGCGGATGTACGTGCCCAGACCGATCGAACGGGCGACCTCTGCGAGGGCCACCGTGGACACGACACTCGCTCGCCGCTTGGCCAACGAACCCTCGTCGAGTTCGGGATGCGAGCGGTAGAGCTTGACCGTCACAGCCTGTCCGAGCACCGAGTCGCCAAGGAACTCGAGCCGCTCGTTGTGCGGAATCTGGCCGTGCTCGTACGCGTACGAGCGATGCGTCAGCGCCAGCGCAAGAAGCTCGGGGTCGATATCGACCCCGAGCTTCTCGGAAAGTGCGGAGAGATCCGCAGCTGCGTCCGTCACGGAACGCGGCTCAGACGTCAGCGACCTTGCGGCCCTTGTACTCGAGGAACAGCTCGGTACCCTGCGAGTCGGTGACGACCTTCGCCTGGTGCGGGCGGCTGTAGACGACCTTGCCGTTCTCGATGGTCTTGACGAGGGCGGGAGCCTCGGCCTTCCACTGCGCGCGGCGCGAACGGGTGTTGGAGCGCGAAACCTTGCGCTTCGGGGGGTTACCTGCCATGGTCTTCTCTTTCTACGAGGTCTGTGTGCTTTGTCCTGCGTCGCCGGGCTCCGTGGCCGGTTCCGCTACCAGGTCCGCAAGCGCTGCCCAGCGAGGATCGAGGGCTTCGCGCGGTGCCTGCGCGGGGTGGTCTGCCAGACGCTCACCGGTCTCGGGGTCGAGACCTGGGCAATCCGGCCGGCACACCGGCTGGAACGGAAGCGACAGGACGACGCCATCCCTGACCAGATTTTCAAGATCCACGTGGTCGTCTTGAACTTCGAAGTCGGACGCTTCCGAACCAGGATACGCGAAAAGCTCCTGGAACTCGACTTCGACAGGCGCGGCGATGTCGATGAGGCATCGTCCGCACACGCCCGTGTACTCGGCCTCGACGTCCCCGGTGACGAGGATGCCCTCGTGGACGGACTCCAGGCGAGCCTCGATGTGCACCTCCTCGCCCTGTGCGACGGAGACGAGTCCTTCGCCCCATTTGTCGGGCGCGGGAACGTCGAAGGACACCTCGCGCATCTCACCGGGGCGATTGACGATGTCACGCACACCGATGCTGAAGGGGCCGGGTCGACGATTTCTCACCCGGAGAGTCTAGCCCGCCGACGCGAGGCGGGGCCGGTTCAGATGCCGCGCCCGCCCGTATCAAGGAATCGCGAGACGACCGGCGGAACGTACGGCGAGACGTCACCGCCGAGAGAGGCGACCTGTCGCACGAGCGAGCTCGACACGAGTGCGTGCGAGGGGTCGGGCAGCAGGAACACCGTCTCGACCCCTGCGAGATGGCGGTTCACGATCGCCATCGGCGTCTCGTAGGCGACGTCCACCTGCGAGCGGATGCCCTTGACGAGCACACCGGCACCGACCTCCGTCGCGTAGTCGACCAGCAGGCCGACGCTCCATGACGCCACCGTCACGTGCTCGGCCGGGAAGCCGTCCTCGCGGATCGACTGCTCCAGTAGGGAGACACGCTGAGCGATGGGGAGCATCGCCTCCTTGCCCGGATTGTGCACGACGAGCACGTGGACCTCGTCGTACAGACCCGCGGCCCGACGGATGACGTCGAGGTGACCGAGGGTGGGCGGGTCGAAGGAGCCGGGGACGACGGCGATCCGGTTGCTCACCCTCTCACCCTAGCGGGGCGCCTTCGGCAGGAGAGGAACGCACCGCGAAGCCGTCAGTTCTTTCCCAGCGCCGCCCGCTCGTCCGCATCCAGCCGACGCTCGATCGCACCCGCGAGTCCGGGATGCCGCAGCAGCGCGGGGTCGTCGACCAGGATCACCTCGCCGTCGCTGCGCGCACGCGCGATGAGATCGGCGTCCGTGACGACGCGCAGCATCCGCAGAGACGAGCGTGCTCCCGACTGCGCTGCTCCGAGCACGTTGCCCTCGCCCCGTAACTGGAGGTCCACCTCGGCGAGCTCGAAGCCGTCGAGCGTCGCCGCGACCGCCTCCACGCGCGTGCGAGCGGATGTGCGCGGCGGCGCGTCCGTCACGAGCAGGCAGAGCCCGGGCACCGAACCGCGTCCGACGCGTCCGCGGAGCTGATGCAGCTGAGACACGCCGAAGCGGTCCGCGTCGAGGATGATCATCGTCGACGCGTTGGGCACATCGACACCGACCTCGACGACGGTGGTCGCCACCAGCACGTCGATGTCGCCCGCGGCGAACGCGCGCATGACCGCGTCCTTCTCGTCGGAGGGGAGCTTGCCGTGCAGCAGCGCGATGCGCTTGTCGGCGAACCGGGGATGCTCGGCGAGAAGCCCGACGACCTGCACGACGCCCCACCGTGGACGGGCGGCACCCGCGTCGTCGGGGAGATCGTCGATCGTGGCCGAGGGCTCCTGCCCGGCTTCGGCGATCGCGGTCTCGGGCTCGACGTCGATGGCCGGACACACCACGAAGACCTGATAGCCCTTCTCCACTTCCTCCGCGGCGCGCATCCAGACACGTTCGAACCAGGCGGGCTTCTCGCCCACGGGCGCGACGAACGATTGGATGCCGGCCCGGCCGGCAGGCATCGTGCGGATCGTGGAGACGTCGAGGTCGCCGAACACGGTCATCGCCACGGTTCGCGGGATAGGCGTCGCCGTGAGCACGAGCGCGTGCGGACTCGTGCCTTTGGCGCGCAGCGTCTCGCGCTGCTCGACGCCGAAGCGGTGCTGCTCGTCCACGACGACGAGGGCGAGGTCGGCGAAGGTCGTCTTGTCGCTGAGCAGCGCGTGCGTGCCGACGACGATGAGCGCCTGTCCGGCGGCGACCCGCAGCGCCGCCTTGCGCCGTTCGGCGGCGCCCATCTGACCGGTGAGCAGCGTCGGCATGAGCTCGGGAGCGAGGGTGGGACCGAGCATCTTCGTGAGTGAGCGCAGATGCTGTGCGGCGAGCACCTCCGTCGGTGCGATCAACGCCGACTGCCCACCGCTCTGGGCCACCTGGAGCATGGCACGCAGAGCCACGAGCGTCTTACCGGAGCCCACCTCGCCTTGCACGAGGCGGTTCATGGGCCAGGGGCCGACGAGATCGGCGGCGATCGCGTCGCCGACCGACACCTGGTCGGGCGTGCGGTCGAACGGCAGCGCGGCGTCGAAGCGCTCCAGGAGAGAGCCGGCCGGGCGAGGCTCCGCCGACAGCGCACGGACGAGCTGGCGCTGCTGCAGCAGAGCGGTCTGCAGGACGAGCGCCTCCTGCCAGCGCAGAGTGTGAACCGCCTGGTCGACGGCATCGTCGAAGTCCGGCCGATGCACGCGCTCCAGCGCTTCGCGGAAGCTCAACAGCCCCTCGCGAGCGCGGATGTCGTCCGGGATCGGATCATCGAGAGGTGCGAGCAGATCGAGCGTGTGGGAGATCAGCTCACCGATCTTCCAGCTCGACAGCGATGCGGTCGCCGGGTAGATCGGTATGGGCTGCGAGGCGTACGCCTGTGCGTTCATCAACGCCACGCTCTCGTCTTCGAAGAGCTGATAGTCCGGATGCGCGAGCTGCATCTGACGGCGGTACTCGCCGACCTTGCCCGAGAAAGTGCCTCGCCGGCCGACCTTGAGCTGGTCCTGCCGCCACGACTGATTGAAGAAGGTGAGCACGAGGTCGCCGCGGCCGTCGGTGATCACGACCTCGAGGATCGAGCCTCGTCGGTTCTTCATCCTCCGGTCGGTGACGCTCTTGACCTGCGCCACGATCGTGACCTGCTCGTCGACCGTCAACGAATCGATGGGGGTGAGCTCACCGTGCTTCGCGTACCGACGCGGGTAGTGCGTCAGCAGATCGCCCACCGTCCGCATCCCGAACGCCCGCTGCAGGGTCGTCGCGGCCTTGCCCCCGATCACGCCGTCGAGACGGGAATCGAGGGTGACGGACATGAGCCGATTCTACGGCGGGCCTCCCCCACGCCCGTCGGTAGGGTGAGGGGGTGACGCGCATCATCGCCGGAGCCGCCGGCGGACTCCGACTCGACGTGCCGGCCAGTGGCACCCGGCCGACGAGCGACCGCGTGCGTGAGTCCCTCTTCGCCGCGCTCGAGTCCCAGGACATGCTTGCCGGCGCCCGCGTACTGGACCTGTACGCCGGCTCGGGCGCGCTCGGCCTCGAAGCGCTCAGCCGTGGCGCCGTGCACGTCGATCTCGTCGAGCACAATCCGAAGGCCGCCGCCGTGGTGCGGCGCAACGCCGAGGTGATCGCCCGCGCCGCCGGCGCGACGGCGCGGGCCCACCGCAGCACGGTGAACGCGTTCCTTCGTCAGGGCGGAGGCGAGTACGACCTCGTGTTCCTCGACCCGCCCTACGACATCGCCGATGCGGAACTGGCCGAGGCGCTCGCACTGCTGCGCCCTCTGCTCTCCGCCGACGCTCTCGTGGTCGTCGAGCGTGCGAAACGCTCCACCGAGCCCGAGTGGGAACTCTCAGACCTGGAGCAGGTGCGCGAGCGCCGTCACGGCGACACCGCGCTGTGGTGGGCTCAGCCGCGCCCCGCGTCCCAATCCGCGTAAGGATCCCATCCGCCGCGATCGGCGGGACTCGCGCCGTCCACCGTGACCGGATGCTCGCCGCGCGCGCGGACCGTGCCGATCCGACGGAACCCCTCGGGGAGGTCGACGTGAGCGGGGAAGGTGGCCAGAAGGGCGTGATCCTCCCCGCCGCTGAGCGCGACCTCCGCATCCGGGCCGAGAGGCGCCGTCTCGAGCGCGATCGTGACGCCGGAGGCATCCGCCAGGCGGGTCGCGTCGAGCACGAGACCGTCGGACACATCCATCATGGCGCGCGCGCCCGCCGCCGCCGCACGGGGTCCGAGGGCGATGGGCGGATGCGGGCGCAACTGGGCTGCGATGTCCTCGCGCTCCGTGTCCGTGAGCACCTGCGGGTCGACCGGCATCGGGCGCGCATCGTCGTCGCGGAACCGGGTGAACAGGAGTCGCAGCCCGCGCGCGGCACCGCCCAGCTCCCCCGCGATCGCGACCGTGTCGCCCTGCCGCGCGCCGGATCGGAGCACCGCGGGGCCGTCGAGCTCCCCCAATGCGGTGACGGCGACGGTGAGGGTGTCGGAGACCGTCAGGTCGCCGCCCTCCACGGCGCACCCGGGTGCGAGCTCGTCGCACGCCGCGCGCAGGCCGTCCGCCATGGCCTCGACGAAGCCGATCGTCGTGTCCTCCGGCATCGCGAGCGCGACGAGCAATGCGGTGGGACGCGCACCCATGGCGGCCACGTCCGCGAGGTTCACGGCGGCGGCCTTCCAGCCGAGGTCGAACCCTCCGGTCCACGCGAGCCGGAAATCCGGGCCGTGCACCAGGGTGTCCACGGTCGCGACGACCTGCCCGCCAGGCGCCAGCACTGCTGCGTCGTCCCCGGGACCGACCACGGCCGAGCCGGACCCGACACGCGCCAGGATGCGGCGCAGGATCTCCCGCTCGCTCAGCTCCGCCACGGTCGTCTCGCTGCGCTCGTCCACCCCGCCACGCTACCCGTCGCCACGCTGACGCGAGACGGATGCGGGCGCGCCCGGGGTTAGCCTGGAGGGGTGATCCGCCCCCGACTCGGCCGTCTGGCAGCCGTCGCCCTCGCCCTGCTCGCCCTCACCGGCTGCAGCAGCACGGTCGCGCTCGAGCCCGCCCCGGCAGCGAACGATCCGCGCTGCGCGGATGTCACGGCCTACCTTCCCCAGAATGTGGCGGGCCAGGACCGTCGGTGGACGGACGCGCAGGCGACGGGGGCGTGGGGCGACCCGGCCGCCGTGATCCTGACCTGCGGCGTGACCCCGCCCGGACCCTCGACTCTCGTCTGCCAGACGGTGTCGGGCGTGGACTGGCTCGTCGACGACAGCGACGCACCCCGGTACCGCCTCACGAGCTTCGGGCGCACGCCCGCCGTGGAGATCTACCTCGACAACGACGTGGTCTCCAGCGTCGACGTGCTCGACAGCCTCTCGTCCCTGGTCGCGAAGTTGCCGAAGGACGGGGAGTGCACCGCACGCCCCGGCACCTCGTAGGCGTCAGCGTCGCGCGAGCGCCGTCTCGATGAGCTCCGACAGCAGCTCCGAGTAGCTGAGGCCCGACGCGATCCAGCACTTCGGGAACATCGAGATCGGCGTGAAGCCGGGCATCGTGTTCAGCTCGTTGACGATCGGGCCGTCGGCGGTCAGGAAGAAGTCGACGCGTGCGAGCCCGCGGCCGTCGACGGCCGCGAAGGCGCGCAGCGCCATGGCCCGAACAGCTTCGATCTCCGCATCGGTCATATCCGCGGGGCACACCACGTCCACCCCGTCGCCACCGAGATACTTGCCCTCGAAGTCGTAGAACTCGCGCGAGCTCAACACGATCTCGCCGGGAAGCGAGGCGCGCACGACGCCGTCGCGTCCCTCGAGCACACCGACCTCGACCTCGCGTCCGACGATGCCCTGCTCGACGAGCACCTTGTCGTCCTCCGCGAAGGCGACCCGCAGCGCCGCGTCGAGCTCATCGGCGGAGTGCACCTTCGAGACGCCGACGCTGGAGCCCGCGCGCGCCGGCTTGACGAACCAGGGAAGCTCGAGGTGGGCGAGGCGCGGGCGCACCGCATCCGTGTCCTCGCGCCAATCCGCACGGCGCACCGTCACCCCGGGCGACACCGGGATGCCGTCCGCCTGCAGCGCGACCTTCATGAAGTGCTTGTCCATGCACAGCGCAGAGTCGATCACCCCTCCGCCGGCGTAGGCGAGCTCCAACGTGTCGAAGAAGCCCTGGATGGTGCCGTCCTCGCCGTGCGAGCCGTGCAGGATCGGCAGAACCGCGTCCACCGCACCCAACTCGCGCACGGTGCCGTCCGCGTCGCGGACACGCAGCTGCCTGTCGCCCGCGGCCTCGGGCCAGATGATGCGCGTGCCGTTGTCGACCACGGCAGGCAGGTGATCGGCGATGAGCGCGAACTTGTCCGGGTCGTCGTCCTCGAGCACGAACGCGCCCTCGCGGGTGAGGCCGACCGGGATCACCCGGTAGCGCTCGCGGTCAAGCGAGCCCAGAACCCCGCCCGCCGTGGCGGAACTGATCGAATGCTCGCTGGAGCGACCGCCAAAGAGCACCACCACTACCGGCTTGTCCATGCTGGGTCCTCTCCCCCTGCGGGGTGTCGTCGTCGGTGGTCAGGTGGGGGGCGATCTCTCGCGGGTTCATCGTGCCGTCCAGCACGCGCTTGACCTGCTCGACGATCGGCATCTGCACGCCGCTCGCCTTGGCCAGCTGCAGGATCGGAGCGACGGATGCGAGTCCCTCCGCCGTCTGCTGCATCTGCCCCACGACGTCCTGGAACTTGTACCCCTGTCCGAGCAGCCTGCCGGCGGTGTTGTTCCGGCTGAGCGGCGATTGGCACGTGGCGATCAGGTCGCCGAGCCCCGCGAGCCCCTGCAGGGTCTCGGGCTGAGCGCCCTGGGCGACGGCGAAATCGGTCATCTCGACCAGGCCGCGGGTGATGATCGACGCCTTCGTGTTCTCGCCGTAGCCGACTCCGTCGACGATGCCGATCGCGACCGCGATCAGGTTCTTCAGCACGCCGCCGAACTCGGTGCCGATCACGTCCGTGTTGACGAAGGAACGGAAGTAGCGGTTGCGCGCCGCGCGGGCGACGATCTCCGCGGTCTCGGGGCTGATCGAGGAGATGACGGCGGCGGTGGGCTGCTCCTGCGCGATCTCGAGCGCGAGGTTCGGGCCGGACGCCACCGCGATGCGTGCCGGGTCGCAGGCGAGCGCCTGCTCGATGACCTGACTCATCCGCAACCCGGTGCGCTTCTCGACGCCCTTCATGAGCGACACCACAGGCACCGAACTTCCCTCGAGCAGGGGACGGACTCCCGCGAGGCTCTCACGGAGCGCCTGGCTCGGCATCGACAAGTACACCTGGTCGACACCTTCGAGGGCCTCCGCGAGGTGCGACGTCGCGGTCATCGTGCGCGGCAGGTTGATGCCGGGCAGGTACTTCGTGTTGCGTTTGCCGGTGTGGATCTCGTTCGCGAGCTCGGGGCGGCGCGCCCACATGACGACGTTCGCGCCGCCGTCCGCGAGGATCTTGCCGAAGGTGGTGCCCCAGCTGCCCGCACCGAGCACCGCGACGCGGGTCACGGGGGTCGGGGTGCGCCTACTCAAGACGGCCCGTCTCGCTCTGTCCGTGGGCGCCGGGTTCCCAGCGCGCCGCGGGAGCGGGCTCGCCACGGAGATCCGACAGCAGCCCGGCGATCTCATCCATGACCCGCGCGGTGAGCTCCGCCTGAGCCACGGGGTGGGCGGCACGGTCGCGGTACTCCTCGAGCGCGATGGGCTCCCCGACGCGCACACGCACGCGCCTGCGCAGCGGCCAGAGGCGGAACTTGCCGTAGCGCGGCATGATCTGCTGCGCACCCCACTGGGCCATCGGGATGAGGGGGATGTCACCGACCAGCGCCAGGCGCGCCGCCCCGGTCTTTCCGCGCATGGGCCATAGGTCGGGATCGCGTGTGAGCGTTCCTTCGGGATACACGATGACACCCGCCCGACGCTCCGCCAGGTGACGCGCCGTATCGAGCGCCTGCTTCGCAGCGGCGGCGCTCGAGGCGCGCGCAACGGGGATCATGCCGGTCGCGCGCAGCGCCCAGCCGAGCACGGGAACCCGGAAGAGGCTCTCCTTCGCCATGAATCGCGGGGCACGGCCCATGCGCCAGACGGCCACGGCGACGAGCAGCGGGTCGATCTCGCTGTGATGGTTGGGGGCCAGCACGAACGGGCCCTCTTCGGGCAGGTTGTCCTCGCCCTCGATCTCGATCTTCGCGATCAGACCGACGAACGGGACGACGATCCCACCGAGCAGCCAGAAGACGCTCGGCCGCGTCTTCTCCGCCGACGCGCGCCGCCGACGGTGCGTCTGGGGGGCCATCAGCCGACGATGTCGAAGTCGGCGCCGAGCGCGGTCAGCTTCGCGAGGAAGTCCGCGTATCCGCGGCGGATGATCCCGATGTTGCGCACCGTCGAGGTGCCCTCCGCAGCCAGCGCCGCGATGACGTGGCTGTACCCGCCGCGCAGGTCCGGAACCGTGATGTCGGCGCCGTGCAGCGGGGTGGGTCCGGTGATGACCGCGGCCTGCTCCAGCGAGCGGCGCGGCACGCGGCGCGGGCCCTCCTGGAGACCGTGCGGGTACACCGTGATGTCGGCACCCATCTTGACGAGAGCCTGCGTGAACCCGAAGCGATTCTCATACACCGTCTCGTGCACGACGGAGCGTCCCGTCGCCTGCGTCAGCGCGACGATGAGCGGCTGCTGCCAGTCGGTCATGAAGCCGGGGTGCACGTCGGTCTCGACCGTGACGGGGTTCAGCGCCTCGCCGCGGGCGAACAGGATGCCGTCTTCACGCACCTCGAAGTGCGCACCGATCTTGCGCAGCACATTGAGGAAGGTCAGCATCTCCTGCTGGCGGGCACCGGCGACGAAGATCTCGCCGTCCGTCGCGATCGCGGCGCTCGCCCAGCTCGCAGCCTCGTTGCGGTCGAAGATCGAGCGGTGATCGTAACCGTTGAGCTTCGGCACGCCCTCGATGAGGATGACGCGGTTGGGCTCGTAGGAGATGATCGCACCCATTTTCTGCAACAGGGCGATGAGATCCATGATTTCGGGCTCGATCGCGGCGTTGTGCAGCTCCGTCACGCCCTGTGCACGCACGGCGGTCAGCAGCACCTGCTCGGTCGCCCCGACGCTCGGGTAGGGCAGGTGGATGTTCGCGCCGTGCAGACCGCGCGGGGCGGACAGACGGATGCCGCTGGGAAGCTTCTCCACGATCGCGCCGAACTTGCGGAGCGCATCGAGGTGGAAGTCGATCGGACGGTCGCCGATGCGGCATCCGCCGAGGTCGGGGATGAACGCCTGGCCGAGGCGGTGCAGCAGCGGCCCGCAGAAGAGGATCGGGATGCGGGAGGCACCCGCGTGCGCGTCGATCTCCTCCATGTGGGCGCTCTCGACGTCACGGGGGTCGAGCACGAGCGAGCCCGGCTCGTCGCCCTCGGCCACGCGCACGCCGTGCACCTCGAGCAGCGATCGCACCACGGCGACGTCGCTGATCATCGGCACGTCGCGCAGCAGACTCGGGCTCTCGCCGAGCAGCGCGGCGACCATGGCCTTCGTGACGAGGTTCTTCGCGCCCTTGACCTCGACGGTGCCCCGCAGAGGCCGTCCGCCGCGGATCTCGAGGATCTCCGCCTCCTCCGCGAGCGGGCTGGAGGATTCGGCGGTCTGCCCGAGAAGTGTCATATGCGGTACCTCACTGTGCGGGAAGGGGCGGGAGTGTCCGCGGCTTCCAGGATTCGCGTCGCGCTTCGTAGGCGGCGATCTTGTCTTCGTTGCGGAGCGTGAGCCCGATGTCGTCGAGGCCCTCCAGCAACCGCCACCTAGTGTAATCGTCGATCTCGAACGGGACCCGGAGCTCGCCCGCAACGACCTCGCGCGCCGTCAGATCGACCGTCATCTCCATGCCGGGCTGCGCGTCGATGGCCGCCCAAAGCGCTTCGACGTCGGCCTCGGTGACGACACCCGTCACGAGACCCTGCTTGCCCGCGTTACCGCGGAAGATGTCGGCGAACTTGGGGCTCAGCACGACCTTGAACCCGTAGTCACGCAGGGCCCAGACCGCGTGCTCACGGCTCGAGCCGGTGCCGAAATCGGGTCCGGCGACGAGGATCGAGCTCTGCGCGAAAATCGGCTGGTTCAGCACGAAGTCGGGATCCTGGCGCCAGTTGGCGAACAGCGCGTCCTCGAACCCCGTCTTGGTCACCCGCTTGAGGTAAACCGCGGGGATGATCTGATCCGTGTCGACGGCGGAGCGCTTGAGTGCGGCGGCGACACCGGTGTGAACGCTGAACTTCTCCATCTCAGACCCCCGCCCCGACGATCGCCGGCTCTTCGACGGGATCGAGATCCCCCGGACTCGACAGCGTTCCGCGCACCGCGGTCGCCGCGGCGACGAGCGGCGACACCAGGTGCGTGCGCCCGCCCTTGCCCTGCCGACCCTCGAAGTTGCGGTTCGACGTGGAGGCGCACCGCTCACCCGGAGCGAGCTGATCGGGGTTCATGCCCAGACACATCGAGCATCCTGCGAAGCGCCACTCGGCGCCGAACTCCTCGAAGATGCGGTGCAGTCCCTCGGCCTCCGCTTCCAGCCGAACGCGCGCGGAGCCGGGCACGACCATCACCCGGACGCCCTCGGCCTTCTTGCGACCCTTCACGATCGACGCGAAAGCGCGCAGGTCCTCGATGCGGCTGTTCGTGCACGAACCCATGAAGACCGCATCCACGGGCACGTCCTTCAGCTTCGTACCGGGGGCCAGATCCATGTACTGCAGCGCACGCTCGGCGGCCACGCGCTCGTTCGGGTCCGCGATGTCGGACGGCGTCGGAACGACGTCGTTCAGCGACACGCCCTGACCAGGGTTCGTGCCCCACGTCACGAAGGGCTCGAGCTCGTCGGCGTCGAGGAAGACCTCCGCGTCGTAGACGGCGCCCTCGTCACTCGGGAGCGTGCGCCAGTAGGCGACCGCATCCTCCCAGTCCTGCCCCTTCGGGGCGTGCGGACGCCCCTTCAGGTAGGCGAACGTGGTCTCGTCGGGCGCGACCATGCCGGCGCGCGCGCCCGCCTCGATCGACATGTTGCACATCGTCATGCGCCCCTCCATCGAGAGGGCCCGGATGGCGCTGCCGCGGAACTCGAGCACGTAGCCCTGCCCGCCGTTGGTGCCGATCTTCGCGATGACAGCGAGGATGATGTCCTTCGCGGTGACGCCGGGGCGCAGCGTCCCCTCGACGGTGATGGCCATGGTCTTGAACGGCTTCAGCGGCAGGGTCTGCGTCGCCATGACGTGCTCGACCTCGCTGGTGCCGATGCCGAATGCCATCGCTCCGAACGCTCCATGGGTGGAGGTGTGCGAATCGCCGCAGACGACCGTGATGCCCGGCATCGTGAGCCCCAGCTGCGGACCGACGACGTGCACGATCCCCTGCTCGGCGTCGCCCAGCGAGTGGATGCGCACACCGAACTCGGCGGCGTTGCGACGCAGCGTCTCGATCTGGAGACGGCTGGTCGGGTCGGCGATCGGCTTGTCGATCGCGAGCGTCGGGGTGTTGTGGTCCTCGGTCGCGATGGTCAGGTCCAGGCGCCGCAGGCCCCGCCCTTCCGCGCGGAGACCATCGAAGGCCTGCGGGCTCGTGACCTCGTGCACGAGGTGCAGGTCGATGTAGATGAGGTCGGGCTGGCCGTCCTCGCCCTTGACCACCAAGTGGTTGTCCCAGACCTTCTCGGCCAGGGTGCGCGGCGCGGACGCCGCGGAGTGATCGGGATTGCTCATGCTGTCGTTCTCCTGAGATGACGGTGGATCAAGCCCGCAACGAACTCCGCGACGAGGGAGGCCTGGGTCTAGGACTCGTCGCGGCTGCGAAGGAGAAGGCGAGCGATCCGCACCCGCACAGGCTACCACCGCCCTCCGGCGCCGAGGCCCACCGCACGGGCCCGCAGGTGACGTTGTGTGTCGGCGCACTCGTCCGCGAGTGGTCGGTGCTTTTAGGCTGCTGCGACCCGAGACGGCAGGACCCTCATGACCGAACCCACCCACGGATTCGCCACGCGACAGGTGCACAGCGGCACCGAATGGACGGATGCGGCATCGCGCACCGTCCCGGTGTACATGACCGCCGGCTTCCGCTTCGACGACTTCGATCACGCGGCCGCGCACTTCGCGACGGGCGACGGCTACGGGTACACGCGCACCGGCAATCCGACCGTCGACGCCCTCGAGCGTCGCATCGCCGAGCTCGAGGGCGGTGCCGGTGCCGTGTTCGTCGGCAGCGGCCAGGCGGCCGTCTCCGTCGCGCTGCTGTCGCTGCTCTCGGCCGGTGACCACCTGGTCAGCTCCACCCACATCTACGAGGGAACGCGCGGGCTCGTGAACGACCTGCTGTCCCGGTTCGGGGTGACGGTCACCTATGTCGACGACATCGCGGACCCGCGGGCGTGGGAGGAGGCGATCCGTCCCGAGACCCGTGCCCTGTTCGCCGAGTCCATCGGCAACGCGCGCAACGATCTGCTGGACGTGCCCGCCGTCGCAGCCGTTGCGGACGCCCACGGCATCCCGCTCGTCGTCGACAACACCTTCGCCACGCCCTACCTGGTGCGACCGATCGAGCTGGGCGCGGCGGTCGTCGTCCACTCGGCGAGCAAGTTCCTCGCCGGCCACGGGGCGGCGCTCGGCGGCGTCATCGTCGACGACGGCCGCTTCGATGCCGCCCGATCGGGCGCGTTGTTCCCCCAGCTGGTGACCGCGCGCCACGACGGCGCGCCGAGCGTCTGGGAACGCCACGGCCCCCGCGCGCGTCTCGCCTATGTGCGCGAGTCCGTGGCACCGCGGCTGGGACCCACACCGTCGCCGCTCAACGCCTTCCTCGTGTCGCAGGGCATCGAGACGCTGCATCTGCGCGTGCGCGAGCAGTCGGCGAACGCCGGACGGATCGCGGCGTGGCTCGAGAGCCGCGACGAGGTGGCGTCGGTCGACTACGTGGGGCTTGCGAGCCATCCGCATCACGCGCTCGCGAAGCGGCTTCTCCCCCGCGGCGCCGGTTCGGTCTTCACCTTCACGCTCCACGGCGGCGAGAAAGCTGCTCGCGCCTTCGTCGAGAGCGTGCAGGTCGTCACCCACATGACCCACCTCGGCGACGTCCGCTCGCTCGTGCTGCATCCGGCCACGACGAGTCACGCGCAGCACACCGACGATGCGCGCGCCGCTCTCGGTGTGCACCCGGGAACGCTGCGTCTGTCGATCGGCATCGAGGATGTCGACGACCTGATCGCCGATCTCGAGCGGGCGCTCAAGGCCGCATCCCTCGCGGCATCCACGCGGACGATCGAGGTCATCGGGTGAGTCGCCCGCAGCACTTCGGCTGGTTCTTGGCCCGCGGTTTCGGTCCGCACGGCTGGGGTCTGCCCGGCCTGGACTGGGACTACGACTGGACCGCCCCGCACCTGTACCAGGAGTCCGCACGCACCCTGGAGCAGGCCGGGTTCGATCTGCTGATCATCGAGGATGCGCCTTCACTCGGTTCCGCGGAGACGATCGATCTGCGGGTGCGGCACGCCTTCGGCGGCCCCAAGCACGACCCGTTCGTGCTTGCCCCGTACCTGTTCGCCGCGACCCGGCACCTCGGAGTGGTGCCCACCGTCAACCCCGCGGCATACCTGCCCTACACGGCCGCCCGGCAGTTCGCGTCGCTCCAGCACCTGAGCGGCCACCGGCTGGGACTGAACGTGGTGACCGACACCGGCAGCGCGCGGCACTTCTCCACGGATGCGCCGCTCGGGCACGATGCCGCCTACGACCGCGCCGAGGAGTGGTTGGAAGGCATCCGCTCGCTGTGGCGGAGTTGGGACGAGGGCGCGCTCGTCCTCGACCGCGATGACGACCGCTACGCGGACGGCACCCGGATGCGGGCGGTCCGCCACCGCGGCCGGCACTTCGGATTCGACGGACCGCTCAACGCACTCCCCTTCACCGACGGCGAACCCGCGATCGTGTCACCGGGCGGGTCGGAGCGGGGCCTTGCGTTCGCCGGAGCGCACTCGGACGTGCAGCTGGCGCTCGCGCCCCTGGACGAGGCGAGCGTGCGCGCCTACCGGGAGCGCATCCACCGCGCCGCACGCGAGCGCGGTCGCGACCCGTCGGACGTGAAGGTGCTGTTCGCGATCCAGCCCGTTCTGGTCTCCTCCCCCGAGGAGGCGGACCGACTGGTGTCCGCGTCGCGCACGCCCGACGAATCCGCTCTGCGCGCGATCGCCAGGCGGCAGTCCTCGGATCTGGAGACCGATCTGACCGCGCTCGATCTCGACCGGCCGTTGCCCGAGGGGCTGTTCGCCCCGCACGTGTCGCACGGCAGCATCCGCCGGCTCGTCGGCGATCACGACCCGCGCGAGACGCCGCTGCGGGATATCCTCGCCGCGCACGCCCGCCTCGGCCGCATCTCGGACGGCACCGGGTGGGTGGGAACGCCGGGCGAGCTCGCGGATCGCATCGAGCAGCTGGGCGACTGGGGCAACGACGGCGTTCTGCTGTGGGGCGATGTGCATCCGGTCACCGTGCACCGCATGCTCGACGAGCTGGTGCCGATCCTCCGCCGTCGCGGCATCCTGCGCCGCGAGTACGACGGCGCGGGCCTCGGCGCGAACCTGCGCTCGTTCTGACCGCGCGACTCAGCCCTCGTCGACGGATGTGGCCTCGCGCCGTGCCGCCACGAGACTTGCGATGGTCGCGGTCGCCATCGCGGCCACGATCACGATGAGCGAGACCCAGGCTGAGATGTCGGGCGCCCATTCGACGCCGTGGCCGCCGTTGATGAAGGGCAGCTCGTTCTCGTGCAGAGCGTGGAGGAAGAGCTTCACGCCGATGAAGGCGAGGATGAACGCGATCCCGTAGTGGAGGTAGCGCAGGCGATCGAGCAGTCCGCCCAGCAGGAAGTAGAGCTGGCGCAGCCCCATGAGGGCGAAGATGTTCGCGGTGAAGACGATGAAGGCACTCTGCGTGATGCCGAAGATGGCCGGGATCGAGTCGATCGCGAAGACGAGGTCCGTGAACCCGATCGCCACGAACACGAGCAGCATCGGCGTGAAGACCTTCTTGCCGCCGACAACCGTGCGCAGCTTCGACCCCTCGTACTGGTCGCTGATCTGGACGAAGCGCCGCAGCATCCGCACGACGGCGTTCTCGCGCTGCTCGCCGTGCTCGTCGTCCCCGGGGAAGGCCTGACGCCAGGCCGTCCAGACCAGGAACAGCCCGAACACGTAGAAGATCCACGAGAGGTTGTCGATCAGCACCGCACCGAACGCGATGAAGATGCCTCGCAGCACGAGCGCGATGATGATCCCCACCATCAGCACCTCCTGCTGGTACTTGCGTGGGACGGCGAACTGCCCCATCAGCAGGACGAAGACGAACAGGTTGTCGACCGAGAGGCTGTACTCCGTCAACCATCCGGCCACGAACTGGCCCGCCGCATCCGCACTGCCCGAGACCCACAGCAGGATGAGGGCGAACACGAGCGCGAGCGACACGTAGAAGACGACCCACAGGGTGGCCTCCCGCGCGGAGGGGATGTGGGGTCGACGGAGGATGAGAAGAAGGTCGGCGGCCAGGATCAGAACGAGCACGATCAGCGCGACGATCTGGAACCACACCGGGATCTCGAAGCCCATGAGAGCCTTTCGGAATCGGCGGACGCCACAGTTTATGCGGATCTGAGACGATCGGGCAGCCGAGGACACCTGAGGGTGAGAGAAGACGTCGGCACGTCCGGCGCTGAGGGATTGGGGCACGATGACCAGCGATGGGGAGCTGATCGCGCGCGCGTCGCACGGAGACCACGAGGCCTTCCGCGCGCTGTATCGCGGCAACATCGACGCGGTCTACCGCATCGCGGCGATCCTGTTGCCGACGACCGCGGACGCCGAGGACGCGGCGCAGGAGACGTTCGTCACGGCGTGGCGGAAGCTTCGCGGCTTCCGGCTGGAGGGAGCCTCCGCTCTCCCCTGGTTCGCCACGATCTGTCGCCTGGTGTGCGCGAACCGCCTGCGTGCGCTGCGCCGCGAACGCGAGCACGTCGGCGCGACGCTCGACGAGCGCATGCCGTCGCCGATCGACGTGGAGCAGGCGGTCATCGACTCCGAGCTGGCCGATCGCGTCGCCCGGGAGGTGGCGAGACTCGGCGATCTCGATCGCGAGCTCTTCGTCCTGTGCGCCGCGCACGGCTACGCCTACGATGCCGCGGCCGCCGAGCTGGGCCTCACCCACGGCGCCGTCCGCAACCGTCTCTCCCGCATCCGCAGCCGCCTGCGCGGCACCGTCCAGGAGGGGAACGCATCATGACGATCGACGACCGGGATCAGGACCAGGAACGCTCCGTGCCGGAGGGCCCGACCGCAGAGCAGATCGACCGGATCGAGCGAGGGATCGACCGCGAGCTCGAGTTCGACCGGGTCCGCCGGCGGGCGCGACGCCGTGGCGGGTGGGCGGTCGCCGCCGCCGGTGTCGCGGTCGTCGCGCTGGCGGCGCTCGTCTCGCCCGTCGTCCTGGGCGGTCGCGGGGCCGAGGTGCCGAGCGCGGTGTCGCTCTCCGATTCGTCACCTCTCGGGGTCCAGACCCAGGAGGGTGCCATCGCGGCGCAGGACATCGTGGGGGCCGACGGCGGGCGGTCCGCAGCGACGGATACGAGCCGCGAGGTCACCGCATCCGGGTGGATCCAGATGAGCGTGGACGACCCCGAGGACGCCCAGCAGCAGATCACAGCGATCGTGACGGGTGTGCAGGGGTACGTCTCGTCGGCGAGCATCGCCGGCTCTCCGGCCACGACCGATCCGGTGTACCCGGTGCCCGGGCAGAGCTCGATCACGGTGCGGGTGCCCGCCGACCGGTTGCAGGATGTGATCGATCAAGTCGGTGCTCTGGGAACGGTGTCGGCGTCGTCGGTGGATCGCTTCGACGTCACGGACCAGGCTGTCGACCTGCGGGCGAGGATCGCGGCGCAGGAGACGTCGGTCGCGCGCCTCACCGAGCTGCTTGCGCAGTCGGCGTCGGTCGCGGACCTGATCGCGGCGGAGTCCGCCCTCGCCGACCGTCAGGCGGCTCTGGATGCGGACCGGCAGCAGCTCGAGATGCTGGAGGATCAGGTGGCGATGTCGACGTTGACCGTCAACCTCGCTTCGAGGGACGCAGCGCCGCAAGCGGATCCCGCCGGATTCGGCGATGGGATCGCCGCAGGATGGGCGGGGCTCGTCGCGACCGTGAACGGGATCGTCATCGGGCTGGGCTTCCTCCTTCCGTGGCTCGCGGTGATCGCCGTCGCCGGCGTGATCGTGTGGGCGGTGCGACGTGCGCGTCGCGCGCGTCGCATCCGCCGATCAGACGATGCCGCTGACGCGTCCGGAGGCCCGGGCGTGTCCCACCCATCCCACTGAGTGACGGCCTACCACGCGGTCCTGTCCGCCGCGTGCCCGCAGGGGGTTGCGTGCGCGATAAGGCATGCTGGTGACTGTGGTGATCGACGGCGTCGAGGTTCCCGAGGACGGCTCGGGGGGAATCGATCATGTGGCGACGCTGCTCGCCGCGATCGCTGGGGGCGATCAGAACGCCTTTGCACAGTTGTACGACATGCTGTCTCCGCGCATGTTCGGCCTCATCCGTCGCGTCCTCGTCGACCCTTCGCAGAGCGAGGAGGTGCTGCAGGAGGTCTTTCTCGAGATCTGGCAATCCGCTTCGCGCTTCGCTCCGAACAAGGGACAAGGAAGGTCGTGGGTTCTCACCATCGCGCACCGCCGAGCCGTCGACCGCGTGCGGGCGTCGCAGGCCAGCGCCGATCGTGATGCACGCGTCGGCCTTCGCGATCTCGACGTCGCATATGACGGCGTCGCCGAGACGGTGGAACTGAAGATCGAGGGCGGGCGCGTCTCCGAGGCGCTCGCCGGGCTACCCGAAGCGCAGCGCGAGACGATCGTCCTCGCCTACTACGGCGGTTACTCTCAGACCGAGATCGCCGCGCTCGTCGGGGCGCCGTTGGGAACCGTGAAGACACGCATGCGTGATGGACTGAGCAGATTGCGAACCAGGATGGGGGTGCAGTGATGGAAGAAGAAGAAGAGTTCCGCGACCTCGCGGCCGGCCATGCCCTCAACGCGCTCTCCACCGACGACGAGATGCGCTTCCAGGAGATTCTGGCCGCTCATCCCGCCTGGGACACGATCGTAGCCATGGAGCTCGACACCGCAGCGGCCCTTGCCGACGGCGCAGGCGACGTGGTACCCCGTCCGCAGGTGCGTGACGCGTTGCTCTCGCGGATCACCACCCTGCCGCAGAACGCTCCGCGATCGACCGATCCCGCTGAACGGGCCGGGGACCCGACCCCTGCTCGGGCGCCGCGCCGCCCCCGCTCACGGATGTGGTTCGCGCTCGCGGCCTCCCTCGCCTTCATCCTCGCCCTCGGCATCGGCGGGCTCTCGCTCGGGCGCCTGCTGACCCCCGAGGACGGCGCTCAGGTCGCCCTGGAGCAGATCCAGGACGCCCCCGACGCGCAGTCGGCGAGCGTCACCCTCGACGACGGTGCGTCCGCGACAGCGCATTGGTCCGCATCCACGGGACGGGCCGTGCTGGTCACGGACGGCATGCCGACGCTTGAGGACGACAAGACGTTCGAGATGTGGTTCATCCGCGATGGCGCCCCCCTCCCGGCCGGCACCTTCTCGGCTGACGACGCCGTCTCCGAGCTCGCCGGCACGTTCCAGCCCGGCGACGTGATCGCTGTCACCGTGGAGGCCGCGGGCGGCTCGCCCAGCGGTCTTCCCACGACGGACGCGATGTTCGCCATCACGACCTGAGATATTTCCTCCCATCCGATCGAGTCGCGGCTTCGGATGACCTGTGTGCGGCCGAAAGGTCGCAGACGGAAAACAAGGAGAGATATCGATGCGTACGAACACGAAGAACCGTCTGGCAATCATCACCGCTGCGGGAGCAGGCGCCGCAGCGATCGCTGTCGCCGGGTTCGCGCTGCCGGCCTCGGCAGACGAGCCCCGCGGAGGCGACTGGTCCACCTTCACCACGACGCTGAGCGCCCCGGTCGAAGCCGCGCAGACCTGGCTGACGAGCGCGATCGAGGCCGGAAGTGCTTCGGTGTCCCCCGACACGTCCGTCGCCCCCGACACCTCTGTCGGCGACGTGAGCCTGATCCAGGGACCCGTCGTGGGCGACGTGCTCTCCGGCAACCAGGCGCCGGTCGCGTCGGGCAACGACGTGCAGGCGCCGGTCGCCTCCGGCAACGACGTGCAGGCTCCTGTCGACGCACCGGTCGGCTCCGGCAACGAGACCGGCATCGAGGCGCCTGTCGCCCCCGAGACGTCGATCGGCGGATCCGTCGGCGACATCGGCACGCAGGTGGGCGACCTCGTCGACGGCCTCACCTCCAACCTCGACCTCGGCGGTCTTCTCAACTGACCTCACCGCGCACGGGGCGTCGTTCCTTCGGGAGCGGCGCCCCGTTCTCTGTGAGGAGCCTGAAAGTCCTCCCATCCGTTCTCGGGCCCGTGACGAACAAGTGATGGATGCGGCACACGGTCGCATCCTCCCTACACCGGAGGTCATCATGAGCTCTTCCCCGAACCGCCTCGTCGCGACCATCTTCGGCGCGATCTATCTCCTCGTCGGTCTCCTCGGCTTCGCCGTCACCGGTGGCGTGGGGTTCCTCGCCACTGAAGGAGGGCTCCTCCTCGGCATCTTCGCCGTGAACCCGCTGCACAACGTCGCCCACCTGCTCATCGGTGCGGCGCTGCTCGTCGCGGGCCTCGCCAACGTCCGTGCAGCCAAGACGGTGAACACCGTCGTCGGCGCCGCCTACCTGCTGCTCGGCGTGGCCGGGTTCTTCCTCGTGGGCACGGCCGCCAACATCCTGGCGCTGAACGTCCCCGACCACTTCCTGCACCTCGGCAGCGCCGTGGTCCTGCTGGCCATCGGCGTCGGCGCCGACCGCGGCGCCCGCGTCGCAACGGCATGAGCGCTCAGCGCACGAGCGCGGCGACGGGCCGGCGGGCAGCATTGCTCGCCGGCCCGTGGCCGGCCGCCCTCGCCTGGGGCGCTGCGCTCGTGCTCGCCGCCCTCGGGGCGGGCGCCGTCGTCCTCCCGGACGCGACGTCGACGAACCGGATCATCGGAGTCTGTGCGGCGGCTCTCGGGCTCGGCGGACTCGGATGGGGCGTCGCAGCCCTCCGCGCCGGCCGCCTCCTCGCACCTCGCTGGATCACCGCGGGAACCCTCCTCGCGGTGCTCGTCGCGACATCGCTGCTGGCGACCGAGCCCGCGCACACGAGCATCGTGGGCGTCACGGTATGCGTCGCCCTCAGCGTGACCCTCGGAGCCTGTGCGGCAGCAGCCACGCGCCGCGATGTTCCCGCGCAGCATCTGCGGGTCGGCCAGCTGCTCGCCGCCGCCGCACTCATCGCGGTCTTGGTGACCCCCGCCCTCGGCGCCGTGCAGGACGGCATCCTGCTACGCGATGACGGCACCGTTCCGGTGGTGCCGCACCACTGAGCCGTCAGCGGTCCTCGACGTCTGAGACGCCCCCGAGGAGCTCCGCCAGCATCGAGAGCGCCGCCCGTGTGGTCGCCTCGACGATCTGCTCGGGGTCGTCCCCTTCGAAGGAGAACTCGCGCGCTCCAGCGCGCGGACCCCGCGCCCAGCCGATGAAGACGGTTCCGGGTGCGTGCCCGTCTTGTGGATCAGGCCCACCCACGCCCGTCGTGGCGACGGCCGCATCCACTTCCAGCGCATCGCGCACCCCGGCAGCCATCGTTCGCGCACACTCGGCCGAGCAGGGGTCGAGGTCGTCAGCCACCCCGAGAACGAGGCTCTTCGTCTCGATCGTGTAGGCGACGACTCCCCCGGCGAACCATTCTGATGCGCCCGGCGTCGCGCCGAGGGCCGTGCACACCTGCCCGCCGGTCAGCGACTCCGCCGCCGCGACCCGGATACCCGCCGTCGTCGCCAGCTCGCCGATCCTCTCGGTCACGTCCATATGCTGCTCCCCTCGATCGTGTCGGACGTCGGCACCGTATGCCGCGACCGGGGGCTGCCCGAGGGGATTGCCTCGGCGTGGCGCGCGCATTACACGCGAGCAGATGCTGCCGAAGCGCACGTCATGAGGAAACAAGAAAACCCCCGGATTGACCGGGGGTTTTCTGTTGGTGACCCCAGCGGGATTCGAACCCGCGTTACCGCCGTGAGAGGGCGGCGTACTAGGCCGCTATACGATGGGGCCGCTGCCGTGGCAACCGTTCAAGTATGCCATGCGGTCTTGCGTTGCGCCAAATCGAGGCCGGGATCCGTGTCGGGTTGCCTCGGCGACCCCTGAAGAGTTGACTCGCGTCATGCGAATCACCAAGCACGAGCATGCCGCCCTCACCCTCGAGAAGCAGGGCCGCAAGCTCATCATCGACCCCGGTTCGTTCACGACTCCCCTGCCCGACACAGCGAACGTCGCAGCCCTCGTGATCACCCACGAGCACCCCGACCATTGGACGGCCGATCACATCGACCGCCTCGTCGCCGCGAATCCCGGGCTGCCCATCTACGCGCCCGAGGGCGTCAAGAACGCGGCGCCCGGTTACGACATCACCGTCGTGGCGCCCGGCGACACGGTCGATGTGGAGCCGTTCCGTCTCCGCTTCTTCGGCGGTCGCCACGCCGTCATCCACGAGAGCATCCCGGTGATCGACAACGTCGGCGTGCTGGTCGACGACACCTTCTACTACCCGGGCGACTCGTACGCCCCGCCCAAGGGACACGACGTGGCCGTGCTCGCCGCGCCCGTCGGCGCGCCCTGGTTGAAGATCGGCGACGCCATGGACTTCGTCCTCGCCGTGAAGCCGCGCCAGGTGTTCGCCACACACGACATGACGCTGTCGGTCGCGGGCAAGGAGATGGGGCGAGCCCGCCTGAAGTGGTCCGCAGAGCAGCACGGTGGCGATCTCGTCGTTCTCGAGCCGGGTGACACGCTCGAACTCTGAGCAGGAACGACGAAGGCGGATGCGGCACCCGGAGGTGTCCGCATCCGCCTTCGTCGTCTGAAGGACGCCTTACTCGGCGTCGAGGTCCGTCTCGAGCAGGGCGACGAGCTCGTCGAGAGCCTGCTCGGCCCCCTCACCCTCCGCCTTCAGGGTCACGACACTGCCGTGCGAGGCACCAAGACCGATGATCGACAGGATGCTTCCCGCGTTCAGGTCGGGGCCGCCCTCGAGGGCGATCGTGACGGGGAGCTTCTTCTCCTGCACCGCCTGCACGAAGAGCTTGGCGGGGCGCGCGTGAAGCCCCGAGCTGCTGGCGATTGTCGCCTGACGTTCTGCCATGAGTGATTCCTCTCGTCTTACCCTTCTATGCTCTCAGGCCGCGACGGGTGCTGCTGCCGCTTGCGCCTGAGCGAGTTCTTTGCGTCCGACCCACTTCTTCAGCGCGACGACCGCCAGCGCGGTCACCAGGGTTCCTGCGACCAGCGCCACCAGGAAGCCCCAGATCGGGTCGATGGCGAAGAACACGAAGATCCCGCCGTGGGGTGCCAGGGACGAGACCCCGAGAGCCATGCTCAGTCCGCCGGTGACGGCACCGCCGATGAGGTTGGCGGGGATGACACGCAACGGGTCAGCCGCCGCGAACGGGATGGCCCCCTCGCTGATGAAGGCGGCACCCAGCAACCAGGCCGCCTTGCCGTTCTCCTTCTCCACGGGCGTGAACAGGCCGCGAGCCAGGACGGTGGACGCCAGAGCCATGGCCAGCGGCGGGACCATGCCCGCGGCCATGACCGCCGCCATGATCAGGAACGGGACGGCGTGGATGTCGGCGGTCGACGCACTCGCGAGACCTGCGGTGGCGAAGGCGTAGGCGACCTTGTTGACGGGGCCTCCGAGGTCGAAGCACATCATGAGGCCGAGGATGATGCCGACGACGACGATCGCTCCGGTTCCCGCGAGGTCGGTCAGGCCCACGTTCAGCGCGTCCATGAGAGCCGCGATCGGCCGGCCCAGGAAGAGGATCATCAGACCCGAGGCGATGATCGAGCCCACCAGCGGGATGATCACGACCGGCATGAGACCCCGCAGCCAGCGCGGCGGGTTGAGGCGTCCGAGCCACCAGGCGATGAAACCGGCGAGCAGACCGCCGATGATGCCGCCGATGAAGCCGGCGTTCATGAGTACAGCGACGGCACCCGCGACGAAACCGGGGGCGATGCCGGGGCGGTCGGCGATCGCGAAGGCGATGTAGCCCGCCAACGCAGACACCAGGAAGCCCATCGACGTCGCGCCGATCATGAAGGCGACGGAGCCGAGGTATTGGCCGATGGGACCCAGAGGCGACGTGATGTTCTCCGTCGGCAGGTTCCACAGCGAGTTGTCGATGATCACCTTGCCGGCGTCGGCGGTCACCTGGTAGCCGCCCAGGAGGAATCCGAGCGCGATCAGCAGACCGCCGCCCGCCACGAACGGGATCATGTAGCTCACGCCCGTGAGCAGGATCCGCTGGATCTTGGCGCCCCATCGCTCGTTCTGTGCGGGAGCGCTGCTCGTGGCCGAGGCGCCGCCGGACGCAGCCGGGACGCGCGCACCGCTCGGGTCCTTCGCCGCCGCGAGGGCCTCGGTGATGAGGGCGACAGGCTGTTCGATGCCGCGCTTCACACCCGAGCGCACGACGGGCTTGCCTGCGAAGCGCTGCGGCTCGCGCACATCCACGTCGACGGCGAAGATCACCGCGTCGGCGTCGTCGATCACGCTCTGCGGAAGAGCCTTGTAGCCACTGGAGCCCTGGGGCTCGACGATGAGGTCGATACCCTGCTCCTTGCCGGCCGCGGTCAGCGCGTCGGCGGCCATGAAGGTGTGCGCGATACCGGTCGCGCAGGCGGTGACGGCGACGATACGTGCGGGGCGACCGTCGACCTCGAGCGCGGTGGAAGCGGATGCGGCGGGCGCCGACGGGGTCGCCGCGGGCGCTGCGGCCTCCTCCTCGCCGATCGCCTGACGGACGATGGACACCACGGCGGTCGCATCTGCGGCCTGCCGCAGGTCGCTCGTGAACGATTCCTGCATGAGGCTTCGGGCCAGGCGGGACAGCACGGCGAGGTGCTCCTCGGCGGCGTCCGCAGGCGCCGCGATGAGGAAGACGAGATCGGCGGGGCCGTCTGCGGCGCCGAAGGCCACCGCGGGCTTCAGCCTGGCGAACGCGAGAGAGGCCTGCGAGACGGCGGGGCTCTTGGCGTGCGGGATCGCGATGCCGCCGGGCAGGCCGGTCTCATCCTTCTCCTCGCGCGCCCAGGCGTCGGCGAAGAGAGCCTCGGCATCCGTGGCCCGACCCGCGGCGACCACGCGCGCGGCAAGGGCCCGGATGACGGCTGCCTTGTCGGCGCCGAGATCCTCGTCGAGGACGACGAGCTCCGGTGTGATGGTGTCGGACACGATGACCTCCAGTGGTCGGGTTCGTCAGCGGATGATCCGCTGCACGGGAATCTCGGCGGTGACAAGATCCGCCGGGGTCGGGGGTTGGGTTCCGGGAAGGGATGCGGCGGCGGCGCCGTAGCGCATCCCCCTGCGCAGACGTTCCTCAGGCTCGGCGCCGGCCACATCGGCCAGCAGATATCCGGCGAGGGAGCTGTCGCCCGCGCCCACCGTGCTGACCGCGGTGATGCGCGGCGCCGTTCCCACCCAGACGCCGTCCTCGGTGACCAGCAGGGCCCCTGCTGCGCCGAGCGTCACCAGTGCTGCACCGACGCGCGGGCCGACGAGATCCTGAGCGAGCGCGATGATCCCGTCGATGTCACGGGTGTCGGCGGCAGCGCCGGTGAGTTCGGCGAGTTCGTGCTCGTTGGGCTTGATGAGGTCGGGGCGAGCCTCGGCCACAGCAGCCGCGAGTGCGGCACCCGAGGTGTCGACGGCGATGCGAGGCGTCGCGTCGCCGTGCGCGGCACGAACGGCGAGGATCACGCGCACGTAGAAGTCGTCACCGGCGCCTGGCGGGAGGGATCCCGCGAGCACGAGCCAGTCGGCGCCTGCGGTGGCCGCCACGATCGTGCCGATGAGCGCGTCCGCATCCGCCGCGTCGAGCTCGGCGCCGGGCAGATTGATCTTCGTCGTCGTCCCCTGCGGATCGGCCAAGGTGAGGTTCGCACGGGCATGGCCGTGGACGGGGACGGATCGAACGGGGATGCCGGTCTGGGCGAGCGCCGCTGCGTACGGATCCTGCTCGGCGAGCGGAAGCACGGCGAGTGTCGGCGTTCCCGCCGCGGCGACGACGCGGGAGACGTTCACGCCCTTTCCTCCGGCATCCTCGCGGACGCCGAGAGCGCTCTGCACCTCGCCGACCTCGAGCGGGCCGGAAAGCGAGACCGCTCGGTCGAGAGAGGGGTTCGCGGTGACGGTGACGATCATGCCTGCACCACCTCGATGTCGGCGCGCTCCAGCGCTTCGGCCAGCGGGGCCGGCGGGGCCGCGTCCGTCACGAGCACGTCGAGCGCGGAGAGCGGTGCGAACGAGACGAGCAGCTCGAGGTCGAACTTCTGGGCATCGCAGAGGACGACGATGCGGCGTGCCGCCGCGACCGCCGCACGCTTGACCGCCGCCTCCTCCGGGTCGGGGGTGCTGAGGCCGAACGAGGCGGAGAGTCCGTTGGTGCCCAGGAAGGCGATGTCGGGTCGAAGGTTCTGGATGGCGGCGACGGTGGTCGCCCCGACCGCTGCGCCCGTGACGCGACGCACGCGACCGCCGACGAGGGTGAGGTCGATGCCGTCCTGTTCGGCGAGCAGAGGTGCGTGTGCGAAGGAGTGGGTGACCACATCCGCTCGTCCTCCGCGCGCAGCCAGATGCGATGGCAGCTCCTGCGCGAGGGCGCCGACGGTCGAGCCGGCGTCCAGCAGCACGGATCCGCTGAAGCGGTCGCCGAGGAGGTTCAGTGCGGCCCGCGCGATCCGTCCCTTCGCGTCGCTGCGTTCATGGATGCGCTCGCTGATCGACGTCTCGCGGGTGCTGGAGCGGCCCTGAGCGACGGCGCCGCCGTGCACACGCTGCAGAACACCGCGCTGCTCCAGAGTCGCGAGGTCGCGGCGCACGGTCTCGGTCGTGACATCGAAGCGCGACGCGAGGTCGACGACCACAAGTCGTCCCTCGGCGTCCAAGATTCTCTCGATCGCCGCCTGGCGCTCCGTTGCGTACATGATCCTCCTCGAAGGATCAACACATTACAACACAAAGCCACACAAAGGAACGGTTGCGCCGGGTAAAAACCACATGCGCTGTGGTCACAGGAGCCGCGGCCCCGCGGGCGTGAGAGTGACGATCATCCAACTGCGTTGTCCGTCGGAGGTACGTCGCATCCGCGCCCAGTGCCCGGAGGACGTGACGACGGTGTCTCCACGCAGGACACGACGCGCATCGACCTGTCCGTATCCGGCGTTCGCGACGGCGAACTCGATCGCCCTCATGTCGGTCGAGAACATGTCGACGCGCACGAACGACGCCACGATCGCGATGACGAAGAGCAGGAACCCTCCGAAAGCGAGAATCAGCGCGGCAGGCACCACACCCATCCCGACGGACGCGATCATCAGCCCCAGGATCGCCGCGACGATCAACGCGCACCCTCCCACGATCGTGCAGAGGACCATGACGATCAGCCACGTCCGCACCGCGCGCGCTCTGGGCGCGTCGACGACCACCTCACTCGGCTGCATGCCCTCCCCCTCGTTCGGTTTCATCCTGCGCGATCACTCCCTGCGAACATCGCCTCTTGACGCGCGGACGGCGGCACGCAAAACGGTGGCCCGGTCCGCAGTGCGGACCGGGCCACCGTTGTGCGAGGGGGTTCAGGCCTCGCTCATGGCCTGGACGGCCGCCTGGCCCTTCGCCGCGTAATAAGCGGCGCGCGCCGCATCCTTGCGCGCCTGCTCCGCGTAGCCGTGCTCGAGCACGTCCTGCGGCACCTCGACGCTCTCGACGTGGTTCACGCCGTGATACTTCTCGATGTAGGCGTCGAGCTCGGGGCCCGACGTCCACGAGGTGATGAGGCAATAGCGCGGGTCGGTGCCGTTGTGCGTGGCCGCGTGCCAGAGGCGCTGCGTGTCGATGATCAGCTGCGCGCCGGCGGGGAGCGCGATGCGCACCTCGCCACGCGGGTCTGTGCGGTTCTCACGCAGGACGAAGTAGCTGTCCTTGTCGTCCGTCAGGTTGAAGAATCCGCGGACGACCCAGCCGGTGCCGTCCGGGTTCAGGCGGTTGTTGTCGTCCTGGTGCAGGTTGTAGAGGCAGTCGCCGTAGGGCGTGGGCTGCAGTTCGATGACACGGCAGCGGCCGACGTTCGCGCCGGGCTCCTGCGCGCGACGCACGAGGTTCGGGGCCTTGGCGACCTGCGAGTCGATCCAGACGCCGTCCTTGTCGGTGCGCGGCGGCTTGTGGTTCCAGAACCCGTTGCACTCGATCTCGCCGAAGGCACTGGCGAGAGGAGCGAACCGGGTGTCGCCCGAGGACTTCCAGTCGTTGTACTCGATGTCGAGCCACTCTTTGGGATCGAGCTCCTGGTTGTAGCTGTCGAGGACGACGTAGCCGGTCTCCTCGAGAGCGGCGGACTTGATGTAACCCATGACGAATCATGCCTTTCGGTGGGGGGTCAGCGCGTTTTTACTGGCCCAGGTAAGGTCAGCCTACTCGGGCTCCTCTGCAATACCCGGGAGGCCCGAGGCCCCGGCCTAGAGTGGTCTGGTCGCCCCGCGCGACGCGCTCCGCCCGCAACGAGATCGAGGATCATGGCCAACGCCACCAACGTCGATGCGACCGCCGTCAACACGATCGCCTGGCTCAGCGATCCCGACCTCGCCATCGTCGTTCCCGTGTACCAACGGCAATACCGATGGGACATCGGCGGGTGCGAGCAGCTGCTGGCCGACGTCCGCCAAGTCGCCGATCTCCCGGAGGGCCACACGCACTTCCTGGCCTCCATCCTGTCGTCGCGCGGCGGGGAATCCGACGACGCCGAGCTCGTGCTGATCGACGGTCAGCAGCGCATCACGACGCTCATGCTTCTGGTCGCCGCCCTCGAGCACACCGTGCGCGACACCGACGCCGCGCTGGCGGCGCGCCTGCACGACGTGCTCGTGCGCGGCGGCGAGACCCACCGGACGAAGCTCCGCCCCCACCAGGCATGGGCGGACGTCTTCGAGAGCGTGGTGCTCGATCGACGGGAGACCGACGCCGCGGATCGCACATCGCGCTTCGACGACAACTATGCGTTCTTCCGCAGCCAGATCCGTCCGGAGGAGGCGTCCCGCATCTGGCGAGGACTCCAGCGCCTCGAGCACGTGGCCATCGCGCTGGGCGCCGATGCCAACGCGCAGCAGATCTTCGAGAGCCTGAACTCGACGGGTGAGCCCCTGCGGGATCACGAGCTGATCCACAACTACATCCTCATGGGTCTCACGCACGCGGAGCAGACCGAGATCGAGGAGCGGTTCTGGCTGCCGATCGAGCAGAACACCGGCGAGGCCATCGCGGACTTCTGGCGCCACTACCTGGTGATGCGCACCGGCCGAGAGCTCACGGGCGGCACGACCCGCGCCGTCTACGACGCGTTCCGGGGCGAGTTCCCGGTGCTCGAGGCCGAAACGCTGGAGAGGGACGCGGCCGAGTGGAAGGCGTACTCGGAGATCTACCGCGTCCTCCTCGAGCCCGCGCACGCCCCCGACGAAGGCGTCGCCGCGCAGCTCCGCTTCCTGGGCACGTTCGGGCGCGGCACCTTCCCGCTGGTCATGGCCGCGTACCGAGACCGCGAGCAGGGTCTCATCGACCGCGACGCACTGATCGAGACACTGGAGGATCTGCAGGCGCTTCTGCTGCGTCGCCTCGTCGCCGGCCTCACCAACGACCGGCTCGTCGCCCGTCTGTGTCGCGCACGCGCCGAAGGCGCCGAGGCGCTGAGCCACGCCTTCGGACGCATCACGCCCTCCGACGAGCGGATGCGGATCGCCCTGAAGTTCACTCCCCTGCCGCATCCGGCGTACGTGCTGGCACGACTGGCCGGACGTGACTCCGCAGCGGATCTCGACGTCGAGCACATCGTTCCGCTCGCACCGGGAGACGGATGGAGCGGCGACGGCGTGCGCACATGGAGCGAGTTCTCGGAGGACGAGCAGAACAGCCACCGGGCGCTCGCGGCGACGCTGGGCAACCTCGCGCTGCTCGAAGAGCCGCTCGCGGAGCGGGCGCTCGACCGTTCGTTCCCGGACAAGCGCGACCTGTACCGCCGCAGCGCCGTCGAGCTGACCGCATCCGTCTCCGACCTCGAGGCGTGGAACACCGCCGCGATCTCCCGGCGCACCGTGGAGCTCGTCGAGCTGTTCCTCACGGTGTGGCGCCGCCGAGCCGATGTGCTCATCGACGACGACGATCTGACCCCCATCCTCGACGCGAAGAAGCGCCGCGGGTTCCCGCCGGGCTGGCAGCAGGAGTGGTCGTACGTGGAGTACCGCGGCGAACACTGGGAGATCTACGACATCGCGTCCTTGTTCAACCGCATCTTCAAGCGGCTGTGGGCCGACGCCCGCGAGGACCTCCTGTCGTTCAGTGCGCGACGCGGTGGTCCCGTGTATGAGACGCGAGCGTGGAACGGGCAGTGGGACGAGCTCGGCGACGGCGCCTTCCTCTACATGGGCTGGGACTCGCGTTACATGCTCGCTGCTGTGCAGGGCGTGCTCGAGGAGGCTGGGATCGCCGCGGAGGTCTTCGTGAAGTACTCCTACATCGGCAACGCGATGCGCGACTGAGCTGCAGGGCTCAGGCGTCTCGCTGCGGGTCGCGCGCCCGCATCCAGGCGCGGTTGTCGGGTCGCCGGGGTGCAGCGACGGGCCGCACCGCGACAGCCGCGGCGATGGCGGCGACCAGAGCGAGACCGCACGCCGGCAGTTGCAGGGCCACCTCGGGCCAATCGGCGGGGATGTCGGCCGTGGCCCACACGCCCACGATGATGGCGCCCACTGCGGCCGCCGGAGTGAGCCACCAGAAGACGTCGCGGACGAGGCCGGGTGACATCTGGCGGGTTCCCCGCACGCGCCAGACGAGCACCGCGGCCACACCCAGAACCACCGCGACGGCGGCCGTCGAGAGCACGACGATCGTGGGCATCGCCCACGCGAGTTGCTCCGCGTCACGCGCGGCGGGATCGGGCCCCTCCCACGTCCCCGCGGGGAACTCCATGAGGACCCCGAGATCCGAGTAGAGGCTGTCCGTGGGGTAGCCGTACTCACCGTGGGTGACCTCGAACGAATACACACGCGCATCCGACGAGGTGTCGTCCGACTCCGTGATCGTTCCGCCCTTCGCCCCCGAGGAGGGCGCTGGTTCCAACTCGCTCTCGAGCGTGCCGAACGGGTACGACGAGTCCTTCCAGTCGCGCGCATCCTCGGATGTCCCGGGGTCCTCCCGCAGCCAACCGGCCGAGAAGGCCTGCTGGGCCACATCGTCGTCCACGCGCACCGAGACGGTGACCGGATCGGGCTCGGACGGGTACGTCCACCCGCTCTCCCACCCGTCCACCAGTCCCGCCCATCGGATGCGGTCGACCCGCTCCCCCTCTCGCCCCGATGCCCGCGACGCCTCCCCCGCGACGGCCGGCGAGGTATAGGTGTAGCGCACCTCGACCTCGCCCCTGCCGCTGCGCACCTCGGTCATGGCGGTCGTGATGGTGCCGGTGTCGTCGCGGATCGACAGATGGAACGGTACTGCCTCGCCGTCGACGCGCACCTCGTCGACCTTCAGGCCGAGGGACTGCCCCTCGACCCTGGTAAGGACGGGGGTCGCGAACTGCGGCACGCGGGCGGATTCGTCGTCGAAGTCCACCACGGCCGTCTGCACGATGGCGAGGCGCGGCCGGTCGCCGTCCGCGCTGAGGTGCGCGTCGACAGCCACGCTGGCGACCCGTGTATAGAGCGTGCCCGCGTCCTCGAAGTCCCACCGGTCGTACGTGCTGAGTCGAAGGTAGGGATTGGGCATCACCGCGACGAGGACGACGGCACCCGCCACGATCAGAAGCGCGGCGGCGCGCACGAGCAGACGCGGCCATGAGAGGAAGTCCGTGGTGCGCCATGCCCGCAGCTCCGCGTCGCCGCCGAGCTCCCGCTCGACGAGCGCCGAGACGCGGCGTCCCGCCTCCCGCGGGTCGGCCGCGACCACGGCGTAGGGCAGCAACGCGTCGCCGAGCGTGGTGCGCTCCAGCGCCGACGTGCGGCGGGCGTAGACGTCGATGCCCGCCAGATACTGCCGTGCGAGAGCGCCCTTTCGGGTCAGCGGCCGGGCGGAGACGGCGAGCCACAGCACGACGGCGGACACCGCCAGCGAGACGAGGACGAACACACCGGGCCACCAGATCACGGCGAGCGTCTCTTGGTGCGAGAGCTGACGGATGATGGCGAGCTGCACCACCGTCAGCGCGAGCGGGGCTGCGATGAACCAGTCTCGGACGAAGCCGCTCGGAATGCGTCGGAACCCGTCCGCGATCTGTCGCGACCTGGCTCGATCGAGCAGGTAGGCCGCGCGCGCCCGGAACCCGTCGCCCACCCGACCGCTCCGCCGCGCCGCGCGCCCCGCGGCGATCAGGGCCGCGCGTCGGGCGGACCGACGGGAGCCGCGCACCTCATCGACGGCGAGCGCGAGCTCACGGTTGCGAGGGCGCCGCACGATCTGGATGGCCTGAGCGACGGAGACGCCCTTCGGCGGCTCGTGCTGCGCGACGTACCAGGGGCGGCCTCGCGCGTCGCTCCACGCCACGGCGCGTGCGGCGATGGCGAACGGCAGCGTGAGCAGCAGGATCGCCAGCGGCAGGAGGGGCCCGAAGGTCTGCAACAGGAACAGGCCCGTGGGCGGCGGCATGGTGAAGGTGCCGGCGGGGAACAGCATCCGGAACCAGGCGGCCGCGTGCGGGGGGACGTTCTGATCGACGGTGAACGCGTACACCTTCTGACCCGGCGGCGAGTCCTCCTCGGGTTCGAGCCAATCCGTGCCGCTCACCAACGTCCAGGAGACGCCACCGAAGGGTTGACGAACGAGCAGTGCGTCGAGCTCGTCCGGCACCGTCACGCTGACGTCGAGTGCCGCGAAGCCCTGCGGCCAGTCCGGCCCGAAGACGCTCCACTCCAGCAGATCGACGGCGTCACCGGTGATGTCATCGGTCGACGTGTACGCCAGATCCTGGATGCGGTAGCGCAGCACGAACTCGTGGTCGCCGCTCAGCCGGTCCCCGGTGTCGAGCACGAACGTGAGCCGATCCCCGCTCTCCCGCAGGCGGGGATCGACAGCGACGCCGTCGATCGACGCCGTCACCTCTCGCGGCGCGAGGTCGTGTCCCTGGTACTGCGTCGACAGCACGCGCCGGATGCCCGACTCATCCACGTCGTCGGGGAAGAAGGCGGTGATCGTCTCGACGACCTCCGCCTGCAGCCGCCCGTCGTCGTCTCGCGTCAACGTGTAGTCGACGTCGAAGTCCCGCGCGATCCAGGTGTCGGTGGCATTCTCGGCGGAGTCGGTGATCTCCTCCAGCCCCAGCGGCGGATTGATGACGGGCCCCACCAGAAGGAAAGCGGCGATCGCCGTGACCGCGATCCAGAAGCCGCCGATGGCCATGCGAAGTGGCCGGCCGCCGTGCGAGCGGAGCCACCCCTCCCACCGCACCAGCCACCGCGACAGCAGGGCCCAGAGCGGCGTCGGCCGGGGGCGGTCATCGGCGAATCGGTCTTCGCCGTCCGCGCGCGGGGCGAGCTCCCCCGCGTCCCCCTCGTCGCTCATCCGACCCAGCGTAGGGGGTCGCGGAGGGTGCGCTATGCCTCTTGTGGACCGCGGGCCAGGCGCATCCCAATGTCGTCTCCGCCCGCATCCGGAAGGGCGCCGCGGCGCGTGGCGGCCCGGGCACTGAACGCGTCACTCGCGAAGCTGCCGCCGCGGAAGACCCGACGATCGTCGTCACCCGACGGGTCGAGGAGGTCCCAGCACCACTCCCACACGTTTCCGAGGGTGTCGAAGAGTCCGTTGAGGTTCGGCATCTTCCCGCCCACCGGCTGCGGACGAGCCGCTCCGTCCGCCGCCGTCCATGCGACCTCCGTGAGGGGGCCGTAGTGCGCGGCCGTGGAGCCGGCGCGGCATGCGTACTCCCACTCCGCTTCGGTCGGGAGGCGGTAACCGTCGGCATCCCGGTGCCAGGTGACCTCGGCACCGTCGAACCCGTAGGCGGAATCGAATCCCTCCCACTCGGATGCGGCGTTGCACAGACGAACCGCGCGCAGCCAGCTGAGGTGGGTGGCGGGCACCCGCGGGCGGCGCACCTCGATACCGAGAAGCTCCGCGAGCACCTCCTCCGTCACGGGGTACACACCGATCTCGAAGGCGCCGACCTCGACGGTCCGCCGAGATCGTCCGCGCGCATCCGAGAGCAGCACCGCCCCGGCATCGAGCGCCCGCATCTCGATATCGACCATCCCGCCACCCTACGTCGGCCCTAGGCCGGCGGATTGCTCCGCGAGACTGTCCCCACGCCCTCTCCACGCCCGCTAAGCGGCCGCGGAGCCTCGGGGCGCGTGGGCCCATCTCCACCACGAGATCACGGGTAATGACGGTGATCTCGTGCGGGAGATGCAGTCTCGGGGCGCGGGAAGGTGGTTTAGACGATGCCGCCGATCATCGCGTCGCGACGGAGCTGCTCGTGGGTCGCGTGGAATTTGCCGTCCGGCGTCCACCACGCCTCGTGGCCTGCGGCATCCGGATGCTGCTCGACGACCGCGGGCCAGTGCTCCTTGATGTTCTTCAGGTAATAGCGGAGTTCCCCGCCCACCGTGCGCTTCTCGACCTTGTCGGACGCTTCGAGCTGTTCCTTCGTTGGCTCAGTCATGGGGTGAGCATAGGGGCGGGCACCCGACGAGCGCGAGCGTCGCGCCACAGCAGCCACGCGCACACGAGTCCCTGCGCCATCACGATCGCGCCACCCGCTGATTACCACTCATGCGTCGGGTTGTACACACGGCGCGGAAGACCGCGCACACCCCGCGGACGGCGGCTATCCTCCCTGAGTGGCTCCGGACGCCACGGAATCCGTCGAAAGCGAGCACCACGTGAGTCTTCTCCGCACCAAATCGGTCGAGCAGTCCATTGCCGACACCGAAGAACCGGAGTTCCGCCTCAAGAAATCGCTCAGTGCGCTCGATCTCACCGTGTTCGGCGTGGGAGTCGTGATCGGCGCCGGCATCTTCACGCTCACGGGACGCGCCGCGCACGAGGTCGCCGGCCCGTCCATCGTCATCAGCTTCGTGATCGCGGCGATCGCGTGCGGCCTCGCGGCCATGTGCTACGCCGAGTTCGCCTCGACGGTGCCGGTATCGGGTTCGGCCTACACGTTCTCCTACGCGTCGCTCGGCGAGTTCTTCGCCTGGATCATCGGGTGGGATCTCATCCTCGAGATGTTCCTCGGCGCGAGCGTCGTCGCGCAGGGATGGAGCGCCTACCTCGGTGCCTTCCTCGAGCAGCTCGGCATCGTGCTGCCGGAGCAGCTGTCGTACGGCGGCGCAGTAGACGTCCCCGCGATCCTGCTCGTTCTCGTGCTCGGCGCACTCATGACGATCGGCATCAAGGAGTCGCTGCGCGTCAACCTCGTGCTCGTCGCGGTCAAGCTCTTCATCGTGCTGTTCGTCATCGTCGCCGGACTCATGTTCGTCAATCCCGCAAACTACGCACCGTTCGTCCCACCGTCCGAGGCGACCGCATCCACCTCCGGACTCACGCAGCCGCTGCTGCAGTTCCTGTCCGGCATCGAGCCGGCCACGTTCAGCGTCGGCGGCATCCTCGCCGGTGCCGCTCTCGTGTTCTTCGCCTACATCGGGTTCGACGTCGTGGCGACGACCGCCGAGGAGACTCGGCGCCCGCAGCGCGACATGCCCATCGGCATCATCGCCTCGCTCATCATCTGCACGATCCTGTACTGCGCCGTGGCGCTCGTGGTCACCGGCATGGTCTCCTACCGCGACCTCGACCCCGCAGCGGCCCTCGCCAACGCCTTCGCGTACCACGGCCAGTCCTGGATGGCGACGGTCATCTCGGCCGGCGCGGTCGCCGGTCTCACCACGGTCGTGCTGACGCTGCTCATCGGTGCGACGCGCATCATCTTCGCGATGTCGCGCGACGGCCTGCTGCCGCAGAAGCTGGCGCGCGTGCACCCGCGCTGGCGCACCCCGTGGGTCATCTCGATCGTCGTGACGATCGTCGTCGCCGTCGTCGCCGGTGTCACCCCGGTGGGCGTCCTCGAGCAGATGGTCAACATCGGGACACTGTCGGCGTTCGTGCTGGTCTCGGTGGGTGTCGTGGTCCTCCGTCGCACGCGGCCCGATCTCAAGCGCGGTTTCCGTGTGCCGTTCAGCCCCGTGCTGCCTATCCTGTCGGCGCTGATCTGCACCTATCTGATGCTGAACCTCTCGGTCGAGACGTGGCTGCGCTTCCTCATCTGGCTCGCCCTCGGCGTCGCGATCTACTTCGCGTACTCTCGGCGGCACGCGCGGGTCGGCACCGGCGACTTCCTGAATCCCGCGACGCCGCCGGTCGTCGCTCCTCCCAAGGACTGAGCGTCTCCGAGGATGCCGCATCCTCGGAGAAGACCACAGCGAACGCATAGCGTCGCATAGCCGCGTCGACGCTGAGACATGGGTCGCACAGGCAACCGCCCCGTATCCATGGAGGCATGGCCCCCGAACGTCGACCCCCCACCGCTGACTCCTCCGCCGACGTCGTACGACCCATGAACCGACGACGCAGACGATGGAGCAAACGCTCCCGACGGGTCGTGGTAGCCACCTCGGTGACGCTGGTCCTCGTCGTCGGGGGCGGCGCGTGGTGGGCCGCGGATCGCTTCCTCATCCCCCACGTCGAGATCGCGGACGTGTCCGCCTACGAAGCGGAGCATTCGGCGCTCACCGCGACGACGGAGGCGTCGTCGCCGGCCACCACGGTACTGACCGACACGCAGTACAGTGACGGGTCCACGACGGTGACGATCTCCACGGTCACCGAGGGCAGCGGCTCCGACACGGTCACGTACTACGTGGCGGACGTCGTTCTGGGAGACGCCACGGATCTCCGCTCCGCGTTCGCGAACGATCAGTTCGGCGAGAACATCATCGAGACCACGAGCGCGATCGCCGAGGACAACGGTGCCGTCTTCGCCATCAACGGCGACTACTACGGCTTCCGCTCGACGGGCATCGAGATCCGCAATGGAGTGATCTACCGCGACGAACCTGCCCGCCAGGGACTGGCCTTCTACACGGACGGCCATGTCGAGGTCTACGACGAGACGCAGACGAGTGCTCAGGCCCTCCTCGATGCCGGAGTGTGGAACACGCTGAGCTTCGGACCGGCCATCGTCCAGGACGGGCAGACCGTGTCGGGCATCGAGGACGTGGAGATCGACACGAACGTGGGCAACCACTCGATCCAAGGCGATCAGCCTCGGACCGCGGTCGGTGTGATCGATGACAACCATCTCGTGTTCGTGGTCGTCGACGGCAGACAAAGTGGCTACAGCGAGGGCGTGACCCTTCCCGAACTGGCCGACATCATGACCTCGCTCGGCGCGACCACCGCGTACAACCTCGACGGCGGTGGTTCATCCACCATGTACTTCAACGGTCAGGTGATCAACTCGCCGTCGAACGGGGGCGAACGCGGCACGAGCGACATCCTCTACGTGGCGGGCTGAGTCATGTACGTGTTGATCCCGTCCTTCGAGCCCACAGGGCAGCTCCCCGAGCTCGTGGCCCGGCTCGCTCAGACCGCTCCGGAGCTCGACGTCCTCGTGGTCGACGACGGGAGCGGCCCGTCCTCTGCTGCGCAGTTCCATGCGGCGCGCGCCGCGGGGGCAGAAGTGATCGCGCACGAGCGCAACCGGGGCAAAGGCGCCGCCCTGAAGACAGGGCTGGGGTACATCGCCGCTCGCGACCCGCACACGTCCGTCGTCACCGCAGACTCCGACGGCCAGCACACGGTCGCCGACATCCTGCGCGTCGCCGAGACGCTCCGCGCCGACGCGGATGCCGGCGGGGCTTCGCTGGTACTCGGCGTGCGGCTCTTCCGCGGACGCGTGCCGCTGCGAAGCCGCGTAGGCAACGCCGTCGCCGGGGGGCTGTTCCGCGCCGCTACAGGGCGGCGCATCTCGGACACCCAGACAGGACTGCGCGGCATCCCCGCGGCGCGCATCGCGTGGGCACGCCGCATCCCGGGCGAAGGGTTCGAGTACGAGCAGAGGATGCTCCTGCGCCTCGCGCCGGACGGCGTCCACCTCCGTGAGGTTCCCATCGCCACCGTGTACCTCGACCGCAATGCGTCCAGTCATTTCCGCCCCGTTCGCGACTCTCTGCGCGTGCTCCTTCCGGTGCTGCTGTTCGCCGGGTCCTCGTTCGCGGCCTTTCTGATCGACACCGCCGTGCTGCTGCTCATGGAGGCGGCCACCGGCTGGCTCCTCCCGTCGATCATCGTGGCGAGGATGCTCTCGGCCACCGCCAATTTCCTCATCAACCGACGGGCGGTCTTCCGCGCCCGAGAGGGGGCGCTGCCGGGCCAGGCGGTCCGGTACGCGCTCCTGGCGGCCGCCCTGCTCGCCTCGAACATCGCGTGGATGTCGTTCCTCACGAGCGCCGGGTTGGCGGTGCTGCCCGCCAAGGTGGTCACGGAGTGCGTGCTGCTCGTCCTGAGTTACGGCGTCCAGCGCAGCGTGGTCTTCGCCCGGGCGGATGCGGGTGTGCGCTCATACGAGCCACACAGCGCTCGGAGAGATTCCACTGAAGCGGTGGAGACGGATCGCATCAGCGCGACCGGTGGAATCGAGGGCACAACGACCATCACAGGGAGAACCCGATGACGCCCATCGCCTTCGCGCTCGTCGCGACCGACATCCTCGCCGCCGTCGCTCTGAGCGCCATCTACTTCCACCGGCACCGCCGTCGCGACCTGGTCGTGGCCTTCCTCGGCGTCAATGTGGGAGTGCTCGCCGTCGCATCGGTGCTCGGGACCGCGGAGGTCGCGCTCGGGCTCGGACTCGGCCTCTTCGGCGTCCTCTCGATCATCCGGCTGCGCTCGAGCGAGATCACGCAGCGGGAGGTCGCCTACTACTTCGCGGCGCTCGCCCTCGGCCTGATCTGCGGCCTGCCCCACAGCGAGCTCGCCGCACCGATCATCCTCGTGGCGCTCATCGTGTCGGTGCTCGCGATCGCGGACCATCCCCGCGTCCTGTCGCGAGCGCGCCATCAGGTCGTGCACCTCGATCGCGCGATCGCGGACGAGGCGGAACTGCGCGCGGAACTGGAGAACATCCTCCACGGCGATGTGACCGCACTGACCGTGCAGCAGCTGGACCTCGTCGACGACACGACACTGGTCGACGTGCGCTTCCGCACCCGGCCGGCTGCGCACACGCCATCCGCACAGGAGCCTGTTCGACGGCAGTCCGACGCCACACGCGGTGCCACCTTCGCCGACATCGTGGGGGGCGCCCAGTGAGCGTCGGCACCGGACTCGATGCTGTCGTCGCGGCGCTTCCCGCGGTCGATCTCGACACGATGACGGCAGACGCGGCTCTGCTCACCCGGGTGGATCGCAAGTACGTCGTGCCGGTCGACGATGCGCGACGACTCCTCGCCTCGATGGGCGAGATCGCGGGAGTTCCGGCGGCGTTGGAGATCGACGGCCAGCGCGAGCTCGCCTACCGTTCGGTCTACTTCGACACGCCCGACCTGCTCAGCTACAGGCTGGCTGCGCGGGGGCGTCGCCGCCGATTCAAGCTGCGTACCCGCACCTACATCGACACCGGCGCCGCGTATCTCGAGCTCAAGACACGCGGCGCGCGTGGACTCACGCTCAAGGAACGAGGCGCCTACGACCCGGATGAGGCCGACCGTCTCACGAGCGACGCGCGTGAGGAGGTGGCCGTGGCGTTCGGTGCCATCGGAGTGGACCCGGCACGGGCGGATGAGCTCGACGCGAGGATGCAGACGATGTACCGACGGGCGACGCTGCTCTGGCCGGGCGCCGCGGGCGATGCCTCGTCGCGGTCGACGATCGACACGAACTTGCGTTGGGCCGACGCCGACGGCGCGGGCTTCATGCTGCCGCGGTTCGCCGTGATCGAGACCAAGACCGATGGGAGGCCCGGCGCGCTCGACCGTGCCCTCTGGCGCGCGGGACACCGCCCCCAGCGCATCAGCAAGTACGCCACCGGGATGGCGGCGATGCGCGTGGAACTTCCCCGAAACCGGTGGCACCGGGTCCTGACCGGAGCCTTCGCCTCCTCGACCGAGCTCCGCACTGATCGAAAGGACGCGACATGCGACGCCGACTGATTCCGCTCACGCTCTCCCTCGGGCTCGCCGGTCTGGTCCTGGCGGGGTGTGCCGTGACGACGCAGGCGACCACCACATCGCAGGCGACGACCTCGACCTCGGAAGTGATCTCCGACGTCGATCCCGCGATCCCACAGGCTGCCGCCGAACTGCTGGCAGCGAACGCCGACGGCACGGTCGTCACGGACGACGAGTGGAGCCTGGCCGATGCCGTCTCGATCACCCTCTCCGGCAGCACGGCGTCGACCGATGCCGAAGGGGTGGATATCTCCGGGTCGACCGTGACCGTCACCTCGGCGGGTGTGTACCGAATCTCGGGCGAGCTCGACGGACAGGTCGTCGTCGACGCTCCGGAGGACGCGCTCGTCGTGCTCGTCCTCGACGACGCGACGATCTCCGCCTCGAACGGGGCGGCCATCCAGGTCGTCGGGGCGGACGATGTCGCGGTGAACCTCGCCGCCGGCACCGCGAACTCGGTCACCGCCTCCACATCCGCCGAGGACGAGGGCAGCGCGGCGATCCATGCCGACACCGACCTGACCATCTCCGGGACGGGATCGTTGTCCGTCAGCGACACGGGCAACGACGGCATCTCCGCCACCGACGATCTCGCCGTCATCGGTGGCACGATCACGGTCGACGCTGCGGATGACGGGTTGCGCGGCAAGGATTCGCTCGTGATCACCGCCGGCGCCATCACGGTGACCGCTGGAGGCGACGCCCTCAAGAGCGACCAGACCGACGACGCCGCCCGCGGTTACGTCTGGATCGCCGGAGGAACACTCGAGGCCACGGCAGGCGATGACGGAATCGACGCTCAGACCGACGCGATCATCACCGGCGGAACGGTCGAGCTGGCTGCGGAGGACGACGGCATCCACTCCGAGACCGCGCTGGCGATCGCCGGTGGATCGATCACGATCAGCCGCTCATACGAGGGCATCGAATCCGCCGACATCCGCATCGCAGGCGGCACCACCGAGGTCGACTCGTCCGACGACGGGGTCAACGCCTCCGGGAACACGTCTTCGGGCGCCACGGGCGGTGGCGGGATGAGCGACAACGGGGAGACCCTCACGATCTCCGGCGGCACGCTCCTCGTGAACGCCGACGGCGATGGGCTGGATTCCAACGGCACGATCGAGATGACCGGCGGCACGGTGACCGTCTACGGTCCGACCGCGCAGAACAACGGGGCACTCGACTCCAACGGCGGCATCACCGTATCCGGCGGTGTCCTGGTGGCGATCGGCAGCAGCGGAATGGCCGAGTCGCCGGATGAGTCGTCGCCGCAGGGATGGCTCGCGGCGAGCGCCAACGGATCAGCCGGCTCCACGGTGGAGATCAGCGATTCCTCCGGCACGGTGATCGCCTCCTACACCGCCACCAAGACGTTCGCCTCGGTCGTGTTCTCATCGGCCGACGTGACAGACGGCGAGAGCTACACGGTGGCCGTCGACGGCTCCACGACGACGGTGACCGCGGGGCAGGCCGCCGCGGGCGGAATGGGCCAGGGAGGAGGCGGACGACGGTGAGTGAGACGGGTGCCCGCGGACTCTCTCGTCCGTGGGCACCCGCACACCTGCGTAGGGATCGATCAGAGCGGCGGATACGGCGGGAAGCCGCACGATCCCGCCTGGGATGTACCCGTGGGGCTCGATGCATCGGAGACGTGTACGTCGCGATCGCTCGAGGCCAGTTCGGCCCCGCCGAAGACAGCTCCGGATGCGGTGATGTCAGCGTCGGAGGCCTGCACCGCGCCCGCATCCACGTCCACGTTCTCGAGCCGCACGCGCAACGGATGCGCGGCGTCCACCCCCTTCAGCACCGAGGCCGCTCCGTGTGGCGAGTTCGCGGCGCGCAGATCCGACACGACGATGTCCTGGAACCGCGGGATGTTCGGACCGTTCGTGCCCCCGTAGAACGGATCGATGTCGATCGGCGCCTTGACGGCATCGATGCAGATGCGCCGGTACGTCACCTGCTGCACGACGCCGCCCACCTTGGGCGAGCTCTTGATCCGGATGCCGGTCGATGACGCACTGACGTTTCCCAAGGCGTCGGTGCCGCTGACGGTGTCGTCGGCGACGAGCACGTCGCTCACACCGGCCGTCGTCTCGCTGCCGATCGAGATTCCGTGGGTGCCGAAGAGGTGGTTCCCGAGGATCGAGATGTGCGCTGACGGTTGCGAACCGGCTTTGACGGCGATGCCGTCATCCCCGTCCATGATCCACGAGTCGGCGATGGTGACATCCGTCGCGCCCGCGGGATCGATCCCGTCGGTGTTCCGCGCGGTCGCGGGTGTCTGGATGCGCACTCCCCAGACGGTGAGCCCGTCGGCGTTCTGGAAGGAGACATGAACACCGGGGGCGTCGACCAGGTCGACGTCGTGCAGGGTGACGTCATCCGCCTTCGACGCTTGGACGAGCCGCGGCACGTTCTGGATCCCGTGGCCCTTCGCCGCCTCTGCGAGGTCCCACCAGCTCTGCTGCGCTCCCCACATCGTCTGTCCCCCGCGTCCGTCGATGCGACCCTGGCGCCCTGCCGCATCGGGTGCCGACGTCAGACCGGTGTGCGCACCGGAGAGAGTCAGCAGCGGCGCGCACCCACCGCCGCTTCTGCCCACCGTGCCGCAGGCCTCTCGACCCGCGATCTGGTAGTCGGCGGGATTGCGTGAGGCGTATAGCGTCACGACGGAGTCGAGTACGAGCACCTCGCCCTGCCGAACGGTGAGCGGTGCCGTGAGGAAGTCCGTCAGCGGTCCGGATGCGGCCAGGCGAACCGCCACGACGGAGTCGCCGGTCTGGGCACACTCATCCATCGCCTGCTGGATCCGTGCCGTGTCGGGGGCAGCCGCCTCGTCGGCGTCGTCGGCGGCTCCGTCCGTCAGCGACAGCTGGGCCCTGATGGTGGCGCACGTCTGAGCGGGGACCGTGGGTTCTGAGACGGATCGGCGGTCCCCCGAAGCGAGCGTCGCCGAGTCCGGCATGGCGAGTCCCCGAAGGACCGCGCAGCCGCTGAGAACCACCATGAGGAGCAGCGCGACCGCCATGACAGATCGAACCCGCACCGCCGGATGCTCGCAGCGTGATCTATGCGCGCACCGTGGATCCTCGATGCGACGGCTGGGCTTCAGCTGTCGCCGAAGTCCTCGTGCAACCTCGCCTCGGTCAGCCGGTCGCCGGGATGCGGGGTGCGGAAGTCGCTCGGTGTGTCCGGCTGGGCCGCATCCGTCGACGACTCGTCGGCTGCCGGTTCGTCGATCACGTCGACGTCGCGATCGAGATCGACATCGCGAGGGTCGTCGGAGGGGTGGGGCTCGTGCGCGGGCATGAACGGCTCACTCATGGACACGGCACGATTCTGCCGCCCCGCCGGCGGCAGCGGAAGACGTGCGTGTGCCTCAGCGGAGCTCGTCACCGATCCACTCGGGAGTCAGCGCGATCGAGGACGGATGCTGCGGGTCCACCACCAGCACGTCGAATGCGTCTCCGATAAGCCGCAGGACCTCTCTCCCGGATCGCGGGACCACGGTGATCTCCTTGCCCGCGTAGATCGCGTCGACCCGTTCCGAGTCGGTGAAGGCCAGGAGGATCCGTTCGCCGCGACCGTTGACGATGCTGGCGGGAGTGGAGCCGTCACCGGCGGGATCCAAGACGACGAACAGCTCGGCATTCGCGATCTCCCGGACGACCGCACCGTAGGTCTCGTCGTTCTGACCCGCCATGTAGGCGTCGGCCGCGGCCTGCACCCGCGGAGCGATCACCACCGCGTCCGCTGCCTCACGCTCTTGCGGAATCCACTGCCGGAAGAAGCGCAGGTTCGACAGCGATGTCCACGGTCCCGGCGAATCCAGCACGATTCCGGCAACGCCGCTCTGCGCGAACGATGCCAGCCAGTCGAGCGCCTCCGGCAGCGGAGCGGCGACCAGCGTGGCATCTGCTCCCGCTGCTTCCACCGCGCGCTCTGCGGTGCTGTAGACCCCGATGAGCGTGCCGACCTCGTCGAAGGAGAATCCGCCGGGCATCGGCTTTTCGGGCGTCCCCCGGTTGACGATGAACCAGTCGGGCAGCTTCGCCGCCGCCTCCCAGACCGCCATCTCCGCTTCGGTGTTCCCCGCCGCAGATCGGAATGCCGCCTTACGTAGGTCCAACTCGCGGACAAGGGCATCACGTGTGTTCTCGCTCACCCTGCCATCCTGACCGTGGCCCCGCGTGCTTTCACTCGTCTTGCCACAGGGCTCAGCATTCCGGTAGGCGCCCGAGGCGAGATAGCTTCGACTCGTGCGCATCGTCGTGTCCGGCACTCACGCCAGTGGCAAGAGCTCCCTCATCTCCGACTTCGCCGGGCGGCATCCGCAGTTTGCCGTTCTGACGGATCCGTTCGAGTCGATGGACGAGTCGGACGACGCCCCGCGTGCCGGCATGTTCGCCGCGCAGCTTCGGGTGGCGGCAGAGCGGCTCACCGAGGATGGCCTCGCCGGTGATGTCATCGCCGAACGCGGCCCGCTGGACTTCCTTGCGTACCTTCTCGCGCTCGCGGATCTCACCGGACGTCCCGTGGACGAGGACGTTCTTCGGCTCGCCGCCGATCGCACCGCTGAGGCGATGCGCACGGTCGATCTCCTGGTCGTCCTGCCTCTCACATCGGCGGATGCGATCCATGTGTCGGCCGAAGAGCATCTCGCGCTTCGTGAGGCGATGAACGACGTCCTGCTCGAACTGGTCGACGACCCCGACATCGTCGGCCGGACACGAGTGGTGGAGCTGACTGGGTCGCCGGCGCAGCGTCTTCAGATGCTGGAAGCAGTGCTGGCGCCCAAAGGCTGAACCGGCGCACGCCCCGCCACGGCGGCCGCAATGAGGTCGCGGTCCGCGCCGGTCGACAGCAGCGCCGCCAGCAGGATGCGGGCCTGCCCCGGACGCAGGGTCGGTGAGTGCAGGGCGCCCGCCTCGGCGAGGTCGGCGCCGCCTCCGCCTCCGCCGTACGAGGGGACGAGAAAGCCCCTCGGAACACGGCTCGAGACGATGACGGGGGTGCCGCCCGCCACGGCGTCGCGGACCGCGGCGACGACCGTCGGAGTCGTGTTCCCCGACCCGAGCGCCTCGAGGACGAGTCCGTCGGCTCCAGCGGCGAGACTGGCGCGCACGTGCAGGTCGTCGGCGCCGGGCGGCAGCGCGACGACGTCGACCCGCAGTCGTGACACGTCACCAGGCAGGTGGGGAGCGGCCGCCGCATCCGCTCGTGCGTGTCCGAACGCATCGGCGCGGTCGGTGCTGAGCTTCGACAGGCCCCAGGTCGAGAGGACGCGGCCGCCGAAGGCGACCCAGACTCCGGGATGGGCGGCGCGGGTCGCGGCGAGGGCGGTGCGGAGGTTGTCCGGTCCGTCCGACGCCGGGTGGTCTGCCGTGAACTGTGCACCGGTGAAGACCACCGGAACCCGCGGCACGCCCACCTGGATCGCCGCCAGCAGCGAGGTCTCCTCGAGCGAGTCGGTGCCGTGCAGAACGAGCACACCGCGCGCGTCGTCGTCGCCGACGGCGCGGGCGACCTCGTCGACGACGTGCTGCATGTCGGCGAGGGTGAAGGTCGCCGAGTCGGCCGCCAAGGCGTCGACGACGCGGACGTCGTCACCGTCGGCGAGACCGTGGAGCAGAGCGCTTCCGGCGAGGACGGGAGCGCTCGACCCGTCGGGCGACCGGCGGCTCGCGATGGTGCCGCCGGTCGCGATGACGACGAGGTGACCTTCGCTCACGCGTCGCCCTCGTCCGCGCGCTGCAGTGCGGCGATCGTGCCGGTCTGCTCGGCGGCCAGCATCCTGATGCGGTCGCGCAGCAGGAACCAGCCGCCGATGAGAGCGGGCACGATCACGATGAGCGAACCGACCGTGAAGGTGCCGATCGGGAAGTCGAGCGCCATGAGGACGATGACCGCGGCGAGGAACACGAGGGTCACCCAGCCGGTGTAGGGAGCTCCCGGCATCCGGAACGACGGGCGTTCCATCACACCGGATCGAGCCAGTCGCTGGAGCTTGATCTGGCAGAGGATGATGACCGCCCAGGCACTGATGATGCCCAGGGCCGAGACGTTCAGCGCGATCTCGAACGCCTGCGAGGGGACGAGCGCGTTGAGCACGACGCCGAGGGCCGTGACGACGGCGGTGACCGCGATGCCCATGTAGGGCACGCCCGCCCGGTTCATCCGCATGAGCGGCGCCGGGGCGGAGCCCGTGACCGCCATCGAGTGGAGGATGCGGCCGGTGGAGTACAGGCCCGCGTTCAGGGACGAGACCACCGCCGTCAGCACGACGAGGTTCATGATCACATCAGCGCCCTGCACACCGATCGATCCGAAGAAGGTGACGAAGGGGCTCTCACCGGACCTGTAGCTCGAGAACGGGAGGAGGAGGGCGAACAGCAGGACTGAGCCGACGTAGAAGACGGCGAGACGGAACACGACGGCCCGGATCGCCTTCGGCATGATCTTGCGGGCGTTCTCGGTCTCCCCCGCGGCCGTGCCGACGAGCTCGATCGACGCGTAGGCGAACACCACACCCTGCACCACGATGAGGGCCGGGAGGATGCCGTTCGGGAAGACGCCTCCGTTGTCGACGATGAGGTGGAAGCCGGGGGTGGTCCCGGCGACGGGAGTGCCGGTGACGACGAAGAAGATGCCGACGACGAGGAACGTGACCAGAGCGGCGACCTTGATGATCGCGAACCAGAACTCGAGCTCGCCGAAGACCTTGACGGAGAGCAGGTTCATCGTCAGCACGAGCACGAGCGCGACGAGCGCGAACACCCACTGCGGGATCCCGACGAGGGCGGGGACGTACTGCTTGAAGAAGTTCATGTAGAGCGCGACGGCGGTGACGTCGGCCACAGAGGTCATCGCCCAGTTGAGCCAGTACATCCACCCGGCGGCGAATGCCATCTTCTCGCCGTAGAACTCGCGGGCGTACGACACGAACGAGCCGGTCGAAGGACGGTGGACGATCAGCTCGCCCAGCGCCCGCATCACGAGGAAAGCGAACACGGCGCAGACGGCGTAGACGAGGACGAGCGCCGGCCCCGCCGTCGCGAGTCGACCGCCGGCCCCCATGAACAGGCCTGTTCCGATCGCCCCGCCGATGGCGATCATCTGGATCTGTCGCGGGCGCAGACCCTTGTGGAAGCCTGCGCCTTCGGCCTGGGCGATCGAGGCCGTGCGCAGCAGCGCGGCCTCCGTCTGTGAGGTGCTCGACTCCGTTGTCATGGGTTCTCGCTTTCTGGTCTCGCCGGCTCCGTCGCCGTGAGGAGGAGGATGTGCTATCTGCCTGACAGGTCGGGGACAACTGAACACCCGACGGGCGCATTCGTCAAGTCCAGACCATGAAGATGTCGAATCTGTCTGATAGGTTGGCGCCGTTCGTCCACCTCAAGGAAGAGAGCGACATGACGACGACCCGCATCGAGCACGACCTCCTCGGACCCGCCGAGATCCCCCACGACGCTTACTGGGGCGTCCACACCGCTCGCGCCCGCGACAACTTCCCGGTGACCGGCGTACCGATCGGCGCCTACCCGTTCCTGCTCCGCGGACTCGCGTTCGTGAAGGAGGCCGCAGCCCTCGCCAACCGCGACCTCGGGCTGCTCGACCCGGTGCGCGCCGACGCCATCGCGGCGGCCTGCCGCGAGATCCGGAGCGGCGCGCTCGCAGACCAGTTCGTCGTCGACGTGATCCAGGGCGGAGCGGGCACGTCGACGAACATGAACGCGAACGAGGTGATCGCCAACCGCGCGCTGGAGATCCTCGGGCACGCGAAGGGCGAGTACGCCCACCTGCACCCGAACGACCACGTCAACCTGAGCCAGTCGACCAACGACGCCTACCCGACGGCGATCGATGTCGCGCTCGTCGAGGGCGTCGACGGGCTGGATGCGGCGATGGGCGTCCTGCACGACGCGTTCGCCGCGAAAGCCGCAGAGTTCGCGGGTTTCGTCAAGATCGGGCGGACGCAGTTGCAGGATGCGGTGCCGATGACCCTCGGCCAGGAGTTCGGCGCGTTCGGGGTCATGATCGACGAGGACCGGCAGCGACTTCGCGAGTCGGCGCGGCTGCTCCTCGAGGTGAACCTCGGTGCGACGGCGATCGGCACCGGCCTGAACGCTCCCGCCGGCTATGGCCCGCTGGCCGTGCGACACCTCGCTGAGCTGACGGGGCACCCCTTCACCCCCGCCGCAGATCTCGTCGAGGCCACGCAGGATCCGGGCGCCTTCGTCCATCTGTCGGGCATGCTCAAGCGCATCGCCGTGAAGCTCTCGAAGACGTGCAACGATCTGCGCCTGCTGTCGTCGGGACCGCGCGCGGGACTCGGCGAGATCACCCTGCCGGCGCTGCAGGCGGGATCGAGCATCATGCCGGGCAAGGTGAATCCCGTGATCCCCGAGATGGTCACCCAGGTCGCGTACACCGTCATCGCCGACGATCTCGCCGTCACCCTCGCCGCCGAGGCGGGTCAGCTGCAGTTGAATGCGTTCGAGCCGGTCATCGTGCGCGCGCTGTCGCAGAGCATCGCGCACCTGACCGCGGCCTGCCGCCTGCTCGCCGAGCGGTGCGTGAGCGGCATCCAGGCCCGTCCGGAGGTGATGGCCGCCCGCGTGACGGACTCGATCGGACTCGCCACCGCCCTCAACCCCCTGATCGGCTACCGCGCCGCGACCGAGGTCGCCGGTGAGGCGCTGCGCTCGGGGCGTTCCGTGCCCGAAGTCGTGCTCGAGCGTGGGCTGCTGGATGCCGACACCTTGGTGGCGGCGCTCAGTCCCGAGAAGCTGGTTCCGACAGCGGGCTGACGACGCGTTCGACGGCGCCGAGGTGCGCGCGCATCGCCTCGCGCGCCTCGATGGCCGAGCCGATGCCGATCGCCTCGGCGATCGCCCGGTGCTCTCGGGAAGAGGGTTCGCGACGATCCGCGATGAGGTTCACGACGCCGGACTGATGGCTGAGGGCGTCACGGATGTCGCCGACGGCACGGGCGAACACCGCATTTCCGGATGCTTCGGCCACGAGCACGTGGAAGCGGGAGTCCAGCTCGACCCACTCCTCCGGGTCGGTCGTGGCGTCCATGCGATCGCAGAGCGCCACGAGCTCGGCGTGCTGTGCGTCGGTGCGTCGCTCGGCGGCGAGGCCCGCGGCGGGCACCTCGATGTGCGGTCGCGCCTCGCTCAGATCGCGCGGTGAGAAGTCGCCGTAGCCGAGGGCGAGAGTGGGTCGGTCCGAGACGACGTACGTTCCGCTGCCCGTCCGGGTACGGGTGAGGCCGAGGGTCTGGAGCGAGCGGATGGCCTCGCGGACGCTCGGACGGCTGACGCCGTAGCGCTCGGCGAGGGCTGCCTCCGACGGGAGCCTCTCTCCGACAGCAAGACGGCCGGTGACGATCTCTTCGCGGAGCCCGTCGAAGACGCCGTCCGCCGCGCGGGCGCCGACAGCGGGCGAGCTCATCGCGCTCCCCCGGTCCGCCTCGTCACGCCAGCCACCCGGCCAGCCTATCGGGCGCCGCGTTCGGCGCTCGGGAGGCTCACTGAGCGTGACGTCACCCGCCGAAAGCAAGAGCCCCGGTGGTCCACTATGACGCGGATTTCCGGGGCTATCTGTCTTGCTGGGGTACCTGGACTCGAACCAAGAACAACTGAACCAGAATCAGCCGTGTTGCCAATTACACCATACCCCACCGGCTTCTACCGAAGTAGCGCCAAGAGAAGAGCTTAGCCCACGCCCGCGGCAATCCCAAACCGGCGCACGCTCACGGCGACGCCATCGACTGCTCATCCCGAATCCCTCAGTGACGCTCGTACGGTTCGGCCATGACTGCTGTCTCCGCTCCTATCGCCGGATCATGGCGGGCCCGTGCCGCGTGGCCTGTGGGGCTCGTTCTGATCGTGGTCGTCGCCGCTGTCCTGACCGGATGGCAGGTGTCCGCATCGATGAGCGACTACTACGGCGCCGTCGCCATGTCGATGAGCAAGAGCTGGTCGAACCTGTTCTTCGGCGCCTTCGACCCCGCCGGCACGGTGTCGCTCGACAAGATTCCGGGCTCCTTCTGGATCCCCGCCCTTGCCGTGCGCCTGTTCGGCTTCTCACCGGCGGCCGTCATCCTGCCGAACGCCATCGCCGCCACCGCGGCGGCCGTCATCACCGCGTTCACCGCGCGTCGGTTGGTCGGGACGACGGGTGGTCTGCTCGCGGGGGCCGTGGTGGCCAGCACACCGATCCTCGTCGCGGTCGCGCGGTCGAATCAGCCGCAGACCTTCTTCGTGCTCGCGCTCGCGTTGGTGGCGTGGGGGCGGTGCGGGCGATCCAGCAACGGAGCCTCGGCTGGTACCTGCTCACCGGAGCGCTGGTCGGCGTGGCCTTCCAGACCTACATGCTCGAGGCGTGGGCGGTCTGGCCGGCGCTCGCGGCGGCCTACCTGTGCACGCGCCAGCCGTGGTGGCGTCGCATCTGGCACACCCTCCTGGCCGGAGCCGTGAGCCTAGTAGTCTCGCTCGCCTGGGTGGCCGCTGTATGGCTCGTTCCCGCATCCGATCGCCCGTACGTCGGCGGAACGAACAGCAACAATCCGTGGGAGATGGTGTTCGGCTACAACGGCCTCGGACGATTCAGCGCCACCGCCGACTCGGCCGCCTACCGCTCGTTCACGCCGGCTTTCTCGGGCGATCCTGGCCCGCTGCGACTGTTCAACACCGAACTCGCCGGACAGATCGCGTGGCTGCTGCCCGCGGCCGTCGCGGCCGTCGTGATTCTCTTCATCCTGCGGTGGCGCCCGGCGACCGTCATGTTCCTCGGGGGATGGTTCGCGACCGAAGTGGCGATGTTCTCGCTGGTCGCGGGGATGCACCAGTTCTACACGTCGGCGCTCGCGATCCCCGTCGCCCTCCTCCTCGCAGCTGCATTCGCCGTCGCGCGTTCACGAGGCCTCCTGTGGCCGCAGGTTCTTCTCATCGCCGTCGCGGCGATCACTGCTGTCCTGATCGCGGCGATGTACTCCCAGCCGAGCCCGGTCATCGCCTGGTTGCAGGCCGCGATCGCCGCGGCCGCGATCCTGCTCCTCGTCCTCGAACGCAAGGCTAAGGCGCTGCGCTGGGTGACGGCCACGGTCGCGGTGATCGCCCTCCTGCTGACGCCGGCGGCCTGGTCGGTGCTGACGATCAGTGCACCGAGCTCGATCAATCCCACCGCCGCGGGTGTCTCCCAGATGCCCGGTGGCGGCGGTGGGTTCGGGGGCTCCCGACCCGGCGCCACGACGTTCGGCGGATCGGCGGGCGGCACGAGGCCGCACGCGCCGTCCGTCGGCGCGCAGACCGGCGCCCGCGGCGGACTGCATCCCACGGGCGCGCCCGGCGAGACGAGCTCGAGCGCGGCGCTGCTGCTGTACCTCACGGAGCGTCAGGGCGACGCGAAGTACCTCGTCGCCACGTTCGGCGCGCAGTCGGCGGCGCAGCTGATCCTCGCCTCCCACGGCGGCTCAGTGCTGCCCATCGGCGGATTCGACGGCAGTGACGATGTACCGACCCTTGCCGCGTTCCAGCAGATGGTCGCCGACGGCGAGGTCACGTACGTGCTCGGCTCCGGCACATCGGGAGCAGGAGCGGGAAGCACCCGATCGGCGTCGACCTCCACGAAGGACATCAGCGCATGGGTGACATCCGCCTGCACCCTTGTCACCGATGCCCCCGCGGGCGCGACGCTCTACTCCTGCACCGCAGGATGAGCGACCGCGTCAGCCGATCTTCTGCACCAGGGCATCGAGCCGGCGGATGCTCTCGCTCTTGCCGAGCAACTCCATCGACTCGAACAGCGGCGGCGACACGCGACGACCGCTGACGGCGACCCGGAGCGGTCCGTACGCGATGCGGGGCTTCAGGCCGAGCTCCTCGATCAGCGCCTTCTGCAGCGCCTCCTGCACGGATGCGGCCGCGAACTCTGCGTGCGGCACGAGCTCGAGCGCGTTGACCGAGGCGACCAGCACCTCGCCCGCGTTGGCCGGCAGCGACGCGAGGGCGTCGTCGGCGTACTCCACGTCGTCGCGGAAGAGGAAGCCGAGAAGGCCCGGCACATCGCCCAGCAGCTGCACACGCTCCTGCACGAGCGGCGCCGCGGCGGCGATGAGCGCACGCTCGCGATCGTCGAGCGTCTCGCCGATGATCCCGGCGTCGCGCAGGTACGGCAGGATGCGGGTCGCGAAGTCCTCGGGCGCCAGCATCCGGATGTGATCGCCGTTGATGGACTCGGCCTTCTTCTGGTCGAAGCGGGCCGGATTGGGGTTCACGTCGGCGATGTCGAAGGCCTCGACGAGCTCGTCGAGCGAGAACACATCGCGATCGGGCGCGAGCGACCAGCCGAGCAGCGAGAGGTAGTTGAGCAGACCCTCGTAGATGAAGCCCTTCTCGCGCTGCAGGAAGAGGTCGGCCTTCGGATCGCGCTTGGAGAGTTTCTTGTTGCCCTCCTCCCCCAGCACCAGCGGCATGTGACCGAAACGCGGCACGAAGTCGGTGACGCCCGCCTCGATCAGCGCGCGGTACAGCGAGAGCTGACGCGCGGTCGAGGGCATGAGGTCCTCGCCGCGGATGACGTGCGTGATGCCCATGAGAGCGTCGTCGACGGGATTCACGAACGTGTACAGCGGCACGCCGCCCGCACGCACGATGACGAAGTCGGGGAAGGACCCTGCGGGGAACGTCACCTCGCCGCGGATGAGGTCGACGTAGGTGAGGTCCTCATCCGGCACGCGCAGGCGGTAGGCGGGTTCGCGTCCCTCGGCGCGGAACGCGGCCTTCTGCTCCTCGGTGAGCGTGCGGTCGTAGTTGTCGTAACCGAGCTGCTTGGCGCGACCGTTCGCCTCGTTGCGCGCGTCGATCTCCTCGGCCGTCGAGTAGCTCTCGTACACGACGCCGGCGGCGAGCAGCTTGTCGAGCACCTCGCGGTAGAGCTCGTGTCGCTGCGACTGCCGGTACGGCGCGTGGGGCCCGCCGACCTCGACGCCCTCGTCCCAGTCGATCTCGAGCCAGCGCAGCGCCTCGAGAAGCTGCTGGTAGCTCTCCTCGCTGTCGCGGGCCGCATCCGTGTCTTCGATGCGGAAGACGAGCTTGCCGCCGTTGTGCCGGGCGTAGGCCCAGTTGAACAGGGCGGTGCGGATGAGCCCGACGTGCGGCAGTCCCGTGGGCGAGGGGCAGAACCGCACCCGGATGTCGGAGCCGGTTGCGGTCGTGGTGCGGGGATCGGGTACGGAAACCATAGGCTCCCAGCCTACCCGCGTCGCCCCGCCGTGCCGCGGCCCACCCCGGCTGCCTGTGCCGCCTCGCCGACCGCCGCCAGCGCGAGGCGAAGCGCGGGCACCCGGTGGGCGTCGGCGGCCGTCACCACATGCAGTGTCCGCTGCTCCCCCGGCGGCAGCGGCACCGCCTGCACGCCCGGCAGCAGCGGGAAGGAGTCGAGGGCGAGGCCGGGCAGGGTCGCCACTCCGGTACCTCGGGCCACAAGGTTCTCCACCGCGACGATGTTGTCGGTTTCGAACGCGATCCGCGGCGTGAAGCCTGCGCGGGCGCAGAGCTCGAGCAGGTGACCGCGACACCGCGGGCAGCCCGCGATCCAGGATGCGTCGGCGAGCTCGCCGAGTTGGACGACGGAAGCGCCGACCAGCTCATGCCCGTCGGGGACCACGACGAACATGCGGTCCGCGCCGAGGGTGCGCACGACGAGTCCGCGCGCGCTCTCGCCGTGCGGATCGTTCTCATCGCCCGGGTAGCTGAACGTGAGCGCGATGTCCGCGCGGTCTTCCCGCACCGCGGCCATCGCCTCCGGCGGTTCCGCCTCGACATAGGTGACCGCGAGCCCGGGAGCCTTCTCCGAGAGCGCCGCGAGCACCCGCGGAACGAGCGTCGGCGACGCCGACGGGAACCCGGTCAGCCGCACGCGCCCCGAGGCGAGCCCGCGCAGCTGTGCCAGCTCATCGGCGGCCGCGTCGATGGAGCGTGCGACCGCATCCGCGTGCCGGGCGAGCACTGCGCCGGCTTCGGTGAGGCGCACCCGCCGCCCGACACGCTCGACCACCGGCATCCCGACGCGGCCCTCGATCCGGCGCACCTGCTGGCTGACGGCGGGCTGGCTGTAGCCGAGGGATGCGGCAGCCGCGGTGATCGATCCGGTCTCGGCGATCGCACGCATCACGCGGAACGCCTGAACGGCGAGCTCGCCCTCATCCTGATCGGCCATGCGCCGAATATATAACGCGAGCTTATGAACGCGATGCCCCTTCTGCCGTAGACCTCTGTCGCACGCATCCCGATGCTGGAGACATGACCGCACCGCTGGATCTCGCCGCCGTCCGCGCGGCCTTCGACGGCGGTCGGGACTACCTCGCCGCCTGCACCGGCGGGCTACCGCCGCGCGCGAGTCGCGATGCCCTGATCGCCGACATCATGCGTTCGGTGACGCACGGAGCGGATGCCGCGGCCTACTCCGTTGTCGTCGAGCAGACGCGCCGGCACGCCGCACGACTGCTGCAGGTCGCACCCGAGCGCGTCGCGATCGGGTCTCAGACTTCGGTTCTGGTGAGCCTCATCGCGGCATCCCTGCCCGAGGGCAGCGAGGTGCTCGTGCCGGACGGCGACTTCTCCTCGCTCGTCCTCCCGTTCGTGCACCGCGGCGGGCTCCGCGTGCGCTGCGCGCCGCTGGCGGAGCTCGCCGACGCGGTACGTCCCGACACAGCACTGGTGGCCTTCTCGATCGTGCAGTCGGCCTCGGGCGAGGTCGCCGATCATGCGGCGATCGCCGCCGCCGCTCGCGCGGTGGGAGCTCGAACGCTGTGCGACGGCACGCAGGCCGTCGGCTGGCTCCCGGTCGACGCCTCTGCCTTCGACGCGTTCGTCGTCCATGCGTACAAGTGGCTGTGCGCCCCGCGAGGAGTGGCCTTCCTCGCTCTCAGTGACGAGTTCGCCACCACCCTGACGCCGTTGCACGCCGGCTGGTACGCGGGCGCGGATCCCTGGCAGTCCTGCTACGGCGACGCCGCGACGCTGGCCTCAGACGCCCGCCGCTTCGACGTATCCCCCGCCTGGCAGGCGTTCGTGGGGGCCGAACCCGCACTCGGGCTCTTCGCGGACGCCGACATGTCCGCGATCCACCGGCACACGACGAACCTCGCGACGCGCTTCCTCTCCGGCATGGGCCTGCCCTCACCCGCCACGCCGAGCGCGATCGTGACGTGGCCCGACTCGGATGCCTCCGACCTCGCGCGTCTGCGGACCGCTGGCATCACCGCATCCGGCCGCGCCGGACGCGCGCGTCTCGCGTTCCACGTCTTCAACGACCAGGACGACGTCCACCGCGCGCTCCGCGCCCTCCGCTAGGCCGCGCCGCGTCTCGAGCGCGCCAGCGGAGACGCCACCACCACGAGCACCACGAGCGCGAGGGTCACGAAGGCCAGACCGCCGAATCCGATCCATCCGAGAATGAGTCCGGCCAGGATCGCACCGGCCGCTCCCACCAGGTTCATCGCGAGGTCGCTGCGTCCCTGCCTGCGGGTGCGCATCGCCTCGCTGCTGGTCTCCACGAGCAGCGCCGCGCCCGCCACGGTCGAGGCGCTCCAACCGAGTCCGAGGAGCACGAGGCCGACGGTGACCGCGATGTTCGAGTTCTGCCCCAGTCCTGACACCAGCAACGATGCGGCCAGCAGCCCCTGTCCCAGCAGAACCGTCGTCACCCGACCGATCCGGTCGGCGAGGATGCCGAACACCGGCGACAGGGCGTACATCCCGGCGATGTGCAGGCTGATGGTGAGCCCGACGACGGTGAGGCTCGCACCGTGGTGGACGAGGTGCACGGGCGTCATGGCCATGACGGCGACCATCGTGCCGTGAGAGGCGGCGATCGCGAGGATCGCGTACCGCGCGGCCACGGGCCGGTCGGCGCGTGCAATCCGAGGGCCCGCGCCCGCCGCATCCCTGGCGACCAGGCGCTGCGCCAGCACGAGCGGATCGGGCCGTAGGGCGGCGACGTACAAGATGACGGCCAGCACCTGGGCGACGATCGTGAACAGATAGGGGCCGGTCAGCGGCGGCATGCCGACGAGGTCGCCGAGCGCCTGTCCCGGTCCGACGAGGTTGGGGCCCAGGACCGCTCCGACCGTCGTCGCCCAGACCACGACCGAGATGTCACGACCGCGCGACGCATCCGTCGCGAGATCGGCCGCGGCGAAACGCGACTGCAGGTTCGCCGCCTGCCCGGCACCGATCAGCACGACACCCGCCAGCAGCAGCGGGAAGGATGCGGCCGCCACCGCCCCGATGACGAGGAGGACGCCGACAAGTGCCACCGAGAGCCCGGCCGCGAGCGCGGGACGGCGCCCGTTCCGACGGGCGAGGGCCGCGAGCGGGATGGCGAACGCCGCCGCCCCCAGGGTGACCGCCGCCGTCGCCCAGCCGGAGAACGCCTCGTCACCGGACAGCTCGGTGGCCAGAATCGCGCCGAGCGAGATCGTCGCCCCGAACGCGATGCCGCCGAGGATCTGTCCGGATGAGAGCAACCACAGCGTGCGGCGCCGGATGCGGGTCAGCTCCGCCGCATCCGGCAGCAGATCAAGAGCTTCAGGCATCGCGCACGGTGTTGCGCAGAACGCCGATCCCCTCGACCTCGACCTCGACCTCGTCACCGGCCACGAGCGGGCCGACGCCGGCGGGGGTTCCGGTCATGATGACGTCGCCCGGAAGCAGCGTGAACACCGACGACGCGTACGCGACCAGCTCGGCGATCGGGAACATCAGATCGGTGAGCGGGGCCGACTGGCGCTCGTCGCCGTTGACGCGAGTCACGACGCGCGCGGCGGATGCGGGATCGAACTCCGTCTCGATGACGGGTCCGAGCGGGCAGAAGGTGTCGAAGCCCTTGGCGCGCGACCACTGGCCGTCGCTGCGCTGGAGGTCGCGGGCGGTCACGTCGTTGCCGACCGTGTATCCGAACACGACGTCGAGGGCCTTCTCCACCGGCACGTTCTTCGCGATGCGACCGATCACCACGACCAGCTCACCCTCGAAGTCGACCCGCTCGGACTGCGTGGGGCGCACGATGACGTCGCCGGGACCGATCACCGCGGTGTTGGGCTTGAGGAACATGAGCGGCTCGGCGGGGACGTCGTTGCCGAGCTCCTCCGCGTGGGCGCGGTAGTTGCGTCCGATCGCCACGACCTTGGACCGCGGGATCACCGGAGCCAGCAGCGCCACATCCGCGATCGGGATGCGCGTGCCCGTGGGCTCGAATCCGGCGAACATCGGGTCCCCGGCGAGCTGCACGAGCTCGTCGTCGTCGACGATTCCGTAAGCGATGGCGTCCTGGTGGCTGAAACGAGCGATCTTCACCCGCTCAGCCTATCCAGGACGCCCCGTTCGGGACTCAGGCGTCGAGGCGCACGAGCCAGTTGTGCGTGTCTTCGCGACGTCCGTACTGGATGTCGGTGAGCTCCTCGCGCAGCGACAGAGCGAGAGAGCCGGTCGGCTGCTCGTCGAAGAAGTTCTTGCCCTTGAGCTGACCGATCGGTGTGACCACCGCAGCCGTGCCACAGGCGAACACCTCGACGATGTCGCCCGAGGCGACGCCGTCGCGCCACTCGGCCAGCGACACGGCGCGCCCCTCGACCTTGTGGCCGCGGTCGATCGCGAGCTGCAGGATCGAGTCGCGGGTGATGCCCTCGAGGATCGAGTCGGACTGCGGGGTCACGAGGGTGCCGTCCTTCTTGACGAACACGATGTTCATGCCGCCGAGCTCTTCGACGTTGCCGTCCTGGTCGAGGAAGACGACCTGGTCGCACTCGTTCTCGTACGCCTCGGACTGCGGCAGCAGGCTCGCGGCGTAGTTGCCGCCGGTCTTCGCCGCGCCCGTTCCGCCCTTGCCGGCGCGCGAGTAGTCCTCGCTCAGCCAGATCGAGACCGGCTGCACGCCGCCCTTGAAGTAAGCGCCCGCGGGGCTCGCGATGAGGTAGTACGCGACCTTCTGCGCCGGGCGCACGCCCAGGAACGCCTCTTTGGCGAACATGAACGGGCGCAGGTACAGGCTCTGGTCTGCCCCCGAGGGCACCCAGGCCGCATCCACCTTGATCAGCTCGCGCAGCGACTGCACGAAGTACGACACCGGCAGCTCCGGCAGCGCGAGCCGCCGCGCCGAGCGCTGCAGCCGCCGGCCGTTCTGGTCGGGGCGGAACGTGTGGATCGACCCGTCGGCGTGACGGTAGGCCTTGATGCCCTCGAAGATCTCCTGCCCGTAGTGCAGGACGGCGGCGGCCGGATCCAGCGAGATGGGGCCGTAGGGCTGCACGCGGGGACGGTGCCAGCCGCCGCGCATCGACCAGCAGATGTCGACCATGTGGTCGGTGAAGGCGGTGCCGAAGCCGGGGTTCTCGAGGATCTGCTCGCGCTCCGCAGCGCCGCGGGCGGCGAGGTTGCGGGTGACGGCGAACTCGAGCGGTGCGAGGCCCTGGTCGGGATCGGTGTCGAGGAGTGTCATGAGGATCTCGCTTCATCTGCGCCTGGCGGCGCGGTCACGGGCGACGGCTGCGGGCTCCAGATTACGCCTGGAGCCGCGCGATGATCGCGTCGCCGATCTGTGCTGTGGTGCGGACCGAATCGGAGCGCTCGGCGATGTCGGCCTCGACCGCGCGGGTGAGGCGGTCGGCGTCATCGCGCAGTCCGAGATGGTTCAGCAGGAGAGCGACCGAGAGGATCGCGGCCGTGGGGTCGGCCTTCTGCTGGCCCGCGATGTCGGGAGCCGAACCGTGGACGGGCTCGAACATCGACGGGAAGTCGCCGTCGGGATTGATGTTCCCGGATGCGGCGAGGCCGATGCCACCGGTGACGGCACCTGCCAGGTCGGTCAGGATGTCACCGAAGAGGTTGTCGGTGACGATCACATCGAAGCGACTGGGGTTCGTGACCAGGAAGATCGTGGCCGCGTCGACGTGCAGATAGTCTACGGCGACGTCGGGGTGCTCCGTCGCCACCTCGTCGACGATCCGCTTCCAGATACCGCCGGCGTGCACGAGCACGTTGGTCTTGTGCACGAGGGTGAGCTTCTTGCGGCGACGTTCGGCTTCGGCGAACGCGAAGCGCACGACGCGCTCGACACCGAAAGCCGTGTTCACCGAGGTCTCATTGGCCACCTCGTGCGGGGTGCCGACGCGGATCGCACCCCCGTTGCCGACGTAGGGTCCCTCGGTCCCCTCGCGCACCACGACGAAGTCGATCTCGCCCGGGTCGGCGAGCGGACCGCTCGCACCGGGGTACAGCTTGGACGGGCGCAGGTTCACGTAGTGATCCAGCGCGAAGCGCAGCTTGAGCAGCAGCCCCCGCTCGATGTTCGCGTTCTTCAGGCGGGGGTCGCCCGGCACTCCCCCGACAGCGCCGAGCAGGATCGCGTCGTGCGAGGCGATCGCTGCCAGGTCGTCGTCGGTGAGGGTGTCGCCGGTCTCGAGATAGCGGGCGGCGCCGAGCGAGAACCAGGTGCGCTCGAACGTCACGTCGGTGCCGGCCGCCACCGCTTCGAGCACCTTGTCGGCCTCGGCGACGACTTCGGGACCGATTCCGTCACCGGGGATGACGGCGAGCTTCACGACGCGCGACATGGGACTCCTGTCTCAGGATGCCGCGGGCATCACCGCCGCGGCGAGTTGCGGGATGATCCCAGCGTAGTGGCGGCGATGACCGCTGCCACGACGACGAGACCCGCGCCGATGAGCGAGGTGACACCGACACCGGCGTCGAAGGCGTGCGCGGCCGCATCCCGGAGCGCGGCTCCGGTCTCGGGGGCGAGTCCGTTCGCGGCGCTCACCGCTCCCGCCAGCGTTTCGCGCGCCGCATCCGCGACGTCCGCAGGAACACCCTGCGGCACGACGAGGTTCGCGCGGTAGAGCGCGGTGAGCAGCCCGCCGAGAAGCGAGGTGCCCAGCACCGCGCCGACCTCGTACGCCGTCTCGGAGACCGCGCTGGCGGCTCCCGCCTTCGCGGGCGGGGCGCTGGCGAGCACGAGCTCGTTCGAGACGGTCTCGGCCGCGCCGATCCCGATGCCCAGCACCATGAAGGCGACCACGAGCAGCGCCACCGAGCCGGGGTCCGTGGACAGCGCGACCATGACGTATCCCGCGAACGAGAACACCAGAGCCACCGGGATGACCACGCGCGGCGAGACGCGCTTGGCGACGGGCACGACCGCGAGTCCCGCCACGATCATGAGTGCCAGACCGGGCACCAGCGCCAGACCCGCGGTCATCGGCGAGAGACCGACGATGAGCTGCAGGTGCTGCGAGACGAAGTAGATGAAGCCGACCAGCGCCAGCACGCTCAGCAGGTTGACGAGCAGCGCTCCGCTGAACGCGCCGCGCGCGAACAGCCGCACATCCAGCATCGGCGTCTCGGAGCGACGCTGGCGGCGCACGAACAGCACACCGAACCCGACGCCGGCCACGAGCAGCGCGGCGACGAGCGGGCTGGGGCCGTGTGCCGCGGCTTCCTTGATCGCGTAGACGATCGGCACCATGGTCGCCATGGAGAGCACGATGCTCACCGGATCCACGCGACCGGGGTTCGGATCACGACTCTCCGGCACCAGGATCGGCGCGAGTACCAGCAGCGGGACGAGCACGGGCACGGCCATCAGGAACACGGAGCCCCAGGCGAAGTGCTCGAGGAGGAACCCGCCCACGACGGGACCGAGCGCCGCACCCGCCGAGAACATCGCCGCCCAGACGGCGATCGCCAGCCGGCGCTGATTGCGGTCGGTGAAGATGCTCCGCAGCAGCGACAGCGTCGAGGGCATCAGCATCGCACCGAAGACCCCCATGACGGCACGGGCGGCGATCAGCAGCTCGGCGTTGGGGGCGAAAGCGCCGAGGGCGGAGACGGCGGCGAAACCCGTGGCGCCGATCAGCAGCATCCGACGGCGTCCGAAGCGGTCGCCGAGCGTGCCCATGGTCACGAGGGATCCCGCCAGCACGAGCGGGTACACGTCGATGATCCAGAGCTGCTGCGTACTGGTGGGCTGCAGCTGCAGGGCGATCTCCGGGAGCGCGAAGCTCAGCACGGTGTTGTCGACCGCGACCAGCAGCACGGGGAGCATGAGGACGACGAGCGCCGCCCAACCGCGCCATCCGACACGGCGGCCCTCGGCCTCGGCGATGGCGATGTCTTGAGTGAGTGTGTTCATGTGTTTCTATACCGTCCGGCTGGTATAGTAACAGAGATGACACGCCCTTCGTCAGTACGATCGAGACCATGAGTCGACCCCCGCGCGCCCGTGAGCTGGTGCTCGACGCCTTCGAGAGACTCCTCGTGACCGAGGGCGAACGCGCGGCGACGATGGATGCGACGGCCCGGGCCGCCGGGGTCTCCAAGGGCGGCCTGCTCTACCACTTCGGGTCGAAGGACGCCTTGGAGACCGGTCTGCTCGAACGTCTCCACGTGCTCGTCGAAGAAGACCTGGATCGCATGTCGGCGTCAGCGGAAGGTCCCGTCGCCTACTTCGTGCGCACGTCCGCGATGAGCGATGACGAGCTGGATCGGGCGCTCGTCGCGGTCTCGCGGCTCGCCCAGGGCGGGCACGCCGCCGCGGGTGCGGCATTGCGCACCATCCGCGACCGCTGGGCCGATGCGCTGCGGGCGCACGTGGCGAGCGAGGCGGCCCTGGATCTCGTGATGCTCGTGAGCGACGGTCTGTACTTCAACAACGCCCTCGAAGGCGACGGTGTCGCGGGGCCCACCCCCACGGGTGCCGCGATGGACGCCCTGGTCGAGATCGTCACCCGCGCCGCGCGCGGCTGACCCGCACCGCCATCCCGCCGAACGAGCATCCGTTCATCGAGCGAGCATCCGATCTGATGCTCATTCGGCGAACTGATGCTCGCTCGGCGTCGTGGCCTGAGTCAGGCCGGGGCGCCGCGGCGCCGCGGCGCCCCGGCGTCAGGACTCGGTGATCTCGATCTGGCGGAACAGGTCGGCCTGGATGGCGGAACCCACCTCGGCGAGCAGTTCTTCGGCCACCGGCGAGTCGACCGTGAGCACCGAGAGGGCCTGTCCCCCGGCGGCACGGCGGGCGATCTGCATCCCGGCGATGTTGATGCCGGACTCGCCGAACCGCTGGCCGTAGACGGCGACGATTCCGGGACGGTCGGTGTACTGCATCACGATGTGGTGCTTCTCGATCGGCAGCTCGAGGGCGTGTCCGTTGATGGCCACGAGCTTCTCGATCTGCTTCGTGCCGGTGAGCGTGCCCGACACCGAGAGCTGCGAGCCGTCGGAGAGGGCACCCGCGACGGTGATGACGTTGCGATACTCCTCGCTCACACCGTCGACGATCAGGCGCACCTCGATGCCGCGCTGGTCGGCCAGCAGCGGCGCGTTCACGTACGACACCGATTCGCTGACGATGTTCGTGAAGACGCCCTTGAGGGCTGCGAGCTTCAGCACGCTGACGTCATAGTCCTTGAGTTCGCCGTGCACCTCGACGTCGATGCTCGTGACGGGCGAGACAGCGAGGGCGGAGAAGATCTGGCCGAGCTTCTCGACGAGCGCGATGCCGGGGCGGACGTAGGGGTCGATGACGCCACCGGCGACGTTGACCGCATCCGGGACGAGCTCGCCCGACAGCGCCAGGCGCACGGACTTGGCGACCGAGACGCCGGCCTTCTCCTGCGCCTCGTCGGTCGATGCGCCGAGGTGGGGGGTGACGACCACGTTCGGCAGCGACAGCAGGCGGGCGGCGTCGCTGTCGGCGGCGGGCGGCTCACTCGAGAACACGTCGAGCCCCGCACCGGCGATCTCGCCCGAGATCAGGGCGTCGGCGAGAGCTGCCTCGTCGATCAGTCCGCCGCGGGCGACGTTCACCACGAACGCGGTCGGCTTCATGCGGCGCAGCTGCTCGGTGCTGATCATGCCCGTGGTCTCGGGCGTCTTGGGCATGTGGATGGTGATGAAGTCGCTCTGCTCGAGCAGGTCGTCGAGCGTGAGGAGCTCGACGCCCAGCTGCTGGGCGCGGGCGCTCGTGACGTACGGGTCGTAGGCGACGACACGCATGTCGAACGCCTGCAGGCGGGCGGCGATGAGCGCGCCGATGCGGCCGAGGCCGATGATGCCCACCGTCTTCTCGAAGAGCTCGGTGCCGGTGAACGAGCTGCGCTTCCATGCGCCGGCCGAGAGGGACGCGTGCGCGGCGGGGATGCGTCGCGCCAGGCTCAGGATGTGTCCGACGGTGAGCTCCGCTGCGGAGATGATGTTCGAGGTCGGCGCGTTGACGACCATGACGCCGGCGGTCGTCGCGGCCTTGATGTCGACGTTGTCGAGTCCGACGCCGGCGCGGGCGATGACCTTCAGCACCGGTGCGGCGGCGATGGCCTCCGCATCCATCCGCGTCGCCGAGCGCACGAGCACCGCGTGCGCGTCCGCGAGGGCGGGCAGCAGCGCGGCGCGGTCTGCTCCGTCGACGTGGCGCACGTCGAAATCGGGCCCGAGGGCATCGATCGTGGCGGGAGAGAGCTCTTCAGCGATGAGGACGACGGGCTTGGTCACAGCGGATGTCCTTTGACACATGCGGGACCGCGTGCAGAGCACGACGGCGCGAGGCGGGTGGAAGCGCGTCGCGGGCGGGCCGGCCGCGCAGTTGCCAGCCTACTGCCCCGGCCGCGGTGCCCCCGACCGTGTGACGGGACGTTGGACCTTCGGATCTCAGGCGTTGTAGAGCGCGGGGGTGACCGACGCGTAGGCGAAGATGTCGAGCCAGAAGACGGCGACCAGGCACAGGCCGAGCAGAAGCAGGAGTGCGAACGGCCCCGCCTTGCGTCGCCAGCCCAGGGCGAAGCAGCCGGCGAACACGAGGATCGGGAACAGCACGGGCAGCAGCAGCACGAACCAGCCGTACCCGGTGAGGCCGGCGTCTCCCCCGGCCTGCTGGAACAGGAATCCGAGCGCCGTCCAGAGCGCGAACGCGAAGAAGAGGGCGGCGAAGCCCGCGATCGTGACGATCAGCCAGACCGGCAGCGCGACGCGACGCGCGGGGGTCGTGGCGCTCATGCTCCCACTCCCGTCATGAGGAACGGCCAGGGCAGCAGCACCACCGCGCCGACGACCAGGGCCACGATCCGCAGCCACATGGGTCGGGAGCGCGTCAGCACCATCGTGGTCGCGAACCAGACGGCGGGCGCCGCGATCGCCAGGATCCACGCCGCAGTGTGAGCGGCGGGATTGATGAACAGCTGCGCGACGAACTGCAGGCGCGACCCGCCGATGAACCATCCGACGGCGAGCAGCAGATAGATCCCGCCGAACACGCCGAGCGTGACGAGCGCGACGTTGCTCATCGGCGCGGGCTCGGCGTCGTCGTCGTCGGAGACGGATGCGGGAGCCGCCTTCGTCTCGGCCTCGAGACGCTTTGCGCCGGTCGTTTCCGACTCCACCTCCGGGGCGGATGCGGCCCGACGGGGCGCCACCTGCGGGGCGAGCGTCGGGTCGTCGTCACCGTCCCAGCTGAGAGCGTCGTCGTCGCGCGAAACCATGCCTCGACCCTACCTCCTGGCACGGCGAAGGCCCCGGGATCACGAGGATCCCGGGGCCCGGACGCCCAGAAGGGGATTCAGGCGTCCTGCGTCGGACGGGCGGGCTCAGTCGCCGCATCCGCCGCAGCTTCGGCGTGCGCACGGGCAGCGCGCACTTCGTCGAACGAGGTGCCGTAGTAGGCCGCCTCCATGAGGGTGCGCATGTCCGCGAGCAGCGGCAGACGCGGGTTGGCCGGAGCGCACTGGTCGCCGTAGGCGGCCATGGCCAGCTCGTCGAGGCGGCCGATGAAGTCGCCCTCCGCAACACCCTGCGCCTGGAACGAGCGCTCGATGCCGACGGCGTCGCGCAGCTTCTCGACGGCGCGGGCGTAGCTCTCGACGCCCTGCTCCGGGGTGTCCGCCTTCAGGCCCAGGTGCTTGGCGATCTCCTGGTAGCGCTCCGGTGCGATGTAGCGCTCGTACTTCGGCCAGCTCGTGACCTTGCTGGGAACGCGGCCGTTGTAGCGGATCGCGTGCGGCAGGTAGATCGCGTTGGTGCGGCCGTGCACGAGGTGGAACTTCGAACCGGTGACGTGGGCCATGGCGTGCACGATCCCGAGGAACGCGTTGCCGAACGCCATGCCGGCGATGGATGCGGCGTTGTGCATCTTCTCGCGGGCTTGCAGGTCTGCGGCGTCCTTCGACCCCGCGGGCGCCTGCGTGGAGCGCACGATGTTCTCGAAGATCAGCTTGATCGCGTGCAGCGCGAGACCGTCGGTGTAGTCGTTCGCGTAGACGGACACGTACGCCTCGGTCGCGTGGGTGAGGGCGTCGAAGCCCGCATCCGCCACGAGGAAGGCCGGCAGCGCCGCGGTCAGCGTCGGGTCGATGATGGCGACCGACGGGGTGAGCGCGTAGTCCGCGAGCGGGTACTTCATGCCCGTCGTCTCATCGGTGATCACCGCGAACGGCGTCATCTCGCTTCCGGTTCCCGAGGTGGTCGGCACGCAGACGAGCTTCGCCTTGGCACCGAGCTCGGGGAACTTGAAGGCGCGCTTGCGCACATCGAAGAACTTCTCCCGCATGTCCGAGAACTGCACGTCGGGGTTCTCGTACAGCAGCCACATGACCTTGGCCGCGTCCATGGGCGAACCGCCGCCGAGCGCGATGATCGTGTCGGGCTGGAACTCGCGCATCTGCGCGGCTCCGGCCTGGACGCTCGCCACGGTGGGCTCGGGCAGCACGCGGTCGATGATCTGCAGGTGCACGGGCGTCGCCCGACGGTGCAGGATGTCGACGACCCGGTCGACGAAGCCCATCTTCGTCATCGTGGCGTCGGTGACGATCGTGACCCGGTCGATGTGCTTCATGTCGATCAGGTAGCGCAGCGCGTTCGGCTCGAAGTAGGTCTTCGCCGGGATCTTGAACCACTGCAGATTGTTGTTGCGCCGACCGACGCGCTTGATGTTCAACAGATTCACCGCCGAGACGTTGTTCGAGACCGAGTTGTGACCGTAGGAGCCGCAGCCGAGGGTCAGCGACGGCATGAACGCGTTGTAGATGTCGCCGATGCCGCCGAGGGCCGACGGGGCGTTCTCGATGATGCGCACGGCCTTCACGCGGTCGGCGAAGTCGGCGATCACCGCGGCGTCGTTGCTGTGGATCGCGCCGGAGTGGCCGAGGCCGTCGAAGGCGACCATCTGCTCTGCGAGGTCGATGCCCTCCTGCGGGTTGCGGGCGTGGAGCACGGCCAGCACGGGCGCGAGCTTCTCGCGCGTCAGAGGCTCGTGCGGCCCGACGCCGGAGACCTCGGCGAGGATGATCGACGTGTCCGCGGGGACCTCGAAGCCGGCCTGCTGAGCGATCCACACAGGCGACTGTCCGACGACGGATGCGTTGAGCTTCGCGTCGGCGCAGTTGGCGCTGTCGGCGGCCACGCCGAAGATGAACTCTTCCAGCAGTCGCTTCTCGGCCGGCGTCGCCATGTAGGCGTGCAGGCGAGCGAACTCCGCGAGGGCCTCCTTCGCGATCGGAGCGTCGAGGATGACGGCCTGCTCGGACGCGCAGACCATGCCGTTGTCGAACGACTTCGAGATCACGATGTCGTTGACGGCGCGACCGACCTTCGCGGTGCGCTCGATGAAGGCGGGCACGTTGCCGGCGCCGACGCCGAGGGCGGGCTTGCCGCAGGAGTACGCCGCACGCACCATGGCGTTGCCGCCGGTGGCGAGGATGAGCGCGACGCCGGGGTGGTTCATGAGCTCGCCCGACGCCTCCATCGACGGCTCCTCGATCCACTGGATGCAGTCGGCGGGAGCGCCTGCGGCGACGGCCGCGTCGCGCACGACCGTCGCAGCGGCCACGGACGAACGCTGAGCGGACGGGTGGAAGCCGAACACGATGGGGTTGCGGGTCTTCAGCGCGATGAGCGACTTGAAGATCGTCGTGGACGTCGGGTTCGTCACCGGTGTGAGGGCGCACACGACGCCGACCGGGTCGGCGATCTCGGTGATGCCCGTGAGTTCGTCGGTCGAGATCACGCCGACGGTGCGCTGATTGATGATCGAGTTCGTGACGTGTTCGCACGCGAACATGTTCTTCACGGCTTTGTCCTCGAAGGTGCCTCGGCGCGTCTCTTCGACGGCGAGCACGGCGAGGTCGGCGTGGTGGCTGAGGGCAGCGACCGACGCCTTGCGGACGATCTGGTCGATCTGCTCCTGGGTGAAGGATGCGTACGCGGCCAGAGCTTCTTGGGCCCGGTCGACGAGGGCATCGATGACGACAGACATCGGAACACTCCCACTCTGCGCGGTCATTCGCCGCGCGTCATGGGACCAGGTTATGAATTGGTCAGACCACTACCCAGGGCCCAAGGTCCCATGAAAAAGACCCTGCCACCGCATCCTGTGTTCGGGATGCGGTGGCCGGGCCAGGTCCGCCGCGTGGTGCACGGCGAGGTGTTCAGGCGCTCAGGCGCGGATCAACGAGCGGCAGAGCCCTCGGTGTAGTCCGAGTCCTGCTGCTGCCACGAGAAGAGCGAGCGCAGCTTCTTGCCGGTCGCCTCGATCGGGTGACCCTGCTCCTTCTCGCGCAGCGCGAGGAACTCGGGTGCACCTGCATCCTGGTCGTCGATGAAGCGCTTGGCGAACGCGCCGGACTGGATGTCGGCCAGGACGGCCTGCATGTGCTCCTTGACGGAGGGGTCGATGACGCGCGGGCCGGAGACGTAGTCGCCGTACTCGGCCGTGTCGGAGATCGACCAGCGCTGCTTGGCGATGCCACCCTCCCACATGAGGTCGACGATGAGCTTCAGCTCGTGCAGAACCTCGAAGTAGGCGATCTCGGGCTGGTAGCCGGCCTCGGTCAGCGTCTCGAACCCGTACTGCACGAGGTGGCTCATGCCACCGCAGAGGACGGCCTGCTCGCCGAAGAGGTCGGTCTCGGTCTCCTCGGTGAAGGTCGTCTTGATGACGCCGGCGCGCGTGCCGCCGATGGCCTTGGCGTACGAGAGCGCGGTGGCCCACGCGGTGCCGGTCTCGTCGCGCTCGACGGCGATGATGTCCGGGATGCCGCGGCCCGCGACGAACTCGCGGCGCACGGTGTGGCCGGGCGCCTTGGGGGCGACGAGGATCACGTCGACGCCCTCGGGCGTCTCGATGTAGCCGAAGCGGATGTTGAAGCCGTGCGCGAAGGCGAGGGTCTTGCCCGCGGTCAGCTTGTCCTTGATGCTCTCGGCGTAGATGGAGCGCTGGTGCTGGTCGGGCGCGAGGATCATGATCAGATCCGCCCACTCTGCGGCGTCGGCGACCGACTTGACCTCGAAGCCGTCCTCCTGCGCCTTGGCGGCGGACTTGGAGCCGTCCTTGAGCGCGATGACGACCTCGACGCCGGAGTCGCGCAGGTTCTGCGCGTGGGCGTGACCCTGCGAGCCGTAGCCCACGATCGCGACCTTCTTGCTCTGGATGATCGAGAGGTCGGCGTCGGCGTCGTAGAAGATCTCAGCCATGGTGTGTGTTTTCTCCTTCGTGTGTCGGTCGTTGCGTTTCGACTCGCTGCGCTCGCTCAACGACCGGTGAACGGCTTGCGAAAAGGGGTTATCCGCGCAGGACGCGCTCGGTGATGCTCTTGCCGCCGCGACCGATCGCGAGCAGCCCGGACTGCGCCATCTCCTTGACGCCGAAGGGCTCGAGAGCGCGCAGGAACGCGTCCACCTTGCCCTTGTCGCCGGTGATCTCGACCACGAGCGCGTCCGGCGCGTAGTCGACGACGGAACCGCGGAACAGGTTCACGACCTCGAGCACGTTGGAGCGGCTCGCGTTGTCGGCGCGCACCTTCACCAGCACATGCTGGCGCTGCACGGAGGCGGCCGCATCCAGCTCGACGATCTTGATGACGTTGATCAGCTTGTTCAGCTGCTTGGTCACCTGCTCGAGCGGGAGCTGGTCGACGTCGACGACCACCGTGATGCGCGAGAGTCCGGGGATCTCGGTCACGCCGACGGCGAGCGACTCGATGTTGAAGCCGCGGCGGGCGAACAGGCCCGCCACGCGGGTCAGCAGACCCGGCTTGTCCTCGACGAGGAGGCTCAGCACGTGTGAAGTCATGTCAGTCCTCCTTGTCGAATTCGGGTGCGTGGTCGCGGGCGTACTGCACGAAGCTGTTACTCACGCCCTGCGGGACCATGGGCCACACCATCGCGTCGGCCGACACGACGAAGTCGATCACGACGGGGCGATCGTTCGTCTCGAGGGCGAGCGTGATGGCGGCGTCGATCTCGTCCTCGCGCTCGACGCGGATCGCCAGGCAGCCGTAGGCGTCCGCGAGCTTCACGAAGTCCGGGATGCGGGCGGTGCCGTGTCCGGTGTTGAGATCGGTGTTCGAGTGGCGGCCGTCGAAGAACAGCGTCTGCCACTGGCGCACCATGCCCAGCGACGAGTTGTTGATGATCGCGACCTTGATCGGGATCTCGTTGATGACGCAGGTGGCGAGCTCCTGATTGGTCATCTGGAAGCAGCCGTCGCCGTCGATCGCCCACACCACGCGGTCGGGTTCTGCGACCTTCGCGCCCATCGCGGCAGGGACCCCGTAGCCCATGGTTCCGGCGCCGCCGGAGTTGAGCCAGGAGTTGGGACGCTCGTACTTGATGAACTGGGCGGCCCACATCTGGTGCTGGCCGACGCCGGCGGCGTAGATCGCCTCGGGACCGCTCAGCTCACCGATGCGCGAGATGACCTGCTGCGGCGACAGCAGACCGTCGGTCGTGGGTGCGTAGCCCAGAGGGAACTCGTCGCGGAGGCCGTCGAGGTAGCTCCACCATTCGGTGATGTCCGGCTTCTGGTCGCCGATGGCCTGGCGGAAGGCTCCGTCCAGGTCGACGAGCACCTCCTTCAGGTCGCCGACGATCGGCACATCGGCGAAGCGGATCTTCGAGATCTCGGCGGGGTCGATGTCGACGTGCACGACCTTCGCGCCCGGGGCGAACAGCGATGCCTTGCCCGTGACGCGGTCGTCGAAGCGGGCTCCGAGCGCCACGATGAGGTCGGCCTCCTGCAGCGCGAGCACCGCGGGCACCGTGCCGTGCATGCCGGGCATGCCGAGGTTCTGCGGGTGCGAGTCCGGGAACGCGCCTCGCGCCATGAGCGTCGTCACGACCGGAGCGCCCGTCGCCTCGGCCAGCACGCGCAGTTCGTCGGACGAGTGCGAGCGGATCACGCCGCCACCGACGTACAGCACGGGCTTGCGGGCCTCGGACAGCAGCTGAGCCGCGGCCTGGATCTGCTTGCCGTGGGCCTTCGTCACCGGACGGTAGCCGGGCAGCTCGACCTTCGGGGGCCAGATGAAGGGCGCCGTGGCCTGCTGGGCGTCCTTCGTGATGTCCACGAGCACGGGACCGGGGCGCCCGGTGCTGGCGATCTCGAACGCGGCTGCGATCGCGCCGGGGATCTCTTCGGCCGTCTTCACCAGGAACGAGTGCTTCGTGATCGGCATCGTGATGCCCACGATGTCGGCTTCCTGGAACGCGTCCGTGCCCATCAGCGTCGAGAAGACCTGACCGGTGATGCACACGAGCGGGACGGAGTCCATGTAGGCGTCCGCGATGGCGGTGACGAGGTTCGTCGCGCCCGGGCCGGACGTCGCGATGGCGACACCGGTACGACCGGATGCGGCGGCGTAGCCCTCCGCAGCGTGACCGGCGCCCTGCTCGTGGCGAACGAGGATGTGGCGCACGGCCTCATCGTCCATGAGCGGGTCGTAGACGGGCATGATCGCGCCGCCCGGCAGCCCGAACACGTCGGTGACGCCGACGAGCTCGAGCGAGCGGACGACGGCCTCCGCTCCCGTGATCACGGGTGCGGACTGCGCACGGGCGGGCGGCCGGGGAATGGCCGCAGAGATGTCTGAGGACATGGGAACTACCTCGGGTGGGGATGACGGGATGTCGGAGGCGAAGTCACCCGGTGACGGCGCCTTCGGCAGCCGAACGCACGAGCTTCGAGTACTTGGCCAGGACGCCACGGGTATAGCGCGGGGGAAGCGGCTCCCAGCCAGAGCGGCGGGAGCTCAGCTCGGCCTCATCGACGAGTAGGTCGAGAGAGCGAGCCGCGATATCGACCCGTATCAGATCACCATCGCGCACGAAAGCGATAGGACCTGCGTCCACCGCTTCCGGTGCTACGTGGCCGATGCACAGGCCGGTTGTGCCGCCCGAGAATCGTCCGTCCGTCAAGAGTAGTACATCTTTTCCGAGGCCGGCGCCCTTGATGGCGGCGGTGACCGCGAGCATCTCGCGCATGCCCGGGCCGCCCTTCGGGCCCTCGTACCGGATGACCACGACGTCGCCGGCGCGGATCTCCCCCGCCTCCAGCGCGTCCATCGCGGCGCGCTCGCGCTCGAACACGCGCGCGGGGCCCTCGAACACGGCGGCGTCGAAGCCGGCCGTCTTGACCACGGCGCCCTCGGGCGCCAGTGAGCCGTGCAGGATCGTGATTCCGCCGGTGGCGTGGATCGGGTTGTCGAAGGTGTGGATCACGGTGCCGTCGATGGGGTCCGGATCGAGCTCGCGCAGGTTCTCGGCGAGCGTCTTGCCGGTGACGGTGAGGGCGTCGCCGTGAAGCAGCCCTTCGTCCAGCATCGCCTTCATGATGACCGGGATGCCGCCGTGGCGGTCGACGTCGTTCATGACGTACTGGCCGAACGGCTTCATGTCGGCCACGTGGGGCACCTTGTCGCCGATGCGGTTGAAGTCGTGGAGCGAGAGCTCGACATCGGCCTCGCGGGCGATGGCGAGCAGGTGCAGCACGACGTTCGTCGAGCCGCCGAGCGCCATGGCGAGGGCGATCGCGTTCTCGAACGCCTCCTTGGTGAGGATGTCGCGCGTCGTGATGCCGAGCTTGAGCAGGTTGACGACGGCCTCACCCGAGCGGTGCGCGAAGTAGTCGCGGCGGCGGTCGGCGGAGGGCGGCGCCGCGCTGCCGGGGAGGCTGAGCCCGAGCGCCTCCGCGACGGAGGCCATGGTGTTGGCGGTGTACATGCCGCCGCAGGCTCCCTCGCCCGGTGCGATCGCGCACTCGATGCGCTTGAGGTCGGCCTCGCTCATCTTGCCCGCGAGGCACGCACCGACCGCCTCGAAGGAGTCGATGATGGTCACGTCCTTCTCGGTGCCGTCGCTGAGCTTGACCCAGCCGGGCGCGATCGAACCCGCGTAGAGGAAGACGCTCGAGAGGTCCAGACGTGCCGAGGCCATGAGCATGCCGGGGATGGACTTGTCGCAGCCGGCCAGCAGGACGCTGCCGTCGAGGCGCTCGGCCATCATGACGGTCTCGACGGAGTCGGCGATGACCTCGCGGCTGACGAGCGAGAAGTGCATGCCCTCGTGCCCCATCGAGATGCCGTCGGAGACGGAGATCGTGCCGAACTGCAGCGGGTATCCCCCTCCGGCGTGCACGCCCTCCTTGGCACCCTGGGCGAGCCGGTCGAGGCTGAGGTTGCAGGGGGTGATCTCGTTCCAGCTGGAGGCGATGCCGATCTGGGGCTTGTCCCAGTCCTCGTCTCCCATGCCGACGGCACGCAGCATGCCTCGGGAGGTGGTGGCTTCAATGCCGTCCGTCACAGCTCGGCTGCGCGGCTTGATGTCGATCGCTTCGTCGGGGTGGCTCACCCGTGCAGTCTATTGCGGCCGGGCGCCCGTCACGGTCGCCGAGCCGTCAACGCTGAGCGCGCAGCGCGGCCAGCCGGTCCAGGAGCGCGGCCAGCGCCGCGGGGTCTTCGACGGACACGGATGCGGCGCTGTCACCCGCCCCGACATGCACGCCCAGATCGCCGTCTCCCAGCGAACGCAGGGCATCCTCGTCGGTCACGTCGTCGCCGGCGAACAGCACGGCCGTCGCACCGAGACGCTCGCGCAACGCCGCGACCGCCTGGTCCTTGCCCTCGTGCCGGAACGCGAACTCGAGGATGTCGCGGCCGGTGCGCCGCCGCCAGCCCGGGGCCCGCTCGGCCATGAGGGCGTCGATCTCGCGCTGAGCCGTCAGCGCCTCGTCAGACTGAGCGAGGCGCGTGTGCAGGCCGAGCCCGAACGCCTTCGGCTCCACCCACGCGCCGTCGACGTGTGCGACGATCCGCTCGGCCTCTGGCACGAGTTCGGCCAGAAGCGCACGATCCGCGGGCTCGTCGGCGTCACCCTCCCCCGCCCGAGCACCGGGATGCCAAGTCTCGGCGCCGTGGGAGCCCGCGAGGTGGAAGAGCGAGTCGTCGGTGTGCTCGCTGATCACACGAAGATCGGCCAGCGACCGCCCCGACACCAGCGCCACGTCGGTGCCGGGCAGCGCGGCCAGGGCATCGAGCGCGCGACGCGCCGCAGGGATCATCCGCGCCGACATCGGCTCGTCCACGAGCGGCGAGAGCGTGCCGTCGAAGTCGAGTCCGACCAGAAGCCGCGGGGTCCGTGCGAGGTGCTCGAGATCGCTCACGCCGCGCCGCTTCCCCGGATCCCCGCGAGGGCGGCGAGGAACTCCCGCGACCAGTCCTCGACGTCGTGCTCGCGCACGCGGCGGCGCAGCGCGCGCATCCGACGGCCCTGCTCACCCGGTGTCATCTCGATCGCGCGGACGATCGTGTCCTTGAGGCCCTGGATGTCGTGGGGGTTCACGAGCAGTGAGCTGCCGAGTTCATCGGCCGCTCCTGCGAACTCGCTCAGCACGAGCGCGCCGCGGTTGTCGATGCGGCTCGCGACGTACTCCTTGGCGACGAGGTTCATACCGTCGCGGAGCGCCGTGACGAGCATGACGTCAGCGGCCAGGTACAGCGCCACCATCTCCTCCTTGGGGAAGGCCTGGTGGAGGTAGCGGATCGCGGTGTGGCCCATCGTGTCGTAGTCGCCGTTGATGCGCCCCACGGTGAGCTCGATCTCGTCGCGCAGCTGCTGGTAGGTCTCCACGCGCTCGCGACTCGGGCTCGCGACCTGGACGAGGGTGACGTCCTCGACGGAGAGCCGCTCGTCCTGCAGCAGTTCCCCGAAGGCCTTCATCCGGTGGCGGATGCCCTTCGTGTAGTCGAGACGGTCGACACCCAGCAGGATGTGGCGCGGGTTGCCGAGCTCTTCGCGGATCTCGGCGGCGCGCGCCTGGATCTCCGGCCGCTCGGCCAGCTCGACGTAGGAGGCCACGTCGATCGAGATCGGGAACGCCTTGGCGAGCGCCATGCGCACGGAGCCGTCGGCCTGCGGGACCTTGATCCCCGTCGACTTCGTCTCGTAGCGCAGCTGGCGACGCACCGCGCGGGCGAAGTTGCCCGCATCCGCCACCCGCTGGAAGCCGATGACGTCGGCGCCGAGCAGCCCTTCGAGCACCTGACGACGCCACGGCAGCTGCGAGAACAGGCCGTATGCGGGGAACGGAATGTGATGGAAATAACCGATCGTGAGATCGGGTCGCTGCTCGCGGAGGAACTGCGGCACGAGCTGCAGCTGGTAGTCCTGCACCCACACCGTGCCACCCTCGGCCGCGACCTCCGCGGCCGCCTCGGCGAACCGGCGGTTGACGGCGACATACGCGTTCCACCACTCGCGGCGGTACCGGGGAGCGGCGATCACGTCGTGGTAGAGCGGCCAGATCGTGTCGTTCGAGAATCCCTCGTAGTACAGCTCGACCTCTTCGGCGCTGAGCGTGATCGGCACGAGGTGGGTGCCGTCGGCGTCGAACGGCTCGAGCTCGAGGTCGGGCTTTCCGGCCCACCCGACCCAGGCGCCGTCGCTCTTGCGCATCACGGGCTCGAGCGCCGTGACCAGCCCGCCGGGGCTGCGACGCCATCCGCCGTCGGCGTCTCGGTCGACGGGAAGGCGATTGGCGACGACGACGAACTCTGCTTGCGGCACGCGAGCACTCCTGGTCTCTCGGGATGCCACTCAGGCTAACAGCGGCGTGCAGGGCCTCCAGGGGTTCGCGCAAGCCCCGAGCGAGGGGGTATCCTCCCGCGATAGCGTGACCCTATGCGCTCCTACCTCTTCGGTTCCGGTCTGTTCAGCGCCCTGCTCGGGGGCGCGACCCTCTTTCGAGGGCTGCGCAACAACGAGGAGCCCTTCACCTGGCGGACGGCGCTGGCATGGGTCAGCTGGGGCATCACGCTCGCCCTCGCGATCGGTGCGATCGTCGACACCTTCCGCGCCAAGCGCGGGCATGTGGCCGCCGGTGACTCCCCCGTCTCGGGCGACGAGACGAAGCTGCTGCGCAAGCGCCTTCGCCGCTGACGTCTCCGGCCGCGCGATCGTCAGCGCACGAGGATGAGCGCGTCGCCCTGACCGCCGCCACCGCACAGTGCGACCGCAGCGGTGCCGGAGCCGCGCCGCACGAGTTCGTGCACGGCGTGGACGACGAGGCGGTTGCCCGAGGCTCCGATCGGGTGCCCCAGTGCGATGCCGCCGCCCTGCGGGTTCACGACCTCGTCCGACACCCCGAGCTCGCGCTGGGAGCGCACCACGACCGCGGCGAAGGCTTCGTTGATCTCCACGAGATCCAGATCGGATGCGGCGAGTCCCTGCCGTTCGAGTGCGCGGGCGATGGCCCGCGCCGGCTGCGCGTGCAGCGAATTGTCGGGCCCGGCGGCCTGGCCGCTCGCGCCGAGCGCCGCCAGGACCTTCCAGCCCTGCGCGTCGGCGTGGCTGCGCGTCGTGAGCACGACGGCCGATGCGCCGTCGGAGATCTGCGACGAGTTGCCCGCGGTGATGGTCCCGCCCGTGGCGAAGGCCGGACGCAGCTTCGCGAGCACCTCTTCGGAGGTGTCGGCGCGGATCCCCTCGTCGCGGGTGATCACGACGGGCTCCCCCCGGCGCTGCGGTACCTCGACGGGAACGATCTCGGCGTCGAAGAAGCCGGCGGCCGCCGCGTCGGCCGCGCGCCGGTGCGAACGTGCGGCGACCGCATCCTGCTCCGCACGGGTGACCTCGTAGTCGGCGTTGCGGCGCTCGGTCGACTCACCCATGCTCACGCGGTCGAATGCGTCGGTGAGTCCGTCGTAGGCCATGTGGTCGAGCACTTCGACGCTGCCGTAGGCGTAGCCGTCGCGCGAACCGGTCAGCAGGTGCGGGGCACGACTCATCGACTCCATGCCGGCGGCGACGACGACCGCGGCATCGCCGACGCGGATCATCCGGGCCGCGTCGATGACGGCGGTGAGCCCGGACAGACAGACCTTGTTCACGCCCGCCGCGTGCACGTCCCATCCGAGCCCTGCAGCGATCGCCGCCTGTCGGGCGGGATTCTGCCCGGTACCTGCCGGCAGCACCTGCCCGACGAGCACGGCATCGACGGCGGATGCGGGGATCCCGCCCTGAACCAGAGCGCCGCGGATGGCGATCCCGCCCAGCTGAGGGGCCGGAATCGATGCCAGCTGCCCCTTCAGCCTTCCCTGCGGCGTGCGGGCAGCGGCAACGATCACGATGTCGTCGGGAGTCATCTCCCCAGCCTACGGCGGTCCGGTGTCGGCGATCCGCGACTGTTCCGCATCCGCTTTACATATCTACGGTATATACATTCGATATGCGAAAAGCCGAAGCCATCGAGAGGATCGTCGTCGCCGCGCACGCACTCACCCGCGTCGCCGCCGTCACGACACAGAACGATGCGCCCGCCGCCCAGTGGCGCGCGCTCAGCATCCTGCAGAAGGAGGGCCCCCAGCGTGTGGGCGACCTGGCGCGGCTGAGCCGCACCACCCAGCCCGGCATGACCCGTCTGGTCGGCCAGCTCGCCGAACTCCATCTCGTGGCGCGCGAACGTGACGAAGAGGACTCCCGGGTGACGCTCGTCTCGATCACCCCCGCCGGATCGGAAGCGATGGATGCATGGCGCACTCAGCTCGGCGAGACGCTCGAGCCGCTGTTCACCGACCTCGACGACGCCGAGTGGGCGGCGCTCGATCACGCTTCCCGCATCCTGATGTCGCGCACGGACGCTTTTGCGGGAGCGGCACGATGAGCGGGGCGACGACGTCGGTCTGGCGTCAGCCCGCGCAGGTGTGGGCCGTCGCGTTCGCCTGCGTGGTGGCGTTCATGGGCATCGGCCTCGTGGATCCGATCCTCCCGGCCATCGCCGAGTCTCTCGAGGCCACCCCCGTCGAGACCGAGCTCCTCTTCACGAGCTATCTGCTCGTCACGGGCCTCGCGATGCTGGTCACGAGCTGGATCTCGAGTCGCATCGGTGCGAAGGCCACGCTGCTCGCGGGCCTCGCTCTGATCGTCGTCTTCTCGCTCTTCAGCGCACTGTCGGGCAGCGTCGACGCCATCATCGGCTTCCGCGCCGGATGGGGTCTGGGCAACGCTCTGTTCATCTCCACTGCTCTCGCCACGATCGTGGGCGCGGCCAGCGGGGGCAGTTCTGCGGCGATCGTGCTGTACGAGGCCGCCCTGGGCGTCGGTATCGCCGTCGGTCCGCTGCTGGGCGGCCTCCTCGGCGAGGTGAGCTGGCGCGGCCCCTTCTTCGGCGTCGTCGCGCTGATGGCGATCGCGTTCATCGCCGTCGCCGTGCTGCTGCGCGGCCCGAAGGAGAAGCGCACACCGGTACCGCTGTCGGCGCCGTTCCGAGCCCTCGGCAAGCCGGCGCTCGCCGTGCTCGCGGTCGCGGCCCTGTTCTACAACATCGGCTTCTTCACCCTGTTGGCCTTCTCGCCCTTCCCGCTCGGATTCGGAGCGATGGGCATCGGCTTCACCTTCTTCGGGTGGGGCGTCGCCCTCGCGATCACGAGCGTGTGGGTCGCGCCGCTCCTGCTGCGCCGCTTCACCCGATCGGGCGTCATGCTGGTCGTGCTGCCGCTGCTCGCAATCGATCTCGTCGTCGGTGGCCTCCTCGTGGCGAGCTCCGCCGCACTGGTGACATGCATCGTCGTGGGGGGTCTGCTTCTCGGCGTGATGAACACGGTGCTCACCGAGGCGGTCATGGAGGCCACGGATCTCCCCCGCGCGGTCGCATCGTCGGCCTATTCTGCGGTCCGGTTCCTCGGCGGGGCGGCCGCTCCCCCGCTCGCGGCGTGGCTGTGGCACGCCTCGAACGCGACGGTGCCATACCTCGTGGCCGCGGCATCGATCGTGATCGCCGCGTTGACCATCGCGCTCGGCCGTCGCGCCCTGCGTCGCATCGATGAGCGCCCGGCGGATGCGGCTGAAGAGGGCGTCGCGGTCCTCGTCGGCGACGCGGCCTGATACGAGCACGCGGATGAGGGGGTGGCCCCCCGGACGGTGGGCACCCCCTCATCCGTGTCTCACAGCGTCAGTGCTGCACGGGGTGAGCGCGTTCGAGGGCCGCGCCCTCGACGTCCACATCGGGCAGGATGCGGTCGAGCCAGCGTGGCAGCCACCATGCCGCACGCCCGAACAGGTGCATGAGCGCCGGCACGATCACCATCCGCACGACGAACGCGTCGAAGAGCACACCGATCGCCATCCCGAAGCCGATCGGCCGCACCATCGCCAGGTGACTGAAGATGAAGCCGCCGAAGACGGAGATCATGATGATCGCGGCGGCCGTCACGACCGCGCGACCTCCGCGCAGGCCGGCAACGACCGCGGCGCGCGCCGGGGCGCCGTGGACGTACGCCTCGCGCATGCCCGAGACGAGGAACAACTGGTAGTCCATCGCGAGGCCGAAGAGCACGCCCATGAGGATGATCGGCCCGAAGCTCAGCACCGGGCCGGGATCGTGCACGCCGAACACGTCGCTCAGCCAGCCCCACTGGTAGATGGCCGTGACGGCACCGAGCGCCGCGAACAGCGACAGCACGTAGCCTGCGGTCGCGATGATGGGCACCAGGATCGACCGGAACACGAGCACCATGATGATCAGCGACAGACCGACCACGACGGCGAGGTAGACGGGCAACGCATCGGCGAGCTTCTGCGACACGTCGATGTTGGCCGACGCCTGGCCCGCGACACCGAGGTCGATGTCGCCGTCGAGCGGCGACAGGGCCCGCAGATCGTGCACGAGGGTCTCGGTCGTCTCGCTGGCTGGGCCGTCCTGCGGAACCACCTGGAACGCGAAGGTTCTGCCGTCATCCGAGACCGCGATCGGGGCGACCGCGTCCACGTCGTCCTGCGCCATGAGCGTGCGGACGATGGCGGCCTGCGTCGTGACGCGGTCGGCCTCGTCCACCGTCTGCGGCGTCTCCGCGACGACGAGGAGCGGGCCGTTGATGCCGGCGCCGAAGGCCTCGGTAGCCGCGGTGTAGGCCCGGTACTGGGTCGTGTCGGTGGCCTCCGAGGATCCGTCGGGCAGGCCGAGGCGCATCGAGAGCGCGGGGATCGCGATGACGAGGAGGGCGATGATCGCCATCGCCCCCGCGACGACCACACGACCGGTGCGCATGGGCCGAAGCCGGGCCGGTGCGTGGTCGGGATGCCCGACCTTCGCACGGAGCCCGCGACGCAGCACGCGAAGCTTCATGAGCCCGAGCAGCGCGGGCGTGACCGTGATCGCGACGAGAACGGCGACGAACACGCACGCCGCTCCCACCACGCCCATGACGCCGAGGAACGGCACGCCGGTGACGAGGAGGGCGACGAGGGCGATGATGACGGTCGTGCCGGCGAAGACGACGGCGTTGCCGGCTGTGCCGTTGGCGAGCCCGATCGACTCGCCGATCTCCATGCCCGCGAGCACCTGCTTGCGGTGGCGGTTGACGATGAATAGCGAGTAGTCGATGCCCACGGCGAGGCCGAGCATGACACCGAGGATCGGCGTCACGGAGGCCATGTCCACGACGTCGGAGAACGCGAGGGATCCGGCGACACCGACGCCGACACCGATGAGCGAGCCGATGAGGGGCGTGATGGCGGGAAGCAGAGCCCGCATCATGATCGCCAGCACGAGCGCCGCGATGAGCACTCCGACCAGCTCGCCCACGCCGATGAGGCCATCGGTCGACTGGGCGATCGTCGAGGAGTAGTCGATGCTGACACCGGGGATGTCGGCGCTCTTGAGACGATCGGCCACCGCGGTCTTCGTCTCCTGCGGCAGCGAGAACATGTCTTCGGTGAAGGCCACGTTGCCGATCGCCGTCGCGCCGTCGCTCGAGACGGTGCGGATGTCGGATGCGGCATCCAGCAGCTCCTGGCCTGCCTCGAGCTGCGGCTTCTGCGCCTCGAGCTCAGCGCGCGACGCGTCGAGCTGCTCCTGCCCCGCGGCGATCTGCGCCTGCTGGGTCGTGAACTGCGCCTCGGCCTGTGCGTAGACGCCCGCCGCCTGCGCCTGTGCCACGGCGGCGTCCAGCTGCGCCTTGCCCGCGTCGAGCTGCTGCTGCGCCGCATCCAACTGGGTCTCGCCCTGCGCGAGCTGAGCGGCGCCGGATTCGAGCTGCGCGGCCTGGTCGGAGCGCTGCGCCTGAGACTGGAACGGGTCCACCGTGCCCGCGACTCCATCGAGCTCGCCGACGTCCTTCAAGAGCGAGGAGATGTCGGCCTTCTGCTCGTCGGTGAAGGGCTGGCCGTCGGTCTGGAACACGACGGGGGCGCTGGCGCCGGTGAGGTCGGGCAGAGCGTCGGCGAGGCGATCGTTGACGCGCTCCGTCTCGGTGCCGGGAATGCTGAAGGAGGTGGCGAGCGTGCCGCCGAAGGCGACGAACGAGCCGGCGGCGACGCCCAGCGCGATCACCCAGGCGACCAGGACGATCCAGGCGCGGCGCGCCGAGAAGCGCCCCAGCCGGTAGAGGAGTTGGGCCACGACGTGCCTTTCCGAAGGGGTGGTGGGATGCGGCGCGCCATCGAGCCTCGTCGACAATATCCGACACGTGTTGCAAAACCATCACATGTGGGAGAACTCCCAGCAGCGGCGCGTCGCTCTGCCAAGATGGCGGGATGGATCCCCGCGTGGCGCGCACGAGAGCGAGTCTGCAGAACGCACTGCTCGCGCTCGCCCGTGAGCGTCCGCTCGATGGCATCACTGTGGCCGACATCGCCTCCGAGGCAGGGGTGAACCGCAGCAGCTTCTACCAGCACTACGCCGATAAGGATCAGCTTCTCGCCGATGCGCTGGAGTCGGCTGTCGATGACGTGTCGAGCCGGATCATCCGTTCCGCTGACCCGCGCGACATCAGCCAGCCGCCCGCCGAGCTCACGACGTACCTGCAGCACATCGCTGACAACGCCGACCTGTACCGACTCGTGCTCGGCGAGCACGGTTCACTCGCCGTCGCCGCGCAGTTGCGCACCCGCGTGCAGGGCATCGTGGGCACCGCGGTGCGCCAGGGGGCACCGTCGGTGTTCGACGGGCTTCCGGTGGATGTCGTCGCGGCGAGCGTGACCGGCAGCGCGCTGGGCGTCATCACCGCCTGGCTCGCGCGCGACCCGCTGCCCTCGATCGAGACAGCGACACAGTGGCTCTGGCAGGCCCTGTTCGGGCCTCTCGAGCGTCTCTCGACCTGAGCCTCTCGGCCCACATCAACGGGTCGGCTCTTCACCTGCTTCCTGAGCCTTGGCCAGTTCCGCGACAGCGGCAAGAGTCAGCGGATGACCCTGCCTGAGCGAGATATGGCAGGTGGCGACCAGCCTCTCACCCAGGGCAATGGCATCAACGAGTCGGCCCGCCTCACGATAGGTCGCAGCCAACACAACGTGGGAGCGAAGGGTGTTGGGATGGTTCGGACCGAGGTACGTCACATGGTCGGCTGCGGTGCGCTCTGCGAGTGCGATGGCCTCAGCGGTCCGCCCCGTGCGGCGCTAACACTCCGAGAGGTTCGTCAGGGCAGCCAGGGTGTAGCGATGCGAGGACCCCAAGACGCGCAAACAGTCCGCGACGGCGCGCTCAGCCTCTGCGACCGCCTCAACCGTCATGCCCGCCGCCAGGTACGCCATAGCCAGAACATGCCGACTGTTGAGCGTCCTGTGGTGATCGGCACCTAGGACTCGGATGTGAGCATCTCGTGCACGCTTTCCGAGCGCTACCGCCTCGGGAAACATGTCCGCATCGCGATAGAAGCTCGTCAGGTTGTGCTGCGACTCGAGCGTCCGTGGGTGATCGGGGCCGAGCAGTCGAGATCGGTCGTTGAAAACCTGCAATCCCAGCGCGACTGCTTCAGCGTGTCGCCCGTCTTGCCAGTAGGCGACCGCGAGGTTGTTGCGAGACTCCATGGTGTCCGGATGGTCAGCGCCAAGAATCCGTGCACGATCAGCGAGCGTCCGTTCGTGCAACACGATTGCCTCGGCTATGCGACCCACGTTCCAATAGGCGACCGCGACGTTGTTCCGCGATTCGAGCGCGTCCGGGTGATGCTCCCCAAGCACTCGGTCGCGACCCGCTGATGCCGCCTCTACGAGTTCAATCGCCCGAGCATGGTTGCCTGCCTGTCTGTGAGCCACTGCGACAGCGTCTTGCGCTTCCAGGGTGATCGGATGGTTCGCTCCGAGACTGTCGAGGAGATGCTCGAGGGTCTCTTCACCCACCTTGGTGGCAGCGGACAGGTCACCTCCCGCTCGGTACGCCGTGATGATCGGTACGCGGGCAATCGCCGTCGTGCTGTGCGTCTCGCCGAATACGCTGGTCGTGGCCGATATCGCGCTTTGCGCATGCGCAATCGCCTCGGTGTAATGGCCGGCAGCGACCCAGCTATACGAAGCGCGACGAGAAAGCCGGAGACCGATGGCGCCATCCCGCCACAGAGGATGGCCGAAGACGGCGTCGCGCTTGGCAAGCGTTGCGGCATTGGCGCGAAGCACGGCACCGATCGCCGACAACTCATGCTCGCGGTCGGGCCAAATCTCGAGCACTGCAGACGCGACGACACGGACCGCTTCGCGAGCCTCGACCTCCGCGAGTTGTTCTCGAACCGCCCGGGCAGTCAACGCGTGCATCCGTACGGTCGGCGCCATCGACTGATCGTCGATCGTCACCAGGCTGTACCTGTCGAGTGCTCGCAGGCCATCCGCCAAGTGGCCGGTGTTCTCCTCACGCAGATATCGCCGGACCGAAGGGGTGTTCCACAGTTCAATGGGATGGCCGACTGGGCTCAGCATGGACGCGACGGCCGCCGCTCGACGAATCCGTGCATCGACATCATCGTGCCGCGCGGCGTCGATTGCGAGGAGCAGGGTGACAGTGATCGTGACGGATGCACGGTTATCCGGATCGCCGACCATCAGTTCGTCGAGACGGTACTTCTCCTCTCGAAACAAGGCGAGGTACTCACTCGTCGCTACGCGTCGGCTGAGAAGGTAGGCCGCGGCGTGTGAGAGGGCGAGGGGTAGACAACCAAGTTCTTCGACAAGGACGGGGGCAGCTACATCCAGGAGATACTGCCGACCCGCGTCCGAGACTCGTTGATTCAGGTAATCCAGAGCTTCGTCGGGAGTGAAAACGTCGACGTCAATTCGTCGGCGGCCCGCTGCGAACAGCACCTCATCGCGTCGACGCGTCGTTGCCAAGCTTGAGCCTGTTCCTGTGTGACTCACCGGCCACCAGTCGGCCGCGTGCTGAGGATCTGTGATGTCGTCGAACACCACGAGCCAGGTGTGGTGCGTGGCCTGTAGCCAATCCCGGAATGCCGCGGCGTCCTTCTCGACTGTGGTCCCCAGCCCGATCACGCCCGGGACGCGCAAGCGTTGCCCGGCCCGCGCGAGAACCTCGGGGATCCCTCCCGGAGCGGAGGCGTCCACCCACACCACAAGGTCCGTCCCCTGTCGAATCGCTTCGCTTGCATACCAGGAACCCAGTTGAGTCTTGCCGACTCCCCCGCCTCCCGAGAGCACATCGCCCGATGATCTCTCCCCCTGAGTGAGAACAGCACCTGCGGTGTCCCGGCATGCGGCCTCGATGACGCGACGAACACTCAATCGCGGCTGGAAAGCGGAAGCCAGGGGTGGGATTCTGCCGATCGATACCGGCCACACTATGGCGGAGGGCTCGTGCACAACCGTCAGCGACTCGATGAAACCGGTGACGGCGATGCCGCCGTTCGTAGCCGTCGCGGCACCAGTATTGGCGACGGTGATGGTGCGGTTCGTCTGCGCCGGTTGCCCCGAATCGCTGCGGGCAGCGGACGTACTCGGAGACGTTGTCTTTGCATTCTTCCGTCGACGGCCGCGGGGCTCCGTGGGAGGCAGATCATTCATGTTGTCGACGAATCATCGGGTCAGGGCGAAGAATCCTGGATGCCAGTATTCGCCACAGATCCCGAGCCATCAGCTTCAGCGTCTCCGCTTCGATCCACACGCACATTGCCGCTCGGAATCGCGCCCCGCACACCCGAGTTGGCCTCACCACCGTTGTTGGCCGATGCGCCACCCGAGTTCTCCACGACGACACCCTCGACGGGTCGCGGAGGCTGGACCGGGAACAGATAAGGAGCGAAGAGGGCCGCGAGCGCGACAAGCAGTCCCAACGCGCCCGCGAGCGCGCTCGCCTGTGTCAGACCGACGCTCCAAAGCCAGATTGCGACCGCGACAAGCACCGCAAGGGCCGCAAGACGTCCGGACCATACCCATCGCTTCGATCGCTTCGGCATTAAGCACCCTCCCCAATGAAACGACTGTGCTCGCGCTCTTGTGTGTGTCCCACCAGTGAACCACTAGGCTCCTGTCGCTGGGGAGACACGAATCTAGGGGGATTCCATCATGCGCAGACGCATCGTGGGGCTAGCTGCCGCCGCTGCAATCATTCTGACCATCACAGGACCTGTCGCGGCAGCTGCCGACACGGCGCCGTCTCTACCATCAGGGCTGACGCAGACGGCCGCCCCCGACGGCGCCGCCCCGGTGTATCGGTTCTACAGCCCGATCTTCAAGGGCCACTTCTACACAATCGACCCCGCCGAGCGAGACAGGGTGATTCGCACGTGGCCGAACGACTGGACCTATGAGGGGGAGCGTTACACCGCGTTCCCGACTCAGGTTGCCGGCACGGTCCCCCTCTACCGATTCTGGAGCGACAAGTTCAAAGGTCACTTCTACACAGCTGACGAGACCGAAAAGAACCACGTCATCGCCACGTGGCCGGCCGATTGGTCGTTCGAGGGGGTCGCTTACTACGTCTATCCCGTGGATTCGCCGGTTCCGGACACTCTGCCGATGTACCGATTCTGGGGTCCGAAGGTGCTCCATCATTTCTACACGGCGGACAACGGCGAACGGGACCGCGTGATCTCGCTTTGGCCACACGACTGGTCGTACGAGCGTGCCCGATTCCGGGTGCCAGCGGCCGGTGTCGTCACGACCGCGACTCCGGCGCGGCCAGCGGATGTGGACTGCACAGACTTCTCGAACTGGGCCGCGGCGCAGGCGTACTTCGGCAAGTACTACGCCTATTACGGCGACATCGCCCGACTGGACGGTGATGGCGACCTGATCGCGTGCGAATCGTTGCCAGGAGCGCCCCGAGGCTGAGCGTTCGGGGGAAGTGGGGGTCACGCCATCCTTCTGCGCGACCCCTGCTTCGACGACCGTCGCCCCGGAAAGCAGAAAGCCCCGGCAGATGGCGAGATCTGTCGAGGCAATCCGTGCACCCCCTGGGACTTGAACCCAGAACCCACTGATTAAGAGTCAGTTGCTCTGCCGATTGAGCTAGAGGTGCGTGATCCGGGGCGAGAAACTCACTTTCCGAACCGAGGGACAACGCTATCACCCGACGAACCGGAGCGCCAATCGAGCCGGTACCGGCCCGGTAGGCTGACGGCATGTCCCCCACTTCGTCTTCCGGCGCGCTCGCGGGCAGCTTCTCCGACGACCTCGCGCTCGCCCTCAGAATGGCGGATGCGGCGGACGCCGTCGCCATGTCTCGCTTCGACGCCGCCGACCTCAGCATCGAGGTCAAGCCCGATGCGTCCTATGTGACCGAGGCGGACATCGCCACCGAGAGGGCGATCCGCGACATCCTCTCCGCGGAACGACCGGACGACGCGGTGCTGGGCGAGGAATTCGGATCGGTCGGCGACAGCGCCCGCCAGTGGATCATCGATCCGATCGATGGCACGCACAACTACCTGAAGGGCATCCCGATCTGGGCGACGCTCATCGCCCTCGCGGTCGACGGCGTGCCCCGCGTCGGCGTCGTCAGCCAGCCCTCGATCGGACGCCGGTGGTGGGCGGCCGAGGGCGAGGGCGCCTGGACGAACGGCGGCGCCCGGCCGCGCCGGCTCGCTGTGTCGGACGTGGACAGCCTCGACCGCTCGAGCGTGAGCTTCCAGAGCATCGCGCAGTGGGATGACGCAGGTCATCTGGACGGCCTCATCCGGCTCTCGCGTACCGTCTGGCGCGACCGCGGATACGGCGACGCGTGGCCGTACATGCTCCTCGCCGAGGGCAGACTCGAGATGGTCGCAGAGTTCGATGTCAAGGAGTACGACATCGCCGCTCTCGGTCCGATCATCACGGAAGCCGGCGGGCGGATGACGGCGTTCGACGGTACCGACTCCCTCTCCACGCGCTCGGTGCTGGCCACAAACGGCGTGCTCCATCAGTCCTTCCTCGACTTCTTCGCCCCTGCTACCGACTCGGAGGCCTCGGCATGACCCGCCGCATCCGCTCCTCGCTCGGCGCCGCCCTGCTCGTCGCCGGCGCCCTCTCGCTCGCCGCGTGCTCGAGCCCGGCCGCTCCGGAGCCCGCCGCATCCACTCCCGCGTCGGAGCCCGATGCGCCCACGCCGACCCCCGTCGCCACCAGTGAGCCCACAGCCGGGACGATCGACGCGGCCACCTGCGAGTCACTGCTTCCGGACGACGTGATCGCGGACTTCGCGAAGGCGAAGTGGACGGCGAAGGAGGACGTGTTCCGCGTCGGCAGCCTGACTTTCCCCGAAGGCATTCAGTGCGTCTGGGGAGACTACTCGGTCGCCAGCGATCACGTGCAGGTGTTCGGTTGGGCGCCCGTGAGCGACACCGAGGCCCAGACCGCCCGGAGCGAACTTCTCGCGAGCGGCTGGACGAGCGTCGGCGACGAGTACATCACCGAGAACAAGGCCAACGTCCTCAACCCGGATTCGGACGGCTACGGCATGACGTACCAGTTCGGCGACGGATGGATGACGCTCGCCGACACCAAGCAGGGCCTGCTCCTGATCGAGCGCCCCGGTTCCTGACGAGCGCTCGAGAACTCCCCCGCCAGGCGGAGGCGCTCGAGCGACACCGTGCGTAGCGTGGATGGGATCCCCCACGAAAGGACCCCGCCATGCCCCGCCGGCTGAGCCCGCACTCGTTCCTCGCTCTCGTCGCCGCCGCAGCCCTCGCTCTGACGGCGTGTGCGCCCGCCGCAGGGGCGCCCGATTCTGCGGCGACGACACCCTCGTCCGTGGAGATCGCCGACACCCCCGTGGGTGCGAAGACCTCATGGATCGTCGACGTGCTCGGCGCCGAGGAGGACACCACAGCCGCCGAGTGGGAGCCTCACCTCGACGCCGCCTTCACCGCGCAGGTCTCCGCGGCAGAGGTGGTCGACCTGCTCAACACACAGATCCGGCCCGCCGCCCCCTTCACCGTCACGGCCTACCGGGGAGACGAACGCTCCGCCGTGACGACGATCAGAGGCACGATCGGCGAACCGTTCGACATGACCGTCGCGATCAACGACGATGACAAGATCGTCACCTTCCTCCTCGGGCCGGCGTCCGAGCCATGAAGAGCATCAACCTCGCTCGACGAGGTGGCAGATCGCCTCGATCAGTTGCCCGGTGAGGTCGGGGTCCTGATCACCCGGGGCGACGAGGAGCTCGTCGAACGCCGTGCGGCGGATGCCGGTCCTCTCGGTTCCGTGTTCAAGCTGTTCGTGCTCCTCGCGACCGCTGAGGCGGTCCGTTCATCGGCGCTGACGTGGGACGAGACGCTCGTGCTGACCGACGCGGACCGGAGCCTGCCCTCGGGGCGCCTTCAGGATCAACCCACCGGTACCGAGGTCTCGGTTCGTGAAGCGGCCCAGGAGATGATCGCGATCAGCGACAACACCGCAACCGATCTGCTCATCCGAAGACTCGGACGCGAGCGCGTCGAGGCGGCATTCGCGAGCGTCGGCGGCGAGGGCGATGGGCCGTGGCTGACGACGAAGGACTTCTTCACTCTCGGGTGGGGCGACTCGGCACTGGCGGCTCGGTGGCGTGACGCCGACGAGGCTGAGCGCCGACGACTCCTCGACGGCATCACCGCCGCTCCACTGTCGGTGGATGCGGCGAGTGTCACCGGCCCGGTCTGGAACACCGGCATCGACTGGTTCGCGAGCCCCGCGACCGTGGCCGCTGTGCATGAAGCGCTGCTCGACACGGACGACAAGACCGTACGTGCCATCCTGTCGAAGAACACAGGCCTCGGCGCGGACCTCGATCGCACGCTCCTGCCCTACCTGGGGTTCAAGGGCGGTTCGGCGCCGGGGGTGCTCGCCGCATCCTGGTCGGGCGAGACGGCGAAGGGTGAGCGCGTCATCGTGGTGATCCAGCTACGAGCCGAGGACCCCGCGGCGGTCGCCGCTGTGCAGCGCGAGGTGTTCGGCCTCGGCGCCGATGCGTTGCGTCTCGCGGCCGAGGACGGTGGTCAGCGGTAGGGGTTCGCGGTGTCGTCGCTCTGCACAGCGCGTCCGGCGGCGAAGCCCTCATCCCAGGCGTCGCCGCGGCCTTCCCGCTCGCGCGACAGGGCGTCGACCTCGAGGATCCGCTGCGCGAAACGCACCCAGTGGCCCCAGTTCGCCTCGGGGGCGCCTTCGTCGGTCCCCGTGAGCACCCAACGCTCTGGGGCCTCGGCGGGCTCCAGCGTCAGCGTTCCCGTACCGAGAGGGCGGCGGCGCGGATCGGGCATGGCGTGCTCCTTCGGTTCTGCGACGTCGACATGCTCTCACGGCGCCCACCACCCGACATCTACGAGGGGGTGTGTCCCGTCATGAGGTGCTGCACGTCGAGACCGTCGGGGCTGTTGGCCTCATCCATCAGCGTTTCGACGAGCTCCCGCCTGATCTGCACGGTGCCCCGTCGAGAGTATGTGAACGACAGCGGCACCGCCGGAGACATCCACAGGCTCCGTCGACCGCCGGTGCCGTCGGCGGTGGGCATGGTCAGCATGAAGGCTTCGCCACGACGAAGCTTGTTCATCGTCACGACGCGCAGGTGCGCGATCAGATCGTCCTCGACCACGAAGTACTCCTCGCGCCCGTACCAGAGTCGTCCCATACTGCTTCCGCGCTCCCACCCGTGGCCGCTCGGTCGCGACCCTGCTTCGATGATCGGTGGCCCGAACACACCGGCGCCGGTCGTCGTCCGCGATACGCATGCAAGGCTCCGCAGACGAACGGCCGGCACCGGTCGTGGAGATTCAGAGCGGTTTGCCGCCCGTGACCGGCAGAACGGCGGCGCTGACGTAGCGCGCCGCATCCGAGGCGAGGTACACATAGGCTCCAGCGAGTTCGGCGGGCTGCCCGGCGCGACCCAACGGCGTATCCGTGCCGAACGTCTCGATACGCTCCGCGTCCCAGCCGGTGCCGGGGATCAAAGGTGTCCACACCGGTCCTGGCGCGACCGCGTTGACACGAATCCCGCGGGGCCCGAGCTCCTCGGCGAGGGCCTTCACGAAGGCGACCTGCGCCGCCTTCGTCATGGCGTAGTCGATCAGCGACGGCGAGGGCGAGAACGCCTGCACCGAGCTCGTGACAATGATCGACGCACCCTCCTCCAGAAGGGGCACCGCAGCACGCGCACCGGCGATCAGACCGACGAGGTTGGTGTCGAAGACCCGCTTCACGTCGTCGAGCGGGATCGTCTCGATGCTCTCGCGATCGCGTTGGTATCCGGCGTTGAGCACCAGGAGGTCGAGACCTCCCAGCTGCTCATGCGCCTGCTCCACCATCTGCGTGGCTGCGTCCGTGTCGCGGATGTCCGCGGCGAGGGCGACGCCGCGCCGTCCGGCCTCCTCGATCCAGCGCACCGTCTCGGCGGCGTCGTCGGCTTCCTCCGGCAGATGGCCGATCGCGACGTCGGCGCCCTCGCGGGCGAACGCGATCGCCACTGCCCGCCCGATGCCGGAGTCGCCACCGGTGATGAGCGCGCGAAGCCCGGTCAGCCGGCCGGTCCCGCGGTAGCTCTGCTCGCCGTGATCCGGCTGCGGATCCATGGGCGCGGTCTTCCCGGGTTGCGACTGCTCCTGCCCGGGGAATCCCTCGGATCCTTCACCCTCGCGCGGGTCGGCGGTCGTGTTCATGATCGTCCTCTCGTCGTGGTCGGATACCTGCGGGCCATGCTGCGCGAGATGCGCGGCGACACCGAGGGCCTTGACATCCGACCGGGTGATCACCGAGGTCGCGCGAGCCGACGGACAGGGACGAAACAACCGCGAAGCCCCGAACCGCAGCGAGGGCGGTCCGGGGCTACGCGAGACGTTGGATCAGGCGACCGAAGCGAGCTTGCGCTCGGTGGCGCCCTTCTGGATGCCGAAGTCGTCTTTCGTCAAGTCGACGTGCATCCCCGCGCTCGATGCGGCCTGGTCCGCGAGCGTGCGCAGCGTCGCCGGGTCGAGCTGCTCGGGCTCGACGGAGTCGAAGACGAACCGCATCGGAATCGAGGGCTGCAGCCAAAGCGTCGAGCGCCCCACGGGCTCACTCGGCGCGTGCACCCAGGAGAAAGTGAATGACTCGTTGCGACGCAGCTTGGTAGCCGCGACCACCTTGATGTGGCTCAACAGGCGGTCGGGAATGACGACGGCCTCCGTGTCAGCCCCGTAGTACAGCTTTCCCATGGTGTCCCTTCCCCTGAGTCGGTATGTCAGACGAGCGCGAGCGCGCTGAGCGCGACGGATGCGGAGGCGGCGACCACGCACGACGCGACGAACGCCACCTGCGACGCCGAACGCAACCCCCGACGCTGAAGCGGCACGAATGTCGAGCGTCGGCGCGAGGCATCCGAAGCCCACGCGGATGATGCAGCAACCATGTCTCCCCCTTGCCGATACCTGCGACGATCCGGACTTTCGTCCGTCCCTCGGCTTCCATGTCGTTCTGAAGATGACGCTACCAGGTAGTTCGCGATTTTAGCTACCCAGATGAGATATCCCTCATTTTAGTTACATAGCTAAATAAACCTCCAAGCCTGGCTAAGCTGTCCAGCGGTACTACCCGACCGACGGAGGACTATGCGGATGTCCAGCGAAGCCGCCTCGACCTCGAAACTCTCGCGCGCCCTGAACGCCTACTCGGCTGCCCGGAACGATGCGCTCGTCGCAGCGCGCAAAGACCTGCGCATCAGCGAAGTCGATGCCCGCGCGCTTCTCTTCGTCGTCGACAACCCCGGCGTGCGCCCCTCCGCTCTTCGGGACTATCTGGGCATTACCTCGGCCGGAGTCACGTCCCTGGTCGATCGTCTCGTCGAGCGCGGACTGGCACGTCGGGAGTCGGATGCCGAGGACCGCCGCGGCAACCACATCACCGCGACAGTGGATCTGACCACCGAGCCGTGGTCGGCCCTGACCGAGTTCGACCGTCGCTTCGAACGGGCGGTGGAGATGAGCCTCGGCCCGCGCTCCGACGAGCTCGCCGCGCTCCTCACGCGCCTCACTGAGGAGAGCGTCGCGCAGAGCGTGTGAGTCAAACGGCGAGGTTCGCCATGTACGCCTTCGACTTGGTCTGCAGGAAGGTGCACAGAGCCGAGACCATGGCGAGTTCCATGGACAGACGGAAGGCGCCTGCCGCATCCAGCTGGAGGTCCGTGTCACGCGCCTCGAACGTCACGACCCACGTCGTCGAACCCGGTTCGACGGGCTGGATGTAGGTCACGGTCTGGGCGTTCATCAGGCGTACACCCACCAAGCCCGTGTCACTGCCGAACTCGCGGTCCTGCGGGATGACCTTCACCGTGCCGGCGATCGGGTATCCGAGTTCACGGAACTCGCCGAGCCAGGACTCGAGCATCTCGAGGCTTCGAAACGGCATGGCACTTTCCTCCCGCGCATCCTCATGCACATCGTGCGTCATTCGGGCGGACCCCGAAGCACATGCTCTCACGGATCCGAACCGGCCGAGTGCAGACGAAGGCCCCCGCAGCCGTGCTGCGGGGGCCTTCTGAGACGACGAATCGTCAGAGCGCGCGGATGTTCGCGGCCTGCATGCCCTTGGGGCCCTGCTCGGCGTCGAACTCGACCTTCTGGTCTTCGCGAAGCTCCTTGAAGCCGTTGCCAGCGATCGCGCTGAAGTGTGCGAAGAGATCGGCGGAGCCGTCATCGGGAGCGATGAAGCCGTAGCCCTTCTCGGAGTTGAACCATTTCACGGTGCCAGTGGCCATCGTGTCTTTCCTTCTGTTGTTTTGGCCGCCGGGGCGACCGGGTGTGCCGTTCCTATGTCTACGGAACGGACGATGTGGGACGCGGAACTTGTCCGCGTGTTCGCGAGCGTATGCGGAAAACGTCCGTGCCGCTACTACGGCGACGAAAGCGTCCTCCTGCTCCGCGAAGACACCGACGCACTCGCCGAGCGCGCTGTGCGCGACATGGACGTCGTCGATGGACTCCACGAAACCCGCGTACTCGCCGGCGATGGTCGCCACGAAAACGGCGTCGTCGGCCTGGCGCCACACAGGCGCCGTCGCGGTCTCAGGACCGGTGGGGATGGGGATAAACACAAGAACTTTCAGGACTCGCGGACACTGCACACGAGAAGGATCAGAGGCACCCGGGGTGCGGTTGCTTCGGTGGAGAAGAACATCGCTCTTCCATGAGCCGACATCTGTTACTCACCTGCTGCCCCGGTTGCGGGGTTGCTTCAGTCTAGCATCCGCCTCGGTTGTGCGCATCGGCAGACGATGCACCGGCTACATACAGCTGGCGGCATGCGGCCGCGATTAGCGTGGGCCCTAGGCTTCGGCATTCGTCGAGGACTCGATTCGACGGCCGAAGGTGGCCGCCACACAGGACGGGCATCTCTCATCTCCGCCACGCTTGCACCCCCCCACGCAACACTCGGACCGATCCGCCAGACCTACGCCCGCAAAGAAGACTTCCCTCCGATCACCCGCGCGTACAGCCAGGTTTCGGAGGTGGTGCGAGAGACAGGACTTCTGCGACGCGCCACCTGGTTCTACGCCCTCGTCGGCGTCGCACTCGCCCTCGCCTTCGGTGGTGCCGTCACCGGCTTCATCCTCCTCGGCGACAGCTGGTTCCAGCTGCTGATCGCGGCGGCTCTCGGCGTGATCTTCACCCAGGTGGCCTTCCTCGGCCATGAAGCGGCACACCGTCAGATCCTGGCGACGGGCCCCGCCAACGACCGGCTCGCCCGCATCCTCATCGGCATCGTCGGTACCAGCTACTCGTGGTGGGACTCCAAGCACAGCCGTCACCACGCGAACCCCAACCGTGTCGGCAAAGACCCCGACATCGAGGTCGACACGGTCTCGTTCCTCGACGAGGATGCGGCCGCGGCGCGCGGTCTCCGACGAGTGATCACGCGCAAGCAGGGGTGGTTCTTCTTCCCGCTGCTGACGCTCGAGGGGCTGAACCTGCACTTCCTGAGCGTGAAGCATCTGCTGTCGCGAGGACCGATCAAGGGCCGCGGCATCGAGCTCGCGCTGATCGGCGCACGCTTCGCGGTCATCTTCGCCGCTGTCTTCCTGGTGCTCCCGCTGGGTATGGCGTTCGCCTTCCTCGGCGTCATGTTCGCCGTCTTCGGCGTGTACATGGGTGCATCGTTCGCTCCGAACCACAAGGGCATGCCCGTGATCGCTCCCGACGCGAAACTCGACTTCTTCTCGAAGCAGGTGCGTACCTCGCGCAACATCCGCGGCGGATGGTGGGCCACCGCCCTCATGGGCGGACTCAACTACCAGGTCGAACACCACCTCTTCCCGAGCATGGCGCGCCCGTACCTGGCGAAGACGCGCGAGATCGTGCGGGACTTCTGCAGCGCGAATGACGTCCCCTACACGGAGACGTCGCTCCTGCGTTCGTACGCGATCGTCATCGAGTACCTCAACCGCGTCGGCCTCGCGGCCGGCGACCCGTTCGACTGCCCCGTGACGGCCCAGTACCGGCGGGTCTGACCTCCGCCGAGCGGCAGCACCGCCCCGTCAGCGTCGATCCGGAAGAGCTTCAGCGAGGGCATGGATCGACGCGCTCGGGTTCTCCCCCACCGGGATGAACACGACCGTGGTCGCGCCGGCGTCGTGACGCCGCTGGATGCCGGCGCGCACCTCGTCGACCGTGCCCGACAGTGTCAGCTCGGCCACCCACTCGGAGGGCAGCGTCTGGGTGAACGTGTCCACGGAAAGCTCCTCCGCGCGCTGCAGTAGCTCCTCCGCGTACGGCAGAGGTAGGAGGTGCGGTCGCCAGTCGGTCTCGGCCAGGACGGCCAGAGCCGGTCGGACGATCGCCTGCGCCGCATCCGTCGTGTCGGCCACGACCGCCAGGTCGTAGGTGATCACGCGGGTCTCGACGTCGCCGATCTGCGCCAAGGCGTGAGCGATGTACTCGGGCGCGGCGGGTTCGGCGAGCACCACCCCGTCCGCGATCTCGCCGACCGCAGCGAGCGACTTCGGTCCGCGGACGCCGAGCACGAGCGGAGGAGCAATCTCGGGGACCTCGCTCAGACGCAGTCCTTCCACATCGACGTACGTGCCGCGCTTCGGCCCCTCGGCACCCTCCAGGAGCGCTCGGAGCGCGACGACGTACTCGCGGAGGAACGTCAGCGGCTTCTGGGGCCACGCACCGACCGACGTCAGCCAGCCGGGCATGCCGTGACCGATACCGACGACGAGGCGTCCCGGATACAGCTGGGCGAGCGTCGCGATCTCCATCGCCGCGAAGGCGACATTCCGCACCGCGGCGGGCAGGATCCCCACGCCGACCGTCACACGGGAGGTCACCGCGAGCACCGATGCCGCCTGCGCGATCCCCCCTCGGTAGCCGAGGTCCTCGACCGCCCAGAGCTCGTCGAAGCCTGCCTCCTCGGCGCTCCGCGCGAAGTCCAGGACCTCCGAGACGGGCAGGTCGCGAGGCAGCATGATTCCGACGTTCTTCGTCGCTGACGGCATGAATCTCTCCAGTCAGACCGCCATCACCCCAGCGGCGCGGTCTCCTCCACCCTAGGACACCACTCGATCGGGCATCCTGAGCTCGGAGAGGCTCCGGGCGGTCTGCGCGACCGTTTCGTATGTGCGCCAGCAAGACGTAGGGCTACGCGCGCGAGCGATCTCTCAGCCTGAGTGCGGAGACGGTGATCGCCGTCGCCCCCATCAGCGTCGGGTATGCGCTGACGGCGGTGAACGCGATCGCGTTGAACGGATCGAGTGCCGACCCGGTCGAGACCCATGCCACACGTGACCAGATCACCACCGCCACGAGGGCGAGCACGACCGATCCGGCGGCCAGGCCCACGATCGGCCATCGCCACGCAAGCACCGTGACGGCGACGCCGACCACCGCGACAGAGACGAGCGTCATCGGGTGAATGGAGTATCCACCGCCCCAGACCACATTCGCTGCCAGCGATGTCGCGTAAAGGATGAGCAGGGCTGCTGCGATCCCCAGGAGCACACCACTGATGACTCTTGGCCAACGAAGTCCTGGTTGACGGGAAGGATCAATGCCCGTTGCCACCAAGAGACACCCCCCTTGCACTCGACCACCATGTCCGCTTTCCCAGCACAGTAGCGTTCTGCAGCATCCCCCTCGAGCAGAGAGGCCGCCCCGAAGGACGGCCTCTTCCACTCGCATGAGCGACAACGGCTGGTGGAGATGGGGGGAATCGAACCCCCGTCCATCGCTGTGATACGGCGGCTTCTCCGGGCGCAGTCTGTGGAGACGTTCTGCTCGACTCCGACTTTTAGCACAGACACATAAGTCGACGAGCCCAGCCTGGGAAGAGTCCCACGCACCGTCCAGACGCCGGTACGTAGCAAGATCCCTAGATGACGCCAGGGTCCGTGGCGGGATCACACACGGTCTGACGGACTATCGGGCTCGCTTAGGCAGCGAGGGCGAAGTCAGTGCGCTTGGATTCGGCACTTATTGGTTTACAGGGAGCGTTTACGAGATAACCCTGCATCCTCGGCCCGCTTCTCGGCGATTCGCAGGCGATGTCGAAACCGATCATCCCCGTGAATCCTTCGGTGGAAGGAACCATTGTCGCTCTGTGGAATTGTCAGCTCACGGGCGGAACCCGCGAGCATCACAGACTACAACGGATACGGCTCCCTCGCCATTCCCGCGGGCCTTCGGGCGCACGGCCGTGGATAGCATCGAAGGATGACCGCTCCCCGCCGCCCTCCCCGCCCGCAGGTGACGCTCGAGGTGGTCCGCACCGCATTGCTGACTCCGGGGATGGTGCGTGTGACCCTCGGCGGAAGCGGATTCGACGCGTTCATGGACCGCGACGAGACCGACAAGTACGTGAAGCTCCACATCCCCCCAGCCGGCAGCGACCTCACGCCGCCGTTCGACATGGCGGAGCTGCGTGAACGGGTTCCCTTCGACCAGTTGCCGAGCGTACGCACCTACACGGTGCGCAGCGTGGATCACGTGGCGCGCACACTCGACATCGACATCGTCACCCACGGCGATACGGGCGTCGCAGGTCGCTGGGCGGCCTCGGCACGACCTGGCGACCTCCTCACCTTCGCGGGCCCCGGCGGCGGATTCCGTCCCGACCCCGCGGCCGACCACGTGTTCCTCGTCGGCGACGAGTCGGCGCTCCCCGCGATCGCTGCCGCGGTGGAAGTCCTGCCAGAAGGGGCGCACGCCACGGCCATCGTCGAGACGCGGTCGGCGGCCCACCGCATCCCGCTGCCCGAGACCGTCGACGTCACCTGGGTCGACGAAGACCACGACTCCCCCGGTTCGCTTCTGGTCGACGCCGTCCTGAGCACGAACTGGCCTTCGGGTCACGTCCAGGTCTTCGCGCACGGCGAACGGGAGGCGATGAAGCGACTGCGCGCTGTCTTCGCAGAGCGGGGCGTTCAGCGCGCAGACCTCTCACTGTCCGCCTATTGGGCGGCCGGTCGCAGCGAGGACACCTTCCAGGCCGAGAAGCGACTCCCCGTCGGGCAGATCTTTCCCGACTGAACCTCCGTAGGCTGTCCCGCATGAGCGAGGACGTCACGATCACGGTCCGCGGGTCCCACGAAGAACGCATCTCCGCCGAGGAGGGCGTCGCCCGTATCGGGGTGCGCGTCGAGCACACCGACCGTGCTGAGGCGATGGCCCGGCTCGCGGCATCCGGTCAGCGGGTGCGCGATGACCTCGAACGGCGTGCGGCCTCCGACGACCTCGTGTCGTGGACCAGTTCACGCGCTCAGGTCTTCACCGATCGCCCGTGGGGACCCGACGGGTCCCGCCTGGACCCCGTCCACCACGCCTCCCTCGAGTTCCGGGCCGTGTTCGACGACGCGGACGCCCTGTCAGCGTGGATCGACGCGGCCACCACCGATCCTGCCGTCCAGTTGGACGGCATCGATTGGCGACTGACAGAAGCGACCGCGCTGGATGCACGCGATCGGGTCGCGCGTGCCGCGGTGGAGGATGCGGTCGCTCGCGCGCGCTCGTACGCCGCATCGCTCGGCCTGCACCACGTGACCGCGATCGAGGTCGCGGACGCGGGGCTCCTGTCATCCGATTCCGCGACGGCGGGACCGATGATGATGAAGTCCGTGGCCGCGGACAGCGGGGTCGTGGTCCGCCCCGACGAGGTCGTCGTCGCGGTCGGCGTCGAGGCGCGCTTCAGCGCTCGCTGAGAGGTTCTTCCGACAGCGGGAGTCGCAGGGCGGCGAGGGTTCCGCCTCTCTCCCCCTCCGACAGCACGATCGCGCCGCCCATCGCGCCCGCCAGCGCCTGAGCCACCGACAGACCGATCCCCGAGCCCGGAACGCCGTCGCTCACGGCCTGAGGACTGCGGTAGAACCGTTCGAAGACGCGGGCCCTGTCCTGTTCGCTGATGCCGGGGCCTTGGTCTTCGATCTCGACGAGCGCGGCGTGACCGATGAGCCCCGCCGTCACGCGGATCGCCCCTTGCTCGGGCGAGAACTTGATCGCGTTGGTCAACAGGTTCGTGACGATCTGTCCGACCTCGGCCTCGTTGGCTCGCACCGGCAGCGGCCCCTGGACGTCGCTGTCGACGCGGATACAGCGTTCGTCGATCCGGTAGCGCAGATCTTCGAGGGAGTCCGTGACGATCCGCGCCAGATCCACGATGCGCGTGCCGTGCACCCCGACCGGGGGCTGCGTGATGGTCGCGGCCCGCAGGGAGTTGGACACCAGTGTCGCCAGCCGATCGGCGTTGCGGCTGATGACCTCGACGTACGCCTTCTGATCCGGGTCCGTGACGCTGTCCTCGAGCTCCTCCGCGTACCCCACGATCGCCGTGATCGGTGTGCGCAGCTCGTGGGAGACACTGGCGACGAACGCGTCCTGCTTGTGATTGAGCTCGCGCAGCGCCTCGCTGACACGCCGCTCACGGTCCAGCTGGCTCGCCATCGCCTGCTCGACAGCGCGCACCGGGCGAAGGTCCTCGATCGTGACGAGCAGGATGCGTCCGAGCTCGGGCCGCATGATCGGATCGACCCAGAATCGTGCTGGCACCGCATCCTCACCCAGCTCGTCGCTCTCGTGCGAGCGCTCCTGATCGCCGGCGTCCCCCAGGATGCGGCGAAGGGGGGTGTCGTCGAGAACCCGCCACACGCCGTCCGCATGCACCAGCTGCCCGTTGAAGAGCTCCGCGGCCACATCGTTCGCCTCCAGGACCCGGAGCCTGCGCGACTCCCGCACCTGTGTGACGAGGAAGCCGGTGCGGGAGCGCGCGAACGCATCGCGCAGGAGCCGCAGCACCGCATCCTGCCGGTCCTCGAGTTCTCTGCGTTCCGCGCGCTGCGTCGCGATCACCAGGCAGGTGATGGCGATGGCCACCGCGTAGACCTGCAGCAGGGTGCTGGTCGGCAGCAGGCCCTGGGCGTTGGCGAACGGCCCGAATCCGGCCAGCGTCAGGCCGCTTGCCAGCGACACCGCCAGCAGCACCTGACCTATCGCCACGAACATCGTCTGCGAGAACGCCGCCCACGCCAGCAGGGGTACCGGCAGGAACGACAGGGGCGCCGAGGCGAAAGGACCGAACGCGACAGCGACGAGGAGGGCGATCGCCGCAGTGAGGGTGACGGCGTGCCACCACGGGCCCGGGCGCTGGCTCGAACGGTCGATGAGCACGAGCGGCACGATGAGCAGGAGCGCGGAGAGGTGGGAGGCCCCGGTTCCCACGAACCGCGCCACGAAGTCGCCGCCGGCCGCTGCCGCTGCGCCCGCGACGACCAGCGCCAGCGCTGCCGCGGCAGCGACCGCGGTCAGGATGAAACGGCCGACGTCCCGCGTCGTCGACAACCGCGGGGCCGCACCCTTCGGGGTGAGCCCCACCACCATGACGGCGATCTCGGCGGCGGTGCCGACCAAGCTCGCCGTGACCACGAGAGGCGGACGCCCTGCGAGAGCGGATGCGGTCGCGGTGAGCAGCGAGGCGACGAGGATGACCAGAGGGACGTACCGGGGCGCAGCGCTGAGCGCCGCGGCGGCACCGGCGCCCGCGGCCGGCCACCACCACGAGGTCGGCTGCTCCCCCGCCTGGCCGAGCGCGAACGCCGACGCGAGCACGAAGCCGAGCAGCAGAATCGCTGCCACCACGGTGCTCCGCCGCCACGGAGGAAGCGCTGTGATGTGGAAGAGGAGGTTCGGACGGGTCATCGGGCGACGCCGCCTACGTGCGTGCGGCGCGGACCCATCGTTCGATCACTCCCCGACGCGGTTGCGTAGGCGCATCGCGCGCTCGGCTTCGCGGGTGTCCTGCCGTTCTCGCAGGGTCTGGCGCTTGTCGTACTCCCGCTTGCCTTTCGCGACACCGAGCTCGACCTTCGCACGTCCATCGGAGAAGTAGAGGCGTAGGGGTACGAGCGTGTAGCCGCCGGCGGAGACCGCGTGCGACAGCTTCACGATCTCCTCCTTGTGCAGGAGGAGCTTGCGCGTGCGCTTGGCGGAATGGTTCGTCCAGTGCCCCTGCGAATACTCGGGGATGTGGACGGCGTCGAGGAACGCCTCGCCGCCCTGGATGTAGGCGTAGCCGTCGGTCAGGTTGGCGCGCCCCTGACGCAACGACTTCACCTCGGTGCCGGTGAGCACGAGGCCGGCCTCGTACGTCTTCTCGACGGTGTAGTCGTGGCGCGCGCGGCGGTTGGTCGCGACGACCTTCTCTCCGCGTTCCCTGGGCATGCTCTCTCCTTCGTGCGACCGCACGGCGCGCGGCAGCCCATCAGTCTAGCAAGCGCAGCGCCTCACGTATCAGGCGCGCAACCACCGGCGTATGGCGAATCCGGCTGACAGCGCGGCCAACAAGACGCCGATCACGACGATGACCGGGATGACGAGGGCGAGATCGGCGTACCCCACCCAGGTGGTGACGAACCCGATGCGTTGACGCAGGTACCCGTTGATACCGAACTCCACCGTCGCCCAGACGCCGACGCTCGCAAGCGCGGAACCGATCAGCGCGGCGAAGACGCCCTCGAGGATGAACGGCGTCTGGATGAACCTGTTCGAGGCGCCCACGAGGCGCATGATGCCGAGCTCCTTGCGTCGCGCGAACGCGGACAACCGGATGGTGGTCGCGATCAGCAGTACGGCCGCCACCAGCATGAGACCCGCGATCCCGACCGCGACGTAGGTCGCGATCGTGAGGGCCGAGAACAGCGGCTCGAGGTACTGCATCTGGTCTTTGACCTCTTCGACGCCCTTGCTGCCGCCGAACGCCTCCGCGATCACATCCGACTGCGACTGATCGACGAGGTTGATCGAGAACGTCGCGTTGAACTGGTCGGGCGTGACGATGTTCTCGTACTCCGAGCCCAGCTGCTGGATCGCCTTCTCGTACACCTGCTCGTTCGTCTCGAACGTGAACTCCTTGATGAGCGGCGACAGAGCGGGCCCGTTGAGTTCCGCCGTGACCTGGTCGATCTCCGCCTGGGTGGCGACGCCGTCAGAGCAGGTGCCGGCCGTGGACACGCTGGTGCACATGTAGACCGCGACCTGGGCACGATCGACCCAGAAGTCCTTCATCTTGCCGATCTGCATCTGCATGAGCACGGCCGCGCCCACGAAGGTCAGCGACACGAAGGTCACGAGCACGACGGAGATCACCATCGATGCGTTGCGACGGAGGCCGCTGAGGGCCTCCCCCATGATCAGTCCGAATCTCATCGCGTGGGTCCCACCTCGTCGTCGGACGTGCCGAGGCCCAGGCGGTCGGCGAGTCCCAGTTCTGCGGGCAGGTCGGCGTCGGGGCGCTTCGCACGCTCCTCCGCGGCCAGACGAGCCGCCAGTGCTTCCGCGGCCTCCGTTTCCGCCACTGCCGCCGCGTGTGCCGATTCGGCACGCGCGGCCTGCTCGGTGGCGGCGACGGCCGCATCCAGCGTCACGGGCGCGATCTGACCGGTCTCTGAGATCTCGCGATGCACGTCGAGAACGGCCGTGAGGGCGGCGACAGCTGCCGCGCCCTTCTCGACCTCGGGGGCGAGGCGCGGGATGGCGGAGGTGTCGCCGTACCCGCCGTGTCGCTCGTCGCGGACGATCTCGCCGCCACGCAGTTCGATGACGCGGCGCTGCATCTGATCGACGAAGCCCGCCTCGTGCGTCGCCATGACGACCGTTGTCCCTCCGGCGTTGATGCGCGCGAGCAACTGCATGATGTCGACCGAGGTCGCGGGGTCGAGGTTTCCGGTGGGCTCGTCGGCCAGGAGGATCTGCGGCCGATTGACCAGCGCGCGCGCGATCGCGACGCGCTGCTGCTCACCGCCGGACAGTTCGTGCGGCAGACGCTTCTCCTTGCCGTCGAGGCCGACGAGCGCGAGCGCCTCAGGCACCGCCTGCTGGATGAACCCGCGGGAGGACCCGATCACCTGCAGCGTGAAGGCCACGTTCTGGAAGACCGTCTTGGTCGGCAGGAGCCGGAAGTCCTGGAAGACGGCGCCGATCTGACGGCGGAAGTACGGGACCTTGCGGTTGGGCACCGAGCGCAGGTCGCGACCGAGCACGACCACACGACCCTCGCTCGGCGAGTCTTCGCGCAGGATCAGGCGCAGACAGGACGACTTGCCGGAGCCGGACGCCCCCACAAGAAAGACGAACTCTCCGCGTTGCACCTCGAAGTCCACGCTCTGCAGCGCAGGTCGGGAGGTGCCGCGATACCGCTTGGTGACGTTCTCGAACCGGATCATGGCTGTGACAGCCTAAGCGCGCTTCCCACGGATGCCGGCCACGACACCCGGCGCGCCGGATCAGTCCTCGTCTTTGCGCTTGCGCCAGCGGATGCCGGCCGCGATGAAGCCGTCGAGGTCGCCGTCGAAGACCGTGGCGGGGTTGCCCACCTCATGCCCGGTGCGCAGGTCCTTGACCAGCTGCTGGCCGTAGAGGAAGTAGGAGCGCATCTGGTCGCCCCAGCTCGCGGTGATGGTGCCGGCGAGCTCCTTCTTCTTCGCGGCCTCCTCCTCGCGCTGCAGCAGCATGAGGCGCGTCTGCAGCACGCGCATGGCGGCGGCGCGGTTCTGGATCTGGGACTTCTCGTTCTGCATCGAGACGACGATGCCGGTCGGGATGTGCGTGATGCGCACCGCGGAGTCGGTCGTGTTGACCGACTGGCCGCCGGGGCCCGAGGAGCGGAACACGTCGACGCGGATGTCGTTCTCGGGGACCTCGACCTCCTGCGCCTCCTCCATGACGGGGATGACCTCGACGGCGGCGAAGCTCGTCTGCCGCTTGTCGGCGGAGCCGAACGGGCTGATGCGGGCGAGGCGGTGCGTGCCCGCCTCGACGGAGAGGGTTCCGTAGGCGTAGGGGGCGTCGACCTCGAAGGTCGCCGACTTGATGCCCGCTCCCTCGGCGTAGGAGGTGTCCATGACCTTGACGGGGTACTTGTGACGCTCGGCCCAGCGCAGGTACATGCGCATGAGCATCTCGGCGAAGTCGGTGGCGTCGTCGCCGCCCGCGCCCGAGCGGATGGTGACGACCGCCGAACGGGAGTCGTACTCGCCGTCGAGGAGGGTCTGCACCTCGAGCTGACCGACGACGTCCTCGAGCTCGGCGATCTCGCGACGCGCCTCCTCCGCGGAGTCCTCGTCGTCCATCTCGTTGGCGAGCTCGACGAGCACATCGAGGTCGTCGAGACGCTGCTCGACCTCGGTGACGCGCTTGAGCTCGGCCTGGCGGTGGCTGAGGGCGCTGGTGACCTTCTGCGCCTTCTCGACGTCGTCCCAGAGGTCGGGCGCGCCGGCCTCCTCGGAGAGCCGATCGATCTCTGCCCGGAGGGCGTCGACGTCGACGACGGCTTTGATGTCGCTGAAGGTGGAGCGGAGGGCCTGGATGTCGGCAGACGGATCGAATTCGAGCATGGCACTCCAGAGTATCGTGGATGCACGTGTCCGACCGCGTCAGCTCTCTGCTCTGGCGGTTCGCGCCGATGATCTACGGCCCCACGATCCTCTTCGCCCTCGGCGAAGGGGCCGTGATCCCCCTCATCCCGATCCTCGCGGCCGAGCGCGGAGCGGATGTCGCGGAGGCCGCGTTCATCGCCTCCTTCCTCGTCGTGGGTCAGCTCTGCGGCAACATCCCGGCGGGCTGGTCGGTGGCACGGCTCGGTGAGCGCCTCACGATGGCGATCGGCGGCGTGCTCGCCATCGCCGGTTCCGTGACGATGCTGCTCTCGCCGAATACGGCCGTCCTGGCCGTCGCCGTGTTCGTGATCGGCTTCTGCGCGGCCGCGTTCGGCCTCGCCCGCCATTCGTTCATGACGACGCGGGTTCCGATCGCGTTCCGGGCGCGCGCCCTCTCGCTGCTCGGCGGCTCGTTCCGCTTCGGCACGTTCGTCGGCCCGTTCATCGCGGCGGGCCTCCTGTTCGCCGTCGGTGACGAGTTGTCGGCGGTCTGGTTCTTCATCGTCTGCCTCGTCGCCACCGTTCTCCTGGTGCTGCTGGGACCCGACCCGGAGAAGACCGCCGAGGCTCCCGACCGGGCGCCCGCCTCCGAGGACGACAGCGGCGAGCCCGTCACCGGCTCGATCCCGGTCGACGAGCGGGTGGGTGTCTTCCGCACGATGTGGCAGCACCGGCGGGTGCTCTCCCGCCTCGGTGTCGCCGCGGCATCCCTCTCGGCCGTCCGGTCCGCGCGTCAGGTCGTGCTGCCTCTGTGGGGGCTTTCGCTGGGTCTCGACGCCCCCACCATCGCCCTCGTCGTCGGCGTCTCCGGCGCGATCGACTTCGCGCTCTTCTATGCCAGCGGCCAGGTCATGGATCGGTTCGGCCGGCTCTGGGCGGCTCTACCCGCCATGATCCTCATGGGTACCGGCTTCCTCGCACTGTCGCTCACGCATGACCTGAACTCGGCGAACATGTGGTTCGCGATGTTCGCGGCCGTGCTCGGCGTCGGAAACGGTCTCTCCAGCGGCATCCTGCTCACGCTGGGCGCGGACGTCGCGCCGAAGAGCGAGCCTGCCGCCTTCCTCGGCTCCTGGCGCACCCTCACGGATGCGGGCGGTGCCGTCGCTCCGCTCCTGCTCACCGCCCTCACCGCCCTCGCGTCGCTGTCGGTGGCGACGGGGGCGATGGGCGTGGTGGGATTGCTGGGCGCGGCAGCCTTCATCCGATGGGTGCCGCGTTTCGTACCGCGACCACGCGAGGAGAGCTGATGGCGCTGCACAACTGGGCCGGCAACCTGGCGTACGCGGGCGAGCTCGTCTCACCGACCACCCGCGAGGACGCGATACGCGCGGTACGGGATGCGAATGCGGTGCGCGCGCTCGGCACCCGGCACTCGTTCTCGGCGATCGCCGACACCCCCGGCATCCTGTTGTCCACGGCGGCGCTCCCTGCACGGGTGGAGATCGATCCGGCTGCCCGCACCGCGCGGGTGTCCGGCGGTCTGCGCTACGGCGATGTCGCCGAGCGTCTGCAGGCCGCGGGCTGGGCGCTCGGAAACCTCGCATCGCTGCCGCACATCTCGGTCGCCGGCGCCATCGCGACGGGAACGCACGGGTCCGGCGACCGCAATCGGTCGCTCGCCGGATCGGTCGCGGGCGTTGAGCTGCTGCTCGCCGACGGCACCGTGCGGTGGTTCCGTCGCGGCGACCCCGAGTTCCCGGGTGTCGTGGTGTCGCTGGGGGCGCTCGGCGTGGTGCTGGACGTGGAGCTCGACATCCAGCCGACCTACGACATCGCCCAGACCGTCTACGAGCGGGTGCCATGGGATGCCGCACTGGCCGATCTTGCGGCGGTGACCTCGCTCGGTCACAGCGTGAGCCTGTTCAGCACTTGGACGGATCCCGACGTGGCCGATCAGCTCTGGCTGAAGGCTCGCGTGGGAGAGGCTCCCGCACCCGCGTCGGTGTTGGGGGCCGCACCCGCGTCCGACGCCCGTCATCCGCTGCCGGGCGTCTCCGCAGAGAACTGCACCGTCCAGGGCGGAACGGCGGGCCCGTGGCTCGAGCGTCTGCCGCACTTCCGTCTCGGCTTCACGCCGTCGCAGGGGGACGAGCTGCAGAGCGAGTACTTCGTCGACCGCCGCGACGCCCCCGCCGCCATCCGCGCGCTGCGGGAGCTGTCGCCGCGGTTCGTCCCGCTGCTCCTCGTGAACGAGGTGCGCACCATCGCCGCCGACGACCTGTGGCTCAGCGGCGCGTACGGTCGCGACTCGGTCGGCCTGCACTTCACCTGGCGGCGTGAGGAAGACGCCGTGCGCGCGGTGCTCCCCCGCATCGAGGACGCTCTGGCCCCGTACGCCGCCCGCCCGCACTGGGGCAAGGTGTTCACGATGGCGCCCGCCGACATCCGCGCGCGCTACCCGCGGTTCGAGGACGCGGTCGCGTTGCGGGAGCGGCTGGATCCGGGCGGCACCTTCCGCAACACGTACCTCACCGCGCTCGGATTCTGATCCTGTTTATCCACGGCTGACCGGGCACGGCCGCAGCCCGCATCCGGAGGACGATCGACGCAGGAGGCGGACGCGCCCAGCATTCGCGTCCGATCGGACATGCTGACTATCGAACGCGCGCTCGTCGACGTGCAGGCACCGGCGGCGGAACACAAGGTGCACGGCCTGCGGCATCCCGGACGCTTCCTCGCGTCGGGGATGATGGCCGGTGCGTACATCGGCGTGGGTGTCGTGCTCATGGTCAGCGCCGCGGGTCCGCTCACGGCTGCCGGAAGCGGATGGGGCAAGTTCGTCAGCGGGCTCGTGTTCGGCGTGGCGCTGACGCTGGTCGTGTTCGCGGGTGGAGAGCTCGTGACCTCATCGATGATGACGCTCGCGCAGGGCACGTATCTGCGTGCCGTACGCCCGGGGCCGGCCATCGGTGCACTTTTCGCCACCTTCGGCGCCAACCTCGTGGGCTCGATCGTCTTCGGTGTGCTCGTGGCGACCTCGGGTGTGCTGCACAGCAACGCCGCCGCCGGCACGATGCTCGCGGACATGCTCGCCGCGAAGGCGCACGAGGGGCCCGTGGAACTCTTCGTCCGCGGCGCGCTGTGCAATCTGCTCGTCTGCCTGGCGATCTGGATGTGCGCCCGACTCAGCTCCGACGGCGTGAAGCTCGCGGTCATCTTCTGCGCGATCCTCGCGTTCATCACCTCGGGCTTCGAGCACGTCGTCGCGAACATGACGACCTACACGATCGGTCTCGCCACCGGCATGCCGGGTGCCACGTGGGGGCATTTCGGCACGAACCTGCTGTGGGTCGGACTCGGCAACCTGTTCGGCGGCGCCGTGCTCGTGGGCCTCGTGTATTGGTTCATCGGCGGATCCCCCCGGCTCGCCGAAGCCACCGTGCCGCAGGAGTCCGCGCTCAGCGAGCACTGATCGCGCGACCGGGTCACACGGACTCGGAGTGCGTGTGGATGCGGTCGCCGTCACCGTGGAAGATGCTGATCACCTGCACGGGTCTGCCGCCCGCAGCGGACATCGCATGCGGGGTGCGGGTATCGAACTCGGCCGCTTCGCCACGCACGAGCACGAGGTCCTGCTCCCCCAGACGCAGTCGCAGGCGCCCGGAGAGCACGTAGAACCAGGCGAACCCGTCGTGCACGCGTTGCTCGGGCTCGGGGCCTGGGAGATACGTGATCTTGTAGGCGTTGGTCGGCGACCCCTCCGGTGCGAGCGGGAGCACGAGGTGACCCTCGCGATGGATGAGGGTGCGCCGCACCCGGGGGTCCTGATCACGCGGCTGCAGAAGATCGTCGATGCGGATACCGAGCTCGCGCACGAGCGGCAGCAGCAGTTCGAGGCTCGCCTGGCGCTTGCCCGACTCGAGCCGCGAGAGCGTGCTCGAGGAGAGTCCGGCGCGCGCGGCGAGGTCGTCGAGCGTCCAGCCCTTCGCGCGTCGGACGGTGCGCAGCCGCATCCCGAGCTCGTCGAGTTCGGCGCGAATGGACGGGTTTGCCGTTTCTGCAAGATAGCTTGCCATAGTTGCAGAGTAGTCGTGTGATGGGCTCATGCAGAACTCCACGGACGTCCTCGTCGTCGGCGCCGGCCCCGCCGGTCTCTCGGCAGCCCTCATGCTCGTGCGAGCCCGTCGTGCCGTCACGGTCGTCGATGCCGGGTCGGGTCGCAACCGCTTCGCCGAGCACATGCACGGGGTGCTCGGCCACGAGGGGCTGGCGCCGGGCGAGCTGCGCGCGCGCGGCCGCGCCGAGGTGGAGGGATACGGAGGCCGGTTCGTCGACGGGTCGGTCTCGCACCTCGACGCCGACCAGGACGGCGTCACCGTCACCCTCACCGACGGCGCCACGCACCGCGCTCGCGCGGTCATCGTGGCCACGGGGCTGAGCGACGAGCTTCCCGATGTCCCCGGTCTCGCCGAGCGGTGGGGCCGGACGGTGCTCCACTGCCCCTATTGCCACGGCTGGGAGGTGCGCGACCAGACGATCGGCGTGCTGACGACCTCGCCCCTCGGCGCACACCAGGCGCAGCTGCTCACGCAGTGGAGCGACGACGTCGTGGTCTTCACCGCGGGCCTCGGCGAGATCGATCCCGAGCTCCGCCACCGCCTGCTCGCCCGAGGAGTGCGGCTGGTGAGCTCGCCGGTGGTCGACGTGCGAGGCGACGGCGACCGGATCGACGCGGTGCGCACCGCCGACGGGCGCGAGGTCGCCGTGTCGGCGATCTTCACCGCCGGCCGCCCCGTTCCGCATGACGGCTTCCTCGACGGCCTCGACCTCGTGCGCACGGAGGGACCACTGGGTGCCATGATCCAGGTCGACCGTCTCGGGCGCACGAGCCACCCGCGCATCTGGGCCGCCGGCAACGTCGTCGACCCGAGCGCCAACGTGCCGCTGTCGGTGGGGACCGCATCCTTCGTCGGCGCCAGCGTGAATGCCGCACTCGTCGAAGAGGACCTCGACCGCACGGCCGCGCCGGCCGTGTACTGGGAACATCGGTACACGGGAGATGCGCGGATGTGGTCGGGCCGCGTCAATCGCGCGGTCGCCGATGTGGCGGCCACCCTGCCGTCGGGCACGGCGCTCGATCTCGGCTGCGGCGAGGGAGGCGACGCCCTGTGGCTCGCAGAGCAGGGCTGGAAGGTCACCGGAGTGGACATCAGCGCCACGGCGATCGCTCGGGCCACCACGGCGGCGGCGAGCGCCGACCTCACCGGGCGCGCGCTTCGTGCGGGCCGAGCTTCCCGACGGGATGCCGGAGGGCTCCTTCGATCTCGTGACGGCATCGTTCCTGCACTCCCCCGTGGCGCTCGATCGCCTCGCCATCCTGCGTGCCGCCGCATCCCGCGTCGCGGTGGGCGGCCACCTGCTCGTGGTGTCGCACGCATCCGTCCCGCCGTGGTCGCACGCCGATGCGCAGCACACGGTCTTCCCCGACCTGCACGAGGAGCTCGCCGCACTCACCCGAGAGGCGTCCGCGTGGGAGACCGTCATCGCCGAGACCCGCCCGCGCCCCGTCACAGCCGCCGACGGCACCGAGTCCACGATCGACGACGCGGTACTTCTCCTCCGTCGCCGGTGACCCCTCCGGGGCTCATTTCCCGCGAGACTGCATCTTTCGCACGAGATCACGGGTGATCACAGTGATCTCGTGCCGGGAATGCAGGCTCGCGGGCGAGACGCTCCGCGTCAGGACAGGCGGCGTTCGATCTCGCGCAGGACGCGACGCTGCGCGGGCGTGAACTGGATGCGGACGAGATCGTCGACCAGATCCGCCCCCGACCCCAGGTCGACGGCGCCGCCCGCATCCGTGACCTCGGCGACGACCGGACCGAACGCCGCGACCACCGTTTCGACGAACCCGTCGATCTCTGTGGCCGGCGTGTCCGCGCCGATCTCGCTGAAGCGTGCCGAGATCTCTGCGATGAGAGGGCTGAGTGCGGGGGCGGTGAGAATCTCGTAGAGGCGCGTGAGGCGCGGCATTCCCTCTTCCCCGGCAAGATGGGCGAGCAGCACGGACTGATCGCGGTCCATGCTCGCAAGGCCGGAGGGACCACCGGCCGCGGCGAGCACGGCGAGATGAGGGGCGAGTTCGGGCGGAACGTCGGGCGCCGCGTCGGTGGCGCGCAGCCGCGCGATGAGCGAGCGCTGCGCTATGAGCCGATCGATCTGCGCCGCGAGCTCCGCGTCGAGGGTATCGAGGAGGACGCCCGCATGCGCTGCCTCGCCGTCGAGCAGCGCGGCCATCTCGTCGAGCGGGATGCCCACCGCCGCCAGCCGACGGATGCGGAGCACCCGCACCAGGTCGCTCACACGGTACTCGCGGTAGCCGTTGGTTCCGCGCTCGGGCTCGGGCAGGACGCCTTCCTGGTGGTAGTGCCGGAGGGCACGCACCGTGACGCCGGCGAGGCGGGCAAGTTCACCGCTGCGCACGGAGTCTCACCCCGCATCCGTGTCGGTCACGGGATCCAGGCTACGCAGTGATCTCGCGGCGAGCCCGACGACGAGCGCGATGACCCACACGCTCGCGAGCAGCGCGGCGGCCGTGTCGACGCCCGCGTACTCGGTGAACACGGCGGCGAGCACGATCCCCACAGGCGGCGCCGCTGTCAGCACCGCATTCTGTGTACCGAGGATGCGGCCGCGCAGGGCGTCTGGGATTCGCTCGATCATGAGCACGCCGATCAGGCTGTTGAACACGCCCGCGGCAAGGCCCACGACCGCGGCACCCGCGAGCACGACCCAGACCGACGGCAGGGCGCCGATCAGCGCAAACCCTGCCCCGCTCCCCAGGAGTCCCGTGAGGAACCAGCCCCGACGAGACCCGCGCCGCCCGGCGACGGCGTACATGGCCCCGCCGACCAGCATGCCTGCGGCGAGAGCGGAGAGCACGAGGCCGAGGAGCCCGGGCTCTCCCTCCAGCGTGAAGTACACCGGGAGGATCAGCCCCTGCATCGAGGCGAGCACGAGCACCGAGAGCAGGCTGAGCGAGGTCGTCGCGACGAGGAACCGACTGCCCGCGAGCACGCGCCACCCCTCTCGCACCTGCGCCCATCCGTTCGCGTGCGACACCACTCCGTCCGAGATCGCACCGACGCTCCGCGGCAGCAGCAGAGTCATGGTCGCGGCGGCGAAGGATGTGGCCGCCGTCACCCACAGCACGCTGCTCCCGTCGAACATCACCAGCAGCACACCGGCGAGTGCGGGACCGAGCAGGATCGCGATCGCTCCGAGCGCTTCCCGCGCCCCGATGAGTCGTTCGGCGCCCCACCGGCCGTGGTGGACGATCGCCGGAAGGAGCGTCTCGCGTGCCGTCATGCCGGGAACATCGCCGAGGGCACCGAGGATCCCGAGAATGACGAACCACCCCACGTTCAGCCCCCAGATGAGGTCGACGACGGGGAGGGCCGCGACCGCGAGCGCAGAGATGACATCCGCGGCGATCGAGGCGGTGCGCCGGTTGACGCGGTCGATGATCACGCCTGCGAACAGTCCGGCGAGGATGGCGGGAACCGCCGCGGCTGCGGCGACGGCACCCGCGCCAAGCGGGCTGCCCGTCACCTGCAGAACGATGAGCGGCAGGGCGACGGCGGCAACCGAGTTTCCGAGCAGGGAGAGGAACGTGGAGGCCAGGTAGGCCAGCGGAATGACGGTCATGCACCCAGTCACGACTATGACGTTGCGGCGGGGTCAAGCCGCCTGACCGCCGGTGCGCGCGTAACACGCGCGTCATCCGCACTGCCTACAGTGACCGCGTGAACGAGCGCGGACCGGCGGCACCACGCAACGAGTGGGGTCGGTTCGAGGCGGGCAGCGTCGAGCGGGCGGCTCTGGTTGCGCTCGGCGAGCGCTTCGGCATGGAGGTGCGTCCGCGTCACCTCCGGCTCGCGGACGGCAGCCGCACCGAGATCGAGGGGGCGTCAGAGGACGGCTCGCTCGTCGTTCAGCTCGTGATCCGCACCGGCGATTTCACCTCGCAACACCGCAACAAGCTCATGGCCGACATGTTCAAGCTCACCTGGGTGCGCACCTGCCTGACGCCGGGAGCACGCGCCGTGCTGTGCATCGGCACCGGCGCCCTCCCGGCATTCCGAACGGGATCCTGGCTCCGCCGGGCGGCGGCGGATGTCGGACTCGAGGTGCTTCTGTGGGATGCGGGCGAGTTGCTCGCGCTGCCGGATGCGGCGACGCTCTGACCCGGAGTGCTGTTCACACAGCTGAAACAGGACCGTCGCCCTGCGTGAAACACCCGCCCCGTAACGTCGTCGTCAGATGGACCTCCGCCGGATCGACCACTGATCGTCCACCCGGCACGCTCTCCATGATCATCGTCTGCGATTGATTCCCATGGGAGGTCTCATGTTCCGTTCCGCACCCGCGCCCGAGGTGACCGGTTCTCTGCGCGCTGCCCTCGGCCGGATGGCCACATCCGTCACCGTCGCCACGACCCGCCACGACAGCGTGGACTACGGGTTCACGGCGAACAGTTTCACGTCGGTGTCCGCCGATCCCGCGCTCGTCGCGGTCTTCCTGGCCGATACCGCCGACTCCTACGACGCGTTCCAGGCGTCCGAGGCCGTGGCGATCAACATCCTCGCGGACGGTCACGGCGATCTGGCGCGCCGCTTCGCGACGAAGGGCGTCGACAAGTTCTCGACCTTCTCCGCCCACCCCGACTACCCGCACCTTCCGGTGCTCGCCGACGCGATGGCCTCACTCATCACGCGCGTCGACAGCCGCGTCACGATGGGAGACCACCTCATGCTGCTTCTCGCCGTCGAGGAGGTGTGCGTCAGCGAGCGCGCACCTCTCGTCTACCAGGACCGCACCTTCCGGAGCCTCGCATGAGCGGCGTCGCGGGCATCCGCATCGACGCGGTCAACAAGACGTACGGCACGGGAGCAGGCGCACTGGTCGCGCTGGGAGACGTGAGCCTGGAGATCCCCGCCGGACGCTTCGTGAGCGTGATCGGGCCGAGCGGATGCGGCAAGTCGACGCTGTTGCGCGCGATCGCAGGTCTCGAGCAGCCGGATGCCGGCACCGTGAGCGTCTTCGGCGTCTCACCCGACGCCGCGTGCGAGGCGAAGATGGTGGGGCTCGTGCCGCAGGCGCCGGCCCTGCTGCCGTGGAAGTCGGTGCTGCAGAACGTCACGCTCCCCCAGCGCGTCAACCGTGGCGGCTCGCGACGCCGCCCCGCCACCGCCGGTACGACGACGACCGCGAGCACCGAGGAGCTCACGCACATGCTGCGCGAGGTGGGTCTGGGAGACGCCCTCGACAAGCTGCCCGCGCAACTCTCCGGCGGGATGCAGCAGCGGGTGGCCATCGTGCGCGCGTTCGGTCTCCGTCCCGACGTGCTGCTGATGGACGAGCCCTTCTCGGCGCTCGACGAGTTCACCCGCGAATCCCTGCAGGAGCACCTGCTGGATCTGTGGGACGAGTACAAGACGACGGTCGTGTTCGTGACGCACTCGGTCACGGAGGCCGTACGCCTCTCGGACACGGTGGTCGTGATGGCGCCGCGCCCGGGACGCATCGTGGACGTCATCGACATCGAGCTGTCCCGACCGCGTCCGGCTGCGCAGATCAACACCCCCGCGTTCCACCACTACGAAGACCTCATCCGCCGCCGGCTGCAGGACGCCTGGCGCACACCGTCGACCTCGGCAGCCTGAGGAGGAGCCATGACCGCTATGCCCTCGACCGACGCCCGCGGCGTCGAGGTCGCCGCCGCGCCGGCCGCAACCCCCCGTCCGGTGCGCCGCTCGACCAAACGCGCCTGGTATCGCCCCGCCGTCTGGGCTCCCCTGACGCTCATGATCGTGGCGCTGGCGCTGCTGTGGTGGTGGGGATCGGCCGAGATGCCGTTCCTGCTCCCCCCGCTCGGCGACGTCGTGACGGCGATCGTCTCCAACCCGATGTTCTACGTCTCGAACGCGTGGGTCACCTTGCAGGAGTCGCTCATCGGTCTGGCCATCGCCTTCGTCGCGTCCTTCGTCCTCGCCATCGCGGTCAGCGAAGTGGCCGTGCTTCGTCGCGCGATCATGCCGATCGCCGTCGTGCTGAATGTGACTCCCCTCGTGGCGATCGCCCCTGCGCTCGTGGTCGCATTCGGATTCGGCCCGGAGCCGAAGCTCGTCGTGACCGCCCTCATCTGCTTCTTCCCCATCCTCATCAACGTGTCGATCGGGCTGCGCTCGGTGCCGGCTCCCGTCATGCAGTTCTACGAGACCATCCGGGCCTCGCGACTGGAGATGCTGTGGTTCGTGCGCATCCCCAGCTCCCTTCCCTTCCTGTTCGCGGCGCTGAAGATCGTCTTCCCGCTGTCGGTCGTCGGCGCCGTCGTCGCGGAGATGTTCGCCCCCGGCGCAGCGGAAGGCCTCGGAACCGCGATCAAACTCGCCAGCGCCAACAACAAGCTCGCGGTCGTCTACGCGTCGATCTTCGTGCTGGCTCTCATGGGCTCCGCGCTGCTCGCCGTCGTCACCGCCGCGGAGCGACGCGCTCTGCACTGGCACGAATCACACGCACCCGGCCGTAGAGGCTGACGCACACCTCCCACGCCCCTCCTGCGCCACCACCGCCAGGGGGCTCCACCGGCGTGCCCGAAACCGCACCACCCGCACCACCCGACCCGCACCATCCACCGCTTATCCGGGAGTACACCGCCATGACCCGACGTCCCCTGCTTCTCGCTGCACCGCTCGCGCTCGCAGCCCTCGCCCTCGCCGGTTGCGCCGGCCCCGCCGACACCGCGCCCACAGGGGATGCCGGTTCGGCCGTCTCCGCCGAACGCTGCTCGCTCAACAAGGATGCGGGTGAGATCACGTACCTCAGCGGATACCAGTGGCAGGCATCCGCGTCGATCCTCGAGGTGGTCGCCGCGAAGGAACTCGGCTACTTCGACGATCTGTGCCTGAACGTGTCGCTCGAGCCCGGTTCGGGCGAGACGAGCCAGAACACCCAGCTCCTGGCGGCGGGCACCGTTCAGTTCACCCCGCTCAGCCTGCAGAACCTCATCCAGGCGCAGGACGCGGGCGTCGATGTGCTCGGCATCTCCTCGTACTCCAACGAGGGCCTCGAAGTACTGCTGACGATGCCCGACATCACCAAGCTGACCCAGCTCGAGGGGACGATCCTGGGCCACAAGGGTCAGTTGCCCCCGACGGTCGCGGCGATGCTCGACGAGGAGGGCGTCGACATGTCGACGATCGAGCAGGTGCAGGTCGGTTACGACCCCTCCGTGCTCCCCCGCGGGCAGGTCACCTCACTCACCGGCTTCATCTCCAACGAGCCGAACCTGCTCGAAGCGGCCGGGGACGAGGTCACCGTCTGGAGCCCGTACGACTACGGCGTGCCTTCCTCGCTCGGCGCAATGGCGGTGAACCCCGCGTTCGCGAGCGAGCATCCGACCGCCGTCGAGGACTTCCTGCGCGCGATCCTCCATGCCTACGCGTACTGCGCCGACAACGCCGAGGAGTGCGTCGGCTACACCGCCGAGCTGAGCGGCGACGGCTATGACGCGGCGCACAACCAGCGCATCTGGGAGACGGAGGTCGCCACGGGCGCCGACACCCTCCCCGACGGTTGGTCGCTCGGCGCCATCGACACCGACAACTACGCGGCGCTCGGCAAGATGCTCGTCGACTACGACCTGCTCGAGAACCCTGCCACCGCAGACGACGCGTCCTCGTACATCGACACCTCGTTCATCGAGGCGATCTACGACGGCGACGCACTCGTCTGGCCCGCGCCCTGACACCTTTCTCCGAACGACAGGAACATCCCATGAGCACGACCGAGTACGGCGTCTTCCTCCCCAACGCCGCCGGCGGCTGGCTGATCTCCGGCACCGCCCCCTATCCGCCCGCCGATTACGACTACAACAAGCAGGTCGCCGTGCTCGGCGAGCAGATCGGCCTCGATTTCGTCATGGCGATGGCCAAGTGGCGCGGATTCGGCGGCGCCACCGACCACTGGGGCGAGACGATCGAGTCGATCACGATGATGGCCGGCATCGCCGAGGCCACGAGCCGCGTGAAGATCTGGGCCACCATCCACGCGAACATGCAGAACCCCGCATTCGCCGCCAAGGTGTTCACGACGCTGCAGCAGATCAGCCACGGCCGCGCGGGGATGAACATCGTCAACGGCTCGTACGCCGACGAGTTCGAGCAGATGGGCATCTGGGACGCCGACATGTCGCACGCCGACCGCTACCGGATGACCGAGGAGTGGACCCAGCTCGTGCTGCGGCTGTGGAGCGAGGAGTCCGTCACGCACGCGGGCGATTTCTTCACCCTGACCGATTGCCAGTCGCGGCCGCATCCGTCGACCAGGCCCGCCATCATCAGCGCGGGGCGATCCGAGAGCGGGCGTGCCTTCCAGGCGAAGTACGCCGACGGGGCCTTCCTGGGCTCGGAGAGCCTCGACGAGATGCGAGAGTTCTCCCGCGACGTGCATACCCGCGCAGCGGAGCACGGACGTGAGGCACGGACGTACTCGATGCTGACGATCGTGCAGGACGAGACGGATGCGGCGGCCGAGGCTCGGGCGCGGCACTACGGCGAAGGCCTGGATCGGGAGGCGCTGGCGAACATGCGGCGCTCGTGGGGATGGGATCCGAACCGCGCACTGTCGTGGGCCGAGGGGGCTCAGGGCACGGAGGCGTTCCAGACGCCCTACGTGACCGGGTCGGCCCAGACGCTGGTGGAGCGCATCCTCCGTGTCGTCGAGACGGCGGAGCTGGACGGGCTCATGCTCATCTTCCCCGACTACCTCACCGACATGGCCGCCTTCGGCGAGGCGGTGCTGCCGGCGCTGCGCGCGCACGCGGGCACGGCGGCGACCGTATGAGCGGCTTGCGCGAGCGGCAGCTCGCGGTGCTCACCGCTGCCGAGGCCCGCCCGGCCCTGCTCATCGTGGATGTGCAGCGCTCGTTCGGCGACCCCGAGCACCTCGCGGCGTTCGGTCTGGACGAGACCGCGCTCGCCGACGTCGCCGAGGCTGTGGAACGCGCCGCGACCCTCGTCGACCACGCCCGCGCGACCGGTGTGCCGGTGGTGTGGGTCGAGCTCGAGAGCGCCCCCGATGCCGTATGGCACGCGAGCTCGTGGCTGCACACCGGCGAGCCGGAGGCGCAGATCCCCGATGCGCCGTGCATCACCGGAACTCCCGGCGCCGAGTGGTACCGGGTATCCCCCGCCCCCGGGGAGGCGCGGATCGTCAAGCGAGGCTACAGCGGCTTCGTGGCCACGGAGCTGGAGGCCGTCCTGCGCGACGCGGGGATCACCTGGGTCACGATCGCGGGGCTCACGACCGAATGCTGCGTGGCGGCGACGGCGTTCGACGCCGTCCAGCGCGACTGGCCGGTCGTCGTCGCGGCCGATGCCACGGCGGCGTACGACGCCCGCCTGCATGACGCGGCGCTCGAGTCCCTCGCCCTGAACGTGGGGCTGCTCATGCCGATCGCCGAGATCGCGGGGCTGTGGACCGCGTCGCGTGAGGAGGTCACGGCATGAGTGGCATCCACACGGCCTTCGATCTGTCGTTCACGCACACCGAGGGCCGCTGGGCGCGGCCCGGGTCGTGGGTGGGCTACGACTTCCCCGATGTGCGCATGTTCCAGGAGATCGCCGTGACGGCGGAGCGCGCCGGGGTCGACCTGCTGTTCTTCGGCGACGGCAGCGGCATCCCCGACACCTGGCGCGGATCGATCGCTCCCGCCGTCGAGTGGGGCGTGCAGTGGCCCCGGCACGACATGAGCCCGATCGTCGCGGCGATGTCGACGGTGACGGACCACATCGGCTTCGGTCTGACGTACTCGTCGACCTTCATGCATCCCTTCTATGTGGCTCGGTTGCTGAACTCGCTGGATCACGTGACCGGCGGACGCATCGCATTCAACGTGGTCGCCTCCACGCGCAGTGCGGATGCGGCCAACTACGGCTTCGACGAACTCATGGAGCACGCGAAGCGGTACGAGCGCATGGACGAGTTCATCGCGGTCTGCAAGGGCCTGTGGGACTCGGTCGCACCGGACGCGATCGTGCGCGATCGCACGACGGGCCGGTTCGCCGACCCCGACAAGGTGCGCGCGATCGACCACCGCGGCGCGTTCTTCCAGGTCAAGGGCCCGCTGAGCGCGGTGCCGAGTCCGCAGGTGCATCCGGTGCTGGTGCAGGCGGGCAACTCGCCGCGCGGCATCGCCACTTCGGCCGGTTTCGCCGACGTGGTGTTCGGCTACGGCGGCTCGCTCGCAGGCCAACAGCGGCACCGCGCGGCGCTGGATGCGGCGTTGGTGAATGCGGGTCGCGACCCCGCATCCGTCGGCATCCTCTGGGCGACGCAGGTGATCGTCGGCCGCACGCGGGCCGAAGCGGAGGAGCGGCGTCGTGAGGTGCTGTCGTTCTGGGACGAAGAGGCGGTGGGCACACACCTCTCCCACAACGCGGGCTACGACTTCTCGACGCTGCCCGCACACTTCCGTCTGGGCGATCTCGCCGAGAAGATCCGTGCCGCCCAGGCCACACCGGGCGGACTCGTGGGCGCTCTGATGGACGAGCACGGCGAGGACCACCGGATGAGCCGGGCGGACTTCTTCGCGGCCGGCTGGCACCACGCGACGGGGATGGACCACACGCTGTGCGGATCTGCCGCCGAGATCGCGGACGCTCTGCAGGAGAACTTCGCCGCAACCGGCGAGCGGGGCGGCTACATGTTCAGCTCACCGCTGGCCGCTCCCTCGGGATACGCCGACATCGCGGAGCTGCTCCTGCCCGAGTTGCGCGCTCAGGATGCGCTCGCGCCGCGCTACCCCGGTACGACGCTGCGGGAGAACCTCGCCTCGTGACCGCTCCCGTCGCCGTATCCGCGGCTCCACCTCGCCCTGCGCGCACGCGTTCGCCGTGGCTGACGCTCGTGGCGATGTGTCTCGGGTTCTTCCTGATGCTCCTCGACTCGACGATCGTCGCGGTGGCCGTGCCCTCGATCGCGGCCGACTTCGAGGTGACGGATGCGGCGACGGTCTGGGTCAACAGCGGCTACCTGTTCGCCTACGCGGTGCCGCTGCTGTGCAGCGGGCGGTGGGGAGATCGTTTCGGCCCCCGACGCGTGTACATCGTGGGGTTAGGCGTGTTCGTGGCGGCGTCGCTGGCGTGCGGACTGGCACCGACCCTGGAGGTGCTGGTCGCGGCGCGGATCGCGCAGGGCGCCGGTGCGGCCCTGATGACGCCGCAATCCCTCGCCATGATCCGTCGGGTGTTCCCCGCCGCATCCCTGCCGACCGCGCTCGGCGTCTGGAGCGCGGTCGGCGGTGTCGCGGCCGCGAGCGGTCCGCTGCTGGGCGGTGTGCTGATCGCCTGGGCGGGCTGGCCCGCGATCTTCCTCGTCAACGTTCCGCTCGGTGCCGTCGCGCTGGCGATGGTGGTGTGGTGGGCACCGCGCCTGCCCGCGGCCGGCGGCACCGTGCCGGTGGTGACGGCGGCGGCGAGCGCCGTGGGCGTGTTCGCCCTGGTGTTCGCGGTGCATGAGGCCCCGCACACGGCGGGATGGCTGACGATCGTCGTCGCAGCGGCGGGCGTCTTGCTGACTGTTCTCGCGTTCGTGTTCCAGCCGCGCGACCCGCGGCGTGCGCTGGTTCCGGGGCTGCTCGTGCGCAGCCGTGGGTTCGTCGCGGCGGTGTCGTCCGCGACGAGCGCGAGCTTCATCGTGGGCGCAGCGCTCATCCCCGTCATGCTCCACCTGCAGAACGAGCGCGGATTGGATGTGGGCACGGCGACCCTCGTCGTGCTCCCCCTCGGCGTGGTGTCGGCGGTGACGGCGCCGCTCGCCGGCCTCTGTGTGCGCCGGTGGGGTGCGCGACCCGTGGCCGTCACGGGGTCGGCGGCGATGGTCGTGTCCGTCTGCGCGTGTGCCGTCGCGGCTGACACCGGCGCTCCGATCAGCGTGCTCGTGCTCGCACTCGGACTCTTCGGCTTCGCGAACTCGTTCGTCTGGTCGCCGCTCGCGACCGCCGCGATGACCTCGGTGCCCGTGGAGTTCGCCGGGGCCGCATCCGGCACGTACAACGCGACCCGCCAGGTGGGCGCCGTGCTCGGCAGCGCCGTCACCGCGATGCTGCTCGCCGTCTCCGGCCCGGTCATGGCGCTCGGCGTGCTGGGCCTCTCGGGGTTCGTGGCGGTCGCGGGCGCCGCCTTCCTGCCGCGGGGTGTCGCTGCGGCGCGGGCAAGACCCAGCGCCTGACCCGGATCACGCTGAGTCCGCGCCGACCTCCTGCCCGCGCAGCGTGTTGAGCAGACGGGCGGGGTCGTCGGCATCCGCGAGGCTGATCGCGAACTGCGTGCCGTCCACGCTCGTGATGACGAGCCCTGGACCGCTGCGCAGCACGAGCGCAGAGCGCCCCGGCATGATGCGGTAGCCCCATCCTCCCCACTCGCCGGGGTTCAGCTGTGCGGCTTCGGCGCGACGGATGCGGTCCAGCGGGACGCGCTTGAGCGGAATGCGCAGCAGAAGCGACACGACGCGCAGGCCGCGCCAGTCCGCGCTCACGCGGATGCGGATGAAGGAGGCGAGCACCACCGTGGCGACGAGCAGGATGACCGGTGCGAGCCAGGCCGAGGCGAGCGATCCCGAGATCGCGAGCGGGAGGATCACGACGACGGCGATCGCCGCGACGACGATCGTGGCGTAGACGAAGATGTTCGCCGTGAGGGTGCGGCTCCATGCGCCGACCTCGCTCGGCGCGAGAGGCATCGTCTGCGAGGCCGGCTCCTCGGTCGCTCCTGGCCGCGGCGCCAACGCGTAGGGAACGAACCCATACAGGATGCAGAGCAGCAGCGGGATGATCCAGACGCCGAGCACGGCGTCCTCGGCCGATCCCGCGCGCAGTGTCAGCCACGCGGGCACGAGCCAGCATGCCGCGGCGAGCGCGGCGGGCATCCCGAGCCAGAACATGCTCGCCTGCGTGGTGCGTGCGGTCAGCCGAGCAGCGGTGACGAGCACCGTTCCCGTGATCGCCGCCGCAGCCGCGACTCCGAGGACGATGACGAACACGACAATGGTCGGGGCGTCGCCGTCGGCCGCTCCAAAGTCGGACCAGTGCGTGGCGATGCGCTCGGGAAGCACCTCGCGCCACAGGAGTGCCGTGCCGGCGATCGCCAGCGCGGGCAGCGCCAGCGCAGTCAGTGCCAGCGCCCAGCGGCGCCGCGCCCTCACGATGACTCCACGAGCCGCAGGATCTCCTGCGGGCTCAGTCCGATCTTGCGCGCCTCGGCGGCCAGTTGCCCGGCGAGCTCGGTGATCCGCACGAGCGTCGGGTTGGCCTCCGGACGCACCCACGCCCCGCGGCCCTGACGCATCTCGATGATGCCTTCGTCGCGCAGCCGCGCGTAGGCACGGAGGACCGTGTGCATGTTCACGCGCAGCGCGGTCGCCAGGTCGCGCGCGGCCGGAAGGCGCTCCCCCTGCGCCAGCGCACCCGACACGATGCCTGCCCGCACCTGCAAGGCGATCTGGTCGGAGAGCGACAGCGAGGAGGCATGATCGACGCGGAACAACATGTTTGTAATGTTAGTAGAACAATTGGCTAGGCTGAGGGCATGACCGGCGTGATCGTGTTCCCCGCTCTGCTCCTCGTCTCGGCCGTGCTCACCCAGCTCGCCGCGAGTGGCGTGCTGGGCAAGAACAGACTCGCCGGCATCCGCACGCGGTCCACGCTGCGCTCGCCCGCCGCCTGGACCGCTGCGCACCGCGCGGCGGCGCGGTGGGCATGGGCAGGCTTCGCCGCGAGCGCCGCGGCGAGCGCCGGCGCGCTCCTGCTCAGCGGCGTGGCAGCCGTCGTGTTCGCCGTCATCGTGATCGTCGTGTTCATCGCGACCATCGTCGTGTCGCTGACGGCGGCGATCCGTGCCGCTTAGGCAGAGGACCCGACGACGGCGAGTTCCTGACGATGACGTGGTGAGGAATGGGTCGGCCTGGGACGGCCCGTTCCGACCGTCAACAGATGTAGTGCGTGCCCGATCCGGCGTAGCGTCCCACGTTGTCCGGCTGGGTCGAAAGAGTGGCCCACACGGTGATGCAGCCGGGTGCGTTCAGCTGCATTCCATAACTCCAGCCGGCTCCGTAATCGGAGGTGAAGTCCGCGTCTGACCAGTACGTCTGCGAGTCGCCATGACGGAAGAGGTATTTGTTTGACCAGGAGCTGGCATCCAGGCTGTTGACCTGCAACCAGTTCGTTCCGCACGTCGCCGAGTAGCGGACGTTCATGGTCCCGACCGTGGTGCCGTTGTCGTCGCGTTTGATCGGGTAAGACGCGATGGTTACCGCTCCCGTCGAACATCCGGTTGCCGCGGGGTCCGTTCCGTCGTAGGGCAGGCCCCCTATGGCGGCGCTTGCTCCTGCCGCACCCGCCAACGCGATTCCCCCTGCGAGCACCAAAACCGCAGCAGCCGTCATCGTCTTCTTCATCTCAATCTGCCCACAGATCAGGACGGCGCGGACGCGCCGCACGGCGTCAGTCAAGCAGGGGCCGGGCTCGATCCGCCACATGGAATGTCGAGACGTCGGGTCGCGCGCGTCCCGATTCGTGCTGCTCGGGCATCTGCCATCCTCGAGGGATGACGTCCGAGGCCTCCTCCCGCGCCGCGTACTGGCGCCGTGCGCTGCAGCTCGAGCCGCTCCCTGTGGAGTCCGGGTGGTGGGCGCCGCGATCCCGCTCCGAACTGCCGGTCACCGTGGGCGAGGACACGCTGGCCGCGCACAACTCGATCTACTACCTGCTCGACGCGGAGCGCCCCGTCAACTATTGGCACCGGCTCGCATCCGACGACATCCACGTGCTCATCGAGGGCGGACCGGTCGAGTACCTACTCGCCACGGACGCGGGAGTCATCGAGCGGCACGTGCTCGGCACGGATGTGGATGCAAGTGAGCAGCCGATGGTGGCGTGCCCCGCCGGCACGACGAAGGCGCTCCGGCTCATCGATCCGCAAGGCTATGCGCTGATCGGCAGCATCGTAACCCCGGGCTGGGCTCCGGATCGCGTCAGCTTTGTGGCGCCGTCGATCCCGGACGAGCACAGCCCGGCGTGGCTCGAGCCCGGCACGATCGCCGCGCTCACCTCGCCTGACGCGGTCTGAGATACCGGCGGTGTCCTCGCCGGAAGCAGAGTGCTTCGGGTGTCGGATCGGACAACTAGCATCGGCTCCATGGGGATCGTGATGGCATGGCTGTTCGCGTGCGTGCCGCTCATAACAGCGATCGCAAGCCTGAAGCCGAATCGGCGTCTCTCGCTGAAGTGGGGACACCTTCGGACTGTGACATTCCTGTCGTGGTCAGCCGTCGCGCTCGGGACGGTCTCTCTTCTCATCGCCGTCATTCGTCTGCTCCTCGGCCCCGAGTCGGCGGACTATTGGTTCTGGGGCGCCGTGTCAGTGACAGCGATCGCGGTGTTTCGACTCGCAGTCGATGTGTCGATCGCCGCACTCATGGTCAAGCCCATGCCGCGAGGTCCGGAATCACGTTCGCTGACACTCAAGACCATCGGCAAGGAAGTCGCGACGGCTTTCGGAGCCTCCATCGGTCTCGCACCTTGGCTGTAGCGGCGCCAGCTCGGAGCATTCACCGCAGCGCCGTCCTGCTGGTCGCGGTCGCCTCAAGTGCGACGCCCTCGGGGACGAACATCGACACGAGGGGCGGGTGCCACACTCCCGCCACCGTTACCTGCGCCGAGACGCCGTCGGGCGTCGTCGCCGACACCAGCATCGCGTCACCGGAGAACGCCACCAGGGCCTCCGCCTGCTCTCGCACGCCGTCCGCACTCAGCTCGGCACGCGGAGCACCGTCGACCACCGACAGGGTGAAGCCGTCCGCTCCGGCGAGGGCCGCTGCATCCGCGACGCCGTCCAGGCGCTTCTGCGCGAGGTACAGGCTCGTCGCCGACACGCAGACGAAGATCGCGGCGAGCGCGAGCACGGCGTAGCCGATCACGAGCGGCAGGATGCTGCCCTCGTCGTCGTGCATGGCGCGCTTCATGGCGTCGTCCCCCAGAGGCGCGAAACCTTCTGTACGGCGCTCGCCTCTACCGGAACGGATACGAGCTGGTCGAGGCCGAGCACCGGCGGCACCAGAGGAAGGGGCACGTCCGTGCTGACGTTCAGAAGCAGCGTCGCGCCCGCGGAAGGGCACTCGACGCCGCCGGGCGCGCACTCCCAGCGCAACACGACCGCATCCGGATCGATGCCGTACTCCTCCGCGACAGTCGCCAGAACCAGCTCGGCGCGGGCGGCCGCATCCTCCGCGTTCGCCGCGGTCGAGACAGCGCGGGCGACATGACGAGCCGCCGCCTCCACACCGAGCGCCTGCGACTGGATCGCTCCGAGCGCGACGATCAGGTAGACGAGCGGTGCGAGGAGGATGAGGCCCGCCACGATGAACTCGAGCGACGCGTTGCCCTCGTCGTCGGCGACCACCGGCACAGGCTCAGTCGAAGCTCTCGTTCGGCGCATGAGCGGTCACCTCCAACGCCTCCGGCACGCCCCACAAGCCCGCCACCGGTAACGTGGCCCGCACCGTGATCTCCGTCGCGGGATAGCCGAAACGCTCGGTTTCCGCCACCTGCACGTCAACGGGATACGCATCCCCCACAACCCGGGCGACGACGTCCTCGGTGCGCGCGACGCCATTCACGAGGCTCGTATCGGCGAGTGCGGCGTGATAGGCCCCCTCGACCGCGGCATCGTGCACGACGTTGCGGATGTAGACGGCGAAGCCCAACTGCAGCACGGCGAGCGTCAGGAAGGTCAGGACGGCACCGACCAGCACGAACTCGACGGGGGCTGCCCCTTCGTCGTCGAGCAGCGAATGCCGGTCGGCCATCGTTCAGAACCCGCTGACGCGGTCGATCGCCTGAGTGAACAGATCCGCGAGCGCGGGGCCCGCGAGCGCCCAGATCACGACCACGAGGCCCGCGGTCATCAAGGTGATCAGGACCCAGCCGGGGACATCGCCACGTTCGTCGGCGAGAAGGTTCCCCCACGCGGTCCTCAGGCGACGTATGGGTGATCGGTCGAACATGGTGCCCTCCTTCATGAGCACGAGGGGCCGGACAGGGGTCATGACAACCCCAGCCGCAGCAGGACGATGCCGGGGAACACAGCGATGAGCACGCTGAGCGGCAGGATGAGGAAGACGAGCGGTGTCAGAGGTTGGTTATAACCTCGCCACATGCACGCAGGAATCTACGTCCGGATCTCGAAGGACACAGAGGGCACCGAGCTCGGCGTGACCCGCCAACGAGAGGACTGCGAACGCGTCGCCGCAAGCCGCGGGTGGGAGGTCGTGCACGTCTATTCCGACAATGACGTCAGCGCGACCAGGTCGAAGTCCCGGCCCGCTTATGAGCGCATGGTCCGCGACATCCGCTCCGGCCACCTGCAGGCAGTGGTCGTGTGGGCGGTCGATCGACTCACCCGCACTCCGCGTGAACTCGAGGACATCATCGACCTCGCCGATCGCCACGGCCTGACACTCGCCAACGTCAGCGGCACCATTGACCTCGAAACACCCGAGGGGCGAGCTATGGCTCGCCAGATGGGTGTGTTCGCCCGCCTCGAGGTCGAGAACACGTCGCGCCGACTCAAGCGGAAGTTCCAGGAGAAGGCGGAGAAGGGCGAGCCTCACGGTTACCCGCCGTACGGCTATGTGCGCGTCGACGGCCGCGACGTGCCCAACGACTTCCAGGCGAACATCGTTCGTGAGTGTGCCCGCCGCGTCTTGGCGCGAGAGGCGTTGCGCTCCGTTGTGACGGATCTGAACAAGCGGGGGGAGCCCGGCCCGAAGTCGGCTCAGTGGAACACGACGATCCTTCGCCAGATCCTCATGCGCCCCTCTAACGCCGGCCTGCGTGTTCATCGCGGAAAGGTCATCGGGAAAGCGACCACTGAACCCATCATCGACGAGGACACCTACGCACAGCTTGTAGCGCTTCTCACCGACCCCTCGCGTCGCGACAACCACGACGGCCCCACGCCCAAGTACCTGCTCTCAGGACTCGCCGTCTGCGGGCGCTGCGGAGGCAAGATGCGGCGCACGGTGGGCCGCTACGTGGAGAACCCCACGACGGGTGCCACGAAGCGACAGCCGGCTGCCTACCAGTGCTCCAGCTGCTTCCGCGTTCGTAGACAGCAAGAACTCGTCGACCAGGTCGTCGAGGGCGTCATCGTCGCCCGATTGGGCAGCCCCGATGCTGCCGAGCTATTCAGCGCTGGCGATTCGAAGGTGGCGGACGCGTGCCGGCAGGAAATCGCTGGCATCGATGCCAAGCTCGACGTCGTCGCAGATCAGTTCGCCGCGGATGAGATCGACGCGAATCAGCTGAAGCGCATCACCGCCCGCCTGCGCGACCAACGCCGCGACGCTGAGGGGCGGCTTGAAGCATCAAAGCCTCGAACCGTGCTGACCGAGCTTGCTGGCCCACAGGCAGCGGAACGTTGGAAGCAGATCCCTCTCGGAGCGAAGCGGGAAGCGGTGGAGCTGCTGATGACCGTCACCATCCTCCCGAGCGGCCCCGGTAAGAGATTCGACCCTGACCAGATCGTCATCGACTGGAAAACGGGCACATAGAGCTTGGCGGCAACCGCCGTCATGAAGATGCCCCCGCTCGAGTTGCAGCTCGAACGAGGGCGAGGTCAAGAACTGAGGAGTCCTGATGACCTTGAACAACGATATCCAAGTCGTCGGTGCCGACATCTGCCCGGAGATCCCCATGCCGGCCTGGGCTGAGGCACGCTACGTCGGAGACGAGGGCCGTCAAATCGTCGACGAGCGCGACTTCGAAGTGGACGGAGTCAGCGGCACGATCGACGTTATCCACAACCTCATGGACGGGACGACGAGCGACGCCAGCGCGCTTATCCAATGGACAGCATCGTGGACGGGTGGCCCTGACGAAGACACGCGATTCGAGATGCGAGTTGACGATGTTGACCGTGTCGTTGCGGCTCTTCGAGAGATGCAACGAGTCGTGAACGGTGAGGTGGCCTGATGGTCAGCATCAAGCCCGCGAAACAGCGCAACGGCACCAAGTGGGTGGTCGTACACACCGAACCTCGCTTCAAGGCTCTGGGCTATCTCTCCACGATCACATTCGGCGACGAGGAGACAGCTCGCCGCTACGTCGCGTCACTCCCCAAGCCGAAGCGCCGCAAGCCGTCGTCGAACGTCATTGAAGAGCTCGAGTTCATGCTCGACATGGGCCAGCGGATCACTGACACTGCGGCAGCGCTCAAGCTCAAGCCGACCTCCGTGGAGAGAGCCTGCTACCGAGCCGGCCGCGTCGACCTCATCGCCCGCGACCGCAACATGGGCCGGGGGTGAATGATGCCGCACATCAACTGCCCCGTCTATGACTGGTGCGACGCCGACCACGAGGACGAGCTCATGCCCGCCGAGTTGCACGAGCAGCACATAACGATCCGCGTGGACGATGCGGAGCAGGAGTTCACTCTCACCCTCGAGGATGGCCGCCCGGGTATCCATACAACCACGGGCATCGACGAAGTCTGGATCGAACCCGGGGAAACGACAAACACGTTCCAGAGCATCGCGAAGGTCTGGCTCCTCGCCAGCGAACGCTACGACAAGTTCGTACGCGATCACACCCCCGCGCTCCGTCGGCACCACTCAGTCACCGAGCAACTCGCGGAGGTGGAGGGCTGATGTACACACAGATAACGCGCGTCACCGACTTGCTCGAGCGGCCCCCGGAGCGCATCGACCCTGATGACGCGAACATCGAACGCTACGACTTCTCGAACCGATGGGTGCGCGCCACGGTCGACCGGCCAGTCGGCGATCGTGTCTGGCAGCTCAACATCGAGACAGAGTGGGTCGACCGGCCCGCGCACGTGCAGGAGCAGATCGCCAAGGCCGTGCAGGAGGCGGCGGCAGCGGTTCGGATCTTGAACAAGCCAGCCCGCTCCCGCCGAAGCGATGACGCCCTCGCGCTCGAGGTACGCACGCTCATCACCGACCGTGGTTGGACGTTCAAGGAGGCCGCGGCCGAGTTCGGTTTGGAGGTCTCGCGAGTCAACAACCTGCTATGCGGTCAAACCCGCTGGGCGGTCGGTGATCTCATCGCCGTCGCGCGGTCAATCGGACAGGACGAACTTGAGGAAGTGGACCGTCTGCTCAGCATCGCTCGAGCAGCGGAGGGATGACTACGTCGGGGGTATGCACGTTCTGCATACCCCCGACTGCCCCGTACGATCAGATCAATCTGGGAGCCTGATGAACGAGCATCTGCGCCGAATAGCCGAGAGGCTGGCGGAAGGTCAGCAATGGATCGCGATCTACTGCGACCTGGAACCCCTGCATCCCAAGAGGCACCCGCAACGCTTGGTGCAGCTGTTCCACTGGGAGGGGCGGCGCTGGCAGTGGGGCGTCATCAGCAGCGAAGTAAGCCACGACGCACCTCACGGAGGACACGCGCGGATCGGTGATCTCGAGATTCTCTACGTCGAAGGTGATGTCCCAACATGGAAAAGGGAGGGGCCGCTTCCCCGGAACTTGGGACAGGAGAAAGTCCGCGCCAAATGGTCTCTGGCGTGCCCGGATTGTGGGCGCTTCCCCGTCGAGGTCCGGCAAGAGACGCTCCACGCCGTTCTCGACAAGATTCGCGACGCGGGCCACGACACCATCACGCTTAGACAGCTTGCTGCTATCCTTAGTAGCGGATAAGCCCCCGGGGGCAAGTCCTAGACTTGAGCAGAAAGATGCTCCCAGAGCGGAAACTCGGTGATGTTCCGCAGACAGAAGGCCTCACCGGGCTGACATTAAGTGTCATGCCCTGTGGAGGCCTTTCGTGTCTGTCTTTGGTGAGCGCGCCATAGTTGCCGCTCTGACTCGATCTCGCGACGCCGATGATCCCGACCTTGTCGATGCACGTCGCAACTTGGCCGCGGCGAAACTGGCGCAGTTCATCGAACGAACCGTAGCCGCGGCGCCACCCCTCACGAGCGAACAGCGCGCCCGCCTCGCTTCTCTTCTCGGCGAAAGCGGACGCCCCGCGCGCCCCGAAGGACGGTGGTGAACTGCCGTGCGCGCAACAGAAAACCGCCCACGTGGGGCGGCTTCCGTGAACTTCGCTGGGGGGCGGGTTCCTTCCCCAATTCTACCGCGGCAAGCGGACGGGAGGTGAGCGGTTTGGGCTTCAACGACGCGAACTGGGCGTACGCGCTCACAGGCCTTCAGCAGATGCAGAAGGTCGTACTCGTGGCGGTGTGTCATCGCACTGATGACAAGACACATGAGACCTTCGTCGGCCAGCAGACGATCGCGACGATGATCGGCGCCTCCGTCTCAACTGTCATGCGAGCGCTGAACGTGCTCGAGCAAGCCGGCGTCATCGAGCGCCGCCGCCGTAACGGCGCAGGCGGATATCGCACGTCAGATCTGATCATCGTGAATCGTGCCTACACGCCGGAGAGCCCAGAAGGCGCTGCGCCTACTAGGCAGAACTCCTACCAGGACGACAGCACGAACCTAACCGTCACAGCGCCGCGACCTACCCGTCACAGTGACGGTGCAGAAGAGATCAATCAGAGGGATCAATCAAAAGATCAATCAGTCTCTTGTGCGGATGCATTTGATCGGGCGTGGAAGCAATGGCCGAAGAAGGTGAACCGGAAGGCCGCGTTCGTCGCGTTCACCAGGGCAGCAAGGAGCCGGTCTGTCAGCGAGCTCGAGGCTGACGTGACGCGCTTCGGAACCGCCTACGCGCGAACAGCGACGGATGCCCAGTACGTGCCCCACCTGAGCTCATGGTTGGACGGCGAGCGGTGGACTGACGATATCCCTGCGTCCCGTCTGACGCGCAGGCTGGACGTCATCGCGACCCTGGCGAACATGGACGCGCGAGATGCCGCCGGCAAGACGATCGGCAGCTGTGAGGCCGGCATGCATCGTCTGCTGGACGACGGCACCTGCACACGATGCGAGTACCGCTCCCCCGTCGAGGTCTTCGAGGACGGGAGGCCGTTCTGATGGACAAGCACCCCGCCCCGAAGCCCTCGAACTTCGCCGACATGGTCGATGCCTGGGACGATCCCCACCGCTTCGCTGAGCTGTGCCGCGACTACTACGACTCACTCCGCACCGAGCAGCCGATCGATTTCACGATCCCGCGACGCACGCCCGGACATTCGGAACGAACTGACGCCGAGGAGGCCACGCTGTGACGTATCGAACACCTGAGCAGAGGCTTGCGGACGAGGCTGGCCGACGCCGGAAGCAGCTCCAGGAAGAGCGCGCGAGCCATGAGCTCACCCGGTCAGTTCTTCGGGATGTTCAGCGGCAGGCGGTGCGGCTGGCCCTGCGGCACGTGCTGAAGGATCCGCGCGACTTTGACGTGTACATCGGGGTCGCGCAGGTCGTAGACGATGTGGGGCGCATTGAGTGGGCGCGGGTCGCGTCGCTCGTCGATGGGCTCCTCAGCGATCGCCCCCATCTCGGGGCTCCGAATGCTCGCACGCTGGCACTGTCCGCGGTAAACTATGTCTCGACGGGAATGGCGGATGCCGCTGTTTCGGATCACGGGGCCCTGTGGGCGACTCGCGGCGGGCCTGGGGCCGGCGAGGAACACTTCGCCAAGGAGACCCCATGAGCAACGCTCGAGACCTCATCCCCACCTCGCTGCCGCTTCCGCCGCAGGATATTCATCCTGACGAGCTCGCGGTGATCCTCGCGGAAGCCGCTGAGCGGCACGAGGAAGCCACAGCAGCCCTCGCGGCCGCGCAAGATCACTTCGATGCCGCCGAACGGCAACGCGAGTACGCGCTGACCGAGGAGCAGAAGCGTGTCGCCCGCGAGGCGCACTTCCGCATCGACCGCATGCGTGGCCTGGTCGCGCAGCTCGAGGACGACGCGGAGAGATTCGCCCGCAAGTTCCGGGAGGCGTGCGCAGCCGAAGCACCGGACAGCAACCAGATCATGGAGTTGTTCATGGTCTGGTCGCGCTACCGGACAGCTGCACACACGTGGCGCGAGATCGTCGTCCGCTACGACACACAGCAGTCGCGTGACGACTACATCGCGTGGGAGCGACGAATCGCCGGATGGGCCGAACTCATCCGTTCTGTGACGAGCATCTGGAACGGCGGCGTGCTGAGTGGTCAGCAGGACGACGTCGACGGGCTCGCGGCGGTGAACCTCCGCATCGCGGAGGAGTCGAAGCTCGCACCGCGACCGGTCGTTCGTGAAGCCACCGACACCAGTGTTCCGTTCGTCGAGGATCTCGGGATCCGCGATCCTGCGAGAGCCGGCATGTACATCGCTCCGCTGCAGGCGCTCGAGTTCAACCTCGAGTTCAGCAAGGCCGTCCACGACGCCTCCATCGCCTGGGTCCGCGAGTCGGTCGACGCGGTCACTGAACGTGCACGCGAGGAGTTCAAGGCTTCGACCACAGAGCCGACGGATACCGGGAAGCGGGCACGGAAGTGAGCACCGTCGATGACAGCTACCCGGCGTATTGGATCCCACGGACTGCGGACGAGCGACCGGACAGGCCTTCGCTCTCCGATCAGCCTGCTGCGGACACCGAAGACGCCTACCCCGCGCACTGGGCGCGCTGACACATGAACCCGTCGCCGGCCGCAGATGAGCATCTCCGCTCGGTTGGGGCGGCTGGCGACGTCGTGGTGAGCATCGGACGCACCCACCAGGGTGAAGCTCGCCATTACAGGTGGGGGTGCGGCACGTGTCGCACCCCCACCTGCACCCAAGAATCCCAGCGACCGGCAGCGCTGCCCACCTCCCGCGCGTGCCTGGCGCGTCTCTCTCCACGCGATTCCGGCCAGTTGGGTCGATTCAGTGGAGATGAAGGATGTCCGATTTCCCGCCGACAGGGAGCGAATCAATTCGACCCAACCACCTGCGCGACGGGTGGAGAACGAAAGGAAGACCGTATGACCAGAACGAGCGCCATGGAGGTGCAGAGTGCTGCGTGATCTGAACGACGCGTGGGGCTGGATCACGAAGCTGATGTCGAAGGTGGACCGTCTCGCATCCGGTGCGATTCTGGAGAACTCTTCCATCACGAACGGGCGGATGCGGTTCATCGGCGGTCTTCTGCTCATCGACTCGGGCGGGACTCTGCAGGTAGTCGGACACATGAACGGCGAGGGCGACTTCGAGTGGACCGGGTCGTGGGCGTTCACGGGCAACGGTGACCTGACCGGAGACGTGGACCTCACGGGGCTGCTCGAGGTTCTCGGCAGCGGACGCATCAAGATCGGGAACGTGATCCTCGAGGACGGGAAGATCACCGCGGGGAACATCACGATCGACCCGAACACTGAGGGTGGCGTCGTGGACTTCGGTGGCGGGCGCCGCGTTCACGCGGGCTCCGGCTACCTCGGCGTCTACGACGGTGACCGATTCGTCGTCTTCAACTCGGGCGGCGTGACCATGTACGCCAACGGCCGTTCCATCAGCGTCGGTGTAGGAGGCGTCCGATTCAGTGGACTCCCCACGAAGTCCGCGAGCTCCACCGGCAAGACCCCCAACGACGCGGTCTTCGACGAATCCGGATTTCTCTACCGAATCGTCTGAACGCACCAAAAGGAGACACTCACCATGAACATCACCGATCTGGAGAGACTGCTCGGTCGATCGGTCGTCGCGGCACGACTAGCGACACCCGCCGATCCGACCTCGGAGATCCTCGCACTCGGCAACGACTACTACTATCTGTGGCTCGACGAAGACGGCACCATACGAACTACGACCGAAGCATCACCCATCACGCCCACGCGCATTGTGATCGACGCAGACAGCTTCCTTGCAGGCGCAGTGGAGCGCGAGTACCCGCCGCAAGCAGACTCTCCTGAGACGCGCTCGGGCTGGATCATCGGGATCACCACCGACGGACGACCGATCCAGGTCCCTACGTTGGCTTCGTGAGGCGCTGGTCAGCACGCTGCTGTCAGAGTCGAGAGAGCAACTCTGTCTTCTTTGCCTTGAACTCATCCTCGGTAAGGATGCCAGCATCGCGGAGGCTCGCGAGCTGGGTGAGTTGCGCGGCGATGTCCGGAGAAGACGAGACCGATGCTGCGGCGAAGCTCGGAACCGCGGCCTCACTCAGCTGCGGCTGCGACGGGTGTGACCCGGAGATCAGCTGCATCAGTACGGTCCGCACTTGCTCAGCTTCCTTGTGGGCGATGCGCATATCGATTGTGTTGCCCGACGTTATGACCTGCAGCTTGGTCTGGAAACCCATCCCGCGCTTGGTCGTCACGGACATGATCGACTTCACGGGGATTACTTCGGTCGACTGCTTCCGTGTGAAGCCGGTCGCGAAGTACGAGAGCCCAACCGTCGCGACGGCCATGCCAGTCTTCGCGCCGGTCGACAGGAAACCCTTGCGATCCCACTCGACCCGATCGGGCCAGACATAGACGCGCGCGTTCTTGCCCTCGATGTGTGAGACGAACGCTAGCAGCGGCTCCGTTTTGCCGTCACCCGCCTGCAGGTCGGCCTCGGCGGGTGTCTCCTCGGCGGTGGCGGAGTCTGCAACGGGTTGCGGAACCGTCGTTGCTCGCGGCCGATGCTGGTCTGTCCAACTCGACCCGTCCCAGTAGGTCTCCCAGTGTTCCCCGTTCGCGTACCAACCTGCCGGCGTCCCCATGATCAACTTCCCTGCCCCATGCTCAGAAAGGCGGTCGTACCCCGCCGCGCTCATGCTGGCAGAGCAGAGCTCGTGTGGCAACGGCAGCCAGTAGCATCGATGCCAGGGCGGGCACTGCAGCCCGCCTCTTGCGAGCGAGGGGGCCGATATGGCGTCTGTGCAGATACCGATCGATGACGACAAGATCCTCGACTACATCCGTGAGAACTACGGCCTGGTCGAGGGAAAGAGCCGCGTACTGGCAGTCGAAGTTGAAGCGCAACCTAGGGCCGCGAACAGCTCGATCTCACACGTGGTCACGGTATCTATCCGGTACGGCCTCGAGCTCGGCGAGATCGAGAAGCTCGCCGGGCTCTAGCCCAGCGCACATCGCACGTGACTGCCGCAGCGTCTCAAAATCTGGCGATGCTGGACCGCTGCCCACCTCCCGCGCGTGCCTGGCAGCTCTCTCCGCGGGTGAATTGGAAGTTGTGGGGGAATTGCGGACTCACATCGCTCGATGACGAGAAGGGTCTAGGGGTTGTTGAAACCCCTGGCGGACAAGTCGTCGAATCAGCGATCGTTGGCATGCGGCTGCGGCGCTTCGCTCACCGCCGATGCCCACACCCACGTGCGCATCTGCTTACCCGCGACCTCGAACGAGATCCCACACGCTCGAGGCGTCCAACGATGCACGAGTGCGTCTACGAGCACCGGCGTGGCGCCGAACCGCACCCACGCCTTCGCGGGCTTCGGATGAGGATCGATTGTGAGCGGCTGCCGATCCAGCTCGAGCTCCGCGTCGGTGAGCCGCTGCAGCGGACCATCGGCGGCGGAGCGCTCGAGGATGCGCTCGCCCACGCGTCGATCGACGGCATCCGCGTAGCGCCTGTTCGTACCCACCGCCAGGTATCCCCTTCCCCGGCCGGAGTCCCGAGGGTACGTCACACCCACGACAAAGAACCGTGATGGCTCACGGGAACCACTGCACGCCCCTCGGCCCCGACCAGTAACTGAGGTCAACTCGCTCCGAGCGCGTCCGCCATCGCAAAGGCCTAGTAGGTGTTGGGGTCCTCTGACTTAGCGAAAGAACCTGCGTCGAGAAGGACTGTCGGGGTCACGTTAGTGGGCTTAAGGGCTCCGGTTGCGTCCCACGAGACCAATCCGAGAGCTCCGGGATGCTCAACTTCTGCCATATCGATCGCAGGAAGAATGTCAGTGTCGCGTGTCGAGACGAGCACACGATCGCATGACCGTGCTAGCGCGCAACGGACAACCGCGAGTGCGAGCATCACGTCGACGCCCTTCTCCTGCGCCTTAGACGTTGGCCAGTCGCGAGGATAGCGCAGCGCCCGGGTGTGCACGGATGTGCGCGGATCGAGTTGCCACATCCTGTGCTGACGCTGGGCAGCCGAGTTCAACGTGCTCTGCTTGCGAGGATCCGCTAATCCTCGGAACACGTGGATCTGGGCGATCGTGATGTCCTCGCCAACTTGCGCGAGCCATTGCGCCTCGATCTCCGTAGCGAAGCGGCCGGGGTGCACGAGGTGTTCATGGGGCTTCGTGTTCCATGGGGCATAGTTCTCCCACCCCGTGATGTGGGTGTTCTGGTAATCAATGAACAGATGCGCCGATGCCACTGCGTCCCCCGGAAAGAAAAGCCCCGCCAGTCCAGCTTTGAAGCCGGAGGGCGGGGAGCAACGTGAAGAACATACCACCCGATGCCACTCAGTTGTCAAATCTTCCAGTCTAGGTGCGCCTTCCGACATGTCCCGGGTAGTGGGCTCTGTCGCGTAGCGCGGTCAGCGAGGCGTGGGAATCGGAGTGAAGCCAGATTGCGGCGAGCCAATCTGCAGCTTGACGAGCGTCTCGTTCGCGCGGAAGGCGTTCCAGGTGCGGAACAGGTAGAACAGCGCCTGGCCAGGCAGGATGCGCCGCGACGCGCCCGCCTGCAAATCGCTCGACACGCGGCGCGAGAGGGTCAGGAACGGGTCGCCAGGGCCGCTCTGCACGCCGTCTCGGATCCTGTTGAAGAACTCCGCGGTGTCGTCGACGTCGATCTCTGAGAACTCGAGGAACGCGACACCGATGGCGCTCACCGGCAGTCGCAAGTAGCGGTACATGGCCCGCGCGTGACGGGCCGCGAAGTCGATGTTCTGAACCGACATGACCGCCTCCGCCATCTCGGTCTTCGTCATCGTCGCGCTGCCACCAATGTGGGAAGCTGCGTGCTTCACGTCGCCGGCCTTCCACGCCACGTACAGACGCGCGATCGCGCCGACATCCTTCGCGTCAGCCTTCTCCGCGAGGCCCGTGATGATGAGCATGTCCCCCGTGTTCCGAGCCGAACCCGAGTCGAGCACCACGAGCGCACTCTCGCTGATCCCCCGCACCACCAGCACCCACGCACCTTGGCGGGCGGTGACGATCGCGTGACAACGGTTCTGCCCGTCGATCAACTGCCCGTGGACATCGAACTTGATCGCCTCCCCCGTGATCACCCAGTTGTCGTTCTGAATGTCACGGACGTACCCGTTGATGCGGCTCTTCTTCACGTTGCGGTTGCGGTCGATGTTCTTCGCCAACCACGACACCGCCATCTCCGGCGTCACGAAGACGTACTCCGCCGTCTCGCCATTCGGACCGGTCGCGATCGACTCAGCCAGCGCGTTCATGTGCGATTCCTTCTCCTGAGGGATGATGAAGAAGGTCTATCGCGTGCTTCGCTGAGAAATCGAGCGAGCGAGAAAGCTCGATACTCCTAGTTGACAGGCAGCAGCATGTAGATCTCTTTGCGGCCGGCCTTCTCGATGAGCACGCGCTTGGCGTCCTCGCGCGCGTCGGCCGCCTGAGCCTGGAGAACCTGCGCGAGCGGTGCCCCGCGGTCGATGGCCGCGACGATCTGGTCGATGCTGCGGGAGACGGCGGGAGTGTCGATCGCCCGCCCGACGGAGGCGAGCGCGTCACTCAACGACGACCCCGTTCCGACATCCAGCACCGCGCGGCGCAACTCTGTCACGATCTCGCCGGAGCCGACGGCCGAGACGCGTCGGATCGCGTCGAACGCGCTCTCTCCGGCGGCGAGGCACAGCGCGAGGAACTCCAGGATGGTGGGCAGCTCCTCCGCCGCCCGCGCCGCGCGCGCCCGGACGGCCGCACCGAGACGCAGGTCGTAGCCGATCGCCCCCGCCGCGGCTCCGAGCAGAGGAAGGACGCCGACCGCGGGGGCGAAGGAGCCGGCGACGACAAGCGCCACAACCAGGACCGCCCCGGTGACGAGTCCGACGACGGCGCAGCTCAGCTGGCGCGCGCGGAAGGCCGCCGCATCCATCGCCCATCCGGCACGTCGGAGCCGCACCTCGAGATCGGCCGCACCGCCCACGCGAGCACCCAGTCGGCGCACCAGCTCCTCCCCCGCGTCGCGCACGGGTGCGTGCAGCGGCGTCAGTCCGCGCGGGTCGGCGACGTCGCGCAGGTACGGTGCGATGCGGCGCCCGAGCGACACCGCACGCCATCGCGGCGTCGCCCAGAGGATCAGTGAGATCCCCGCACCCAGCGCCCCGCCGAGGAGCACCGCGAGGGCGACCTGGGTGACGCCGGCAGGGGTCATCCGAACCACCTCCGCGGCTCGGGGAGTCGGCCGACCGCGAGCATCATGCGGAATGCGAGGGCCGAGACGAGTGCGCCGACGACGATCAGCACGACTCCTTCCGGGCTCGAGTACGCGGCGGAGCCTTCCGGTCGGAGCGCGAGCAGCACGAGGATCACCCACGGTGCGACGAGCCCCAGTACCGCAGCGCCTCGCACCCACGACTGGCGCGCGTCCACTTCGGCGCGCACCGCCGCATCCGCTCGTACCGCGCTCGACAACGACCGCAGGACGGGCACCAACTCGGTTCCGCCCACCTGGCGCGCCATCCGCAGGGTCTCCAGGATGCGGTCGGCCACCGGGTCGGACAACGCGACCTTCACGCGATCGAGACTGGTCTCGAAGTGACCGGATGCGGCGAGGTCCCTTGCGAAACCCGCGAAGGCCGGCCGCAAGGGCGCGGGTGCGGATGTCTGCAGCGAGGCGAGCGCGTCCGGCAGCGCAAAGCCGGCCCGCACGGATGCGATGAGCAGGTCGCAGATGTCCGGCCAGAGTCCCCGCCGGATCTTGAGGAGCCGGCGGGCTCGGCCGCGGAGCCACAGCACGGGTGCCGCCGCGCCCGCGAGCGCGGCGAGCAGGGCGAACGCTGGCACCTGTGTCAGCAGCCACGCGATCGCGGCGGCAAGGACTGCTGCGGCGGCACACGCGAGGATCAGCGCACTGACGGACAGATACGCGAAGCCCGCTTCTGCCAGGACGACCGCGCCCCGAGATCGCCGCGGTACGGGGCGATCGGCCGCGGCGCGCGCGGGCCACAATCGCGGTGCAAGCATGAGCAGGATTCCGGCGCCGAGAAGCGCCCCGAGCAGAACCGTCATCGGGCCACCTCGTAGACGGGGACGACCTCGATCACACCATCGATGACCTCGCCGGTCGTCTGCAGCACCTCCACGACGTGCCGCGCACCCCGGACATCCTGGGCGCAGTGCACGACGAGGTCGATGCTGGACGCGATGGCGGGCACGACGAAGTCACGGTCGATGTTGCGTCCCGCCAGCAGCGGCAAGGATGAGAGCTTGACCAGCGCGTCGCGCGCCGAGTTCGCGTGGATAGTGGCTGCGCCGGGTACACCGGTGTTGAGCGCAAGGAGCAGATCGAGCGCCTCCGCGTCGCGCACCTCCCCGATGATGAGGCGATCGGGCCGCATCCGGAGCGCCTCCTTCACGAGCCGTCGCAGCGTCACCTCGCCGGTCCCCTCGAGACTCGGCTGCCGTCCTTGGAGGGCCACGATGTCGTGCGCGTCGACGGCGAGCTCGAACGTCTCCTCCACCGTGATGATCCGCTGGTGCGGTGCGCATTCGGCGATCAGGGCCGCGAGCATCGTCGTCTTGCCGGCATGCGTCGCACCCGACACCAGGATGCTGTCGCCGTGGCGCATCGCCCGACTCAGTCGTTCGGCCACGTGCGGCGGCAGCGTGCCCGTGGCGACGAGCTGCGCCAGCCGACGGTAGCGCGGCAGGAACTTGCGGATGTTGACGGCCCAGTGCTTACGGGTGATCCCGCCGATCACGACGTGCAACCGGCTCCCGTCGGGAAGCGACGCATCGACGAACGGCTGACTCAGATCGACGCGTCGCCCGGTCGCGTGCAGCATGCGCTCGACGAGCTCGCGCACCTGCGCCTCGGTGAGCACCACACCGGTCCGCTCGGAGCGGCCCTCGCGCGCGACGAACACCCGATCGGGTGCGTTGATCCAGACCTCCTCGATCTCAGGATCGTCGAGCAGCGGCTGGAGAGGCCCGTAACCGGCGACAGTCGCGAGCACACCACGAACCGATGCGTCCTCGTCGTCGAGCGTCGCGGCGCCGCGGGCGAGCGCCGCATCGTTGTGGCGGCGCACCTCCGCGCGGGCCAACCGCTCCCCCGCTTCGGGGTCACGCGTCGGGTCGATGCCGTCCGCACGCAGCCGCGCGCGCACCCGCTCGGCGAGCGTTGCCTCGACGGGCATCGCTTCGCGAAGAGCGGATGACGGTGACATGCGCAGCATCCTGAAGGCGATCCACGCCCGCGCGCTGGAGTTATCCACAGCCGCCGCACAGGAATGCCCGGTAGCCGAGAGGAAACACGAGGGCCGGCACGATATGCCCCGAGAGGCATACCGTGCCGGCCCGATTGTTCAGCGGGTGATCAGACCGTCCGACGGCGCGGACGGCGCAGGAACCACGCCATGCCGCCTGCCACGATCAGCAGCGATCCCAGGAGCGCAACTCCCAAGGGCCCCTGCGCACCTGTGGCCGCGAGCTGCCCCGCCGGAACGACGGTGATCAGCTGGCGGGCGATCTCCGATCCGTCGGCACCGAAGACCACGATCGTGTGGATGCCGGCGGGCAGATCCGCGGGGATCTGCACGTCGAACACCACCGTGCCGGTCGAATCGGCCGCGGGGATGCCCGCGATCCGGATGGGATCGCTGCGCAGCTCCGCCGTGACCTGCTCACCCGGAGCCAGCCCCGTCACGGTGACCTTCACAATCCCGCCGCGCTCGACGGTCGACGTCGAGACCGACACGCGAGGAGCAGTCGGCTCCTGAGTGGGCTGCGGCGAAGCAGAACCGCTCGGGTTCGGCGAGGGCGAGGCCGAGCCGCTCGGCTCCGGCGACGGAGACTCACTGGGCTCCGGCGACGGCGACTCGCTCGGCTCCGGGTCGGGGCCGGTGCCGGGCACCGTGCGCGGCTCCACGCCGGTGAGGGTCGGAACGACCGGCTGGAACAGACCGTCGGAACCGATCTGGATGCGGTCGATCGTCGTCTCGCGGTGCGTGCCGTCACCGCCCGGGATGGCGAACCGGTGGTATGCGATGTACCAGTCGTCCGTGCCCGGAACGTTGATGATCGAGCTGTGCGCCGGCCCGAGGATCCCCTGCGTGGTGTCCTTCTGCAGCAGGATGCCGCGGTACGTCCACGGTCCATCGATGCTCGTCGACGTGGCGTAGCCCACGCGATAGTTCGGTGAACCCGTGTCATCGATCGAGTACGTCAGGTGGTACAGCCCGTCGCGGTAGTTCATGAACAGGCCCTCGCGGAAGTCGGTCAGACCCGAGATCCGCTTGATCGTGCCGGGCACGATGCTGGTCATGTCGTCCGACAGTTCGCCGTAGAGCGGGCTGCCGTTGCCCCAGAACAGGTAGTACTTGCCCGAGACCGGGTCGTGGAACGCGGCCGGGTCGATGGCCTGCCCGCTCGTGACGCTCTCGTCGTTGCGGATCATCGGCAGGTCCTGGGCCGTGAACGGGCCCTCGGGGCTGTCGGCGACCGCGACGCCGATCATCTTGCGGTTGGCGTTCGGCTCGTGACCGCTGAAGTAGAAGTAGTACTTGCCGCCCTTCTCGATGATCGTCGGCGCCCATGCGTTGCCCGTCGCCCACGGCACGTTCCCGTTCGCGCCGTCGAGCGTCAGGAAGGGCTCGGCCGCGCGCGTCCAGTCCACGAGGTTGGTGGACTTCCAGACGTAGAACGTGTTGCCGCCCCATCCGGGAACGCCGTCGCTCGTCGCGTAGATGTAGTACGTGTCGCCGAACACCGCGATGTTCGGATCGGCGTACAGGCCGGGCAGCACGGGGGTCTTCACCTCGACCGCCTTGAGCGTCCACACGACGTTCTCCGCACCCTGCCGCGACAGCGTCACGGTCACCGGAGCGGTGAGGTTGCGCACCGAGCCGGATGCGGGCGAGGCGGTCACACCCTCCGCCGTCGCGTAGACGGGACGGAGCTTCGTGAGGTCCGTGCCGCGGTTGACCGGGAAGGTCACCGTGCGGTTCGCCACATCCACGATCGGCGCCATCTTCAGCGCCGACGGGTCGGCGAGGCTCACGCCGCCGAGCACCTCGGCGTTGCCCGAGCGCTCGACGACCTCGCCGGCCGAGAGCGCCCGGTTGTAGAGCACGAAGTCGCTCACCTGACCGCGGAACAGGTTGTCCTCGTTGTACACCGACTTGCCGATGTAGTTGGCGAGCGTGCGGCCTCCCCCGATGTCGCCGGGGTCCACGGACACGTCGTCGTTCTGGGCGACCTGCACACCGTCGAGGTAGAGCCGCGCAGTGTTCCCGCTCAATGTGTACACGAGGTGCGCCCACTCCCCGCGCGGAAGAGCGGATGCGGATGTGGCGTTGCGCTCACCCGTCCAGTTACCCGTGGTGATGGCCCCGCGGTAGGTGTCGTTGCCGGTGGAGAACAGGTAGCCGTTGCCCTTGCCGTCGCCGCCGGTGTTGCCGAAGGAGTACAGGAAGTAGGGATTGCGCTGAGCCGCGTCGATCTTCACGCGGGTCTCGACCGTCACATCCGTCATCCCCGCCAGCAGGTTGTCGGGCAGATCGACGTAGTCGTTCGAGCCGTCGAAGGTCAGTGCACCGTTCGAGAACGTGGCACCGCCCTGGATGGTGGCGTCGCGCCCGGCGCCCGAGCGGTCGTGCAGCGTGGTGCCCGAGCCGTCGGTGAAGTCGTACCGCACGACCTCGCCGTCCTCGTTCGCCGAGATCGGCTGCGGCAGGTTGGCGCGCAGGGCGGTGAGCTCCGCAGCCGTCACCGGCACCACCGTGCCGTGGCGGGGGCTGGCGGGCAGACGGTAGTTCGCCGGCACCTGCCAGTCCGGGTCGGCGATGTCGTCGGTGGCGAGCGGGATGTACCCGCGGCCGCCGTACTCGTCGACGAAGAGGTAGTACTTCTCGCCGTTCACGTCGCCCGGGTTCGCCTTGAACACCGACGGCCCTTCGACCGCACCGGTTCCGGCGTCGCGGCCGATGCACGAGTCCTCCATCGTCCAGCCCGAGAGCGGCGCACGCAGGTCGGTCGAACGCTCCTGGATGATGTCGCTGCAGCCCGTGCCGCCGGCGCCCTCATCCTTCGTGAAGCGGTGGTAGACACCGTCCGCCTTGATGACCGTCGAGTCGATGCGCGACAGGCCGTCGTCCTGCCAGATCTTGGTGTCGCTGAAGGTGACGAAGTCGCGCGTGGTGGCGTACAGCATCCGGTTGTAGGTGTTGCCGGTGTGGTTGACGTCGTCTTCGGCATAGAGCTTGGAGGCCCAGAAGACGACGTACTCGCCGATCGACTCGTCGTAGTACGCCTCGGGGGCCCACGTGTTACCGGCGGTGTCGGGCGAGACCTTCACGTGGCGCTGCTCGCTCCAGGTGATGAGGTCGTGCGACTCCCACACCTCGATGTACTTCGAGCCGGTGCGCTGCGAGCGGTCCCAGTTGCCGTCGCGGCCGATCGAGAGGTCGGTCGCGATCAGGTAGAACGTGTCGCCCTCGGGAGAGCGGATGAGGAACGGGTCGCGCAGACCCTTCTCACCGTAGTTCGAGGTGAGGGTGTAGTTGCCGTTGTTGAGCTCGGTCCACGACAGCGCGTTGTTGCCGTTGCTGGCCGCGAAGTAGATGTTCTCTCCCTGCACCGAGTTGCCGGTGAAGTAGGCGAACGTGTATCCCTCGAACGGCGCCAGCTCGACCGCGGCGCGCACCGTCAGCGCGATGTCGCGCGTGCGGGTGGTGTTGCCCTTGGTGACGCTGGCGGTGACGGTCACCGCCTGATCGCTCGAGCCGCGGGTGACGACGCCGTCCGTCCCGACGACGCCCGGGTTCGATGATGACCACGAGACGTCGAGGCCCTTCGACGAGCCAGGGAGCGTGATGTTGCCGCGGACGTCGTCGGCGTTCGGCACCGACAGGGCGGCGAGCGCCGCATCCACGGCCTCCGACTCTCCCGGCACGGGCGGGACGTAGACCAGGTCGCCCACCTCGTTCGCGCTCAGTGCGCGGTCGTACAGCCGGAAGTCACGGACACTGCCCGCGAGCAGGCGGTCGGCGTTGTACGCGGAGCGGCCGATGTAGTTGGCCGTCGTCGTTCCCTGACCGATGTCACCCGGCTTCGTCGTCGTCTGCGTGTTGACGGCAACCTGCACGCCGTCGAGGTAGATGCGCGACGTGTCGGTCGCATCGTCCAGCGTGTACGTGAGGGTCTTCCAGACGTCACGGGGCACATTGCTCCCGCTGTTGGGCCCCTGCTCCGTGCTCCAGTTGCCGATGCCGACGGCGGCACGGTACGGCGTCGAGGTGGCGAACAGGTAGCCGTCGCCGATGCCGTTCGTCGTGTTGCCGAAGTTCCAGAGGAAGTGGTTGCCCGTCTGCTCCGCGCGCACCAGCACCTGGGCACTGACCGTCACCGAGGACAGCCCTCGCAGCAGGTCATTGGGCAGCTTCACGTAGTCATCGGAGCCGTCGAGGCGCACACCATCCGCGCCGGTCAGCGTCGGTGAGCCCACATAGGCCGCGTTGCGCGCATTGCCCGACGAGTCGACCGCAACCGTGCCGCTCGTCTCATCGAGCGCGTAGTGGGCGACGAGGCCGGTCGGGGTGTCGGCGTGGGCGATCAACGGACTGACGAGTGGCGCGGCGACCAGTGCCGCGAGGACGGGGACGGCGAGCGTCCGGGATGTTCGGCGGCGCAAGGGGGCCGCCCGGTGCAACGTGGGCACGGGCTACGGTCCTTTCGGGGGCATCTTCGCTGTGACCGACGACGACGTCGGCTCTCCGAATGTTAGCGCTCACTCCGTGCGCCTGTCAGCTTCGATTTCCGGGAGCGCTCCCGCCGCGCGGCCGCCGCGTGCCGAGTTTGTCGAACGCCATTGCTCGCGGGCGAGCAAGACGGCGCGGGAGTGGCGCCGTAGCGTCGGCCGCACCATCCACCCCAGAAGCAAGGAGTTGTCCCGTGGCCACACCCACCATCGTCCTGGTGCACGGCGCGTTCGCCGACGCCGCCAGCTGGGCGCCCGTCACCCGTGAGCTGCTCGACCGCGGCTACGACGTGCGCGTTCCCCCCGTCTACAACCGCAGCCTCGGCGAGGATGCCGCATCCATCAAGGCGTTCGTCGAGACCATCGACGGCGACGTCGTGCTGGCGGGTCACTCCTACGGCGGAGCGGTCATCACCGTCGCCGGCGAGGCCGCGAACGTCGTCGCGCTCGTCTACGTCTCGGGCTACGTGCTCGAGGTCGGCGAGAGTCTCGGCCAGCTGCAAGGCGGTTTCCCCGACTCCGAGCTCGCCGCCAACCTGGTCTACACGCCCTACCCGGTGCCGGGCAGCGACGAGCCCGGCACCGACGTGTCGGTCGCGATCGCCGCGTTCCCCGAAGTCTTCGCCGCCGGCGTGGACCTCGCGCGCACCCAGGTACTCGCCGTCTCGCAGCGACCGCTGTCGGCGGCCGCGTTCTCCGAGCCCGCGACCTTCGCCGCATGGAAGACCAAGCCGGCGTGGGGCATCGTCTCCAGCGAGGACCACACGATCAATCCCGAGGTCGAGCGCTTCGGCTACACGCGTGCCGGCCTTCGCGGCATCGTGGAACTTCCCGCCCCCCACCTCGCGATGCAGAGCCACCCGACCGAGGTGGCGGATCTCATCGAGACCGCGGTCAGCGAGGTCACCGCGTCCTGACGCGACCTGTGCGTCGCCGCCGTGCGCGGCGACGCACAGGTGATCCGAAGCGCGCTGGATAGACTGTCCCCACCCGCGGGAGTGGTGAAATTGGCAGACACGCAGGATTTAGGTTCCTGTGCTTTCGAGCGTGTGGGTTCAAGTCCCACCTTCCGCACGGGGACGGGGGCGTGCCACCCGCGCCCCGCATCCTGACATCCGATCGACGGGACGCCCGTGCACTCCATCGCCCTCATCCCCTGGCTCTCCCCCGAGACGATCATCGCGGCGGCCGGCCCCTGGGCTCTCGCCGTGGTCTGCTTCATCGTGTTCGCGGAGACAGGACTGCTCATCGGCTTCCTGCTGCCCGGCGACACACTGCTCATCATCTCCGGACTGCTCTCGCACTCCTCGGATGTGGCACCCAACGGTGTCTTCGGCGTGAACGTCTGGGTCGTGGCCCTGCTGATCGGTCTCGCCGCCTTCGTCGGTGGCGAGGTCGGCTACCTCATCGGCCACAAGGGCGGCCCCGCGATCTTCGAGCGCAAAGAGTCGGGGCTGTTCAGCAAGAAGAACGTCGAGCGCACGAATGCGTTCTTCGAGCGCTTCGGCGGGCTGACCGTCATCTTCGCCCGGTTCGTCCCGATCGTGCGCACCTTCGCACCCGTCGCCGCCGGTGTCGGCCACATGCCGTGGCGCAAGTACAGCCTGTACAACCTCATCGGCGCCATCCTCTGGGGCTTCGGACTCACGATGATCGGGTTCCTGGTCGGCTACATCCCCTGGGTCGCGCAGATCGTCACCGACTACATCGACGTGATCCTCATCGGCGTCGTGGCGATCACCGCAGCCGTCACGCTCTGGCACTACTTCCGCGAGCGCGCGAAGGTCAAGAAGGAGCAGCGCGACGAGGCGGCATCCGGCGAGTAAGCCCGCCGCATCCGGTCACGACGCCTTCGAACTCTTCTTCCGCTTCGCCGCGGGCTTGTCATCGCTCTTGGGTGACGCGTCCTTCTTGGACGCCCGACTGCGCTCGACGCTGGCTCGCAGGGCCGCCATGAGGTCGATGACCTCGCCGCCGTCCTTGTCGTCGCCCTCCTCGCCGAACGTGGTCGAGGTGTCGACGCTCTCGCCCTTCTCGAGCTTCGCCTCGATCAGCGTGCGCAACTGCTCCTGATACTCGTCGCGGAACTCAGTCGGATCGAAGTCGGACGAGAAGCTGTCGACGAGCGCCGCGGAGAGCTCGAGCTCCTTGGCGGAGATCCTCACGTCCTCGTCGAGCGATGGGAAGGATGCCTCGCGCACCTCATCCGCCCAGAGCAGCGTCTGCAGCACGAGCACGTCACCGCGTACACGCAGCGCGGCCAGCCGCGTCTTCTGACGCAGGGAGAACTGCACGATCGCGGTGCGGTCGGTCTGCTCGAGCGTCCGCCGCAGCAGCACGTACGCCTTCGGCGACGACGAGTCCGGCTCGAGGTAGTAGGCCTTGTCGAGGGTGAGCAGATCGACCTGGTCGCTCGGCACGAACTCGACCACCGAGATCTCGCGCGACTTCTCCGCCGGCAGCGACTCCAGGTCCTCCTTCGTGAGCACCACCGTGCGGTCGCCGTCGTCGTATGCCCGGTCGATGTCGGCGTACGGCACGACCTCGCCGTCGAGCTCGCAGACGCGCTGATACCGGATGCGGCCGCCGTCCGCCGCGTGCACCTGGTGCAGCGAGACGTCGTGGTCCTCGGTCGCCGAGTACACCTTCACCGGTACGTTCACGAGCCCGAACGCGACCGCGCCCTTCCATATCGACCTCATAGGCCTAGTAGACATCTCCGCAGCGCGCCGAGGCTAGGGGTTGCGGGCCTGTTGCATCCGATGTGCGAGGGCGCAACGGGTGCGCGTCGGACGCACCGGACGGCAGGATGGGCGCATGTCCGCACGCGAGCAGACCGTCGACGTGGAGGGCCGCCGCATCCGCGTCAGCCATCTCGACAAGGTGCTCTATCCCGCCACCGGCACCACCAAGGCCGAGGTCATCGACTACTACGCGCGGATCGCGCCGGTGCTGCTCCCCCACCTCGACGGCCGGCCGGTGACTCGCAAACGCTGGCCGGACGGCGTGGACGCCGAGTCCTTCTTCGCGAAGAACCTCGAGCGCGGCGCGCCCGCGTGGCTTCGCCGTCAGAGCATCGAACACTCCACCGGCACGAAGGAGTACGTGCTCGTCGACGACGTTCCGACCCTCGTCTGGCTCGCGCAGACCGCCAGCCTCGAGTTGCACACCCCGCAGTGGCGCTTCGGCGCCGACGGACTCCCCTCGCACCCCGACCGGCTCGTCCTCGACCTGGACCCGGGCGATGACATCGACCTGCCCACGGTGGCCGAGGTCGCGCGATGGGCGCGCGCGATCCTCACGGATGCGGGCCTCACGCCCTTCCCCGTCACGAGCGGCAGCAAGGGTATCCACCTGTACTGCGCACTCCCCCCGGGCCAGACGAGCGAGTCGGCGTCCGCGCTGGCGAAGGAGCTCGCGCGGTCGCTCGAGGCCGATCACCCCGACCTCGTCGTCAGCAACATGTCGCGGGCCCTGCGCCCCGGAAAGGTCTTCGTCGACTGGTCGCAGAACAACGGCAAGAAGACGACCATCGCCCCGTACTCCCTGCGTGGGCGCGCGCGGCCGACGGTGGCGGCACCGCGCACCTGGGAGGAGCTGGACGACCCCGGCCTCGCGCAGCTCGATCTGACGCAGGTGCTCGCCCGCACCGAGACGGACGGCGACCTCCTCGCGCCGCTACGCCCCCGACGCGGTGCCGCCGAGCCGCTGCGCACCTACATCTCCAAGAGATCCGCAGACCGCACGCCCGAGCCGGTTCCCTCAGACCCCGCCGCCGACGCGGCATCCGGGGACGCGCTCCGCTTCGTCATCCAGGAGCACCACGCTCGGCGCCTGCACTACGACCTGCGGCTCGAGCACGACGGCGTCTACGTGAGCTGGGCCGTGCCCAAGGGTGTGCCGGAGACGACGAAGCGCAATCACCTCGCGGTCATGACCGAAGACCACCCGCTGTCGTACGGCACCTTCGAGGGCAAGATCCCCGCAGGCGAATATGGTGCGGGCGAGGTGACGATCTGGGACACCGGCACCTACGAGGCGGAGAAGTGGCGACCGGACGAGGTCATCTTCACCGTCACGGGGCGGGCGGACGGCCCCCTGGGTACCGTCCGGCTCGCTCTCATCCGCACCGACGGCGAGGGCGAGAAGTCGACCTGGCTCCTGCACCGGATGAAGGACGAGGCGGTGGCGGCCGCCGCATCCGCTGCGCCATGGCCGGACGAGCTCTCGCCGTCTCGCCTGCGCCCGATGCTCGCCGAGAACTCCACATCCGGCCTGGCGGCGGCTGCCGCCCGACGTTGGGGCGGGCCGTGGGCGGAGATGAAGTGGGACGGCGTGCGCGCCCTGGCGTTCTGGGACGGCGAGCGGATGCTGCTGCGCGCCCGCAGCGGAACCGACATCACCGACCGGTACCCCGAACTCACCTCGGACCCCGGTCTCGGGCGCGCCGCCTGCATCCTCGACGGGGAGATCGTCGCACTGGATGAGCGCGGGCGGCCCAGCTTCCCCTTGCTGCAGTCCCGCATGCACCTCACGAAGGCGGCGGAGATCCGGCGCGAGGCGGAACGCGTCCCCGTGCACCTGCACGTGTTCGACGTGCTCGCGCTCGACGGAGAGGACCTCACCGCCCTCCCGCTGCGCGAGCGCCGCACGCACCTCGATGGCCTGGCCCGTGATCTGAATCCCCCGCGCATCGTGCCGCCGGTGTTCGACGACCTGGATGCGGCGCTGGAGGCGAGCACCGCGTTCTCGCTCGAGGGCGTCATGGTGAAGAACCCGGCGTCCATCTACCGGCCAGGCAGGCGTAGCGACCAGTGGCTGAAGATCAAGCACGTCGCCGCCCAGGAGGTCGTGATCGGCGCGATCCGGCCCGGTCGCCACGGCCGCGGCGGCATCGGGTCACTGCTCATGGGCGTGCCTTCGCCCGAGGGGTTGCGCTATGTGGGCCGAGTGGGAACGGGCTTCAGCGAGCGGGAGCTGCGCCGGCTCGACCAGGTGCTGCAGCCGTTGCGGACCGACGCTTCCCCGTTCCTCGACGTGCCGCGTGCCGACGCCAGGGACGCCCTGTGGGTGCGCCCGGAGGTCGTCGCCGAGGTCGCCTACGCCGAGGTCACGCCCGACGGCAGGCTGCGCCAGGCGCGCTGGCGTGGTCTCCGTCCCGACAAGGGCCCCGACGAGGTGCGCGACGAGACGTGATCAGGCGTGCGCCTCGTGCTCGACGTGATCGGCGGGCTCGAGCTGGAAGGTCGAGTGCTCGACGTCGAAGTGCTTCGCGAGGCAGCCCTGCAGATCGCTGAGGATGCGGGCGGCGCCGCCCGTGGCGTACGCCTCTTCGTCCACCACGACGTGCGCCGTGAACACGGGCGCGCCGCGGGTGAGCTGCCACACGTGCAGATCGTGGACGGCGACGACACCCGGCGTGCCGAGGATGTGGGCGCGGATCGTGTCGACCTCGACGCCCTTCGGCGTCGCCTCGCTCAGCACCGAGACGACCTCGCGCAGCAGGCCGATGGCGCGCGGCACGATCATCGCCGCGATGAGCAACGACGCGATCGCGTCGGCCGGCAGCCAGCCGGTCAGCAGGATGACGACGGCGGCGACGATCACCGCGACCGAGCCGAGCAGGTCGCCGAGCACTTCGAGATACGCACCGCGCACGTTGATGCTCGTGCGCTGCGCTGCGCCCAGCAGCCACATCGCGACGGCGTTCGCGATCAGGCCGACGGCGGCGACGCCGAGCATGAGTCCGCCGGCGACCTCCGCCTCGGCCGGGTTGATGAGCCGCGTGATGGCTTCGACGCCGACCCACAGCGAGAGCCCGAGCAGGATCACGCCGTTGGCGAGAGCACCGAACACCTCGGCGCGCTGATAGCCGAACGTGCGGCGATCGTTCGCGGGGCGGGCCGCCATGGCGCTGGCGATCAGCGCGATGACCAGGGCCGCCGCATCCGTCAGCATGTGCGCGGCGTCCGCGAGCAGCGCCAGCGACCCGGACAGGAGCGCGCCGACGACCTGCACGACGAACACCGTCGAGGTGATCCCGAGCGAGATCGCGAGCAGGCGGCGGTTGCTGCCGCCGCGGACTCCGGATGCGGGCGCGTGATCGTGCATGGCACCAGGCTAGGCGCCCCGTCACGCCCTCAGCCGGTTTGCGCGCAATCGGGAACGAGAGTGATTCTCGCTCCCGCGCTCAGAGCTCGCTCAGCAGCGGTCCGAGCTCGGCGAAGGCGCGTGCGCGGTGCGACGCGGCGTTCTTCTCGGCGGCCGAGAACTGACCGACCGTGCGTTCCGTGCCGGACTGACCGTCGGGGATGAAGATCGGGTCGTAGCCGAAGCCGCCGGCGCCGTCGGCGGCGAGCGCGAGCCGGCCCGGCCAGATGCCCTCGACCACGTGCTCGGCACCGCCGGGCATCACGAGGGCGATCGTCGAGACGAACTGCGCGGTGCGGTGCGGGTCGGCGATGTCGGCGAGTTGGTCGAGCAGGAGCTCGAGGTTGGCTGCGGCATCCTTACGGTGTCCGGCCCAGTAGGCGGAGAACACCCCCGGCGCTCCCCCGAGCACGTCGACGCAGATGCCCGAGTCGTCGGCCAGCGCAGGAAGCCCGGTGTAGGCGGCCGCCGCGCGGGCCTTGATCAGTGCATTGGCCGCGAAGGTCACGCCGTCCTCGACAGGCTCCGGCCCGTCGTAGCCGATGACGGTGAGGTCGGGGCGGGTCGCCTGCACGATGGCGCGGAACTCCTCGACCTTGTGCGGGTTGTGCGTGGCGAGCACCACGCGGTCGGTCACGCCTCGTCTCCCGCTGCGAGTGCCGCGGTCTGCGCCTGAGCGAGCTCGCCGCATCCCGCGACCGCCAGCTCCAGCAGAGCGTCGAGCTCCCGCTTGTCGAACGGCGCCCCCTCGGCCGTTCCCTGCACCTCGACGAAGAGCCCGCGGCCGGTCACGACGACGTTCATGTCGGTCTCGGCGCGCACGTCCTCGACGTACGCGAGGTCGAGCATCGGCTCACCGTCGATGATGCCGACCGAGACGGCGGAGACGGAGTCGAAGAGCACCTGCGCCTTCTGCCCGATGAACTTCTTGCGACGGCCCCACTCGATCGCGTCGGCCAGGGCGACGTAGGCGCCGGTGATCGCCGCGGTGCGCGTGCCGCCGTCGGCCTGCAGCACGTCGCAGTCGATGACGATCGTGTTCTCGCCCAGCGCTTTCGTGTCGACGACCGCGCGAAGCGCCCGGCCGATCAGGCGCGAGATCTCGTGCGTACGCCCGCCGATCTTGCCCTTGACGCTCTCGCGGTCGTTGCGATCGTTCGTGGCGCGCGGCAGCATCGCGTACTCGGCGGTGATCCAGCCCTTGCCCTTGCCGGTGAGCCAGCGCGGCACGCCGTTCGTGAACGACGCCGTGCACAGCACCTTGGTGTTGCCGAACGAGATGAGCGCGGACCCCTCGGCCTGGCTCGACCAGCCCCGCTCGATCGTCACGGGACGCAGCTGCGAGACGGTACGCCCATCGGCGCGGGTGATGTCGGTCATCGTTCTCCTCGGGTAGGGCGGATGCGGGAAATCAGGGTGAGGCGTCAGGACGCGGCGGTGCGGGGCAGATCGATCGTGCCGGTCTGCACGAGCTGCACCTGGCGCACCTCGCGTCCCATGAGCCGGTGCGCGAGCTGGATGAAGTCGTCGGCCGACGAGCCCGTCGCCTCGTACACGTGCTGCGCCACGGCGTCGGGGCCTGCCAGCAAATCACGGGAGACGAGCTGACGGTAGACGTCCTTCGCCGTCTCGGTGTCGCTCGAGACGAGACTGGTGCCCTCACCCATGACGTAGCTGATAGCGCCCTCGAGGAACGGGTAGTGCGTGCAACCGAGCACGAGCGTGTCGACGTCCGCGTGGCGCAGGGGCGCAAGGTAGTCCTCGGCGACCTGCAGCACCTCGGCCGAGCCGGTGACGCCCGCCTCGACGAAGTCGACGAACCGCGGGCAGGCCTGCGCGAACACGGTGACGTTCGGGTTCACCTCGAGCATGTCCTGGTACGCGCCGGAACCGATCGTGCCGGTCGTGCCGATGACGCCGATGCGGCTGTTTCGGGTCGTGGCGAGCGCTGTGCGCACGGCGGGCCCGATGACTTCGACCACGGGCACGTCGTAGCGCTCGCGCGCATCCCGGAGCACCGCGGCCGACGCCGTGTTGCAGGCGATGACGAGCATCTTCACACCCTGCTCGACCAGCGTGTCGAGGATCTCGAGCGAGTACCGGCGCACATCCGCGATGGGCTTCGGACCGTAGGGCGAGCGCGCCGTGTCTCCGATGTAGAGCAATGATTCACGCGGCAGCAACTGCGAGATCGCGCGGGCGACGGTCAGACCACCCACTCCGGAGTCGAAGATCCCGATCGGCGCGTCGTCCACCACGATCACCCAGCCTACCCGCGCTCGATAGAGTGACCGCCATGCCCGAGACGACCTCGCTGCTCACCGACCGCTACGAGCTGACCATGATCGAGGCGGCGCTGCGCGACGGCACCGCCACAAGGCGCACGGTCTTCGAGCTGTTCGCCCGGCGCCTTGCGGGAGGGCGCCGCTTCGGCGTGGTCGCGGGAACCGGTCGCCTGCTGTCCCTGCTGCGCGACTTCCGCTTCGGCGACGACGAGCTGCGCTACCTCCGCGAGAACGGCGTGGTGGATGCGGACACGATCGCCGCCCTCGCCCACTTCCGCTTCACCGGGTCGATCACCGGCTACCGGGAGGGGGAGCTGTACTTCCCCGGCTCCCCCGTACTGACCGTCGAGGGCAGCTTCCTCGAGGCAGTGATCCTCGAGACCCTGGCCCTCAGCGTGCTCAACCACGACTCCGCCGTCGCCACGGCGGCCGCGCGGATGTCGCTGGCTGCCGGCGACCGGCCGCTGGCCGAGATGGGCTCGCGACGAGCCGGGGAGCGCTCGGCCGTCGCCGCCGCGCGAGCCGCCTACATCGCCGGCTTCGGCGCCACGAGCAATCTGGAGGCGGGGCGCACCTGGGGCATCCCGACCATGGGCACCGCCGCCCACGCGTGGACGCTCCTCCACGACCGCGAAGAGGACGCTTTCCGCGCGCAGATCGCCGCCCAGGGACTCGGGACGACGCTGCTCGTCGACACCTACGACATCGAGCGGGGCGTCGAGACCGCGATCCGCGTCGCGGGAACCGGCCTCGGCGGCGTGCGCATCGACTCGGGCGACCTGCCCGTGGTCGCGGCGCGCGTGCGGGCGCAGCTCGACGCCCTCGGCGCCACCGACACACGCATCACCGTCACGAGTGACCTGGATGAGTACGCGCTGGCGGCACTGGCCGCATCCCCCGTCGACGCCTACGGCGTCGGCACGTCCGTCGTGACGGGTTCGGGTACGCCGACCGCGGGGATGGTCTACAAGCTGGTCGCGCGTCAGGACCCCGACGGAACATGGGTGAGTGTCGCGAAGGCGTCCGCCGAAAAGACGTCGACGGGCGGCCGGAAGTCGGCCTTCCGGGGCCTGCGCGGCGGCGTCGCCGAGGCGGAGCTCATCCGCATCGACGCGGCCGGCTCACCCGCCGAGCTCGCAGAGGCCCGGCCGCTGCAGGTACCGCTCGTCGAGCACGGCGAGATCGACGCCTCTCACGAAGGCCCTGAGGGTGTGCAGGGCGCACGGGCGCACCATCTGATGGTGCGCCGCGAACTCCCCCTCGCGGCGCACGGTCTGAGCCGGTCGGATCCGGCGATTCCCACCCGCTACCTGTGAGCGGCGCGCGTCACTGCTGCAGCGACTCGTAGATCTCCTTGCACGACGGGCAGACCGGGAACTTCTCCGGATCGCGACCGGGCGTCCACTTCTTGCCGCACAGCGCGCGCACGGGCTTGCCCGTGATGGCCGATTCGAGGATCTTCTCCTTCTTCACGTAGTGCGAGAAGCGCTCGTGATCGCCGGGCTCGATGGTCTCTTCGCGGATGAGCTCTTCGAGCTCGCGGTCGAGGGTGGCGAGGCCGCCCTGGTCGGGGCTGTCGGCAGGGGTGCTCATGGTCAGCAAGTGTAGCCGCGAGGGGTGCGCGCGGCTCGGGTCACGAACTCGTGGCAGCGAACTCCATGAGCTCGCTCTCACGCCGCTCGAACACCTGTGCGCCGATGGCGAGTCCCACTCCGAGCACGACGACCCCCGTCGTCGCCCCGCCCACGAGGGCCGCGAGGCCGAAGGACTGATCGTCCGAGACCGCCTGCCACGCCCACCAGAGCGTCGGTACGCTCACAGCCAGCGCCCCCAGCATCACGAGCGCCTGCGAGAGGATGCCGGCGGATCCCGTGCGCTGAGGCTGCTGGAAGGGACTGTCACCCGGACGCGATACCGCATACGGCGCCGCCGCCGAGGCGATGGAGGAGAGTCCCAGGCCGGACAGGAACAGACTGATCGTCACGCCCGCGAGTGCCGGCAGGTGCGCCCACCGCCCATGGATGGCGACCGCGACAGGGACGGCGACGGCGAACGTCGGCACCGCGATGAGCAGGATCGGCACGAGGCGACCCACGCGGTCGGAGATGCCGCGCACACCGGAGGCGACGTGCATCCACACCGCGGTGGAGTCGTAGGCGACGTCGTTGTGGGGCAACCAGCCGAAGAAGAGCGCGATGATGGGCACCGGCACCAGCGCCACATACTCGGCGGGCACGCCCGCGACCAGCAGCGGGATGGTGGTCAGCAGCGCCGCTACCGGAACGACGAGCACATTCACGCCGTAGCGACGATCGCGCAGCCAGTAAGTGAGGCTGCGGGCGGCGATGGCGCCCCCGGCGGTGCTGGGCAGCACCGCGAACCATCCCATGCCGCCGCGCTCACGCGCAGCGAGCGGGCGTTCGATCGTCGTGAGTGCGCGGCGCACGATCGCGAACCACGCCCATCCGAGCAGGGCGATCGTGACCAGCGCGACGATCGCGGCGAGCCAGAGCCCGCCGACATCGCCGATCGCGGCGAGGCCCGGCAACGCCCAGGCGGCACCGATCGGCGTGAACGCGAGCACGTGCGCCGCCGCATCGAGTTGACTCGGAACGGCATCACCCCAGTCGAGCGAGGCGAAGAACACCCCGACCGGCACGAAGACGACCAGCAGCGCGAGGATGAACAGTCCGGTGAGCTCGCGCGACCGGCGCGGAAGCGTCCACATCGAGGCGAGTCCCGCAGCGACCCGGGTGAGCAGCACCGCCGTCACCACGCCCAGCAGAGGTCCGATCGCAGACAGCGCTCCGGCGTCCTGCGAGAACCACATCACGGCGGTCGCCACGGCAACCGCCGCCAACGCCAGGACAGGCACGCTGACGACGCTCGCGAGCAGGATCGAGCTCGCGAGAGATCTGGGTTCCAGTCCGAAGGTCTGGAACCGGCGCGGGTCGAGCTGGTCCGGGCTTCCGGAGATCGGAGGCGCAAGCGCGTAACCGACCGCGACCGCGCTGCCTCCGAGAACCGTCACCACGAAGGCGGATTGCGCGGTGACCGACTGCAGTGCGATCTGGGCGATGCAGGCCGCGACCACGCCGCCCACGACGAGGACGCTCGCGATGATCGCACGCCAGCGCTCCGCGGCATCGCCGCGCAGCGCCCCGATCAGGAGGGCGGCCCTCAGTCGGAGAACGTGTGCAGCCATTCGAGGCCCTCCACCTCGTTCGAGCCGCCGACGAGCTCGAGGAACCGTGCCTCGAGCGTCTGCTCGCCGCGGACCTCGGACACCGTGCCGTCCACCAGCACCTGACCGGAGACGATCACCGCCACGCGATCGCACACGCGCTCGACCAGGTCCATTCCGTGGCTGGAGAGCAGAACGGTTCCGCCGTGCGACACATATGTGCCCAGGATGTCGAGGATCACCGAACTCGAGACAGGGTCGACGGCCTCGAAGGGCTCATCGAGCACGAGCAGCCGGGGTGAGTGGATGAGGGCTGCGGCGAGCATGATCTTCTTCGTCATGCCCGCGGAGTAGTCCGAAACGGACCGGCCCAGCGCCGAGGTCAGGTCGAAGGCACGCCCCAAGTCGGAGGCGCGGCGCTCCACGGTGTTCGCATCGAGACCGCGCAGCAGCCCCGCGTACGACAGCAGCTGGCGACCGGTCAGGCGATCGAAGGTGCGCAGTCGGTCCGGCAGCACGCCGATCAGCCTCTTGGCGTCACGCGACCGGGTGCGCGCGTCGACGCCAGCGACGCGGATCGTGCCCGCGTCGGGCTTCAGGAGCCCGGCGATCATCGAGAGCGTGGTGGTCTTGCCAGCGCCGTTCGGTCCGACGAGACCGTAGAAGGTGCCGGCGGGGACGGCGAGGTCGATGCCCGCGACCGCGACCGTCGAGCCGTAGGACTTCGCGAGGCCACTCACCTCGAGCGCCAGCGAGGGCGCATCCGCCGAGGCCGCCCTCTCGGCGACATCCGAGAACAACCGTTCGGACGCCTCATCCTCCGTCGTCTCGACCACCACGGCCGCCGATGTCAGCGCCACCGCGTCGTCGAGGGTCTCGTCGTCCGTCTCGGGCACCTCGTCGACGACCTCGACGACCTGGACGACTTCCTCCACCTCGACGATCTCCGCCGGCGCCGGGTCAGCGGGCTCGGGAGCGCGCTGCTCGGTCGCGGCGCCCGTCGCCGTGACGACGGGCACCTCGTCCAGTACCTCGGGCGATGCGGCCTCGACCGGCGCCTCATCGGGGACGATCACCTCGTCGGAAACGAGCACCTCGTCGGAAACCTGCACCTCGTCGACCGCGGTCGGCTGGTCCGCACCCGGCGGGGTCGCACGCGGCGGCAGGGGTGGTTTGGGCGGGATGACGAAGTCCACCGGAACCGGCGCATCGATCGGGGCCACGGGCGGTGTCTTCGCAGCGGCCGCGCGCGGCGTCTTCGCTGCCGCCGGCGCCGACTTCGCTCGCGGCGACGCGGTGCGCGGCTTGGGTGCGGTCTCGCCGGTGCGGGCGGTCGTGGTCCGCGCTGCGGGCTTCCTGGGCGCCGCCGGCTTCTTCGGCGCGGCGGGCTTCTTCGCCGCGGCGGGCTTCTTCGCCGCCGCCGGCGCCGCCGCATCCTCCGTGGTCGAGCCCGCGGGACGCGAGGCCGCCGTCGGCCGCTTCGCCGCGGGCTTCTTCGGAGCTGCGGGCGCGGCGGGTTCGTTCTCGTCGGCCGCGGCTGCTGCTGCGGCCGAGGGCGCCGGCTTCTTCGCAGCGGGCTTGCGCGCCGCTGCCGGACGGGCGGTCGTGGACCGCGGAGTGCGCGGAGTCGCAGGGCGCGTGGACGCCGGTTTCTTCGCAGCCGCGGAGGCCTCCTCAGCGGAGCCGTCGTCGGGCGTGGGCGCGTCGGAACCGGAAGGAGTGGAGGTCACTTCCCCAACGTATCAACCGCCCCTGACGATCCCATCGGTGGGATGCGGCCCTGTCATCGATTGTCACGAATCCACAACGGCGGTGGGGAGATCTGCGGGCTTCCAGGTGGCCCGGATACCATGGGCCCGGCACAAAGGAGTGTTTCGTCGGTGAACCGACCGTGAACTTCGACTCCAGGAGCAATGAATCTTATGAGACTTCAGACTGTGATCCTTGCCGCAGGCATGGGCTCGCGCCTCGGCCGCAGCCTCCCCAAGCCGCTGACCCAGCTGAGCGACGGGCGCAGCATCATGCGCCAGCAGCACGACAACATCCGCGCAGCCTTCGGCACGGACGCCAAGATCACGACGGTCGTCGGCTACCGCGCCGAGACCATCGTGGAGGCCTTCCCCGAGGCGGACTACGTCTACAACGAGCGCTACGACCAGACCAACACCTCGAAGAGCCTCCTGCGCGCGCTGTCCGCGACCGGCAAGGCGGGTGTGCTCTGGATGAACGGCGACGTCGTCTTCGACCCCCGCGTGCTGGGCCGGGCCGTGGCGCTCATCGAGCGCGAGCAGTCCTTCGTCACCGTCAACACCGCGAAGGTGAGCGACGAAGAGGTCAAGTACACCGTCACGAGCGAGGGCTTCATCAAGGAGCTGTCCAAGACCGTCCGCGGCGGAATCGGCGAGGCCGTGGGAATCAACTACATCTCGCGCGCCGACAAGCGCTCCTTCATGCACCACCTTGCGCGCGTCGACGATCAGGACTACTTCGAGCGCGGTCTCGAGCTCGCCATCCAGCACGACGGCCTCCTGCTCGAGCCGATGGACATCTCCGACCTGTACGCCGTCGAGGTCGACTTCGCCGAAGACCTCGAACGCGCGAACCAGTTCGTCTGATCCGCAATCCCCCGGCGCCGTTCAGCCGAGGCGCCTAGCATCGCAGGATGCCGGAGAAGGTCCACCGCATCCACAGCCTGCCGGACGAGTCGCCGTGGCAGGGAGGCATCCCACCCGTCGGGTCGAGCGAGCACCCGTTCACGGTGCGCGCCCTCGATCGCGTGCTCGCCGTCCAGCGCCCCGTGGTGCTCGCGCACCTGCGCAGCATCCGAGTGCGCCACCCGCGCGCCACGACGCTCGAGATCGTGCGGATGCTGGAGCGCCGGTACCTCGCGGCGGTGACCACCGGCGGAGCCGCCGTCGGCGCGACGGCCGTCGTGCCCGGCATCGGCACCGGCGTCACGCTGGCGCTGAGCGGCGTGGAGACTCTCGGCTTCCTGGAGACGACGACGTTGTTCGCGCAGTCGGTGGCCGAAGTGCACGGGCTCCCGGTCGAGAACCCCGACCGGGCCCGCGCGCTCGTTCTGACGCTGCTGCTCGGTCAGGAGGGGATCGACCTGGTCACCCAGCTCGCCCGGCAGGCCGGCGGCAAGGGCCCGTCGCGCAGCACCTACTGGGGAGAGTTGATCACCACGACGCTGCCCCGCGCGGCGCTCGGTCCGCTGGTCGACCGTCTGAAGACCTCGTTCCTGCACCGTTTCGCCGCCCGCGGCGGCGCCTCCTTCGTCGGCAAGGCGCTGCCCTTCGGCGTGGGCGCTGCGGTCGGCGGCGCCGGCAACCATCTGCTCGGGCGACGTGTGATCACCACGTCTCGACGCGCGTTCGGGATGCCGCCCCTCGATCTGCCCGCGGAGCTCGAGCCTCGCCCGGGCGCCGCACCGCTCGAGCGGCTCGCCGGGCGGGGCCTCGCGCGCGCCGGCGGGCTCGTCGCGCAGGCCGCGGGATCCGCCACCCGCCGCACGCGCAACGCCACGAAGGCGCTCGGCTCCGTTCGCCGGAAGCAGCGGCCGTCCGACTCCCCCGTGGATCCCTCGGCCAGCGAGGACCTACCGGATCGCTGAGCGGACGTTGCGTCTCAGGAAGCTTCTTCGCGGCCGGCGTGAGAGTCGAGCTCGGCCTGCGCCGCAGCGTCGTCCGCGTCGCCGCCCGCTCGTGCGTGCCACTGGTCCCATTCGTCCATGAGTCGGCCGATCGCCGCGTGGAAGCGTGCCGTCGGAGCCCCCGGCGAGGTGTCGCCGAAGTAGTGGTCGACCCAGTGCGCGAGGCGAGCGACCGCCTCGGGATCGCCGACCAGGCGATCGACCTCGGCCAGGATGCGGGGGGCATCGGCCGCATCCAGCCACTCGCACGCGGAGAGATAGCCGCTGGTGTCGACCGCGGCACGCTCATCGACGGGCCGCGTGATCAGCAACGGCTTGTCGGCAGCGAGGCGGTCGTAGACCATGGCGGAGATGTCGACCACCGCGACGTCGGAGGCCGCCAGCTGCCAGCCGAGTTCCGGGCCGTCGTCGTAGACGTGCTGAGCGGCGGGGTCGGCGGCGTTCGCCGCGGCGATCGCGGCGACGATGCGTCGATGCGCGGCCAGGTACTCGTGGTCGACCACGCCGCTGCGGGGGTGCGGTCGGTAGATGAGGCGGTGGCGTGCAGAGCCGAGGACGGCTGAGGCCAGTGCCTCTCCGTGACTGACGATGGATCCGTAGAACGCGGAGGGTCGATCGCCCTCCCAGGTCGGTGCGTAGAGCACGACCGTGCGATCGTCCGGAGTGTAGGGCAGCGCCCCGGAGTAGTGGTCCGCCTGCGGTCGACCGATCGCGATCGTGCGGGCGTCGAGGTCGTAGTTCCACAGCACGCGTCCCAGACGTTCGCGAGCCGCATCCCCCGCGATCAGGGCGTAGTCGTACGCCTTGAACTGATTCGTGGTCATGTACATCTTGTCGGACTCGCCGTGGTTGACGAACACGTGCCAGCGATGCCCGTAGCGGAACATCTGGAAGTTGCGCGTGTTCTGATTCACGTACAGCACGATGCGCAGTCCCTGCGCCGCCACGACCTTCTCGAGGTCGCGCACGGTCGGCACGAACGCGACGGGCAGCTCGCTCTCGGTCATGATCGCCGCCGCCGAGGTGGCGTTCCGGCTGAGCACCAGGACGGGCCAGGTCTCGGCGAGCTTCTGGAGCGGCTTGTACCACTGACGCATCTGGTAGAGGTTCACGGCGCCGTCGGCGAAGTAGACACCGACCCGGAAGCGACCGACCGGCAGCGGGGTGCGCATCGCGCGCACCTGGCGCACGGCGGAGCGGTTGTCGAGGACCTTCCGGAGAAGTCCCCGCGCCTTGCGGATGTCTGATGCCAGGCCCATCCTTCCAGCCTAACCAGCGCACGCATGGGATGATCGTCGGATGCACGTCGACGCGGGGGGCCATCGTGACGCCCCGGTTCCCAGCGCCGAGGCAGGGGTGTCCTTCGTCATGCCGGTGCTGAACGAGGCGCGATATCTGGAGCGCGCCGTGCAGAGCGTGCTCGCGCAGCAGACTCCCGGCCCCATGGAGCTCGTGCTGGCGCTGGGCCCCTCCTCGGACGGCACCGACGAGATCGCCGAGCGTCTCGCCGCCGGCGACGACCGCATCCTGCTCGTGCGCAATCCCGACGCCGACATCCCGACGGGCTTGAACCTGGCGATCGCCCGCAGCACGCTGGCGACCATCGTGCGGGTCGACGCTCACTCGGAGCTCGCCCCCGGCTACACGCTGAGGGCACTCGAGACGCTGGCGCGCGTCCGCGCCGCGAACGTCGGCGGGGTGATGCAGGCCGACGGGCGCACACCGTTCCAGCGCGCCGTCGCCCGCGCGTACAACTCTCCGTTCGGGCTGGGCGGCGGGGCGTATCACGGCGGACGACGCGAGAGCGCGGCCGAGTCCGCCTACCTCGGCGTCATGCGCCGCGTCGTCGTCGACGAGGTCGGCGGATTCGACGAGTCCCTGCGCCGCGGCGAGGACTGGGAACTGAACCTCCGCATCCGCCGGGCGGGGTACCGCGTCTGGTTCGATCCCGCACTGCGTGTGACGTACTGGCCGCGCGAGAGCTGGCAGCGACTCGTGCGGCAGTTCCGTGCCACCGGCGCGTGGCGCGGCGAGCTGGTGCGACGCTACGGCCGTCGCAACTCACTGCGCTTCTTCGCCCCGCCCCTCCTCGTGGCCAGTGTGGCCCTCGCCGCCGTGACCGGTGCGCTGCAGCTCACCGGTGTCCTCTCCGGCATCGCCGCTGTCATCGCCAACGCGGTCTACCTGCCCGTGGTCGCGTACGCGGTTCTCATCGTCGGCGTCGCCCTGGGCCCGGGCGGCGGAAGAGGATGGCGCGACAAGCTCTGGACGGCGGGAGTCCTCCCCTCGATGCATCTCGCCTGGGGCGCCGGGTTCATCCAGGGGCTCGTGCGCGGCGCGCGCGACACCGTCGACACCTCGCGGCTCGGAACCCGCAACACGCCGCTGCCGTGAGTCAGCCGCCGATCAGGCCCTGATCGAGGATGCGGGCGACGACGCGCTCCGCCGCGTGGCCGTCGTCGCGCGCGTTGAAGGCGCGCTGCCACGCGGCGTACCGGTCGGCGTAGGCGGCGGAGTCCTGCGCCAGGGCCCGGGTCAACTCCTCCTGCGTGCGCACGAGCGGCCCGGGCGCGCGTGCGGTGAGATCGAAGTAGAACCCGCGCAGGCGTCCGCGGTAGTCCTCGAGGTCGGGCACGAAGAAGTACACCGGCTTACCCGTGACGGTGAAGTCGAACATCACCGACGAATAGTCGGTCACGAGCGCGTCGGCGGCCAGCAGCAGCTGGGCGGTGTCCGGGAAGCCTGTCACATCGATGACGCGCGCACCCTCGGCGTCCCTGCCCGGCAGCAGCGTGCGGGAGTGACCACGCACCAGCACGACCGCGCCGGTGTCGGCCGCGAGCCTCTCGGCATCCAGGAAGTCCACGATCTGCTCGCGATCGTCGCGCCAGGTCGGCGCGTAGAGGATGACGCGCTCGTCCTCGCCGATGCCGAGACGCGCGCGCACCGCCGCCGCATCCCCCGTGCGAAGCACGTCGTTGCGCGGGTATCCCTCGACCCAGATCGGTCGGCGACCGAACGCATAGGCCCGCCGCAGGATCGATGCCGCGTACGGGTTCTGCGCCAGCAGGACGTTCCAACGGAGCGATTCGCGCACGACGGCGACCGCACGTCGAGGATCGAAGCCGGGGCGATGAAGCGCCAGTCTCTTGAGGGGCGTGCCGTGCCAGGTCTGGACCACGTGCTGCCCCGGCCGGCGCACGTAGCGCCGACGCATCCAGTCGTTGACCACCAGCAGGCGCGAGACCGCGCGGGCCCGCCACCAGTCCGGACTCCCCTCGACGACGGGGATCGCCCCCTCGGGGACGTCGACGGAGAGGTCGACGACGCTCCAGTACCGCACGAGGCCGGGCAGCCGCTCGCTGAGCACCCGGTCGATCGCGAGCGGATTGCAGCTGGCATTGCGCCCGTAGAAGCTCTCGAAGAAGACCGCCTCCTCCAGCGGCTCGCGCCCGGTCGCATAGCGGCGCTCGAGGGCGCCCTGCGCCTCGCCGGCGTCGTACGCCGGGTCGACGGGCGGTCCGATCTCGAGCTCCCACTCCGTCAGCGTCGCGCGCACCGGTCCGAGTTGCGCGAGCGCGAGGGGCTCGGGGGCGTCAGGGGCCTCCGCGGAGGCGGCGGGCTCGACGTGCACCCGGTACCGCCCGCTCGGCAGCGGGAGAACCGGCCCGCCCCAGCGCGAGGCCGCGAGCGTCAAGGTCGCGGTCCATGTCTTGCCCCGGCCGGTCAGCGTCGCGGCCACCCGCGCACGGGCGCCGATCAGCTCGACGCGTGCGGGACGCGCCCCGGCTCCCCGCAGGACGAGCGCCGGAGCGCTTCCCGTGCTCCACTCCGCCGTGGTCATGCGGTCTCCTCCCGAGGGTCGCCGCCGGTGGCAGCCATGATGGCCCGATAGACCCGTTCCGCGTTGCGGCCGTCGCGGTGCGCGTGCACGGCCGCGTCCAGACGTCTGGCACGCTCCCGTCGCGCCTCGCGCGCCTCGTCGTCCGAGAGCACGGCCGCGATCTGTGCGAGAGCCCCCTCCCAGTCCAGGGCGACATCCGGGCCGGCGACGTCCGCGTAGGCGCCGTAGAAGCCGCGGCGGCGGGCGTAAGCGTCGACGTCCGGCGCGAAATACACGACCGGCAGTGGCACCAGCGAAGAGTCGTACGCCAGCGACGAGTAATCGGTGACGAGCAGATCCAGGCCCGGAAGCACTGGCGTGACATCGGCCAGGCGGTCGCTGCCGAGCAGGTGCACACGGCGGGAGCCCCCGGGCGGTGCGTACTCCCCCGCGCCCAACGGATGCGGGCGCACGATCAGCCGCGCACCGTGCTCGTCGAGCAGCTCGGTGATCCGTGCCCAGTCGCCGGCCGTGGGGATCGCAGGGTCGTCGTCGCCGTCGCGCCACGTCGGTGCGTACAGCACCAGCCGGTCGTCGCCGAGCGGACCCAGCGTGGCTTCGAGCTGACGACGCGCGCGCTCTCGCCGTTCGGTCTCACTCCCCCTCGACAGCACGTCCACGCGCGGCTCCCCGACGACCGGTACGCGCGAGTCGTCGAGCGAGAACGCCGATTCGAGGCGTCCGCGTACGAGGTGGGATGCGGCCGGCAGAAGACGGATCCGGCGTGTGGCACTGCGGTACATGAACGCGAGCAGACGACGCACGAGACGAGAGGACGGCAGGAGAGAACTACGCAGGGTCTCCGGCGAGTCGATGCCGATGCGCTTGAGCGGGATGCCGTGCCACAGCTGCACGAGGTACGACCCCGACACGGCGTAACGGTTGACGTCGCCGAAGCCGTGCGTGACGACGACGACCTCGGCGCGCGCCGTAAGCCAGAGTCCGCGCAGCGAATCGGCGCGGACCTGCGGGATGCCGCGCGATGCCGCATCCCGTGCCTGCGCATCGGTGCGGACCAGCCAGACGGCACGGTGACCGCGTGCCGCCGCCTCGTTCCACAGCGCGAGGGCGCCGTCGGCGATTCCCGCCGCCGAGCCGAAGACCCACCTTCCGCGCGCCCGCGGCACGAGCAAGGTGAGAGCCCGCCCGGCCGCATAGAACGGAATGGCGAGGAGCTTCTTCGCATTGCCGTCGCCGAACGAGAAGGACGCCACCTCGCGAGCCTATCGCGAGGTGGCGTCCGAACCGTCGGAGCGGTGTGGGGTTACTGCAGCGTGCCCAGCGTCAGCTTCGCCGTCTCGGTCTTGCCGTCGCGGACGTAGCTCAGCGTCGCGTCGGAGCCGCCCGCGGCCGCACGCACCTGGGCGGTGAGGTCGATCGCGTTGGTGATGGGAACGCCGTTGAACTCCGTGACGATGTCGCCGGAGCGAAGCCCCGCGCCGGCGGCCGCGCCGCCCGAGGACACGTCCTGGATGTAGGCACCCTGGATGGTGGCGTTCTTCTGCGAGGCGGCGTCGGCGACGGTCGCACCGAGCAGTCCGTGCGTCGCGCTGCCGGACTCGATGATCTCGTTCGCGACGCGCTGAGCGATGTTGGCCGGGATGGAGAAGCCCACGCCGATGTTGCCCGACTGACCGCTCGACGAGCTGCCGCCGGAGGAGGCGATGGCGACGTTGATACCGATCAGGTTGCCGTCGGAATCCACGAGGGCTCCGCCGGAGTTGCCGGGGTTGATCGCCGCATCCGTCTGGATGACGGCGATCTTGATCGTCGTGCTCGAGGACGTGGACTGCTGCTGCCCCTGGCCGAAGTCGAACTGGAACGGGCTCTCCTGCTGGCCCTGGCCGCTGTCGCCCTCAGTGGACGAATCCTCCGGGGCCGCCGAGGAGGCGATCTCGATCGAGCGGTTCAAAGCGCTGACGATGCCGGTCGTGACCGTGTTGTCCAGTCCGAGCGGCGCTCCGAGTGCGATCGCCTGGTCGCCCACGTTGAGCTTGCTCGAGTCGGCGAACTCCACGGGCGTGAGGCCCGACGCATCCGTCAGCTTGATGACCGCGAGATCGTAGGTCGGGTCGGTGCCGACGACGGTCGCCTTGTAGACCTTGCCGTCGGATGTCGTCACCGAGAGCGTGGGGTCGGCCGTTGCGCCGTCCAGCGTGACGACGTGGGTGTTGGTCAGCACGTAGCCGTCCGCGGAGAGGATCACACCGCTGCCCGTGCCGCCGCTGTTCCCGGCGGTGGCCGAGATCGTGACCACGCTCGGCAGGACCTTGGCGGCCACGGCGGTGACGTTGTTGACCTTCTGGGTGTCGTTGACGGTCACGACGGTGGGACTGCCGGCAGCCGTCATCTGGGTCTGACCCCACATGCTGATACCGGCGTAGGTTCCACCCACACCCGCGGCGCCTCCGACGAGGGCAGCGGCCACGAGGAGCCCCACGGTGCGACCGGCGGTCGACTTCTTGCGCACCGGGGCGGACGGCGTCGGGCCGCTCAGCGGAAGCGTCGGCGCGGTTTGGGCGCCGGGGCCGAACGCCTGGCCCGTCGCGGCGGCGCCGGCTGCGGGGGCGTAACCCGCGGGCGCCTTCGGGTAGGAGGCGGGGTAGGGCGGGCGCGGCGGCATGGCGGGAGCCGCGGGGGCGGCCGCGGCCGGCGGGGTCGTCGGCACGTCGGACGCGGGGGCCGGCTGCGGCGATGCGGCGGGCGCGACGGATTCGGACACAGAGTCTTCGGATTCGGGGCGGGAGCCCTGGTTGTCACTCATGGTTGCTCCTTCTGACAGGCGATCTTCACTGTGACCGCCATCTCTGTGCTTTTCCTATGCCAGTCGTGGGACAGCCCTATGGGACTAACGTGTGCTGAATGCGAAACCAGAACGCGCCCTGGCAGCGGGTGGCCGCGGGCGCCGGACTCCTCGCCGAGGACGGCACCCCCGCCCCTACGATCTTCGCAGAGATGAGCGCACTGGCGGCCGAGACGGGCGCCATAAACCTGGGCCAGGGCTTCCCCGATGAGGATGGCCCCGCCGAACTGCTCGACATCGCCCGTGAGGCGATCGCAACGGGCGTCAACCAGTACTCGCCCGGTCGCGGTACGGCAGACCTTCGCCGCGCGATCGCCGAGCACCAGGCGCGGTTCTACGGGCTGCGGGTCGATCCCGATCGCGAGGTCCTCGTCACCGCGGGGGCGACGGAGGCGCTCGCGGCCACGCTCCTCGCGCTCGTGGGCCCCGGTGACGAGGTCGTCGTCTTCGAGCCCCATTACGACGCGTACGCCGCGGATGTGGCGCTGGCCGGCGCCGCACTCGTGACCGTGCCCCTGCGGTGGCCGGACTTCCAGCCCGACCTCGATCGGCTCGCCGCCGCTGTGACGGACCGCACCCGCGTCATCCTGCTCAACGATCCCCACAATCCCACGGGTGTCGTGTTCGCCGACGATGTGCGTGCCGAGATCGTGCGGCTCGCACATCGCCACGATGCGATCATCGTGACCGACGAGGTGTACGAGCATCTGGTCTTCGATGGCCGCCGCCACGTGCCGATCGCGACGCTGCCGGGCGCCGCCGAACGCACGATCTCGATCTCGTCCGCGGGCAAGACGTTCTCTGTGACGGGCTGGAAGATCGGATGGGCGACGGGGCCCGCATCCCTCATCGACGCCGTGCTCACGGTCAAGCAATTCCTCACGTACGTCAACGGTGCGCCGTTCCAGCCGGCTGTCGCCGCGGGGCTGCGCCTGGACGACGCCTTCTTCGCAGGCGTCGGTGCGGCGCTGCAGCGCAAGCGCGACACACTGCGCGACGGGCTCAGCGCGGCCGGGTTCGCCCCGTTCCGCGCCGGGGGGTCCTATTTCACGGTGGCGGATGCAGCGCCGCTCGGCGTGAGCGACGCCCACGAGTTCTGCCGCCGCCTCCCGGAGGCGGCCGGGGTGGTCGCGATCCCGCTGACGGCGTTCGCCGCGCGGGAGCGGCGGCGCGACTACGCCAGCCTCGTCCGCTTCGCGGCCTGCAAGCGCCCGGAGGTCATCGCGGAGGCCATGCACCGCCTGGCGGCTCTGGCCTGACTCAGCGAGGGACCACGCGGTAGCGACGCAGCTGCAACGCCGGATTGACGACGCGGATGCGGGCCAGCTCGTCCAGATCGATGGGGGCGACCGCGAGTCCCTCCCCTGCGGCGAGCCCGGCGAGCACGACGCCCTGCGGGTCGAGGATGACGGAATGGCCGACGCCGATGGGTGCGGGGTGGTCCGCCGCCGCGACGAACGCCGTGCTCTCAATCGCCCGCGCCGCCAGCAGGGTCTGCCACTGTTGCTCCTTCAGGGGGCCGCGCACCCATTCCGCCGGTACGAGGATGACGTGCGCGCCGGCGTCCACGATGCGGCGCGCGGCCTCGGGGAAGCGCAGGTCGTAACAGGTCATGATGCCGAAGACGACGCCGTCGACGGTGAAGGTCTGCGGCTCATCGAGCTCTCCGGGAGCGACCCAGTCCGATTCCTGCTGCCCGAAGGCGTCGTAGAGGTGCTGCTTGCGGTAGCCGGCGACGACGCCCGAGGCGTCGACCGCGACGACGGTGTTGTGGACGCGGTCCGCATCCGCCGCCTCGACCAGACCCGCCACGAGGGTGAGGTCTTCCCGCGCAGCGATCTCGCGCAGGCCCCGTACGAACGGCCCGTCGGGCCCGGGCTCTGCGTTCTGGCGCAGCGACGCGTCGAACGGGTCGACGAAGAAGCTGCTGTACTCCGGAAGCACCAGCACGCGGGCTCCGCGAGAAGCGGCCTGCGCGGCGAGGAGACGGATCCGATCCAGGTTGGCGGAGCGGTCGGCGATCGGCGCGAATTGCGCGACGGCGAGGGAGAGGACGGCGGGCACTCCCCCATCCTCCCGGCCCGGAGAGACCTCGGCAACCGCCTCGATTCGCGCACTGCCCGAACGCGTGCTAGTGTTATCTCTTGTGCCGCGGGGTGGAGCAGTTCGGTAGCTCGCTGGGCTCATAACCCAGAGGTCGCAGGTTCAAATCCTGTCCCCGCAACAAAAAGAAGGCCCGGATCCTCGGATCCGGGCCTTCTGCTTTACTCGGAAAGCCCCGGTCAAACCGGCTTCTGTTCCCCTCAGGCGTCGGGGTCGATGCCGACCGACATCCGTTCGAGGAAGTCGGCGATCACCGCCAGCTCCGTCGGCGAATAGTCGAACGCGACATCCCGCATCGCGTCGATGCTGTCGCGGAAGTGGTGCGTGAAGTCGGTGCGCGACTTGTCGGTCAACGAGATGAGCCTCGCCCGACGATCGACGGGATGCGGCTTGCGCACGACATGGCCCGAATCGGCGAGACGGTCCACCAGCTTCGTCGTCGAGGCGGTGGAGATCCGCAGGTGCCGTGCGATGTCGTGCGGGCTGACGTCCTGTCCCCGCTGCTCGCGGATGATGAGCATGCGCAGGGCGGCGAGGTCGGTGGCGTTCATGTCCATGTCGCCCTTCATGCCGCTGTACATGCGGTCCATGGCGTCGCTGAAGGCGCGCACGGCCGACAGGACGCGCCATACTGCGCGATCCTTATCACGCGACGTATCGTCTGAGTCAGCGGGACTCGCCATGTGGACACCCCCTCAGGCCGTCTGTATGCTCGATCGAACTCGCTAGCAAAACTAGCAAAATGGAAGGGCGCATGGACGAGATCGAACAGGTCATTCTTGTGGATGACGAAGGCAATCAGATCGGGACTGCGCCCAAGAGCAGTGTCCACGGTACAGACACCGCGCTGCATCTCGCCTTCTCCTGTCACGTTCTGGATGACGAAGGCCGCGTCCTCGTCACCCGTCGAGCCCTGCACAAGCGCACCTGGCCCGGGGTGTGGACCAACTCGTTCTGCGGACATCCTCGACCGGCCGAGCCTCTCCTGAACGCCGTCAAGCGACACGCCGACTCCGAGCTCGGACTGCGCCTGACGGACATCGAACTCGCCCTTCCCCTCTTCCGATACCGCGCCACCGACGCGAGCGGGATCGTCGAAAACGAGATCTGCCCGGTCTACATCGCACGCGCCGAGAACCTGCCGCGACCCAACCCCCTCGAGGTACTCGAGACGCAGTGGGTGCACCCGGCCGACCTCGTGACGGCTCTGGATGCCGCCGAGTGGGCCTTCAGTCCTTGGCTCGTGCTGCAGGCCCGTCAACTCGATCTGTTCGTCACCCAGCGGCGGATACAGGCAGGGGCCCGATGATCTCCTGGTTGAGCGCGGACAACCGCGCCGGGATCGACGCGGCCGTCGATGCGGCTCTCGCCCGCATCCGTCGCCGCGCGACCGACGGAGCAGAGGCGTACGCCGCGCTCACCGCCGCGGTCACGCGCGCGGCAACCGGCGGCAAGCGCTTCCGACCGGCGAACGTCGTGGGCGCATACCTCGCGTTCGACGGCGCGGACGAGGCGCTGCCTGCCGTCTACGAGGTCGCTGCGGCCTTCGAGCTGCTGCACGCGGCCTTCGTCGTGCACGACGACGTGATCGACCATGACGTCCAGCGTCGCGGCGTCCTGAACATCTCGGGCGAGTTCCGCACGCGCGCCACCGCCGCCGGCGCGTCCGCCGCGGGCGCCGACGATCTCGGCGACGCGGCGGCGATCCTCGGCGGCGACCTGCTGCTGTACGAAGCCACCCGCATCCTCGCGCTCATCGACGTCCCGGCGGCGACGCGGACGGCGCTCGTGGAACTCTTCGACGACGCCGTGTCGGTCTCCGCCGCCGGCGAGCTCGCCGACGTCGAGAACGCGCTCGGACTGCACGCGGCGGAGGCGGCCGCCGTACTCACCACGGCACACGACAAGACCGCCGTCTACTCCTTCGACGCGCCGCTGCGTGCGGGCGCGCTGCTCGCCGGCGCGAGCGAACCCGAGCTCGAGGCGCTCCGCCGGGCCGGCGGCGCTCTGGGACTGGCCTTTCAGCTCGTCGACGATCTGATCGGCGCCTTCGGCACAGCCGACCAAGCCGGTCGCGATGTGGGCAGCGACCTCCGTGAGGCCAAGCGCACTCCCCTCGTCGTCCTGGCGCAGCAGGGAGCGGGCCGCGACGCGGTCGCGGAGGCTCTCGCGGTCGCGCACACGGGTCCGGTGGCCGTGCTCGCCGCACAGCGCGCGTTGGATGCCACCGGCGCCCGCGAGCGCCTCGCGGTCCTCATCGACGAGACGCTCCGTTCCGCTCGAGCCGACGCCGCGACACTGTCGCCGGCGGCTCTCGGGCTCGTCGACGAGCTCGCGACCCGCATCGCGGAGAGGATGCCGTGAGCACGCGAGACCAGCCGAGCGGACTCTCCCTCTACGACCGGACGGCGGTGGCCGCCGCCGCATCCGTCATCCGCGCCTACTCCACCTCGTTCGCCCTCGCGACGGGTCTGCTCAGTCCGCGCACCCGTCCCCATATCCGCAACGTCTACGCACTCGTTCGTGTCGCGGACGAGATCGTGGACGGGCCGGCCGGAGAGGCCGGCCTGGACCGCGATCAGCAGGAAGAGGTCCTCGACGCCTTCGAGACGGAGACCCGCGCCGCCGTCGAGCGCGGCTTCAGCGCGAACCTCGTCGTTCACGCGTTCGCCCTGACCGCCCGCGAGTGCGGGATCGGCGAAGACCTGACGGCCCCGTTCTTCGCATCGATGCGCACGGACCTGGGTGTGCGCGAGCACGACGACGTCTCGCACGACAGCTACGTCTACGGATCGGCTGAGGTGGTGGGGCTCATGTGTCTCGCCGTCTTCGAGAACGCGGGGCGCCGTTCCCCCTCCTCTCCCCCGGCCGACCTCGTCGCCGGGGCGCGCGCTCTCGGACGCGCCTTCCAGGACGTCAACTTCCTTCGCGACCTGGAGCACGACGCGGGCGCCTTGGGACGTGACTACCTCGCCGTCGACGGCGTCGAGCGCACGCGGGACGACGTACTCGACCGGATCGACGCGGACCTCGCCACAGCAGCCGCCACCATCCCCCTCCTGCCCCCGGACTGCCGCAGGGCCGTCACCGCCGCCCACGACCTCTTCGCCGCACTCTCCGCGCGCCTGCGCGGGGCGAGCGCGGAGGGCCGTGTGCGCGTACCCACATCGCAGAAGGCCGTTCTCGCCGCCCGCGCCTGGCTCGGCGCCGCACCCCTGAAGGAACGCTCATGAGTCGTACCGTCGTCATCGGAGGCGGCATCGCAGGGCTCGCCACGGCCGCGCTGCTCGCGACCGACGGGCACGACGTCACCCTGCTGGAGGGGCGCGACGAGGTGGGCGGCCGGGCGGGCTCGTGGGAGCGCGACGGCTTCCGCTTCGACACCGGCCCCAGCTGGTACCTCATGCCGGAGGTGTTCGACCACTTCTTCCGCCTGCTCGGCACGACGACCGCGGAGCAGCTCGATCTCGTCGATCTCGTCCCCGCCTATCGCGTCTACGCCGAATCGCACCTGGACGAGACGCCTGTCGACGTCGTGTCGGGTCGCGAGGAGGCGACCGCGCTGTTCGAGTCGATCGAACCGGGAGCCGGTGCGCGTCTGGATGCCTACCTGGACTCGGCCGGCGAGGCGTACGACCTCGCGGTCGACCGTTTCCTCTACGACACGTACGAGTCCCTCGGAAACCTGACCGACCCCGCGATCCTGCGCCGGCTCGGTCACCTGACGCGACTGCTCACGCAACCGCTGCAGTCCCGGATCGACAAACGCTTCACCGACACCCGACTCCGCCAGATCCTGGGCTACGCCGGCGTCTTCCTGGGCGGCTCTCCCTATCAGCTGCCGAGCCTGTACCACCTCATGAGCCACCTGGATCTCGACGATCGGGTGCGCTACCCGCAGGGCGGCTTCACCGCGCTGATCGACGCCATCGCGCGCCTCGCCACCGAACGCGGTGTCGTGATCGAGACCGGTGCCGGTGTCGATCGGATCCTCGTCGCCGACGGCGTCGCTCGCGGCGTCGTGACGGCCGACGGCCGCCGCTTCGACGCCGACGTCGTGGTCTCCAGCGCCGATCTGCATCACACCGAGACCCGCCTCGTCCCGGAGCGCTATCGCACCTACCCGGAGTCGTGGTGGACGTCGAAGACGCCCAGCTACGGCGCGCTGCTCGTGCTCCTCGGCGTGAAGGGCGAGCTTCCCGAGCTCACCCACCACACGCTCCTGTTCACCGAGGACTGGCGCACGAACTTCGCCGCCATCTTCGGCGACGCGACCCGCATCCCTGACCCGGCGTCTCTCTACGTCTGCCGTCCCAGCGCCACCGACCCCTCCGTCGCGCCGGAGGGCCACGAGAACCTCTTCGTCCTGGTACCGATCCCGGCCGACCCCGGCCTCGGCCACGGCGGTGTCGACGGGGCCGGTGACGTCGTGATCGAGCGCGCGGCGGATGCGGCCATCGACCAGATCGCCGCCTGGTGCGGCGTGCCCGACCTGCGTGAGCGCATCGTCGTGCGCCGTACGATCGCCCCCGGCGACTTCGAGACCGACCTGCACGCCTGGCGGGGCAACGCCCTCGGCCTCGCGCATCCGCTCATGCAGAGCGCGTTGTTCCGCCCCCGCAACGCCTCGGCGAAGGTGGACGGACTGTATTACGCCGGCGCCTCCGTGCTGCCGGGCATCGGCCTTCCGATGTGTCTGATCTCGGCCGAACTCGTCGTGAAGCGACTGCGCGGCGATCGCTCCGCGGGCCCGCTCCCCGAGCCGGCGGCCGAGGCGGTGTGATGCCCGGTCTCTACCTGCTGGCGCTGCTCATCAGCATCGCCGGGGTGGGTGCCCTCGACGCGCGGTTCCGGCTGGCGCTCTGGGCGCGTCCGGGACGCACCGCGGCGGCCGTCGGCATCGGTACGGCCTTCTTCCTGCTCTGGGACGCGGTCGGCATCGTCACCGGCGTCTTCGTCAAAGGCGGCAGTCCTCTGCTCGTCGGCATCGATCTCGCGCCTCACCTCCCGGTCGAGGAGCCGGTGTTCCTCGCGTTCCTGTGCTATCTCGCGCTCGTCGTGCACGCCGCGTCCCTGCGGGTCACCAAGCGCCGGCGGGACGCGGCATGACCTACGCGCTGATCGTGCTGCCCTTCGTCCTGGTGACCGCGGTCGTGACCGCGATCAGTGCACGCCGGCCCGGCTTCGGGCGAAGGATGCGGGCCAGCGTCGTCGCCGCCATCGCGCTGTTCGCACTGACGGCGGTCTTCGATAACGTGATGATCGCCCTCGATCTGTTCACCTATCCCGCCGAGCATCTCAGCGGCATCCGGATCGGACTCGCCCCGATCGAGGACTTCTCCTACCCGCTGTGCGCAGCGTTCGGCGTTCCCGCCGTGCTCTCGCTGCTCCCGACTCGGAAGACCGAATGACAGACCTCCGCCCCGCCGGCGTACTTCGTACGCTGTTCGTCTCGTCGCGCCCCGTGAGCTGGATCAACACGGCGTTCCCGTTCGCGGCGGCCGTGGTGATGACCACGCGCACGGTGGATCTGACGCTCATCCTCGGCACGCTGTTCTTCCTCGTCCCGTACAACCTCGCGATGTACGGCGTGAACGACGTCTTCGACTACGAGTCGGACCTGCGCAATCCACGCAAGGGCGGCGCGCACGGGGCTGTCCTCGATCGCCGGATGCACCGGATCACGCTGTGGGCGGCAGCGCTGTCGTGCCTGCCGTTCGTGGTCTACCTCGTCGCCGTCGGCTCGCCCGCATCCTGGGTCGTGCTCGCCGTCAGCCTGTTCTTCGTGGTGTTCTACTCGGCGCCGCCGCTCCGTCTCAAAGAGGTGCCGTTCGCCGATTCGCTGACGAGCAGCATCCACTTCTTCTCACCCGCGGTGTACGGGCTCGTGCTCTCGGGCGCGACCTTCACTCCGGGGCTCATCGCCGTCCTCGTCGCCTTCGCGCTGTGGGGCGTCGCCTCCCACGCGTTCGGTGCCGTGCAGGACGTCACCGCTGACCGCGAGGCCGGCATCGCCTCGATCGCAACCGTGCGCGGCGCGCGGTGGACCGTGTGGTTCGCGCTCGGGTGCTATCTCGCGGCAGGCCTCGTGATGCTCGCGTCGGCGTGGCCGGGACCGCTCGGCGGCCTGCTCGTCATCCCGTACCTGCTCGCCCTGTGGCCCTACCGCTCGATCACCGATGAGACGTGCGAGCGCGCCACGGTCGGGTGGGGGCGGTTCCTGTGGCTCAACCAACTGGGCGGCTTCGGCACGACCCTGCTGCTGATCTGGTACGCCCTCCTCACCGCCTGACGCGGGCCCGCATCCCTTCGCCGGATCTCACGCCCGCGGGCTCCCCTCATCAAACCCGCGAGACTGCATCTCCCGCACGAGATCACGGGTAAACACCGTGATCTCGTCGCAGACATGCAGTCTCGCGGGTGGGGAAGACGAGCGCGCCGGCCCCGCGGAAGGCGGGACCGGCGCGAGGTCGAGCGGATGCGGGTCAGCCGCCGAGCTGGATCAGCTTGTCGACTGCGGCGGTCAGCCGACTGTCCGCCTCGCCGTACTTGGTCCAGTCGCCGGCCTTGAGAGCGGCATCGCGGTCGAGCAGCGCCTGTCGGGCATCCTGCAGCGCGGCCTGGTAGTCCGGGCTTCCGGTGTTCCCCGTGGACGTGCCGTCCGTGCCACCGGTCTGCTCGGGCGAGGGCGTCGTCCCCGGATCGGGCGCGACGTCCTGGTCGCCCGCGTTGGCGCCGGAGTCGCCGCCGAACAGCGCGTTGAGCGCCTCGTTCAGGGTGTCCTCGAACGCGACCTCGGTACCGAAGGCGACCAGCACCTTCTGCAGCTGCGGCAGCTGTGTACCGCTGGAGGCCTGCACGAACACCGGCTGCACGTACAGCAGTCCGCCGCCGACGGGCAGGGTCAGCAGGTTGCCGTTGATGACGTTCGACTGGCCCTGCTTCAGGATGTTGATCTGCGCGGAGATCCCGGGATCCGAGTTGAAGGTGTTCTGCACCTGGCCGGGGCCGGGGATGGTGGCGCCGGCCGTGATCTCCAAGAGCCTCAGCTTGCCGTAGTCGGGGCTCTTCACGCCCGCCTGGCTGCCGGCGTCCGAGTCCACCGAGAGGTAGCCCATCAGGACGTTGCGCGACTCCGTGCCCGTCGACTGCGGGATGAAGCTCGTGAACATCGAGTAGCTCGGCTCGTCCTGACCCGGCATCTTCATGCTCAGGTAGTACGGCGGCTGGTTGACGTCGGGGTTCTGCGGGTCGGCCGGCGTGGACCAGGCGTTGTCACGCTCGTAGAGCGACTGGGCCGTGTCGACGTGGTACTCGCCGAGCATGGCGCGCTGAACCTTGAACAGGTCCGTCGGGTAACGCACGTGACTCATGAGGTCGGCGGACATGTCCGAGACCGGCTTGATCGTCGTCGGGAAGACGTTCTGCCACGCCTGCAGCAGCGGATCGGTGTCGTCCCAGGCGTAGAGGGTGACCTTGCCGTCGTAGGCGTCGACGGTCGCCTTCACCGAGTTGCGGATGTAGTTGACGTTGTCGAGCGCGACGCGCGGAGTCGGGTTGTTCGCATCCTCGATCGCCTGCGACATGCTCGTCGCCGTGGAGTACGGGTACTGGTCGCTCGTCGTGTATCCGTCGACGATCCACACCACGCGGCCGTCCACGACGCTCGGGTACGGGTCGGAGTCGAGCGTGAGGTACGGCGCCGCCTTCTGCACGCGCACAGCGGGGTCTCGGTCGTACAGGATCTGCGACTTCTCGTTGATCGAGTCGGAGAAGACGATCTGCTCCGACTGGAACTTCAGTGCGTAGATCAGGCGGTTGAACATGTTGCCGATGGACGGGCCGCCGTCGCCGTCGAAGGTCGTGCGGGTGTCGTTGCCGCCGTCGCTCGCCGACGGGTAGTCCAGTTCGATCGGGGTCGTGCCCTCGGGCGCGCCCACGATGGAGTACGCCGGAGAGTTCTCGCCGAAGTAGATCCGCGGCTCGTACTTCTCGTCGGTCAGGAACCCGGATGCGGGGATGCTGCCCTCGATGAAGACGGGGTCGCCGTCGGTCGTGCGCTCGTTGCCCTTGGCGACCACGAGGCCGTAACCGTGCGTGTAGACGAGGGTGGAGTTCTGCCAGGACCCGGCGTCGCCGAGACCCGCCGTGTTCACCTCACGGACCGAGACGACGGTGTCCTGCGTCTGACCGTCGATCTTGTAGCGGTCCACGTCCAGCGGATCCTCGAAGCGGTAGTACGGACGGTACTGCTGCAGCTGGCGCACGGTCGGCTGGATGATCGCCGGGTCCATGATGCGGATGGATGCGGTCGTCTCGGCGTCGGAGCGCAGCTGACCGGGCTCGGCGTCGGTCTTCGCGTCGTACGACGTCGTGTCGAGACCCTCGATGTTGAACGCCGTCTTGGTCGCGTCGAGGTTCCGCTCGAAGTACGGCATCTCGAGCGTGCGCTGGTTGGGCCGCACCTGGACCGTGTTGAGGATCCACGGGTACGCGACCCCCACGACGAGCGAGGTGACCACCAGCAGCGCTGTCGCGATCAGCGGATAGCGCCAACGTCCGATGATGGCCGTGACGAAGAAGAGAACGGCGACGAAGGCGGCGACGATCGAGAGGATCGTGAGGCCGGGGATTGTCGCGTTGACCGTCGTGTAGCTCGCACCCGTGATCCGGTCGCCCGCCTGCGTCAAGGTGCCGAAGCGGTCGAGGAACAGGCTCACACCCTGCAGCAGCAGGTAGAGACCCGCGATGATGGCGAGCTGGATGCGGGCGGGCTTGGAGATGCGAAGCTCGCGCTGGCCGATGCGCACCGAACCGTAGAGGTAGGACACGAGCGCAGTGACCAGAAGTGCCACCAGCACGACGGCGGAGGCGAAACCGACCGCACCCTGGTAGAACGGCAGCGCGAAGAGGTAGAAGCCGGTGTCCATGCCGAACTGCGGGTCGGCGGTGTCGGTGTGCACCCCACCGAGCCACAGCGCCGCGGTCTCCCACTGCGCCGAGGTCGCGAATCCTGCGAAGAAGCCGAAGAAGACCGGGATTCCCCACATCGCGAGACGCCGCAGCGGCTCGACGACCTCCTGGTAGCGGTCGAGCTGGGAGCTCAGGCGCACGTAGACGGGACGCAGCCGGTAGGCGAGCTGGATCGCGATCCAGATCGGGATGGCCATCCCGAGGAAGCCCACCACGAACATCGCGGCGCGCCAGAGCCACTGCGTGGTCAGAACCGTCGAGTAGCCGAGCTGGTCGTACCAGAGCCAGTCGGCGTAGAGGCTCGCGAAGAGGAAGAACCCCACCGCGAGCGCCGCGATGACGGCAAGCGAGATCGCGATCACCCGCCGGGATCTGTTGACAGGGACGGGCGTCGGCGCTGCGGTCGAAGTCACCCCTTCATCCTACGAGGGGCGCACCCGGGCGGTCGCCGTGAGCCCGCTATGCACGGCGATCGGTCAGCTGCAGGTGGGAAGCGCGTCCAGCTCGGCGTCGGAGGAGATCGCATCCAGCACGTCGACGGCGTCGTCGAGAGTCGACACCGAGAAGACGCGGAGACCGTCGGGAACATGGCCGACGACCTCGTCGCAGTTGCTTTCGGGTGCCAGGAAGTACTGGGCGCCCGCGTCGTGCGCGCCCCAGAGCTTCTGGCGGATGCCGCCGATGGGTCCCACCTCGCCGTCCGCGCTGATGGTGCCGGTGCCGGCGACCTGCGCGCCTCCGTTGAGCTCGCCCGGGGTGAGCTGATCGATCATTCCGAGCGCGAACATCATGCCCGCCGACGGCCCGCCGACGTTGTTGAGCTGCACCTGGACGTCGAAGGGGAACGTGTAGGAGACCGTGAGGGTGATGCCGATCTGCCACACGCCGGCGGCGTCGCCCGTCCCCTCCTGCGGTGTGACGGTGACGCTCTGCTGAGCGCCGCCGCGGTCGATGAGGATCTGGATGGGGGCCCCCGCACCGTCGTTGATGATGCGGCGCAGACCCTCGGCGGTCGTGACGGCCGTGCCGTTCGCCTGGAGGATGCGGTCGCCAGCCTGCAGCTGGCCGCTCGCGGGCGATCCGTCGGCGACCGCGGTGACCTGCAGCTGCGGGTTCACGTCGTAGCCGAGATGCGTGAGCGCGGCGGCGGTGGCATCCGCCTGCGAGTCCACCATCATCGCGGTGTTCTGCTCCGACCGCTGCTCGCTCGTCTGTCCGGTCGGGAAGATCTGCTCCATCGGGACGACGGCCTTGGTGGGGTCGAACCAGGCGACGGCCGCATCCAGCCAGGACAGCCGCTGTTCGGGAGAGCCGATGACCTGCACGGTCAGCAGGTCCAGCGATCCGCCCGTCGGGTAGGTCTCGGCGCCGTCGATGGCGATCAACGGCACGTCCTTGCCATCGGCGTCGGTGACCTCGCCGAGCGTGTTGTAGACGGGCCCGGGGCGCTCGATCACGTAGGGGCTCGGCAGGAAGGACATCGCCAGCAGCGCCAGCAGGGCGACGACCAACGCCCAGATGCCGACCACCACTGACCGCGGCATGGGTCGACGCGCCGGCTCGGGCGCAAGAGAGCCCGGGGTCTCGAACAATGTCACTGTGCCTCTTTCGTCGGCCGTTCGCGGCCGGCGTACGGCGAAGTCGTGCTCGCCCGGCTGTGCGATGTATCCCTGCGACTAGCGTAGAACGGGACGTTATCCCCCGGCTGAAAGGCGCCTGACGTGGCAGACGAGGACGACCGGAGCCCCGAAGACCAGTTCCAGGAGCTGCTGCGCCAGCTGTTCGGAGCCGACGGTCTCGACCCGGAGCAGCTGCGACAGCTCCAGCAGATGGGCATCGACCCCGCGATGATGCAGCAGATGATGGGCCAGATGCAGCGCGCGTTCACGAGCTCGGACGGCTCGATCGCGTGGGATGCGGCCGAACGTCAGGCTCTGCACATCGCGAACCAGAGCGACCTCGGCGTGGCCGCAGGATCCCGGAGCGACCTGGACCAGGCGTTCTCTCTCGCCACCCTGTGGCTGGGTGAGGCCACCACCATCTCCGAGCTCGCCGAGGCGCCGCGCGCTCTCACCCGCGGCGCCTGGGTGGAGGCGACGATGCCGGTCTGGCGCGAGCTCGCAGAGCCCGTCGCCACGAGCATCGCCGACGCCCTCACGGCGACGCTGGCCGAGCAGGCCCCCGAGGAGATGCAGGCCATGCTCCAGGGCGCGGGACGCATGATGCGCTCGATCGGCGGCTCGCTGTTCGCGACGCAGCTGGGCCAGGTCGTCGGGCGATTGTCCATGGAGGTCGTCAGCGGCGGCGACGTGGGGCTTCCCGTCATGCCCGCCGGCGCCGCGGCGATCCTGCCGCAGAACTTCGCCGATTTCGGCCAGGGTCTGGAGATCCCCGAGGACCAGCTCGCGCTGTACGTGGCGACGCGGGAGCTCGCCCACGCACGCCTCTTCCGCCATGCCCGCTGGCTTCGTCTGGACGTGATCGCCCAGGTGACCGAGTTCGCCCGCGGCATCCACGTCGACACGAGTCGGCTCGAAGAGCTCGCGGAGCGGTTCGATCCCAGCCAGCCCGAGGAGCTGCGTCAGGCACTCGAGAGCGGCGCCCTGCTTCCCGAGCGCACCGAGCAGCAGGATCTCGCCCTCACCCGTCTGGAGACACTCCTCGCGCTCATCGAAGGCTGGGTCGACATCGTGACGGCCGACGCCACCCATCGGTTGCCGAGCGCCGACCGCATCGCGGAGGTCGTCCGCCGCCGGCGCGCCGTCGGCGGTCCCGCGGAGAAGGCGCTGGGCTCGCTCGTCGGCCTCGAGCTGCGCCCCCGACGGATGCGGGAGGCCGCGGCGATGTGGCGACAGGTCACCGACGCCGTCGGCGTCGCCGGACGCGACGCCCTCTGGGATTATCCGGACCTGCTTCCGGGCGCGACCGACATCGACGACCCGACCGCGCTGATCGAGCGCCTCTCCGCACGCGCGCGGGGCGAGGCTCCGGAGCGGGATGCGATGGACGAGGCGCTCGAACAGTTGCTCGCCGAAGAGGAGGGCGGTGAGGGGCCGGAGGGTCCCCGCCCCGTCTGATCTCTCCTCCCCAGCCGGCTCCCGCGCGGGTCCGGCGATGTGGACAACGGCGGACCCGGCGCCGGCGGGAACAGAATCGGGACATGCTCCGACTCGATCCCGCCTATCCGCCGGTCTGGCGCGACGAGCGCACGCTGCAGTTCGGAGACGAAGCGCGCGTCGTGATCGCCGGGGCGGAGCCGTGGCACGAGTGGCTCGTGCATGCGCTTCGCGCAGGTGTCAGCGCCAACGACGCGATGACCCTCGCCGGCTCGCTGGGGGCCGACCGAGCGGCCGTCGCAGAGATGCTGGAGCAGCTCGCGCCGGTCCTGTGCTCGGACTCCCCCCGCGCCCGCGTGGGCTTCGAGGTCTCCGACGCCATCGACGGAGCCGTCGCCGTCGCGGTGATCCGACTGCTCGACACCTCGGTGGAGCTCGTCACCGATCCCGACGAGCGCTGCACCGTGGTCATGCTGGAGTCGTTCGTCGCCGACCCGGGACGCTACCGCGGACATCTCCGGGACGAGCGGCCGCATCTGCCGATCACCCTCGCGGGCGATCAGGTGCACGTGGGGCCGCTCGTCACCCCCGGCGACGGACCCTGCCTCGCATGCGATGCCGCGCATCGTCGCGACGAGGATGCCGCGTGGCCGGGCATCGCGGCGCAGCTCATGTCCCAGCCCGCGCCGCCCGTGGCGGCGGCGCTCGTCGGGGAGGCCGTCGCCTACGCCGCGCGTCTGCTCACCGGTCAGCTCCCGGCGTCGGCCGCCCGACGCCGGATGACGTTCGCTGCTTCCTCGCCCCACCGGAGGTCGGTCTGGCCGGTCGTTCATCCAGCGTGCGCGTGCCGATCTCTTGCAGAAAGCGAGACGGCTGCCGTGACTGCCGCGCCGACTGCGATGCCCACGACAGCGACAGCGTACGCGCGGCCCGCGTGATACCGACGTACGCCAGCCGCCGCTCCTCGTCGATCTGCTCGAATCCCTGCGCGTAGGAGATCGGCAGCAGTCCCTCCGAGAGCCCCACCAGGTGCACGTGGTCCCACTCGAGCCCCTTCGCCGCGTGCAGCGTCGCGAGCGTCACCGTCGCCAGCGAGGGCTCGTGCTGGTCTCTCGCCCTGGCCATCAGGTCGTCCGTGAACGCGCGCAGCGTTGTGTCCTCGGGCTGCTCTTCGGCGAGTGCCAGCAGCGCGGCGCGCGCTTCCCACGCGTCGCGCAGAGCCCCGCCGACGGCCGGCGGCTCGTCCGTGTAGCCGCATCCGCGGAGCACGTCGCGAACCGTGTCGCGGAATCCTCCCTGCATCGGGGCCACCGTGGCGGCGCGCAGCGCCATGACCGCCTGGCGCACCTCCGGCAGGTCGAAGAAGCGCTTGCCGCCCATGACGCTGGTGGGAACGCCCGCATCCGCGAGTGCCGTCACGAGCTCCGCCGACTGCGCATGCGCCCGGTACAGGACGGCGATCTCCCGCGGATCCACGCCGTCGTCGAGCTGCGCGCGGATGCGGGCGGCCACACCCGCAGCCTCGTGGGCGTCGTCGTCGAAACGGGTCACCGTGGGCACGGGAGAATCTGCGCCGCGGTCGGTGACCAGCTGCAGCGCGCCGGGACGGCCGCGCATGAGTGCGTTGGCCACCCGAAGCACGGGCTGGTCGCTGCGGTAGTTGTGCTCGAGGGTGAAGCTGCGCGCGTCGGGGTGGTGCCGGGGGAAGTCCAGGAGGTAGTCGGCGCGGGCACCGGCGAAGGAGTAGATGGTCTGGCTCGCATCGCCCACGACGCACAGGTCGCGTCGCTCGCCGAGCCACAGCTCGAGGAGTCGGTTCTGCAGCGGCGACACGTCCTGGAACTCGTCCACCGTGAAGTGGCGGTACTGCTCACGCACCGACTGGGCGACGCGCGGCTCGGCTTCGATCATGCCCGCGCAGGCGAGCAGCACGTCCTCGAAGTCGAGCTGGTGACGCTCGTCCTTCAGCTTCTCGTAGGCGGCGTGCAGATCGCGGATCTGCCCGGTGTCGAGCGTGCCGATCGTGACGGGGCGCGTGCTGCCGATCTCGTCGATCCGGCGCATGGCGACCTTCCGCTGCTCGATGTGGGCGGCGACATCGCGCAGAGTCGCGGTGTCGAGGTGCAGGCGCTGCTGCTCCGCCGCCTGCGCCAGCAGGCGCACCTTGTTGTCGATGATGCGCGGGGCAGGCGTGCCCGCCACCTGCGGCCAGAAGTAGTTCAGCTGGGAGAGGGCGGCGGCGTGGAAGGTGCGCGCGGCGACGCCCACGATCCCGAGCGCGCGCAGGCGCCCTCGCATCTCGCCCGCCGCCTTCGCCGTGAAGGTCAGAGCCATCACCCGGCCCGGTGAGTACGTTCCACTGTCGACGCCGTAGGCGATGCGCCGCGTGATGACGCGGGTCTTGCCCGTGCCCGCTCCGGCCAGCACCCGCACCGGGCCCCGCACCGCCATCACCGCGGCGTGCTGCTGCTCGTCGAGACCGGCCAGGATGTCGACGCTCATGCGCGCTCCTCGTACCAGTCGCGGATCAGCCGCCAGGAGATGGATGCGGAGCCGGGCAGCACGACCTCTCCCCTGCCCTCGAGCGCCGCGCCGATCTCCTCGCGCGTGAACCAGCGCACCTCGACGATCTCGTCGCCGTCGGGGCGCGCCGCGGCGGCGACTCGCGCCGCGGCGTGGAAGCCGAGCATCAACGACCGCGGATAAGGCCAGGCCTGGGATCCGCGATACCGCACCCCGACGAGCTCCACCCCGGCCTCCTCCGCGACCTCGCGGGCCACCGCGTCCTCCAGCGACTCGCCCGCTTCGGCGAAGCCGGCGAAGCAGGAGTACCTTCCCGCAGGCCAGGCGGCGTTGCTGCCCAGAAGCAACCGATCCGGGTCGTCGGCGTCGTGCACCGCCACGATGATCGCGGGGTCCGTACGCGGGAAGTGCTCTCGCCCGCAGTGCGGGCAGTGTCGGGCCCAGCCCGCCTGCCGCAGATCGGTGCGTGTACCGCAGAACGGGCAGTACCCCTGCTCGCGCAGCCAGCTGCCCAGTGCGACGGCGGTCGTCGCCGCATCCGATTCCACTTCCGGGAGCAGGCCGCCGATCTCCCGCAATCGGGCGAACGGCTCGGCCACGGTCTCGGTCACCGCCGCGACAACGCCGCGTCCGTCGACGGTGCGCCCGAGGAAGGCCCACTCGGATGCGGTGACGCCGGCCGCCGGGACCAGGCGCAGACGAGGGTGCTCGGCGCTGCCGGAGATCGACACGAGGTCGCCCGCCACGGCCACGGCGAAGGTCGTCGGGTCGGCACGCAGTCTGTCGACCAGCTCCGGATCCTGCCGCTCGTCCGCGGCGCGCCGGAGCGGGAACAGGGCCTGTGCACCGGTGTCGGAAACGCTCACCGATACCTCCTCGACGGGCGTGGCGACCGGCTCGGGCCGGGGGTGGACGCCTACCCTGAGTGCATGCCACGCTCACCTCTCACTCTAGCCGCGTCGGTGACGGCGGCTCTCCCGGAGGCCGTCGTCGTGAGCGCGGGTCGACTGGGCAGCACGGACGAGGCGGGCACCGCCGCGGCGCTGGTGGATCTCGCCGACGGCCGGCGCGTCGTGGTGCGCGTGGCGGGCGACGACGAAGCGGGGCGAACGGCCCGCGCCGATGCCCGCGTCCTGTCGTCGCTGAGCGCCGGGGTGCGCAGTCTGCTTCCGTTCCAGGCGCCCACGGTGCTCGGCGAGACCTCGATGGGACCGGACCAGGTCATCGTCACGGACTACCTGGCCGGCTACCGCGTCGACGCCGCCGACCTGCCGCCGGGGCCGGGGTTCACCGGACTCGTCGGCCGAGCGATCGCGGCCGTGCACGATCTCCCGATCACGGTGATCCGCGCCGAGGGCTACCCGGTGCGCTCCGCGCAGCAGGTGCGCGCCGACGCACGGCGTCTCGTCGAGCGTGCGGACGACACGAGTCGCCTCGTACCCGAGCTCCGCGAGCGCTGGCTGAGCCTCCTGGACGACGATGCCGCGTGGCGCTACGAGCCCACGGTCGTGCTGGACGGGCTCGACGTGTCTTCCTTCGTCTTCGACGACGTCGACGGCACACCCGAGGTCGTCGCCCTTCTGGACTGGCAGGGCCTGTCCATCGGGGATCCCGCCGTGGATCTGAGGTGGCTGGGATCCGCGCCGGAATCGGTCGAGGGCGTCCACGAGGGGTACGCAGCGGCCTCGCATCGTTCGCCGGACCCCGCTCTGAAGACACGGGCGCGGTTGTTCGCCGAGCTCGAGTTCGCGAAGTGGCTGGTGCACGGCGTCGACCAGGGCGACGAGTTCGTCGTCGAGGACGCCACGAAGCTGCTGACATCGCTCGCCGACGCGACGGCGGGCACCGAACTCATCCGGACCGGTTCCGCCGATGTCGACGATGCCATCGCGCTTCTCGGCCGGTTGCCGGAGACCGAGCCCGCCGGCGGACAGACCTCGATGCAGACCGACGCCTATGACCCGGTCGAGTTGGGCGCGTACCTCGCCGAGGAGGAGGATCGCTCGAGCCCGGCCTCCGCGGAGGGCATGCCGACGCTTCCGGTGGACCTGTCCGAGTGGACGGCCAGACCGCAGCCGGCGCACGAGGACACGGCCGACACCGCGGACGACGACGAGGAGAGCCGCGAAGAGACCGCGCGGGCGTCCCGGGAGGCGTTGCGCCGCTGGACCGAGGGCTGAGCAGGCCGGGACGCCGGCTCAGTCGCGGATGACCAGGTCGTCGGCGACGTAGTAGAGCGCGACGTCGATCTGCTCGACCGGCACGCCGTGCCTGGCGTGATAGGCCTGGCGGTACAGCTCGAGCTGTACGAGACGCTCCCGGCGCTCGGACTCCGAGCGCGGAGCACGACCGGTCTTCCAGTCGACGATCTCGATGCGATCGCCCCTGCGGTAGACGGCGTCCAGCTTGCACACCACGACATGGGGCCGGTCGTCGATGCCGATGTAGCGGAAGTCGATCTCCGTCTCGACCTCGATCGGCTGCAGCATCGCCCATTCGCTCGCCTCGAAGATCTCGACGAGACGCTCGAAGTCCGCGTCGTCGCCGCTCTGCTCGACCTCGGCCGACCACAGCGGGTCGTCGAGCGAGACGGAGGCACTCACCCCGGAACGACGCTCCACCCACGCGTGGAACCGCGTGCCGAGCGAGGTCTGTCGATAGGGCCGCTCCGGCATGGGGCGCTCGAGCGCCGCGACGGCGGCGTCGTAATCGGTGACGAAGTCCTTGTACGCGGATGCCGGGATGCGCACCGGGGCGCCGGACCGGGCCGGCCGCAGACGTTCGGTGCGCTCGGCGAGCAGCAGGGCGAGCTCGTCGTCCGCATCACCCGGATCCACGCGCGCGGCCTCCACCGCGGCGGCGGCATCGGTGACCCGCGACCTGCGCGACCCCAGGGCGTCGAGCGGCCAGTGCAGCGTGCGAGCCGCATCCGCCAGCGGGTTCTCTCCCGGATCGATGCGGGGATCGTGCTGCTCGAGCGCCTGCGCGATCTCGATCGTGAACCGGCTCAGCTCCCGTGGCTTCGTCGTTCCCGCCCAGGGCGATCCGCTCAGCAGCAGGTGGTCGCGGGCACGCGTGACGGCCACGTACGCGAGACGCCGATCCTCTTCGAGTGCGCGGTCCCGGTGGGCGTCGACGAACGCCGTGCGGCGATCACGCAACTGCTGCTGACTCTCGGCACCCTGCCACGGATACCGCGGCAGCCACGCGGAGTCCCCCCGGAAGACGTAGGGCAGGACCCCCGCGCCGAGCCAGCCCCGCGTCTCCTTCGGCGTGGACGGCAGCTCGCCCTCGACGAGCCGGACGACGGCGACCGCATCCCACTCCAGCCCCTTCGAGCCGTGGATGGTCAGCAGCTGCACCACGTCCGACTCCGGTGGATCGGTCCTCGGCGCCAGGTCGTCGCTGCGCTCAGCGTGCTCGAGCCAGGCCAGCAGGCTCGTCAGAGAGCCGTGTTCGTCGGCGGCGAGGAATGCGTTGACCTCGTCGACGAACGCCCGCACCTGGGCGGCAGCCGTGCGCGCCGGCCCGCGGCTCTCGTTGGCGGCGAGTTCGATGTCCAGCCGCAGCTCCACCTCGATCGCCCGCACAAGCTCCGTCAGGGGCAGGGTCGCTGCCACCTGCCGGAGCCCGGCGAATACCGCCGCCGCCTCCCGTAGTCGATCCCGCGCGGCAGGGGTGAACGTCTGGAACCAGGCGTGGTCTGGGCGGAGCCTCGCGAACAGATCGAGGGCGTCGATGAGCGACCCGGTCTCGCTGCGCGCGCTCTGACGCAGCCGCGCCAGTAGGTCCGGCTCGCTCTCGCCGCCGGCCTGCGCACGCACCTGGCGCTGGGCGAGATCGTTCAGCGCGGCCAGATCCGCCAGCCCGATCGCCCATCGCGGACCGCTCAGCAGACGAATGAGGGCGGAGCCCTGCGTAGGATCGCTGACGACGCGCAGGGCGCTGACGATGTCGACGATCTCGGGCGTGCTCAGCAGTCCGCCGAGGCCGAGAACGCGATGCGGGATGCCGTGACGTGCCAGCGCCTCGGCGAATCGCGGCATGTGCTTCTTGGCACGGAAGAGCACGGCGCCCGTCGTCGAGCGCCCCTCGGCACCGCGCGCGCGGATGACCTCGGCGAACCAGCGCGCGACCGCATCCGCCTCGCTCTCGAGGTCGGGCTCCGTCACGATCTCGACCCGCCCGTCGTCGGCGCCGGGTCTCGCGCGCAGGGTGCCCACCGCGACGGCGCTGCGTTCGGCGAGCGGCGCCAGCACGGCGGTGGCCGCGCGGAGCACTGCCGGAGCGTTTCGCCAGCTCGTGAGCAGGTCGAATCGAGCGCACGTGTCGCGGGCCGAGAATGCCGCGGCGAAACCCGCCAGGTTGCCGGCGCTCGCACCACGCCATCCGTAGATCGCCTGGTGAGGGTCTCCGACCGCCATCACCGCAGAATCCGCGAACAGGGTCGAGAGCAGCAGACTCTGCACCACCGAGGTGTCCTGATACTCGTCCAACAGCACCACGCGGTACTGGTCGCGCAGCTCTTCGACCAGTCGCGGATCGCCTCGCACGATCTCGTAGGCCCCGGCCACCTGATCCGCGAAGTCGATCACCCCGGTCCGGCGCTTGTTCTGGTCGTACTCACGGGCGAGGCGTGCGTAGAGCGAGAGCTTGCCGACCGCGGCGACGTCGTCCAGCACGTCCTTGTAGACCGTGGTGCGCGCGTTCTCCGACGGGACGTCGACGACGCGCGCGAACGTCTCGGGGAATCGCTCGAGGTCGTCGAGATCGACGAGGTTGTCGACGGCGTCGCGCGCGATGCGCAGCGCACGATCGACGAGGGTCCGCAGCGACTCCTCCGTCGCCTCGAGCTCCGGGTCGTCCGAGGCGAGCACCGTGCGGCGCATCAGCAGCCAGGCGGCGGACTCGGACAGCACGACGGCTTCCGCGTCGCGCCCGATGCGGGCCGCGTGTTCGCGGACGATGCCGTCGGCGAAGCTGTTGTACGTCGAGACCGTCGGCCGGTCGAGCAGATCGTCTGCGTCGTCGGCGGGCACCGCGTCGACGACGCGCTCCTCGGCGAGACGATCCAGAAGCCTGCGTCGATCGTCGTCGGATCCGCCCGAACGCTCGATCTCACCGAAACCCGCCAACTCGCCGCGACGGTGGAGATCCTCGAGGCTGCCGAGAAGTCCGCGCCGCTCGAACTCCGCGAGACGCGCCAGGCGACGCTGGATGCGCTCAGCGAGCTCTCCCGCCGCTTTGCGGGTGAAAGTGAGCCCCAGGATCTGGTCGCGGCGGACGAGACCGTTCGCCACGAGCCACACGACGCGGCCGGCCATCGTCTCGGTCTTGCCGCTGCCGGCTCCCGCGACCACGAGCGCCGGTTCGAGATCGGACTCGATCACCGCCGACTGCTCGGCCGTGGGCGGGAACTGCCCGAGCGCGGCGGCGATCGCCGCCGCGCTGATCAGCCCGGTCACGGAGCACTCACCGGTGCGACCGTGTGGATGCGGCACACGCCGTGCGAGAAGTCGTCGCGGCAGTGCGTCTCATAGTGCGCCTCGAAGGAGCGCGCACCCATCACGGTCGCCGCCGCGTTCAGTCGGCCGAGGAAGGCGGCACGCGCCGCATCGTCGAGGGGAGGCTGCGTGGGCGTCGCGAAGATCGCACGGGACGACGTGGGCTGCAGAACCAGCAGCTTCGCTCCCGCACTGTCACGCCCCTGCGCGTCGGGCACCATGCCCGCATCCACCGCGACCTGGTAGGCCGCCAGCTGCGCATTCTCGGCCACCTTCGCGTCCGTGCTCGCCACGGATCGCCCGGTCTTGAGATCGACGATCTCCACGCGCCCGTCGGGCAGCAGCTCGACGCGGTCGATGGTTCCCGACAGCACCATGGGCTGCGCCTCGTCACCCGCCGGATGCGGCAGCGACACCTCGAACCTCGACTCGGCTCCCAGCAGTCTCCCGCCGCGCGCCTCGAAGTCCCGGAGGTAGGCCGAGAGCCGCCGGACCAGGTCGCGCGCGCGGTCTCGCTCGACGCGCTCGCGCCACGGAGCATCGAACTCCAGCTCGTCCCAGCGCTCTTCGACCGCTCGCCAGAGAGAGTCCTCGTCCGGTCCTGCGGTCTCCATCGCGTGGTGCAGGAGCGTCCCGAGACCGGCCGTCGTCTCGGTGCGCGCACCGCCGAGGTCCGCGATGACCCAGTCCAGCTGACAGGTCTCCAGCGCTTCCAGTCGGGAGGGCGAGAGTCGCACGGATGTCTCGACGGCGTCGTGCAGCGGCCCGTGGGACGTGGTGGGAGCCATGCCGTACCACTGCGCGGGGGCGGCGCCGGCGACACGCGCATCGGCCAGATGAACGAGCTGCCCGGCCGCGTGCGAGCGGGCCGCGGGCGCGGTCGTCGTGGTCAGGGTCCGCCGGTGGGCTGCCACGAGCCCTCGGAGCGAGAGCGGATGCCGGGTGGGCGCCGGCTGGGCGTCGGGCAGCAGTTCCAGGAGCGGGCTCGGCACGGATGCGTCGTCCGAGACCGCGGTCACCACCACACGGCTGCGCGCGCGAGACAGCGCCCGGGCGAACAGACGCAACTCGTCGTGCAGCACCTCTCGGCGCCGATCACGGGTGCTCGGCGCGTCCGCGCCGATGCGCGCCTCCGCGAGCCGCCATGCCTGCAGCAGGGTGCCGCGCAGACGCGTGTTGGGCCAGACGCCCTCCTGCATGCCGGCGATCACGACCGTGTCGAACTCGGCACCCAGCGCCGCCGCGGGGGTGAGCACCTGCACCCGCTCCCTGCGACTCGGAGGAGCGAAGAGGTCTTCGGCCACGTCGCTGTCGAGGACACCCCGCACGAACACCATCGGGTCACGGGGACCGCCCTCCTCGGCACGCTCGCCGAAGCGTTTGGCGGCTTGGAAGAGCGCCACGACCGCATCCAGGTCGCGGTCGGCCTGCTCGGCGAGCGGACCCGATCCGCGGGCGAGCGTCGACCACGCGGCTTCCAGTCCGCTGCGCGACCACGCGGTCCACAGCAGCTCGTGCGCGGTGGCGCCGCGCCCGAGGCCGTCCCGCAGCTGCGCGAGTGTCACGGCGATCGTCGCGGCACGCGATCCCTCCCGTGTGCCGAGCGCCTCCAGCCGCGCGGGCTCCCGCAACGCCTCTGCGAGCAGGTGAGCGGCGGACCTCGTGCCCGCCACGAGCACCTCGGCCCGACGCAGCGCCGCTCGGAGTCTGCGGAGGTCGACGGGGTCGAATCCCGCGGACAGGAGCGTCTCGGCCGGATCGATCTCCTCGGCCGCCGCGCGGACGACCGTGAGCAGACGCCTGACGCTCCCCCGCGTCCCCAACGGCTCGACGAGACCAGGCGCTCGGGCAGGCACCTCCCGCGCGCCGAGCTCTGCCTCGAGCGCGGCGACCTGCCGCGAGTCGTGGGCGATCACGGCGCAGTCGGCCCACGCCACCCCGTCGCGCAGATGCCTTTCCCGCAGCACACGAGCGATGAGGTCGTGCTCCTCGGGTGCGGAGCGCGCGAGATACACCCGGAGGCTCTCATCGTCTGGTGCCCCCTGCGCCGCCCGCCGGTGGGCGACGACCCCCGCGGCGCCGATCCTGCTCGTGACCCGCCGCACGGCATCCGTCTGCAGAGCGGTGCCGCGGTGGGTTCGCTCGAGGACCGCGGTGCGTCCGAGGGATGCGGCCAGACGCGCGAAGTGCTCGGGACGCGCGCCCCGGAAGGCGCCGGAACCGATGTCGGGATCGCCGAAGGCGGTGACCGCGATCCCTCGCGCGTGCAGCGCCTCCAGCAGCGCGACGGCACCCGGGGTGAGTTCCTGCGCGTCGTCGACCAGGACGGCGCGCAGGCGCCGCACCACGGCAAGCGCCGGGTCCGTCGCCTCGAGCCGGCCGAGCAGCGACACGGCCTCGGCGACGAGTCCCGCCGCATCACGGTGCGAGGAGCGCAGATGGCCGCGGGCATCGTCGTACTCGACGAGGAACGAACTGAGCGCCTCCCAGACCGGCACGCCTTCGGATGCGGCCAGCGCGGCGAGCTCCGGCGGTTCGATGCCCCACGTCGTGCATTCGGCGAGGAACGCCCGCAACTCGCTGCGGAAGGCGCGCGACGAGCGCACCGCGGCGCCGAAACCGTCCGGCCAGCGGGATGCGGCCCCGTCTTGTTCGTCGAGGTCATCGCCGCGCAGCAGATCGTGCACGATCTGGTCGTCGTCCGCTCCCGTGAGAAGACGCGGCGCCGGGCGGTCGCGGCGTACCTCGTGCGCGCGCACGATCTCGAACGCGAGAGAGGCGACCGATCGGGCGGGCGCACCCGAGCGGGCACCCGTCATCGCCAGCGAGAGGCGGTCGCGCAGTGCGGTGGCGCTCTGGCGCGTCGAGGTGAGCACCAACACCTCGTCGGGGTCGAGCCCTCGGGCCGTGAGCTGCGCCACACGCGCGATCAGCAGCGTGGTCTTTCCTGATCCCGGTGCCCCGACGACCACGAGCGACCGGTCCGGCTCCGCGTCCAGCACCGCCCGCTGCGAGGCATCCCAATCGGGCGCCTCGAACACCGGCTCGGCGTCGGCCGCGGCGCTCGCGGAAGCGGAGAGAAGAGCCATCGGCAAAACGGTAACGCGCCCCGGCGACACGAGCCCGAAGCGACGCGTTCGCCCACAGCGTGCACCGCCGGCTGCCGCGCCGGGCGTCGGCATTCTGCGGTGCCGTAGAGTCGGAACGTCCCCCAAGACAGACGAGAGAGGCGACATCCGTGGAGATCCGCATCGGCATCGCGAACACCGGCCGCGAGCTCAACTTCGAGACCGACCAGGCCGCCGACGACGTGAAGAAGTCGCTCGCCGACGCGCTCGGCTCGGGCGCTCCGTTCGTGTCGTTCACCGACACCAAGGGCAACTCGTACATCGTCCCCGCCGCGAGCCTGGCCTACGTCGAGCTCGGCACCGAAGAGGCCCGTCGGGTCGGCTTCGTCGCCTGAGCGATGGAGATCCTGCTCGCGCTGATCTACGGCGCCGCCGTGGGTACCGCAGCGCATTTCGCCCTCCGCGGTCGTGAGCTGCGCGGCGTCGCGCTCGCTCCGATGGTCGGCGCCTTCGTCAGCGGCGCCGCGTGGCTCGCGCTGACGTGGGCCGGCTCGACCACGGCCGAGCCGTGGCTGTGGCTGGCGGCGCTCGTGGCCGCACCGGTCGTCGTCGTCCCCCTTCTCGTGGTCATGGACCGCACCCGTTCGGCGCACGACGCGCGAGAGCGCCAGCGCCTGCACATCGGCTGAACCGATGGGCGCTTCCGCCGTCCGTTTGATCCGCGCGGAGCAGCTGAGCGACGTGGCCGAGTACGCCTACGCGGCCACCGCTCCCGCCGGCACCCGCTTCATCTTCCTGGCGGGAGCATGCCCGCTCGCCGACGACGGTTCCACCGTCGCGATCGGCGATTACGCCGGGCAGGCGTCTCGATGCGTCGAGACGCTCACCGCGGCCCTCGCGGCAGCCGGCGCCGCACTGCGCGACGTCGTCAGCACCCGGGTGCTGGTCGCTTCCGCACGCCAGAGCGACCTCGTCGCGGCGTGGGAGGTCGTCCGGGACGCGTTCGGGGATCACGATGCGCCCAGCACCCTGATGGGCGTGACGGTTCTCGGCTACGACGACCAGCTCGTCGAGATCGAGGCGATCGCCGCCGTCGCGGACTGAGACCGGCCGCGTCGCCCCTCAGGACGACAGGCCGAGCGACTCCATCCGGCGCGCGTGCGCCGCCATGAGCTCGGTGAACACCGGCTCGACCGTCTCCTGCATCGCCGTCGGGTTCTCGGTGCCCTTCAGTGCCGCGCGCGCGATCAGCAGCGTGTCGCCCACGAGCCGGCGTCCCCACAGCGCGAGCAGCGACGGCCACTCCTCGCTCTCGCCGAGGGTGTCGAGCAGGATGTCGACGAGCGCGCTGCGGGCATCGTCCGCCTCCAGCGCGCGGGCGACCCGCAGCCCCGTCTCGCCGTAACTTGCAGAGAGGGCGAGGTAGAAGTCGTCGAGCATGCCCGCCGTCAGATGCACCGAGAGCATCGTCTCCGGCCACCGCACGCCGTGCACCTCGGCACGGAACGCGTCGAGCGGCTCACGGAAGGGCAGCATGAGCGCTGTCGGGTCTTCATCGCGATCCCGGATGACGGCGACGAGCTCCTCGTGCTTCCGCAGTGCGGCGCCCGCTGCGCGCGAGATCGCCTCTTTGCGGGCGAGCTCGGGTGTCAGCGCGATGAGCTCGGTGAGCGTCTCGAAGAAGCCGAGCTGCAGGTAAGCGGCCTGTCCGAGGAAGGTGTCGATGTCGGGTGCGAGCTCGGCGAAGTCGACACGGGTGATGCCGTCGTACTCCCCCCGCGAGCGCAGGCGCAGCGTGCGACCCGCAGGCCTCGGACGACGTCGGAACCAATCCCACACACGACCAGCCTAGAAGGTTCCTCGCCCGCGCGCCGGAGCGCCCGGCGGAGGCGAGGGCGTGCTCCGGTATCCTGGTGGGGTCCCGGCATCGGATCGGGACCTGCGCGCCTGGGGCTGACAAGGGCGCGGACATCCGGCGGCGCTCCCCGCGCCCACAACCAGACAGGTGCATATTGTGACGACCTTCGCCGAGCTCGGCGTCGACCAGGACATCGTCGACGTTCTCGCCGCTCGCGGCATCGCCGACGCGTTCCCCATCCAGGAGCAGACCATTCCGCTCTCCCTGCCCGGGCAGGACATCATCGGCCAGGCCAAGACCGGTACCGGCAAGACCTTCGGCTTCGGCATCCCCGTCGTGCAGCGCCTCGGCGCCTCGCCGGAGCCCGGCGTGAAGGCTCTCATCGTCGTCCCCACCCGCGAACTCGCGGTGCAGGTCTACGAAGACATGGATCTGCTGACCTCGGGCCGCAGCACCAGTGTCGTCGCCATCTACGGCGGCAAAGCCTACGAAGGTCAGATCGACCAGCTGAAGGCCGGCGCGCAGATCGTCGTCGGCACGCCGGGCCGACTCATCGACCTCGCGAACCAGCGCCTGCTCGATCTCTCCCACGCGACCGAGGTCGTGTTGGACGAGGCCGACAAGATGCTCGATCTCGGCTTCCTGCCCGACATCGACAAGATCTTCTCGAAGGTGCCCGCGGTGCGGCACACGCAGTTGTTCTCGGCCACCATGCCGGGACCGATCGTCGCACTCGCGCGACGCTTCATGTCCAACCCCATCCACATCCGGGCCAACGATCCCGATGAGGGTCTGACGCAGGCGAACATCCGTCACCTGGTCTACCGCGCCCACAGCCTGGACAAGGACGAGATCATCGCCCGCATCCTGCAGGCGGAGGGTCGCGGCAAGACCGTCGTGTTCACACGCACGAAGCGCGCGGCGCAGCGACTGGTCGACGAGCTCAACGACCGCGGCTTCAACGCCGGCGCTGTCCACGGCGACATGAGCCAGGAGTCGCGCGAGCGGTCCATGGCCGCCTTCAAGGCCGGCAAGAAGGACGTCCTCATCGCGACGGATGTCGCCGCGCGCGGCATCGACGTCGACGACGTGACCCACGTGATCAACCACACGATCCCGGACGACGAGAAGACGTACCTGCACCGCGCCGGCCGCACCGGCCGCGCGGGCCGCACCGGCATCGCGGTGACCTTCGTCGACTGGGAGGACCTGCACAAGTGGGCCCTCATCAACCGTGCACTCGAGTTCGGACAGCCCGAGCCCGTCGAGACCTACTCGTCGAGCCCGCACCTGTTCGCGGACCTCGACATCCCCGAGGGCACCAAGGGGCGCCTGCGCAAGGCCCCCGCCACGGCCACCGTCACGACCGTATCCGGTGACGCGCCCGCCGCAGACGGTGCGCCGCGCAAGCGCCGCCGCCGTCGCACGGGAGCGAGTTCGGACGCGGCCGCCGCGCCCGCCGCATCCGGATCCGAGGCACCGCGCACGGATGGCGGAGGCACGCACGACGGCGGCGGCGCCGAGCACCACGACGGAAAGCCCGCGGCACGACGTCGCCGGCGTCGGCGCGGTCCTCGCCCCGACGCATCGACCCCCTCGGCCTGAGACCGCGCGGCGCGCCGGTCCCCCTCAGGGGTGGATCGGCGCGCTGCCGCTTGCGCGCGCGATGATGCGGGCGAGCATCTCGGCCGACGTGGTGTTCTCGCCCGGCCGATTCGGCTTGCCCGCGCCGTGATAGTCGCTCGAACCCGTGACGATGAGGCCGTTCTCCGCCGCGACCCGGCGCAGGACGGCCTTGCCGTCCGCCGTGTTCTCGCGGTGCTCGATCTCGAAGCCGCCCAGTCCGTGGGCGATGAGCTCGTCGATGACCGGCATCGGAAGCATCCGGTCGCGACCATGAGGCGTCGGGTGGGCGATGATCGGCACGCCGCCCGCGGCGACCACGAGATCGACGGCGGTGAGCGGATCGGGCGCGTAGTGCGGTTCGTAGTAGCCCTCGCGTGGGTGGAGCACGCCGTCGAACGCGGCACTGCGGTCGGCGACGATGCCACGCGCGACGAGGGCATCCGCAATATGCGGGCGCCCCACCGTCGCGTCGGCACCGGTCTGGGCGAGCACGTCCGCCCAGGTGAGGTCGTAGTCGCGCGCGAGGCTGGCGACGATGCGCTCCGCGCGGCCGACGCGGTCGTCCCGGATGCGGGCGAGCTCGGCGGTCAGGTCCGTGTCCGTGGGGTCGAACAGGTAGGCGAGGACGTGGACGCTGCGCCAGCCCTGACGCGCACTCATCTCCATCCCCGGCAGGAACGTCATGCCCAGGCGCACGGCTTCTTCGGCCGCCTCGTCCCAGCCCGCGGTCGTGTCGTGGTCGGTGAGCGACACCGTGGCCAGTCCCGCCGCACGCGCCTGTCGCATGACCTCGGCGGGGGACTCCGTGCCGTCCGAGCGGGTGGAGTGCAGATGGAGGTCGGCGGGCGTCGATACGCGGCCGTCAGCACTCATCCCCCGAGCGTACCGCGCACCCGGAGGGCGCCCTGCTGCGTGCGGCCGACGCTCAGGTCGGCTGCCTAGGCTCGGAGGGTGTCACGTCTGCTGGGAATCCTGCTGAGCCTGCTCTGCGCGATCGCGGCCGCCGTGCTCACCTGGCCGGAGTTCTTCCGCCTCTCGCGGACCTTCCCGCTGACCCAGATCGTATCGTTCCGCTCGCTCGTCGCGCTGGCGTTCGCCGCTCTCGCCGTCGTCGCGCTGCTGCTGTCGGTCGCACGCCCGGTGCGCCGCGTCGCACTGCCGATCGCTCTCGTCGCGATCCTCGCCGTCGGAGCCAACGCGACGATCATCGTCTCGCGCGGCACGGGCACCACGGCGCTGCCCGCGAAGACCGAGAACAGCATCCGGGTCATGACCTGGAACACCGCCGGCGATGCCACCTCGCCACAGACGATCGCGCAGACCGCCATCGCCATGGGCGCTGACATCGTCAGCCTTCCCGAGACCACGATCGAGACCGGCGCCGAGGTCGCGGTCGCGATGCGGGATCTCGGCAGTCCCATGTGGGCGCACCACACCGAGTACGGCACCGACGGGTGGGCGGCGGATTCGACGACGCTGCTCATCAGCCCGTCGCTCGGCACCTACTCGGTCATCGCCTCCTCGCAGGAGGGCACCAGCACGGTGCCCAGCGCCGTCGCGATGCCGACCGACGGCGACGGCCCCACGGTCGTCGCCGCCCACGCGGTCGCGCCCCGCGAGGACCAGATGGAGCAGTGGCGCCACGATCTGCAGTGGCTCGCCGACCAGTGTGCGGGCGGGGACGTCATCATGGCGGGCGATTTCAACGCCACCCTCGATCACATGGCCGGCCTCGGGACCGATGGCGGAACACTCGGCGCCTGCCGGGATGCGGCGTCGCAGACGGGCAACGGCTCGGTCGGCACCTGGCCGACCGATCTCCCCGCCCTGGCGGGCGCTCCGATCGACCACGTGCTCGCCACGCCGCAGTGGACCCCCACCGGCTCTGTCGTGCTGAGCGGGATGGATGACGCGGGCAGCGACCATCGGCCGCTCGTCGTGCAGTACGAGCGCACCGGCTGAGCGAGCCGCCGAGGAGGGTGGGAGACTGGAGCCATGTCGGAATCCACGGACACCTCACCCGCGACCACTGAAGAGCCGGTCGTCTCGAACCGCAAGCAGCCCTTCCCTCAGGGATTCCTGTCGACGATCTCGACCGGATGGGCGGAGCGGGCGGAGACGATCGCTCCGCCGCGCATCGAAGCGGCTTACGCCGCCGCACGCCGCGTCGCCCTGTCCGCGCTGTTCCCGGGCTCGCGCCTCGTGGTCCCCGCCGGCGAGCTGAAGCAGCGCAGCAACGACACCGACTACCCGTTCCGTGCGCACTCCGCCTTCGCCCATCTGACCGGATGGGGCGCGGACAGCGAGCCGGGCTCCGTGCTCGTCTTCGAACCCCGCGGCGACGACGGCCACGACGTCATGCTCTACTTCCGCGAGCGCGCCGACCGCACCACGAGCGAGTTCTACGCCGATGCGAATGTCGGCGAGTTCTGGATCGGGCCGCGCCCCTCGCTGGCGCAGGTCGCGGCGGATCTCGCCATCGCGACGGCTCATCTCGACGCGTTCGCCGCGAGCGACGCGGACCGCGTGGTGGACGAGGACGCCGAGCTCAGCCGCATCGTGTCGGAGCTGCGCCTCATCAAGGACGAGCACGAGATCGCCCAGTTGCAGCTGGCGGTGGACGTCACCGGTGCCGGCTTCGACGACATCGTGCGAGAGCTCCCCCGCATCGTCACGCATCCTCGCGGCGAGCGCGTCGTGGAGGGTGTCTTCCACCAGCGGGCTCGCAGCGACGGCAACGGGGAGGGCTACGACACGATCGCGGCGTCCGGCGCCCACGCGTGCTACCTGCACTGGACCCGCAACGACGGCCGCGTCCTCCCGGGAGATCTCATCCTGATCGACGCCGGTGTCGAGGTGGACAGCCTCTACACCGCCGACATCACCCGCACGCTGCCGGTCAACGGGCGCTTCACCGAGGTCCAGCGCCGTGTGTACGAAACGGTGCGCGAGGCGGCCGACGTCGCCTTCGCCGCTGCTCGTCCCGGCGTGAAGTTCCGTGAGATCCACGAGGCGGCCATGTCGGTCATCGCCGCCCGCGTCGCAGAATGGGGCCTCATCCCGGTCACGGCGCAGGAGGCGCTGGACGCCGATCGGGGCGGGCAGCACCGGCGATACATGGTGCACGGCACGAGCCACCACCTCGGCCTCGACGTGCACGACTGCGCGCAGGCGCGCCGTGACATGTACTACGAGGGAGAACTGGCTCCCGGAATGGTGTTCACGATCGAGCCGGGCCTGTACTTCCAGGCCGACGATCTCACCGTCCCCGAGGAGCTGCGCGGCATCGGCGTGCGCATCGAGGACGACATCCTCATGACGGCCGAGGGCCCCGTCAACCTGTCCGCGGGCATCCCCCGCACCGCGGACGAGATCGAGGCGTGGATCGCGCGCCTGTCGAGCTGAGGGACGCGGGCGGGGCCGGATGCGTCGCGCTCAGGCGCGATCCTCGTCCTGCCCCGGCTGCGGCTCTGCCGGCGCGGGCCGCTCCGCCGGAGCGGCCTGCGGCGGCTGCGCGCCCGGCGTGATCCGCTCGCCGTAGCGAGGCGGGGTGTCGAGTCGCTGCGGCGCCGCAGCCGGCCGCGCCGCGGTCGGGGCGGTGCCGAGCGCGGCACGAGCCTTGTGCACGCTGGCCGGCGCGACCTTGACCTCGTAGTGGTCCGCGACGACCTGCATGACGGAGGCGTAATCGCGTCGGCGGCGCACGATCGAGAACATCAGGATGTTCAGCAGCATCCCGAGCGCGATGCCGACCAGCAGCACGCCGAGGAAAGCCTGGATCGGAGCGGCGGGCGAGCCGAGCACGAAGATGAACGAGAAGAGCACACCCAGCATGAGGCCGTTGATCGCGCCCGACCTGGCGGCGGTCGCGTAGCCCAGTCGGCCGGTGATGCGCTCGATGGAGCGCAGGCCCGCGCCCACGATCGCGATCTCCTTGGCCGGCACCTCGGCCGCGATGAGAGCGGACACGGCCTTCTGCGCCCCCTCGTACTGCGTGAACGAGGCGACGGTCTCGCCCGTCTCGGCGGAGCCTTGCGAGAACGGTGCACCCTGGTTGCTCATCGCCCCATCTTCCCACGCCGTGCCGCAACGCTCCCGGCTCGCTCGTCGAGGCCGGGGCTAGGCTGGTCGAGTGAGCACACAGCGGGTTTTCGTCGCGCGTCTGGCCGGATGCGCGGTCTTCGATCCCGCCGGCGACCGCCTCGGACGCGTGCGCGACGTCGTCGTGATCTACCGCCCCGACGATGCTCCCCGCGTCATCGGACTGGTCATCGAGATCCCCGGCAGGCGCCATGTGTTCGTCTCGATCGGGCGCGTCACCTCGATCGACACCGGCCAGGTGATCACGACGGGTCTCATCAACGTGCGCCGTTTCCAGCAGCGCGGCGGCGAGGTGCGGGTTCTGGCGGAGCTCGTGGGTCGCAAGGTGTCGCTGCGCGACGGCTCCGGCCAGGCCGTCATCGAGGACGTCGCGATCGAGCGCAACCGCCTCGGCGAATGGGACGTGTCGCAGCTCTTCCTTCGCAAGCCCAAGACGAGCCCGTCGCCCTTCGCGAAGGGTGCCACGACCTTCGCCTCGTGGCACGACGTCAACGACGGTCAGACGCGCGGCGAAGCGCAGTCCGCCGAGCGGTTGGTCGCCAGTTACGCAGAGCTCAAGGCCGCCGACCTGGCCAACACCCTGCTGGATCTTCCCGAGGACCGTCTCCTCGAGGTCGCGGAGGAGCTTCCCGACGACCGTCTCGCCGACGCTCTGGAAGAGATGCCGGAAGAGGAGCAGGTGCACATCCTCGAGGCCCTGGGCGACGAGCGCGCCGCCGACATCCTCGATGCGATGGAACCCGACGACGCCGCCGACGTGCTCGCTCAGCTGCCGGCCGAGCAGCGCGAGGAGCTGCTCGAGCTCATGGAGCCCGATGAGGCGGAGGACGTGCGCGCCCTCCTGCAGTACGGGCCCGACACCGCGGGTGGACTGATGACACCCGAGCCGATCGTGCTGTCGGCCGACAACACGATCGCCGAGGCGCTCGCGCTCATCCGCCGCCACGAGACCCACCCGGCCCTCGCCGCCGCCGTCTTCGTGACGCTGCCCCCCTACGAGACCCCGACGGGTCGGCTGCTCGGCACGGTGCACTTCCAGCGGATGCTGCGCTATCCCCCGCATGAGCGCCTCGGCGCGCTGCTCGACGATTCGCTCGAGCCCGTGCCCGCCACCGCCTCCGCCGCCGTCGTCGCCCGTCTGCTGGCGACGTACAACCTCGTCTCGGTACCGGTCGTCGACTCCGCTCAACGTCTCGTCGGCGCCGTGAGCGTCGACGACGTGCTCGACTACCTGCTTCCGGAGGACTGGCGCACGGGAGACTCGGAAGGACGGCCGCAATGATGGCTCGGTCCCCTCGCAAAGGGGCGCTGGACGCACCTCGCGGCCGGGGCGGCATGCTGTCGCGCTCACCGCAGCCCTCTCGTGATCGCTTCGGCCGCTTCACCGAGGTCATCGCCCGCGGCATGGGGACGCCGTGGTTCCTGGTGGGCCTGAGTGCGTTCTGTGCCGCCTGGCTCGCCTGGAACACGATCCTGCCGCCGGAGCTGCGTTTCGACTCGTCGGACAACGGATTCACGGCGCTGACGCTCGTGCTGTCGCTGCAGGCGTCCTATGCGGCCCCACTGATCCTGCTCGCACAGAACCGGCAGGACGACCGCGACCGGGTGCAGATCGAGCAGGACCGTCAGCGCGCGGAGCGCAACCTCGCCGACACCGAGTACCTCGCTCGCGAGATCGTCGCGCTGCGGATGGCGCTGACGGACGTCTCGAGCGAGTCGGTCACGCGTGAGGTGTTGCGCGACGAACTGCGGGCGCTTCTGGAGGATCTGCAGGCACACGGCGCCGGCGAGGAGCCGGAGCAGGTGCGGGCCGAGCGCGAGGAGAAGCGCCGTCGGGCCGAACGCCGCGAGAAGGCGGAGCGCGAAGCCCGTGAACTCTGAGACCGACCGCGTCGCCCGGGTGCGGGAAGCGGTCGGCGCCGTCACCGATCCCGAACTGAGACGCAGCCTCGCCGACCTCGACATGCTCCGCGAGGTGACGGATGCCGCCGACGGCGGTGTGCGCGTCGCGGTGGCGCTCACGATCGTCGGCTGTCCCGCGTCCGATCGCATCGAACGCGACGTGCGCGCAGCCGCCGCGCGCGTCGTCGGAGACGCGCCGGTCGAGGTCGCCCTGGGTGTCATGAGCCCCGAGGAGCGGGAGGCGCTCACGACGCGCCTGCGCGGCGGTCGCCAACGAGGCAATCCCTTCACAGCCGAGTCTCTGACGCGGGTGGTCGCGGTCACGAGCGGCAAGGGCGGCGTCGGCAAGTCGACGATCACCGCCAACCTCGCCGTCGCGCTGGCGGCACGCGGGCGACGGGTGGGCATCGTGGATGCCGACGTGCACGGGTTCTCGATCCCGGCCCTGCTCGGACTCGTCGACGCCGACGGCGCGAGTGTGCGACCGACCCGGATCGACGACCTCATCGTCCCGCCGGTCGCCTTCGACGTGAAGGTCGTCTCGATAGGGATGTTCCTGCCCGAAGGCGCCGCCCGCAGCGCCGTCGCGTGGCGCGGTCCCATGCTTCACCGCACGATCCAGCAGTTCCTCACCGAGGTGTACTTCGGCGACCTGGACGTTCTGCTCATCGACATGCCGCCCGGCACGGGCGACATCGCCATCTCGATAGGACAGCTGCTGCCGCACGCAGACGTCCTCGTCGTCACGACGCCGCAGGCGGCGGCCTCCGACGTGGCGGCGCGCAGCGCGCTGGTGGCGAGGCAGACGGGTCAGAGCGTCCTGGGAGTCGTCGAGAACATGACCGCGATGACGCTGCCCGACGGCACGACGTTCGATCTGTTCGGCTCCGGCGGCGGTGATCACATCGCACAGGAGCTCAGCACCGATGCCGAGACGGTCGAGGTCATCGCCCGCGTGCCGCTGAGCCCGGCGTTGCGCCACGGCGGGGATACCGGCGAGCCGGTCGTGCGAAGCGCCCCGGAGGATGCGGCTTCGCTCGCGATCCAGCAGATCGCCGCCCGCATACTCCGATCGGGACGATCGCTCTCCGGTAGACCGCTGCCCGTGACGCCGCGCTGAGCGCGGGAAGCGTCAGGTCGCCTCGTCGTCGAACGGGGGCCGCTCCCCCGACTCCAGATCGAAGCTCTCCGCCGCGCGGGTCGTCGACACGGTCATGGCCGCCGCGGCGCCGGCCGCACGCACGGTCGCCGTGGGCGGATCGTCGAGCAGCGCCTCGCGGATGATGCGTCGCGGGTCGTACTGACGCGGGTCGAGCTTGCGCCAGTCCACCTCGTCGAACTCGGGACCCATCTCGTCCTTCACGCGACTACGCGCACCGCGCAGGAACTCGCGGGAGCGGTTCGTGAACCGCGCGAGGGCCTCCGCGTAGCGGGGCAGACGTTCGGGTCCGATGAGGAAGGCGGCGATCACGGCGATCACCAGCAGCTTCTCGATCGTGAGCCCGAACACCATGCCTTCAGATTACCGCCGCGCCTGACCGCCGCCGCCCACCGGCGCCCGTAGGCTTGCCGAGGAGGAACACCATGGCCGGACACGACGCGAGCGACCGCTTCGCTCGCGAGGCGACCGTCGAACCCGACGCGATCGCCCGCGCACGCACGCACGCCCTCGAACTGGGTGCGGATCCGGTGAGCCCCCCGATCGGTGCGCAGCTCGCACTGCTCGCCCAGGTCTCACGCGCCCTCAACATCGTCGAGATCGGCACGGGTGCGGGTGTGTCAGGGCTGTGGCTCATGCACGGGGCACCGCGGGCCATCCTCACGACCATCGACAAGGAGCCCGAGCACCTGCAGGCCGCCCGTCGAGCGTTCTCGGACGCGCGTATCGCGCCGGCTCGCGCCCGATTCATCACCGGCCGCGCCTCCGACGTCCTGCCGCGTATGAACGAAGCCTCTTACGACATCGTGCTCGTCGACGCGGATGCGGACGGCGTGATCGAATACGTGGAGCACGGCCTGCGTCTCGTGCGTCCGGGCGGGCTCGTGCTCGTGCCCCGCATCCTCGCCGGCGGCGCCGTCGCCGACCCGGTGCGTCGCGATCCCGTGACGACCGCCTACCGGTCGCTCATCCAGGAGACGCAGTCCTCCCCCGCGGTCATCGGCGCGTTGTCGATCGTCGGCGAGGGTCTCCTCCAGCTCACGACGATCGACGAGAACCACTGATACGCCACTGCGGCCGGCCCCGAAGGACCGACCGCAGTGAAGCAGGAAGTGAACAGCTCAGGCGCCGACGACCCCCGCGAGCACGTCGTGCAGTTCCTTGGCCTCGGCGTCGTTGACCGACACCACAAGACGCCCGCCGCCCTCGAGCGGAACACGAACGATGATCAGGCGCCCCTCCTTCACAGCCTCCATCGGCCCGTCTCCGGTTCTCGGCTTCATGGCTGCCATCGTGGCTCCTCTTCGTCAATGGTGAGTTGCCAGTTTATCGTGCGTGAGAGCGCGCCCGACGCTTGTCCTCAGGGGATCTGCCAGAGCGTGTTCCCGACAGCCCGGAGCGCGATACGTCGCGCCACCGCTCTCGCCGCATGTCCCCTATCGAGATGTGCGGAGCCTATGGATAGCCGTGTAGGTGCACACTCCACCACCCAGCAGGCTACCGACGAGACCGGGCACCGCCGACCAGTACACCTCGCCGGCAACGAAGAACGTGACCAGGACGGCCACCCCACACACAACGGCCATCAGTCCGACACAGAGGACGACGGTCCATAGTGCCCTACGAGGCTCGGGCTTGCGTGTCTCGCTCATGTCGCCGAGCATAACGACCGGTCGCCTGCGCACTCAGGGGATCTGCCAGAGCGTGTTCCCGAGCGCGTACATGTTGTAGATCCACCACCACTGCCCGGCCAGCCCGGCGACCAGTACGCCGATGCGCCAGGCCGGACGGCGCCCGACCGCGACGGCGCCCCACAGGGGCGAGAGCGGGACGAGCAGCCGGAAGGTGCTCGACTGCGGGAAGAAGACGGCGAGCAGGTAGAGCAGGTAGCTCGCTGACCACAACCGCACCTCCATCCCGAGTCGGCGCACTCCCGGCGCGAACAGCAGGGCGGCGCCCGCCGCCAGTACGATCGCCGCCAGCAGCGCGAACCCGAGCCACAGCGGCCAGCCCCACAGCCGCGCCCAGAAGGCGGTTCCTGCGAGGAAGCCGTCGAAGGGGAAGAAGTGCGCGGCCGCATCCGGGATCCAGTTGCGTCGCCACGCGAGCTCCGTCGCCAGGTATGCGCCCGGGTCGCCCGTGGCGACCGCCGCGATCACCTGCCACGAGAAGCCCACGACGGTCGCCAGAGCGGCGAGGGCGACCAGGTGCACGATCTCGCGTGCGGGGAGCGGATCCGCGCGCCTGCGCAGCCAGCGCCAGACACCGACGAGCCCGAGCGTGAGAGCGAAGGCGAGGATGCCGGGGCGCGTGAACCCCATGAGAGGGATGAGCAGGTACAGCCACACGTAACGGCGCCGGAGCAGGGCGTCCAGCGCCAGCATCAGCCACAGGAGGAACAGCGCTTCCGCGTACGCGATCTGGAAGAGCGCGGCCAGCGGCCCCGCCACGAAGAAGACGACCGCCCAGGTCGACGTCGAGCGGTCCAGCCGTCGGCGCATCAGGCGATAGAACGCGAGCGCCGCGAAGTAGCCGGCGATGAGCGCGACGAGAGGACCCGCCACGGGCCATCCGCCGACGAAGAGACCCACACCCTGCGACAGCCACGGGTACAGCGGCAGGAAGGCCCACGCGTTCTCGGCGACCTGGCCCGCCTCGGTCAACGGCAGCGGCGAGGGGTACCCGTTGGCGGCGACGACCCAGTACCACTGCGCGTCCCAGCCCATGAGCAGCTTGCCGATGCCGGGATCGACGCCGAACCGGGATGCCGGGGTCGACAGGGCGGAGGCGAGAGTGAAGAAGCCCAGTGTCACGAGACGGGCGGTGACGTAGATCAGACCGATCCGCGCGGCGACCGGCCAGCGGCCGACGCGCGTCAGGTGCTCAGCCACGTGCGCAGTCCGCGCTCGACGTCCTCGATCTGCGCGATCGACACGCGCTCCTGGTCGTGGTGGGCCAGACTCGGGTTCCCCGGGCCGTAGTTCACCGCGGGCACACCCAGCGCCGAGAAGCGCGCCACATCCGTCCAGCCGTACTTCGGATGCGGTTGGGCACCGACCGCGCGCACGAACTCCTGCGCAAGGGGAGCGTCCAGACCGGGCCGGGCGCCCGCGGACGAGTCCGTCAGCTCGACCTCGAAGCCCGCGAGCACCTCGCGCACGTGCGCCTCCGCCTCGGCCACGGACCTGCTCGGCGCGAAGCGGTAGTTGATCTCCACCTCGCAGAGATCGGGGATGACGTTGCCTGCCACGCCACCCGTCACGCGCACGGCGTTGAGACCCTCGCGGTAGGCGAGTCCCTCGACGTCGATCGTCGCCGGCTCGTAAGCGGCGAGGCGGGTGAGGATCGGAGCAGCGGCGTGGATCGCGTTCTCCCCCACCCAGGCGCGAGCGCTGTGGGCCCGGACGCCGTGCGTGCGCGCCACGACGCGCAGCGTCCCGTTGCAGCCTCCCTCGACCTGGCCGTTCGAGGGCTCGCCCAGAATCGCGAAGTCGGCCTCGAAGAGGTCCGGGCGCAGGCTCGCCACACGGCCGAGCCCGTTGAGGGAAGCCTCCACCTCTTCGTGGTCGTACCACATCCAGGTGATGTCGACGCGGGGATCGGTGAGCTCGGCGGCGAGCTTCAGCTGAACCGCGACGCCCGCCTTCATGTCGACCGTGCCACGCCCCCAGAGGGTCGGTTCGCCCTCGTCGTCGATCAGGCGGGTCGGGAGATTGTCGTTCAGGGGAACCGTGTCGATGTGCCCGGCGATCACGACACGCTGCGGTCTGCCGAGACGGGTACGGGCGATGATGGTGTCGCCGTCGCGGAAGACCTCGAGGTGCGGCAGGGGCGCGAGGGCGGCGGCGATGGCGTCCGCCAGCGTCGCCTCATCGCCGGAGACGCTCGGGATGTCGCAGATCGCCTGCGTGAGCTCGACGGCGGACGCGGACAGATCCAGCACGGGCATGAGCTCAGTCTATCGAGGCTCCTCGGGCCGATAACCTGAGGAGATGAGCATGAAGCGCACGGTATGGGGCACGGGTCTGTCGACGACGAGCGAGGACGGCACCGTTCTCGACGCGTGGTTCCCGACGGTGGCGGCCGAGACGCAGGCCGGCTCGACCGCCGAGTTCGCGGAGTTCGCCGGCGCAGACGCCCGCCGTCAGGTCACGGTCGCTCCCGTCGAGCTGACGATCGATGTGGATGCGGCTCCCGCATCCACGGTCGACGCCTATCTGCGTCTGCATGCCCTCTCCCACCGCGTGGTGGCGCCGAACGAGATCAACCTCGAGGGCATCTTCGGGCACCTGCCGATCGTCGCGTGGACGACCGCGGGGCCGATGCTTCCCGCCGACGCGGAGCGCCTGCGCCCGGCGCTGACCCGCGCCGGCATCCAGGTGCACAGCCTCGACAAGTTCCCGCGGCTTCTCGACTACGTCACCCCGCCCGGGGTGCGCATCGCCGATGCCTCGCGCGTGCGCCTCGGTGCCTACCTCTCCCCCGGCACCACGGTCATGCACGAAGGATTCGTCAACTTCAACGCCGGCACCCTGGGCGCCTCCATGGTCGAGGGTCGCATCTCCCAGGGCGTCGTGGTCGGTGACGGCAGCGACATCGGAGGCGGGGCGTCGATCATGGGCACCCTCTCGGGCGGTGGCACCCACCGGGTCTCCATCGGCTCTCGCACGCTCCTCGGCGCGAACGCGGGCATCGGCATCTCCCTCGGCGACGACTGCGTCGTGGAGGCCGGCCTCTACGTCACCGCCGGCTCGAAGATCGTCCTCGCCGACGAGCAGCCGCGCGCCGACGGCACACGGCCCGTCGTGAAGGGCGCGGAGTTGTCCGGACGCGACGGCATCCTGTTCCGCAGGAACTCGGTGACCGGGGCGATCGAGGCCGTGCGACGCGCGGGCGTGGGAGTCACCCTCAACGAGGCGCTGCACGCATGAGCGCGGCGCGGCTGCCGAAGAAGCTCTACGAGCGCGAGCTCGCTCGTCTGCAGGCTCAGCTCGTCGACATGCAGGCCTGGGTGCAGGCGACCGGAGCGCGCGTGGTGGTGATCTTCGAGGGCCGCGACGCTGCGGGCAAGGGCTCGACGATCAAGCGGGTGTCGGAGTACCTGAACCCCCGCGTCAGCCGCATCGTCGCTCTGCCGACGCCCACGGATCGCGAGAAGTCGCAGTGGTACTTCCAGCGCTATGTCCCGCACCTGCCCGCGGCGGGCGAGATCGTGCTGATGGACCGCTCCTGGTACAACCGGGCCGGCGTCGAGCGTGTCATGGGCTACTGCACCGATGCGGAGTACCAGAGGTTCCTGCGCCAGGCGCCGCTGTTCGAGCGGATGCTGGTCGAAGACGGCATCCTGCTGCTCAAGTACTGGTTCAGCGTGTCCGACGTCGAGCAGGAGGCGCGTTTCCGCTCGCGGGCGAGCGACCCGATGAGGCGCTGGAAGCTGAGCCCGAACGACGTGTTGTCCATCACCAAGTGGGAGGACTACTCCCGGGCGAAGGATGCGATGCTCGTGCACACCGACATCCCCGAGGCGCGCTGGTACGAGGTGGACAACGAGGACAAACGTCGTGGTCGGATCAACATGATCCACCATCTGCTCGAGCAGATCCCGTGGCAGCCGATCCCGCACGAAACCGTGGAGATCCCGGAGCGACCCGCCTCACGCGGATACGAGCGTCCGCCGCGCAGCCTGGACGCGATGGTCCCCGACTACGCCGCCACGCTGGAGCGCTGACGGCGTCAGTCGCGCAGCCGCACCGACAGACAGGTGACGCAGCCCTCGAGCTTCTCGAACTCGGTTACCGGGGTCGTGATGACCTCCAGGCCCCTCTCCCGGAAGAGGGCAGCGGATGCCGGGGCGTCCGCCGACATGAGCACGGTGTTCTCGTCGAGCACCACCACAGCCGTGCCGTGCTCCTCGGGAACCGCGAGGAACGCCGGGAACGCATCGGGGTCATCCACCAGCGGCGGGTAACCGATGACGGTGCCGTCCGGAAGCGCGGTCACTGCCGACTTCAGGTGCAGCACCCGCGTCACGGGAACACCCTGCACGTCCCACCCTCGAGGTGCGAGCAGTGCGCGCAGCTGCACCACGGCGTCCTCGGTCGTGCGCGCCGACAGGCCCACGTAGACGGTGCGGCCGATCTTCAGAACGTCGCCGCCGTCGAGTGTCGCCGGGGCGACGATCTCCGCCGTCGCCAGCCCGGTCCGCGCGGTCGCGGCTTCGATCGTCGGGCGCTCGCCCCGGCGCGAGTCGGCTCCGGCGCGGCAGAGGACGGCCAGATCGCCGAACACGACCACGGCATCCTCGACGAACACGCCGTCCGCCTGCTCGTCCGCCTCGGCGACCGGCACGATCTCCCACCCGCGAGCGCGGAACACGTCCACGTACGCCTCCCACTGCTCGCGCGCGAGCGTGGGATCCACCGGGACTCGCTCGAGGTGCGTGAGCTCCCCCTCGGCCAGCCGCGAAGACGGCGGCCGCACGAGAAGCCGCGGCATCGTCAGCCCACGCCCGGGTAGTTGCGCTCGGGGGCCCCCACGTACAGCTGCTGGGGGCGGCCGATCTTGGTCTGCGGGTCCTGGTTCATCTCGCGCCAGTGCGCGAGCCACCCGGGAAGGCGACCGATCGCGAACAGCACGGTGAACATCCGGGTCGGGAAGCCCATGGCCTTGTAGATGACGCCGGTGTAGAAGTCGACGTTCGGGTACAGCCGGCGGGAGATGAAGTAGTCGTCGCGCAGGGCGATCTCCTCCAGCTCCTTCGCGAGATCCAGCAGCGGGTCACTGACGCCGAGCTCGGCGAGCACCTCGTCGGCGGACTCCTTGACGAGCTTCGCGCGCGGGTCGTAGTTCTTGTACACGCGGTGTCCGAAGCCCATGAGCTTCACGCCGTCTTCCTTGTTCTTGACCCGCTCGACGAAGCGCTGCACGCTCTCGCCGGAGTCACGGATGCGGCCCAGCATGTCGAGCACGGCCTCGTTCGCACCGCCGTGAAGCGGCCCGGAGAGGGCGTTGATACCCGCCGAGACCGAGGAGAAGATGTTCGCCCCGGTGGATCCCACCAGACGCACCGTCGACGTCGAGGCGTTCTGCTCGTGGTCCTCGTGCAGGATCAGCAGGCGCTCGAGCGCCCGCGACATCACGGGGCTGATCTCGTACTGCTCGCTGAGCACGCCGAAGTTGAGCTTCAGGAAGTTGTCGACGAAGCTGAGCGAGTTGTCGGGATACAGAAAGGCCTGGCCGACGCTCTTCTTGTGCGCGTAAGCCGCGATCACAGGAAGCTTCGCGAGCATCCGGATGGTGTTGAGCTCGACGAACTCGGGGTTGTGCGGATCCGACTGGTTCTCGTAGTAGGTCGAGAGCGCCGCCGTGGCGGCCGACAGCACGGACATGGGGTGCGCGGTGTGCGGCAGCGCCGAGAAGAAGCGCTTCAGATCCTCGTGCAGCAGCGTGTGACGCCGGATGCGGTTGTCGAAGTCCTCGAGCTCGCTCGCGCTGGGCAGCTCGCCGTAGATGAGGAGCCAGGCGACCTCGAGGTACGTCGAGTTCTTCGCGAGCTGCTCGATCGGGTACCCGCGGTAGCGGAGGATGCCCTCGTCGCCGTCGATGAAGGTGACCGCGGACTTGGTCGCCGCGGTGTTCACGAACCCGTAGTCGAGGGTCGTGTGTCCGGTCTGACGCGTCAACGACGACACATCGATGCTGGGCGCACCGTCCGTGCCCGTCAGCACAGGCAGCTCCGCGGTGTGCTCTGCGACGGTCAGACGTGCGGTCTTCTGCTGCGAGCCGGCTTCGGTCACGGCGCCTCCTTGCGATGGATCGTCGGCGAAAGGTGGGGATCCTCGGTCGCCCGGTGGCGACCTGCCCGGGCACGCTACGTGTCGGCGCGCCCCTGCGATTACAGCCTAGCCGTGGCAGCGGCCTACGGTGACTGGCACCAAAGGAACGTGCGATCCGTAGGAGAAAAGCTATGAACTTACGGCGTGCAGGCGCGCCGCGGCCGCCGCGATCCGCTCATCCGTCGCCGTGAGGGACAGTCGGATGTGGTGCGGATGGTGCGGTCCGTAGAAGTGTCCGGGGCCGGCCAGGATGCCGAGACCCGCGAGGGCGGCCATGCTCTCCCACGCATCCTCGCCGCGCGTCGCCCAGAGATAGAGTCCGGCTTCGCTGCGGTCGACGCGGAAACCTGCGGCCTCTATGGCCGGCTTGAGCACCGCCCGCCGGGCACCGTAGCGTGCCTTCTGCGCGGCGACATGCGCGTCGTCACCGAGCGCGGCCACCATCGCGGCCTGCACGGGGGCCGGCAGCATGAGCCCCAGGTGCTTGCGCGCCGTCAGCAGCCGCGCGACCAGGGCGGGATCCCCCGCGAGGAAGGCGGCACGATAGCCGGCGAGATTGGACTGCTTGCTCAGCGAGTAGACCGACAGCACGCCGGACAGATCGCCCGCGACCACGGCGGGATCCAGGACCGAGGGCACGGGGGCATCCGCCCACGGCGCTTCCCATCCCAGCTCCGCGTAGCACTCGTCCGACACGAGTACCGCGCCGAGCTCTCGGGCCCGCTCGCGAGCCCGACGCAGCTCGACGACGCTCCACACCCGTCCGTCCGGGTTGCCGGGAGAGTTGATCCAGACGAGCTTCGTGCCCTCCGGCCACGAGGCCGGGTCGTCTTCGGCCACCGCCGTCGCCCCGACCAGGCGTGCACCGACCTCGTAGGTGGGATACGCGGCGACCGGATGCACGACGGTGTCTCCGACGCCGAGCCCGAGCAGCAGCGGAAGCAGGGCCACCAGCTCTTTCGAACCGACAGTCGGCAGCACGTGCGAGACGGTGAGCTCCGCGACGCCGCGGCGGCGCGCGTACCAGTCGACGATCGCCTCGCGCAGCGGGGGCGTACCCACCGTCTGCGGATAGGCATGCGCGTCGGTCGCGGCCGCGAGGGCGGCCTCGACGACCGCCGGGGTGCGGTCGACAGGAGAGCCGATCGAGAGATCGACGATGCCGTCGGGATGACGGCGCGCGGTCTCGGCGTACGGCGCGACGGCGTCCCAGGGATAGTCGGCGAGGTCGGCGACGCTCATCTAGGCGTTCACTCGCCCTGGGGCGGCAGCTCGGCGATGACCGGGTGGTCCTTGTGGATCACGCCGACCTTGGCGGCGCCACCGGGCGAGCCGATGTCGTCGAAGAACTCGACATTGGCCTTGTAGTAGTCCTGCCACTCTTCCGGCAGGTCGTCCTCGTAGTAGATGGCTTCCACGGGGCAGGCCGGCTCGCAGGCGCCGCAGTCCACGCACTCGTCGGGGTGGATGTAGAGCGAGCGATCGCCCTCATAGATGCAGTCGACGGGGCATTCGTCGATGCAGGCACGATCCTTGACATCGACGCACGGAAGGGCGATCACATACGTCACGGGATCAGTCTAGTTCGCCTCGACTGACCGTCGGGGCGCGCGCGGCCACGCCACGACGACCGCCGCCACCAGCGGGACGGCGCCCATCCAGATCAGCGCGAGCGTCTCGTGCGCCACGGTGAACAACACCGACCCGCCCGTCGACGGCTGTGCGAACACGTACGTGATGACCATGATGCCCAGCGCTGCCGCGAGGGTCGTCCACCTGTCCCCCGTCAGCAGCCGCACGGCGATCAGCAGCGCGCCGGCCCCGATCACCCCGAGCAGGAGTCCGATCGGCACCGGTCCGATGAATGCCGCATGCGCGAAGGATCCGGCGGCGCCGTAGACGACCCCGACGACGAGTGCGATCGCCCAGGCGGCGATACGAGATGCAAGCGAGCCCACCCCGGGATCCTAGTCGTCGGGGATGGGAGTCGTCTCAGGCCGCCCAGCCCACCAGACGAAGCAGCGCCGCGACGGCGGCGGCCGCGACCACGACGACGAGGAACGGGGCGCGGAGCGCGAGGAGGCCGGCGGCGACCAGGAGTGCGGGCAGGCGAGCATCGAGCACGATCGCCTGTCCCGCTCCGAGTGCCTGCACGGCGACCAGCGCACTCAGCAGCGCCACGGTGAGCAGCTCCGCGATACGGGCGGGCCTCGGTGCTTCGACGAAGCGCGTCGGGATGGCGTATCCCACGGCCTTGAGGGCGAGGCAGATCACCGCGGCGAGAAGGACCGCGTTCCACAACGTCACGACGCCGCCTTCGCCCCGGAGCGACCGCCCCACCCGACGACGACCGCCACGAGGGCGGCGATCAGCACGGGAACCCCCGGCATGAGCGCGGGTGTGAGGACCGTCGCGACCACGGCCGCGGCGATGCCGACGGCGATGGCCTGCCTGCCCACCAGGCGCGGCCACAGCAGCGCGAGGAAGGCCGCGGCGGCCGCGGCATCCAGTCCGTACGCGCGCGGGTCCCCCAGGACGTCGCCCAGGAGCGCGCCCGCCAGCGTCGAGATGTTCCAGCCGACGTAGATGCCGACGCCGGTGACCCAGAATCCGAGAGCGCGGGCACGCGCATCCGCCTGCGCGAGCGAGACGGCGGTCGATTCATCGATCGTGAACCCGGCAGCGGCCATCTTGCGCCACATCCCGTCGAACTGCGGCGACAGCCGCATACCGTACGCGACGTTACGCACCCCGAGAAGCGCCGCGGAGGCGATCGCCGCGGGCGCGGCAGCGATCCCTCCGGCGGCGATGACGCCGACGAAGGCGAACTGCGATCCGCCGGTGAACATGAGCAGGCTCAGGACGCACGTCTGCCAGACATCGAGGCCGGCAGCGACCGAGAGGGCGCCGAAGGAGATGCCGTACGCACTTGTCGCCAGGGCGACCGCAAGGCCCTGGCGCACCGCGCGGCGGCCGGGGTCGGGCAGGCTCTCCACATCCATCACCACATGATGTCCGCCGGGGGGAACGTTCGTCAAACCGAACGCTCGTACGTCATACTGAACGAATGGAGAGCATCGGTCCGCGCATCGCACGGTCGCTCCGACGCGAGCGGGAGCGCGCGGGGATGAGCATCTCAGAGCTGGCCCGCCGGGCCGAAGTGGGAAAGGCCACGATCTCGCAACTCGAGTCGGGCGCCGGCAACCCGAGCGTGGAGACGCTCTGGGCGATCGCGACTGCTCTGGGCGTGCCGTTCGCGGTCTTCGTCGAAGAGCCCGACGACGGACTGCGCCTCATCCGGGCGGGGGCGGGCGACGGCATCCGCGCGGCGGACTCGCCCTACAGCGCCCTGTTGCTCGCGGCGGGCTCGCCGAACTCGCGCAGCGACCTCTACCTGCTTCGCGCGGAGCCGGGCGAACCGCGTCGGTCGCTGCCGCACACGCTCGGCACCGTCGAGCACGTCGTGCTGATCACCGGACGCGCGGCCGCAGGGCCCGCAGACTCCCCCGTCGAACTCTCGCCGGGCGACTACCTCCGGTATCGCGGGGATGCGCCTCACATCTTCGAGGCGCTCACCCGCGATACCAGTGCGGTCCTCGTCTCCGAGGTCCGCTGAGTCCGACTCAGGCGTTCGCGTCCTGGCGCTTCAGACGGGATGCGGCACGGCCGCGCTCGGTCGCGTCGAGCACGACCTTGCGGATGCGCACCTTCTCGGGGGTGACCTCGACGCATTCGTCGTCGCGGGCGAACTCGAGCGACTCCTCGAGGGTGAGCACACGCGGCGGCGTCATCGACTCGAAGGAGTCGGAGGTCGACGAACGCATGTTCGTCAGCTTCTTCTCCTTGGTGATGTTGACGTCCATGTCGTCGGCGCGCGAGTTCTCGCCGATGACCATGCCCTCGTAGACCTCCTCGGTCGGCTGGACGAAGAAGCTCATCCGCTCCTGCAGCGCGATCATGGCGAAGGGGGTGACGACGCCCTGACGGTCGGCGACGATCGAGCCGTTCTGACGCGTCGTGATGGAGCCGGCCCAGTCGTCGTAGCCGTGGGAGATCGCGTTCGCGATACCCGTGCCGCGCGTGATGGTCAGGAACTCGCTGCGGAAACCGATGAGGCCGCGCGAGGGGACGACGAACTCCATGCGGACCCATCCGGTGCCGTGGTTCGTCATGTTGTCCATGCGGCCCTTGCGAGCCGCCATGAGCTGCGTGATCGCGCCGAGGTGCTCCTCGGGAGCGTCGATCGTGAGGTGCTCGAACGGCTCCTTCAGCTTGCCGTCCTCGCCGCGCTTCGTGACGACCTGGGGCTTGCCGACGGTGAGCTCGAAGCCCTCGCGACGCATGTTCTCGACGAGGATGGCCAGCGCCAGCTCACCGCGGCCCTGGACCTCCCAGGCGTCGGGGCGGCCGATGTCGACGACCTTGAGCGAGACGTTACCGATGAGCTCCCGGTCGAGGCGGTCCTTCACCATGCGCGCCGTGAGCTTGTGGCCCTTGACCTTGCCCATGAGCGGCGAGGTGTTCGTACCGATCGTCATCGAGATCGCCGGGTCGTCGACCGTGATGGCCGGCAGCGGGCGGACATCCTCGGGGTCGGCGATCGTCTCGCCGATCGTGATGTCCTCGAATCCGGCGATGGCGACGATGTCACCGGGGCCGGCGGACTCGGCCGGGAAACGCTCGAGCGCCTTGGTCTTGAGCAGCTCCGTCACGCGCGCGTTGGAGTGCGAACCGTCGTGGCGGACCCACGCGACGGTCTGGCCCTTCTTGAGGGTGCCGTTGAAGACGCGCAGGAGAGCCAGGCGGCCGAGGAACGGGCTGGAGTCGAGGTTGGTCACCCACGCCTGCAGCGGTGCCTCGTCGTCGTAGGACGGCGCCGGCACGTGTTCGAGGATCGCCTCGAACAGCGGCTCGAGGTCTTCGTTGTCGGGCAGCGACCCGTTCTCGGGGCGCGTGCGCGACGCGGCGCCGGCACGGCCGGAGGCGTAGACCACGGGAACGTCCAGCAGAGCGTCGACGTCGAGGTCGGGAACGTCGTCCTGGAGATCGGAGGCCAGACCCAGCAGGAGGTCGTGAGCCTCCTCCTCGACCTCGGCGATGCGCGCGTCGGGGCGGTCGGTCTTGTTCACGAGCAGGATGACCGGCAGCTTCGCCTCGAGCGCCTTGCGCAGCACGAAGCGGGTCTGGGGAAGCGGGCCCTCGGATGCGTCGACGAGCAGCACGACGCCGTCCACCATCGACAGGCCGCGCTCCACCTCGCCGCCGAAGTCGGCGTGGCCAGGGGTGTCGATCACGTTGATCGTGATCGGGCTGTCGGTGTGGATGCCGTTGTACGTGATCGCCGTGTTCTTGGCGAGGATCGTGATGCCCTTCTCACGCTCCAGGTCGTTGGAGTCCATCGCGCGCTCTTCGACGTGCGCGTGTTCACCGAACGAGCCCGTCTGACGGAGCATGGCATCGACGAGAGTCGTCTTGCCGTGGTCGACGTGGGCGACGATCGCGACGTTACGCAGATCGGAGCGGAGGGCGCGCGCCATACAGGTTTCCTTGCAGTGAGGGAGGGTGACCCGGGACTCCGGGCCCTTCAGTCTACCGCAGGCGGCTGTGAGACGGTCAGCCGGCCCCGACGACCGCGACGGCGATGCCCGCCCAGACCACCAGTGCGATGAGCGCCACGAGCGCCGGGAGGTCCCACATGCGCCGCACCGGGCCGGGCACGGCGGTGGGCTCGCGGGCCGACTGCCAGTCGTCGATGACGCGCTCGGCGTCTTGCGAGCCGGCCGCGGGCCGGCCGTCGCTCGGAGAACGGCGCGCGCCGCTGCGGGCGGAGACCGGTCCCCCGTAGCAGGTGAGCGTGCGCCCCTCGGTCGTCTCGATGACGAGCTGGTAGCGCATGCGGATGTCGGCGATCGCGGAGAAGGGGATGCGGGTGATGCGCAGGAAGTTCTGCACGCGCAGACCGTCGGCGGAGCTGGTCACGCTGGACGCGAAGACGCCGACGTAGATCCCCCACAGCGCAAGCAGGATCCACGGGGCGAGCAGCAGCGCGCTCACGAGCCCGGCGCGGATCAGCGCGTCGCCGAGGAGGAAGGCGGCGGCGACCGCCGAGATGATGATCCCGACGGTCGCCGACGTCGACCGGTAGACGGTGCGGTTCAGTTGCCGCCTCCGAGGGGGATGGTCGCGCCGGGGATGGCATCCAGCAGGCGGCGGGTGTACTCCTCGGCCGGGTTGGCGAAGATCTCGTCGACCGTGCCCTGCTCCACGATGCGCCCCTTCTCCATCACCGCGACCATGTCGGCGGCCACACGCACGACGGCGAGGTCGTGGGTGATGAAGAGGTAGGTCAGCTCGAGCTCGGACTGCAGCTCGGCGAGCAGCTGCAGGATCTGGTCCTGCACCAGCACGTCGAGGGCCGAGACCGCCTCATCGAGCACGACGATGTCGGGCTTGAGTGCGAGCGCGCGGGCGATGGCCACGCGCTGACGCTGACCACCGGAGAGCTCGTTCGGGTAACGGGTCGCCAGCTCCTGCGGGAGCGAGACCTGGTCGAGCAGCTCACGCACGCGCTCACGACGGGAGGCGCCGTCGCCGACCTTGTGGATCTCCATCGGCTCCGCGATCGTGTTGCCGATGTTGCGGAGCGGATCGAGCGAGCCGTACGGGTCCTGGAACACCGGCTGCATCCGACGACGAAGCGCGAAGGCCTGCCGATTGGAGAGGCTCGCGATGTTGGTGCCGTCGATCTCGATGGACCCCGCGGTGGGATCCTCGAGCTTCAGCACCATCTTCGCGACCGTGGACTTGCCCGATCCGGACTCGCCGACCAGGGCCAGCGTCTTGCCGCGCGGGATCTCGAACGAGACACCGTCGACAGCGCGGAAGGCTTCACTGCGGAAGCCGCCCTGGCGGATCTTGTACTCCTTGGTCAGGTCGGTCACGCGGATCGCGGGAGCGAGACCCTCGATGTCGTCGGTCGTCTCGATGCCCCGACTCTCCGCACGCGCCTGGATGCGCTGCGAGGCGAGCGAGGGAGCCGCCGCGACGAGGCGCTGCGTGTAGGGATGCAGCGGGTTCTGGAGGATCTCACGGCTCGGGCCGGACTCGACGATCTCGCCGTTCTGCATGACGATGATCTTCTCGGCGCGCTCGGCCGCAAGACCCAGGTCGTGCGTGATCAGCAGCACCGAGGTGCCCTTCTCCCGCGTGAGCTTCGCCATGTGGTCGAGGATGACGCGCTGGACCGTGACGTCCAGTGCAGACGTCGGCTCGTCGGCGATCAGCAGCTTCGGGTCGGCCGCGAGGCCGATGCCGATGAGCGCGCGCTGGCGCATACCGCCCGAGAACTGGTGGGGGTACTGGTGCAGGCGCTTGGCCGCATCCGCCAGTCCGGCCTGCTGCAGCACCTCGATCGCCCGCTGGGTGACCTCCTTGCGGCCGGTGGCGATACCGTTCGCACGGATCGCCTCCTTGACCTGGAAGCCGATCGACCACACCGGGTTGAGGTTCGACATCGGGTCCTGCGGCACGTAGCCGATCTCCCGACCGCGCAGGCGCTCCATCTGGGTGCGGCTGAGGCCGGTCAACTCACGCCCGTCGAGCGTGATGCTGCCCTGGGTGACGTGGCCCGTGCCGGGGAGCAGGTTCACGACCGCGGAGGCGGTGGTGGACTTGCCCGAACCGGACTCGCCGACGATCGCGACCGTCTCTCCGGGGAACACGTCGAGGTTCACACCGTGGAGCACCTCTCGGCTGCCCGACTGGGTGTCGAAGGCGACGCGGAGGTTGCGGATGCTGAGCAACGGGGTTGCGGCGCTCTCGCTCATCGGCGGGCCCTCGCTCTCGGGTCGAGGGCGTCGCGGATCAGCTCGCCCAGGAGGATGAACGCGAGGACGGTGAGCGTCAGCGCGATCGACGGGTAGATGAGCGCCATGGGAGCGATGCGCAGGGACTGCTGCGCCTCGGAGATGTCACGGCCCCACGACATCACGTCGGGGCCGAGGCCGACACCCAGGAACGCCAGCGTCGCCTCGGCGACGATGGCCGCCGCCAGGCTCAGGGTCGAGATGACCAGGAGCGGAGCGATCGCGTTGGGCACGACGTGCGAGACCATCGTGCGGAAACGCGACTGCCCGAGTGCCCGGGATGCGGTCACGAAGTCCGCCTGCCGAACTCTCAGCACCTCGGCGCGCACGACGCGAGCGGTCGAGGCCCACGCGAACCCGCCGATCGCGAACGCAAGGGTGAAGACGTTGCGGAAGTCCGCGAAAACGCTCATCACGACGACGGCGGCCAGGATGTAGGGGATCGAGAAGAAGATGTCACCGATGCGGGAGAGCAGCGAGTCGAGCCATCCGCCGTAGAAGCCGGCCAGCGCACCCATGATCAGACCGATCGAGGAGCCGATGAGGGTCGAGAGCAGACCGACGGACAGCGACGTGCGGGATCCCCACACGATGCGCGCGTAGATGTCGCACCCCTGGAACGTGAATCCCAGCGGGTGGCCGGCGGCCGGGCCGCCGTTGCTGTTGGACAGCTGGCAGTTGTCGTTGGGCGGCGTCTGGGTGAACAGCGTCGGCCACACGGCCATCAAGAGGATGAAGGCGACGACGGCGAGCGAGATCCAGAAGGTGGGACGCTTGCGCAGGTCGCGCCACGCATCCCGCCAGAGGCTGGAGGGCTTCTCGTCGGCGATGCGGACGGCGTCGACCGTCAGCGACGCGTCCTTGACCTCGGCGACGTAATGCGTCGGCAGTTCGGAGTTACTTGACATAGCGGATCCTCGGGTCGAGCAGACCGTAGAGCAGGTCGATCACCAGGTTGACGAGAACGTAGATGATCACGAAGACGGTGACGAACGACACGATCGTCGGACCCTCGTGGCGCAACGTCGCCTGGAAGAGCGTGTTGCCGACGCCGGGGACGTTGAAGATCGCCTCGGTGACGGTGGCACCCACCAGCAGGACACCGAAGTTGGTGGCCGAGTTGGTGATGACCGGGATGAGCGAGTTGCGCAGCACGTGCACGGGGATGACGCGTCGACGCGGCAGGCCCTTGCTGTACGCGGTACGCACCCAGTCCTGGTTCAGCGTGTCGATGACCGAGCCGCGCATGAGCCGCATGCTCGTCGCATAGAGGCTGAACCCCAGCACCAGTGCCGGCAGCCACAGGTCGCCCCAGTTGTTGTTCCCACCGACCGTCGGCTTGAACCAGCCGAACTGCAGGGCGAGGAAGTACTGCGCGAGGAAGGCGAGGACGAAGATCGGCATCGCGACGAAAAGCAGCGAGATGACGAGTGCGACGTTGTCGAAGATCTTGCCCTTACGCAGGGCCGAGACCGTGCCGATGATGATGGCGAGCGAGAACTCGATGCCGATGGCCATCACCGCGAGCCGACCGGTCACCGGCAGCGTTCGGGCGAGGACGTCATTGACCGATTGGCCCGAGAACGTGTTGCCCAGGTCTCCCTGGAAGATGCCGGTGATGTAGTAGAAGTACTGCACGATGAACGGTTCGTTCAGGTGGTACTGCGCCTCGAGTGCGTCGATGACCGACTGGCTCGGCGTCTTGTCGCCGAACAGAGCCAGGATCGGGTTTCCCGGCATCGCGAAGACGAGGAAATAGATGAGCAGCGTGGATCCCAGGAACACCGGGATCACCTGCAGGATGCGTCTGAGGATGTAAGCGAGCATCCTCTCTCCCTCCGAGAAAGTGGCCGAGGAGTATCCTCGCACGATCGGTGCAAGAACCCCCCGCCCGACGAGAGACCGGCGCCCGCGTGGGTGACGCGGACGCAGGTCTCTGGACAGGCCGCGAGGCGGTGACGGGATCGTCACCGCCTCGCGGTCGCGATCAGAAGAGCTATCAGCCCTTCGTGATCTGGTAGTACAGCGGAACCGAGTTCCAGCCGAACACGACGTTCTGAACCGTGTCAGCGTACCCGCCGTTCACGTTCGAGTACCACAGCGGGATGGCGGGGAGGTCCTGCAGCAGGATCTCCTGAGCCTTCTCGTAGTCGGCCGTGGCCGCGTCGACGCTGTCAGCAGCAGCGCCGGAGGCGAGCAGCTTGTCGAACTCGGGGTTCGAGTAGTCACCGTCGTTCGAGGAGGCGCCCGTGCCGTACAGCGGAGCGAGGAAGTTGTACAGACCCGGGTAGTCGGCCTGCCAACCGGTGCGGAACGCGGTGGTGATCGTGCGGTTGGTCACCTCGGTGCGCAGCGAAGCGAAGTCGACGAACGGAGCGCCGGACGCATCGATGCCGAGCGTGTTCTTGATCGAGTTCGTCGTCGCGTCGACCCAGGCCTGGTGGCCGCCGTCGGAGTTGTACGCGATCTGGAACGTGCCGCTCCAGGGCGAGATCTTGTCGGCCTCGGCCCACAGCTCCTTCGCCTTGTCCTGGTTGTACTTGAGGACGTCGGCGCCCTCGAGCGAGTCGGACCATCCACCGATGACCGGCGACGAGAAGTCGCTGGCCGGCGTACGCGTGCCGTTGAAGATGGTCTTCGTGATCGCGTCACGGTCGATCGCGAGCGACAGCGCCTCGCGGCGCAGCTTGCCCTCTTCGCCCGAGAAGTGCTCGAGGCTCTCCGGGATCGTGAACGACTGGAAGATGGCGGCGGGCTGGTTGACCGCACGCTCGCCCAGGTCGGACTCGAAGGTCGCCTGTGCGCTGGTGGGGATCGCGTCGAGGACGTCGAGGTTGCCCGACTGGAGGTCGGCGTAGGCGCCGTCCAGGTTGGCGTAGAAGACGATGTCCAGGCCGCCGTTCTTGGCCTCACGGCCACCGGTGTAGGAGTCGTTCTTCACGAGGTTGATCTCGACGTCGTGCTGCCACGCGCCCTCGCTGGCCAGCTTGTACGGGCCGTTGCCGATCGGGTTCTCACCGAAGGCGGTCGGGTCCTCGAAGGCGACCTCGGGAAGCGGGTAGTACGCCGAGTAACCCAGGCGCTGCACGAAGTCGGCGGCGACGGGGTTGGAGAGCTTGATCGTGAAGGTCGTGTCGTCGACCTTGGTCAGACCGGTGAGCTCGGAGTCGGTCTCCTCGCTGTAGCCCTCGATGTCGGAGAACCAGGAGGCGTTCTTCTGGGCGTTCGACTTCAGCGCGCCGTAGTTCCAGGCCTTGATGAAGCTGTCGGCGGTGACGGCCTCGTCGTTGCTGAACTTCTGGCCCTCCTTCAGCTTCACCGTGATGGTGTTGGCGTCGTCGACGGTGATCGAGTCGGCGACATCGTTGACGATGTTGCCTTCGCCGTCGTAGTAGGCCAGGCCCGCGTAGATCGAGTCGACGATCTTGCCGCCGCCGGTCTCGTTCGTGTTGGCCGGGAAGAGCGGGTTCTCCGGCTCCGAACCGTTGACCTTGATGATGGCACCGGCGTCGCCACCGGTAGAGGTCGGCTCGTCCGAGCCGCCACTCGCGCAGCCGGCGAGGGCGAGAGCCCCGATACCGGCCAGCGCCACGCTCGCGAGAGCGATCTTGCTGCGCTTCACTGTTCCTCCTGGGAAAGGGATGATGCAGGCACGACGAGCTGTGAAAGCATCGTGCCGCGGATACCGAAACACTAAGCACGACCCACTGCTTGGTCAAAACGACCGCGCGAATAGTTACACACCCTTAACGAACCCCCTCGTGAACCGAGCAGATTGCTCAAGCCCGCCGACGACAGCCGGCCGCGCGGGCCGGAACTATTCCCCGCTCGACCTCGGGGCATCGGCCGAGGGCTGCCACGTCGCGAAGGAGGAGAGGATGCGGTCGCCCGGCGCCTCCGCCGGAGGCCTCGCGAGCGCGTCGGACCACACCGTGAGCTGCGGCACGGCGAACAGCGGCAGCGCCCACGCCTCATCGGACACGGCCTCATCCAGTCGGGACAGAAGCGCGTCGCGCTGCGTTCGGTCCAGGGCGGAGGATGCGTCGACGACCAGCGCGTCGACCTCCTCGTCGCTCCAGCCGTACACGTTCTGCGCCGCCGCTGTGTGGAACACCGTCGCCTGCGCGACGGTTGCCGCGGGGTCGGGGCTCCAGGCGAACAGGGCGGCGTCGTATGCGTCCGGCTGGTCCCTCAGCACGCGCATCCAGTCGGAAGAGGAGACATCGACGAGGGTGACGCCCGCCTGGGATGCGGACTCGGCCATGAGGGCGAACTCCGCGGCCCGGCGCGCATCGCCCGCCGGGTAGAGCACACGAACGGTCAGTCCGGCCGCATCCGTCGCTTGCGGAGCCGCACCTTCGGGTGTCGACGAGGGCGACGCGGAGAGCCGTGACCCCGTGGCCTCGACCATGCCCTGCCGCAGGGGCTCATCGGCGAGCAGCGGGTGGACGAGGTCGTCCAGCATCTGCTCTCGCGGAACCGTGGTCAAGAACGCGGTGCGGGCGCGGTACGCGCGATCCGCATCCCCGCCGTAGGACGCGGGGTCGAACACTCCCCCGCCCGCCGTCTGCAGATCCAGGTGGTCGAAGGCATCCGCCGCTGACACGCGGGAGCCTCCTGCAGCGGCCGCCGCGTCGACGAGGCCCTCGTCCGCCGCCGCCGCGGCCAGATCCACACCACCTCCGGCAACGGCCGCGACGCGTTCGGCCGGGTCCTGGATCGCGCGCACGCGCACCCGCTCGACGCGCGCGGCGCTGGGGCGATCGGCGGCGGTGAGGTCGATCGACCGGCCGTCGTCGGCGATGCGCGCGATGTCGTAGGCACCGGCCGTGATGTGCGCCCCGTCCGGGACGTCGCCGTCGAGACGGAAGTCCTCACGGAAGGCGCGCGACACGGGTGCGAGCCAGTCCAGATCGCCGGTGACGACGGCATCCGTGAACGCGGCCTTCGCCGCCGCCGCATCCGCGTGACGCCCCGGGTAGGCGAGATCCACCAGCACGTGAGCGGCGACCGGCGGCGCGTCGAAGGCGATCTGCCAGTCCGCGTAGGGCGTGTCGTAGACCAGGGTCAGGCTGCGCCCGTCGTCGCCGATCTCGGGCACCTGCGACACGAGGTCGAGGCCCTGGCCGGCTCCGGCGCCCGCATCCCAGCGCGTCTCGCCCGCGGCATCCGTGCGGTGCGTCGTACGAGCCGCCCACGTGAGCAACAGGTCCGCGGCATCGAGCGGCGCGCCGTCGGACCAGGTGGCCGAGCCGCCCACCGTGTACCGGACGGTGAGCGGATCGCGCGTGAGAACCCGGACGGTGCCGAAGCTCTCGTTCGGAGAGCGGGCGCCGTCGGCCTCCCGCCGCCAGAAGCTCCCCGACGTCAGCGCTGAGAGGTCGCGGTCGGCAGCGGTGTCCTGCCCCAGCACGAACGGGTTGAGCGAGGTGACGGGCGCGGCCGTGGCAACGGTCAGGGACGAGCCCGGCAGGACGCGGTTCTCCTCGGCCGAGCAACCGACCACCACGCCCGCCAGCAGGCCGAGCAGAGCCAGGGTGGTCACGAGCGCACGACGCCGCATCCGTCCTCCTTCTCCGCGGCGGCCGTGATGCCGCACGCGGTCGTATGCGTAAGCCGCACACACCCTATGCGCGCAATCTGAGCGCCTTCGAAAGCGGGACCGGTCCGCATCCGCTATGCCAAGCTGAGCGGATGACGAGCCTGCCCGCGCGCGAACCGTTCTGGCGCACCGTGAGGGCCTTCGATCCGCCTCGCGCGACGGGGTCCGCCCGTTCACGCGTGCGGTGGGAGATCTGGCTCGTGCTCGCCGTGACCGTCGGCAAATCCGCGCTGTACTCGTTGCTCTCTTTCATCCGCACCCTGCAGCGCTCGCTGCAGGAGAACCAGGCGATCTCCTCGCAGCAGACCCAGCTCAACCCCGCGCGCGACACCGAGGCGCTCTGGGACGCGCTGTACCAGCTGCTCGACATCTTCTTCTCGCTCGCGCTGGTCGCGCTCGTCGTCTACCTGCTCTGGGAACCGGGGACCAACGCGCTGCGACGGATCGGCCTCGACTTCCGCCGGTTCGGCGGCGATCTCGGACTCGGTGTCGCGTTGATCGCGATCATCGGCATCCCCGGGATCGCGCTCTACGTGGCCGGGCGCCTCGCGGGCATCACCGTCGGCGTCGTCGCCTCCCCCCTGGATGCGGCCTGGTACACCGTGCCGCTCTTGCTGCTCTCGGCCGCGCGCGCCGGGCTCACCGAGGAGGTCATCTTCCTCGGCTACCTCTTCGATCGCCTGCGCCGTCTCGGATGGGGCTGGTGGTCCATCATCCTGGCGACAGCGGCGTTGCGCGGGGCGTACCACGCCTACCAGGGCGTCGGTTCGGTGGTCGGCAACTTCGCGATGGGCGTCGTGTTCGGATGGTGCTACCGGCGCTGGGGCCGGGTGATGCCCCTCGTCATCGCGCACACCCTCATCGATGTGTTCGCCTTCGTCGGATACCCCCTCGTGGCGTCCCTCTGGCCCGGGATCTTCTAGCCGCCGCATCCCTTCCGCTCCGCTCTCCCCTCTCTTCCCGCGAGACTGCATTTCCCGCACGAGATCACGGGTAATGACGGTGATCTCGTGCTGAAGATGCAGTTTCGCGGGGTCAAAGCACGGTGGGGGCGCCGCTGCAGGAGCGGACCGGAGCTCCGGGACCGGGCCTGCACAGCTGCTCGGGACCGAGCCTGCACAACCGCCCGAGGCCGGAGTGTTGCACACGGATGCGGGACCGGGCGCACGCGGTGACGACCGCCGCGCGCAGCGTGGAGCGATGACCCAGCCCATTCCCCTGCGCACCGGCGCCCAGCTGCTCCCCTCTCCCGCGCCGTTGCTGCGCGCGCACGACATGCATCGCCCCGACCTCGCGCTCCGCCGCGGCGACATCGTGCGCGTGCACCGCGGGGTGTACGCCCCGGCGCTCGCGTGGAGCGCGCTCGCTCCCTGGGATCGCTATCTCACCCGCGTGCACGCCGTGGCGCTGCAGATGCCGGATGCGGTCTTCGCACTCGAGTCGGCGGCGGCGCTGCGCGGTATCCCGCTCGTCGGCGAGGCGGCCGACGTGCACATCCTGCGTCCCGCGGACGGCACGTCACGGCAAGCGGAGCGGGTCCGCATCCACACGCGCCGGGGCGGCGTCGAGATCACGGACGAGGGCGGCATCCTCACGACGGGTCCCATCGAGACCGTCGTCGCGTTGGCACGGGTTCGCAATCCCGCGCTCGCCCTCAACGTCGCCGATGCCACGCTGCGCGCGCATCCGGACCTGACGCCGGAGGTCCTCGTGGCTCACAACGAGCTCGCATCCTCCAGCCGTGGCCGTCGGCTGGCCCGATGGGCGCTGCATCGCGCGGATCCGCGCGCCGAGACGACGCTCGAGTCGCTGAGCCGGGCAGCCATCGAGTGGCTGGGCTTCGCGACACCCGAACTGCAGTGGCTGGTGCACGGTGGTGGTGGCGTCGCCGACCGCGCCGACTTCGCCTGGCCGGACATCGGAGCCGTCGGAGAAGCCGATGGCCTCCTCAAGTACGACGGACGCTTCGGTGACCCGGTGCGCGCGCTGCAGGACGAGAAGCGGCGGGAGGACCGCATCCGTCGCCGGGTCCACGGCTTCGCGCGGTGGGGATGGGCCGATGTCCGCGAGCCCGAACGATTGGGCGCGATCCTGGATGCGGCAGGTGTCCGCCGCGAGCGCGCGCCCGATGCCCTCGCCCTGCATGCGCTCGCCCGCGCCCTGCGCTGAGCGCCACGCCCCCTCGCCGCTGTGCCCCTCTGTGCCCTGCCCACCCCTCCGCGAGACTGCACTGCCGTCACGAGATCACGGGTGAATACCGTGATCTCGTGCGGGAGATGCAGTCTCGCGGGAAGTGGGGCGGCGGGTCAGGCGAAGGCCTCCGGGGGTGGGCAGGCGCACACGAGGTTGCGGTCGCCGTAGGCGTTGTCGATACGACGGACGGGCGGCCAGTACTTCGTGCGAACGAGCGAGGGAACGGGATACACCGCCTCCTCACGCGAGTACGGATGCGTCCACTCGCCGCCGATGACCGACTGCGCGGTGTGCGGGGCGCCGACGAGCGGGTTGTCCGCTGCCGGCCAGCGTCCGGCGCCGACCTGCTCCGCCTCGGCGGCGATCTGGATCATCGCCTCGATGAAGCGCTCGATCTCCGCGAGGTCCTCCGACTCGGTGGGCTCGACCATGAGCGTGCCCGCGACGGGGAACGACATCGTCGGCGCGTGGAAGCCGTAGTCGATGAGCCGCTTCGCGACGTCGTCGACCGTGATCCCCGTGCGCTCGCGGAGGGGACGCAGATCCAGGATGCACTCGTGGGCCACCAGCCCGGCCTCGCCGGCGTACAGCACCGGGAAGTGCGCCTTCAGGCGGTGGGCGATGTAGTTCGCCGACAGCACGGCGGCACCGGTCGCCTCACCCAGACCCGCTGCGCCCATCATCCGCACGTAGGCCCACGAGATCGGCAGGATGGATGCGGAACCGTACGGCGCGGCCGACACGGGACCGCCCTCGAACACGAAGCCGCCCGCGTGGTCGGCGCGCTGGGCGAGCGGGTGCGACGGGAGATAGGGCGCGAGGTGCGCCTTGGCGGCGACGGGGCCGACACCCGGTCCGCCGCCGCCGTGCGGGATCGCGAAGGTCTTGTGCAGGTTCAGGTGCGAGACGTCGCCCCCGAGGTCGCCGAATCGCGCGAAGCCGAGGAGCGCGTTGAGGTTCGCGCCGTCGATGTACACCTGTCCGCCCGCGTCGTGCACGGCCTGCGTGATGGCGAGCACCTCGTGCTCGTACACGCCGTGCGTGGACGGATAGGTGATCATGAGCGCGCCCAGTTCGTCCGCGTGCTGCGCGATCTTGGCGTGCAGGTCGTCGAGGTCGACGTTGCCCGCCTCGTCGCACGCGACCACGACGACCCGCAGCCCCGCGAGCACGGCGGATGCGGCGTTCGTGCCGTGCGCGGACGACGGGATGAGGCACACGGTGCGCTGCGCGTCGTCGTTCGCGAGGTGGTAGCCGCGGATCGCGAGCAGCCCCGCGAGCTCCCCCTGGGAGCCGGCGTTGGGCTGCAGCGACACCGCGTCGTAGCCGGTGACCTCGGCGAGCCAGGTCTCCAGCTGCTCGATCAGCGCGAGCGTCCCCCGCACGTCGGCCTCCGGCGCGAAGGGATGCACGCGCGAGAACTCGGGCCACGACACCGCCGCCATCTCGGTGGCGGCGTTCAGCTTCATGGTGCACGAGCCCAGCGGGATCATGCCGCGATCGAGCGCGTAGTCGCGGTCGGCGAGCGTCTTCAGGTAGCGCATCATCGCGGTCTCCGAGCGGTGGGCGTGGAAGACCGGATGCGTGAGGAACTCGTCCCGGCGGTGGAGGTCGGCCACGACGCCGGCCAGGGGCACCGCCCCCTCGAGGTCGATCACGGTCTCGTCGGGCAGACCGAACGCCGCCGCCACCGCGGCGAGGTCGGCGGCCGTGGTCGTCTCGTCGACCGAGATCCCCACGGTCGCCTCGTCCGCGAAGAAGAGTTGGTACCCGCGGCGACGGGCTCGCTCGATGACGCGCTCAGCCGTGCCGGGGACGACGACACGGAGCGTGTCGAAGAATGCGTCGTGCACGACCTCGAGGCCGCCTGCGCGCAGCGTCTCGGCGAGTGCCTGCGCTTTCCGGGCCACGTCGGTCGCGATCGCGCGCAGACCCTCGGGGCCGTGGTAGACGGCGTACATCGCGGCCATCACGGCCAGCAGCACCTGCGCGGTGCAGATGTTGGATGTGGCCTTCTCCCGTCGGATGTGCTGCTCACGCGTCTGCAGCGCGAGGCGGTAGGCGGGGTGGCCCGCCGCATCCTGCGAGACGCCCACCAGGCGCCCGGGAAGCTGACGCTCGAGTCCCGCGCGCACGGCGAGGTACCCGGCGTGCGGTCCGCCGAAGCCGAGCGGAACGCCGAAACGCTGGGTGGTCCCCGCGGCGATGTCGGCGCCGAACGAGCCCGGCGAACGCAGGAGTGTGAGCGCGAGAAGGTCGGCCGCGACCACCACGAGACCGCCCTGCGCCTGGACGGAGGCGACGAGCTCGGTCGGATCCCACACGCGACCACCGGCTCCCGGGTACTGCACGAAGGCGCCGAACACGGCGTCGAATGCGGCGGCCGGCTCCCAGGTGCGGGTGTCGATCTCGCGGATCTCGATGCCGACGGCGGCGGCGCGGTGATGCAGCAGCGCCTTGGTCTGCGGAAGCGCATCCGCGTCGACCAGGAAGACGTCCGACGCGGACTTCGAGGCGCGGCGCGCGACCAGCATCCCCTCCACGACCGCGGTCGCCTCATCCAGCATGGACGCGCCGGCGGTGGCGAGGCCGGTGAGGTCGGTCACCATCGTCTGGAAGTTGATCAGCGCTTCGAGCCGGCCCTGCGAGATCTCCGGCTGATAGGGCGTGTACGCGGTGTACCAGGACGGATTCTCGAAGACGTTGCGAGCGATGACCGCGGGCGTGAACGTGTCGTAGTAGCCGAGGCCGATCATCGCGCGTGCCGGGCGGTTCGCATCGGCGAGCGCGCGGAGCTCGGCCAGCGCCTGCGCCTCCGTGGCCGCGTCCGGGATGCTCCTGCCGGCGCGCGGGCCCGCGTGGACGGATGCGGGAACCGCCGTCTTCAGCAGCGCGTCGACGCTGGCGAAACCCAGCGCGTCGAGCATCTGCCGCTGCGCGCCCGCATCCGTGCCGATATGGCGCGCGGTGAAGGGAACGCTCACGCGGCGCCCTCGATGAGCGCCTCGTATCCGGCGCGGTCGAGCAGGGGCGCGCTCTCGCCGTCGAGCTCGATGCGCACGAGCCACGCCCCGTAGGGATCGGCGTTGACGAGCGAGGGGTCGGAGTCGACCTCGCCGTTGACCTGGATGACGCGTCCACTGAGAGGGGCGTAGAGCTCTCCCACCGACTTCGTCGACTCGATCTCGCCGCAGACCTGCCCGGCGACCACGGGCGCGTCGATCGCAGGAAGGTCGACGAAGACGACGTCGCCGAGCTGTTCGGCGGCGTAGTCGGTGATGCCGAAGGTGGCGACGCCGCCTTCGATCAGCACCCACTCGTGCTCTGCGGTGTAGGACAGCGTGGTGGGATCGACGGTCATTTCTTCCTCCGGTAGAAGGGCGGTTCGGTCACGGTCGCGGGGATTCGCGTGCCGCGTACATCGATGAACAGGTCTGTGCCGATGAGGCTCCGGTCGCCGTCGACGTAGGCGAGCGCGATCGGGTGTCCGAGGGTGGGGCTGAGCGCGCCGCTCGTGATCTCACCGACCACGGTTCCCTCGGCGTCGAGGACCCGATAGCCCGCGCGCCCTGCGCGCTTCCCCTCCGAGAAGAGCGCGACCAGGACGCGTGCACCGGATGCGGGCTCGATCGCCCCCTTGCCGATGAAGGCGTCCTTGTCGGCGGCGACCACGCGTGCGAGCCCGGCCTGCGCGGGCCGCACGTCGCGGCTCAGTTCGTGTCCGTACAGCGGCATCCCCGCCTCGAGGCGGAGGGTGTCGCGCGCGGCGAGGCCCGCGGGAATCAGACCGAACGGCTGACCCGCTTCCAGAAGGGCGTCCCACAGCTCTCCCGCCGCGCTCGCACGCACGAGCAGTTCGACGCCGTCCTCCCCCGTGTAGCCGGTGCGGAGGATGAGCACGGCCTGCCCCGCGAAGTCCGCCGCGCGCACGCTGTAGTAGCCGAGGTCGTCGAAGCTCCACGGCGTCGGCGCATCGCCCTGGCGCCGCGCGGGTTCGGCGAGTTCCAGGCCCGGCAGCGCCTCGAGCACCGCGATGGCCGCCGGGCCCTGCAGGGCCAGCAGCGCCGAGTCGTCCGACGCGTCCTCGACGGTGACGTGCACGCCCGCGACGAATCCGAACGATCCGTCGGCGCCCACGGCGGGAGCGGGCGGTGTGAAGGATGCGCGCGCGTCGGCGAGCGCCTCGGCCACCGCATCGCGGTTGCCGGCGTTGGCGATCACGATGAACCAGTCGTCGGCGAGACGGTAGACGATGACGTCATCGACGATGCCGCCGTCTTCCGCGAGCACGAGCGAGTACTTCGCCTTCCCGAGCCGCATCGTCGAGTGCCGCGCGGCGAGCGCGTAGTCGAGGAAGGCCCCGGCGTGCGCTCCCGTCACGAGGAACTCCGCCATGTGGGAGATGTCGAAGAGCCCCGCGGCTTCGCGTACGGCACGGTGCTCGGCGAGATCGGACCCGTAGCGGACGGGCATGAGCCATCCGCCGAAGTCCGTGAAGGCGGCTCCGGCCGCCTCGTGGCGGTCTCGGAGCGGGGTGGAGCGTGGATCGGTCATGAGTTCTCCCGGGTGGATGCGGGGTAGGCGAGGGCCTGAGAACTCCCCCTCTGTCATGGGCCTGAGAGTTTCGAACACGCGGAGCGCGATCTTTCACCGTCGGCGGATCCGCGAGGATCGCTTTTCAGAGTCGCCCGACCGAGGCGGTACGCGTACCTGAGAGATTGGCGGGGAGGCTTGCTCCTTCGGTGCTCGGACAAGATCTCCGAGGCTCTCCCGCACCGGTCGTGGGGCCGATATTCACGTTGTCGGGCCAGCATAGCCCGACGCGCCCGCGCGGGCGATCAGGGCACGCAGGCGCCGGACCCGACGGCATCCGTCAGGGTGGGCGCAGCCTGCACGAGCGGGGTGAGCTCTGCCGCGGTCGACGCGTAGCCGACCTCGGACCCGTCGTCGGCGCGCGCGAAGACGATGCCCACGACCTCGCCCGCGGCGTTGAGCAGCGGACCGCCGGAGTTGCCGGGGCGGACCGTCGCCGCCAGGGCGTAGACCTCGCGCTGATCGCGCCCCTGGTCGTAGATGTCGGGCACCGAGACCACACCGACGGTCTGCACCGTGGCGCTGCCCATCGTGAACGGGCCGCCGTACGGGTAGCCCTGCACGACGGCCGCGGCGCCCGGGCCGAGATCGGTGCCCAACGGCAACGCCGCCGCGTCCAGGTCGTCCACCGCGATGAGGGCGAGGTCCGCCGTGGCGTCGACGTACACGACGCGTCCCTCGCGCGCCGCGCGCCCCGGCAGCTCCACCATCGGACGCTCGACGCCGGCGATCACGTGGGCGTTGGTCACGACGCGATCCGGCGCCACGACGAAGCCGCTCCCGGTGAGGTTGCGTCCGCAGGAGTACGCCGTGCCGGCGATGCGCGCCACGGACTGCGCAGCCGCACTGAGAGCCGGGTCGTCGAGGTCGACGGGCGGCGCCACCTCTGCGGGGGCGGTCAGTTCTCCGAACAGCGCCCCCAACTGCGGGAGCCCGTCGTCGAGGACGCTCGATCGCACCTGCGCCAACGCTTCGTCGACGGGGCGAGGGGTGAGCGTGTCGATCGTGCGCAGCACACTCGACGACGCGAGGGCCGAGGACACGAACGGGATGCCGAGGGCGGCGACGCTCTGTCCGACGAGGGAGAGCACGAGGGCCGCGACGACCGTCATCGCCCCGGCGCCCAGGACCCGATCGATCCCCCGCAGGCGGATGCGGGCAGCTCCCCGGCGCAATGCGCGGCCGAGCGCAGAGCCGAGCGACGCCCCGAGGACGAGCAGTCCCACGGCGACACCCAGCGCCGCCCAGCCGCGCCAGGCGGCGTCGGGGACCCAGCGGGACACGACCGGCACGAGCCACCACGCGGCGACCGCCCCGAGCACGAGCCCGGCGATCGTCCCGACGCTCGCCAGGAGTCCTCGCCGCCACCCCTGGATCAGCACGATCACCAGCACCACGACCAGCAGGATGTCGATCACGATCGGCGGCATGCGGTCAGCGTAGGCGGCCGCGCTGACAGGGTGCCGCGAGCCCCCGGTGACGACGACGGATTTTACTTCTGGTCGCGATGACATTAAGATCATCCCGAGTTAAGGTCACCATGACACGAACTAACCCCTCTCCCGACACCGCCGACGCCGAGTCCACCGAGACGCGCGTGGCGGTCTCCACCGTGATCTTCAGCCTGCGGCGCGACGGCGACGAGGATCCGCGGCTCGTCCTCCCCCTCGTCAAGCGCACCCGCGATCCGCACGAAGGGCTGTGGGCTCTCCCGGGCGGTTGGCTCGACGCCGCGGAGAACCTCGATGAGGCGGCATCTCGCACACTCGCCGAGACGACCGGTCTCAGCGCGAGCTATCTCGAGCAGCTGTACGCGTTCGGCGACATCGGCCGCTCCCCCAGTCGCGTCGTCTCGATCGTCTACTGGGCGCTGCTGCGCTCCGACGAGGTCGATGCGCAGAGCGCCGCGCACGAGGCGGCGGGAGACGCGCCCGAGAACGTGGACTGGTTCACGGCGACCGATCTTCCGCCCCTCGCCTTCGACCACAACGCGATCATCGACTACGCCCTGTGGCGGCTGCGCAACAAGGTCGGCTACAGCCGCATCGCGCACGGTCTGCTCCCGGACGCCTTCACCCTCGCGGATCTGCGCGAGGTCAACGAGGCGATCCTGGACCGCAAGCTCGACCCCGCCAACTTCCGCCGGCAGGTCGAGAACAGCAACACCTTGATCCCCACCGAGTCGTTCCGCACCGGAAGTCACCGGCCGGCACGGCTGTACCGCTACAACCAGGACGTCGAGCTGGCCGATCGTGGCCCGCTCGGCCGCCCGCGAAGTCACGAATCGAGCACGACATGAGCACGACGCTGACCATCCAGCCGCGTCCCATCGATCCGTCCGTCGATCACGAGATCCAGGCGATCGTCTCGGGTGCCGGGTCGGGGTCCACCTGCAACACCGACCTCGCGGCGGGCCCGTGGGACTTCGACGCGCGCCCCGGATACGGACCCGGCGCCTCGATGGGCGATGTGATCCCCACCGGGTCCCCGCGTCAAGGCATGCTGCCTGCGGCCTACCGCGACGCGAGCGACGACGAGCTCGACGCCCGCATCCGCCGCGCGAAGCAGACGCTCGGCGAACGCGTGGTCGTGCTCGGCCACTTCTACCAGCGCGAGGAGGTCGTGCGCCACGCCGACTACGTGGGCGATTCGTTCCAGCTCGCCAACGCCGCGCTCGAGCACCCGAACGCCGAGGCGATCGTCTTCTGCGGCGTGCACTTCATGGCCGAGACCGCCGACCTCCTCTCGCAGCCCGAGCAGGCCGTCATCCTTCCCAACCTGGCCGCCGGGTGCTCCATGGCCGACATGGCCGACATCGACCAGGTCGAGGAGTGCTGGGAGCAGCTGGAGGAGCTCTACGGCGACATGGACACCCCCGACGCCGATGGCCTCGTGCCGGTCGTGCCGGTCACCTACATGAACTCGTCCGCGGCGATCAAGGGTTTCGTCGGACGCCACGGTGGCATCGTCTGCACCTCTTCCAACGCGCGCACCGTGCTCGAGTGGGCCTTCGCGCGGGGCCGCCGGGTGCTGTTCTTCCCCGACCAGCACCTCGGACGCAACACCGCGAAGGCCATGGGCGTACCGCTCGAGCAGATGCCGATGTGGAACCCGACGAAGCCGCTCGGCGGCAGCGACGAGCAGACGCTCACCGATTCCCGCGTCATCCTCTGGCACGGCTTCTGCTCGGTGCACCGCCGCTTCACGGTGGACCAGATCGACAAGGCACGCCGAGAGCACCCGGGCGTCCGCGTGATCGTCCACCCGGAGTGCCCGATGGCTGTCGTGGACGCCGCCGACGAGGCAGGCTCCACCGACTACATCCGCAAGGCGATCGCGGCCGCCACCGAGCCCACGACCTTCGCGATCGGCACCGAGATCAACCTGGTGCAGCGCCTCGCCGCGCAGTACCCGCAGCACGAGATCTTCTGCCTCGACCCGGTGGTCTGCCCGTGCTCGACCATGTACCGCATCCACCCCGGCTACCTCGCCTGGGTGCTGGAGGGGCTCGTCGCCGGTGAGACGCTCAACCGGATCACCGTGCCCGCCTCCGTCGCCGACCCGGCTCGTGTCGCCCTCGAGCGGATGCTGGCCGCCAAGCCCTCCGGCAGCGCCGCATGAGAGCGGTCGTCGTCGGCAGCGGCATCGCCGGGCTCACGGCGGCGCTCGCCGCAGCCGAGGGTGGCGCCGAGGTCACGCTCATCACGAAGGCTGCGGCGGATGCGGGCAGCACCGCGCACGCGCAGGGCGGGATCGCCGCCGTCACGGCGGCGAGCGACTCCCCCGGCGCCCACTTCGACGACACCCTGACGGCCGGCGCGGGCCTGAACGATCCGGACGCGGTGCGGGTGCTCGTCGAAGCCGGTGGCGAGACGATCCGCGCCCTGCTGGCAGCGGGCGTTCCGTTCGACCGCGACAGTGCCGGTAAGCTGCGACGGGGCCTGGAGGCAGCACATTCGGCGCCCCGCGTGCTGCACGCGGGCGGCGACGCGACGGGGGCGGCGATCGAAGCCGCGCTCCTCGCCCGACTCGCCGACAGCGCCGTGAGCGTGCGTGAGCACACGTTCCTGGCCGACCTCGTCCTCGAGGCGGGCGGGGTCTCGGGCGTCGATGTGGTCGATGCGTCCGGGAGGCGCGAGCGGATCGACGCGGACGCCGTCGTGCTGGCCACGGGCGGCGCGGGCCAGCTCTACGCCCACACCACCAACCCCTCGGTCGCGACCGGCGACGGCATCGCCGCCGCGATCCGCGCGGGCGCCGCCGTCGCCGATCTGGAGTTCGTGCAGTTCCACCCCACCGCCTTCGACGGCGAAGACCCGTTCCTCGTCTCCGAGGCCGTCCGAGGAGAGGGCGCCGTGCTGCGCGATGCGGCCGGCCGACGCTTCGCGTTCGATGCGCACCCCGACGGCGAGCTCGCGCCCCGCGACGTGGTCGCTCGCGCGATCGCCCGGCAGTCCGCCTCCCAGCCGGGCATCCCCGTCGTGCTGGATGCGACGGGTCTCGGCGGGTCCGAGGCCCTCGCCGCCCGCTTCCCCACGATCGACAGCGCGCTGAGAGCACGCGGAATCGACTGGTCGACGACACCTGTGCCGGTCACCCCGGCCGCGCACTATCTGATGGGCGGGGTCCTCACCGATCTCGACGGGCGCACCAGCGTCCCCGGGCTCTTCGCCGTCGGCGAGACGGCGCGCACCGGCGTCCACGGCGCGAACCGCCTGGCATCCAACTCGCTGCTGGAGGGCGCCGTGTTCGGCGCACGGGCGGCGGCGGCCCTGCTCGCCGATCCCGTGAGAGCGGCCGACTTCCCGGCCGCAGCACCGGCGGCGGCTGCCGAGCCCGCGAGCGACGCGCCCGGGTTCAGCCGGACGGGCCTGCAGCAGTTGCTCTGGGATCACGCGGGACTGGAGCGCGACGAGACGGGCCTGGCTCACGCCGCATCCGTCATCGCCGCGTGGCGCCGCGACGCGCCCGCCGCCCGGACCGTGGCGGCGCAGGAGGACGCCAACCTCCTGCTGGTCGCCGAGCACCTCGTGGCCGCGGCGCGCCGTCGTACCGTCTCGGTCGGCGCCCACTTCCGTCGCGACGGCGCGCCCTTCGCCGCCGCCATCGCCCAGGAGGCCGAGGCATGCTGACATCCGCCACCATCGACCGGGTCGTGTCCGCGGCCCTCGACGAGGACGCCCCCTGGGGCGATGTCACGAGCGAGACGCTCATCCCCGCGGATGCGGTCGCCACCGCATCCCTCGTCGCCCGCGAGAGCGGGGTGTTCTCCGGCGGCGCCGTGTTCGCCGCCGCGTTCCGCTTGGTCGATCCCCGGACGCGGGTCGACCTGCTCGTCGCCGACGGCGACGGGTTCGATGCCGGTGCGGCGCTGGCCACCGTCACCGGCCCCGCTCGTTCCGTGCTCACGGCCGAGCGGGTGGGACTCAACTTCGTCCAGCGGATGTCGGGCATCGCGACGCTCACGGCTGCCTACGTCGCCGAAGTCGCCCACACCGGTGCGCGCATCGCCGACACCCGCAAGACCACGCCGGGACTTCGCGCCTTCGAACGCCACGCGGTCGTCAGCGGCGGCGGCCACAACCACCGCTTCAGCCTGTCCGACGCCGTGATGGCCAAGGACAACCACCTCGCCGTCCTCGCCGCCTCCGGCGTCCCCGTCACGCAGGCGCTGCAGGAGGCACTGGCACGCCTCCCGCACACGACGCACGTCGAGGTCGAGGTCGACCGTCTCGACCAGATCGACGACGTCCTCGCCGCGGGTGTCGGCACCATCATGCTCGACAACTTCTCGATCGAGGACCTCCGACGAGGCGTCGAGCAGATCGCCGGTCGCGCCATCGTGGACGCCTCCGGCGGCGTCACGCTCGAGACCGTGCGCCGGATCGCGGAGACGGGTGTCGACGTGATCTCCGTCGGTGCGCTGACGCACGCGGCCCGGGGCCTCGACCTCGGTCTCGACATCGATCTGCGCCTCGCCGACCCGGTGTGAGTGGAGCCATGTACCTCGACAACGCCGCCACGACGCCCGTGCGCCGCGAGGTGATCGAGGCGATGATGCCGTACTGGCGAGGCGCGTTCGGCAATCCGTCCAGCCACCACGAGGTCGGCGAGCAGGCAGCGTCTGCCCTCGCCGACGCCCGGGCGCGAGTGGCGGCCGTGCTGGGCGTGCGCACGGGCGACGTGATCTTCACCTCCGGCGGCACGGAGGGCAACAATCTCGCCGTCAAGGGGATATCCCTCGGCGCGATGCTCGCCCGAGGCCGTCGCCACGTCGTCACGACGGCGGTCGAGCACGAATCGATCCTCGAGTCGGTGGCCGCCCTCGAACGCCTCCACGGCTTCGAGGTGACGGTCCTGGACGTCGACGACGTCGGTCGGGTGTCTCCGGATGCGGTCGCCGCCGCCCTCCGCGAGGACACCGCGCTCCTCACCCTCGGCTACGCGAACAACGAGACCGGCACCGCGCAGGATGTGCGCGCCATCGCCGCCGTCGCGACCGCGGCCCGGGTGCCCCTGCACCTCGATGCGGTGCAGGCGGCGGGCTGGCTGCCGCTGTCCGGTACGGGAGCCGACGCGATCACCATCGCCGGCCACAAGCTCGGCGCCCCGAAGGGGATCGGTGCCACGGCCATCCGCGGCCGCATCCCGGTCGAGCCGATCCTCCACGGCGGCGGACAGGAGCGCGGCCGCCGCAGCGGCACCGAGGACGTCGCCGGCGCGGTGGGTCTGGCCACCGCGCTCGAACTCGCCGAAGCGGAGCGCGCCGCATCCGCCGCCCGCGTCGGAGCCGCGCGCGACGCGTTCGTGGCCGCGGTGCTCGCGGCCGTGCCGTCCGCCGCGCTGACCGGCCACCCCATCGAGCGGCTGCCCGCCACGGCGAGCTTCACCTTCGCGGGCACCAGCGGCGAGGCCGTGCTGCTCGAACTCGAACGGCGCGGCATCGTCTCCTCCAGCGGATCGGCGTGCGCGGCCGGCAGCGACGAACCCTCGCACGTGCTCGTGGCGATGGGCATCGCGCCGGAGGTGGCGCAGACCGCCGTGCGATTCACCTTCCCCCACGACCTGACGGTCGATCTCGGTCCGGTCGCTGCGGCGGTGGCCGCATCGGTCGCAGCGGTACGATCGGCGACGTGAATCAGCGTCCCCTCGTCACGGTCGTCGTCCCCGGCTACCAGGTCGAGCCGTGGGCGCAGGCCGCCCTCGATTCGCTGCGCGCGCAGACGTTGTCGGACTGGACGGCGGTGCTCGTCGACGACGCATCATCGGATCGCACCGGCGACCTGTTCGACGCGGCCGCCGCATCCGATCCGCGCTTCCGTGTGGTCAGGCTCGCACGACGCGTCGGGCTCGGGGCCGCCCGCAACACGGCTCTGGACCTGGTCGACACGCCCTACCTCGCCTTCCTGGACGCCGACGACGTCATGCTCCCCACGGCTCTCGAGCGCTTCGTCGCCACCCTCGATGGCAGCGGCAGCGATTTCGCGGTGGGCGCGTATGTCCGTCTACGTCCGGACGGGTCGGGCGGTTACGCCGCCGGCGACGTGCAGCCGTGGGTCAGCCGCGCGACGGTGCCCGCGCGGACGGCGACCACCCTCGAGGAGCACCCGGAGGTGACGGCCAACGTCGTCGCATGGTCGAAGCTGAGCCGCACCGAGTTCTGGCAGCGCACGGGCCTGCGCTTTCCCGAGGGACGGCTCTACGAGGACCAGGTGGTGGCCCAGCAGATGTACGCGAGGGCGCGGCGGTTCGACGTGTTGTCGGACGTCGTCGTGCACTGGCGGGAGCGTGCGGACGGCTCCTCGATCACGCAGCACGAGGAACGGCTCGACGTGCTGCGCGACTGTCTCGACGCGATGAGCGAGGGGATGCGGGTACTCGAGGGCACCGGACACACGGCCGCCGCTCGGGCACGTGCGGGGCAGCTGCTGCGCATGGACATCCCGCGGCTCGCGCGGGTGGCGGCCACGCATCCGGACGACGAGTACCGCCGACTGATCGGCGCCTTCGCCCGGTCGGTTTCCGAGCGGCAGGATGCGGCGACCGCCGTCGTCCCCGACGACGCGCAGCCGCTGATCTCCGCAGCCCTGCTCTGGTGAGCGGTGCTCAGACGGTGAGCTGCTCGGCCGCGAGCGTGGCGTAGAGCCCCTGCGCAGCGACGAGCTCGGCGTGCGTGCCGCGCTCGACGATGCGACCGTCGTCGACGACGAGGATCACGTCGGCGGCCACCACGGTCGACAGCCGGTGCGCGACGGTGATCGTGGTGCGGCCACGGGCCGCCGTGTCCAGCGCCTGCTGCACGACGCGCTCGCTGCGCGTATCGAGCGCCGAGGTGGCCTCGTCGAGCAGGAGCACGGGCGGGTCCTTCAGCAGCACGCGCGCGATCGCGATGCGCTGCTTCTCCCCGCCGGAAAGCCGATAGCCGCGCTCGCCCACGACGGTGTCGTAGCCCTTCTCGAAACCCGTGATGACGTGGTGCACGTTGGCGGCTTCGCAGGCGGCGGCGAGCTGCTCGTCCGTCGCGTCGGGCTTCGCGTAACGCAGGTTCTCGGCAATGGTCGCGTGGAACAGGTACGTCTCCTGCGAGACGATCCCGATGCGGTCGATGACGGATGCGGAAGTGAGCGAGCGCACATCGGCGCCCGCGAACAGCACCGCGCCGCCGTCCACGTCGTAGAAGCGCGGGATGAGCGAGAGCACCGTGGACTTCCCCGCGCCGCTCGGTCCGACCAGCGCGACGTGCTGCCCGGGCTCGGCGACGAAGGACACCTCGTCCAACAGGGGTCGCGAGGAGGCGGCCGACTCCGGGTAGCGGAAGGTGACGTCGCGCAGTTCGACGCGGCCGACCGGGCCCGGCGCATCGGAGACGTCGATCGCATCGGGGGCGTCACGGACCGCGGGCCGGAGATCGAGGTATTCGAAGATGCGGGCGAACACGGCGGCGGAGGTCTGCACGTCGAGGGCCACGCGCATGAGGCCCATGAGCGGCTGCAGCAGGCGCGCCTGCACGGTCGTGAACGCCACGATCGTGCCGGCCGAGATCCCCGCATCCGCTCCGCCCGACATGAACAGGCCGGCCACCAGGTAGATGACGGCGGGAACGCTCGCCATGATGACTCCCACGAGCGCGAAGAAGCCCTGGCCGCTCATGGCCTGACGAACCTGCAGCCGGATCTGGATGCGGTTCTGCGCTCCGTAACGCTCCGACTCGCTGCCTTGCCGATTGAACGACTTCGCCAAAAGGACCCCCGACACGCTCAGGCTCTCCTGCGTGATCGCCGACAGCTCCGACAGGGACTCCTGCGTCTGCCCCGCGATGCGCGCGCGCACCTGTCCGACGCGACGCTGGATCAGCGCCAGGATCGGCATCAGGAAGACAGCGATGAGGGTGAGCCGCACATCGATCAGCACCATGGCGACGAGGGAGGCGACGACGGTCACCGTGTTGCCCAGCACGCTCGTCACGGTGTTGGTCAGAACGCCCGACACGGCACCCACGTCGTTCTGCAGCCTGGACTGGATCACCCCGGTCTTCGTGCGCGTGAAGAAACCGAGCTCCATCGACTGCAGGTGATCGAACAGGCGCACGCGCAGATCACCGGTGACGTTGTTGCCGACCGTCGAGGTGAACCAGGTCTGGGCTACCTGCAGTCCGCCCGAGGCGAGGAAGAGCACGACCATGATCGCGACGAGGCGCACCAGCAGGCCCATGTCCACACCCGACCCGTCGGCGGGAAAGAGCGCGTCGTCGAAGACCCGCTCGACGATGAGCGCCGGCACGACCGCCACGGCGGCACCGGCGACGACGAGCAGCGCCGTGACGATCAGGCGCGCACGGTAGGGGCGAAACAGCGCCGCGATCCGACGTCCGAGGTGAGGGATGCGGGGAGCCTCGGCGTTGCGCAGGCGCTGGGCGGCCGCATCCACTCCACGAAACCCCGGCGGATGCGACGGGCCGGCCATACTCATGCGCTCAGCCTAGATCGCCCCCGCGGGCCCGGATCCGAACCGGTAGTCTTGTCCGACGCGCATCGGTGCCGGTCTCGGGCGACGACCAGGCCCGACCGGATTCCGCCGTCTCGGGAATGCTCCACCCGCACGCCGCGTTGTCTGATTCGCTCGCCACTTCCGGCGGCCGTCCCCATCCCTTTTCGATTCCGAGGAGACGACCATGCACGCCGAATCCGTCCAGACCGGTTCCGTGGCCACCACGACCGACTCCGCCCCCGCCGTCCGCTCCGGCGAGAACCGCATCATCTGGCTGCTGCTCGTGGCCGCCTTCGTGGCCATTCTCAACGAGACGACGATGGGTGTGGCGATCAAGCACCTCATCACCGATCTCGGCATCACCGCCGTGCTCGCGCAGTGGCTGACGACCGCCTTCATGCTGACCATGGCCGTCGTGATCCCGATCACCGGCTTCCTGCTGCAGCGACTGACGACCCGCGCGGTCTTCCTGCTGGCGATGTCGCTGTTCTCGTTCGGAACGCTCATCGCCATGCTCGCACCGGGGTTCGAGGTACTGCTCGTCGCGCGCGTCGTGCAGGCGTCCGGTACGGCCATCATGATGCCGCTGCTCATGACGACCCTCATGACCGTGGTCGCGCCGGCCGCGCGCGGGCGGATGATGGGCCGCGTCAGCATCGTGATGGCTCTCGCACCGGCGATCGGCCCGACGATGTCGGGCTTCGTGCTGCAGTACTTCGGCTGGCGATGGATCTTCGCGATCGTGCTGCCGATCGCCCTCGTGTCCCTCGCCATCGGCGCGCGATGGATCACCAACGTCGGCGCGCAGACGCACGCCCGCATCGACGTGCTCTCGGTCGTGCTGTCGGCGTTCGGATTCGGCGGCGTCGTGTTCGGCCTCAGCCAGATCGGCGGCGGCTCGCACGGCGGCGCGACGGATGCGGCGGCCACCGCCTCGTCGTTGACGCTCGTCATCTCGCTGGTCGTCGGAGTGCTGGCGCTTGCGGGCTTCGTGTGGCGCCAGTTCGTCCTGCAGCGGGAGGACCGTGCGCTGCTGGATCTGCGCGTGTTCCGCTTCACGAACTTCACGATCTCGGTCGTGCACTTCGCGGTGCTGTCGCTCGCCTTCTTCGGCACGATCACGGTCCTGCCGCTGTTCGCACAGAGCGCGCTGAACCTCGACCCGCTCACGACCGGTCTGATCGTGCTGCCCGGCTCTCTCGCGATGGGCCTCGCCGGCCCCTTCATCGGCCGCATCTACGACCGCTGGGGCACCCGCGTGCTGCTGCTGCCCGGATCGATCCTCACCGTGTCGCTGCTCTGGGTGTTCACGACGCTGTCGGAGACGACCCCGATCTGGGAGCTCGTGGTCACGCAGACGCTGCTCTCGGTGGGTCTCGCGATGTCGTTCACGCCCCTGTTCACCGCGTCGCTCGGTTCACTGGCACCCCGTTTCTACTCCTACGGCAGCGCGATCGTGAGCACCGTCCAGCAGGTGGCGGGAGCCGCCGGTGTGGCCGTGATGATCACGATCATGAACGCGGGCTTCGTCGCCAACGAGGCATCCGGAGACGCCGCCGCGTGGGCGGCGGGTGCGCGTAGCGCCTTCATGTTCGCCGCGATCGTGGCGATCCCGACCATCATCGGCGCGCTGCTCATCCGCAAGCCCGCCGATTCGATCGACGCTCCGCCCGCGGGGCACTGACGCAGGCGAGTCCGTGAGGGTCAGTCGATGCTGCAGGAGCCGCCGCCGCAGCAGCCGAAGGACTCCTCCGGGCTCGGCTGGCCGTTCTCGTCCTCGGCGGGACGGACGTTCAGCAGCTGGATCGGCGAGGGCTTCGTGGACATGACGACCATGCTACGTCCGCTCGGCGCCCCTGTCGCCCCCGTGATGGCGTGAACACCGCTCTCGCATCGTGGTGCCTCAGCCGCCACCGGGGCGCCGTCTGCACGAGACCCCGCGGCCACGCCGGTCTGCACAACCGGTCCGGCACGTCGCGGATGTGGTCGGACCGGGAGGCGGACGCGCCGTTGTGCTCCGGCTCAGGGGCGCCGGCCACTCCCGCACCGCGCCTTGCCGATGGATTTCCGCACGGCGCGGCTCTCTGCGAGGCCTGCTGGGGCTTCGTCCCGCTCGACGAAGGCCTGCTCGCGCGGCACGATGCCTTCCGCGGTGCCGCCGATGCGGCCGAAGCCGGCCGGCGCAGCGCGTGGTTCAACGCTCACGGCTGGTGACAGGCGCTCACCCGGCGGTCCTAGGCTCGATCGTATGAGCGAAGCAGGACGGATGCGGATCGTCGTCATGGGCGTCTCGGGCGCCGGGAAGTCGACGGTCGCCCTCGCCCTGGCCGCGCGTCTCGGCGGCGTCTACCTCGACGCCGACGATCTGCACGACGATGCGGCGCGGGCCAAGATGGCCGCCGGTGTGCCGCTGACCGACGAGGATCGCGCGCCGTGGCTCGGACGCGTCGGTCTCGCCTTCGGCACGGCGAGCGAAAAGGGTCCCGTCGTCATCGCCTGCTCGGCGCTGCGCCGCCGGTACCGTGACCTCATCCGCGCCGAGGCCACGGCGCCGATCTTCTTCGCCGCACTGGAACTCGACGAGGCCACCCTCGCGAAGCGGATGGCGGCGCGCACCGATCACTTCATGCCTGTCGCCCTGCTCGCCTCGCAGCTCGACGCGCTCGAGCCGCTCGAGGCCGACGAGTGGGGTGTGACGGTCTCGACGCGCGACAGCGTCCCGGAGGTGGTCGCGCGGATCGTCGCGGCCCTTCCCGCTCAGGGGACGATCGAGTCCACGTAGCCGCCGTCGACGCGCACCGCCGCGCCGGTCGTCGCCGACGCGAGCGGCGAGGCGAGGTAGACGACCATGTTGGCGATCTCGCTCGGCTCGATGAGGCGCCCCAGCAGCGACTGCGGGCGCGCCGTGCGCATGAACTCGCGCTGCGCCTCGTCCCACGGCAGGTCCCGCCCGACGACCTGCGCCACGAACTCCTCCACGCCGGGAGTGTGGGTGGGTCCGGCGATGACGGCGTTCACCGTGACGCCCGTGCCCGCGGCAGCCTTGGCGAATCCGCGTGAGGCTCCGAGCACGGCGGTCTTCGAGGTGCCGTAGTGGATCATCTCGGCGGGGATGACGACGGCCGAGTCGCTCGCGATGTTGAGCACGCGACCCCAGCCGCGCCGGATCATCTGCGGCAGCAGCTCGCGCGTCAGGCGCACCCCGGAGAGCACATTCGTCTCGAAGAAGCGCCGCCAGGCGGCGTCGTCGATCTCCAGCGCCTCGGCGGCCTCGAAGATCCCCAGGTTGTTCACGAGCACATCGACGCGTCCCGCCTCCGCCACCAGTGTCGCCGCCCCGGCTTCATCGGCGGCGTCGGCGACGATGCCACGCGCCGCGTCTTCGACCTGCGCATTGATCTCGGCCACGGCGCGGGAGACGGAGTCCTCGCTGCGACCGTTCACGATGACCTCCGCGCCCGCCTCGGCCAGCCGCAGCGCGATCGCGAAGCCGATCCCCGCCGACGACGCGGTCACCAGCGCCGTCTGGCCCGTCAGGTCGATGGACACCATTCCGGTTCGTTCGAGTCGCATGCTCTCTCCCTCGTCTCGGCCGCCGTTCGGCGTCGGATGCGGGCGACGCTACCCGCCCTCTCCGACGCCTGTCCCCGACAGGAGTCGAGGACCGCTCAGACGGCGGACGTGGTGGAGATGGATCCCCCGGCGGCGCGCACCTCGATGCCGCCGTCGCGGCGGAAGATGGTCGCGAAGGTGCGTGTGCAGCCCCGGCAGCGCACGATGGCGGCCGCCGCATCCATCTCCACGGACCATTCGGCGAGGGCGGCGCTGCGACCGCAGTGACCGCAGGTCAGCACGAGGAGGGCGGGATCGAGACCGGCGAAGGCGTCCAGCATGCCGGCGAGCGCGTTGCCGTCGACGCGCTGGGCGACGCGGCGCGGGTCGGGGCGGACGTGCGGAGTGCTGTCCATCAGGATCCTCCGAACCTCTCGGTCTTCACGCGCGCGGGGTCGTGTCCCGCCGCGACCATCGCATCTGCGGCCGCCTCGACGAAGCTCGTCGGGCCGCAGATGAACGTCAGCGGATGCTGCGCCGGCATCCACGTGGCCTGCGCGATGCGCTCGGCATCGAGCCGGCCGACGCGTCCGGGCCATCCGGTGGGCGCCTGGCGCGTGTAGGCCCAGGTCACATCCAGCCCGGCGACGCCCAGCCGTTCGACCTCGTCCCGGTACAGCGCGTCGGCCGCCGTGCGCACCGAGTACAGGAGCCGGAACGGCGCGCCGGCGCCGGACGCTGCCCGCGCGCGCGCCATCGCGAGCAGCGGCACGATGCCCGAGCCGCCCGCGATGAGCTGCACGGGTGACGGGTCGGTGTCATCCCACACGAAGTAGGCCCCGAGGGGCCCCTTCACCTCGAGCGCGTCGCCCGGCTCGGCGACACGGACGAGGTAGGGCGACACCTCCCCCTCGGGGATCTCGTCGACCGCGATCTCGACGCTCTCCCCCGGTCCGGAGGAGGCGATCGAGTAGGAGCGCTCCGCCTGGTAGCCGTCGGGTGCCGTGAGACGGATGTCGAGATGCTGGCCCGGGGCATTGCCCGGCCACCCGGGAACGGCCAGCGTCAGCACGCGGCCGTGCGCGGTGTCGGGGACGGCGGCGGCCACCCGGGCGGCGAGCCAGTCGCTGGTTCTCACCAGTAGCGTTCCTCTGTCCACGGGTCGCCGTGCAGGTTGTAGCCGTTCTGCTCCCAGAATCCCGGGTCGTCGTGCTTCTGCATGCTGATCCCGCGCACCCATTTGGCGCTCTTCCAGAAGTACAGGTGCGGTACCAGCAGACGCGCAGGGCCACCGTGCTCGGGATCGAGGGGCTCGCCGTCGAACGAGTAGGCGATCCACGCCTTCCCGCCGCGCAGGTCGGCCATGGGCACGTTCGTCGTGTAGCCGCCGTACGAGTGCGCCATGGCGTACTCGTACGAGGTGTCGATGCCGGCGAAGAGCGTGTCGATCGAGACGCCGCGCCAGGTCGTGTCGAGCTTGGACCACCGCGTCACACAGTGGATGTCGGTGTGGACGTCCTCGGCCGGCAGCGCGAGGAACTCGGACCAGCTCCAGGAGGTGACCGCCCCCGACTCGGTGCGGATCGAGAACGACCACTCGCTCTCCGGGATGCGCGGGGTGGGCCCCGCCGACAGGACGGGGAAGTCTGCCGTGAGGTACTGACCGGGTGGGAGTCTCGGGTCGGACTCCCGCCGCCGCCCGCCGAATCCGCGTGTGAACTCCGCCATGACCGTCTCCGTCTCGTCGTTGGCTCAGGCTAGCGCCGCCGCAGGCGGCGCAGAACCCTCTCCGCCCATCGAAGTCTGCCCGGTTCCGCCGACGCCGCACGGCACCCGTGTCGAGGCGATGCTCGACACGGGTCGCACCCCGTGCGTCCGCCCGGCCCTAGCCTGTGAGGGATGTGGCCGTGCACGCGGGCGGCCGGGGAGGCGGAGCATGTCGCAGGTACGCAGCACCGGTCGGAAGGTGTCCCACGGGGCCGGGTTCTGGATCGTGGCGATCGCCTTCCTGCTGGTGATGGCGTACTCGACCGTGCCGACCCCGCTGTATCCGCTGTATCAGGAGCTCGATCACTTCCCCGTGTCGATCGTCACGGTGATCTTCGCGGCGTACGCCGTCGGTGTCGTCTTCAGTCTCTTCTTCCTCGGGCATATCAGCGACTGGACCGGTCGGCGACGGATGCTCGTGATCGCCGTGCTCGTGTCCGCGGTCTCTGCGGTCATGTTCCTCGCCGTCATGAGCGTGCCGGGCCTGATCGCCGCCCGGCTGGTCAACGGTGTCAGCGTCGGGATCCTCACCGCCACCGCGACAGCCCACCTCGGGGAGCTGCGCCAGGCGGCCCGACCCGACGAGAACGCGATCGTCGCGGCATCCGTCGCGGGGGCCGCGAACATCGGAGGACTCGCTCTGGGCCCGCTCATCGGCGGGTTGTTCGCCGAGTTCCTGCCCGATCCGCTCGTGCTCCCCCATGCGGTCTTCCTGGTGGTGCTGCTGCTCGCGGCGGTCGCTCTGCTCGCCGTCCCCGAGACCGTGGCGGCGCCGGAGCCGCGCCCCGCGTACCGCCCCCAGCGCCTGGCGGCGCCGCCCGCATCCCGCCGGATCTTCATCGCCGCGGGTTTCGGCGCGTTCGCCGGCTTCGCTCTCTTCGGCCTGTTCACCTCGCTTGCCCCGACCTTCCTCGCCGGAACCTTCGACCAGCACGATCACCTCGTCGCCGGCGCGACGACGTTCTCTGTGTTCGGTGCGGCGGCCGCGGCGCAGGTGCTGCTCGCACGCGTGCCCGTGCACGTGCAGCTGGGGATCGCCCGGCTGGCGTGCGCGGTGGGACTCGTGCTGGTCGCCGCGGGCGCCGTCCTGCCCAATCTGGCACTCTTCCTGGTCGGCGGCGTCGTGTCGGGCGTGGGCGTAGGCCTGTTGTTCAAGGCGTCGATCGCAACCGCGTCGGCCCTGGCGGATCCGTCACGCCGCGGCGAGACGCTCGCGCTCATCTTCCTGATCGCCTACTGCGGACTGGCGCTTCCGGTTCTCGCCGTCGGCGTCTTCCTGACCTTCGTCGACCAGACGGCGGTCCTCCTGATCTTCGCAGCGCTGGTCTTCATCGCCACGGTGGTGGCTGCCACGATGATGCGAGCGAGAAAGGCACAGGCATGAACGATTCGACTCAGATCAGAGCTGATGTGCCGCCCAGCGGCACGGGATGTGTCGAGTGCGAGCAGACGGGCAGCTGGTGGCTGCATCTGCGCCGTTGCGCCGCCTGCGGCCACGTGGGGTGCTGTGACGATTCTCTCGGCAAGCACGCCACGGCGCACTGGCGCGCCACCGGGCATCGCATCATCCAGAGCTTCGAGCCTGGCGAGGAGTGGTTCTGGGACTACGAATCCGAGACGATGGCGACCGGTCCCGAGCTCGCGCCCGCCCATTCCCATCCCATGTCGCAGCCCGCGCCCGGCCCCGCCGATCGGGTACCCGCCGACTGGCAGTCGCTGCTGCGGGACTGATCGGCCCGCGCGCCGCGTTCAGGTGAGGTTCGCCGCCACACGCACGATGAGAGCGGCGACCTCCGCCGGATGCGTGTGCATGAGCAGGTGCGGACCCTCCAGTTCGAGGATCTGGCGGGCTCCCGCGCGCTCGTACGCCCAGCGCAGAGCGTCGGGGTTGACGACCCGGTCGGACAGGCCGATCACGCCCCATGCCGGAGTCGTCCGCCACGCCGCTGCCTGAGCCCGCTCGCTGAGGACCGCCGCATCGAGCGGGCGCTGGGTCACGGCCAGCACGGCGGCTTCGTCGTCGGGCAGGCCAGCGGCGGCGAGGAAGGCGAACTCCCTCTCGTCCACCGAGATGTCGCGGCGCGTGCCGTTCCCGAGCTCGGGGTAGGCGACCTCGCGGAAGAACTCGACCGCCGGCGCTGCGGGGAACCGCGCGTGGATCTCCGCCGCACTCTCGCCCTCATCCAGCACGTACCCGCTCACGAAGACCACGGCCGCGACGTTCTCACTGCGACCCGCCACTCCGACCACCGTCGCACCGTAGGAGTGGCCGACGAGCACGACGGGACCGGCGATGCGGGAGACGAACGCGCTGACGTAGTCGGCATCGTCGGCCAGGCTGCGGTTGGAGATGGCGGGCACCCGCACCTCGAAACCGGCGCCTTGGAGACGCAACGCGACGGGCGACCAGCTCGCTCCGTCCGCGAACGCGCCGTGCACCAGCACGATCGTCGGCATCTCGGCCACCACGATCACCTCGTCTCGCGTCTGTTCGTTTCGACGCTAGACGTGGACGGGCCGCGAGAGCTGCGACCGGGTGTCCCCCCTTTTCTCGACGTCTGTCGAAGCGTCGTGCGTCATGCCGCACAGAAACGCGTCCACGACCCCGTTGAACGCTTCGGCCGCCTCGAGGAAGGGGAAGTGCGACGACACCGCATCCCGCTCGAACACGTGCACCTGCTCCGACACCACCCGCCACACGCCCTCGTCGACTGGCCCTCGAAGAGCGCCGCCGTCTGCCCCCAGCCGTGCAGCATGACGAGAGGGACGCCGTCTCCGCCGGTGTCCGATACACGCAGCCGCACGCCGTCCGAGGTCGTGACCACTGCGCCTGCCATCAAATCCTCCCCGAGTGCTCCCAGTAGGCGGCGAGTTTCAGCGCGAGATGCAGCGTGCTGCGCGACAGGCCGTCATCGAGCGCCTCGCGCACCGGTTCCGGCATGTTCTCGAGCCGGTAGTAGAGCGTGGTGCGGTGGATGTGCAGCACATCGCAGACCTCTCGCACCCGGCCCGCACCGTCGAGGAACGCTTCGATCGTCTGCCGACGCAACGGGTCGGTGTCATTCAGCAGCACGTGCGCCGCCGGCGAGAATCGGGCGAGCCTGCTCGGGTCGGCGATGATGTCGGAGATCAGCAACCAGGGTCCGATCTCCTCCGCAGCGGCCCGACCGCCCAGCGAGGGGAGCACCTCGGCAACAGCGGCAGCGGCGATGGCGCGATCGGCGACCTCGCGCAGGTCGTTGTCCTCGCGCGTGAGGCTGGCGGAGCCGATGGCGCGAAGGAGCACGTCCGCCGCGGCCGTCTCGGCGGCGATCGCCGCATCCGTCGCGTCGGTGTCGGACGCGTGCCCGAGAAAGAGCAACGAGGCACCGTCCTCCCCCAAGAAGGTGAGGCGCACCCCGGGAAGGCTCTCCAGCGCCCGCCCGAGCGCCGCCCGCTGCACCACGCCGGTGTCGTAGCCGACGGACACCGCGCGCACCACACTGCCCGGTCCCCGCTCGACGCCATAGGACCGCACCGCGGCGGTGAGGGCCTCGCGGCGGGCGAGCACATCGGCGGCCAGCAGCTCGCGCATGACGGTGGCGCGGACGGAGACCGTGGCCGTGCGCGAGTGGGTGACCAGCAGGTCGCGTGAGACGGCGACGGCCGCGTCGATCGCGCGGTAGTCATGCTCGGTGAGGGCAGGCATTCCTCCCGTGATGAGCCACAGGACACCCACCGGCTCGTCGTCGCTCCAGATCGGGATGGCGAGCCGTTCGCGGGCGTTGAAGCGCGTCAGGTCGATCGTGAGCGGTCGGCGCGACTGCAGCAGGCGCAGGCTCTCCAGGTACGCCCGCTCTTTCGGCGCGGTCTGGCGGCGAAGAAGGGCGCGCGCCCGGACCTCGTCGATCTCGTCGCCCTGGGCGGAGGCCGCGACCGGACGATAGGCGAGGTCGTTGATCACGACGGAACGTCCGAGGGTCTCGGCCAGTTCGTCGACGACGTCTTGCAGGTTCATCGCGGAAGGCCCGCTCGGACAGGGGAGGACGCGGGGGGATACGTCATGGGTGCTCCTTCGTGAGGATCGACACCCGGAACGCTACCGAGGGGGTTGCAGGGGTTGGGAGGCCCCGGTAGTACCACTTTCCGCCGCAGTCAACCGCTCGACGAGCCGTGAGAAGACGGTGGCCGCCAGCGACCGCGGCGGCGCCGCCATGACGGTCATGATGTAGCCCGGGAGGGAGCGCACGCTGAAGTTCTGGATCTCGACGTCGAGCGTTCCGAGACCTTCGACGATGATCGAGATCTGCGCGTCCTCCGGCCCCGACACGTCGTGACGTTCCCAGATGCGCACGAAGTCCTCGTCTTTCGAGAGCTCCTCGATGATCTCCTTCAATCGGGGCGAATCCGGATCCGCATCGCGGCGGAGGGTCGCGACGGCCGCCCTGGTCATCGATTCCCACTGATCGAGCGTGCGCTTCATCCGGTCGTTGAAGAGGTTGATCACGACGTTCTGCCCGGCCGCCAGTCCGCCGAACCCGAACGCCGCCGCGAGCGGGTTTGCCACGACGACGTCGCGGTGACGGTCCGACATGTACGCGGGTGTATGCGTCCACTGCGCCAGCACGCGCGCGATCTGGTCCGCGACCGCCGCGTCCTCCGGAGCCGGCAGAGCGGGAGCGCCTGCGGCGAGGCGTCCGAGGTAGGCGCGGGATTCCGCGTCAAGACCCAGGACACCCGCGAGCGCGCCCAGCACCTGGTCGGAGGGGCGAGCGCCGCGCCCCTGTTCGAGGCGGAGGTAGTACTCGGCGCTGATGCCGGCGAGCTGCGCCACCTCGTCGCGACGCAGTCCGGGTACACGCCGGCCCGGGGCGCGCTCCAGGCCCACCTCTTCGGGTTGGCGGACATTGCGTCGGGCGCGCAGATAGTCGCCCAGTGCGCGTTCTCGTTCCATGATTCTTCCTCCCCGCAGAGAAGAATGTACGTGATGGAGCGGGCGCTCCACATCCCCGCGGCGACTCCGCCCCGACGGAGATCCCGCCGGGTGTCGGGCGGATGTTCGTCGGGTGTCGGAGCGCTCCCACGCCGGGCGAGGCCATACTGACGATGACGGTGCTCTCCTGGGCCGTCGGAAGGGAACCCGATGGCAGAGAACGTGCGCCGCGCCGACCCCTCCTCGTTCGTGCCGGGAGCCGTGCAGCAGTTCGGCTCGCCACTGTCGACGCATGCCGTGTTCCTGGTGCTGCGCGTGGCTGCCGGAGCGGAGGCACTCGACCGCGTTCGCGGAGTCCTCGCGGACCTCTCGGGCACGATCAAGGCGGTCGCCTTCCGCGATCCCTCTGCGACGCTCACCTGCACCGTTGGCATCGGGAGCGAGATCTGGCCGCGGCTCGTGGGCACACCGCGTCCCGCGCAGCTCCGACCGTTCGCGCCCATCGTCGGCGAGGCGCACACGGCACCGGCGACGGCAGGCGACCTGCTCTTCCACATCCGCGCCGATCGCACCGACATCTGCTTCGAGTTCGAGCGGCAGCTCATGGATGCGCTCGGCGACAGCGTGACGACCGAGGACGAGACGGCCTGCTTCCGATACTTCGACCGACGGGATGTGCTCGGATTCGTCGACGGTACGGCCAACCCGGTCGGCGAGGACATCGCCGACACCGTGCTCGTCGGTGACGAGGATCCCGCCCACGCCGGCGGCACCTACATCGTGACGCAGAAGTACCTGCATCCCCTCTCCGCCTGGCGCGCGCTGCCGACCGAGGTGCAGGAGGCGATCATGGGCCGGTCAAAGGCGGACAACATCGAGCTCGACGATGCGACCACCGGCCAGAAGGCGCACAAGACGCTGGCGACCATCGTCGACGACGAGGGCGTCGAGCACGACATCCTCCGCGACAACATGCCGTTCGGGCGCCCCGGCGCCGCCGAGTTCGGCACCTACTTCATCGGATGCTGTCGTGATCTCTGGGTGATCCAGCGGATGCTCGAGCGCATGTTCATCGGCGACCCGCCCGGGCTGCACGACCGATTGCTCGACTTCTCCTCCGCGGTGACAGGCAGCGTGTTCTTCGCGCCGCGTCCCGACGTGCTGGACGGACTCGACGACCCGACGCAGACGACCCCCGCCACACCTCAGCCTCCCGCGCCCGTCGCGGACTCCTCGCTCGGCATCGGCGGGCGCTTCTGACGATCGGAAGGACTCTCATGGATCACCTCTATCGCGACCTCGCGCCCATCACCGACGCGACCTGGGACACGCTGGACGACGAGGCACGCACCCGACTGCAGCCGGCCCTGGGCGCCCGGCGGCTGGTCGATTTCGTGGGCCCACTCGGCTGGCAGCACTCGGCGACCGCTCTGGGCCGCGTCGGCACGAGCTTCTCGACGCCGTTCGCGGGCGTCACCGGCCGTACCCGCCAGGTGCTGCCGCTCGCGGAACTGCGCGCGGACTTCGCGCTGTCGCGCAGCGAACTCGACGACGACGCCCGCGGCGCCGTCGACACGGACCTGACTCCCCTGGATGAGGCGGCCGTCGCGCTCGCGAGCGCGGAGAACGCCGCGGTCTTCCACGGCTGGGACGCCGCCGGGTTCGTCGGCATCATCCCGTCGTCACCGCATCCGCCGCTGAGCGGCGCCGGAGCGCCGGGCCGGCTCGCTCCCCTGGTGGCCGATGCGATCGCCACGCTGTCGGGCGCCGGGGTCGGTGGCCCGTACGGCCTCGCCGTCGACACCGCGACGTGGACCGAGGTCTCCGGCGGGAGTGACGCGGGCGGCGCCGTGCTGCAGCGTCACCTGGAACGCATCCTCGGCGGTCCGGTGACCTGGACGCCCGGCATCACAGGCGCGGTCGTGGTGAGCCTGCGCGGCGGCGACTTCATCCTGGAGTCCGGTCAGGACATCTCACTCGGATACACCGCGCACAGCCGCGATGCGGTGGAGCTGTACCTGATCGAGAGCCTGACCTTCCGCGTCGCGACGCCCGAGGCGGCGATCGCGATCCGCTGATCCGATCAGGCGGCGAGCACTCCCGACGCGGCGAGCGCCACCTGCTCGCTCATGCGAGCGAGCTCCCCCTCGTCGCGGCCGATGCGCCAGAGCTGGATGAGTGACTGGGACAGCGCGACGACGTTGGCCGCCGCGGCGAGCACGTCCTCGTCGGATCGGTCGCGACCGGTCGCCTCTGCCAGAGCATCGGCCATGCGCTGCTCCATCCGGGTCAGCGTGCCGGCCACGATCCGCGCGATCTCCTCGTCGGATCCGAACTCGGCGATCGTGTTCAGCATGAGACAGCCGCGACGGTCGGGGTGTGCCGCACAATCGGCGCGCACGGCGGCGAGGTAGGAACGGACGGTGTCCGCCACATCCTGCCCCGGAGCGAGGGCGGCGTCGACGAAGTCGAGGCGGCCGGCACAGTAACGCCGGAAGATCACCAGGAACAACGCCCACTTGCTGCCGTACGCCTGGTAGAGACTGCCGTTGGCCACCCCGGTCGCGGCCGAGAGATCGGTCAGAGCGGACCCCCGATAGCCGTGGACCCAGAACTGTTCGGTGGCCGCATCGAGGAAGAGCTCTTCGTCGAAAGATCGGGCGCGGGGCATGGCCACCACGGTATCGTGCGTCCGGCGGTGGTCGGTTCAGCGCCTGCCGAACCAGCCGGCCAGCACGACGTGTCCGAGCGGCAGCAGCGAGAGCAGCATGAGGACCGAGCCGAGCACCTCGTCGGATGGCCGCAGGAGGACGCCCGCGATGAGGGTGCCGGAGAAGATCACGCCGCTCACCGCGCGCGTCGCCAGCTTCTCGGTTCGCGCGAAGCGTCGTTCGAGACGCGAGAAGTCGACCGTGAGGCGTCCCTCCTCCAGGCGCGTGATGAGTGCGTCCGCGCGCCGCGGCAGTCCGGCGGTGATGGCGGCGACCGATGCCACCTCGCCCAGCATGTCGCGCATCAGGTTGCCGCTCTCGGCGCGCAGGAGTTCGGATGCGTAGGGTTCGACCGCATCCCAGACGTTGAACGCCGGGTCGAGCGTGCTGCACACGCCCGACGTGATCGACATCGAGCGGATGATGAGCAGGAAGTTCTCGGGCAACTGGAACGGCATCTCACGGGTGACGTCGCCGAACTGCTCGGCGAACTCACGGAACTCCCGCGGATCGACATCGCGGAGCTCCGCGAACCCCATGCCGCCGAATCGCGCGAACAGGGTGCTCATGGCGCGTTCGAGCTCCACGGTGTCCGCGTCCGGCAAGAGCACGCCGACCCGGGCGATCCCCTCCACCAGGCGCTTGCTGTCGCGCGCGGCGACGGCGATCAGGAGACCGCGGAGTCCGTCGCGCAGGGTGTCGGGCACCTCCCCCATCATCCCGAAGTCGATGAACGTCAGCCGGAAACCCCCTTCCACGGCGGCGTCCGGTGTGACGAAGACGTTGCCGGGGTGGGGGTCGGCGTGGAAGAACCCGCGACGGAACAGCTGGTCGAACATGACGCGGGCGAACAGGGTCGCCACCGCTGCCGGATCGATGTCCGCTGCGCGGAGGGCGTCCGCATCCGAGATCTTGATGGCGGTGACGTCCGCCAGGGTGAGCACGCGGCGCGTGACGCGCTCCCACACCACGACGGGTGCGTCGACGCGCGGATCCTCGGCGACGTCGGCGGCGAAGCGCTCCGCCCACGCCGCTTCGTGGAGGTAGTCGGTCTCGGCGAGGCTGGTGGCAGCGAACTCCTCGACCAGCGCCGGCGCGTCGACACGCTCCGACACGACGCGGATGCGGCGCAGCCAGCCGCCCACGCGGCGAAGCGCGGCGAGGTCGACCGCCACGATGTCGTCGATGCCGGGACGCTGCACCTTCACGACGACCTCGGCGAACCCGACCTCTTGCGCGAGGTCGTCGTGCAGGCGCGCGCGATGCGCCTGGCCGAGTGAGGCTGCGGCGACGGGTGCTGGTTCGAAGCGCGCGTACGCGCGTTCGAGCGGCATCCCCAGCTCCGCCTCTGCGGCGGCGCGGATCGCCGCGAACGGGAGCGGGGGAACCTCGTCCTGCAGGCCCTCGAGCTCCTTCGTGATCTCGGGCGGCAGCACGTCGAGGCGGGAGGACAGGAACTGCCCGACCTTGATCATGAGGCCGCCGAGCTCGAGCGCGAGTGCATGGAACCGACGAGCCAGCCGCGTCATCCGCTGCGGCTGGCCGCGCTTCGCCACACGCGTCAGGCCCAGGCGTGGCAGGACGAGCTCGAACCACCACACCTGGACGAGGGCGCGCGCGGCGAAGCGGATGATCCGGTTGTAGCGTGCCCGAGTATCGGTCACGACCGGGTCCGCTCCGCCGTCACCTGCGGACGGCACCGGGTTCAGTCCTCGGCGAGGATCGCGTACAGGCGTCGACGCGTCTCGCCGAGCGCGTCGACGGCCGCCTGCACCTGCTCCGGCGACCCGGTGCGGGCGACCTGAGCGACGACCTGCGCGAGCTCCATGCCGGCCTTCGGCAGCGCCGTCATGCGCCCGCTGTCGCGCATCCCCGGCGCCTCCCAGGGAGCGTCGGACTCGGCTGCTTCCTCCGCCTCGGCGGCACCCGCTTCGGTGAGCGAGTACGTCTTGCGCCCGCCCGCTTCCTCGGCGACGATCAGGCCCTCGTCGGCCAGAAGCTGCAGTGTCGGATACACGGAGCCGGCACTGGGCTTCCACGCACCACCGCTGCGCTCGGCGATCTCACTGATGATCTGGTAGCCGTGCATCGGCTGCTCTGCGAGGAGAAGCAGGACGGCGGCACGGACATCGCCGCGGCCGACCCGGAAGCCGACGCGCTTGTCGACCGAGGACCGCATCTGCTCCATGGCGTCCCAGAGACTTCCCGGCAGCCCGCCACCGAATCCTGCACCCGCGAATGGATTGCTCATCGTGACCTCCTCAGATCATGAACGATATTTCACGATATATCGTTCACGGCAGGGATGTCGCTGTCCTCAGAAGACTCCCAGTAAGGCACGAGCCGCCGATTCCCGTTCTGCGCGGTGAGCGTCCGGCTAGCGTGGACGACATGAGACGCTCGCTCGCCGCCCTCTCGCTCGCCGCTGCCGCAGCGCTGCTCGCCGCCTGCACCGCCACCGTTCCGGCCGCCGCACCCGCTCCGAGCGAGACGACGACGGCGACCGCGCCCTCCAGCGCGGACGACCGGCTCATCGTCGGCATCCAGGCCGTCGCCTATGCCCACGACGGCGACACCACCGTCGTCTCGTACACGGAGTCGCAGCAGCTGCAGGACCTCCTGCGCTCGATCAGCGATCAGGATCCGGAGCAGGCGACGGTCGATGGCCCTCCCGGATACGACATGCAGATGACGCGCTACGACTACGGCGGGATCTCAATCCTGTCGGGCTCTGACGGCCGAGCCAGCATCACGGTCGAGACCGCGACCTTCCACGGCGTCCCGGTGACGACGCAGGAGGGCATCGCGGTCGGCTCGACGCGGGCGGACGCGGTGGATGCGGGAGCCCGCGACGGCTATGACCAGAACGGCGACGGTGTCGCGGACTGGCTTGATCTCGGTTCCGTGGAGATCTCCGGGACCCAGTCGCTGGTGAACCCCGGATCCGTCGGCATCCAGTTCGTGATGCTCGGCCTCGACGGCGACACGGTGCGCGAGCTCCAGGCACCCGCCAACGACTTCTCGGATCTCTGATCCGCGCGAGTCGAACTGCTCAGAACGGGGGCGCCCCGCCCTCGGGCGCGCCGGACACCCTCCCCACGGATGCGGGGACGAAGCGGGGTGTTCGTCGCTCCGGTTCGACGCGGTAGCGACGACCTCCCGGTGATGTCCAGATGATCACGCCGTCGGGGTGTTGTCGTGTCTGCCAGCCACCGTGGTGCTTGACGGTGTGGTGCCCCTTGCACAGCGGGGTGAGGTTGTCGGCGCGCGTCTCGCCGCCGTGCTCCCACGCGACGGTGTGATCGATCTCGCAGCGAGCGGCGCACATTCGGCATCCAGGCGCGGTGCAGCGTGCTGCCCGCCACCGCACGAGGCGTTGCAGGTCAGCGGGCGGGCGATACCGCGTGCGCCCCACGGACAGCACGACGCCCGTCTCCGGGTGGGTGAGCACTCGCATCCAGCCGTCCGCGGCTCCGCAGAGGGTTCGCGCGGTGCGGATCGGGATGGGCCCGACGCCGTCGAGCTCGGCCGGCGCGCTCACCGCGGCGTCGTCGTCGAGCAACGACAGCACCGGCACGGTGACGGCGACCGTGGCGCGCACGCCGCGCACCGCCTCGGGATGTCGACCAGGATGCGGGCGTGCTGCTCGGTGATCGCGCCGCGCCCCCGTGCATCGAGCACGCGGTCGTAACGCTCGGTGAGTGCGACCGCCTGCGACACCAATCGCTCGGCCGTCGACTCGGTCACACGCAGCGCCTGCGAGATCTCGAGCCGGAACGAGCGCTCGGCGATGCCACGGTCTCCCCCGCGCGAGGCCGACTCGACGAGTGCCGCCGACCGCGCCTCGGCGATCGCGACCGCCCGCTGGGCGGCGAACGACGACACGAGCGATGCCATGCCCACGACCTGGTCGATCAGATCGGGCTCATCGAACCCGGACGGCGGCGCCTCCCACGACCGCGCGATGCGGCGGTCGTCGTCGAAGGTGTCGTCCTCGTCCATACCTTCACGCTAGGCGGGACCTCCGACATCGCGTCCCGGCTCAGAGCCCCGCGCCGATGACGGACAGAAGCCGCAGCTTCTCCGCGCTCTCCGACCCCGGCGCAGCCGTGTACACGAGGAGGGAGTGCGACTGCGCCGGGTCCAGCAAGGTCTGACATTCGAGCTCCAGCGGCCCGAGTTCGTGATGAACGAACCGCTTCGTCGATCGCGGGCGCACCCCGACTTCGCCCCGCGACCAGACGTCGCGGAACTCCGGGCTCCGCCCAGCGAGCTCGGCCACCATCCGCGACGCACGGGAGTCCGGACCGCGACGGGTGACGATCTCGCGCAGTCCAGAGGCCCACAGCCGAGAGAGGAACTCGTGTTCATCGGGGTCGTAGAGCCGGCGGGCGGCCGGATCCGTGAACCAGCGGTAGCCGATGCTGCGGGCCGAGCCCGCCAGCGATGCCGTGTCTCCGGTGAGGGCGACACCGAGCGGCGTCTGGCGGAGTGTCTCACCGAGCTCCGTGACGATCTCGGCCGGTGTGTCGGTGAGCCGATCGAGGATCCGCAGCATGCCGGGACTGACGTGTTCGCCCGAGACACCGGCGACCGGAGGGTGGTGGCCCGCCAGGAGGAAGAGGTGGTCGCGCTCGGCGAGCGTAAGGTGCAGACCCTGCGCGATCGAGGCCACCATCTGCGCCGACGGATGCGGACCCGTCGCCCGCTCGAGGCGCGCGTAGTAGTCGGTCGACATGTGGCAGAGCGCTGCGACCTCTTCCCGGCGGAGCCCGGCGGTACGCCTGCGGCTCCCGCGAGCGAGCCCCACGTCGTCGGGCTGCAATGCCTCGCGCCGTCGCCTGAGGAAGGCGGCGAGCGCCTCGCGATCGATCTCCATGCGCCCTTCCTACCGTGATGCGCAGCTCGCAGCCACGGACCGTCGGTCCACCCCAGGCGTATGCGAGACGTGGATCGAGGGGTCCTGGATGACGCCCGCGGTGGGCGCGATGCTCGGATCACCCCGACCGAGGAGCCCCCATGACCCCCACCGTCCCCCACCTCGACGTTCCCGACCTCACGGGCCGGCGCGCCCTCGTGACCGGCGGCAGCGACGGCATCGGCCTGCGCATCGCCGCCCGCCTCGCTCGCGCCGGTGCCGAGATCGTGCTGCCCGTCCGCAATCGCACCAAGGGTGATGCGGCGGCCGCCCGCATCCGCTCAGACGCGCCGCGCGCCCGCGTGAGGCTGCACGACCTGGATCTGGCGTCGCTCGCATCGGTGGCCGCGCTCGGCGAGGAGCTCCGAGCCGAGGGTTCGCCGTTGCACCTGTTGATCAACAACGCCGGTCTCATGTCGCCACCCTCGCGGCAGCTCACCGCGGATGGATTCGAAGCGCAGTGGGGCACCAACCACCTCGGCCACGTCGCCCTGGTCGCGGAGCTGCTGCCGCTGCTGCGCGAAGGACGGGCGCGGGTCGTATCGCAGATCAGCGTCGCCGCGGCGAGCGGCCGCATCCGCTGGGACGATCTGAACGCGGAGCGCAGCTACGACGCGATGACCTCTTACCGACAGTCGAAGATCGCGCTGGGGTTGTTCGCCCGCGAACTGCAGCGGCAGAGCGTCACCCACGACTGGGGCATCGTGAGCGTCCTGTCGCACCCCGGTGTCGCGCCGACGAGCCTGCTGGCCGCCCGGCCCGAACTGGAACGCGACGCCGACACGGGCGGCGTGCGCCTGATCCGGTGGCTGTCCGCTCGCGGACTCTTCGTGGGGACCCCGGAGTCGGCCGCGCTCCCCGCCCTGCTGGCGGCGACCTCCCCGGATGTCGTCGGCGGCCACCTGTTCAGCCCGTCGGGTCCGGGACGTGTCGGCGGCGCGCCGACCGAGCAGCGCCTCTATCGCCCGCTCCGTGACGACGACGACGCCCGACGCGTTTGGGCCGTGTCTCAGGAGCTCACCGGAGCGACGTTCCCGACCGGCTAGACCGCGCCGCCGGGCGGGTTGTGCATGAACTCGATGCGGATGCCGTTCGCGTCTTCGAGGAACGACGCGTAGTACCGCTGGGTGAACCGCGGGTACTCCTTCGGAGCCCGCACCGGTGTCCAGCCCGCCGCGACGGCGATCCCGTGCAGACGCTCGACCTCGTCGCGCGAGTCGACGGCGAAGGCCAGGTGCTGCCACCCGACGCGCCCGTGCACGTGAGGGCCGGAACCGGTCTCGCGCGGAGGCATGAGGATGAGTTCGGTCTCACCGTCGCGCCACCAGGAGACCGACGTGTCGGCATCGGCCCGCGTGTAGCCGAGTGCGGCCATGATCGGATCGAACTGCACGGTCGCGCTCGGGACGTCCTCGACGGTGATTCCCAGGTGATCGAAGATCGGCATGCGTCGATCGTCGCAGCATCCGCCGACACGGCACACGAGGACCTGCTGCGACAATGGATCGTCGGCGATCGGAAGGCCCCTATGAAGCTCGAACACCTGGTGCGGTTCGTCGCTCTCGCCGAGCATCTGCACTTCCCGCGCGCGGCGCAGGCGCTGGGGGTGCCGCTGCCGGCGCTCTACAGCGCCGTCGACAAGCTCGAGGAGGAGGTCGGCCAGCCGCTCGTCATCCGCGAGACCCCCACCCGCCTCACCCCCGCCGGCACGCTCCTGCTGGAGGAGGCGCGCTCTCGCATCGCCGACGCGCCCGCCGCGGCGACACGGCCGAAGGCCTCCGGGGGCGGCAAGGCGAAGGCGTCGAAGGGCAAGGGCCGCGCCCCCATCGTGAAAGGGCAGCCCAAGCCCTACAAGAAGCGTCAGGGGCGCTAGCCGCGCGCGCCCGACCGTCCTACCCTGACGCCATGGGCCTGCTGCGCTACTCGATCAACGTCACGCTCGACGGGTGCGTCGATCATCGCTCCGCGATCCCGGATGAGGAGCTTCACCGGCGCGCGGCCGAGTACATCGCGCGGGCGGACGTCCTGCTGTTCGGTCGTGTGACCTACGAGATGATGCAGGATGCGTGGCGACCGCCCGCATCCGACGCGCTCCCCGACTGGATGAAGCCGTTCGGACGCACGATCGACGCCGCCCGCAAGTACGTCGTGTCGAGCACGTTGGAACACGTCGATTGGAACGCCGAGCTCGTGCGCGGCGACCTGACCACCGCCGTCCAGGAGCTGAAGCGCGACGCGGACATCGCGACGGGCGGCGTGATGCTCCCCACCGCCCTCGCCGCGGCGGGCCTCATCGACGAGTACGAGTTCGTCGTGCACCCGCGTGTCGCCGGTCACGGCCCGAGGCTGTTCGACGGACTGACGACACCGCTGGAGCTGCAGCTCACCGAGCGGATCGAGTACGGCTCGGGTGCCGTGGCGTCGCGGTACGTCCCCCGCGCTACAGCTCGGTGAGCTTCCCGGCCTCGACACGCCAGTTGCGGTCGGTGTCGACGGCCGCGAGCATGCGGCGGTCGTGCGTCACGAGCAGGAGTGTCCCCTCGTAGGACTCCAGCGCCTGCTCGAGCTGCTCGATCGCGGGCAGATCGAGATGGTTCGTCGGCTCGTCGAGCACGAGCAGGTTCACGCCCCGCGCCTGCAGCAGCGCCATTCCGGCGCGCGTGCGCTCCCCCGGCGAGAGCTCGTCCACCGCCCGCGTGACGTGGTCTGCCTTCAGCCCGAACTTCGCGAGCAGCGTGCGCACCTCGGCGGCGGCCATCTCCGGCACCAGGTCGCCGAAGGCCTCCGCGAGCGGTCGGGCGCCGGACAGGAGCGCCCGGGCCTGATCGATCTCGCCGATCTGCACGTTGGCGCCGAGGGCGGCGCGCCCCGCATCCGGCGTCTGACGACCGAGCAGCCCTCGCAGGAGCGTCGACTTGCCGGCGCCGTTGGGTCCGGTGATGCCGATGCGCTCACCCGCATTGACCTGGAGCGAGATCGGACCGAGAACGAAGTCCCCCTGGTGGAACTCCGCGTCCGAGAGAGTCGCGACGACCGTGCTGGAGCGCGGCGCCGAACCGATCGTGAACTCGAGCTGCCACTCCTTGCGTGGCTCCTCGACCTCCTCCAGCCGGGCGATGCGGCTCTCCATCTGGCGCACCTTCTGCGCCTGCTTCTCGCTCGACTCCATCGACGCCTTGCGCTTGATCTTGTCGTTGTCGGGCGCCTTCTTCATGGCATTGCGCACGCCCTGGCTGGACCACTCCCGCTGCGTGCGGGCACGCGCGACGAGGTCCGCCTTCTTGTCGGCGAACTCGTCGTACTTCTCGCGCGCATGCCGACGTACCGTCGCCCGTTCCTCGAGGTAGGCGTCGTAACCGCCCCCGTAGAGCCGGTTTGTGTTCTGCGCGAGATCGAGCTCGAGCACCCGGGTCACGCAGCGCGCGAGGAACTCTCGGTCGTGGCTGACGAGCACCACGCCGCCACGCAGCCCTCGCACGAACGTCTCGAGCCGTTCGAGGCCGTCCAGGTCGAGATCGTTGGTCGGCTCGTCCAGCAGCACGATGTCGAATCGGCTGAGCAGGAGAGCCGCGAGACCGACGCGCGCCGCCTGGCCGCCCGAGAGCGACGTCATGAGCGCGTCGGCGTCGAGCTGGAGCCCGAGGTCCGCGAGCACCGCCGGTACGCGCTCCTCGAGGTCGGCCGCGCCGCTCGCGAGCCAACGCTCGAGGGCCGTGGCGTACGCGTCGTCCGCTCCGACGGCATTCGGGTCGGCAAGCGCGGCGGCGGCCGCATCCATCTGCTCCGTCGCCTGGGCGCAGCCCGTGCGGCGCGCGATGTACGCCGCCACGGTCTCGCCGGCCACGCGCTCGTGCTCCTGCGGCAGCCAGCCGACGAAGGCGTCGGCTGGTGCGAGCGAGACGCTGCCGCCCTGCGGCTGATCGACGCCGGCCAGCAGCCGCAGCAGCGTGGACTTGCCGGCGCCGTTCGCGCCGACCACGCCGATGACGTCACCCGGCGCGACCGTCAGTTCGACGCCCTCGAACAGGGTGCGATGGCCGTAGCCGCCGGCGAGGTGATGGGCGACGAGCGTTGCGGTCATCCCTTGATTCTCGCAGGCGGACGTGGGTCAGTCCGGCACCGCGTCGCGGGCGCGCTCCGCCTCTGTCGCGGCGGCCTTCGATGCGGATGCGGCCTCTCGCAGCCGTTCCTCGCGACGGGCGAGCTCCTTACTCGCTGCCTCCTCGTCCGACACGAGCCGCTCGAGCTGCGCGCGAACCTCGGCGACCCGCTCGCGCGCCAGGTCGGCGTGCTCCCGCGCCTTACGCTCGGCGGCCTCGGCGGCGACCCGCTCCCGTTCCGCGGCCGTCGCGGTGCGCTCCGCATCCCGCGCGGCGCGTTCCGCGGCCTTGCGCGCACGGCGCACGGCGAGCTCGTCCGGATCGGATGCGGGGCGCGCGGCCGTCTCGCCGGGCGGGGAGCCCGCGACGACCTCCGCCGCGGCGAGGGCGTCGAGCGCCCCGGCGTCCAGCGGCTTGCGGAGGCGCCCGGTGAGGACGGCCGCGGCGGCGCGCTCGTCCATGACGGCCGCGTTGATCGTCTGGGCGACCGCCTCGCGGGCGGAGTCGGCGAGCGGGTGCCCCGCCTCCGCGGCGAGGGCCGCGGCACGCTTCGCCAGAGAGGAGACGAGCTGCTGGCGCTGGGTGCCGAGCCGGCGGAGCTCGCCCGCATCCAGATCGTCCTGCGCCTCGCGGAGCGCGGCGGCGAGTTCGACCGCCTCGGCCAGCTGCCCGTCGGCGACGAGGAGGTTCACGGCCCACGCAGCGACGACGGGCTTGCGCAGGGCCTTGATCCGCGCGGCGTCGGCCGCATCCGCTCTCGCCGCCTGCTCGTCACGGGCGGCGGTGAACGCATCGGGCGGTAGGCGGTACAGCGCCACGGCGACCTCGTCGACGGAGCTCCCGGATGCGGCGACCATGCGCCCATTCTGCCGCGGGGTCCGGCGCGCACGGGGTTGTTGCCTGGCGCGACGGCCGGGGTCACGCGCGGACGGGCCACCATCCGGGCATCAGACGCAGCACGCGGGACGCGGCGGCGTCCGCATCCGTGTCGTCTTCCTGCGTCCAGACGTCGAGGATGCCCACGAGGGCGCCGGCGATGAAGGCCGCGGCCTCGTCCTGGTCGCGCGCGATGCGCGGCGCTCCCACGACACCGGATACGGCGAAGTGCTCGAGAGCGAGATGCACCCGGTAGACCAGCCGCGCGCCGATCGCCGCGCGGAATGCACCGCGGGCCGATGAGGCGAACAGAGCCCGGTAGACGGGACGCTGTTCCGCCAGCATCTCCAGCAGGCTGCGCATGGCCACCAGGTACTCCCCCGCCGTCTCGATGGGATCGTCGCTCTCCGGGCTCACGGCGGCAAGCGCGTCGAGGTCCGCACTGAAGGTCACGACGGCGAAACGGTCGACGTCTTTGGCGTGCTTGTAGAACGTGGTGCGATGCACGCCGGCCTCACGGCAGAGCTCGGAGACCGAGATCGTGTCGAGAGGCCGGTGTGCGAGCAAGCGCACCAGCGCCGCACGCAGAGCGGCGCTGGTGCGGGCTTGCCGAGGATCGATCGTCACGCCTCGTAGTGTGCCAGCCCCGCGGTCTCCCCACCGTCGGCGACGAACTCGGCGCCGGTCGAGAAGCTCGACTCGTCGCTCGCCAGGAACAGCACGAGGTTCGACAGCTCGATGGGCTCGCCGACGCGGTGCAGTGCGACATGGTTCTGCGCCGTGTCGAGACCGTCGGTCATCGGCGTGCGGATGACACCGGGGTGGATGGAGTTCACCCGGATGTTGTAGCGACCGAGATCGAGCGCCGCGTTCTTCGTGAGGCCGCGCACGCCGAACTTCGCCGCGTTGTAGCCGGGCAACGCCTCGTATCCCTGGAGCCCGGCCGTCGACGACACGTTGATGATCGAGCCGGCGCCGCTGCGCTTGAGCGCCTCGATCGCCGCCTTGATGCCGTAGAACACACCGGTGAGGTTGATCGCGATGATCTGATCCCACTGCGCGAGCTCGTAGGTCTCGATGGATCCGAAGGTCGCGATGCCCGCATTGTTGACGACGATGTCGAGACGACCGAACGCGCTCTCGGCGAGGGCGACGGCGGCCTCCCAGTCCTCATACTTCGTGACGTCCAGATGCACGTAGCGTGCCCCATCGCCGAGTTCTGCGACCAGAGCCTCGCCTTCCGCATCCAGCAGATCACCGATGACCACCTGCGCGCCTTCCTGCACGAGCAGCCGCGCGTGCGAGGCTCCCATGCCTCGAGCGCCTCCGCTGATCAACGCGACCTTTCCACTGACACGTCCCATGTGGAACTCCTTTCGACATACTTACGCTACATCTGTCGATTAGTTGCAGGGCCGGATCGCCCGAACTCCTGCAGAACCGAATGCGGCCGCCACCGCGGCGCCGCACACGCACGGATTGCAGGAGTTCGGGCGTGGGACGACCCTGCTCTCGGCAGCAAGGAAGCGGGAACGCCGAAGGGCCGGGCGTCCGCAGACGCGCCGGCCCTTCGTCGAAGGATGCGGGCTCAGTCCCAGTCGAGGTAGTCCTCGATCGCCCACGACACGGCACCGGTGTGGGTCGCCGGGAAGAGATGCTTGCCGCCGTCGACGTTCACGACGCTCACCAGCTCGGGTGCCGAGGCGCGCAGGTCCTCGCCGTTCGAGGGGGGCGTGATGCGGTCGTCCGCGCCCTGCACCACGAGCACGGGAACACCGGCCGCCAGGGCGGGGAGCTCACCGAGCGCCTCGCGGGCGGCGCGCTGCAGGCCGTCGACCTCGGCGTCGCGAAGCTCCTCCGGGGCGGCGGAGAGATCGAGCTCGTCGGAGCCGGCCGCCCCCTCGACGCCGAGCAGCAGGACGCCGTTCACGCGGTCGTGGTGGTCGATAGCGACCAGGCGCGCGACGGTGCCGCCGAAGGCGTGCCCGCCGATCCACGCGTGGTCGATGCCGAGGTGGTCCAGCACGTCGACGACATCCTGTGCGAGCTCGTGCAGCGAGACGGCCGCTTCCGTGGGGCGACGCGTGCCGATGCGCACGACGCGGAAGTCCTCCTGTGCGACGGAGTGCCCGAGGGCCTCGAGGTAGCCGATGTTCAGGCCCTGCGCCGGCAGCAGGACCAGGCCGGGGCCGTCGCCCTCGACCGCGAACGGGATGGCGCGGCCGTCGGGCTCAAAGATCTGGGTGTCCGTCATGCGGGAGTCCTCTCGCGGAAGGCGGGATCGAGACGGCGATCGGGAACCGGGGCACCACGTGCCAGAGCGGTGATCGCCTCGGAGAATTTACCAGCCGCGAATGCGGTCGCCTCAGTGCCCGGCGCGCCGCAGCTGCCCGCCGACCACCACGAGCAAGGCGCCCATGCCGGCGGCGAAGGCTGAGACGCCATAGGCCAGCACGGACGTGAACAGCGAGGTGCGCAGGGCGGATGCGGTGGACAGGGCGGCACTCTGCTTGCGCAGGTCGGTCTCCTCCTGACTCCCCTTCTCGACCTTCTGCAGGGCCGCGCTGATGTCGGCGTAGGTGCGACCACCGGCACCGCGCTCCGCGTTGCCCTTGATGACCTGCGCCTCGATGTAGGCGCTGACCGGGCCCTGCACGGGCGCCCCGGCGAGCGCGGGCGCGTTCGCCGGCACGGTGATCTTCTCGGCGCGCAGCTGGCTCGTGACCGTGACCCACGCCGCGGCGCCCGTGGCGGCGAAGAGTGTGCCGGCGGCGACGGCGAAACCGCCTGCGCGACGGACGGAGGAGAGGTCGGAGCGCGTGCTCATGCGGGTCCTTTCGACGGAGACTGTGGTGTGCATCATCCCAGGCGGATGGATGCGGCGCGCGTGCCGTGGCCGTGTGATTCGGTGGGTCGACTCACGGCCTAGGAGAACCACCCGGTAACCAGATCATGGACGAGATTGGCGAACCCGAAGACGGCTACTGCAGCGCCAAGGACCCACCACCAGTCCTCCTTCACCGACAGTCGGCGTCCCTGCCGCGCAACGCCGAGGCCGCTTCCCGGCCCCCTGAAGATCCCGCCCGAGACGTCGTTCGAGCGCTGTAGGCGATCGTCCCGCCAGCGTTCCCACCGCAGCAACCGCTCCGAGAGGGCGTCCACGGTGGCCAGGAGCCGTTCCCACATCGCCGGATCGAGTGTCGCGAGTTGGCCCGGGTAGTAGAGGAACAGGTAGTCGTCGACGAGTTCGACGTCGAGGCGAGCCGCCTCGTCGACGAAGACGGCCATCGTGTCGGGTGAGAAGAGATACAGCGCATCCGTCTCGTACCCGTCCGGGCAGTAGAGGGTGAAGAAGCGGTCGAAGTCGCCCTCGAGGGACAACCGCTGGTTCTTCGCGAAGGCGATCGGCAGCCTCGGCCGACCGATCGCGTTGTTGCCGTGCGCGTCGAGCACGATGTGCGGCAATGTGACGGGAAGGCGCATCGCCGCATAGCCCCATCGATAGGTGGTCGTGCTCCTGCCCGAGCCCGTCGTGCACGTGTGGTTGCCGATCTCCAGCGCGTACCCCTCACGCCGGCGGAGGGTGTCGGTGACGAACGCGGATGACTGCCCGGGCCGTGTGAAGATCATCCCCGGCAGGGGCGGGGCCGCCGCGTACGGTTCATAAGTGAATCCATTGGCCTCGGCGAAGCCGTTCAGCCGGTACGGACGCACTCCCGTTCGGCGCCGGATCGCCTGCACGAGCAGTACGACGCCGATCACCGGCGGTATCGCGAGCGGGAAGAGGATCGCGATCAGCGCCCAGTCCCCGTCGGCGAAGAACGCCCCGTCGATGATCACCATCCACGTCACCAGCAGCGCCAGCGGGAAGACGATGAGAACCACGACCCGCGCGAGGACGCCGGCCAACCGCGGACGGACGGTGGACGGAAGCGAGCGCCGGTAGGCGCGGAGCGCTCGACGCTCGATCCGGGCGGTCAACGGGGCGGTGTCGACGGTCACGCGCGTCATCCTAGGATCACCGCGTTCATGTCAAGGCTCGCCCGCGGCCTGCGGCCGTGCGATTCGCAGATCAGGCCCCCTCGCCCCGCGCACTCGAGAGGATGCCGTTCACGATCGCGCGCGTCGCCCAGCGGCTGCGCTCCTCGGGGCTCCCGGCCGTGAACAACGCCGCTCCTGCTGCACGCAGCTCAGGATGGCGGCGCGGCTGTGCCGCGTCCAGGATCTGGGTGAGATCGGACAGCTCCTGCCCACCGCTCGCGCGCGCCGCCCACTCGGCCGCGGATGCGGTGGCGTGCTGCAGAAGCAGATCGACGCCGCGCGCCGCATCCTCACCGTCGACCCCCGCCGAGCGCAGGAGCCGCATCAGGAGTTCGAGCAGGTCGAGGTAGTGGGTGCCGTCCGGCCAGGTGGTGAGCGCCGCAGATGCGAGACCCGGCTGCCCCGCCAGCAACCGTGCGTAGTCGTCGAGCACGCGCTCTAGACGGTCTCGCCACGGCTCGCTCTCGCTCCATGCCAAGTCGAGCTCGGCGAGGTAACGGTCGATCAGGAGGGCGTTCAGTTCCGTCGTGTTCTTGACGTAGACGTAGAGCGAGGCGGGCCCGGTGTCGAGCTCCGAGGCGAGCCTGCGCATCGTCAGCTTGGCGGCGCCCTCCTTCTGCACCACAGCGACAGCGGCGTCGATGATCGCCGCGCGAGACAGCGGGGACTTCGCGGGGCGCGCGCGACGACTCACGGGCTCGGGGCGACTCATGGTTCGACTATACGCACTTGATCGTTACGAACATGTTCGTTACGATCGCGTTCGTCCCGATTGGAGAACGCATGTCTCAGACCGACCTCACCACCACTCTCACCACCAAGGGCGTGTGGTTGACGCTCATCGTCGTTCTCCTGGCGGATGCCATGGATCTCGTCGACTCGACCATCACGAACATCGCGGCGCCATCGATCGTGGCCGATCTGGGTGCGGATGCGAGCCTGATCAAGTGGCTCGGCGCCGCCTACGCCCTGGCACTCGGTTCGCTTCTCGTCCTCGGCGGGAAGGTCGGAGACAAGTTCGGCCAGCGCGGCACCTTCCTCGTCGGGATGAGCGGATTCATCGCCGCATCCGCTGTCGCAGGGCTCGCTCCCACGCCGGAGGTGCTCGTCGCCGCGCGTGTAGGGCAGGGGCTGTTCGGTGCGTTCCTCATCCCCCAGGGCATGGCGATCATGACGGCCACCTTCCCGAAGCCCATGCTGCAGAAGGCGTTCGGCGTCTTCGCGCCCATGCTCGGCGTCTTCGCGGTGGCGGGTCCCATCCTCGGGGGCCTGCTCATCGACGCGGACCTCTTCGGGCTGCAGTGGCGACCGGTCTTCCTCATCAACCTCGTCCTGGGCGGGATCGCCCTCGTCATGGCCGTGAAGTACCTGCCCCATGTTCCCGCGCGCCCCGCCACCCGCATCGACGTCTGGGGAAGCGTGCTGCTCGTCGTCTCGCTCTTCGCCGTCCTGTTCGGCCTCATCGAGGGATCGAGCGAGGGATGGAGCATGCTCGCGCTGGCGGCTATCGCAGTGGGCGCCGTCGTCTTCGTCGGCTTCGTCTGGCGTCAGGCCCGGACGAGCGAGCCGCTGCTGGCTCGCAGCCTGCTCGCCAACCGTGGCTTCACGGCGGGGCTCATCGTCGGCCTGCTGGTCTTCGCCGCCTTCAGCGGATTGATGTACGTGATCTCGCTGTTCTTCCAGTTCAGCCTCGGGTACACCCCGACCCAGACCTCGCTCAGCCTCATCCCCCTGACGATCGGGATCATGGGCGGCTCCGGCATCGCCGCGGCCCTCATCGTCAAGCTCGCCCGTCGTCTCGTGGTGCTGGGACTCGTGGCGGTGCTCGTCGGGATCGGCCTCATGCTGTTGTTCGTCACGATCGCGGGCACCAGCGTGGCGTGGTGGCAGCTCGCCGTGGCGACCCTGTTGATGGGCGTCGGTGCGGGGATCTGCTTCAGCTCGATCTTCAACACCGCACTCGGCGACGTCGACGCGCAGGATGCGGGATCGGCGAGCGGATCGCTCAGCGCCGTGCAGCAGGTGGCGAACGGCATCGGATCGGCGCTCGTCACGAGCATCTTCCTCACGCTCCTTCCCGCGGGGGACGTCGGAGCGGTGTCGACGACACTCGTGGCCTTGCTGGTGGTCGTCGCCGTGTGCCTACTCGCCGTGCCGCTTCTCCCGCGGACCGCCGTCGCCGAGGTGGAGTGAGCGCCGAGGGTCAGGGGACGTCGACCGCGCGTCGATCTCCCCGCGTCGATGGCGCGCTCACCACAAGGAACCGCACGTCCGCGGGCCCCGGGTTGGCGAAGCGATGCGGGACGCCGGCCGGCACCTCGACACCCTCGCCCGCCGAGAAGTCGATGACGCCGTCAGCGGTGTGAAGGTGAGCGCGGCCTTCGAGAACGTAGAAGAACTGCCGCGCAGTGTCGTGGACATGCCACTGCTCCCCCGCGCCCGCGGGCACCCGTTCCTCGATGACCGACAGGTCAGGCCCGTCGACGAGGCGCCATCCCTCGGACACCTCGCCCCAGGTGTAGTGCGCGGCACTCCGGCGGCTGGTCGGCGTGAGCTCCTCCCCCGTCATGAGGCGCCGACGACCATGAGCCGGTCGGGGTCGGGGAAGGGTGCGAAGCCCACACGGGCGTAGAGCTCGTGCGCGTCGAGGGTCGAGAGCATGAGGCGTTTCAGACCGAGCGGGCGCGTCGCATCGACCACCGCTGCGGCCAGTGCCTTCCCCAGCCCGAGTCCGCGCACCTCGGGCGCGACGTACACGTCGCACAGCCATCCGAAGGTGACGCCGTCGGTGACGACGCGGGCGTAACCCACCTGCGCACCCGCAGGGTCGTAGACACCGAAGTTGACGGATGCAGCCGCCGCGCGCTGCACCACATCGAACGAGCGTCCCAGCGCCCAGAACGCGTCGGTCGACAGCCACCGGTGCACGCGCTCCAGGTCGATGCGCTCGCGGTCGGTGTCGATCTCGTATGCGCCCGCCAAGGGGATGCGGACGCGAGGGATGAGGTCGTCGGTCGTCATCGGTCAGCTCCTCGCCCGGCGCGGTTCCAACGGGACGCTGTCGGTCCCGCCGTCGGGCGAGGCGACCTCCCAGCGGACGCGCGCAGGCTCCGCGGGGATGAGCGGTGCGAGCCACTCGGCGGCCAGCTCGACGAGCACCTCTTCGAGGTCGTCGAACGTCCACGCGTCCGGCCGCTCGGGCACATCGGGCTTCCACCCCGTCTCGCCCCAGACGACGTCGAACACCCCGCGCTCGTCGTCGAAGCGCCGGTCGAGAGCGAAGTGATCCGGCCCGTCGAAGCGGGCCATGAACGTGAAGGGGCCCTCCGCATCCTGCTCGAGGAACACCTCGATCACGATGTCGTGGCGGCTCTCGGTCGCATCGGCCATCCGCTGCAACACGTCGGCCGCGCGCTCGGACTCGGCCGCGAGCAGCGGACGCAGCCGGGAACGGTAGTCGTCACTCACGCAGCCAGCGTAGGACGTTCGTCGGGACGGAGGCATTCGGGCCGGAACCCGTAGCCCACGAGACGCGGTAGCAGACGGCGCGCGATCGGGATCGCGAGGCGCAGCACGATCCGCTCCGAGCGCGTCGGCGGATTGTGCAGGATGCGGGCGCGCGGGCGTCCGATCACGCGGTGCACGACCTGCTGGAGCCGCTGCATCGCGCGAGTGGGCAAGGCTCTGCGACGCTGCAGCGCGGCACATGCCCGGTCGATGGCGGCGGGCCCGTCGCCGAGTGCGGGAACGAGAAGGCGCGCAGCGGCGACCGCATCCTGGATCGCATAGTTGATGCCGACGCCGAACGCCGGCGACATGGCGTGTGCCGCATCACCGATGAACAGCAGGCCGGGCTGCCACCAGCGCCGCAGATGATTGATCTCGACCGAGAGCAGTTTGACGTCGTCGAAGGAGGCGACGGCACCCAGCTCGGACGCGATCGGTGGCGCCGCCCGTGCCACCCGCATCCGGAACGCGTCGATGCCGTCCTCGCGGATCGCACCGAACGTGCCCTTGCCGACCACGAGCCCGCACTGGAAGTACCCCGGCCGCGGAATGGTGATGAGCATGCCGCTGCCGGAGAGCCACGCGAGCGTCTCGGGCACGGGCGTCGCAGGTTCGGGCACGCGGAACCACAGCACGTCGATACCGACGCCCGTCGCCACCGGCGCCACGCCGACGGCCTCGCGCACAGTGGAGCCTCGCCCGTCGGCGGCGACCACGAGCGCCGCGTCGACGCGGAGGGGACCATCCGCGGTGGTGACCTCCACGCCGTTCATGCGCGCGCCGGAGCGCATGACACCGGTCACGTCCGCGCCCATCAGCAGCGTGAAGCTCGGCTCACGTCGGGCGGCATCGGCGAGGAGGTCGAGCAGATCCCACTGCGGCATGAGCGTCAGGATGCGGTTCGCACCGCGCAGGGTGCGGAAGTCGATCGCGTGCACTCGCACGCCGTTCACCACGGCGTCGAGGGTGTCGAGCGGGCGGTGTTCGATGGCGTCGAAGCTCTCGCGCAGTCCGAGCGCATCGATGATGTCGAGCGTCGAGGGATGCACCGTGTCGCCGCGGAAGTCGCGGAAGAAGTCGGCGTGCTTCTCGAGAACGACGACCGCGACCCCGGCCCGGGCGAGGAGCAGCCCGAGCATGATGCCGGCCGGACCTCCCCCGGCGATGCAGACCTGGGTGCGGAGGGTGCGCATGCGCTCAGTGTCGCGGATGCGAGGCCCCGAGGCCAGGGTCAGGTGATGCGTTGCTATGTTCGGACCGTGAGCGCATCACCCACGAGGCCGTCGCCGCGAACGAACGCCGCACCGATGGCGTTCACGTTCCGCGAGTTCGCGCGAGGCGCCTGCATGGCGTGGCTGTGGTTCCTCCTGTTCTCGACGCTCGCATCGGCGGCGATGTTGTACTCGGGTGCGCTGATCGCGCTCATCTACGCAGTGCCGTGGTCGCTCGCCGCGCTCCTCATCGGTTCACCGCTGGCGTACGGTCTGGGATGGATGCTGCGCACCGCCGCCTCGGTGCCCCTTCACCTCGTTGCTTTCACCGTCTTCGGCGCGGTGGTCGGCATCGGTACCACCACCCTCGCCTTCACGGCGCCCTGGTCCGATCTTTCGGGCGATGGGATGAACGCGGTTTCTGTTCCCGCCGTGGCGATGTGGATCGCGGCAACCATCGCGGTTCCGCTCGGCTGGCGCTTCACGTCGAAGCGCGCGCTGCGCGGCGACACCGCAGAGCTCGGCGCCGTCTCCCCCGCGTAGATCCCACGCGGCGTGGCCGGCGACACGAGATGATGAAGTCATGCCCGCTCGCCGTCGCCCCGACGTCACATCCCTCGAGCTGGTCGGCGGACCGGAACCGGTGACCGTCGGCATCCACGGCTACGACCCGAGCTGGCCCGTTGCGTTCGCGGAGCATCGCGACCGCATCCGTCTGGCGCTCACGGGGCGGCAGATCCAGATCGCGCACATCGGATCGACGTCCGTGCCGGGCCTCGCCGCGAAGCCGATCATCGACATCCTCGTCACCGTCGACGACATCACCGCGGAAGAGGACTACCTCGACGCGCTGCTCGGGGCGGGTTACGCGCTGCGGGTAAGGGAACCCGGCCACCGCCTGGTGCGCACACCCCAGCGCGATGTTCACGTGCACGTGTGCGAGCAGGACGCTCGCGCCGTGGACGAGTACCTCCTGCTGCGCGATCGGTTGCGAACGGATGCGGCCGATCGCGCTCTCTACGAGCGGACGAAACGCGAGCTCATGCAGCGCGACTGGGACGACATGAACGCCTACGCGGACGCGAAGACCGCCGTCATCGACGCGATCAAGGAGCGCGCCCGGGCGGCACGGCGCTAGCCACCGGTACCGTCCTCAGAGAGTGGTCGATGCCGCCGGATCAGTGCGCTCTGCACTGTCGACGAACTGTCGGAGGTTGTCGATCTCTGGAAGGTCGACCCAGAGGCGGATGCCACCGTCCCTGGCGCCCGCGCCGTTGACGACGACGGCACCGCCCAGACGGTCGATCAGCGGGCCCACCTCGTGGGCCGCAGCGGCGGGGAGATACCCCACGCCGCGTCCGTTCGAGGTGACCGAGATTCCTCCTCTGTCGCGGCGCGAGTGCTTTGCACGACGCAGGACGTAGGTGCGATGCTCGTCGCCGTGACGCTCGCGGTCGTTCACGATGTAGTGCGTCCGCTCGAGCGCCACCGGCTGCGAAGGCAGGTGCCGCAGGTCCGGCAGATCAGCGTGACGGCCGACACGACCCGTCGTGATGTGCAGCAGTTCTTCCCACCATGTCGGCATGTGCGCCCTCTTCTCGATTCGATATGCCATCACCGAGGCGGAGCACTCCCCCACTGTGTCACGCCCCGCTGGGCGCCCCCTGACCGACCAGCGACGGTGATCGGTGAGATCGTGAAGCGACGGGAGCACGATTCTGCGCCGATGTGCCCGATCCGGCCCGCGAGCGCCGGAAGGCGCGTACGGTGAGGCACATGTGGACAGTTCTTCTCATCTTGCTCGTTGTATGGGTGGTGCTGTCGGTCGTGGGTTTCGCGTTCGAGGGTCTGCTCTGGCTGGCCGTCATCGGCATCGTGCTCTTCGTCGGCACGCTCATCTTCGGCATCATCCGTCAACGCTCGCGCCGTAATCGCAGCTGACACACCTCGTCAGGCGGACGGCGCGATCTGGCTGCGCTGCTCAACCAGCGGGCAGCTGAACACGTCGCGCTCTCCGAGCCCGACGCGGTTGATGTAGCGGACGATGATCGCGTAGGACGCGAACAATCCCGTCTGCACGTACGGCACGCCGTGCGCGCGGCAGTACTCGGCGATCATCGGTGCCGCCTTGCGCAGATGCGGACGCGGCATCGACGGGAACAGGTGGTGCTCGATCTGGTAGTTCAGCCCACCCATGGCCGTGTCGAGCACGCGATTGCCGCGGATGTTGCGGCTCATCATCGCCTGACGGCGAAGGAAGTCGATCGTGGCATCGCGAGGAACGATCGGCATCCCCTTGTGGTTCGGGGCGAAGGAGACGCCCATGTAGAAGCCGAAGATCCCGAGCTGCACCGCGAGGAAGACGAACGCGATCGCCGGCGACAGCACGAGGAACACGAGAAGGGGGAATCCGAGCAGGCGTACCGCGAGGAAGCCGATCTCGACCCATCGCCGGTCCAGTCGCCCCGGCTTCGCCACCCGCGCGACCCCGGATGCGTGCAGCGACACCCCTTCGAGGAGCAGGATCGGGAAGAAGAACATGCCCTGATGTGCGCGGAGCCAGGTGACGACGACACCTCGAGGGGCGCGCTTGTCCGGGGCGACAACGATCACCGGCAGCTCGATGTCGGGGTCCGCCCCCAGCTTGTTCGGATTCGCATGGTGGCGAGTGTGCTTGTGCTGCCACCACCCGTAGCTCATGCCGACCAGAAGGTCGCCGAGCACCAGACTCACCCAGTCGTTCCATTTGCCGGAGACGAAGATCTGGCGATGCGCCGAGTCATGGCCGAGAAACGCGATCTGCGTGAAGAGCATCGCCAGGAACGCCGCCGTGAACAGTTGCCACCAGGTGTCACCGATCCACACGAACAGCAGAAGGCTGGCGGCCAGCAGCAACGGCAGCCCGATCAGCTTCGTCCAGTAGTACCCGTATCGTCGCCTGAGAAGTCCGCGTTCACGCACCATCTGGGCGAGTGCGGTGAACTCGCTCGCGCCGCGAGGAGCGTGGGCGGTTCGGGGCATGGTCGCGCGGAACTCGTTCATCATCCTCGCCGCCCCCCCATCACGAGCGCGGCATGCGCTCGTGACCGCCCTCGCCATCCCACTCGGACAGCTGCGCCGCGTCCGCGTCCGCCGGGCCCGACGCGCCGAAGTGCACGGATTCGGCGAGCGCCACCACGGCCGCTGCTCGCGTGTGCTCGTGGTCTGCCGCGTCCTTCATGCGCACGTCCGCAGCGTCACGCACGGCACGCACGCGCTCGCTGATCTCGGCCAGTCGGTCCATCAGGACGGCAGCGAGTCCGTCACGCAGTTCCTCGAGGTTCGTGTTGGCGATCTCGAGCCGTCGATCCGACACGGCGACCTCCACCGTCGGGTATCCGGCTCTGGTGAGAAAGTCGCGGGTCTCCCCGTCGAGGATCGCCGCCACTTCGTCCTTCTGCGGGCGTCGGGTGAACACCGTCTCCACCGTGTAGCGTTCGGGGGCGTCATCGGTCATCAGGGCCGCAGGCAGCGAACCCACGAGCACCGATCCCAGGCCCAGCGTGGCGGCGTCTGCGCCGCCCGTTCGTGTCTGTGTCTCCATAGCCGGACGTTACGCCCGCCACATGTACGCCTCACAGGTTGGGCGAAACGTGGGCGCGCCGCGCGGCCCGGGATCACATATCTTGTGGATGTGACCGGCAGATGGGTGCGACGCGTGCTCGTCGTCGAGGACCAGGCCGCCATGCGGCTGCTCGTCTGCGAGACGCTGAACCAGCACGGGTTCGAGACCCGCGGAGCCGAGAGCGCAGCCGAGGCGACACGTCTGTTCGCCGAGTTCGATCCCGACGTGCTCCTCGCCGACATCGACCTCGGTTCCCGCCCGTCCGGCGCCGAACTGGCAGCCGGACTCGCGGCGCTCGCGCCCCACCTCGGAGTCGTCTTCCTGAGCAGCTATCCGCGCGCCGCGGCGGGGGCGACCGCGATGGGCGTGTCGGGAGCGGTGTTCGTCTCCAAGCTCGCCCTCGCCTCCACCGCCGAGCTCGTCGACGCCGTCGAGGCGGTCATGTCGACCCAATCTCCCGTCGGTCCCGCGAGCCGCGACGGCGAGGACTCGCTGAGCAGGCTGACCCGGCATCAACTCGAGACGCTCTCGATGGTGGCGCGCGGCTGGTCCAACGACGAGATCGCCGCCCGATCGCAAACATCCGTACGCGCGGTCGAGCGATCGATCAGCCGCATCTTCGAGCGTCTCGGTCTGACCGGCGACCCGGCGCTGAGCCCCAGGGTCGCCGCCGCCGCCCTGTACGTCGCCGCGTTCGGCCCCGTGCGGTGAACCGCCTCGCCCGCGCCGCGCGGGATGCGCTTCGTTCCGGACGCTTCGTGTCGCGCTGGACCTTCCTCGTCGCGGGCCTGCTGTCCGTCACCGTGATGAGCCCGGCCCCCACGTCCGTCGACATCGCGGCACTCGGCGCCACGTCGGCTTCGACCGCCGCGTTCCTCGCCGGCCTCGTCGCCACCGCCCTCGGCGAGCGCCGTGTTCCCCGCCGCTGGCGCCCCTGGATCGTGACGGCCGGCGTTCTGGCTTCCGCGCTCCTCCGTCCTCTCGCCTACGACGCCGTCGCCGATGTGCTCGGTGCCTCCGCGCCGGCCGCCTGGCAGCTGCCCTTCCGCGTGCTGACGAACGCGACGGTCTGGATGGCCTCGCTGACGGCCATCGCCATCCTCACCACACACGTCACCCGACTGCGGCAGACCAACGCCCGCCTGCTCTCGGTGCAGCATGCGCTCACTCACGCCCGAGAGGATGCCGATGCCTTCGAGAGCGCGGCCCGGAACCTCGTGCAGGCGGCGAGCCACGAGCTGAGAGACGAACTCCGCCCGCTGGCTGCCGAACGGCCCGACACCGCCTCGTTGCGCGCGTTCAGCGACGACAGCGTGCGGCGGTGGAGTCGACGCCTCGCCGATCTCGCCGCCACGCCCGCGGAGCCCGTCGTCGCCGTGCCGATCGAGCGCGTGCGGATGCGGCCCGCGCTGCGGCTGCCTCCCCCCGGCATCGTGGCCGTCATCTACGCCCTCTGCGTCTTGCCGTACGCACTGCGCGCAGTGCCGGCACTGCAGGTACTGGTCGGTGTCGCGGTGCTCGCCGCAGGCGCCGTCCTCGCCGACGGTGTGACGCGTCTGCGCGCCCTCCGCCGGCGCCGTATCCCGGCCTTCCTCGCCATCGGGGCGGTCGTGGGACTCGGTCTGGGCACGCTGGCATGGGCGCAGGGGATCCCGCTCGCGCTGGCGGTCGTACCTGTTCTGGCCTATCCCGCCTTCGCCACGGCGTGCGCGCTCTGCGCCGGCACGGCGTCCGCGCTCAGGGTCGAGGAGCGGCGTCTGACCTCGACCGTGCGCGTCGCGCAGCGGATCGGACGCGTGGGGACGTCGGCCGCACGCGCGGCCCTGGAAGACGCGGCGCGCGAACTGCACCGTGACGCGCAGGGGGCGTGCGTTCGCGCGCTCGCCGCACCGGATCACTGGACACCGACCACGCTTCGCGACGTGCGCGACGAGCTCGATCCTCTGCTCGCCGGGCTCCCCTCGGTCTTCGACCGGCCGCGCGATGGAGCATCCGTCCAGTCACTGGTCGACCTCGTCGAGACGTGGCGCCCTGTCGTCGACGTCCGCATGCGGATGAGCAGGGATGCGCGGAGGGCTCTCGAGGCATCAGCGACTGCACGCGACGATGTGTTCGAGATCGTCGCGGAGGGGTTGCTGAACGCCGTCAAGCACAGCGTTCCCGCCGCGGCCGCGATCGATCTGGACGTCGTCGCGACGGGCGCGGGCCCGCGCCTGCGGGTGCAGGTGCGCTCGCCCGGAGGCCTGCCGCGGGGAGCGACGCTGCGCGGGTCGTCGGCCGCTCGCGGGCGCGGCGCACGGTTGCGAGCCGATGGGTCGGGGGCGCTCCTGGAGGCGGTGATCGATCTCGGCGCGGCCTCCCCTGTCGTGTCCACCGAACATCCGCCTCACGCGCAGACATCCGCGTCGTAACGTCTGCAGTCGCCGGTCCGCGGCACGCAGATGGAGCATCCGATGAACACGCACGACCTTCCCTCGCTGATCCCCGCCGCTGTGGGGCTGATGATCTCGCCGCTTCCGATCGTGGCGATCGTGGCGATCCTGCTGTCGGCCCGCGGGAGGGTCGCCTCGCTCGCGTACACCGGCGCATTCCTGGCCGTCACGCTCGCGTTCACGGCACTGGGTGCCGCGACGACCGCCGGCGCGTCGTCGTCGGGCGGATCGGCGGCCTCGAAGATCGTCGTGCTCGTGCTGACGATCCTGTTGACCGTCGGATTCACCGTCTTGGCCGTCACCAGCTGGCTGTCGCGACCGCGAGGCGGAGCCGCGCCGCGCACGCCGGGCTGGCTCTCGGCGATCGACTCGATCACCCCCGCACGCGCCGGCGGTCTCGGCCTGCTGATGGCCGTGACCAACTCGAAGAACATCCCACTCGAGTTGAAGGCCGGGGCAACCATCGGGGCCGCGCACCTGCCGGTCCTGGCGGCCGTCGGCCTGTGTATCGCCTTCGCCGTGGCCGGCTCACTCGCCCTCATCATCCCGACGCTGCTCGCCACCAGCGGATCCGCCACCGTCGCCAAGGGTCTGGAGCGGCTGAAGAGCGAGATGATCGCGCACAACGCCGTGATCATGACGGTGCTGTTCGCGGTCCTCGCCGCGAACGAGGCCGCTCACCTCGTCCACCAGCTGTTCTCCTGACCCGGAAAGGAACGAACATGTCCCACCCCGACGACATCTCTCCCGCCGGCACTCGACTCGCCCACGCGCCGGCCGGTTCGTTCCGCGGACTCGAGCTCGGTCCGGTTCTGTCGTGGCGCGGCATCCGCTTCGCCGAGCCGCCCACCGGCGACGCCCGGTGGAGCGATCCGGTTGCGGCGAAGCCCGTCGCGGACGAGACCGATGCGACGCGCTACGGTCCGGTCTGCCCGCAGAGCGTGAACCCCGCCGTCCCGCTCGGCGATGACGCCGTCATGGACGAGGACTGCCTCCGACTCAACGTGTGGGCACCCGCATCCGAGAGCGAGCGCGCGCGTCCTGTCATGGTGTGGGTGCACGGCGGCGCGTACACGTTCGGGGCATCCAGCCAGCCCCTGTTCGACGCGACCTCGCTCGTGACGCACGGCGACGTCGTGGTGGTCACGGTGAACTATCGCCTCGGTGCATTCGGCTTCCTCGATCTCGCTTCGCTGCTCCCCGAGCAGGGTTTCGACCGCAATCTCGCGCTGAAGGACGTGCTGCTCGCCCTCGAGTGGGTGCAGCAGAACATCCGCGCCTTCGGCGGAGACCCCGACCGCGTGACCGTCTTCGGCGAGTCCGCCGGCGGCGGGCTCGTGACCACGCTGCTGGCCACACCGTCCGCGCGCGGGCTGTTCCACCGGGCCATCGCCGAGTCCTCCCCCGCATCCAGCGTCTACGGCGCCGAGCGCGCCCGGGCGGTCGCCGCGCGTTTCACCGCAGCACTGCGCATCGATGAGACGCAGCCGGATGCGGCGGAAGCGCTGCGTGCCGCAACGTCGCAGCAGATCGTCGACGCGGGCATGGAGATCTACGCGCAGGTGCCCGACGCCGACCCCGGCGTGCTCGCCTTCGCACCGGTCATCGACGGCGACCTCCTGCCGGAGGCACCCGCCGTCGTGCTGCGCGAGGGCAGGGGACTTGCCGTCCCGCTGCTCATCGGGACGAACAAGGACGAGGCATCCCTGTTCAAGTTCATGAAGTCGCCGCTGATCCCCATCACCGACGAACGCCTGCGCGACATGTTCGGCGACATGGCCGCGGACAATCCCGCTCTCGAGCTGCCGACGTTCGATGACGTGCGCACCGCGTACGAGCACGCGCGGCAACGCGCGATCGGGCTCGGAATCGCGCGGGACATCGGATTCCGCATGCCGAGCGTGTGGATCGCGGAGGGGCATTCGCAGGTGGCGGATGTCTGGCTGTACCGCTTCGACCACGCGGCCCCGTTCCTCCGCCTGATCGGACTCGGCGCGACGCACGCCACCGAGCTGCCGTACCTCTGGGGCAACCTGACGAGTGGGCCGAAGGACCCGACGTTCCGCCTCGGCGGCCGCCGGGTGGCCGAGAGCATCTCGGCTCGCATGCAGCAGCGGTGGACCGCCTTCGCGCACGGAGAGTCACCGGATGCGGACGGCTCGGCTCCCTGGGAGTCCTACTCGGTCGATCGAGGGCGCAGCACGCTGGTGATCGACCATCAGGATCACCTCGTGCCGGATCTGGACGCGTCACTGCGAGCCGCGTGGGGCGACGAAGTACTGAGCTTCCACTGATCGGGAGGCGCCGGGGGCGGCGTGTCGACGGTGAGGGCCGGAATCCGCCAGACGGCAACGGCTCGATCGCGTTGGCTGAAGGGGTGAACAACGACACCGCGACCGCCGCCTTCCGCGCCCTCTGCCTCGACTCGCCGCATCCGTTCGTCCTCGTCAACGCGTGGGATGCGGCGAGCGCACGGATCATGGAGGCTGCCGGCGCACCTGCGATCGCCACCACCAGCGCCGGGGTGGCGTGGTCACTCGGCCGACCCGATGGCGATGCCCTCACCCACGCCGAAGCCGCAGGTGCCGTAAGGCGCATCATCGACGCCGTCTCCGTGCCGGTCTCGGCAGATATCGAGGGCGGGTATCCCGATTCGTCACACGGCGTCGCACGCACGATCGACGCCGTGCTCGACGCGGGCGCGGCCGGGATCAACATCGAGGACGGCACATTGTCACCGACCGAGTTCGCGGCCCGTATCGACAGCGGCGCTCGGGAGACTCGGTGCGGCGCGAGTGAGCCTGGGTTCGAGTGTCGCCCAGGCTGCATACGCACTGGTGCGTCGCGCTGCGGCAGAGGCGCTGACGGCGGGGACATTCGATGCTCTCCTCGACGGCGAGGACTATGGCCAGCTCAACGCGTTGATGCGGCGCGAGTGACGGGCGAACACTCCCACTCTTTCCACGGATCACCCGCCATCGATCGCTTTGTCCGCCCGCCGGGTTACGATCGCGGCAACGGCGCGGTTTTGCAGGTCCGCGCCCATGCAGAACGCGAGGATCCCCCGTGCCCTTCAGAAGCAAAGCGACGCTCGAGACCTGGCTCGAAGAGTTCCACCGCTCACGCGAGGCGGGGGACCTGATCCGTGTCGCAGTGCAGGACGGGTCCGAGGGCGCTGACACCGGTCTCGTGATCGTGCCGCTGCACAACGCGGACATCTCGCTCTACATGGAGCCGATCGAGGTCGGAGACTCGCGGTGGCGCGTCACGATCGAACCTCAGGCCGAGATGACGGTCCTCACGAGCTTCGAGATGCAGCGCCTCGCCGCCGAGCTCTCGGTCGCGGCCGAGCTCTGCGCATTCCTCGAGGCCAAGTCGGTGGGGCACGTCGAGGACTGACGCTGCCTGTCGCCCTGCGGATCGAGCTGTCTCCGATCGGCGAGGAGGCCGTCTGCCTCGCCGAAGTCCGCGCCTACTCTTCGGTCGATGCGACGTAGACGTTGTGTGAGATCGCTGCGAACCCCTCCGGGGCGGGTTGCCCGTCGGGGACGACCACGAACCGCTGCGGACCGCGTCCCGAGAGCGTCATCTGCTCGCCTGCTCCCGCGCATCCTGTCACCCACGCATCAACGTCCGCAGAGAAGAGAATGCAGACCTCCCCCTCCCTACTCCCCCACCCCAGCCACACGTCGGTCCCCTCGTGCTCGCCCACCCACCTCATTGAGTCGACATCGAAATTCGCCAGCGCATCCTCGGTCACGGCATCCGGCAACACCCGCGTCTCGGTGCTTTCCAGATCGGTGTAGCCGCCCGCACTCGCGCAGCCGGCGAGCGCCAGTGCTACCGCGGCGATCGCGAGCGGTGGGACGAGTCTTCGTCGAGGCGTCATGGCCCCACTCTGGCAGGCGACTCGCCACCGAATCCACGCCTACCCGACAGCCTCCGGACGCCACCCCTGGGTAGCCTGGCGGTATGGATGTGAGCTGCGACGTCTGCGAGACCGCGCTCGTGCACAACGACGGAAGGCCTCCGAACGACATCGCCATCCAGCTCACGAGTGACGAGCTCGAACGTCGCGTCAACGACGGCCGGATGCGCTTCATCCGCGGCGACGTACCGCTCGGCGACATGCTCGCGCTGGCGGAATCCGACCTGAAGTTCACGATCGTCAGCTACCTGGAGTGCCTGGCGTGCGGCCGAACCTGGTTCTGGGGGCTCTGCATCCGTGGGGCTCCGATCTACCGGCCCGTCGATGCGGACGCGCCGTTGCGGGAGCGGTGGGAAGAGGTGCCGCCCCGCGAACGGTGGGCACGCGACGCCGCATCCTGAGTTAGACGGCCGGCGTCATCCGTTCGACCGGGAGCCACAGCTCGGCATCCACAGCCCTCTGAACGGTGTCACCTCCGGATCGCCGCGAGCGCAGCCGTGAGGCGCACGTCAGCGTCGTCAGCAGTCTCCAACGCGGAGAGCCGCCGATCGAGGACGAACAGACGCTCCTCGACCCCTGCCTCCTCGAGGCGAACCTCACGCGCGCCGATGTCGCTCGGATAAGGGTCTCCCAGGACGCCCATCGCCTCACGAAGGACGTTCTCCCATTCGCTGCCGAGGAACAGCGGAAGAGCGCGCAAAGCCTCTTCGGCGGTGTCGCCGCCCCAGTACCGGAAGTAAGAATCGAATCCGCCAGAGCTGACCTCCTGGCGCATGTCGAGAATGGCAAGGATCCCGCGCTCCTGATCTGAGAGTGACGCGCGGCCGGTCTCAGATCGGGCTTCGTAGAACTCCCAGAGGTCGTTCGCTGAACTCGAAGCACGTCCGTTCTGGGGAGTCGCCTGCCATGATCCTTCATCCGCGGGAACGATGGTTCCGCCGAATCCGTCGTAGCGACCTCCGTGCGTCGCGGCGATGCCCACGAGTTCATGGATGATGCGCGCAACATCGGCGTCGGTGAGGGCATCAGCTCTCGAGGCGGTCAAGGATGTTCGCAGCAGCCCCGGCTCGACGGAGACTCGGAAGTCCGCATCTGCGAGCGCCTGGGCCGCGGCCACCGCATTCGACCTTCTCCGAAAGGAGAAGAAGTGATCGAGCTCTCGGTGCTGCTCGAGTCGGTCACCGAGCTCGCGCCGTTGTTGCTTCTGATCCAGCCAGTTGGCCAGGTGGTCGGAAGGGGACGAAGCACGCATACGGACATTCTGTCGGTGGGCCGACTCGGCTGCGGCAAAGCCCTATCTTCGGCCCATGGTCGCGTCAGCGAACCGAGCACGCATGCCTGCTCGCCGGATGCTGCGAGGAAGTGAACTCGACGACCTCGCTCTCCCGGTCACCCGTCGAGTTCAACGCGGGTGCCGCCACCCATGTCGGCATCGCTGTCCGTCACGGTCGCGTAGACGCCCGAGGGCACACCGGGCAGGGCTGCTACCTCGCGGGCCAATGCGATGAGATCCGCCTCGGGCGCGCCGTGAACGAAGAACAGATACTCATCACCGAGCTGCTCTCCGTCATCGAACATCTCGCCCTTCGACCCGTCGAGTTCGAAGAGGAACTCCATCACGGAATCGATCCAGGGAAAGGGGTACTCGCCCTCTGGCACGCCGCTCGGCGTCAAAGGCACGTGGATTTCGACAAGGAGCTCGGCCACGGAAGCAATAGTGCCAGTCCGCGCGACCCGCTCAGTTGTTGAAGCGGAACTCCACGACGTCGCCGTCCTGCATGACGTAGTCCTTGCCCTCGAGGCGGGCCTTGCCCTTCGCGCGGGCCTCCACGACCGAGCCCGTCGCGACGAGGTCGTCGAACGAGATGACCTCGGCCTTGATGAAGCCCTTCTCGAAGTCGGTGTGAATGACGCCGGCGGCCTGCGGGGCCTTCCAGCCCTTACCGATGGTCCAGGCGCGCGCTTCCTTCGGACCCGCGGTGAGGTAGGTCTGCAGGCCCAGCGTGTCGAACCCGATACGCGCCAGCTGGTCGAGCCCCGACTCGTCCTGCCCCGTCGATGCGAGCAACTCAGCCGCTTCCTCGGGGTCGAGGTCGATCAGCTCCGACTCGATCTTCGCGTCGAGGAACACCGCCTGCGCGGGGGCGACCAACGCTGCGAGCTCCGCCTTGCGGTCCGCATCCGTGAGCACGTCCTCGTCCACGTTGAAGACGAAGATGAACGGCTTCGCCGTCAGCAGCCCGAGCTCCTTGATGGGAGCCAGGTCGATGCCGGATGCCGACAGCAGCTGCCCACGCTCGAGGGCGTCCTTCGCGGCCTGCGCCGTCTCGAGAACGATCGGCTCAAGCTTCTTGCCGCGCACTTCCTTCTCGTAGCGCGTGATCGCGCGCTCGAGGGTGTCGAGGTCGGCCAGCTGCAGCTCGGCGTTGATGGTCTCCATGTCGTTCTTCGGGTCGACGTTGCCGTCGACATGCACGACGTCGGAGTCGGCGAACCCGCGCACGACCTGCGCGATCGCGTCGGCCTCGCGGATGTTGGCGAGGAACTTGTTGCCGAGCCCCTCCCCCTCGCTCGCGCCGCGCACGATGCCGGCGATGTCGACGAACGAGACGGCGGCCGGCAGGATGCGCTCGCTGCCGAAGATCTCGGCGAGCTTGTCGAGGCGCGCATCGGGCAGGTTGACGACACCCACGTTCGGCTCGATCGTCGCGAACGGGTAGTTCGCCGCGAGCACCTGATTCTTGGTCAGGGCGTTGAACAGGGTGGACTTGCCGACATTCGGCAGCCCGACGATTCCGATGGTAAGAGCCACGGGCATCAAGTCTAGGCGCCCCGCGGCTCGGCACCCGCCGGACTCTGCTGGGGTGGCGCGCCCGGTCCGCCCCAGCGCGCGCCACACGAGCCAGCCCGCCGCATCCGCAGCTCGGAGGAACGCACGAATTTCGGAGGATGCGGCGCAAAACCTCCGACGTAACGCCGAATCTCCGACATCCGTACGCCCGAGCAGCCACCGCCCGGACTACCAGCCCCACCACGCAGCCCCCGGATGCCCCGACCCCGGCGCGCCTCACCGGGCGTCGCGGACATCCGGGTGAGGGTGAGGGCGTGTCACTGGATTTCACCGCGATCGACTTCGAGACGGCGAACTCCTCCAGTGCCTCGGCGTGCGCGGTGGGTCTGGCCCGCGTCCGCGGCGGGCGCATCGTCGCGACCGCGGGTTGGCTGATCCGCCCGCCTGAGGGCCACGACCGCTTCTTCGAGCTGAACATCGGCATCCACGGCATCCGCCCGGAGCACGTCGTGGACGCGAAGGGCTGGAGCGAGCAGCTCGATGACATCGCCGCCTTCGCCGGCGCGGACGTGCTCGTCGCGCACAACGCCGGATTCGACATGGCGGTGCTGCGCCGCGCGTGCGCCGCGACCGGCGACATCTGCCCGCCGTACCGCTACGCCTGCAGTCTGCAGCTCGCGCGCCGCACCTACGACCTGCCGAGTTACCGGCTGCCGATCGTCGCGGCCGAGGCGGGCTTCGCGGAGTTCCGCCACCACGACGCGACAGCGGATGCGGCCGCCTCCGCCGCCATCATGATCGATGCCGCGCGGCGCTGGAACGCACCCGACATCGATGCCCTCGCCGAGGCCGCCCGGATCCGGATCTGCGAGATCGACACGGCGGTCGCCGCGGCCGCCTGACCGGCGGTGTCCGCGGCTCCGGGCATGCTGTGCTCATGGACCCCGTGATCCTCCTCGTCGCCGCACTCTGCCTCGTCGCCGGCATCGCCCTCGGCTGGTTCGCTGCGCACTCTCGCGCCGCGCAGCAGCAGGGTGCGCTCTCGGCGCGCGCCGCGGCCGCCGAGTCCGCCGCGGCGGCGGCACGTGCCGAGCTCGAACGTCAGGGCGGGCTGTACCGCGAGTTCGTCGAGCGCCAGCGCGCCGAACAGCGCGAGCGCGACGATCGCGACCGGCGCGAGAACGCCGTCGTGGCCGCCCTCGCCCCCGTCCGCGACACCCTCGCGCAGGTGCGGGTCAAGGTCGACGACCTCGAGCGCGAGCGCCACGCCCAGTACGGGGCTCTGGCCGAGCAGCTGCGCCGCGCACAGGAGACCGACGACCTGCTGCGCGACACCACCGCGTCGCTCTCCTCCGCCCTGCGCTCGACGAGCACGCGCGGCGTGTGGGGCGAGGTGCAGCTGCGTCGCGTCGTCGAGGCGGCGGGACTCACCCGTCACGTCGACTTCGACGTGCAGTCCTCGATCAGCTCGGATTCGGGTTCGGGTCGCCCCGACATGATCGTGCGGCTGCCGGGCGGCAAGGCCATCGCCGTCGACGCCAAGGTGCCCCTCGACGCGTTCCTCGAGGCGCAGGCGATCCCCGACACGGCTCAGGGCGAGGATGCCGTGCGCCGCCGCGCGCTCCGCGACAAGCACGTGAAGGCTCTGCGCGCCCACATCGACGCGCTCGCGAAGAAGCAGTACTGGGCCGGGATCGAATCGAGCCCCGAGTTCGTCATCTGCTTCGTGCCGAACGAGGCGCTGCTGGCGACCGCCCTCGACGAGGATCCCGCCCTGCTCGACTACGCCTTCCGGCAGCGCGTGGCGCTCGCCTCCCCCGTGAACCTCTGGGCGGTGCTCCGCACCGTCGCCTACACGTGGACGCAGGAGGCCGTCTCCGACGACGCCCGCGAGCTCTTCACGTTGGGCACGCAGCTCTACGAGCGCCTCGGCGGACTCACCAAGCACATCGACGACCTGCGTCGCGGCATCGAGCGCACCGTCGACGGCTACAACCGATTCGTCGGTTCGCTCGAGAGTCGCGTGCTCGTGACCGCGCGACGCTTCCCCGGCATCGACGAGACCAAGCTGGATGCGGTCGCCGCACCCGCCGCGCTCGAGTCGACGCCGCGCCGCCTCAGCGCCCCCGAGTTCACCGCCGCTCTCGACGAGGTGCGCCGGGCCGCATCCGACGACGCGGACGAGGCCGCATCGGCCGACGAGCAGCAGTTGCCGGCCTCCTCCGCCTGACACGCGTGTTCGCCCCTCGCGGATACGCCTGCGCCGACGCGCGTTCCCGACGACGATGAGCCTATGAAGCTCCTTGTTCTCGGTGGCACCGCATGGCTCGGACGGACGACGGCCGCATCCGCGATCGCCGCCGGCCATGACGTCACCTGCGCCGCCCGCGGCACGGACGTCCCGGACGGGGCGCGGCACGTCCGCGTCGACCGAGACGACCCCGACGGCCTCGTGCCACTCGCCGACACCCGGTGGGATGCGGTGATCGACGTCTCGCGCCAGCCGGGGCAGGTGCGGCGCGCCGCACGCGGGCTGCGCGCCGATCGGTACGTCTTCGTCTCGACCTGCAACGTCTACGCGAGCCAGGCGGAGCTCGGCGCGGACGAGTCGGCAACGCTGCTGGAGCCCCTCGACGCCGACGTCATGACCGACCCCGAGGACTACGGGCGCGCCAAGGTCGCCTGCGAGGATGCGGTGCGCGAGGTCTTCGGCACCGACCGATCGGCCATCGTTCGCCCCGGGCTCATCGGCGGTCCGGGTGACCCGACCGGACGCAGCACATACTGGCCACGCCGGTTCGCCGCACCGTCGAACCCCGAGGGTGTCGTGCTGGCGCCGGACGCACCCGGCTTGCCGACCGCGCTGATCGACGTGCGCGACCTCGCCGCGTGGCTCCTGCGGCTCGCGGAGGGCGCCGGTTCGGGCGCGTTCAATGCCCAGGGCGAGCCGCATCCGTTCCCCGCGCACCTCGATGCCGCGAGGGCCGCATCCGGGCAGCGCAGCGAAACCGTGACCGCAGCAGAAGACTGGCTCGCGGCGCAAGGCGTCAACGAGTGGTCAGGGCCGCGGTCGCTGCCGCTCTGGCTGCGTGACCAGAGCTGGTACGGGATGAATGCACGGTCGACGGCGCGCGCGGTGGCGGCTGGACTCGAGCGTCGTCCGCTGGAATCGACCCTCGCCGATGTGCTCGGCGGGCCGGTGGTGTCGGGAGCGGGGCTCACCGACGAGGAGGAGCGCGCGCTGCTCGCGCAGCTGCGGCAGTAGGTCAGGCGCCGCCGGGCACGAAGCTCAGCAGCAGGAGTACGACGGCGGACACACCGACGAACGCGCCGATCGCCCACCACGGGCTCGGCTGGTGACCCTCTTCGCGGCGGACGCGGAAGAGCACATCGGGGCGACGGGCAGGGTCGGGGTTGTTGACCGCGACAGCATCGGCGACGACGGCGAGAGCTCCCGTGTGCGGGTGCGCGTTCTCCTGGGATGCGGACATCGTTCGTTCCTTCGTCTCGGTGCAGAGATCGACATCAACGGTGATTACGACGTGCTTCATTCTGCCACCTGCTTCCGCGAGCGCCTCTGAGGCTTGCGCTCCTCTCCCGCATCCACGTCTCACTCGTGCACGCCACACGCCCCGAATTGCTGCATAACTGAGACACGAACCCCATCCCGGGCTCCCCTACTCCTGCGTGTCTCACTTGTGCACGCCACACGCCCCCAGACCGTGAGTATCTGAGACACGAACCCGGGGCAACCGAACCGAAGGGGGTATTGCGCACGCCTGCGCCGGGCATGTCCCACTTGTCGCAGTTTTCGGCCCCACTTGTTGCCGAAACTGGGACATGCCCGTGCGCCGCGCCGCGGCGGAGATCAGCCGGGCCGCAGCACTTGCTCCGCGCGACGCACCGCCTCGACGCCGCCGGCCTCGAGAGCGTCGCGGTGTTCCGGATGCTGCCGGTAGAACTCCACGAGCGACGCCACGAGGTTCGGGTCGGAACCCAGGCTGAGGGAGGGTGCTGTGATCAGCGGCGCGCCTCCCGCACGCAGCAGCGAGAGCTTGGCTGCGGGGGCCGCAACGACCGCCACCTGTGCCAGTTCTTCCCATGACCAGTCCAGCGCGCCGCATCCGCGGATGCCCGTCAGGCCGCGCGACGTGAGCGTCAGCCCCGCGGGGACGCGCCGTCGCACAATGCGCATGACGAGCATCGCGATCCCGATGACGCCGAGGATGTAGGGCCCGCTGCGTGTCAGGCGCGGCCCCCACGGCACCGGCAGGCCGTTCAAGTCGATGAAGAGCTGCGCGCCGGCTGGAAGCAGCAGCGAGACCGCGATGAAGAGTGTCGGGACGGATCCGACCCGCAGGGGGACGAAGCGCAGGGAACCCGGTCGATCGTCGATGGTCAGTGCGCGCGAGACGACGCCCTGAAACGTGATGAGCAGCGCGATCCCGATCACCATCAGCATGACCGCCAAGGCCCCGAAGAGGATGCGCTGGCTCAGCTCGTCGCTGACCGCGGCAATGAGACCGACGACGACGGAAGTCACAACCACACCCCACGCGAGCGGACGCGGGTTGCGCCCGCGCGGAAACACGGGCACGTCCTCACCGCCGAGGAGTGGGAGCCGAGGGGCCATCCGCCGAATGGTCATCGACCCATCATCCCGTCGGCCGTATGCATGTCCCCCGTTCTGCACAGATCAGACCCTGAACCTGCCGAAAGTGGGACCTGCCGACCGGGCTCACCAGCCGCAGGCTCGGCCCTCGAGGATCACAGCCACTTCGAGGTGAGGTGCTCGCTCGAGATGCGGCGGAGGGTGCCGGAGGCGCCGCGCAGCACCACACTCTCGGTGTAGATGTGCTCGCCCTCGCGGCGCACGCCGGCGACGAGCTGGCCGTCGGTCACACCCGTGGCGACGAAGATCGTGTTCTTGCCCTTGACGAGATCCTCCGCCTCGTACACGGTGCCGTCGACTTTGAGCCCCGCATCGATGCCGCGCTGCTTCTCCTCGTCGTTTCGCGGCGCGAGACGACCCTGGATGTGGCCGCCGAGCGCCTTGATCGCGCAGGCGGTGACGATGCCTTCAGGGCTCCCGCCGATCCCGACGCACATGTCGGTGCGGGCGTTGTGCCGGGCGGCATTGATACCGCCGGCGACGTCGCCGTCGCTCATCAGGCGGGTTCCTGCGCCGGCCTCACGGATCTCCTCGATGAGCTTGTCGTGGCGCGGACGGTGCAGCACCGACACGACGATCTCGTCGACCGGCTTGCCGAGCGCCTTCGCGAGCAGACGGATGTTCTCGCCGATCGGAAGGCGGATGTCAACGACGCCGACGCCCGCGGGGCCGGTGACGAGCTTGTCCATGTAGAAGACGCTGGATGCGTCGAGCATGGCGCCGTGATCGGCGACCGCGATGACGGACAGCGCGTTGTTGCGTCCGGCGGCGGTCAGCGAGGTGCCGTCGATCGGGTCGACCGCGATGTCGCACTTCGGCCCGCGCCCCGTACCGACGTGCTCGCCGTTGAAGAGCATGGGCGCATTGTCCTTCTCGCCCTCGCCGATGACGATCACGCCGTCGAAGTTCACCGTGGTGAGGAAGGCCCGCATCGCATCGACCGCCGCTCCGTCGGCCACCTCTTTCTGGCCGCGCCCGATGAAGGGAACGGAGCGGATTGCCGCGGCCTCTGTCGCGCGCACGAGCTCGAGCGCGAGGTTCCGGTCGGGGTGCAGCGGACTCATGTCGGCAGTAAGGCTCACCATGCGGCCCAGCCTAAGCAGGATCCCGCAGAGCGGACGCGACTTTCGGCTCCGAAGACGCGAAGAATTCGACGTTCTTTCAGCAGGAGGAAATCCACCGCCCCCGCGGTGATATTCCTGGCGCCCCCCGCACCCGGTCGCCCGCATCCCCTTCGATAGAGTGACGGGTAACCACTGCACACAGCAAGGAGCGGACATGCCCGTCGCAACACCCGATCAGTATGCCGAGATGCTCGACCGCGCGAAGGCGGGCGGCTTCGCGTACCCGGCCATCAACGCGGCGAGCTCGCAGTCGATCAACGCGATCCTGCAGGGCCTCACGGAAGCCGGTTCCGACGGCATCATCCAGGTCACCACCGGCGGCGCCGACTACTTCGCCGGCCACACCGTGAAGGGCCGCGCGACCGGCGCGATCGCTTTCGCGAAGTTCGCCACCGAGGTCGCCAAGAACTACCCGATCACGGTCGCCCTCCACACCGACCACTGCCCCAAGCCCGCCCTCGAGGACTTCGTGCTGCCGCTGATCGCCGCATCCGAAGAAGAGGTCAAGGCCGGCCGCAACCCGCTCTTCCAGTCGCACATGTGGGACGGCTCGGCCGTTCCCCTCGACGAGAACATCGCGATCGCCAAGGAGCTCCTGCCCCGCATCAAGGCGATCAACGCGATCCTCGAGGTCGAGATCGGCGTCGTCGGCGGCGAAGAGGACGGCGTGAAGCACGAGGGCTCGAACGAGGCGCTCTACACGACCACGGCGGATGTGGCCAAGGCCGTCGAGGCTCTCGGTCTCGGCGACGCAGGCCGCTGGATCGCGGCGCTCACCTTCGGCAACGTGCACGGCGTCTACAAGCCCGGCAACGTGAAGCTGCGCCCGGAGCTGCTCGGCGAGATCCAGGAGGGCATCGCCGCGCAGTTCGGCACGGGCCCGAAGCCCCTCGACCTGGTCTTCCACGGCGGCAGCGGCTCGACCCCCGAAGAGATCGCCCTCGCGGTCGCGAACGGCGTCGTGAAGATGAACATCGACACCGACACCCAGTACGCGTTCACCCGCTCGGTCGCGGGCTTCATGTTCTCGAACTACGACGGCGTGCTGAAGGTCGACGGCGAGGTGGGCAACAAGAAGGCCTATGACCCGCGTGCCTGGGGCAAGGTCGCTGAGTCCGCCATGGCCGCCCGCGTCGGCGAGGCGACGCAGCAGCTCGGCTCCGCCGGCAAGTCGCTCGGCGCCTGACCCGACGTACTCACCGCGAATGCCCCGGCTCCGGCCGGGGCATTCCGCGTTTCAGGATGCGGCGCGCTCAGACGCCGTCGAGCAGCCCCGGGGCGCCTTCGGGGCGCGAGAGCACGATGATCTCGTCGCCCGCGGAGATCGCGCCCGCCTTCACCACGCGGAAGTAGGGGCCGAGCCGCCGTTCGTCGGCGAAGCGCTTGACCCAGCCGCGCGCTTCCGGGCCGCCGAGGCGGCGGGCGAAGGTCTGGCAGGGGTTGCGGTGGCGGGTGACCTCGAGCTCGAGCGTGTCGCCGATGCGCCACCGCTCCCCGATCACGACCGCGTTGACGTCGATGCCCCCAGTGCGCAGGTTCTCGCCGAACCATCCGGGCGCCAACTGGCGTCCCAGCTCGCTCTCCCAGAACGCCGCGTCCTCCTGCGCGTAGGCGTAGACGGCCTGATCAAGTCCGCCGTGGTGCTTGCGGTTGGCCTGCACGTCGCCGCGCACCCCATACGGGCCGACGCGCACGGCGCCGTCGAGCGGGCGCTTGTCGATCGCGGTGACGCCGATCGTGCCCGCATCCGGGATCAGCGCGTGCACCGCGCAGACGGCGACGACGCGCGCGGTCATGTCGCGCTCGGGGTCGGCAGGGGCGTGATGCCGCTCAACTGCTGCATGAGGCCGGGGTCCGACATCAGCGGCACGACCAGGAGCACGCTCGCCAGGAGGGTGAAGACCACGCCGCCCACGAGCGGGATCCAGAAGCTCAAGCGTCCGGCGCGCAGATTCCACACGGAGACGGCGGCGGTCGCGAACCATCCGACCGCGAGCAGGATGGCGGCGGCCGCACCCCAGGCGCGGGCGCCCGCCGCATCCGTCAGTCCCCCGTCGACGCCGAACTGGGTCAGCAGCTGCGTGAGCAGCTCGTTGGGGTCGACGAAGCCGGGGATCGAACGCAGCACCTCGAACAGGCCGAGGGCGAGCAGCGCGATCGTGGCGATGCGGTCCATCGCCCGGGGGTTTCGCGCCACGGGGCCCGCGGCAGGAGTCGGGGCGGGCGCGGGCGGGGCCGCATCCGGAGCCTTGCCCGCGTCGATGTCGAACGTCGCGTCGGGCTGACGGATGCGAGCGCGCTGCTCTTCGGGCGTCGCGTACTCGCCGTACTGGGGGCGGGGGCGCTCGTCGCTCATGCGCGCCCCCGTCCGCCGCGGGCGCGGGCGTCCGTCGCGCCGGATGCGTCGCGGCGCAGCTCCTTGGGAAGCGAGAAGATGAGGTCCTCCTCGGCGGTGCGCACCTCGGCGACGTCGGTGTAGCCGGCACCGGCGAGCACGTCGAGCACCTCCTGGACGAGCACCTCGGGCACCGAGGCGCCGCTGGTCACACCAACCGTGGCGACGCCGTCCAGCCACTCCTGGCGCACCTCCTCCGCGTAGTCGACGCGGTAGGCGGCCTTGGCCCCGTGCTCCAGGGCGACCTCGACGAGGCGCACGCTGTTGGACGAGTTCGCGGAGCCGACCACGATCACCAGATCCGCGTCGCGCGCGACCTTCTTGATCGCCACCTGGCGGTTCTGCGTGGCGTAGCAGATGTCGTCGGACGGCGGGTCCTGCAGGTTCGGGAACCGCTCGCGCAGGCGGCGCACGGTCTCCATCGTCTCGTCGACCGAGAGCGTCGTCTGGGAGAGCCAGACGACCTTGTCGGGGTCGCGCACCTCGACGGTGTCGGCGTCGGCGGGCGAGTTCACGATCGTGACGTGCTCGGGCGCTTCACCGGCGGTCCCCTCGACCTCCTCGTGTCCGAGGTGGCCGATGAGCAGGATCTCGAAATCGTCCCGCGCGAAGCGCACGGCCTCGCGGTGCACCTTCGTCACGAGCGGGCAGGTCGCATCGATCGCCTGCAGGCCTCGGTCGGCGGCAGCCGAGACGACGGCGGGCGAGACGCCATGGGCGCTGAAGACGACGTGGGCACCGGCGGGCACCTCGTCGACCTCCTCGACGAAGATCGCGCCCTTGGCCTCGAGCTCGGTCACGACGTGCACGTTGTGCACGATCTGCTTGCGCACGTAGACGGGCGCGCCGTAGCGCTCGAGCGCCTTCTCCACGGCGATGACCGCGCGGTCGACGCCGGCGCAGTACCCGCGGGGGGCTGCCAGCAGCACTCTCTTTCGTCCGACGACCGGGATATCCTGAAGCCGGCCGCTGCGCGCCGGCATCCGGGGGGTGGGAAGGTGCACGGCGGGAGAGCTCACGCCCGTGATTCTACGGGCGCGTGCTGGGCAGAGGCCGAGCGACGGAGGATGCATGACGAGGTTCGCACCGGATGCGGCGCCCGAGGCCCCGCACGGTGATGACGTCCACCCCCGTGACGCCACCCGCGAAGCACCCACATCCGTCGCCCGGTTCAACGAGACGATCCGGGCGTTCATCTCCTCGTGGGGCTCGGTGTGGGTCGAGGGCGAGATCACGTCGTGGAACGTGCGCGGCGGCAACGTCTACGGCAGGTTGAAAGACCTCACCGGCGACGCGAGCGTGTCGTTCCGCATCTGGTCGTCGACGCTGCAGCGCCTGCCCGACGACCTCAAGGTGGGCGATCGCGTCGTCGCGAGCGTCAAGTCCGACTACTTCGTGCGCACGGGCGACTTCAGCGTGCTGGTGTCCGCGATGCGGCACACCGGCATCGGCGACCAACTGGCCGCCATCGAGCAGCTGCGCGCGAAGCTGCGCGCCGAGGGGCTCTTCTCGGCCGAGCGAAAGCGACCTCTCCCGTTCCTCCCGCACCTGGTCGGGCTCATCACGGGCGAGCGATCGGATGCGGAGAAGGACGTGCACCGCAACGCCGAGCTGCGCTGGCCGCAGGTGAGCTTCCGCACCGAGTACGCCGCGGTGCAGGGCGATCGGTGCGTGCCCGAGACGATCGCCGCACTGCAGAAGCTGGATGCCGATCCCGACGTCGACGTGATCATCATCGCCCGCGGCGGCGGCGACCCGCAGCACCTGCTGGGCTTCAGCGACGAACGGCTGCTGCGGGCGGTCGCTGCGGCCACGACGCCGGTCGTCTCGGCGATCGGCCACGAGAACGACCACCCTCTGCTCGATGACGTCGCCGACCTCCGCGCCTCGACGCCGACGGACGCCGCCAAGCGCGTCGTACCGGATGTGGGCGAACAGCGCACCCTCGTGCGCCAGCTGCGGGCGCGCCTGGGCTCGCGCCTCAGCATGCGCGTCTCGCACGACATCGCGCAGCTCGAGCAGTTGCGCTCGCGACCGGTGCTGCGAGACCCCGACGCGCTGCTCGAACGGCGCGCGCACGAGGTGGAGCTGCTCGCGGCCTGCGGACGCGACACGATCGACCGTTCGCACACCCATGCGGCGCGGCAGACGGCCGAGCTGCGCGCGTCGCTGCGCGCGCTCTCTCCCGGGGCCACGCTCGCCCGCGGCTACGCCATCGCCCACGTCGCCGGCGGCGTGATCGTGCGGGATGCGGCGCAGGCACCCGAGGGCACCGAGCTGACCGTCACGGTCGCCCGCGGCTCGTTCGCGGCCACCTCCGGCGGCGAGGTGCCAGAGACGTCTGCGACGGCGACGGACGCCTAGGATGGAAGCCATGTCCGCGCCCGAGGAGACCGCTCCCGAGATCGCGTCGTTGTCGTTCGAACAGGCGCGCGACGAGCTCGTGCGCGTCGTCGCGGAACTCGAGCAGGGCTCGCCCACCCTCGAGCAGTCGCTCTCGCTATGGGAGCGCGGCGAGGCACTCGCGGCCCGGTGCGAGGAATGGCTGCTGGGCGCCAAGCGTCGACTGGACGCGGCGCGCTCCGGCGCCGAGGGCGAACTCTGATGGCCCGAGGTCCCCGCGTCGTCGCCGAGCTCGGCCGCCCCGAGACTCCCGACGAGACCGCCGCCCGTAAGGCGGAGTCCTCGCGCATCTATCGCTCGAGCCAGACGTTCCGAAACCTCATCGCGGCGCTGCTCGCGACCCTCGGCGTCGTGATCGTGATCATCTTCGCAGTGCCGCGCGGCAACCCCGCGCCCGCGCCCGCGGTGGACGTCGCCGAGATCGCCGACGGCTTCGCGGACGCCTACGGGCGCCCCGTCATCTCCCCCGAGGTGCCGGAGAACTGGCGCGTGAACCAGGCGCAGCTCGAGGGCAACAGCGTCCCGGCCTTCACGATCGTCTACGTTCCCGACGCCGAGAGCTACATCAACATCGCGCAGGCCTTCGACGCGGATGCGGGGTGGGTGGCCCGCACTCTCAACGGCGCCGCCCCGACCGGCACCGAGACGATCGACGGCATCGAGTGGCAGCGCTACGAGATCTCCGACGCCCGCTCCGCCGGAGGCGTGTCGTACGCTCTCGCGACCCCTGCGGGACCCGACCAGATCCTTGTGTACGGCACGGCCACGCCCGACACCGCGGCGCAGCTGGCCACGACCGTCACCGACACCATCCTTCAGCTGCGCGAGGAGACACCGTGACCGATCCCCACCCCACCCCCGCTCAGGTCTGGGCCGAGATGCTCGAGGGCAACGAGCGCTTCGTCTCCGGCACGCCGCGCCACCCGCGACAGGACGTCGAGCGCCGCCACGAGCTCGCGTCGGGGCAGCGCCCGCGCGCGGCCCTGTTCGGCTGCTCCGACTCGCGTCTGGCCGCCGAGATCATCTTCGACGAGGGGCTGGGCGACCTGTTCGTCGTGCGCAACGCCGGTCAGGTCATCTCCGACTCGGTCGTCGGCAGCCTCGAGTACGCGGTCGAGGTGCTCGGCACCCCGCTCATCGTCGTGCTCGGCCATGACGAGTGCGGTGCCGTCCGCGCCGCCATCGACAGCACCTCGCCCGACGCGCCCGCGCTGCCGCCGCGCATCTGGCGCCAGGTCGCGCCTATCGTGCCGGCCGTGCGCCGTGTGCAGGTCGCCGAGGGCACGAACGCCGCGACGGTCGACGCCGAGCACGTGGGACGCGAGCACCTGCGCGACACCGTGACCGAGCTGCTGCACTCGTCGGAGCTCATCAGCGCCGCCGTGGCCGACGGCTCGCTCGCGATCGTCGGCGTGAACTACCGCCTCGCGAAGGGCGTCGCCGAGCCCGACTTCATCGTCGGCGCCGCGACCGAATCCGCCGCCTGATCACCCATCGTCCGCACACCGTCAGAGGAGACACCCGTGGCTGAGACCGAATACCGCATCGAACACGACACGATGGGCGAGGTCCGCGTTCCCGCATCCGCTCTCTACAGCGCGCAGACCCAGCGCGCCGTCGAGAACTTCCCGATCTCGGGCGACGCACTGGCGCCGGCTCAGATCGTTGCGCTCGCGCGGATCAAGAAGGCCGCGGCTCTCGCGAACAAGCAGCTCGGAACCCTCGACGCGCAGATCGCCGACGCGATCGCGCGTGCCGCGGACCGGATCATCGCCGGCGAGCACGCCGACCAGTTCCCGATCGACGTCTACCAGACCGGCAGCGGCACGTCGTCGAACATGAACATGAACGAGGTGCTCGCCACCCTGGCGACGCGCGATCTCGGCTCGACGGTTCACCCGAACGACCACGTCAACGCCTCGCAGTCCTCGAACGACGTCTTCCCCACCTCGGTGCACATCGCGGTGACGCAGGAGATCGTCGACGCCCTGATCCCCGCTCTCGACCACCTCGCCGTCGCTCTGGAGGAGAAGGCGGAAGCCTGGAGCGACGTCGTCAAGTCGGGCCGCACGCACCTCATGGATGCGACGCCCGTCACCCTCGGCCAGGAGTTCGGCGGCTACGCCCGCCAGATCCGCCTCGGCATCGAGCGCGTGCAGGCGACGATCCCCCGCGTCGCCGAGGTTCCGCTGGGCGGCACCGCGGTCGGCACCGGCATCAACACCCCGCTCGGCTTCCCGCAGAAGGTCATCGAGCTCATCGTGGCCGAGACCGAGCTGCCCATCACCGAGGCCAAGGACCACTTCGAGGCGCAGGCGAACCGCGACGGGCTCGTCGAGGCCTCCGGAGCCCTCCGCACCATCGCCGTCTCGCTCACCAAGATCAACAACGACCTGCGCTGGATGGGCTCCGGCCCCAACACGGGTCTCGGCGAGCTGCACATCCCCGACCTGCAGCCCGGCTCCTCGATCATGCCCGGTAAGGTCAACCCGGTCGTTCCCGAGGCCACGCTCATGGTGTGCGCGCGGGTCATCGGCAACGACGCCACGATCGCGTGGGCCGGCGCATCCGGCTCGTTCGAGCTGAACGTCGCGATCCCCGTGATGGGCACCGCGCTGCTCGAGTCGATCCGCCTGCTCGCGAACTCGGTGCGCGTGCTGGCCGACAAGACGATCCGCGGCCTCGAGGTCAACCGCGAGCGCGCGGCGGCCTACGCCGGCATGTCGCCCTCGATCGTCACGCCGCTGAACAAGCTCATCGGCTACGAGGCCGCGGCCAAGATCGCCAAGCACGCCGTCGCCGAGGGCATCACGGTCCGCGAGGCCGTCATCGCTCTCGGATACGTGGAGCGAGGCGAGCTCAGCGAGGCGCAGCTCGACGAGAAGCTCGATCTGCTCTCGATGACCCACCCGGGCTGAGCTACACGCGAAACCGCCCGACGGGACATAATCGGAAGGTGAAGCAGACGCCGAGAATGCTCTCGGCGCGCGTGAAGACTCTGGGGGCGATCCTCCTTGTGGCGTGCGTCGGGCTGATCGTTGCGGGCGGGGTCTCCTTCTGGATCCAGCGGGCGCGTCTCGTCGACGACGTGGACGACCGCCTGATCGAGAAGGTGCAGGCCCTGCGACCCGTGGGCGATGCTCCGTCCCCGGGCATCTACCTCACGCGCACCGTGACCGGCTTCCTGCCCTCGCAGACCGAGGGAGTCGTCGGCGTCGTCGACGGTGAGATCGTCGTGTCGCCCTCGGCGGGCAATCTCTTCCGCGCGATCGAAGACCCCGCGGTCGTCGCGGCGGCGACGAAGGCGGTCACCGGCAACGACATCGTCCTGGGCACCGTGTCGACCGACCAGGGCGAGGTGCGCTACGTCGCGCTGCCGGTGCAGATCGGCGGCGAGACGGGCATCTACCTGCGCGGTGTCGACATGGAGGCCGAGATGGCGCCGTTCCAGGCGTCGATCATGACGTACGTCGTCGCCGCCGTGGTCGTCATGGCCGCGCTCGGCTTCGCGAGCTGGTTCTTCACCGGCCGGCTGCTCTCGCCTCTGCGGCAGCTGCGCGAAGCGGCCGATGCGGTGACGCTCGACGATCTCGGCACGCGCGTTCCCGAGGAGGGCGACCACGAGATCGCCGACCTCTCGCGCACCATGAACTCCATGCTCGACCGCCTCGAGGCCTCCGTCAGCAGCCAACGGCAGCTGCTCGACGACATCCGGCACGAGCTGAAGACGCCCATCACGATCGTGCGCGGCCACCTCGAGATGATGAACGTCGACGATCGCGAGGATGTCATCGGCATCCGCGACATGGGGATCTCCGAGCTCGATCGGATGACGCGTCTCGTCGACGACATCGACCTGCTGTCCTCGGCGCAGGGCGATCAGTTCGAGATGCGCCCCGTGGACCTCGGAACGCTGACCGAGCGCGTCGGCGAGCTCGTGTCCGCCATCTCCGGCCACCCCTTCTCGCTCGCCCGCAGCGCGCGCGGCGTGGTGGTCGCGGACGCCGACCGGCTCACTCAGGCCTGGTTGCAGCTCGCCGACAACGCCGCGAAGTACACGCCGGCGGGAAGCCCCATCGAGGTCGGCAGCGACGTCGTCGAGGGCGAGGCACGGCTGTGGGTCCGCGATCACGGTGCGGGCATTCCCCCGGCCGCCCGGCGTCGAATCTTCCAGCGGTTCGCCCGCGTCGACGCGAACCGCTCCGTCGAGGGCTCGGGTCTGGGTCTTGCCATCGTCGAGGCGATCGCGCAGGCCCACGGCGGCTCCGTCGACGTGACCGACACTCCCGGCGGCGGCGCCACCTTCACGGTGCGCGTACCGACCAGCGGCCATCCGTCCACTCTGGTCCCGACGCCCGTGCGCGCCGGCGACGTCGTTCTGCAGCGAGAGGCAACCACATGACCTTGATCCTGATCGCGGAGGATGAACCCCGCATCTCCGCTTTCGTGAAGCGGGGACTGGAGTCCGCGGGATTCGCCACCGAGGTGGTCGAGGACGGTGATGACGCTCTCGAGCGTGCGCTCTCGGGCGAGATCGATCTCCTGCTGCTGGATGTGGGGCTGCCGGGCATGGACGGTTTCGAAGTGCTCCGGCACCTGCGCGGTCAGGGCTCGCACCTGCCGGTCATCATGCTGACCGCCCGCAGCAGCACCCGCGACACGGTCGACGGCCTCAACGCCGGTGCGAACGACTACGTGCCGAAACCGTTCAAGTTCGACGAGCTCCTCGCACGCGTGCGCTCGCGCTTGCGTGAGAACGTCGCGACCGGCAGCATCGCGATCGTCCACGGCGACGTCATCCTCGACGTCCTCTCGCGGCGCGCGAGCGTCGAGGGCCGCGAGATCGACCTCTCGGCGCGGGAGTTCGCCCTCGCCGAGCAGTTCCTGCGCCACCCCGGTCAGGTGCTCAGCCGCGAGCAGCTGCTGAGCCGGGTCTGGGGGCTCGACTTCGACCCGGGCTCCAACGTGGTCGACGTGTACGTGCGCTACCTGCGCGCCAAGTTCGGTCACGAGCGCATCGTCACGGTGCGCGGCGCCGGCTACCGCTGGGAGTGAGCGCGCCGCATCCGTACCGGCCGTATGGCCGGTGACCTCGCGCGCCCGGGCATGAGGAAGGCCCCCGGCGCTGGGGGACGCCGGGGGCCACAGAGAGACCACGGGACCCGAACCCGTGATGCCCGCCACCTCACCGGGGGGAATCGGTGGCGGATTGCTTCTCCAGTTTTTCTTCGCCGTCAGAGTCTGGGGGAACTCATTCCAGCGGTGAATGACAGTGTCGCGTCATCCGTGTTGTCCATGATCCGCTGCTGCCGTGAGAGCACAAGGAGGATCGGGTGAGAAAGCTCTCATGCGCGGTCACGAGAGTTCGCCCGCCTCCAGTAGGTCGGTCACGAGGGCCGCGATCGCGGAGCGCTCCGAGCGTGTCAGGGTGACGTGCCCGAACAGCCCGTGCCCCTTGAGCGTCTCGATCACCGAGGCGATGCCGTCATGGCGTCCGACCCGCAGGTTGTCGCGCTGGGCGACGTCGTGGGTGAGCACGACGCGGGAGTTCTGGCCGATGCGGCTGAGCACCGTCAGCAGCACATTGCGCTCGAGCGACTGCGCCTCGTCCACGATCACGAACGCGTCGTGCAGGGAGCGGCCCCGGATGTGGGTCAGCGGCAGCACCTCGAGGATGCCGCGCGCGACGACCTCCTCCAGCACGTTCGAGCTCACGACGGAGCCGAGCGTGTCGAAGACCGCCTGACCCCAGGGGTTCATCTTCTCCTGCGCGTCGCCGGGGAGGTAGCCGAGCTCCTGACCGCCGACCGCGAACAGCGGACGGAACACGATGATCTTGCGCTGCTGCTGACGCTCCAGCACCGCCTCGAGTGCCGCGCACAGGGCGAGCGCCGACTTGCCCGTGCCGGCGCGCCCGCCGAGCGAGACGATGCCCACATCCGGGTCCGACAGCAGGTCGATCGCGATGCGCTGCTCCGCGGAGCGGCCGTGCAGACCGAAGACGTCGCGGTCGCCGCGCACGAGCCGGAACTCGCCGTCACCGGTGACGCGGCCGAGGGCGGAGCCGCGCTCGGAATGCACGATGAGGCCCGTGTTGACGGGAAGACCCCGCACGTCGTCGCTTACGGCGACGTCGCTCTCGTACAGGTCGCTCATCTCGTCGCCCGAGACGCTGATGTCGGCGATGCCGGTCCAGCCGGAGTCCGCGGCCTGCTCGGCGAGGTACTCCTCCGCGAGGATGCCGAGCGAGGCGGCCTTGACGCGCATCGGGAGATCCTTGGAGACGACCGTCACGTCGTGCCCCTCCTGCTGGAGGTGCATGGCCACGGCGAGGATGCGGGTGTCGTTGTCGCCGAGCCGCATGCCGCTCGGCAGAACCGACGGGTCGGTGTTGGTCAGTTCGACGCGGAGCGATCCGCCGGCGCCGACGGGGACGGGGAAGTCGAGGCGACCGTGCTCGACGCGAAGCTCATCGAGGTGCCGCAGCGCCTGGCGCGCGAAGTAACCCAGCTCCGGATCATGTCTCTTGGCCTCCAGTTCGGTGATGACGACGACGGGGATCACGACCGAGTGCTCCGCGAAGCGGAAGTACGCTCGGGGATCGCTCAGAAGCACCGAGGTGTCCAAAACATAAGAGCGCAGGTCAGTTTCCTGATCTGCGCTCTGCTGGACGGTCGCCCGCTGCTGCTGGTGTGGTGCTCGTGTGGTCACAACCCACTCCCCTTCCGGGCCCGTGGCCCGGGGTCTCTCGAGTCGACCGGTGGGTAGCGAGTCGCTTCCTGGGGCCGACCCGAACGGGCGCCGTGCCCGTTGTGATGACCGTACGACGCGCGCGGGTGCGATTGCCAGAGCGGATGCGGGTGTGTCGCGTTACGTCTTCGTTAACGAGCTCGCGGCACTCACTTGCCGAAGCGGCGGTCGCGGCGCGCGTAGTCGCGGATGGCGCGCAGCAGATCGACCTCGCGGAGGTCGGGACCCAGCGCCTCCACGAAGTAGAACTCGCTGTGGGCGGACTGCCAGAGCAGGAAGTCGCTGAGGCGCTGCTCGCCCGAGGTGCGGATGACGAGGTCGGGGTCGGGCTGGCCGCCCGTGTAGAGGTGCTCGCCGATCTGCTCGGGCGTGAGGCTCTCGGCGAGCTCTTCCAGCGAGCCGCCGGTGTGGTCGTACTGCGTGATGATGCTGCGCACCGCATCCACGATCTCGCCGCGACCGCCGTAGCCGACGGCGAGGTTGACGTGCATGCCGGTGTTGCCCGCCGTACGTTCCTGCACGTCGGCCAGCACGTGGGCGAGCTCCTGGGGCAGCGGGGCCGCGCGGCCCACGTGCTGCACCCGCCAGTCGCGCTCGTGCGACAGCTCGTCGGCGAGCTCGGCGATGATCTCGATGAGATCGGCCAGCTCCTTCGAGTCCCGCTTGGTGAGGTTGTCGATCGAGAGGAGGTAGAGCGAGACGACCTTCACCCCGAGCTCGTCGCACCAGCGCAGGAACTCGCGCATCTTGGCCGCGCCCGCACGATGCCCGTGCGCCGCGGAGTCGTACCCCAGCTGACGCGCCCAGCGCCGGTTGCCGTCGATCATCATCGCGACGTGTCGAGGAACGGATGCGGGCGGGATCTGCCGGCGCAGACGATTGCTGTAGAGACGGTAGAGGGGGCCACGCCCCTCACTCTCCCGACCGCTGGTCACTCCCCTACGCTACCGCCAGCACGGCTCAAGACACGCGCATTCGGCGAACGCTGAGGCTATGTGCGGCCCGCGGCATACCCCGCGGCATACCCTGGGCACATGACCCCCTCCGGCGTTCCCGACGTGCCCTCGCTGCCGCTGATCGACGCCGCTGAGAAGGATGCCAACACGGAGATCCGCCCCACCTGGCGCGGCTGGATCCACGCGGGCACCTTCCCGGTCGCGATCGCCGCCGGCATCGTCCTGATCGTGCTCGCGCACGGCCCCGCGGCCAAGTGGTCGGCGGCCGTGTTCATGACCACCTCGCTGCTGCTGTTCGGCAATTCCGCGCTGTATCACCGCTTCGACTGGAAGCCGCGCACGAAGGTGGTGCTGAAGCGGATCGACCACGCCAACATCCTGCTGCTGATCGCGGGCACCTACACGCCGCTCGCGGTGCTGGCGCTTCCGCCCGAAAAGTCCGTGCTGCTGCTGAGCCTCGTCTGGGGCGGGGCGATCCTCGGCATCCTCTTCCGGGTGTTCTGGATCCACGCACCGCGCTGGCTGTACGTCGCGCTGTACATCCTGCTCGGCTGGGCGGCGGTCATGTACCTCGTCGACCTGCTCAATGCGAACGTCGCGATGATGGTGCTCGTCATCGTCGGCGGACTGCTCTACACCGGCGGCGCCGTCGTCTACGCGCTCAAGCGCCCCAACCCGTGGCCCGGAAAGTTCGGCTTCCACGAGATCTTCCACGTGTGCACCGTGCTGGCGTTCCTCTGCCACTGGGCGGCGTGCCTGCTCATCTGCCTCTCGCCCGCCTACAACGGCTGAAGCCTCAGCGCTGGGCCGGGTCGATGTCCTCGTCGTCGGTCTCGGAGTCGCGCTCGGCGGCGTCACCCTGCTTCGCCGCCAGTTCCTCGGCATCCAGCTGCTCGCGGACCTCGGACCGGTAGCGCCCACGGCGGATGCGGCGCAGCATGTCCCAGACGAGAAGGATCACCGCGACACCCACGAGCGCGATGACGGCGAAGCCCCACGGGCCGGGCGTCACGAGCAGCGGGTCGACATCGGTCGGCGTCGGCGTCGGGGTCACCTCGGCGAGCCACACTGCCAGGTGCATGGATGTCTCCGTTCCGCGCGCGAGCGCTTAGCCTGGACTCAAGCCTAATTCCCGATCCGAGGGTCCATGACGACGCAACAACTGCTCGACGAGCGTTACGGCCGCACCCGCGGTACCCGTTCCGGCCGTTTCTGGGCCGTGTTCGCGTCGGTGGGTATCGCCGCGGCCGTGATCATCGCCGGCTGGTACGCGTTCTCGGCGAGCTCGTCGTCGGTGGATGCGGTCACGACCGGCTACCAGCTGGTCGACGAGCACACCACGAGCGTCTCCTTCCAGGTCACCGTTCCGCCGAACACGGCGGTCGCCTGCGTGCTCGAAGCGCAGGACGAGGAGCACGGCGTCGTCGGCTGGCGGGTCGTCGAGTACCCGCCCTCCCCCGACCACACGCGCGCTTTCGTCGAGCAGATTCCGATCACCGCCGAGGCGACCACGGGATTGGTCAACGGATGCTGGGTGCCGTAGGCTGACGGAAACTGATCGACGACGCCCTGGCAACCGCCAGGGCGTCTTGGCATAGTTGCGGCGCCTTGCGCCGTGACTCACGACGAAGGAGAGACCGTGTCTTCTGACGCAACGGTGAGCTTCCTCACTCAGGACGCCTACGACCGGCTGGTCGCCGAGCTCGAGCACCTGTCCACGACCGGCCGCGAGGAGATCGCGAAGCGTATCGAGGCTGCTCGCGAAGAGGGCGATCTCAAGGAGAACGGCGGCTACCACGCCGCGAAGGACGAGCAGGGCAAGCAGGAGGCCCGCATCCGCACGCTGCAGGCGATGCTGAAGAACGCCAAGGTGGGCGAGGCTCCCGAGTCGACCGGTGTGGTCGAGTCCGGCACCGTGGTGACCGCGATCGTCGCCGGCGGCGAAGAGGTGTTCCTGCTGGGCAACCGCGAGATCGCAGCGGGCAGCGAGCTCGACGTATACAGCGAGGCATCGCCGCTGGGCGCCGCCATCCTGGGCCTGCGCGAGGGCGAGAAGACCTCGTACACCGCCCCCAACGGCCGCGAGATCGCGGTCGAGGTCGTGAAGGTCGAGACCTACACGGGTCAGTGAGCGCGGACGCGCCGGTCAGTCGGCGACGACGACCGGCGCGAACCCCGCAGCCTCCAGTGCTGCGATCACTTCGGCGCGGTGCTCGACGCCGCGCGTCTCGACGCTCACCTGCAGAATCACCTGGCTGATCTGCAGCCCCTGCCCGTGCCGGGTGTGCAGCACCTCGGTGACGTTCGCGCCGACGCGCGCGATGACCTCCGACACCTGCACGAGCTGGCCCGGACGATCCGGCAGCGGGATGCGCATCGTCATGTAGCGGCCGGCGGCGCTCAGTCCGTTCGAGATCACGCGCTGCAGCAGCAGCGGGTCGATGTTGCCGCCGGAGAGCACGGTGACGAGCGGTCCGGATGCGGAGATCTTGCCCGTCATGAGGGCGGCGACGCCCACGGCACCCGCGGGCTCCACGACGAGCTTCGCGCGCTCGAGCAGCATGAGGATCGCGCGGGCGATGTCGTCTTCACCGACGGTGACGACCTCGTCGACCAACTCACGGATGATCTCGAACGGCACATCGCCGGGGCGGGCGACCGCGATGCCGTCGGCGATCGTCGGCGTCGTGGCGACCTCCAGCGGCTCGCCCGCGGCGAGGGATGCCGGGTACGCGGCGGAGTTGGCCGCCTGCACGCCGATGATGCGCACGGTGCGCCCCTCGGCGGCGGCGCGAGCCTTGATGGCGGCGGCGACTCCCGCGGTGAGACCGCCTCCCCCGATGCCGAGCACGACGGTGTCGACGGTCGGAAGATCGTCGTACACCTCGAGCCCGAGCGTGCCCTGGCCCACCACGATGTCGCGGTGGTCGAACGGGTGGATGAGCACGGCGCCGGTGCGCTCGGCGAACTCCGCAGCCAGGCGCAGCGGGGTCTCGACGGTGTCGCCCTCGAGGATGACCTCGGCGCCGTAGCCGCGGGTGGCCAGCAGCTTCGGCACGGGGACGCCGAGCGGCATGAAGATCGTCGCGGGGATGCCGAGGCGCTGCGCCGCGAGGGCGACGCCCTGGGCGTGGTTGCCGGCGGATGCGGCGACGACACCGCGGGCGCGCTCCTCGGCGGTGAGGCGGGAGAGTCGGTAGATCGCGCCGCGGATCTTGAACGAGCCCGTGCGCTGGAGGTTCTCCATCTTCAGGATCACTGGGGCGCCCACGATCTCGCTGAGCACCTGCGACTCGTCCATGGGCGTGCGGGTGATCAGGCCGGTGAGGGTGCGGGCCGCATCCTCGAAGTCGGCCAGTGTGGGAAGACTCACCGGGTGGTTCTCCTTCGTTCGCGGGGCACAGTGCTCCAGATGAGTTCGTCCGGTTCGGGTGGCCTACCGGTCTCCCACGCACGGCGGGAGAGGTAGAGGACGAAGACGTTGACGAAGGCGGCCAGCGGCACGGCGAACAGGGCGCCCGGGATGCCGGCGATCATCGCGCCGCCGGCGACCACGAGCACGACGGCGAGCGGGTGCACCTTGACGGCGGTGCCCATGAGGATGGGCTGCAGGATGTGGCCTTCGATCTGCTGCACGCCGAGCACGACCACCAGCATCCACAGCGCGATCCAGGGCCCGTTGTAGACGAGGGCGAGGAAGACCGCGAGGGCGCCGGTGAGGACGGCTCCGACGAAGGGGATGAACGCGCCGAGGAAGACGAGCACGCCGACCGGGATGGCCAGCGGCACGCCCAGGAGGAAGGCGCCGAGGCCGATGCCGATCGCGTCGATCGTGGCGACGAGCAGCTGGGTGCGGGCGTAGGTGACGACGGTCAGCCAACCGGACTTGCCGGCACCGTCGACCGCGGGGCGGGCGGCCTTCGGGAAGAGCCGGATGACCCACTTCCAGATGCCGCCGCCGTCGGCGAGCACGCAGAGCAGGATGAAGACGGTCAGCAGGAGGCCGGTGGCGACGTGGCCGACGGTGGACCCGATGGCGAGCGCGCCCGACCAGAGAAGCGAGGCCTGCTGTTCGAGCATGCCGAGGCCCTGGCGCAGCATCCCGTCGATCTGGTCGGCGGTGAGGTGCAGCGGGCCGTCGATGAGGTAGGCGCGGAGGTCTTCGATCGCGCCGACGGTGCGGTCGCGCACCGATCCCCACTCGCGGGTGATCTGCCAGATCGCGAGCCAGAACAGGCCCGAGACGATGGCGACGGTGCCGAGCACCGAGGCGACGATCGCGAGCCACCGCGGCCAGCGGTGACGCAGCATCCACGTGAAGGCCGGCCACACGAGGGCGGCGATGAGGATCGCGATGAGGAGCGGGATGACCAGCAGCTTCAGCTGGATGATGATCCAGATCGCCACACCGACGGCCGCCGCGATCAGCAGGAAACGCCACGAGTATGCGGCGGCGATGCGGACGCCGCGCGGCACGCTGTGCGTGGTGTCGGAGCTGACGGTGCGCTGACGCAGGGCGTCGAAGAACGATCCGCGAGGCTTCTCGTCGGGCTCGGTCATCTCGCCAGTCTAGTTGTCGGAGGCTGACGCTACGCTGACGCGGTGCGTGCCAGATTGAGCCGGTCCGAAGCCCGACGTATCGCCCTGCGCGCGCAGGGTCTGGGGGCTCCGCGGCCCGCCGAGGTCACGGGAGTGCACCTGCGGCGCGAGATCCGCCGGATGTCGGTGCTGCAGATCGACTCGGTCAACGTGTTCGCCCGCTCGCACTACATGCCGCTGTTCTCGCGGCTCGGTCCCTACGACCCCGCGAGGCTCGATCGGCTGCTGTTCCAGCGCCGCGCGCCGTTCGTCGAGTACTGGGCGCACCAGGCGTCCTTCATCGACGCGGCGGACTGGCCGCTGTTCGCGTTCCGGATGCAGCACTACCGCGCGCGGCACGAGGCCAAGGGCTGGCGCGGCATCGACGCCGCGACGCTCGACTGGGTGCGCGGCGAGCTGGCGGCGCGGGGGCCGCTGCGGCCGGCGCAGATCGAAGACGACGCGTCGCGCGCGCCGCGGGGTCCGTGGTGGGACTGGAGCGTCGTGAAGAGCGCGCTCGAGCTGCTGTGGTTCACCGGCGAGGTGGCGATCGCGGGGCGCCGCGGCTTCGAGCGCGTGTACGGGCTGGCGGAGCAGGTGCTGCCCGCATCCGTCGCCGGGGTCGAGGCGCCGAAAGACGACGCGGTGCGCGAGCTGGTGCGTCGTGCGGCGCGGGCGTACGGCGTCGCGACGGCGCGTGATCTCGACGACTACTGGCGGCTGGGTGATCAGCGCGCGACGCTGCAGGCGATCGGCGAGCTGGTGGACGCGGGCGAGCTGCAGCCGGTGCAGGTGGAGGGGTGGACGCGGGCGGGGCGCCCGGCGCCGGCGTGGGTGCATCGCGAGGCGACGCTCCCCCGCACGATGGATGCGGCGGCCCTGCTCACGCCGTTCGATCCGGTGGTGTGGTTCCGAGACCGTGCGGAGCGGCTGTTCAACTTCTCGTACCGGATCGAGATCTACACGCCCGCGCCACAGCGGCGGTACGGCTACTACTCGCTGCCGGTGGTGATCGGCGACCGGGTGGCGGCGCGGATCGACCTGAAGGCGGATCGTGCCGCATCCGTGCTGCGGGTGCAGTCGGCGTGGTGGGAGCCCTCGCGGCTGCCGGGCGATGTGGAGCGGGTCGCCGGGCTGTTGCGTGATGCGGCGGCGTGGCAGCAGCTGGAGACGATCAGCGTGTCGCGGTGGGGCGATGCGACGGACGAGATCGCGGCCGTACTGGGTGCCGAGCGTCACGACTCACGACCCGAGCCCGTCGCCCTCGCGGGCGACGAACCGGGCTGAGTCTCAGAACTGGATGCGGGGAGGTTCCGCGATGGCGGCCCCGTCGACGACCTCGAAGAACTCGCGCTCGTGGAAGCCGAGGTTGCGGGCGAAGAGGTTGTTGGGGAACACCTTGATCTTGGTGTTCAGCTCGCGCACTCCCCCGTTGTAGAACCGGCGAGAGGCCTGGATCTTGTCTTCGGTGTCGACGATCGACTGCTGCAGGTGCAGGAAGTTCTGGCTGGCCTGGAGCTGCGGGTAGGCCTCGGCGACGGCGAACAGCGACTTGAGCGCCTGCTGCAGGTGTCCTTCGGCGATGCCCGCTTCGGCGGGGCCCTGCGCGTTGATGGTCTCGGCGCGCGCCTGGGTGACGTTCTCGAAGACCGCCTTCTCGTGGGCGGCGTACCCCTTGACGGTCTCGATGAGGCTCGGCAGCAGGTCGGCGCGGCGCTTGAGTTGCACCGTGATGTCGCTCCACGCTTCGTCCACGCGGACGTTGAGCTGGACGAGCGAGTTGTACGTCGCCCACAGATAGATTCCGACGACCAGGACGATCAGTACGACGACCGCGACAGGGATCAGCCATTCCCACATATGACGAGCGCTCCGTTCTCTCCGGGTCATCCTACTGCCGCGGCCCGCGCTGATGACGGGCGGTTGCGGACTCTCAGCCCATGCCCACCCCCGGCATCAGCTCGGCTGCGTGGAGGGCTTTCGCGAGGCGTCGATCTCGAGGAGGACGACGACGCCGATCATCACGGCCGCGGCGGCGATGTACTCGCCGACCGGCAGCAGGCCGGATGCGGCGACGAGCGCGACGCCGACGAGGATGACCCACCAGACGGTGCGTCGCACGGTTCCGCGCAGCAGCACCGCCCAGGTGGCGAGCAGGAAGAGCGCGAGCGGCAGGGTGAGGGCGAGACCGGCAGCGGACCCCGATATCTCGGTGGCGCCGGTGACGTGGTCGATCTCGACCTCGACGCCGGAGGAGACCGCGCCGACGGCAGCGAAGAGGAAGTAGTGGAGGTAGCCGAAGACGAAGCCGTCGGAGGTGCTGCGCAGGCGGGCGGCCTGTTCGCGGGCGAAGTAGATCCACCAGATAGACGCGGTGATGACGACGCCGGATGCGGCGAGGCCGATGAGCTGACCCGTGTGCTCCCCCGTGCTGAGCGCGTCGATCATCGCGTTGGCGCTCGCGAGGAGGCTCTCGCCGAGGAGGATGAGGGTGAACAGGCCGTAGCGTTCGGCGATGTGGTGCGGGTGCCACTGGGTGCGGCCGTGCCGCTCCGCCCAGACCGGCACGGCGATCTCCACGATCATGAGCACGAAGAACCCGACGAGCTGGGGCGCACCCTCGGGCAGGGCGAGGCGCGCCACCCAGAGCACCTGGACGCCGGCGACCCCGATGGCGAAGCGGAGGGCAGTGGGGCGGGATGCCGCATCCGAGATCGCGGCGCGCAGCCACTGCGCGACCATCGACAGGCGCATGATGACATAGCCGATGGTGACGATGAGGAAGTCGTCATGGAGCATCGCCTGTTGCACGCCCGCGGCGAGCACGAGCACGCCGCCCATCTGGGCGATGGTCATGACGCGGTAAAGCCAGTCGTCGGTGTCGAACGCGGAGGCGAACCAGGTGAAGTTCATCCAGGCCCACCACACGGCGAAGAACACCATCGCGTAGGAGAGGAGCCCGTGGGCGGCCTCGCCCTCGCTGATCAGGTGATGCAGCGTGCTGGACGCCTGCGACACCGCCACCACGAACACGAGGTCGAACAGCAGCTCGAGCGGACTCGCCACCCGGTGGGGCGAACGCGGATCGAGCGCCCGCATCCGGCGCAGTCCCGCGCGGGTGGTTGCGATCATGAGTCGATTGTGGCGGATGTGTGTTCGGTCCACGCAGACATCTGGGCTGGGGGCGCCGAAGCACTCCCAGCCCAGACGCCAGTGCCGAGACGCGAGCGGATCACGTCGCCTTCTGGCGCTCAAAATGACGGGAGACCTCGCGTGAACCACGCTCTGCGTGGCGACGCGCTTGTTCATCGCCACCCGAGGCCGGCGCCCCAAGAACCAGCAGCGCGCCGTCGTGCAGGCAATCAACGAGACCGTCGCTGCGCTCACGGTCGTCACCGATGAGCACATACCGTCGTTCCGGGACACGTCCCGCGCGCTCTCCGTGCTCAGGGACGTCTCCATGCGCACCGCCCGGAGCATCTGACGCGGTCGCGCAACGCTCCACCCCTCACTCGCAACACCCGACCGAAAGGCAATCTCGTGTCCACTATCCAGGCCCCCGCCCCCACTGGCGTCCGCTCCACCGACACCGCCAACCTGCAGTCGCTGATTGATCAGCTCGCCGGCGTCGGCGGGCGCATCGAGCTCCAGCCGGGCACCTACAAGATCACCGCGCTCGCCATGCCGCGGGAGTACAAACTCCCGCACCTCGTCGGCCAGGGAATCGGCGTCACGGTTCTGGAAAGCGATGGCACGGGCCCGGCGGCACTGTCTATCGAAGGTCATTCCGGGTGGCACAGCGGCCTCGTGGTCAGCGACTTCACGATCAAGTCAGCGACAGGCAACGGCGTCGGGCTCCGCTTCTGGGCCATCTGCGGTGCGGTCGCTCGGCGCCTTCAGTTCGAGAACCTTCAGGTCGCGGGGCTGTTCCACAACAACGCCCTGAACGACTTCACCGAATTCGACCTGTTCGAAGACTGCTACTTCGAGTCCACCGTTCTGCGAGCGCTGGAGTATCGCATCAGCAATGGCGGAGCGGAGTCGTTCCACGGATCCGGACTCAAGGGCAAGTGCATCGTCAACCAGCCTGAGAACGCGGCCTACTCCTCCATTCTCATTGGAGCGGGAACGTTGCCGTACAACGCTCCGCTCGAGGTCACGTTCTTCGCCCGCACGCCGAACCAACCGCTCATCCAGAACGACTCGGCTCGGCTTCCGATGTTCTACGGTGTGGTTCGCGTCGAGCAGTTCGCGAACAACTGCATCCTCGCGGCTGGTCCGGGTGGCGTCGTGACTCTTGCGGGATTCGTCACTGCGCTGGGACAGGCAGCGCTCCGCCTCGGCGCGTTGCGCGAGGTCGAACGAGCTTACTGGAACAACAGCGGCTACCAGGTGGAGGCGCGCGCGAACTATGCGCGCACGGTCACAGCGCCCTCCGGCGGCGGGTTCGACCTGCTGTCGTGGGGAGACAAGACCGTCGCAGGACACGCGCTCGTCGTCGTCGACATCATCGCCGCGAACTACCACTACTCGCGACTGCTCTTCTGCTGGCGCTCGCCCTACAACCCCGGCGGAAGCGTCACCGAACTCGCCGCTCCTTTCAGCTTGAACAACGCGGGCTACGGGGCCCCGAACTTCGCGATGGCCGACTACAAGCTGAAGGTAGCGAATCCCTCCTATCCCGCGGGCATGATCGCTGACGCGCGCGTGCTCTCCATGCCGCCGAGCATCTTCGGCTGACGTCTGCGACGGGCACTCAAACCGGGAGCTGATCCTGCGAAGCAGGAGAGTTACAGCCCCGTGCCCCCACTGGGACTCGAACCCAGACTGAAGCGATTTTAAGTCGCCTGCCTCTGCCATTGGGCTATGGGGGCCCGCCTCCACGCTAGCGCGCCACCGGAAGTCGGCCACACATGACGATGCCCCCGTCACCGAAGTGACGGGGGCATCATCCAAGCGAGAGAGGGTCAGCCCTTGGCGGCGACCTTCTTGTCCTTCTCGGCGGGGGCCACAGCTGCGGCGCCCTCATCCTTCGCGACACTCTTGGGGTCGATCGCCGGCTTCTCGGCCGGAGCCTCGGCAGCTGCCGGACGCGGACGCGCGGCGAACGCTTCGAACGTCTCGCGCGGGTTCTGCACCGTGATGAGCGTGACGTTGTCACGGCCCAGGAAGAAGTTGTGCAGCCAGTCGCCGATCACGCGCCACTTGCGCTCCCACGACGGCATCGCCAGACCGTGGTAACCACGGTGCGCGAGCCAGGCGAAGAAGCCCTTCATCGCGAACTTGCCCGACTGGAACACACCGTTGTACAGACCCAGGCCCGCGACGGCACCGAGGTTCTTGTGCACGTACTCGCGCGGCAGCTCGCCACGGATCACAGCGGTGATGTTCTTGGCCATGAGCTTGGCCTGACGCACGGCGTGCTGCGCGTTCGGCACGCAGTAGCCGCCCACGCCGCCACCCGACAGGTCGGGAACAGCAGCGACGTCACCGGCGGCCCAGGCGCCCTCGACGATCTCCTCCGGCGTACCCACGCGAAGGTCGGCACGCGCACGGATGCGGCCGCGCTCCTCGACGGGCAGGTCTCCGCCGCGCACGACGGTCGGGTTGGCCATGACACCGGCGGTCCACACGATCAGGTCGGTGGGGATGACCTCACCGGTCGAGAGCTCGACGTTGCCGTCGACGGCGCCCTTGACCTGCGTGTCGAGGTGCACGAACGCACCGCGCTCGGCGAGGCTCTTCAGCACCCACTCGCTCGTCTTCTGCGAAACCTCGGGCATGATGCGCCCCATCGCCTCGATGAGGTGGAAGTGCGTGTCGTCGAACGTCAGCGTCGGGTAGTCCTTCACGAGCGACGACGCCAGGGCGCGCAGCTCGGCGAACACCTCGATACCCGCGAAGCCACCGCCGACGACGACGACGCTCAGCAGGCGGTCGCGCTCGGGGCCGGCGGGCAGGTTCGACGCCAGCTCGAAGTTCTTGATCAGGCGGTCGCGGATCGCGACGGCCTCCTCGATCGTCTTCAGACCGATCGCGTTCTCGGCGATACCCGGGATCGGGAACGTGCGCGAGACGGCACCGGCGGTGACGACGATCTGGTCGTACTCCTCCTGCCACGGCTCACCCATCTCGGGCGTGATCGTGGCGACCTTGTTCGCGTGGTCGATGCCGGTCACCTTCGCGGCCACGACGCGCGTGGTCTTCAGGTGACGACGGTGACCCACCACCGCGTGCCGCGGCTCGATCTCGCCGGCGGCGACCTCGGGCAGGAACGGCTGGTACGTCATGTAGGGAAGCGGGTCGACCATGGTGACCTCGGCTTCGCCCTTGCGCAGATGCTTCTCAAGCTTCCAGGCGGTATAGAAGCCGGCGTAGCCGCCGCCGACAATGAGGATCCTGGGCACGGTGCTGGTCACGGTGGAACGAACTCCTAGACGATTCAACGGCTGCGCGCGCGTTCGACACGCGCCAATCGGATGCGACGGACAGCAGCACTGACGCCGAGCGCTATCAGTATAGCGGCCACCGAGAACACCAATAACGGGATCGACCCGTACAAAAGCGTATCCATGCTAGGAAGCAGCGGAGACGCCGGCCGGGAACCGGCCTCGGCAGGCGGCAGCGGCGGCACCGACGCCTCCCCCACCGTCGGCAACGGCGCCGGGGACTCCTGCGCCCGACGGTGCACGCGGATCCACTCCGACAGGTCTCCCATCGGGTTCGCCGACACCTCGGGAACGGATGCGGACACCGCCGCGGCCGCATCCACCAAGCCATACCCGTACTGATCGTCCGGCAGCGAACCCACCCCGGCGGGTGCCTTCGCCGTCGCGATCAGCCGTTCGATCACGTTCGCCGCATCCAGGTCGGGATGCGCCGCCCGCACGAGCGCGGCGATGCCCGCCACGATCGGCGCCGCACCGCTCGTGCCCTTCCACACGACAACCTGGCCGTCTGCCGAGACACCGAGCAGCTGCTCGCTGGGCGCCGAGACGCCCAGCGTGATGCCCTGCGTCGACGCCTCCACACTCGCCTTGCCCTGCGGGTCGACGCCCGCGACCGGCAGCACACCGGGGATCGTCGCCGGCGCACCCACGCGCGCCGTGCCCGAACCGCGGTTGCCCGCCGCCACGATCACGACCACGTCGTGCTCGAAGGCGTACTGGAACGCGTCGTCCCAGCTCGGATCCCAGTCGAGCGTGTTCGTCGTGAACGACAGGTTGATGACCTTCGCGCCGTTGTCGACCGACCACCGCATCGCGTTGGCGATCTGCTCGGAGAACGGCACCGGCGAGCTCGTGCCGAACCCGACCGACACCGACAGCAGCGACGCCTCCGGCGCGACCCCGATCATGCCCGTCTCGTTCGGCAGCCCGCGGGATGCGGCCAGCGACGCCACCCAGCTGCCGTGGTTCGCGTCGACCGCGCCCACGGGCGTGCGCCCGTCCGCCGTGCCGAGGCCCGACACATCCGTGCCGCCGACCACCGCGCCGTCGAACTCGGGCGCTTTGCCGATGCCCGTGTCGATGATCGCGATCTTCACGCCCTTGCCGCGCGTGGTCTCCCACGCCTTGCGGATGCCGTACGCGTCGAGCCAGTACTCCTGCGCGCGCATCGGGTCGACGCCCGGGCTCTCCTGCGGCACCGGCGCGGGCGTCGTCTGCGCATACGCGGCGGGCGCGATGCCCACCGTCAGCGCGACGAGAACCAGGGCGGCCGCGACCCGCAGGGCGAGCTTTCTCACCCCGGGGTGCCCTCGGCGAGCGCCGCGCCGGGGTCGGCGCACACGCAGCGAGTCGGCGACCACGTGCTGCGCTCGAGCGCCGCGTCACCGATCGGGTTGACGCCGGGGCCGGCCGCCAGCGAGTGACCGGCGAGGGCGTGCAGGCACTTCACACGGGTAGGCATGCCACCGGCGGAGATACCGGCGATCTCGGGCACCTCGCCGAAGCTCTCACGGTCGGCCAGGTACGCCTCGTGCGCCGCCTGATACGCGGCGGCCGTGTCTTCGTCCGCCAGCATCGCCGCGAACTCGGGCATCACGTGCTCGGCCTCGAGCGTCGACATCGCTGCGGTCGCGGCGGGATGCGTGAGGTAGTAGAACGTGGGGAACGGCGTGCCGTCGGCCAGTCGCGGTGCGGTGGCGACCACGGTCGGGTTGCCGCACACGCAGCGCGCAGCGATCCCGACGACATCGCGCGCCGGGCGCCCCAGCTGGGAGCGGAGCACCGCGAGCTCGGCGTCGGTGACCGGGGGGAAAGGCGCGGAACTCACCCTCCCAGGCTACCGTGAGCCGCCTGGGAGGCCGGGCTCAGGGCGCGGGAGTAGCGGGCGTCCCGCCGTCCGCAGGAGCCGAGGGGTCGGCGACCGCGGTCTTCGCAGCCCCCGCGGTGATGACGGAGCCGACCAGCTGGGCCATCCAGTCGGTGCGCGTCTGCTGCACCTCGTCGCTGACCGCATCCTGCTCGCGCGGCTGCTGCGCCTCGGTCAGGTCGTTGTCGACGATGTAGGCGATCTCGCCCGGATTCATGTAGTACAGCCGCTCACGCGCCTGCGTCGTGATGTACGCCGGGTCGTCCCAACGCTCGCTCTGCGCCTGCAGGTCGGCGATCTGCGACTCGGTCAGCTGCACCGAGTTCTGGAGTGCCGCGATCCGCTGCTGCTGGTCGAGGTAGGTGCCCACGGTCGGCACCAGCACGAGCACGCCCAGCACGACGAGGCCGAGCATGATGATCATGAAGCCGGAGAGCCGGATGCCGCCGAGCCAGTCGCGCACGTCGACGCGGCGGCGGGGCGCATCCGAAGAACGCCGGGAACGAGAAGGAGGAGCCGTTCGTGCTGCCACGGCTCCTCCTCTCGTTCAGTGACGTTCGGTCGTCACTCAGCCCTTGAAGCGCGGGAACGCGGCACGGCCGGCGAACACAGCCGCCTCGCCCAGTTCCTCTTCGATGCGCAGAAGCTGATTGTACTTCGCGACGCGCTCGCTCCGAGCGGGCGCACCGGTCTTGATCTGACCCGCGTTGGTCGCGACGGCGAGGTCGGCGATCGTGGTGTCCTCGGTCTCACCCGAGCGGTGCGACCACATCGAGCGGTAGCCGTTGCTGGTGGCCAGAGCCACCGCATCCAGCGTCTCGGTGAGCGAGCCGATCTGGTTGAACTTCACCAGCAGCGCGTTGGCGACACCGAGGTCGATGCCCTGCTGCAGGCGCTTCGGGTTGGTGACGAACAGGTCGTCGCCGACGAGCTGCACCTTGGTGCCGATGGCCTCGGTGAGGGCCTTCCAGTTGTCCCAGTCGTCCTCGGCGAGGGCGTCCTCGATCGTGACGATCGGGTAGTTGGCGACCAGGTCGGCGAAGTAGTCGACGAGCTGCGCGGGGCTCCACGGCTTGCCCTCGACGGTGTACACGCCGTCCTTGTAGAACTCGGTCGCGGCGACGTCGAGGCCCACGGCGATGTCGGAGCCGGGCGTGAAGCCCGCCTTCTCGATGGCCTTGAGCAGGAAGTCGAGGCCCTCGCGGTTGCTGGGGAGGTCGGGGGCGAAGCCGCCCTCGTCGCCCAGGCCCGTGTTGTAGCCGGCCGCCTTCAGCTCGCCCTTGAGGACGTGGTAGACCTCGGTGCCCCAGCGCAGCGACTCGGCGTACGTGTCCGCACCGATGGGCGCGAGGAAGAACTCCTGGAAGTCGATGCCGTTGTCGGCGTGCTCGCCGCCGTTGATGACGTTGAACAGCGGAACGGGCAGCAGGTGCGCGTTCGGGCCGCCGAGGTAGCGGAACAGCGGCAGGTCGGCCGAGTCGGCGGCGGCCTTGGCCACGGCCAGGCTCACGCCGAGGATGGCGTTCGCTCCGGTGCGCGACTTGTTCTCGGTGCCGTCGGTCTCGATGAGGATCTGGTCGATGACGCGCTGCTCGCTCGCCTCGACACCCTCGATCGCCGGGCCGAGCTCGTCGATGACGGCGTTGACGGCCTTCAGCACGCCCTTGCCGCCGTAGCGGCTCTTGTCGCCGTCGCGCAGCTCGTACGCCTCGAACGCGCCGGTGGATGCGCCGGAGGGCACTGCCGCACGCTGCACGACACCGTCATCGAGGAGCACCTCCACTTCGACGGTCGGGTTACCGCGCGAGTCGAGGATTTCGCGCGCGCCTACAGCCTCGATAAGTGCCACAGGGGACTCCTTGAGTTTGGGGGTGTGATCTCGGAGCGACATCGGTCCGCTTCCGAGTCTAGTGACGCTCGGCGCGAGACCCACCGGAAGAAAGCCCCGGATGCGTGATGAGCGCCACCGCGAAGCCGTCCCAGCCCTTCGCATCGAGGGTCTGCACGGCCGTCGCGTCGAACCGATCGTCGTCGGCGAGCATCGACAGCGTGCGCCGCACGCCCTCGACCTGGCTCTCGTGGTTCTCCGGATCGACGATGCGCCCGGCGCGCACGACGTTGTCGACCACGACCACGGTCCCCGTGCGACCGAGACGCGCGGCCCAGTCGAGGTAGATCGTGTTGGACTCCTTGTCGGCGTCGATGAAGACGAGATCGAACGGTCCCTCCAGGTGCGGGAGGACGTCCGCCGCCCTCCCCTGGCGGATCTCGACGCGCTCGCCCACACCCGCGTCGTCGATGCTCCGCCGTGCCACCGCGGCGTTGCGCGGCTCGGCCTCGATCGTCGTCACCCGCCCTCGCTCCCCCACGGCGCGCGCGAGCCAGATCGTGGAGTAGCCGCCGAGCGTGCCGATCTCGAGCACCCGGCGGGCGCCGATCATCCGCGCCAGCAGGTGCAGCAGCTTCCCGGTCAGCGGCACGACCTCGATGGCGGGAAGGCCCGCCGCATCCTGAGCCGCGCGGGCATCCTCCAGCGCGGGGTCCGTCTCGACCAGCGTCTCGGTCAGGTACGCGTCGACGGCGCGCCAGCCGTCCGGCGTCGGTGCCGGGTTCGTGTCGCTCATGCCCGCCAGCCAATCGGGCCGCGCCCGACGAGGTCAACCCCTGCCGGCGAGCGCGTCCCGCGTGTCAGGGGCCCGGTGTCCGGAGGGCAGCCGCACGTCTTCGCCGAGCGCGGCGAGCACCGACGGCAGCAGCGCGTCGGCGGTACGGCGGTAGCCGACCGCGCTCGGATGGAACCGGTCGAGGCTGAACATCTCGTCGGGGTTCGAGATGAAGAACGATCCCACGACGTGTCGCAACGACACGGCCCACGCGCCGGCTGCGGTCGCGGCGCGCGCCTGCGCCTGCGCCAGCTGGCGCGACAGGCGTGAGCCGAGCGAGCGCAGCGGCTGCGGCACCGGTCGCAGCGCACCCAGATCCGGGCAGGTGCCCACCACGACCTCGGTGCCCTCCTGTCGCAGCCGCTCGATCGCGTCCTCCAGTGAAGCCACCGAGCGTGAGATCGGGATGCGGTGCGTCACGTCGTTGCCGCCGACCACGATCACGGCGACGTCCGCGCGATAGTCGTCGGGCAGGGCGTCGAGCTGGCCGGCGAGCGCGGCGGACTCGGAGCCGACCACCGCCGCGGTGCGCAGACGCACGGGGCGCTGCGTGCGGCGGGCGAGCGCGCGGGCGAGGCGCGCGCCGAGGGTGTCCTTGCGCCGTTCGGCACCGAGTCCCGCGGCGATCGAGTCCCCCAGCACGAGCAGCTCGATCGGGGTGCCGTCGTAGCCGGGACGCCACACGCGATCGGCCTCCGGCGCCTGCTCGCCGAGCGGCTTGCCGATCTGCCGGCGGGCGTGCGCGGCCTGGCGCCGCAGCACCTCGCGGGCGGCGGCGAGCGCGAACGCGACGACGCCGGCGAACGTTGCGACCGTGCGCGCGGGGAATCGGATGCGGGCCACGCACCCATCCGAACCCCTCGCGGTGAACGGGTCGTGACGGCTGGGTGACCGATCGGATCCCCGGCGGTTCACACCGCTGCAGTAGGGTGCCCGGCGTGACCGGCCCCACCCTCCAGCGACGCCTCGGACTCGGTGACGCCATAGCGATCGGTCTGGGCTCGATGATCGGCGCCGGCGTGTTCGCCGTCTTCGCCCCCGCCGCGCAGGCCGCCGGCGCGGGCCTGCTCGTGGGTCTCGCGATCGCGGCGGTCGTCGCCTTCGCGAACGCCACCTCCACAGCGCAGCTCGCCGCCGCGCATCCGGTCGCCGGCGGCGCGTGGGCGTACGGCCGCGCCGAACTCGGACCGTGGGCCGGATTCGTCGCAGGCTGGGGGTTCGTGATCGGCAAGCTCGCGAGCTGCGCCGCCATGGCCATGACCTTCGCGGCCTACGCCGCGCCGGCCGGGTTCGAGCGGCCGGTGGCCGTCGCGGCGGTCGCGACCCTGACGATCGTGAACCTGCTCGGCGTCACCCGCACGGCCCGGCTCACCCGCATCCTGGTCGCGATCGTGCTGCTGTGCCTCGCCGTCGTCGTGGCCGCGGGTGCCGTGTCGCTGCCCACCGGCGCCGGCTGGACGGGCGGCGAGGTCAGCCCGTACGGGGTGCTGCAGTCGGCAGGGCTCATCTTCTTCGCCTTCGCCGGCTACGCCCGCATCGCGACGATGGGCGAGGAGGTGCGCGATCCGGCCCGCACGATCCCCCGCGCGATCCTCGGCGCCTTCGCGGGCGCCCTCACGGTGTACGCGGTCCTCGCCGTGCTGTGCCTGCTCGTGCTCGGCCCGGAACGGCTGGCGGCCGCATCCGCACCCCTCGCCGAACTCGTCTCGGCCGCGGGCTGGGAGTGGGCGCAGCCGGTCGTGCGCGTGGGGGCAGCCGCCGCATCCCTCGGCGCACTCCTCGCCCTCATCGCCGGCATCGGGCGCACCTCGTTCGCGATGTCGCGCGGCGGCGACCTGCCCAGCTTTTTCGCCGCCGTGCATCCGTCGCGGCACACGCCCTACCGCGCCGAGATCGCCGTCGGCGCGATCGTCATGGTCGCGGTCGCCCTCGTCGACCTGCGCGGCGCGATCGGGTTCTCCTCGCTCGGCGTGCTCGTGTACTACCTCGTCGCGAACCTCGCGGCGCTGCGACAGGATGCGGCGCACCGCCGCTTCCCGCGTGCTCTCGCCGCCCTCGGCGCCGCCGGCTGCGCGGTGCTCGCCGTGACGCTGCCGTGGCAGGCGGCCCTCGCCGGAACGGGGGTGCTCGCCGTCGGCGTGGTGCTGCGGCTCGTGTTCGGCCGCCGCAGCCCTACGCGAGCGGCTTGAGCTCGAGCTCGGACGGGTCGTCGCCCGCGGCCACCGTCGCGAACGCCGTGTAGCCGTCGGCGGCCGCGCGCTCCAGCAGCGCCTTCAGGTTCTTGGTGCGCTGCTCGAGCCGCACGCGCGAGCCTGCCGTCACGAGCGCGGACTTCACCGCCACGAGCTCGGCGACCGGCACGTCGCGGTCGTGCACCAGCACGACGGCGTCGAGCCCCGCATCCTCCCCCGCCGAAACGAGGTCGACGATGCGCTCGAAGCCGATCGAGAACCCGACCGCCGGCACGTCCTGACCGAGGAAGCGGCCGATCATGCCGTCGTAGCGCCCGCCGCCGCCCAGCGAGTAGGGCACGGAGGGGTGCGCGAGCTCGAAGATCGTGCCCGTGTAGTAGCCCATGCCGCGCACGAGGAACGGGTCGAACACGAGCGGCACCTCGTCGAGCCCCACCGCGGCGCTGACCGCCTCGCCGATGCCCACGAGGTGAGCGACGACCTCGTCGGCGATGCCGTCGGGCAGCTGCGCGCGGATGTGCGCCTCACCGAACGCGGTGTCCTCCGCTGCGGGACGGGCGAGGAAGGCCGCGAACGCGTCGACGGCGGATGCGGTCGCCCCGCGCTCGCGCAGCTCCGCCTCCACACCGTCCGGACCGATCTTGTCGAGCTTGTCGATCGTGATGAGCACGCCGGCACGCTCGGACGCCTCGAAGCCGAAGACCTCCAGCATCCCGTCGAGCGCACGGCGGTCGTTGATGCGCACGCTGGCGCCGACGAGACCGAGGGCGTCGAGCGTGTCGAGGGTCGCGACGATGAGCTCCGCCTCTGCGCGGGCTCCGGCGTCGCCGATGATGTCGATGTCGCACTGCACGAACTGGCGGTAGCGCCCCTTCTGCGGGCGCTCCGCGCGCCACACGGGCGCGATCTGCACGGAACGGAAGACGCCAGGAAGCTCGGCGCGGTGCGAGGCGTAGAACCGGGCCAGCGGCACGGTGAGGTCGAACCGCAGCCCGAGGTCGCTGAGGGCGGCCGGGTCGTCGGCGGCCGACGTGATCGCCTCGGGCGACAGGGCGCGCTTGAGCACGTTGAACGCGAGCTTCTCATTGTCGCCGCCCATGCCGGCGTGCAGCCGGTCGTAGTCCTCCATGACCGGCGTCTCGATCTCGTCGAAGCCGTGCGCGCGATAGCGGTCGCGGATGACGGCGAGCACGCGCTCGCGGCGGGCCTTGTCGGCGGGGAGGAAGTCGCGCATGCCGCGCGGGGGGTTCACTGCTGGCACCAGACCATCATCCCAAACCGGCTTCGGCCCGGCGCACACCCTCCTCCAGCGCGCGCGTGCGGGTGCGCAGGGCCCGCTCCGCATCCCACCCCTCGGCCTTCGCCCGCGCCACGAGGGCGAGCAGGGCGTCGCCGAGCTGCTCCTCCGAGGTGATCTCGAGCGGACGCGCCGGAATGGCTGCGCCGGGCGCGCGCCCGACGACCTTCTGCGCGCGGGCCAGCGCCGGCATCGCGGCGGGGATCCCGTCGAGCACGCTGCGCCGCTCGCGCTTCTCCGCGGCCTTCGCGGCGTTCCAGTGCACGAGCACCTCTTCGGGCGTCGTGGCCGTCTCGCCCGCGAACACGTGCGGATGCCGGCGCACCATCTTGTCGGCGAGGTCGCCGGCGACGTCGTCGATGTCGAACGGGTCGTCGACGTCGCGCGAGGCGATCTCCGCGTGGAACAGCACCTGCCACAGCAGATCTCCGAGCTCCTCGCGCAGCTCCTTGCGGTCACCGTTCTCGACCGCGTCGATCACCTCGGCGCTCTCCTCCACGAGGTACGGCACGAGAGCGGCGTGGTCGATCTGCTGCGACCAGACGCACCTCTCACGCACCTCGTGCATCACCTCGGCCGCGCGCCGGAGACCGTCGGAGGCCGCATCCGCGTCGTTCATACCCTGCGCTCCTCGCGTCGGTAGTGCCGTGCCCGCCATGCTACGAGCACCGCCGCCACCACGAGGGAGACCAACGACCCACCGAGCACGCCGAGCGTCGCCTCGTCGCGCAGCATCGCGTCGTCGGCGAACGCGAGCTCCGACAGCAGCAGCGACACGGTGAACCCGATGCCGCCGAGCGCGCCGGCGGCGAGGAGATCGGCGAACCGCAGGCGTTCCTCCGGGTCTTCCAGCCGCTGAGAAAGCCAGCCGAACACGGTGATGCCCAGGAGCTTGCCCACCGGAAGGGCGATCAGCACGCCCCAGAAGACCGGCTGCAGCTCGTCGAGCCCGACCGCGGGGATGGCGACGGATGCGGCCGACAGCGCGAACAGCGGCAGCACCAGCCCGTTCACCCAGGGCTCCAGTCCCGCCCGCACCCGGGCGGCGGGCTTCGACGCCATCGCGAGCCCCAGCGCGACGCCCGCGATCGTCGCGTGCACGCCCGAGAGGTACACGAGCACCCACACGAGGATGCCCAGCAGCACCAGCACGATGCCCAGCGGCACCCGGTTGCGACGGGTGAGCCGTCGGCTGAGCAGCGAGAACAGGATGACGCCCACGAGGGCGGCGAGCAGGAGGAAGAGGTCGACGCCGTCGGTGAAGAGCACGGCGATGAACACGATGCCCACGATGTCGTCGAGGATCGCGAGCGCCAGCAGGAACGCCCGCACGCCCGGCGGGAGGCCCCGGCCGAAGACGGCGAGCACCCCGAGGGCGAAGGCGATGTCGGTCGCGGTGGGGATCGGCCACCCCGACGCCGACGAGGTGCCCATCGCGATGAGTGCGAACACGACGATCGGGGTGATCACACCGCCCGCGGCCGCGATCGCCGGCTGCACGGCCTTGCGGAGCGAGCTCAGCTGCCCCTCGGTGAGCTCGTGCCAGAGCTCGATGGCCGCGACGAAGAAGAAGATCGCGAGCAGGCCGTCCTGGATCCAGTGCGAGACCGAGAGATCGAGCAGTCCGGGGATGCCGACGTGCGCCTCCTTGACCGCGACCACACCCGGCGCGAGCGGCGAGTTGGCCAGGAACAGTCCGAGCCCCGCCGCGATCAGCAGGACGACGGCGGGAAAGCGCTCGGAACGAAGCAGATGCATGGGACTCCGGAGGAAGAAGAGCGTTCGTCGCGGGCGACGAGGCGACCGGACCCGCCGCCGTTCGGGTGCCCATCGTAACGAGGTGCCTCGCGTGTCCGAAGTGCCCTTCCGCTCCCAGTACCGTTGTTCCCATGCTCGAACCCACCCCCACCGAGGCCATTCGCGTCGTCGGACGCCACGAGGCAGGGCAGGAGATCCCCGATCAGATGCGCGCGGACGTGCGCGTGCTCGGCTCCCTGCTCGGACAGGTGCTGCAGGAGAGCGGCTCGGCGGGTCTGTACGAGGACGTCGAACGCCTCCGTGTGGCGACGATCCAGGCCTACACCGACCCGAGCGACGAGGCCTTCGAGCGCGCCGCCGAGATCGCCGACTCGTTCACGATCGAGCGTGCCGACGAGGTCGCCCGCGCCTTCACCGTCTACTTCCACCTCGTGAACCTCGCCGAGGAGCACCAGCGCGTGCGGGTGCTGCGCGAGCGCGACGGCCAGCCGGAGCCCGAGGGCCGCACCGACTCCATCCGCTCGGCGCTGCGCCAGCTCGCGTCCGAGGTCGGCGACGACGTGGCGCTCGAGCGCCTGCAGTCCCTGCGGTTCCACCCCGTCTTCACCGCCCACCCGACCGAGGCGCGCCGCCGCGCGATCTCGACCGGCATCCGTCGTCTGTCCGAGCTGCTCGACGAGTACGACTCGCTCACCGAGGGCGGCGTCGACCAGCGCCGCGCGCGCCGTCGGATGCTGGAGGAGATCGACACCCTCTGGCGCACCGCGCCGCTGCGCGCCGAGAAGCCGTCGCCCACCGACGAGGTGCGCGCGATCATGGCCGTCTTCGACGACACCCTGTTCACGACCGTCCCCCGCGTGTATCGCCGCGTCGACGACGCGCTCGGCGAGGGCGCCGGCAACCGCCCCCCGCTCGTGCGTCCCTTCGTGCGCGTGGGCACGTGGGTCGGCGGCGACCGCGACGGCAACCCCTTCGTCACCGCGAAGGTCACGCGCAAGGCCGCCGGCATCGCGAGCGAGCACGTGCTGCTGGGTCTGGAGCGCACCGCGCTGCGGATCGGGCGCACGCTGACCCTCGACGCCACATCCACTCCCCCGAGCGACGCCCTCGTGGCCCTCTGGAACCGCCTGCGCAGCGCCGACGAGGAAGCAGCGGCCGAGATCGCGAAGCGCTCCCCCAACGAGCCGCACCGCCGCATCCTGCTGATGGTCGCGCGCCGGATCGCCGCGACCCGCACCCGCAACGCCGACCTCGCCTACCGCGACCCCGAGCACCTGCTCGCGGACCTGCGCACCGTGCAGCAGTCGCTCGCGGATGCGGGCGCCGCCCGCCAGGCCTACGGCGCCCTGCAGCAGCTGGTGTGGCAGGTCGAGACCTACGGCTTCCACCTCGCCGAGCTCGAGGTGCGCCAGCACTCCGCCGTCCACAAGAAGGTCCTCGCGGAGCTCGAAGCCGGCGGTGAGCGCAGCGAGCTGACCGAAGAGGTGCTCGAGGTCTTCCGCGCGATCGCCTACATCCAGGAGCGCTTCGGACCGCGCGCCGCGGGCCGCTACATCGTGTCGTTCACGCAGTCCGCCGAAGACCTCGCCAACGTGCATCGCCTCGCGCGGTACGCGGTGGGTGCGGACGGCACGGCGCCCGTGCTCGACGTGATCCCCCTGTTCGAGACGTTCGCCGACCTGCAGGCGGCCCCCGGCATCCTGGCCGAGATCGCGGAGCACCCCGAGTTCGCCGCGCGTCTGGATGCCACCGGCCGTCGCCTCGAGGTCATGCTCGGCTACTCCGACTCCTCGAAGGATGTCGGACCCGTCGCGGCGAACCTCGCCCTGTACGAGGCGCAGGCCGAGATCGCCGCGTGGGCGCAGGCCAGCAACATCGAGCTCACCCTCTTCCACGGCCGCGGCGGCGCCCTCGGCCGCGGCGGCGGTCCCGCCAACAGCGCGATCCTCGCGCAGCCGCCGCACTCGGTCGACGGCCGCTTCAAGCTCACCGAGCAGGGCGAGGTCATCTTCGCCCGCTACGGCGACCCGCAGATCGCCATGCGCCACATCGATCAGGTGGCCGCCGCCATCCTCATGGCGTCGGCTCCGTCGAACGAGGCGCGCAACCGCCGCGGCGCCGAGATGTTCGCCGAGATCGCCCAGGTGCTCGAGGACTCCTCGCGCGAGCGGTTCTACTCGCTCGTGAAGGCACCCGGCTTCGCGCCCTGGTTCGCCACCGTCACCCCGATGGAGGAGGTCGGACTCCTCGCCCTGGGCTCGCGTCCCGCCCGCCGCGGGCTGTCGGTCGAGTCGCTCGAAGACCTCCGCGCCATCCCGTGGGTGTTCGCATGGTCGCAGGCGCGCATCAACCTCGCCGGCTGGTTCGGCCTCGGCACGGCGCTGGAGACCGTGGGCGACGAGCAGCTGCTCCGCACCGCCTACGCCGAGTGGCCGCTGTTCCGCGCGATGATCGACAACGTCGCGATGAGCCTCGCGAAGGCCGACGACCGCATCGCCCGCGAGTACCTCCGCCTCGGCGACCGCGACGACCTCGCCTCCCTCGTTATGGAGGAGATGTCGCTCACCCGCGACTGGGTCGTGCGCATCGTCGGCGGCGACGCCCCGCTCGCGAACAAGGCCGTGCTGCAGCGCGCCGTGAAGCTGCGCAGCCCCTACGTCGACGCCCTGTCGCTCCTGCAGCTGCGGGCCCTGCGGGCCCTCCGCGACGCCCCGGCCGATGCACCCGCCGACACCGCCAACCAGCGCCTGCTGCTGCTGTCGGTCTCCGGCGTGGCGGCCGGCCTGCAGAACACCGGCTGAGCCGCATCCGGCGCCGCGCGGCGCCACCCTTGCGCAGGAGAAATCCCGCCATCAGGACGATCCACCCGGAATCCGTCCTGATGGCGGGATTTCTCCTGTTGAGGGGTCGCAGGCGGGCGGATGCGGCCGCGCCTCAGTCGAGGAGGCGGTCGTCGTCGTGGCGCGCGAGGCTGCGGCCGTAGCGCTCCGTGAGCTGCACCATGAGGTCGGGGGTGTCGCGATCGAGGCCGAACACGTACCCGGGGAAGTCGAGTTCCTGCTGGCGCGCCCAGATCTCGTCGTGCTTGTCGGGCGAGACCACGATCGCAGGATCCCCCACGGCGACCCACCCGATCGGCACGACCGAGCCCTCACCGAGGTGCGTGCGCAGGTGCACCGTGGCGCCGATCCGCACCTCGCTGCGACGGTCGATGCGCGCGCCGTTGAACACGCGCGCGCCCGTCGCGATGAAGACCTCCTCGGCGATCGTCGCCCCGGCGATGCTCGCCGTGGGCCCGATCAGCGTGTGATCGCCGATGTGCACCGGGTTGGCGGCGGTCGCGCGCACGAGGGCGTTCTCCATGACGATGACGTGCTCGCCGAGGGTCAGCGGTCCACCCTCCGAGGTGAGGATCGCGCCGTGCAGGATGCGGCATCCCGCCCCGATCGTGACGTCACCGCTCAGCACGGCCGTGGGTGCGACGCTGGCCGACGGGTGGACCGACGGCGCGACGCCGAGGTGCTCGTAGCGCATGCCGTCACCCTAGGGCAGCGCGCGTCGAGGCGACAGGTCCGACGCCGCTAGTGTGGGAGCGTCCGCATCCATTTGGGACATCGCGCCGCGCGCGATACCCGGCCAGAGAGAACCACGTTGACCGAGACCTTCGCCGCGCTGCCCGAAGCCGTGCGCTCCACCTTCGCCACTGTCCTCGCCCGCAACCCCCACGAGCCCGAGTTCCAGCAGGCCGTGCACGAGGTGCTCGACTCGGTGGCTCCCGTCATCGAGCGCCATCCCGCGTTCGCCGAGCTCGGCATCCTCGAGCGCATCGTCGAGCCCGAGCGGCAGATCATGTTCCGTGTGCCGTGGGTCGACGACGCCGGCACCGTTCGCGTGAACCGGGGCTTCCGCATCCAGTTCTCCTCCGTGCTCGGGCCCTACAAGGGCGGGCTGCGCTTCCACCCGACCGTGAACGCGTCGATCGTCAAGTTCCTCGGATTCGAGCAGATCTTCAAGAACGCCCTCACCGGCCAGGGCATCGGCGGCGCCAAAGGCGGCAGCGACTTCGACCCGCACGGGCGATCGGATGCCGAGATCATGCGCTTCTGCCAGTCGTTCATGAACGAGCTGTACCGGCACCTCGGCGAGCACACCGACGTCCCCGCCGGCGACATCGGGGTGGGGGCGCGCGAGATCGGTTACCTCTTCGGCCAGTACCGCCGCATCACCAACCGCCACGAGTCCGGCATGTTCACCGGCAAGGGCGTGCAGTGGGGCGGCGCCGAGGTGCGCACGGAGGCCACCGGCTACGGCGCCGTGTTCTTCGCCGAGGCGATGCTCGGCGTCGCGGGCGAGAGCCTCGAGGGCCGCCGCGTGAGCGTGTCGGGATCGGGCAACGTCGCCGTGTACGCCATCGCGAAGGCGCAACAGCTCGGCGCGGTGCCGGTGACCGCATCCGATTCCAGCGGTTACGTCGTCGACGACGCCGGCATCGACCTGGGTCTGCTGCGGCAGGTGAAGGAGACCGAGCGCGCGCGGATCGCGGAGTACGCGGCCCGCCGCCCCAGCGCCCGCTTCGTGCCGGACGCCCGGCCGTGGGAGGTGCCCGTGGACGTGGCGTTTCCCTGCGCGACGCAGAACGAGCTCGACGAGACGGATGCCCAGACCCTCATCGCCCACGGCGTGCGCGCGGTCGTGGAGGGCGCCAACATGCCCTCCACCCCCGGCGCGATCGCCGCGTTCCGCAGCGCCGGCGTGCTGTTCGCGCCCGGCAAGGCGGCCAACGCGGGCGGCGTCGCCACCTCGGCGCTGGAGATGAGCCAGAACGCCTCGCGCCAGCGCTGGACGTTCGCCGACAGCGAGGCGAAGCTGCGCCAGATCATGCGCGACGTGCACGACGCCGCGTTCGACGCGGCGGAGCGCTACGGACGCCCGGGCGACTACGTCGTCGGCGCCAACAGCGCGGGCTTCGAGCGCGTCGCCCACGCCATGGCGGCCCAGGGCGTCATCTGACGCCGACCGGTCCTCAGGCTTCGGGTGTGCGGGCGGCCGCCGCGCGGGTGCCGACCGCCGCGCCATAGAGCACGAAGCCCAGCATCGCGGCGCATCCGGCCAGCACGATCGCCGCGAGCCCGGCGGACGGCACCGGCAGCAGCGCGCCCAGGCCGCTTGCGATGCCGGCGACGCCGCCCCAGGTCGTCGCCTGCTTCGCGCGGAGGTGGGCGGTCAGCCATGCCTCGTCGCTCGCCATGGTGACGGACGTGCGGATACCGGCGATGGCGTTGCGCTTCAGGCGACCGGATGCGGCGGCGCGCGCCATCCAGATCATGAGGCAGCCCGAGGCCACCATCACGACGGCGAGCAGGATGCGGATGAACAGGTCGTTGTCCATGAGGTACCTCAGCCCGCGGGGGCCGGCTCGGGAACGGGGAACAGCGCGTCGAGCAGTTGGCTCGTCCAGGCGATGAGCTCGGCATCGCCCAGCGGCTCGCCGCCCGCGGTGGGAAGCGGCACGACGAGGGCCTCGCCGGAGGCGACGAGCTTCGCCTTCGGGTACAGCCGCTGCATCCGCACGCGCAGCGAATCGGGCAGGTGCGCGGGCGCGACGCGCAGGTTCGGTCCCATCGCGACGACGTCGGCGAGCGACGAACGCGCCGCACGACGGCGAAGCCGGGCGACGGCCACGAGACCTTCGACCTCGGCCGGCGGCTGCCCATACCGGTCGGTGAGCTCCTCGATCACGAGGTCGATCGCGTCGTCCTTCGCGGTCGCGGATGCCGCCGCAGACAGCTTCTGGTAAGCCTCCAGGCGCAGGCGCTCGCTGTCGATGTAGTCCTCGGGGATGCGGGCCTGCACGGGCAGCTCGAGCCGCAGCTCGGTCTGTCCCTCGGTCTCCTCGCCGCGGAACGTGGCCACGGCCTCGCCGATCATGCGCAGGTACAGGTCGAAGCCGACGCCTGCGATGTGCCCCGCCTGCTCGGCGCCGAGCAGGTTGCCCGCGCCGCGCAGCTCGAGGTCTTTGAGCGCGACCTGCATGCCCGAGCCGAGGTCGTTGTTGACCGAGATCGTCTCGAGCCGGTCTGCCGCGGTCTCGCTCAGCGGTTTGGTCTCGTCGTACAGGAAGTACGCGTAGGCACGCTCGCGCCCGCGACCGACGCGGCCGCGCAACTGGTGCAGCTGACTGAGGCCGTACTTGTCGGCGCGGTCGATGATGATCGTGTTCGCGTTGGAGATGTCGAGCCCGGTCTCGACGATCGTGGTCGAGACGAGCACGTCGGCCCGGCGCTCCCAGAAGTCGTCGACCACCTGCTCGAGCTGGTGCTCTCCCATCTGCCCGTGGGCGACGGCGACGCGCGCCTCCGGCACGAGCTCGGCGAGATCCGCCGCGACCCGCTGGATCGACGAGACCCGGTTGTGCACGAAGAACACCTGTCCCTCGCGCAGCAGCTCGCGCCGGATCGCCGCGGCGATCTGCTTGTCGTTGCGCGGCCCGACGTAGGAGAGGATCGGATGCCGGTCCTCGGGCGGGGTGGCGAGCGTCGACATCTCGCGGATGCCGGTGACCGCCATTTCGAGCGTGCGGGGAATGGGGGTGGCGCTCATCGCGAGGATGTCGACGTTCGTCTTGAGCTTCTTCAGGGCGTCCTTGTGCTCGACGCCGAAACGCTGCTCCTCGTCGATGATCATCAGCCCGAGGTCCTTGAAGACGACCTTCTCGGTGAGGATGCGGTGCGTACCGATGACCATGTCGACCGTGCCGTCGGCGAGGCCGGCGACCACATCCTTCGCCTCCTTGTCGGTCTGGAAGCGCGAGAGCGCGCGCACCTTGACCGGGAAGCCCGCGAAACGCTCGGAGAAGGTCTCGAGGTGCTGCTTGACCAGCAGAGTGGTCGGCACGAGCATCGCGACCTGCTTGCCGTCCTGGATCGCCTTGAAGGCTGCGCGGACGGCGACCTCGGTCTTGCCGAAGCCCACGTCTCCCGACAGCAGGCGGTCCATCGGGATCGGCCGCTCCATGTCGGCCTTGATCTCGTCGATCGTCTGCAACTGGTCGGGGGTCTCGGCGAACGGGAACGCCTCCTCCAGCTCGCGCTGCCAGGGGGTGTCGGGTCCGAAGGCGTACCCCTTCGCCGCCATCCGCGCGGAGTAGAGCTTCACGAGCTCGACCGCGATGTCGCGAACGGCTCGGCGGGCCTTGCTCTTGGCGGCGGCCCAGTCGCTGCCGCCCATCTTCGACAGCGCGGGCGCCTCGCCGCCGACGTAGCGCGAGAGCAGGTCGAGCTGGTCGGTGGGCACGTACAGCTTGTCGCCGGGGTGGCCGCGCTTGGAGGCGGCGTACTCCAGCACGAGGTACTCGCGCTTGCTCTTGACCGCGTTGCGGCCGCCGCTGGAGACCTCGCGCTGCACGAGCTCGACGAACTTGCCGATGCCGTGCGTGGCGTGCACCACGAAGTCGCCCGGCTTCAGCTGCAGCGGGTCGACGACGTTGCGCCGGCGCGAGGCGAGCTTCTTGACGGCGCGGGTGTCGCTGCCGATCGTGCGGCCGTAGAACTCCGACTCGGTCAGCACGGCGAGCCGCGCATCCGCGACCTGGAAGCCGCGCTCCAGCGTGCTCACGACGACCGTGGCGAGTCCCGGCTCGGGCGGCTCGCTCAGTGACTCCACCCGTCGGGCGGCGATCCCCCGCTCGGCGAGCACGTCGCGGGCGCGGTCGGCGAGACCCGCACCCGACGCCGTCACGACGACCGCCCACTGCTCGGTGAGCAGCTGCGCGACGTGATCGATCGCGCCCTCGACACTGCCCGCGAACGACGGGACGGATGCGGCGGCGATCCGCGTGACGCCGGCGTCGTCCGAGAGGCCTTCGGCGGCCGCATCCGCTGCCCCCGAGTCGAACGAGGAGAGCTCCCACCACACGTCGGTGCGCGCACGGGCGGCCTCGTGCAGCTCGGGCAGCGAAAGGAAGTCGCCCGATCCGAGATCGACCGGGGTGTCGGCACCGGCGACGGCGGCGCTCCACGCCGCATCCAGGAACTCCTGGTTGGTCTCGGCGAGGGTCGTCGCGCGGGTGGCTGCGCGCACGGGGTCGACGACGGCGACGGCGCTCGCGCGCGGCAGGTAGTCCACGATCGTCACGAGGCCGTCGACGAGTGCCGGGATGAGCGACTCCATGCCCTCGACCGGGATGCCCTCGGCCATCTTCGTGAGCATGCCCGCGAGCGACGGGAACGCGTCGGCCAGGCCGAGCGCGCGGTCGCGCACCTCGTCGGTGAGCAGCAGCTCACGGCTGGGCAGCAGGTCGATCCGGTCGATGTCGCCGGGCAGCGAACGCTGGTCGGCGACGGAGAACGCGCGGATCTGGTCGACCTCGTCGCCGAAGAACTCCACGCGATACGGGTGGTCGGCGGCGGGCGGGAAGACATCGAGGATGCCGCCGCGCACCGCGAACTCGCCGCGACGCGAGACCATGTCGACGCGGTGGTACGCGAACTCGACGAGGCGCACGACGATCGCTGCGAGATCGTGTCCGCGGCCGCCGACGCTGAGGCGGATCGTGCCCGCATCCCCGAGTCCGGGGACGATCGGCTGGATCGCGCCGCGCACGGATGCGGTGACGACCAGCGGCGCGGTGCCCTCCCACTCGGCGATGCGCTGCAGCACGGCGAGGCGGCGGCCGACGGTCTCGGCGCTCGGGCTGAGGCGCTCGTGCGGCAGGGTCTCCCACGCCGGGAAGTGGCGCACCTCCGCGCCGGGAAGCAGCGCCTCGAGCGCGGGCCCCAGCGCCTCGGCGCGGCGGCCGGTGGGCGCAACGGCCAGCAGAACGGCCGGCTTTCCGGCCTCGCGGCGCCGCTCGAGCAGGGCCGCGAGCAGCGGGGCGTCGAGGCCGTCGACGAGGGAGAAGTCCCCATCGACGGAGGCCGCCCCGGCTGCGTCTCGGAACGTTTCTGAGCGCGCGAGGGCGCGGACGATCCCGGGAACTGTCACCACAAGAGTCTACGGCGCCCCACCGACACCCGCTTCGGGGGGCGCTGGGTCAGGCGCGGGGGGCGTGCCAGCGCTGCTGGGCGGCGACCAGGCCCTCGTCGACGAGGAGCTCGACCGCATCCGCCGCATCCGAGATGAGGATCGGGAGGGTCTTGCGCTCGGTCTGACCGAAGGCGTCGAGCACCCAGTCGGCGGGGTCCTGGCGGCCGGGAGGGCGGCCGATGCCGACCCGCACCCGGGGGAACTCCGGCGTGCCGAGCGCCTTTGCGACGTCGCGGACGCCGTTGTGCCCGCCGTGTCCGCCGCCGGTCTTGAGCTTGAGGGTGTCGAAGGGGATGTCGAGCTCGTCGTGCACGACCACGACGCGGTCGGCGGGGATGTCGAAGAACTTCGCGAGGTTCGCGACCGGCCCGCCGGACACGTTCATGAACGTGTTGGGCTTGGCGAGCACGAGCTTCGGTCCGCCGGGACGCAGCCACCCCTCCGCGATGCGCGCACCCGCCTTGTGCACCTTGAAACCCTCGTTGCGGCGGTCGGCGAGCTCGTCGATCACCATCTGGCCCACGTTGTGGCGCGTCGCCTCGTAGCGGGGTCCCGGGTTCCCGAGTCCCACGATCAGCCAGGTGTCGGCCATGTCATCCCTTCCGGAGGCGGCGCGAGTGCGACGTTGAGACGGACGTAAAACAGGAGAAATCCCGAACGCAGGACGATTCTCGCGAATCGATCCTGTCGTCGGGATTTCTCCTGTGCGAGTGGGGCGGATTACTCCGCGGCCTCCTCGGACTGCTCAGCAGCGACCTCGGCGTCGGCCTCGGCGATCTCGTCCTCCGCGGCGAGGGTCGCGGCGGGCACCGAAACGGCGACGACCAGCGTCTCCGGCTCGGTCACCAGCGTCGCACCCTGGGGGAGCTTCAGGTCGGCGGCCGTGATGTGCGTGCCGTCCTCGAGGCCCTCGACGTCGACCTCGATGTTCTGCGGGATGTTGGTGGCCAGCACCTCGAGCGACACGGTCGTCGCGTCCAGGTTCGCGATGGTGCCGGCGAAGGGCTCGCCCACGACGACGACGGGGACGTCGACCGCGACCTTCTCGCCCTTCTTCACGACCAGCAGGTCGATGTGCTCGATGATCTGGCGCACCGGGTCCTTCTGGACGTCCTTGACGAGGGCCAGGTGGTCCTTGCCGTCGGCGGTGAGCTCGAGCAGCGCGTTCGCGCGGCGGATCAGCAGGGCGACCTGGTGACCCGGCAGGGCGAGGTGCACGGGCTCGGTGCCGTGGCCGTACAGGACGGCGGGGATCTGACCGGCGGCGCGGAGGCGACGGGCGAAGCCCTTGCCGAACTGCGTGCGCACCTCAGCGGTGACCTTGTTGTCTTCCGACATGATGATTCTCCTTGCGGGCCCACGGGCCCCAGATCGGGGATGGTTCGACTCGAACGCGAGCGCGTGAGGAAGCCGTAGGCCTGCACACCCTCGTCGATTACGGATGCGGGTGCCGCATCCCTCGCCGAAGTTCCCGTCAACTCTACCAGTGCCGCCCGGTAGCATGGAAAAGATGCGCCCGCCGGCGCGAGCCCCGATCGAAAGGACTCCCCCGTGGACGCTCAGCTCGCCTCCGACCTCCTGCTCGGCTTCATCGGCCTGCTCTCGCTCGGATCCCTCATCGGCGTCATCGGCGCCTTCTGGTCGATGGGCCGCCAGAACTACCGCAAGTCCTGACTCCGCGGCGGCGCCCGACGTCGCACGGCATCCTCGCGGCGCGTGGGAACACTACGATTGGCGTGTTCCCACCCTTCGTTCGAGGAGTATTTTTCGTGACCGAGGCATCAGCCAACATCGGAGTCGTCGGACTCGCCGTCATGGGGTCGAACCTGGCCCGCAACCTCGCCTCGCGCGAGGGCAACACGGTGGCCGTGTTCAACCGCAGCTATGACAAGACCGAGCACCTCGTCACGGAGCACCCCGAGGCGGGCTTCGTCCCGGCTTCGACGTACGCCGAGTTCGCCGCGTCGCTGCAGAAGCCGCGCACCGCGATCATCATGGTCAAGGCCGGCGGCCCCACGGATGCGGTCATCAACGACCTCGTGCAGGTCTTCGAGCCGGGCGACATCATCGTCGACGGCGGCAACGCCCTGTTCACCGACACGATCCGCCGCGAGAAGGCGGTTCGGGAGACGGGCATCAACTTCGTCGGCGCCGGCATCTCGGGCGGTGAAGAGGGCGCGCTGAACGGCCCCTCGATCATGCCGGGCGGCTCGGACGAGTCCTGGGTCACGCTCGGACCGATCCTCAAGAGCATCGCTGCCGTCGCCGAGGGCGAGCCCTGCGTCACGCACGTCGGTCACGACGGCGCGGGTCACTTCGTGAAGATGATCCACAACGGCATCGAGTACGTCGACATGCAGCTCATCGGCGAGGCGTACGACCTCATCCGCCGCGGCACCGGCAAGTCGCCCTCCGAGATCTCCGAGATCTTCGCCGAGTGGAACCGCGGCGAGCTGGAGTCGTACCTGATCGAGATCACCGCCGAGGTGCTCAAGCAGGTCGACGCCGCCACCGGCAAGCCGCTCGTCGACGTGATCGTCGACCAGGCCGGCGCCAAGGGAACGGGCGCCTGGACCGTGCAGACCGCCCTGGATCTCGGCATCCCCGTCTCCGGCATCGCCGAGGCCGTCTTCGCCCGCTCGCTCTCCTCGAAGCCCGCGCAGCGCGCCGAGGCGACGTCGCTGCCCGGCCCCTCCTCGACGGCAACGGTCGCCGACCCCGAGTCGTTCATCGAGGACGTCCGCCAGGCGCTGTACGCGTCGAAGATCATCGCCTATTCGCAGGGCTTCGACGCGATCGTGGCCGGCGCCGAGCAGTACGGCTGGGACATCAAGAAGGGCGACATCGCCAAGATCTGGCGCGGCGGCTGCATCATCCGCGCCCAGTTCCTCAACCGCATCACCGAGGCGTACGCCGAGAACCCGTCGCTGCAGGCGCTCGTGCTCGCGCCCTACTTCCGCGACGCCGTCGCGACCGCTCAGGATGCATGGCGCCGCGTCGTCATCGGCGCCGTCGAGACGGGCGTGCCGACCCCCGCGTTCTCGTCGTCGCTGGCCTACTACGACGGCCTGCGCGCCGACCGCCTGCCGGCGGCCCTCATCCAGGGGCAGCGCGACTTCTTCGGTGCACACACGTACAAGCGCATCGACAAGGAGGGCACCTTCCACACGCTGTGGTCGGGCGACCGCTCCGAGGTCGAGGCCGTCGACACGCACTGACCCCGTCATGACGGACGCCGCCGTGCGCGGCCGCCGGAGCACGCTGCTCCTGGCGGTCGCCACGGCGGCGTATCTCTTGGTGCTGGCGCGCCTCACACTCGTGGCCGATGACGCGGCCGGTACCGGCGGCATCCTGAGAACGTGGGCCGAGGCCTTCGGGGCCATGCCGTGGACCCGCTGGATCACGTTCGATCTGCTGGAGTTCACCGCGAACATCGTGCTGTTCGTGCCCGCCGGCCTTCTCGGGGCCCTGTGGCTGGGACGCCGGTGGTGGCTCGCCATCCCGATCGGGCTGGCCATCAGCGCCGGGATCGAGACGACGCAGGGTCTGGTCCTCGCCGGCCGTGTCGCCGATGTACGCGACCTCGTCTCGAACACGACCGGCACCGTCGTCGGCGCGCTCGTGATCGCGGCGACGCGCCGCATCCGTCGCCGCTGAACGACCGACGGACGCACGTCTGCGGCGGAGCCCCCGAAGACGTGCCGCTGCTGTGGGGGAAGCAGCGACACGCCCTCGGCGACCCCGCCGCAGACGCCGGGCTCAGCGCGTGATGTCGCGGACCGTTCCCTTCTCCAGGCGGAGGCGCCGCGATGCGCGCCGCGCGACCGCGGAGTCGTGGGTCACGACGATGAGGGTGAGTCCCTCGCGGTTCAGGGCCTGCAGCACTTCGAGGATCTCGTCGCGCATGTGCTCGTCGAGGTTGCCGGTGGGCTCGTCTGCAAGCAGCACGCGAGGCTTCTTCGCGATGGCTCTGGCGATCGCCACGCGTTGCTGCTGCCCGCCCGACAGCTCGCCCGGCCGGTGGTCGCCCCGCTCGGCGAGTCCGACGTGCTGGAGAGCGTCCGCCACCCGCTGCGCCCGCTCCTGCTTCGTGAGCTTCAGCGGTTCGAGGCCCATGTCGACGTTCTCTGCGGCGGTGAGCGTCGGGATCAGATTGAAGCCCTGGAACACGAATCCGATCTCGTGCGCACGGAGCTCCCCGAGCTGAGCGTTGGTGGCACGGGCGATGTCGGTGTCGCCGAGGAACACATGCCCCTCGGTCGGCCGGTCCAGCGCGCCCAGCAGCTGCAGGAAGGTCGACTTGCCGCCTCCGGTCGGGCCCTGGATGGTGACGAACTCCCCCTGCGCGATCTCGATGTCGACGCCCGTGAGCGCCTTCACGATCCGCCCCTTCTGCTGGTACGTCTTGGTCACGCCGCCGATGCGATAGGCGGTGGTCGCAGCCGAAGCCGCTCCCGATGCCGTGGTGTCGGTGATGGTCATCTCAGTCATTCCTTGTCCTTGAATCGGGTCATGCCACGGCGCGAAGCGCCTCGGCGGGGCTCAGGCGGGCGGCACGCCATCCGCCGAAGGCTCCGGCGACGAGCCCGGCGGCAACGGCCAGTCCCACAGCGGCGAGGATGATGCCCACCGAGATCGGTGCGCTGAGCACGATGTCGGATGCGGTCTGCGCCGCCTGCTGGCGGAATCCGCCGCCGGGGCCTCCCGATCCACCGGGACCCTGCATCTGCTCCGAGGTCGCCGAGATGGTCGGCGAGGCGATGTTGATCGCGAACACCGCGATCAGACCGATCACCAGGCCGCCGACGCCGCCGATGAGTCCCTGCACGACCGACTCCCCCGCGACCTGCCCGATCACGCGGCCGTTGGACCAGCCGATCGCCTTCAGCGTGCCGAACTCGCGTGTACGCCGCGAGACGCCCGAGATGGTGAAGAGGACGGCGAGCGCGACCGCGACGACGAGCACGAGGATCGACAGCCACGTGCCGAGGCTCGTGATCAGCGAGGAGGCGCTGGAGAGCGATCCGGACACGGTGGAGGCCAGGTCGGACTGCGAGCTGACGGTGGCGTCGGGCAGTTCCGTCTGGATCGCGCTCTGCACGCTCGAGATCGCGTCGGCCGATGAGGCCTGCACGTACACCGTCGACACCACGTCGCCGACACCGGCGAGCGACTGGGCGACATCGAGCGGGATGTACACGTTCGCCGCCGTGTCGGCCTCACTCGATGCCGAGGCCACGATTCCGACGATCTCCATCTCGGTGCCCCCCACATCGATGGTGCCGCCCACGGAGAGCTCGTTCGTGGTGGCGTAGGTGGCGTCCAGGACGGCAACGTTCTGCCCCGCGTCGTCGGCGTCGAGAAGGCGTCCGTCGGACACCGTCACCGCCGACAGGGGTCCTACAGAGGCATCGTCGCTCGTGATGCCGAGCACCGAGAACGAGTCGAGATCGAACGATCCGCCGCCGAAGCCGCCGCCACCGCCTCCACCCCCGCCGGACGGAGGCTCACCCTGGGTGGCACCCGACGAGCCGTCGGTCTGCGTCGGCGCCTCGGGCAGCTCGCCCGAGAACGTCGTGTTCGTCAGCGCCAGAGCACCGGATGCGGCGGCGACACCGTCGACTCCGGTGATGGTCTGCACGGTCGAAGCGTCGAGGGTGCCGCGCATCATGTCCGTCATCAACCGCGACTGGCTGAGCGACGTGGTCCCGTCGTCGCCCGTGGAACCGCCGTCCTGACCGAACTCGAACTGCGGGCCGCCACCCTGACCGGGCTCAGCCTGGGCGCCCGTGACCGTGAGGTCGGTGCCGACGCCGTAGACGGATTCCAGGGCCTGCGCCTGCGCATCCCGCACGCCCGCGGCGAGGGAGTTGACGACGATGACCAGGGCGATCGCGATCGCCAATCCTGCGGCGACGATGATCGTCTGTTTCTTGCGGCCGGCCAGCTCCCGGCGCAGGTACGTTCCGTACATGGGTCTCCTTCCGGCCACCGGTGCGGGCCGTCTCTGCGAAGTTAGGGATCGGGAAAATGCGACCCGCATGCGGCCGTTATGTCTCAGCTATGCGACGATGTCTCTCGAGCAGACCGAGGAGCACCGCCTCTCACAGCGGGCTCATAGCCGGCTCCATAGGAACGGCATAGATTCACCCTCACAATCGGAGGCATGACTTCGATGGCTCCCTCCCCCTCTCTGCACCGCGCAGACGGCACCGCCCCGCGCGTCCTGGTCGTCGATGACGAACAGATGCTCACCGACCTCCTCTCCATGGCCCTGCGGATGGAGGGATGGGACGTGCGCGCTGCGGCGAGCGGTTTCCAGGCCCTGCAGGCCGCGCGGGACTTCGCGCCGGACGCCATGGTGTTGGACGTGATGATGCCCGACCTCGACGGAATGGCCGTGTTGCAGCGGCTGCGCCAGTCGGGCAACGACGTTCCCGTCCTCTTCCTGACGGCGAAGGATGCGGTCGCCGACCGTGTCGCCGGACTGACGGCGGGAGGCGACGACTACGTCACCAAGCCGTTCAGCCTGGAGGAGGTCGTGGCACGACTGCGTGGACTCATGCGTCGCGCCGGCACGGCGCAGGCGGGCGAGGCCGAGCCGATCCTGCGCGTCGGCGATCTGAGCCTCAACGAGGACAGTCACGAGGTCGAGCGAGCCGGCACGGAGATCGAGCTCACGGCGACCGAGTTCGAGCTGCTGCGCTATCTGATGCGCAACCAGCGCCGCGTCGTGTCGAAGGCCCAGATCCTCGACCGGGTGTGGAACTACGACTTCGGAGGTCGATCGAGCGTCGTCGAGCTCTACATCTCCTACCTGCGCAAGAAGATCGATGCCGGCCGGGATCCTCTCATCCACACGGTTCGCGGCGTGGGCTACATGATCAAAGCCCCGCAGTGACGAAACTGCATCCTCGCCGCGCGCCACGACAGCTGACGCTGCAGGCACGGCTCATGGTCGCCGTGATCGGGATGGTGGCGGTGATCCTGGGCGCGGTCGGACTGGCCACAGGAACGATCCTGAGCTCGATCATGCAGGACACGTTGAACACGCAGGTGCAGGCGCTCGGCCAGCTTCGCGTCTTCCCGAACGACACGGCGCAGGACATCCTCGATCGAGGTCGCCAGGAGTCGGGGGCCCTGCTGGTCTACCACGGGCCGAGCGGGGATCCCACGGGTGCCTACGTCGTCGACGAGTCCGTCTCCACGCTGACCACCGATCAGGTGTACCAGTTGATCAACTCGGTGAAGCACACCGGTCTGGACACTATCTCCATCGACGGCCTCGGTGAGTACCGCGTCTACACCACGGGCGCGGCGATCGTCGGTCTGCCCACGTCTGAGGTGACGGCGGTCATGGGCCAGATCCTCACGACGGTGGCACTGGTCACGGTGGGCGGTCTCCTGCTGCTGGGCGTCGTGCTCGCGATGGTCATCCGCCGGAGTCTGCGGCCCCTGCGGGAGGTCGCAGCGACGGCGCAACGCGTGGCCGCCCTGCCTCTCGCGGAGGGGTCCGTCTCCATCACGGAGCGCGTCGCGGCATCCGAGGCGGACGACCGCACCGAGATCGGCCGCGTGGGCTCCGCTCTCAACACGCTCCTCGACCATGTCGACAGCTCGCTGGAGGCCCGCCAGCGGAACGAGGAGCGCATGCGTCGCTTCGTCGCCGATGCCAGCCACGAGCTGCGCACACCACTCGCATCCATCCGCGGGTACTCCGAGCTCTCGCTGCGTGACAGATCCCTCACGACCGACACGGCGTCCGCGCTGGAGCGCATCCAAGCCCAGTCGCTGCGGATGACCACGCTCGTCGAAGACCTCCTCCTGCTCGCACGGCTCGAGGAGGGGCAGGAGCTCGTCTACGGCGCGGTGGATCTCTCCCGGCTCGCCGTGGAGGCCCTGGGTGACGCGCAGGCGGCCGGCCCCGACCACAACTGGCAGCTCGACCTCGACGAGGAGCCCGTCGTGGCGGCGGGCGACACGGGCCGACTCACGCAGGTGCTCGCGAACCTGCTCGCGAACGCACGAACGCACACCCCCGCGGGCACCACCGTCACGCTCTCCGTCACCCGGGAGGGCTCCGAAGCGGTGCTTCGCGTGCACGACGACGGACCGGGCATCGATCCGGCGGTGCGAGACGAGCTGTTCGAGCGCTTCGCTCGCGGCGACCTCTCCCGCGCACGGAAGACCGGTGGAACCGGGCTGGGCCTCTCCATCGCCCGGGCGATCGTGGAGGCGCATGCGGGCTCGATCACCGTGGTCTCGCAGCCGGGCGACACGACGTTCTCCGTCCGCGTGCCCGCCAAGCCCATTGATCCGGGATCGGTCGAAGCCGAGGCTGATCCGAGCCGCTAGCGTGGTGGGGTGACCACTCCGATCGATCCCACCACCACCTCCGCCTGGACGGATCTCACCGCTCTCCGTGACGGGTTCTCCCCCGATCTGCGGGGCTGGTTCGCCGCGGACGCCGACCGCGCCGCACGCCTGAGCCTGCCGCTGGCCGACCTGCACGTCGACCTGTCGAAGAACCTCGTCACCGACGAGATCCTCGCCCGGCTCGTGGAGCTCGCCCGCCAGACCGGCGTCGAGGAGCGCTTCGGCGAGATGCTGGCGGGCGTGCACATCAACACGAGCGAGGACCGCGCCGTGCTGCACACGGCCCTGCGCCGTCCCGCAGGCGCCGAGCCCGCGCTCGTCGTGGACGGCCAGCAGGTCGACGAGGACGTGCAGTCGGTGCTCGAGCTCGTCTCCGCGTTCGCCGACCGGGTGCGTTCGGGCGAGTGGCAGGGTGTCACGGGCAAGAAGGTCACCCACGTCGTCAACATCGGAATCGGCGGATCCGACCTCGGACCCGTCATGGTCTACGAGGCCCTCAAGCCCTACGCGGATGCCGGCATCCAGGCGCGGTTCGTGTCCAACATCGATCCGACCGACCTCGCCCAGAAGACCGCGGACCTCGACCCCGAGACGACTCTGTTCATCGTCGCGTCCAAGACCTTCACGACCCTCGAGACGCTGACCAACGCGCGCCTCGCTCGGGACTGGCTGTGGGCGGGTCTCACCGCATCCGGAGCCATCGCCGACGACGACGACGCCCGGACGGATGCGGTCGCGCACCACTTCGTCGCGGTGTCGACCGCGCTCGACAAGGTGGCCGCTTTCGGCATCGACCCGACCAACGCGTTCGGATTCTGGGACTGGGTCGGCGGCCGCTACTCCGTGGACTCCGCGATCGGTCTTTCGCTGGCGATCGCGCTCGGCCCCGACGTGTTCCGCGAGCTGCTCGCGGGCTTCCACGCGGTCGACGAGCACGTGCGCACCACGCCGCTCGAGCGCAACGTGCCCGTGCTGATGGGTCTGCTGAACGTCTGGTACAACAATTTCCTCGGTGCGCAGTCGCACGCCGTTCTGCCCTATGCGCAGCAGCTGAGCCGCTTTCCCGCGTATCTGCAGCAGCTGACGATGGAGTCCAACGGCAAGTCGGTGCGTTGGGACGGCTCCCCCGTCACGACCGACACCGGCGAGATCTTCTGGGGCGAGCCGGGCACGAACGGCCAGCACGCCTTCTACCAGCTGATCCACCAGGGCACGCGCCTCATCCCTGCCGACTTCATCGCGTTCGTGAATCCCGCCTACCCTCTGCGCGACGGCGACCGCGACGTGCACGGGCTGTTCCTGGCGAATTTCCTCGCGCAGACGAAGGCGCTCGCGTTCGGCAAGACGGCCGCGGAGGTGGAGTCCGAGGGCACCACCGGTGCGCTGGTCGCCGCCCGCACGTTCGCGGGGAACCGTCCGACGACGTCGATCTTCGCGCCAGCCCTGACCCCGGCGGTGCTCGGCCAGCTCATCGCGCTGTACGAGCACATCACGTTCACGCAGGGAGCGATCTGGGGCATCAACTCGTTCGACCAGTGGGGCGTCGAGCTCGGCAAGCAGCTCGCCCTGCAGATCGCGCCCGCAATCGAGGGCGACGCGGACGCGACTGCGGCGCAGGATGCGTCGACACGCTCTCTGCTGGACTACTACCGCGCCCACCGCACGCACTGACGTCCCCGGGCCACAGCGCAGCGGCGCCGCATCCCCTTCCGGGTGCGGCGCCGCTGCGTTGTGGTGGGGTCGTTCCGTTCCGCGGCTCTCCCGGCATGCCCTATGCCCGGATCAGGCCGGAGGGTCAGTAACCGCTGAAGGCGTCGGTCGTGATGCCGCGGGCCTTCTCGAGCGCGGGCGCGAGATCGGCGATCAGCCGCGGCGGACCCGACACGTACGCGTGGCGCCCGCCGATGTCGGGGACGACGCGGGCGAGGTGCCCCGCATCGATCCGATCGGGACCGGCCCACGTCCAGTTGGCAGGCAGCGCTCCCGGATCGTCGGGTGTGAACACGACGACCGGAACCCCGGATGCGGCGATGTCGTCACGGAACACGAGCTGGCCGGCATCCGACGCCACGAAGACGAGCACGATGTCGCGGCGCATGCCGTTCGCCGTGAGGTGACGCAGCTGCGACACGAAGGGCGTCACGCCGATGCCTGCGGCCACCAGCAGAACGGGCCGCGAGGTGTCCTTCGGCAGGACGAAGTCGCCCCAGATCCCCGTGACGGCGAGCTTCGCGCCGGGCTGGACCTCGCCGAGCGCCTTCTTGTACGAGCTCTGCGGCCCGACGCCGTCGCGGTACGCGACGCGCACGGTCGGGAGGTCCTCGGGTGCCGAGACGATGCTGAACTCGCGTCGGGTCCCCCGCGCGTCGGCGCGGCGGTGCGGCACATCGAGCTCGAGGTACTGTCCGGCACGGAAGGCGAGGCCGCGCTCGGCCCGGAACACGAGTTCCCGCACGGTCGCGCTCGGCGAGTGCCGCTCGACGAGCGTCAGACGCACGGCCCGGCGCAGGCAGAACAGGAACGCGATCAGGTTTCCGATGAGCAGCGCCCGCTCCTGCCCCAGCGTCATGTACCCGACAGGGATCGGCCAGCCGGCCAGCACACCGACGACCGCCGCCACGGCGTACTGCTGCCAGCGCCGCGGCGGCAGCGTCAGCGGCTCCGAGAGCATGAACGCTCCCAGGAAGAGGAACGGGGATGCGGTCAGCACCTGTCCGATGACGGTTCCCACATCGATGGCGAGTCCCGCCTGCTGGTACTGCACGAAGACCCGGACGAGGTTGACGACGACGGCCACGACGAAGAAGAGCCCGACGACACGGATCTTCTCGGTGCGCCAGAGCACGACGAACCCGAGCAGCAGCACCGGACCGAACAGCACGGGGGTCCCCACCCACCAGGCCGAGCCGCCGATGCCCGAATCCAGCGGCAGGAGCGCGGACACGATCGTGACGACCGTCGCCCCCACGGCCGCCGGGTTGAAGATGTGCCGGCCACGCCAGGCCAGCAGGTACTTGGAGACGGATGCGGCCAGCGCCGCGATCGCGATGCCTACGAGCCCCATCGGCTCGATCGTCGGGCGCAGCACGAACAGCAGGATCACGGAGGTGATGAGGGTCGACTCGGTGCGCAGCGGCAGGCGGAGCAGTCGCTGCGCGGTGGTGTCGGCGAGGACGCCGACGACGGCCAGCACGGCAGCGGTGACCAGCAGCTCCCACGGCGTGGGGACGACGAGGCCGAAGAACGAGAGCACGAAGGCGATGGCGGCGAGCACGCCCAGCGCGAGCTGGACGAGCCGGTACATCGACAGGCGCCCGAACAGGGCGGTGACCCGGTTCGCGCCGGCGGTGAAGGAGGCGATCACAGGAACAACTCGGCTTTCTGGTCTGCTGACCATTCGACGGTGCCGTCGGTGGTCATTCTCACCCACGACACCCCCCAGTCGGCGGCCAGCTCCGGGCCGCCGTCGAAGAAGAGCGCGGTCGCCGCGGCGTCGGCGTGCATCGCATCGGATGCCAGCGCCCAGGTCGCGGCGATCGTGCGCACCGGGACACCGGTACGGGCATCGAGCACGTGGTGGAGGCCCTCGCCCCACGCGCGGCGGTTGATCGCGGACGCGCACAGGGCTGCATCCTCGACCTCGAACACGCCGATGGCGCGCGACGGGTCGAAGGGATGCTCGAGGCCGACCCTGACGGGTCCTCCGTGCACGGCCATGTCTCCGCTCGCGTCGACGACGAAGCCGCCCGAGACGGCATCGGCGAGGACAGCCGCGACCAGATCGACCAGGCGCCCCTTGCCGAGCGCACCCACATCCAACAGCGCGGGCTGCGCGAGGCGCAGCGTCTGCGCATCCCATTCGAGCACCTGCTGCCATGACGGCGCGGGAGTCGCCCCTCGGTCGACGAACGAGGAGGCGGCGTCGTATCCGCGACGGGCGAGGCTCTCCCCCACCAGCGGATTCACCGCGCCGGCCGTGGCAGCGTCGAGCTCGCGGTACGCGTCGAGCATGGCCGCCGCGTCAGCCGGCGCGGCCGCCTCGCCGCCGTCGACGGCGAGGCGGCTCACGAGGGAGTCCGCGCGGAACCTCGACCACTCCTGGTCGAAGCCCGCGATGACGGAGCGGATGAGGGTTCGGGTGGGGTCGGCGACGGGCTCGGCGGTCTCGATCTCCCAACGGGTGCCGATCGCATCGAACCCCCACAGCTCGGGCATCAGGCCTTCGCTTCGCTCTTGATCTCCTCGATGGCCTTGTTGAAGCCGCCGCTCGTGAGCGACGAGCCGGCCACGCGACTGACCGAGATCTCATCGATGTCCTTGCCCACGACGACGTCGGAGATGCCCCCGATGAACTGAGACTGGTACTGCTGCGACTCGCGCGCCTGCGGATCTCCGGTCACCTCGACCGAGGTGATGACATCGTCGGCCAGGGTGACGGTGACGCTGATCTCTTCGACGCTCTCGGGCGTCTGGTAGGAACCGGACGCCGTATAAGTACCGTCCGTGTACGTCGTGGTCCCGGTCGAGCTGCCGGTCGAGCTCTCGGTCGTCGCCGTCGAACCGGTCGAGCTCGGCGTCGACGCGGCCTCCGTGGTGGTTGACGCGGTGTCGGCCTGCGCGGAGCAACCGGCCAGTGCGAATGCTCCGGCGACGCCGACGACGGCGGCGGCAGTGCGGACGGGGCGGGGTACGGCGTTCGTGCGGATCATTTCGGTCCTCCTGGATGCGGTGCCTCGACAGACGAGCGCGGCGTGTGTGCCGTGCACGTCCCTCGCGCTGTCGTAGCCGTCCGCTTCATGCGGCGGCATAGACCATCCTGCGCAGTGGACTTTTGTGACCCCTATGAATCCCGGGGAATGTGGATAAGAACGGTCAGGCGGCGCCGTCGAACATGCTCGTGACCGAGCCGTCCTCGAAGACCTCGCGGATCGCGCGGCCCAGAAGCGGCGCGATCGGCAGCACGGTCAGCGCGGGGAAACGCTTCTCTGCGGGAAGCGGAATCGTGTCCGTCACCACGACCTCGTCGATCGACGCATCCTGCAGGCGTTCGGTGGCCGGATCACTGAAGACGGCGTGCGTCGCCGCGACGATGACCCGTTCCGCACCGCTGGCCTTCAGCGCCTGCGCCGCCTTCACGATCGTGCCGCCGGTGTCGATCATGTCGTCGACCAGCAGGCACACGCGGCCCGCGACCGAGCCGACGATCTCGTTGACGGTGACCTGGTTGGCGACGTTGGGATCGCGACGCTTGTGGATGATCGCCAGCGGTGCACCGAGGCTGTCGGACCACGTGTCGGCCACCCGCACCCGGCCGGTGTCCGGCGAGACGACCGTGAGCTTCGCCCGGTCCTCGGGGCTCAGCGTGCGCTCGAAGTACTCCAGGAGCACGGGCTTCGCGAAGAGGTGGTCGACGGGACCGTTGAAGAACCCCTGGATCTGGGCGGCGTGCAGGTCGACGCTCATGACGCGGTCGGCGCCCGCCGTCTTCAGCAGGTCGGCGACCAGGCGAGCACTGATGGGCTCGCGACCGCGGCCCTTCTTGTCCTGGCGGGAGTACGGGAAGTACGGCGCCACGACGGTGATGCGCTTGGCGGATGCGCGCTTGGCCGCATCGAGCATGATGAGCGTCTCCATGAGCCACTCGTTCACCGGGGGGCCGAAGCTCTGCAGCAGGAAGAAGTCGCAGCCGCGGATCGAGACCTCGAAGCGCGTCAGGATCTCGCCCGACGCGAAGGTGCGGTACTCCGTGGGAACGAGCTGCGTGCCCAGCTGCGTGGCGACCTCCACCGCCAGCTCGGGGTGCGAGCGCCCCGAAGCCACGACGAGACGCTTCTTGGTCTTGGCGACCAGTCCCGGAGCGATTCCGCGCTCACGATCCAGATCGACCGTCTTATCTTTGCGTGCCATCGCCAGCTTCCTGTGCGGTCCGTGCGCGCTTCGCCGCATCAGCTGCGGCCGTGCCCGGCCTGTTGTTCTCGACCCATCCCTCGACGTTGCGCTGAGGGGCGACGCTGAGAGCCAGGGCACCGGCCGGAACATCCTTGCGGATGACAGCTCCGGCACCGGTTTTCGCGCCGTCTCCGATCTTAACCGGCGCCACGAACACATTGTGCGAGCCGCTGTGCACCTCGTCACCGATCTCGGTGCGGTGCTTGGCGATGTCGTCGTAGTTCGCGGTGATCGCGCCGGCGCCGAGGTTGACGCCGCGTCCGATCGTCGTGTCGCCGATGTAGGACAGGTGCGGAACCTTGCTGCCCTCGCCGATCTGGGAGTTCTTCGTCTCGACGAAGGTTCCGATCTTGCCGTCGGCCGCGAGGGTCGTGCCCGGGCGGAGGTAGGCGAACGGTCCGACGCTCGCGCGCGGGCCGATGACGGCGAGGGTCGCATCCGTGCGGCGCACGACCGCATCCTCGCCGACCTCGCAGTCGGTGAGACTCGTGTCGGGGCCGATCGTCGCGCCCGCGGCGACCGTCGTCGCCCCGAGGAGGTAGGTGCCCGGCAGCACGGTCACGTCTTCGGCGAGGGTCGCGTCGACGTCGATCCAGGTCGTCGCCGGGTCCAGGATGCTGGCGCCCGCCATCTGCCAGCGGCGCACCGTGCGGGCGTTGAGGATGCGGGCGGCCTCGGCGAGCTGCACCCGGTCGTTGACGCCGAGGGCGGCAGCGGGGTCGGGCGACTGTCCGACGGCGATGCGCTCGCCGGCGCGGCGGGCCAGTGCCACGACGTCGGTGAGGTACTTCTCGCCCTGCGCGTTGGCCTGGCCGACCTCGGGGAGGTGTCGGCGCAGCGCGTCGGCACGGAAGACGTAGACCCCCGCGTTGATCTCGGCGACCTCGGCCTCGTGGTCGGTCGCATCCTTCTGCTCGACGATGCGCTCCACGTCGCCGGACGCGTCGCGCAGCACCCGGCCGTAGCCGGTGGGGTCGGCCAGGACCGCGCTGAGCAGGGTCACGGCCGCCTCGCGCGCCCGGTGGGTCTCGACGAGCGCGCGCAGCGTCTCGGCCTCGAGCAGCGGCACGTCGCCGCTGAGCACGAGCACGTCGCCGTCGAAGGTGTCGAGGCCGGCGAGCCCGAGCTCGACCGCGCGTCCGGTGCCGGGGATCTCGTCCTGGTCGACGACGACCGCGTCGGGCGCGAGCGCCGCAACCGCCTCGGCGACGAGCGTGCGCTCGTGCCGCACCACGACCGCCACGCGCGCGGGCTCGAGCACGTGCGCCGTGCGCAGCACGTGGCCGACGAGCGGTTGCCCGGCGAGCGGATGCAGCACCTTGGGCAGGCGGGAGCGCATACGCGTTCCCTGGCCGGCGGCGAGGACGATGACGGCGAGCGGTGCGGTAAGCGATTCCGACATGCTCCGCCGCCAGGACTCGAACCTAGACCTCACAGCTCCAAAGGCTGTCGTGCTGCCATTACACCACGGCGGACCGCCCGCTCTCGGGCGGGCTCCCCCAGTCTGCCACCTGCCGCCCGACGCGCCCGCATCCACTCTCGACCTCACCGCATCCGGATCCCCCCCCCCCCCCCCCCCCCCCCCCCCCGCATCCGGATCCGGATCCGCCGCCGTCCGGGCAGCCCGCTTCCCGCGAGACTGCATCTTCTGCACGAGATCACGGGTAATGACAGTGATCTCGTGCTCGAAATGCAGTCTCGCGGGGAGGATGTGGGATGGCGGTGCGGGCGGGTGCGCGCCCGAGGGCGCCGGTCGCCATAATGTCCTCATGGCCACAGAGAGCGACGAGGTCGACCGCATCGTCGGATCGTGGATGACCCAGCGCCCTGACCTCGATTTCTCGCCGCTCGAGGTGCTCTCCCGTGTCGACCGCCTTTCGCGGCACCTCGACCGCGCCCGGCGGGAAGCGTTCCGTCGCAGCGATCTGGAGCCCTGGGAGTGGGATGTCCTCTCGGCCCTGCGGCGTTCCGGGGAGCCGTACCAGCTCAGCCCGAAGCAGCTGCTGCAGCAGACGCTCGTCTCCAGCGGCACCATGACCAACCGCATCGACCGACTCGTCGGACGTCGACTCGTGCGCCGCGAGGCGGATCCCGCCGACGGCCGCAGCGTGCACGTGATCCTCACCGACGAGGGCCGCACCCGCGTCGACGCCGCCATCACCCGCCTGGTCGATGCGGAGGCCCTGCTGCTGCAGCGACTCTCCCGCGGCGACCGCGACCGCCTCGCCGCCCTGCTGCGCAAACTCTCCCTGGGATTCGACACATGAGCGAAGACACCGCCATCACTCCCGTTCCGGATGCGGCCGGGCACAGCAGGCTGCAGCGCTGGTTCGACAACCGCTTCCGCACACCGGTCGCCATCTACGGCCTCATCGTCTACACGACGGTCGTGCTGATCGCCGACGAGGAGGCCCCCGTCAGCGAGATGCTCGCGATCGCGATCAGCAGCCTCATCGTCTTCTACCTCGCTCACGTGTTCGCGCACACGCTGTCGGACCACGGCCGCCACGGCCTCGGGGCGGCGACACGGCTCGCCTTCGTCCATTCCCTCGGCATGATCTACGCGTGCGCCCCGTCGACGATCGCCATGATCATCACGGCGTTCTTCACGACGGATGCGGGCGACGTCCAGGATGCGGCGATCTGGACGGCCCTCGCGATGCTCGCCGTCCTCGGTTTCTCGGCCTACGCCCGCACCGGCGCGAAGCTCTGGGTGCGGCTGCTCGGCGCACTCGGCACAGCGCTGTTGGGCCTGCTGGTCGTGATGCTGGAGTTCCTTCTGCACTGAGCGGTGCCGCTCATCCCAGAGAGAACCCGCCGTCACCGGTGAGCACCTGCCCCACCACCCAGCTGCCCGCGGCGCTGGTCAGCCAGGCGATCAGTTCCGCCGCGTCCTCGGGTCGACCGAAGCGTCCGAACGGGGTCGTCCGGAGGTACTCCTCGACGCCGTCCAGCGGACGGTCCGCGGTCTCGGCGTCCATGTAGCCGGTGTTCACCGGACCAGGGTTCACCGTGTTGAGCACGATGCCCAGCTCCAGCAGCTCCGCGGCGACCGATGCGGTGATGCCGGCGAGCGCGGCCTTGCTCGTCGCGTAGGCGATCTCTCCCCGCATGGGCCCGTGGATCTGACCGGAGGTCATCCAGATGACGTGACCCTGCGGCGCAGCGTACGGCTTCGCGCCGCTCACACGCTCGCCCGGGCGCCGCTGCTCGTCCCGACTCGGAGCCTTTCGGCGGGCGAACTCCGCCGTCAGCAGCAACGTCGAGCGCGCGTTCACCTGCCAGAAGGCGTCGAGACGCGCGGGCGTCATGTCGAGGATGCTGCCGTCGTCGCCGCTCTTGGCGTGATTGCAGACGAGGATGTCCACGGCGCCGGTCGCGGCGGCGGCCGCATCCATCACCCGACCGATGGCCCCTTCGTCGGCGAGATCGGCGCCGATGTCGGTCAGCACCGCTCCGGGCGCGAGCTCGGAACGGATGCCGGCGCGGACGGCGTCGAGATCGTCGGCTCCCCACGGCTGGTCGGCGTCGTGCGGACGATGGTGCTGGATGACGAGGTGCGCGCCGCGTGCGGCGAGTGCGCGGGCGACGGCGTAGCCGATGCCGCGACGGCGCGAGACGCCGGTGATGAGAGCGGTCCGGCCGCTCAGGGGAAGATCTGCGTGCATGGGTGAACCCTTTCCGAGGCGCGCGAGCGCGCGTTGACGGGAGAAGAAGGCGGGTCACCGGCATTGCATGCTGCGAGCGTAGCAACCGCACCGGGCGCGCGAGGCGGTCATCTAGCCTGGAAGCAACATGGCTCATCTACTCGGCGGCGAAGCCCTCCACCTCGAATACCCGACGAAGGTCGTCTTCGATTCCGTCTCGCTCGGTGTGAACGAGGGCGACCGCATCGGCATCGTCGGCCGCAACGGCGACGGCAAGTCCACCCTTCTCGGAATGCTCGCCGGACGCACCGAACCCGACAGCGGACGGGTCACCGTCCGCGGCGGCGTGCGGATCGGCGTGCTGGATCAGGCCGACACCCTCGTCGACGGACGCTCGATCGGCGAGAGCGTCGTCGGCGACCGCCCCGAGCACGAGTGGGCGGGCGACGCCCGCGCCCGCGACGTCATCGCGGGACTCCTCGGCGACCTCGACTGGGATGCGGATGTCGCCACCCTCTCCGGTGGCCAGCGGCGCCGCGTGGCGCTCGCGGCACTCCTCGCCGGCGACTGGGACGTCATCGCCCTCGACGAGCCCACCAACCACCTCGACGTGGAGGCGATCAGCTGGCTCGCCGCGCACCTGAAGAAGAGATGGCCCGCCACCGCCGGCGGCCTGCTCGTGGTCACACACGACCGGTGGTTCCTCGACGAGGTCTGCACCGTGACCTGGGAGGTGCACGACCGCATCGTCGAGCCCTTCGAAGGCGGCTACGCCGCGTACATCCTGCAGCGCGTCGAGCGCGACCGCCAGGCTGCGGCCATCGAGTCGAAGCGGCAGAACCTGGCCCGCAAGGAGCTGGCGTGGCTGCGCCGCGGCGCGCCCGCACGCACGTCGAAGCCGAAGTTCCGCATCGATGCGGCGAACGAGCTCATCGCCGATGTCCCCGAGATCCGCGACAGCGTGTCGCTGCGTTCCCTCGCCGTCGCCCGACTCGGCAAAGACGTCGTGGACCTGCTCGACGCCTCCGTCTCCTACGACGACCGCGAAGTGCTGCACGAGGTGGAGTGGCGCATCGCCCCCGGCGAGCGCACCGGCATCCTCGGGGTGAACGGCGCCGGCAAGTCCACGCTGCTGGGGCTCGTCTCGGGCGAGATCGCACCGACCGCGGGGCGCGTGAAGCGCGGCAAGACCGTGCAGGTCGCGACGCTCTCGCAGCGCATGGACGAGCTCGACGAGCATCTCGACTCCCCCGTGCGCGTCGTGCTCGCAGGTCTTCGCACGACCTACTCGTTCGGGGCGGGGTCGAAGGCGCAGGAGCTCACCCCCGGTCAGCTGCTCGAACGCCTCGGATTCTCCAGCGCGCAGCTCTCGACACCGGTCAAGGACCTGTCGGGGGGCCAGAAGCGGCGCCTGCAGCTGCTTCTCGTCCTGCTCTCACAGCCCAACGTGCTGATCCTCGATGAGCCGACCAACGACCTCGACACCGACATGCTCGCGGCGATGGAGGATCTGCTCGACTCGTGGCCGGGTACCCTCGTCGTCGTCTCGCACGACCGGTACTTCCTCGAGCGCGTCACCGACCAGCAGTACGCGATCCTCGACGGCCGACTCCGGCACCTGCCCGGCGGCGTCGACGAGTATCTGCGCCTGCGTGCCGCACAGCCGGCGAACACCGGAGCGGAGCGCCAGAAGCCGGCGGATGCGGCGGCCGCATCCCCCGCGCTCGCGGGTGCCGAGCGTCGCGCCGCCGAGAAGGAGCTGTCGGCGATCGACCGGCGCCTCGCGAAGCTGCAGACCGAGATCGCCGCGCTGGACGCCCGGTTCGCCGACGCCCACGACGACTACGACCGGCTCCTCGAGCTGCAGCGCACCCGTGACGGGTACGTCGCCGAGGTCGCCGGCCTCGAAGAGCGCTGGCTGGAACTCGGCGAGGCGCTCGACGACTGAGCGCCCCGCCGAAGGTTCGTCAGGCCGGGACGGTCTCGCGCGGATGCTCGACGCACCAGGCGAGGCAGGCGCGGATCTCGCCCAGGACATCGTCGGGTTCGACGTCGAGGGCGATCGTGTCTGCCACATCCCCCACCGCGCGCTTCTCACCCAAGAGTGCCGTGTCTGCGGGGTGCAGACCGAACTCGCGACCGACCGCCTGCACCTCGGCCTCGCGGGCCTCGGAGGTGGGAAGCAGGTCGCCGAGCGGCACCACGGCGACGTCGTGCGGGTCGCGCCCGACCGCCTCGCAGCACAGTTCGAGGAACTGGGAGTGGCTGAGCTCGTAGGCGCTCAGGGTGTACCGGCTGCCGTGCGTGCCCCGCTCCATCGCTCCGACGGCGGCCTGCGCGACCTGGCGCACGGTGACCGCGGATGTGGACCCGCCCAGCACCGGGATCGGACCGGCGCTGGATGCGACCGCATCCAGCACGGCCTGCCAGCGGGGGCGCTGCCCGGCCACGACGCCAAAGATGTACGGCAGGCGCAGCACCATGACATCCATCGCGCCGTCGCCCTCGAGCACCGCGACCTCCTCCTGCGCGTAACGGGAGCGCGGGTAGGCGTTGCGGGTGCGGAACCCGAGCTCGGGCCAGCGCTCGCCCCACTCGGCGGTGTCGGAGCCGAAGACGATGAAGCGCCCGACACCGGCCGCGCGCGCGAGGCGTGCGAGGCGCTGCGTCGGGACGACGTTGGCCTCGTAGTAGAAGCGGGATGCGGGGGCGGGCGGGAGCGTGCGCTCATCGGCGCCCATCGCGAAGAACACCGCATCCGTGCCGGTCAGCAGGTCGGCCAGCTCGCCGTCGGTCATCAGGTTCAGGTCGCCCCAGTGGGCATCGACCTCGACCGGAAGCTCCGGAGCATCGGTCGCGGGAAGCGCGAGGGTCGCGACCCGATAGCCGCGACGCAGGAGCTCCTGCGTGGTGTGGTAGCCGAGGAGGCCAGTGCCGCCGACGACGAGTGCGCGTTGCATGATGAGCCCTTCCGCGCCGATCCCCTCGGCGCCCTGTGTCTTCGACGCTAGGCGCGCGCATCCGGACGCAGCAGGGGCGAAGGTCCCACGACGAAGGGACCCCGGCGCGGTGCACGCCGAGGTCCCTTCGCTGATGGAGGCGGTCAGCTCAGGCCGTTGTCCGCCAGCCACTTCTTTGCGATGTCGGCGGAGGAGGCCTTGTCGACCGTGCTCTCGACGTTCAGCGCGACGAGGCCCTCAGGCGTCAGCGCGGCGCTCACCTTGTTGATGACGTCGGCGATGTCGCCGGCGACGTCCTTGTTGACGAGCGGAACGACGTTCGACGCGAGGAACAGCGACTTCGGGTCTTCCAGGACCTTCAGCTTCTGGGTCTGGATCTGCGGGTCGGCCGTGAACACGTTGGCGACGTTCACGGTGCCGGCCACGAGGTCTTCGACCGTGGTCGCGCCGGTCGCCTGGAAGGTCACGTCGATGCCGTAGGTGCTCTTGAGACCGGTGGGTCCGTACGGACGGTCGGCGAGCTCGGGCGGGCCGCCCAGGGTCAGCGGCTCGGTGACCTTCGAGAGGTCGGCGATGGTCTCGAGGCCCCACTGCTCGGCGAACGCCTCTGTGACCGTGTACGAGTCCTGGTCGCTCGCCGTCGACTGGTCGAGCACCGTGAGGTTCTCGGGCAGGGCCTCCTCGAGCGCGGCGTAGACGTCGTCGGACGAACGCGCCTCCGTGTCCGGCTCGAAGAACTGGAGCAGGTTGCCGGTGTACTCCGGGAACAGCGTGATGGCGCCGCTCTCGAGCTCGGGCAGGTACGCGTCGCGCTGACCGATCGTGAAGTCGCGCTGCACCGTGAAGCCGGCGCCCTCGAGCGCCTGGGCGTAGATCTCCGCGATGATCTCGTTCGAGTAGTAGTCCTGCGAGCCGACGACGATCGTGTCGGACGGCGCCTTCGTCTGGTCGCCGTCCGAGAGCGGGTCGGAAGAGGACGCGCAGCCGGCGAGGGCCAGCGCCGAGGTGAGCGCGACGGCGCCGACGAGGGCGACGCGGCGACGGAATGCTGTGGACATGGTGTTCCTTCCTGGTGGATTCGGGACGTGTACGGCAGGCTCAGACGGCCTGCACGGATCGGGAGCGCAGCCGCCGCGGCGTGCGCGACGACGCCTGGACACGGATGCCGGCGGGTACGGCGGCACGCTGGGCGAGGGCGAGCAGCGCATCGAGCACGAGCGCGAGGAGGGCGACGACGATCGCCCCGCCCAGCACCTGGTCGATCCGCCGCAGAGGAATGCCCTGGATGATCGGCAGGCCGAGCCCGCCGAGGCCGACGTAGGCGGCGATCGTCACGGTGGCGACGACCTGCAGGACGGCCGAGCGGATGCCGCCGACGAGCAGCGGGAGGCCGAGCGGAATCTCCACGCGCCACAGGGTCTGCCACTCGGTCATCCCCATCGCGCGGGCGGCGTCGATGACGCGCCGGTCGATGGCCTCGAGCCCGGTGTAGGCGCCGGCGAGCAGCGCCGGGATGGCGAGGACGACGAAGGTCACGACCGCCGCTTCCGGCTTGTGCAGCACGCCCATGAGCAGCACCAGCAGCACCAGCAGGCCGAAAGACGGCACAGCGCGGGCGGCGCCCGAGATGGCCACCGCGATCTCGCGGCCGCGGCCGGTGTGGCCGATGGCGAGGCCCGCGGGAATCGCGATCACCCCTGCGATCGCCACGGCGACCGCCGTGTAGCCGAGCTGCTGGAGCAGCAGCACCTGCAGCGCGCTCGGACCGCTGTACTGCTCGGGCGAGAACAGCCAGACGATCGCATCCCAGAACACGTTCATGCCGCGGCCTCCGCTCGCGCGGCCACACGACGACGGGTCGGGCGGACGGTGCGGCTCCACGGCATCAGCAAGCGCCCGAGCAGTACCAGCAGGAGGTCGATGAGGAGCGCCAGGATGACGACGGCGACGACACCCGCGAAGACCTCCTCGAGGATGCGGCGCTGCAGTCCGTTCGTGAAGAGATAGCCGAGGTTGGTGACGCCGACGAGGATGCCGACCGTCGCGAGCGAGATCGTCGAGACCGCCGCGACGCGCAGGCCCGCGAGGATCACCGGCCCCGCCAACGGGAGGTCGACGGCGAAGAACCGCCGGAAGCCGCCGTAGCCCATGGCCGTGGCCGCCTGGCGTATGCCCGCATCCACCGAGTCCAGGCCGTCCGTCACGGCGCGCGTGAGGATCGCGATCGCGTAGATCGTGAGTCCGACGATGAGGTTGAACTCGGTCGGGATGCGGTAGCCGAGAGCCGTCGGCAACAGAATCAGCAGCGCGAGGGACGGGATGGTGTAGAGCAGGCCTGTGACGGTGATGACCCAGCCGCGCAGCAGACGATACCGCCACGCCACCCACCCCAGCGGGATCGACAGGACGAACCCGACGACGATCGCGATGAGGCTCTGGCGCAGATGGTCGAGAGCCAACTCCGCGATCATCCCGAGGTTCGCGAGGACCCAGCTCATCTCACCCGCCGTCCTCGACGAGGGCGCCCTGCGTGCGGCCCTCGGCGTCGACGACGACCGTGCGCCCGCCCACGTCCTTCAGCCGGAGCGCGCGCTTGCCCTTATCGGCGCCGATGAAGGCGGAGACGAAGTCGTCGGCGGGAGCCTGCATGATCTCGCTCGGACTGCCGACCTGGAGCTTCTGCGCCCCCTTCGCGAGGATCACGACCTGGTCGCCCAGCAGGAACGCCTCGTCGATGTCGTGGGTGACGAACACCACGGTCTTGCCGAGGTCGCGCTGCAGTCGGATCAGCTCCTGCTGGAGTTCCGCGCGCACGATCGGGTCGACCGCGCCGAACGGTTCGTCCATCAAGAGGATGTTGGGGTCGGCCGCGAGTCCGCGCGCCACGCCCACCCGCTGCTGCTGACCGCCGGAGAGCTGGCTCGGATAGCGGTCGGCGAGGGCCGTGTCGAGCCCGACGGTCTCCATGAGCTCGAGCGCCCGCCGCCGCGCATCACGGCGAGAGGTGCCGCCCAGGACCGGCACGGTGGCGATGTTGTCGGCGACGGTGAAGTGCGGCAGCAGACCGGAGTTCTGCATGACGTAGCCGATCCGCCGGCGCAGCGACACGGGCGAACCCGCCGAGACGTTCTCTCCGTCGATCTCGATGACGCCTGCGGTCGGCTCGACCATGCGGTTGATCATGCGCAGCAACGTCGTCTTGCCGCATCCAGACGAGCCGACGAACACGGTCGTCTGGCGCGACGGGATGACCAAGGAGAAGTCGTTGACCGCGCGCGTGCCGTCGGGAAACCGCTTGTCGACGCCGCGGAACTCGATCATGCCCGGTCCCGCGCCGCGGTCACTCGGTGACCTCGACTTCTTTCCAGAAGGCCACGTATCCCGAGAAGTCCGCGCCGACCTTCTCGATCGCGCCCGGATAGGGCTCGGGATACGACCATGCGCGGTCGGCGAGCTCGCGGCCGTCCGCCGTGACCGTGAAGTAGTGCGCCGCGCCCTTCCACGGACAGGTGTAGGGCGTCGGGCTGTCCACGAGCACGCCTTCGGCGATGCTCGCCGGCGGGAAGTACCAGTTGCCCTCGATGCGGATCAGATCTTCCTTCGGAGCCTCCGCGAGCACCGTGTCACCCAAAAGAGCCTTCATCGCCGCCTCCCAGCCGGGCCAGATCCCCGCAGAACAGCGGAGGTGCACCCACGTTACCGACCCCCGACGACACGGGCTCCGGCGGTTGCGTCACGCGGCGTCATGTGCTCGCATCACATCAGTACCAGTAGCTCAGACGCACCGGGAGGTGCCATCCGAACAGACGGGCGAGCGCCACGGGGTCCTGGGCGTCGATACGACCCGCCGCGGCCAGCGTCACCGCCGAGACCTGACCCAGGAAGATCGCGGCGAGCTCCGCGACGCCCAGGTGCGCGTCGGCGGGATCGCCGGTCTCGGTCACGGAGGCAACTCCCCCCTCGTCGACACTCAGGCGGAACCGGCCGCCCGCGAGACCCAAGGGGTCGTGCACGTCGAGCACGACCGACCCCGCGCCCTCGTAGCGCCGCCCGCTCAGCAGCGCGGGCGTATCGAGAACGCGCAGGTAGTGGTGGTCACGGAGGGTGAGCGTGGCGGCCCGGCGGTCGGAGATCATCCACAGCAACGGCTCGTCCACGGCCAGCTCGCTCGCGCGTACCGTGCCGATCAGATCCATCTCGATGAAGAAACGCCACAGACCCGCGTAGGCGTCCGCGTCCGCCGCGGCGAGGTAGGTGATCGTGACGGTCGATCGCGTGAAGTCGTCGTGGTTCTCGTCGACGGAGTAGAGGGCGAGACCGGTGATCTCGCCGGATGCGGCCGTGTACTGCACCGCGCGGGTGTGCCCGGGCTTCTCCGCATCGGCGCGCGTGCCCGCGAAGCGGTCCCAGTGCCCGCGCGGCATCTCGACCTCACCGGGCGCGTGCGCGCGGATGCGATCGAAGAGGTCCGGGGCGAGTTCGCGCCAACTCTCCCGGGCGATGAAGTCCACGCGACCCGACGGGGCGGGTCCCGCCCACGCGGCGCGCTTGACGTCGATCTCGATGCTCGCGGCGGCCACGGCCTGCGCGAACCCGAATCGGCCGTAGAGCGTCGACTCGCTCACCGTCAGGCTCGCGACCGGCAGCCCGAGCGCCGCGGCCGTGCGCAGCTCGCCCTCCATCATCGCGCGCCAGATGCCGCGCCGGCGATGCGTGGGCGCCACGGTGACGGAGCTGATCGCGCAGGAGTCGACGACGCCGCCGGGCACGGTGAGCTCCCCCACCCACGAGGCGAGGGTCCCCACGGGCACCTCGGGCTGGGGAACGGACTCGTCGAGCACCGCGATCATGCGGCGATGCCCGCGGAACCCGCGACCGGTCTCGCGCTGCGCATCCGTGGGCTCGTCTCCCAGGAACCCGCGGGTGACCGCGGCCTGCCAGCCGTCGAAGGCGCGATCGTCGTCGTCGGCGAGACGCACGAGCTGCAGGCCGTCGCCCGCCAGACGCGCAGCGGATGCGGCGTCGACGGGCCCCTCGTGCTGACGGGTGATGAGGTCGTGGGCAGACATGCGTGTCCTCCTGATGAGCGGCGCGCGCTCAGTCGATGATTCGGGCGCCGGGCACCGGCCCGTGCACGTGGTGGGCAACGTACCCGCTCGCGCTGAGCACGATCTGGAGCTCGATCGCGGACTCGGCGTCGGCGGCGAGGAACGCGAGCGTGGGCCCTGATCCCGAGACGAGACCCACCAGCGCCCCCTCACGCTCCCCCGCCTCCAGGACCTCGCCGAGACGGGGACGCAGGCTCAACGCCGCGACCTGCAGATCGTTGCGGGCCGACGAGGCCAGCATGGCCGCATCCCCCGCTCGAAGCGCGTGCAGCACGTCGTTGTCGACGCGGGGTCGCCGTGAGGCCGGCGAGATGTCGAGCGCGTGCCGGGCACGATGCTCGTCCAGCGCGCGGTACACCTCGGGCGTGGACAGACCGTCCTGGCTCGTGACGATGACCCAGTCGAACCGGCCGCGGGCGAGCGCGGGGTTCAGTTCGTCGCCCCGGCCCACACCGACCGCGGTGCCGCCCATGAGCGCGAAGGGCACGTCGGCCCCCAGTCGCGCGGCGAGCGCCTGCAGCTGCGGCGTTCCCAGCCGGGTGTCCCAGAGGGCATCGCAGGCCAGGAGGGTCGCCGCCGCATCCGCGGATCCGCCTCCCATGCCTCCCGCGACGGGGACGCCCTTGTGGATCTCGAGGTGCACGCCGCCCCGGTGGCCGGTCTCGGCCGCGAGGAGCCGTGCCGCGCGGACGGCCAGATTGCGGTCGTCGAGCGGCACCCCCGCCACGTCGACGGAGCCCGTCACCTCGACGCTGATCGTGTCGGCCGGCGTCACCCAGACATCCTCGAACGCCGACACTGCCTGGTACGCGCTCGCGACGTCGTGATAGCCGTCGTCCTGCACCTGACCGACCTCGAGGAAGACGTTGATCTTCCCCGGGGCGCGCACATGGACGCGCGACGGCACTCGCGAGATGCTCACAGTTTCGAGGACACCGCCCACAGGTCGACGTCGATGCCCTCGGCCAGCGCGTCGATGCGCTCCAGCTCCTCGGCGTCGAAGGCGGCCCCGGTGAGAGCGGCGACGTTCTCGTCGATCTGCTCGACGCTGGACGCGCCGATGAGCGCGGACGCGACCGTCGGCTCGCGCAGCACCCACTGGATCGCCATCTGCGCGAGGGTCTGACCCCGCTCCTTCGCCACCACGTTGAGTCCGCGCAGCGCCGCGATCGTGGCGTGCGAGAGCGGCTTGTCGGGCAGCGAGCTCCGGGTCTGCGAGCGCTGACCGCGCCCGTCTCCGAGATACTTGCCGGTCAGCAGGCCCTGCGCCAGCGGCGTGAAGGCGATGGCCGACATCTCCTCCTGGCGCAGCACGCCGGTCAGACCGTCCTCGACCCAGCGGTTGAGGATCGAGTAGGCGGGCTGGTGGATCACGAGCGGTGTTCCGAGGCTGCGCGCCACGGCCGACGCGACGGCCGTGCGCTCGGCGCTGTACGACGAGATGCCGACGTAGAGCGCCTTGCCCTGGCGCACGAGGGTGTCGAGGGCGCCGATGGTCTCCTCGATCGGCGTCACGGGGTCGACCCGGTGCGAGTAGAAGATGTCGACGTAGTCGAGGTTCATCCGCTTCAGCGACTGCTCGGCGCCCGCGAGGATGTGCTTGCGCGAGGCGTAGTCGCCGTAGGGACCGGGCCACATGTCCCAGCCCGCCTTCGACGAGATGATCAGCTCGTCGCGGTAACGACCGAAGTCCTCGCGCATCATGCGCCCGAAGTTCGTCTCCGCGGCGCCGTAGGGAGGACCGTAGTTGTCGGCGAGGTCGAAGTGTGTGATGCCGCTGTCGAAGGAGTGGCGGAGGATCTCGCGCTGCTTGTCGAACGCGACGTTGTCACCGAAGTTCCACCACAGTCCGAGCGAGATCGGCGGCAGGTACAGACCCGATCGGCCGACCTGGCGGTAGTCCATCGCACCGTAGCGCTCGTCGGCGGCGGTGTAGGGACGGTGGATCTCGGGGACGTTCGGACGGAAACGCGGCGCAGTCACCCCTGAAGCCTATCCACGGCGACCTCCGAGCGCGGGCCCTTGCGAAACTCGCCGGAAACGCGCGCGGTCTACGCTGACGAGATGGTCTCTCTGTCTGCTCTCCCCGCCGGCCCCCACCCCTGGGCGGCGCTTCTGACGCGTGAGGACATCGTGCTCGAATCGGGCATGCTCCACCTGCGTCACGACGATCTCTCCCCGCTCGACGCGCACCTCGCGGATCTCGCGATGATCGCGGACGCGCTGACGGACGCCGGCATCGAGCCGCTGCTGATCCGCCACGGGCTGCGCGACGAGGCGATCGTCGTGGACGTGGCCGATCAGGACCGCGCATGGGAGGCCGTGACGCGGCTGTGCGTCGGCGAACCGGTGTACGTCAAGCCCAAGGGCCTGAGCGCGGTGCCCGCCCCCGACCACACCCCGCGACGCGGCGCGCCGAGCGCCCTGCGCGTCTTCCGCCCGCGGCTGGCGGGATCGCTGCGTTACGGCGCAGCGCACGGCGTGCGCCTCGAGTTCTGGCGCTTCGGCGCCGAGACGGTCGAAGCACCGCATGCCAACGCGCTGACCCGGCGCACCATCGCCGCAGCCGACATCGAGCGTGTCAGCATCCAGCGGCACGGCCGCACCTGGCAGAGCCTGCGCGGCATGTTCGACCCGCATCCGAACGAGATGGTCGACGACATCGACATGGTCTTCTCGTGGGTCGACGGGTCGTCGAGCGAGTTCCAGCGCCAGCGCGCGGCGCAGATGGCCGGTTACGTGGTGGGCGAAGGCGACGACGGACCGGCCCGCTACCGGCACGTCGACGAGCTGCGCTACGCGCTGCGCAGCGTCTACATGTATGCGCCGTGGGTGCGTCGCATCTTCATCGCCACCGACTCGCCGACACCTGCCTGGCTCGCCGACCACCCGCGGGTGACGGTCGTGCGCAGCGAGGAGTTCTTCGCCGACACCTCGGTGCTGCCGATCCACAACTCGCACGCCGTCGAGGCACAGCTGCACCGCATCGACGGGCTCGCCGAGCATTTCCTCTACTCGAACGACGACATGTTCTTCGGCCGGAGCGTCGCGCCGGAGCTGTTCTTCTCCCCCGCCGGCATCTCGCAATTCGTGGAGTGCGACGTGCGCATCGGCACGGGGCCGAACGCCCCGCACCGCAGCGGCCACGACAACGCCCTGCGGGTCAACCGCGAGCTCCTGCGCGAGCGCTTCGGACGCACCATCACGCACGACCTCGAGCACTGCGCGACGCCCCTTCGCCGCAGCGTGATGGCCGAGCTGGAGCAGACGTTCGCCGAGGACTTCGCGCGCACCGCCGCATCCCGGTTCCGCTCGGCCACCGACATCTCGGTGACGAACAGCCTGTACCACTACTACGCCGCCTTCACCGGGCGCGCGGTGGCGACGACGGCTCCGCGCACCCGCTACTACCAGACGACCATGGCGGAGTCGTTGCGACGCATGAGCAGGCTTGCCGAGCGCCGCGACGTCGACATGTTCTGCCTGAACGACGGCGGTTCGGCCGAGGTTCCCGAAGAGGTGCGCGTGCGCGTGGTGACCGAGCTCCTGGAGCGCATGTTCCCGGTACGCGCGCCGTGGGAACTGCCCGCGGTCAGCGCAGCATCGGGATGGGAGCGGTCGGAGGCGTCCGCCCTGCGCTGACGTCCTGCGCGATGCCCGCCGAGTGCAGGCGGCGCTGCGCCTCGACCGGGTCGATGTACTCGAGCGGATGCGGCGCGTCGACCGTGACGACGGAGTGCACGACGGTCTCGGCGAACACGTGCACGAGGTTGTACGACTGCGCGCCGTCCTGCGGGCGCGTTCCGCCGACCGGGACCGTGAGGTCCTGGGCGTAGCAGGTCGAGGACGCGACCGAGACCGGGACGCCGGCGAACGTCGCGAAGGTCGAGTAATGCAGGTGGCCGGCGATGATCGCCCGCACGTCGCTGCCGCGCAGCACGTCGGCGAGCGCGCGCTGATCGCGCAGCTCGACGCTCGCCGCGAGCGGGAGCACACTCGGCACGGGCGGATGGTGCATGGCGAGGATCGTGCCGAGCGGCGCCGGCTGGGCCAACTGCTCCCGCAGCCAGGCGAGCTGTGCGGGGCGCAGCTCGCCGTGGTGAGCACCGGGGACGCTCGTGTCGAGCGTGATCAGGCGGAGTCCGTCGATCTCGTCGACGCGGTCGAAGGGGGTCGTGGCGGGGGCCGCATCCAGCAGGCGCGCACGGAACGCTCCGCGCTCGTCATGGTTGCCCATCACCCAGAACACCGGCGCTTCCAGGTGTCGGGCGAAGGGCTCGACGAGGCCGCGCAGGGCCGTGTACGCATCCGCCTCGCCCAGGTCGACGAGGTCGCCCGTGAACACGATGCCGTCGGGACGGATGCCGCTCGTCTCGATGCGCTCGAGCGCGCGCTCGAGCAGGCGGAGCCCGTCCACGCGGTCGAACAGCTTCGGCCCCGGCGCTCGCAGGTGGGTGTCGCTCAGGTGCAGCAGTACGCGTTCGGCCGCCGGATACTCCCCAGCACGCATGGGTCCGTCCCTTTCACGGGCCGCTCGGGCGCGGCCTTCGTTCCCGCGAATGTTACCGGCATGTTTCGTACCGGCGGCTGAACACACGGTGAATCCCTCAGTTGCAGCCGGTGACGATCCGGGGCGGGAGCGCTCAGTCGGTGAGGGTGCGCAGCTCGCTGGGCCGCACGCGGGCGATCCGCTGGAAGTCGTCGATCGTCAGCTGCTCGCCCCGGAGGGTCGGATCCACCCCGGCCGCCTCGAGCACGGCGCTCGCGGATGCGGCCGACCCGCCGAACAGTCCCGACAGCGCCTGGCGCAGCATCTTGCGGCGCTGCTGGAACGCGGCGTCCACGACGCGGAACGTCGCGACGCGCTCCGCCTCGTCGCCGCGCGCCTGGGCGTCGCGTCGGAATCCGACGAGCACGCTGTCGACGTTCGGGACCGGCCAGAAGACATGGCGCGACACGGTCCCCGCCAGCCGCCACGAGCCGTACCAGGCGGCCTTGACGCTCGGGGCGCCGTAGACCTTGGACCCGGGAGGGGCGGCGAGGCGCTCGCCGACCTCCGCCTGCACCATGACGACGCCGCGCTGGAGGTGACCGAAGTGCTCGAGGAAGTGCAGGAGCACCGGCACCGAGACGTTGTAGGGCAGGTTGGCCACGAGCACCGTGGGCTCGCCGGGCAGGTCCCGGATGGTGAGCGCATCCGCATCCACGACGCGCAGCATCCCATCGCGCACCCCGTGGGCGCGTGCGGTGGCCGGCAGTCGCTCGGCGAGCCGGTGATCGATCTCCACCGCCACCACGCTCGCGCCCGTCTCGAGGATCGCGAGGGTGAGGGAGCCGAGCCCGGGCCCGACCTCCACGACGTGCTCACCGGCCGCGACGCCGGCGACCTGCACGATCTTTCGCACCGTGTTGGCATCGACGACGAAGTTCTGCCCCAGTTTCTTCGTCGGAGTGACATCGAGCTCGGCGGCCAGCGCGCGGATCTCGGCCGCGCCGAGCAGGTGCACGGTCATGTGTATAACCCTAGACAACCGTCGAGCCAAGTCCGACCCTGAGAGAACGCTGGCAGGGTTAGGGTGACGAAATGACCACCGAAGCACTCCCCACGGGGACGTTCTCGATGCGCAGTCCGTTCGGACGCCGGGCGATCGGACTCTCCGTCGCCGCGGCCGTGGGCGGGTTCCTCTTCGGGTTCGACTCCTCCGTCATCAACGGCGCCGTGAAATCCATCGAGGCGGACTACACGAAGGAGCCGATCCTCACCGGCTTCGTCGTGGCGGTCGCACTCCTCGGCTGCGCCGTCGGTGCGATCCTCGCCGGCGCCCTCTCCGACCGTTTCGGTCGCCTGCGCGTGATGTTGCTGGGCTCGGTGCTGTTCCTCGTCAGCTCGGTCGGCTCCGCGCTGACCTTCAGCGTCCCCGACCTGATCGTGTGGCGCGTGCTGGGCGGTCTCGGCATCGGCATCGCCTCGGTGGTCGCGCCGGCCTACATCGCGGAAGTCGCCCCGCGGCAGATCCGCGGGTCGCTGGCGTCGCTGCAGCAGCTGGCCATCACGCTCGGCATCTTCGCCGCGCTCCTGAGCAACGCCGTCCTCGCCGGCGCGGCGGGCGGTGCCGACGACACGCTCTGGTGGGGGCTGGAGGCCTGGCGCTGGATGTTCCTCATCGGCGTGATCCCCGCCGCCGTCTACGGCATCCTCTCGTTCACGATGCCCGAGTCCCCCCGCTACCTGCTCGCGCGGGGCCGCACCCAGGAGGCGAAGGAGATCTTCGCCCGCCTCGTTCCCGCCGCCGACCTCGACAAGACCGTCAACGAGCTGACGACCGCCATCGAGACGGACCGCAAGAACGCGAAGGCCAGCCTCGCCGGCCCCGCGCTCGGGCTGAATCCCATCGTGTGGATCGGCGTCATCCTGTCGGTGTTCCAGCAGTTCGTGGGCATCAACGTGATCTTCTACTACTCGACGACGCTCTGGCAGGCGGTCGGCTTCGACGAGAGCAACGCGCTGCTGGTCAGCGTCATCACGAGCGTCACCAACGTGCTCGTGACCCTCATCGCGATCTTCCTCGTGGACCGGGTCGGACGTAAGCCCATCCTGCTGACCGGCTCCGTCCTGATGGCGCTGTCGCTGGGGGCCATGGCGCTGTCGTTCTCGTTCGCCACCGGAGAGGGCACCGACATCTCCCTGCCGGGTCCCTGGGGGCCGGTCGCCCTGGTCGCGGCGAACCTGTTCGTCGTCGGCTTCGGCGCCTCGTGGGGTCCGCTCGTCTGGGTCCTGCTCGGCGAGATCTTCCCCAGCCGCATCCGCGGCAAGGCCCTCGGCGTGGCCGCCGGTGCGCAGTGGATCGCGAACTTCCTCGTGTCGTGGACCTTCCCGGAGCTCTCGGCCTGGTCGCTGCCCCTGACCTACCTCATGTACGCGATCTTCGCGGCTCTGTCGTTCGTCTTCGTGCTCTGGAAGATCCCTGAGACCAAGGGCATGGAGCTCGAACAGACCGAGACGCTGTTCGTCAAGAAACCCCGTCAGAAGAAGTGAGAGGAGCCGACATGACCAACAACTCCAAGTCGCACGAGGAGATCCGCGAAGAGCGGGAGAAGGCGCAGAAGGAGAAGGACCGCCTCGAGGCGCAGGAGGAGAAGCGCCTCGACGACGAGGACCGCTGAGCCGCATCCCTCCAACAGGAGAAATCCCCCCTGCAGGACGATCAGAGACAGATCATCCTGCAGGGGGGATTATTCCTGCGATGCGGATGCGGCGCGCCGTCAGTCGAAGGAGCCGTAGACGGCGAGCGTGTTGGCGGCCAGCTGCGCGGCCAGCTCGTCGGCGTCCATGTGCAGCTCCGCGGCCATGAACCGCACCGTCACCGGCACGAGGTAGGGCGCGTTGGGACGCCCTCGGTAGGGAGTGGGGGTGAGAAACGGCGCGTCGGTCTCGACGAGGATGTGCTCCAACGGCGTCACGGCGAGCGCATCGCGCAGGTTCTGCGCGTTCTTGAAGGTGATGTTGCCCGCGAAGGACAGGCGGTAGCCGCGCTCCGCCGCGATCCGCGCCATGTCGGCGTCGCCGGAGAAGCAGTGGAACACCGTGCGCTCGGGCGCACCCACGCGCGCAAGCGTCTCGAGCACCGCCTCGTGCGCGTCACGGTCGTGGATCTGCATCGCGATGCCGTGCTTCTTCGCGAGCGCGATGTGCGCCTCGAAGCTCTCGTGCTGCGCTGCCAGCCCCTCGGACTCGGTCCGGAAGAAGTCCAGACCCGTCTCCCCGATCGCGCGCACGCGCGGCTGGGCCGCGAGCTCGTCGATCACGGCGATGGCCTCTCCGAGCCGCCCCGCCGCCGCGTAGGCGGGTGCCTCGTTCGGGTGGATCGCGACAGCGGCCAGCACCCGCGGATGCGAGGCGGCCGCCCACGCCGACCAGCGGCTCGACTCGATGTCGCCGCCGGCCTGCACCACCCCGGCGATGCCGACGGATGCGGCGCGCTCGAGCTGTTCGTCCAGCGACATCGCCTCGTCGCCGTCCTGGATCTCCAGGTGGCAGTGGTTGTCGTAGAGCGCGACGCCCAGGGGCTCCGGCGACGGCGGGTAGCTGACGTCGCGGCTGCCCTTCTCGCGCTGGCGCACGTACTGGCTGGGATCGCTCATCGGGTCACTGCTCGACGCGAGGGAACAGCGGCGAGAGCCCGTTGACGCTCGTCCCGGGTCGCAGCGCGCCCCAGACCCCGGCCTCGCGCAGGGGCTGGTCCTGCAGCCGCCCGAGGGACTCGGCCGCCCCGAGGGCGACCCACAGCTTCTCGGTCGCGACGGGCATGACCGGCGACAGCAGCACGGCAAGCGCGCGCAGTCCTTCGGCCGCCGTGTAGAGCACGGTGCCCAGGCGCCCGGCCTGCTCCGGATCCTTTGCGAGCGCCCACGGCTCGTTCTCGGTGATGTACCCGTTGAGTGCGTCGACGATCGTCCAGATGGATGCGATCGCCTCGTCGATGCGGAAACGTTCCATCGCCGCGTCGGCGGATGCGGCCGCATCCGCCACGGTCTGCTGGATGGCCAGATCCGCGTCGGTGTACGTCGCGGCCGGCGGCACGATCGCCTCGAAGTAGCGCTCGATCATCGCGACCGTACGCGAGGCGAGGTTGCCGAAGCCGTTCGCGAGCTCGGCCTGGTAGCGCGCCGACAAGTCCTCCCAGGAGAACGAGCCGTCCTGCCCGAAGGCGATCGCGGAGAGGAAGTAGAAGCGGTAGGCGTCCGACCCGAACACGTCGGTGATCTCGGTGGGCGCGATACCGGTGAGCTTCGACTTCGACATCTTCTCGCCGCCCACGAGGAGCCAGCCGTGGGCGAAGACGCCACGCGGCACCTCGAGACCCGCGGCCATCAGCATCGCCGGCCAGATGACGGCGTGGAAGCGCAGGATGTCCTTGCCGACCACGTGGTACGCGGGCCAGCGGCGTTCGAAGTCCTCCCCGTCGACGCCGTAGCCGATGGCCGTCGCGTAGTTGAGCAGCGCGTCGACCCAGACGTAGATCACGTGCTGCGGGTCCCACGGCACCTGGATGCCCCAATCGAACGCCGACCGGGAGATCGAGAGGTCCTTCAGGCCCGAGCGCACGAAGGAGACGACCTCATTGCGCGCCGACTCGGGACGGATGAAGTCGGGGTTCTCCTTGTAGAGCTTCAGCAGAGGCTCCGCGAACTCGCTCAGCTTGAAGAAGTAGTTCTTCTCCTGCAGCAGCTCGAGCGGCTTCGAGTGGATCGCGCAGACCTTGAGACCCTCGAACGCCCCCGTGCCGTCGAGGATCTCGGACTCCGGCTTGAACTCCTCGCAGCCCACGCAGTACAGCGCCTCGTACTCGCCCGCGTAGATGTACCCGCGGTCGTAGATGGCCTGCACGAAACGCTTGACGCCCTCTTCGTGGCGCTCCTGGGTCGTGCGGATGAAGTCGTCGTTCGCGACGTCGAGGCTCTCCAGCAGCGGGAACCAGGCTTCGCTCACGAGCTTGTCGACCCACTCCTGCGGCGTGACGCCGTTGGCCGCGGCCGCGCGGAGCATCTTCTGCCCGTGCTCGTCGGTGCCCGTCAGCATCCAGGTGTCGTCCCCCGACTGGCGGTGCCAGCGCGCGAGCGTATCCACGGCGACCGTCGTGTACCCGTGACCGATGTGCGGGACATCGCTCGGGTAGTAGATCGGCGTCGTGATGTAGAAGGAACGGCCGTTGCTCACCCGTAGATTCTAGGCGGCGCCTGAGGGGCCCGCCGCCCTGTGACGGGTCTGCTCAGGCGCTGTCTCGAACGACCAGCTCGGTCGGCAGGGTGATGCTGCGCCGCGGCTCGCCCTCGATCACCTCGAGCAGCAGCGTGACCATCTCGGCGCTGATGCGGTCCCAAGGCTGGCGCATGGTGGTCAGCGGGGGCTCGTGCGCGGCGGCGAGTCCGGAGTCGTCGAAGCCCGCCACCGCGACGTCCTCGGGCACGCGAAGACCGGCGCGACGCAGCGCCACGACAGCGCCGGCGGCCATCATGTCGGATGCGGCGAACACGGCGTCGATGTCGCGGGTGCGCTCGAGCAGTCGCGACATGGCGAGGGCGCCCGATTCGCGGCTGTAGTCGCCGTGCTCGACGAGGTCGGGGTCGAACGCCTCACCCAGCTCCTCCCGGAAGCCCACGAGCCGGTAGCGTCCGCCCGGGGTGTCGTCGGGACCGGCGATCATCGCGATGCGCCGGTGTCCCCGATCGAGGAGGTGGCGGGTCATCACGCGCGCAGAGCCCTCCTCGTCGACCGCGACCGCGGCGAGGTCGCCCTGGTGCCCGAGTGGGAGCCCGCACGAGACGGTGGGGACGCCCGCATCCAGGAGGGAGTCGAGCAGCGGGTCGGCCTCGTGCGAGGAGATGAGCAGAACGCCGTCGACGTGCCCCGCGCTGACGAAGTGCGCCACGTTGGCACGCTCCTCCGGAGTGCCGGCGACCAGCAGCACGAGGGTCATCGACCGCTGGGACAGGGCCTCCGCGGCGCCGCGCAGCAGCAGCGAGAAGTTGGGGTCGGCGAACAGCAGATGCTGCGGCTCGGTCAGCAGGAACGCCAGGGAGCCGGCGCGTCCGGTCGCGAGCGAGCGAGCGGCGTGGTTGGCCGTGTATCCGGTGCGCCGGATCGCCTCCTCGACGGCCGTGCGGGCGTCGGGCGACACCCAGTGCCCGCCGTTGATCACGCGGGAGACCGTGCCGCGCGAGACGCCGGCGGCGGCGGCGACGTCCCGGATGGTGGGGCGGCGCCGGGCGATGGTCGTGTCTTCCACGCGAGGACTCTATCGCCTGCCCTGCGCGGCGGTGACGCGACGTGCCGAGGAAACTGGGACCGGTCACAGTTTGATAACGAACGGGTCACGGGCTTGATCGCCCCGATCGTGGCTGCGCAGACTGTGACCGGTCCCAGTCGCACCTGGCCGGGACCGACCACCCTCGACCCGACGGAGCGTCATGACCCAGAGCTCACCCTGGCCGCAGCTGGACGGAATCGCGTACGGCGGCGATTACAACCCGGAGCAATGGCCCGTCGAGATCTGGCACGACGACGTCGCGCTCATGCGCGAGGCGGGGGTCAATCTCGTCAGCGTCGGCATCTTCTCGTGGAGTCTGATCGAGACCGCGGAGGGCGTCTTCGACTTCTCCTGGATGGACGAGCTCCTCGACCTCCTGCACGCGAACGGGATCCGCGTCGATCTGGGCACTCCCACCGCCTCGCCGCCGGCATGGTTCTTCGCGAACCACCCGGACGCGCGCGTCGTGACCCGCGAGGGCACCACGATGGGCTTCGGCTCGCGCGGGATGGCGTCGCACTCCGCCCCCGCCTACCGCGAGGCCTCGGTGCGCATCGCGACCGAGCTCGCCCGCCGGTACGCCGCACACCCCGCCGTGGTCATGTGGCACGTCCACAACGAGTACGGCGTGCCCGTCGGCGAGGACTACTCGGATCACGCGGTCGCCGCCTGGCGACTCTGGCTGCGTGAACGCTACGGCAGCCTCGACGCGCTGAACGCCGCGTGGGGAACCGCCTTCTGGGGTCAGCACTACGGCGAGTGGGAGCACGTGGGGGCGCCCGCCGCGGCGCCCTCCGTGGTGAACCCCGCGCAGCGGCTCGACTTCGCGCGCTTCACCGACCACCAGCTCCGCGCCTGCTTCATCGCCGAGCGCGACGCCCTCCGGCAGTACGCCGACCAGCCGATCACGACGAACTTCATGGCGAACCAGAGCCAGACGACGGACCTGTGGGCGTGGGGGCGCGAGGTCGACATCGTCTCGGACGACCACTACCTCTGGGCGCCCGACCGCGAGGGCGAGATCGGCCTCGCGATCGCGGCGGATCTCAGCCGCTCCGTGGGCGGCGGCAAGCCGTGGATCCTCATGGAGCACTCGACGTCCGCCGTCAACTGGCAGCCGCAGAACGTCGCGAAGCGCCCGGGTGAGATGGCGCGCAACTCCCTCACCCACCTCGGACGCGGGGCGGACGCGATCCTCTTCTTCCAGTGGCGCGCCTCGCGCTCCGGCGCCGAGAAGTTCCACTCCGCGATGCTGCCGCACGCCGGCACCGACTCCCGCGTGTTCCGCGAGGTCACCGCCCTCGGCTCCGACCTCGCCGCCCTCGCCGAGGTACGCGGCTCCCGCGTGAACTCCGACGTCGCCATCCTCTGGGACTTCGAGTCGTTCTGGGCGCAGGATCTCGAATGGCGCCCGTCGGATCTCCTCGACCACGACGAGCGGGTGCGCGCGTACTACACGCAGCTCTGGCGCGACGGCATCACGGTGGACTTCGCCCTGCCCGGCCAGGATCTCTCCTCGTACTCGCTCGTCCTCGCCCCCGCGCAGTACCTGCTCACGACGAAGGATGCAGCCAACCTCACCGCGTATGTCGCCGCCGGCGGCACGCTGCTCGTCTCCTACTTCTCCGCGGTCGTCGACGAGAACGACGCGGTCCACGAGGGCGGGTACCTCGCGCCGCTGGCCGAGGCACTCGGCGTGCGAGTCGAGGAGTTCCTCCCCCTGCGCGAGGGCGACACCGCCGCGATCGATCTCGACGGCGACCGTCTGACGATCGATCAGTGGAGCGAAGACCTCCGCGTCGACGGCGCCGAGGTGCGCGCACGCTACGTCGGCGGGCCCGCCGACGACGCCCCCGCCGTCACGCGGAACCCGCACGGCGCGGGTGTCGGCTGGTACGTCAGCACGAGGCCGGATGCGGCGGGGCTCGCCGCGATCCTCACGCAGGTGTACGCCGATGCCGGGCTCACCCCCGCCGGTCTCCCGGCAGGCCTGGAGACCGTGACCCGTCACGGCGACGACGCCGACTACGTCGTGCTCGTCAACCACTCGGACAAAGCCCTCGCCGCCCCCGTCGCCGGCACGGACCTGCTCACCGGGAACGCCTCCGACCACGAGACGGTCGTCTCCGCCGGCGGCGTCGCCGTCGTTCGCACCCCTCCGACCCGCGGGGGTGGTCGCTGACCCGCGACTCCCCCGAACCTCGGCGTCCGTCAACGGGCGGACGCTTCCCCATCCGGTCGTGACGATGCGACGTCGACGAAGGCGCGCATCCTCGACCACCGTTCTGAAAGGAACACGTCACATGCGCAAGATCATCGGAATCGGCGTCGCTGCCGCCGCATCCGCGCTGCTGCTGGCCGGCTGCTCCGGCGGCGGAGCCGCCGAGCAGACCGCCGACTCATCGGCGGAGCTCGTCATCTGGACCGACCAGGAGCGCGAGGCCGCCATCACGGCGGCAGCGAAGGCATTCGAGGACGAGACCGGCGCGAAGGTCACCCTCGTGCAGAAGAACTTCGAGGACCTCCGCAACGACTTCATCTCGCAGGTGCCCACCGGCGAGGGCCCCGACATCACCGTCGGCTCCCACGACTGGCTCGGCGCACTGGTCGCGGCGGGCGTCGTCGACACGATCGACCTCGGCGAGAAGGCGTCGGAGTTCGAGCCGGTCGCGATCGAGGCGATGACCTACGACGGTCAGCTCTACGCGCTGCCCTACTCGCTCGAAACGGTCGCGCTGGTGCAGAACGTCGACCTCGTCGGCGCCGATGCCCCCGCCTCGTGGGACGAGATGATCCAGAAGGGCCTGGCCGCGGGCACCGAGCGTCCGTTCGTCATCAACACGGCCGGTGAGACCGGTGACGGCTACACGATGTACGGGTTCCAGACCTCCTTCGGCGCGCCTGTCTTCGTGCAGGACTCGAGCGGCTCATACACGAACGAGGTCGGCATGGGCGGTGCGGCCGGCGAAGCGTTCGCCCAGTGGCTGCACGCCAACGGCTCCGCCGGCACCGGCTACCTGTCGACCACGATCGACTACGACATCAACAACGAGCTGTTCGCCTCCGGCAAGGCGCCGTACACGGTGCAGGGCCCCTGGGCGATCAGCTCCTTCCCCGACGTCAACGTCGCGGTGAACCCCATCCCCTCCGCGGGCGGCCAGCCGGCAGCGCCCTTCGTGGGCGTGCAGGGCTTCTACCTGAGCTCGCAGAGCAAGAACGCGCTGCTCGCCCAGGAGTTCCTGGTCAACTACCTCGGAACGGAGGACGCGCAGCGCGCGCTCTACGAGGCCGACCCCCGCATCCCGGCGTGGAGCAGCCTCGCCGAGGAGGTCGCGAGCGACCCGATCATCGCGGGCTTCCTCGCCTCGTCGCAGAACGGCGTGCCGATGCCCTCGATCCCCGAGATGGGCTCCGTCTGGGACTTCTGGAACGCGGCCGAGTCGCAGATCATCAGCGGCGCCGACCCGTCCGGCACCTGGAACAAGATGATCACCGACCTTCAGGGCACCCTCGCGGGTTGACCGCGACGGGGCGGGCCCTGTGGCCCGCCCCGCTCGTGGCCGTCGACAGGAGACGACACACATGGCGCAGTCGCAGGTTCTCACCCCGCCCTCGAGGCCCCCGAGGGAGTCCCACGCCCGCTCGTGGCGCGGCATCGGGTGGGGGTTCATCGTCAAGCTCATCGTGATGGGCCTGATCAACGCCCTCGGGATCATGGCGATCCTCTCGGCCTTCTCGGCCCAGTCGTGGATCCTGCTCGGCGTCACGGCGGCGCTCGTGATCGCCGCCGACATCGTGTACTTCACCAAGCGCGCCCTGCCGCTGAAGTACCTCATGCCGGGACTCGTCTTCCTGCTCGTCTTCCAGGTGTTCGTCTTCGGCTACACGGCCTACATCGCCTTCACCAACTACGGCACCGGTCACGCAGGGTCGCAGGAGCAAGCCGTGGACGCGGCGCTCATCCAGGGCGAGCGGCGCATCGAGGGCTCGGAGACCTATCCGCTGTCGGTCGTCGAACGCTTCGGCGAGTACGGCCTGGCGATCAACGACGGCGGCGACGTCCGGGTCGGCAGCGCCGAGTCGCCGCTGACGGATGCCGGAACCGCCCCCGCGGGCCAGGCGCCCGCATCCGTGGACGGGTGGACGGTGATCCCCCGCACCCAGGTCATCACCGATCAGGAGCTTCAGAGCGCGATCGAGGCGCTGCGGGTCCCGTTCTCCGACGACCCCAACGACGGCTCGATCCGCACCCGCGACGGTTCCACCGGAGTGCTCTACACACCGACGATGGTGTGGGACGCGGATGCGGGCACCATCACCGACACCGTGAACGGCACGGTCTACACCGCCGACGACACGGTCGGGAGCTTCATCGCCGACGACGGCACACGGCTCCCCGCGGGCTGGTACGTCAACGTGGGCTTCGACAACTTCCTGCGGGTGTTCACCGATCCCTCGCTCGCCGGCCCGCTGCTGTCGGTGACCGGCTGGACGTTCGCCTTCGCGGCCGGCTCGGTCGTCATCAGCTTCGGCCTCGGACTCGTCTTCGCGCTCGTCTTCAACGACCCGCGCGTGCGCGCCCGCAAGTACCTGCGCACGCTCATCATCCTCCCCTACGCCTTCCCCGCCTTCATGTCCGCGTTGCTGTTCCGCGGCATGTTCAACGCCGAGTTCGGCGTCATCAACGACCTGTTCTTCTTCGGAAGCCAGATCAACTGGCTGGGAGACCCCTGGCTGGCGAAAGCGGCGGTGCTGTGGGTGAACGTGTGGCTCAGCTTCCCGTACTGGTTCCTCGTGTGCACCGGCGCGCTCCAGGCGCTCCCCTCCGACACCCTCGAGGCCGCCTCGATCGACGGCGCCGGCCGGTGGCGCCAGTTCCGCTCGATCGTGCTGCCGCTGCTGCTCGTGTCGACCGCGCCGCTCGCGATCTCCTCCTTCGCGTTCAGCTTCAACAACTTCACCGTCATCTACATGTTCAACGCGGGCGGACCCGCGATACCCGGCGCGCCGTACACGCTCGGATCGACCGACATCCTGATCTCGGCGATCTACCGCGTCTCCGGTGTCGCCGGCGGCGCCGCCGACTACGGCCTGGCCAGCGCCCTCTCGATCATCGTCTTCATCGTCGTGGGCATCATCTCCGCCATCGCCTTCCGCCAGACCCGCAAGCTCGAGGAGTTCCAGTGATGTCCACGGCACGCACCCGCATCCGTCGCCGCCGCTGGTGGCTCGAGGTCGGCTGGAAGTACTTCTTCGCCGCGATCGTCGTCTTCTACGCCGTCTTCCCGCTGGTGTATGTGCTGTCTGCGGCACTGAACCCGCGCGGAACGCTCTCCGGCTCCAACAACCTGTTCAGCGCCTTCGACCTGTCGAACTTCGCGGCTCTGGGCACGACCAGCTACTGGACCTGGGTCGGCAACACGCTGCTCGTGGGCGGCGTGTCGGCCGTGGGCGCCGTGATCATGGGGGCGTCGGCCGCCTATGCGTTCTCGCGGTTCCGTTTCCGCGGCCGGCGTGTGAGTCTCACGTCGCTGCTGATCGTGCAGATGTTCCCGCAGGCCCTCGCGTTCGTCGCGATCTTCCTGATGCTCCTCGCGATCGGCGAGATCGTGCCGGCGCTCGGGCTGAACTCGAAGCTCGCATTGATCTGCGTCTACCTCGGCGGCGCGCTGGGGGCGAACACGTTCCTCATGTACGGCTTCTTCAACACGATCCCGATCGAGATCGACGAATCGGCGAAGATCGACGGCGCGACACACGCCCAGATCTTCTGGCGCCTCATCATCCCGCTCGTCACCCCGATCCTGGCGGTCGTCGCGCTCCTCGCCTTCATCACCGCTTTCGGCGACTACATCCTCGCGAAGATCGTGCTCACCAGCGAAGACAACTGGACGCTCGCCGTGGGCATGTACCAGTGGGTCTCGAACCAGCTGGCCTCCCGATGGGGCCTGTTCGCCGCCGGCGCCGTCATCGCCGCCATCCCCGTGCTCGCCCTGTTCCTCTCCCTGCAGAGATTCATCGTGGGCGGACTCACCCAGGGCTCCGTCAAGGGCTGAGCCGCCCGAAAGAAAGGAAACCCATGCAGCGTCGCATCCGTCGTTCCCTCCTCCGATCCGCCGCCGCCGCGACCGCAGTCGGCGTCGCCGTGGCGGGCGTCTTCGTCGCGACCCCCGCCGTCGCGGCGGACGAGCCGGTCGCGGCCGGCATCACGGTGCCCAGAGTCGACGACCTCTCACCCGACTTCATCAACGGCGTCGACGTGTCCTCCGTCATCGCCCTGGAGGACTCGGGCGTCGTCTTCCGCGACACGGCGGGTCAGCCCGCCGACCTGTTCGGCGTGCTCGCCGACGCCGGCGTCACCGACGTGCGCGTGCGGGTGTGGAACGACCCGTTCGACGCCGCCGGCAACGGCTACGGCGGCGGCACTGTCGACGTCGCGCGGGCCATCGAGATCGGTGAACGCGCGACGGATGCGGGACTGCGGGTGCTCGTGGACTTCCACTACTCCGACTTCTGGGCGGACCCCGCGAAGCAGAAGGCCCCGAAGGCGTGGGCGGCGTTGAGTGTCGCCGACAAGGCGGCGGCGACCCATGCATTCACCGCTGAGGCGCTCACGGCTTTCGAAGCGGCCGGAGTGGACGTGCGGATGGTGCAGATCGGCAATGAGACCACGAGCGGTGTCGCGGGCGTCAGCGGATGGGACGACATGGCGCAGATCTTCTCCGCCGGGTCCGCGGCCGTGCGCGAGGTCCTTCCGGACGCCCTCGTCGCGCTGCACTTCACCAATCCGGAGCGGCCAGGCAGCTACGCGAACATCGCGAAACAGCTCGACGACCGCGACGTCGACTACGACGTCTTCGCGTCGTCCTACTACCCGTTCTGGCACGGCACGCTGCAGAACCTGACGAGTGTGCTGACACAGGTCGCCGACACTTACGGCAAAGACGTGATCGTGGCGGAGACCAGCTGGGCGTACACGCTGGAGGACGGCGACGGGCACACGAATGTGATCGATCTTCCCGGCGAGGCGACGAACTACCCGGTGAGCGTGCAGGGGCAGGCGCTCGCGGTGCGCGACGTCATCCAGGCCGTCTCGGATGTCGGGGCGGCGGGCCTCGGCGTGTACTACTGGGAGCCCGCATGGCTGCCGGTGGGTCCGCCGGAGGCGGCAGCGCAGAACGCCGCTCTCTGGGAACGGGACGGCTCCGGCTGGGCGGCGAGCTTCGCCGGCGAGTACGACCCGAACGATGCCGGGGTCCACTTCGGCGGCTCCGCCTGGGACAACCAGGCGTTGTTCGCCCACGACGGGACCCCGCTGGAGTCGCTGAACGTGTTCTCGTACGCCCGCACCGGCGCCGTCGCCCCTCGCGGGGTCACCGGCATCGCGTCCGTCGAGCTGACGGTGCCCGATGGCGCGACGATCGCGTTGCCCAGCACCGTCGCGGTCTCGTACAACGACCTGACCACCGAGGAACAGTCGGTCACGTGGACGCCCGGCCCCGAGTGGGTTTCGGGCCCGGGCACCTATGTGTTCCACGGCACGACCTCGGCCGGCTTGTCGACCCAGGCGACCGTCACGGTGACCTCGGCGAACCTGCTCATGAACCCCGGTTTCGAGGATGACGACACCTCCATGTGGCGCACATCAGGGACCGGCCTGACGGTGGGCGCGTGGGATGACCCACGGACCGGATCGCGCTCCGCGCACTTCTACTCGCCGGATCGGTTCACCTTCACCCTCGAGCAGTCCGTGGGGCCCGTTCCCGCCGGGACCTATCGCGCCACCGGCGCCCTCCAGGGCGGCGGCCAACTCAGCGACACGGTGCGCCTCACGGTCTCGTCCGGGGCTCAGGACACATCGGCACCGTTCGTCCTCGGCGGGTGGCGCAACTGGTCGACCCCCACGACGGACACCGTCACGGTCCCCGACGGCGCGACGATCACCGTGCGGGTCGCCGGAGACCTCGCCCCGGGGTCCTGGGGAACCATCGACGACCTGCAGCTGGAACGCGTGCTCGAGACGGCGGCAGATCTCACGCCGCTCACGACGTTGATCGCCCGCGCCGAAGCGCTGGAACGCTCCCTCTACACGCCCGCGACCCTCGCCGCGGTCGACGACGCCATGGAGATCGCGCGATTCCTCGGCGGCGCGCAGTCCCCCTCCCAGGAGCGCGTCGATGCGGCGACTGCGCTGCTTTCCGCGGCGCTCGACGCCTTGACGCTGCTCGAGACACCGGGGACGAACCCCTCACCCGGCGCCGCCGACCCGACGACCGCCGACCCGCAGAGCGACACGACCTCCGCTCCCGCCGCACTCGCCCGCACCGGCCGGGAGGCGCCGGTCGCGCTCTTCGTCGCGGCGACGCTCGTGTTCGCGGTCGGCCTCGCGCTGCTCACCCGGCATCGGCGCCTGCGGCGACGGTGAGCCGAGGCGCCGGCTCCCACCCGCGGTGCGGAGTCGGCGTCCGGCCGGGCGGGCGCGTCAGCCGCGAACGGCGAGCGCCGCCTGGTAGAGCTCGCGCGAGGAGTGACCCGTCGCCTCGGCGACCTCACCGGCCGCATCCTTGAGACGGACTCCGGTGCGGACGATCTCCAGCACCTGCGTGACGGCGTCGGGGAAGGCGACGCGGGCGCGCTCGGCCCCGCCCACGACGATGACGAGCTCGCCGCGCACGCCGTCGGCGGCCCAGGTCAGGAGCTCGGACAGCGGGCCGCGCACGGTCTGCTCGTAGAGCTTGGTCAGCTCTCGCGAGACGGATGCGGGGCGGTCCGCACCGAACGCGTCCGCGAGATCCGCGAGGGTGTCCGCGAGGCGGGTCGGCGCTTCGAAGAACACCAGTGTGCGCTCCTCGGCCGCCAGCCGGGCGAACATCGCCCTGCGCTCCCCCTGCTTGCGCGGCACGAAGCCCTCGAAGGCGAACCGGTCGGTGGGAAGACCCGAGACCGCGAGGGCCGTCAGCACGGCGGAAGGCCCGGGCAGCGCGATCACCTCGACTCCTTGCGCCACGGCCTCCGCCACGAGCCCGTAGCCCGGGTCACTGACGGTGGGCATACCGGCGTCGCTGAGCACGAGCACGTCCTCGGTCGCCGCGCGGCGCGCCAGCTCCGCGGCGCGCTGCTTCTCGTTGTGGTCGTGCAGCGCGATCAGCTGCGGGCGGTTCGCGACACCGAGCCCCGCAAGCAGCCGCTGCGTCGTGCGGGTGTCCTCCGCGGCGATCACGGTCGCCGCTTCCAGCGCCTCGACGAGCCGGCGGGTGGCGTCCCCGAGGTTTCCGATCGGAGTCGCCGCAAGGATGATCACGGCCCCAGCATAAGGTGGAGGGCGTGACCTTGAGCGCCCCGCCGATTGCGCCCCCGCCGCGCCGCTCGGCGTTCGACGCGTTCTCCGACCGCGTCCGCGGCTCCCGCGTCCTCGACCGGCGCGTACAGGTGTGGACACCCGTCCTGCTGACGCTGTTCGCCGGAATCCTGCGCTTCGCGAACCTCGGTACGCCGTCGTCGTTGGTCTTCGACGAGACGTACTACGTGAAGGACGCGTGGTCGCAGTGGCTGTTGGGCTACACGGCCAACTGGCCCGAGGGAGCCGACGCCCTGTTCGCCCAGGGCGACGTCCCTGCCCCGCTGATCACGGGGAGCTTCTCCGTGCATCCGCCGTTGGGCAAATGGCTCATCGGGCTGGGGATGTGGCTGCTCGGCCCCGGTGATTCGGTGGGGTGGCGGGTGGCGGTGGCGACCGCGGGCACCCTCACTGTGCTCGTCGTCTATCTCATCGCCCGCACCCTGACCGGTTCGACGGCCGTCGCCGCCATCGCCGGCGGCCTGATGGCCATCGACGGTCTTGCCATCGTGCTCAGCCGGATCGCTCTCCTGGACGGCATCCTCGCGCTCCTCGTCGCACTCGGATGCTGGTTCGTCCTCCTCGATCGCCGCACGCACCTGGAACGCCTGCGCCGGGCACTCCCGGCGCAGGGCGAGGAGGCGTCCGGGCCCGGATGGGGGCCGGTGTTCTGGAACCGGCCGTGGCTCATCGCCGCCGGAGCGGCCCTCGGCGCCGCGACGGCCGTGAAGTGGTCGGGGCTGTACGTGCTCGCGGCCCTCGGCCTGTACGTCGTGGTCACCGACGCCCTCGCCCGGCGCCGACTCGGCATCGTGCAGTGGCCGGTGGATGCGGTGCGCCAGGGCGCGGCGGCGTTCGTGCTGCTCGTGCCGGTCTCGGCGGTCGTGTACCTGGCGTCGTGGACCGGTTGGCTGGCCAGCGCGGGCGGATACGGACGCGCCGCCGCATCCGAGGGTCTCGGCGGTGCGCTGGCGAGTCTCTGGCGCTACCACGAGTCGATCTACGCGTTCCACGTGGGGCTCACGACGCCCCACGGCTACCAGAGCCCCGCGTGGCAGTGGCCGCTGCTCGTGCGTCCGACGTCGATGTACTGGCACCAGAGCGGCGACACCGTCCAAGCCGTCTCGAGCATCCCGAACCCGCTGATCTGGTGGGCGGGGATCGCTGCAGCGCTCTACCTGCTCTACCGGTTCGTCCGCACCCGCGACGCGCAGTCGGCGTTCGTCCTCGTGGCCCTCGCTGCGACCTACGTCCCGTGGCTGCTGTACCCCGAGCGCACGATCTTCCAGTTCTACACGGTCGTGATGCTGCCGTTCCTCGTGATCGCCATCGCTCTCGCGGCCCGACGCATCGCGGGATCGGCGGACGCGGACCGGCGCATCGCCGGCCAGCGCGTGGTCACCGTGTTCCTCGTGGTCTGCATCGTGCTGTCCGCGTTCTGGTACCCGGTGTGGACGGCGATGCCGGTGCCCTACGAGTTCTGGCGGCTGCACAACTGGCTGCCGAGCTGGATCTAGCTCAGACGCTCTGTTCGTCGGCGTGCATCTGCAGGATCTCCTCGGCGCCGGACTCCACGTCGACGGGAACCGCGATCGGCCGCCCTCCCGTGAAGGCGTCGTACTCCCTCGCGACGATCGCCTCGATCTCCGCCAGGCGCAGCAGCGGATGGCGGGCCTGCAGGCGCGCGACCACACCGGCGTACGACGTGAGCAGCCAACCGTCGACCATGTGGGTCGCGTCGTGCTCACCGACGGCGTCGGGCGAAAGGCTCATGATGCCCATGCTGCCACCGCGACGTCGGTTCCGGGCCGTCAGGGCAGATAGCTAGCCAGACGAGCAAGACTCGCGGCGAGCCATGTGCGTCGCTCAGCCGACGGCGGTGTGGGCGTCGACCTGGTCCACCGCGGCCTGCAGACGCCCCAGGCACTCCATGACCACGCGCATCTCATCCGGAGACATGTCGATGACGGCATCCATCATCCGCTCGTGCATGTCGCCGAGAGTGCGGCGCACTTCCTCGTCGCTGTCGACGGTGGGAACGACCCAGATGCTGCGCCGGTCGGTCTCGTGTCGCTCGCGCCGGACGTGCCCGGACTTCTCGAGTCTGTCGACCATCGCCGTCATCGAGGCGGTGGACACACCGAGGTAGCGTGCGAGCTCGCCCGGGGAGACCCTCTCGTCCCGCTGTCGGGCGCGCAGCAGATAACGCAGCACGAGGAGGTCGTTCTCCCCCATGGACATCGCCTCGCGCGTGCGGCGGCGCATCGCGACCTCCGCTGCGCGATACACCCGGAACGCCTGCAGCAGATCGACGGCGCGGCGCTTGCGCGACTCCTCATCATCGGCGTACCAGTAGCCGCTGTGCGGCGCCTCCAGCTCGGGCATGCTCTCGATGATAGGGCGAGTTCAGGCCTCCGGCTCGGAGAACCCGCTCACGTCGTGGATAGGCAGGCGGCACACGAACTCCCGGCAGTCGTACGCCGTGGGCCTTCCGCCCGTCGCCGTGCGGTCGGTGAACAGCGAGAAGCCGGCCTCCGACCAGGCCACCGCATCCGCCTCGCTCACCCGCACGACGACATCGGCGCCCGTCGCGTGGGCCGCACGGGCGAGCGGATCGTCGTCGCTGTCCGCGACCACCACGATCTGGCGCCCGGCGCTCTCCAGCAGCGCCGCGACGCGCAGCACCGCAGCGTGCGAGAACGGGTCCTCGACGGCGCGTGTCGCACGCCCCGCGACGATCGTGCGGGCTCGCCGTCGATACCGCTCCCCCGCGCCCAGACGCCACAGGGTGAGGGAGGCTTCGGCAAGGGATGCCGCGCCGGACGGGCGGTCGGTGTCGGCGTCGTCGACCTCGGGCGCCCCCAGAGCCGCCAGCACCCGGTCGCGCCCGCCAGGCACGAGCGCCATCTGCTCGGTCGGCCAGCACAGGTCGACGAGACGGCGCGCCTGGACGGCATAGGCCGCGCATCCCGTGGCCGCCGCGAGCACCGCGAGACCCTGGGCGAGAGCGCCGTAGTCCTCGAGCGTCGCCGGCGCGGCCGAGAGGATCTCATCGAGCGACGCCCGGCGCAGGGTCCCGTCGTCGGCGACGTTGGATTCCTCGACGGCGAGGGCGGCACGCACGGCTGCGTCCACGAGATCGGCGCGCCCGAGGCGTGCCCCCGTCGCGGCGAGCGCCGCGACGGCCAGACCGTTCCAGCCGCTGACGAGCTTGCCGTCGATGCGCGGCGGCTCCAGGGCGCTCCGCTCGTCGAGGGCGCGCTGATAGAAACCGCCCTCGCTGCGCTCGCCGTCGATCCAGGACTCGGAGTCCTGCGCGGCGGCGAATCCGCCGGAGGGGAGCTGGAGCGAGTCGACGAGGAAGCCCGCAGCCGCGGACGCGATGTCGGCGCGGCCCGCGGCGAGGGCGACCTGGATGAGACCGGCGTTGTCGGTGAGCATGCGCTCGTAGTGGGGCACGCTCCAGTCGCGTCGGGTGGCATACCGGAAGAACCCGCCGTCCGCATCGCGCAGGGGCGAGCGGGCCATGCGGTCCAGCGTGCGCCCGGCCAGCGATCGCGACGTCTCGTCGGGCTCGGTCTGCAAGAAGCGGAGTACCGGCCACACCGGGAACTTGGGGGTGGCCGCATCCGCTCCCGCCGGAGCGAAGCCGCCGAAATCGGGGTCTTCATGCGCCGCGATGCGCGCGGCGAGCTGCGCGCGCACCTCGCGGCTGGGCCACGCCGGGCCGAGCGCCTCATCGCCCCTCTCGCGCGCCGCCTCTTCGAGCGCGCGTTGGAGCGCACCGGAAGTCTCGGTCACGGCCTCCCGGCGTTCACGCCACGCCTGATCGACGGCGTCGATGACATCGGCGAACCCGGGGAGCCGGCCCCGCGCCGTCGGCGGCCAGTACGTCCCGGCGAAGAAGGGCTTGCCCTCCGGGGTCGTGAAGACCGTCAACGGCCAGCCGAGGTGCGGGGTGAAGGCCGCGGCGGCGGCGAGGAACACCGCGTCGACCTCGGGATGCTCCTCGCGGTCCACCTTGACCGAGACCATGCTCCGGTTCAGGCGCGCCGCGATGTGGGGGTCGGAGAAGGACTCCGCGGCCATGACGTGGCACCAGTGGCACGTGGCGTAGCCGATCGAGACCATGACCGGCACGTCGCGCCGTCGCGCCTCGGCGAAGGCGGCCTCACCCCATGCGTGCCACGCCACCGGCTGCTCCGCGTGATGACGGAGGTAGGGGCTCGCCGCTCGGGACAGTTCGGAGGACATGTGTCAAGCGTAGGTTTCCGAATCGGATGCTCTCGCGACGCTGTGATAGGAAGGTTCGGCAGAGTCCCGCGCGTACGTCGGGTGTGCACGTCGTACGCGGAAGGGGGACGCCGGTGGCGCAGAGACTGCCCGCGGCACCGCCCGTTCTTCCCGGCTTCACCTACGTCCGTCCTCTCGGCACGGGCGGTTTCGCCGACGTCTTCCTGTTCGAGCAGGACATGCCGCGCCGCCCGGTCGCCGTCAAGGTCCTCCTCGAGGACATCGTCGACGACGGTCTGCTGCGTATGTTCAACGCGGAGGCCGACGTGATGGCGCGCTTGAGCGCCCATCCGTCCATCCTCACGATCTACCAGGCGAGCATCTCCTCCGACGGGCGGCCCTACCTGGTGATGGAGTACTGCCCCGGATCCCTCGGCTCGCGCTATCGGCGGGAGGAGATCCCGCTGGCGGAGGTGCTCCAGGCGGGCATCCGGATCGGCTCCGCCCTGGAGACGGCGCACCGCTCGGGTCTGCTCCACCGCGACATCAAGCCCTCCAACCTGCTGGTGACCGCCTTCGGCGCTCCCGTCCTCGCCGACTTCGGCATCGCCACCGCCGTGGGCGGGCGCGGCGATGACGAGGTGTTCGCCATGTCCGTGCCGTGGAGCGCGCCCGAGATCATCGACGAGCGCATCGCCGGCTCCGTCCCCGCCGAGGTCTGGGCACTGGGGGCCACCGTTTACTCGCTGCTGGCGGGACGCAGCCCCTTCGAGCGCCCCGGCAGCGGCCAGAACGGCCGCGATCAGCTGAAGGCCCGCATCCGTCGCGCCGCCTACACCCCCATCGGCCGGGCCGACGTCCCCGCGAGCCTCGAGGCGGTGCTGTCGCGCTCGATGAACCGCGACCCCGCCGGCCGCCATCCCTCGGCCGCCCAGTTCGCGTACGAGCTGCAGCTCATCCAGCACGAGCTCGGCCTGCCGCACACGCCGATGGAGGTCGCCGTGGACGAGTGGGCCTCCGCCGGCACCCCGGTGAACTTCGCCGATGATCGGGCTCGCGGCCCGGTGCGCCCGAACGTCCAGTACGAGTCGCTCCGGCCGGTGCGCTCACGCGACCGCGGCGGTCGCCGTCCGGACGAGGGCACGGTCCTCGCCGGCGCATCGCCGCGCGGGCGAGGGTTGTCCGGCGGGATGATCGCCCTGCTCGTGGGAGGCGCCGCCCTCGTCGCGGCGGCAGCCGTCCTGGTGACCGTCCTCGTCCTCGGAGGAGCCTGAGATGGCCGAGGCCCCCCGCACCCCGCTCTCCGATCGCCGCGGCTGGATCATCGGCGGCTCCGTCGCGGCCGTGCTCGCCATCGTGACGACGCTCGCCGTGGTGTGGCCCGGTTTCGACGCCCAGCAGACGCCGCCCGACGACGGCACGATCTGGGCGATGCAGTCCGGCGAGGGTCGGCGATATGCCCGCGTGAACACGACCGTCGGCGAGATCGACACCGTCAAGCAGGTGGAGAACCCCAGCGCGCTCGTGCAGAACGCTGACCGCCTGCTGGTCTATGCCGAGGGCGACACCCGCTTCGCGGACGTGGACATGGCCATGCCGGCCGATCTCAACGCCGACGCGGAAGACGCGTTCCAGAACACTCCTCCGGGCACGGTCGACGTCGTCTCCACGGGCGACACGATCGCCTATCGCACCGACAACGGGGCGGTCTTCGCCGGCTCGCTCGCCTCTCCGAGCAGCACCGTACCCGTCGATCCGTACGCCGGGACGCAGGTCGCAGAGGGCGAGGAACGACCCGTCTTCGTCGCCGACAGCATCGCGGTCGGGGTGGACGGCATCGTCTACGCCTACTCGTCCGCCGAGGAGCGCGTGGTGCGCGCCGACGCCCGCACCGGCAAGATCGAGGGCTCGGACACGGTGTCCGACGCACCGGCATCCGCGACGCTGAGCGCCGTGGGCACGACCTGGGCGCTCCTCGAGCCCGACTCGGGTCTGCTCTGGATGCGCGGGCGCGATCAGCCCCTCGAGACCGGGACGATCGGCGGGGTCCTGCAGAAGTCGGGCACGGCGCGCGACCAGGTCTACATCGCCGACACGACCGGGCTCGTCTCCGTTCCCATCGACGGCTCGGGTCCCGAGCGCGTCGTCGACGCCGCGCAGGGCACCCCCGCAGCCCCGGCCGAGGCGAAGGGCGTGATGTACGCGGCCTGGCTGCCCAACAGCCAGGCGCAGGGAACGCTGTGGTCCTCGGATGCGGGACAGAGCGACCTGGACTACGCCGGAGGCTCGCTCGGCGACGAGGTCGCGCCGGAGTTCCTCAGCAACGGCTCGCGCATGATCTTGAACGAGACCCGCTCCGGCTGGGTCTGGACGCTTCCGAACGGCGCCCTCGTGCCGTCCTCGCAGCAGTGGGACTCCGACCAGGACGTTCCGACGCAGCAGCAGGAGGACATCCAGGCCGAGCGTGTGATCGATCCGAAGCCGCCCGTCGCCGTCGACGACGCGTTCGGGGTGCGCGCCGGGCGCAGCGCCGTGCTGCCCGCCCTGCTCAACGACCACGATCCGAACGAGGACGTGCTGAGCATCGTGGCCGCATCCGTCGAGGGACTGGATCCCGCGTTCGGAACGGTCTCCGTTTCCAACGAGCAGCAGGAGCTCGTCGTGCGCCTGTCCCCGGAGGCGAGCGGATCGGCGACGTTCCGGTACCGCATCACCGACGGCACGACCACAGACGGGCTCACGTCGCAACCGGCGACCGTGACACTGACCGTGTCGCCGCCCGGGGCGAACAGCGCGCCCGTCTGGTGCGGTGTGGAAGCCTGCCTCGCGACCTGGCCGTCGCCGCAGGTCGTGCCCGGCGGCACCGTTTCGGTGAACGTGCTCGAGGGCTGGGTCGACCCTGACGGCGATCCGCTCTACATCTCTTCGGCGGTGAACCAGAGCGGCATCGGCTCGGTCGCCCTCGACCCGCAGGGAACCATCACCTTCCAGCACCCGAACCCGAACCAGGCCGACGCCCAGTCTGTGACGATCCTCGTCACGGTCACCGACGCGCAGGGGCTGTCTACGGAGAAGCCTCTCGAGATCGCGATCACCCCGAGCCCCCAGCTGACGGCGGCCTCGTTCGCCGCCGTGGGCACGATCGGCGCTCCCACCACGATCGATGTGCGACCGCACGTGACCGGGGTGAACGGTGCCATCACGATGCGCAGCGCCAACTCGATCACGGACGCCGCGGCTCAGATCACCGTCAACAGTGTCGCCGGCACCTTCGTCTTCTCCGCCGCCGCCCCCGGCTCCTATCTGGTGCAGTACACCGTCGCCGACGCGCTCGCCGAGGCGACCGGGACCGTCAGGGTGACCGTCGTCGATCCCGCCGCCACGCAGATCTCCACGCCGCCGCTCACGGCCTTCGTGCGCCCCGGCGAGGACTCGACCATCGACGTGATCTCGCCGGTCTCGAATCCTGCAGGTCTCGTGCTCCTGGCCAGTGACGTCGTCGTCACCCCCGACGACAGCGCGTCGCTGAGCGTGGACCTCGTCGGCCAGAGCATGCTGCGTGTCGCGGGCTCCACCGACAACGCGCAGCCGGGAACGCTCGGCGTGGTCACGTACACGGTGTCCGACGGTACGGGCAACGGCTATACGACCACGACCGGTGAGACCACGGTCGTGCTGCTGCCCGCGCCGACGGCGGAGCCCCCGATCGCCGTCGACGACGCGGCCACCGTGCGCGCCGGCGCGCAGATCGACATCCCGGTCCTCGACAACGACACGGCCCCGGCCGGCGCGCAGTTCGCCATCGACCCCTCGACCATCACGAACGAGTCGAACACCGGCCTCGCCTTCGCCACCGGCCGCCTGCTGCGCTATCTCGCGCCCAGCGAGCCCGGCACCTACACACTCGGCTACACGATCTACCGTATGGGCTTCCCGGACATGACCGACACCGCCAAGGTGACCGTCACCGTCCTGCCCGAGGACTCGAACTCCGCCCCGGTGCCCCACACACTCGTCGGGCGCGTGCTGAGCGGCGCCACCGTGTCGATCCCGTTCGACCGCTTCGCCGTCGATCCCGACGGGGATGCCGTGACACTGGACCGCATCTCGGCGCAGCCCGACCGCGGCTCGGCGACGATCTCCGCCGAGGGCGACGCCATCCTCTACACGAGCTCGCCCGGCGACAAGGGCCAGGTCTCCTTCACGTACCAGGTGCGTGACACCCTCGGCGCCGTCGGCGTCGGCGAGGTGCGTGTCGGCGTCCTGGACGCGGAGTCGAGCCCCGCACCGGTGACCTACAGCGACTACGTGCAGGTGCAGGCGGGCGCGGACTCCGAGGCCGTCGTGCGTCCCGCGGACAACGACCTCGACCCCTCGGGCACGACGCTCGAGGTCATCGATGTGCGACCCAACGCGGATGTGGGCTCCGAGGAGTATCGCGCGATGGACGCCATGATGCAGGGCGTCGAGGACAACGAGGTGCGCCTGAAGGCCGGCACGCAGCTCGGCACCTACTCGTTCGCGTACACGGTGCGAAACGCGCAGGGCGACACCGCCATCGGCCTCATCGTGCTGAAGGTCGTGCGCGACCCCGTGCCCGACTACCCCGCCGTGCGCGACACCACGCTGACCGTCGAGACGCGCGAGGACTTCCCCGACGGCGTCGACGTGCTCACGGGCAAGGTCTCCTGGAACGCCGGCGACGTCTCCTCGCTGAAGCTCTCGCTCTGGGGCGACCCCGACGGGATCTCGGTCGACGGCCGCAAGATCTCGGGCCGCCTGCCCGACAAGACCGAGCTCATCCCGTTCCAGGTGACCGGCACCGCCTTCGACGGCAGCGAAGTGACCTCCTACGGCTTCCTCAAGGTGCCGGGGACGAACGATCTGCAGCTGACCCTGCGCGCGTCGGCCGCCTCTGTGCAGGTCGATGAGCGCGGCACAGTGGATGTGGACCTCGCGCGCGCCGTGGCGCTGCCCCCGGGCGCCGACATCGAGATCGACGCGTCCCGCGTCGCCGCGGGCGGTGGCCGTGCACAGGCCACCTGCGCGCTCACCTCCGGGACGACCGTCCGCTACTCCGCGGGGGCAGGGGCGCCGTGGACCGACAGCTGCACGGTGCCGGTGCGGTTGGTCGGTCAGGACACCTACACGTACCTGACGATCCGCGTCGACGTCATCGCCGAAGACCCGCAGCCAGAGCTGCGCGCAGCGTCGCTCACGGTCAGCCCGGGCTCCTCCGCGACATTCGAGCTGCGCGACATGACCTCGTGGGCGGGCACGGAGGACTGGGGCGCGCTGCAGTACGCCACCTCGTACGCGGGCGATCAGTTCACGGTGCAGACCTCTGGATCGCAGGTGACCGTGACCGCGCGGGATGCGGCACGCCCCGGCCGGCAGGAGCCGGTCACCGTCACCCTGCCGAGCCACCGCGACGTGCGTCCCGCCACCCTCGCACTCCAGGTGGGTCCGGCTCCCTCGACGCTGCCGAAGGGCGCGACGCTCACCCAGTCGTGCTTGCAGTCCGCGGGCAACGGGTGCACGATCAACGTCATCGGTCAGGGCGGCGAGATCAACCCGCTTCCGGGCACGCCCCTCAAGCTCGTCGCCGTCGGCGGCGCCTCCGGCGGCAGCTGCGCCGGCGTCTCCTTCGGCGTCGCCAGCTCCACCGCGATCCAGGCGAACTGGTCGCCGGATGCCGACGGCACGCGCTGCACGGTCGGCTTCACCGTCGAGGACGCGCAGGGGCGCCAGTCGGCGGGCGACCGCAACGGCCAGGTCACGCTCGATCTCCAGGGGTACCCGAAGGCTCCGAACAACGTCACCCAGACCGGCTTCGGCGACCGCACGATCACTCTGCGGGTCGAGCCGGGCGCCGCGGGCAACGCCTACCCCGCGCTGCAGGGCTTCCACATCCTGCAAGGTGGCCAGCAGGTCACCACGTGCTCCGCCGCCGGAGTGTGCGAGCCCTTCCAGGTCGCCAGCAACGGCGACCGCCGTACCTACGAGGCCCGCGCGTTCAACTCCGTCGGCGAGTCCCGGACCGGGGTCACCGTCCAGGCGTGGGCCTACCGTCAGCCGGCCGTCGGCAACGTCACCGCCGATCCGATCTACGACAGGCAGCGCACGACAGGTGACGCGGGCGCGGTGAAGATCCGCATCCAGAACGTCGATCCCGAGGTGCGCACGTACTCCGTCACGGGAGCGAACGGGGATGTGCCGCGCTCGGGCGGCGACACGACCGAACTGACCGTCACTCTGCCGGTCGGGCAGGCGACCATCACCGTCACGGCCAACAGCGCGAACTCGGCCCCGGACGGCAGCGGATCGGTGGGTCAGACGAAGAACGTGGGCGTGCAGGTGGCGGGTCTGCCCCGCACGGACGGCGTCGGGATCGCGGCGGAGCAGAAGAACGCGCTCGTCGTGACCGGACCCAACGTCGACATGAACGGCAGCAACCGCGGCCGCGAGATCATCTACGTCGCCTACCGTGCGGGCTTCGGCGACTTCTCCTGCGACGTGGACAACAACGGCCAGAACCTACAGGCCCGGGTCAACGGCCAGACGTCCACCTCGACCACGATCAGCGGCCTGCAGGAGAACCAGAAGTACACCGTCGGCGCGTGCGTGAGCAACGGCTTCGGGGCCGCGAAGAGCGCCACCGCCGACGGGTGGGCGTGGGACCAAGCGGGTGCTCCGGTCCCGCAGAACCCGACCTACAGCATCCCCAACGGCTGGGGCAACGGCGACGGCACGTACCTCGTGCGCAGCGTGGACGTGCCGAACGCGAACGGTTTCGACACGGTGTACCTCGGCCACCAGGGCGAGTCGACGCAGTGGCAGCAGCCGGCCATGGGCCAGGAGGGCTCGATGCAGGTCAAGTACTGCGTGCGGGGCTCCGATCTCTCGCGGTGCGGTCAGCCCACCGCCATCAAGCCCGCGGACCCGACGCGTGCCAAGCAGGTGGATGTGGGCAACGCCCGGATCAACCAGTGCGTCGTGGGCAGCGAGCTGAAGGCGACGATCGACCAGCAGCCGGGCGCGGTCGGAAAACTCGTGATCGACCCGACGACCCCGAAGTACTACAGCGACGGCGCGTTCGGCGGACTGTTCCCGCAGGAGATCCCTCCCGGGGACGACAGGATGATCGTTCCCAACGGCACCACGAGGGCGACGGCGAAGGCGACCTTCACCTTCACCGATGCAGCCGCCGGCTATGGCGACATCTCCTTCAATCTCGACACGGGTCGGGGAGGCTGCTCGGGCACCCAGACGCCCCCGCCCTCCGATCCCAACACTCCCCCCAACAACGGAGGCTGAATCGATGACCGTCACCCCAGAACAGACCGCCTGGTTCCAGGAGACGTTCTCCGCCCTCGTGGAGAACGTCGAGCAGGTCGTGCTCGGCAAGCGCCACGTCATCGAGCTCGCCTTCACCGCGCTCGTCTCGCAGGGGCACCTGCTACTGGAGGACTTCCCCGGCACCGGAAAGACCTCGCTGGCGCGCGCGATGGGCGAGAGCGTGCAGGGCACGAGCTCCCGCATCCAGTTCACGCCCGACCTGCTTCCCGGCGACGTCACCGGCATCACGGTGTACGACCAGAAGCGCGGCGAGTTCGAGTTCCACTCGGGCCCGATCTTCGCCAACATCGTCCTGGCCGACGAGATCAACCGCGCCAGCCCCAAGACCCAGTCGGCGCTGCTGGAGGTCATGGAGGAGGGTCAGGTCACGGTCGACGGCGTCTCGCGGCGTGTGGGAAGCCCGTTCCTCGTGGTCGCGACCCAGAACCCCGTCGAGCAGGCCGGGACGTACCGCCTGCCCGAGGCGCAGCTCGACCGGTTCCTGATGAAGACGTCGCTGGGCTACCCCGACCACGCCGCCACCGTGCGGATCCTGGAGGGCAGCGCCGCCGGCAAGCGCGAGGTGGGCGCCGTCATCACGCCCGAGGCCGTGCAGACGCTCAGCCAGATCGCGCAGGACGCCTATCTGAACCCGCTCGTGCTGGACTACATCGCGCGCGTCGTCGAAGCCACCCGCCAGGCCGCGCAGGTGCGCCTGGGCGTCAGCGTTCGCGGTGCACTCGCACTCACCCGCGCCGCGCGCACCTGGGCTCTGGCGCACGGCCGCGGTTACGTGACCCCCGACGACGTCAAGGCTCTGGCCGAGCCCGTGCTGGCCCACCGCCTCATCCTCGACCCCGAGGCGGAGTTCGACGGCGTGACCGCCGGCGCGGTGATCGGTCAGGTCATGCTCGACGTCGCTCCCCCGACGCAGCGCGAGTCCGCGTGACCGATTCCTCCTCCCGCATCACCCGGATCGGCTCGACGTCCACCTCGACGTCGACCGCCGGGAGCACGCGCACGCGCTACGACACGTCGCGTTCCACGACCGTCATCGTCGTGGGCGGCATCCGCTTCTGGCGGCGCGTACGACGAGCCGTGGCCCGCAGCGCCCGCGCTGTCGGCGACACCGTCACCGCGGGAGGGTGGCTGCTCATCGGAGCCGCCGCGATCGGTCTGAGCCTGGGCATCGTGTTCGGGTGGATCGAGTTCGTCCTGGCCGGCGCCGTCGCCGCCGTTCTCGTCCTGTGCGCGGCACCGTTCCTGTTCGGTGCGCGCGCCTACCGCGTGAGCCTCGGCCTCGCGCACGATCGGGTGATCGCCGGCAGCGAGGTCGCGCTCTCCCTGCGCGTCGTCAACGTCGGCAAGGGCGTCGCCCTGCCCGGTCGGGTCGACGTGCCCGTCGGCGAGGGCCTCGTCGACGTCGCGATCCCGCTGCTGCGCCACGAGGCCGCGCATGACGAGGTGCTGACGATTCCGGGGCTGCGCCGCGGTGTGCTCGACATCGGACCCGCCCGCGCCGTCCGCGGCGACCCGCTCGGCATCCTGCGCCGCGAGGTCGTGTGGGAGGACATCCACACGCTCTACGTCCACCCCGTGACGACCGCGATCCCGAGCACCGCGACCGGGTTCATCAAGGACCTCGAAGGCAACCCCTCCTCCCTCGTGGTGGACGCCGACATCTCGTTCCACGCCATCCGGGAGTACGCTCCCGGCGACTCGCAGCGCCAGATCCACTGGAAGTCCACGGCGAAGACCGGGACCCTCATGGTGCGCCAGTACGAGGAGTCCCGCCGCTCACGGATGGTGATCGTGCTGGCGACGGGCGAAGAGGACTACGCCGACGACGAGGAGTTCGAGCTCGCCGTCAGCGCCGCCGCCTCGCTGGGTGTGCGCGGCATCCGCGACGGACGCGACGTCTCCGTCGTCGTCGGCGGCGAGGTGCCGGAGTTCGCCCGCCGAGCCGTGCGCTCCTCCCGGGATCTCGCCACCATCACCGCGCGCACCCTGCTCGACGAGCTCGCCGGTGTGGAGAAGGCCGAGCGCATCACCGGACTCCGCGACGTCGCGAGCCTGGCCGTGGAGGCGCACCGCGACGTCTCCATCGGGTTCCTGATCTGCGGATCCACCCCGACGCTGCGGATGCTGCAGCACGCCGCCCTCGCCTTCCCCGCCGACACGGGCGTGGCCGCCATCGTCTGCGACCCCTCGGCGGAGCCCGGCTTCCGCACCATCGGCGGCGCCTCGATCGTGACGATGGGTCTGCTCGAGGACCTCCGTCACATCCTCGCTCGGAGTGCGCAGTCATGAGCGCCCCCGACGCACGCGCCCGCGCGCGCCGCCCCCGCCGCACCGAACGCGACATCGCGTTCCTGGTCGGCAACATCGCCTTCATCGACGCCCTTCTGGCGATCGGCGCCGCATCCGCGTGGGCGATCTACCGCAGCGGCTGGTTCGTGCTCGTCGCCGGGGTGGCGATCGCGCTCTCCACCGGGATCGCCCTGCTCGCCGTCTGGCGCCCGCTGCGCTGGTGGCAGCTCGCCCTCATCACCGCGGGCGCGTACGTCGTCATCGGCGTTCCGGTCGCCGCACCGACGATGATCACCGACCCGGCGACGATCCTGCCGGGCGTCTGGGGCGTCGTGAGCGCACCCGTCACGGGGTGGAAGAACCTGTTGACGCTCGAGTTGCCGCTCGGGGTGTACCAGGCGACCCTCGCGCTCCCCTTCTTCCTGATGCTCGCTCTCGGCACCCTGGCTCTCCTGCTGGCGCTGCGCGCCGGCAGGCTCTGGGTGCTCGCCGCGCCGCTCGCGCTGTTGATCACCGCGTTCGGCGTGCTGTTCGGATCGAGCGCCGTGGACGGCTCGTGGCGCATCGGGCCGTGGGAACTGGATGGCGTCTGGGAGGCGACGGTCGGGCTCGGCGCGCTGCTCACGGGCTTCGCCTGGTACGTGTGGCGCAACGTCCACACGCGTCGGGTCGCCCTGCGCGTCGCGCGCTCGGCGAGCGGCGTGCGCTCCTCCGTCCGTGTCGCGCGCACCCTCGGCAGTCGCATCGCCCTCGCCGCTGGAATGCTCGTCATCGCCCTCACCCTGGGACTCGCGCTCGCGCCCTGGGCAGTGGCGGGTTCCTCCCGCGACGTGCTGCGCACGGCGGTCGACCCGGTGTTGAAGGTGCGTCAGACGCTGAGCCCCCTCGCCGACTACCGCGCCGCCTTCTCCGACGAGCGGTTCGACGATGTGCTGTTCACGGTCGCCGCCGACTCCGGCGTGGATCGGGTGCGTCTGGCGACTCTCAGCTACTACGACGGCCGGGTCATGCGGGCCACCGACCCCCAGACCGGCGACCGCTCCGACAGCACGGAGTTCCGACGGGTTCCCGCTTCCCTGCCCGCCGACACGGGCGACCGCGCCTCCGCCACGTTCACGATCGGCGACTACACGGGCATCTGGGTGCCCGCCGTGGGAGATCTCACCTCGATCGATTTCTCGGGATCGACGCGGGCCGCGCTCTCTGACGGCTTCTTCTACAACCCGGACTCCGCCACGGGCGTCGAGCTGTCGGACCCGGGGCTCGCCTCCGGCGTCAGCTACACGCAGACCGGGGTGGTCGCAGACGCTCCTCGCGATCCCGGGACGCTGACCCCTTCCCGTTCCGGAACGTTCGACCCGGCTTTCGTCCCCGAGTCGCTCGAGGAATGGGTGAGCGCGCAGGACGCGCCCTCGGGCGGCGCGGGCCTGGTCGAGCTGATCTCACGCCTGCGGGCGCGCGGGCTCCTCTCGCACGCGCTGGCGTTCGATCCCGGCGCCGTCCCGGTGTGGGCGCAGAAGCTCGGCGACTACACGTTCGAACCCAGCCGCAGCGGGCACTCCACCGACCGCATCGGCGACCTGTTCACGCAGCTGCTCAAGAAGCAGAACGAGACCGGCGGAACCGATGACTCCCTGCTGGTCGCCGCCGCGGGAGACGACGAGCAGTTCGCCGTGGCCGGCGCCCTGATCGCGGATCACCTCGGCTTTCCTGCCCGGGTCGTGCTCGGCACCCGCCTGAGCAGCGACGACGCGGATCTGGCGGTGTGCGAAGACGGCACGTGCACGAGCGGCGACCTGTCGGCGTGGATCGAGGTGCGCGACGCGGACGGCTCCTGGACGGCCATCGACACGACACCGCAGCACCGCGTGCCGCTCTCGCCCGACGTCCAGCAGCGTCGCGACCCGCAGAACATGACCCCGGTCGAGCCGGAGCAGGCCGACACCGTCCTGCCTCCCGAGGCGGATCCCGCCGACGCCTCGCCGCCGCAGAGCGACGAGCCGACGGATCCGGTGGACCTCGCGTGGCTGTGGGCCACTCTGCGCATCTCCGGCATCGCGATCTTCGCGCTGCTGATCCTGCTGATGCCCGCCATCGCGGTGCTCGCGGCGAAGATCATGCGTCGACGGGCCCGGCGCTCGTCTGCGGACCCGGTCGACCGGGTCGTCGGGGGCTGGGAGGAGTACCTCGACACCGCCGTGGACCACGGCCACCGCATCCCTCCCGCCGCGACCCGGTCGGAGACCGCGACCGCCGTCGGCGACGCGGAGACCGCTGATCCAGCGACTCTCGCGGCTCTCGCCGACCGGGCGGTGTTCGCTCCGGGAACCACCACCGAAGAGGAATCCGCACGGTTCTGGGAGCTCATCGACCAGGAACGACAGCGTTTCGCATCCACAGGCGGCCTGTGGGCGCGCTGGAAGGCTCGGCTGTCGCTACGCTCATTCGCACGCGGATTGCGCGAGGCTGCGTCGCGAGATGGAAGGGGACGACCATGACCGGGATCGTCGTCATGGCCGGAGCGCGCTCCGACGTCGGCCGCGTACGCAAGCTGAACGAGGATGCGGTGCTCGCGCAGTACCCCGTGTTCCTCGTCGCCGACGGCATGGGAGGCCACGAGGCGGGTGATCTGGCCAGTGCCGCGGTCGTGGATGCGTTCCGCCACCTCGTCGGTCGCGACGACGTGCAGCCGGAGGAAGTGGTCACCGCTGTCGAGTCCGCCCACGCCGCGGTGTCTCAGGTCGCGGGGCGCCACGCGCGCGGCGCCGGCTCCACCCTCGCCGCCCTGGTCGCCGTGGTGCAGAACGGATCGCACGCGTGGCTCGTCGTGAACATCGGCGACTCGCGGGTGTACCGGCTGGTCGGCAGCTCCCTCGAGCAGCTCACGGTCGATCACTCTGTCGTGCAGGAGCTGGTGGATGCGGGAAGGATCAGCCGCTCCGAGATGTCCACGTACCCGGGACGCAACGTCATCACCCGCGCCGTCGGCGACAGCCAGAGCCCGGCCGACTACTGGCTCTCCCCCATCGTGACCGGTGAGCGCATGCTGCTGTGCTCGGACGGTCTGTCCAACGATCTGAGCGACGAGGCCGTCCTGGCCGGGCTCAGCCTCGGCGGCTCCGCCGAGCAGACCGCCTACGCGCTCGTCGACCAGGCGCTCGCCCGCGGCGGACGCGACAACATCAGCGCCGTCGTGGTGGACGTGCGCTCAGGAGGACTCGCTCCCCGTGCCGACGAGGTGACGGGCGGCTTCGCGACGAGCGAGCAGGCGGCGGTGCAGTCGATCGAGGTGGACACCATCACCTCTCGAAGAGAGCGGCCGATCCGTGGCTGAGCGGACCTGGTTCGAAGGGCCTCTGCCCGCGATCGCCACCGACACGCTCGCGGTGATCGTCGGGGGCGACGCCGCGGTCGCCGCTGCGCGACGCGTGCTGTCGACGGGCACGATGCCCGGAACACCCGAGATCCTGGACGCCCTGCTCGCCGACGGCATCGCCGCGGTGCCGGCCTTCGCCGTGGTCGCTCTGGACGACGACCGATTGACCGCTTTCGTTCGCGGCGAGTTCGTGCTCCGTTTCGAAGACCGTTCCCGCCGGGTGTGGCGCGTGGACGGCGTCGGTGCCCACACCTGGCGCGAGGTGGAGGCGGCATCCGTCGTGCGCGCCTGGGCCGGCGCCCCGGACGCGGAACCGAAGCTGTTCGATCTGGGGCCGACGCCGGAGCGTCCCGTACGGGTCGGGCCGACGACGGCTGCGGGCGTCATGCTCCGCGGGCGCCCCGCCGTGGCGCGCCCTCCGATTCCTCCGGCCGCCAGACCTCCCGCCCCCGCACCCCCTGCACCGCGCCCTGCCGCATCCGATCCCGCCGACGACGAGACCATCGTGACGAGTTCGAGCGCACTCGCTCCGAAACCCGCTCCGCGCACCCCGCGAGCCCCGCGCGCCATCGAGCTGCCCGGCGGCGACATCGTGCCGATCCACGGCACGATGCTGGTCGGGCGCGGACCGCGCAGCTCCCGCGTCGAAGGCGATGACCTCCCGACCCTGGTGGCGCTCGGCGACGTCTCACGCGACGTCTCCCGTGCGCATGTGAAGATCTGGACCGACGGTACCCGCGTACAGATCGAGGATCTCGCGACGCCCGGTGGGACGGCCGTCATCGACGCGGACGGCGTCGCGCGGTTGCTCGTGCCGGACCGCGCGGTCGAAGTACGCGAGGGCGCCAGCGCGGAGCTCGCCGGGGGTGCGCGCATCCGCTTCGTGGGGGACGCATGACCGAGCCAGACGACAGCACCCGCCTCTCACGACGCGAGCCCGGTGCGACCGACCAGCCCGAAGACAGCACCCAGCTCGTGAGCCGACGCGACCGACGCAACGCGTCCGCCGCCGCGGAGGCGACCGATGCCACCGCCATCGTGTCGCGCGAGACGCCGGCTCCGCCCGTCGACGAGACCGTGATCGTCGACCGTTCGCCGACCGCAGCGACGGTCACGGCGGCGGACGTGGAGGACCGCACCGCGCTGGTGCGGCGTCCGGCCGAGGCCGAGGCTCCGTCGCCCGAAGAGGCACCCCCCTCGGATGAACTTGAAGACGGCACCCTGCTGGTGCGCCGGCCCGCTCCGCCGACGGACGCGACCGTGGTGGTCGCCCGTTCGCTGCCGACCCCCGCCGCTCATGCGGAGGACGAGGACGAGCACACGATCCTCACCCCTCGCTCACCCGCGTCCGTTGACCCGCTCGATGAGGACGACACGGTCCTGCGTCCCCGCGACGAGCCGCAGGACGCGACGCTGCTGCGCCGCCGCGACCGGCCGACGGATGCGGACGCGGACGACACCGTGCTGCGTCCGCGCGACGCCGTAGCGGACGACGCGACGAGCCTGTCGCTGCGCGGGGCGACGGCGGGCGCCTCGCCGCGTCTCACGCGCGCACGCCGGGGTGCCGCGAGGCAGACCACCTCGTTCGCTCCCGATGCCGAGACCGATCGCACGCCCGCACGCGAGCGGTATGCGATCCGCACGCCGACGATCACGTCCGCGCCGGCGACCGCCGCCGCATCCCCGGTCGTCGACATCGGCGACGGTGGGCTCGCGGCCCGGATCGCCCGGCGCCGTGCCACCCGCACCCGTCTCACGGTGCTCGCGGGCGTCTCGGCGGTCGTGTTCGTGGGCTCGATCGTCGGCCTCGCGACGCTGCTGAGCATCTGAGCCTCGGCTCGGGTTAGCATCGAAGGCTGTGTCAACGCCGGAACCCGTCATCTCGTTCCCTCCCGAGCTGCCCGTCAGCGCGGCCCGGGAGGAGATCGCGCGCGCCATCGAGGACCACCAGGTCGTGATCGTCGCCGGCGCGACGGGCTCCGGCAAGACGACGCAGCTGCCGAAGATCTGCTTGGAACTCGGGCGCACCCGTATCGCGCACACGCAGCCGCGACGCATCGCGGCGCGGACGATCGCCGAGCGCATCGCCGAAGAGCTGCAGGTCCCGCTCGGCTCCACGGTCGGCTACAAGGTGCGCTTCACCGACAAGGTCTCCGCCGACACGCGCGTCGCCCTGGTCACCGACGGCATCCTGCTCAACGAGATCCACCGCGACCGGCTTCTGCGCCGCTACGACACGATCATCATCGACGAGGCCCACGAGCGCTCCCTCAACATCGACTTCCTGCTGGGGTACCTCCGCCGCATCCTGCCCGAGCGCCCGGATCTGAAGGTCATCGTGACCTCCGCCACGATCGATCCCGAGAGCTTCGCGCGCCACTTCGCCGACGCCGACGGTGTTCCCGCTCCCGTCGTGGAGGTGTCGGGCCGCACCTACCCCGTCGAGATCCGGTATCGACCGCTCGTGCCGGAGGCCGACGATGAGACCGAGGAGGCCGCCGTGCCCGCCTCCGAGACCGAGGACGAGGTGACCGCGATCGTCCAGGCGCTGCGCGAGCTCGACACCGAGGCGCCGGGCGACGTCCTCGTCTTCCTTCCCGGCGAGGCCGAGATCCGCGACGCGGCGGATGCGGTGCGCGCCGCCTACGCCTCGGCCACGGCGCCCACCGAGGTGCTGCCCCTCTACGGCCGGCTGTCCGCGGCCGAGCAGCATCGCGTGTTCGAGCGGTCTCGCGTCGCGGGAGTGCGACGTCGGGTGATCCTCGCCACGAACGTCGCCGAGACGAGCCTGACGGTTCCCGGCATCCGCTACGTGATCGACACCGGAACCGCCCGCATCTCCCGCTACAGCAACCGATCGAAGGTGCAGCGGCTGCCGATCGAGGCCATCTCGCAGGCCTCCGCGCAGCAGCGGTCCGGCCGTGCCGGAAGAACGGCGCCGGGCATCGCGATCCGCCTGTACGGGGAGGGCGATTTCGAGCGCCGCCCCGTCTTCACCGAGCCGGAGATCCTGCGCACCTCGCTCGCCGCCGTCATCCTGCAGATGCTCGCGCTCGGATTCGGCGACATCTCCGCCTTCCCCTTCCTCACCCCTCCCGACTCCCGGGGCGTCCAGTCGGCGTTCGACCTGCTCGTCGAGCTGCAGGCCGTCCGCCGGAGTCGGCAGGGGTCCGCGCTCACGCAGCTCGGGCGGGAGATCTCCCGACTGCCGATAGACCCGCGCTTCGCTCGCATGCTCGTCGAGGCGCGGCGCACCGACGTGCTGCCGGACGTGCTCGCGATCGTTGCCGGCATGTCGATCCAGGACGTCCGTGAGCGTCCCGAGGAGCGCCGCGAGGAAGCGGATCGACTGCACGCGCGATTCGTCGATCCCACGAGCGACTTCCTGACTCTCCTGAACCTCTGGAACCACCTGCGTGAGCAGCAGGACGAGCTCGGTTCGAGCGCCTTCCGCAGGCTGTGCCGGGCGGAGATGCTCAACTACGTGCGCGTGCGGGAGTGGTTCGACGTGCACCGCCAGCTCTCGCAGCTACTGGGCCTTCGTCGCGATGCCGAGCGGGCGCCCGGCGCTGCGGATCCCGCCGCGGTGCATCGCGCTCTGCTGTCCGGGCTCCTCTCGCACATCGGCATCCTCGACGAGCGCGAGAAGGGCCGAGAGGGCAAGGGCACGCGCGCGGAGTATCGCGGGGCCCGCGGCACGCGCTTCTCGCTGTTTCCCGGATCCGGTCTGCGCAAGAAGCGGCCGACCGCCGTCATGGCCGCGGAGCTCGTCGAGACGAGTCGCCTCTTCGCCCGCACGGTCGCGGCGATCGATCCGGCCTGGGCCGAGCCCCTCGCGGGCGATCTCGCCAAACGGCAGCTCAGCGAGCCGCACTGGTCGAAGGATGCCGGCGCCGCCACGGCCTACGAGAAGGTCACCCTGTTCGGCGTCGAGATCATCCCCCGACGGCGCGTGCAGCTCGCCCGTTTCGACCGCCCGCTCGCGCGGGAGATGTTCGTGCGCCATGCGCTCGTCGACGAGGAGTGGGATCCCTCGCGCCTGGGCAAGCCCCTCACCGCCTTCGCGCGCCGCAACCTCGAGCTGCGCCGACGCCTGGAGAAGGTCGAGGAGCGCGAGCGCCGCCGCGACATCCTGGCCGGAGACGAGGCGGTCTACGCGTTCTACGACGCACGTATCCCCGCCGACGTGTTCGACGCCCGCTCGTTCGAGTCCTGGTGGAAGGACGCCATCGGTCGCACCCCGCGCCTGCTCGATCTGAGCGAGGCCGACCTGCTGGAGGGCGCTGAGCGCGCGGACGAACGCGCCTTCCCGACCCGATGGACGCAGGGCGACCAAGTGCTCTCGCTCGCATACCGGTTCGAACCGGGGGCCGCCGACGACGGCGTGACAGCGATCGTCCCGCTCGCCCTCCTGGCGCAGCTGTCGCCGCGCGGATTCGACTGGCAGGTGCCGGGCATGCGCGACGAACTCATCACCGCGCTCCTGCGAGCACTGCCGAAGGCCATCCGACGCCACGTCGTGCCGGCGGCCGACTGGGCGGCGCGCTTCGCCGAGGAGCTGAGCGGCGCGGGCCCCGAGGATCACGGGGGTGTTCCCCCGCTCCCTCTTCGCGACGCCCTCGCCACCCGCATCCAGCGGGTCGCCAACCAGCCGGTGAGCGCGTCCGACTTCGAGATGGAGCGCGTGCCTGACCACCTGCTGATCTCGTTCCGCGCGGTCGACGAGCGCGGCCGTGCGGCCGGCTCCGGCCGCGACCTGGTCGCCCTGCAGGAGCGTTACTCCGATCGCGCCCGTTCTTCCGTCGCACGCTCGCTGCGCCGCGGTCCCGCCGCCCCCGGTGTCGTCGCCGCACCCGGCACACCCGGTGCGCGCGTCACCGCGACCGCCGACGGTTTCGCGGAGCGCACGGGGGTGACGGATTGGGACTTCGGGACGCTCCCCGCACAGGTCGACACGCGCGTGGCGGGCGGTGTCGTCCGCGGCTACCCCGCGATCATCGACGACGGCGCGAGCGTGTCGCTGCGCATCGAGGCGACCCCGGAGTCGGCAGCCCGGGCGACGCGCGCAGGCATCCGCCGTCTCGTCCTCCATGCGGTGCCCTCCCCCGTCTCCTATGTGCTCGACCACCTCACCGCGAACGAGAAGCTCGCGCTCGCCGCCTCCCCCTACCCCTCCGCCAAGGCTCTCGTCGAGGACGCGCGCGTCGCGGTCGCGGATGCGGTCATCACCCGCATCGCCCCCGACGGAATCGTGCGCGATCGCGCCGGCTTCGAGGGCCTCAGGGACGCGTTCAGCGCCGCGGTCACGGATGAGCTGTTCCGGGCGACGAGCCTCGTCGCCCGGATCCTGCTCTCCCTGCGAGAGATCGAGCGCGCCATGAAGCGGCAGAACTCGCTGACGCTGCTCGGCGCCCTCGGCGACATCCGCGCCCAGCTGGATGGCCTCGTCTCCCCCGGTTTCGTCTCGCGGACCGGGACGGAGCGCCTCGCCCATCTGCCGCGCTACCTGGCGGCGGTCACCGAACGGTTGGCGCAGCTGGCCGACCAGCCCGGACGGGATCGGCAACGCCTCACCGAGTACGAGCGCGCCGCCGCCGCGTACACGGATGCCGGCGGCACGATCCCGCCCGCAGACACCGCGCCTGCGTCTCTCGTGCATGCCCGGTGGCTGCTCGAGGAGTACCGCGTGAGTCTGTTCGCGCAGCGTCTGGGAACGGCCGAACCTGTCTCCGCCCAGCGCATCCTCAAGACCTTACGCGGCTGATCTCGGCCGAGCGCGCCGCCGCGTGCGCGATGCCCCCGGCGCGCGGCGGGACGTTGACAACGTCTCCGCACAGCCAATACGGTGATCCCAGGCCGAGAATGTTCTCGGTAACAATGACTGCCGGCCGCATCCGCGGCACACGATTGCGCGACGACGCTCAACCGATCGCCGCGGGGACCGTGACGTCCCCGCGCACGCTCCGCCGCGTCTCGCCCTTCGATGAGAGCGAGGAGCCTCCGCGTGAGCACGCGCCACAGATACCGAATGCTGACCAGGGGCGGAGCGGTGTGGACCGCTCTCGCGCTCGCCGTCGCCGGCGCGGTCGTCCCGACCGCCGCCCAGGCCGCGACGCCCGCGCCGCTGCTGCACTACACCTTTGACAGCGTCGCGGGTACGACGATCCCGGATGCGAGCGGCAACGGGTTCGACGCGACCCTGCAGCAGAGCGGGGGCGCCGTCGCCGACGGCAGCCTCTCGCTGCCCGGTGGGTCCCGCGGCACCGCCGCCTACCTCGACATCCCCACGACCGGTCTCGTCGGCAAGAAGGACCTGACGATCTCGACCTGGCTCTCGCCGCGCTCGGGCGCCGGCAACACCGCGGCCGCCTTCATCGGCGCCCCCGTCGCATCCGGGAACTCCTACTCGTCGGGATACTGGCTGCTCAACCCCGCCAATCCGAACGGGTACGTCAAGTCGGTCGTCACCAACGCCGTCTCCCCCGGCTCGCCGTGGACCACCGAGGTCGGTCCCGGTGCCACCAATGCCGCGACCTCCGGCATCCGCACCCCCGCCGGCCTCAGCCTGTACACGACGGTCATCGACGGCACGACGGGTCAGCTGCGCGTCTACGTGAACGGTGCGCGCATCTCGCAGACCGCGATCGCCCGCGACGTCGCCGCGTTCGGCTCGAGTCTCGTCGCGGCCCTCGGCCGCTCGACCTACAACGACGCGAGCTGGAGCGGACTGGTCGACGACTTCGCGATCTACGGGCAGGCGCTCAGCGACGCCGACGTCCTGGCGCTCTACAACGGCGAGGCTCTGGACCGCGCCGTCGCCGCCGTCACGGTCCCCGCGACCGCGGAAGCCGACTTCGCCGTCCCCACCACGAGCGCCGGCGTCACCGTGAGCTGGGGATCGAACAACCCGGCCGTCGCCGTCGCCGGCGGCACCGCGACCGTCACCCGCCCCGCCGCGGGCTCGGGCGACGCCGATGTGACACTGACCGCCACCTTCAGCGTGGGCGGCGCCACCCGCATCCAGACCTATCCGGTGCGGGTGCCGCAGCTGCTCTCCGACGCCGAACGCGTGGCGGCAGACCTGGCGGCGATCCAGATCGCGAACCTCGACGACGTCCGCACCAACTTCTCCGTCCCCGCCATCGGCGCGCAGGGGTCCACGATCACCTGGACGGTGGATGCGGCGCATGCGACGCTGCGGCCCGGCGTGCGCGACGACTCGCGCACGGTGGACGTCACACGACCCGCGGCCGGCTCCCCCGAGATCGTCGTCGAGCTGACCGCGACGGTCGCCCACGGAACGTCGACCGCCAGTCGCACCTTCTCCGCTCGCATCCAACCGCTGCCCGCGGGCAACGAGGAGACCGAGGCGTACTTCTGGACCTTCTTCACGGGTGAGGGCCAGGGCGCCGAGCGGGTGAGCATCGCCGCGTCCAAGGGCAACGACGCGCTCAGCTGGAACACCCTCAACGACGGACAGCCGGTGTTCACCTCCACCGTCGGCACCGAGGGGTTGCGCGATCCCTTCATCATCCGCGCGCCCGAGGGCGACAAGTTCTACATGATCGCGACGGACCTGAAGATCGACGGCCTGGCCGGCGGATTCACGACCGCGCAGATCTCCGGCTCGCGCTACATCGAGGTCTGGGAGTCCGACGACCTGGTGAACTGGTCCGAGCAGCGTCATGTGAAGGTCTCGAGCGACTACGCCGGAAACACCTGGGCGCCGGAGGCCTATTGGGACGAAGAACTGGACACGTTCGTCGTCTTCTGGGCGTCGAACCTCTACCCGACCACGAACGCCGCCGATCGCACGGCCGTCACCTACAACCGGATGATGTACGCGACGACCGATGACTTCGTCACCTTCTCCGAACCGCAGATCTGGAGCGACGTGCGCCGGGGCTCGGGGCTCGGTCTCATCGACTCCACCGTCGCGAAAGTCGACGGCGTCTACCACCGCTTTACCAAGGACGAGGCGAGCATGACGATCCGCCACGAGAAGTCGACCGATCTGCTGGCGACGATCACGGGCACACTGCCGGGCACGACCGGACCGGCGGACGAGTGGACGCTCGTGAAGGAGCGGGTCGCCGGCGGCCTGCCCAACGGCGAGCCCGGCGGAACGTTCACCAGCGGCGAGGGCGCCAACATCTTCCCCGCCAACGCGGGTGATGTGAACGGCCTGGACTGGTTCCTGTTCATCGACCAGCCCAACTACCACGGCGGCCCCAACCACTACGTGCCGTTCGGAACGACGAACCTCGAGGACGGGAACGCCTGGCAGCCGCTCGGTGCGAAACTGCGCCAGTCGCTCCCCCAGAACGCCGACGGCGGCAAGCCGCGCCACGGCACGGTCATTCCCATCACGCGCACCGAGTACCAGCGCGTGCTCGAGGCCTACGCGACCGACATCGCGGTCGCCTCGGTCGACGAGATCGCGGTGACGACGCGGGCGGGCGTCGCGCCCGCACTGCCGCAGGCGCACCTGACGAAGGCGGACGGCTCGCAGCAGAGTGTCGACGTCGTCTGGGATGCCGTCGCTCCCGCCGCCTACGCCGCCGCGGGCACGTTCACGGTCGCCGGCATCGCACAGGACGACTCGCGCATGCCGGTGGAAGCCACCGTCACCGTCACCCCCGCGGTGTCCGTGCAGGCCACGACCAGCGCGCGTTGCCTGGCGGGCACAGCCGTGGTCTCAGTCGTCCTCAGCAACACGGGTACCAGCTCGGCTTCGGCCACCATCACGACCGTGTACGGCGCGAAGACTGTCACGGTGGCGGCGGGCAAGAGCGCGTCGACCGCCTTCACGACGCGGCTCGGGGCGATGCCCGCGGGAACGGCCACGGTCTCCGTGACCCAGGCGGGTGCGACCGCGAACCTCACCGCGCCGTACCCGTCGCTCGCCTGCGGCTGAGTCCCGGCGTCCCGCCCCGTGGCGGACCGGCGAGTCGATCGTCGGTCCGCCACGGGGCGCGTTGCGTCGGGGCTCGACACAGGGCAGAGTGGCGAGCACCATGACACACGCGATCGTCTACTCCGAGCACGGCGGCCCCGACGTCCTCACCCTCACCGAAGTCGAGATCCCCTCCCCGGACGCCGGCCAGGTGTCGGTGCGGATCGAAGCCGCGGGCGTCAACCCGATCGATGCGAAACTCCGAGCGGGCATGCGCGGCCCGGTCCCGATGACCCACCCCCGCCGCATCGGCAGCGACGGCGCCGGCGTGGTGACCGCTGTGGGCGAAGGCGTGGAAGGCTTCCGCGTCGGGGATGCGGTCGTGATCTTCTCCGCCGGCGGCCTCTACGCAGAAGAGGCGATCGTCAAGGTCGGGTCGCTCCAGCCGCGACCTCCCCAGGTGGATGCCGCGACGGGCGCCGCCCTCGGCATCCCCGTCGGCACCGCCTACCAGTCGCTGCGCTCGCTCGATGTGCGCAGCGGCGACACCCTCGTCGTTCACGCGGGCTCGGGCGCCGTCGGTCAGGCCGCGGTGCAGTTCGCCGTGCTCTGGGGCGCGACGGTCGTCGCGACCTCGTCCCCCTCGCGTTTCGACAGACTCCGCGAACTCGGCGCGACCCCGGTCGCGTACGGCGAAGGACTCGAACAGCGCCTGCGCGAGGCCGCGCCCCAGGGCTACACCGCCGCGTTCGACGCGGCGGGAACGGACGAGGCGATCGCCGCCTCCCTCGCCCTCGTGGACGACCGCTCGCGCATCGCGACGATCGTGCGCGGCGCTGATGCGGCGGGATTCGGCATCCGCGCGTTCTCCGGCGGCTCCCCCGAACCGCTCACCGACCAACAGCTCGCGTGGCGGGCGGAGGCTGTTCCCGTCGTTCTGGCGCTGCTCTCGGCGGGCCACTTCTCGGTCGAGCTCGGCGAGCAGCTTCCGCTCACGGACGCACCGCAGGCGCACCGTCTCATCGAGGCGCATGCGCCGGGCAAGATCACGCTCGTGCCCTGACGTCCACACGTCGATGACGCCGCGTGTCGGCGCGGTGGCCTCCCGCGTGCGCCGGTGTGAGACTCGCCGCATGGCAAAGCGCATCATCCTGAACGCCTTCGACATGACGTGCGTCAGTCACCAGTCCGCGGGCACCTGGCGCCACCCCGACAGCAGGGCCACGACGTACAAGGACCTCGAGTACTGGACCGAGCTCGCGAAGCTCCTCGAACGCGGTCGGTTCGACTCGCTGTTCATCGCGGACGTGCTGGGCACGTACGACGTGTACCGGGGCTCCGCGGCCACGGCGCTCGGCGACGCCGACCAGGTGCCGGTGAACGATCCGTTCCTCCAGGTTCCGGCGATGGCGCTCGTCACCGAGCACCTCGGCTTCGGCGTCACAGCGGCACTGACGTACGAGCAGCCGTATGCGCTCGCGCGCAAGTTCTCGACGCTCGACCATCTGACGAAGGGTCGCGTCGCGTGGAACGTGGTGACGAGCTACCTGAACAGCGCCGCGATCAACCTCGGCCTGAGCAAGCAGATCGCGCACGACGACCGCTACGAGATCGCGGAGGAGTTCGTCGACGTCACCTACAAGCTCTGGGAGGGCTCGTGGGAAGAGGACGCCGTCGTCGCCGACCGCGAACGCGGGGTGTACACCGACGCGGCGAAGGTGCATCCGATCGGCCACCAGGGCACGTACTACTCCGTCCCGGGCATCCACCTGAGCGAGCCGTCGCCGCAGCGCACCCCGGTGATCTTCCAGGCCGGCGCCTCCCCGCGCGGTCGCGCCTTCGCCGCCCGCCACGGCGAGGGCGTCTTCATCAGTCCCGCGAACCCCGCCCAGGCACGCGAGATCGTGCGCGACATCCGCTCGCGCGCGGCGGCGGAGGGGCGCGACCCCGACGACGTGAAGACCTTCGCGCTGGTCACCGTCATCACCGCCGAGTCGGATGCGGCGGCTCAGGCCAAGTACGAGGACTATCTGTCCTACGCCTCGGGCGAGGGGATGCTCGCGTTCTACGGCGGCTGGACCGGCATCGACTTCGGGCAGTGGGATCCCGACCAGCCGCTGGAAGAGGTGGAGAACGACAGCCTTCGCTCGGTGCTCTCCTCTCTGGCGAAGATCGACCCCGAACGCCGGTGGACCCCCGCCGACATCGTCGCGCAGCGCTCGATCGGCGGCATGGGGCCGGTCATCGTGGGCGGCCCCGAAACCGTCGCCGACGAGCTGGAGCGTTGGGTCGACGAGGGCGAGATCGACGGCTTCAACTTCGCGTACGCGATCACACCGGGCTCGTTCGAGGATCTCGTGGAGTTCGTCGTGCCCGAGCTCCAGCGCCGCGGTCGGGCACAGACCGAGTACGCGGGATCGACGCTGCGCGAGTCGCTCTACGGCGCCGGCCACGCCCGGGTGGCCGACACGCATCCGGCCGCGCGCTACCGCGGGGCCTTCACCGACGGCGCGAGCGCGGCGGACGGCACCCTGCCCTCACGCATCGCCGAGCGGCTCGCCGTGCGCTGACACGCACATGACGAAGGGCCCCGCCGATCGGCGGGGCCCTTCGTCATGGTGACGGTGCTCAGTTGCCGGAGCGCCGCTTGTTGTACACGTCGAAGGCGACGGCGAGCAGGAGCACGAGGCCCTTCACCGCCTGCTGCCACTCGATGCCGATGCCCATGATCGACATACCGTTGTTCAGCACACCGATGATCAGACCACCGATGATCGCACCGCCGATGGTTCCGACGCCGCCCTGCACCGCCGCGCCGCCGATGAAGGCCGCCGAGATGGCCTCGAGCTCGAAGCCGTCACCGGCCTTGGGTCCGGCGAGGTTGAGACGAGCGGTGAAGATGAGGCCGGCCAGCGCTGCCAGCAGTCCCATGTTGACGAACAGCCAGAAGTCGACCCGGCGGGTCTTGATACCCGACAGCTCCGCCGCATGGCGGTTGCCGCCGATCGCGTAGATGTGGCGGCCGAAGACCGAGCGGTTCATGACGACGCCGTAGACGAGCACGAGAACGGCCAGCACGATGAGCGTGACGGGGATCCCCTTGTACGCGGCGAGCGAGTAAGTGAAGAACGCGATCGCTGCGGCGATGAGCACGAGCTTGGCGACGAACCAGACGATCGGCTCGACATCCTGTCCGTACTTGCGGCGTCCGGCACGGGTGCGCCACTGCTGCACGACCAGGGCGATGATGCCGACGGCACCGATCAGCAGCGTGAACACATCCGGGTCGCCGCCGAAGATGCCGTCGAGGAAGCCGTTGCCGAGCGCGCGGTACTCGTCGGGGAAGGAGCCGATGTTCGCGTTGCCGAGCACCACGAGCGCGAGCCCGCGGAAGATGAGCATGCCCGCCAGGGTCACGATGAAGGCGGGGATGCCGACGAAGGCGACCCAGAAGCCCTGCCACGCACCCACGAGCGCGCCGATGGCGAGCGACAGGATGATCGCGAGCCACCAGGGCAATCCCCACTGCACCGCGAAGACGCCCGAGACCGCGCCGATGAAGGCGGCGACCGATCCGACCGACAGGTCGATGTGACCGGCGATGATGACCATCACCATGCCGATCGCGAGCACGAGGATGTAGCCGTTCTGCACGACCAGGTTCGAGATGTTCTGCGGACGCAGCAGGATGCCGTCGGTCAGGACGGCGAACAGCACCACGACCGCGAGCAGCGCGATGAAGATGCCGTTCTTGCCCAGGTCGGTGAGCACGTGCGTGATCCAGCGGGTGGCCTTGTTGTCGACCGGGTTGATCGTCGCCCCGGCGGCGGTGTCGTTGTTCGACATGTCGTTGTCTCCTGCGAGCCCCGTCAGCGGGGCTTCTCCATGGTCATGAGCTTGAGAACGGATTCGGGGCTCGCCTCTGCGATCGGCAGCTCGCCCGTGATGCGACCCTCGGACAGCGCGTAGACGCGGTCGGAGATGCCGAGCAGTTCGGGCAGCTCGGACGAGATGACGATGATGCCCTTCCCGGATGCGGCGAGCTTGTTGATGATCGTGTAGATCTCGTACTTCGCACCCACGTCGATGCCGCGGGTCGGCTCGTCGAGGATCAGCACGTCGGGATCCGAGTAGATCCACTTCGAGAGCACGACCTTCTGCTGATTGCCGCCGGAGAGCTTCCCCGTCTTGACCAGCACGCTGGGTGCCTTGATGTTCATGTCGCGGCGGTACTCGTTCGCGACGCGGTACTCCTCGTTGTCGTTGACCAGGCCCGCCTTCTCGAGCTTCTTGAGCGACGCCATGGAGACGTTGCGCTTGATGTCCTCGATGAGGTTCAGCCCGTACGTCTTGCGGTCCTCGGTCGCGTAGGCGAGTCCGTTGTCGATGGCCTCCGAGACGGTGCGCGTCTTGATCTCCTTGCCCCGCATGAACACCCGACCGGAGATCCGCGTCCCGTAGCTGTGGCCGAACAGGCTCATGGCGAACTCGGTGCGACCGGCGCCCATGAGGCCCGCGATCCCGACGATCTCCCCCGCCCGCACCGTGATCGACACGTCGTCGACGACGACGCGCGAGGTGTCGACGGGATGGTGGGCCGTCCAGTTCTCGACCCGCAGCAGCTCTTCGCCGATGTGGGGCTCGTGATCCGGGTAACGGTGCTCGAGGTCGCGACCCACCATGTCCTTGATGATGCGGTCCTCGGTGACGTCGTTCTTCGCGATCGTCTCGATCGTCTTGCCGTCACGGATGACGGTGACCGTGTCGGCGACCTTCTTGATCTCGTTGAGCTTGTGACTGATGATGATCGACGTGATCCCCTGACCCTTCAGGTGCAGGATCAGATCCAGGAGGTGGGCGGAGTCCTCGTCGTTCAGCGCGGCGGTCGGCTCATCGAGGATCAGCAGCTTGACCTCCTTCGAGAGCGCCTTCGCGATCTCGACGAGCTGCTGCTTGCCGACGCCGATCTGGTTGATCTTCGTCGTCGGGTTCTCCCGCAGACCGACCCGGGCGAGGAGCTTGCCCGCCTCGAAGTTCGTCGCGTTCCAGTCGATGAGACCGAGCGGGCCCCGCTGCTCGTTGTTGAGGAAGATGTTCTCGGCGATCGACAGGTACGGGCTGAGCGCCAGCTCCTGGTGGATGATCACGATGCCCTTGGCCTCGCTGTCGCGGAGGTTGCGGAACGCGACCTCCTCGCCGTTGTACACGATCTGTCCGTCGTACGTGCCGTGGGGGTAGACACCCGACAGCACCTTCATGAGCGTCGACTTACCGGCGCCGTTCTCACCGCAGATGGCGTGCACCTCGCCGCGCTGGACGGCGAGATTCACGTTCGAGAGCGCTTTGACTCCCGGGAATGTCTTGGTGATCCCACGCATCTCGAGGATGTTCTGGGACATCGTTGCTCCTCTTTCCTGTCGCCGACGGGAGTGTGCCGGGCGGCACGGGGCCGCCCGGCACGGATCCTCGGTTATCAGCCGTTGATCTCGTCTTCGGTCCAGTAGCCGCTGTCGACCAGGACCTCCTGGATGTTGTCCTTGACCACGATCTGCGACTCGAGCAGGTAGGACGGGACGACCTTCTTGCCGTTGTCGTAGTCCTCGGTGTTGTTCACCTCGGGCTCCTCGCCCTTCAGCAGAGCGGAGGCCATCTTGACGGCGACCTCGGCCAGCTTGCGGGTGTCCTTGAAGATGGTCGCGTACTGCTCACCGGCGACGATGGCCTTCACGGAGTCGATCTCGGCGTCCTGGCCCGAGATGATCGGCCACTCGGCACCGACCGAGTAGCCGGCGTCGGTGAGAGCCGAGATGATGCCGCGCGAGATGCCGTCGTAGGGCGAGAGCACCGCGTTGACCTTCGAGCCGTCGGAGTACGTCGAGGTGAGGATGTTCTCCATGCGCTTCTGCGCCGTCTCGCCGTCCCAGCGCAGCGTCGCCGCCTGCTGGAAGTCGGTCTGACCGCTCTTGACGACCAGGACCTTCTTGTCGATGTAGGGCTGGAGCGTGTCGATCGCTCCGTTCCAGAAGAACGTGGCGTTGTTGTCGTCGGGCGAACCGGCGAACAGCTCGATGTTGAACGGGCCGGCCGGAGCGGATGCCGCGGCCTTGCCGTCGAGGTCGGTGAGACCGAGGCCGTTGAGCAGCGAGTTGGCCTGCTGCACGCCGACCTTGTAGTTGTCGAACGACGCGTAGTAGTTGACGTTCTCGCTGTCGCGGATGAGGCGGTCGTAGGCGATGACGGGGATGTCGCCGTCGGCGGCCTCCTGCAGGACGCTGGTGAGCGTCGTGCCGTCGATCGAGGCGATGATCAGGGCCTTGGCGCCCTTGGTGATCATGTTCTCGATCTGCGAGACCTGCGTGGGGATGTCGTCCTCTGCGTACTGCAGGTCGACCGTGTAGCCCTGCGCCTCGAGCTGCTCCTTGACGGCGTTGCCGTCCTGAATCCAGCGCTCGGAGCTCTTGGTGGGCATGGCGACGCCGATGAGTCCGCCGTCTCCGCCGCTGTCCCCGCCGCTGCCGCCCGCGCTGCTGCCGCAGCCCGAGAGCATGAGCGCGCCGGCGGCAACGGTTGCCGCGGCGAACAGGAACTTGGTGCTCTTCACAGTGTGTCCTTTCGTAAGACGTCTCTGTCTGCTGTGTTCAGTTGTACGTAGGGGGGAAGTCTTCAGGCTGCCGAACGAGGAGTCCGGTGCGCTTCGCCGTGCTGGCCGTACACGTTCTGGTAGCGCTCGTAGAGGCGATCGATCACCTGTTCCGGCAGCGGCGTGAGCGAGCCGCGCTGGGCGGCGAGGTGCACGGTGCGGGCGACGTCCTCGAGCATGACCGCGGCCTTGACCGCATCCCTCGCCGTGGCGCCGATCGTGAACGGGCCGTGCCCGGCCATCAGCACCGCCGGCGAGCGGTGATCGGTGAGCGTGTCCACGATGCCCCTGCCGATCGAGTCGTCGCCGATGATCGCGAACGGTCCGACCGGGATCGGACCGCCGAACTCATCGGCCATCGCGGTGATGACGCAAGGGATCTCTTCGCCGCGCGCGGCCCAGGCCGTCGCGTAGTCGGAGTGCGTGTGCACGATGCCGCCCACGGCAGGCATGTTCCGATAGACGTATGCGTGCGCCGCCGTGTCGCTGGAGGGCTGACGGTCGCTGCCGGGGGTGTCTTCCACGACCCTTCCGTCGAGGTCGCAGAGGATCATCTTCTCGGGCGCCACGTCGTCGTACGAGACCCCCGACGGCTTGATCACGAACAGATCCGCACCCGGCACGCGCTCCGAGATGTTGCCGCCTGTCCACACGACCAGCCCGTAGCGCATGAGCTCGCCGTGAAGGGCTGCGACCTCGGCACGCACGCGAGCGATCACGACCTCGGTCTTCACCCCCGTGGCGTAGCCCTCGCCTCGAGCGGCATCGATTGCGGACACGCGTCGACTCCTTCGTCTCTCGAAACCCCGTTGTGACGATCGATGTGACCGTTCACATTGCTGCGCAAGTGTAACGCCACGGATCGGCTTCCTGTCAACCCGCTGAGAGATCTCGGGTTGGTAACGCCCGTCAGATCGGGCTGACCGGCCCGGAGGATCCCCGGACGATGAGTTCCGGCACGATGGGAGCGACGACCGCATCCGAGCCGTCCGCCGGTCCCAGCAGGATGTCGACGCAGCGCCGGCCGAGGTCGGCGAAGTCCTGGCGGACCGTGGTCAACGGCGGCCAGAAGTGCGCGGATTCGGGGATGTCGTCGAAGCCCACGACGCTGATGTCCCCCGGGACATCGAGGCCCTCGTCGCGGATCGCATGCAACAGCCCCAGAGCCATCTGGTCGTTCGAGGCGAACACCGCCGTGAAGTCCCGCACGCGCAGCAGCTCCCGGCCCGCGTAGTAGCCGAACTCCGCGGTCCAGTCGCCGAGGATGGGGGCGGTGGTGGGCACGTCGTTCGCGCTCATCTCCTCGAGGAAGCCCCGCATCCGTGCCTCCGCCTCGATCCAGTCCTGTGGCCCCGCGAGGTGGTAGATCCAGCGATGGCCGAGCTGGATCAGGTGGCGCGTGGCGAGGCGGGCGCCTGCGATCTGGTCGACGGACAGCGCGTGCTGCGGATCGAGCTCGGTGGACTGCAGCGTGACGTACGGCACGTCGAGGTGCTGCTCGGCGAGCGCGCGGAAGACGCGGACCTGCGGCGCGATGACGACGAGACCTTCGACGGACTGCGCCATCAGATGCGCGATGCCGTCGGGGATCGAATCGGGGTCATGGGGCGAGATGTTCGCGGTGCTCACCCAGTAGCCGCGCTCGCGAGCGGCGGACTCGATGGCGGCGATGCTGGATGCCGGTCCGTACTGCGTGCTGGACGCGGACAGGATCCCGATGGTCTGCGAGCGGCTGGTCACCAGCGCCCGTGCGGCTCGATTGGGCCGGTACTGCACCTGCGCCATCACGGCGAGGACTCGCTCGCGCGTCTCCGGCCGGATGCTCGGATGGTTGTTGATCACCCGTGAGACGGTCTGATGGGAGACCTCCGCCAAGCGCGCGACATCGCGGATACTGGGCCGTCGCCCCGTCGCATCGTCGCTCATTGGATCTCCCGGGCCGTGCGCACGGTCACACGCCCGTTGCCATTATGCACGCCATGCCCGCGGCAGCCCGCTTCCTGCGGCCGTGTGACAGTCGCATAGGAGGCATCGGACAAACTTCCCGGTGCAGGCCGAGGCGCACGGTCTACTGTGGATCCATGGCGGATTTCCTCGGACGTCTCCCCCTGAGCAACAGGGAGCGCCGAGACGAGTCCGCCGTGAGCGGCGACCGACGCGCGGCCATCGCCGATGCGCTCGATGAGGCGGCACGTCTGCTCGCCGAGTCCGCGTCCGACGACGCGGAGCACTGCGCCAGGGCGCGCCGGTTCCTCGAGGAGGCCGGCCTCGGAACGGGCGCTGCGGGGGGCAACCCCGACGAGCTCCGGGCTCTCGCGGTCGCCGTCCGCCAGGGACGCAAGCGCAGCATCCGCATGCTCACCCGCGTCGTCCGGGCGCTTCTGGTGCTCGGCGATGCGCTCGCCGTCGCCCCGCGTGTCGATGCCGGGGTGACGGGAGCCGTCGCGCTTTACGCCGCGACGACCGCACCGTTCGATCGACGCGCGGCGCTGCGCGGCCACACCGTCCGCGCGAGCGACGAGGAGTGGGAGTTCGGGCGCGGCCCCGTGATCACGGACACCGGCCGCGCCATCCTGCGGTTCGTCCTGGCGCTCGACGATGTGGCGCCGCGCCCTCTCAGCTCCCGGTGATGAGGTCCCGGTAGAAGCCGATCCCCCGCAGCCACACCTCGACGCGGATGCGCTCGTTGTGCGCGTGCAGCGCCTCGCGCTCGGCGCGGGTGAGGTGGAAGGGCGTGAAGCGGTAGACGTTGTCGCAGATCCCCGTGAACCAGCGACTGTCGCTCGCACCCAACTGGATGTAGGGCGTCGCCACGATCTCGCTGCCCAGCGACGAGTCGATCGCGCGCGCGATGCGACGCCACGGCTCACCACGCCACGGGGAGATGGGTGAGGGCTCGCTCGCCGCGCGGACCTCGATCTCGATCGTCTCGTCGGCGATGACGCGGCGGATCCGCGCGACGGCGGATGCGGCCGTGTCACCGGTGAGCAGGCGCACGTTGATCGCCGCACGCGCCGTCGCGGCCAGCACGTTCTCCCCCGGCGCACCCTCGAGCTCGGTCGCCACCGCGGTCGTGCGCACCAGGGCGTTCGTCTCGGGGCCCAGCCGCGCCAGCACACCCGCGATCAGCGGGCCCGTGAACGCGAGGGAGCGCAAGGCTGTGCCGAGAGGCCTCGGCGCGTGCGGTGCGAGCGTGCGGAGCATCGCGCGCACCGGAGGCACGAGCCGCACGGGGAACGGATGCCGGGCCAGCCGGTCGACGGCACGTGCCAGCCGCGCCGTCGCCGGACGCGCCGGCGGCGTGGATGCGTGACCCCCCTGCTCGCGCGCGGTGAGCCAGACCGTCATCGTGCCGCGCTCGGCGACACCGATCATCGCCGTCGGACGCGCGATCCCCGGAAGCACCCCGTCGACGACGGCACCGCCCTCGTCGACCACGAGCGCAGGCCGCACACCGCGCGTGCGCAGCGCCTCCGCGATCGCGCGCGCGCCGTCGCCTGCGGTCTCCTCGTTGTGCCCGAAGGCGAGGTACACGTCGTGCGCGGGCACGACTTCGCGCATCAGCAGTTCTTCGACGGCCTCCAGGATGGCCACGAGCGCGCCCTTGTCATCGATCGCTCCCCGCGCGTAGACCGCCTGGTCGGCTCCGTCACCGACGAGCTCCGCGCCGAACGGATCACGATCCCAGTCCTCCTCGACCACGGGGACGACGTCCTGATGCGCCATGAGCACGACCGGTCGCTCCGACGAACGCCCCGGCCATCGGAACAGGAGTGCATGACCGGCGACGAGCTCCCGCTGCAGCCGCGCGTGCACAAGGGGATACAGGCGCTCGAGCGCGGCGTGGAACTCGTCGAACGCCGCCGTGTCGACCCGCGACTCGTCCGCGTAGGAGACCGTCGCGATCATCAGGAGTTCGCGCAGTCTGTCCAGTGCCGTCGCCACGAGCCGAGCCTACTGCCGTACCCCTTGGGTACGGTGGTCGCATGACCACTGTCTCGAGTTCTCGCCTGCGTTGGGGCATCCTCGCCACCGGCAACATCGCCCACACGTTCACGAGCGATCTGCGCACTGCGGGCCTCGACGTCCGCGCGGTCGGCTCGCGTTCGCTCGAAAGCGCCCAACGCTTCGCCGCGGAGTTCGACATCCCCCATGCGCACGGCGACTACGCCTCACTGCTGGCCGACGACGAGATCGACATCGTCTACATCGCGACCCCGCATCCCGCTCATGCCGAGAACGCGCTGGAGGCCCTCGCAGCGGGCAAGCACGTGCTCGTCGAGAAGCCGTTCACCCTGACCGGCGATGAGGCCGAGCGCGTGCGCGTCGCGGCGGAGGAAGCAGGGCTCCTGGCCATGGAGGCCATGTGGACCCGGTACCTGCCGCACATGATGCGCATTCAGGAGCTGCTCGCCGACGGTGCGCTGGGCGAGGTGCGCGCCGTGACGGCGGATCACACCCAGTTCATCTCGACCGATCCCGCCCACCGCCTGAACGCGCTGGAGCTCGGCGGGGGCGCCCTGCTCGATCTCGGCATCTACCCGCTGTCGTTCGCCTGGGACGTGCTGGGGGCGCCCGTCCGGCTCACGGCGAGCGGGCGGCGGGGTGAGACGGGCGCCGACATCGATGTCGCAACCCTCGCCTCCTATGCGAACGGCGCGCTGGCGACCACCTTCTCCTCCGCCCAGGGCGTCGGGCCGAACCGCGCCGCGATCATCGGCGCAGATGCCCGCATCGAGATCGACCCGACCTGGTACAACGCGACGGGCTTCACGCTCACGAACCGCTCCGGCGATGTCGTCGAGACGTTCCGTTGCCCGGATGCCGGGCGCGGCATGCAGTACCAGGCGCTTGCGGCCGAGCAGATCATCGCGGACGGTCGCCGGGACAGTGATCGCCTGCCCATCGCCGAGACGGTCGCGATCATGAGACAGCTCGACGACATCCGCACGCAAATCGGCGTGCGCTACCCGAGCGAGGGCTGACATGGCGGATCTGTCGACGAGCCGCGTGGCCGTCTATCTGGACTTCGACAACATCGTCATGAGCTGGTACGACCGCGTGCACGGCCGCAACGCCTATTCGCGCGACCGGTCGCGCATCGCTGAGCAGCCGCACGATCCGGAGATCACCGAGAAGCTGGCGCGCGCGACGGTCGATGTGGGCGCGATCATCGACTACGCCGCATCGTTCGGCACGCTCGTGCTGACACGCGCCTACGCCGACTGGTCGTCGCCGGTCAACGCCGAGTACCGGTCGCAGCTGGTGGCGCGCGCGGTCGACCTCGTGCAGCTGTTCCCCGCGGCCGCCTACGCCAAGAACGGCGCCGACATCCGACTCGCGGTCGACACCGTGGAGGACATGTTCCGCCTGCCGGATCTGACGCACGTCGTGATCGTCGCGGGCGACTCGGATTACGTGCCCCTCGCGCAGCGGTGCAAGCGCCTCGGGCGCTTCGTCGTGGGTGTGGGAGTGGCCGGCTCCACCGCCAAATCGCTCGCGGCCGCCTGCGACCGCTTCGACGCCTACGACTCGCTGCCCGGCGTGCAGGTCCCCGAACCCGCGAAGAAGGATGCGGGCTCGAACGCTCCCCGCTCGCGCAAGCGGTCCGTGGATCCCGCGGCCGATCTGCTCGAGCGCGCGCTGCGCCTGGAGAACGACAAGGACCCGTCGCAGTGGCAGCACGCGTCCGCCGTCAAGAGCCTGATCACCCGCCTCGATTCCTCGTTCAGCGAGAAGGCCCTGGGCCACCGCAGCTTCACCGAGTTCGTCGCCGCGCATCCGGACATCGCCGAGATGGACGAGACCGACAACATCGTCCGGATGCGGCTGGTCGAAGCCAAGCGCTGACAGACCGCATCCGGCTCGCCTTCAGTCGCGCGGGGTGCGCGTGCTCCACAGCGCCCAGGCGACGAGCGCCGGCTGGAAGAAGAGTCGGACCAGTCGCTTGACGTCGGTGTCGAGCCCGAAGCCGTCGCGACGGTGGGTGAACTGGGCCCAGTTGCCCGGAAGCACCGCGATGAAGAACGCCGCCAGCAGGGCACCCATCCGCCGGCGCTGCGATGGCAGTGCCACCAGGGCCGTGCCGAGGGCGATCTCCACCGCGCCCGACGCGAGCACGACCGCATCCTCGTCGAGGGGCGTGGCGTCCACGACCCAGTCGGGCACCTGCGCGCGGAACTCCTTTCGCGCCCAGAACAGGTGGCTGACACCGGCGAACACCATGGCGGCGCCCAGCGCCCACCGTGCGAAAATCCTCATGCTCTGATTCCACCTCGCTTCGAGACGCCTGTCGAGCCCCACCCGGTCGGTGCGCTTGCGTGCTCGGACACCGCGCTCATGACGCGTCCGCGTCGATCAGCGCCGCCGCCGCGGTCCGGATGAAGTCGAGATAGTGCCCTGGGTCGTCCCGTTCGACGATCACCCGGAGGACGACCTCGTCGACCGCAGCGCGGTACGCCATCACACGCGCCGCGTCGTCGAGGGAGCCGATCACCGTGTCGCGCGCGCTGAATCCGAGGCGCGCGAAGTTGGCGGCGTAGGCGGGGTAGCCGGCATACGCATCGGCTTCGGCGAGCAGCCGCGGCAACGCCGCCGCATCGAGCGCCGTTCTCACGTAGAGGATGGTGCGACTGTCCGGATCGCGCTGCGCGGCGGCGGCATCGGGGGTCAACCAATTGAGCAGCTGGCCGTCGGCGACCGATGTCGCGAGCCGGCGCATCCGCGGGCCGAGGGCGCCCACGACGACCTGCGCTCCGGGCACGCCCGCGCGCAGGGCCTCGATCCCCCGCTCCACGAGTGCCAGCTGATGCGAGGGCGCGGACCCGGAGCCGATGCCCACCGTGAGCCTGCCTGCCGGCAGGTCCGCGGCCTGCAGCGCGGAGACGAGCGAGTCCGGCTCCCGTCGGTCCAGCGGCACGACCCCGGTGGCGAGCCCGATCCGGTCCGTGACCGTCGCCGCGGCGGCGAGCGCCGCCACCGCGTCGCCGCTCGGAGTGTCGTTCACCCAGAGCGTGGCGAAGCCGGCCTCCTCGGCGGCGGGGGCCAGGGCGGCGACGAGATCGGGCCCGAGGGCCCCGGCCAGTCCGAGGGAGAGTGAAGCGGGAAGCACCATCCCTTCACCCTGCCGCGTGCATACGAGGACCGCCACCCCTTGCGCGGCAGGGGGTGGCGGTCTGTTCGGGTCAGGCGGCGACGGCGCTGCGGACCACGGCCGCAGCCACCGGCCGACCGTCGACGACGTCGATGCGCACGGCACCCTGATCGCTCAGTTCGCCGGAGACGAGCAGGTCGGCGATACGGTCGTCGATCTCCCGCTGGATGAGCCGGCGCAGCGGTCGTGCGCCGTACTCGGGCTCGTAGCCGTGCTCGGCCAGCCAGTCCACGACCGCTTCGGTCGCCTCGAACGAGATCTCACGCCGCGCCAGCCGGGTTGCGCTCTGTTCCAGGAGGAGGGACACGATGCTGCGAAGCTGCGCCTTCTCGAGCTTGCGGAACAGCACGATCTCGTCGATGCGGTTCAGGAACTCCGGCCGCATCGCCTCGCGAAGCTTGCCCATGACACGCGCACGCAGCTCGCTCTCGTCGCCGAATCCGGTCGCCCCGCCGCCGTCGGCGATGAACCCGATCGCGCCGGAGCGCGATGCGAGGAACTCGCTGCCGATGTTCGAGGTCATGATGACGACGGTGTTGCGGAAGTCGACCGTGCGCCCCTGGCCGTCGGTCAGCCGACCGTCGTCGAGCACCTGCAACAGCAGGTTGAACACGTCGGGATGCGCCTTCTCGATCTCGTCGAACAGCACCACCGAGTACGGGGCGCGACGCACCCGTTCGGTCAGCTGACCCGCCTCGTCGTATCCGACGTATCCGGGAGGGGCGCCGACGAGGCGGGAGACCGTGTGGCGCTCGCCGAACTCGCTCATGTCGAAGCGGATCACGGCGTTCTCGTCCTCGAAGAGTGAGGATGCGAGGGTCTTCGCCAGCTCCGTCTTGCCCACACCCGTGGGTCCGAGGAAGAGGAACGACCCGACCGGTCGGCGGCTGTCGCCCATACCGGTGCGGTTGCGCCGGACCGCCGTCGCGACGGCGGCGACCGCCGCATCCTGACCGATCACCCGAGCGTGCAGCTCGGACTCGAGTCCTGCCAGCCGCCCGCGCTCGCTCTCCGTCAGACGCGACACCGGGATGCCCGTGCTGCGACTGATGACGGCGGCGATGTGCTCGGCATCCACGACCTGCTCGCCGCGCACCGCGTCGCGACGGGTCGCCTCGTCGATGCGGCGCTGCACATCGGCGATCTCGTCGCGCAGACGCATCGCGTCCTCGTAGCGCTCAGCCGCCACCGCTGCGTTCTTGTCCGCCTCGAGCGTGGCCAGCTGCGCCATGAGCTCGGACACGTCGACCGCGACGCCCAGCCGCAGCCGGAGTCGTGCTCCGGCCTGGTCGATGAGGTCGATCGCCTTGTCCGGCAGGACGCGGTCGCTCAGGTAGCGGTCGCTGAGCTCGACAGCGGCACGCAACGCGTCGTCGGTGTAGGTGATGGCGTGGTGCTGCTCGTAGGCGGGGCGCAGCCCGTGCAGGATCCGCACCGCATCCTCGACCGAGGGCTCCCCCACCTTCACCGGCTGGAACCGACGCTCCAGCGCGGGATCCTTCTCGATGGTGCGGTACTCGGCGAGCGTGGTCGCGCCCACCAGGTGCAGGTCGCCACGAGCAAGGCGGGGCTTGAGGATGTTGCCGGCATCCATCGCGCCGTCGCTGCCGGCGCCCGCGCCGACGACGGTGTGCACCTCGTCGATGAAGACGATGAGCTCGCCCTTGCGTTCGGCGATCTCGGTCATCGTCGCGGTCAAGCGCTCCTCGAAGTCGCCGCGGTAGCGGGCGCCCGCGAGCATCGCGGGAAGATCCAAGGAGACGACGCGGCTGCCGCGCAGTTGCTCGGGCACATCACCCGCGACGATCGCCTGGGCGAGCCCCTCGACGATCGCGGTCTTTCCGACACCGGCCTCGCCGATGAGCACGGGGTTGTTCTTCGTGCGACGGCTCAGGATCTCGATGGTCTGCTCGATCTCGTCCGCTCGGCCGATCACCGGGTCGAGCTCCCCCGCCTCGGCGAGGGAGGTGAGGTCGCGCCCGTAGCGCTCCAGCATGGTGGCGGGCTCGGATGCGGCCGCCTGCTCCGGAGCGCGATCGCCACCGGTCACGGTCTCGCGCACGCTCTGCGTGAGCGCCTCCGCCGTCACGCCGGCGCGCGCGAGGATCTGGCCGGCGGGCGTGTCCTGCGCCAGCACCAGCGCGAAGAAGAGGTGCTCCGGGTCGATGTAGGTCGAGCCGGAGGAACGCGCGACCTGGAACGCGTGGAAGAGGGCGCGCTGCACCGACGTCGTCACCACCGCGCTGTCGACGTCGGCCACGTCGGCGCTGGCCGGCAGACGCTGCTCCGACTCGCGGACGATGCTCTCGGGATCGACACCGAGTCGGGCGATCGCGTCGCGCACCTGGTCGACGCGCACGATCTCGCGGAGCACGTGCAACGCATCCAGCTCGTGCTGGCCACGTGCGAGGGCGAAACGCCCCGCATCCTGCAGTGTCTCCTGCGTGCGGGCGCTGAGGTAGCGCGACAGATCGATCGACCGCGCCGCGCGTCCGCGCTCACCTGCGAGGTAGCGCGAGAGGAAGTCGTCGAAGGCGTCGCGGCCCTCGTCGGGGGTGAAATCTTCAGGCATCTGTTCTCCTGATCGGGTTCGGGGTGCCGCTCTGCAAAACGGAGTTGAGCGGCGACACATCAACTTCAACACGGGAGAGGCGACGATATTCCCACTACGCTCGACCCAGCGCAGCGGTGAGGAGAACGAGTGAACGAGGTGCTCCACGGCGCACGCCTGCTGCTCGGCGGATTCGGGTGGTTCACGCGGCGCCCAGGCCTGATGCTCCTCGGACTCCTGCCCGCGCTCATCGTGAGCGCGGGCCTCTCGGTGGCCCTCGTCGCTCTCGCAACGACCCTGGCCCCGCTCACGGATGCCGTCACACCGTTCGCCGACGATTGGCCGGCGGTCTGGACCATCGCGTTGCGCGTCGCGCTCGGCGTCGCGGTCTTCGCCGGCGCGCTTCTGCTGGCCGCGACGACCTTCACCGCGCTGACCCTGATCGTGGGCGAACCGTTCTACGACCGGATCTGGCGCAGCGTCGAGATCGCCGATTCTGGCGTCGTCCCTGAACGCAACCCCGGCTGGCGGGCGGCCTTGGCCGATGCCACCGGTCTCCTCGTGCGCGGCGCACTCGCGGCCGCGCTCGCGTTCGCGCTCGGTTTCATCCCCCTGGTCGGCGGCGTGGTCGGCGCAGTGACCGGTGTCGTGCTCTCGGGGTGGATCCTCGCGGACGAGCTCTCCGGGCGCGCGCTGACGGCGCGCGGCGTCGATCGCCGCACTCGGCGCCGCTTGCTGCGACAAGCCCGCGGCCGGGCGCTCGGCTTCGGCATCATGACGCAGCTGTGCTTCCTCGTCCCGCTCGGCGCGGTGTTCACGATGCCCGCGGCCGTGGTGGGCGCCACCCGCCTCGCGGCGAGCGTGTGGCCGACCGAGGAGTGATCCCGCTCAGGGACGCGGATGCGGTCGGTTCGCACGCAGGCGACCCGGTACTCTGGAGGGAGTCTTCCGAAGGAGTGCCATGTACATCGTGTCCCTGCTGCTGTTCCTGCTCGGGATGTTCGCGTTCGGCATCTCGTTCTCGGTGCCCGGTTTCCAGGCCGTCATCTTCGTCGCCGGCATCCTGCTGATCTCGGCCGCGATGGCGCTGCCGATCCACGTGCGGGCCCGCGCGAAGTAGGTCCGCTCAGGCCCGACCGCCGGGAGGGCCGATCACGAGCAGCACGGTGAAGGCCGCGGCCACGGCGGCGGCGATCACGACGGCCGACAGAACCGGCCGACGCAGCACGGAGCGCAGCACACGGTCGTGCCATGCCGCATCCCGCGGGTCGGAGCCGGCCTGCATCCGCCATTCACCCCTCAGCCGACCGGTGCGCGACAGCCACAGCTCGACGGGCAGGGTCGCGTAGGGCACGACTGCACTGACCAGCGCCAGAGCGGTCACGGCAGCGCCCCACCGCTGGTTCTTGGCCACGAGGATCACCGTCGCGCCGTACGACAGGAAGATGAACCCGTGGATGCCTCCGCCGATCGTCACGGCAGGCGCGAAACCGGTCACGGCCCGCACGATGAGCCCGCCGATGAGCAGGGTCCACGAGATCATCTCGGCGATGGCGAGGGTGCGGAAGAGGGCGTAGGGCGTGCGGAACACGGGAGACTCCGGGGCTCGGTCGACGCGCTCGGGTCGGCGCTCCTCGCAGCCTAGACCGGAAATCTTCAGTCTTGCTGAAGGATCTCTCCGAACGGCTGCTCGTGCAGTCCCTGCAGTGCGGAGGAGAGAGCGGGAACGCCCGCGCCGAACACCTCGTCGAGCGCTGCGAGACGCGCATCCGCCTCGGCGAGAGCCGCCGCGCCCTTCGTCGTCACACGCAGATCGGATGCAGCGCCCGCATGCGCGGTGGCGTCCTCGACCAACCCCTCGCCGGCGAGCGTCTTGACGGCGGTGTGCGCCGTCTGCACCGTGATCTGGGAGCGGCGGGCGAGTTCGGAGAACGAGATGCCCGGGGTCGCCTGCACGTGCGCGAGAAGACCGTACTTTCGGGTCGTGAGACCGAGGTCCTTCAGCGCCGCGTTCAGACGAGTATCCCAGACGGCGGACACCGTCAGAAGCGCGATGACCGGACTGAACGGCGGGCGCTGCCCTGCGGGCTGCGGCGCCCCGTGCGTCTTGTCGGCCATCTGACCATCGTATCCGTCGACACTCCGCGGCGGCCGGTAGCGTGAAGGGATGGAATTCCGGTTCGACGTGCTGCGACGCTGGCCAGACGTCGAGTCTCCCGATCTCGTCGCGGTCGATGCCGCCGACCGGCTTTTGCTCGACGAATCCGCCGCCTGGCGCACCTCGATGAGCGCGGATGACATCGCTGTCATCGGCGACGAGTACGGCGCGCTCGCGTTGGGCGCGACGGCCGCCTCTTCCGGCATCGTACGGGTGCATCAGGACGCGCTCACCGGCGAGCAGGCCCTGGCGGCCAACGCGCACCGACTGGGCCTTACGGACCGCTATCGGCCGATGGAGCTGACCGGCGCGCTCGTGGCGGGCGCCCGGCTCGTCCTGCTCCGACTCCCCCGCTCCCTCGACGCGTTGGAGAACGCCGCCGCCCTGATCGCCGCGCACGCAGCACCGGATGTCGTCGTGTTCGCCGGCGGACGCATCAAGCACATGTCGACGGCGATGAACGAGGTCCTCCGCCGCTTCTTCGGCACGCTCGACGTCATGCACGCTCGCCAGAAGTCCCGCGTACTGGTCGCCCGCGACCCTCTTGCCGGACACGACCCCGAGCCGCGGCGCGCGGTCCACGACGGCATCACCGTCTGCGCGTACGGCGGCGCGTTCGCGGGAACGGCGATCGACATCGGCACCCGGTTCCTGCTGGCGCACCTTCCCGCGCGCCTTCCCGAGGGCGGCCCTCTCGTCGACCTCGCGTGCGGAACGGGCGTGGTCGCCGCATCCCTCGCGCTGCGCCATCCCGACCGCACCGTCTACGCCTCCGATCGCTCCGCGGCAGCGGTCGCATCGGCGCGGGCGACGGCCGAGGCGAACGGCGTGGACGACCGCATCCGCGTCGTGCGGGACGACCGCCTCACCGCGCTCCCGGACGCCAGCGTGTCCTTCATCGCCCTGAACCCGCCGTTCCACTCCGGCGCCGCCGTCACGACCGACCTCGCCGCGCCTCTGTTCCAGGATGCGGCGCGGGCGCTCCGCTCCGGAGGTGAGCTGTGGACGGTGTGGAACTCGGCCCTGCGCTATCGCCCGGCCCTCCAGCGTCTCGTCGGCCCGACGCGGCAGGTCGCCCGCAACGCGAAGTTCACCGTCACGGTCTCCACCCGCCCCTGACGTCCACTTCCCGCGCCCCGGCCTTCTTCGCCTTCTCGGTTCGCCTGCCACAGATCGCAGCGCCAGCGCCGATCTGCGACAGGGGAATAGTCGCCTTGTCGGTTCGCCTGTCACAGATCGCAGCGCCAGCGCCGATCTGTGACAGGCGAACCGGGGTTCTGCCGCGCTCAGCAACCCGGCGGGATGCTGCGCAGAACCGGCACCGGCAACCGGTCAGCGACCGAGGGACTCGCGGACGATCTCCGCGATCCGCGGCGGCACGGTGTCGTCCTGCAGCGAGGTCGTGTCACCCAGCGGCCGTCCGTCGACGAGGTCCACGAGCAGGCGGCGCATGATCTTGCCGCTGCGCGTCTTCGGAAGATCGGGCACCGTGAAGACGTACGTCGGCTGTGCGACGGGCCCGATCGCGGTTCGCACGTGCCGGCGGAGCGCCGCCGCATCCTCTGCATTGGTGACGAAGGCGGCGATCGCCTGCCCGGTGACGTCATCGGCGACGCCCACGACCGCGGCCTCCCCCACGGCGGGATGCGCGACGAGTGCGGACTCGATCTCGATCGTCGAGAGCCGGTGGCCCGAAACGTTGATCACGTCGTCCACGCGGCCCAGTACCCACAGGTCGCCGTCGGCGTCGAGCTTCGCACCGTCGCCGGCGAGGAAGTACCCCTGCGCGGCGAAACGCTTCCAGTACGAGTCCCGGTACCGTTCGGGGTTGCCCCAGACGGTGCGCGACATCCCCGGCCAGGTGCCGTCGACGACGAGCAGTCCGCCGCCACCCGGCCCCACATCCGCGCCCTCGGCGTCGACGACGCGGACACGCAGACCCGGCAGCGCCGTGAGCGCCGATCCGGGCTTGAGCGTGGAGACGCCCGGCAGCGGGGCGGCGATCGCGCCGCCGGTCTCCGATTGCCACCACGTGTCGACGATCGGCGTCTCGCCCCGGCCGAGGTGGCGATGGAACCAGATCCACGCCTCGGGGTTGATCGCCTCGCCCACCGTGCCGAGCAGCCGCAGCGAGGAGAGCTCGTAGCGGGCCGGCGGGCCGTCGGGGAATCTGCTCATGAGCGATCGGATGAGGGTGGGCGCCGTGTAGTACGTCGTCACCGCATACCGTTCCAGGATCTGAAAATGCCGCTCCCAGTCCGGGGTGTTGGGCGTGCCCTCGTAGAGGACGCTCGTGACGCCGTTGAGCAGGGGCCCGTACGTCTCGTAGCTGTGCGCGGTGACCCAGGCGAGGTCGGCGGTGCACCAGTACACGTCGGTCTCGGGCTTCGCGTCGAACACCGCCCAGTACGTCCACGCCACATGCGTCAGCCAACCGCCGGTCGTGTGCACGAGGCCCTTGGGCCGTCCGGTGGTTCCGCTGGTGTAGATGATGAACAGGGGGGTCTCGGCGTCGAAGAACTCCGGTTCATGCGTATCCGGCGCGACGTCGACCGTCTCGTGCCACCAGAGGTCGCGACCCTCGGTCCAGGCGACGTCGTCGCCCGTGCGGCGGATGACGAGCACGTGCTCGATCGAGGCGACACCGGCGACCGCCGCATCCGCTTGATGCTTGACGGGCACGGCGGCTCCGCGGCGGAACTGGCCGTCAGTGGTGACGAGGAGCTTCGCGCCGGTGTCCTCGACGCGGAAGCGCACGGCCTCCGCGGAGAACCCGCCGAACACGAGCGAATGGATGGCGCCGATCCGCGCCACGGCGAGCTGGATGATCACCGTCTCCACCAGCACCGGGAGATAGACCACGACCCGATCGCCCTTGCCGATCCCCATCGCGCTCAGCGCGTTGGCGGCCTTCGCCACCTCGCGCTGCAGCTCGGCGTACGTGATCGTGCGCCGGTCACCGGGTTCACCCTCGAAGTGGAACGCGACCCGGTCGCCGTGCCCGGCGGCCACGTGCCGGTCCACCGCGTTGACCGAGGCGTTCAGGCGACCGCCGACGAACCACTCCGCGGATGGGATGCTCTCGCCGTCCGTGGGCTCCCAGCGATGAGCGGTGTGCCAGGGCTCTGCCCAGTCGAGGATCTCGGACCGGTGCGCCCAGAACGTCTCGGGGTCCCGATCCGCACGCTCGATCCACTCGCGACGGATCCACTCCTCGGTCACGTTCGCGCGTTCCGCGAAGTCGACCGGCGGCGCGAAAGTGCGGCGCTCCTCGAGCAGGCTGCGGATGGTGTCGTCGTGCGCGGATGCGGTGGTGGGCGTGCTCATGGGTCTTCCGGGTCGGTGGGGGAATCCCAGCATCCCGCGCGCCGTGCGACCGGCAAATTCGGGTGACGCTTCGTGACGCCGCGAACCGGGGCCTACGCTGAGCGCATGACTGCGAAGCGCGTCGTCGCCCCGCCGCTGGAGCCGGGCAGCACACCGAAGGGCCCGGCGTCCTACTTCCCGAGCATCGAGAAGACCTACGGCCGTCCAATGCAGGAGTGGTTGGACTTCGTCGTGGCGCGACTGACGGCGGGCGAGACCCACATGACCGTCGTGTCGGAGCTCAAGAGCACTCACGCGATGGGGCACGGCCACGCCAACGCGATCGTCGCCTACGCGAAGGCCGAACTCGCGAAGTAGCGGCTCTCAGGAGTCTTCGCCACTGCCGTCGAGGACGGACTCCGCACCGTCCGACTGAGGGTCGTCGGGCTCCGCAGCCGTGGTCGTGTCAGGCTCGGGGCCGGGAGTGACGCCCGGCCGCTCGTCGGGATTCGACATCGTCAGCCTCCAGAGGGATTGTCGACGGGCGCGCCGTCGTCGTCGGTCGTGATGTCCTCGCCGGCATCCTGCTCGACGGGCGAGATCCCGGGTGCGGTGTGCTCATCGTCCGGACCGTGATGGTTCTGCTTGTCGTTGCTCATACGTCCCAGTACACGCGTGTCGGTCCGCCAGGCCGACGGGGTTGACACCCCACACTCCGCGTTCGTCAGTCGCGAGGATCGCTCGGTCGTACCGGCGCATCCTCCGCGATGTCGACGCGGGTCACGCCGTCGTGCTCCGACACGACGATGCGGGGCTTCGCATCCTCCTCCGTGGCGTGGGGCGCACGCGTCAGTTGGTCGTGCCGCTTCTCTTCGTCGCTCATTCCCATGCGGGCACTGTACGAGGCACGGCTCGGGAGAGCTCGGGGCTTGACGCGAGCGCGCGATCAGCCAGGACGGCAGACGAACAGTTCCTCGTCAGGCGTCCGAGCCGGCCTCCTGCGCACGGCGTAGCGTGGCGGGAGATCAGACACCACGGATCGGAGCAGGGCATGACGGACACGCCGCCGCCGAGCGGAACCGGATGCGTGGAGTGCCTCGCATCCGGTGCCTGGTGGCTGCATCTGCGCCGCTGCACCACCTGCGGACATGTCGGCTGCTGCGAGGTCTCGCCGAATCATCATGCCCAGCGTCACTTCGAGCTCACCGGGCACCGGTTCGTGCAGAGCTTCGAGCCTCAGGAGGAGTGGTGGTGGGATTACGTCGAGGAGCAGGAAGTCGACGGCGTCGGGCTCCCTGGTCCGTCGAGCCACCCCCCGACCCAGGGTGTTCCCGGCCCGTCCGGTCACGTACCGGCGAACTGGGAGTCGATCATCTTCGACGAGTGAACGCCCCGTCTGATCACGGTCGGGCCGCCAGCTCGTCGTCCGATGAGTGCGCTCAGACGCCCTGCGCGTCACTGGGCGGCCGAAGGGCATCGGAGACGCGACGGAAGAAGGCATCCGCGGTGGATCCCGGCACGGCATCGAAGACGGTGACCATATGCCCCTGGAGCTCCGGAACGAAGAAGTCCCGCACCGAGATCGAGAGCTGGCCGATCCCCTCGATCGTCGCGGTGATCTCCGAGGGACGCGGCAGGGTGACCTCCTGCAGACCCCAGAAGCGGAGGAAATCCGCATCCGCGCTCAACCGGCGCAGGATGGCGCCATAGCGTGCGGATGTCTCGTCACCGGAGTACCGGAAGAGCGCGACGGCGTCCCGCGCCTGCGACTCCCAGGTCGCGAGCCTCTCCCTCCCCGAGGCGTTGAACGTCTCCTCGAGGACATTCGCGCCGGGCCCGAATCGGCCGTCGGTGATCGCCATCATGAGGTCGTTCGCGACCACGACGTCGAGATTCGCGTCGGAGATATAGGCCGGGATACCCGGCCACCACCGCAGGATCGCCTCGATCTCGGCGCGCGGGCGCTCGAAGGCCGCCACCCGACGAGGTGTCGCATGCCCGGCGAGCCGGTGTAGATAGTCGGACTCCGCGGCGCTCAACCGCAACGCGCGCGCGAGTCCGGCCAGCACCTGCATGGACGGAGCGCTGCCACGGCCCTGTTCGAGTCGTAGGTAGTACTCACTGCTGACTCCCGCGAGGGTCGCGACCTCGTCGCGACGCAGGCCCGGCACGCGCCGGCCGATCTGACGTTCCACCCCCACCTGTTCGGGTTGGCGCTCCTCTCGTCGCGCCCGGAGGAATCCGCCCAGCGTCGTGCGCAGGGCGGATTCGGTGCGCAACCATCCATCCATCGGAATCAAACTTAACTCGATGTGTTCGCGGAAACATCGTCCGCGGGGAGGCGACCGCAGCGCGTTGACGGGGCACGCCCCCATCGATATGTTGTGCTTAACAACATATGAGGAGACGGCATGACCCCGGCACTGCAGGAAGCGCTCGATGACCTGGCCCGGTTGGCGGAAGACGACGACGATCTGCGCGCGCTTCTGGCGCACGACTGGCTTCGCTACCGGACTTCACCAGCCCTGCAGAAGCTGACGCGGGATGCGCACGCCACGTGCGCACGATTCAACCTGCTGTACGACACCGCACCCGACGAGGCGCGCGCCCTGTTCGCCGAGCTCGTACCCGGCGCCGGCACGGGCATCGACGTGCGCCCTCCCGTCATGATCGACTACGGCGCCAGACTGACGATCGGCGATCGTACATTCATCAACGCGGACTTCATGGTCATCGGCGGGGGCGCTGTCACGATCGGCGCGGACTGCCTCATCGGCCCGCGCTGCAGCATCTATACCCCGAACCACGCCGAGGACCTCGAACGACGCCTCGCCGGGTGGGAACTCCCCCAACCCGTGACCATCGGCTCCAACGTGTGGCTCGGCGGGTCGGTGACGCTCACCCCGGGCGTGACGATCGGCGACAACAGCATCATCGGAGCGGGCTCCGTCGTCACTCACGACATCCCCGCGAACATGCTCGCCGCGGGCAACCCCGCGCGGATCCTGCGTCCCATCCGCACGTCGGAGGACTCCGCCTGAGCCGCCCACGACGCGCCGGGAACGCAGAAGGGGCGGACGGCGAGCGTCCACCCCTTCCCGGCCCGGCGATCAGCGACCGGCATCCTTGCGCGGCTTGAGGAAGAGCTCCGGCTCGCGCTTCTCGCGCTTCGCTGCTCGCTTCTCCTTGATCGACAGCTGCGGAGCCTTCTTGGCACCTCGCGTCTTCGGCGTCTTCTTGGACATGTGGACTCGCTTCCCCTGGATGGCTGGCGGATGACCTTCGACCATAGCCCGGTTCTCGAGGAAGTCAACTTACCGCTGGCCGGGACTTTTTTCGTTGAGACGATGTGCGTGGAGACTCGCCCGGACGACGACGAGGCCCCCGGCGGACCGCCCGAGAAGGGCGACCGGCCGGGGGCCTCGTCAGTGCGGTGGAACCGCGGACTATGCGGGTGTCAGAAGTCCCAGTCCTCGTCCTCTGTGGCCTCAGCCTTGCCGATGACGTAGGAGGAGCCCGACCCGCTGAAGAAGTCGTGGTTCTCGTCCGCGTTGGGCGAGAGCGCCGACAGGATCGCCGGGTTCACGTTCGTGACCGTCGAGGGGAACATGGCCTCGAAGCCGAGGTTCATGAGCGCCTTGTTCGCGTTGTAGTGCAGGAACTTCTTGACGTCCTCGGTGAGACCGACGGCGTCGTAGAGGTCCTGCGTGTACTGCACCTCGTTGTCGTAGAGCTCGTACAGCAGCGAGAACGTGTAGTCCTTGATCTCGTCGCGTTCGGCCTGCGTGATCAGCTCCATGCCCTTCTGGAACTTGTAGCCGATGTAGTAGCCGTGCACGGCCTCGTCACGGATGATGAGGCGGATGATGTCGGCCGTGTTCGTGAGCTTCGCCTTGGCAGACCAGTGCAGCGGCAGGTAGAAGCCCGAGTAGAACAGGAACGACTCGAGCAGGGTAGAGGCGACCTTGCGCTTGAGGGGCTCGTCGCCACGGTAGTAGTCCATGACGATGTGGGCCTTCTTCTGAAGGTTCTCGTTCTCGACCGACCACCGGAACGCGTCGTCGATCTCGGGCGTCGACGCGAGGGTCGAGAAGATCGACGAGTAGCTCTTGGCGTGCACCGACTCCATGAACGCGATGTTGGTGTACACCGCCTCCTCGTGAGGCGTCAGCGCATCCGGGATCAGCGAGACCGCGCCGACCGTGCCCTGGATCGTGTCGAGCAGGGTGAGGCCGGTGAACACGCGCATCGTGAGCGTCTGCTCGTCGGGCGTCAGCGTGTTCCACGACTGGATGTCGTTGGACAGCGGCACCTTCTCGGGCAGCCAGAAGTTGTTCACGAGGCGGTTCCACACCTCGAGGTCCTTGTCGTCCTGGATGCGGTTCCAGTTGATCGCCTGGACGTGGTCGATCAGCTTCAGCTTCTCGGGGGTCATGTCGGTGTCCTTGCAGAGATCGGTCGTTGAGCGAGCGGAGCGAGTCGAGACGCGATGCGCGTCACAGCATGCAGCTGACGCACTCGGACATGTCGGTGCCTTCGAGCGCCATCTGCCGCAGGCGGATGTAGTAGATCGTCTTGATGCCCTTGCGCCATGCGTAGATCTGCGCCTTGTTGATGTCGCGCGTGGTGGCGGTGTCCTTGAAGAACAGCGTCAACGACAGGCCCTGGTCGACGTGCTGGGTCGCCGCGGCGTACGTGTCGATGACCTTCTCGTAGCCGATCTCGTACGCGTCCTGGTAGTACTCCAGGTTGTCGTTCGTCATGAACGGCGCCGGGTAGTAGACGCGGCCGAGCTTGCCTTCCTTGCGGATCTCGATCTTCGACGCGATCGGGTGGATCGACGACGTCGAGTTGTTGATGTACGAGATCGAACCGGTCGGCGGAACCGCCTGCAGGTTCTGGTTGTAGATGCCGTGCTTCTGGATCGACGCCTTCAGCTCCGCCCAGTCGCCCTGGGTGGGGATGTGGTGCCCGGCGAACAGTTCCTTGACCTTCTCCGTCTGCGGCACCCACTCCTGCTCGAGGTACTTGTCGAAGAACGCGCCCGATGCGTACGTCGAGTCCTCGAAACCGTCGAACGCGTGGCCGCGCTCGATCGCGAGCGCGTTGGAGGCGCGCAGCGCGTGGAACAGCACCGTGTAGAAGTAGATGTTCGTGAAGTCCAGGCCTTCCTCGGAGCCGTAGTGCACGTGCTCGCGCGCCAGGTATCCGTGCAGGTTCATCTGGCCCAGGCCGATCGCGTGGGACCGGTCGTTGCCGTCTTCGATCGAGCGCACCGAGCGGATGTGGCTCTGGTCGCTGACCGCGCTCAGCGCACGGATCGCGGCTTCGACCGTCTCCCCCAGGTCTCCGCCGTCCATCGCCAGGGCGATGTTCATCGAGCCCAGGTTGCAGGAGATGTCCTTGCCGATCTGGTCGTACGAGAGGTCCTCGTTGAACGTGGTCGGCGTGTTCACCTGCAGGATCTCGCTGCAGAGGTTGGACATGTTGATGCGGCCCTTGATCGGGTTCGCCCGGTTCACCGTGTCCTCGAACATGATGTACGGGTAGCCCGACTCGAACTGGATCTCTGCGAGCGTCTGGAAGAAGTCGCGCGCGTTGATCTTGGTCTTCTTGATGCGCGGGTCGTCGACCATCTCGCGGTACTTCTCGGTGACCGAGATGTCGCCGAAGGGCACGCCGTAGACCTTCTCCACGTCGTACGGCGAGAACAGGTACATGTCCTCGCCGTTCTTGGCGAGCTCGAAGGTGATGTCGGGAACGACGACACCGAGCGAGAGCGTCTTGATGCGGATCTTCTCGTCGGCGTTCTCACGCTTCGTGTCGAGGAAGCGCATGATGTCGGGGTGGTGCGCCGAGAGGTAGACGGCACCGGCACCCTGACGCGCACCGAGCTGGTTGGCGTAGCTGAAGCTGTCTTCGAGCAGCTTCATGACGGGGATGATGCCGCTGGACTGGTTCTCGATCTGCTTGATCGGTGCACCCGACTCGCGGATGTTGGACAGCAGCAGCGCCACGCCGCCACCGCGCTTGGAAAGCTGCAGCGCGGAGTTGATGCCGCGGGCGATCGACTCCATGTTGTCTTCGATGCGCAGCAGGAAGCACGAGACGAGCTCACCGCGCTGCGCTTTGCCCGCGTTGAGGAAGGTGGGGGTGGCCGGCTGGAAGCGACCGGAGATGATCTCGTCGACCAGCTGCACGGCGAGCTTCTGGTCGCCGTCGGCGAGCGCGAGGGCGGTCATGACGACGCGGTCCTCGAAGCGCTCGAGGTAGCGCTTGCCGTCGAACGTCTTCAGTGTGTAGCTCGTGTAGTACTTGAAGGCGCCGAGGAACGTCTCGAAGCGGAACTTCTTGCCGTAGGCACGGTCGTTGAGCTCCTGGATGAACTCGTGCGGGTACTTCGCGAGCACACCGGGCTCGTAGTACTCCTTCTCGACCAGGTAGTCGAGACGCTCCTTGAGCGAGTGGAAGAACACCGTGTTCTGGTTCACGTGCTGCAGGAAGTACTCCCGCGCGGCACGCTTGTCGGCGTCGAACTGGATCTGCCCATTCGCGTCGTACAGATTGAGCATCGCGTTGAGGGCGTGATAGTCCAGCCCCTCGAAACGCGCCTCGGTCTTGAAGCCCAAGTCCTTCAGTGCTGCTTCCACCATCGTTCCAATCCTTCGCCGATGCGCTCGACGTCCTCTGGCGTGCCGAACAATTCGAACCGATCCAAGTGCGGCACACGACACTTTCGGCTGATGATCTCTCCGGCGAGCCCGTAGTGCTCACCGAAGTTGGTGTTGCCCGCGGCGATCACGCCGCGAAGCAGGGATCGGTTGGCCTCGTCGTTGAGGAACCGGATCACCTGCTTGGGAACCGCTCCCCGCTCCTCGCCCCTTCCCTGACCGCCCCCGTAGGTGGGGGTGATCAGGACGAAGGGTTCGTCGATGAGAGGGGTCGGATCCGTGGGCCGCAAGGGGATCCGCACGGCCCGCATCCCGAGCTTCTCGATGAAACGCGCGGTGTTACCCGAGACGCTCGAGAAGTAGACGAGGAGCGGAGCCGACGGGGCGGGCTCACGGAGGGAGTGGGCAACCGCGCCGACCTGGTCTGCGACAGCGGTTGCCATCGGTCAGGCCAGGCGCGCGGCCAGCTCGTCGATCTTGTCGGGACGGAAGCCCGACCAGTGGTCCTCGTCGGTGATCACGACGGGAGCCTGCAGGTAGCCGAGGGCCTTGACCTGCTCGAGGGCCGCAGGATCCTGCGAGACGTCGAGGACCTCGTACTCGATGCCCTTCGAGTCCAGTGCACGGTAGGTGGCATTGCACTGCACGCACGACGGCTTGGTGTAGACGGTGATCGCCATTTCGACCTCTTTCTCCCCTCGGACGGACCTGTTCCCAGCACTTCTCGTCGCCGGGACCTCAATACTACATATGGGTACGGACATCGGATAGCACCACAAGGGGTAGTAGTTACATCCGTGTGATTTTCGTGCCGCTCTCCCCAGATACAACACAGGTTGTCCACCGTTTCATCCACAGCCGCGGCGTGTCTCGGCGGCTGAAAAAACCCTGAATCGCGGGCGAATCCTGAATGAACGACGAAACCATCCACACCGGCGTCCCGCCACCCGGATCCCGCGCGGTGGATAACCGCCGTCGGCGTGTCGCGGCGTGTCGCGCCCCCTCATCCGCCCGGCGGCCGAAGCGCCCGCCGAGATATCCTGAAGGGATGGCCGGATACCAGGAATTGCTGCGCACCCCGGGGGTGGCGCGCATCATCGCCGCACAGCTCACGGCGCGCTTCCCCAACGGGATGACGAGCCTGGCGATCCTCCTGCACGTCGAGCATGTGACCGGCTCCTACGGCTACGCGGGCCTCGTTCTCGCGGCCTCCTCCGTGGGGCAGGCGGTCTCGGGCCCCGTCACCAGCCGATGGATGGGCCGTTGGGGGATGCGGCGTGTGCTGAGCCTGACGATGATCGTCTGCGCGCTGGCGATCCTCGCCATCGGCCTGCTCGATCTTCCTGTGGCCGGCTTCATGGCGTTCGGGCTCATCGCGGGACTGTCCACCCCGCCGGTGCAGTCCGCCGTGCGCACGATCTATCCCAAGATGGTCAACTCCCGTCAGCTCACTCCGCTCTACTCGCTGGACGCGTCGCTGCAGGAGATCATCTGGATCATCGCCCCCGTGGTCATCACGTTCATCGCGACGCAGATCGGCACGTGGGAGGCGCTCGTCCTGATCGCCGTCATCCTCGTCGGCGGCGGAACGTGGTTCATCCTCTCCCCCGAGGTCGGCCGGGTGCGCATCCCTCGCAGCAAGCGACGCTTCGGGAAGGTGCTCACGCGCCCCACCGTGCTGCTGGCCACCGTCATCGGGTTCCTGCTCATCGGCGCCTGTTCCGCCGTCGAGGCGGGTGTCGTCGCGACCTTCGACCACGGCGGACTGGAGGCGGGCATCGTCCTCGCCGTGTTCTCGATCGGCAGCCTTGCCGGAGGCCTCTCATTCGGCCACGTGCCCATGGGGCCCTGGGCGATGGCGCGACGCATGGGCATCGTCGCCGTCGGCCTGGTGCTGACCATGTTCTCTCTCGACATCTGGTGGCTCTCGGGCACTCTGTTCCTCGCAGGGATCGGCATCGCCCCAGCCCTGGCGGTGCTGTTCGCGATCACCTCCGTGAGTGTCAAGTTCTCCGACACCGCCGAGGCCTACGGGTGGATCGGCACCGGCCAGCTCATCGGCGCCGCGGCGGGCTCCGCCGTCGCCGGCTTCCTCATCGACGCGGTCGAAGCACCCGGGGCCTTCATCGCGGCAGCGGGCTTCGCCGCCGCCGGCGCGATCGTCGCCATCGTGTGCGTCCGCGCCTTCCCGGATCTGCGCCACCGCGACCCGAGCCCCATCCCCGACACGGAGCCCACGCCGATCATCACCTGAGCGCCGTCCGGCGTCCGCGCAACGCCATAGAGCGACGTAGACGGGCGAGCGGGGCGGCAGGCGTTCTACGCTCGTAGACATGCCCGCATCCGTCGCGCTTCCCACCCTCGCGTGGGGCTCCCCCGCATCCGCTCATCACGCCCTCCTCGTGCACGGACTGGGATCGTCCGGCGCTCTGATGTGGCGCTTCGGAACAGCCCTGGCCGAGGCGGGCTGGCATGCCGTCGCCGTGGATCTGCGCGGTCACGGCCTGGCGCCGCGAACGCTCGACTACACGATCGCCGCCTACGCCGCCGATGTGAGCCAGACGGTTCCCGGTTCCGGCAACGCGTGGGACCTCGTCATCGGTCACTCGCTCGGCGGCGCGTCCGCCGCCCTCGCCTCGGCGGAGCATCCCGAGTGGACGAATCGGCTCGTCCTCATCGATCCCGCGCTGTACCTCCTGCCGGCCGACCGTGCGGTCGTCGAACGCAGTCAGCAGGATGCGTTCGACTCACCCACCATCGAAGAGGTGCGTGCCGCGCATCCCCACTGGCACCCGCAGGACGTCGAGCTGAAGGCGCAGGCGGCTCAGCTCGCGAGCCCCTGGGCAGTGGAGCAGACGCTGGAGCAGAATCCCGATTGGGATGTGACGGATGCGGCCGCGCGCCTCGCGGTGCCCACCCACGTGATCGCGTCCGACCCCGCCGTCTACAGCCTGTTCACGGGACCGCGTGCGGACGAGGTCCTCGCCGGCAATGCCCGCATCACACGCTCGATCGTGGCCGGAGCCGGGCACTCGCCGCATCGCGATCGCCCGGAAGCGACCGTGGCGGCGCTGCGGGAGGCACTGGCATGACCTTCGATCCGAACGCCTACCTGCCCGATGAGCTGATCGAACGCATCCGCGGGCGCGCAGCGGACACCGATCGCGAGAACGTCTTCCCGGAGGAGGATCTGGCCGAGCTGCGCGCGGCCGGCTATCTCGGCATCCTCGTTCCCGCGGATCGCGGTGGAGCGGGGTTGTCGCTCGCCGAGGCGTCCGTCCTGCAGCAGCGGCTGGCGACGGCAGCGCCCGCGACCGCGCTGGCCGTCAACATGCACCTTGTCTGGACAGGGGTGGCCAAGGTGCTGCGCGAGCGCGGAATCGACGATCTCGCGTTCGTTCAGACCGGTGCCGCGGCCGGCGAGGTGTTCGCCTTCGGTATCAGCGAAGCGGGCAACGACCTCGTGCTCTTCGACAGCGCGACCGAGGCGGTCCCCCTCCCGGACTGCGGTTACACGTTCACCGGCACGAAGATCTTCACCTCGCTCGCCCCGGTGTGGACGCACCTCGGCGTGCACGGCCTCGACACCACGTCCTCCGACGCACCCAAGCTGGTCTACGGCTTCGTGCCGCGCTCGGATGCGGTGCGCACCCGAGACGACTGGGACACGGTGGGGATGCGAGGAACGCAGTCCCGCACCACGGAGCTCCACGGCGCCGTCGCTCCCGCCGATCGGATCGTGCGCCGGGTCGCGCCCGGCCCCCAGCCCGATCCGATCGTCTTCGGCATCTTCAGCGTCTTCGAGATCCTGCTCGCGTCCGTCTACACCGGCATCGGCCGACGCGCGCTCGACGTCGCCGTCGAGACGGCCGCGCGGCGGCGCTCGCGCAAGACGGGGCTGTCGTACAGCCAGGACCCCGACATCCGGTGGCGGGTTGCGGAGATGGCGCTGACGTACGACGCCCTCGTCCCTCAGATCGCCGCGCTCGCCCACGACGTGGATGCCGGCGTCGACCACGGGGCGCGGTGGTTCTCGCTGCTGTCCGGTCTCAAGCACCGGGCAGCCGCGGGCGCCAAGCGGATCGTCGACGAGGCGATCCTCGTAGCCGGGGGCTCGTCGTATTTCTCGTCCAGCGAGTTGGGCCGCCTGTACCGCGACGTCCTCGCCGGCCAGTTCCATCCTTCCGACCCGGAGTCCGCGCACGCGACCGTCGCCGCTGCGTGGCTCGGACCGCTCCAGCAGGGGGCGTCCGAGTGAGCGCCGTGGGTCGGGTCCTTCTCGGCGACGGCCTCGAGGTCAGCGCACTCGGCTACGGCGGGATGAGCCTCAGCGACGTGTACGGGCCGGTCGACGACGCGACCGCGCTCGCGACGCTGACGCACGCGGTGGATGCGGGACTCACGTTCGTCGACACGGCCAACATCTACGGCGCGGGCCGCAGCGAGCGCACGATCGCACGGCTGCTCGCCAGCCGACGCGACGAGATCACCCTGGCGACGAAGTTCGGGATCTCGGGCGGTGCGATCGGCTCACGCGGCATCCGTGGCGACGCCGCCTACGTGCGCGAGCAGATCGATCAGAGCCTCTCCCGACTCGGTACCGACCACGTCGACCTCTACTACCAGCATCGTGTCGATCCGCACGTTCCCATCGAGGAGACGGTCGGCGCGATGTCCGAGCTCGTGAGCGCGGGGAAGGTGCTCCACATCGGGCTGTCGGAGGCCACCGCGGACGAGATCCGCCGTGCTCACGCCGTGCATCCGATCGCTGCCGTCCAGACCGAGTGGAGTGTCGTCAGCCGCGACGTGGAGAAGTCCGTCGTTCCGACGGCGGCCGAGCTCGGGATCGGCTTCGTGCCGTACTCGCCGCTGAGCCGTGCCTGGCTGACCGACGCCTTCTCCCCCGCCGACATCGGGCCCGGTGACGGTCGGCCGCGGTTCCCGAGGTTCTCCGCCGAGAACCTCGCCGCCAACGCGGACCTCCGCGCCGGCTATCTCGCTCTGGCGCGCCAGCGCGGCCTGACGGGTGCGCAACTCGCGCTCGGCTGGTTGTTCACGCGCGCCGCGCAGTTCGGAGTGGCCGCAGCGCCCATCCCCGGCTCGCGCTTCACGCGACACGTGGACGAGTGGCTCCCCGCATCCGGACTCGTCCTGGACGCGGAGACCATGTCGGCCGTGGAGCCGTTCGCGGCGGCGATCAGCGGCAACCGCAGCTTCGACGTCGGGTGGACGAGTCAGCGCGAGGATCTGGCGAGCTGATCACTTCCCCGCGAAATCGAACGCGCGCAGCAGCTCCTCGACGGCGCGCTCCCGGTCCTCGCCGCCCTCTTCGAACATGTGCGCCACGTGGGTGCGCAGGTGATTCTCGAGCAGCAGACGATTCAACGATTCCAGTGAGCGCTGGATGGCCCGTGACTGCGTGATGATGTCCATGCAGTACTCCTCGGACTCGATCATCTTGGTCACCCCGCGTAGTTGTCCCTCCAGGATGCTCGTACGATGCAGGGCGCGCTTCTTGATGTCGTCGATCACGCTGACAGAGTACGCCGTGGAAGGATGACGAAATGCCCCGCACACCGACAGCACTGCTGAGCGACGCCGACCGGGAGCGGTTGCGCGGGCTGCGGCTCATGAAGGGCATCGCGCTCGGAGCCCTCATCGTGCTCGCGGTCGTCTTCGTCATCGCCTTCGCGCTGCAGAGCCGCTATCCGTGGCTCTCCTATGTGCGCGCCGCGGCGGAGGGCGGCATGGTCGGAGCGCTCGCGGATTGGTTCGCGGTGACGGCGCTGTTCCGGCGGCCGCTCGGCCTTCCCATCCCGCACACGGCGATCATCCCGACCCGCAAGGACGAGATCGGACGCACGCTGGGCGAGTTCGTCGAGACCAACTTCCTCGCCGCTCCTGTCATCCGCGGCAAGCTCGAGTCCTTCTCACTCTCGGCGCGTCTCGGCGCCTGGCTGTCGCAGCCCGCGAACGCCGAGCGCGTCGCGTCCGAGGGCGCGACGATCGCCACGAACGTCATCGAGGCGCTCAGTGACGACGACGTACAGCAGTTGCTCGGCGACCTCGCCCGCGAGCACTTGGTGCTTCCCGACTGGGGACCGCCGCTCGGCGGGTGGCTCGAGCGCATGGTCGACTCCGGTGCGCACCACGGCGCGGTCGACCTCGCCGCGGACAGCATGGCCTCGTGGCTGCGAGCGAACCGCTCGGCATTCACGGGCCTGATCTCCCGGCGCCTGCCCTCGTGGGTGCCGTCGATGGTGCACACGATGATCGATGAGGCCGCATACCACGAGGCCGTCAAGTTCGTCGCCGCGGTGCGTGCCGATCCCGATCACCCGGCACGGCACGCAGTGGACGGCTACCTCGCGCGTCTGGCGGACAACCTGCAGCACGATGCCGCGACGATCGGACGATTCGAAGACGCGAAGACGACAGTGTTCGATTCGCCTCGGGTCCGAGAGCTGGCCGGCGAGGCGTGGCGCACAGCCAAGAACGGTCTCACGCGCGGCCTCAGCGACCCGCAGAGCGGGCTGCGCCGGCGCCTGGTCGAGACCCTGACGGACATCGGCCGCCGTCTCGAACGGGATGAGGCCCTGCGCGCCCGCGTCGACGGCTGGGTGACGGATGCAGCGGTGTTCGTCATCGAGCGATACCGGCACGACATCGCCTCCGTCATCACCGACACCGTGGAACGCTGGGACCCCGAAGAGACCACCGAGAAGATCGAACTCATGGTCGGCCGCGATCTGCAGTACATTCGCCTCAACGGCACGATCGTGGGATCTCTCGCGGGTCTCACGATCTTCGCGATCGCGCACGCGGTCTTCGGAGCCTAGGGGGCGGGATGAGCACCACGGCGACGTCCGAGCGCCTCTTCTCCTACGGGACACTTCTGCTCCCGCAGGTGCAGCTCGACCTCTTCGGGCGCCGAATCGAGTCGACCGAGGACGTGCTCGCCGGCTATCACGTGCAGTACACGGAGATTGAAGACACGCGTGTCGTGGCCCTGTCCGGTCTGCCCACGCATCCTGTTCTGCGTCGGACCGGGAACACGAGCGACAAGGTCACCGGACGCGTGCTGGCGCTGACCCTCGATGAGCTGGACGCAGCCGACGAATACGAAGTCTCGCTGTACACGCGGGTGTCCGTCATCCTGCAGAGCGGACGCGACGCCTGGGTCTACGTGGGATAGGAGGCGAAACATGGTCACACTCGTCCTCGTACGCCACGCCAAGTCCGACTGGGGCGTGGCCGGGCTGAGCGACCACGAACGCCCGCTGAACGATCGCGGTCAGCGTGACGCTCCCCTGATGGCTGCGGCTCTCGCGGAGACGGGTTTCCACCCCGACCGCCTACTCACCAGCACGGCGCTGCGCGCCCGCACGACCGCGGAGGCGTTCGCAGCGTCGCTCGACGTCCCCCTCGAAACCATGCCCGAGTTGTACGGGGCGAGCGTGCCGGAGCTTTGGGACGCGGCGGCAGGTGCGGGCGGACGGAGCGTGCTCATCGTCGCCCACGATCCCGGGCTGAGCGAGCTCGCATCCGAGCTCGCGGGACGCCCTGTCACCATGACGACATGCGCCGTGGCAACGTTCCCGATCCCGGGCGATCGTTGGCCCGCCCTGCCACCCGTCGTCGACGAGTGGAACATCCAGACGCCCCGTTAGGCCGCGTCGACCTTCACGACCACGCCGCCGGTGAGAGCCACGAGTTCATCGAACGACAGGGGAAACACCGTGTGCGGCGTGCCACCGGCCGCCCAGATCTGATCGTATTGGGCGAGGTCCTCGTCGACGACAGTAACGACCGGCACAGGGTGGCCCGTGGGCGCCACTCCCCCGATCGCCTGTCCCGTCGCCGCGCGGACCTGCTCCACCGTCGCTCGGACAATAGAGGAACGCCCGAGCCGCGCCGCGAGCGCACTCGTGTCGACGCGATGGGCACCGCTGGTCATCACCAGCAGAGGTTCGTCGTCCGACCAGAACACCAGGCTATTGGCGATGGCACCGACGTCGACGCCGAGAGCGGATGCGGCAAGCGCAGCCGTCGACGCCGCGTCGGGCAGCACCACGATCTCGCCCTCAATCCCGGCAGAACGTAGAGCATCGTGGACGAGCTGGCTGCGAGGATGAAGGCCTGACGTCATAGCGACAGCGTATGGCCTTCCAGAAAAGCATGCAGAAACGCGAAAGGGCCACCCAGCTTTGGGTGGCCCTTTCTAAAAGGAGTCCGGCGGTGTCCTACTCTCCCACAGGGTCCCCCCTGCAGTACCATCGGCGCTGAGAGGCTTAGCTTCCGGGTTCGGAATGGGACCGGGCGTTTCCCTCTCGCTATGGCCGCCGAAACACTATTGATGTTTCAAGTCATGCACACAACAAAAGAATGTTGTCTGCGGTTCTCGACCGTACATCGAGAACCACTCAGTGGACGCGAACAGCTTCAGTTCAAACGAAGTGTTATCAAGTCATCGGCTTATTAGTACCAGTCAGCTACACGCATTACTGCGCTTCCACATCTGGCCTATCAACCCAGTAGTCTGGCTGGGAGCCTCTCACCCGAAGGTATGGAAGTCTCATCTTGAGGCCGGCTTCCCGCTTAGATGCTTTCAGCGGTTATCCATCCCGAACGTAGCTAATCAGCGGTGCTCCTGGCGGAACAACTGACACACCAGAGGTTCGTCCAACCCGGTCCTCTCGTACTAGGGTCAGATCCTCTCAAACTTCCTACGCGCGCAGCGGATAGGGACCGAACTGTCTCACGACGTTCTAAACCCAGCTCGCGTACCGCTTTAATGGGCGAACAGCCCAACCCTTGGGACCTACTCCAGCCCCAGGATGCGACGAGCCGACATCGAGGTGCCAAACCATGCCGTCGATATGGACTCTTGGGCAAGATCAGCCTGTTATCCCCGAGGTACCTTTTATCCGTTGAGCGACAGCGCTTCCACAAGCCACTGCCGGATCACTAGTCCCGACTTTCGTCCCTGCTCGACCTGTCAGTCTCACAGTCAAGCTCCCTTGTGCACTTACACTCGCCACCTGATTGCCAACCAGGTTGAGGGAACCTTTGGGCGCCTCCGTTACTTTTTGGGAGGCAACCGCCCCAGTTAAACTACCCACCAGGCACTGTCCCTGAACCGGATTACGGTTCGAAGTTAGATATCCAGAGTGACCAGAGTGGTATTTCAACAATGACTCCACAAACACTGGCGTGTCTGCTTCACAGTCTCCCACCTATCCTACACAAGCCACACCGAACACCAATACCAAGCTGTAGTAAAGGTCACGGGGTCTTTCCGTCCTGCTGCGCGTAACGAGCATCTTTACTCGTAATGCAATTTCGCCGAGTTCGCGGTTGAGACAGTTGGGAAGTCGTTACGCCATTCGTGCAGGTCGGAACTTACCCGACAAGGAATTTCGCTACCTTAGGATGGTTATAGTTACCACCGCCGTTTACTGGGGCTTAAATTCGCAGCTTCGCTTACGCTAACCGCTCCTCTTAACCTTCCAGCACCGGGCAGGCGTCAGTCCGTATACATCGTCTTGCGACTTGGCACGGACCTGTGTTTTTAGTAAACAGTCGCTACCCACTAGTCTCTGCGGCCACCACACCCTTTCCGGAGCAAGTCCGTATAAGTGGATGGCCCCCCTTCTCCCGAAGTTACGGGGGCATTTTGCCGAGTTCCTTAACCACGATTCTCTCGATCTCCTTGGTATTCTCTACCTGACCACCTGAGTCGGTTTGGGGTACGGGCAGCTAGAACCTCGCGTCGATGCTTTTCTCGGCAGCATAGGATCACCCACTTTTTATCCGCATCGTGTCTCAGCCGAACGAGTCGCGGATTTGCCTACGACTCAGCCTACGCACTTGCCCCGGGACAACCATCGCCCGGGTTGGGCTACCTTCCTGCGTCACACCTGTTAATACGCTAACCGCACCAGCGTGGGGTCGAGCGTTCACCAAGACGGCATCACCCCGAAGGGATCCACACATTCCTGGCTAGGACTCTTAGCACCACTGGATTAGCTTGGGCGGTTCTTCGCCGGTACGGGAATATCAACCCGTTGTCCATCGACTACGCCTGTCGGCCTCGCCTTAGGTCCCGACTTACCCAGGGAAGATTAGCTTGACCCTGGAACCCTTGGTCTTTCGGAGGACGTGTTTCTCACACGTCTTTCGCTACTCATGCCTGCATTCTCACTCGTGTAGCCTCCACGGCTGGTTCACACCGCCGCTTCGCTGGCCACACGACGCTCTCCTACCCATCAACACGGCTGGACCACGAAGGCCTACCAATAATGTCAATGCCACAACTTCGGTGGCGTGCTTGAGCCCCGTTACATTGTCGGCGCGGAATCACTTGACCAGTGAGCTATTACGCACTCTTTCAAGGGTGGCTGCTTCTAAGCCAACCTCCTGGTTGTCACAGCAACTCCACATCCTTTCCCACTTAGCACGCGCTTAGGGACCTTAGTTGGTGGTCTGGGTTGTTTCCCTCTCGACTATGAAGCTTATCCCCCACAGTCTCACTGCTGCGCTCTCACTTACCGGCATTCGGAGTTTGGCTGACGTCAGTAACCTTGTAGGGCCCATCGGCCATCCAGTAGCTCTACCTCCGGCAAGAAACACGCAACGCTGCACCTAAATGCATTTCGGAGAGAACCAGCTATCACGAAGTTTGATTGGCCTTTCACCCCTATCCACAGCTCATCCCCTCAGTTTTCAACCTAAGTGGGTTCGGTCCTCCACGACGTCTTACCGTCGCTTCAACCTGGCCATGGATAGATCACTTCGCTTCGGGTCTAGGACACGCGACTGAATCGCCCTATTCAGACTCGCTTTCGCTACGGCTACCCCACACGGGTTAACCTCGCCACGTATCGCTAACTCGCAGGCTCATTCTTCAAAAGGCACGCTGTCACCCCTACTAAGGAGGCTCCAACGGTTTGTAAGCAAACGGTTTCAGGTACTATTTCACTCCCCTCCCGGGGTACTTTTCACCTTTCCCTCACGGTACTTGTCCGCTATCGGTCATCTGGGAGTATTTAGGCTTATCAGGTGGTCCTGACAGATTCACACGGGATTTCTCGGGCCCCGTGCTACTTGGGATACTCTCCACGCCAGAACACGCATTTCGACTACGGGGCTGGCACCCACTATGGCTGGCCTTTCAAGACCATTCGTCTATACGCTTCTGTCACGTCGATCACCCGGCAGGATGATCAAGAAAGTCCCACAACCCCCAACGTGCAACGCCTGCCGGCTATCACACACGCTAGGTTTAGCCTCTTCCGATTTCGCTCGCCACTACTCACGGAATCACGGTTGTTTTCTCTTCCTGTGGGTACTGAGATGTTTCACTTCCCCACGTTCCCTCTACCCGCCCTATATATTCAGGCGGGAGTCACTAGGTCGGCACGCCGCCCAGCGGGGTTTCCCCATTCGGAGACCCTCGGATCAAAGTGTGCTTATCCACTCCCCGAGGCTTATCGCAGATTGCTACGTCCTTCTTCGGCTCCAGATGCCAAGGCATCCACCGTTTGCTCTTAAAGACTTGAAATCACATGAGTTTGAATCGTCAACTCGAAAATTGACTAAATGATCTAAAAAAGATCACCTGTGAAATGAATCCGAAGATTCATCTCTAAGATGCTCGCGTCCACTGTGTAGTTCTCAAAGTACGGGCGGTACCAACCCCCACTGCACAAGCAGCAGAAGAAGGCCCAGAGGTACAGCCGCAACCCCCAAAGGAGTCACACCCGGTCCCTCAGGACCCAACAGCGTGCATGCACCAAACCCCTCCGACCCCACCTTTCCAACCGCAAGCGGCGTACTCAGCAGAACCCTCAGACCCTGATGCCTCGTCAAATGTTCCACCCATGAGCTCCCAGCGAAGAACGTGTGCCTTCGAACTGGGTTCTGGAAGTCCGAAGACTTCAGATGCTCCTTAGAAAGGAGGTGATCCAGCCGCACCTTCCGGTACGGCTACCTTGTTACGACTTAGTCCTAATTACCGATCCCACCTTCGACGGCTCCCTCCACAAGGGTTAGGCCACCGGCTTCAGGTGTTACCGACTTTCATGACTTGACGGGCGGTGTGTACAAGACCCGGGAACGTATTCACCGCAGCGTTGCTGATCTGCGATTACTAGCGACTCCGACTTCATGAGGTCGAGTTGCAGACCTCAATCCGAACTGGGACCGGCTTTTTGGGATTCGCTCCACCTCACGGTATTGCAGCCCTTTGTACCGGCCATTGTAGCATGCGTGAAGCCCAAGACATAAGGGGCATGATGATTTGACGTCATCCCCACCTTCCTCCGAGTTGACCCCGGCAGTATCCCATGAGTTCCCACCATTACGTGCTGGCAACATAGAACGAGGGTTGCGCTCGTTGCGGGACTTAACCCAACATCTCACGACACGAGCTGACGACAACCATGCACCACCTGTATACGAGTGTCCAAAGAGTTCTACATTTCTGCAGCGTTCTCGTATATGTCAAGCCTTGGTAAGGTTCTTCGCGTTGCATCGAATTAATCCGCATGCTCCGCCGCTTGTGCGGGTCCCCGTCAATTCCTTTGAGTTTTAGCCTTGCGGCCGTACTCCCCAGGCGGGGAACTTAATGCGTTAGCTGCGTCACGGAAACCGTGGAATGGTCCCCACAACTAGTTCCCAACGTTTACGGGGTGGACTACCAGGGTATCTAAGCCTGTTTGCTCCCCACCCTTTCGCTCCTCAGCGTCAGTTACGGCCCAGAGATCTGCCTTCGCCATCGGTGTTCCTCCTGATATCTGCGCATTCCACCGCTACACCAGGAATTCCAATCTCCCCTACCGCACTCTAGTCTGCCCGTACCCACTGCAGGCTGGAGGTTGAGCCTCCAGTTTTCACAGCAGACGCGACAAACCGCCTACGAGCTCTTTACGCCCAATAATTCCGGATAACGCTTGCGCCCTACGTATTACCGCGGCTGCTGGCACGTAGTTAGCCGGCGCTTTTTCTGCAAGTACCGTCACTTTCGCTTCTTCCTTGCTAAAAGAGGTTTACAACCCGAAGGCCGTCATCCCTCACGCGGCGTTGCTGCATCAGGCTTTCGCCCATTGTGCAATATTCCCCACTGCTGCCTCCCGTAGGAGTCTGGGCCGTGTCTCAGTCCCAGTGTGGCCGGTCACCCTCTCAGGCCGGCTACCCGTCGACGCCTTGGTGAGCCATTACCTCACCAACAAGCTGATAGGCCGCGAGCCCATCCTGAACCAAAAAATCTTTCCAAACGTTGACCATGCGGCCACGTCTCGTATCCAGTATTAGACGCCGTTTCCAGCGCTTATCCCAGAGTCCAGGGCAGGTTGCTCACGTGTTACTCACCCGTTCGCCACTGATCCACAGAGCAAGCTCTGCTTCACCGTTCGACTTGCATGTGTTAAGCACGCCGCCAGCGTTCATCCTGAGCCAGGATCAAACTCTCCGTAAAAGAAAAATGCATACACACAACGGAAAAAGAAGTGCGCAGCGAGTTTGAACTGACCAAAAGGATGCCATTACTGACAATCCATAACGCCAACCCCAAAGGGTTGGACTTGATCCAAAGGAATCTCACCCAGCCGAAGCTGGAACGAGGTTATTTGGCATTTGACAAGTGCACGCTGTTGAGTTCTCAAGGAACGGATGCTCCTGCCGCTCGGCTTCTCAGCCTCGCCCGCAGGGCAACTTCTCCATCTTAGCCGTTTCGCTCGCCGTGTCAAATCCGCCGGAGCGGATCGTTCTCACCGCCGAGGCGGCGATCGACGGAACGATCGGCACCCCACACGCACGTCAGATCCGAGATCTTCTCGCTTGTGTGGGAGTGTGTTCTCCGCTTGAGGGGAACGGGGCTTCAGCCTCTCCGTTCTTCCCTGTGGGGCGAACAAGTAATAAGTTACGTGGGTTCCGGCCATCTGCCAACTCGAGCGCAACCCCCGGGCGTGTCGCGCATGTTTCCGGCCGATGACGCTGTCCTCTCCCGCTTCTCCCTCTCCCCCCTCCCCTCTCACCGCGAGACTGCATACGCGTCACGAGATCACGGGTGATGACAGTGATCTCGTGCGGACGATGCAGTCTCGCGGTCGGTGCCGGCCGGACCCCCGCGGAGGACGAGCGTTCTCGGGAGTCATTGCTCCACAGGCTCGCGTCGCTCCCGGGCCGGATCATGCCGTTGCGGTCGGCATCGGCGAGAGCCGCCGCCACAGGGTCCGTCTGCCGGCTCCCCCTGTTCGCAGACACCGCGGTGCTCGCCCATCCCCCGATCAGCGCCCATCGCTCCGTCCCCACCGTCGCTCTCGCTCCCCGTGAGATTGCTCCCCCGCCCGTGAGGGACAGTGGGGACGCTGGAAACGACGAAGGCCCCCGCTGAGCGGGGGCCTTTCCGGTGGACCTGAGGGGATTCGAACCCCTGACCTCTTCATTGCGAACGAAGCGCGCTACCAACTGCGCCACAGGCCCGGAACTCAACGAGCCTATCACGGCCCGAAGAGGCGAACGAACCGCGTCAACCCGCCGCGCGACCCGTCGAGAGCAGGCGCCGAACGTGGTCTTCGATCTCCGCGTCGTCGACGTAGCCCATCCGCGCGAAGGGAGACTCCTCGGGCGCCTTCGCGACCCGCGCGGTGTCGATCGAGGGCGGCGCTGCCTGCTCCGCGCGCTCGCGCTTGGCTTCCTCGACGGCGGCACGGCGAAGCGCCGCACGCGCGTCCGCCGCATCCTGCACGAGAGAGGCCCGTGACCCGGAGGTGGCTGCCAACGGACGCGGAAGCGAACGCGGCTCCCACGTGGCGGGAACTGCCGGAGTCGGCAGAGCGACATCCTGCACATCCGCCTGACGAGCCTCTACGGTGATCTGCGGCGCGGGAGCGACCCGGCGAGCGGCCCGACGCGCCACACGCGACATCTGCTGCAGCATCAGCACGGAGATCACGAAGACCGCACCCGATGCCCACAGCAACGTGGTGCTCGCCGCGGTCAGCTGCATCCAGACGCCCAGCCCCGCCCCTCCGAGCGAGAGGAGCGCCAGGACGGTGGCCGTCAATCGCGCGCGCCTGCGAGCCCGCGCCATGCGCACCTCGGGACGGTCACGCACCGCACGGGCCTCCTGCTTGGCGGCCGCGAGCTCCTGGCGCGCGATTTCGAGCTGTGCCCGCTCACGCTCGGCGAGCGTCTGACGGGCGAGCTTCTGCTGAGCGGATGCGGTGCGTGCCGTCAGCTCCAGCCGCACCTCCTCGGGCGTCTCGCTGGTCTCAGCGAGAACCCGCAGGGCCTGATTGAGGCGAACCGCATTGCGCTCGGCGGCGTTGTACTGGTGCCGGCTGTGCCAGGAGGGCAGGAGGTAGAGCAGCCACAGCGTCACAGCGACGAGGAAGATCACTCCTCCGCCCAACACCTGTCCGCCCATGCCGTCAACGGTAGGCGACGCACCGCGGCGAACCGGGCAAGCGTCGGCGTGTCGGCGTCAGTCGGGGCGACCGATGCGGTCGCGCTCCGGCACGGTCGCGGCGTCGGCGGGCGCGCGACCGGCGACCCAGCGAGCCAGCACCCCCTCGGGCACCTCTTCACTCGTGAGCGCGAAGGCGTAGTGATCGCGCCAGTCTCCGTCGATGTGGATGTACCGCCGGCGCAGACCCTCGTAGCGGAAGCCGAGCTTCTGCACGACCCGCAGACTCGCGTCGTTCTCCGGCCGGATGCAGATCTCCATCCGGTGCAGCCGCAGCTCGGTGAAGCAGAGATCGGTCGCGAGTGCCACCGATGTCGGCGTGATGTCGCGGCCGGCGTATTCGCGGGCCACCCAGTATCCGATGGTGGCCGAGGCGAGCGACCCGCGAGCGATTCCCCACACGTTCAGCTGGCCTGCGACCCGCCCGTCGTACTCCATGACCAGTGGGACGCCCGCACCATCGCGGTACTGCTGCAAAAGCCGGCGGATGCCGATCTTCATGTCGAGCAGAACGGCGCCGTCCGGGCTCGTCGCCTCCCACGGGCGCAACCATGCGCGGTTCGACATCAGATGATCCTGCAACACGCGCGCGTCGCGCGCACGGATCAGACGGATGCCGACCCGCCCGTGCTCGCGCGGTGCCGAAAGGTCCATCTCGAACCTCCCCGGTTCAGAGTCCGGCGACGAAGTCCTTCAGCCACGGCCGCAGGTCCGGGCCGAGGTCGTCGCGATCGCTGGCGAGCTGGACGATCGCCTTGATGTAGTCGAGTTTGTCTCCCGTGTCGTAGCGCCGGCCGCGGAAGACCACGCCGTAGACGCCGCGCTCGGGATCCGTGGCGAGCTCCTGCAGCGCGTCGGTGAGCTGGATCTCCCCGCCCTTGCCGGGTTCGGTGTGCTCGAGCACCTCGAACACGTCAGGACCGAGGACGTACCGGCCGATGATGGCGAGGTTGGAGGGCGCATCCTCCTTCTTGGGCTTCTCGACGAGGCCCGTCACCTTCACGACACCGTCCTCATCGGTCTCCTCGACCGCCGCGACACCGTACAGGTGGATGTTCTCCGGGTCGACCTCCATGAGGGCGATCACCGCCGCACCGCGCTTGTCGTACTCGGAGAGCATCTTCGACAGCAGCGGGTCGCGTTCGTCGATCAGGTCGTCTCCCAGCAGCACCGCGAAGGGGTGGTCTCCGACGTGGGCCTGAGCACGCAGCACCGCGTGCCCGAGCCCCTTCGGCTCGCCCTGGCGGACCATGTGCACGTCGGCGAGGTCGGACGAGTGCTCCACCTTCGCGAGCTTGCCGGTGTCGCCCTTCTCCCGCAGCTTCTGCTCCAGCTCGGGCATCGCGTCGAAGTGATTCGCGATGTTGTTCTTGTTGCGACCGATGATGATGAGCACGTCCTGGATGCCCGCTTCGACCGCCTCTTCGACGACGTACTGAATGGCCGGCTTGTCGACGACGGGCAGCATCTCCTTCGGCATCGCCTTCGTGGCGGGGAGGAATCGTGTTCCCAGACCCGCGGCGGGAATGACGGCCTTGAAGGGCTTGTGACTCATGCCGCGATCCTATCGGCACGCCTTCCCCGGTTGCGGTCCTTAGAATCATGTGCATGTCAGACGGTGACGATCGCAATGCAGTGGACGACGTCAAGCGCGCACTCCGCGCCGATCTGCGGGAACGGCGACAGACCCTGTCGGCCGCCGCGCGGGAGAGCGCGGGCACGGGAGTCCACCAGCAGCTCGACGCCCTGACGACGGCGCACCATGTGAGGTCGCTCTCCTGCTTCCTGTCGACCAACACTGAACCCGATACGCGTGAGTTCGTGCGCGAGGCCGTGCGTCGCGGCATCCGGGTTCTCCTGCCCGTGACGCGGGTGGACGGCCTGCTCGACTGGGCCGTCGCCACCGAGGATGGCGAGATCGCGGAGGGCCTGTTCGGTCTGCCCGAACCTGTCGGAGAGCTGCTCGGCCCCATCGCCGTCAACGACGTCGACCTGATGATCGTGCCCGCCGCCGCCGTCGACCGCCGCGGGATGCGATTGGGATGGGGTCGCGGTTACTTCGACAAGACCATCGGCTCGATGCAGAAGTGCCCGCCGGTGTACGCAGTGGTCTACGACTCCGAGATCCTCGACGACGTCCCGACGGATGTGCACGACCAGCCCGTCGACGGCGTCGTCACCCCCACCCGCACCCTGACGCTGCGCGCCCGCTGAGCGCCTGACCCCGGAGGCACCATGCCCACCTACGCCTATGCCTGCAAGACCTGCGGACACCGCTTCGACACCGTCCAGTCCTTCTCCGACCCTGCACTGACCGAGTGCCCCTCGTGCGGCGGTGTGCTGCGCAAGGAGTACGGCTCGATCGGCGTCACGTTCAACGGCTCCGGCTTCTACCGCACGGACTCGCGTGCCGGTGCGTCCGGCTCGAGCGCGACCGGCACGTCGGGTGGAGACTCCGGCTCGTCCGGGGCATCATCGAGCACGGGAGCCACCGCTCCCACTGCCCCCGCCGCCCCCGCGGCGTCCTGACCGGCCCGACGCCGACGACCTGAGGAGAGATTCGATGATCAAGGGTTTCAAGGAGTTCATCCTCCGCGGCAATGTGATCGACCTCGCGGTCGCAGTCGTCATCGGTGCGGCGTTCACGGCGGTGGTCAACGCAATCGTCGCGTCGATCATCACGCCGCTCATCGAGATCTTCTGGAAGGCCGACGAGAACGGCGTTCCCGGCATCCCCGTGCCCGACATCTACGGCGGCACGGTCACGTTCCCGATCGGCGGGCTGATCACGGCGATCGTGAGCTTCTTCGCCGTCGCGGTCGTCGTGTACTTCGCGTTCGTCATGCCGATGAACCTGTGGAAGGCGCGTCAGGCCGCACGCGCCGGTGTCCGCGAGCCCGAAGCTGCGCCGGCTCCCACCGAGCAGGAGCTGCTGGTGCAGATCCGCGACCTGCTCGAGCAGCAGAACAAGACCCGGCCCTGACGCCTCAGTAGTGCGGCGGGACCTCGCGCCGCATCCGCTCGTCGTTCGGGCCCGCCTCGGACGCAGCGGATGCGGCGTCGTCGTCTCTGCTCTCCGGCTCCTCGACCGCGCCGGGCGCCGGTGTCAGCCGAGCGCGCCGCGCTCCCGTCACGCGGACGACGCGCTGGCGGTCGTCACTCGGCGACATCGATGGGCTGCGTGCTCGCCTGCGGCGATGCCCCCGCCTCGACGCCCAGCAGCGTCGCGACGCGCGCCGCGACCGCCGCGGGGTCGCTGTAGAGATCGAAGGCGTGCACGCGCAGGTAGTGCCACCCCAGCCGTCGCAGGATCTGCGGGCGCAGACGCAGCGACTCGCGCAGGGACTCGGGACGTGTCTCCGGGTCGCTCTCGACCACCACGGCCTTGCCGTCATGACCCGCCACCAAGGGCAGCAGCCCGCGGTAGTCGAGATCGACCTTGATGCCCTTGGCACGCAGCTCACGGGCGAGGGCCCTGGTCAACGGGTCGGCGAGATCCTCGAGACGCGTCTCACGCGCTCGTGCCGCCACTCCACCCAGGATGCTCATGAGCGTCGCGGCGCCGTGCTCGAGCCTGCCGTCCTCGAAAGCGCTGGGGCGGATGGAGGAGACGATCACCATCGAGCGACGCGCACGGGTCATTCCGACCGTGAGCAGTCGCTCTCCGTCCGCCGTGGAGAGGTCGCCGAAGTCGCTGAGGACGCGGCCGTGCTTGGTCAGCCCGAACCCGAGCGAGAAGACGACCCGGTCTCGACTCTCCGCGACCGACTCCTCGAGCGTCAGGACGGCGAACGGCTCGGCCGTCTCGCGCGAGACGAAGTCCGCGACGTCGGCGCGGCCCGCGAAGGCGACATCGACGGCCGCACGGATGCGCTCGGCGTGGCGTCTACTGGCCGTGACGACCATGAGGCTCTCACCGGAACGGTTGACCGCGTGCTCGGTCACGAGCGTCACGACGCGCGCGACCTCGGCATCGGGGCTCTCGACGGCGCCCGAGATGGGGTCCGGCGTGCCGGTTCCACCCTCGACGTAGTCGACGCTAAGGCTCCCCCGTCCGAGGTAGGCACCTGCCCAGGGCAGTGAGACGAGCTCTCCGCCGTAGAACGCGTCGTTCACGAGTTGCGCGAGGTCCTCGCCGCCGGCGCGGTAGCTGCGGGTGAGCGTGGCGACGTCGAGCAGCTCCGCCATCCGCTCGAAGACCGAGACCTCGTCGAAGGGCTCGTCGAACTCGTCCGCGACCGCGCGCTCGCCCGCGCCGACGGCGAAGGGCGTCGGCTTCTGGGTGACGGGGTCGCCGAAGAGCACCACCTGGCGGGCGCGGCGCAGGGCGGGCGCCGCCTCCGCGAGACAGAGGGCGGCCGCATCCGCGATGATCACCACGTCGAACGGCGGGTGGTCGGGGATCTCGGGCACCTCGTAGGGCGAGGCGAGCCACACCGGCGCGAGCGTGCGCATGAGCGTCGGCGCCGCCCGCACGAGCTGCTCAGGGGCGGAGACGCCGCCCTTCAGCGCCTGCTTGAGAGCGGCGGCCTCGTCAGCGTGGTCGACCAGGCCGATCTTCCACTGCGTCGCGAGCTGCGCCGCGAGGACGGGCCCGGATGCGGCGGCATGCGCTTCGTCCACGAGCCGGAAGTCGCGTTCGAGACGGTCCAGCACCGCGGTGTTCGCGCCGAGGAGCGCACGGTCGGTGCGCAGCAGATGCTCGAGGGCGGACTGCCACCACGCGAACTCGAGCTCGGCCGCGACCTGGTCCTCGGGCGCGTGGCGCACCGAAAGTTCGGTGAGCAGGGGCGCGAGGCCCATGCGGTCGAGCTCGGTGCGCAGCGTGGCACGCTCGACGAGGTTCTCGAAGTACGCCGACTCAGCGGCGAGCCCAGCCAGCACGCGCATGAGCTGAGCCACCGGGAGCGAGGCCAGGCGGCTCGACTCACGACGCCGCAGGATCTGGTCGAGCTCGCCGAGCTGCGCGTGCACGCGCTGCCAGGCGACGTGGACGTCGGCGAGACCGACCGGCACCTCGGGCACGACGCCCGCATCCACCAGTCGCTGCCAATCGGCGCGCTGCTGCTGGATGCGCACGAGCGACTCGTACATGTCGCCGACGTGCACGCCGGGGCGCACGTACTCGCGCGACAGGCGCTTGAGCCGACGACGGTTGGCGCTCGACATGTCGGCGGAATCACGCTTGGGCGCGTGCGCCTGGATGAGCTCGACGAGAGGACGCTCGAACACGCTCGGAGTGAACTTGTCGAGGGTCTCGCGGATGCCCTGCAGCAGACGCAGATAGTCGCCGAGCTCATCGATCGTGCGGAAGGGCCGCATCCGTGTCTGCGCGATCAGCTCGTAGCCGCGCTCGAGCAGGCTCGGAACCTCGCGGCCGCTCAGCTTTCCCGCGAGCGCGTGGGCAGCGCGCGCCGATTCGGTGGTGTCGAAGCTCACGCCGTACCAGGGCGAGTCGTCGGGACCGAAGCGGAACTCCCCCAGCTTCGCGGCGGTCACGAGCTTCGCCGCCGCCTGCGGCCGGGCATCCCGCAGTGCCTCAAGGGTGGCGATGTCGAACCGGGCGGTGGTCGACGGAGCCGGCGACAGGGCGCTCAGCTCGGTCAGCCGGCGCACGACCTGCAGGGCCGAGGTTCCGAGGCTGGGGTGCGAGGCGGTGAGCGCGCCGCGGTAGTCGCGCAGCACCGTGCGCAGGCGCAACAGTGCGTCGTCGATCTCCGCGACCTTCGGCGGCTGCGCCTTCTCATTGCGTCCGATCGCGCGGATCAGATCCCGGTGCAGGTGTCGCGGCGTGACGGCGAGCGCATCGAGGCCGATGCCGGCGAGGCGATGGCGGACGCCGTCGAGGGTCGAGCGGCGAGCGCTGACCACGAGCACGCGACGGCCGCTCTGCACGAGGGCGCCGATCGCATTGATGACGGTCTGCGTGCCTCCCGTGCCGGGCAGAGTGTGCACCGCGAGCGAATGACCGGCCGCGATGCGCGCCAGCACGGCCTCCTGCTCCTCATCCGCATCGAGCAGAAGCGTGTCGGCGGCAGGGGTCCGCTCGTCGGGGCTCGTGACGCGGGGAAGCGCAGGACGCACCGAGAGGCGCGCCCGCTCGTCGGGATGCCCCGCGAGCGCGTTCAGCACCGGGTGGTCGAGGTCGGCGGTATCGCGAGCCATGCCCGAACCGACGTCAACGAAGTTGGACACGACCAGACGCGGAACGACGGTGAAGGTCGGGATGTGGGTCGTGAGGGCCCGCAGGTGGTCGATCACGGGCTGCGGGCGGAACACCGCTCCATCGTGAGCGAGACCGGCGAGGGCTGCCGAGTCCAGGTGGATGCCGAAGTGGGTCCCCAACGCGCGCACGAGTTCCGGGTTGACGACGAAGGAGCCGTGGAGCTTGAGCTCGAAGTCGGTGTGGTGGCGACGGATCGCGAGCGGCCGCAGCAGCACGGGAGCCGTGCACATGATCCCGCCGATGCGCCAGGAGGCCATGCCCACAGCGAGCGAGACGGTCTCCAGACCCCGCGCGGTGCGCAACTCGACGTTCTTGGCGGTGATCCGCTCCGCCGCCATCCGCGCGGTGCGCAGGGCGACCTCGTCGCGGTACAGGTTGGACAGCAGCGTCGACCGACCGGTCAGGAACTGCGGGAGGCTCCCCGGATGAGCCTTGTTGATGTCGATGCCGCGCTCGGGCGAGTCTTCATAGAAGAGGAGTGTCGAGCGCCCGCCGAGCAGTGCGGCCTGCGCGCGCAACCGCGCACGCTCGGGGTCTGCCACGTGCGCGACGACGACACCGGGCTCCGCGACGCCGAGATCACTCGGGCGCACCGGATTCGTCGCCTCGTCTGCACCAGAGATCATGGTGCCTTCTCCACGCCACACACGTGTCACCATAGGCGTGAGATGGACGAGCGGGGCTCAACCACGGCCGAGTTTCGCCGGATTGGCGACACGCCGAACGGACCGGCCGTTCCTCCCCACGATCACCCGGCCCGCGCGTTGTCCGCCGGGCGGACGCTCTCCCCCGCGGAAGGAGTGCGCGCACGAGAAGGATGAGCACATGACCCCGACCGGCTTCCGCATCCATCCGACGCCCCTCGGCGACGCCCTCGTTCTGACGAGCGACGCCGGCCTCATCGGCTTCGAGTTCCTCGCCGCGCCCCTCGGCTCCGCCCTCGCTGCGTGGACGCAGCGTCTGGGCCGGGAGCCGGCACCCATCGACGACGACGCCGATGCGCTGCTCGGCCAGATCGACGAGTACTTCGAGGGGGCGCGCACGGCGTTCGACATCGAACTGGACCTGAGTCTGGTCAGCGGCTTCGCCCGCGACGCATTGGAAGCGGTCTCCCGCATCCCGTATGGAGAGACGGCCAGCTACGGCGAGATCGCGGTCGAGGCCGGTTCTCCGCGGGCGCATCGCGCCGTCGGATCCGCGTGCGCCCACACGCCCATCTCGCTCGTGATCCCCGCGCATCGCGTCATCCGCTCCGACGGCTCGATCGGCGAGTACGGCGGGCGCCCCGAGCACAAGCGCTACCTGCTCGAGCTCGAGGCCGCGCATCGTCCGGCGGGCGTGTAGGCCGCCCGCCGGACGATGTCGCTAGTGGTCGACCGCCTTCTCGGCCCCGAATCCGGTGAGCGAGCGCACCTCCATCTCGGCGGCCTTCTTGCGATCCTCGGCGCGACGTGAGGTCACCGACCCCAGCCATCCGAGGAAGAAGCCCAGCGGGATCGAGATGATGCCCGGGTTGTTGAGCGGCCAGATCGCGACACCGACGTCCTTGAACACGCTCGTGGGCGTACCCCAGAACACGGGCGACAGCACGATCAGCACGATCGCCGCCCCGAGCCCGCCGTACATGCTCCACACCGCGCCGCGCGTCGTGAACCTGCGCCAGAACAGCGAGAACAGGATGGTGGGCAGGTTCGCCGAGGCGGCGACGGCGAAGGCCAGCGCGACCAGGAACGCCACGTTCTGACCCTGTACGCCGATGCCGCCGAGGATGGCCAGCACCCCGATGACGATGACCGTGCGCCGCGCGACCTTGACCTCGCCGTCCGGGGGCACATTGCCCTTCTTCACGACACTCGCGTAGATGTCGTGCGCGAACGATGCGGCCGCCGTGATCGTGAGGCCGGCGACGACCGCAAGGATCGTTGCGAACGCCACCGCGGAGATGAACCCGAGCAGAACGGGACCACCCAGGTAGAGGGCGAGCAGGGGGGCTGCGGAGTTGACGCCGCCCGGCGCAGCCGCAATGGTCTCGGGCCCCACCAGCGCACCCGCGCCGTAGCCGAGCACGAGGGTGAGGAGATAGAAGAGGCCGATCAACCAGATCGCCCAGACCACCGAACGCCGTGCTTCCTTCGCGGTGGGCACCGTATAGAAGCGCATCAGCACGTGCGGCAGACCCGCCGTGCCGAGCACGAGTGCGAGGGCCAGCGAGATGAAGTCCCACGGGTTCTTGCCGTACTGGAGGCCCGGGCCGAGCACCGCTTCACCCTTCGGCGAGGCGGCGACAGCGCTCTCGAGCAGCGTGTTCAGGTTGAACCCGTTGATCGCGAGCACCCAGACGGTCATGACGAGAGCGCCGCCGATGAGCAGGAACGCTTTGACGATCTGCACCCAGGTCGTGCCCTTCATCCCGCCGATGAGCACGTAGACGATCATCAGCACGCCGACCACGGCGACGACGATGGACTGCCCGATCTGGTCGCCGATGCCCAGCAGCAACGAGACCAGACCGCCGGCGCCAGCCATCTGCGCGAGCAGATAGAAGAAGCACACCGCGAGGGTCGTGATGGCCGCCGCCATCCGCACCGGTCGTTCCTTGAGACGGAACGACAGGACATCGGCCATCGTGAAGCGTCCGGTGTTGCGCATCAGCTCTGCCACGAGCAGAAGCGCCACCAGCCATGCCACCAGGAACCCGATCGAGTAGAGGAACCCGTCGTAGCCGTTGATCGCGATGGCTCCGCAGATGCCGAGGAAGGACGCCGCCGACAGGTAGTCGCCGGCGATCGCGAAGCCGTTCTGCGGCCCGGTGAATGAGCGACCGGCCGCGTAATAGTCGGCGGCGGTCTTGTTGTTGCGTGACGCGCGGATCACGATGAACAGCGTCACGGCGACGAACGCCGCGAAGATCGAGATGTTCAGGACGGGATCGTTCTCGACCGTCTGCACAGCTGCGTGGATGGCTCCGAAGACCTCGTTCATCGCGCACCCGCCTCTCGCCGCTCCAGATCCTCACGGATCGCGCGCGACTGCGGGTCGAGGCGCCGGTTGGCGTAGGCGACGTAGGCCATCGTGATGACGAACGTCGAGACGAACTGGCCGAGCCCGAGCAACAGACCCACGGTGATGTCTCCCGAGACGCGCGTGGCCATGAAGTCCGCAGCGAAGGACGAGAGCAGCACGTAGGCGAAGTACCAGAGCAGGAAGGCGATCGCGAGGGGGAAGACGAACGCGCGCTGCGCTCGTTTCAGGCGTTGGAACGGGGGTGATTCCTCGACCTCGATGTAGTCGATTCCCGCGCCGTCGGCAGCGCGGTCGTGCGATTCAGTCATGTGGCCTCCTTGCCTCATGCCGCGGATGCGGGGTGTCCATCCGAGCCGTCGTCGCCTCTTCGCGGCGATGGTAGGGTCGACGCTACGAAAATCGGCAACGAGGCCGACACCCCCGGAAGTAGGTAGCACCTATGTCCCCCGGAACCACCAGCGATCTGCAGTTGATGACGCGCGCCGTCCACGATCTGGTCGCCCGCACGCGCTTTCCCGTCGCCTTCGGCGGACTCGTCCGCGAGCACTCCGTGCACGTCAGTTCCATCGTCGGAGCGCGCGGCCGGACCATCGAAGGTCTCGTCGTGCGCGAGCAGCGCGGGCTCGGCGGAAGAGCTCTGACGGAGAAGCGCCCTCGCCTCGCTCTGGACTACCGGAGCGCACGCGGAATCACCCACGACTACGACGGCCCTATCCTCGGCGAAGGCATCGCGACCCTCTTCGCGGTCCCGGTCGTCGCGGCGGGCCGCACTCGCGGCGTGCTGTACTGCGGCTCCTGGGGTCAGACGGCCGTGGATGACGTGACGGCGGCGCCGGCGTTGAAGATCGCCGACGCCCTCGCATCCGAACTCCGCATCCGCGACGAGGTCGCGCGCCGTGTCGAGCGCGCCCAGGATGCCGCCCCTGAGAGCGCGTGGGACGCCGCAGCGCGCGAGCAGGTGCGGGAGAGCTTCGCGGAGCTTCGTGCGATCTCCGCGACGGTCAGCGACGCCGCACTGCGCGAGCGCCTCGCCGCCGTCGAACGCCGCCTCGCGGACGTCGCGGCAGGCGACCGGTCCACCTCATCGGCGTCGGTGCAGCTCTCACCGCGCGAGTTGGACGTGCTCGCATGCGCTGCGCTCGGGTCGACCAATGCGCAGATCGCTCAGGAGCTCGCGCTGAAGGAGACGACGGTCAAGTCGTACCTCGCGGCGGCGATGTCGAAACTGGAGGCCACGACGCGGCATGCGGCCGTGGCGAAGGCGCGCCGGGCGCGGCTGCTGCCGTGAGACGCCGCCGATCTGTATGGTAACGTCATGGCGCGCAGAATCGTCCACCAGCTCGTAGACGACCTCGACGGCTCCGTCCTGGAGGTGGGCGAGGGCGAGACCGTGCTCTTCTCCCTCGACGGCATCGCCTACGAGATCGACCTCTCGGATACGAACGCCGCGGCGCTGCGCGACGCGATGGCCCCCTATGTGTCGGCGGCCCGCCGCATCTCCGGCCGCTCGACCGCGAGCATCAAGCCGCGTGCTCGGGCCACCTCCTCGACACGAGACCTCACTGCCATCCGCGAGTGGGCGAAGGCCAACGGCCACCAGGTGTCCGAGCGCGGGCGCGTGGCCGCATCCGTCATCGACGCGTACGACGCCGCGCACTGACGCGGCTATGCGCCGAGCTGCTGCCGCAGTTCGGCGTCGCCCGTTCCGGTGAACTCGACGATGCGAGCGCCGACCACCCGGTACATCGCGAACTCCGCCACATTCACGTGACGACGTGTGGCGGAGATTCCGCGGTAGACACCGGTGTGGGTTCCGCTGCCGCGCAGGTGTGCGGCGATCCGGTCGTCCTCGATCACGAGTTGGATGCGTCGCCACTGCCAATCCGGGAAGGCGTGGAACAGATGCGCGAGATCATCGATCCACGCGTCCCGACCGCTCGGCAGGTGCGCACGACGCACGTCCGAATCGATCAGCGCGCGGACGGCGTCCAGGTCGTGGCGGTTGCAGGCGTCGAGGTACTCGGCATGCCACTCGCGCAGTTCCCACGGATCCATCCGCTCCATTATCCCGGGAGCGGTGAGGCCGGGCCGCGAGGCGACGGTACGGTCGAGGCACGGAAGGTCGGCAGAGGGCGGAGCGCATGACGGACGAGCGGGTGGCGGTCGTCGCCGGGGCGAGCGGGTTCGTGGGGCGCGAGCTCGTCGAGGCGCTGCGAGCCGACGGCTACGTGGTGCGACGCATCGGACGCACGGAGCGCGTGGGCTGGAACGATCCGCGGGCGCTCGTCGACGCGATCGACGGCGCCGACCTTCTCATCAATCTCGCCGGCAAGTCCGTGAACTGCCGGTACACCGACGTCAATCGGAACGAGATCCTGCGTTCTCGCGTCGAGACCACGCGGGCCCTCCGCCACGCCGTGGCAGCCGCAGAGAACCCGCCTCCGCTGTGGTTGAACGCCTCCACGGCCACGATCTATCGGCACGAGGAGCAGCGCGCCAACGACGAGGCCTCCGGAACTCTCGGCGAGGGATTCTCCGTGGATGTCGCGCGGGAATGGGAACGGGAGTTCTTCAGCGACGAGCTGCCCCGCACGCGCCGCGTGGCGCTGCGAATGGCCATCGTGTTCGGCGACGGCCCCGCGCCCGACATGCTGCGTCGCCTCGCGCGGTGGGGACTGGGCGGGCCGCAGATCGACTCGCCCTGGTTCCCTCACCGTCGATACCGCGGCATCGGGTCGCACCCGACCGGATCCCCGCGTTCCGGCTGGCACCGGACGCGTGGGCGGCAGAAGTTCAGCTGGATACACATCGACGACGTGATCGGAGCCGTCAGGTTCCTCGCCGAGCATGAGGAGATCACAGGCGCCGTGAACCTCGCGAGCCCAGAACCGACCGACAACCGCACGCTCATGCGCGCGCTGCGCCGCAAGACCGGCATGCCGATCGGGCTGCCCGCATGGCGATGGATGCTGGAGCCCGCGATGTGGGTGCTGCGTACCGAACCGGAGCTCGTCCTCAAGAGCCGTTGGGTCGTTCCGGGCGTGCTCGACGCCGCCGGATACACCTTCCGCCGGCCGCATCTCGAGGATGCGATCTGACGCGAGGTCGCAGCCCGAACCGCGAGGGAGACAAGGAGTCAATGCATGGTCTCGAGCTTCACCGTCGTCACCCGCGCTCAGGTGCCCGTCGAGCGACTGTTCGATCAATCGCTCAGCATCGACGCGCACCTCGAGTCGATGGCACGTTCCGGTGAACGCGCCGTTGCCGGCGTCACGAGCGGCCTCATCGGTCTGGGCGAGACCGTCACCTGGAGCGCCCGGCACTTCGGTTGGCGCTTCCGGATGACATCCGAGATCACCGCGCTCGATCGTCCTCACCGCTTCGTCGACGAGCAGGTGCGTGGTCCGTTCCGCACCTTCCGCCACGAGCACCGATTCGAGACTCACGATGGGCAGACCGTCATGACCGACGTCCTGACGATCGCATCGCCGGTGTTCGGCCGGCTGGCCGAACGACTCGTGCTGGTGCCGTATCTGCGGCGGCTCATCCGGCAACGCAACGACGTTCTGGTGCGGGCGGCGGGAGACTGACCGCACGCCTGCCGCAGGCAGCGGGCACAATGGCAGCGTGTACACCGAACTCGCGCTGCCCGACGGGTCTGCCCTCTGGCGCTCGAGCGGCGGGGCGGGCGGCGCGGTACCCGCCGACGGATGCGTCGATCTGATCCTGCTGGACGACGCGGTGTACGTCGCCGGCCCCTCGACGCGGTGGATCGCCGCCGTCGCCGACCCGGAGAGCGGGTCTTTCGGGCTGCGTCTGTCGCCTGGTCGGGCACACGGGTTATTCCGCGCCGCCCTTCCCCTGCTGGCAGACCGACTCGTTCCCCTTGCCGATACCGTGACCGCGGATGCGGCGCGTACCCTCCGCGAGCGGATGGTTCGCTTCGGCGACGGCCCGCATCCCACCGCCGGCCTCGTCGAGATCGCCGGCCGCGCGACCGTCGAGAACCCATGGTCACGAGCGGTCCAGATCGGCGCGCGACGCGCGGTCTCCGCGGCGCGTATCGCTGCGGAGATGAATGAGACCGAGCGCACGTTCCGCCGCCGGATGGGCGAGCGCTTCGGGTACGGGTACGCGACCCTCGTGCGCCTCGAGCGGGCGCGCCGCGCGCAGCGACTCCTGCGGAGCGACCGCACGCTCGCCGACGTCGCCGCGGCGGCGGGGTACGCCGACCAATCGCACCTCACGCGGGAGTTTCGCCGCCTCGTCGGCGCGAGCCCCGCTCAGTTCGCGTCGAGCGCCGCGTAGAGATCGATCGAGTTGCCGTCGGGGTCGAGGAGGGTCGCGTACCGCTGACCCCACGGCGCATCCCACGGCGCGACGTGCCCCGCGTAGCCCGCATCCACAAGCTCGGCGAACACCGCATCCACCCGATCCGGCGCCCCCTGATCGAACGCGAGCGCGATCCGATGACCCCCGGATGCGGGCTCGTATGCCGGATCGAAGCTGTGGATGGTGTCGAGCGTGTCCCACGCGAGCGCGACCCCGTCATCCAGCCGCGCATCGACATGTGGGGCGTCGTCCTGTCCTCCCGGGATGTCGACGCCCAGCGAGCGGTAGAACGCGAGCGACGCGGCCATGTCCTGCGTGACGATGCCGATGAATCCGAGTCTCAGTGCCATGTGTCCCACGCTAGGTGTGCGCGGCCGCGAGGTCTTGAACCGAACGGCCACGATGTCGCAGACGCGGCATACGCTCGATGGGTGATCGCACGCACCTCCGGATCCGGCCGCCCGATCGTCATCATCCACGGCTTCGGCGTCGATCACCGCATCATGCTTCCCCTCGAAGAAGCGATCGCCGACCGCCCCTGGCGACGCATCTACCTCGACCTGCCATGGGCTGAGGGCGCACCGCTGTCCGATGCCGCGAGTGCTCTCGAGGTCGCCGCATCGGTCATCGACGACGTGCGCTCGACGCTCGGAGAGGCCCCGTTCGCGATCATCGGCAACTCTTTCGGCGCGATGATCGCCCGCTACGTGGCGCACGAGATGCGCGAACGGGTGCTGGGACTGGCCACGCTCGCCGGTGTCTTCGAGCCCCGCCATGACGCGCGCGTCGTGCCGCCGCGGCAGGTGCTCCGTGTGGACGATGCCGTGCTCGACGCTGCGGGTGATGCCCGCGGCGATTTCGCCGAAGTGAGCGTGGTGCAGGATGCAGCGTCGTTCGACGCCTTCAGCGAGTACGTCCTTCCCGGCTTGCGCGGCTCCGACCAGACCGTCATCGACCGCATCGCGGCCGACTACACGCTGCCCGCGGTCCCCGAACTGGCGCACCCCGAGCCGTTCACCCTGCCGGCGCTGCACCTTTTCGGACGACAGGACGACGTGGTGGGTTATGAGGACGGCTGGCGCTTTCGCGACCACTATCCGCGCGGCACCTACGCGGTCCTGGACCTCGCGGGGCACAACGTGCACCTGGAGCAGCCGCAGATCACAACCGCGCTGATCCGCGATTGGCTGCGGCGCATGGATACGCACGCCCAATCCGGGCATTCTCCCGGCGCCTGACGCCCCCGGTCGCGTCAGGCGGGGATACGGTCAGCGGTATGACCGACTGGCAGACGCGGTTGCGCCAGCTGCCCGTCGAGGAGTGGACGACGCTCCTCGACGCGAGCTCCGGGCTGCCCGGCCCCCGCGCGAACACCGCTCTGGCCACGGCGTTCGGGGTGGTCGCTGATGAGTCCGCTCTCCGCATGCTCGGCACCCGCGACGACGAGTTCACCGCGATGTGCGTCGCGACGGCCTACAGTGCTCGCGCCGACGAGGCGGAGTACGCCGCCGCCGCTCTGCGCGCCGCATCCGATGATCGATGGCGCGTGCGCGAAGGGGTGGCGATGGGACTGCAGCTCTTGGGCGATCGCGACGCCTCACGGCTGACCGAGATCGTGACCGCGTGGGCCGAGTCGGACGACCCGCTCGTGCAGCGCGCCGCGGTGGCGGCGGTCTGCGAGCCGCGCCTGCTGCGCTCCCCCGCATCCGCCGCCGTCGCCGTCGGGGTCTGCGGGCGCGCCACCGAACTGCTGGCCCGACGGCCCCTCACCGAGCGCCGAGATGCGGATGTGCGCACCTTGCGTCAGGCGCTGGGTTACGGCTGGAGCGTGGCGATCGCCGCCGATCCCGCACCAGGTCTGGCCGCTTTCCAGGGGCTCGACCCGTCGGATGCCGACGTCGCGTGGATCATCGCGGAGAACCGCAAGAAGAAGCGCCTGTCCGTCCTGCTGTGATCGCGGGCGCGGTCAATTGATGATCTGGGCGTCCGGGTTCTCATTCAGCGCATCGATGCGTTCCCGCCATGACTGCAGCGCTTCAGGCGTCAGGCGGGTCCAGTCGGTCACTTCCCGAACGATCCGCAACGGTGCAGCACTGCGGTAGGAGCGCGTCGGGTTGCCGGGGAACTTCTTGTCCGTCACGTTCGGATCGTTCTCGAACGGCCCGGTCGGCTCCACCTCGTAGACGTGCGGGATCTCTCCGTCGCCACGCGCCGCGATCTCAGCCGCAAGGCCGGCGCCGTCCACCAGCGCCGTGAAGTAGATGTGGTTCATCACGACCTCGGGACGATAGTTCGAGCGGTGTCCCGCGACCAGCAGATCACCGGGCGACAGACGCACCCTGGTGCCGTGGAAGAAGGGTCCGTCGTCGAGTGCATCGCTCACCCGGCACAGGTTAGTCCTACGAGCGGCAGGATCGCCGCTAGAGGTTCCGGTCCGCCTTGCATTGGTCCCGGATCGTCTCGAACGCGTCGGATGCGGCCTGAAAAGCCGCCTTGCCGTCGGGGCTCGAGGGTGCGGCGGTCACCGCGTCGAGGGCCTTGTCGGCCTCCTTCATCTGCGCCAGCATCCACTCCGGCGCGCCGGTCGAGGCGCGGCTCACCGCATCCCGCACCGCCGCGCGCCCCTCGGCCACCGCACCATCCGCGCGACCGGGGGTTTCGGCGAAGCTCGCGTACTCCTGCCACGAGTTCATGACATTGAGGCAGGCCTCCGCGCTGGTGCGCGCGGAGGCGGAGGCGCATCCGGCCAGCGCCAGCACGGCGAGCAGGGGCAGGACGGCGAGACGGCGATACACGCCGCCCAGGTTAGGAGCCGAACTTAGGCGCTGGTTGACAGTGCGACCGATCCAATGTGTGACAGCCCACACTCAGGGTTGTGCGTAGACACACCGCGCGGGCGGCGACGAGGGTAGGAGGCGAAGGGGAGTAGTTCCGTCCGCCATGCGGACGAGCGACGTCGACACACTGGCGGTCACGGAGACCGACCCGGCAACGCACCTCGCTTGCGAGGCGAACGAGACCTTCGGTCGATTCGTCGTGACCGAAGCGCTCCCGGGCGCAGGTCATGCGTGAGAGAAGGAACCCCGTGACCCGCACCGCGTGGCTGAAGATCGTGCTCTGCCTGGCGATCGCCCTGCCTGCCATCCTCTTTCGCACCACAGGTTTCATGCCGAACGCGGTGCTCGACATGTTCGTCTTCGGGGCCGCGGTGGTCGCGGCTTCGTTCCTTCTGGCGTGGGGAGCGGAAGCCGCGCAGAAGGACATCTCGGGTGCGCTGGCGATTGCTCTCCTCGCCCTGATCGCGGTGCTCCCGGAGTATGCCGTCGATCTCTACTACGCCTTCCGCTCCGGTTCGGAGCCCGCCTACGAACAGTTCGCGGCAGCGAACATGACGGGCTCGAACCGCTTGCTCCTCGGCTTCGGCTGGGCTCTCGTGGTCATCGTCGCGCTCTGGGTCGCGCGCCGGGCGCGACGCAGCGCCGGAGGCACCGGCGAGAAGGTGCGCTCGCTCGTCCTCGACCCGTCGATGCGCCTCGACATCGGGTTCCTCGCGGTTCTTGCGATCATCGCCTTCGCCATCCCCGTGATGGGCTCCATCCCCGTCTGGTACGGCGCGGTCCTCATCGCCGCGTTCGGCTTCTATCTCTGGCGCGCGAGCCGGGTGCACGACGACGAGGAGGAGGAGCTCGTGGGCATGGCGGGCAGAATCGGGGCGCTGCCGCGGACGGGTCGCCGGTGGACGGTGACCGTCCTCTTCGTCGTCGCCGCCGCGATCATCCTGCTGTCGGCCGAACCGTTCGCCGAGTCGCTCGTGGCGGCCGGCTCCTCGTTGGGGGTCGACAGCTTCTTCCTCGTCCAGTGGCTCGCTCCGCTCGCCTCTGAGGCGCCCGAGTTCATCATCGCGGTCATGTTCGCGCTGCGAGGCAAGGGCGCTTTCGCGATCGGGACGCTGATCGCCTCGAAGGTGAACCAGTGGAGTCTGCTCGTCGGCTCGTTGCCCATCGCCCACGTGCTGGGCGGCGGCAGCACCGGCGGTCTGCCGCTGGACGCGCGGCAGATCGAGGAGTTCACCCTGACCGCGACGCAGACGGTGCTCGGCGTGGCGATCATCATCGGCCTGCGCTTCCACCGATCCGCAGCCATCGCGCTGGCCGCGCTGTTCGCCGTGCAGTTCTTCGTGACGGATACGACAGGACGATACGTGCTCAGCGCCGTGCATCTGATCGCCGCGGTCCCCTTCCTGTGGATTCACCGCCACGACATCGTCCCGACCCTCGCGGCACCGTTCCGACCCGAGAAGCATCCGCTCCCGAGTGCCGACGAACGCGTCCTCGAGAACGACCTGCGAGGATGAGAGGGATGTCCGACCCGCACCCCTCGCGTCTCGTCGAGGACTACCTCACCCTGATCTGGAAAGCGCAGGAGTGGCCGTCCGCCGAGCCCTCCACGACCGACTTGGCGCGTCAGCTCGGCGTCACCGCATCCACGGTGTCGGCCAATCTCAAGAAGCTCAACAGACAGGGGCTGATCGAGTACCAGCCGTACGGTCGGATCCGGCTGACGCCGGCCGGAACGGAGATCGCGGTGCCGATCGTGCGACGCCACCGCCTGATCGAGACCTATCTCGTGCAGCGATTGGGGCTCGGGTGGGACGAGGTCCATGAGGAGGCGGACCGTCTGGAGCACGCGGTATCCGAACTCGTCCTCGACCGGATGGATGTCGCACTGGGGCACCCGCAGAACGATCCGCACGGGGACCCCATCCCGAAGGCCGATGGAACCGTTCCGGCGATCGACGACCAGGCACTCCCCGATGCGCCATCGGGAATCCGCGTACAGGTGAGCCGGGTACGCGACCGCTCCCCCGAGGTGCTTCGTCACCTCGAGGATGTGGGCATCCGTGTGAATCGGACTCTGACGGTGCGACACGTGAATCGGGAGGCCGGGGTCGTCCGGGTCGAGATCGATGCGACACCGGTCGATCTGAGCCTCACCGCAGCCGACGCCGTACGGGTGGCCCGCTCCTAACGGCCTCCGGCGTCACGAGCTGCGGTGGCGATGACCTCGGCCACGGCCTCGGGCTGCGTGAAGTACAGCGCGTGGCTCGCCGCGACGTTCGTGATGGCGGCACCGGCACGCGTCGCCATGTGCTGGAGCATCGCCTGGTCGAACGCGCGATCGTCGGTGGCGATGACCGCCCAGCTGGGCTTGTCGCGCCACGCCGCCCGCGTCACCGGCGCTGCGAAGACCGCCATGTTCACCGGCACCTGCGCGTCGCGGAGGAAGGCCGCATCCCGATCGCTCGCATCCGCGGCGAAGCCGGGCTTGAATGCTTCCGGGTTGAGGAAGCCGAAGCCGTCCTCGCCGACGTCGATGACGAACTCGGGAGTGGGTGCGAAGCCTTCGTATTGCTCGCCGCTCGTCTGTCCCGCATCCGGGATGAGCGCCGAAACATAGACGAGACCCGCCACCTTGTCGTGGGTGCCGGCCTCGGTGATGACCGTGCCGCCCCAGGAATGGCCGACCAGGATCGTCAGGCCGTCCTGCCGATCGAGCACGCGCCGGGTGGCCGCGACATCGTCCTCGAACGAGGTGAGGGGAATCTGCGCGATCGAGACGCGGTGTCCAGCAGCGGTCAGCGCGTCGTACACGCCCCGCCATCCGGATCCGTCTGCGAACGCTCCGTGCACCAGCACGACGTTGGTGATACCTGCGTCAACCATCTTCCACTGCCCCCTTCGTGTGTGTCGCCGACGACCGTCGACACACGCAATATATTGCATACCGCAGGTGATGGCCAGTGCGGGTTTGCGCGCGGGCACCCGACAACCGTGTCTCACTTGCGCATGCCGCAGAACCCGAACACGTGAACGAGTGAGACACGCAGGGAGCCGCGCGCACTTCGTGTCCCACTTATGCACGCCGCAGAGCCCGAACGCATGCACGAGTGAGACATGCGCAGGTGCCGGGGACCGGCGACCGAGGCAACGCAGGCGACGGATGCGTGCGCGACCGCAGCGGGGCGTCAGAGGTGCAGCAGTGTGCGGGACGAGGTGAACCCCGCGCGTTCGTACAGCGGCACCGCCAGGTCGCTGCTGTGGACGACCACTCGCTCCGCTCCGCGGGCGGTCGCTTCGTCCACCACATGGGCGATCAAGCGCTGGCCGATCCCCCGTCCGCGATAGAGCGGATCGACATAGACGCCCTGCAGGTCGGCAGTGACGCGTGCCAGAGACCGAGGGCTCGGCACGCGCTCGGTGAGCACTACCCATGCCGTACCCCGGATGCGGCCCGCAATCTCGGCGACGTAGCACTCGTGCTGCGCGGCGCGCGCCCACTCGACGAAAGCCTCGACGAAGGCATCGCGCTCCGTCGCCGGCACGGCGTTCTTCTCGTCGACGATCGATGACCACCGCAGCTCGGCGACCGGAACGAGGTCGATGTCCGCGGCCTTGCGGATGCGCAGATCCATCCCCACACGGTAGACGGACGAGCGCGCGGGCGCTACGGCGGTGTTTCGTTCCGCGAGACTGCATTTCGAGCACGAGATCACGGGTAAACCCCATGATCTCGTCGCGAAGATGCAGTCTCGCAATGACGGATGCGGGTTGAATGGCGCACGGTGACGCGAGCGAGAGGAAGTGCGCGATGCAGGCGATGTCCGCGGATCCGAACGGCCTGTGGCCGCCCGGCATGACGGTCACGGTGAAGAACGACTCCGCTCCGCTCCTGGAGCTGCTCTGGATTCGTGAAGCATGGGACCTGCGGCCGACCGGTGACGTCCCTCCGCCGTTGGCGACGAGTCCCCATCGCACCGGACGGGCAGCTCCCCCGGAATGGGCGGATGAGTGGTCGCGGCTGTGGAGCGCGTGCCTCGAGCACGCGGGCCGCTCCACGGAGACGGAACTCATCGCGCGGCTGGGAAGCACACCTCTCGGATCGGCCGAGAGAGCGGAGCTCCTCAGGCGACTGATGGGGGCGAGCTGGCGCGACAGCTTCGGCGACGACGCCTTCGATGAGTCATACGTCACGTGGCGGCAGGAGTTGCTCGAGGGGACCCGCGACGCAGACGCCGTGCCGCTGGAGGAGACTCCGGAGAGGCGCGCGGTGACGGAACTGGCATCTGCCTGGCGCATCGGCCTCTCGGTGATCGTCACGATCCCGTGCACCGGCGAGTACACCCGGCGTGTTTCCGACACCGCACTGCTCGTCACCGACGGTACGCGTCAAGATCCTCGCCGTTACGCGGCAGCGCTGGCAAGCTTCTGACCTGCGAAGGGAAACGGAGGAGCAACATGAAGAGTGGTGCGCAGAATGCGATCGGAGCCGTCGCCCTCGTGGCGATACTGACGGCGTGCGCATCGCCCGCGCCGGATCCATCGCACGCCCTCAGCCCCACGTCATCCGCAAGCGCATCGGATGTCCTTTCTGACCAAGAACGTTTCGCGATGCAGGGAGAGCTGGTTCTCTCCCGCTACCCCAGCGCGGCTCCGGCGGGCGATTTCTCCGGGAGCCAGGATGAGACCGTGGTTCTGCCCGCCGCGGAGCTGACCGCTCCCGTCGACGTCGTGCTCCTCCTCACCTGCACCGGCGACGGCCGCTACTCGGTGACGGTCGAGCAAGCCCACCCGAACGAGGTCGGCGCCACCTGCGGCACGGAGGGCACATCCATCGCGGCTGTGCCCCTCGATGCTCCGTCCGCAGCGACGACCCTGCGCATCGATGTCCCGGACGGAAGCGACTTCTGGCTCAGCGCTTACTACGCCCCGAAGGAGGGGTGAGCACCGACAAGCAGAACGCGATGGTGCCCCTGGAGGGATTCGAACCCCCGACCCGCTCCTTAGGACGGAGTGGCTCTTCCACTGAGCTACAGAGGCTGGCCCGTCGAGTCTATCGGCAGCGACGCGATGGACAGGTGACGCGACGACGCCCGCTCAGTCGAACAGACGACGCCAGAGGTTCGTGTCGGCCAGATCCAGCAGTTCGTCGCCACGGCCCGAGAGTACGGTGCGCAGCGCCCACAGCGAGAAGCCCTTGGCCTGCGCCGCGGTGATCGACGGCGGCATCGACAGCTCCTCGCGGGCGACCACGACGTTCACGAGCACCGGCCCCGGGTCGGCCAGCGCGCGCCGCAGCGCGGGCTCGAGGTCGGCGGCACTCTCGACGCGGATGCCGGTGATCCCCACCGCCTCGGCCACGGCCGCGAAGTCGGGGTTGTGCAGATCGGTGCCGTAGTTGACGATCCCGGCCGCCTTCATCTCGACCTCCACGAAGCCCAGCGCGGAGTTGTCGAACACGACGATCTTCACCGGCAGATCGTTCTGACGGATCGAGAGCAGGTCCCCCATAAGCATCGCCAGCCCGCCGTCGCCGGCGAGCGCGATCACCTGGCGGGAGCGGTCGACGGCCTGCACACCGAGCGCCTGCGGCAGCGCGTTGGCCATCGAGCCGTGCGTGAACGAGCCCAGCAGACGTCGCTGCTCGGTCATGTGCAGATAGCGCGCCGCCCAGATGACGGGCGTGCCCACATCCGCCGTGAAGACCGCATCCGGCGCCGCCAGCTCGTCCACGAGACGGGCGACGTACTGCGGGTGGATCGGCTTCTTGCCGTCGTCGTTCGCGAGTCCGTCGAGCTCGCGCCGCGTCTTGCGGTAGTGCTCGACCGACTCCTTCAGGTGGTGCTCCTTGCGGCCCTCATCGATCAGCGGCAGCAGAGCGGATGCGGTCGCGCCCGCGTCCCCCACGAGCCCGACGTCGATGGGCGTGCGGTGTCCCAACTGCTCGCCGCGGATATCGATCTGCACGATCTTCGCCTTCTCGGGGAAGAACTGCCGGTACGGGAAGTCGGTGCCGATCATCAGCAGCGCATCGCACTTCTCCATGGCCCGGTAGCCGGAGGAGAAGCCCAGCAGACCCGTCATCCCGACGTCGTAGGGGTTGTCGTACTCGATGTGCTCCTTGCCTCGGAAGGCGTGCACGATCGGTGCCTGCAGACGGCCGGCGAGCGCCAGCACCTCGTCGTGCGAGCCCGCCACTCCCGCTCCCGCGAGGATCGTGACCTTGCCCGCCGCGTTCAACACGGCGGCGGCCTCTTCCAGCTCGGATGCGGACGGCACGACGACGGGGCGCGTGGCGCGGATCGGCGCGGACGGGCGCCGATGGGGAGCATCCGCGAAGAACACATCACCCGGAACGACGACCACCGCCACCCCGCGCTTCTCGACCGCGGTGCGCATCGCCGTCTCGAGCACCCACGGCAGCTGCGCAGGGTCGGAGACCAGCTCGGCGTAGTGACTGCACTCGCGGAACAGCTCCTGCGGGTGGGTCTCCTGGAAGTATCCACTGCCGATCTCGGCGGACGGGATGTGGGAAGCGATCGCCAACAGCGGCACGCGCGAGCGGTGCGCGTCGAAGAGGCCGTTGATGAAGTGCAGGTTGCCGGGGCCGCAGCTGCCGGCGACGACGGCGAGCTCGCCCGTGATCTCCGCCTCGGCCCCCGCCGCGAACGCCGCGGACTCCTCGTGCCGCGCGTGCAGCCATTCGATGCCGCCGTCCTTGCGGAGAGCATCTGTGAAGGCGTTCAAGGAGTCGCCGGGCAACCCCCAGATGCGGGTGATCCCGGCGTGACGAAGAGTGCGGACGAAGAGTTCTGCGACGTTTCCGGCCATGGCACCACGCTAAAGCGGACCGACGGATCCGGCTAAGACGATTGACGAACGGCCCCCCGACGTGTGTCAGGGAGCCACGGCGGACACGACGCCCTGCACGCTGCGCTCGAGGAAGCCGACGATGTCGTCGATGTCGACGTCGTCATCGACGGCCAGCTCGATCAGCACTTCCTCGGCGAATGCCACCCAGGAGCGCAGGGCGACGTCGAGCAGCGGGCTGGCGGGAACTCCCAGTTCGGCGAACACCTCGCGCAGACGCTGCGCGTTGGCATCCCGAGCGCGGTCCACGACCACCCGCACCTCGGGGTCGCCGCTGGCGACGCCGCGCACGAGCGAGAAGAAGGTGCCGCGGTTCTCGCGCACGAACAGCGCGATGCGGCGCAGGGTGTCACGCAGCCGCTCCACCGCGGCCAGCTCCTCGCGCGGATGGGTCGCCTCCAGCAGCGCGTCACCCGCGCGCGCGACCACCGCCTGATGAAGGCCCTGGCGCGAGCCGAAGTAGTGGAAGATCAGCGCCCGCGAGACCTCCGCCCGCTCCGACAGCTCCTCGATGGTCAGGTCGTCGAGCGGTCTGTCCGCCAAGAAGGCGACGCCGAGTGCGACCAACTGCGCGCGACGCTGCTCCGGACTCAGCCTGGTGCGCCGCTCACTCCCCATAGCCAGAGCCTAGGCGAGAGGTCGGGCGCGCCCGGGGTGAGAGTCCTCTCATACCGGCTCTCACGCTATTGACAGTTCGTCAACGAGGTCTAGGCTCACTCACCGACGGCATCGTCGCCGTCCCCTCACCCCCGGAGGATCGATGAAGTTCCCCAACATGGTGCGCTCGCGCGCCGGTCGTGTCGCCCTGGCCACCATCCCCGTCGTGGCCGCATCCAGTCTGCTGTTCGGCGGCGTCGCCCAGGGCGCCGTCCCCGTGTCGTTCGCGGTATCCGGCAGCGAGTTCCAGATCAGCGCCTCTCAGCTCGAGGGCACAGGGTTCTCGCAGTACGCCGGTGTGACCCAGGACACGGCCGGCACCCAGCACTCGGTCGCGATCGCCAACATCGCCTCGGCGACGCTGGCCGACCTGTGCCAGTCCGTCGTGTCCGACACCCCGCTCGGCAAGGTCGGCGTGCTCATCACGGCCGGCGGCGGCGGCAACCCGGCGAGCGCCACGAACCTGCAGATCGGCATGACGGGTCTGCGCGGCGACTCCTCGTTCGGCAACATCCGCATCGGCGTGGATGCGTCCACCGTCAACACCGCCGCGAAGGGCTCCGCGGGCGACTTCGCACAGGATGCCGACACCGTGAGCATCGCCAACCTCCAGCAGAACTCGTGGAGTACGCAGGCGTCGACCTTCACCTTGACGGGGATGAAGCTGGAGCTGACCGACGGAACGAAGACATGCTTCTGAACGCCACGCGTCGCTCCCTCGCCGAGCGCGAGGCGGCCGAGGACGAGCCCGAGAAGAAGCCGTCGCGCTGGCGCGCCTGGCGCAGGCAGCGCCCGTTCGTCGGCGGCGTACTCGTCATCGTCGCCGGCCTGGTCATGTTCCTGTCCAGCCAGCTCGACTTCGGCAAGCTGCACATCCAGCTCGGCATCGAAGGTCTGCAGGCGACCATCGTGCCTCTGGCTCTCGTCCTGCTCGGCGCCCTGTCGATCTTCATGCCCGCACACCGCATCTTCTACGGCGTGATCACTCTGGGTCTGGCCGTGTACTCGATCGTCGGCGTCAACCTCGGAGGATTCATCGTCGGGATGCTGCTGGGCTGCGTGGGCGGCATCACGGTCGTCTCGTGGGCGCCGCGGCCCGGTGAGGCCGCATCCGCGCTCGCATCGGGCGAGGAGCGGGAGGTGCGAACCAACGGCGAGAAGGAGACCGCATGATCCGCCGCCTGCTGCCCGTCGCCCTGGTCGCGGCACTGACCGCGAGCACCGGCGCCGCCGCCGCTCCGACCGAGCGACCGATGGCATGGTGCATTCCGCTGTTCATGTCGTGCGACGACCCGACCCCCGCGCCGTCGCCCACGCCCTCGCCGAGCGAATCGGAGGAGCCCGGCCTGCCCGGAATCCCGGACCTCGGCGGGCAGAGCCCCACTCCGAGCGCGACGCCCACGCCGCAGGCATCCACCGAACCGGAGGCGCCCGTCGAGGCGGTACCGGATGAGAGTGCCCCCGTGTTCACTCAGCCGCCGGCGCAACTCGGCTCGGACGGCCTGTCGATCAGCGGACTCAAAGGCATCTCGCTCGTGACCGTCCCCCTCGCCGACGGCACCCGAACCCACGCTCTCAAGATCAGTGCGGACAGCATCACGATCACCGGCTTCGCCCTGACCGTGGGGCATGCCGAGGGCCCGGCCCTGGTCACCACGGCGGACACCATGACGCTCTCGGGCGATGTGTCGGTCTACCTGAACTCCCTCACCGCGACCGGGGCCGATGGCACGTCGTACACCCTCGGCGCTGAGACTCCCCCGCCGCGCGACGGCATCACCCCGACGCTCTTGCGCGTCACGCTCGGACTCGTCGGGGCGACCGCCGATTCGATCAGCTACTCGAACACCGACCAGCGGCTGACGTCCTGAAAAGTTCCCGGTGAACCTCGTGTGAGTTCGATCCGATCCGCGTGCAGGGGTTGATTCCGCTTCGGATTCTCGGAATCGTGGCCGGTCCGCAGACATCGATGGAAGGGAGCACCATGCTCACTCTGACGGAGAACGCTGCTTCGGCGGTCAAGACGATCTCGTCCCAGATCCCGGCGGAAGGTGGCGGGCTGCGCATTCGCGACACCGGCACCGAGACCGGATTCGAGCTCGCGCTCGCTGCCGCCCCCGAACCGCAGGACGCGGTGGTCGAGACGTCGGGTGCTCGCGTCTTCGTGGACTCCGGTGCGACGGATGCCCTCGACGACAGGGTGCTCGATGCCGAGGTCGGCGACGACGGCTCGGTCCGTTTCGCCCTCGGCGTCCGGGGCTGAGACCCCGCCCAAAGGCCCCCGGGTTCGCCCGGGGGTCTTTACCGTGTCATCGGAAGTCGCGTGAACGGTGCGAGATGCCCACCCGGAGATCCTCGAACGCATCCGCCACGAGGTTGGTGACCCCCTCCACCGAACGCTCCAGCATCCCACGCACGATCAGCGCCGGCGAGTCGCGCACGATGCGTCGGTATCGGTTCCATACGCCGGTCGAGCAGATCACATTCACCAGCCCGTGCTCGTCTTCGAGGTTGAGGAAGGTGATCCCGGATGCGGTCGCCGGCCGCTGCCGGTGGGTCACCAGCCCCGCGACCTCGATGCGCCGCCCCGACTCGTGGGCGCGCAGCTCGCGCGAGGTCAGCACTCCCCGCGCATCCAGCGCGGAACGGTAATGGGTCAGCGGGTGATCGTCGGTGGAGATGCCGGTCGCCCAGAGATCGGCCGCGAGCGTCTCGTAGCTCGACGGGTCGGGGAACAACGGCGGCTGTACCGCCATGACGGTGTCGGGGAGGAACTCCGCCCGGTCCTGCGCAGCCGTGCCGGCCGACCAGATGGCCTCGCGGCGGGTCAGCCCGAAACAGTCGAAGGCGCCGGCCGTGGCCAGCGCCTCCAGCTGCGCCACGGAGAGGTCGCACCGGCGCACCAGATCGCGCATGTCGCGAAACGGCCCTTCCGCGTCGCGCGCGGCGACGATGCGTGCGGCGACCTTCTCACCGATGCCGGTCACCGCTCCGAGCCCCAGCCGCACCGCGAACGCACCGTCACGACGATGCGCGGCGGACTCGTCGGGAGCCGCCGCATCGAAGGGCCCCACGGGCGGCTGCGGACCACGGCAGACGTCCATCCCCGTCGGCTCGGTGCTGTCTCCGAGCGGCTCGAGTCCGGCCTGGGCGCCCGAGAGCTGCACATCGGGTCGGCGCACCTCGACGCCATGGCGCCGGGCGTCCGCGGTCAACGTCGCGGGCGAGTAGAAGCCCATGGGTTGCGCCCGCAGCAGCCCCGCGAGGAACGCCGCCGGGTAGTGCAGTTTGATCCACGAGCTCGCGTAGACCAGGAGGCCGAACGAGAGCGAGTGCGACTCGGCGAACCCGAAGTTCGCGAACGCCTGGATCTTGCGGTAGATCGCATCCGCGTCCTCGCCGACGAGGCCATGGCGCGCCATGCCGGCGTAGAGCTTCTCCTTCAGCGAGTCGATGCGCTCCTGACCGCGTTTGGACCCCATGGCCCGGCGCATGAGGTCGGCATCCTCTCCGGAGAGGTCGCCCACCACCATCGCCATCTGCATCAATTGCTCCTGGAAGACGGGGATCCCTTTGGTGCGCTCAAGCACGGGGATGAGGTCGGGATGCGGATAGGTCACCTCCTCGTGGCCGAGCTTGCGCCGCACGAACGGATGCACCGCCCCGCCCTGGATCGGACCGGGCCGGACGAGGGCGATCTCGATCACGAGGTCGTAGAACGCCCGGGGCTGGAGGCGCGGCAGCAGCCCCATCTGCGCGCGCGACTCGACCTGGAACACGCCGATGGAATCGGCACGGCACAGCATGTCGTAGACCGCCGCTTCCTCCTTCGGCAGCGAACGCAGCTCCCACCTCTCCCCCGTCGCCGCCCGGATCAGATCGAAGCAGTACTGGAGAGCGGAGAGCATTCCGAGCCCGAGCAGGTCGAATTTCACCAGCCCCATCCAGGCGGCGTCGTCCTTGTCCCACTGGATGACGGTGCGCCCCGGCATCCGAGCATGCTCGATCGGCACGACCTCGCCCACCGGCCGCTCGGTGAGCACCATGCCGCCGGAGTGGATGCCGAGGTGTCGCGGCGCCTTGAGCAGCTCGGTCGCATAGGCCACGACCTGATCCGGGATGTCGTGGTCGGGTGCGCTCTCGAGCGACGCGCCCCAGCGCTCGACCTGCTTCGACCAGGCGTCCTGCTGTCCGGGTGAGAACCCGAGCGCCCGCGCCATGTCGCGCACGGCGTTCTTGGGGCGGTACTGGATGACGTTGGCCACCTGCGCGGCGCGCTCCCGCCCGTACTGCTGGTAGACCCACTGGATGATCTCTTCACGACGGTCGGAGTCGAAGTCGACGTCGATGTCGGGCTCCTCGTCGCGCAGACTCGACAGGAACCGTTCGAAGGGCAGGTTGTAGGCGATCGCATCGACCGCCGTGATGTCGAGCAGATAGCAGACCGCGCTGTTCGCCGCCGAGCCGCGACCCTGGCAGAGGATGCCGCGCCGCCGCGCCTCCTGCACGATGCCGTAGACGATGAGGAAGTACCCGGGGAAGTCCTTCATCTCGATGACCTCGAGCTCGCGTTCGATGCGCTGACGCTGATCCTCGGTGAGGTTCGGATAGTTGCGCGGCACCGCATCCCACACCAGTTGCCGCAGCCATGACATGGGCGTGTGCCCCTCGGGAACGGGAAGCTTGGGCAGCGCCGGCGAAGCCTTCCGCAGCGGGAACGCGAGCTCGTCGGCGAGCGTGACACTGCGTGCGACCGCGCCGGGGTACCGGGCGAAGCGCGCGGCCATCTCGGCGCCCGAGCGCAGGAAGGCGCCACCGTGGGCCGGCAGCCAGCCGTCGAGCTCGTCCATGCTGCGGTTCGCCCGCACGGCGGCGATCGCCGCCGCCAGGAGCCGGCGCTCGGGCACCGCGTAGTGCACGTTGCCGGTCGCGACGACAGGAAGACTGCGCTCGACGGCGAGGGCGGCGAGGACGTCATTGGTGCGGGTGTCGTGCGGATCGCCGTGATCGATGAGCTCGACCTGCACCGCATCCCGTCCGAACAGGTCGATGAGCAGGTCGAGTTCGCGCGCCGCCCCGGTGGGACCCTCGAGCGCGAGCGCTTGGCGCACGGCGCCCTTGCGACATCCGGTGAACACGGCCCACTGCGGATCGCGCGGCCCGCCGGACTGCTCGGCGAGCTCGGTCACGTCGTACACCGGACGCCCCTTCTCCGCGCCCCGCAGCTGGGCCCGGGTGAGGGCGCCGGCAAGACGGTGGTACCCCTGGTGCCCGCGGGCGAGCACAAGCAGGTGACGTCCGACCGGATCGGGGCGTCCCTTCTGCGGGGCGGGCAGATCGAGCGACAGCTCGGCTCCGAACACCGTCTGCAACTTGCGGGGCTCCGCCGCCTCCGCGAACCGCACCGAGCCGTAGAAGCCGTCGTGGTCGGTGACGGCGAGGGCGTGCAGCCCCAGTCGTTCCGCCTGCTCGACGAGCTCCTCGGGCGAGGACGCCCCGTCGAGGAACGAGTACGACGAGTGCGCGTGCAACTCGGCGTAGGGAACGACCTGCTCGGGGCGCTCGATCGCCGGCGGCACGTAGGGGCCGCGCTTGTGCGACCACGCCGGGCTGTCGCCGCCGTCCGCCCCGGCGGGAACGGGCCTCGGCCGACGCGCGTCGCTGAGGGCGCGTTCGAGCTCCGACCACGGGACGGGAGGGTTGTGCCAGCCCATCAGTCGTACCTCGCCTCGATGCTCCAGCGACCGTCTTCGTGCACGAGCAGCCAGGCGACCTGGGCGGCGTCGACGATCTGGAACCGGTGCGCCACACGGCGGCGGGCCGCATCCCACTCGCGTTCGATGACCGTCCACGGTCCCGCCCACGAGAGCACCCCGCGCCGGATTCCTGCGACGGCGATGTCGGCGGGCGTGCCCGACAGCGCCCCGCGCTCGTCGACGAGGATGCGGGCGCCCTCGGCATCGCGCACCTCGGCCGGACGGGGCACGGGGAACACCGTGGTCGGCAGCGGTGCCGGCAGCGAACCCGGCCAGGGCAGCGACGCGTCGCGCGGGGCGACCGCGCGGTCACCCCAGGGCACCATCACCTGGCGCTCATCGAGCCAGCGCCCACCGGCGATGACCGGCGTCAGAACGCTCCGATGCCCGAGCATCGCCTGCACCCGCGAGAGCGCATGGTGCACCTTCTCGCGCTCGCCTCGGCCGAACAGCCCCGGCACGTGGTGAGCCTGATCGTCGACGGCCTCGGGCGAGATGCGCACGCGGGCCACGGGGCTGCGCAGCTCCTGCTGCTCGGCGAGCTGCCAACGCACCCTGTCCACGACCGCCGCCGCGTCAAAGGTTCCCGGATGCAGCCAGACCCGTTCACTGCGCTCTCCCCGCTCGGACTCGAGCTCCACACGCAGCTCGGTGCACACCAGCCGCAACGTGTCGAGACGCGCGATGAACTCCTCCGCCGCCATCCGCATCCCGAAGGCCGCCTGCTCGGCGAGTTCGACGGGCGGCTCGAACACGACCTCGCGATCGAGCTCGGGCGGGACGTCGCGGGGGGCCACCGTGCGGGAGTCCGCTCCCGCGGCGAGTGCCTGAAGCCGCACTCCCTGCTCGCCGAGGCGATCGCGGATGCCGTCGGTCGGCAGCTCGGCGAACGCGCCCAGCGTGTGGATGCCCAGTCGCGCCAGCAGCGAGGCGAGCGAGGTCTCGGCCCCGGCGTCGTGCAGCAAGGTGGCGGGCAGGGGCGCGAGGAAGGGTCCTGAAAGACCCGGAGGCACGCACCGCACCGGCGCCTCGGCGGTCGTTGCGGCACGGGCTGCCTGCTCGGCCGTGAAGGGGCCGTCGGCGATGCCGATGCGGACATCCCTCACACCCGCCTCGTGCAGCGCCGCACGCAGGACGTCCGCCGCCTCCTCCTCGCCGCCGTAATAGCGGGCGGGCCCCCGCGCCTTCAGCGCGCAGAGCCCCGGGCGGATGATCTGCACGTGCGGCGCGAGACCTTCGATCGCCGCCACGAGCGGCGCGAAGGCGCGATGGTCTCGTGCCGCATCCATCGCCACGATCTGCAGGCGAGGACAGGCGCTCTGCGCGTCGCGACGACGCTGGCCCCGACGCACCCCCTCGGCGCGGGCCGCTGCGGAGCAGGCGACCACGACGTTCTTCTCGACGACCGCGACCGCCGCCGCATCCTCGCCGCTCTCGCGTCCGAAGGCGACCACCGGCCAGTCCGGGATCCAGACGACGAGAGTGCGCACGGGCATCTAGCCCACCGCCCTCATGGGCACGGGAGCGGCGGGAGCCACGGCGGTGAGCGCGCCGTCGCGATCGGGGAGCATGAGACGCGCCCGCCGGGGCACGGGAGAGCGGCGCGACTGCACGGCGATCGTCACCGTGCGCGACGACAGGTAGCCGTAGCCGTCGCCGAGTCCGTCCCACCGGGAGTCGACGATCTGCAGCGCGGCCTCCGCCTGTGGCCAGACCCCCTGCACCAGAAGACTCGCTCCGCGGTCGCGCAGTCGCGCCATGAAGCGGGAGGCTTCGGCATCCGATACCGCGCCGGCCGGACGCACGGCGACCACCGGCATGACCTCGGCGAGGGTCGCGGCCACGGCCAGCCAGCGTGGGCCGGGCTCGGGGACGAGAACGAGGCGTTCGAGCGCGACCCCCAGTCCCGCCGCGGCCTCGGCGCCCAGCTCGGGCATCCCCACGGCCGCACACCATGCCCCCTCGCGCGAGGGACGGGCGAGCAGCGAGAGCAGCAATGACGTCGAGGGAGCGACCGTGTAGGCGGAACCCGCGCGGAGCCCTCCGCCGGGAAGGAGCTCGGCCAGCGCCGGATGCACCGGCCGTACGGCCGCTTCCATCCGCCGGCCCTGAACGCGCTCGAGCTGCGCGCGGAGGCGATGGACCTCGCCCACGGCGTCTTCTCGCACGATCACCTTCACTCCGACAGGCTAGAACGGATGTTCTAGTTCTTCAATGTCAGATTCGAAGATACGAACGAGTTCGGACATCCTCTTCGCGAGCCGACCCGCGACGTCTGCACGAGGGGTGGGACAGGCGGCACCGTACGTGCCGCCTGCGACATCAGGTCAGCGATCGATCGTGCGCACGTCGCTCGGATTCGACGATCTCGGCCGTCGTCCGGATGCGGGCGAACCCGCCTTCCTGCAGGACCAGCGCAGAGGTGGCCATGATCTCCGCCGCCGTTCGCGTCACACGCCCCATACCGCTGATCTCGGCATCGAGATCGAAGGTGCGGGTCGCGTCCCACACCACCGTGGTGTCGTACCCGAGATTGCCCGCCATCCGCGCCGTGGTCTCGACGCACATGTTGCTCTGGATACCGCAGATCAGCAGCTCCCCTATCCCCCGCTCCTGCAACCAGGCGTGAAGGTCGGGGTCGCCGTAGAACGCGGAGTTCACGTCCTTGGTGACCAGCAGCGCGGCCGGGGCGCGGTCGACGACATCGACGAGCGCGTTGCCCGCGGCGGACGGATGCAGCACAGACGTCTCACTGCGCGAGTCGTGACGGACCACGACGACCGGGATGCCCTCGACCTCTGCATACTGCACCAGCGCGGCGACGTTCCGCTCGCACTGCGGATTCGCCGTCGGCCCCCAGAACTCCAGGTCGTCGAACCCCTTCTGCATGTCGATCACCACGAGCGCGCGCGTCATGCCTTCATCCCACCACGCGACACCGGCTCCGGCGCCTCACCCGACTGCCGACCGGGGACCGATTCCTGCCGCGTCGCGCGGCGACGATGCGGCAGCACGCCCCACACAACCCCGCCGAGCACGAGAGCGAGCCCGACCACCTGCGCGGGACCGAACGGCTCCCCCGCCAGCACGACCCCCAGCACGACGCCCGTGACCGGGTTCAGCAGCCCGACGAGACCGACCGCGGCGGCGGGCAGCCGCTGCAGACCGGCGAACCAGGCCGCGTAGGCCACCGCCGTACCGATGAGCATGACGTAGGCGAATCCGATGACCCCCTCGGGGCTCAGCTGCGGGGGCGGGCCCTCCACGACCAGCGCGACGGGCACGAGAACGACGGAGCCCGCCAAGAGCTGCCATGACGTCATGGCGAGCGCCGGCACCTCCTGCCCCCAGCGCGAGGTGAGGACGAACCCGAAGGAGGAGGCGACCATGGCGCCCAGCGAGGCGGCGATGCCCCACGGGTCGACCGACCCCGCGCCGACGCCGAGCATGAGCACGACACCAGCGATCCCGACAGCCGCCCCCAGCGCGGCGGCGACGCGCGGCCGCTGCCCCAGCAATGCCCAGGCGAAGAGCATGATGCACGCCGCCGAGGTGGACATGAGGGTCGCCGCCAGGCTCGAGGGAAGCCGCTGGCCGACGATGTAGATCAGCACGCTGAAGCCGCCGACGTTCAGCACTCCCAGCAGCAGCGACCGCCACCACCACGAGCCGCGCGGAAGGCGGCGGGCGAACAGCAGCACGAGCAGCCCGGCGGGCAGGCATCGGATGACAGCACCCCACAGCGGCACATCGGGCGGCAGCAGGTGCCGCGTCACGACATAGGTGCTGCCCCACGCGACCGGCGCGATCGCGGTGATGAGGATCCATCGCCGCCATTTATCTTCCATGGAAGGAAATACTACCTTCCGTGGAAGATATCGTGGTCGCATGAGCGGAACCGAGGATCGCGTCAGCCGCATCCAGGACGACTGGCGTCGAGAGCGTCCCGATCTCGACCCCTCCCCCCAGGGCGTCATCGGCCGCATCCACCGCGTGGGCATGGCTCTCACCCGCGAGCTCACCGCGGTGTACGCCCGCTTCGGGCTCACCGAGGCGGAGTTCGACCTGCTCGCCTCACTCCGGCGGGCGGGCGCGCCCTACAGCAGACCGGCCGGCGAACTGGCAGAACACACGATGGTCACCTCGGGCGGGCTCACCAAGCGCGTCGACCGCCTCGTCGAACGCGGCCTCGTCACACGCTCCGGATCCGACGCCGACGGCAGGCGCCGCCTGGTCGCGCTGACCGAGGCCGGACGCGAGCTGATCGACGACGCCTTCACCGCCCACATCGCCAACGAGCATCGCCTGGTCGCGATGCTGGATGCGCCGGATGCGGAGCAGCTCGCCCGCATCCTGCAGCACTGGAGCGAGCGGCTCGAGCGGTAGGGGGCTCAGGCGGCGAGCGCCAGGTACGGCTCCCACCGCGGATCGGCCCGCTCCGTTCCGCGCACACTCCAGCCCGAACCGTGCGGCACGTCCGGCACGAGGCGCAGCGTCCACGACATCTCCTGCGGCGTGCGGTCCCCCTTGACGTTGTTGCAGCGCAGGCAGCACGCCACCAGGTTCTGCCAGGTGTCGCGCCCGCCGCGCGAACGCGGCAGCACGTGGTCGATGGTGGATGCGGCCTTCCCGCAGTATGCGCAACGGTGCCCGTCGCGGCGCAGCACGCCCCGGCGGGTGACCGGCACGTTGCGCACATTCGGTATGCGCACGTAGCGGGTGAGGATGATGACCGCGGGCCGGTCATAGATCTGCGTCGTGCCCCAGATGGGCACGTCCTCGACGCGTTCGACGATGGTCGCCTTCTCGTTCATGACGAGCACGAGCGCTCGCTTGAAGGAGACGACCGCCAGTGGCTCGTAGCCGGCGTTCAGCACCAGTGTGCGCATTCCCAGTCCTCTCGAATGGCCCGGACGGCTTCGCGGATATTCGATTCGATGGACGCATCGGGGGTGCGGAGGCATGAAAAAAGGCGCTGCCTCATGGACAGCGCCTTGGACACACGGGAAACCCGTGAGTGTCGGTCACGTGATGCCGAAGGACGAGCAGACCGAGCGCATCCATGGTTCGGATGCGTGGTGAACTGCCCATCGGCGCCCTCCGCTTCTCTCAGCGTCGTGCCCTCAGGGTAGCCCACCGCGACGCGCCCGGGACGCGTGCTTGATGAACTCTCGGAATCGTGTCGGGGTCAGCCCGCGTTGGCCTGCAGCCAGGCGTAGGGGTCGACCAGGCCGCCGCCGATGCGTACCTCGAAGTGGAGGTGGTTGGCGGTGGAGGAGCCGGTGCTTCCCATCAGGCCGATGATCTGGCCGGCCTCGACGTAGTCGCCCGGGTTCACCAGGGTCTGGGTCATGTGGCCGTACAGAGTGGTGACGCTCTGGCCGTTGATCACGCTGTCGAGCACGACCGCGTAGCCGTAGCCGTAGTACCAGCCGGCGACGCGGACGGTTCCCGCCGCGGCGGCGAACTCGGGGGTACCGGCCGCGCCGAGCAGGTCGACGCCCTGGTGGTAGCCGTCGGCACCGAATCCGCGACCGACGCGGATCTGCGACATGTCGAGCGGCCAGCGCACGGCACCACTGCCGGGGGCGACCATGTTCAGGTCGATGTTGGCGGCGGAGAACGAGGCGGCGGAACCGGCGGCGGCGATGCGCGCAGCGGCGGCTTCGGCGGCCTTCTTCTTCTCGACCTCTTCGGGCGTGGTCGCCGCGTAGCTGCCGCGGTCGAGGCCTGCCGAGGTGACCGTGGAGGCGACGACGAGCGACTGCGGGTTCTCTGCCGCGACCTGCTCGATGGTGGCCGCATCCGTACCGCCGTTGAAGGCTGCGTAGGCGGGAAGGGCGACGGTCGCGACGAGACCGCCGACCATGCTGAGGATCACGACGCTGCGCAGGGGCTTGCGGAAGCTGCGGCCGGTGCGGGCCGGACGTGCGGCGCGTACGACAGCGGTCTTGGTGCGGGTCACCTGACCCTGGGCGGTGCGAGCCAGTTCGCGCATGCTGCGGCGACTGGTCACGGGATTCGCGGCGGCCTCGGGCGCGCCTGCCGACGAATCGTCGTTCTGTTCAGCCAAATCATCCTCCGGCGCCTCCGCGCTCATGGCGCTGGCTCGTCGGCACTCGATGTCGGGGCACGATATGCGGGTTGCACCACACGGACGACGAGCCGGAGAGGCAATCCGTGCGGGATCCATCGGTGGGCTTCTCACCTGCGGACTGTCCGAGGCTACCCGAAGGTAACGAATAAGTCACGCCGGCGTGGGCCGGATCAATACCCCGACGGGCTGTGGAGTACAGCTCTCAGCGAGCGTCGGCGACGAGGAAGATGTGGCCTGCGACCTCGACAGGAAGCTCCAGCCCCTCCTCCGAACCGTCCATCTGCACGAGGACGTAGCCCTCGTTGTATTGGAACGATCCGGCGGCGCCGGGGACGACACCGGCGGCCCGCAGCTGCTGCAGGAGTTCGGGGTCGACCTGGGCGGGCTCGGCGAGGCGACGCACGGTGCCGGTGATCGGACCGCCCTCGGCGTCGAGCTTGCGGACGAGGCCGACGACGCCCTCCTCGAACGTGGAGCTGGGCAGATCGCCCAGCTGGTCCAGACCCGGGATGGGGTTGCCGTAGGGCGACTCGGTGGGGTGTCCGAGCAGCTCGACGAGCCGACGCTCGACCTGCTCGCTCATGACGTGCTCCCAGCGGCAGGCCTCTTCGTGGACGTAGGCCCAATCGAGTCCGATCACGTCGCTGAGCAGACGCTCCGCGAGGCGGTGCTTGCGCATGACGTCGACGGCCTTCTGCCGACCGGCGCCCGTCAGCTCCAGCGAGCGGTCGTCGGAGACGATGACGAGGCCGTCGCGCTCCATCCGGCCGACGGTCTGCGAGACGGTCGGGCCGGAGTGACCGAGTCGTTCGCTGATGCGTGCACGCAGCGGAACGATGTTCTCCTCCTCGAGCTCGAGGATGGTGCGCAGGTACATCTCTGTCGTGTCGATCAGGTCGGTCATGAACGTGTCCTCGAAGTCATAGGGGCCCGAGGAGAGCCTATCCAACGTGACGATGGTCACGGCGGTCGACGGCGAGCACGCCCCTAGAATCGAGCCATGTCCCACGTCGTGCTCCCTCGCGAGATCCTGCCCGCCGACGGCCGCTTCGGATGCGGCCCCTCCAAGATCCGCCCGGAGCAGGTCGCTGCTCTGGCCGAGCGCGGTTCGTCGCTGCTGGGCACCTCGCACCGCCAGGCTCCGGTGAAGAACCTCGTCGCGAGTGTGCGGGAGGGCCTCGCGGCGCTGCTGCGCCTGCCCGTGGGATACGAGATCGTCGTCGGCAACGGCGGATCGACCGCCTTCTGGGATGCGGCTGCCTTCGGGCTCATCGAGAACCGCGCGCAGAACCTGGTGTTCGGCGAGTTCGGCGGCAAGTTCGCCGCTGCTGCGGCCGCGCCGTGGCTGCAGGCACCCGACGTCCGCAAGGCCGAGCCCGGCACGAGCACCTCCCCCGAGGCCGTGGAGGGCGTCGACGTGTATGCGTGGCCGCACAACGAGACCTCGACGGGTGTCGCCACCCGGATCGCCCGCGTCGCCGGGGATGCCGGTGCGCTGACGGTGATCGACGCGACGAGCGCGGCGGGCGGCATCGACTTCGACGTCGCCGAGACCGATGTCTATTACTTCGCCCCGCAGAAGAATCTCGGCTCCGACGGCGGCCTGTTCTTCGCGGCCGTCTCGCCCGCGGCGATCGAGCGCATCGAGCGCATCGCCGCATCCGGTCGCTACATCCCGGAGTTCCTGAGCCTGAAGAATGCGCTCGACAACTCCCGCCTGCAGCAGACTCTCAACACCCCGGCACTCTCGACGCTGGTGCTCCTCGACGAGCAGGTGCGCTGGATCAACGCCAGCGGCGGCCTGAGCTGGGCGGCGGCGCGCACCGCCGAGTCCTCCCAGGTCCTCTACGACTGGGCCGAGGCGTCGAGCGTCGCGACGCCCTTCGTCACCGACGTCGCAGACCGCTCCCCCGTGGTCGTCACGATCGACTTCGACGAGAGCGTGGATGCGGCGGCCGTCGCCGCGAGCCTCCGCGCGAACGGCATCGTCGACACGGAGCCGTACCGCAAGCTCGGCCGCAACCAGCTGCGGGTGGCGACGTTCACCTCGATCGATCCCGACGACGTGCGCCAGCTGACGCGCAGCATCGACTACACGCTCGAGCACCTCTGATCCGGACGGGGCTTCGCGCCCCCACCGGGTGAGTACACGTTCGCCGGGTGAGCATTCGATGTGATGCTCACCCGGCGAACGGATGCTCAGTGGGCGTAGTCCGTGGCGGACTCAGTCCTCGTCGGGGTCGTCCTCATCGTCGGACTCGGCGTCGTCGGACTCGGCGTCGGACTCGTCTTCGTCGGACTCGTCTTCATCGGACTCGTCATCCTCCGACTCGTCGTAGTCGTCGTCGAGCTCGTCGATGTCGACGCCGTCGACGTCGCCCGCGTGGAGGATCGACTCGCCGTCCTCCGACTCGTCGTCCTCATCGTCGTCGGCATCGTCGAGGTCGTCCGCATCCTCATCGGAGTCGTCGTCCTCGGCGGCGTCCTCATCGCTCTCGGCCTCCGCGGCAGCCTCCGCCGCCGCGGCCTGCTGGGCGTGGTATTCCGCGAGCCGTGTGGCCCACGGCACCCACTCCGGCGCGAGGAGGGCACCGTCGCCGGGAAGCAGCTCGACCTCGAGGACCGTGGGCTCGGCGCCCTGGACACGGGCCACCGAGACCGTCCAGTACCAGCCCGGGTATCCCGCCAGGCGATTCTCGAAGCGGAGCGAGACGACACCGTCGGGCTCGAGTGTGTATCCGGCCGCCGGCCCCACGGTCTGCGGCTTGGTGATCTCGTGAAGCGCGGACAGCGCCAGCTCGTGAGCGGCCAGAAGCTCGGCATCGGGCTCTCGAGGTTCGACCTCGACAGCGTTGGCGTCGAGGATGGCGGCTTCCTCCGCCGCCACCTCCGTCACCACGGTCTCATCGGACTGCGCGACGAGCTCCGCATCGACGGCCTCATCGGAGACCGACTCCGCGCCGGACTCAGGCGTCGAGGTCATCGGCTACCTTGCGCAGCACGGCGGCGATCTTCTTCGAGTGCGACGACGAGGGGTACCGCCCGCGGCGCAGGTCGCCGCCGATCCCGTCGAGCAGCTTCACGAGGTCTTCGAGGATGATCGCCATGTCGTCGGCGGGCTTGCGCGCGCGCTTCGCGAGACTGACGGGGGCGTCGAGCACCCTCACCGACAGCGCCTGCAGTCCGCGCTTTCCGTCGGCCACACCGAACTCCAGCCGCGTGCCGGGCTTGACCGAGGTCGTGCCCTGCGGGAGAGCCGTGGCGTGAAGAAAGACGTCCTGACCGTCATCCGAGGAGATGAAGCCGAACCCCTTCTCCTCGTCGTAGAACCTGACCTTGCCGGTGGGCATGGACACCTCGCTGCTGCTCTGCACCCGGAAATCGTTCGCGGGCGCGACGGAACGCGGATCGGAAGATCCCCTGGTTCCAGCCTACGACACCCCCGCCGAGGCGATAGGCTGATGCGGATGAGCAAGCCCACGCCCGACAGCGACCTCCCGGTCAGCCGCCTCGACCGCATCCTCGCGTTCATGGCGCTGGGGCTGCTCGCGCTGTCGGTGCTGTCGTTCCTGTCGATCATGATCAGCACGGCGATGGGCCTCACCCACGAGGACTACGGCACGGGCATCTGGCCGGCCGTGAGCGCCGTCGTCTACATCGCTCCCCCGCTGGCGTTCGTGCTCATGCTCACCGTCATCATCCGCGCCTTCATCAGAAGGGCTCGGGCGAACCGAGCCGGGTGACGGTGGCGGGCCCCTCGGACGAACGCGCGCTGGCGTCGCTGCTTGCCGCGTCCGGCGATGAGGAGTTGGCCCAGCTCTTCGCCGCCCGCAGACTCGCGCCATCGACTCCCGCGCAGGACTTCTTCGACGTCGCGGCGACTCTTCTCAGCGACGCCAGCGTCGATCGCGCCCTGATACGACTGGCCGCACCGGAACTCGCCGCCCTCGCCTCGGCGAAGTCGGAGCCTGTCACCCCGCCCCTGCGGGCGGCGCTCGCATCCCGCGCCCTGCTCGATGCCGACGGCATGCCGTTCCAGGCGGTGCGGTCACGACTGGCCGAACGCGCCGGGTCCGAGGCGTTCGCGTCGCCGGAGGTGAGCCCGCTCGCCCCCGCAGATCCGCAGAGCGTCGCGGCGGCGGCGGAGCGCGCTTTCGAGCAGGTCGCCTCGCTCGCCGACATCCTGCTCGCGGCCGCGTCCGCTCCCCTGTCGCGCACGGGCGCCGGCGCGGTCAGCGCGACCGAACGCCGCCGGCTCGTCGACGACGGCGCAGTCGCCTCGGCGGAGCAGCTCGAGGATCTGATCCTCCTCGGGGCCGACGCGGGGTTGCTCAGCGACGAGGATCGCAGCTGGCAGGTGACGGATGCGGCACCCGAGTGGCTCGACGCGGGCACGAGCGAACGGTGGGGACAGGTCGCGACGGCGTACGTACGCGCTCTTCCGGAGGCTCTTCGCACGCCAGAGGGCGGCTTCCTCCCACCCCCGGCGTGGCAGGGCGTCTACCGCCTCGATCCCGAGTGGCCGGAACAGGCTGCGGCACTGGTGCGCAGGGGGGTGCTGTGGGGCGTCCTCGCCGAGGACGGTCTGCTGCCCTGGACGGCGCAGCTGTCGAGCACCGGCACCGTCGACACCCGCTCGCTGGCGGAGGCGCTGCCTCCGGAAGTTGACAAGATCTACCTGCAGGCCGACCTCTCCGCGATCTCGCCCGGTCCGCTCGCGCCGCGGCTCGAGCAGCGGCTGCGGCGGATGGCGGCACGCGAGACCAGGGCGCAGGCCTCGACCTATCGCTTCACAGCCGAGTCGTTGACGGCCGCGATGAGCGGCGGCGAGAGCGCTGAGTCCGTGCACGCCTTCCTGAGCGGAATCTCGCTCACCGGCATCCCTCAGCCGCTGGCGTATCTCATCGATACGACCGCCGCACGCCATGGCGCGATCCGCGTGGGCACGGATACGGCCACAGGCCGCACAGTGGTGCGCAGCGCGTCCCCGCAGCTGCTCGCCACCATCGCCGTCGACCAGTCGCTGCGCCCCGTCGGTCTGGTCGAGCACGAGGGCGCCCTCGTCTCACGCGCCGGGCGGGATGCCGTCTACTGGTCCCTGGTCGATGCGCGCTACCCCGTGGTCGCCGTCGACGAGAACGATCAGCTCGAGCGGGTGGTGCGACGAGCGACGCGGCAGGCCGTGACCGAGCCGCCCCCAAGCGAACAGTACGGGGCACTCATCGCGGCGCTGCGCGGTGCGCAATCCGGAGACGCGGACGCCGCCTGGCTCGAACGCGAGCTCGAACAGGCCGTGCGTGCCCGCGCGGCGATCGACGTCACCGTGAGGCTGCCCGACGGTTCGACGAAAGTCTTCGCGCTCGAGGCGACAGGCCTCGGCGGCGGGCGTCTTCGCGGGCTCGACCGCGCCGCCGACGTCGAACGCACCCTGCCGATGACGAGCATCGTCTCGGTGAGTCCGCGCTGACGGCGAGCCGACCCGCATCCGCCGCCACGCCGGTAAACTCGACGGTTATGTCCGACGGCCCCCTGATCGTCCAGAGCGATCGCACGGTTCTGCTCGAAGTCGCCCACCCCGAGTCCGAGAACGCACGGCACGAGCTCGCCGTCTTCGCCGAACTCGAGCGCGCTCCGGAGCACATCCACACCTACCGCATCACGCGTCTCGGGCTGTGGAACGCCCGCGCCGCCGGCCACGACGCGCAGGACATGCTCGACACCCTCGACCGCTGGTCGCGCTTCCCCGTACCGCCGTCGGTCGCCACCGACATCCGAGAGACCGTGGGCCGCTACGGGCGCCTCGTGATCGAGCGCGGGCCGTACGGCGACGACGACGACGCGCTTCTGCTGCGCTCGACGGATGCGGCCGTGCTCGCCGAGGTCTCCCGCAACAAGCGCATCCAGCCCCTCCTCATCGCGCATCCCTCCCCCGGTGTCCACGTGATCGACGCCTGGGCACGGGGCCAGATCAAGCAGGAACTGTTGAAGATCGGCTGGCCCGCAGAGGACCTTGCTGGGTACACCCCCGGCACCCCGCATCCGATCGACCTCGAAGAGACGGACTGGTCGCTGCGTCCGTACCAGCGCCAGGCCGTGGACATCTTCACGGAGGGCGGCTCCGGCGTCGTCGTGCTCCCCTGCGGCGCGGGCAAGACTCTCGTCGGGGCGGCCGCGATGGCCGACACCAAGACCACGACGCTCATCCTCGTGACCAACGCGGTCAGCGCGCGGCAGTGGCGCGACGAACTGCTCAAGCGCACGACGCTCACCCCGGAGGAGATCGGCGAGTACTCGGGCCAGGTCAAAGAGGTCAAGCCCGTCACGATCGCGACCTATCAGATCCTCACGGCGAAGCGGAAGGGCGAGTACGCCCACCTCGCACTGCTCGACGCGCTGGACTGGGGCCTGGTGGTCTACGACGAGGTGCACCTGCTGCCGGCGCCCGTGTTCAAGCTGACCGCCGATCTACAGGCTCGCCGGCGGCTCGGCCTCACCGCGACACTCGTGCGCGAAGACGGCCGCGAGGGTGACGTCTTCAGCCTCATCGGCCCCAAGCGCTTCGACGCGCCCTGGAAGGAGATCGAGGCCCAGGGCTTCATCTCCCCCGCCGCCTGCTTCGAGGTGCGCGTCGACCTGCCCGCCGACGAACGACTCGAATACGCCGCAGCCGTCGACGAGGACCGTTACCGTCTGGCCGCCACGGCCCCGGCGAAGATCGATGTCGTCCGTGCGCTCGCCGCGCGGCACAGCGACGAGCAGATCCTCGTGATCGGTCAGTACCTCGACCAGATCGACATCATCGCCGATGCGCTCGGCGCCCCGAAAATCACCGGCGCGACGCCGGTCGACGAGCGCGAACAGCTCTATCAGGCCTTCCGCGAGGGCACGGTGCCGTTGCTCGTGGTCTCGAAGGTCGCCAACTTCTCGGTCGACCTGCCGGATGCCTCGGTGGCGATCCAGGTCTCCGGGTCGTTCGGGTCGCGCCAGGAGGAGGCGCAGCGCCTCGGGCGCCTGCTGCGTCCGAAGAGCAACGGCCACACGGCCAGCTTCTACACGCTCATCGCCCGCGACACCGTCGATCAGGACTTCGCGCAGAACCGTCAGCGCTTCCTCGCCGAACAGGGCTACAGCTACACGATTCTGGATGCGGACGACCTGCTGGCCGCAACGCGCTGACCCGCCGGAATGCCCGCATCCAGCCATCCCACCGAATCGGTCACCATAATGGGCCTATGACCGCACCGCGCATCCTCGTCGTCGACGACGAACCGAACATCCGCGACCTGCTCATCACGAGTCTCAAGTTCGCCGGTTTCCAGGTTCGCGCCGTCTCCAACGGGGCACAGACGATCTCGGCCGTCCTCGAGGAGGAGCCGGATCTCATCGTGCTCGATGTCATGCTGCCCGACATGAACGGCTTCAGCGTGACCAAGCGCCTCCGCGAGGCCGGATACACCGCTCCGATCCTGTTCCTCACCGCGAAGGACGACACGGAGGACAAGATCACCGGACTGAACGCCGGTGGCGACGACTACGTCACCAAGCCGTTCTCGCTCGATGAGATCGTCGCCCGTATCCAGGCGATCCTGCGCCGCACGATGCAGGCGGACGAGGAGTCCGTGATCCGTGCCGGCGAGATCACCATGGACCAGGACACCCACGACGTCTACGTGGGTGACGCGCAGATCGAGCTGAGCCCGACCGAGTTCAAGCTGCTGCGCTACCTCATGCTCAACCCGAACCGGGTGCTGTCCAAGGCGCAGATCCTCGATCACGTCTGGGAGTACGACTTCAACGGCGACGCGGGCATCGTCGAGAGCTACATCTCGTACCTGCGTCGCAAGATCGACCCGCACTCCTCCGAGCCCCTCATCCAGACCAAGCGCGGCTTCGGCTACATGCTGAAGACCAAGTCCTGACACCGGAGCGCGACCTGGGCACCGAGAGCGACAGCGTCACGCGCTGGTGGCGCGGGATCAGCCTGCGCGCCAAGGTGACCGGAGTGACGGTGGCGGTCCTCGTCATCGGCCTTCTGGCGGCCGGTCTGGGAACCATGGTGTTCCTGCGCACGACACTGCTGACGAACCTCGACCAGAACCTCAAACAGGTGGCTCAGTCGGCGATCGCGAGCGCGCTGGTGGAGGCCACGATCGACGCCGACGGCACGCTCGAGTTCGCGCCGAGGGAGGAAGCCGGCGGCACCGCGTACACGGTGGCCCTGTACGCCTGCACGGCGGAGGGTGCTCGGCTCGCGGTCGCAGGAGGCCAGGACGCGTCCACGGCGCCGGTGCTTCCCGACACCTATCCCTGCGATCGCGCCTACATCGACCAGGACACCGTCACGACGCTCGACGGCAGCAACAACTCCCACTTCCGCGCGACGGTCATCGTGACGCCGGTGGAGGGGACCAATGCGACCGTCGTGCAACTGGTAGCTGTGCCCACCGGGCCGACGGAGCGGATCGTCGCCACCTATCTCGGCATCTACGCGATCCTGGCGCTGGTCATCGTGATCGCGAGCGCCTTCCTCATCCGCTGGGTCGTGACCCTCACCTTCCGCAGCCTCGGGCAGGTGGAGCGCACGGCCGATGCGATCGCCGGCGGCGACTTCAGTCAGCGCATGACCGACATCGAGCCGGACACCACCGAGGTCGGCCGACTCAAGCGCGCCATCAACACGATGCTCGGGCGCGTCGATGCGGCGATCTCGCAGCGCGACGCCACCGTGCGCCAGATGCGCCGGTTCATCGGAGACGCGAGCCACGAGTTGCGCACGCCCCTCGTGACCGTGCGCGGCTACGCGGAGCTCTACCGGATGGGCGCGATCCCGGATGCGGAAGCGACCGCGCAGGCGATGGAGCGCATCGAGAAGGAGGCCATGCGCATGACCTCCATGGTCGAGGATCTTCTGGCCCTCGCGCGCCTCGATGAGAAGCGCGATCTCGTGCTCGCACCCGTGGACCTCCGTCCGATCGCCCGCGATGCGGCACTGGATGTCGGCGCCTCGGCCCCGCAGCGCAGCGTGAGCGTGATCGATACGACCGCGGCCGCCCCCGAGCCGCTGCGGACGCCCCCGGTCTCGGCCTCACCGCAGGCACCCGCAGATGTGCCGCCGCGGCGGCGCGGCGCCGTTCCCACGGCCGCGATCACCCTGGCTGCGCGCCTGCGACGACGCTCGCGCGACGGCGGCGACACCGGAGAGGTGCATCCGCTGCCCGTGGCCTTCCATCCGCGCACCCCGATGATGCCGCCGGTCGTCATGGGCGAGGAGAACCGCATCCGTCAGGTCGTCGCGAACCTGCTGGGCAACGCGCAGCGCTTCTCCGCGCCGGACTCCCCCATCGAGCTGCGCGTGGGCACGGACCTCGAGAACCGCATGGGTTGGATCGATGTGATCGATCACGGCGAAGGTATTCCGGAGCAGATCCGCACGCAGATCTTCCAGCGGTTCTGGCGCGCCGACACCTCCCGCGCCCGGGAGACGGGCGGATCGGGGCTCGGTCTGTCGATCGTCGCCTCCATCGTGGAGTCGCTGCAAGGCACCGTCGAAGTGCGCGACTCCGAGGGCGGCGGAGCGACCTTCCGGGTCTCACTCCCCCTCGCCGTCGACCAGGATGCTTCGGCACACCTCCTCATCGACACCCAGCCGTTGGAGCGTCTGCCGGATCTCCCGCGCTCCTGATCTCCCCACCCGATGAGAGTCGGCATGTGGTCCCCATCCGCTGCGAGAGCCACGGCGACGCCGAGCGCGCGGCCTCTAGCGTCGGAGTCTCCGACAGAGAGGGGCTCCCCATGGCGACCTTCGCCGTAGACAGCGACCAAGTGGCGTCAGCGACCATCGCGATCCGTGGAACCATCGACCGACTGCAGGGAGAGTCCACCGCGCTGCTCGCGCAGCTGGGCGCGCTCCAGAGCTCGTGGACCGGAGCCGCATCCGGCATGTTCCAGGGCACGATCGAACAGTGGCGGGCCGCCCAGCGCACCGTGGAGGACGCCCTCGCGAGCATCCATGTGGCGCTCGGCGTGGCCGCGCAGCACTACACCGAGGCGGAGCAGGCGAACATGACGCTGTTCCGCTGAGATCTCCGGTCCCCCCACCGGAAACGGCGGATGCCCCGGTCCCTTGCGGGGCCGGGGCATCCGTTCGTGAGGTCTGGACTCAGAAGTCCATGCCGCCCGACGGGTCAGCGGGAGCGGCGGCAGCCTTCTCCGGCTTGTCGGCGACGACGACCTCGGTGGTCAGGAACAGACCGGCGATCGACGCGGCGTTCTGCAGCGCCGAACGGGTGACCTTGGCGGGGTCGATGATGCCCTGCGCGAAGAGGTCGCCGTACTCACCGGTCGCGGCGTTCAGGCCGTGACCGACGGGCAGGTCAGCCACCTTGTTGGCGACGACACCGGGCTCGAGGCCAGCGTTGAGGGCGATCTGCTTGAGCGGAGCCTCGATCGCGACACGAACGATGTTCGCGCCGGTCGCCTCGTCGCCCGTCAGCGTCAGACCCTGGAACGCGGTCTTACCGGCCTGGATGAGCGCGACGCCACCACCGGCGACAACGCCCTCCTCGACGGCAGCCTTCGCGTTGCGGACGGCGTCCTCGATGCGGTGCTTGCGCTCCTTGAGCTCGACCTCGGTGGCCGCGCCCGCCTTGATGACGGCGACGCCACCCGCGAGCTTGGCGAGGCGCTCCTGGAGCTTCTCGCGATCGTAGTCGCTGTCCGTGTTGTCGATCTCGCGACGGATCTGGGTCACGCGACCCTCGATCTGAGCGGAGTCACCGGCACCCTCGACGATCGTGGTCTCGTCCTTGGTGATGATGACCTTGCGGGCACGACCGAGCAGGTCGAGGGTGGCGTTCTCGAGCTTGAGACCGACCTCCTCCGTGATGACCTGGCCGCCCGTGAGGATCGCGATGTCCTGCAGCTGGGCCTTGCGGCGGTCGCCGAAGCCGGGAGCCTTGACGGCGGCCGACTTGAAGATGCCGCGGATCTTGTTCAGCACCAGGGTCGCGAGAGCTTCGCCCTCGACGTCCTCGGCGATGATGAGGAGCTCCTTGCCATCCTGGATCACCTTGTCCACGATCGGCAGGAGGTCCTTGATGTTCGAGATCTTCTGGTTGGCGATCAGGATGTAGGGGTCTTCGAAGACCGCCTCCTGGCGCTCCGGGTCGGTCACGAAGTAGGGGTTCAGGTAGCCCTTGTCGAAGCGCATACCCTCGGTGAGCTCGAGCTCGGTGCCGAAGGTGTTGGACTCCTCGACGGTGACCACGCCCTCCTTGCCGACCTTGTCGATCGCCTCGGCGATGAGCTCGCCGATCGCGGGGTCGGCGGCGGAGATCGACGCGGTGGCGGCGATCTGCTCCTTGGACTCGATCTCCTTGGCGTCAGCCAGCAGCGCCTCGGTCACCGCGGCGACGGCCTTCTCGATGCCCTTCTTGAGCGAGATCGGGTCGGCGCCGGCTGCGACGTTGCGCAGACCTTCGCGCACGAGCGCCTGAGCGAGGACCGTGGCCGTCGTGGTTCCGTCACCGGCGACGTCATCGGTCTTCTTCGCGACCTCCTTGACGAGCTCCGCACCGATCTTCTCGTACGGGTCGTCGAGCTCGATCTCCTTGGCGATGGAGACACCGTCGTTCGTGATCGTGGGTGCGCCCCACTTCTTCTCGAGGACGACGTTGCGGCCACGGGGACCCAGGGTGACCTTGACGGCGTCGGCCAGGGTGTTCAGGCCGCGCTCGAGGCCACGACGGGCCTCCTCATCGAAAGCGATGATCTTTGCCATGTGTGTCTCGTCCCTCCCGGACGTTGGCTTGTGTCTTTAGCACTCAGTGATATCGAGTGCTAATCCATTCTGGCACTCGCCCCCGGGGAGTGCAAGCCGCCGCGAGTGCCGCGAGAGAGCGCGGCGCACACGAGGAGACCCCCGAGCACCGGCGGGCGCTCGGGGGTCTCGCGAGTAGGGGTCTCAGGCGACGATGCGAACCGACTCGGCCTGCGGACCCTTCTGTCCGCTGCCGACCGTGAACTCCACGGCCTGCCCTTCTTCGAGGACGCGGAATCCGGTCATGTCGATGTTTGAGTAGTGGACGAAGACGTCCTCACCGTCGCCGGAGGTGATGAATCCATACCCCTTCTCGGCGTTGAACCATTTGACGGTGCCCTGGGCCATACGAGTCTCCTGATGCTGTAGAACGCAGTCATCGTATGCAGCCGAAACACCGTCGAAGCGACGGATCCGGCACAGTTGACACAGCAGCAGCAAACTGTTTACGCCGCGGAAACACGCGGCCGTCGAGGAGGAGCCTCAGGGGGTCGGAGTGGGGCTCGGCGCCCCCGCAGCGGTGCGGTCCAGTCCGATCACGATCGTGAGCTGTTTCGCCTGCGACTCGTCCACATCGGCCGTGCCGGCGTCGTCGGTCGGCTGGTACTGAGTGCTCTCGGCGACATCCGCCCCGCCGATGAGCTCGGCGAGACCCTTGGCCGCCGCCTCGTCCCCCGGGAAGGCGTAGTAGACCGTCGTCTGCGGGAAGTCGGTGGCGCTGGCGCTGCTCGCGTTGACGAGGTCGGCGCCCCAGCCCTTCGCGATGAGCTCGTCCTTCAGGGTGGTTGCGAGTCCCGTCTCCGGCGTCGCGTTGAGCACCAGCACGGAGAAGGACATGTCGACGACGGGCGTCACTTCGGGCGTCGGAGTCGGCGTCGGAGTCGGCGAGGGCACCAGCACGATCCGCCCGGAGAGCACCAGGCTCCCGAAGATCCCCGCGGCGATGAGCACGATCGTGACGACGATCGCCCAGAGGGTGACCACGCCCGCCCGCATGCGCGGGTTCTCGGCGCGGTGGGCTCCGACACGCCCCGAGGCGTTCGGCAGGTCGTCGAAGCGGTCGCGGGGATGCGGGGTTCGGGACACCCCACGATGCTACCGGAGCGCGTCGTGCCGCCCGCGGAGCGAGGTCTCAGGCGCCGCGGCGAGCCGTCGAGCGCTCACGCCGACGCTCGTCGCGGATGCGGCGCAGGCGACCGACGAGGAGCGGATCCTGTGCCAGGGCGGCCTGCGAGTCGATCAGCCGTCCCAGCAGTTGGTAGTACCGCGCCGGGGTGAGCTGCAGTTCGACGCGGATCGCCTCCTCCTTGGCGCCGGTGTGTCCGAGCCAGCGCGCCTCAAAGGCGAGCAGCTGGGAGTCGCGCTCGCTCAGAGCGTCGGATGCGGGGTCGCGCACGGGCACAGGGCCACGCTAACCGAGCATGCCCGCCGCATCCGGACGCCACTCCACAGCCGCGCCCAACGGGTCGACCGCGGCGAGCACCTCGCCATCCAGCGCCAGCGCGAAGCGATCCTTCGGCCAGGCGGCCGCTTCGATCGGCGCGCTCCAGCCGTCGTGCAATCCCGGTGCGTCGATCGTGATCCAGCGTCCTGATGCCCGAGCCGCCTCGATGATGCGTCGCCGCCCGTCCCTCGGAACGTGGGCGAGCACGCCCGGCGTCGTGACCACGAGGGTCGCGTCGGGCGGGGCGGTCATCGCAAGCTCCGCGATGACGCCCGGTGCCGCCGCATCCGCCGCTCGCAGGATCGGCGGTTCTTCGGCCGCCACGTCGAGCGCCGCTTCGATGCGCTCACGACGTCCGCTCTCCCCCGGCCAGACGAGCCCCGTGAGCCAGCGACGGTGGTCGGTCGAGCGGGCGTCGAGCGGATGCAGGTCGATGCCCGCTCGCCACACGACCGTCGGCATGCGCAGCTCCGTCTCCGGACCACTCCACGTGGATGTGAGGACGACCGCAGCGGCGCCGGCGGTCGGATCGAGCCTTCGCGTTCGTCCCGCATCCGCGTCGTAGCGATAGGAGTAGCGGTCCGGATACAGGCACAGGCCCGCACTGGCCCCGATCTCCAGAAGTGCGAAGGGGCCCTCGATCTGTGAGAGCGCGGGAAGCAGCGCGGCGCAGCGCCCGGGCTCGTTCGTCTGCACAGAGCGCGCCGTGGACTCCGCCACGAGGATGTCGGCGTGCGCGAGCACCCATGCTCCCCAATCCGCATCCTCCGCCTCCGGTGCGCCGAGGAGCCGACTGACGGCGAACACGAGGGGCGGCTGCCTATGGGTCGCGGGGATCCGTGCCAGAACGGCGGCGAGCTCCGGAGTCGCCTGCACCGCGAGCGCCCACTGCTCATAGAGGCGGCTGCGACCCGGCGCCTCTTCCTCGGCGAAGCGCCGGTAACGCGCGATGACGGCCTCGAGTTCGCTCACCCGCTCATTCTCGGTCACACGGGAACAGTGCCCTCGCAGGTCGGGTTGAATGGAGCAGAAGGAGGACCAATGAGCTACGCAGTGAACAAGTCCGAGGAGCAGTGGCGCGAGGAGCTCGGAGCAGACAAGTACGCGGTCTTGCGTGAGGCGGCCACCGAGCGCGCCTGGACGGGCGAGTTGCTCGACGAGTCGCGGGCGGGACTGTATGCCTGTGCCGCGTGCGGTGCCGAGCTGTTCAAGAGCGGAACGAAGTTCGACTCGCATTGCGGCTGGCCGAGCTTCTACGAGTCGGTCCGGCCCGACGCCGTGGAGCTGATCGAGGACAACAGCCACGGGATGGTGCGCACCGAGGTGCGCTGCGCCTCCTGCGGCTCCCACCTGGGTCACGTGTTCCCCGACGGTTTCGGCACGCCCACCGGCGACCGGTACTGCATGAACTCGATTGCTCTCGAGTTCACTCCGGAGGCGGACGCATGACCACCGGCGCACGCGACGCGATGCGCGTGCGCCGATCGTGGTCCAAAGTGACCGACGAGGCGCCGACGCATGACGAGCTCGTCGACATGGTCGCGGCCGCGGGACGGGTGGCCGACCACTCGTCGCTGCGGCCCTGGCGGCTGATCGAGCTGCGCGGCGAGGACCGCGAGCGTCTCGGGCGTGCGATCCACAAAGCAGAGAAGAAGGACGGCGCATCGACCAAGCCGCTGCGCGCTCCCCTGCTGATCGCGGTCGTCGCCCGCATCCAGAAGGACAAGGTCCCGGATTGGGAGCAGGAGGCGGTCGCGTCCGGCGTCGCCCACATGCTGAGCCTGGCTCTCGACGAGGCCGGATGGGGCGTCATCTGGCGCACGGGCCACTACACCCGGAGCAAAGCGGTCGCCAAGGTGCACGGGCTGCGCAAGAACGAACGGCTGCTGGGGTGGCTCTACGTCGGGCGAAAGCCGGAGCCGTCCCGCGATACGCGGATCAAGCAGATCGACGGTGCCGCGTTCCTCAGCAGGCTCCCGCGCTGATCATCGACGCCGCCATCGGGGAACGGTCGCCACGACGACACCCATGACAGCCACGACCACGGCGATCAACGCCACCCCGATGGGCGGTCCGGCATGTCCGGGAAAGAGCGCGTCGATGGCGACCGACGCACCGAGCAAGCCGACCACCGAGCCGAGCCCCAGCTGCAGCACACCGGTGTGCCGCACGAGCGCTGCCGACAGGAAGATGTAGACGACGCCGATGGCGCCGCCCACGTAGAGCCAGGGCTCGGTCGGCAATCGACGCGGTCCTGCAAGCACGAGCTGCACGGCGGCCGCAGCCGTCAGGAGCACGGTGCCACCGGCGAAGTTCACGAGTGTGGCCGTCAGCGGACTGCCCACCTCGTTGCGCAGCCGCCCGTTCGTGGCCTGCTGCCAGGCGATTCCCGCTCCCGCGAGCAGGGGAAGCACGAGCAGCCAGACAGGAACGGATGCCGCTCCCTCGCCCACCAGTGAGACGACGACCGCCGCAACGACGAGCAGAGCCCCGGCAAGGCGTCCTATCGTGACGCCGACGACGCCGGCGGGGCCGTAGCCGACCCGATCGAGGACGACGCCGTTGACGGTCTGGCCCGCGACCACGCCGACGGTGAAGGCCGCGACGCCGATCGCCGCGACCGCGAGTCCCTGTGTGAAGACGGTGAACGCGCCCGCGGCGCCGCCGAGGATCATCCACACCGGGATGCGGCGCTCGCGAACGCCCGCGACCAGGCGGGCGATTCCCGCACGACCGCCCGCCAGCAGCGCGCTGAGGGCGAGCAGGATGACGAAACCCGATCCGAACGAGATGGCGGCGGCCGTCAGCGCATCACCGATCGCTGCACCCAGCGCGCCGTTGATCTGCGCCTGAGTCGCGGTGAGAACGCCCACGAGGACAGCGCCGGCAACGGCGATCGGTCGGGGCAGGCGACGCGGGTGGGACGAGGTCACCGATCGAGACTACGCGGCGGCGCGGTTCACGATCCCCAGACAGCAGCGACCAGGTCCGTCAGCAACGCATCCCCATCGGTGTTCGTCGCCGACTGATAGATCCACACGCCGTCGCGCACGTAGATCGTCTCGACGGTGTCGACGGGGTAGGTGGTCCCCGCGAGCGTCTGCGTGCAGATGAAGGCGGGCGCGTCCCCGACCTGGCAGGAATATCCCTCTGCCGGCAGCGTCGACTCCGCATAGGACTGCGCCGCGTCCGCATCCGCTCGACTGATCAAGAGGAGGTAGCCCGTGGCGTCGCCGACGATCCAGTTGCAGCCGAGGGCGAGGTTCGCACCCGGCGGCGCCGGGCGCGTGAACTGGGCCGCGTCGCCGTACTCCGTCATCTGGTCTACCGTCGCGGCTCGGGTCGCGGCGGAGCCGACCGCGCCGCAATCACCGGGGATCTGCACCGACTCCGCCTGAGGGCTCGGCGTGAGGGTGACGCTCGGCGTCGGCGTAGGCGTGCCTGTCGAGACAGCCGCCGCACGGGTGGGAGGGGGCGAGTCCGGCGTACCGCCGCACCCGGTGAGCACGAGCGCCAGCCCGATCATGAAGACGCTGCCGGTGATCTTGACGTCGCGCATCCCCACCCCCTCGTGCGGGCGAGTGTACGCCCGAGCATGCCCTGCCCGATATGGGTGATCAGACGGATTCAGGCGGTGGAGACCTGAGCGCTGACGGGGGGATCCACCGCATCCACAGCCTCCGTCATCGCGTGGAGGAAGCCGACGATGGCATCAGCCTCCCTCGGATCGAGGGAACGGACGGCTGCCATCATCCGCGTGTGCATACCATCGAGCGTGCGGCGCACCTCGAGGTGAGCGAGATCGGTCGTCTCGACGAGCAATCGCCGTCGGTCCTGCGGGTGCGGCTTGCGCTTGAGGTGTCCGCTGCGCTCGAGCCGATCCAGGATGCCGGTGACCGAGGGTGTGGAGACGCCGAGGTAGCGGCCGATGTCGACGGGCGAGACTTCCCCGCCCTGCCCGGCTGCACGCATCAGGTACTGAAGCACGAGAAGGTCGTTCTCGCCCATGCCCATGGAGTCCTGGGTACGGCGGCGCATCGCCATCTCGGAGGCGCGATAGGTCCGCAGCGCGTCGAGCACTCGCCTTCCCGCTTGCTGGCGCACGTCGTTCGCGTCATACCAGTACATCGCGCGGTCGCTCATCGAAACTCACGATTCGCGAAATGTTTGTTTGCCATATCGCTAGTCTACCTAGTAATGTCCACATCGAACAAGCTTCCTCTCGATCGAAAGGCATCCTCATGGGACAGCTCTACTACGCAAACGCCACTGACCCGGTCGAGATGAGCGATCGCCTGCTGGCGCACGTCAAGGTGGTCGCCACCACGAAGCTGCGTCGCCAGGAGTCCTTCACGCTCAATCTCCGCGGTGCAGACGGGCGCGAGACACTGTGGATCCACTCATCCATCCCGCTCCGCTTCGTCTTCTCCTCCGCCGAGCCCGAATCGCTGAACCCCGTCTTCCTTCAGTCGCTCGCCGAGTCCGCCAGTTCGACGGCGGGGCTCACGGTCGACATGGACGACGAGGTTCCCGCTGCCCAGCAGCAGCCGCGTCGGCGGGCGGCATGACGACGACGCTCGCGCCGTTCATCGCGGCCACATCCCGGACCACCTGGAATCAGGCCGATGACGGGCTGTACGTCGCTCAGCGCGACGGAGACTTCTTCGGCTACATCGACCGCAACGACGACGGCAGCTTCGTCGCCTTCGACCGCTTCTCCTCGCCCGTGGGGCGTTATGCGACCCTCGCCGCCGCGAAGGCGTCGCTGACGACGGTCGTCTCCGATCCGATAAACCGGCAGCGGTTGCGCACTCGCGAACGCCTGCCCTTCGTGGCTGCGACCTGGGCGGGGCTGGCTGCCATCGCTGTGGCCGTCACCGCAGGAGTTCTGGCCCCCGGGTTCTGACCGTCCACCGGCGGCCCGGACGGCGCCGCTGATATGGTCGAACAGACCGACATAGGGGTGTCGGAGCACGGAGAGGGCGCCTACCCGAAACGGCGTCGATGCCGTGTCGGGGGTGACGACTTTGACGCATGCCATCGGCCGACAGATCGAGCAGCTGTTGGAGGCGCGCGACTGGGAGCGCGCAGCCGGTCTCATCGAGGTCCACTGGGGTGAAATCCTCCTGACGGAGCCCCGTCGACTGCGGACATGGCTGTTCCGATTCCCGGAGGATTTCGCCCGACGCAACTCACGCATCATCCAGGGCAAGGTGTACTTGGACAGGATCATCGACGATCCGGCCTCTCATACGACCAAGTTCCGGGGCGGCACGTCCGCCAGCGAAGCGCAGTCGGCCTTCGACCGCGTCACCCAACTGACCATCCGGGCAGCGGCAGCGCGCGCCGGCGGCGACCTGAACGAAGCTACGCAGCATGCCCTGCTCGCGCGCCGGGTGGTGGATGAGAGCGCAGCGGATGAACGCGAGAACATGCGGCCCGCTCTCCCGGAGATGACGTATGCATGGGGCTACGTGTGGGAGCACGCCGGCGATCTCCGGCCTGCGTTCCGCGAGTACTCCTACAGCTACGACTTGGCGCTTCTCCTGGGAGACCTCATGGGCCAGGCCAGAAGCGCCGCCGCCATCGCATGGTGCCACGCACTGGCCGGGCGGAACTCGGAGGCGCGACGGTGGCTCGAGCGCGTACCCGAAATGGGGGACGCCTGGTGGGCACCTCGCAGCCGCGCGGTGGTCCTCCTCGCGGAGGCGCTGCTTCTGTCTGACCGGCTCTCCTTCGATGAGGCAAGAGCGCGCCTCGCGCTCGTCGATCTCCAGGCGGCGAGCGAACGCACTCATGCGCATATGTACGTCAGCGCGCTCCTTGCGGAGTCACCCGGCGAAGCCATGCGCCTGCTGGTGGGCGTGGACGCGCCCGCGATGGCCATCGCGGACTCCGCCTCGCGGGGACAGAGCGCCGCATTCGTGGCTCTCTCGAAGCATGCTCTTCTCACGAAGCTGGGAATGCACACCGCCGCCCGCGAGGCGCTGGGAGTCGATGACGATCTCGGCGGCGAGGTCACCTCCGCGCTCGTGCGCGTTCAACGCATCGCAGCAGACGCGCACGCGGGGTTCGACGAGAGAGTGATGCATGCGGCTTCGCTCATGAGCGCGAGCACCTCGCACGCGCCGCGCGCGCTGGTCGCAGCGCTCGCGCTGCGTGCGGCTGCCTCTCGCCATCTTGCGATGGGCACGGGCGCGGACGAGTTCCGTCTGGCCGCATCCATCGCGTCGGAGCAGGAGTTGTACTCGCCGTTCGCGCTGCTCCCCCGTGCCGACGTGCGCGAACTCACCGCTGACAGCAACACGCTTTCACCGGATGTCGCCGACGCGATCATCCGCGCCGCCAGAGTCGATGCGGGCGACCCGTTCCAGAAACTGACACCACGCGAGCGGGCGGTACTGGGCGTTCGCCTCAATGACGCGACGCTCGAGGAGATCGCGACGGAGCACTACCTCTCGATCAACACCGTCAAGTCACAGATCCGGAGTGCATATCGCAAACTCGGTATCTCATCCGTGGAAGAACTGCGTTCGCTCGCCGCGACGTACGGCTTCGCCGGGTGAGCCGGCGTCTCCGCTGCGGCGACGTCCGCGCGTCACGGACTCGACGGGCACACCCTCGAGATGCTGGCTGGTCCCGGCTACACGACGTGAAGCTGCAACCCCTTCACGAGCGAACGACAACGTCCCCTCCCGCTTCGGCTGTGAGAGGACGTTGGTCGACGACGCCTAGAGGCTGTTCACCTTGGCTTGGATGGCAGCGATCTGGTCGGTCATCGCCTGCAGTTGATTGATGATCGCAGGCAGGAAGTCATAGCCCTGGTTCGGAACCTGCATGCGGCTCTGAACATCGGCGATCCGGTTGGCGCCAACCTGCGGCCAGCCGTATCCCTGACCGGGAACGGCCAGCAGATTCTCGATGTTCTTCAGACGGTTGTCCTGTTCGGGTGTCAAGTCATCCTCCAGTGTTGGGTCAGTTGATCCGTTGTATTCCCAGTGCCAAGGCTCTATTTGGGAGAAGTGCGCGCCGGCCCACCACCAGCCGTACTGCCCGGCGTTCGAGCGCAGCCACGCATGGTCGCCTGTGTTGGGGCCGGAGTACACCTGGCCGCCCAGGTCCACAGCGAGTCCCCATCCGTGGTTCGAAGTACCCGGGTAGGCAGCGAGATTCCCGCCCGCCTGGTATGCGTTCCATGCGTCCCACTGGTTCGCGAGAGATCTGTACCCGTCGTTGACGATCAGCGCATGCCCCCTGGCTGACTGAAATGCGGCGCGCAGCGCGATCATCGCATCAGCCGCGTCCGGGCGGAGATATCGCCCGTTGACAACCTCCTTGAGGGCCGACAGGGGAATGTTGCCGTTGCTGTAACCGCCCCAGGACCCATTCGCCGCTGCCGCGGGCGTGGCGTCGAGAAGGCCGCCCAGCGTGGTGGCGGCCGCCGCGACCGTTCCGAGCATGATCAGTGCATCACGCCTGGTGAAGGACGGCCCCGGTCGCGTCGGCTGCATCTCAGCGGCATCAGAGTTGGTCACGCGACCAACCTATGTTCATGCTGTGAGCCACGTATGTAGACCATTTGGGGGACAGCGCGTCGCGAGCACAGTAGGGCGGCGTTGACGCTCACGAACCCACGTCCGACTGGGACGCGGACAACGTCCCTCCTGGCTGCGACCGGGAGGGACGTTGTCTCGTCGCTGCTGGGTGCGACAACGGTCAGCTTCGGTTCTCCCAGCCGCCATACCCCTGGGACGTGGCGCCGAACTCGCACGACGCGACTGAAACCTGCCCCCGGCCGACCCACTCGCCCATCCGCGAGTACGTGTAGCCGAATGTCCATGGCGCCTTGCAGGCCACCCATGCTCGGACTTCGCCGGTCCCGCTGTTGCACTGCACGCGGTACTTGCCGTCCGACGCGATGTTACCTGCGCACGAACTCAGCGCATTCGCCGGTGCCGCGCCGGCGAGCAGCATCCCCCCGGCAAGCGCAAGAGCGGTCAGCACGGCGCCGATCTTCTTCCTGTTCCCCATGAAATCCCCCCGGTTCTCGACGCGACCATCGCGCCAGATGCGCGCAGGGTATCAGCGACCCGGCGCCGTGGGGTATCTGTGCGGCGGCGCGGTGACGAAGCGCCGTCCCCCTGGCCGCGGCTGAGACGAGACGATTGTCGTCGCCCAAGCGAGTTCGCTCACGGATTACATCGAGCGTGCGCGTCGACGCCCGCAACATCTGAAGTGCCGGCTACAGGACTTGAACCTGCAACCCCCGTATTACAAGTACGGTGCGCTACCAATTGCGCCAAGCCGGCGTGACCGCCTGGCGGTCTCACGCCCTCGCGAGCGCAGGGACGAGTCTATGCGCTCAGCGCGGGCGGATTACGACGACGGGGTCGGCGTGGGCGTGGGGCTGGCCGTGCGGTAGTACGCGTCGCTCGCCGTGGTGAGCACGAACTGCGCGAACTCCTTCGGGTCGTCGAGTGCGCCCTGGTACAGCTCGCCGTTGACGAAGATCATCGGCGTGCTGGTGAGTGTCAGCCCGTCCGTGCCGGGGATGCCCGCGACGGCCGCGTCGGTCGCGCTCTTGGCCCATGCCATGAACTCGCCGTTCTCGATGCAGGAACGCACCTGACGGGGTTCGGCCGCCCCCGCTGCCTGGGCCATGTCGGCGAGCGTCTCGTCGCTCAGTCCGTCGGATGTGGCCTCGGGCTGCTGCAACAGCAGTTGGTGGTTGAACGCGAACACCGTGTCGGGCGAGTAGGTCGCGACACAGGCCGCTGCACCCGCCGCGCGCAGCGAGTACTTCGTGCCGTTCGACTTGGCCGTGAGCATGGCGACGGGGTGGTACGAGAGCGTCGCAGCCCCCTCCGTCACCCACGAGGAGAGCTGGGGGGCGTTCGCCGTCTCGAACTGCTTCGCGCCGGGCGCGAGGTAATCCACGTAGACGCGGATGTCGACGGAGGACCGGTTCGTGGGTGCCGGCGTGGGGGTCGTGTCACCCTGCGGCGCCGCAGACTCTGTCGGTGCGGACGCGTCCACCGAACCGCCGAGCACCGACACGCCCGCGACGGATGCGACAGCGAAGCCGCCGTCGACCGCGCCGCTCGGCTGCAGCTGCGGGGAGGAGGTTGACGAGCTCACCGCGAACACCACCGCCGCGACCACGGCACCGACGACCGCCACGCCGCTGATCGAGAGCGCGGCCAGGCGAAGTCGACCGACTCGCGCGTGGCGCTGCCGCACTCGCTGCGCCTTCTCGCGCACCGCCTCGCGGCGATCGCTCGGCGCCGGGACGTTCGATGAGTCGTCGCTCGACATAGGACCTCTGAAGAAAACGTAGGGACCGGCGGAGTCCGGTCGGGCCGCACGGGAAACAGCCGATCCGATGCTAGCCAGACAGCCTGAGAAATGCCCAGACGCTCGTGCCATACTGAGAGGTGCGCCCGATGGCGGGCGTTGCGGGTCACCCCCGCGCATCCATCACTACGGATCGTCCGGCACGTACCTGCCGGTGAAGGAGAAGAAACAGTGGCAACTGTCACGTTCGACAACGCAACGCGTCTGTACCCGGGGGGAACCCGCCCGGCCGTCGACAAGCTCAACCTCGAGGTCGGAGACGGCGAGTTCCTCGTCCTGGTCGGCCCCTCCGGTTGCGGTAAGTCCACCTCGCTGCGCATGCTCGCCGGCCTCGAAGAGGTCAACTCGGGCAGCATCCGCATCGGCGACCGCGACGTCACCGACGTCCCGCCGAAGGACCGCGACATCGCGATGGTGTTCCAGAACTACGCCCTCTACCCTCACATGACGGTCGCCGAGAACATGGGCTTCGCGCTCAAGATCGCCGGTGTCGGCAAGGAGGAGCGCGCCCAGCGTGTGCTCGAGGCAGCCAAGCTCCTCGACCTCGAGGAGTACCTGACCCGCAAGCCGAAGGCCCTCTCGGGTGGTCAGCGTCAGCGTGTCGCCATGGGTCGCGCCATCGTGCGTCAGCCCCAGGTCTTCCTCATGGACGAGCCGCTGTCGAACCTCGACGCCAAGCTCCGCGTGCAGACGCGTACGCAGATCGCGTCGCTGGTTCGCCGCCTCGGCGTCACCACGGTCTACGTCACGCACGACCAGACCGAGGCGCTCACCATGGGTGACCGCATCGCCGTGCTGAAGGACGGCCTGCTGCAGCAGGTCGGCACCCCGCGCGACCTGTACGAGAAGCCGAAGAACGTCTTCGTCGCCGGCTTCATCGGCTCCCCCGCCATGAACCTCTTCCCGGCCGACCTGGCCGAGGGCGGCGTCCGCTTCGGTGACCTCGTGGTCCCCGTCGAGGCCGACACCATCGGCAAGGCGCACGGCACCGAGGTCACGATCGGTGTGCGTCCCGAGGACATCCAGGTGGCTCCGGCCGACGGCAAGGGCCTCTCGGTCGTCGTCGACCTGATCGAGGAGCTCGGCGCCGACGGCTACCTGTACGGCCACTCCGAGATCAATGGCAAGCGCACCGACATCGTGGCGCGCGTCGACGGACGTCGTCACCCGAGCGCCGGTGAGACGGTCGTCCTCGCTCCCGTCCCCGGCCACGTGCACGTGTTCGACCTCGAGAGCGGCGAGCGCCTGAACGACAAGGCGATCGCTTCGGTCTGATCGGAACGACCCCCGCGGCGCGGCGGATCCACCCGGATCCGCCGCGCCGCGACATATGTGGAGGGACACCATGGCGGATTCGCTGACCATCATGGCCAGTGCGATCGATCCCGCGCTGCTGACGCTGCCATGGAGCACGCCGCTCGCGGACTGGTCCAGCAACGACATCGTGCAGCTCCCCAAGGGCCTCTCACGCCACCTGGTGCGCTTCTCGACCCTCAGCGGCAAGGTCATCGCCGTCAAGGAGACCACCGGTGAGATGGCGCGGCGCGAGTACGACATGCTCGGCAACCTCGCCCGCCTCGATGTCCCGTGCGTCGACCGTTTCGCCGTGATCGACGGGCGGACGGATGCGGCCGGTCACCCGCTGCCGGCGGCCCTGGTGACCGCCCACCTCAAGTTCTCATTGCCGTACCGTGCCCTGTTCACCCAGGTGCTGCGCCCGAACACCGCCTCGCGCCTCGTCGACGCTCTCGCCGTCCTCCTCGTGCGTCTGCACAACGTGGGGTTCTTCTGGGGCGACGTCTCGCTCTCCAACACCCTCTTCCGACGGGATGCGGGCGCCTTCGCCGCGTATCTCGTGGATGCCGAGACGGGCGAGCTGCACGAGAGCGGCCTGACACCCGGTCAGCGCGAGCACGACCTGGATGTGGCGCGCACGAACATCGCCGGCGAGATCATGGATCTCGCCGCCGGCGGCCGTCTGGCCGGCGACGTCGATGCGCTCGACATCGCCGACGGCATCGTCTCCTCGTACCGCTCGCTCTGGGCGGCACTGACCGACAAGGAGAGCTTCTCCGCGGCGGAGTCGTGGCGGATCACCGAGCGGGTTCAGCGGCTGAATGCGCTCGGCTTCGACATCGGCGAGATGTCGATCGACACCGCGACAGACGGCGCCCTCGTCTCCATCCAGCCCAAGGTCGTCGACGCCGGCCACCACCAGCGCCGTCTGCTGCGCCTCACCGGTCTCGACGTCGAGGAGAACCAGGCGCGGCGACTCCTCAACGACCTCGACGAGTTCCGTGCACGCATCTCCCGCGTGGGCTCCGACGAGGAGATGGTCGCCCACGAATGGCTCACCCGGAAGTTCGAGCCCGTCGTCAAAGCCATCCCCTTCGATCTGCGCTCCAAGCTGGAGCCCGCGGAGGTCTACCACCAGGTGCTCGAGCACAGCTGGTACATGTCGCAGGCGCGGGGCCGCTCCGTGCCGCTCGCGGAGGTGCTCACGAGCTACATCGACGACGTCCTGCGCCACCGCCGCGACGAGGCCACCGTGGTGGGTCCGCCCACCGAGGCGACGTCGATCATTCCCGTGCTGCGCGACGACTACGTGCCTCGCGATGCGGACGACGATGAGGATGAGGCGATCGACTGGCGAGACCTGGTCTGATCACGGACGGCGGCTCGCCGCATCCGATCGCGTCGGTTCAGTAGCCGACGGTGAAACGCTCCCGCGAGTGACGCGGCGTCTCGATCTCGTCGAGCACGGCCACGGCGAGGTCGGCGCCCGAGATGAACGAGTCGCCGTTGTCGTCGACGACGAGCACATCGCCGCCGTCACGGTACGAGCCCGTGCGCTCCCCCGGCGCCCACGCGCCGAAACCGCCCGCGGGGTGGATGTAGAACCAGTCGCGGTCGCCCGCGCGCGTCTGGAGGTCTTCGAGGATGCCGATCGCCTCGAGCGCTTCGGGCTTGTACTCGTCCGCGAAGCCCTCGGTGTCGACGAGACGCGGACCGCCCTCGGCGACGAGACTGCCGCCCGCGCCGCCGATGACGCCGATGCGCACGTCCTCGGGCAGCACGGAGAGCAGCTGCTCGATCGCCGGGCGGAGTGCGCCGAGCATGTCGCCGCGCGCGGCCACGGCCGAGACGACGACGTCCACACCGAGCAGCTCGTTCACGAGGGTGGGGACATCCAGCAGCGTGGCCTCGACGTAGACCGCGCCCTCGACGCGTTCGGCGGGGACGGTGCGCGCGACCGAGAGCACCGTATGCCCACGCCGGACCGCCTCTGCGACGATGTGGCTACCGGCGTAGCCGGTTCCTCCGAGAACGGCGATGCGAGACACGGATGCTCCTTCGGTCGGGGGTGGCTGTCAGGCCGACCGTAGCGTGGCGACCTGGTAGAGCGCGACGGATGCGGCGATCCCCGCGTTCAGGGACTCGGTCGCGGCGGAGATCGGGATCGACACGATCTGGTCGCACGTCTCGGTCACCAGGCGCGAGAGCCCCTTGCCTTCGGAGCCGACGACGATCACGACGGGACGGTCTGCCAGCTGCAGGGCCGGAAGCGCCACGTCACCGCCGCCGTCGAGGCCGAGCACGAACACGCCCTGCTTCTTGAACTCCTTGAGCGTCGTCGTGAGGTTCGCCGCCATGGCGACGGGGAGGCGCGCTGCCGCTCCCGCGCTCGTCTTCCACGCGGCGGAGTTGACACCCGCGCTGCGACGCTGCGGAATGATCAGACCCTGACCGCCGAACGCGGCCGTGGAGCGGATGATGGCCCCCAGGTTGCGGGGGTCCGTCACACCGTCGAGCGCCACGATCAACGGCAGCTCGTCGCGGTCGATGATCTGCTCGAGCAGGTCCTGAGGGTGCGCGTACTCATACGGAGGCACCTTCAGCGCGACACCCTGGTGCACGCCGTCGAAGCCGGCCATGCGGTCCAGCTCCTGGCGCGTGACCTCCAGCACGGGGATCTCACGATGCGTCGCGATCGAGAGCATCTCCTTGACGCGGTCGTCCATCTCGACGCGCTGCGCGATGTAGAACGCGGTCGCGGGGATGCGGGCGCGCAGCGCTTCCAGCACCGAGTTGCGGCCGGTGACCGTCTCCGTGTCGTCGTTCTGCTTCGAGCGCGGCGTGCGGTTCTGACCCGCGATGCGCGGGGCGGCCTTGCCCCCGGCCGCGACGAAGCGCTCCTGCGCGGCCTTGCGCTTGCCCGCGGGGTGCCAGGCGCGGTCCTCCGCCTTCGGTGTCGGGCCGCGGCCCTCGAGCGAACGGCGGTTCTTGCCGCCGGTGCCCTTGGTGGGGCCCTTCTTCTTGCCGCGTCCGGCTGACGGGTTTCCCGGCTTAGCCACGTTTCACACTCCAATGGGTCCCCTCGGGACCGTCTTCGAGGACGATGCCGGCGGCCGCGATCGCATCGCGCACCCGGTCGGCGCTCGCCCAGTCCTTGTCTGCTCGCGCCTGGGCGCGTTGGTCGATCATGACGCGCACGAGCGCGTCGAGGGCTCCCGCTTCAGGACCCGCCGCGCTCTTGCGCCACCGCTCGTCGAGCGGGTTGATGCCGAGGATGTCGGTCATGGCGATGACCTCGGCCGCGCGGCGACGCGCGTTCTCCGAGTCTCCCTCATCCAGTGCCGCGTTTCCTGCACGCACCGTCTCATGAAGGACGCCGAGAGCCTGCGGGACGCCGAGGTCGTCGTCCAGCGCCGCGGCGAACGCTTCGGGAACCACCGCCGTCTCCGGCCCCGCACCCACGCGCTCGGCGCGTTCGGCGCGTTCGAGGAAGGTTCGGACGCGATCGAGCGCCGCCTCCGCCTCGTCGAAGGCCTTGTCGGAGACATCGAGGCTCGAGCGGTAGTGCGCGGCGGCGAGCGCGTAGCGGACGACGAGCGGGTCGCGCTCGGTGAGCACGTCAGCGGCGAGGGTGAAGTTGCCGAGCGACTTCGACATCTTCTGGCCGTCGACGGTGACGAGACCGTTGTGCACCCAGTACTGGGCGAACGCGTCGCCCGCTGCCGTGGACTGCGCGAGCTCGTTCTCGTGATGCGGGAAGCGCAGGTCGAGACCGCCGCCGTGGATGTCGAAACGGGGACCGAGGTACCGGCGCGACATCGCCGAGCATTCGATGTGCCAGCCCGGGCGCCCCTCGCCCCACGGCGACGCCCACCGCGCATCCGCCGGCTCGCCGTCCTTGGCGCCCTTCCACAGCGCGAAGTCGTGCGGGTCGCGCTTGCCGCGAGGGTCCGCATCCGCCGCCGCTTCCATGGCGTCGACGTCCTGGTGCGTGAGCGCGCCGTACGCAGGCCATGACCGCACGTCGAAGTACACGTCGCCGGATCCGTCGGGCGCCGGATACGCGTGGCCGCGCTCGATGAGCAGCGCGATCAGCTCGATCATCTGCGGGATGGATGCGGTGGCTCGCGGTTCGTACGTCGGCGCGAGGATACCGACCGCGGCATAGGCCTGGCTGAAGGCGAGCTCCATACGGTAGGCGAGCGCCCACCACGGCTCCTCGGGCGTCGCGTTCGCGAGCACCTTGTCGTCGATGTCGGTGACGTTGCGCACGAACGTCACGCGGCCGAACCGATGCGCGAGCCAGCGGCGCAGCAGATCGAAGCTCAGCGCAGCTCGCACGTGACCGATGTGCGGGCCGGACTGCACCGTGGGGCCGCAGACGTACATCGTGACGTTGCCGTCCTCCAGGGGCGCGAAATCGCGCAGCGCCTGCGCCTGGGTGTCGTAGAGCCGGACCGTCACTCCACCAGCCTACCGGCGGGGCCGTGTCACCACCCCGACACATGACGGCGGTAGAAAGGGAGGATGCTGCCCGTGTTCGCCGTCCTCGCTGCGGCTGTGCTGTTCGGCACCACGGGCACCTCGCAGGCGCTGGGTCCCGACGGAACGACGCCCCTGAGCGTCGGCGCGGTGCGTCTGCTGATCGGCGGCACCGCGCTGGCGGTGATCGGCTTCGCCCTCGCCCGCCGGCACCGACGCGCGACAGCCGTCACGTCTCCCCCGCTGACCGCGCGCGCTCTCGTCCTCATGGCGCTGACTGGCGTCTGCCTCGCGGCGTATCAGCCGCTGTTCTTCCTGGGCACGGCGCGCGGCGGCGTCGCCGTGGGCACCGTCATCGCGCTCGGATCCGCGCCGGTGATGGCGGGGCTCATCGAATGGGCGATCACCCGACGCCTCCCCCGACCGACGTGGCTCGTGGCGACGGCGCTCGCCACGACCGGGGTCGCACTGCTGGCGTTCGCCGGCGGCGGCTCCGGTTCTGCGGACCCCCTCGGCGTGCTCGGGTCGCTGGGTGCGGGTGCGGCATTCGCCGTCTTCGCGAACGCGCAGCGCCGGCTGATGTCGACCGGGTGGGATCCGTTCACCGTCGCCGGCGCGATGGGCGCCGGTTCCGCGATCAGCTCCCTGTTCATGCTCCCGTTCGCCTCGTTCGGCTGGCTCGCCGAGCCCAGCGGCGTCGCCGTCGCGCTCTGGCTGGGGCTCGCGACGATCGCGGTCGCGTACACGCTGTTCACCTGGGGCCTGCAGCGCCTCACCGCGGCGACCGCCGCGACGCTGACGCTCGCCGAACCCATCACCGCCACCCTGCTCGGGCTCGTCGTGCTCGGAGAGCATCTCGGCACCGCATCCGTCATCGGCATCGCGGTGCTCACCGTCGGTCTCGTGGTGCTGGCCTGGGGCTCGCGCCGGCGAGATCCCGAACCTTTCCCCCTCGAAGGATGACCATGCTCGACTACCGCATCGACGATCCGACCCGCGGCGCAGCGCACGATCTCGTGACCTCGCACCTCGCCGCCATGCACGCCGGCACGCCCGCCGAGAGCGTGCACGCGCTGGACGCCACCGGGCTGAGCGGGCCCGACGTCACCTTCTGGTCTGCGTGGTCCGACGGTGAGCTTGCAGGCATCGGCGCTCTCAAGCGGTGGGGTGGCGACCGCGGCGAGCTGAAGTCGATGCGGGTCGCCGACGCCTTCCGCGGAACGGGTGTCGGGCGCGGCATCCTTCGCCACATCCTCGGCGAAGCGGCAGCGATGGGACTGACGAGCGTGTGGCTCGAGACCGGCAGCACACCGGAGTTCGTGGCCGCGGTGCGCCTCTACGAGAGCGAGGGCTTCGTCCCCTGCGAGCCGTTCGCGAACTACCGCGACGATCCGCTGTCGCTCTACTTCACGCGCGCGATCTGATCGGTCACTGCGCGGGCAGCAGCATCGCGACGGCGACCGCGAAGACGCCCTCGCCACGCCCCTCGAAACCGAGGCCGTCGGTCGTCGTGGCCGACACGGATACGGGAGCGCCCAGCGCTTCGCTCAATGCAGCCTCCGCTTCGCGACGCCGAGGGGCGAACCGCGGACGCGTGGTCTGCACCTGCACCGACACGTTGCCGATCACCCACCCCGCCTCGCCGACCAGGGCGCGGGTGCGAGCAAGGAACGCGTCGGCGTGCGCGTCCGCGTACTCGGGGCGGTCGACGCCGAAGTGCGTGCCGATGTCGCCGAGACCCGCCGCCGCCAGCACGGCGTCGACGACGGCGTGAGCGACCGCATCCCCGTCCGAATGCCCGGACAGGGCCGGCTCGCCCGGCCAGTGCAGTCCCGCGAGCCACAGCTCCCCGTCTCCGGCGAACGCGTGGACATCGGTGCCGACGCCCACGCGCGGCGCCGGTGCCGGCTGCTGCAGATGAACCGGGTGCTCGATGGCCGGCGTCAGAAGTGCGCGTGCGCGCTCGAGGTCGGCGGGATGCGTGATCTTGAAGCCGAGCGCATCGCCCGCGACGGCCGCGATACGGTGACCCGCTGCGGCGACGAGCGCGGCATCATCCGTGAACTCGGAGTCGGCCACGGCGTAGGCCGCACTCAGGACGTCGCGTCGGAACCCCTGCGGGGTCTGCGCCGCCCCCAACTCGGAGCGATCGACCACGCCGATGATCTCGTCGCCGTCGACACGCTTGATCGTGTCGACCACGGGGAGAACGGGAACAGCACCCCACCCGGTCCGTTCGACGGCCTCCACGATGCGGATGAAGACCTCGGGGGGTGTCAGCGCGCGGGCCGCATCGTGCACGAGCACGATCTCGATGTCGCCCCAGAGCGCTGCCAGGCCCGCGGCGACCGACTTCTGACGGGTGCTGCCGCCGGCGACGACGCTCACCCGTTCACGGGCATCCCCCGCGGCGGCGAGCGCTTCCGTCAGGGCCTCCCCCGTGCGCTCCGCGGGAGCGACGACGACTACCTGAGCGTCGATTCCGCTGCGGAAGACGCCGTCGAGGGCGTGCCGCAGCATCGTGTGCGCGTCGATCCCGACGAATGCCTTGGGAACTTCTTCACCGAGACGGGTACCCGACCCGCCGGCGACGACCACGACCGCGATGCGCGGCACGGGCTGAGGCACGAAGGCGCCTTTCGTCAGCTGGCGAGAACCTCTTCGAGCAGGACGCTGGCCTTCTCCTCGTCCGTCTTCTCGGCGAGGGCGAGCTCGGAGACGAGGATCTGCTTGGCCTTGGCGAGCATGCGCTTCTCCCCCGCGGACAGACCACGGTCCTGATCGCGGCGCCACAGGTCGCGAACGACCTCGCTGACCTTGATCACATCGCCCGAAGCGAGCTTCTCGAGGTTCGCCTTGTAGCGGCGCGACCAGTTGGTCGGCTCCTCGGTGAAGGGAGCACGCAGGACCTCGAAGACGCGCTCGAGGCCGTCCTTGCCGATCACGTCGCGCACACCCACGAGGTCGACGTTGTCAGCCGGAACCTCGATGACCAGATCGCCTTGGGTGACGTTGAGCTTCAAGTACTTCTTGGTCTCGCCCTTGATGACGCGTTCCTTGACCTCGATGATGGTCGCGGCACCGTGGTGCGGATAGACGACCGTTTCGCCAACCTCAAAAAGCATGGAGTTATGTCCTTTCGGCAACGACCAGGATACCACAGGGCCGAATGCGCTAGGGTTCGCGCCCTCACACCCCACCTCTGATCCCCGCGCACGCGCGAACGCGCGCGGCCCGCGAGGGGCGCGGAACGGGATGGGCGGGCCGGACCCCGTAGAATGCTGGGGAAGCCGTCTGCAACCGGGAGGAACCGTGAAAACGCGCCTGATCGCGTCCGTCGTCGTGGCGGCTGCTGTCGCACTGGGAACGAGCGGCTGCGCCATGCTCTCGCCGCAGAGCACGACGATCCAGTACTCCCCCGCCGACGGACTCAACGTGCCGGCTTCGAGCGGACCGCTCGCCGTGCGCAACGCGCTCATCGTCGCCAACGACGAGGGCACCGAGGGTAACTTCGTCGCCGCGATCGTCAACGAGAGCGACTCCTCGCAGGTGCTGAACCTCGAGGTCGGCGAGAACGCCGTCAAGCTGACCGTGCGCGTCCCCGCCGGCGACACGGTGAGCCTCGGCACCGAGGACACCGAGCCGCTGCTCATCGAGGACCTCGACGCCCGCCCCGGCTCGACCGTGCCGATCTTCTTCCAGTCCGGCGACGGCGAAGGGGCCCGCGTGGAGATCCCCGTCCTCAACGGCGACCTCGACTACCTGACGCCGCTCGCTCCCTGAGCGCAGCGCACACGAAAGGGCGGGACACCTCCGGGTGCCCCGCCCTTCGTCGTCGCCTCAGGCCTCGAACCGGTAGCCCAGTCCGCGGACGGTCACCAGCATGACCGGATCGCTCGGGTTCTGCTCGATGCGCGAGCGGATGCGCTTGATGTGCACGTCGAGGGTCTTCGTGTCACCGAAGTAGTCGGTGCCCCAGACACGGTCGATGAGCTGCCCCCGGGTCAGCACGCGACCGGCGTTGCGCATCAGCACCTCGAGGAGCTCGAACTCCTTGAGCGGCATGTTGATCTCCTCGCCGCCCACGGTCACGGTGTGGCGGTCGATGTCCAGCGTCACCCGTCCGCCTTGAAGGACGCGCTCGTCGAGGTCGGCCTCCACCTGGGCGAAGCGGCGCAGCACCGCCCGCATCCGCGCCAGGAGTTCGCGGGCCGAGTACGGCTTGGTGACGTAGTCGTCGGCGCCGAGCTCCAGTCCCACGACGATGTCTACCTCGCTGTCCTTGGCGGTCAGCATGATGATCGGCACGGACGAGACGGTGCGGATCTGACGGCACACCTCGGTGCCGGGCATACCGGGCAGCATGAGATCGAGCAGCACGATATCGGCACCGCGTTCGCGGAACGCGGAGAGCGCGACGGCGCCGTCTTCGGCGATCTCGACCTCGAACCCCTCCCTGCGAAGCAGGTAGGCGAGCGGGTCGGCGAGGTCGGGCTCGTCCTCGACGATCAGGACGCGGGTCATTCGGTGACTCCGTTCGGGTTCGGTGCCGCGGCTGTGGACGCGGCGGGGGTCTTCTTGGTCTTCTTGGGGCGGCGCCGGCCGCGGGGCGTCACGGCCTCGAGGTCGTCGGGCGGCATCGCGATCGGAAGCTGGATGGTGAACGTCGAGCCGCGTCCGACGCGCGACCACACGCGCACCTCGCCGCCGTGCCGCTGAACCGCGTGCTTCACGATCGACAGCCCCAACCCCGTGCCGCCGGTGCGGCGGGAGCGCGCCTGGTCCGAGCGGAAGAAGCGCTCGAACACGCGTTGCTGATCGGCCTCGGAGATGCCGATGCCCCGATCGGTGACCGCGATCTCCACGGCGTTGTGCACCTGCTTCACACCGATGCCCACGCTCGAACCGCTGGGCGAATACGCGATCGCGTTGGCCACCAGGTTGCCGAGCGCCTCGGTGAGGATCTGCGTGTCGCCGCGCACGTACAGGCCTCGCGTGCCGCCGCGCACGACCGTCACCCCGGCGGAGCCCGCGGCGAGCGCGTGCGCCTCGCAGGCGGCCGTGACGACGGAATCCACCGACACGTCGCCGACCTCGGCGAGTTCGTCCGCGGACTGCAGCCGGGAGAGGTTCATGACACGAGAGGTCAACGAGGCCAGCCGCTGCGCCTCGGCGCTCAGCCGGCCGGCGAAGATGCGCACCTGCGCGGGATCGTCCGCCGCGGACTCGATCGCCTCCGCGAGCAGACTCACCGCTCCCACCGGCGTCTTCAGCTCGTGGGAGGTGTTCGCAACGAAGTCACGGCGCATCTGTTCGACCCGCTCGCGCTCGGTGATGTCGCGGATGACGATGAGAACGAGCTTCGGCGAGATGGTCGTCGCGCGGGCCGAGACGAGGCGGGGCTCCGCGGGAGAGGAGGAGCGGCGCAGCGTCAGGCTCGCCGTGCTGATCCCTCCCGCGCGCACCGCGCGAGCGAGTTCACGGATGCGTTCGTCGGGCACGACCTCGTCGACGTGGATCCCGAAGGCCTCTGCGGATGCGGATGCGGCACGCACCGTTCCCGAACCGTCCACCACCAGCGCGCTGTCATCCATCGCGGACAGAACGTCCGGAACGCCCTCCGGAACGGCCGTCGAGTTGCGCGCCTCAACGCGGGCCCGCGCGCGCATCGCGCCGATGATCAAGAGGGTGATCGACGCCCCGAGGACGACGCCCATGACCAGGGCCAGCAGCGCGAGCTGCGACGAGTTCATGGCTCCAGCGTAAATGGACGCTGAACCCGCACCCGGTCTCAGGCGCCTTCCGGGGCCCTGCCGCAGGTAACATTCACTCCCGCGGCACCGTTCGTTAACCTTCGACGGCGAGAATCGCCCGGGCCCGTCCCGTGCCGCCCACGACCACCCCAGGAAGGTGCCTGTTTCATGCGCGAGGTTTTCCAGCAGTCCCTCGATGAGGTCCGTGTCCGGCTCGTCGAGATCTCCGAGCTCGTCACCGAGGCCATCGAGAAGGCGACGAGGGCGTTCGGAACGAGCGACGTCGCGCTCGCCGAAGAGGTCATCGACAACGACTCGGTGATCGACGACAAGGCGATCGAGCTCGACGAGCTGGCCATCGACATCCTGGCGCGTCAGCAGCCCGTCGCGAGCGACCTGCGCACGGTCGTCTCGGCACTGCGCATCAGTGCGTCACTCGAGCGCATGGGCGACATCGCCGAGCACATCGCGCAGCTGACCCGTATGCGTTTCCCGGACCGCGCCATCCCGAAGGGCCTGAAGGGGACCTTCACCAAGATGGGCGAGATCGACGTCGACGTCGCGCGCAAGCTCACCGAGCTGCTGCGAACCCGCGACCTGGATCTGGCCGAGCAGCTGCGCAACGAGGACGACAAGCTGGACGAGCTGCACGTCAGCGTGTTCGAGAAGGTGCTCAGCGAGTCCTGGCAGGGCGAGGCGGCCGCGACGGTCGACGCGACGCTGGCGAGCCGCTACCACGAGCGTTTCGGCGACCACGCGGTCTCGGTCGCCAAGAAGATCGTCTACCTGGCGACGGGCGACTGGGCCCCCCAGCCCGAGGCCGAACCGCAGATCTGACACGTCTCACAGACGGGAAGGGCCCGGATGCATCATGCATCCGGGCCCTCCCGCATCGGCTTACTTGCCCTGGTTGGCGACGGCGGCAGCGCCCGCCGCGGCTGCTTCGGGGTCGAGGTACTCGCCCTTGCCGAGCGCCTGCAGGTTCTCGTCGAGGCGGTACACCAGCGGGATTCCGGTGGGGATGTTGAGCTCGGCGATGTCGTCGTCGCTGATGCCCTCGAGGTGCTTCACGAGGCCGCGGAGCGAGTTGCCGTGGGCGGCGACGAGCACCGTCTTGCCGGCGGTGAGGTCGGGGACGATGGACTCGCTCCAGTACGGCAGGAGTCGGTCGATCACGAGCTTGAGCGACTCGGTACGCGGCACCTCGCCGTCGATCCCGACGTAGCGCGGGTCGTTCACCTGGCTGAACTCGGATGCGTCATCGAGCGGCGGCGGCGGAACGTCGAACGAACGACGCCACAGCATGAACTGCTCCTGGCCGAACTCGGCGAGGGTCTCGGCCTTGTCCTTGCCCTGCAGGGCGCCGTAGTGGCGCTCGTTGAGGCGCCAGGTGCGCTTGACGGGGATCCACAGGCGGTCGGCGGCGTCGAGCGCGAGGTTGGCGGTCTGGATCGCGCGGCTCAGCAGCGACGTGTGGACGACGTCGGGCAGCAGCCCCGCCTCGGCGAGCAGCTCGCCACCGCGGGCGGCCTCGGCCTTGCCCTGGTCGGTCAGGCGCACGTCGACCCATCCGGTGAAGAGGTTGAGCTCGTTCCACTGGCTTTGGCCGTGGCGCAGCAGGATCAGGGTGTGAGGGGTGGTCATGAGCCCATGATATCGACCGCGACGCTGGCATCATGGGGCCATGAGTCCTACGCCTTCGGGTCGCATCACCCGGGGCACGACCGGCACGAACCGTCTCCGCCGCGTGGACAGGTGGATCGCCCGCCACCGCTCGCTCCGGACCGCGGAGCCGGAGCCGCTCGTGGTGGATCTCGGCTTCGGCGCGAGCGGCGTCACCGCGCTGGAGCTCGAGGCTCGGCTGCACCGCATCCGTCCGGATGTCCGCGTGTACGGGCTCGAGATCGATCCCGCACGCGTGGCACGCGCTCGCGCGCAGCTCGAGGCCGTGCGCGAGGGGGCGACGATCTTCCGTCCCGACGCGCGAGTCTCGTTCGCCCGCGGCGGCTTCGAGATCCCGCTTCCGGACCGGCCGCGCATCATCCGCGCGTTCAACGTGCTCCGTCAGTACGACGAGGACGAGGTTCCGGCGGCGTGGGAGCGCATGACGTCGCGCTTGGATGCGGGCGGGATCCTCGTCGAGGGCACCTGCGATGAGCTGGGGCGCATCAGCACGTGGGTCGAGATCGGGCCCGACGCCCTCCCGCGCACGCTGACGATCTCGCTGCGGCTGACCGGTCTGGAGCTTCCCTCGATCGCGGCGGAGCGTCTGCCGAAGGCGCTGATCCACCGCAATGTGCCCGGTGAGGGCGTGCACGAGCTGCTGCGCGCGCTGGATGCGGAGTGGACACGCGCGGCGCCTCTGGCGACGTTCTCCCCCGCGCAGCGATGGCAGGCGGCGCTCGCCGCACTCGCGGCGGGCGGCTGGCCGCTGCGGCAGCGTGCGCGGTGGCGCCTGGGCGAGCTGACGGTGCCGTGGGAGCGGGTGGCGCCCCGCTGAGAGACGGCGTCTCAGATGCGGGGCATGGCGGCTCGCGCCTCGTCTTCGCCGAGGCCGGTCGCCACGAGCAGATCGACCGCGAACGGCCGCAAGGCGGAGATGACGCTGTGCTCGCCCGCCGAGGCGCCCGGTGCGAGCTGTGCCGGATCCAGGTGGCGCGCGACGGCACGCGCGGCCTCGCGCGCAGGGATCTGCTGTGCGATGTCGTCGAGCGACTCCCCCACGAGGGCGAGGGCCCGCGCCAGCGATCTCAGCAGGTCGGCGGGGATGGGGCGGGGGACGCCGTCGTCGATGAGGTAACCGGATCGGCGCGCCACGACGCGGAGGTTTCGCACTGCGAGATCCGTCGCCGTCATGACACGGCGGTATCGGTCGAGCTCCGCGCGACGCCGCCGCAGGAACGGGGAGATGCGCGCGACCGCGACCGCCGAGTCGAGCGACTCCTGCCAGGCCCGCACGAGCGGATCGAGCGCTCGCGCCTTCTCCAGTGCACGCTCCGCACGCGAGCGGTCCCCGTCCTCGAGCGCACGGATGAGGGTCGCGGTCGCGTCATCGATCGCGGCGAAGAGGGTCCTCGCGTCGCGCAGCACCTCCGCGCGGGGATTCCGGGGCACAAGCGCAGTCACCAGAAGTGCCGCGACGCCGCCGACCGCGCCGTCCGCCAGCCGGCTCCACGACGCCTCCGTCGGCGCCATCGGGAACAGCAGGACGATGAGCCCCTGGATCGCCGCGGCGATGGCGAAGCCGGGCTGCGGCGACAGGGCCCTGGCGACGAACACGACGACGGCGAGGGTGATGCCCAGCTGCCACCAGCCGGGGCCCACCAGGCGCAAGAGGATCTCGGAGATGACGATGCCCAAGAGCATCCCGCCCACCGTCTCGGCCACGCGCCGCGGCCGCGCGTCGCGCACCAGGCCGAGGCTCGACACCGCCACCGTGCCGGCGAGCACGGGGGCCGAGTGAGCGAGCACGAAGAGCGAGAAGACGTAGGCAGCCATCGCCGCCACCGTCAGCTGGGCGATCGCGGGCAGATCCGTGACGGCTCGGGACAGAGCGGGTCTCGGATCGAAGCGCTCTCGCAGCCGCGTCGACACGCTCGTGGTGTCGGCGCCGCCCGGGGGCACGGTCACCGCCGGCGTGAGAGTCGGGGCAAGCGCGGCACGCCGGCGCTGGCGCCCGCATCCGGCGGCACGACGATGGTGACGGATGCGGCGACGTCGCCGTCCGCGGTGCGCACCACGACGTCGGTGTCGGTGTCGGCCGTGCGCTTGATCACGGCGAGAGCGATCGGCCCGTCCTCGTAGTGACGGCCGGCCGAGGTGATGCGGCCGATCTCGACGTCGCCGACGGCGACCACATCGCCGCGCGCGGGCAGGGATTCGGCGCTGCCGTCGAGGTGCAGGCTGACCAGACGGCGCGGCGGATGACCGAGGTTGTGCACCTTCGCCACCGTCTCCTGCCCGCGGTAGCAGCCCTTGTCGAGATGCACGGCGGTGCGCAGCCAGTCGAGCTCGTGCGGGATGGTCCGCTCGTCGACCTCGTCGGCGAAGCGGGGGCGCCAGGCGGCGACGCGCAGCGCCTCGACCGCGAGCTCGCCGGCGAAGCCGATCTCGCCGGATGCGGCCAGCTCCGCCAGCCGCGAGGCCTCGACGGCATCCACGAGTGCCTCGTTCCAGCTGCGCTGCGCTCCGGGGTGCTCCTCGATGGGACCGTACGCGGCGCCGCCGACGGTGACCGCCGGCCACGGGTCCCGCCAGACGAGCGGCGTCTCGCCGACGGTGAGGGGGCGGATGAGGGCGAGCCCCGCATCCGTCGCACCCACGACCGCGACCTCGGTCGAAGCATCGCGGACCTCGACCCGCAGTCGGAAGCGCATGCGGCCCAGCCACGTCGCGAGGGCGGGCGCGTCACCCGCGTCCGCGATGAGCCAGGTCGTCTCGCCGTCGTCCAGTACGGCCGCGGCGTGCTCGACGCGTCCCTGCGGATCGAGCACCAGGAGCTCGGTCGACACCCCGGGCTCCAGCCGCGCGAGCGCCTGGGTCGTGATCGAATCGAGCCAGCTCAACCGGTCGACACCCGTGACGGCGATGACGCCGCGACCCGCGCGCGGAGCGACGGCCGTGCCGCGCACCAGCGCACGCTGTTCGCGCATGGGGTCTCCGACGTGCAGCAGCACATCACCGTCGGTGATCGCGCCGGCGGGCGAAGCGATCATCAGTCCACCTTCGCCAGGCGGGCGGATGCGTGGGAGCCGAGCTCGGATCCGAGGGCGGCGATGTCCCACGCCCAGAGCAGATGTCCGTCGACCAGGCCGTACAGCCGGGTCGCGGCCGTGTAGGCCTTGGTTCCGGGCGCGACGATGACCGCGTCGGTCGCGATGTCGATGCGCGGACCGCGGATCTGTCCGAGGTAGAGCTCGCTGACGCCGTCGGCGTGCACGATGTTCGCGGCGATCTCGAAGCCGCCCTCGGGTGTGCGCAGCGCCTCGACGTCGTCGGCCGTGCGCGCCGGCTCGTCGGAGACGGCCGGAAGCAGGCCCGGTCCGGGGTCGCCGGGCCCCTGCGGTCGCACGATGCGCCAGAAACCGACCTCGGACACGAGCAGACGCCGTGATTCGCCCTCTCCGGCCCAGGCGGTGGCGGAGTAGTTGACGGCGTCCCCGCCGTCGTGGCTGAAGCTCACGCGGTGCGTGAACTCACCCGAGAAGTGGTGATCGCCTGCCTCGTAATCGATCACGCCTGTCCCCTCCCAGACTCCGAGGAGCCACGAGAGGGGTGCGAGGTCGGCGGGCAGATCGGTGGGGAGCTCGATCATCGCCCGCTCCGTCAGCGCTGGCCGCGGTAGAGGTTCCAGACCACGGCGCCCGAGACGAAGGCGATGGCGAGGGAGGCGAGCACGAGCAGGCCCACGAAGAACATTTCGAGCGCGACCAGGTCCATGCGCCCCATGGTAGCCCGTCCGCGAGGGCGATGGGCTCAGCGCGAACTGGCGATGAGCGCGGAGAGCGCGACGGCCACGCTGATCACTCCGAGCACGAGCAGGGCCCCGAGACTGCTCAGCGCAACGCGTTGGATGAAGCGCTGCACGCGCCCGTACGCCAGCTGGATGACGAAGGCGAGGATGACGGATGCGGCGAGCGCCAACGTCATCCACGTCGCGTGCCACGGCGACGGGACGAACAGCGCGACCGCGATACCCGCGACGGCCGCGAACACCCAGACCGCGACGATGCCGCCGAAGGGCCGACGTGGCGCCAGTTCCGGTGTCGTCATACGATCATTCTCACGCATGGGAGCGCGCGCTGCACGTCATGCGTCACCGGTGAGATCTGCGTGCCTCGCGGCTGCGCATAAGATGAGCACGACGCGGACCCCGCCCGGAGGGTGACTTTGGCACAGCTTCTCGTTCTGAGTTCCGCCGGTAGCGCGCCTGCGCTCCCGGCGCTGGAACTGTTGAGCCATCGTGTCCGCCAGATCCCCGCCGAGCCCGCGCAGCTGGTGAACGCGCCGAACGCCGACGTCGTCTTCGTCGATGCGCGTCACGATCTGGTGGGCGCCAAGTCGCTGTGCAAGATCCTGACGACCACGGGGCTCGATGCGCCGCTCGTGCTCATTGTCACCGAGGGCGGACTGACCGCGGTGTCCACCGACTGGGGCGTCGACGACGTGATCCTCGTCGGGGCGGGCCCTGCCGAGGTCGACGCCCGCATCCGACTCGCCGTCGGGCGCATGTCGAAGGAGCAGGTGTCGACCCGCATCCAGACCTCCGGCATCACGATCGACGAATCCTCGTACTCCGCCAAGGTGCACGGCAAGCCGCTGGATCTGACCTACAAGGAGTTCCAGCTGCTGCACTTCTTCGCGACGCATCCGTCGCGGGTGTTCACGCGGGAGCAGCTGCTCAGCGAAGTCTGGGGCTACGACTACTTCGGCGGCACGCGCACGGTCGACGTGCACGTGCGGCGCCTGCGCGCCAAGCTCGGCGACCTCGAGCAGCTGATCGGCACCGTGCGCAACGTCGGCTACCGCTTCAACGTGTACGAAGAGGACCAGATCCCGGCTGCCGGGGAGCGCGCCGGATCCTGACCCTCGCGGAGTTCACACTCGTGTCACCTCTGGCTGCAAGGATGTGGGAATGATCTCCGACGTGATGCTCGATGCGGGCCTGGGCGATGCCGACGACGACGACTTCGACGTCACCGACGGCGGTGACACGGAGCTGCCCGAGGCGCGGTATCTCGATCGCGAGCTGAGCTGGCTGGCGTTCAACCAGCGCGTGCTGGAGCTCGCGGAGGACCCGACCGTGCCGACGCTCGAGCGCGCGAACTTCCTCGCCATCTTCGGCAGCAACCTCGACGAGTTCTTCATGGTCCGCGTCGCGGGACTCAAGCGCCGCATCATCACGGGCCTCGCGGTGCCGACGAACGTCGGCCGTGCGGCGCAAGACGTCCTCGCCGACATCTCCGGCGAAGCCCATGCCCTCCAGCTGCGTCACGCCGAGGCATGGCAGCAGCTCGTGCGCCCCGCACTGGCAAGCTCCGGCATCGAGGTGATCGGCTGGGGCGACCTCGACGAAGACGACCGCGCGCGCCTGTCGGACTACTTCCAGTCTCAGGTGTTCCCGGTGCTCATGCCGCTCGCGGTCGATCCCGCCCACCCCTTCCCCTACATCTCCGGCCTGTCGCTGAACCTGGCCATCCGCATCCGCAACGCGAAGACCGGCCGACAGGAGTTCGCGCGCCTGAAGGTGCCGCCCATGCTCCCGCGTTTCGTCGAGGTCTCGCGTGACGGCGAGCGGGTGCGCTACCTCGCTCTCGAAGACCTGATCGCCAACCACCTGTCCGACCTGTTCCCGGGCATGGAGATCCTCGACCACCACGCGTTCCGGCTCACGCGCAACGAAGACATGGTGATCGAAGAGGACGAGACCGAGAACCTCATCCAGGCGCTCGAGGCCGAGTTGATGCGCCGCCGCTTCGGGCCGCCGATCCGCCTCGAGATCACCGACGACATGGACGAGCTCACCCTCGACCTGCTGATCAAGGAGCTCGACATCACCGAGCAGGAGGTCTATCGTCTCCCCGGCCCGCTGGATCTGCGGGGGCTCTTCGACCTGTCGCGCATCGACCGTCCCGACCTGCACTACCCCCCGCACGTTCCCACGACGGCGCTGGCGTTCCAGCCGGGCGACAACAACGAGCGTGCCGACATCTTCGCCGCCATCCGCAAGGGCGACGTGCTGGTGCACCACCCTTATGAGTCCTTCGCCACCAGCGTGCAGGCCTTCCTCGAGCAGGCGGCGAAAGACCCGCACGTGCTCGCCATCAAGCAGACCCTGTACCGCACGTCGGGCGACAGCCCCATCGTTCAGGCGCTGATCGACGCCGCCGAGGCGGGCAAGCAGGTGCTGGCCCTCGTCGAGGTCAAGGCGCGCTTCGACGAGGCGAACAACATCGTCTGGGCCCGCAAGCTCGAGAAGGCCGGTGTGCACGTCGTCTACGGCCTCGTCGGACTGAAGACGCACTGCAAGCTCGCCCTCGTGATCCGCGAGGAGAACGGCGTGCTGCGCAGCTACTGCCACGTCGGAACCGGCAACTACAACCCGAAGACAAGCCGCATCTACGAGGACTTCGGCCTGTTCACCGCGAGCGACGAGGTCGGCCGCGACCTCACCCGCCTGTTCAACGAGCTGAGCGGGTACGCGATCGAGAAGAAGTTCAAGCGTCTGCTCGTCGCTCCGCTGCACCTGCGCAAGGGTCTCGTCCGCCTCATCGAACGCGAGCGCAAGCACGCCCTCGACGGCAAGAGCTCCGGCATCCGCATCAAGGTCAACTCGATGGTCGACGAGCAGATCATCGACGCGCTCTACCGGGCGAGCCGCGCCGGAGTGCCGGTCGAGGTCTGGGTGCGCGGCATCTGCAGCATCCGACCCGGCGTCGAGGGGCTGAGCGAGAACATCACGGTGCGCTCGATCCTCGGCCGCTACCTCGAGCACTCGCGGATCTTCGCGTTCGACAACGACGGCGACCCCGAGACGTTCATCGGATCGGCCGACATGATGCACCGCAACCTCGACCGCCGCGTCGAGGCGCTCGTGCGCATCACGGCGCCCGCCCAGATCGCCGAGCTGGGCGATCTGTTCTCGCTCGCGATGAGCGACAACACGAGCTCCTGGTGGCTCTCGGGCGACGGCACGTGGACGCGGCATTCGACCGACGCCGACGGCAAGGCCCTCGTCGATCTGCAGGACAAGACGATGTTCCAGGTGCAGCGTCGTCGGCGTTCGAGGGCGGTGCGATGACGCACACCGCCGTCTATGCCGCGGGCGGAATCGTCTGGCGCCGGGTCGAGGACAAGCTGAAGATCCTCCTCATCCACCGCACCCGGTACCGAGACGTCACCCTTCCGAAGGGGAAGGTCGACCCGGGCGAGGCGCTGGTGGAAACCGCCGTGCGCGAGATCTTCGAGGAGACCGGGATCGCCGTCTCGCTCGGGCTCCCGGTCGGCGTCTCCCGCTACACATTGCCGAGCCGGCGCGAGAAGATCGTGCACTACTGGTCGGCAGAGGCCACCGATGCCGCCATCCGCGCGTCCGCGTTCGTGCCGAACAAGGAGATCGCCGCCATCGAATGGGTGAGCCCGCGCAAGGCGCTCACCTACCTCAGCTACCCCGTCGACGTGGAGATCGTCGAGAACTTCCTGCGGTTCGTCGACGACGGTGTGCTGGAGACCTTCCCGATCATCGTGCTGCGCCACGCGAAGGCCACGCCGCGCGACGAGTGGTCGGGCTCCGATGCGTCCCGTCCCCTTACCGCGCGCGGGCGTAAGCAGGCGGAGGCGATCGTCGGACCGCTGAGCACGTTCGGCGTCCGTCGGATCGTGTCGTCGGATGCGGTGCGATGCACCGAGACGGTGGCTCCGCTGTCCGCCGCCCTCGGGCGGTCGGTCAAGACGAGCGAGCTCATCAGCCAGGACGCCTGGGAGGAGGGGCGCTCCGACGCCCGCACGGTCGTCGGCAAGCGGGTGCGCTCGCGCAAACCTGCCGTGGTGTGCAGCCACGGGCCGGTTCTGCCGGACATCCTGCACGAACTGGCTCTCGCGACCGGCACCCTGCGCGGATCGTATCTCGGCAGCGCGTCCGCGCTGGAGGTCGGCGGATTCTCGGTGGTGCACCTGTCGCGCACGAACCCCGGTTCCGGCATCGCCGCGATCGAGACGCACCTGCCGAAGGTCTGACACATGCCGCACGCGATCCGCGTGGTCTGGACCACGCGGGACGGTGCCGAACGACGAACGGCTGCCGCCCGGCTCGTCCGCGACGCCACGGGGCGCACACTCCGGCACGGACCGTGCGCCCGGTGCGGCGGCGACCACGGGCGACCCCGCCTCGAGGGAGGCGGCTCCGTCTCCCTCGCCTACGCGGGCGATCTCGTGGTCGCGGCGCTGGCAGAGGACGGCGACATCGGCGTCGACGTCGAGCGAGGTGCCGCATCCTCACCGGCGCGGCTCGATCGGCTCGCTCCCGGCGCAACCCTGCGGGACTGGACGAGGTTCGAGGCCGCGACCAAAGCCATCGGGGGCGACCTCCGCGACGGCGCCCACCTGCTTGTCGTCACCGAAGGAGAGATCTGGAAGGCGGCCGTCGCCGGCCGCGCAGTGCACGGCCGTGAGATCGACGCCCCCGCCGGCTTCGTGATCAGCGTCGCGCGAGCCGCGGCAGCGGAGCCCGATCGATCCACGAGCTGAGCAGGTCCGCCGAGGCGCCGTCGAGCAGGCCGCGGAAGTCGTCGGTGACGACCAGCCCGTGCCGGTGGGCTGCGGTCCAGGAGCGCAGCAGCTCGAAGAACGCCGCATCACCCAGGTGCAGCCGCAGGGCATGCAGGGCGAGGGCGCCGCGCTTGTAGACCCGGTCGTCGAACAGCAGGGCCGCGCCCGGATCGGCGATCACCAGGTCCTGCGGCTCATCCGCGAGCCGGCGCAGGTGGGTACGCGCGCAGGCGTCGGCATCCGGTCCGCCCGATGCCTCCGACCACAGCCATTCGGCGTAGCAGGCGAAGCCCTCGTTGAGCCAGATGTCCTGCCAGCGCGCGATTCCGACGCTGTTTCCGAACCACTGGTGCGCGAGCTCGTGCGCCACGAGTCGCTCACTCGCCGCATCCAGATGATTCGCGCCGAACACCGCCATACCCTGCGACTCGAGCGGGATCTCGAGATCGTCGGCGGTCACGACGACGCGGTACTGGCTCTGCGGATACGGACCGAACCGCTCGGCGAACGCCGCGATCATCAGCGGAAGGTCGGCGAACGCCGCGGCGGCCGGCGCCCGCAGCGCTGTCGGCGCCCAGAGCTCGACCGGCACGGCGGCGGCGATCTCGGTACGCCCGTAGCGGCCGATCTGCACCGCCGCCAGATACGTCGCGGTGGGCACGTCGGAGACGTACTCTGTGATCCTGCGGCGTCCCTGCACCTGATCCAGGATGCGGGCGCCCACCGCGACGGCGGTGTACTCGCGATCGGTGGCGATCCTCATCCGCATCCGGGCGCGGTTATCGGGACGGTCGTTGCAGGGGAACCAGGTCGATGCGCCCGTCGGCTGGTTAGCCACGAGGGCTCCGTCGGTCAGCTCCTCCCAGCCGATGGTGCCCCACGGCGAACGCCGCGGCGCGGGCGAGCCTTCGTAGCGCACCTCGATCGTGAACGTCTCCCCCGCCGCGACGTCGCGGCCGAATCCGATCTGCAGATGCTGCGCGCTCTGGCGCTGCACCGCCGGGCTCGCGCCGTCGACACGAACCCGGGTGACGCGCAATCCGATGAGATCCAGCCTCACGCCGCGCAGGCCGGTCGACGCGGTCGCCACGATCGTGGCGGTTCCACTCAGGCGGTTGGTGCGAACCCGGTAGTCGAGGTCGAGATCGTAGGAGACGACGTCGTAGGTGACGTCGCCGCTGCGCGGGGCGTAGGCGTCGCCGGTCACGAGGTGGACTGGTACGCGCGCACCTTGACCGCACGCCAGGGGCCGATGGGATTGCCGCTCCAGCGGGTGCCGACCGGAACCGCCTCGCCGCGCATCACGAGGGATGCGGGACCGACGGTCGCGTCGGCACCGATGACGGCCGCGGGCAGGATCACGCTGTGCGGACCCAGCGTCGCGCCGGGCTCGAGCTCTACGGTGTCCATGCTCATGATTCGATCATGGAACAGGTGGGTCTGCACGACGCACCCCCGGTTGACCGTCGCTCCGTCGCCGAGCGTGACCAGATCCGGTTCGGGGAGCCAGTAGGAGTCGCACCAGACACCGGTGCCGATGCGCGCCCCCATCGCCCGCAGCCACACTGCCAGGGCCGGTGTGCCGACGGCAGCACGTGCGAACCACATCGCCGCCACCATCTCGGTGAACGTGTCGACGACTTCCGTCCGCCAGACGAAGCTGGACCAGAGGGGCTGCTCGCCGGCACGGATGGGGCCGACGATCGCCCACTTCGCGACCACGGTGACCGCGGCCGCGACAGCCCCCGCCGCCAGCATCACGATCCCCGACAGCAGGAGCGCCCCCACCCAGCCGAGCCAGACCGTGAGTCCCGCGAGCGCGAACAGCACCGACAGCCCGATCGCACAGGTCACGACGACGGGGACGAAGCGGCACAGCTCCCAGAGCGCCCGCGCGAGACGCAGACCGGGCGTCGGGCGGTAGGTGCGCGACTCATCCGCTTCGGTGACGGCGCGGCGCAGGCGCACCGCCGGCGAGCCCAGCCACGACGATCCCGGCTTCGCCTTGCGCGGCGCCGACGACAGCACCGCCACCAGCCCGTCACGGGGCACGCGATGCCCCGGCGCCGCCATGCCGGAGTTCCCGAGGAAGGCGCGCTTGCCGATGCGGACGGCGCCCAGCCGCATCCACCCGGCGTGCAGCTCGTAGGAGGCGACCATCGTGTCATCGGCGAGAAAGGCGCCGTCCTCGATCCGCGCGAGCGATGGCAGCAGCAACACCGTCGACGCCTCGACGTCGCGGCCTACGCGGGCACCCAGCATCCGGAGCCAGACGGGAGTGAACAGGCTCGAGTAGAGCGGGAAGAGGATGGTGCGCGCCGCGTCCAGAAGGCGCTCGATCGTCCACGCCTGCCACGCGACTCGGCTGCGCACGGGATACGTGCCCTCCACGAGTCCGATCGAGAGCAGGCGCACCGCGACCACCACGACGCCGGCGAGCACGAGACCGCACACGAGCACGGCCGGCACGAGCCACGACGCCGCCGCACCGAATGCGGCGGACAACGACGGGGCACCCTGCACACCGGCGGCCAGCACGACCGCGCCGCAGAGGATCGCGAACACCGGGAGCACGGCGAGCGCCAGCGCCGACGCGCCGTACGCCCACATCCAGCGATGCGGAGTGGGGGGCCGCTCGGCGGGCCAGTCCTCCGCGACCGCGCCCACGCGGACCGCAGGTGACCCCGCCCAGGTCTGCGCCGCCCGCACCCGCCCGAAGACGGCGGAGCCGGGGGCGATCTCCGCGCGCTGCCCGATGCGCGTGCCCGGAGCGAGGGTGCTGCGCGCGCCGATGGTCGCCGCGGCGCCGATGCGGATGGCGCCCACGCGCAGGAGGTCGCCGTCGATCCAATAGCCGCGCAGATCCACCTCGGGCTCGATCGACGCGCCGTCGCCCACCTCGAGCATCCCGGTGACGGGAGGCAGCGTGTGCAGATCGACGTCGCGGCCGATCCGGGCCCCCAGCGCCCGGGCGTAGTAGGTGATCCAGGGGGCCCCGGCGAGACCGACCGCATCCACCTGGTCCGCGATCTGCTCCGCCAGCCACACCCGCAGATGCACCGCTCCCCCGCGCGGATAGTCCCCCGGTCGCAGCCCCGCGAGCAGGACACGCGCGGATGCGGCGGCGAGCACCATCCGCCCGAACGGCGTCGCGAACAGGAGCCACCCGACCACGAGCAGCCACACCGGCGCCGTCGGAAGGGCACCGAAGCCGGGGAAGAGGTTGAGGAGGGTGCCCGCGGTGAGGATGTAGAGCAGCCACCGCACGCCGGACAGGATGAACAACGGGGCACCCGCCAGCGTCTGCAGCCACTGCGTCGCGCGCGGCGTCGGTTCGGGGCGTCGGTACTCACCGCCCTCCGCGTCGGGCAGGAATGGTCCGAGCGCCTTGGCCATCGCCGACAGACGGGGCATGTCGTAGATGTCGGCGACGGCGAACTCCGGGACGCGCGCACGGATGCGGGACACGAGCTGCGCGGCGGCCAGCGAGCCGCCGCCGAGGTCGAAGAAGTCCGCCTTCCGCCCGGGCACGGCAACACCCAGTACCGCTTGCCACTGCTCCGCCAGCCACGCCTCGGCGGGATCGAGTCCCGACGGCGGCGCCTCCACGCCCGGCAGCGGCCACGGCAACCCGGCCCGGTCGACCTTGCCCGACGTCCGGACGGGTAGCTCGTCGACGACGGCGAGCAGCGGGACGATCGCCGCCGGGAGGCTGTCGGCCAGGCGGGCCCTCGCCTCGGCACGGTCGAGTTCGACCCCCGGCTCGAGAACGAGATAACCCACCAGGACGGCCACTCCCGCCTCGCTGTGCCGCACCGCCGCCGCGGCGGCGTGCACGCCCGGGAGCTCCTGCAGCGCGGACTCGACCTCGCCGAGTTCGATCCGTCGCCCCCCGACCTTCACCTGGTCGTCGGCCCGCCCCTGAAACACGAGACCCGCGCTCTCGAAGCGGACCAGGTCACCCGAGCGGTAGGCGCGCTCCCACCCCAGGGAGGGCATGGGCGCGTACTTCTCCGCATCCTTCGTCGGATCGAGGTAGCGCGCCAGGCCGACGCCGCCGATGATCAGCTCGCCGATCTCACCCTCGCCCACACGAGCACCGTCGGCATCCACCACGGCGAGCATCCAGCCGTCCAGCGGCAGTCCGATCCGCACCGGGGCCGAGCCGTCCATGAGCGAGCCGCAGGCCACCACGGTCGCCTCCGTGGGCCCGTAGGTGTTCCACACCTCGCGACCCTCGGCCTGCAGGCGCGCGGCGAGTTCGGGCGGGCACGCCTCCCCGCCGAAGATGAGCAGCCGCACATTCTCGATGGCCTCCGCCGGCCACATCGCCGCCAGCGTCGGCACCGTCGAGACCGCGGTGATGCCCTGACGGATCAGCCACGGTGCGAGATCCTCCCCCGAACGCACGAGCGAGCGAGGAGCCGGGACGAGGCAGGCGCCGTGGCGCCAGGCCAACCACATCTCCTCGCAGGAGGCGTCGAAGGCGACCGAGAGGCCGGCCAGCACCCGATCACCCGGGCCGAGGGGCGCATCCTGGAGGAACATGCGCGCCTCGGCATCCACGAAGGCCGCCGCCGACCGGTGACTCACCGCCACCCCCTTCGGTACCCCCGTGGAGCCGGAGGTGAAGATGATCCAGGCGTCGTCCTCTTCCGCCACGACCGGAACCGCGTCGAACGCGCGCGTCGACGGATGCGGGGCGTCTCCGTCATTCAGCTCGACCGCAGTCGTCGACCCCTCCGACGCGACGTACACACCGCCGGCTCCGATGACCCCGGCCACGCGCGCCTCCCCGAACACGAGGCGCGCACGCTCGTCGGGGTCGTCCGCATCCACGGGAACATACGCCGCTCCGGCGACGAGCACCCCGAGGATGGCGACGTACAGATCCTTCGATCCCGAAGGCATACGCACCCCGACACGGTCGCCGCGGCGCACACCCGCGGCGATCAGGCGTGCAGCGGTGCGACTGACGTGGGCCATCAGCTCTGCGTAGCTCAGCGCACCCGAGCCGTCGTCGACCGCCGACGCCTCGGGATGGCGCCTGGCGCTCTCGCGCAGGATGTCCACCAGGGTGCGAGGCGACGGCGCCTCGGCGGATCGGTCCAGAACGGCCTGCGAATCGGAGAGCATGCGCCGAAAGTAGGGAGCGCGGGTGAACGGATGGTGTCGCCACGCGCTCGCGCCACCGCATCCGCCTCGCTTCGTTCACCTTCCGTTCACCCGCACAGCGGACGCTGGTAAACGCGCCTGCTTAGCGTCTTCGGCGAGCCCTGCACCGGGCCCGTAACCCTGACACGTGAAGGATTTCACAGTGAAGATCACCCGCATCGCCCAGGTGGGCGCCATCGCCGCCATCGCGGCACTCGCGCTCGCCGGCTGCGCCGCGAACGAGGCGCCCGCAGGCAACGAGACCTCCGCCGGTTCCGAGTCGTCGCTGCCCACCGGTCTCTCCGGCACCCTGAACGGCTCCGGCGCCACGTCGCAGCAGGTCGCCATCCAGTCCTGGACGCAGCTGCTGCAGACGGCGAACGCCGACCTGACGGTCAACTACGACCCGCAGGGCTCGGGCACCGGCCGCGAGTCGTTCCAGTCGGGCGCCGTGCAGTTCGCCGGCTCCGACCGCGCCTTCAAGAAGGACGAGATCACCGCGGGCCCGTTCAGCGCCTGCGCGCCCGACTCGGGCCTCGTCGAGATCCCGGCCTACGTGTCGCCGATTGCGATCATCTTCAACGTCGAGGGAGTCGACGCGCTCAACCTCGACCCCGCCACGATCGCGGGCATCTTCGCCGGCACGATCACCAACTGGAACGACCCGGCCATCGCCGCGACCAACAAGGACGCGAAGCTGCCCGACCTGGCGATCACGCCCGTGCACCGCTCCGACAAGTCGGGCACGACCGGCAACTTCACCGACTACCTCTCCAAGACCGACGCCGCCGGCTGGACCTATGGCTCCGTCGAGGAGTGGCCGATCTCGGGCGGCGAGGCCGCTCAGGGCACCTCGGGCGTCGTGAACGCCGTCAAGGGCGGCAACGGCACGATCGGCTACGCCGACTCGTCGCAGGCCGCAGGCATCTCGTCGGTCGCGGTCAAGGTGGGCGATGACTTCGTCGCGCACTCCGCCGAGGGTGCGGCCACGGCCGTCGACGCGTCGCCGTTCGAGGACGGCCGCGGCGACAACGACCTCGCCATCACGATCGACCGCACCACGACCGAGGCCGGCGCCTACCCCGTCGTCCTCATCAGCTACCTGATCGGTTGCGAGAAGTACACCGACGCCGCTGCGGCGAAGCTCGTCCAGGGCTTCTTCACGACGGCGATCAGCGAGGAGGGCCAGGAGGCCGCTGCCAAGAACGCCGGCAGCGCCCCCATCTCCGACACGCTGCGCGAGCGCGCTCAGACGGCCATCGACGCCATCTCCTGACACGCACAGAGCGGCCCCGGGTTCACCCCCGGGGCCGCTCTGGCCCGTCCTGACCCGAACACGACGAGAAAGCGATAGATGACAGCCACCGCCGCGGGACCCACCCGCCCCGCTGCCAAACGGCGCCCCGGAGACATCTGGTTCTCGGGCTCCGCTCTGGCCGCCGGCAGCATGATCCTGGTGACGCTCGCCGCCGTGGCGATCTTCCTCATCATCCAGTCGATCCCGGCTCTCGGAGCAGACGCCTCCCAGGCGTCCCTGCTCTCCTCCAACTTCTGGGCGTATGTCGCACCGCTGCTGTTCGGCACGGTGTGGGCCGCCTTCCTCGCGCTGCTGATGGCCGTTCCGCTGTCGCTGGGCGTCGCCCTCTTCATCACCCACTACGCACCGCGCCGCCTCGCGCAGGGTCTCGGCTACATCGTCGACCTGCTGGCCGCGGTGCCTTCCGTCGTCTTCGGCCTCTGGGGCATCCTCGTGCTGGCCCCCGCCGTGCAGCCGGTCTACTCGTGGCTGAACCAGAATGCCGGATGGTTCCCGCTCTTCTCCGGTGACGTCTCGGCCACGGGGCGCACGATCTTCACCGCCGGCATCGTGCTCGCCGTCATGGTGGTCCCCATCATCACGGCGATCTGCCGAGAGGTGTTCCTGCAGACGCCGAAGCTGCACGAAGAAGCAGCGCTCGCCCTCGGTGCGACCCGCTGGGAGATGATCCGGATGGCCGTGCTGCCCTTCGGTCGCTCCGGGATCGTCTCGGGAGCCATGCTCGGCCTCGGGCGTGCCCTCGGCGAGACCATGGCCGTCGCCATGGTGCTCTCGACCACGGGCGCCGTCACCTGGCAGCTGTTCACCTCTCAGAACCCCTCGACGATCGCCGCGAACATCGCACTGACCTTCCCCGAGGCCTACGGCACGAACATCAACGTGCTCATCGCGACCGGCCTCATCCTGTTCATCGTGACCTTCGTGGTCAACGCCATCGCGCGCTGGATCGTCAGCCGTCGCAAAGAATTCTCGGGGGCGAACTGACATGACGATCACCGAATCCGCAGCCCCCGCGCGCACCGCATCCGGCGCACAGCTGCGCGCCGGCCGACTGGCCGGATGGTTCCCCTGGGTGCTGCTGGGCGCATCGCTCGCCGCGATGTTCGCCGTCTTCGCCATCCTCGGCACCGCGACCGGTGAGGGTGTGAACGTCGCGGGCTGGCTCGTCTCGGCGGCGCTCGTCTACCTCGTGCTCATCACGGTCATCTCCACGATCGTGGAGGGCAGCCGCAAGGCCGTCGACCGCCTCGTCACCGGCATCGTCTCGAGCGCCTTCCTCATCGCGATGGTGCCGCTCGTGTCGGTCGCCTGGACCGTCATCGCCAACGGTGTCGCCCGCTTCGACGCGACGTTCTTCTCCTCCTCGATGCGCAACGTCGTCGGTGAGGGCGGCGGCATCGTGCACGCCATCTGGGGAACGGTGCTGATCACGCTCGCCGCGGCGATCATCTCCATCCCGATCGGGCTCCTCACCTCGGTCTACCTCGTCGAGTACGGCCGTGGCCGGCTCGCCCAGGCGATCACCTTCCTCGTCGACGTCATGACCGGCATCCCCTCGATCGTCGCCGGCCTGTTCGCCTATGCGCTGTTCGCACTGTTCTTCGGGCCCGGCATCCGCATGGGCATCATGGGCGCCGTGGCGCTCGCCGTGCTGATGATCCCCGTCGTGGTGCGCTCAAGCGAAGAGATGCTGCGGCTCGTGCCGAACGAGCTGCGCGAGGCGTCGTACGCCCTCGGCGTGCCGAAGTGGCTGACCATCGTGAAGGTCGTGCTGCCGACCGCGATCGCCGGTATCACGACGGGTGTCATGCTCTCGATCTCCCGCGTCATCGGTGAGACCGCGCCGCTGCTGATCACGGCCGGCTTCACCGACTCGCTCAACTACAACCTCTTCGACGGCCGCATGCAGACGCTGCCGGTCTTCGTCTACACGCAGTACGCGAACCAGGGCATCCCGCCCGAGGCGTACTGGGATCGGGCCTGGGCCGCAGCCCTCACCCTGATCCTCATCGTCATGCTCCTCAACCTCGTCGCCCGGATCGTCGCGAAGGTCTTCGCGCCGAAGACCGGCCGCTGATCTCCCGAGAGAAAGAACCCCTTCGTGTCAAAGAGCATCGAAGTCAACGACCTCAACGTCTACTACGGCGACTTCCTCGCCGTCGAGGGCGTCGGCCTCCACATCCAACCGCGGAGCGTCACGGCCTTCATCGGGCCGTCCGGATGCGGCAAGTCCACCTTCCTTCGCACCCTCAACCGCATGCACGAGGTCATCCCGGGCGCGCGCGTCGAGGGCGAGGTGCTGCTGGACGGCGAGAACCTCTACGGCCAGGGCGTCGACCCCGTGCTGGTGCGTCGCCAGATCGGTATGGTCTTCCAGCGCCCCAACCCATTCCCGACGATGTCGATCCGCGAGAACGTGCTGGCCGGCGTCAAGCTGAACAACAAGCGCATCTCGAAGTCGGACGCGGATGCTCTCGTCGAGAAATCGCTGCAGGGCGCCAACCTCTGGAACGAGGTCAAGGACCGCCTCGACAAGCCGGGCTCCGGTCTCTCGGGCGGTCAGCAGCAGCGTCTGTGCATCGCCCGCGCCATCGCCGTCTCCCCCGACGTGCTGCTGATGGACGAGCCGTGCTCGGCCCTCGACCCGATCTCGACGTACGCGATCGAGGAGCTGATCGACGAGCTCAAGAGCGAGTACACGATCGTGATCGTGACGCACAACATGCAGCAGGCGTCGCGCGTGAGCGACAAGACCGCGTTCTTCAACATCGCCGGCACCGGCAAGCCCGGAAAGCTCATCGAGTACGACGACACCTCCACGATCTTCACCACGCCGAGCGTGCAGGCCACCGAGGACTACGTCTCCGGCCGCTTCGGTTGATCCGACGGCACCCGTGAGGGGCGGTCGCGCTTCCGCGTGACCGCCCCTTCGCGCCGGTCAACCCGGGTATCGGCCGAGCGGATGGATGCGGGTCAGTCGCGCGGCGACAGCAGGTAGTCGTTGAGCTCGGCGGTGAAGGCCGCGTCGTACGGCAGCGGCGCGCCGTCGACCGCGGTGATGCCGGCGGCGAGGCGCACGCTGGAGACGAGCCATGCCGCATCCGCTTCGCGCAGCGCGTCGACGCCGAGCGTCGCATAGTCGGTCTCGAATCCGCGCTCGGCGAGGTGCGCGAACAGGCTGAGCTGCGTCGTGCCGTGCAGGATGCCGGCGCCCGGGGCGGGCGTGACGAATCGGTCGCCTCGGCGCAGCACGAGGGAGGAGGTTGGGCCCTCGAGCAGCACGCCGTCGCTCGTGACGAACACCGCGTCATCCGCGTCGCGACGGTGGGCCTCGCGGATCGCCGCCATGTTGGTCGCGTACGAGAGGGTCTTCGCGCCGAGCAGGAGCCACGGCGCACGCTCCGGGGCACCGCTGTCGTATCCGCGGTCGAGCAGGACGACGCGGATGCCGTCGCGGCGCGCACGGGTGTTGTCGGGCGCCTCGGCGACCGTGACCCAGGCGGTCGGCGTCGGCCCGTGCTCGACCCCGCGGCTCAGGATGAGCTTGATGACGCACTCCCCCGCCGGGCACTCGGATGCAGCGGCCACGACCGCCTGCTCCCACTGCATGAGGTTCGGCACAGGAAGATCGCACAGCCGCGCCGAGTGCGCGAGTCGCTCGAGGTGGGCGGACACCTCCTGAGCATGGCCGTCGACGACTCCGATCGACTCGAAGATGCCGTCACCACGCTGCGTGCTGAGCTCGCCCACACTCAGCGCCGGTGCCGACGGATCGATCGGCGTGAACGTGCCGGAGAAGTCGGTGCGCGCATCATCGGATGCGGCGGGTGCGAGCAGGAGTGCGAATCGCCAGGCCATTCCCCGAGCCTACGCGGGCGGAATACTGCACGGCGAGGCTCCGTTACACTGGAACAGCCGGGCCGCAGTAACCCCGGGCTCCAACTTCTGCCGCTGCGAGCGGCCTTGCGCCGAGAGGCGTTTCTGCGGCCTGGCACTTACTTTTTCCGGTCGCAGCGCTGCAAGCCCAGCGGGGTGACGGGTTCGCTAACCTGGCCCCGTGCTGACGATCAAGGTCGACCGCGACTCCGTCGCGATGGGAGACGATGTCGAGCGCCACGCCGAGACCTGGGAGATGCCAGACGACGCGACACTCGGCGAAGTGATCGTCCGTGCCGTCGACGGGTTCTACCTCGCGTCTGTCGCGGGCCGCGTCGCCTGGACGTTGGAAGACAGCGCGGGGCGACTCTTCGCGGTGATAGAGATCGACGGGGTGCCGTCGCCGTCCCGGGCGACCGTGCAGTCCTTGTGGTGGGCGGGACTACCGCGACGGATCAGCGACGACGGCAAAGCGGACGACGCCGGGAAGTACACGTTCTTCTTCCGTTACCACTCCGGCGGTCGCAGTCTCGCCTGGGATGAGTTCCGTACGTGGGTCGTCCCTCACCGTGGCGAGCGACCATGAAACGCCGATCTCTGCGGGTACGACGTAGCGCCGCTATCGCGATGATCGCGGCAGCTGGGTCGCTGCTGCTCACAGCCTGTGGGACGATCTCGACGCCGTATGGAGCGTCGGAGCGGGGCGCCGCACAAGGCATCGCAGGAGGGGTCGACTTCATCGCTCAGGGTCTGCTGGATACAGTGCTCTCGGCAGAGCACGGTGTCGTCACAAGGGTTGACCTTCTGCCGCTCGCTGCGCACATGTTCCTGACACCGGAAGAGCAACTCTCGGCCGAGGGCGAGAGGCGCGCGTCAACGATCTACAGCTTCGCCACCAGCCTGGATGCGACGTCCGTCGACATCTTCGTTCCCACGAACTCGCAGGTGAATGCTGGCTTGTACAGCGAATCGACGACGCTGTTCGGCTGCGGCACGCTTCGGGTTGACGCCGTTGCCGCGGTCGCGCGGATCCGCGACGTCCCTTGTCCCGACTGGATCGTGCAGCTCAACTCTCCCGACGCGCGCCAGGTCTCGCTGGCTGACGTGACGAAGGAGGAGATCGGAGCGACGGAGTGGAACGCGCGGGACTGAGTGTCCTCCTATAACAAGACGCCCCCGTTCTCGACGGAACGATTCGTGACAACCTGCTTATGAGACGCCGCGGAGTTGACGGTTTGCGGTGCGACATACTGCTGCGGGCGCTGGGTATCGAACATCTGCTTGAGCGGTGGGGCTGTGCCCTCGACCGGAGCTAGGGGGCAGAGGCACTCGGCCCTCCGAGGGTGACGAAAGGACTCTTGATGACCTCAGAGACGCCGCACCTTGTCGAAGAGCTGAGAGCCATGATCGATGACGGGCGAATCTCGCTCGAAGCCGTGCACCGCATCACAGGCATCGAGATCGAGAGCCTGCAGTCCTTTCTCGACGAGGACGGGTCGAAGGCGAGCATGGACCTGCTCATGGCTGAGACGCCGCTCATGCCCGGCGACGGCGGCCGGCTATCCGCGCTCATTGCGCAGCTCACGGTTGGTCTGCAAATCGACGATGACGAGCGGGCGAAGAGCATCCTTGAGTCGCTCGTCGCCGTCTGTGGTCTGACGGTAGGCAACCTCGCGAGGCTGCTGGACGTGGACGAGAGCACTGTAAACAGCGCACTTGATGACATCAGCACGGTCCCTGCGGTCATCCGCTACAGGCTTGGCGTGCGAGGCTCGTACCTCATCAACGCCGCCAATCAGGCAAGACGCTGAGCCGATCTGTATCGATACAGCAGCGATGTGGCCACTAATGCAAAGCCCAGCACTCCCGAGCGTTTCGCGCAGGGATAAATGTACCGCGAGCCCTACTTCGTGCTGATGCGGTCCCAGAATGTCGGGTAGAAACGCGACAGTGGAGTCTCGGCCTCTCCTTCTTCTTGAATGGCCTGTCTGCACTGGCGTGTGATCTCGGACCGGTACAAGTCGATCTGGGGAACCAGCGTGTAGATGCTCGTCATGTCGATGGTCACTGTGCGGAACTGTCCGACATCGAATGGGAGTGCGTCGCCCGCGCGTATGAGCTGCACGATTGGCTTCCGTGCGGCGTGCCGAAGTGCCAGCTCGTAGAAGACATTCGGATTACCAAAAGACAGATCAGCAATCACTAGCGGTGATCTGACCAGATGATCGATCACCTGACCAGTGATCAGCCCCGGAGTGCTAATCCGGTCCGCGCGAACGATGCGCAAGCCCAGCGGTGCGAGCGCAGGTTCGATTAACGAGCCGAGCATGAGGTCGGCGTGCTGCCGTTGGATGGAGTCGGGTTCCCCAATCGGCGTGACTAGGAAGCACACATTGGAAAGATCCGAGGTGTCCGCGATGATGCGCGCCGGAGACGCCGCGTCGGGTCGGGGGACATCGAGAACCTTGACGGTCTCGGAAGCTGGAGGACCCTGCGCATCGGCGGGCGCAGGGTCCGGCTCGGTAGCAGCGTCTTCCAGGAGCGTCTCAAAGGTGAGGAGACGTTCGGCGCCAGCGTAGTTCGTGAGTAGCCCGAGATCCCGAGCGTTCGCAAGGAAAGTCTCGACGCACTCATCAGCAGCGTCTTCGCTCGCTAGAGACTGCTCGACGACGAAGTCTCGAATCACGTTGGATGCGGGAATGCGGTTGTTCTTGAACTGCTCGTAAATGCCGCTGAACGGAGGGACATCGGCGATTGCAAGCTGCAAGCGAGCCGCCAATCGTGCGCGGCCGAGAGACTCATCGCCCGACGCAAGCTTCCCCTTGTCGGTGAGTTCAAGAAACTCGGATGAGTAGCTGCCTTTTGTGAGCCCGTACTGCGCGGAATTCGTGATCAGTTGGCGGCTCGCGCCGCTGTCGACGGAGCGTCCCATGTGCTCGAAGAGAGTCAGGCGCCGCACACGCTGTCCGGCGGCAAACTTTTGGATTGCTTCGGCGACGGGAAGAGCTTCCTTGAAGGACGATGCCGGATACGTTCTTACAACCCGCTTGCGTCGCTTCGGTGTCCCAGGCGGTGAATCGGCCGCACCATCGCCACCGCTTGAGTCGTCAGTCTGCGCGTCTTCCTGGTCATTCACGCCGTCGGAAGCGCTCGCCTCCCCGGCCTCTTCGAGGAGCTCTTGTTGGGCATCATCGGTCGATACCGCAGATGTAGACACTGAACTTCCCCCAATCTCGCGCTTGCGCGTAGCGTACACGCAGAGTATTCGATGTCACGAAGTAAATGTCCGACCTGCGCCCTATGCTGATCTCGTGCACGACGACGTGCGCGGAGATGGGGAAGCTTCGATGGCTAGGTACATTGTCAACCGAACAGCGCAGTACGGCTCCAATGACCACGAGGTTCATAACCTGGACGCTTACTGCAATCACTTGCCCAGCCGCGAGAATCAGCTGGCGCTCGGCGAGCACTCGTCGTGCGCGAGCGCCGTGCAGGCAGCGCGACGCTTCTACAGCGACGTCAACGGCTGCTACTACTGCGCGAACGACTGCCACACCACCTGAGCCGCGCGGCGGGTTTTCGGCGGGATTTTCGATTCGGCGGGATCGGCCGAAGCGACGCGATCCCAGTGCCTGACTGGTGGGCCCCGTGGGGCTCGAACCCACGACCCGCGGATTAAAAGTCCGATGCTCTACCGACTGAGCTAGAGGCCCGTGACCTCCAGCCTACTGTTTCGAAAGGCCTGCGTTCGCCGCATCCACTGCCCGTCGGCCGTGCGCGGAGCGCGGGTACCCTTGAGGGGATGACTGACGAGCAGCGGCCCTTCCACAAGCCCATTCGGCGTCCCGCCGAACTGTTCGACCGTCTGTTCTCGGGCGACGATCCCGCCGAAGTGTCGCGCATCGCGCACTCGACGGCCGCCGCTCTCCTCGCCCGCGTGCGTGCGGATCCGGATGCGGAGGTCGTCGACCGCTTGGTGTCGTTCGCGACCGAGCACGGCATCGACGACGTCGCCGAGTTGTGGTCGCGTGCACCGGCGCGCTCGCTGCCGGGCGCGCTCTGGCGTCTCTACCTGCTCCAGGCGATGATCCACGACGACCCGCGCACCGCGGCGCTCCTGTACGAGCGGGGCCGCGCTGCACTCGCATCGATCGACGACCTGGTCGCGGGCGCGCCGGCGCCGGCAGGCCCCGAGGAACTGGTGGCGCTGATCGACATGATCCTGCGCGGGCTCTTCGAGGGCGACTTCGCCGTCGCGCTCGAGCGCGCCGCGGCGTTCTGTCGCGTGACGGCCGCGGGTGCGGTGCAGCTCGCCGACGATCACGAGACGAGCGAGCCCGAGCGAGCATCCACGTTCACCACGCGAGCGCTTCGTCTCACCACCTACGCGGAAGACCTCACCGCATCCGCCTCGCTCTGGCGCCGCGACAACCTCACCTGACCTTTCTTTCACCGCGAGACTGCATTCTGAGCACGAGATCACGGTGATTACCCGTGATCTCGTGCGCGAAATGCAGTCTCGCGAGGTCCGGACAGCGAGCGACGCAGGGGGGAGGCAGTAGGGCGGCGGCCGCCGTCAAGGGGCAGGGCCCGGTACAATTGTCCGGTGGCCGGCACGATGCCGGAGTGGTCGCTGAAGGCGATCCGGGCTGAAAACCCCTCGACGCCTTCAATCCTGAGAACGGATCCACTTCGCCGTGCCCACGACGCCCACCCCCTCCTCCCCCGCCTCGACGATCAGCCACACTGCGTCCGCCCGCGAACGATTGAGCGCCCGCGACAAGCTCGTGCTGACCACGCTCGCCGCTGCTCAGCTGCTCGTGATCCTGGACACCACGATCGTCAACATCGCCATCCCCCAGGCTGCGGCCGCACTGCAGCTCGGCGCAGACAGCCGCCAGTGGATCATCACCGCCTACGCCCTCACTTTCGGAGCGGTGCTGCTCATCGGGGGTCGCATCGCCGACTACTGGGGGCGTAAGCGCACCTTCATGCTCGGCCTCGTCGTCTTCACGATCGCGTCCGCGCTCGCGGGTCTCGCCGTGGACGGCAGCATGCTCATCGGCGGCCGCGTGCTGCAGGGTGCGGGAGCCGCTCTCATGGCACCCGCCGCGCTCTCCCTGGTCAGCGTCACCTTCCCCTCCGGCCGCGCGCGCAACCTCGCGTTCGGTGTGCTCGGCGGTATCACCTCGAGCGGAGCTGCCGTCGGGATCCTGCTCGGCGGGGTTCTGACGGAGTTCGCCGACTGGCGCTGGTGCCTCCTCGTGAACATCCCCGTGGCCCTGCTCGCGCTCGTCGCCGCCTTCATCGTGCTGAGGGAGAGCCGCGCCGACGCACACGGGCGACTCGACGTCGGCGGAGCGATCACCATCGCGGTGGGCCTCGGAACGCTCGTCTACGGGTTCACCCTCGCCGAGCAGGGATGGATGGAAAGCGGAGCGCTCGTCTTCATCGCCATCGGCGTGGTGTTCCTCGCGGGCTTCGTGCTGATCGAGATGAAGGTCGCAGCGCCGCTTCTTCCCCTGCGGGTCGTGCTCGACCGCAACCGCGGCGGCGCGCTCATCGTCCAGGCCTGCGCGGGGGCGGCCATGGTGTCCGTCTCGCTCTACATCACGTTCCACCTCCAGCTCGTCCTCGGGATGCCGCCGCTCGTCGCGGGACTCGCAACTCTGCCGCTGGCACTCACGATCGGAGCAGCGATCCCCGCGCTGTTGCGTCTGATTCCGCGCTTCGGCCCCAAGCCCCTGCTGGTCGGGGGTCCGCTCGTCGCTGCGGCCGGCATCCTCCTTCTGGCACGCGTCTCGGTCGGCGGCTCGTACTGGGCCGAGGTTCTCCCCGGCCTGGTCGTCATGGGCATCGGGATGGCGGCGATCTTCGTGCCTGCGCAGAACATGGCACTCTCGCACGTTCGCCCCGAGGACTCCGGTGCAGCCGCCGCGGCGGCCAACGCCACCAATCAGATCGGCGGAGCCATCGGGCTGGCCGTCCTGACGAATCTCTACGTCAGTGCCTCCCGCGGTGGCGAAACGCTCTCTGCGATGACCGACGGCTACGCCGCCGTGTTCATCGGCGGGGCAGCCGTCATGCTTATCGCGGCTGCGACCGCGGCGTTCGTGATCCACAAACCCCGACTCGGCGACCCCGCCGAGCGCCCCGTCGGCATCCACTGACATCGCCCGCGGGGTGACGCCCCACCGCGAGACTGCATCCCCATCACGAAAGCGCTGTGTTCACCCGTGCTCTCGTGGGAGAGATGCAGTCTCGCGGTCGACGGAAGCACTCAGGGCCCGGCCTTGCGAACGCACTCCCGCCTTCGTATCGTTCTGTTTACAGAACGGGGATGGACATGGACGATTCCGTCGGCGTACGACTGCGGCGGCTCCGCGAGAAGCGCGGGGTGTCGCTGTCCGAGCTCGCTCGCGTGAGCGGGATCGGCAAGGGCACCATCTCCGAGCTGGAGAATGAGCGCCGAGGTGCACGTCTCGACACCCTGTTCGCACTGACGACCGCCCTCGACGCACCTCTGGGTGCCCTCCTTGCCGACAGCGGCGCGAACGCCCAGCCCGTCACCGGCGCCTCCGTGTCCGCGACGCTGCTCGACAAATGGACGGTGGGTTCGACCCTGATCGAGGCCTACCGCGCGACCCTCACGACCGACCGCCAGGAGTCCCACGCACACGCACGCGGCGTCGAAGAGACGGTCACCGTCATCCGGGGCCGCGTCCGCGTCGGCCCCGTAGACAGCGAGCAGGAGCTGGGCGCGGGCGAGAGCCTCCGCTACTCGGGAGATGTACCGCATCGATTCCAGGCGCTCGATGACGCCGCCGACGTGATCCTGCTCATGCACTATCCACCGCACACCGGCTCCGAGAGAGGACATCTCCCCATGACCGATGAACAGCACCTGCCCGAACGGAGCCGGATCGTCCAGCAGCACCTGACGGATGCGGGGATCTCCTCGCCGGTGCGCGAGCTGCCGGACTTGACTCGCACCGCGGCCGACGCGGCCGCAGCACTCGGATGCGAGGTCGGAGCGATCGCGAGCAGCCTCCTGTTCCTGGTCGACGACGAACCGGTGCTGGTGATGACCAGCGGTCGGCATCGCGTCGACACCGACATCCTGACGGCTCAGCTGGGAGCGGCGACGACCGTCTTGGCCTCGGCGAAGCAGGTTCGCGCGATCACCGGCCAAGCCATCGGTGGCGTGGCGCCGGTGGGGCACCCAGCGCCGATCCGGACCGTCATCGACACCAGCCTGAACGACTACGAGACGATCTGGGCCGCGGGCGGCACACCGCACACGGTCATGCCCCTGACCTTCGACCAGCTGCAGGCGCTGACCGGCGGCTCGCCTGTGCGGGTTTCCTCGGACTGAGCGGCGACTACCCCACCGCGTCTACACCCGAGCGGCCTCGCCGAGAATCTCGCGGGCGCTCGTCTCCGGTCGCAGATCCAGACGACGCAGGAGCTGGGCGTTGACCGCCACCACCACGGTCGACGCCGACATCAGAATGGCCCCGACCGACATCGGCAGCACGAAGCCGAGGGGTGCCAGCACCCCGGCCGCCAACGGCACCGACAGCAGGTTGTACCCCGCTGCCCACCAGAGGTTCTGCGCCATCTTCCGGTAGGACGCACGAGAGAGCTGGATGACGGACAACACCGATCGCGGATCCGAACCGGCGAGGATGACGCCCGCCGAGGCGATCGCCACGTCGGTTCCGGCGCCGATCGCGATGCCGACGTCGGCCTGCGCGAGAGCGGGCGCATCGTTGACGCCATCGCCGACCATCGCGACGACCCGGCCCTCGGACTGGAGATCTCTCACCCTGTCGGCCTTGTCCTCAGGGCGGACCCCCGCGAAGACGCGATCGATACCGAGCTCCCGGGCCACGGAATTCGCCACCGCCTCCGCGTCGCCGGTGATCATCACGACCTCGCGCTGCAGCGCGTGCAGCGCCTCGATCGCCTGACGAGATTCCTCACGCACGGCGTCAGCGAGGCGCAACGCCCCGAGGACCTCCCCATCTGCGAGCACGTGCAGGATGATCGCCCCCTCTTCTCGCCAGGCATCGGCGACGGGCAGCTCCCGCACATTCTCTTCGGCGAGGAGATTCGGTCCGCCGACCCGGATCGTCCGGCCGTCAACCGTGGCCGTCACACCGACGGCCGGAGAGGATGTGGCATCCGATGCGCTCGGGATGCGTGCGCCACGTTCGCGGGCGGAAGCGACGATGGCGCGGGCGAGCGGATGCTCGGAGTCCGCCTCGGCGGCGGCCGCCAGGGCGAGCACGTCGTCGCGGGTCAGTTGCCCTGTGCTCTCGATGCCGGTCACGGTGGGCTCACCCTTCGTCAGCGTGCCGGTCTTGTCGAACAGCACGGTGTCGACGACGCGCATCCGCTCGAGCGCGAGGCGGTCCTTGATCAGGACGCCACCACGGGCCGCGCGCTCCGTCGCGATCGAGACGACGAGCGGGATGGCGAGACCGAGCGCGTGCGGGCAGGCGATGACGAGAACGGTGATCGTGCGTACCACCGCCTCGTCGGGCAGTCCGACCAGACTCCAGACGGCGGCTGTGATGACCGCAGCACCGAGCGCGAACCAGAACAACCAGGCTGCAGCTCGATCGGCGATCCGCTGCGCGCGCGACGACGAGTTCTGCGCCTCGGCGACGAGTCGCTGGATGCCGGCGAGGGTCGTGCCGTCGCCGACCGCGGTGATCTCGACCCGGATGGATGAGTCGGTCGCGATGGTTCCCGCCACCACCGCCGCACCCTCGGCGCGGGGCACCGCGCGAGACTCCCCCGTGATCATCGACTCGTCCATGCTGGCCGCCCCGGCGATGACGCGCCCATCGGCCGGGACGCGCCCACCGGGGCGCACTACGACCACGTCGCCGACCCGGAGGTCGGAGGGGGCGACCGTGCGCGTGGCATCGCCGTCGACGATCTCAGCCTCGTCGGGCAGCAGGGCGGCCAGAGAGTCGAGGGCCGATGTCGTCTGCGCGAGCGAGCGCATCTCGATCCAGTGACCGAGCAGCATGATGACGATCAGGAGCGCCAGCTCCCACCAGAAGTCGAGCTCGTGATCGAGCAGCCCGAGGCTCGCGCCGAGTGACGCGACGAACGCGACGGTGATGGCGAGTGCGATCAGCAGCATCATCCCCGGTCGGAGCGCGCGCACCTCCGAGACCGCGCCGGTGAGGAACGGCCACCCGCCCCAGAAGTACATGACCGCGCCCAACAGTGGTGAGACCCACCCGACCCAGGCGCCGTCGGGAAGCGGGTAGCCCAGCAGCATCGAGAACATGCCCGAGAAGGCGACCACCGGCACCGCGAGCACGAGCATGATCCAGAAGAGCCGCCGGAACTGGGCGACATGATCGCCGTGACCAGCGTGCCCGCCGTGCCCCATGTCGGCGTGCCCGCTGTGCGCCATACCAGCGTGCTGATCGTGGTGCTCATGGTCTGCCGCATCGGCGTGATGCGCCGTGTGATCGTGTGACATCCTGGCCTCCCTCGACGAACGATGTCCGCGAACACAGAATACCCCCCTGGGGTATCCCTGCGGCAAGTGATGCAAAGAAGACGGGGCGAGGGCCGCAGCCCTCGCCCCGTCCCGTTCAGCGACCTCAGCTCCTGCGGATCCGCCGTCGCACGACCAGCAGCATCATCGCGATACCGACGATCAGCAGCAGCGCACCCAGCACGATGCCGGTCGTCCACAGCGCACCGCCGGTGGCTGCGAGCGGCGATGCGACCGTCACCTCGAGCGCCACCGATGCGAGCTCGGAGGAGGCTGCGAAGGCACGCAGCGTGTGCGCTCCCGCCGCCGCATCCGCCGGGATGGTGACCGTCGTCTGGAAGGATCCGTCCGCCCCGGCGGTCGCGTTGCCCAGAACCACGGGCACCGAGTGCAGTTCCAGCCGCAGCTGAGTGCCCGGAGCGAAGCCGGCGCCATTCACCGTCACCGGGTCACCCGCCTTGACCGTCTGTGCCGACAGGGACAGCACCGCCGTGGCAGCCGGAGGCTCCTCGCCACCGGGCTCCTGCCCACCAGGCTCTTCCCCGCCCGGCTCCTCGCCACCGGGCTCCTCGCCACCGGGCTCCTCACCACCGGGCTCCTCACCACCGGGGGCATCTCCGGCAACGGTCACCTCGAGCGCATCCGTCGTCGTCTTCACGCCTCCCGCATCCATCACCACGGCCGTGAAGGCGACCTTGGTGCCCTTGTCGGCCTCGGCGGCTTGCCAGGAGAAGGTGTACGGCGAGACACCCGTCAGCCCCACCGACTTCCCGTTCGCGAGCAGCTCCACGGACGTGACGGCGAAGTCGTCTTTCGCCCGCACGAGCGGAGTGATGGTGTCACCGACCTCGACCGTGAGCCCCGCATCCGGGTCGACGATCGCCGCCACCGGCGCCGCATTTTCCACGGCACCCACCGTCGTGGGCACACCAGCCGGCTCGACCGCCTTCGGGTCGAGTACGGTCACGGTCGATCCGTCGGCCGAGAGACCGTCGACGAGGCTGCCGCGCACCGTCACGAGCGCGTCAGTGCGCGGCGCCGTACCCGACGCGTCGCGGTTCGCCACGCCCACACCGTTGCCGGTCACGACCGACTCACGCACCTCGACAGCACCCGCGTCGCGCAGCTCGACGCCCACGGCGGACGTCGGCGCGGCATCGAAGCGGTTTCCGGTGATGCGGCTCGATGCGACGAACCCGTCGAACCCGCTCGTGTAGCGCACGCCGACCTGCGGCTGGCCGGCGTTCTGCGCACCCTCGATGACGGTGCCCGTCACGTATCCGTGCTGACGGATGCCCGCCCGCAGCAGATTCGCCGCATCACCATCGGCCCCGCGGGCACCGTCGAACAGGATGCCGCCCGATTGGAAGCCGCTTACACGGCTGTCCGCGATCGTGAGTTCGGTCTCCACCGTCCCGGCACCGGCTCCCTGCAGGAAGTTGGTCTTCACGACACCCCAGCCGTGCGGGTGGGCGGTGCGCTCTTCGGGGGTCGTGGCCGTCTTCAGCGGGCCGATCACGCTGTCGCTGATGCGACCGGCCGTGTTGACGAACGCGACGCCCGCCTCCGCCCACACCGAACCCGAGGTGACCGTGACGCCGGAGATGTCGACGAACAGCTCGTTGGTGTCCGTCGAGCCCAGCGACTGCCGCGACACCGTGATGACGTTGCCGCCCGTGTCGCGCAGATACGGCGTCGAGCCCTCCAGCGTTGCGAGCGACTGATCCGGCATGATGGTCACCTTGTCGGCGCCGGCACCCTTGATCTTGAGGGGCTTGGCGATCGTCAGACCGTTGATCGCGCCGGACGCGAGCGCCGAGACGGCGTTGCGTGCGGCGACGGTGGGCGTCGAGCGCTCCTGATACGTCCCCTCGCACACCACGATCGTGTCCCAGGGCGACGCGAAGTCGATCGCTTCCTGGATCTTCGTGAAGTTGGCGTTCGGGCACTGCGCCTTGTCGTCGTCGACGACCCACGTCACGTTCGACGCGGAGTCGGCCACGGTGTCGGGCAGCGCGAGCGCACCTGCGGTGATGTCCGTCTTCTCGAGGAACGCCTTCGGGCTCGGGCCCGAGGCCGGCTCACCGAATCCGGCACCCGCGTTCTTGGCCGTGCCGTCCGAGAGGATCATCGGCGCGGCGGTTGCCGCCTCCTGGAACCTCACGTCGGCGAGCTGGATCGATCCCGATTCCGGCGTGCCGTCGACCCCGAATCGCAGTTCGAGCTTGGCGAGCGCGGACACGTCCACACCCTGCGCGGTGAACTCGGCGAGCGGCACGCGGATCTGCTCCAGCACGATGTGGGTCGACGGCGTCTTCGTGCCCGTCGCCATGTGCAGCGCGTTGCCCCAGCGCGGGTCACCGGCGCGCACCGAAGCCGCCTTGCCCGCGGTGTCGGTCAGCACGATGTCGAAGTCCTGGCTGGATGCGGAGGGGTTCCACATCACGTCCGTCACCGGCGCTCCGGGCTCACGCGAGGCGTATCCGGGGTTGCGCGGATCGAAGAAGTTGACGTCCGCCGACAGCGCGAGCGCCTTCATGCCGCTGGCGTCCTTCGAGGCCGCCGGGATCTGGGCGGTCAGCGTCGCCGACGAGCCCTTCTCCCACGCGAGCGAAAGCTGCCGTCCGTAGGACTGGTTGATCGGCGAGTTCTCACGCGTGCCGTTCTGCCCGCCGACCTCTGCCTTGCCGGGCAGAGGGCAGGCCTTCGCGCCGGTCGGCTGACCCGCGATGCCGAGCACGCTGGTCGAGAACTGGTTCGGCTCGGGGTTGCACCAGTCGTATCCCAGCGCCGGCTGAGGACGCGGAGTCACACCGTCGTTGTCGAGGTAGGGGTTCGCGAATCCCGTCCCGCTGAGCGATCCGCCCAGCGCGTTGAGCGTGAGCGGGTTCTCCACCTCGGGGCGGATGATGTCGATGCGCTCGTTGGACGGCGCGAAGTAGGTCGTCGACACACGATCGGCGCAGGAGATCGCCGTGTCACCCGCGGTGATGCTCGGGCACGCGGATGCGGGCACCTGGTTGTGCGTGGTCGTGTTCGACAGCTCGCCGGTCATGTACGGCTCGAAAGCGCCCTCGCCACCGACGTAGCGTCGGAAGAAGGCGGCCATCGTCGCGAGTCCCAGCTTCTCCTGCGCGCCCATGCGTGCCGGGTCGCCGGAGATCTTCGTGTTCACGAGGGGGTTGTAGGTGTCGGAGTTGTCGACGCGGTACGACCACGGGTCGTAGCTGGCGGCGCCGCTGAGCCGGTGGTTGGTGGCCGCGACGTTGCTGGTGCTGGACGGTCGGGTGTCACCGCATGCGGCGTCGCCGCTGCTGTTGCCGTCCTGCCCGTCGGCGAACCAGACGGAGTTATACCAGTTGTGGTTGGCGCCCAGGTGCGACACCTGGATCGACGGGAAGGGGTTCTCGCCGTTGATGTACTGGCTGCGCTCGAAGAAACGGGCGCCCTGGAGGTTGGAGACGTCGCCGTCGCACCAGGGAAGCACGGACATGAAGGGCACGCCGTACGGCGCCTTCCGCTCGTAGTCGACGGGCGCGAGCGCGATGACACCGCGCAACGGGTATCGCGGTCCGTCGGTGCGGATGCGGTTGTAGTCGATGAAGCTCGTGACGGCGTCGCCACCGCGGGAGTGCCCCATGAGCCCGATGCGCGTCATGTCGAGCTTGCCGACGAGGGTCGTGCCGAGCGTGGTGTGCTCGTCGACGGTCAGACCACCGGGCTGGTTGGCTGCGGTGAGCGCGTCGAGTGTCGCGGCGATGAGGAGGCGGCGCTGGTGCATGCCCTTGCCGCTCGTGCTGTCCTGGCGCATCATGAGCTGGTCCTGGGACACGGAGAAGACCGTGTAGCCCCACGTCGCCAGGTTCTCGCCGAGGTACGCGTATCCCGCCTCGTTGCGCTTGAACTGGTTGCAGGAGAGCGTCGTGTTCGAGCCTGCGACATCGCATGATCCGTGGTTCCCGTGCACGAGCACGAGAACGGGTGACGGCTCGCGGCGGTCGCTCGGGTAGTACAGCGCTCCGCGGATCTCGATGTTCTCAGCCGCCTGCGCGGAGCCCGCCGTCGGCGCGTTGCCCTGGGAGTTGGGCTCCTGCAGCGCGACCGTGCCCAGCTTCGTCTCCTGGATCGTCGCGGCGGCGAACGGCCCGCGCGCGGTGGGATCGGGAAGCGTGTCCGGATCGAGCATTTCGCCCGCAGCGGCCGGAACGGCGGCCGGGGCGGAGGCGGCGACCGCGGGCGCGGCGGGGAGAAGCAAAGCGGCGATGATGGGGATTGTGGCGAGCGCGCGCCAGCGCGCGGAGCCGAGTGCCTTCACGGCGTCCTCTTCCTGCGTTCGGGTGACGGACGGATACGTCCACCCCGGAACTTAGAGAGGCGGTGTTTCTCGGATGCGCTTCTGTGTTTCCGCTATGTAAATGCTCAGCGTGGGCTGAGCATTTACACTCACTCGGAGCGTTCGATCCCGTTCACGATGAGGTTGATCGCGAAGGCGCGTCGAGCCTCCTCCCCCGGACCGGTCAGCAGCGCCGCGGATCGGGTCACGCGGGGGAATCGCTCGGGATCGGCCTCCTGATAGGCCGCCCGCACGCGCCCCCGCTGTGCGGCACCACCGGCGTCCTCGGGACGCACGGCACGCTCGACCGCGGTGGATGCGGCGAACTGGGCGATGAGATCGACCGCCAGCGCGGCACGATCACCCGGCACTCCTCCCGCCTCCATGAGAGCCAGCTCGTGCTCTGCGAGCCGGAGCGCACCCGGCAGCGTCGGAATGGTCCCGAGAGCGACGGCTCCGAGTCCCGGGTAGCGACCGAGGGCGTCGATGGTGTTGCCGATCGTGGCGGCGAGCGCGTGCTTCCACCCGTCGTCGACCATCTCGACGAGATCGACCTCGCTGTATGCCGCATCGAGAAGGTGTTCGAGCAGAACGTCGCGGTTGGCGAAGTACGCATACAAGGATGCGGGGCCCGTCTCGACGCGATCCGCGACCTGTCGAAGCGTCAGCGCATCGACCCCGTGAGCGCGCACCAGATGCTTCGCCGCATCCAGAATCGCCTGCCGGGAAAGCGGCGGCTTAGCGGATCTCCCGCGGCGGGACGGTGCGTCGTCTGTCGAAGCCATACGTCGAGAGTAGCAGTTGACACGAACGCTGTTCGTAACGAATACTGTTCGCGAACAGCGTTCGTTATCGAGAGGAGTGAGCGATGTCGGTTCTGGTGGTGGGCGCGAGTGGCGCCGTGGGAGGCGCGGTGGTCGATGGGCTCGTCGAGCGCGGAGCGGAGGTTCGCGCGACCAGTCGTTCGCCCGAGAAGCTGACTCTGCCCGCGTCCGTGCAGACCTTCGCCGCGGATCTCGACGACCCTGCATCCTTCGCCCGCGCTCTCGTGGACGTCGATCGGGTGTTCCTCTACGCAGACCTCGCTGCGCCGAAGCCGCTGCTGGACACGCTCGCCGCCTCCCGCGTGCGACACGTCGTGCTGCTGTCCTCCAGCGCCGTGACCCTGCCGGGCGCGGCGGAGGACTTCAACGGCGGCCGCTTCCTTCGCGTCGAACGAGCGGTGGAGGAGTCGGGACTCGCTTACACGTTCCTCCGGCCGGGCGGTTTCGCCAGCAACGCTGCGCGCTGGAGCTGGAGCATCAAGAGCGACGGCGTAGTCCCGCTCCCCTACCCGGATGCGGTGCAGGCCCCCATCCACGAACAGGACATCGCCGATGTCGCCGTGATCGCGATGACCTCGGACACCCTGATCGGGCAGGCGCCGTTGCTCAGCGGTCCCGAACGCCTCACGCTGCGCGAGCAGATCGAGACCATCGGCGACGTCATCGGGCGCGGGCTGTCGGTCACCGAGCTGACCGAAGCAGAGTCGGCGGCGATGCTGTCACGTCATGTTCCGGAGGTCTGGGTACGCCAGATCATCAAGGACTGGCGAGAGGCGGTCGGCGCCCGCCCCGCGCTGTCCGACGAGTACACGCGCATCACCGGCAAACCGGCTCGCACGTTCCGCAGGTGGGTCGAAGACAACAAGGGCCTCTTCCGCTGAACGGCTCCGCGTCGGTTCACGCTCCGCGCCGAATGCCACTCACGGACCGTCTCACGCCGCCGGCGCGGGAGACACGCTCACGGCGACCACCCCGCGCACGCCGTACGATCCGGGTATGCAAGAGCGAACGGCCCGCGCGTGAGCACCCCGGCCAGGGACTTCTCCTCGCGCCGCCACCGCGCGGGGTGGCGGGTCACGGTCCTGTTCGGCGTGTTCTTCGTCGTCACCGTCGCCGTGGGCCTGACATCCTCGTGGATCTACGCCCCTGCCATCGGCTGGATCGCGGGTGCCGGCACCTTCTCGGTGTGGGTGTGGCTCGGCATCCTCCGGCTGGACGCCGTCCAGACCGAGCAGCACGCGACCCGCGAGGACCCGACCCGGACGACCGCGCAGACGCTGCTCGTGCTGGCCAGTCTCGCAAGTTTCGGCGCCATCGCGCTCGTGCTCGTCGAGGCGGGCACCGTGAGTTCGAACTCCGCCCGGCTCGAGTTGGCCGGCATCGCGGTCGTCACGGTGGCGTCGTCGTGGTTTCTCATCCACGTGCTCTTCAGCCTCCGCTACGCGGCGCTCTACTACGCGCAGCACGGCGGCATCGACTTCAACCAGCCCGATCCCCCGGACTACCGCGACTTCGCCTACCTCGCATTCACGCTCGGCATGACCTACCAGGTGTCGGACACCACCATCACCAGCAGCACCATCCGACGCGAGGCCCTTCGCCATGCGCTCCTGTCGTTCCTCCTCGGCGTCGTGGTCGTCGCAGCGACGATCAACCTCGTTTCGAGCCTCGCCCACTGACTGAGCGGATGCGGCAATCCACAGCGGTTCTGGACCCCGAATCCACGGTGTTATCGTCTGATCAGGACGCAGATCGCGCCCGGGCGCACCGGCACGAGGCATCCGATTCCCCCTCGGACCCGACCGACTCTCCTCAGGAGTGACATGTCTGAACACGTGCCGTTCACCGACAACTTCAGTGACCTCTCCAACGCCGACGGCTATCAGTTCGAGTTCCGCTGCGAGCGCTGCGGAAACGGCTACCGCTCCGCGTTCCGTCGCGACCCTCGAGCCGCCGGGCAGAAGATCGCCCGCGGCCTGGGCAACCTCTTCGGGGGTCAGCTGTCGCAGTTCACCTCGATGGCGGAGAACCTGCTGGATCGCAGCACCAACTCCCCCGCGAAGGACGAGGCGCTGCGCGCCGCCACCGCGGAGATCGGCCCGCGGTTCCACCAGTGCCGCGGATGCAGCGACTGGGTGTGCGGCGACGTGTGCTGGAACGATCAGGTCGGGCAGTGCGTGCGCTGCTCCCCCGCCCTCACCGAGGAGCTCGCGCAGCTGCAGGCCGAGGCCCGGCGTCAGCAGATGCGCCAGCGACTGGAGACCGTTGACCTCGTCGGCGGGGTCGACCTCGGCCGCCAGGCTCAGCCGCGCTGCCCCTCGTGCGGCGCGCAGTCGCACGGCGGCAAGTTCTGCGGCGAGTGCGGGGCCTCGTTGGTGAGCGTCCGCGTCTGCGGCGGTTGCCGCGCGGAGAACCCCGGCACGTCGCGCTTCTGCGCGGAGTGCGGAACGAGCCTCATCGCCTGACACCCCGTCGGCGAAGCGTTCCCGCCCTGCTCCGCAAGCCCCTCCGGCCTTCGGACCCCATCGCGTACGTTCGTGTCATGACGGCACGCATCCCGACGTTCGCCGCCCCGCTTCGAGGGCTGCGCGAGCATGCCTGAGCGCGTGAACGCGGAGGTGCAGCGGCTGCTCGGGCTCGACAGCGCGATCGTGGTGCACTACACGGACGCCATCACCCCCGACAGCTTCTCGCTGAGCTACCGCTCTCTGTACCTCCACAGCTCGCACCGAGACGCCATCGAGGAGATCTGGGCGGCACGGCGCCAGGATGGCGCGGCCACATCATGACGACGGACCCGAACGCCGCGGGCGTCGTCTGGGCGCGCGTCGAAGACGGTTTCCACGTCGGCAGCAGGTGGGGCGAGTTCCTCGGCTACATCGAGCGACAGGCCGACGGCGCCTTCGCAGCTTTCGACATGCACTCGCGCCCTGCGGGGCGCTTCGCCGTGATCACCCACGCGATGAGCGCACTCACCGCGCAGCCGCCGCGCCCGCATCCTGTCCGGCGCTGAAGGAGTCCCCACCGTGACCGAGCCGTTGATCTCCGTCGTCTACACCAGTCACGCGCGCGCCCCCTTCACCGACCCCGACCTGGAGCAGCTGCTCTCCGTCAGCCGGGAATCGAACGCTCGCCGCGGAATCACCGGCATGCTCCTGTATCGGGCGGGACACTTCATCCAGATCCTCGAGGGCCCGGATGCGGAGGTGCGCGACCTGATGCGGGTGATCCAGGAGGATCCCCGGCATGCCGACGTGCGGATCGTGCGGGACGAGGAGATCCGTGAGCGACGGTTCTCGGAGTGGAGCATGGGATATGAGCCCATCTCGCCCCCATCGCATCCGGCCCCCGACGGCTTCCGCGACACGTTCGACGACCTCGGCGACCAGGACGACCCGGACAACGTGCTGCGGGCCATCGGCGAGCTCACCCTGTGGTTCCGGGTGCGCAGCCGGCATCAGGGGGACTGAGCGCGCCGCGCGCTCCGACGTGTCAAGCCCCCTTCGCCCCGGCGCGGGAACGGGTGAGATGCAGACGTTCCCCCGAACGATCGGAGCACTCGTGTCACTGACCGCCATCCCCCGGGCGATGCTGCCCGGTCTGCCCTTCGCCGCCCGCGGCCCGCTGAGTGCGGCCGTCGCGCTGCGCCTCTCCGGTTCTGCGGCGGGCGACGATCTGGCCGCGCGGGGCGAGCGCGCCCTCGCGGCCACGTCGGACATCGTCCGGGACGACGACATCCAGCTCGCGCTGTTCTGCCTGTACGCGAACGCCTACGGCTCGCTCGACGGCCTCGACGCCACGCTGGAATGGGACGCGGAACTCCTCACCGTCCGGCAGCTCCTCGAGTCGGCGTTCGAAGCCGCCTTGCGCCGAGAGGTTTCGGTGCCCGTGCTTCCGGCTCCTTCCGCCGCCGACGTCGCGCAGGCGCTGTTCACGCTGACCGCCGATGACAGCGGCCCGAGCCTGTCGCGCTACCTCGCCCGCAAGGCGACGGACGAGCAGGCGCGCGAGTTCCTCATCCAACGCACGGTCTACACCCTGCGCGAAGCCGACCCGCACTCGTGGGCGATCCCCCGGCTGCGCGGGCGCGCGAAGGCTGCGCTCGTGGAAATCCAGTCCGATGAGTACGGCGGGGGCCGCCCCGACCGCGTGCATGCCGAGATCTTCGCGCGCACCATCCGCGCCGCCGGCCTCGATGATCGCTACGGCGCGTATGTCGACGACGTTCCGGCCGTGACCCTGGCCTCGCACAACGCGATGTCGATGTTCGGATTGAACCGTCGCCTGCTCGGCGCCATCGTCGGCCACCTGGCCGCCTTCGAGATGACGTCGTCGATCCCCAATCGTCTCTACGGCGACGGCCTTCGCCGGCTCGGCTACGGCGAGGACGTGACCGACTATTTCGACGAGCACGTCGAAGCCGACGCCGTGCACGAGCAGATCGCCGGCCGGGATCTCGCGGGCACCCTGGCGGAGGACCGACCCGATCTCCTCGCCGACATCATGTTCGGCGCCGCCGCGTGCCTCGCCGTCGACGGCTGGGTCGCGCAGCACATGTACGACGCCTTCACGAACGGCGTCTCCTCGCTGCGTGGCGGTGCCGCATGAGCGATGAGCCCGTCACGATCACTGCCTATCCGGACGGCCCGCTGCTCGTGCGCGGCGAGGCGCGGATCGTGGATGCGGCCGGCAACGCCGTCGAGCGCCGTCGTCGCACCGTCGCCCTGTGCCGCTGCGGACTGTCGAGCATCAAGCCGTTCTGCGACGGCACACACAAGGCGGCGGGCTTCCATACGGACGAGTGAGCCGCCCGTCACGAGAGGATGGGGGCATGGACACCGCACCCGACGACGAGGTCGCCGCCGACTATCTGAGCGCCGCCCTCGTGCCGCGCCCCTCGAGCTGGATACGTGCGGGGGTCGATGCACTGCTCGGCTCCGGTGTGCTCAACATGTACGACGTCGAGGTGCGGCGGATCGACACCCAGGCGCTCGTTCTGCGCATCCCCACCGATGCCAACATGGCGTCGCATCTGTTCGGCAAGATCGAGCTGGAGATGGAGACGCTCACGGTCTCGGCATTCCTGGAGTCCTGGCGCCCGATGCAGCGCTGATCGGGAGCGCTCCGTCAGGGTGGGTCAGACGGGGCCCCTCTCACTCGCCCCGCCCGCCCCCGGATGCGGCAGACTTCCTCCTGGGCGTTCGCCCGTGATCCCGCATCCGCGCCCGGGAGGAGCCCGATGACCAGCGTCGAACTGCAGCGCAGCGGCCCCGCCAAGAAGAAGCGGCGTCCGATCGCCCCCGACCGCCTGTCGGCTGCCCTGATGCTGATCGCCACTGCGCTCGCCATCATCTGGGCGAACAGTCCCTGGGGTGCGGGCTACGAGCACTTCTGGGAGACGCCCATCACGATCGCCGTGGGCGATGTGCGGATCGACTCGAACCTCCACGCGCTCGTCAACGACGGGCTGATGACACTGTTCTTCTTCCTCGTCGGACTCGAAGTCAAACGCGAACTGACCATCGGCGAACTCACCGACCGCGCTCGCGCCACGCTGCCGATCGCGGCGGCGGTCGCGGGGCTCGTGGTGCCGGCGGGGATCTTCATCCTCTTCACCCTCGGCACCGACGAGAGTCACGCGTGGGGTGTCGTGATCTCCACCGACACGGCGTTCCTGCTGGGGGCCCTCGCTATCATCGGCCCCAAGTTCCCCGCTCGCCTGCGCGCGTTCCTGCTGACCCTCGCCGTCGTGGACGACATCGGGGCGCTGCTGGTGATCGGCGTCTTCTACTCCGACAGCCTCAACCTCGCGGCCCTCGTGGTGGCTGTCGTGCTCATGGGTCTGATCGCCCTGGTGCGCTTCCTGCCGTACGGCCGAGGCTTCTCCTACGCGGCCCTCGGCATCGCCCTCTGGATCGTCGTGCTGCTGTCGGGCGTGCACGCGACCCTCGCCGGCGTCGCCATCGCGCTCCTCATCCCGGTCTTCCCACCCCGGCGCAGCGACGTCGAACGCACGGCCGAGCTCACGCGTGCCTTCCGCGAGTCCCCCAACACCGTGTACGCGGCCGCGGTGCAGCGCAGCGTCCGCGACTCGCTCTCGATCAACGAGCGCGTGGATGCGGGATGGCGCCCGTACATCTCGTTCGGCGTGCTGCCCCTGTTCGCGCTGGCGAACGCGGGCGTCCATCTCGACCCGGCGACGCTGAAGGAGGCCTTCACCTCGCCGCTCACCTGGGGCATCATCGTTGCGCTCGTCGGCGGCAAGTTCATCGGCATCACCGGCGCGACCTGGCTGCTGCGCGCGACAGGCAAGGGCGTTCTCGCCCCCGGTCTCGGAATGACGCGGATCGCCGGCGGCGGCGCGCTGTCGGGCATCGGGTTCACGATCGCCCTGTTCCTCGTGCCCATCGCGATCGACGATCCCCACACGCAGGACCTCGCCCGTGTCGGCGTACTCACCGCATCCGTCCTCGCGTTCCTCGCCGGATGGGCGATCATCTCGGTCGGCGACCGGCTGCGGCCGCCCGTCGCCGTCGGCAAGTACCTGAACCGGCCCGTCGACCCCGCGCGCGACCACATCAAGGGACCGAAGGACGCGCCGCTGACGATCGTCGAGTACGGCGACTTCGAGTGCCCGTTCTGCGGCCGCGCGACCGGCTCCATCGACGAGGTCTTCGCCGCGCTGGGCGACCAGGTCCGTTGGGTGTGGCGGCACCTGCCGCTCGACGCGCCGCATCCACACGCGCAGCAGGCGGCGCAGGCATCGGAGGCCGCCGCGGCGCAGGGCCACTTCTATGAGATGACGCGCAAGATGTTCGCCCACCAGGACCAGCTGGAGCTCTCGGACCTGATCCGCTACGCCGACGAGCTGGGTCTGGACACCGATCGCTTCGCCGACGACCTGCGCTCCCCCGCTGTGCTGCGCCACATCCAGGACGACCGTCTGGACGCGGAGCTCATGGACCTGCACTCGACGCCCACGTTCTTCATCGGGGGGATCCGCCATGTCGGCCCGTGGGACTCGGCCTCCCTCATCCGTGCGCTCGAGGCGTCCCGCGGTCGCGTCATCGAGCCGCACCCGTAAGTCGACCCGCTCCGAGCGGTTGCCGCCCGTTCGACAGCCGTTTGCCCGCCGCGCATAGGGTGCGCGTGTGCCTACCACCGTCGTCCGTCGTGCGCCGGAGACCCGGCTCGCAGCCATTGCGCTCGCGGCCCTCCTGCTGGTCCTCGTTCTCGTCCTCCTGCCGACGCAGCGCGCGGCAGCGCATCCCACAGGGTCGACGGGCGTGTTCCTCACGGTGCGTCAGGATGCGGTCGAGGTGAAGATGCAGATCCAGAAGGCCGGCTTCGTGGCGGCCACGGGCTACGACATCGCCACCGACCAGTCGGAGCTCGACGCCATCTCGGACAATCTCATGACGTTCCTGCTCCACCGCGTGCACATCTCGGACGAGCAGGGCTCATTGGCCGCCACCGTGCTCGAGGAGCCGACCTTCGCGACGGTCAACGACGAGGATGCGATCGAGACGACGCTCCGCTTCACCGCGGGCCGCCCGCTGCAGGGTGCGCTGGAGTTCACCGACGACTTCATCATCGACGTCGTCCCCTCCCATCAGGTCTACGTCGCTCTGATCAGCGACTGGGATGACGGCCAGATCAACGAGGGCGAGCCGCAGGTCATCGGCGTGCTGGGCGGCGGCGTCACGCACCTCACGTGGGAGCGCAGCGACACCGACCCGCTGCACGGCCTGCTCGCGGTGATCCGTCTCGGGATGCTGCACATCGCTGAGGGCACCGATCATCTGCTCTTCCTCACGACCTTGCTGATCGTCGCCCCCTCGCTCGCGACACGGGCTCGGCGAGGGTGGCGCTGGCAGCAGCCGATCCCCGTGAAGAAGACCGTGGGCAGGGCAGCGCTGACGATCACCGCGTTCACCGTCGGACATCTGATCACCCTGGCGCTGGTGTCGCTGGGGCTCATCTCCTTCCCCGAGAAGCCGGTGGAGATCCTCGTCGCCGTCTCCATCGCCGTCGCTGCCGCGCACGCGCTGAAGCCTCTGATCCCCCGAGGTGAGCTGCTCATCGCGGGAGTGTTCGGGCTCGTGCACGGCACGGCGTTCGCCACGACGATCCTCGAGCTCAACCTCGGATTCGGCGAGACGCTCGTCGCGATCATCGGCTTCAACGTCGGCGTCGAGCTCGCACAGCTCATCGCCGCGGTGCTCGTGCTCCCTCTGCTCATCTGGCTCTCCCACGCGCGCGCGTTCGTCGGTTTCCGCACCGCCGTCGCGATCGCCGCGATCCTGGCCGCCGCCGCGTGGATCGGCGGGATTCTGACCGACCAGGACTCCGTTCTGCAGCCGGTGTTCACCGAGATCGCGAGCTTCCCCGTCGTGTCGTACCTCCTGCTGGTGGCCCTCGTCGCGGCGCTGTGGTACTTCACGCGCACCGCCGCCGGCTCGCGCCGGATCGAGGCGGGACGGTGACCGCGCCGCGGCAGCGCGCCCGGATCTCACTGCTGGGCCGAGGCTCGGTCGCGCTGACGGTCGCGGCGCTCCTTCTGGGCGCGGGAGCCTCGGTCGCCGACGCCGCAGAGGACGACCCGGATGCGGGAACGACGACGGGCGGGGCCATGGTGATCACCGTCGACGTCCCCGAGCATGTCGGGGCCGCATCCCCGTCCCCGACCGCTACATCACCGCAGGTGCCCACCGGAGCGCTGCCCGCGACGGGCGACGACGTTCAGCGGCTGCTGCCGTGGCTCCTCGCCGCACTGGCCGTCACGGGCGCCGGCGCGGCCCTGGCCGCTCGCCGCCGCCGCGCCTGAGCCGCCACGCAACGACAGAGTGCCCCCGGATCCCTCCGGGGGCACTCTGTCGTGGCGTGGCTCAGTCGGCCGACGAAGCCCCGACTGCCGCCTTGGCACGCTCTTCGGCGAGGGCGTGGGCGACCGCATCCTCCACGCGTGCATCGGCACGCTGCTGCGCGGTCTCGCTGCGCCGGCGACGCGCGCGCAGCAGCAGGAAGACCGCGGCCGCCGCGAGCAGGACGATCACGAGCAGGGTCCACGGGATGGCGGCGCCGATCGTCTGCCCCGTCACCGTGTCGAGCGGAGTCGTCGAGCCGGACGCATCGGTCACGACGGGCACCACGTTCACGCCGGCGATGAGCGCGAGCACGGGAGGGACGCCCGGAACGGAGACGGTCTGGGTCCACGACTCGCCGGGAAGGAGCGCGGGCACGTCCTGTGCCGCGGCGGCATCCATTCCGAAGAGGTCGAAGATCCCCCCGACGCGTGCCGTCGGCTGCGCGGCGATCGTGGCGTTGCCGGTGTTGTGCAGGGTGTACGTCACGGTGGCGTCACCGCCGGCGAAGGGATTGAGCCCGCCGTTCCAGGCGACAGACATGTTCTCGACCGCCAGGGAGGGCACGAGCTCACCGCCCACCCGCAGGTTGACGCGGATCCCCAGTCTCCGATCGACCGTGACGCCGTTCTGCGCGTCGGGCGCACTGAGCGAGGTGACCACGCCGCCGGCGTAGTCGCCGGGCGTGGCGTTCTCGGGGACGGAGAGGGTGAACGGGACGGTGACCGTCTCACCGGCCGCCACCGTCACGGTCGCCTGCTGGGGCGCGATCCACGCGCCGATCGCATGGGAGGGCTCCCCCGCGACGAGCAGGGACAGCTGGCCCTCGTCGGAGGTCGAGCCGTCGGCGGCGTAGACCTTGAGATCCAGCGCCTCGTCTCCGTGGTTCGCGATCGTGACGGCGTCCGAGACGGACCCGCCCGGATCGACCGTGTAGCTGTAGTTCGTCCGCTCCGAGCCCAGGTTGTTGGAGGCGGTCCGGACGGTCCAGGTGACCTCATCACCCTCGGCAGCCTGAGCAGGTGCCGCGAAGGCGAGGGCGGTGAGCGTGGCGAGCATCGCGGAGCTCAGCGCGATGAGTCGACGATGCGGAGGGGTCGAGCGTGGGTTCACGGAGATCTTTCGGGTCGGGGGGGGAATGCGGATGTCCGTGGGAGAGGGGACGAGCCCTCTCCCACGGACGAAGGTGCCGCAGGCGTCAGCCGGCGAGCGCGGTGAGGGTCAGGGTCGCGCGGTAGCTGCCCTTGGCCGTCTCGGTCGGGAGCTTGAGATCGAGCGCCGCACCGAGCAGCGCCGATCCCTTCGCGTGTCCCTGCGCGGCGGAGCCAAGCACGCGACTGACGGCCAGACCGTCACCGGTGTCGTAACCCGAGGAGACGGCTGCACCGGCGGTGGCGCCGGCACCGTCGGTGACGACCTTCGGCGTCCAGCCGAGGTAGCGACCGGAGAACGTCTTGTCGCCGTCCTTGAAGTCACCGAGCACCGAGGTGAGCGACCACGGCGCCAGCGAGGAGCGCGTGTCGGTGACGCTGATCGGGTTGATCTCACCCGTCGCCTCGAAGTGGTCGCCCTTCTCCTCGGCGGTACCGAGGTCCACGAGGCCGTTCTGACCATCGATCGTCCAGCCGAACTCACCGGGAGCCTGGTTGGGAACGTCGACCTGGATGTCCTGACCGTCGCCGTGGAAGGGGTGGATGGTGACCGAGTCGATCAGGGACCCGACGCCGTCGACCGCCGTACTCGAACCCGGCGTTCCGCACCAGCTGACCTTGCCCTGCTCCACCGCGGCGTTGGGCGCGTCGCAGGTGCCCGAACGGATGCCCTCGACCACGAGCTGGTCGGCGCGCACCTGCACCTTGACGTAGCTGCGCACGTGCTCCTGGTTCTGCACGGAGTTGTACCAGTAATCGCTCGGCTTCAGCGGGTCGGGCCCGTTACCCGCTCCCGTGGTGCCGCTGTTGTCGGGCGCCGTGATGTCGTAGTACTTCGACCCCGATGCCGAGTTCGCCGTCATGTAGATGACGCCGCCCTCACCGACGAAGACGTCGTTCTGACCGGGCTGTTCGGCCGGGTTGGCCTTCTCGCCGTTCTTGATCTCGTAGCTGCGGGTGTAGACGTGGTCGTGGCCCTGGAGCACGAGATCGACACCGAGCTTGGAGAAGGTGGTCGGGAAGTCCACGCGACGCACCTTGTTGTCGGCGTCCTTCGCGTGGTCGGCGGCGGAGTAGATCGAGTGGTGGTACACGAGCACGGTGTACTTGGCATCGGCGCCGTGCTGGTTCACCACATCCGTCACGTACTGCACGTGGGCCGCGTCGCCGCCGCCGTTCGCCGAGTCGTAGCTGTTGCTGTTCAGGTCGATGAAGAGCACATCCTTGTAGATGTACCAGTAGTCGCCGCCGGACGTCGTCGCCGTCTTGGTCGGGTCCTTGTAGTAGGCCGAGGAGTAGTCGGTGTTGGGCGTGTAGAAGTGCTGCTCGTACGCCTTGCCGCCGACGTCGTGGTTACCGATCGTCGCGGCCCACGGGTACTGGCGCAGCTGGTCGGGAGCGAGGAACGCGTCCCACTGCGGCTCGGTGTTGGCCGTCTCGACCTGGTCGCCGCCGGAGACCAGCAGCTCCGCGTTCGGGTTGGCGGTCAGCGCGACGTTCATGGTGTCGGCCCAGCCGGCGCCGTCCTTCGCGACGTTGCCCGACGACCCGATCTGGGGGTCTCCGAAGAACAGGAAGTCGAAGTCACCCTCGAAGGACTGCGTCTTGAACGAGTAGGTCGGCGACCAGTTGCCGTCGGATCCCACGCGGTACGAGTACTGCGTGTTCTCCTGCAGCCCCGACAGGACGGCGTGGCGGTTGTAGCCCGTGGTCGAGACGTTGGCCGCTCCGGTGGCGGCGAAGGTGGTCACGGAGGCAACGAACTGACCGTTCACCACGGCCGAGGTGGGGGCCAACTGCACGACCTGCGATGTGTCGGCCGAGGTGTACCAGGACACCGTGCGCTGCGTCTCGTTGGAGGCGACGCCCAGCACGATGCCGGTGTAGGCCGCGGGGTCGTCGGCGTGCGCCGCGGGGGCGACGAGGGCGCCGCTGAGCATCAGCGCGGCGCCGACCGCCGCCGCCGAGGCCCACAGGGCCGCGCGGCCCGTGGGCCGCGAGGGTGCTGCAAGGAGCATGTGTCTTCCGTTTCTGGAGAGGAAGTGGATGTGGGTCAACCAGGAAGGCGCACGGATCCCGGCGCCTGCAAGCAGACTGGCCCGCCGAACTTTCCTGGGAGTGAACGATCGATGGCATACGAATCGGCCGTCGGGAGAACAGATGAGGATCACGGGGTGACCCGCCGGTGCGCTCGGCCGGTGAACGCCGGCGGCAGATCCGGAGAACAATGCGCGAACCGGGGCTCGAGCGCGCGGCGCCGGTCACCGCGACCGGCATCCTGGTGACGCCCCTCCCACTTCTGCAAGGATTCTCCGTGCCGCACCGCCCCGCATCCCTCGTCCTCGGCGCGACCGGCCTCGCGCTCGCCCTCGCTCTGACCGGTTGCGCGAGCACGGACTGGAACGTTCCGCGCGACACGATCGGCGTGGTGGGATCGCCCGCGCCGGGTTTCGCCCCCGAGATCGAACCGACGCCGGAGGCCACGGTCGATCCGCGCAGCGGGTCGTGGGACGACGTGCATCCCGCACCCGGCTACCGCGTCGTGCTCCTCACCTCCGGCGATGACGCCACGACCCAGACGCTGCGGGACGCCGTGACCGCGTGGGCGGCCGACGAGGACGTCGACCTGAGAACGGTGGATGCGGACGGCGACGCGATCACGGGCATCGTGCACGCGATGGATCTGAACCCCGAGCTCGTGGTCGCGGCCGGCGAGGATCTCATCGACGCGATGGCCATGGTGACGCCGAACCACCTCGACATCGCGTTCCTCGTGCTCGGCGCGGAACTGGCCGAGCCCACCGAGAACGTCACTGCCGTCGACTGGACCGGTGCGGGATTCCGTGGCGAGGGCCTGGGGTCGGCCACGCACTTCGACGAGGCGTCTTTCACCCCCGAGCGCTGCGACGACGCCATCCGCGCGGGCGTCGCGGCCGTGCTGACCGGGATGACCGGCGTCGTGCTCTGGATCTCGTGATCTCCGTGCGCGCTCAGCGCGACGCGGTCACCTCAGCGCCGGCGTGCGCGATCTCGGCGAGGGCCTTCTCACTCGACTCGGCGTGGACGCCGGCGACGAGGTCGGTGAACACGCGCACGTGCCGCCCCGCCGCGATGGCATCGAGAGCCGACGCGCGCACGCAGTAGTCGGTCGCGAGACCCACCACGTCGATGTCGAGGATCCCGTGCTCAGCGAGCAGCTCGGTCGCCGTGCGGCCGTCGTCGGTGCGCCCCTCGAAGAGCGAGTACGCGGGCTCTCCGCGCCCCTTCTTGAGATGGTGCGTCACGGCGGACGTGTCGAAGACCTCGTCGTACTCCGCGCCGAAGGTGCCCGCCACGCAGTGCGGCGGCCACGTGTCGATGAAGTCGGGCTCCGCGGCGAAATGCCCGCCGTTGTCGCCCTCGGCGTCGTGCCAGTCCCGGGATGCCACGATGAGGCCGTAGTCGCCCGCGTGCTCCGCGAGGTAGGCGGAGATCCGCTCCGCGACCGCGTCACCCCCTGCCACCCCGAGAGCACCGCGCTCGGTGAAGTCGTTTTGGACGTCGACGATGAACAGCGCCTTGGTCATGCTCCGAGCGTACGCCGGTACTCGGCGCGCGTCATCGGCGCCGCATCCTTCGTCTCGGGCCCTGCACGCCACAGCTTGGAGGGCCACCACACCGCGCGCCCGATGTCGGAGGCGAGTGCGGGCACCAGGAGCGAGCGGACGACGAAGGTGTCCAGCAGCACGCCGAACGCGACGATGAACGCCAACTGCGCCAGGAACAGGATCGGGATGACACCGAGGGCGGCGAACGTCGCCGCGAGCACGAGGCCGGCCGAGGTGATCACGCCTCCGGTCGACACGAGGCCGCGCACGATGCCCGCGCGCGTGCCGTGGCGAAGCGATTCCTCCCGCACGCGCGACATGAGGAAGATGTTGTAGTCGATGCCGAGCGCGACGAGGAAGACGAAGCCGTAGAGCGGCACCGCGGGGTCCGCGCCGGGGAAGTCGAACACGTGGTTGAACACGAGCGCGCTCACCCCCATCGCGGTGCCGAACGAGATCACGGTGCTCGCGATGAGCAGCACCGGCGCCAGGATCGATCGCAGCAGGAGCATGAGGATGACGAAGACGACGGCGAGGATGACCGGGATGATGACCGTGCGGTCGCGGATCGAGGTGGCGTTCGTGTCGACGTCGATGGCGGTCTGGCCGCCGACGAGCGCCGCGCCTTCTCCGAGATCGCTGTCGAGGGTGTCTCGCAGCGCCACGACGGCGTCGTCGGCCGCGGCGGAGTCGGCCGCATCCGCGAGCGTCGCGATCAGCAGCACGTCGCCGTCGACGGTGGTGGCCGAAGGCGCGGGAGTCCCGGGCGGGCCGACCGCGGCGAGCTCGAGCGCGCCGCCCGAGACGGTGACCGACGCCTGACCCGTCGGCGAGTCCGCGGCGGCGATCGCCACACTGTCGATGCCCTCTGCATCCGACGTGGCGGTGACGGCGGCGGCCGCATCCGTCTCAGAGACCACGACGTAGACCGGACTGCCGGAGCCGGCCGGGAAGTGCTCCGCGAGCACGTCCTGGCCGTCACGCGCCTGCGAGTACCCGAGCACGAGGTCGCTGGAGGGCACGCCGTCGGCCTTGAGCTGCGTGATGCCCGCCGCCCCCACGAGCAGGACGACGGTGCTGATGATCCACACCGGACGAGCACGCCGCGTGACGAATCGCGCCACCCGCGGCCAGAGGCCCGATACGGGGGCGTTCGGGTCGTCAGACGGCACCGCGGCGGGGTGCTTCGGAATGAAGGGCCAGAAAGCGGCGCGGCCGACGAGCGCGAGCAGCGCGGGCAGGAAGGTGAGTGCGGAGAGCATCGCGAACGCGATGCCGATGGCCGCGATCGGCCCGAGCGCACGGTTGCTGGCGAGGTCCGAGAGCAGCAGGCAGAGCAGCCCCGCGATGACGGTTCCCCCGGAGGCGAGGATGGGCTCGAACGCGCCACGCCAGGCCTGTACGGTCGCCGGCCACCTCTTCTGCCCCTCGGCCACCGCCTCGCGGTATCTCGCCACGAACAAGAGCGCGTAGTCGGTGGCGGCGCCGATGACGAGGATGAACAGGATGCCCTGCACCTGGCCGTTCAGCACGAAGATCCCGGCTTTGGCGAGCCACCACACGGTCAGCAGGGCCACGCACAGCGCGAACACGCTCGTGAGCAGCACGAGCACCGGCAGCAGCGGGGACCGGTAGACGATGACGAGGATCACGAAGACGGCGATGAGCGCGACGCCGAGCAGCAGCCCGTCGATGCCGAGGAAGCCCTCGACGAGGTCCGCCGTGAAGCCGGCGGGACCGGTCACCCATCCTTCGACGCCCGACGGCGCCTGTGAGGCGACGAGGTCGCGGACCGCCTCGACGGCCTCGGGCACCTCGCCCGAGGCGTCGATGGGCACGAAGATCTGGGCGGCGAGACCGTCGTCGGACACGATTGGCGGCGAGATGCCGTCGAGGACACCGGGCGTCTGCGCGATGTCCTCGGCAACCGTCTGCAGCTCGGCGAGTTGCCCGTCGCTGAGCTTCTGGTCCGCCGCGAACACCACGACGGCCGGGATGCTGTCACCGGCAACGAAGTCGGGAAGCCTTTCGTTGACCTGCGTGGAGGCCGCGCTCTGCGGCAGGAACGTCGACTGGTCATTGGTGGAGACCTCGTCGACCTTGCCGAAGTACGGACCGCCGATCGAGCCGACGACGAGCCAGACGAGCACGAGCAACGCTGGGATTCCCACCCGGAGCCAGCGGGAGGGTCGGGTCGACGTCGAAGATGCGGCCATGTCGCTAGCTTATCTAGCTACATAGCCTCCGCGCCACTTGTTTCTTCTGCTTGCTTCTCAGGACGCGAACATGCTCACCAGTGACAGGACAAGCGCGAGGACACCGACGGCGAGGAGTCCCACCGTGAACCACCCGGTCAGCCGTACGAGCGGAGATCGCGCGACGAACCGCATCCGGTCGTCCACACCTGGCCGGTAGTAGATGGCCGCCTCGTCCGCGCCCGCAAGATGCGCCTCGTCGGCGTCGCTGAGCACGGCGCGCCCCACCCCGCCCTCCGCGGTGAACCAGTGCGCGACGCGTCCGTTCTCGCCCGGTTCGATCACCGCGTTCGCGGGGGTCCACGTGCCGTCGACCAGCAGCAGGATCAGCCAGAGGACGCCGACGGCCACCGCGCCGAGGAAGCCGACCCAGGTGAACGTCTCCAGCAGCACGTCGACGGTGTGACCCACCATCCGATCATCCCATCCCCCTCCCGCCCGCCCCCATCCCCTTCCAATCCCGCGAGACTGCATTTCGATCACGAGATCACGGGTAAACACAGTGATCTCGTGCGGAAGATGCAGTCTCGCGGGAGCATTCGGGGCGGATGCTGCGGGCGCGCGGATGCGGGGGCGAAAACAGAAGAGGGGCCCCTTCCGGGACCCCTCTTCTCGTGCTGAGCCGCCTAAGGGAATCGAACCCTTGACCTATTCATTACGAGTGAATCGCTCTGCCGTCTGAGCTAAGGCGGCGCGCGTCGCTTCCGCGATGCACAAGCAACGATCTTACATGCTCGAACGGGCGGCCGCGAACGCTCGGGAGGCGCTCACTCGCAGCGCAGGCCGTCCTGGGGCACCGTGCCGTCGACGAAGTACGCCTCCACCGCGTCGTCGACGCAGGCGTTGCCCTTGTTGTAGCCGGTGTGCCCCTCGCCGACCCGCGTGATCAGCACGCCGGACGCGAGCTGATCGGCCAGTGCCACCGACCAGTCGTAGGGAGTGGCGGGGTCGTTCGTCGTGCCGATGACAACGATCGGCGCGGCGCCCTGAGCGGTCAGCGCCTTACGCTCGCCGCTCGGCGGGAACGGCCACGAGGCGCACGAGTCGACGTCGCTGGACCAGTACGGCGCGACGGTCGGCGCGCGCTCCGCGAGCAGAGCCTTCGACGCGGCCTCCTGTTCCGGCGTGGCATCGTCCGGGTAGTCCATGCAGTTGTAGGCGATGAAGGCCTCGGTGGAGTTGTCGCTGTAAGCGCCTCCGCTGCGGTTGTAGTAGAAATCGGCGAGCTGGAACGCGACCGACGGATCGCCCTGCAACGCGTCCGACAGCGCCGTGGTCAGATACGACCAGCTGTCCTGCGAGTAGAGCGCGGCAACGATCGCGGTCATCATCGAGTCGGCGCCCATGCGGCGGCCGTCCGCGTTGACGAGCGGATTGCGATCGGCGCTCGCGAGCAGCGTGCTGAGATCCGACATGCCGTCGTCGACCGTGCCGGTGAAGGGGCAGTCGGAACCCTGGAGGCACGAGGCCATGTAGGCCCGCAGCGCCGATTCGAATCCGATGCCCTGCGTCGTCGACACATCGAGCTGGGAGGTCTCGGGATCGATCGCGCCGTCGAGGACGAGGCGGCCGACACGCTCCGGGAAGAGCTGCGCGTACGTCGCGCCGAGGAACGTGCCGTAGGAGTAGCCGAGGTAGTTGAGCTTCTCGTCACCCAGCACGCCGCGCAGCAGGTCCATGTCGCGTGCGGACTGCTCGGTCGTGATGAACTGCAGGATGCCGTCGCTGTTCGCCTCGCACGCCTGGGCGAACGTCGCGTTGCGCGCCTCGAGCTGACTGTTCCACTCCGCGGACCCGCGGGTGCCCGTGGGGATGTCGAACAGATAGCGGTCCATGTCCGGGGCGTCGAAGCAGCGCACCGCGCTCGACTCGCCGACGCCGCGCGGGTCGAACCCGATGACGTCGTAGTCGCTCTGGAGAGCGTCGCCGACCGCGAACGAGAGCGAATCGCGGATGAGCGCGACACCTGACGCGCCGGGGCCGCCGGGGTTCGTCAGCAGCGAGCCGAGGGGCTCTCCATCGGTGGCGAGATGGCGCACGACGGCGAGGTCGATCTCTCCGGCCGACGGGTTGTCCCAGTCGAGGGGGGCCGTGACCGTGGTGCAGTCGAGGCCGGTGCCACATGCGTTCCACGAGAGCTCCTGCCCGTAGAACGGCAGCAGCTCCTCGGAGATGCCGGTCGTGTCGGGCTCTGCGCTGCGGGTCGGCGAGGGCGCGACGTCGACCTTGAACGCGCACCCGGCGAGGGCGGCGAGGGTGACGACGACACCTGTCACGGCGATCAGGCGACGGATGCGGGGGGCGGCGCTCATGACGCGCTCCTTCCGGTGGCGACGGCGACCAGCAGGCTCTCGAGCGCCAGCGCGGGGGCCGCATTGCGCTCGAGGTTCCGTCGGGTCAGGGCGATCTCGTCGAGGACGAGAAGGGTGCGAGTCGGCTCCCATGCCGCCGCAAGGGCATGCAGGTCGTCGGACAATTCGGTGTTGATGAGGCCGTCGGTGCGGCCGAACTGCACCATCACCACGTCGCGGAACAGCGACTGCAGATCGGTGAGGACGCGGTCGATGCCGTCGCGGAGGCTGCGCGTCGCGCGCCGCTTCTGCTCGTCGGCCAGCGCGTTGAGCTGCGATCGGACCGCGGGTGGCACCGCGGCACCCTCGGCGAGGCCGACGGTTCGCAGGAGTGATGCCCGTTCGGCCTCGTCTCGCTCGACGGTGAGGGCCTTCGCATCGTCGGTGGCGACCTGCACGATGCGGGCGGCTGCGTCCACGGCGTCACCGACCCCGCGCACGGCGAGTGCACTGCGCAGCGTCTCGTCGCGACGCCGGCGCGCGTCGTCATCCGTCGCCAGGCGCTGGGCCATGCCGATGTGGCGCTGCGCGTGCCGCGCGGCCTGCTCGGCGACCTCCGCGTCGACCCCGGTGCGCTGGGTGATCAGACGAGCGACGTCGGACACATCCGGCTCGCGCAAGCGGACCGTGCGCACACGGGAACGGATGGTGGGCAGCAGATCGGCGTCGCTCGGCGCGCAGAGCACCCAGATCGTGCGCTCAGGCGGCTCTTCGAGCGCCTTGAGCAGCACGTTCGAGGTGCGCTCGGCCATGCGGTCGGCGTCTTCGACCACGATCACGCGATATCGGCCCAGCGAGGGCGAGTAGTACGCGCGCTCGACGAGCTGGCGCGCCTCCTCGATGCGGATGACGACCTGCTCCGTACGCAGCGCGGTGAGGTCCGGATGGGTGCGAGCGAGCACCTGGCGGACGGCCGCCTCATCACCGGGCTCGGCGATCAGGGCCGCTGCGAACCCGTAGGCCAGCGTCGAGCGGCCCGAACCGGGAGGGCCCGTGATCAGCCACGCGTGCGTGAGCTGTGCGGGATCAGATGCGGCCGCCTGCAGCAGCTGCACCGCGTCGTCCTGCCCCCACACGTCTTCCCAGGCGAGAGAGGACGTGGCGGTGTGCATGCGCCCAGCCTATCCGCGGCCGTCGACGCTCCCGTCAGCGTCCACAGGAGGCAGCAGGCTTGCGACACGATCGCGGATGACGGCCGCGATCTCCTCGACACCCGCGGTCGCATCCATCACGAGGAAGCGCTGCGGTTCACCCGCGGCGAGGTCCAAGAAAGCGGCGCGCACCCGCGCGTGGAACTCGTCCTTCTCCGCTTCCAGGCGATCGAACGGCTTGTCGGCGGCATCGAGGCGGGAGCGTGCGGATGCGGGGTCGAGATCCAGCAGCACGGTCACATCCGGCAGGGCGCCCCCGGTGGCCCAGAGGGACAGCTGGCGGATCTCCCCCGCATCCAACACGCGTCCGGCGCCCTGGTACGCGACGGACGAGTCGAGGTAGCGGTCCTGCACTACGATCTCGCCGCGAGCCAGGGCGGGCCGTACGAGCGTCTCGACGTGCTGGGCGCGATCCGCCGCGTACAGCAGCGCCTCGGCCCGCGCCGCGACCTCGCCGCGGTGGTGCAGCACGATGTCGCGCACGAGAACGCCGACCTCCGTGCCCCCGGGCTCGCGGGTCCGCACAACCGTGCGTCCAGACTCGCGCAGCCACTGCTCGAGCAGGCCCGCCTGCGTGGTCTTTCCCGAGCCGTCACCACCCTCGAAGGTGATCCACAGACCCGACGGCGTCGCGGCGGTCACTTCTTCGCGGGCGTCTTGCGAGTGGTCGTCTTGCGCGCCGAGGTGCGCTTGGGCGCAGGGCCCTTGGCGCGCTTGTCGGCGAGCAGCTGCTTCGCCCGCTCGAAGTCGACGTCGTCGACCGTCTCGCCGCGCGGGATGGTCGCGTTCGTCTCACCGTCGGTGACGTAGGCACCGAAGCGGCCGTCCTTGATCTTGATCGGCTTGCCGCTGACCGGGTCGGCGTCGAACTCCTTCAGAGCGCTGGATGCGCGCCTGGCGCCGTACTTGGGCTGTGCGTACCGCTCGAGCGCCTCCTCGATGGTGATGTCGAAGATCTGCTGCTCGGAGTCGAGCGAGCGCGAGTCCGTGCCCTTCTTCAGGTACGGACCGTAGCGGCCGTTCTGAGCGGTGATCTCCTCTTCGGTCGCCGGGTCCACACCGACGACGCGCGGCAGCTCGAGCAGCTTGAGCGCCGTGTCGAGATCGACGGTGTCGACCGACATGCTCTTGAAGAGCGAGGCGGTGCGGGGCTTGGGCGCGGCTTCCTTCTTCGCGCCGCGCTTCTTGGGCGCTTCGGCGACCTCACCGGTCGCCTCGTCCACCGCATCCGGATCGACGGGATCGACTTCCTGGACGTAGGGCCCGAAACGGCCGTCCTTGACGACGATGAGCTTGCCGTTGTCGGGGTTCTCGCCCAGCACGCGGTCGCCGGCGATCGGAGCGTCGACGAGCTCCTGCGCCTTCTCGGCGGTCAGTTCATCGGGCGCCAGCTCGTCGGGGATGTTGATGATGCGGGGCTTGGCCTCGGGATCCGCAGGGTCGACCACCTCGAGGTACGGACCGTACTTGCCGAAGCGGAGCGTCGCGGTGTCGGTGATCCGAGTGGCGTTGAGCTCGCGCGCGTCGATGTCGCCGAGATTGTCGACGATGTGACGGAGCCCGACGTGGTTCTCGGAACCGAAGTAGAACTCCCGCAGCCACTGCTCACGTCGCTGCTCGCCGCGGGCGATCGCGTCGAGGTCGTCCTCGAGCGCCGCCGTGAAGTCGTAGTCGACCAGGTCGGAGAAGTGCTGCTCGAGCAGACGCACGACGCTGAAGGCGAGCCAGCTGGGCACGAGGGCCTGACCGCGCTTGGAGACGTAGCCGCGGTCGAGGATGACGTCGATGATGCTGGCGAACGTGGAAGGACGACCGATGCCCTTCTCCTCCAGCGCCTTCACGAGGCTCGCTTCGGTGTAGCGCGGCTTCGGTGACGTCGAGTGCCCCTTGGGCTCCACTTCGCGCGTGGCCAGCTCGTCGCCGACGCTCAGGGCGGGCAGCGACTGGTCGTCGGCCTTGTCGGCGTCGGCACGCTTCTCATCGCGGCCCTCCTCGTACGCCTCCAGGAAGCCCTTGAAGGTGTAGACGGTGCCGGATGCGGTGAACTCGAGCGCCTTCTTGTCCGCCGTCAGCGCGAGCGTGACGGTGGTGGTCTCGTACTTGGCGTCGGCCATCTGGCTCGCGACCGTGCGCTTCCAGATCAGGTCGTACACCCGCTGCTCGTCGCGATCGAGGTGGGAGGCGACGGATGCGGGCGTGCGGAAGTGCTCGCCAGAGGGACGGATGGCCTCGTGCGCCTCCTGCGCGTTCTTGCTCTTGCTCGCGTACACGCGCGGGTTCGCGGGCACGGCGCGGTCGCCGTAGAGGCTCACTGCCTGCTCGCGCGCCGCCTCGATCGCCTGCTTCGAGAGCGAGGTCGAGTCGGTGCGCATATAGGTGATGTACCCCTTCTCGTAGAGACGCTGGGCGACACTCATCGTGTGCTTCGCGCTCATCGAGAGCTTGCGGCCGGCCTCCTGCTGCAGTGTCGAGGTCGTGAACGGCGCTCGAGGGCTGCGGGTTCCCGGCTTCGATTCGAGCGCGGAGACCTGTGCCGTGCCGACGCTCTCGATGGCCGCGGCCAGCGCGCGCACGTCTTCTTCGGTGAGGACGACCACGGCCTTCTTCAGTTGGCCCTTGTCGTCGAAGTCCGTGCCGCGCGCGAGCGGTGCGCCGTCGAGGCGGGCCAGGCGCGCGGTGAACGACTGGTCGCCCTTGACGGCGAGCGTCTCGATGTCCCAGTAGCTCGCCGAGACGAACGACATGCGCTCGCGCTCCCGGTCGACGACGAGACGGGTGGCCGCGGACTGCACGCGACCGGCGCTCAGGGCGGCGCCCTCGCGGCCGCTTCCGACCTTGCGCCACAGCACGGGCGAGACGTCCCAGCCGTAGAGACGGTCGAGCACGCGACGGGTCTCCTGCGCGTCCACGAGGGCCAGATCGAGCTCGCGCGTGTTCTCGGCGGCGGCGCGGATGGCGTCCTTGGTGATCTCGTGGAACACCATGCGCTTGACGGGGACCTTGGGCTTGAGCACCTCGAGCAGGTGCCACGCGATGGCTTCGCCTTCGCGGTCTTCATCGGTGGCGAGCAGGACCTCGCTCGCATCCTTCACCGCCCGCTTGAGCTCGGCGACGGTCTTGGTCTTGCGGTCGTTGACCACGTAGAAGGGGTCGAAGCCGTTGTCGACGTCGATCGAGTACTTGCCGTACGCGGCCTTCTTCTCGGCCGGAATGTCCTTTTTGCTCGCGAGGTCACGGATGTGCCCCACGGAGCTGAGCACCTCGTAGTCATCACCCAGGTAGCCCTGGATCGAGGTCATCTTGGTCGGCGACTCGACGATCACGAGCGTCTTGCCGCTCTTCGTCGTGGTCTGAGAACCCATTGCCAACGGTGGTCCTTTCGTCGCTGTCACCATACACACCTCGGGTCGGTGGTCGGCTGGAGGGCCGGTTCACCCGTCGTCGCGCGGCTCGGGCGCGGGACCCGCGCGGGCTGCGGCCTGGGCGGGGAACGGACCGAAAGCGCTGCTGAGACGCACGGTCGCGATGAGACCCTCCACCTCGCAGGATACGACCTCCGCGGATGCGGTGGCCGCCAGCTGGGCGGCGCGCTCGCACGGGACTCCCGTCACGGCACCGGATGCGGCGTCCGCCGCGGCGAGCGCCGCCGCATCCGTGGCCGCGGACAATCGCTGCGCATGCACGCTCGCCGCACCGACCACGCCGAGGCCCGCGACGAGAGCGGCGAGCGCGCCGATCACGCCCACCGTCACCGCCGTGCCGGGCATCAGCGCCCACCCGAAAGGGCGCACGAGCGCGCACGGAGCGTGATCACCGGCAGCGGCGCCGGGGCCGACGCCGTCACGCACACGAGGTCGCCCTCGTCTCCGATCGTGCCCGTCGCGCCCGGGACGGTGCGGGTGAGTACGGCGAGCGCCCGCGCGGCGTCCTCGCCCCGCGCCGCGAGCCGCGCCGCATCCGCGACGGCGTCCTGCAGGCGCACCTGAGCGGATGCGGTGGCGAGCCCGCCGATGCCGAGGATCAGCACCAGCAACGCCGCCGGCACGGCGACCGCGAACTCCGCCGCGGCCGAGCCGCGATCGCCGAGCCGGGATCTCATTCGACCGTGAGAGCGCGGCGCACGAGGTCCTCGAGGATCCCGCGCACCTCGTCGGATCTCATGATGATCACGAGGAGTCCCGCGAAGGCGACGGCGGCCATCGTCGCGATCGCGTACTCGGCCGTCGCCGCTCCGGAGTCGTCGCCGAACAGCTCTGCCGCACGGCGGCGGGTGAGAGCGGGAAGGCGGCTGTGGGCTCTGGCAGTGGGTGTCATGTGTTGCTCCTCTCTGATGGGCACCGGCGGGTGGGCACGCGGTCACAGCGGGAGTGCGGAGGCGCCGAGCACGCTCATGAGCATCGGCGCGACCCCCAGCAGCAGGAAGGCGGGAAGGATGCAGACGCCCAGTGGCAGCAGGAGCGCAGCGCCGAGCCCGGCCGCCCGCATCCGACCGTCCGTGCGGGCGCGGTGGCGGGCGAGGGACGCGCCGGCGCGGAGGAGGTCGACGGCAGGGACTCCGGCCGAGCGCGAGAGCTCCAGCAGCCCGTCGATCCCCTCGTCGGTGGTCTCGACCTCGGGGTCGGCCAGCGCCCGGGCGCGCTCGATCGACACACCGCCGGAGAGCGCGATCGCAACGAGCTCGGCGTGCAGGCCCGGCATCGCAGGAGGCGGCGTCGCACGGCGGGTGAGCGCACCGGTCCAGACGCGGGCCACGATCATCAGGGCGATGCCCACGATGAGGCATCCGATGCCGATCGGGCTGCCCGTGAGGACGCCGATCGTGTCGAAGCCCAGCGCGACGCCCAGGCCGATGGACACGAGCGGCAGCCAGGCCATGAGTCGCGCGGTGGCCGCGGGCTCCGCGAGGGCGACCCGCACCTCGTCGCGGCACTCCTGCGCGTCGCGCACCGCGGCGGCGACGGCCCGGAGGCTCTCGGCGAGCGGAGCGCCGACGGCCGCGGCTACCCGCCAGGTCGCGGCCAGCGGACGCCACCGATCGCCTCGGGCCGCGATGGCAGCGGGGATCGCCTGTCCGCCGTTGTGCGCCGCGTGGATGGCGACCGCATCCGCGTCTCCCGTTGCAGCGAGGAACGCCCACGCCGACGCCGGTGAGATGCCGGTGCGCAGCAGCACCGACAGACGCTGGGCGGCATCCCCCACGCCATCGGGACCGGGCCGGCGCGATGCGATCAGCCCCATGGGAGCGACTCCATCCCGAGCCGCCCGTCGAGCAGGACCGGACGCGCGATGCCCGCCACGCGCCGCATGCCGCCGCCGTCACGGGCGACGTGGATCACGACACCGATCGCGCTGACCACCTGGCGGGCGAGCGCGGCGTCGTCGAGGCCGGCGAGCGCCCCCAGCGCTTCCAATCGCGCCGGCACATCGTCGATGCCGTTGGCGTGGAGCGTGCCGGCTCCCCCGTCGTGCCCGGTGTTCAACGCCGTCAACAGCTCGCGCACTTCGGCACCGCGGCACTCGCCCACCACGAGCCGGTCCGGCCGCATCCGCAGCGCCTCGCGCACCAGGCGGGCGAGATCGATGCCGCCGGCGCCCTCGAGGTTCGCCTGGCGCGCCTCGAGGCGCACGTGGTGCGGGTGACGGATGCGGAGCTCCGCCACATCCTCGATCGTCACGATCCGCTCGCGCTCGGGCGCGGACGAGAGAAGCGCCGCCAGGAGGGTCGTCTTGCCGCTGCCGGCCGCGCCCGTCACCAACAGGTTCTCGCGGGCGTCGACGAGCCGCTGCAGCACGTGTTCGCCGCGGACGTCGAGCATGCCCGCCTCGCGCAGGGCGGCCAGGGAGCCGAGCTGCCGCCGCGGAACACGGATCGAGATCGTCGTGCCGTCCGCGCTGACGGGAGGAAGCACCGCGTGCACCCGCACGCCTCCGTCGAGGCGCACGTCCACACAGGGGGTCGCATCGTCGATGTGCCGACCGCCCCGTGCGATGAGACCCGTCGCGATCTCGCGCACCTCGCTCTCCGCGGCGTGCCAGTGCGGGACCTGCTCGGCGCCGCGGCCGCGGTCCACGAACAGGCCATGCTCGCCGTTGATGAAGATGTCGGTGACCTCGGGATCGCCCAGATGCACCCGCACCGGATCCCACGCGGCGACGGGCAGAGCGCCGAGTGTCGGTTGCGGCGCCTCCGCCTCCGGCGTCGCCGTGCCGCCGGAGGCGGGCGCGCTACGCGGAGCGACGACGAAGGGCTGGGGCATGACGACGACGCTAGGCGCGTGCCCGCCGCCGACGCCGCGTCCGACGAGGCACGGTCGAAGAACCGCGGCCCCGGGACGGCTGGGGAGATGCGAACGGGCGGCGTCGCGGACGGAGGCGAAACCGCGCGCGGGCAAAAGAAAAGGCGGCATCCCATTGGGGGGTTGGGATGCCGCCGAGCACAGCCCCGCAAATTGGGGGTGATGAGGGCCGTACTCCCCGCCGCGAGGGCGGGCGCACACGAGCATACGCAACCTCACACCGGCGGCCAAACGGCATGCCGGACCAATCCGATTGATATATCGGTCGTCATCGCCCACCTTCTAATGGAGGTATCCGCCTCCGACCGGAGCGGGTCATGATGTGCGAGACGTCCCGCACGTCATCCCGAACAGCGCGCAAAGGAGCGAGCCATGAGCAGCCAGATCGACCACCTGCTGAACGAGACCCGTCGTTTCTCCCCCAGCGCCGAGTTCGCGGCGAACGCGGTCGCCACCGCCGAGCTCTACGAACGGGCGGCGTCCGACCGAGAAGGCTTCTGGGCCGAGCAGGCACGCGAACTCCACTGGCACACGCCGTTCTCCGAGGTACTCGACTGGTCGAGCCCGCCCTTCGCCCGGTGGTTCGGCGACGGCGAACTCAACGTCGCCTACAACTGCCTCGACCGCCACGTGCTCGCGGGCAACGGCGACCGCGTCGCTCTGCTGTGGGAGGGTGAGCCCGGCGACGAGCGCCGCGTCACCTACGCGGAGTTGACCGAGGAGGTCAAGCGCACCGCCAATGTGCTGACGGAGCTGGGCATCGGCGAGGGTGACCGCGTGGCGCTCTACCTGCCGATGATCCCCGAGGCGGTCGCCGCGATGCTCGCGGTGGCGCGGGTCGGCGCCATCCACTCGGTCGTCTTCGGAGGATTCTCCGCGGACAGCCTTCGCGCACGCATCGACGACGCCGGCGCGAAGCTCGTGATCACGGCGGACGGCGGCTATCGCAAGGGGAAGGTCTCGCCCCTGAAGCCCGCCGTCGACCAGGCTCTCGCCGACCGGGGGTTGGGCGTGCAGGAGACTGTCGAGCACGTGCTCGTCGTGCGCCGCGGCGGCAACGACGTGGACTGGACGCCCGGGCGCGACATCTGGTGGCACGACGCGGTGGCGGCCGCATCCGCCGAGCACGAGGCGAAGCCGTTCGGCGCCGAGAATCCGCTGTTCATCCTGTACACCTCCGGCACCACCGGGAAGCCCAAGGGCATCCTGCACACGTCCGGCGGCTACCTCACGCAAGCGGCCTACACGCACCGCAACGTGTTCGATCTGCACCCCGAGCGCGACATCTACTGGTGCACAGCCGACATCGGCTGGATCACCGGCCACAGCTACGTCACCTACGGTCCACTCGCGAACGGCGCCACGCAGGTGATCTACGAGGGCACCCCCGACACCCCGCATCCCGGCCGCTGGTGGGAGATCATCGAGAAGTACGGGGTCACGATCCTCTACACCGCGCCCACCGCCATCCGGTCGTTCATGAAGATCGGACGCCAGGTGCCGCAGGAGTTCGACCTCTCTTCGCTGCGGCTGCTCGGCTCCGTCGGCGAACCCATCAACCCCGAGGCGTGGATGTGGTACCGCAACGTGATCGGCGCCGAGCGCACGCCGATCGTGGACACCTGGTGGCAGACCGAGACGGGCGCCATCATGATCTCGGCCCTGCCCGGCGTCACCGAGACCAAGCCCGGCTCGGCGCAGGTCCCGCTTCCCGGGATCTCTGTCGACGTCGTCGACGAGTCGGGCGAGGAGGTCGGCAACGACGCCGGCGGACTGCTCGTGGTCACCGAGCCGTGGCCCAGCATGCTGCGGGGCATCTGGGGCGATCCTGACCGCTTCGTCGAAACGTACTGGGAGAAGTTCGCCGACCGCGGTTACTACTTCGCCGGCGACGGCGCCCGCCGCGACGAGGACGGCGACATCTGGCTGCTGGGCCGCGTCGACGACGTGATGAACGTCTCCGGACACCGCCTGTCCACGGCGGAGATCGAGTCGGCGCTCGTGGGCAACGAAGCGGTCGCCGAGGCCGCCGTCGTCGGAGCAAGCGACGAGACCACCGGCCAGGCCGTCGTGTCGTTCGTGATCATCAAGGAGAGCTACCTGCGCCAGCACTCCCCCGAAGGCCTCGCCCAGACCCTGCGCGCCTGGGTCGGTGAGCAGATCGGCCCGATCGCCCGCCCGCGCGACGTCTACATCGTCACCGAGCTGCCCAAGACCCGCAGCGGCAAGATCATGCGGCGTCTGCTCCGCGACGTCGCTGAGGGGCGCGAGGTCGGCGACACGACGACCCTCGCCGACACGATGGTGATGTCCACCATCCAGGCCAAGCTCTCGACGAAGTAGCCGCGAAGGAACGAGCCCCGCATCCCGCAGAGGATGCGGGGCTCGTTCGTTCGCGATGGAGCTCAGGGCAGTGAGGTCGAGGGTGTGTAGATGAGCTCGCCGCCCGAGAGCACGAGCACGACGACGCTCACAGGGCGGAGGCCCGGCGCGCCGCGACGCCGACGCGCAGAGCCGGCCAGGGGCGGCGGCCGGCGAACAGAGCCATCGGCGGAAGATCCGGCGACGGCATCCGATCCTTCGTGATCCCGCGTCGGATGGGGGCGGCCAGCGAGAGCGCCACGAAGCTCGCGATCAGCTTGTCCAGTAGCGAGGTGATGAGATTCGCGGTCGCGACTGCGAGCGGAAGCACCATGCCCGCATCCCGGAATCGCGCCGTCAGGGAGTTTCCGGCCACATGGGCGCTGAAGCCGCCGTACACGAGATCCGTGATCGGGGCGGCGACGATGGTGCACGCGACGGCGACGACCACGCTGAGCAGCAAGAACCGTGAGAGCGAGCGCCCCCATCCCCAGCGGTGCACGCCGTACCCCCATAGGAGCGCGCCGACCACCGCGACCGGCGTGAACGGAAGGCCCAGGGTGCTCTCATTGACGAGCACACCGCCGAGCTGAGTGACGATGGCCGTCGCGACCGCGTACCACGGCCCGAGAACCAACGCCACGACGGCGGTGCCGGCCATGTCCAGGTAGAGCGGCAGATCGAGCCAGAGCACGACACGGCCACCCGCCACATTGAGGAGGACGGCCCCGATCATGACGCCGACGACGAGGGCGACGCGTCGCCCGCCGGGGCGAGGCACGTCGACACGGAGCACGGATGCCGCAGTCACCGGTGGCGCCTCGGCACCGGATGCCGTCCCCACGCGCGACGTGGGCCGCGGTGCGGCGGGCTTGGCTGCGATGCACCGGGCGCGCCAGCTCTCCGCATCCGCCTCCGTGACTCCGAGACTTCGCACGATGTCGACGACCAGATCGGCGTCGAGCCGAGTACGTCCGGGGCGGAAGGCGTCGTACACCGTCGAGCGCGACACGGCGACCGATGAACGGCCGGACCGAACCGCCCTCAAGCTGGTCACCCGCGTCGCGATCTCCGCGTAGCTCACAACCCCGGCCTCATGACGCAGCCGCTGGAGATCCTCCGCAACGGAGATCAAGGAACCTTCCCCTGAGACACGCCCGACGCCGTCGCCCTTCATCCTGACCCCCGTATTTCCCAGACGCTCATTCTGGCGCACCCCTCGTGGCGCGACAAACAGACGACCGGACTGTCCGGGATCGTCTGGGAACGTCCGCTGACCGGGATACGACGCGGCCGCACCACTAGCGTCGTCGCGAGATCCGTTCACAGCCCCCGATCGATCTCGTTCCTTCGGCCGCACCAGGAGACAGCTCATGCCTCGACACCTCGTCGATCCCTCACCGCGCCGCATCCGGCTCCTCGTCTCGTCGCTCGCCCTCGCGACGGCATTCGCGCTCGGAGCCCCGACGATGGCGGCCGCCGCCGAAACGGGTCCGGACTCGACCGTCGAGGCCGTGGAACGTCCGGCCGTGCCGTCGATCACCATCACGCTCGTGGATCCCACGTCGGCGAAGATCACCGTCGCTGCGGGAACGGGCGGTGGCCCGGTCGAGACCTATCAAGCGAGCGTCACACCACGAGCCGGCGGCGAACCGACGGTCCTGCAACGGGGCACCCCCGGCGACTTCCCCCTGGCGGAGCTCACACCCGGCCTGTACGCCGTGGACGTCGCGGCCATCAATGCCTCCGGCAGCGCGGGCGTCTCGAACTTCTTCTTCGTCCTCCCCGACATCACCTCAGCACCCGTCATCACCAGTGCCGATGTCGGCGCGACCGACGTCACGTTCTCGGTGCACACCGTGAACGACCTCCTCCCCGAGCAGACGGGCCCGACCTCCCGCGCGTCGATCGTCTACAAACTGGTCCTCGACGACGGCGCAGAGACCATCGAGCGCGCAGCCTCGGCCGCGGACGGCACGATCGGCGTGTTCAACGCGTTGAAGCCGGCCACGACATACACGGCGACAATCACGGCCGGCTACTTCTTCGAGAGCACGGGGTGGTTCGGGCCGAGCATGGCCGCGACGACGACGTTCACCACCGCGCCGGCCGCCGGGCCCGGCACCCCCTCCGTGCCGCAGGCACCGTCCGCGGAGGTGCTGACCGAGGAGATGCGCGGGACGGTCGTCGTCCCCGCCACGGGGCGCGCCGGAGCCGACGTCACGATCTCGATCGACCCCGACTACGCCGGCCAGACGGTGAACGGATGGCTCTACTCGTCCCCGATCTCCCTCGGACGGGCCGTCGTGGATGCGGCGGGCATGGTGAGCCTGACGCTGCCAGCCGACGCCGCCGCCGGAGCGCACAGGATCGCGCTGACCGACACGGAGGGAAACCTCGTCGGATGGGGAGCGATCCAGGTGACGTCGGCGACTCCATCCGCCCTCGCCGCGCACGTGCCCGATGAGCTCGCAGCCACCGGCTTCGAGATGCAGACCGGCACGATCCTCACCGCCATGCTCGCTCTCCTCGTCGGCAGCGCGATCGTCACGGCGCGCCGCCTCGCCCGACGATGAGCCGACAGTCGGCGCTCACTCCGGCGTGCGAGGCACCGGGTGGACGCACGAAGAAGCCCCGCGACCTTGGGGGGCGCGGGGCTCTTTCGTGGTGCCGCCTCAGGCGACGGTGAAGACGACCTCGACCTCGACGGGGCTGTCGAGCGGGAGCACGGGCACGCCCACGGCGGAGCGGGCGTGACGTCCGTGCTCGCCGAAGATCTCGGCGAGCACGTTGCTGGCTCCGTTGATCACGCCGGGCTGTCCGGTGAACTCCGGCACGGAAGAGACGAAACCGGTGACCTTGAGCACACCCGTCAGGCGGTCGACACCGCCGACGGCGGCTGCGGCCGCGGCCACCGCGTTGAGCGCGGACTGACGCGCGTACGTCGCGGCATCCTCCGGCGCAACCAGACCCTCGCCCTCGCCGACCTTGCCCGTCGCAGGGAGCTGTCCCGCCACGAACGGCAACTGGCCGGCGGTGTGCACGAGGTCGCCGAAGGCCTTTGCGGGGATGTAGGACGCCACGGGCGGTACGACCTCCGGCAGGTCGATCCCCAGCTCCGCGAGTCGCTCGGACACCGTGCTCATGCGTTCTCTCCTTCGAACTGGCGCGCGGCAGCCTGTGCCGCACCGAGGCCTGCATTGGCGGCCGCATCCGAGCCGACCGGACGCTTGAAGTAGGCGACCAGGCCACCCTCGGGGCCCTGCACGACCTGGACGAGCTCCCAGCCCTGCTTGCCCCAGTTGTTCAAGATGGCGGCGGTGTTGTGGATCAACAGCGGAGTGGTGAGGTACTCCCAGGTGGTCACGGCGTCTCCCGTTCGTGGGTGAGGACGGGGTCTGAGCCCCGGAAACAGCGGGAACCGGATGCAGCGCCTTCGAGTGTTCGCCCAGCATCCTGGCTTACGATCACCCTATGCCCGATAAGAAACGCACGGCCACCGGTGTGCTCTCTGGCCTCGCCGGACTCGTCGGCCTGAGCGTCGTCGCCGGTGTTCTCATCACCGCCACGGTCACGCCCGCCATCGCCGTCACCGGCGCCGCGACATCGCAAGCCATCAAGCTGTTCGACAACATGCCGAACTACCTCGAGATCGACGACATCATGGAGCCGTCGACGATCTACTGGAAGGACGGCACGGGTAACTTCGTCCCGCAGACCTCCTTCTACGACCAGAACCGTTCGCCGGTGAAGTTCGACCAGATCGCGACCGTCATGTACGACGCGATCCTCTCCAGCGAAGACCCGCGGTACTACGACCACGGCGGCGTCGATCTGATCGGCACGACGCGTGCCGTGCTCTCCAACCTCGAGGGCGGCGCGAACACCCAGGGCGGGTCGACGATCAGCCAGCAGTACGTGAAGAACATCCTGATCCAGCGTTGCGAGTGGAACGCGCAGAGCGAGGACGAGCGGCAGTCGTGCTTCCTCGAGGCGACGAACTCATCCGGCAGCGAAGGCATCGAGCGCAAGCTCCAGGAGATGCGCTACGCGATCGGGCTCGAGCAGAAGTACTCGAAGAACGACATCCTGCTCGGCTACCTGAACATCGCCAACTTCGGCGGCACGACCTACGGCATCGACGCCGCATCCCGGTACTACTTCGGTGTGCCCGCGGCCAACGTGACACTCGGCCAGGCGGCGACCCTCGCCGGCATCGTGCAGAACCCCAACACGTACCGCATCGATCAGCCCAATCGCGAGACGAACGGCGCCGCTGACGGCTACGCGCTCACCAAGAAGCGCCAGACGTACGTGCTCGATCGGATGCTCTCCGACGGCAAGATCACGCAGGAGCAGCACGACGCCGCGGTGGCCGAGCCGATCACGCCGGTGATCACGCAGCCGACCACGGGGTGCGCCGCGACCAGCGCGCCGTACTTCTGCCAGTACGTGGTCTCCGTGGTCAAGAAGGACCCGGCCTTCGGTGCCGATGACACGGAGCGCGCGATGAACCTGCGCCGCGGCGGTCTGCAGATCTACACGACACTCGATCCCGACATGCAGTACCAGGCGACGGTCAGCATGGCCGAGAACGCCCCCGCATCCGTTTCGGGCATCGACTTCGGTGCCGCGACCGTCAGCATCGAGGCGTCCACCGGCCGCATCCTCGCGATCGCCCAGAACACGAACTTCTCGGAAGAGGCGAACGCCGGCGAGGGGTACAGCTCCCTCGTCTACGCAGGTGACTCCACGTTCGGCAACTCCGGTGGCTTCCAAGCCGGCTCGACGTTCAAGCTCTTCACGCTCGTCGACTGGCTGGAGCAGGGCCGATCGGTGAACGAGGTGCTCGACGGCCGGATGAGGGTGTTCAAGAACTTCACGAACTCCTGCACCGGCAACATCGTCAACAGCACCCCCATCAACAACTTCGGCAAGGTCAGCGGTGGCGTCGGAACGCCGATGTCGTTCACGGCGCAGTCGCTGAACACCGGCTACCTCGCCATGGCTTCCGAGCTCGACATGTGCGACATCGCGAAGGTCGCGAAGAAGATGGGTGTGACGACCGGCGACGGTCGCGACATCACGATGTCGAACCCGTCGGAGGTCATCGGTGTCGACAACATCTCGCCGATCGCCATGGCAGGCGCGTACGGCACCGTCGCGAACAACGGCATCTACTGCCAGCCGCAGGCCATCGAGCGCGTGACGGACGCCGCGGGCAACGAGCTGAATGCTCCGCAGCGCACCTGCACGCAGCAGATCTCCCCTGAGGTCGCCGCCACCGCCGCCTACGCCCTCCGAGGCGTCATGAACGGCGGAACCGGCTCGGGAGCGAACCCCTACGACGGCACCCAGCTGATCGGTAAGACGGGAACGCACGAGGCTCTGCAGACCTGGATGATCGAGTCGAGCACGCGCGTCGTCAACGCCGCGTGGGTCGGCACGGTGCAGGGCGACAACGACATGTTCGGTCGCGGTCTCCAGAACATCCGCTACACGCTGGCCAAGAACCTGCAGCGCACGGCCGACCAGGTCTATCCCGCGGGCGACTTCCCCGCGCCGGATCCGAACCTCACGAAGCGCACGCTGAAGGAGCTGCCCAACGTCGTCGGGCAGACCCTCGACCAGGCGCAGACGACGCTGCAGAACGCCGGCTTCGAGGTGACGGTGGGCGACCCCGTCGACTCCGACCAGCCGACGGACATCGTCGCTGCGCAGAACCCCGGCGCGGGTCAGGTCGCGGGCGGCACGACCGTCACGATCAACCCCAGCAACGGCCAGGGGGCGACCATCCCGGCCGTCAGCGGCAAGGTTCAGGATGCGCAGAAGACGCTCCAGGATGCGGGATTCACCTCCATCGCACTGGGCGCCTGCACCCCGGACGACAAGCTGCCCGACAACGAGAGCCGCGCTACGGGCACCAACCCCGCTGCGGGCACGGCCGTCAACCGCGGCTCGCAGATCCTGATCAACTACTCCAAGAAGAGCTGTTGACCGGCAGTCCGAGCCGTTCCGCCCTCACCGCGCTCGCAGCGGTGGGGGCGGTCGGCGTAGGTGCCGCGGTGTGGGGCATCGGTGTCGAGCGGTACCTGTTCACGCTGCGCGAGCACACCCTGCCGATCCTGCCCGCGGGCGCGCGCGAGCTGCGCGTGCTACACCTGTCCGACGCGCACATGGCGCCGTGGCAGCACCGCAAGCAGGAGTGGATCGCGCGCCTCGCGGAGCTCGCGCCCGACCTCGTCGTGAACACGGGCGACAATCTCGGTCACGCAGAGGGACTCGCAGGCATCCGGCACGCCTTCGCCGGCCTGCGAGGCGTACCCGGCGTGTACGTGCACGGCTCGAACGATCTGTACGCGCCGTCGCCCCGCAATCCACTGCGCTATTTCACGGGCCCGTCGAAGGCGCATCGGTCGGCGGAGGCGCTCGACACGGGCGCTCTCGATCGATTCCTGACCGATGAGCTCGGCTGGCACGCCCTCGACAACACCACGACGACGCTCGAGGTGGCGGGGCTGCGCATCGACGCCTTCGGCGTGAACGACGCGCACCGACGTTGGGACGACCTCCCCGCTCTCGTGCCGAAGCGGGCCGAACAACGCGCGGCGGGCGAGGCGGATCTGGTGCTGGGTGTGACGCACGCGCCGTACCGGCGGGTGCTCGATGGGTTCGTCGACCTCGACGCCGATCTGCTGCTGGCGGGGCACACGCACGGCGGTCAGGTGCGCGTGCCGTTCTCGTCGAAGGCGATCGTCGCCAACTGCGACATCCCGCTCGACCAGGCCCGGGGCCTCAGCACGTGGGCACACGGCGGCCGCCGCGTGCCGCTGAACGTGAGCGCCGGCATCGGCCACTCGATCTTCGCGCCGGTGCGCTTCGGCTGCCGCCCGGAGGCCTCGCTTCTGACGCTGGTCCCCGCGGCCTGACGGAGAGGGTCCGGTTCTCCACAGCCGGATGCGGCGCGCGCGCCGTCCCCGTTCGTCCGTATCGCCCGGCGGTGGATGCGGATGCCGCCGAGCATCGGGGACATGAAACGTGTGCTCGCCGCTCTCCTCGTCCTCGCCGCCGCCGTCGTCGCCGCCGCGGTGTCGATCATGCCCGCATCCGCAGCCTCTCCCGGAACCGGCTTCGGCGAGTGGGCGAGCTCCACCCGCTACGGGTGGCACGGCTCGATGGCCATCAGCGGCATGCACACCTACTGCATCTTTCCCGGGCGGCCCCTTCCCACGGGCGACAGCGTCGACAACGGCCCGAGCCCGAATGCCGCCGGTCTCGACCCGCAGCGACTCACCGCGATCAACATGCTCGTCTCCACCTACGGGCAGACCGACGACCCTGTGCAGGCGGCGGCCGTTGCCTGGGCGGTGAAGGCGATCGCGAACTGGAACGAGTCGCTGCATCACTTCGGCTATCCCGGCGACACTCTGCAGGGCGCGATCGACTGGGTCTTCCGCCATGTCGCGCCCGACCACAACGGCGCCGTGCAGAATCTCGCCGCCGCCTATTACGCGGAGGCGATGGCCCTGCCTGCCGGACAGACGACGGCGACCGGCTCGCTGCAGTTCGCGACGGATGCGGCTTCTCCCCTGCGCGGCACGGTGACCGCCGTCGCGGACGCCGCCGGAGCGCGCGGGCGGATCACGCTGCAGAACGCGGTCTTCGCAGACACCGGTGAGGCTACGCGAGACGACGCACAGATCGGTGTGGCCTACGACATCCTCGCATCAGCTCCCACCGGAGGCACGCGCTTCCGTGTCTCTGGTGAGGGGCACTTCATCGGCGGCTTCCTGCCCGTCGTTCGTCACTTCACGACGCCGGGCGGCCAGGACACGGCGGGGCCGGGCGGCCGCCTCGAGTTCCCGCTCGCCGGAGCCGACGAGCAGGAGCGCGACACGACGTTCGACCCGCTCGTCACGACGCAGGTGGTGTCGCGCTACATCCCGGGCGGCGCGTACGTCGACGACGTGACGTTCGCCAGCACCCGAGGCGCCTGGGCCCGCACGGTCGACGGCGGCTACCTTCCGGTCACGGCCACAGCGATCCTGTATCGAACAGAGACGGAGCCGCAGCTCACGGACGCTCCCCCGGCCGATGCGGAAGAGGTCGCCGAGCTCGAGGTGACCACCGACCCCGCCATCGGCCCGACGGCACCGTACCGGGTCGAGTCCGCTGAGCCGCTGCCCGGCCCCGGCTTCTACACCGCCGTGTGGCGCATCGAGCGCTCCCGACAGAGCCCGGAGACCGCAGCGGCGTTCACCGCCGATTACGTCTGGCAGGAACGCTTCGGGGTGCAGAGTCAGATCACGATGATCCCGGAGGTCTCATCGAGAGCCGATGCCCTGGTGGCGGTCGGCGACCGGATGTCCGACGAGGTGATCGTGGGGGCGCCTCTCCCGACGTCCGGAGTTCTCGTGACCGCATCCGTGTTCCGCGTTCCCGACGGTGTCGCGGCGACGGATGCGTGCACGACCGAGAACCTCGTCTGGCAGGGGCCGGAGGAGGCGGTGCGCGCGACGGAACCGGGCTCGGTGCGCATCGCGGGGCCCGTGGTCCCCGACTTCGGCACATACGTGTGGCGTGAACGCGCGACCGACATCGAGGGTCGCCTCATCCACGAGGGCGCGTGCGGGGTCGAGAGCGAGACGACTCGCGCCGCCATGCCGACGGTGTCGACGCGGGCGGTCAGCTCCGTGGGGCTGGGCGGCGCGGCGGTCGACACAGCGCTGGTCGAGGGTCTCGTCCCGACGACGGGCACCACGTGGTTGAGCTTCGAGGTGTTCCAGGCGCCCGAGGGCGTCACCCCCGCGGAAGCCTGCACGCCCGAGACGCGCGTCGCCGAGACCTCCGCCTCCCCTGTCGCCGTGACCGCTGCGGGCGAGTACGCCTCCCCCGCTGTCCGCCTGCACGCTGCCGGCGTGCACTACTGGATCGAGTCGCTCTGGCACATGCCCGAGGGCGGCGAGGCCCGTCTGCTCGCTCGCGGAACCTGCGGACTCACCGAAGAGACGACGGTCGTCGAGGAACCCGCGGTGACCACCCGCGCAGTCGAACACGCGGGCGTCGGCGACCCGTACAACGACCGGGCCACGGTCACGGGGCTCGGCGACGGCGTCGACGCGCAGCTGGTGTTCTCGGTGTTCCACAACGAGCCGGGCACCGCGCCACGCTGCGACGCGGAGACGCTCGAGCATCGGACGTCTCCGCTGGCGGTCTCCGCATCCGGTGAGTACGTCTCCCCTGACGTCACCTCGGCTGAGGCGGGGACGAAACTCTGGATCGCCGAACTCGCCTACCGACCCGCGCCGGGCGCCGAACTCGTCGTGCTGCACACCGGTACGTGCGGGGAGGAGGGTGAGACGACCTTCGTCGACATGCTGGCGATCAGCGGCGGACCCTCGATGCGCACGGTCGCGGGACTCGGAGTGGGCGCGCTCGCCCTCGGGTTCGCAGCGGCATCCGTCGTCGCACTCCGTCGGCACCGCGCGCAGCTCCGATGATGCCTCCGCGATTCGGGGAATCGCTCGGGCTGGGGTAGACTCGAACGGTTGCCACGGGGTGTGGCGCAGCTTGGTAGCGCGCTTCGTTCGGGACGAAGAGGCCGCAGGTTCAAATCCTGTCACCCCGACCGCACAGCAGAAGAGGTCGACCTTCGGGTCGGCCTCTTCTTGCGTTTCCGACGGCCTCGACCTCTCCGCAACGGGAGTCCCCCCAACCTATCCCCGAGACTGCATCTTTCGCACGAGATCACGGGTGATACCTATGATCTCGTGCGGGGAATGCAGTCTCGCGGAGCGGGGCACGGGGACAAGGCGACGGGGGCACCGGGCGCGCACGGCGGGTGCGGTCGCCCCCGATAGGATGGCGGGAGCCGCGCCGCCGCGCTCAGATCCTTCCGCCGGGCCGCCGGCAGATCCCGACACCCGCTGGAGAGCCGTCATGACTCAGCCGCCGAAGCTCGTTGCGTTCGATCTGGACGACACGCTCGCCCCGTCCAAGAGCGCGGTCGATCCGCGGATCGCGGACCTGCTGCTCGCGCTCGCCTCCCGGGTGGAGGTCGCGATCATCTCCGGCGGCCAGCTCGCCCAGTTCCGCGCCCAGGTCGTCGAGCAGCTGCCCGACACGACCGACGACATCCTCGATCACATGCACCTGCTGCCCACCTGCGGTACCCAGTACTACCGCCTCACCCCCGCGGGCATCACCACGGTCTACGCCCACAGCCTCACCGACGACGAGAAGACCCGCGCCCTCGCCGCCGTCGAAGAAGAAGCCAAACGCCTCGGGCTCTGGGCCGAGCAGACCTGGGGGCCCATCCTCGAAGACCGCGGCTCGCAGATCACCTTCTCCGCCCTCGGCCAGTCCGCACCCCTGGACGCGAAGACCGCCTGGGACCCCACCGGCGAGAAGAAGAACACCCTCCGCGAAGCCGTCGCCGCCCGCATCCCCGACCTCGAAGTCCGCTCCGGCGGATCCACCAGCGTCGACATCACCCACCGCGGCATCGACAAGGCCTACGGCATGCAACGCCTCGCCGAACACACCGGCATCAGCCTCGACGACATGCTCTTCATCGGCGACCGCCTCGACCCCGACGGCAACGACTACCCCGTCCTCACCCTCGGCGTCACCTGCCACGCCGTCCACGGCTGGCAGGACACCGCGGACTACCTCGACACCCTCATCCCCACCCTCCCCACCCGCTGACCCTTCCCCGCGCCGCCGTGTGCGCGCTACGGTGACGTCATGGGCGCTCTGGGGATGGTCATCGTGCTCGCCGGTGCGGTCTGCGCGCTGTGCTGGATCCTGTCGCTGATCACGAAGGACACCTCGTGGGTCGACCGGATCTGGTCGATCGTTCCGGTCGCCTACGTGTGGATCTTCGCGGGCGTGGCGATCGCAGGCGGCCTCGACGCGGCGCGGCTCATCCTGATGGCCGTGCTCGTGACGCTCTGGGGTGCGCGCCTCACCTTCAACTTCGCCCGCAAGGGCGGCTACAGCGGCATGGAGGACTATCGCTGGGCGATCCTGCGCGCCCGGATGCGGCCGTGGCAGTTCCAGGTCTTCAATCTGCTGTTCATCGTGCTGTATCAGAACGCGCTGCTCGTGCTGATCACCCTGCCCGCGGCGGCCGCGATGCTGAACGCGACGCCGCTGAACGTCTGGGATGCGGTGTGGGCGCTGCTGTTCCTCGCCTTCCTCGCCGGGGAGTGGCTCGCCGACCAGCAGCAGTGGAACTTCCATCGAGCCAAGGCCGCGGCCGGCGGCGAGCTCCCGCCCGGCTTCGTGACCACGGGACTGTTCCGCTACAGCCGCCACCCCAACTTCTTCTTCGAACAGGCCCAGTGGTGGGTGCTGTACCTGATCGGCGCCAATGCGGCCCTGAGCGCGGGCGCCGGCATCCTGGGCGGAGCGATCAATGTGACGATCGTGGGGCCGATCCTGCTGACTCTGCTGTTCATCGGCTCGACCGTGTTCACGGAATCGATCTCCGCCGGCAAGTACCCGGCCTACGCCGAGTATCGGCGTACGACCTCGATGCTGGTGCCGTGGCCGCCGCGCAGCCGCCGGAGCGCCGAGGCGCTCAGCTGAGGCGTCCGCCGGATGCGGTCAGGTAGCACTGCGCGCACATCGACTCGTACGTGACCTTCTCGTGGCTGAGCTCGTCGATCGCCACCTGGTCGCCCTCGAAGACGAAGCGGCCTCCCACCAGCCGCGCGTTGAAGAGGGCCTTGCGACCGCAGCGACAGATCGTCTTCAGCTCCTCCAGGCTGTGGGCGAGTTCCATGAGGCGGCGCGAACCGGGGAACGCGTGCGTCTGGAAGTCGGTGCGGATGCCGTAGGCGAGGGACGGCACGCCGTCCAGCACCACGATGCGCAGCAGATCGTCGACCTGAGTGCGCGTCAGGAACTGCGCCTCATCGATGAGCAGGCACGCCACATCCGCACCCTCCGCCGCGAGAACCCGAGCGCGGTGCGCCGCGAAGAGCTCGCGCAGGTCGTCCTCGGGCCGGATGAGGAAGTCCACCCCGCGTGACATGCCCAAGCGGCTCGAGATGCGGTCGGCGCCCTTCGTGTCGATCTCGGGCTTGGCCAGCAGGACATGCTGGCCGCGTTCCTCATAGTTGTACGCGGCCTGCAACAGCGCCGTCGACTTGCCGGAGTTCATCGCCCCGTAGCGGAAGTAGAGCTTGGCCACCTAGAGATTCTAGGCGGCTCACCGCGTCAGCCTCGTGGCGGCGCCGGATCAGACCGTGAGGTGCAGCTCCTCGGCCGTCGCGGCGAGGGACGCCTCGGCCGCAGCCGGATCCGGGTTCAGCGTCGTGCCGTAGCTGGGGATGAGCTCCCGCAGCTGCGGCTCCCACTCGCCGATGCGGTCGGGGAAGCAGGACTTCAGCAGGCCCAGCATGATCGACACGGCGGTCGAGGCTCCCGGAGACGCGCCCAGCAGACCCGCGATCGAGCCGTCCGCCGCGGCGACGACCTCGGTGCCGAACTGCAGCTTGCCGCCCTTCATGACCTGGGCACGCTGACCGGCGTTCAGCAGCTCCCAGTCCGCGCCGTCGGCGGACGGCATGAACTCGCGGAGACTGTCGACCTTCTTCTTGTGCGTCTTCAGCAGCTCGCTGACGAGGTACTTCACAAGGTTGAGGTTGGTGGCACCGGCCGTGAGCATGCTGCCGAGGTTCGAAAGGCGCACCTGGGTGACGATGTCCCAGGGCGAGCCGTTCTTGAGGAACTTCGGGCTGAAGGTCGCGAACGGACCGAACAGCAACGAGGTTTCACCGTCGACGACACGGGTGTCCAGGTGCGGCACCGACATGGGCGGCGCGCCGACGGATGCCTGCGAGTAGACCTTCGCCTTGTGCTGCGCGACGAGGGCGGGGTTGCTGGTCTTCAGCCACTGTCCACCGATGGGGAAGACGCCGTAGCCCTTCGCCTCCGGGATGCGGGAGCGCTGCAGCAGCTTGATCGCCCAGCCGCCCGCCCCGATGAACACGAAGCGCGCGTTGATGCGTCCCGGCGTGCGGCCCACCGTGTGACGGTAGCCGACCTGCCACGAGCCGTCCTTCTGCCGCTTGAGCGAACGCACCTCGCGGCCCGTGAGGACCTCGGCGCCGCCCCGCTGCATCGAATCCAGCAGCTGCCGGGTGAGCGACCCGAAGTCGACGTCGGTGCCGCTGGGCACCCGCGTCGCGGCGAACGGCTCGCCCTTGCGACGCTGCTGCATCAGCAGGGGCGCCCACTGGTTGATGACCCGGGAGTCCTCGCTGTATTCGATGCCCTCGAACAGCGGCTGCTGCTTCAGTGACTCGTACCGGCGCTTCAGGTAGGCCACATCCTTCTCACCGCGCACGAACGTCATGTGGGGCGTGCGGTTGATGAACGTCTCGGGGGCGGCGAGCACGCCGCGCTCGACGAGCGTCGACCAGAACTGCCGGCTCTGCTGGAACTGCTCGTTGATCGCCACGGCTTTGGCGGGATCGACCGAGCCGTCGGGGGCGGCGGGCATGTAGTTCAGCTCGCACAGAGCGGCGTGTCCCGTCCCGGCGTTGTTCCACGCGTTGGAGCTCTCCTGGGCGACCTCGCCCAGGCGCTCGAACACCGCGATCTTCCAGTCCGGCTGGAGCTGCTGCAAAAAAGTCCCGAGTGTGGCGCTCATGATGCCGCCACCGATCAGGAGGACGTCGACGTTTCCTGTCACCCGACAAGTCTAAAGCGGCGCGCGCGACCCCTCCGCCAGTGGGAGGGGCCGCGCGCGGGAACTTTCGCGGTTCTTGCCGCAGACGCGACTCAGGCGGTGACGCCCAGGCGAGCCGCGACGATCTCGGCGATCTGCACCGCGTTGAGCGCGGCACCCTTGCGGAGGTTGTCGTTGCTGATGAACAGCACGAGCCCCTTGCCCTCGGGCGCCGACTGGTCGCGGCGGATACGACCGACGTAGCTGGGGTCGCTACCCGCGGCCTGCAGCGGCGTGGGGACCTCCTCCAGCGCGACGCCGGGCGCTGCAGCGAGCAGCTCGCGGGCGCGGTCCGGGGTGATGTCCCGCGCGAACTCGACGTTGATCGACAGCGAGTGGCCCGTGAAGACGGGGACGCGCACGCAGGTGCCCGCCACACGCAGCTCGGGCAGTTCGAGGATCTTGCGGCTCTCGTTGCGGAGCTTCTTCTCCTCGTCGGTCTCGTTCTCGCCGTCGTCGACCAGGTTGCCGGCGAACGGGATCACGTCGAACGCGATGGGCGCGATGTACTTCTCCGGCTGGGGGAAGTCGACCGCGGACCCGTCGTGCACGAGACGCAGGGTGTCGCCCTGGGCGAGAACGCCTTCGACCTGTCCGAGCAGCTCCTGGGCACCGGCGAGTCCGGACCCGGAGACGGCCTGGTAGGTGCTCACGATGAGCCGCTCGAGGCCCGCCTCGGCGTCGAGGACCTTGAGCACGGGCATGGCGGCCATCGTGGTGCAGTTCGGGTTCGCGATGATGCCCTTGGGGCGCTCATCGATCGCGTGCGGGTTGACCTCGCTGACGACCAGAGGGACCTCGGGGTCGTTGCGCCAGGCGCTCGAGTTGTCGATGACGACCGCGCCGGCCTCGGCGAAGCGGGGCGCGTGCGCGCGGCTGCCGGTGGCACCCGCGGAGAAGAGGGCGATGTCGATGCCGGCGGGGTCGGCCGTGGCGACGTCCTCGACGATGACCGTCTGACCGCCGAACTCGACAGCGGTACCGGCCGAGCGCGCCGTGGAGAACAGGCGCAGCTCGCCGATCGGGAAGGAGCGCTCGGCGAGAATCTCCCGCATGACGGTGCCGACCTGACCGGTGGCGCCGACGACGGCGACGGAGAGTCCGGATTCGGAGATGCGGGTCATGTCTGTTCCTCGGGATGTCGCAGGGCGCGCCGCATCATGCGTGGACGGGCGCAGGGTTGCCCGATTCTACCGTGCGGCGGCGGCTACCCATCTTGGGGAAAGCGCTCTGTGACGGCGTGCCGTGACGGACAATGGCGAAGGACGGAAGGGGATGCCGTGGAGGATCCGGTCATCGACGCTCTCGCACGTGCGGTCGCGGCAGCGCCGACGGATGCGGAGCTGCGACTGCATCTGGCGGCGGTGCTGCTGGATCGGGGACGCACCGAGCGCGCACTGGCCGAGGTGAGCACGGTCCTCGCCGCGGAACCCGGCAACGCCCGCGCACGCGCGATGATCGCCCGCATCCTCCAAGATCCCGCGCCGGTCTCCCCCGCATCCGCCCCACAGGCACCGGACTCGGCTCCGGGCGACACCGGGTTCGACTGGTCGGCGGCGGAGGCCGAGGTCGGCCACATCGCGCAGCCCGTGTTCGTCGGCGACGACGCACCCGCATTCGACGAGCACGACGTGCAGCGCTCGAGCGTGACGCTCGCCGACGTCGGCGGGATGCGGGAGGTGAAGGAGCGCCTGGAGTCCGCTTTCCTGGCTCCGCTACGCAACCCCGAGCTGCGCGCCCTGTACGGCAAGAGCCTGCGCGGCGGTCTCCTGATGTACGGTCCCCCGGGATGCGGCAAGACGTTCCTCGCCCGCGCCGTGGCCGGCGAGCTCGGCGCCTCGTTCGTGAGCGTCGGGCTGAGCGACATCCTGGGTCAGTACATGGGCGACAGCGAACGCAATGTGCGGGAGCTGTTCCAGCTCGCCCGCAGGCAGGCGCCCACCGTGCTCTTCATCGATGAGATCGATGCGATCGGCCAGCGCCGGTCGCTCGCTCGGCGGAACGGGATGCGCGGGGTGGTCGTCTCGCTCCTGGAAGAGCTCGACGGCCTCGGCAGCGACAACGAGGGCGTGTTCGTGCTCGCCGCGACCAATCAGCCCTGGGACGTGGACCCGGCGCTTCGCCGTCCGGGCAGGCTCGACCGCACCCTGCTCGTCCTGCCGCCGGACGCGCAGGCGCGCCAGGCGATCCTGCGCCACCACCTCGCGGGGCGCCCGGTCGAAGGCGTCGACCTCGCCGCGCTGGCCGCCGACACCGAGGGTTTCAGCGGCGCGGATCTGGCGTACGTCTGCGAGTTGGCGAGCGAGAACGCGCTGCTCGAAAGCAGCCGGAGCGGCGTGCCGCGCCTGATCGGAATGGCCGATCTCCGACAGAGCATCGCACAGGTCACCCCGTCGACGGGGCCCTGGCTCGAATCGGCACGCAACGTGGTGCGCTTCGGAGAGGATGACGGAACGTTCGCCCAGCTGCGCGAGTATCTGCGCCAGAGCGGGCGGCGATGAGCGAGGCGTCCGCCGCGGCGCTGGCGCACGCCCAGACGCTCCTCGATCTCGGTCGTCACGACGATGCGCTGCGCGAAGCCGGACGCGAACTCGCGCGGCAGCCGGAATCGGCGCCGGCACTGCGGATCAGCGCCGAGTGCCTCCGCGTGCTCCAGCGGATCGACGAGGCCGACGACCTCGCCCGTCAGGCGGTGGCGCTCTACCCGGATGCCGCGTGGGCCTGGCGCCTGGCCGCACTCACGGCGCTGGACCTGCACCGGTGGGATGATGCCGCCGAGGGTGCGGACACGGTGCGTCGCCTGTCGGGCGAGACCCCCTGGGCGCTCTCGGTGTACGCCGATGTCATGCTCGGCTGCAGTCGGGTGGACGACGCGATCGAGGCACTCCAAGACGCACTGCGCCAGCAGCCCGACGATGCCGACCTGCATGCGCAGCTGGCCGATGCCCTCGTGCGCGCGCGACGACGCCGAGACGCCGAGGAGCATGTGAGCGCGGCGCTGGCGATCGATCCGACGCATCCGTGGGCCAGGCGCCTGTGGCCGATCATCAGCCGCCGCGACGACGACGCGGATGCGGCGATCCAGCTCGCCCGGATGCTGGGCGAGACCCCGCAGGACGCCGACACCGAGACGGCGTTCGAGATGGCCAGCACCCGCCTGCTGATCCCGCCGCTGGCGATCGTCGCGGTCGCGAGCGCCCTGGTCCTCGCGCTTTGCGCGTTCGGACCGGGCTTGCTCGGATGGCGTGTCGACACGGCCACCCCCGCCGGCGCCGGCGTCGTGGCGCAGATCTGCGTGTGGGCGGCGTCCGTGGGACTCGTCGCGTCGTGGGCGGGCCGTCTACGACGACGACTGGGTCCGCTGTTCGAGCCGATCGTGCGCTCGCGTCTGACCGAGGGTCCGATCGTCGTCTTCTCGTCGATCTATCTGGCGGGGGCCCTCGTGCTGACCGGCATAGGAATCCTGGTGGGAGCCCTCGCGGGCGACCCGACCGGCACCATCGTCGTGCTGGGCGGTGTCGTGAGCGCGTACACGGCAGCGGTCCTCATCGCAGCCCTCGCACTGGTGGCGAGACTCACCTACCGCCGCGGCCGCGCGCTCGCACCGCTGCTGTATCTCGCGCTGGCGCCGGGCGCCGTGGTCGGCGTCGTGCTGCTCGCGCTCTTCCTGGTGGGAGCCGTGCTCTACGTCATCGCCTGGGCGCTGTCGGGAGAGCGGCTGCCGGAGCCGTTCTGGAACCGACTGCCGGACCGGCCTCGCGTGGCGCCCTCGTCGCCGCGGACGTAGAGCTGGTCAGCGACCGCTGCCGGCGTAGACGACCGCGTCGCCCTCGCCGTCAAGGCCGTAGGCCGTGTGCACGACCCGCGCCGCTTCCGCGATGTCGTCGGCACGCAGCACCACCGAGATGCGGATCTCGGAGGTGGAGATCATCTCGATGTTGATGCCCGCGGTGCTCAGCGCCTCGAACAGGGTCGCGCTGACGCCGGAGTTCGTGCGCATGCCCGCGCCCACGACCGACAGCTTGCCGATCTGGTCGTCGTGCACGAGCGCCTCGAAGCCGACATCCAGCTGATCGGCTGCCAGCGCCTTCAGTGCGGCCGTGGCGTCCGATTTGGGCAGAGTGAAGGAGATGTCGGTACGGGCCGTGGCCGCGGCCGAGACGTTCTGCACGATCATGTCGACGTTGGCGCCGGACTTGGCGACGATCTTGAAGATCTCGGCGGCCTTGCCGGGCACGTCAGGAACACCGATGACGGTGATCTTGGCCTGGCTGAGGTCGGTGGCGACGCCGGCGACGATCGGCTCTTCCATGGCTTCTCCCTCGGGGATGTAGGCGGAACGCTGCTGTGCGTCGAGCACGTAGGTGCCCTCGCTGGAGCTGAAGGTGGAGCGCGCGTGGATGACGACGCCGTGGCGGCGCGCATACTCGACCGCGCGGATGTACAGCACCTTCGCGCCGTTGGCAGCGAGCTCCAGCATCTCCTCCGTCGAGACGACGGGAAGCTTCCGGGCGCGCGGGACGACGCGGGGGTCAGCGGTGAAGATACCGTCGACGTCGCTGTAGATCTCGCAGACGTCGGCGCCCAGGGCGGCAGCCAGCGCGACCGCCGTGGTGTCGGAGCCGCCGCGGCCGAGGGTCGTGATGTCGCGGGTGTCGCGGTTGAAGCCCTGGAAGCCGGCGACGATGACGATCGCACCCTCGTCCAGTGCCTCGCGCAGGCGCACGGGGGTCACGTCGACGATGCGGGCCGCACCGTGCTTCGCATCGGTGATCATGCCGGCCTGGCTGCCGGTGAAGGAGCGCGCCTCGAAGCCCATCGAGTGGATGGCCATCGCCAGCAGCGCCATCGAGATGCGCTCGCCCGAGGAGAGCAGCATGTCGAGTTCGCGGGGTGCGGGGATCGGCGCCACTTCGTTCGCCAGATCGAGGAGCTCGTCGGTCGTGTCGCCCATCGCGCTGACCGCCACGACGACGTCGTGGCCGGCGCGACGAGTGTCGACGATGCGCTTCGCGACGCGCTTGATGCTCTCGGCGTCGGCGACCGACGACCCGCCGTACTTCTGGACGATCAACGCCACTGTGCTGCTCCCGGGGATGCGCCGTGTCCGGCGCGACGACGATGGAACGCTCGGATGCGGCGCCCAACGCTCCATCTTAGGCAGCCCGGCATTCCGTCCCCGCCATGTGACGGCGCGCTCCGACCTCGCCGGTTACCCTCGAGGGGACACCGCTGACACGGAGGCCGACGCACTCGATGTCCCCCCGCCCCGCCCTGCCGAGGTTCTTCAGGCCCGCGCGCCGACGCGTGGAACCGCCCGCTGACACGACGGATCTCCTGCCCGTCGTCGACGACGCCCTCAGCGTGCGCATCCTGGATCTCGCGGTCCGGATGGGCGAGACGATGCTCGTCGCCGGTGCCCCGGCGAGCGAGGTCACCCTGACGATCGTGCGCGTGTGCGAGGTGTACGGCCTCACACCGGTTCACGTCGACGTCACGTACAACTCGATCACCGCGGCCTACCACCGCTCGGGCGCCGCCCGCCCCGTCACCCTCCTGCGCGTCGTGCGCGGCAGCACCCCCGACCACGACCGCCTGATGCGGCTGCAGGCGCTCGTCGCCGACATCTCCACCGGGATGGGCCTCGATGATGCCCAGGCGGCGGCACGCCGCATCCGCCGCGCGCCGTTCCGCTATCCGCCGGCCGCCGTCATCACGGCCCAGGGCGCACTCGCCGTCGGCGTCGCGGTCATGTTCGGCGCGAACTGGCTGCTCATCGCACTCGCGTTCACGGGGGCGGCCTGCGCCGCCCTGACGCAGTTCGCCCTCGCGAAGGCGCGCGTACCGTACTTCTTCAGCCAGGTCGCCGGCGCCTTCGTGCTCACGGTCATCGCGGCGATGAGCCGTTTCCTCGCGGTCCTCGGTGTCCCCGGCGCGGACGATATCCGCCCTTCGGTCATCGTGGCCGCAGGCATCGTGCTCATGCTCGCCGGACTCACCGTGGTCGGAGCCGCGCAGGACGCGATCGACGGCTTCGCCCTGACGGCCACCGGACGCATCCTGGAGCTCGTCACGCAGACGATCGGTGTCGTGATCGGCATCCTCGCCGGGCTCGAGACCGTGCGGATGATGGGCCTCGCGATGGAGCCGCCCGACACGGCCCTGCCGCTCGGGCCGTCGGTCATGCAGTTCGTCGGCGCGTCGATCATCGCGATCGCAGTCGCCGTCTTCAACGGCGCCGGCGCACGCGTGGTCGCCGTCAGCGCGCTGCTCAGCCTGGTCGCGTGGGGCGGTTACACGATCGCTGCGGCAGCGGGACTGGAGGTCGCCGCGGCGAGCGGCATCGGAGCCTTCGTCGCGAGCTTCGTGGGCATCGTGATCGCCTTCCGGTTCCACGTTCCGTCCGTGGCGGTGACGACGGCGGCGATCCTGCCCATGGTGCCGGGCGCCGCGGTGTTCCGCGGGCTTCTCGGCGTCGTCGAGTCCGCGGGCGACACCACGGTGATGATGACCGGGTTCGCGACGCTCGTGAACGCGGCCGTCATCGGGATCAGCCTCGCCGTCGGAGCCTCGCTCGGCCTGTACCTCGGACAGCCCGTGCGGGCGTCGCTGTCGGGTGTGACCCGCTCACGCGCGAAGCTGCGGCGCTACGACGGGCCGGGGCGCGGCCACTGACCCCGGTCGCTCAGATGGCGCGGCGGCCCTCGAAGGCCCGGCCGAGCGTCACCTCGTCGGCGTACTCCAGGTCGCCACCGACCGGCAGGCCGGAGGCGAGGCGGGTCACGCGGATCGACAGCGTCGTGAGCAGACGACTCAGATAGGTCGCCGTCGCCTCGCCCTCCAGGTTCGGGTTGGTGGCGAGGATCACCTCCTGCACGGTTCCGTCGGCGAGACGCTGCATGAGCTGCGTGATGCGCAGGTCGTCGGGCCCGACGCCCGCGATCGGGCTGATCGCGCCGCCGAGCACGTGGTACAGCCCGCGGAACTCACGGGTGCGCTCGATCGCCGCCACATCCTTCGCGTCTTCGACGACGCAGATGAGCGTCTCGTTGCGTCGCGGATCGCGACAGATCGCGCACCGGTCCTGCTCCGACACGTTGCCGCAGATCTCGCAGAAGCGCACCTTCTCGCGCACCTCGACCAGGAGCTGGGCGAGCTGGGAGACGTCGAAGTTCGGCGTCTGCAGGATGTGGAACGTGATCCGCTGCGCGGACTTCGGACCGATCCCCGGCAGACGGCCGAACTCGTCGATCAGGTTCTGGACGATGCCGTCGTACATCAGGAGAACCTCGTCGGCTGCTGGTAGGGCTCTTCACGCACGAAGCGCGCATCGAGGACCTGGCGCACCACCGCCTCGCCGTAGCGCTGGATGCCGTCGGTCGGCGCGGAGCGCACGGGCGGCGGCACGACGGGCGGGATGGCCGCCACATCCGTCGGGTACATCTCCTCGTCGGCGGGATCGACCGGCTCTTCGGCGTCGAACGACGTCGCCACCTCGGCCGCGGGCAACACGGCGCCCTCGGGCGGCGCCACGGTCAGCGTGCGCGTCGCAGACGCCTGGGCGTCTTCGGGCTCCTCGTCGACGGCCAGCTGCGCGACGGGCGCCGCGGGCGACTCCCCCGCATCCGAGGTCGGGATCGGCGCCACGGCCCACTCGGTGACCGGAGCAGCGGACGACGCACGAGCGGGACCCGGGCGCTCGGCGGGCGGAGCGGACGGCTCCGCACGGGGCGGCGCGGGGGGCGCTGCGGGAGCCGCATCAGCGGGCGGGGCCGGGTCGGTGTCCTGGTCGTGGCGCGCGATGTACTTGACCCGGATGCCGAGTACCCCCTGGATCGCCTGACGAAGATCTTCGCTGGGCCCGGCGCCCGCCGTGCGCTTCTTGAACGCGGCGATGTCGCTCTGGCTGCGGAAGCTGAGCGTGAGGATGTCGCCCTCGAGAGCGGCGACGCGCGCCGCCGTCGCGATCAGCCACGAGCTGCGACTGATGGTCTCCAGGCGGCCGAGCACCTCGGGCCACGCATCACGCAGTCGCTGCACCGTGACGGGACCGGCCGGGATCTCGGACGGGGCCTGCGCCGTCGGCTCGGCGATGGGCTCGGCGACGGCCGCGGAGGGGGCAGGCGCGGAGGGCGCGGGCGCCGCCACCGGGACGGGGGCCGGCGGAACGGGCACGGCCGCAGCCTCGGTCGCGCGGGGGGCGGACGAGGGGGCGGGACGCGCCGCCGCCGGAGATGCGGGGGCCGCGGGAGCCGAACCGACGGTGGGCGCGTTGGCGAGCACCCGGGCGACCATGAGCTCGAGCTGGAGGCGCGGCGACGTCGCCCCCGACATCTCGTCGAGGGCGGCCACGACGATGTCGGCGGTGCGCGACAGGCGTGCCGTGCCGATGATCTCGGCCTGACGCGACATGCGGTCGAGCTCGTCGGAGGGGATGCCGCGCAGCACGGCGGACGCACCCGCACCGGTGGCGGCGATGACGATGAGATCGCGAAGACGCTCGAGCAGGTCTTCGACGAAACGCCGCGGATCCTGCCCGGTCTGGACGACGCGGTCGACCGCGGCGAACGCGGAGGCGGCATCGAGGTCGCCGAAGGCGGTGACGACCTCGTCGAGCAGCTCTGCGTGCGTGTAGCCGAGGAGGGCGACCGCGCGTTCGTAGCCGATCGCCGCATTCTCGGAGCCGGCGATGAGCTGGTCGAGCAGCGACAGCGTGTCGCGCGGCGAGCCGCCGCCCGCGCGGACGACCAGCGGCAGCACCCCGGGCTCGACCGAGACGCCCTCGGTCTCGCACATCTGCTGCACGTACTCGAGCATCGCCGCGGGCGGCACGAGGCGGAACGGATAGTGGTGGGTCCGCGAGCGGATCGTGCCGATGACCTTCTCGGGCTCGGTCGTGGCGAAGATGAACTTGACGTGCGCGGGCGGCTCCTCGACGAGCTTCAGCAGCGCGTTGAACCCCTGCGGGGTGACCATGTGCGCCTCGTCGAGGATGAAGATCTTGAACCGGTCGCGGGCCGGGGCGAAGATCGCCCGCTCGCGGAGATCGCGCGCGTCGTCGACACCGTTGTGGCTGGCCGCGTCGATCTCGACGACGTCGAGGGATCCACCGCCGCCGCGACCGAGCTCGACACAGCTGTCGCACGTGCCGCACGGGGTGTCGGTGGGGCCTTCGGCGCAGTTCAGACACCGCGCGAGGATGCGCGCGCTGGTGGTCTTGCCGCATCCGCGCGGGCCGGAGAAGAGGTAGGCGTGGCCGATGCGGTCGCCGCGCAGGGCCGTCATGAGCGGGTCGGTCACCTGGGACTGCCCGATCATCTCACCGAACGCCTCGGGACGGTAACGGCGGTAGAGGGCTGTGGTCACCCCAGTAGCCTACGGCGTGCCACCGACGTCGCGGCGGGTGCGTTCGCCCGCCGCGACGTCGGGTCAGGCATCGAAGTGCGCCTCGTTCTCGCCGATGAGCGTCGGCCCGGTCACGACGGGAAGCGAGGCGGTGAGCGTGGGCACGGATGCGGAGAGCAGCGTGCCGTCCTCGCGCCTGACGTCGGCGAACATCTGGAGCGTCGGCCGCCCCGGGCGCACGGGGCCCTGCGTGGCCAGCGGCACGACGAGCTCCTCATCGGGGGAGATCGTGTAGGCGACACCGCGCACGGAGAAGGCGACGTCCTCTCCCCCGGCGCGGTTGCGCACGATCATCTCGTCACGACGCAGCGTGATGTCCAAGTGCGACGCGTGCCACGTGAGCGCGTAGGAGAGCTCGGGCCACGCGGCGGGCAGCCGCGGGTCGAACGTCAGCTCGCCGTAGTGGTCGCGCATCCCGCCGAAGCCGGACACCAGCGACGCCCACACGCCGCCCGCGGAGGCGACGTGCACGCCGTCCGCCGCGTTGTTGTGGAGGTCGGCGAGGTCCACGAAGATCGAGTCCAGGAAGTACTCCAGCGCGAGGTCCTGGTAGCCGACCTCCGCCGCCAGGATCGACTGCACGACGCCCGACAGTGTCGAGTCGCCGGTGGTCAGCGGGTCGTAGTACTGGAAGTCGGCGAGCTTCTCCGCCTCCGTGAAGTGATTGCCCTGCAGGAACAGTGCGAGCACCACATCCGCCTGCTTCAGCACCTGGTAGCGGTAGATCACGAGCGGGTGGAAGTGCAGTAGCAGCGGACGCTGCTCGTCCGGGGTGTTCTCCAGGTCCCACACCTCGCGCTCGAGGAACACGGCGTCCTGCGGATGGATGCCGAGCGCCGGGCTGAAGGGGATGTGCATCGCATCGGCCGCCTTCTCCCAGATCTCCGGCTCCTCCGGGTCCAGCCCCAGCCTGTCGGCCATGAGGCGGTAGGCCTCCGGAGCGGCGAGCTCCATCTCGCGGACGGTGCGAGCGGCGAAGCGCAGGTTGAAGCGCGCCATGACGTTCGTGAAGAGGTTGTCGTTGACGACCGTCGTGTACTCGTCGGGACCGGTGACGCCGTGGATGTGGAACGAGTCCGCACCGTCGACCTCGTCGCGCCAGAACCCGAGCGAGTTCCACAGCCGCGCGGTCTCGACGGCGATGTCGACCGCCTCGCGGTAGAGGAAGTCGACGTCGCCGGTGGCGCGCACGTACTTTGCGAGCGCGAAGCTCACGTCGGCGTTGATGTGGTACTGCGCGGTTCCGGCGGCGTAGTAGGCCGAGGCCTCCTCGCCGTTGATCGTGCGCCAGGGGAACAGCGCGCCCGCCTCGTTGAGCTGGAAGGCGCGGCGACGCGCGTCGGGGAGCATGTGCACCCGCATCCGCAGGGCGTTGCGTGCCCAGTGCGGGCTCGTGTACGTGAGGAAGGGCAGCACGTACACCTCGGTGTCCCAGAAGTAGTGCCCGCTGTATCCCGATCCCGAGACGCCCTTGGCGGGCACGCCCAGACCGTCGGCCCGGGCCGCCGCCTGCGCGAGCTGGAAGAGGCACCAGCGCGTGGCCTGCTGCAGGTCGTCGTGTCCGGCGATGCGCACGTCCGAGCGGTCCCAGAAGGCGTCCAGCCACGCGCGCTGCACGGCGTACTGCGTCGCCACGCCCTCCTGGAGGGCGCGGTCGAGCGTGCGGCGGCACCGGTCGACGAGCTCGGCCGCGGGCACCCCGCGCGAGGTGTGGTAGCTGACGAGCTTCGTGACCTTGACGGGAACCCCGGCCTTCGCCTGCACGCGGAACACGTTCTTGGCGATGTCAGGCTGGATGAGGGTGCGCGCCGTGTACTCGTTCGTGGTCTCGACGATGTGGTCGGCGGCGACGGCGAGCGTCATCTCCGAGTGCGTCACCTTGTAGCTGAGCACGGAGCGCGCGCCGTCCTGCCAGAACTCCTGCGGCTGCAGCACCCGCTCCTCGATGCGCTCGGCGCGGCGCGGGTCGAAGCCGGCTTTGAGCTTGCTCGCCGGCCGACCGCCGTACACGTCCTCGCCGTCCTGGCGGTTCACGAGCTGACAGCTGATGGTCACGGGGGCGTCGGCGTTGAGCACCGTCACCTCGATGCTCATCAGCGCGAGGTGCTTCTCCTCGAACGACACCATGCGCTCGAAGTCGATGCGTACCTCCTTGCCGGAGGGCGTGCGCCAGAGCAGGTGTCGGCGCAGCACTCCGTCGCGCAGGTCGAGGATGCGCTCGTACTCGAGGATCTCGGCGAGATCGAACGAGAGCGGCTCGTCGTCGACGTAGACGCGCATGACCTTGGCATCGGGGGCGTTGATGATCGTCTGTCCGACCTCGGCGAAGCCGTAGGCCTGCTCGGCGTGACGGATCGGGAACACCTCGTGGAAGCCGTTGATGAAGGTGCCCTGCTCGTGGCCGAAGCGCCCCTCGGGCTGATTCCCCCGCAGCCCCAGATATCCGTTGCCCACGGTGAACAGCGTCTCGGTGACGCCCGCCTCGTCGATGTCGAACGAACGCTCGACGAGTCGCCACGGGTCGACCGGGAAACGGTCTCTATCGATCATGAACATGCCTTCCGCCGGTGACACGGCCAGGGATTCGGGTGAGGAGATGCGATCGGGTATCGCGACAGAACCGGCTCAGTCTACGAAGGCGGCGAGGTCGTCCACGACCACGTCCGCGCCGGCGGCGCGCAGCGCCTCGGCACCGACGCCGCGATCGACGCCCACGACCAGGGCGAAGCCCGCGGCCTGAGCGGATGCGGCACCGCTCAGCGCGTCTTCGACGGCGGCACTGCGCGCGGGGTCGACCCCCAGCATCCGCGCGCCGCCGAGGAAGACGTCGGGCGCGGGCTTGGACGCGAGGTTCTCGCGCTCGGCGACGACGCCGTCCATCACGACGGCGAACCGGTCACGGATGCCGGCGGCGGCGAGCACCTCTTCCGCGTTCTTCGAGCTGGAGACCACGGCGACGGGCACGCCGCGCTCGCGGAGCTGATCGACCAGGCGCAGCGAGCCGGGGTACGGCGCGATCCCCTCGCCGCGCAGCACCCGGGCGAAGACCTCGTTCTTCCGGTTGCCGATGCCGCAGACCGTGTCCGCGGACGGATCGTCGTCCGGCTCACCCCAGGGCACCTCGACGTCGCGCGAGCGCAGCAGGCTCGCGACGCCGTCATAGCGCTTCTTGCCGTCCAGGTGCAGGAAGTAGTCCTGTTCCGTGTAGGGCGGGGTGATGCCCCACGCGGCGAACAGCTCCTCGAACATCGTCTGCCAGGCGTGCATGTGCACCTCGGCCGTCGGGGTGAGCACCCCGTCGAGGTCGAAGAGCACGGCGTCGTAGGAAGACAGATCGGGCAGGTCGGTCACGAAGCCTCCAAAGTTGCGCTCGACCGGGCGCACCCAGCGTAGTCGCGGCAGGTTACGCGTCGGTGTCGCGCGCGCTCAGGCGACGCGGGCGACGGCCAGTGCCTGCCGGGCGATCTCCAGCTCCTCGTTGGTGGGCACCACGAGCACGGTGACCGACGAGTCCGGGGTGGAGATCGTCCGGATGCCCTTGCGTCGCTCCTCGTTGGCGGCCGCATCCAGCTCGACGCCGAGGAATCCGAGCGTCTCCAGGGCCGCGGCGCGGATGAGGGGCGAGTTCTCGCCGACGCCTGCCGTGAAGGAGATCACGTCGACGCCGCCGAGCTGGGCGATGTAGGAACCGATGTAGGCGCGAAGGCGATGGATGTACACGTCGAAGGCGAGCGACGCGGGACCGTCGCCAGCCTCGCGGCGGTCCTCGATGTCGCGCATGTCAGACACTCCGGCGAGCCCCAGCATCCCGCTGCTCTTGTTCAGGAATGCATCGAGCTCCGCCGGGGACATCTCTTCACGTCGCGCCAGCACGAGCAGGATCGACGGGTCCAGATCTCCCGAGCGGGTGCCCATCACGAGCCCCTCGAGCGGGGTGAGCCCCATCGACGTCTCGACCGAATGTCCGCCGTCGATGGCGGTGATGGATGCGCCGTTGCCGAGGTGGAGCACGATCTGCTTGAGGCTGCGCAGCGGGCGGCCGAGGTACTCGGCGACGGACTCCGAGACGAACTTGTGGCTCGTGCCGTGGAACCCGTATCGGCGGATGCGGTGCTTGCGGGCGATGGCGCGATCGATGGCGTACGTGTAGGCCGCCGGCGGCAGCGTCTGGTGGAACGCCGTGTCGAAGACCGCGACGTGGGGCAGGTCGCCGAAGGCCGCACGCGCCGCGCGGATCCCCTGGACCGCGCCGGGATTGTGCAACGGGGCCAGCACCGAGAGCTCATCGATGTTGATCTCGACGAGGTCGGTGATGAGCGTGGGCTGGAAGAAGCGCGCGCCACCCTGAACGACGCGGTGACCGACGGCGACCGGGGCGTTCTCTGTGAGCGACGGACCGTGCTCGGCGAAGGCGTCGAGCATCACCTGGAAACCGACGGCGTGGTCGGGGATCGGCAGCTCCTGCGTGTAGGTCGCATCGACCGCCGCTGCCCCCACACCCGTGAAGTGCACCTTGTGGCTGGCCGCTCCCATGCCCTCGCCGATGCGCTCGACGAGCCCGGACGCCAGCGCCGTCTCGGTCTCGACGTCCAGCAGCTGGTACTTGAACGAGGACGAGCCACTGTTGATGACGAGAACGACGCTCACGTTCATGCCTTCCCTTCGGATGCGGGCGCATCGCCCTGAGCCTGGATCGCGGTGATCGCGATGGTGTTGACGATGTCTTCGACCAGCGCGCCGCGCGACAGGTCGTTGATGGGCTTGTTCAGACCCTGCAGGACGGGGCCGATCGCGATAGCCCCGGCCGAGCGCTGCACGGCCTTGTAGGTGTTGTTGCCGGTGTTGAGGTCGGGGAAGACGAAGACCGTGGCGCGACCCGCGACGGGCGAGCCCGGCATCTTCTTCGAGGCGACGGCGGCGTCCGCCGCCGCGTCGTACTGGATGGGCCCCTCCACGGGAAGCTCGGGTGCGCGCTCGCGCACGATGACCGTCGCCTCGCGCACCTTCTCGACATCCGCTCCCGACCCGGACTCACCGGTCGAGTAGGACAGCATGGCGACGCGCGGCTCGATGCCGAAGCGGTCGGCGGTCTCGGCGGAGGAGACGGCGATGTCGGCCAACTGCGGCGCCGTCGGGTCGGGGATGACCGCGCAGTCGCCGTAGACCAGGACGCGATCGGCGAGCGCCATGAGGAAGACGCTGGAGACGACGCCGACGCCCGGACGCGTCTTGATGATCTCGAAGGCAGGGCGGATGGTGTGGGCCGTCGTGTGCGCGGCGCCCGAGACCATGCCGTCGGCGAGACCGAGGTGCACCATGAGCGTGCCGAAGTACGAGACGTCGGTGACGGTGTCGGCGGCGCGCGCCATCGTCATCCCCTTGTGCTCGCGAAGCCGTGTGTACTCCTCGGCGAACTTCTGCACCAGGACGGGATCGAACGGGCTGATGACCTGGGCCGCGGCGATGTCGATGCCGAGCTCGAGAGCGCGCGAGCGGACCTCGACCTCCTCGCCCAGGATGATGAGGTCGGCGATACCGCGGGCGAGGACGGTGGCGGCTGCGCGCAGCACGCGGTCGTCGTCGCCCTCGGGCAGGACGATGCGACGGCGGTTCGAGCGCGCCCGTTCGACGAGCCCGTACTCGAACATGAGGGGCGTGACGACGGTGGGTTTGGCGAGGCCCAGCAGACGCGTCAGCTCGGCGCCGTCGACGTGCCGCTCGAACAGCGACAGCGCCGTGTCGTAGGAGCGCTGCGAGTCGGCGGCCAGCCGGCCACGGGTGTTCATGATGCGCACGGATGTGTCGTAGGTGTCGCGGTCGGTCGCGATGATCGGCAGCCGGGACCCGAGGCCGTCGATCAGACGGTCGATGTCGGCCGGCAGCGGGAAGGGACCGTTGAGGACGATGGCCGACAGCGACGGGAACGTGCCGGAGGCGTGCGCGAGCAGGGTCGCGAGCAGCACCTCGGTGCGGTCGGCGGGGATGACCACGACGGCCCCGTCGCTGAGCCGCGGGAGCACGTTGGCGGGGCTCATGGCGGCGACGATCACGCCGAGCACCTCGCGCGTCAGCAGTTCCTCGTCACCCTTCACGAGCGTGCCGTCGACGGAGCGCATGACGCCCCGGACGGTCGGGGCCACCAGGAAGCGGTCCTCGGGAAGCGCCCACACGGGCACCTCGATACCCGCAGGGACGATGTCGCGGACGGCTTCGATGGTCTCGTCCAGCATCGCGGGATCGACGCGGGTGGCGACCACGGCGAACAGCTCCGCGCGTGCCTGACGCAACTCGCCGACCGAGAGCTTCGCGATCTGGGCGATGTCGGCGGGCGTGCGCGGGTCGCTCGTGCCGAGCTGCTCGCTCTGTCCCTGCTGGGCGCGACCGCCGACGACGAGGAGCACGGGGGCGCCGAGGTTCGCGGCGATGCGGGCGTTGTATCCGAGCTCGGCGGGGCTGCCCACATCCGTGTAGTCGCTGCCGAGGATGACGACCGCGTCGCACTGCGCCTCGACGGTCTTGTACCGCTCCACGATGCGCGCGAGGGCCGCATCCGGGTCGGCGTGCATGTCGTCGTAGCCGACGCCGATGCAGTCGTCGTAGGCGAGGTCGACGCCGTCGTGGTCGAGCAGCATCTCGAGCACGTAGTCGCGCTCGGTGGTCGAACGGGCGATGGGACGGAAGACGCCCACGCGTGCGGTCGCATGGCTGAGCGCTTCGAGCACTCCCAATGCGATCGTGGACTTTCCCGAATGACCTTCCGCGGACGTGATGAGGATGCTCTGAGCCACCCGATCAGCCTAGGCGCGCCTCATGTGAGGAGCCAGATGAGGCGTCCGTGAATAAAATCCGCTCCCCCGGCAGCCCCTCTCCCCCCTCACTCCCCCGCGAGACTGCATCTCTCGCACGAGATCACGGGTAATGACAGTGATCTCGTGCCGGAGATGCAGTCTCGCGAGTGGGGGCGGCGGGGGTCAGAGCCAGGCGGGCGGGTCGCCGCCGAGGCGGGTCGCCACGCGATCGAAACGCAGGGTCGCCTCGCCCACCCGGAAAGGCGGCGGCGCGAGCAGGAGCGCACCCTCCGGCGTCTCGATCCGCTGTCCCGCAGCTGGCACCGAATCGGCGCCGGACTCGGCGCCGGATGCGGATGCGGCACCCTCCCCTGTGAGCGTCGTGAGTGCGTGGGCGGTGCGGGCGAGGGACAGTCGCCACGTGCTGCCACGCCCAGACACCTGGCGGCGGGTGATTCCGGAGACGGCGGCGGCCGCCGCGAGGTACCCCGTCGTCCAGTCGAGGGCCTGCACGGGCAGCGAGACAGGGGCCGCCGCATCCGCGTGCCGCATGCCGATGTCGGCGATTCCGGTCGAGAACTGCACCAGCGAATCGAATCCGCGGCGGCCGGCCCAGGGTCCGCTCCAGCCGTACGCGCGGACCCCGACCTCGACGAGTCCGGGGCGCAGGCGGTGTCGTTCGTCCTCGCCCAGTCCCAGGTGGTCGATGGCCCCCGCTCGGTAGCCGTGCACGAGGACGTCGGCGGCCGCCAGCAGATCGGAGAGCGTACGCCGCCCGGCGGGCGTCTTCGCGTCCAGGTGGGCGGAGCGTTTGCCGGCCATGACGTACGGGAGCACGGCGGGTTCGTCCCACGTGTCGGGGTCGATGCGGAGCACGTCGGCGCCGAGGCCTGCCAGCACCTGCGTGGCGGCGGGGCCCGCGATGACACGGGTCAGATCGAGCACACGAAGCCCTGCGAGCGGTCTGGCCGGCTCGGGATGCCAGGTCGAACCCGCGTCTGCCGACCCCGTATCGATGCGGGCGATGAGGGGCTCCGAGGCGACGGCGGAGCCGGGCACGGACCGCATCCACTCCGCGCGGGTGCACAGCGCCGCCGCCGCACCGCCCGCCGCGACGATCGCCGATTCGAGCTCTTGCGCACCGCGGTGGGCGATCGCGGCGGACAGCTCCTCGACCGTCTGCGCGTCGGGAAGCGCGAGTGCGGCCAGCAGGGCGGCCCGATGGTGCGGCGCGTTGGCATGCGTACGGATCCACGAGCCGTCGGCCGTCGGGAAGGCGCCGGACAGGGGATCCCAGGGCGAAGGGAACGAGCCCCGAGCGGGCCGGATGTGGCGGCCGAGCCACGCGTCGACGAGGGCGCGATCCACCCGCACCTCGGGGCCGGGCACCAGAGACGTGCTGTGCATCAGCGCGGCGACGGCCGAGGCCAGCGCGCCCATCGCCGTCGTGGCCAGCGTCGAGACAGGCAGGGCGTCGTCGAGGTGTGCGACCCCGCTGAGGCCGACGTCGCCTCTGACGTCGAGGATGCGGCGGAGCTCGTCCTGAGCGGTGTCCCGGTGCACGGCGCCACCCTACGCTCGAGGCACGTCGACGGGAAAAGAAAAGACTCTCCGCGAACCCGGCAGAGCCTGGTTACCCTTGCTACGTTTCCGTCCTGGGGGAGTTGGCCTGGATGCCGCCTCGCGGAGAGCTGACACAAGTCTAACCCAGCCCGCACACCGCCGCTCACGGCGAATACCCCGCCCCATGCTCCGCAGCGCACGTTACGATCGGGACACGATCGCGCCGACGGGAAGGCATCCGGCATGACCGATACCGCACGAGTCCTCACCGACGAGGTCGATTCCGCGATGAACGCCGAGCGGTTCACCCGCTTGACGCGCGCGATCGGCAAGAGCGTCGCCACCGTCATCGACGGCAAGCCCGATGCGGTGCGCAGCGCCCTCGTGGCCCTGCTCGCCGAGGGCCACCTGCTCATCGAGGACGTCCCCGGCGTCGGCAAGACCATGCTCGCCCGTGCGCTGGCGGCATCCGTCGACGCGACCGTGCGCCGCATCCAGTTCACGCCGGATCTGCTTCCGGGCGACGTGACGGGCGTGTCGGTGTTCGATCCCGTCGCCCGCGAATTCGAGTTCAAGCGCGGCGCTGTGTTCGCCCACATCGTCATCGCCGACGAGATCAACCGCTCCTCCCCCAAGACGCAGTCCGCACTGCTGGAGGCGATGGAGGAACGTCAGGTGACCGTCGACGGCGAGGCCCACCATCTCCCGGACCCGTTCCTCGTGGTCGCGACCCAGAACCCCCTCGACATGGAGGGCACGTACGCACTGCCCGAGGCGCAGCGCGACCGCTTCATGATGCGCATCTCGATGGGGTATCCGGATGCGGCGGCCGAGGCTCTCATGCTCCGCCAGCGCGAGACCGAGAACCCGCTGTCCCACATCCACCCCGTCGTGCACGCGGAAGAGGTGCTGGGGCTGATCGCCTGGGCCCGACGCATCCACGTCGCGCCCGCCATCGAGGAGTACGCGGTGGCGCTGGCCCAGGCCACGCGTACGCATCCCGAGGTGCGCCTCGGGGCGAGCCCACGGGCGACCCTCCAGCTCGTGCGGGCCGCGAAGGTGTGGGCAGCTCTCGAGGGGCGCGCGTTCGTCATCCCCGACGACATCGCAGCGCTGGTCGTGCCCGTCTTCGCGCACCGGATCATCGCGACGCGCTCCTCCAGCACCCGGGGCTCGGATTCGCACTCGGTGCCCAAGATCCTGGAGCGCATCGTCGACAGCGTCCGCGTTCCCCTCGCCGCGCGCGCCTGAGCGCATGAGACGCAGCTGGCCGCTCACGGCACGGGGAACCGGTGCCGTGATCCTCGCCCTCGCCTGCTTCGCCGCCGCGAACCAGCTGGGCCTCGTCGAGCTGGTCTTCGTGGGGCTGCTCCTCGTCTCGCTCGTCGTGGCCGGGCTGGTCGCCGTCTATGCCGCGCGCGGTCGCGCCGACGTCACCCGCACCGTCGTTCCCGCGGTACCGGATGCGGGCGACGAGATCGAGGTGACCGTGCGGGTCGGGGCGCGCTCCGCGCTTCCGACCTCCGGCGGCCGCTGGCGCGACTCGATGCCGGACGGTATCGAAGGCGGCGGCCCGGGCACCTTCCCCGCCGTCTCCTCCGGGTTCAGTCGTGACGATCGTGCGGTCGTCGTGGGGTATCGGGCCCGGGTGCTCCGCCGCGGCATCCATTGGATCGGCCCTTTCGAGCTCAGCTCGCTGGATCCGTTCGGCATCGCCCGGCGCACCGTCGCCCAGGGCGAGCTGACGCGGCTGGTGGTGACGCCCGCGGTCGAGGAGCTGCTCTCTCTCGCGGGCGTCGCCGGCGCCTCGGGCGGCAGTCTCTCGCGCGCGACGAACCGGCTCGGACAGGGCACCGACGACGTGATCGCCCGCCCATGGGCGCCCGGCGATTCCATGCGCCGCATCCACTGGCGCGCTTCCGCCCACCGCGACGAGCTCATGGTGCGCCAGGAGGAGCAGGAGAGCTCGCCCGAGGCGACGATCGTCTTCGACCGCGCGCTGGGCCGCTTCTCCCCCGATGCCACCGAGGCCACCGGGTCCGATCCCGCCTTCGAGGCCGCCGTGGGCGCGGTCGCGTCCGCGCTGGCACGACTCGTCGCCGACGGATACACCGTCGCACTCATCGAACCCGACGGCGTCCCGCTGTGCGACCACGTGGAGCCGGCGGATGCGCCGGCGCTCGAGGCCGCGATGCTCGTGCTGGCGACGGTGCAGGCGCGGCTGGACGACCGCCTCGGTGCGCTCGCGGGACTGTTCGCGGGCGAGACGACGGGTCCGCTCGTGCTGGTCACCGGCGCGCTGTCGCAGACGGATGCGGCGATGCTCGCGACCGTGGGCCACCACAGCGCCTTCCCCGTACTGCTCAGCACCGCTCCCGCACCCGGGGCGTTCGATGCGGCGACCGGCTGGACGGCCGCGCCACTCGGCGACGATGTCGCCGACGCGTGGCGTGACGCGGTTTCCGAGAGGCTCCCTCATGCCGGCTGAGAAGACCACGCACGCCCAGGGGCAGGCCGCGCTGGCCGTCGGTGTGTTCGTCGCGCTCGTCGCCACGACGCTTCCGGTGATGCGGGTCATCGCGCCCGGCGCCTGGGTCGCGGCCGGTTTCGGGCTCGCCGCCGTCGTCCTGGTCCTCGGCGCCGTGCTGCGCCGCGTCGGCGTCGCGGGGCTGGTGGTCACCGGCATCGACATCGTCGTCTGGGTGCTCGCGCTGACCCTGCTCTATCTGCGCGACAGCGCTTGGGGCGGGCTCGTCCCCTCCCCGGCGTCGTTCGACGCGGTGAGCGCGCTGGTCTCCTCCGCGGTGCAGGAGATGGCGGTGGGGGCGGCGCCGTTGACCGCGACGCCCGCACTGTCGTTCTTCGTCGTCGCCGCGATCGGGGCGCTGGCCATCGTCCTCGATCACGTGGTCATCACGACGCGGATGCCGCTGCTCGCCGCCATCGCCCTCGTCGCCGTCGCCGTCGTTCCCACCATCGCGGTGCCGGCGTCGATGGATGTGTTCGCCTTCGTCCTGCTGGCCGCCAGCATCCTGTTCCTGCTCGCGACCGACACGCGCACCCGCCGCGGCACGACCGGCCCGCGCGGTGCCCCCGCCGCAGCGTCGGCCGCCCTCATCGCCGTCGCATCGATCGCCGTGGCGGTCGTCGTCACACCGCTACTGCCCGCCCCCGACGGCGAGGCGGCGGTGAGTGGAGCCGGCAGCAGCGGCATCAACCCGACCCTGCGCCTCGGCGACGACCTGCGCCGGCCGAACCCCGTCGAAGTGCTGCGGGTGCGCTCGTCCGAGCCCCGCGCTCCGTACCTGCGCGCCGTGACGTTGTCGAGCTTCGCGGGCGAGGTCTGGCGACCGGACGAACGCGATGCGACGCCGGTGGGCGCAGGACCGGGGTTCGGCCCGGTGCGCACGGATCCCGACATCGCTCGCACCAGCGCCGACACGAAGATCGACATCGTGAAACTGAACACCCCGTACCTGCCCATCCCCTTCCCCGCGACGGCGATCGGCGGGCTCACGGGCGACTGGGGCATCGTGGCCGACAACCGCACGGTGGTCAGCGAAGACGGGGATTCCCGCGGCCAGAGCTACGAGGTCATCACCGAGACACCCACCCCCACACTGGAGCAGATCCGTGCTGCGACCTCCCGCGGCGCCGACGTCGACCCCGAACTCCGCGAGATCCCCGACGACACCCCGGCGAACGTCTCCGAGCTCGCCCGGGCCGTCACGGCCGAGACGAGCAACGACTATGACGCCGCGTTCGCCCTGCAGCGCTGGTTCCGCTCGAGCGAATTCACCTACTCACTGGACGCACCCGTCCAGGAGGGTTTCGATGGAGCGGGCGTCGACGCGATCGGACAGTTCCTCGAGGTGCGCAGCGGGTACTGCGTGCACTTCGCCTCCGCCTTCGCCGCCATGACGAGGTCGCTGGGGATGCCGACGCGTATCGTGATCGGCTACCTGCCCGGCACCGCCACGTCGGATCGGATCGACGGCGACCTCGTCTACTCGGTCTCGAGCGACCTGCTGCACTCCTGGCCCGAGGTGTACTTCGAGGGCATCGGCTGGGTGCCGTTCGAGCCGACCAACAGCCTCGGCGTGCCGACCGTGTTCTCCAGCGGTGTGGGCACCTCGCCGGATCAGATCGACTCCGCATCCCCGGCACCGACGGCGGAAGCCACGCCCACCACCGCTGCGACCGAGCGCCCCGACACCCCGGACAGCCCGCAGGCCGGCGCGATCGACGGCAGTGCCGGAACCGGCACGATCGTTCCCGCCGTGTGGGTGACGGTCGCCGCCCTCCTCCTGCTGACGGCTCCCGCGCTGGTCCATGCGCTGCGTGGCCGACGGCGCCTGATCCTCGCCGCGCGGGGTGACGCGAGCGCCGCGTGGCTGTTCGTGGAGGAAGCGGCGATCGATCTCGGCCTGCCGGTCCCCGCGAGCGCATCGCCACGCGCGCTGGCCGAGCGTCTCATCGCGGCCGGGGCACCGGCGGACGATCTGCGATTGCTCGTGGACGCCATCGAGCACGCCAGCTACGCGCCCGCATCCGCGGCGTCGATCGACGGCGCCAGCAACCTCGCCGCGGCGGCCTCGCGCGCTCGTCGCGGGCTGATGGATGCCACCGCGGCTCCGCGACGCATCCTCGCCGTCGTCGCACCGCGCTCTCTCGTCATCCGTCCCGGCACGACTGCGGCTGGCGCGGGCTGGCACGAGCGCGACCGTATACCTTTGTAGGCGAAGAGGATTCAGTTCCTCAGCTGAGGCTTGCGATGAGGTCTCGCACCCTCGCTTTGATGTCGTCGCGGACCTCGCGCACGACGTCGACGGGCTGCCCGGCGGGATCGGTGAGCTGCCAGTCTTCGTAACGCTTGCCGGGGAAGATCGGGCAGGCGTCTCCGCATCCCATCGTGATGACGACATCCGCCTGGCGGACAGCATCGGTCGTGAGGATCTGCGGGGTGGCACCGGAGAGGTCGATGCCCTCTTCGGCCATGACCGCGACGGCGGCGGGGTTGATCGCATTGCCGGGTTCGCTTCCGGCGGAGAAAACCTCGATGCGATCGCCCGCGAGGGCTCGCAGGTAGCCTGCGGCCATCTGCGAGCGGCCGGCGTTGTGCACGCAGACGAAGAGGACTGCGGGCTTGGTTGCTTCGGTCATGAGGTTCCCTCTGTTCGGATCAGGAGCGGGCGGAAGGATTCGGGATGAGCGAGAAGAGCGCGCCAGGTGGGCTGCAGCATGCGCCGCCGGCCGACGCGTCGGGCGCGTCGAAGAGCCCGGCGCCCCCGCACACCCCCGTGTCCGGCAGGATGAGGTCGATGCGTCGCGCGGCTTCGTGGTCGCCCGCCAGCTCCGCGACGACGCTGCGCACCTGCTCGTACCCGGTGAGCGCGAGGAAGGTCGGAGCGCGGCCGTAGGACTTCGCGCCGACGATGTAGAAGCCCGGCTCAGGGTGGGCGAGGTCGGCGGCGCCGGTGGCGGCAACGGACCCGCAGGAGTGGATGTTGGGATCCACCTCGGCGGCGATGCGGACGGGAGCTTGCAGCACGGGGTCCAACTGCAGGCGCAGCTCCGAGAGGAACGACAGATCGGGTCGGAAACCGGTGAGCACCACGGCACGATCAGCGGCAAGACGACGACCATCCTCGGACTCCAGCACCACGCCGTCATCGTCGGCCGCAAGACGTTCGATGCGGAATCCCGTCACGAGCGACACCAGGCCGGCATCGACGAACTCCTTCGCCCGGATGCCGAGGGCTCCGCGCGCGGGCAGTTCGTCGGCAACGCCGCCTCCGAAGGCGTTCTCGGCGCTGGCGCGGCGCAGGGCCCACGTCACCGTCGTGTGCGGGTCGCGACGCGCCACGCCCGCCAGGGCGAGGACCGCTGTGAGCGCCGAGTGCCCGGAGCCGATCACGACCGTGTGCTTCCCCGCGAACTCGTTCCCATCCTCGAAGTCGGGGATCCGGTACGACAGCGAGCCTGCCACGGCGCGCTCGCCCAGCGCGGGCAAGCCGTCCGCACCCGCGGGGTTGGGTGAGGACCAGGTGCCCGATGCGTCGATGACGGCACGCGCCTGAAGCCGCTCCTCCTCCCCCTGTGTCAGCTGGATGTGAAGGGTGAACGGGAGGTCACCACGACCCGCGTCGACGAGTCGGTCGCGCCCCGAACGGGACACTCCCACCACCCGTGCGCCGTAGCGAACCCGTTCTCCGAGCGCCGCCGCGAGCGGCGCGAGGTAGCCGCTGATCCACTGCGCTCCCGTGGGATGGCCCGTCGATGGCGCCGTCCATCCCGTCGCATCCAGGAGTCGCGCAGCAGCCGCGTCGACGAGTTCGGGCCAATCCGAGAAGAGGCGAACGTAGCTCCACTCGCGCACGGCTGCGGCAGGGGCGCTTTCCGCCTCCAGCACGACCACCGGCAGCCCTCGCTCGACGAGATGTGCGGCGGCCGCCAGCCCCTGCGGGCCTGCGCCGATCACCGCAACCGGCAGCGTCTCATCCATCCTCAGCCCTCCTCCCATCGATGCCTGTCGATAGGTAAGAGTCCGGCACGCATCGACAGATGTCAATACGAGGTGCACAATCGAGGGATGCCGAGCTTGCTCCCCCTCCTCACGACCGAGACCGGTGACTGCTGTTCCCCCACCCTGAGTGACGCGTTGACGATCGACGAGGCGGATGCCATCGCCCGCACATTCAAGGCCCTGGGCGACCCCACACGGGTACGCCTGCTGTCGCTGATCGCAGCATCGCGCGACGGCGAAGCATGCATCTGCGACCTCACGGAGCCGGTGGGATTGTCCCAGCCGACCGTTTCGCATCACATGAAGCTGCTCGTGGACGCCGGACTCGCTACGCGCGAGCAGCGCGGACGCTGGGCATACTTCCGCGTGGTCACCGAAGCGCTCGACCGCGCGGCGAACGCACTCCGTCCGTGAGCATGATCGGCATCCGTCCGATGCAGCCTGCGGATTGGCCTGCCGTCGAAGCGATCTACCGGGCGGGCCTCGCGACGGGCAACGCGAGTTTCGACGCAGAACCGCCGACGTGGGAGGCATTCGACGACGGGAAGTTGAAGGTGGGACGGCTCGTCGCCGTTGACCCCGAGGGCGTTGTCACCGGTTGGGTCGCCGCATCCGCCGTCTCCCACCGCGAGGTCTACCGGGGCGTCGTCGAGCACTCGGTCTATGTCGCGACGGACGTTCGCGGCGGCGGCGTCGGTCGCGCTCTCCTGAGCGCGCTCCTCGATGCGATGGACGACGCAGGCATGTGGACGGTGCAGTCGAGCATCTTCGTGGAGAACAGCGCGAGCCTCGCACTCCACGAGCGGGCGGGCTTCCGTCGCGTCGGACGCAGGGAACGCATCGCGCTCATGTCGTATGGACCGTGGGCTGGTCAGTGGCGCGACACTGTCCTGGTGGAGCGACGCCGCCGGGACTGATCTCGGCCTGCATGCGAGAACCCCGCCCGAACGCTCGTTCGGACGGGGTTCTCCGTGGCGGAAGTGACAGGATTTGAACCTGCGAGGCGAGTTACCCCGCCTACATGGATTCCAGCCATGCTCCTTAGGCCGCTCGGACACACTTCCAAGGAGCGATCCTAACACGGGCGGTCGCCGGCGCCCGTCCGCAGGCTCCGCTCACCCCGCGTCGTCGCCGGGTTCCGCACGCTCCGGAAGAAGGACGATCCCGCCCGAGGAGTGCGCCGAACGGGCGAGCTCTTCGATCCACTCGCGGCTGATCTCGGCGGGCTCCGGGTCGTCGAACACGAAGCGCAGTGGGATGGAGGGGGCGAACCAGAGGGTGCTGCGTCCACCCTCCTCGCCCTCCGGATGCGTGAGCGACACCGTGAAGCTCTCGCCACGGCGCAGCTTCGTGGCGATGACGACTTTCAGGTGCGCAAGAGCGCGATCCTCGATCTCCACCGCCGTCTCGCCCGCTCCGTAAAAGATCTGTCCCATGCCGTTCACGGTATGCGAGCACTTTCGCAGGTTCGCGGACTCCACTCCGAGCGCGCACGAAATGTCCCCGACGCGCGCTCAGCGCCGCAGCGTGTGCGAGGGCGGCTCACCGTAGGCCCCGGCGTAGAGGTGCGCGAAGCGGCCCGTATGGGCGAAGCCCCACCGCGCCGCGATCTCCCGCACGGTGCGGGCACCCGCATCCGCCGCCATCAGATCGGCGTGCGCCCCCTCGAGCCGGATGCGACGCAGGAAGGCCGACGGCGACATCTCGTACGAGCGCCGGAACGCGAGCTGCAGACCGCGCACCGACGTCCCCGCGGCGAGCGCGACGTCACCGATCGTGATCGGGTCGGCGACGTGCTCCTCCATGAACGCGATCGCCCGGCGCACGGTGCGCGGCGAGCTCTGCGCGCGCGTGTGCGAGTGCTCGCCCAGTAGCGGGAAGGAGGTCGCGATCGCCGCCACGAGCTGGTGCGTGAACTGGGCGCGCAGAAGCGGTGACGTGGCCACCGTCTCGTCGGCGAGCAGGGTCGCCTCGATGAAGCGCAGCGTCTCGGCGACGATCGAGTGGCGCTGCGCGCTGCCGTTGACCCGGTCGGTCCGAAGACGCGGCGGCTCCTCCCCCAGCATCCCGCGCAGCACCCGATGGAACGTGTCGGCGTCGATGCTGACCGCCCGCAGCTGCAGCTGGGTGAAACGTGCCGAGAACGCGGTCGCCGGCGGTACGAGGAACGGGATGCGGCCGTCGCCGCTCTCCTGACCCACCGACCACCGATGACGGCCCGCGACCGCGTGGGCGACGATGAACTGGGGGAACTCCTCCGCGTCCGTGCGGTTCGATCCGCCGAAGCGGAGCGCCGCGGCCATGAGGGTGCTGTCGCTCACGGCAGCCATCTGGTAGCGGAATCCGGCCGGAGGATCGGCCGTCAGAACCATCGCGGTGTTGAAGAGCTCGCTCACCGACTCCTGCGCGCGTTGCGGGTCGTCCGTCTGCAGTCCACGGCGAGAGGGCGTCCCCTCCCTCACGCCCCGTCACCTAAAACGACGACCGTGGAATCCAACCTGCCCAACTGCCCTCCTCGCGCGCCGATCACGGCGCATCCCCACCCTGTGTGATCACCCGCCCGCCGGCTCGGTATCGATCCGATCCACGCGGGAAGTATCCGCCACACGCAGCCGCGTGACAGTAACGAGAATCGAGGTCGTTCGTGCACGAACGAAGAGGGTTGACACCGGATACGCGATCTGGCATATCCGCATCCGGTCACCGGTTGCGGCGTCGGTGGCGAACCGGATCCGATCAGCGCGAGGAGCCGTCGAGAAGCACCGTCACCCGGTCGAAGTCGAGCGTCTGCGCGATCTCCTCCGCGCGGTCGTAGCGGGATCCCGCGAGGACGACGAACACGGCACCGACCACGTCGACGAATCCGACGCAGTCCTCGCCACGCAGGGCCCGGTAGCGTTCGGGGGCGATGCGCTCCCACCGCAGCTCCTGGACATCCGGGGTCTCGACGGTGACCTCGGCGGCGGTACCGGCTGCGGGCGTGCGGTTCTCAGGCATCATCTGCAGCGTCATCGTCGCCTCCTGCTCCGTGGGGTTTCCCCCACTGTGCTCTCGGGCGGTGTCAAACGGCTGAGGCTTGACTTATGGTCTGCTGCTCGCCTACGGGTGCGCGGGCGCACCGGGAGGGGCGCCCGCGCAGCGGCTCAACCGAGGAAGGGGCGCAGGTCGGGGTATCCGCTGGTCTGCCAGGCGCCGTCGACGACGACGTTCTCACCGTTGACGTACGAGGCGTCATCCGACGCGAGGAACAGTGCGACACCGGCGATCTCCTCAGGCTCGGCGGGACGCCCGGCCGGGATGCGGGCCATGTACGCCTCCGGAACACCGGGCATGCTCATGAGACCACCGGTGAGCGGAGTCGCCACGAGCCCCGGCGAGACCGCGTTGACGCGGATGCCGTTGCCGGCGAGCTCCAGTGCGGCGTTCTTCGTGAGCATCACGACACCGGCCTTGGCGGCCGAGTACCCCGCGCCGAAGTGCATCGGGACGAGCGAGTTCAGCGACGCGACGTTCACGATCGCGCCGCTCTGTCCCTCGGAGAGGAAGTGCTCGGCGCCGAGCTTCGTGCCGAGGAAGGCGCCGTAGAGGTTGAGGCGGATGTTGAAATCCCACGTCGCGAGGTCCATGTCCACGATGCGGCCCGGCCGGGATCCGCCGGCGACGTTGTAGACCGCGTCGATGCGTCCGAAGCGTTCGCGCGCGCCGTCGAAGAGCGCCGTCATCCCGCCTTCGTCGGTGACGTCGGTCGCGAGTCCCGCCACGCTGTCGCCGAACGTGGCGCCGGCGGCGGCGACCGCCTGGGCGTTGATGTCCGCGACGAAGACCCGAGCGCCCTCATCCACCAGGCGACGCGTGATCGCCGCGCCGATTCCGGAGACGCCTCCGGTGACGATCGCGACCTTGCCGTCGAAACGTGCCATGACTGCCTTCCCGCGACGACCGGGCGGCGTCGCTGCTCGACAGCAGTCTAGGCAATCTATCTGACATATGTCTTATAGATTCGCCGGTCGGTCAGAGCTGCCACCAGTCGGCGGACGCGGCCAGGATCACCGCGACCGCACGATCGAGATCCGCCATGTCCGTGCGCAGCCACTCTTCGATCGCACCCACCGTTCCGGCCGCGGCATAGGCGACGGCGAGCGAGACCGCGGCGGCATCGCCCGCGATCGCCGCGGGGACGATGCCGGGACGCTGCCGCACCCACTGGTCCAGTCCCTGCCGGAGGCTCCGCTCGAGCCCCGCACGCACCGGCGCCGCCAGCAGCGGCTCCATCGCCGAGCGGTACACAGCGGCCCGCGTGCGAACGTGCTCCAGCAGCATCCGTTCGCCGTCGCCGATCGCCGCATCCGCACCGAGGGCGGCCGTCACCTCCTGCAGCTCCGCCGCGAGCGCATCGGCCGTCAGCTCCGCGACGCCCGCCGCATGCCGATAGAACGTGTCCCGGGTGACCCCGGCGGCGCGACAGAGGTCGGTCACGCTGATCTGCGACAACCGCATGGTGGACGCCAGCTCGAACGCCGCAGCGCGCAGGCGCTCCTGCGTGCGACGCACCCGCGGATCCATCCGCCCATGCTAAGCGCACGCACGGAGACGGCCGCCCGGTGTCCGGACGGCCGTTTCCCCCGCGAAGGTCAGTGCACCGGCATCCCGCCCGTCACGGCGATCGTCTCGCCGACCACGTAGCTGGACTCCTGGGAGGCGAGGAAGACGAACGCCGGAGCGAGCTCGACGGGCTGACCTGCCCGTCCGATCGGCGTCTGCGAGCCGAACTCCTCGATCTTCTCGTTCGGCACGTAGGCGGGCTGCAGCGGCGTCCAGATCGGACCGGGCGCGACACCGTTGACGCGGATCCCGCGTTCGATCAGCTGCGTGGACATCGCACGGGTCCAGTTGGCGATACCCGCCTTCGAGACCGCGTACTCGGCCAGCGACGGCGAGGGCTGGAAGCCCTGCACACTCGAGGTCGTGATGATCGCAGCCCCGGGCTTCAGGTGGGCGGATGCGGCCTTGGTCAGCCAGAACAGCGGATAGATGTTGGCCTTCACCACGTGGTCGAGGGTGTGCGTCTCGAAGTCGTCGATGCTGTCGACCGTCGGCATCGTGCCGGCATTGATCACGAGGATGTCGAGGCCGCCGAGCTCATCGACAGCGCGCTCCACGACCTCGATGTTGGTCTGTTCCTGTTGGAGGTCTCCGGGAAGGAGCACGGCCGTGCGACCCTCCTTCTCGATCAGCGCCGCGACCTCCTCTGCCTGCGCCTGCTCCTCGGGCAGATAGCTGAGCGCCACATCCGCGCCCTCGCGGGCGTAGGCGATGGCCACCGCGCGACCGATGCCGGAATCGGCACCGGTCACGAGCGCCTTGCGCCCGGGCAGTCGCCCGAAGCCGATGTAGCTGGTCTCGCCGTGGTCGGGCGCGGGGTCCATCTCGTGGATGTCCCCCGGTGCGCTCTGCTGCTGGGGCGGGAACGGCGGACGGGGGAACTGGGTGGTCGGATCCTGGGCGTCGTACATGCTCATGGTGCGACCCCCTCTCAGCGCGCCGCCGGCGCGCGGTTCTCGGCGCTGACCATCCACGCGAGCTGCTCGAGGCGCTCCAGGACCGCATGCAGGATGTCGGCGCTCGTCGGGTCCTCGTCGTCGACCTCGTCGTGCACGTCGCGGCAGGTGCCGATCGTGGCCTCGAGACGCTCGGTGATGAGGTCGATGACCTCGCTCGTGTCGATCTCACCCTGCGGGAACTCGGGCAGTGTGGTGGTCTCGGCGACCGTGTCGCTGCGGCCGTCCGGGAGGGCGTGCAGCGCCCGCATCCGCTCTGCGACGGTGTCGCTGAACTCACGGGCGGCGTCGATCACCTCGTCGAGCTGGAGGTGGGTGTCGCGGAAGTTGCGGCCGACCACGTTCCAGTGCGCCTGCTTGCCCTGCAGCGACAGCTCGATCAGGTCGACGAGCACCTTCTGCAGATTGTCGCTGAGTTCCTGGGATGCGGTGAACCCGCTCTCCGCGTTCTGCTCCTCGGTGAGTCCGGCTCCTGCTCCACCCTTCGCGGGGCGGCGGCGGTTGCGCGTGGTGCTCGATGCGTTCGTGGCGGCCATGTCGTCCTCCTTCGTCTTCGAGGACGGGTCGTGCCCGTCGCTCGGTGTCTGACAGATGTGACGCTAACCCCGGCCCGACACACGTCGGCGGGGGTTGTCCGCTCCGCCGCGGGTTGCTAGCGCTCGCGCACCCGGCGACGCTTAACCCGCCCAGCCGCCGCATGCAAGCCTGCCCTCGCGGACCGGGCGGGCGCCTAGCGTGGCTGCCGTGTCCCGGCCCTTCTCCGACCTCTCGTCCTACGCCGCGATCGGCGACGGCCGGACGATCGCTCTCATCGATCGTCGCGGCAGCATCGACTGGCTGCCGGTTCCCAACCTCGACTCCGTGCCGGTCTTCGCCCGCATCCTCGATGCCGACAACGGCGGATGTCTGGAGATCACCCCGGTGGGCGAGTTCGAGGTGCGTCGTCGGTACGTCGCGCGTACGAACGTGCTGCAGACGACCTTCGTCACGCCGTCCGGCACCGCGCGTCTCACGGACGCGATGGTGACGGGCGTCGCCGGACGTCTCCCCTGGGCGGAGCTGGCGAGGCGCGTCGAGGGTATCGACGGCGACGTCGCCTTCACCTGGCGCGTGCAACCCGGAACCCGCCTGAACACGGCGGCGCCCTGGGCGGAGCAGCGCGACGGTGCCACCATCCTCCGCGTCGGCGAGACATCGCTGGCGGTGGTGGGCAAGGACCACGGCACCCCGACCACCGTCGATGACGGCGCGGGCCCGCGGGTCGAGGGATCCTTCACGACCTCCCCCGAGTCGCGTCACCTGCTCGTGGTCGTCGCGACCGACGGCGAGCCGCTCCACCTGCCGCATCCGGAGAACGTCGACCGCAGCATCGATCGGACGATCGAGGGCTGGCGCGCGTGGTCTCGGGAGTTCGGCTACGACGGCCCGTGGGCGGCCACGGTCCAGCGCAGCGCACTCGCCCTGAAGCTGCTGGTCTACTCCCCCACCGGAGCCATCGCCGCGGCCGCCACGACATCACTGCCGGAGAACCCGCGCGGCGGCAAGAACTGGGACTACCGGTTCGCGTGGGTGCGCGATCTCGCCTACACCGCGCACGCGCTCGTGCGCTTCGGCCTCCGTGAGGAGACACACGCCGCGATCTCGTGGCTGCTGCGCACCATCCGCGACAACGGGCCCGACCTGCACGTGCTGTACACGCTGCGCGGCACGCTCGCGCAGAACGTCACCGAGCACGAGGCGCCGGGCTGGCGCGGGATCGGCCCCGTGGTGACCGGCAACCCGGCACACGGGCAGCTTCAGCTCGGCGTCTACGGCGACCTCTTCGCCATCTGCCGGACATACGTGGATGCGGGCAACGTGCTGGATGTCGCCACCGGGCGCATGCTCGCCGCCATGGCAGACCGCACGTGCGACGAGTGGCGCAAGCCGGACTCCGGGATGTGGGAGCTCCCCGAGATCCGCCACTACACCTCCTCGAAGATGGGCTGCTGGCAGGCGCTGCGCGACGCGGTCGAACTCGCCGAGGCGGGCGCCATCCCCGGCAGCGCCGAGCGTTGGGCCTCCGAGCGCGACCGCATCGCGGCCTGGATCGCCGAGCACGGCTGGTCGGAGGAGATCGGGGCGTACGTCATGCATCCGGGATCCACGGATGTCGACACCTCGGTGCTCCTGCACGCCGAGAGCGGATTCGACCGCGGTGAGCGGATGTCTCGGACGATCGACGTGCTCACCGAGCGGCTCGGCGGCGGAGACCTGCTCTACCGCTACACCGGGATGGATCAGGAGGAGCACACGTTCGTCGCCTCCGCGTTCTGGCGGGCCGGCGCGCTCGCGTGCGTGGGACGCCACGACGAGGCCGTCGCGGCCATGGACGACCTGGTCGCCCGCGCCAACGACGTCGGGATCTTCGCCGAGATGATCTCGGAGCACGACGGTTCGTCGTGGGGTAACCTCCCCCAGGCGCTCAGCCACCTGGCCGTGATCGGCGCCGCTCTGACGATCCGCGACCTCGTGCCCGCGGAGGAGCTCGATGGGCACTGAACCCCGCCTCTTCCGTCGCCTCGACGCGATCCTCGTGGAGAGCATCTTCTGGGACGACCGCACCCACGAGCTCGTCTGGGTCGACATCACCCGCGGCACGATGCATCGCGCCCGGCTGGACGATCCCGAGGACGGCTCCCGCGACACCGTCGTGCGGCTGCCGGCGCCCGTGAGCGCCGTGCAGCCCGCCGCATCCGGCGGGTTCGTCGCCGCACTGAAGGATCGCGTCGTGCTCCTGGATGCGGACGGCGCCGTCCGGCGGACCGTGGCCGTCCTGCCCCACGCGCACGCGGGGATCCGCAGCAACGAGGCCAAGGTCGACCCGTTCGGGCGTTTCGTGGTGGGAGCGATGAACGTCACCACCGGCGCGCCGGATGCGGGCCTGTACATCGTCGACCCGACGGGCTCCGTGCGCGTGCTCCGCGGCGGGTTCGGCGTCGCCAACGGCTTCGAATGGTCCGACGATGCGCACACGATGTATGTCACCGACACGGCCACCCGGACCGTCTACCGCGGCGCGTACACCCCGGAGCCCGAGGCACTCGGCGAGCTGACGCCGTTCTTGCTCGGCGAGGACTCCGACGGCCTCGCCCTCGACACCGACGGACGATTCTGGAACGGCGTCTACGGCGCGGGGCAGGTCGTGCGGTGGACTCCCGACGGGCGCATCGAGGCCCGCATCCCGATCCCCGCGCCGCAGGTGACCTCCGTCGCCTTCGGCGGGCCGGAGCGCAATCTGCTGTTCGTGGGCACCGCTCGCGAACAGCTCACCGAGCAGCAGCTCGTGGCCGGGCCACTCAGCGGCTCGATCTTCGTGCTCGACACGGACGCCGAGGGGCGCCCGGCACACACGTTCGGACCGATCCCGTCCGACGGCGAATGAAAGGACACCGACATGGATCTCGGCATCGCAGGCAAGAAGGCTCTCATCACCGGAGGCGACTCGGGGATCGGCTTCGAGACCGCCAAGCTGCTCCTCGCTGAGGGAGTGACGGTCGTGCTCACCGACCGCGATGCGGACACGCTCGAGGAGGCCGTCGCCGAGCTCGACGCACCCGACGGCCGACTCCACGCGTTCGCCGCCGACATCACCGATGTCGCATCCGTGGCCGAGCTGCACCGCAAGACGACGGATGCGGTGGGCGCCATCGACATCCTCGTGCAGTCCGCGGGCATCACCGGTGCGCAGGGGCTGTTCCATGAGATCGACGACGAGGGCTGGACATCGACGATCGAGACCGATCTGCTCGGACCGGTCCGCGTGATCCGGGAGTTCCTGACGGATCTGCGCTCCGGCGGATGGGGGCGTCTGGTGCTCCTCGCCTCCGAGGATGCGGTGCAGCCGTACGACGACGAGCTGCCGTACTGCGCGGCGAAGGCCGGCATCCTGGCGCTCGCGAAGGGGCTCTCGCGCAGCTACGCGTCCGAGGGACTGCTGGTGAACGCCGTCTCTCCCGCCTTCATCCACACGCCCATGACCGACGCGATGATGGAGAAGCGCTCGAAGGAGCGGGGCGAGTCGTTCGACGAGGCGATCGCGTCGTTCCTCGACCAGGAGCGGCCGTACATGGAGCTCGGCCGCCGCGGCGAGCCGGAGGAGGTCGCATCGGTGATCGCCTTCCTCTGCTCGGCGCGTGCCTCCTTCGTCAACGGGTCCAATTACCGCGTGGACTCGGGCTCGGTCGCCACCATCTGACGCTCAGCCGTCGGCGGCTGCGGAGTCGGCGAGGTCCTTGCGCAGGAAGACCTCGTCGGCGCCCCCGGCGCCGCCGGCGGCCTCCGCGACCACGTATCCCTGACGCTCGTAGAGCCGGATGTTGGCCTCACTCAGTCGGCCGGTGAACAGTTCCGCCGTGCGGGCGCCCGAGCGGCGACCGCACGCCTCGACCGCGTCCAGCAATGCGGACCCGATGCCCTCTCCCTGCTGGTCGGGCGCGATGGCGAGCCGTCCGATGAGCAGAACGTCGCCGTCCATACGCGCGCGGATCGCCCCGACCATCCTCCCGGCGCGCCGTGCCACCTGACCGAGATTCTCCCGCAGCTCGTAGGCGACCTCCTCGAGCGTCTGGGTGAACACCGGCATGTCGATGTCGCGGTAGATCAGCGCCTCCTGCACGAACGCGGCGCGCTGGAGAGTCAGCACCTCTCCCGCATCCTCTGGCGAGATCGGATGGATGTCGATGTCGTCGGCGCTCATGCGTGCTCCTGTCGGTCGAGGCTCCCCACCATCCTGCGCACACGCGCCGGGGCCGGGCCAGCTGTGCGCTGACCCGGCCCCGGTGGTGTAGGACCGCCTCAGCCGCAGGTGGTCGACGGCACGACGGCGCTCTGCGTCGTCGTGCGCCCGTCGGCGGCCCGCGCCGTCACGGTCACCGTCTGCGCGGGCGTCGCCGCCAGCCGGGTCGTGAAGGCTGCGGATGCCGAGGCGCCGGGGGCCAGCGTCAGCGCCTTGCTACCGTAGGCACCGACGATCGTCGCCGTGATGGTCGACGGATCGGTGTTGACGACCGCGACGGAGTGCACGACCTTCCCGGCCAGGCACTTCGCGGCGACGGTGGTCGTGAACGCGACGCCGAGCGTGACCGCCGCCGAACTCGATACGCTGACTCGTCCATCCCGGTAGCCGTCGTAGGTGGCGGTGACGGCACCGACCTGGGCGGGAACCTCGACCGAGGCGACCCCGTCGGCGAGGATCGCGCTCTGGCTCCAGCCGGCGCCGGCGAAGGTCACCGTGCCGGCGACCTGACCGGCATCCGCCGCGACGACGTGCGCGGTGGCGGTGCGGCCGGAGGCGGTGAGCGTCGTCGTCGAGGCGACCGCGGCCACATCCGTCCATCCGTGCAGGGCCGTCAGGACGGCCTGCGACACGTTGACGAAGGAACCGTGACGGGGGCTTGCCGGCAGACCGCCCACCGGGCGCACGTTCCAGTCGGCCCGGCGCGAGAGGCGGTCGCCCTGGTTGCTGCTCGCGATCTCGTCGCCTGTGGTGACGAACGCGCGGTAGCCCCCGGAGCCATAGTTGTCGACGAGGAAGACGTACCCGTCATCATCCGCGGTGTTGTTCGGGTCACCGTCGTTGAGCTTGACGATCTGCGGCCCTTCACCCGCTTGCCCGGTCTCGAGGCTGGTCATGGCGGTGTCGATCAGTTGCCAGCCCGTCTCGGGGTTCGCGTTCCAATCCGAACGGGTGGTCTTCGCGGTGAGCACCTTCGAACGCTCCAGGAAGATGTCCTTTCCGCGCTCGAGGCCGTCGGCGGCGCCGCCGTCCTCGTTCTTGGTGAACCGGTAGTAGTAGTCCCCGATCTTCTGCACCGTCGAGTCGATCCGCGCGTAACCGGTGTTCTGCCACTCGGCGGGCGGGTACGTGAAGGTGCGGAAATCGCGGGTCAGGACGGTGAAGACGCGGGCGTGCAGGTTGTCGTTGTTGGTCTTCGACGCGTCCGAGTACAGCCGCGACGAGAAGTGCACCACGTAGGACTGCAACTCGTCATCCCAGTACGCCTCGGGCGCCCACGTCATGCCTGCGGCCGGCTGGTTGATCGTGATACCCGTGTTCGCGTCGTTGGTGCGCTTCCAGTGCACCATGTCCGTCGACTCCCACACCTCGATCTTCAGGCTGCCCTCGGATTGGGCGGGGCCCCAGCCGGTTCCGCAGCTGATGCAGAGGTCGGTGGCGACCATGTAGTACTTGTCGCCGTCCTTGGAACGCAGCACGTACGGGTCGCGCAGGCCCTTCGTGTCGGTCGTCGAGGTGATGACCGGGTTTCCGCCGTTGACCGCGGAGAAGGTGAAGAAGTCGTTCCCGCTGGTGGCGGCCTGATAGATCTTCTCGTCGCCGTCGGATTTGAAGTACGCGGCCGCGTAACCGGCATCCGGTGCCCACCGGCCGTGCTCGGCGACGGTGATCTCGAACGTGCGCTGGGCAGAGCGTCCGTTCAGCGTGGCCGTCGCGGTGAGCGTGACGCTGCGATCACCCGCGCCGTATGCCGGCCTCGAGACGATGCCGCCGCCCGCGAACGGGTCGGCCGAGCCCGCCGTCGGCGCTGTGTAAGCCGGGTCGGTGCCGGTCACCAGGGTCGGGTCGGACGAGGTCCAGGTGATGGAGGCGCCGTTGACGGCACCCTTCGTCGCCAGCGGCAGGTTCTCGGTGGTGCGCGTCGCCAGGACGATCGCGTCGAGATCACTCGACACGGACGGAGCGACGACGGTGACGTCGAAGGTCAGCGTGCCCAGCGAGCTGACGGCCGTCAGGGTGACGGGGGTGTCCTGGGCGATGGAGCGGGAGACGACACCGGTCGTGGACACGGTCTCGGGCGAGGAAGACGTCCACGTGAGAGCGACGCCGTTGACGGTGGCCGCGAGCGTCAGGTTCGTGGACACCCGGCCGAGCGAGGGGTTGGCCCCCAGCATCGTTGCGAGCACATCACCGCGGAGCAGCGCGGCCGTGGCCGCGCTCTTCTCCTCGGTCGTCGGCATGCTGGCGCGCACGTCGTCCGCGGTGAGCGCTGCGTCCCAGAACTTCACGTCCGAGACGTCGGCGCGCAGCAGCGCGTCGCCCTGGTAGAGGGAGCGTCCGAGATACCCGAGGACGTTGCCGCTCGGGATGATCGAGCTGAGGGAGCGGGTGTGGGTGAGCGTCGAGATGACGGCACCGTCGCGGTAGAGGGTCAGCGTGTTGCCCTGCCCCACCATGGTGAGCGTCGTGAACCCGGGGTTCAGGCCGCCGCCGGCCGGCATCCGCGTCTCGCCGTTGTCGCTCCCGGACTTCACGCGGATCGCGGCGAGCGCCTGGTTGACGTAACCGCCCTGCGACGACCGCGGACTCAGGAAGATGTGGTTGCCGAGCTGGGTCGTGTTCCACGGCCCCACGCCGTCGCCGATGACCCAGCCGAAGTGATTCGCGGAGGTCTGCGTCGCGACGGTGTACTCGACGGTGAAGTCGTTGTCGGTGCCGGTCACGAGCCCCTTGGGCAGCGATGCGTACCCGTCGGCTCGGAAGCGCAGCACGGCGTCGCCCGCCGCATCCGCGAACGACGCGTCGGTGAAGCCGGTGAGCGTGGCGTTGCGGCCGTTGCCCGACACATCGAGCAGCGACTGACCCTGGTGGGACATGTCGTAGTGGGCCGTAGGGGCGGGGACGTCGGCGGCCTGAGCGGCGAGGGGGACGCCGAGACCGGTGACGGTGAGTGCTGCGCCGAGCACGGATGCGGCCAGCGCACGTGCGCGCCGGCGATGCCGTGTCGGGGTGACGGATTCGGGCGGGGAGTTTCTCGTCATCGAGAGTCCTGTTCGTCTCGAGCGACCAGGCCGCGTGCGGCCGACGTCGCATCGGATGCGGTGTTCAGTTGTGGATCTGCCCGCGCGCGGGCACGACACGGCGTCGGAGCGGGCCGTGCGGCCGCCCCGACGCCGTGTCGGGGGTCATCTCCGTCGTCTGGCTGTCAGCACACGCTGCAGGAGCACGAAGACGAGCAGGATGCCGCCGGTGATGATCGTGAGGTACTCGGGGCGGATGGTGCCGTCCTTCGTGATGATCATCCAGAGGGTCGCGAGCACCAACGAACCGACCACGGAGCCGAGCACGTAGCCCGCGCCGCCGGTCAGCAGCGTGCCGCCGATGACGACGGCCGCGATCGCGTCGAGCTCCCAGCCGATGGCCGTGACGTTCTGCGCCTTGCCGCCCACCTCTGCGGTGTAGACGACGGCGGCGAGGCCTGCCAGCGCACCGCTGATGATGTAGATGGACACCCGGGTGCGGGCGACAGGGAGTCCCATCAGCTGCGCCGAGGATTCGGCACCGCCGATGCCGTAGATCGTGCGACCGGAGCGGGTGCGGTGCAGGAAGAAGAACGCACCGATCACGACGAGCACGGCGATGAAGAACCCGGGCGTGAGCACGAGGTCGTTCACCTTGGGGCCGTCGATGAGCTTGAAGTCGGTCGCCAGCAGCAGGATCGGCGAGTCGTCGGGCGCCTGCACCGGCACGGTCGACAGGATCGACGCGAGTCCGCGAGCCAGGAACATCATGGCCAGCGTCGCGATGAACGGCTGCACGTTGAAGTACTGGATCAGCACTCCCGAGATGAGACCGAACAACGCACCGAACACGATCATGAGAACGATCGCGAGCCACCCGTTCACACCGATGTTCATCAGCATGACGCCCGCGACCGAGGTGAAGGCCACGACCGCGCCGACGGAGAGGTCGATCCCGCCCGAGAGGATGACGATCGTCATCCCCACGGCGAGGATGATCGTCGGCGCGAAGCTGACGAGCAGGCTCGACATCGTGCCCATGTGGAACACGCGGCCGTACGCGAGCTCCGCGTACACGAGCATGGCGATCAGCAGCAGGACCGCCGCGAGAGACGGGATCACCGACTGACTGCGCCCCCAGATGCGGGCGAACCCACGGGAGGGGACCTTGTCGAGGTCGATGGATGAGGTCGAGACGGACGCGCTCACGCGACGGCCTCCTTTCGGGAACGGGTGCGCCCGAGTCGCAGGACGTAGCCCCGCACCCGCTCGGACTGCAGGAGAACCAGCACCACGATGACGATCGCCTTGAAGGCGGGCGTCGCGGCGGCCGAGATCCCGAGGAAGAGGACCGTCTTGTTGAGCGTGGCGATCAGCAGGGCGCCGACCGTCGAGCCGAGGATCGAGAACTTGCCACCCGCGAGCGACGTGCCCCCGATCACGACCGCGAGGATCGCGTCGAGCTCCATCTGGTAGCCGGTGCCCGAGACGTCGACGGTCATGACCTCCGAGACCGTGAACAGGCCGCCGGTGGCCGCCAGGACACCCGAGAGGATATACACCGCGATCAGGATGGGTCGCGGGCGGATGCCGGCGAGTCGGCTGGCGGCGGGGTTCACACCGATCGACTCGATCATGAGCCCGAGCGCCGTGCGCCGCATGATGACCGAGACGAGGACCACGATCACGATCGCCGCGACGAAGCTGATCGGCAGTCCGAGGATCTGCCCGTTCGCGATCTGCCGGAACGGCTCGTTGGTGGCGTTGGTGTTCTGGCCTCCGGTGATGACGCGGGCGATACCGCGCCCGGCGAGCATCATCACGAGCGTGCTGATGAAGGGCTGGAGTCCGATGACCGACACGAGCAGGCCGTTGACGAGACCGAGGACGGCGCCCAGCAGGAGCGCGATACCGATCGCCGTGAGCATGGCGCCCACCGACGTCGGCGCACCGGCCGCGGACAGGCTCTCCATGGCCGCGGCGCCGCCGACGGCCATGATCGAGCCGACCGACAGGTCGATGCCCTTGGTCGCGATGACGAAGGTCATGCCGAGGGCGATCATGATGATCGGCGCCGACACGCGCAGGATGTCGAGGAGGTTCCCCGCCAGCATCCCGGTCGTCGGGTTGATGCCGACCGACAGATAGGTCGGGTCTTTGATGACGTTGAGCGTGAGCAGCAGGGCGATACCGACGATGCCCCAGAACCAGGGCGTGCGCACGAGCGTCTTCAGGAAGGACGTCATGAGAGCTCTCCTTCGGCGAGCGCCTCGGTCTGGGCCTCGGCCTTCTCTTCCGTTTCGGCGGCGATGATCGAGACGATGCGCTCGGCCGTCACGTCGGGTCCGTTGACGACCTCGCCGATCTTGTCGTGGTCCTTCAGGATGACGATGCGCTCGGACAGGCGGACGACCTCCTCCAGCTCGGAGGAGATGAAGACGACGCCCATGCCGCCCTCGGCGAGCTCGGCGACGGTCTCCTGGATGTCGGCCTTGGCGCCGACGTCGATGCCGCGCGTCGGCTCGTCGAGCAGCAGCAGCTCCGGCTCCGTGGCCAGCCAGCGGCCGAGAAGCACCTTCTGCTGGTTGCCGCCCGAGAGCAGCCGGATCGGCCGGTCGGGGTCGTTCGGTCGCACGCTGAAGCGCTCCATGTAGGTCTTGACCAGCGCGTCGACCTCGCGAGCGGGCACGCGGCGCAGCCAGCCCCGCTTCGCCTGCAGCGCCAGCATGATGTTCTCGCGGACGCTCAGGTCGCCGATGATGCCGTCGTCGCGGCGGTTCTCGGTCGAGTAGGCGATCCGGTTGGCGAGGCCGGCGACCGGCGAGGCGATGCTGGCCTTCTTGCCCCGGATGCGCACGGTGCCGGAGTCGGCACGGTCGGCGCCCATGATGAGTCGGGCGAGCTCGGTGCGGCCGGCGCCCAGAAGGCCCGCGAAACCGACGACCTCGCCGCGGTGGATCTCGATGTCGGTCGGGTTCAGCGCGCCCTTGCGGCCCAGCCCCTCCGCGCTGTACACCGGGGTGTCGGTGCGGTCGCGCTCATCGACCTGGCGGTTGGAGCCGAGGGCCCGCAGCGCGTCGAGGTCCTTGCCGATCATCTTCGAGATGAGCTGCGTGCGGTCGAGTTCGTGAGTGAGGTACTCCCCCACGAACGCTCCGTTGCGCAGGACCGTGATGCGATCGCTGATCGCGTACACCTGGTCGAGGAAGTGGGAGACGAAGAGGATGGCGACGCCCTGGTCGCGGAGGCTGCGGATGACGCCGAAGAGCACCTCGACCTCGGCGGAGTCCAGGCTCGAGGTCGGCTCGTCCAGGATCAGGACCTTGGACTCGGTGACCATGGCGCGGCTGATGGCCACGAGCTGCTGGAGGGCGATCGAGATGGATGCCAGCGGCGCACGGGGGTCGAGGTGGCCGAGGCCCATGCGCGCCAGCGCCTCGGCGGCCCGGGCGTGCGTCTTGCGCCAGTTGATGCCGAGCGGGCCGCGCACCTCGTGTCCCAGCATGACGTTCTCGCCGATGGTGAGGTTCGTGCAGAGATTGACCTCTTGGTAGACCGTGGAGATCCCGGCATCCTGCGCCGACTTGGTACCGGTCAGGCGCCGCTCGACGCCGCCCACGAGGATCGAGCCCGAGTCGATCTGGTAGACGCCGGTGAGCGCCTTGATCAGCGTGGACTTGCCCGCGCCGTTCTCACCCATCAGGGTGTGGACCTCCCCGGGGAGGAGGCGGAAGTTCACGGCGTCGAGCGCTTTGACGCCGGGGAAGGTGATCGATGCGCCGCGGACTTCGACGATCGGGGGTGATTCGGTCATCACTGACGAGCTTCCTCGCTACGGGGCTGGTGCCCTTGGGGGCCGGACAGAGAGCGGGGATCGCCCGGGGCGATCCCCGCTCTGCCTGCCGGCGCGGTTTAGTGCGGGCTTGCGGCGCTCAGAACGCGAGGCCGTCGGCCAGCGCCTTGTCGGCCGCCTCCGGCGAGTCGAACGTGGCGCTCTTGACGATGATGGTCGAGTCGACCTTGTCACCCGCGAGGGCCTTCTTGACGGCGTCGACGGCGTCGGTGCCGAAGAAGGGGTTGTACTGAGCGACGAAGCTCAGGTCGCCCTTGGCCAGCGCCTCGAGCGCACCCTTGGTGCCGTCGATCGTGGCGATCTTCACGTCGGTGCCGGGCTTGAGGCCCGCCGCCGTCACGGCCTGCGCCGCGCCGATGCCCATCTCGTCGTTCTGAGCGAAGATGAACTGGATGTCGTTGTTGTTGGCCTTCAGGACGGTCTCGATGACCGACTTGCCCTCATCCGTCTTCCAGTTGGCGGTCTGCGCGCCGACCTTGTTCCAGCCGGACGCGCCGCCGAGTGCCTCGTCGAAGCCCTCGTTGCGCTCGTTGACGACCGAGAGACCCGGAACGCCCTCGAGGACGAAGTAGTTGGCGCCCTCGGGGAACGCGGTGGTCGCCCACTCGCCGACCGACTTCGCGACCTGCACGTTGTCGGGCGCGATGCGGGTCACGTAGAGGTCCTCGGGAGCGTCGACACCGCGGTCGAGCAGGATGACCGGGATCTCGGCCTCCTTGGCGAGCTTGAGCGAGTCCTCCCAGCCCGACGCCTCGGTGGCGGTGAGCAGGATGACGTCGACCTCGTCGTTGACGAACGTCGAGAAGGCGTCCAGCTGCGACTTCTGGTCGCTCGGGCTGGCAGCCGGGGCGTACTTGAGCTCGAAGCCGGCGTCCTCGGTGAAGGCGTCCTTGATGGCCTGCTCGTTGGCGTTGCGCCAGCCGCCCTCAGGACCCACCGCGACGAAGCCGACCGTGGTGAGGTCGCCGCTGCCGCCGCTCGCCTCGCCGCCGGCCTCTGCGTCGCCGCTCGAGCAGCCGGCCAGACCCAGCGCGAGAGCCCCCACGCCGATGAATCCCAGCATGCCCAGAGCGCGCTTGTTGTGTGCCATGTGATCTCCTCCTTGAGACTCCCCGACGCTCATCGTCGAAGAGGTGGTCCGTGTGCCCCCCAGCGGGAACGTCGGGTAGCCACATTGTGCGCGCTAACAATGCGACTTCGCAACTGTTTCGGGGCGATTCGTTATTTTTCCGTTACCGCGAACATTGGTTGCGCACAACAACGCGTGGCAGCGACTCAGCCGCGCGGCGCGGAGGCCGTGGACGAACGCACGACCAGCACCGGCGCGATGCGATCGTGCCGGGTGTGATCCTCGCCGTCGATGGCGGCGATCACGAGTTGCAGAGCGAGCTCGCCCAGAGCGGAGAAATCCTGGCGGACGGTCGTCAGCGGCGGCAGGAAGTGCCGCGCATCCGGGACGTCGTCGAAGCCGACGACGCTGACGTCCTCCGGTACGCGCAGGCCCTGATCGACCAGGCCGTGCACGAGACCGAGCGCCATCTGGTCGTTCGCGGCGAACACGGCCGTCGCACTGCCGGGATCGAACGCCTTGCCCACCTCGTAGCCGTAGTCCGAGGTCCAGTCGCCGATGATCGCCTCGCCCACGTCGAGATCTGCAGCGGCGAGCGATTCGCGCCAGCCCTGCTCGCGCTCCCGAGCGTCGTACCAGTCCAGCGGTCCCGCGAGATGCGCGATGCGTCTGTGGCCGAGCTCGATCAGGTGGTCGACGGCCAATCGAGCCCCGCTGCGCTGATCGACGGCCGCGGTATGCCACACGTCGTCGGACTCGGCCTTGATGACGATCGTGGGCAGACCCGTGCTCTTCTGCCGCAGCAGCTCGAGCGAGGACGCGCGGGGGGCGATGACGCACAGAGCGTCCACGCCCTGTGTCACGAGCTCCACGACCCCCGCATCCAGCTGCGCATCGTCGTCGTCGTCGATCGAGAACGCGCTGATCGCGTACCCGACATCCCGCGCCGCGGCTTCCAGGGCGCGCAGCGTGCTGTTCGGACCGAACTGCACCGGGCCGTCCACCAGCACCCCGATCCGCATCGCCCTCCGCGTGGCGAGCGCCCGGGCGATCGAGCTGCGGGTGTAGTTCATCTCCTCGATCGCCTTCAGCACGCGCTCACGTGTCGAGTCGCGGATGTTGGGGTGGTCGTTGAGGACCCGCGAGACGGTCATGTGAGACACGCCCGCATGCTTGGCGACGTCGTAGATGCTGGGCCGCTGCCAGCCGCGCGTCAGCTCTGACACGCACCGTCTCCGGAATCGGATGCGGGCGCCTGCTTCGCGTGGCGGGAGACTGTGGCGCGCAGGGCCAGAGCAGCACCCAGTCCCAGGAGCAGGATGGCCGCCCACAGGACCGGCTCCATCGGCGCCAGACCGCTCGCGGCCAGGGAGCCCGCGCCCTCGACCCCGGCACCGCATCCGCTCGTGCACTCGATCGGGGTGATCTGGACGCTGACGCCGATGCTCCCGGGGTCGGCGTCGAGGTCGGCCGCGTGGGCGGGCGCCGTCGCCGCGGCGAGCGCGAGCGTGCTCACGAGCGTGGCCAGCACCGCGCTCCAGCGCTTCATGATGCCCCCACCCGATCTGTCATCTCGTTGCGTCCCTCTTCGCGCCCTCGCCGGAGCGCATCGTCGATCATGGCGGAGATCCGCCTGCGGGAGCGTGATCGTCGCCACAGGATAGCCCAGACGACGAGACCCGCCCCCAACAAGATCGCCAACTGCGGCCACGGTACCGCCCAGATCGCCACCTCGGCGGAAATCGGCGCCATGGCCGCATCCGTGTCGGAGATGGTCAGGACCTCCGGCGCGAGGGTCACGGTGGCGGTGAGCAGCACCCAGGGCCACACCTCGTCCACCTCGACCGTGATCTCGCGACGATCACCGGGCAGCAGTTCCTGCGCCTGCTGGCCCGGTGCGGGGAAGGCGACGCTCCGACCGCCGACCGACACCGTGCCCATGGCGGCGAGGCGCGTGTTGCCGTCGTTCACGACCTCGAACGAGACCGTCGCCTCCCCCGGACGCAGCGGGTTCCACGAGAGGCGGTAGTCGCCGGCGAGCGCGCCGAGCGAAGCCGCCGGGGTGATCTCACCCGTCACCCGCGTCAGCACGCGGAAGCCGACCCTGCTCTCGACGCCCACACTCGCTCCTCCCGCGGCGCCGCCCGCCGTGAGGATGGACGCGGTCACGCCCGCCGCATAGTCGCCGGGCTCCGCACGCTCGGGCACGGCCAGCGAGAACGGGACGACGACGCTCTCGCCCGCGGGCACCGTCACCGCGGCGGGCGCCTGGATCCAGGTACCGGCGGCGGTCGACGCGGCCGCATCCGCGAGGATGTCGAAGCGGCCCGTCTGCGTGAAGAAGCCGTCGGCGGCCGTGATCCGGAAAGTGATCTCCTGCTCGCTGAGATTGCGCACCGCGAAGTGCTCCTCCACCCGCTCCCCCGGTGCGAGTTCGTGCTCGACCGCGCGCCGCCCGTCAGCGCCGTCCGCATCCGCGGGCGCGACCGACCAGCGGACCGGGTCGTCCTCCGCCGCGACCGCTGCGACGGGGCTGAGAAGCGCGAGCACGGCCGCGAGGGCGGCCGCGGACAGCATCGACGCCCGTTTGGCGAAGGGCGGGGTGCGAAGGCGTGGGAACACGGCGGTCATCCTGGGGGAAGGGGTGGAGGAGCCGTCACCGGCTCCTGGGAAGGAGCAAGGCACCTCAGGACAGTTCCTCCCACAGGGTCAGCGTGATCGTGCCGGAGTAGCTGCCCGGCGTGACGTTCTTCGGGGTCTTGAGCAGCAGATCGGCCGTCGCCTGCCAGGTGCCGGCGGCACTCTCGGCATCGAAGGCGACCGCGAGGAACTCGGCGTCCACGAGCCCGACGTTGTTGGGGCCCCCATCGAGCACGGTGTCGACGTCCGGACCTTCCGCCACGTCGGCGCTCTGGGTCAGCAGCTTCGGCTTCCAGCCCAGATGGCCGGGGTCGATCGAGGCGTTGCCGGACGTCAGCGCGCTGGCCTGACCGGTCACGTACCAGGCGGAACCGGCGGGGATGGCGTCGCGGTCATCCGTGACCGTCACGGTGGGAAGCGTGCCTTCGAAGACGCGCTGGTCGGGGTCGGCGGACTCCCCTTCGGTCAGCACGGCGGAGCCGGGGTCGACGCTCAACGTCAGCGCACCGGCGTCGGGCAACGCCGCGATGTCGACGGTGACGTCGACCTCGTCATTGCCGATCTCATCCGCGACGGCTGCTCCCGCGGCGCCGATGAGAAGTGCGCCACCGACCAGGCCGACGGCGGTCCGGGCGAGAAGGCCCTTCTTCATGGTGTGTCTCCGATCTCCGGCGAAGCGACAGCGCTCAGCCGAGCTCCAGGACGGCCGGACTCTCCGGTCGCCAGATTGGCAGAGAGGGATACGGCCGCAACCGGACTCCTCTCGGCGAAAGGGACGCTGTCGCCGCGTGCGGTCGCGACGTCGGGCCGAGGGCCGGCGTGCGCAGCGAGCATCGTGCACCTTTGCTGTGACCCGACGATGGGTCACTCACTCGTTTTTCGACGTGGTCAGGTCGTCATCGGCGCACGCCACAACGCGCGCAAGGGATGCGGGGGCGTCGGGCGGGTTGCGGATACGCGACATCGCGTGTTAGCGGTACCAATGACTTGTCGTCGATGTTAGCGCGAACGCCTGGTCTGTCAAGCGCGGCCGCACCGCGCTCTCTCGGCGAACACCGAGCATCGCGGCCACGCGCCCCCGTACGCTGGTGCAATGACGCACTCTGCCGATTCCTCCGACAGTCATAGTCCGCGCGCCCGGGTGACCCCGGGCGTCTGCCTGCGCATCGAGGAGGTCGGCCGTTGAACGGCGACCTCCTTCTCAATATCGCCCTCGTCATCGTCTTCGTCCTCATCGGCGGCGTATTCGCCGCAACGGAGATGGCCCTCGTCACCCTCCGCGACAGTCAGGTCAATGCCCTCGCGGCGCGGGGTCGGCGCGGTCGCAAGGTCGCCGAACTCGCACGAAACCCCAACACGTTCCTCTCCGCCGTCCAGATCGGCGTGACGGTCGCCGGATTCGCCTCGGCCGCGTACGGCGCCTCGTCGATCGCCCCGTCGGTGACGCCGCTGTTCGTGTCGCTCGGACTCGCCGAGTCCGTCGCGGCGACCGTCGCGACGATCCTGCTCACCCTGGTCATCGCGTACCTCTCGCTTGTGCTCGGCGAGCTCGTGCCCAAGCGCCTCGCGATCCAGCGCAACGCGCAGTTCGCCTACGCCGTCGCCCCGGTCCTCGGCGGATTCGCGCGATTCATGCGCCCCGTCATCTGGCTGCTGTCGGTGTCGACGAACGCCCTCGTGCGACTGCTCGGGGGCGACCCGGACAAGACGGCCGACGAGCTCACCGACGACGAACTGCGCGACATCGTCTCCAGCCACGAGGGCCTGCCGGAGGACGAGCGCCGCATCCTCGACGACGTACTCTCGCTGCGCGACCGCCAGATCAGCGAGGTCATGCGACCCCGCCCCGAGGTGGTCGCGCTGGACGCCCATGAGACGATCGAGCACGCCGCCTCGCGGGTGAAGGACCTTCCGCACTCGCGCTACCCCGTGATCGATTCGTCGATCGACGACATCGTCGGGTTCGTGCACGTGCGCGACATCTTCGACGCCGCCTCCACATCCGGACGTGACGAGTTGGTCTCTCTCGCTCGCGAGATCCCGTACCTTCCCTCCTCCGCGCGCGTTCTGCCGACCCTCACGGGGATGCGGGCGCAGGGGCACCACATCGCGGTCGTCGTGGACGAGTACGGCGGCACGGACGGCATCGTCACGCTCGAGGACCTCGTGGAGGAGGTCGTCGGCGAGATCTTCGACGAGTACGACACGGATGCGGTGGCCGAAGCCCTCAGCACGGAGGGCGGCACCGTCGACGGCCGGCTCAATCTGCAGGACTTCGAAGAGGCGACCGGCATCGTCATCCCCCGGGGCAGCGCCGATACCGTCGCCGGTTACGTGGTCGAGAGACTCGGGCGCCTCGCGCGCGTGGGCGATGTCGTCGACATCGACGGCGCCACGATCCGCGTGAGCGCGATCGATCGGCGCCGGATCAGCGAACTGTACGTGACCCGCGCGCCGGCATCTCTCGAAGAGATCCCGAACTGATCGTCCTGGCGGGGACGGGGCACCCCGCCCCCGCCAGGTGATCTACCGTTGTAGGGGCAGGAACCGCGCACCCGAAGCGCGCCCGCCAGGAAGGACCCCGTGAGGATCGCATCGTCATCGGACTGGCGGCAGAACATCCCCTTCGAGACCCCGCTGCTGGTCGCCGACATCGCCCCGGGCGAACCGGGCCGCTGCGCATCCTGTCCCGCCGACGCGCCCGCGCGCGAGCGGACGGAGCTGTGGGCCGTCAAGCATCGCCACCCCAACAACCACGACGGGTTCGTGCGCTTCTACTGCGCAGAGCACCGTCCCGAGCCGTCCCGCGCACCCGCGCCCGCGGCTCCCCCCGCACGCGCGAAGCGCAGCGCCACCCGTCCGGCCGCACCCGCCCGCCAGAGCGCGCCGAAGCCCGTTGTGCCCGAGCGCGTCCGCGCCGTGTGCCCCACGTGCTTCCTCGAGGCGAACGCCAACGGGGTGTGCGGCATGTGCGGCGAGCAGATCGCCTGAATCCGGTCAGCGGACCCGCAACGCTCCGGGCTCGACACTGACCGCGAAGCCGGTCACCTCGCCGACCTCTTCACCGTCGATCTCGAACGCACACGGCTCGGACAGCTCGACGCTCAGCCGCTGGGCCTGCGCGTGTCGCGCCGATTCCGTGCTCGTCGCCGAGCGCTCGCGATCGAACAGGCGAAGGATGCCGTTGTCCCACATCGCCGTGCGCAGCGTCTCGAGCCAGTCGCCGACGCCGGCCGCGCTCATCACGAGTACATCGAGCAGACCGTCATCCAGCTGAGCGTCAGGGAAGAGGGTGACCCCACCCTGGATGGCGCCGCAGTTGCCCACGAGCAGCGTGTGCGCCTCGACGCTCTGCGCAGGCTCGTCGTCGAGCGCGAGGCGGACATCGATCACGCTCGACGACGACAGGGCACGCCCCATCGCCGCCACGTAGGCGAGCCATCCCGCCTTCGACTTGAGGTCGTCGTCCGTCTCGGCGAGCATCTGCGCGTCCAGGCCGAATCCGACCATCACGACGAAGGCATGGCGCTCGGTGCCGCTCTGCCGGGTGAGCTCGACCCAGCCGATGTCCATCGAGCGCGATTCCGATGTCAACGCCCGGCGCATGGCGGCCGGAAGGCTCAGCAGCGGCACGCCCAGGTTGCGCGCCAGCAGGTTGCCGGTGCCGCGGGGCACGATGCCGAGAGCGACGTCCGTCCCGGCGAGCCCCTCCGCCACCGCCCGCACGGTGCCGTCGCCGCCCGCGGCGATCACCAGATCGCACCCGGCGTCGACCGCCGCACGTGCCGGGCCCTGGCCGGGATCCTCGGGAGTCGTCTCGAACCACTCCGGCTCGGCTTCCGCGCTGACACCGGCCCACGCTCGCGCGAGATCCTCGCGCTTCGTCTTGCTGGGGTTGTAGATGACGGCGGTGCGGGATGCGGGCATGGACACATGCTCTCACCCCGCGCGCAGTGCGGGTCTCTGCTTGCGGACGGGGGCGGGTTGTGGCGCTCTCCGGTCGCAGCCGTGGATAATCCACAACGCTCACCGCACGAATGCGCGGCTCGGACTGTAGAACCTCGGAAATGTTGTGGTCTGACCTTTCAATTTCATCCGAGAACATGAACAATGAAGACATGACCCGCCCCGGCTACAGCGCGATCTCCAGCTACTCGCGCGTCCAGATCCTCCACGTTCTGCAGAAGCGCGGACAGCGCACGGTCGCCGAACTGTGCGAGGCGACCGAGCTGCACCCGAACACGGTTCGCGAGCACCTGCAGCGCCTGCTCGACGGCGGCTACATCGTGGCCGAGACCGAGCACCGCACCACCCGGGGCCGCCCGCGCGTGCTCTACAGCACCACCTCGGATCGCCAGGGCATCAGCGTCATCTCGCAGCGCAAGGTGCGCGAGGCGGCGCAGCGCGGCGACCTCATGCGCCGCATCATGCCGTGGACGAACGTGTCAGACACCGGGCTCACGCCGGATGCCGTGCACCAGATCGATGCCCTCGTCGAAGACCTCGGCGATGCCGGCTTCGAGCCGATCGTCGACGAAGCCGAGCTGACCGTCGACATCTCCCCCTGCCCCAACGCCGGCGCGGATCCCGACCACCGCGAGACCCTGTGCGACGTGCACCTGGGGCTCATGGACGGGGTCCTCGCCGAGGCCGGAGGTCCGCTGCGCGTGGACAAGATGGCCGCCTCGTGCGACCCGCGCAACTGCGTCGTCAAGCTGATGCTCGCGCAGCGGGTGACACTACCGGCATGAACGTGCGGCCCTCAGCCGCCGATCGCGTTCATTCCCCGCGACGGCTGCAGGAACGAGGGGTCATCGATGGCGTGCCCCGCGAGCTTGCCCGCGATGCACGAACGCAGCATGGCGTCGACCTGCGCGTCGGACGCACCCCCGCGCAGCAGCGGCACGAGGTCGTACTCGGTCGTGGAGAACAGGCAGTTGCGCAGTTGCCCGTCGGCGGTCAACCGCATCCGATCGCAGTCACCGCAGAACGGCGCCGTGACCGACGCGATGACACCCACGGTGTGCGGGCCGGCATCCAGCGCCCAGCGCTCGGCGGGCGCTCCGCCGCGGCCGGGGACGGGGGTCAGCTTCCACCGGCGGCCGAGCGCCTCGAGGATCTCCTCACGGGTGACCATCTGCGAACGGTCCCAGGTGTGACCCGCATCCAGCGGCATCTGCTCGATGAAACGCATCTGCGCGTCGTTGGCGACGGCGAACTCGACCAGATCGACCAGTTCGTCGTCGTTGACGCCGCGCATCGCGACCGCATTGAGCTTGAGCGGGCGGAGCCCGGATGCGGCGGCCGCCGCGATCGCCTCGCGCACCTCGTCGAGTCGGTCACGACGCGTGAGCTCGGCGAAGCGGTCGCGCCGCAACGTGTCGATGGAGATGTTCAGGCGGCTGAGGCCTGCGGCGACGAGGTCGGGCAGAAGCTCGGGCAGGCGGATCCCGTTGGTGGTCATCGCGATCGCGACCGGCCCGTCGGGGGATTCGATGCGCGCCAGGCGGGCCACGACGTCCACGATGTCGCGGCGCAGCAGCGGCTCGCCGCCGGTCAGGCGGAACGTGCTGATCCCGTCGGCGGCGGCGATGCGCGCGACGCGTTCGATCTCGTCCGTCGTCAGGATGCTGTTGCGCGCGAGCCACTCGTTGCCCTGCTCGGGCATGCAGTACGTGCAGCGCAACGAGCAGCGGTCGGTCAGCGAGATGCGAAGGTCCCGGTGCACCCGGCCGAATGCGTCGACGAGCGGATCGCCCTGGCCCTGCTCCCCCGCATCCACGGGCGGCGTCCGGCGCAGCTGGAGCGGAATCGCCGTCATCCGCTCACCTCCGCCGCTCGATCGCCCATGACACGAGGGTACGTGCCAGGCTCAGGGCCCCGGCGCGCATCGGGGTGGAAATTCCCCGCCATTATTCACGGCCGCCCCCTGCGGCCATCTCATTTCGAACTGCGACACTGTGCCGCAACCTCTCATCCGGCCGGTCCCGCGGCCCGGAGTCGAGGCGAGGGCTCTGAAGGGGACGCTCATGGATTTTCTTGATCCGCTCGCGCTCGCGCGCTGGCAATTCGGTCTGACCACGCTGTACCACTACCTGTTCGTCCCGCTGACGCTGGGCATGGGCCTGATCGTCGCGATCTTCCAAACCTGGTGGGTGCGCACGGGCGAGACCAAGTGGCTCCAGCTCACGCGCCTGTTCGGCAAGATCTTCCTGATCAACTTCGCCATGGGCGTGGTGACCGGCATCGTGCAGGAGTTCCAGTTCGGAATGAACTGGTCGGCCTACTCGCGCTTCGTCGGCGACGTGTTCGGCGCCCCTCTCGCCTTCGAGGGCCTGCTCGCCTTCTTCTTCGAGGCGACCTTCATCGGGTTGTGGATCTTCGGCTGGGATCGCCTGTCGAAGCGTGTGCACCTGGCGACGATCTGGTGCGCCTGGATCGGCGCGACACTGTCGGCCTACTTCATCCTGGCCGCGAACTCCTTCATGCAGAACCCCGTCGGCTACACCATGTCGCCCGACGGCACCCGCGCCGAGATGACGGACTTCTTCGCGGTGCTCACCAACCGCGTCGTGCTGGCGACCTTCCCGCACACGATGTTCGCCGCCATCATGTTCGCCGCCGCCGTCGTCGTCGCCGTCGCCGCCTGGCATCTGGCCCGCGGGAAGCATTTCGAGACGATGCGTCCCGCTCTGCGCTTCGGCATGTGGACGGTCATCATCTCCTTCGCCGGCACCGCCATCTCCGGCGACTTCCTGGGCCTTCAGATGGTCGCCACCCAGCCGATGAAGATGGCGGCCGCTGAAGCGCTGTACAACACGGCGTGCGGCGCGGACGCCTCGTTCTCGATCTTCTCGCTCGGCACCCCCGACGGAACGAGCGAGATCTGGTCGCTGCGCGTGCCGTATCTGTTGTCGTTCCTCTCGACGCACACGCTCGACGGCTGCGTCGAGGGCATCAACAACCTGAACGCGGAATACACGCAGAACTGGCCGGTCTTCGCCGACCAGCTCGGCGGCGACCTGCCCTTCGCCCCCACGATCTGGATCACCTACTGGTCCTTCCGCTGGATGATCGGCTTCGGCGGCCTTGCGGCAGTCGTCTCCGTGGTCGGCCTGTGGCTCACCCGCAAGAAGGCGAAGCGCGCCGTCCCGCAGTGGGCCTGGCGCGTGGCGATCTGGTCGGCACCGCTGCCCATGTTCGGCAGCCTCGTCGGCTGGCTGTTCACCGAGATGGGGCGTCAGCCCTGGATCGTGTTCGGTCTCATGCTGACCCAGGACGGCGTCTCGCCGAGTGTTCCTGGATGGAACGTGCTGATCTCGCTGATCGCCTTCACCCTCACCTACGCGGCTCTGGCCGTCGTGGAGTTCGGCCTGATCCTGAAGGCCGCGAGAAAGGGCCCGGAGCCGATCCCCGAACCCGGGGACGGCGAGAGCGCCGACGACGATGCCCACCGCATGACCACGGTCTACTGAGGAGCTCGCCATGGATCTCGCATACCTCTGGTTCTTCATCGTCGGCGTGCTGTTCGTCGGATACTTCGTGCTCGACGGCTTCGACTTCGGCGTCGGGATGTCCCTGCCGTTCCTCGGCAAGGACGACATCGGCCGCCGGCAGATCATCAACACGATCGGCCCCGTCTGGGACCTCAACGAGACGTGGGTCATCGTCGCCGGCGCCTGCCTGTTCGCGGCATTCCCGGAGTGGTACGCCACGCTGTTCAGCGGGTTCTACCTGCCGCTGCTGCTCATCCTGCTCGCCCTCATCGCCCGCGGCGTCTCCTTCGAGTACCGCCACCAGCGCGACTCGCTGCGGTGGAAGAAGGGCTTCGACACGATGATCGTCGTCGGCTCCGCGCTTCCCGCACTGCTGTGGGGTGTGGCGGTCGCGAACATCGTGCAGGGTGTCCCACTGGACGCACACCACGAGTTCACGGGTTCGCTGCTGACGCTCCTGAACCCGTACGGCCTGCTCGGCGGTCTCACGACACTGCTGCTGTTCTTCACGCACGGCGTGTACTTCGTCGCGCTGAAGACCGACGGCCAGGTGCGCACCGACGCCCGCAAGCTGGCCCGCACCTCGGGACTGCTGACCGTCGTGGTCGCCGCCGCGTTCCTCGGCTGGACGGTCATGAACGCGATGGGCGCCCAGGCTCCCGCGCTGCCGCTCGTGATCATCTGCGCTGTCCTCGCGGCCGTGCTGCTGATCGCGTCCGTCCTGGCGAATGCGACCGACCGCGAGGGGTGGGCGTTCGCCTTCGGCGCGGGCACCGTGGCATTCGCCGTGCTGACGCTGTGGCTCGCGCTCTTCCCGAACGTCATGCCCTCCTCGACGGACCCCGCGGGCACCCTGACGATCGAGAACGCCTCGAGCACCGACTACACCCTCACGATCATGACCTGGGCCGCGGTGGTCTTCCTGCCGCTCGTGCTGCTCTACCAGGGATGGACGTACTGGGTCTTCCGCAAGCGCGTGATGCGCTCGCGGATCGAGAAGGCCGCAGAGGTCGTCCACTGACCGCCGTCATCCGCTCCACCCCTTCGGAGCGGATGACGGCACACCCCGTCGGACCGGCGGATGCTTGCGAGCATCGGCCGGTCCGACGGCACATGAGGCAGGATCGAAGAGTGAGTACGGACGCCGCCACCCGCGCGTCGGGCAGTAACCGCCCGATCGATCCGCGGCTGCTGCGATACAGCTCCGCGTCGCGGCACTTCCTGCTGATCACGGCGGCGATCGTGCTCGCACAGACCGGCGTGATCATCGGCTTCGCCTGGCTGCTGACGACCGCGCTTGTCGGCGCCATCGCCGGCGAGCCCGTCGAGACGCTCCTTCCGGCCCTCGGCGGCGCGGCGGCACTCGCGCTCGTGCGGGGGTTGCTGATCGCCGCATCCGAGCGCACCTCTGCGCTGGGAGCTGCGCGAGCGTCGCTGCAGCTGCGCGCAGCTCTGGTGTCGGCTGTCGACCGACTCGGCCCGGGATGGCTGTCCCGCCGCAACAGCGCAGCGCTCGCGGTCACGGCTGGCCACGGTCTGGAGGCGCTCGACGCCTACTTCGGCCGTTACCTGCCGCAGCTGGTCGCGACCGCGATCACCATGCCCGTCCTGATCGTCACGATCCTCGTCTCGGATCCGCTCTCGGGCCTCATCGTCGTACTCACGATGCCTCTCATCCCCCTGTTCATGGTGCTGATCGGTCTCGCCACACAGACCGTGCAGCGCCGACAGTACGGGACCCTGCAGCATCTGGCGTCCCGCTTCGCGGACACGGTGGCGGGTCTCGGCACGCTCAAGGTCTTCGGCCGCCAGCACCGCGCCGCGCGGAGCATCGAGACCGTCACGGGCGACTACAAGCGCGAGACGATGGCTGTGCTGCGCGTCTCGTTCCTGTCCGGCTTCGCGCTCGAGTTCCTGGCGTCCATCTCCGTCGCGATCATCGCGGTCGAGATCGGCTTCCGTCTGCTGGGCGGACAGATGCCGCTGCTGGTGGGCTTGTTCGTGCTCCTCCTCGCGCCGGAGGCGTACCTGCCGCTGCGGCAGGTGGGTGTGCAGTTCCACGCCGCGGCCGAGGGCGTCGCCGCGACCGACGAGATCTTCCAGACTCTGGACGACGCCCGCGCGCTGACGTCCGCAGCGTCGGTCGCCCCAGCCCCGGCGACGCCGCCGACGACAGCCGGCCCTCTGCTTCGCCTGGACGATCTGCGCGTACCGCGCGGGGATCGTGAGATCGGCCCGATCGACCTGGAGCTGTCGGCCGGAGAGGTCGTGCTGCTCGAGGGCCCCAGCGGCGCGGGCAAGTCGAGCATCCTCGCCGCGCTCCTCGGCTTCGCCGAGTACACGGGTCGTATCGAGGTCGCGGGTTCCCGGGCGACGGATACGGCCGCCCGCGGAATCCTGGCGTGGGCCGGTCAGCGACCCGGCCTCGTGAGCGGTTCGGTGGCGGAGAACGTCGCCCTCGGCGGCGAGCATCCCGATGAGGCTCTCGTGGCGCGATGCCTGGCCGACGCCGTCGCGGATGTCGACGGTGCACTGTCGCTCGGCGTCGCCGGCGCGGGGCTGTCGGGCGGCCAGGCGCAGCGCGTCGCGGTGGCACGCGCCCTGTACCGGATGCGGCGCCGCGGTACGCCCGTGCTCGCACTGGACGAGCCGACGAGCGCCCTCGATGCGCGCACCGAGGCTGCTCTGTGGCAGACCGTGCGCCGCGCGGCCCAGACCGAGGGCGCCGCCGTGCTGCTGGTCTCGCACCGGCCGACGGCTCGGACGATCGCCGATCGCGTCGTCGCCGTCTCGTCGACCGCCGCCTTCGGTTCCGCGGTGGACGCGATCGGAGAGGGAGGCGCGTCGTGAGGACCTCCGACGTCCTGCGGTCGGCGCAGCCGCCGCTGCGCAGCTTCTGGTGGGCGCTCGCGGCCGGCACCGGAACCGCCGTCAGCGCGATCGCACTGCTGGCGGCCAGTGCCTGGCTCATCACGCGTTCCGCCGAACAGCCCGCGGTCATGTACATCACCGCGGTGGTGGTGGCCGTCCGCGCCTTCGCCCTCGGACGCGGCGTCTTCCGTTACCTGGAGCGGCTGAGCGGCCACGATGCCGCGCTCGGGCGCCTCGCCACCGTGCGCGCCGACCTCGTGCGCCGCATCGTGCCGCTCGCCCCCGACGGACTGGGCACGACCCGGCGCGGGGCGCTGCTGTCCCGCCTCGTCGACGACGTCGACGAACTTCAGAACCTGCCGCTGCGCGTCGTCATGCCCCTCGCGACGGCCACCCTCGCCTCGGTTGCCAGTGTCGTTTTCACGGCCTTCCTTCAACCGATCGCCGCCGCGGTGCTCGCCGTGTGCCTGGCGGCGGCGTTCGCGCTGGCCGCGTGGGTGGGCTGGCGCGCCGGCGCACGGGCCGAGAAGCGCATCGCGCCGCTGCGCTCCCACCTCTCCGACGCCCTCCTCGACCAGCTGACCGCTCTCGACGTGCTCACCGCGTTCGAGGCGACGGATGCGGCGCGCACCCGCATCCGTCACGCCGACGAGCAGCTGCGCCAGGCCACGGTGCGCCGCGCCGGCGCACAGGGGCTCACCTCCGGAGCGGTGTCGCTCGTGGCGGGTGTCGCCTCGCTCGCCACTCTGCTCGCCTGCGCCGCGCTGCTCGGGCAGGGCGGTTTCGACGGGCCCGCGCTGGCCGTCGTCGTGCTTCTGCCGATGGCGGTGTTCGAAGTCTTCGGGACCGTACCGCTGGCCCTCGCCGCATGGCGTCAGGTGCGCACGGCCGCACAGCGCGTGGCCGAGACGGTGCCCGACGACGTGCCCGCGGGACTCCCCCGCGACGAACCGGCGGCGATGGGAGAGGCCCCGGCCCTCGGCGACGGACTGCGCCTGTCAGGCGTCGCGGCCCGCTGGCCCGACCGCCTCGCCGCGCAGACGTTCCAGGACGACGCCGCGGCCGCATCCGTCGACGACGCCGGCCGGCTGGCGGACATCGACCTTCACGTGCGCCCGGGCGAGCGGGTCCTCGTCACGGGCCCGAGCGGCGCGGGCAAGACGACCCTCGCGCACGTTCTCGTGCGCTTCCTCGACTACGAGGGCTCTTACCGCATCGGTGGCGTGGAGGTGCGCGAGATCTCCGGCGACGACCTGCGTCGGACGATCGGTCTCTGCGAACAGTCGCCGTATCTCTTCGACGAAACGCTCCGCCAGAACCTGCTCTTCGCTCGCGACAGCGCGGATGATGCGGAGCTCTGGGATGTGCTGGAACGTGTCGGGCTCGCGGAATGGGCACGCGAGCGAGGCGGCCTCGATGCCGACCTCGGCGAGCGCGGCGCCCTCGTCTCCGGCGGGCAGGCGCAGCGGATCGCGCTCGCACGGGCGCTGCTCGCACGGTTCCCGGTGCTCGTGCTCGACGAGCCGACGGCGGGCGTGGATCCCGCCGCATCCGATCGGCTGCTGCGCGACCTGCTCGGTGCCGTCGAGGCCGACCGCGCCGTCATACTGATCTCGCACGTGGCACCCCCGGAGGGGCTGGTGGACCGGGAGGTGCGTCTCGAGAACGGCCGGCTGGCGGCATCCGCCTGAGGTCTAGAACTCGAGCGTGAACAGCTGAGCGCCTTCGGGGGACGCGGCGCGCGCGAATCCCAGGCGGTCGTAGAAGGCCAGCGCTCCCGCGTTGCGGGCGTCCGCGCCGAGGTGCAGGCCGCGCACGCCGCGCTCGCGCAGCGCCTCGACGAGCGTGTCGACCAGACGCCGCCCCGTGCCCTGCCCCTGCAGCACGGGCAGCAGGTCGATGTGCAGGTGCGCGGGGTGGGTGGCCCGCAGCGCGCTGCTCTCGGTGCGCGCATCCGCTTCGGCGACGATCGCCCACTGCCTGGCGATCGCGTCGGTGTGCGCGTAACGCGCGCGATGGTCCGGCCACCAGTGCTCGGCGAACCACGCGTCGAAGGCGATCGTGTCGTCGGTCGCGACGATGTATCCCGCCGGCCGCCCCTCGGCGTCCTCGGCGACGAAGGCGAGATCGGGATGCCGATCGAGGTACGGCGACAGGTACAGGTCGGCCCAAAGCCCGTCGTCGGTCAGGATGCCCGCAGCGTCGGAACCGGCGGCCGCCGTCGCGAGACAGACCGCCGCCAGCGCGTCTTCGTCACCCGGGCGGAACGGACGGATGACTCCCATGCGCCGAGCGTACCCGCCCCTCCCGTCCCGCCGAGCGAGCATCCATTTGTCGAGCGAGCACTCAATGGGCTGCTCACTCGGCGATCGGGTGCTCACTCGGCGGAGATGCGGGGACGCAGATCAGGCGGGGACGATGCGCACGCGACGGGGGTCGACGGACAGCGTGACCTCCGCCCCCGCATGCAGGCCGTGCGCCGCAAGCTCGTCGAGCGACATGTCAACCGCGATCCCACCGGTGGCCGTGTGCACGCGCGCGCCCGCGATCGTGGGCTCCACGCGCGCGACGCGGGTCGACCACGACCCGGGCGCCCCGTCGCCCACGATCCTCACATCCCCGGGGCGGAACACGGCCGCTCCCTCCGGCGCCCCGCGGAGGTCTCCGCGTCCCTCGATCAGCGCACCGTCGACCCGAACTCCGCCTGCTGCCGCGGCGCCCACGACGCGGTTGAGCCCGGCCAGCGACGCGACGAACGCCGTCGCCGGCGCGCCGAGCACGTCGCGCACCGCGCCTTCCTGGGTGAGCCGGCCCGCCTCCACCACCGCGACGCGATCGGCGAAGGCGACCGCATCCACCGCGTCGTGCGTCACCAGAACGCACGTCCTGCCGACGAGATGCTCGGCCAGGAGCGCCCGGATGCCGTCCGCCGTCACGGGATCGAGCGAGGTCAGCGGCTCATCGAGGAGCACGAGCCGAGGGGATGCGGCGAGAGCGCGCGCGATCGCGACGCGCTGCTGCTGGCCCCCGGACAGGTCGGCGGGTCGCCGCTTCCCCGCATCCGCGAGTCCTACCCGCGCCAACCACTCCTCCGCCATCCCCCACGCCATGCGCGCCGGCGTCCCGGCGGCGCGGGGGCCGAATGCCACATTCTCGCGCGCGCTCAGGTGCGGGAACAGGTGGGGGTCCTGGCCCAGCAGCACGGTGCCGCGGCGCGCCGGTGCGAGCTGGAACCGCGGTGTCGAGACCTCCTCCTCGTCGAGGACGATCCGCCCATCGGTCAGCGACACGAGACCGGCGAGCGCGTCCAGGAGCGTGGACTTGCCGGCACCGCTCGGGCCCATGATCGCCACCGTCTCGCCGGACGCCGCCGAGAGGGGAACATCCAGGTCGAATCCCGCCCGCGAGACGTGGATGCGGGCGTGCACCGCAGTCATCGCACCGCCCCCGGCCGCCAGGCCCGCACGAGCAGGAGCACCAGCACCGCGGTCGCCAGCAGCAGCAGCGACAGCGCGACGGCGGCGCCCTGTGACACGCCGGCCCCGTTGAACGCCGTGTAGATCGCAAGCGGCATGGTCTGGGTCACGCCCGGAGCGTTGCCGGCGAACAGCGCCGTCGCCCCGAACTCGCCGATCGCCCGCGCGAAACAGAGCACGACGCCGGCGACGAGCCCGGGACCCGCCAGGGGAAGGGTGACACGGCGCAGCACCGTCCACCGGCCGGCGCCGAGGGATGCGGCGGCTCGCTCGTAGCCCGTTCCGATCGCGCGCAGGGATCCTTCCACCGCCAGCACGAGGAACGGGAGCGCGACGAAGACCTGCGCCAGGACGACGGCCGTCGTCGTGAACGGCACGCGCACCCCGATCGCACCGAGGGCGTCGCCGAGCACCCCGTTGCGACCGAACAGGTACAGCAGGGCGACACCGCCGACCATCGGCGGGAGCACGAGGGGCACGGTCACGAGCGCGCGCAGCACGGCCGCGGCGCGAGGAGCCGCACGCGCGATGAGCAGCGCGAGCGGCACGCCGACGACGACGCAGACGGCCGTTGCGGCGGCCCCCGTGCCCAGCGACAGCGTGAGCGCGCTCAGCGCAGCCGGCGACGTGATGTCCGAGAGGAAGGTGGACCACTCGACACGGGCGATCAGCGCGAGCAGAGGCAGCAGCAGGAATGCGAGCCCGACCGCCGCGGGGATCGCGAGCGAGCGAGGCAGGTGACCGCCGGGCGCCCCGCTCACGGTGCGCCGAAGCCGTGCGCGGCGAGGATCTGCTGCCCCCGTTCGCCGCGCACGTACGCGACGAAGGCCGCGGCGGCCTCCGCATCCGGTGCGTCCTTCAGCGCGACGATCGGGTACCGGTTGACGACGGCTTCCGCACCTTCGGGCGTGAGGGAGTCCACGTCGTCGCGGCCCTTGACATCGGTCGCGTAGACGAGGCCCGCGTCGGCCTCGCCGGCGGCGACCTTCGTCAGCACGGCGGTCACGTTCTGCTCCTGGCTGACCGGTGTCACGGTCACGCCGGCTGCGCTCAGCAGCTTCTGGGATGCGGCGCCGCACGGCACCTCAGGCGCACACAGGACGACGGTCGCACCGGGCTTTGCCAGGTCGGCGAGCGTTTCGATGCCGGCGGGGTTCCCCCGGGGCACCGCGATGACGAGCGTGTTGGTGGCGAACACCTGCGGCCCTTGGGCGAGGCCCGCATCCACGACCTTGTCCATGTTGTTCTCGTCCGCCGAGGCGAACACGTCGACGGGGGCGCCGCCGATGATCTGGGTTGCGAGGGTCGACGAGCCGTCGTACGAGATGGGCTGGATCCGCACGCCGGGGTGCTCCGCCTCGAAGTCCTGAGCGATCTCGTCGAACGCGCCGCTCAGGGATGCGGCGGCCGAGATCGTGAGCGTCCCGGTCAGCTCCGCGGCGCCGGAGGCACTCGGGGCGGACGCCGGCTCGCCGGCGCCGGCACAGCCGGCGAGCAGCAGGGAGCCCGCGACGACCAGGCCGATCAGGGAGAGGCGGCGAGCGGGCATGTCAGTCCTTCGGGGTCTCGACGATGACGGTGGTGGCCTTCACGACCGCGACGGCGAGGGATCCGGGCTCGAGAGCGAGGTCGCGGGCCGATTCCGCCGTCATGAGCGAGACGACCCGGTGCGGCCCGGCCTGGATGTCGACCTGCGCCATCACCCCATCGATCTGGACCCGCGTGACGAGGCCCACGAAGCGGTTGCGGGCGCTGGAGAGTACGTCGCTCGGATCATCGGATGCGGCGGCGAGCTCGCTCGCCCGTGCAGCGAGCGCGTCGCCGGGGATCTCGACAGGGGTGGCATCGGTCGTCGGCAGGATGCCCTGGTCGATCCACCGCCGGACGGTGTCGTCGCTGACGCCGAGAAGCCGGGCGGCGTGAGACACCTTGAAAGAGCGCATGCCAGCGACAATAGCCGCATCCGCGGGCATTGTTCGTCATTTTTTCCGCATCCACGTCTCAATCGTGCACCCGAACCGTGTGGCCGTGTCGGCTGAGCACTCGGTCGGGGATCCCTGCTGCTTACGGCTCCGACGACCGGTCGCGCTCACCATCGGTCAGGAACCCGGGCCGCTTCCGGCGTTGCTCCAGGGATTCGCACTCCTGGAAGAGCGTGACCTGCCACCCCGCCGGCCCTTGCACGCGCGCGTTGAGCGACCGGAAGGGCGTGTGCGTGGGCGCAGCGAGAACGATCACGCCGTCGTCGACGACCCGCGCGACGGCGTCGACGGTGTCCTCGACCTCAAGGGCCATGCGAAGCGGCGAGCCCGACCCCGGCGGCACGCCCTCGACCGCGTCGATGTTCCTCGCGTGGACGCCGGTGGCCAACTCGATGGTCGCGACGCCCGCGTGGAGGATCGCGACCCGGTCCTCGCCGTCCGTGGCGAAGGCCACCTGCTCGGGCATGCCCAGGATGTCGCGGTAGAAGCGAAGGGCTTCATCGAAGTCGTCGGTCTCGATGATCAGACGGAGCTGCTTCGGGCGAGGGGGATGTGTCATGACTCCCAGCCTCACCCCTGACGCGCATGTGAGGGGCAAGTCCCCATCTCGCGCGAAGCTCGGCAAGCGCGCGCATCTCCTGATCGATCTGTCGCATCTCGCTCGCGAGTCGCGCCTCGGCGGCGTCGAAGACCGCCTCGACAGCCGTCGCGGACGCGTCCGGTTCACTCACGGCAGGCAGGAGGGCAGCAATCACGGAACTGCAGAACCCCGCACCGAAGAGGTCCCGGATGGTGCTGACGACGCGCTCGTCATCGGCATGGTAGACACGCTGACCGGCGGAGGTGCGTCGCGGATGGAGCAACCCCTGCTCCTCGTAGTACCGAAGCGCCCGCACGGACGCCCCCGTCCTCGCCGACAGCTCTCCGATCCGCATCCGGCAAGTCTGGCACTCGGCATCCCGGAAAGCGGTGCGCCGCGGGCGGTCTCCCGGCTCGCCGCCCTGGTCTCCGCCCGATCCCCCACCCGCCGGCCGCGGCTACCCTGGGGTCATGTCCCTGCCCGCGCTCGTCGAGCCGGTTGCCGCGCTGTCGGAGTCCGAGCGCGCCCGCACCGCACGCCACGCCGTCCTCGCCGGATTCGGTGAGCTCGGTCAACGCCGTCTCGCCGCCGGCCGCGTCGCCGTCATCGGCGTCGGCGGACTCGGCTCTCCCGTCGTTCTCGCACTGGCCGCCGCCGGTGTGGGCGAGCTCATCGTCATCGACGACGATGAGGTCGAGCTGACAAATCTGCAGCGTCAGGTGCTCCACCGCGTCGGGGACGTGGGGGCCCCGAAGATCGACAGCGCCCGCCGTGCCGCCGAAGACCTGGGGTCGGCCACCGTGGTCACCGGCATCCGTGCGCGCATCGACGAGACGAACGCGGATCAGCTGCTCGCCGACGCCCACCTGGTCATTGACGGCAGCGACACCTTCGCCACCCGCGCGGCGGTCGCCGCGGCCTGCGAGCGCCGCGGCATCCCTCTCGTGTGGGGAACCGTGCAGGAGTTCGCAGGCCAGGTGACCGTGTTCTGGTCGGCGCCGCCGAAGGGCGTCGCTCCCGTGGTGCTCGCGGATCTGTACCCGCCGGAGACGGTGGGCGAGGTGCCGTCGTGCTCCCAGGTCGGCGTCCTCGGCGCCCTGTGCGTGCAGGTCGGCGGAGCACTCGCGATCGAGGCCGTGAAGCTCATCACGGGGATCGGCGAGCCGCTGCTGGGCCGCATCCTGCTCGTCGACGCCCTCACCGCCCGCGTCCGCGAGGTCCTGCTGCGCCCGAGCGACCAGAGCTCGGCGCCGGCGCCCCTTCCGCTCCCCGACATCGCCGAGATCGACACCGCCGAGTTCGAGGCGCGCCGCGCCGCCGGCGTCGCCGTACTGGACGTGCGCGAGCCCGAGGAGACGGACCTGGGCACGGTTCCCGGCGCGCAGCTCGTGCCGCTGGCCCTCGTCCTCGAGAATCCCGCCGCGCTCGGTGCCGGCCCGTACGCGGTGGTCTGCAAGGCCGGGATGCGGGCGCACCGCGCCGCCCGCGCCCTCGCCGCCGCGGGCGCCGACGTTGTGGTGCTCGCTGGCGGCATGGATGCGTGGAGCGGAGGCCGCGCATGAGCATCCGCACCGTCGAGGAACAGCTCGCCGTCGTGCTCGCCGAGGCGGCGCCCCTGCCCGCCGAGCGGGTCGCCCTGTCGGCGGCGGCCGGCCGCACGACCGCCGCGCCGGTGCACGCCGGCGTCGACATCCCCGTCTTCGAGAACTCCGCGATGGACGGTTTCGCGGTGCGCTTCGCCGACGTCCGCGACGCCACGGATGCCGAGCCGCGCCGGTTGCGGGTCATCGCCGATCTGCCCGCAGGCACCGCCCTCGACCCCGACCTGCTCCCCGGGGAAGCCGCGCGCATCATGACGGGCTCCCCCGTGCCCACCAGCGCCGACACCATCGTGCCGTTCGAGCACACCGCGGGCGGACTCGACGATTCGCTGGGCGAGATCGCCGTTCTCATCGCGCCGCCCGCATCCGGCGCACACGTCCGTCGACGCGCCGCCGATCTCTCCGCCGGCGATGTGGTGATCGGAGCGGGCGTCCGGCTCGGCCCGCTCCAGATCGCGGCGGTCGCGGCGGCGGGTGTCGGCGAGGTCGAGGTCACGCGGGTCCCGCGCGTCGCCGTCGTCTCCACCGGCGACGAGCTCGTCGCCCCGGGCCTCCCCCTGCGGCGCGGGCAGATCCCCGAGTCGAACAGCATGCTGCTGGCGGGGCTCGCAGCGGCCGCGGGCGCCGAGGTCGTGCTGCGCGCGAGCGTCGACGACACGGACACGTCGCTGCTCGAGGTCCTTCACGATGCAGGCGTCGCCGGCGCGGACGTCGTGATCACCTCCGGCGGCGTCAGCGCAGGGGCGTACGAGGTCGTCAAGAACGCGCTCAGCGGCGACATCACCTTCCCCAAGGTCGCCATGCAACCCGGCAAGCCGCAGGGCTTCGGGCGCCTCGCCGCGGGTCCCCTCCTGTTCGCCCTGCCCGGCAACCCGGTCTCGTCCGCCGTCTCCTTCGAGGTGTTCGTGCGCCCGGCGCTGCTGCAGATGCTCGGTCGCACCGCGCTGCACCGCGACATCATCCGCCTCCCCGCGGCCACCGGCTGGCGCACGCCGCCCGGCCGCCGCCAGTACCTCCCTGCGGCGATCGACCGTTCCGATGCCGCAGCCTGGCGCGTGGGACCTGCGACGGCGGGCGGCTCGGGCTCCCACCTGGCCGGCGGCCTCGCGCGCGCCGAGGCCTACGCGGTCGTGCCCGCGGACGTCGAGGAGGTCCGCGAGGGCGATCTCGTCGATGTCATGCTGATCTCATGAGCTTCACCCACCTGGATGCGGCGGGCCACGCCCGCATGGTCGACGTCACCGCGAAGCAGCCGACCGTCCGTTCGGCGACGGCGCGGGGCCTCGTGCGCGCGTCCGCCGACATCGTCTCGGCGTTGCGCGACGGCTCCGTTCCCAAAGGGGACGTGCTCGCCGTCGCCCGGATCGCCGGCATCCAGGCGGCGAAGCGCACCCCCGACCTGCTGCCTCTGGCGCACGTGATCGGGGTGCACGGGGCGGTCGTGGACCTCCTCGTCGTGGACGAGGGCGTCGAGATCGAGGCGACCGTGCGGACGGCCGACCGCACCGGCGTGGAGATGGAAGCGCTCACGGCGGTGAGCGTGGCCGCACTGACCGTCATCGACATGGTCAAGGCGATCGACAAGTCCCCGTCGATCGAGAACGTGCGGATCGTGCGCAAGGAGGGCGGCAAGTCCGGGACCTGGCAGCGTCCGGGCGAGGCATGAGCGACCTGCAGGCGATCATCCTGACCGGTGGCCGCGCGGCACGCCTCGACGGCATCCCCAAGGCGCTCGTGCGCCTGGAGGGCGCCACCCTGCTCGAGCGCGCGGTCGACGCCGCCCGAGCGGCGGGAGCCGTCGACGTCATCGTCGCCGGTCCCGAGGTGGATCCCGCCCCCGATCACGTGCGATGGGTGCGGGAGGACCCGGCGTTCACCGGCCCCGCGGCAGCGCTGCATGCCGCGATGACGATCGCCGCGGCCGACGCGGCGTGGACCCTCGTGCTCGCGGTCGATCTCGTCCGTCCCGCGGAAGCCGTCGCCCGCCTGATGACGGACAAGGAGCTGCTGCCCCGCGACACCGACGGCATCTGCCTCGGCGACGCCTCGTCACGTCCGCAGTGGCTGACGGGGCTCTACCGCACCGCCGCCCTGGCGCGCGGAGCCGCATCCCTCGACGACGAAGGCAGGGATCAGGCGGTGCGCCAGATCATGGCCGAGCTCGCGATCGCGGTCGTTCGCGCACCGGACGAGGTCGTGGCCGATATCGACACATGGGAGGATCTGCAGGACGCGGGCGCCGTCGCGCCCCGTGCCGAGAAGGAGGACGACAGATGAGCGAGCACCTTCCGCCGGAGGCTCTCGACGAGTGGGCGGCGCAGATCGCCGAACGTCTGGGCCTCGCGCCCGAGGACCTGCCGATCTCGGCCGTACTGGATCTGGCGGGCGTCGTGGCGCGCGGCGTCGCACGCCCCGCGGCACCGGTGAGCACCTTCGCCGCAGGGCTGGCGGCCGGACGAGCCGGCGGCTCGAGCGACGACGTGCGGCGGGCCATCGCCGAGATCACCGATCTCGTGACCGAACGCGAGGCGTGATGGCGCACGTCCGCTACTTCGCCGCCGCCGAGGAGCTCGCGGGGCGAGCCGAGGAGCATCGCACGGAGACGACGGTCGGAGAGCTCCGACGCGCCCTGGCCGAGGAACGCCCGGGACTCGGCGGCATCCTGCCCCGGTGCGCCGTGCTGGTCGCGGGAGCGCGGCGCGACGACGATGCGCCGCTGGACGCCGACACCCTGGTCGACGTGCTGCCGCCCTTCGCGGGTGGCTGAGCTCAGCCGCCCAGGCCCTTCCACGCTGTCGTGCCGTCGGACTCGACCTGGCGTTTCCAGACCGGCAGTTCGCGCTTGATCTGCTCGATCACCTCGCGGCACACGGTGAAGGCCGCATCGCGGTGCCCGGATGCGACGGCGATGACCACCGCCGCGTCGCCGACCTCCAGCCGGCCGATGCGGTGACTGACCGCCACGAGCGCGCCGGTGTCGCCGATGGCCTGCTCGGCGATGCGGTGCAGGAACTGCTCCGCATCCGGGTGGGCCGAGTACTCGAGCGCCACGACCGCGGTCCGCGCATCCGGGTCGTTGTCGCGGACGCGACCCACGAACGTGGTGAGCGCGCCGGATGCGGCGTCGTCCACGGCGGCGAGGTGCGCATCGAGATCGAGGGGCTCGGCACTCACGCGGGCGATGACGACGGGCATCAGTGGTCTCCTCCGGCGAGCTGGTCGATGACGTGATCGGCGACGGCGATGATCAGCGGCATCCCCTCCGCGACCGCGGCCGGCTTCCCCGGCAGGTTGACGATGAAGGCGCCCCGCGCGGTGCCCGCCAGACCGCGGGTGAGCAGCGCCGCGGGCTTGCTCTGACCACCGCGCCGTCGCAGCTCCTCCGCGATGCCGGGCAGCTCCCGCTCGATGACGCGTGCGCTCCCCTCGGGCGTCTGGTCCCGGGGCGAGACGCCCGTGCCTCCCGAGGTGACGATCAGCCGGGCGCCGTCGTCGAGCGCCGCGTGCAGGGCGCGCTCGACGCTGTCGGCGCCGTCCGCGACGACGCGAGCCGGTGGGCACTCCCACCCTGCGGCCCGCAGGTGCTCGACCGCGACGGGTCCGGATGCATCCTCGCGCTCGCCCGCGGCGGACCGATCGGACACGGTGATGACAGCCGCCAGACGCATACCGGTCAGCCTACGACCCGCGTCAGAGCTCGCGCGCTTCGGCGGCCGCGATGATGTGCTCGGCCATGCCGCGGAAGACGAAGCCGTGGAACGGCAGGACCGCGAACCAGTACAGCCGGCCGCTGAGTCCGCGCGGGAAGAACACGGCCCGCTGGTCGTAGCGCGAGCCGTTCGGCTCGGGCGTCACGGAAAGCTCGAGCCAGGCGAGACCCGGTACCTTCATCTCGGCACGCAGCCGCAGCATCCGTCCGGGCTCCACCGCCTCGACGCGCCAGAAGTCGATCGCATCTCCGACGGCGACGCGGGTGCGGCTGCGTCGGCCGCGGCGCAGACCCACGCCGCCCACCGCGCGGTCCATCCACCCGCGCACGGCCCAGAGGATCGGCGTGGAGTACCAGCCGTTCTCGCCGCCGATACCTGCCACGACGCTCCAGAGATCCTCCGGGGACGCGGTCGTCACGGCGCTGCGCGCATCGGTGTAGACCGTCCGCCCCGCCCACTCGGGGTCGCTCGGCAGCGGGTCGCTGGGGACCCCGGAGACCTCGGCGTCCTGCCAACTCGTCTCGATGTCGTCGGCGTCCACGCGCCCCAGCGCGAGCTGCACGGCGCGCCGGTACGAGGTCAGACCGCCCTCCGGCGGCGGGATGACCTCGTCGATCGAGCGGTCTTTGATGACGCACTCGTTCTGCAGCGAGGCGATGAGCGGTCGCGCGATGGAACGAGGCACCGGGGTGACGACGTTGACCCAGTGCGAGGCGAGTCCCGGCGTCAGCACCGGCAAAGGGGCGATGGGGCGTTGCGGGAGGCCCGCCTCCACGGCGTAGCCGTTCATCATCTGGCCGTAGCGGGGCGCGTCCGGCCCGCCGATGTCGAAAGCCCGGTCGACCTCGGGGGCGAGACGCGCCGCCCCCAGCAGGTAGTACAGCACGTCGCGCACCGCGATCGGCTGCACGCGGTTGCGCACCCACTTCGGCGCCGGCATGTACGGCAGCACCTCGGTGAGGTGGCGGATCATCTCGAAGGATGCGGAACCCGAGCCGATGACGATGCCGGCCTGGAGCACCGCGGTCGGAACCGGGCTGTCGAGGAACACCTCGCCGACCTCCACCCGGCTCGCGAGGTGCGGCGACAGCGGCACGCCCTCGGGATGCAGCGCACCCAGGTAGACAAGGCGTGAGACGGATGCGGCGGCCGCCGCATCCGCGACCGTGCGCGCGGCGACGAGGTCGGTGTCCTCGAACCCCTTGCCCTGCCCCATCGAGTGCACGAGGTAGTACACGACGTCGACCCCGTCACAGGCCTCGGCCATGGCTTCGGCGTCGGTGACGGAGCCCTCGACGATCTCCACGTCGCTCCCCCACGGCAGGGCCCGCACGCGCTCGGCGTCACGGGAGAGCACACGCACCCGATAGCCCGCGGCCAGCAGGCGCGGGGTGAGCCGTCCGCCGATGTATCCGGTGGCGCCCAGCACCAGCACGAGCGGCGCCGAGCCGTCCTCGCGGTTCTGGGCGCGAAGGGCGGGCTCGTGCCCGGTGGGCGAGGAGAGCGTCGTCATGCTGCGAGGGTAAGCCCGCCGCCCGCGGCGGGAGGCGGCTCTTGACAGGTCGAGCGCAGACGCCGCCTCAGCGGCGCTCGGGTTCGAGGCGGCGACCGAGGAGCGCGACGCACACCAGCGCGACGCCCACGCCGACGGCGATGCCGCCGATCGCATCGGTGAGCCAGTGCGCGTGCAGGTAGGTGCGGCTGAACGCCATGAGCAGCACCCACGCGGCGGCGACGATGATCGTCCACACCCGTGGCAGCAGCACGACGAGCATGGCCGCCACCGTGGCGGCGTTCGCGACATGGCCCGACGGATACGAACCGAAGTCGCTCAGCACCGACATGTCGGCGGGACGCCCCCGCGCGAACACGTTCTTCAGGATCTGCACGACCAGCGCGCTCGCCGCGATCGCGATCACGAGCGTCGCGGCGGACCAGGGACGTCTCGCCAGCATCAGGATCGTCACGCCGACCACGGGCACGACGAGCGAACCGACGAGCGTTCCGCCGGCGACGTTGAGAAACAGTGAGAGCTGTGTCAGAAACGGCGAGGCGGACGCGGCGAGCAGGTCGTTCCAGGCGGTGTCGATGGCGAACGGCGCGTCACCGCTCAGCGCGATCCACACCCCGATCGCCACCCCGATCGCGACGAGTCCTCCCCCGACCCACAGGATGCCACGGGGAGAGGCGCTGGGCTGGTTCATCGCGTCAGTCTGGCACGCGCATCCGGGATCCGCGGAGTGGGTCGCGATGGTGTATCAGGGCGCGAGCTGGGCGACCGAGCGCGGCCGCACGATGAACCAGAGCGACAGCGCGGCGATCACGCCACAGCCGACCATCACCGAGGCCATGGTCGTGGGCGAGATGGGCGCCCCGTGCGAGAGTCCGCCCACGAGCGGGGAGATGATGCCCGCGACGCCGAAGTTCGTGGCTCCGATGATGGACTGCGCGGTTCCCGCAGCGTTGCCATGCCGGTCGAGCGCCAGCACCTGCACGCACGGGAAGGTGAATCCGCACGTGGTCATGAACAGGAACAGCGGCACGACGGTGCCCCACACGCCCAGGTGCAGTTGATCGCCGACGATGATGGCGGCACCGGTCAGCACGAGAGCCGACGTCGAGAACGCCAGAACCCACTGCGGTCCGAAGCGGGCGGCGAGCCGGGATGCGGTCTGCACACCGATCACGAGGCCGACCGAGTTGGCGGCGAACAGGAGGCCGTACTGCTGCGCGTCGAAGCCGTAACTCTGCTGGAAGAGGAACGAGGACGCCGACAGGTAGGAGAACAGCCCGCTGAAGGTCATGCCGCCGATGATCAGCACGCCCACGAAGACGCGGTCGCTGAAGACGCTCCGGTAGCGCTGCCAGATCGTCGTCGAGCCCCGCTCCTGACGGCGGGCGCGCGGGAGGGTCTCGGGGATGAAGATGAGCGCGGAGACCAGCATGACCACGCCGTAGACGGCGAGGACGACGAAGATCCCGCGCCACGGCATGACCTGCAGCAGCCAGGAGCCGACGAGCGGCGCCAGCACCGGCGCCACGCCGGAGACGAGGGCGAGCCGCGAGAGCATGACCACGAGTCGACGTCCGCCGAACAGGTCGCGCACGATCGCCGCCGCGACGACACCGCCGGCCGCGGCGCCCGCGCCCATGAGCACGCGGGTCACGCCCAGGCTCACGAGATCCGGGGCGAAGGCGGCGGCCGCACTCGCCACGATGTGAAGACCGGTCACGATCAGCAGCGGGACGCGGCGCCCCAGCTTGTCGCTCAGAGGTCCGACGACGAGCTGGCCCAGGGCGAATCCGATGGTCGTGCCCGTCAGGGTCAACTGGATCATCGCCGCGGTCGTGTCGAAGTCCGCCTCGAGGATGGGGAACGCCGGGAGGTACAGGTCGATCGTGAACGGTCCGAGCGCGGTGAGCGCGCCCAGCAACACGATGTACAGCACGCGACGCCACGTGGGCATGGCATCGCCGGGGTGCAGCACGATGGGGGCGGTCGCCGGGTTCGAGCCGAGCGTGCGGATCGCGCCCGTGGCCGGGCGCGGCACGCGCACCGAACCGGTGGCGGTGGTCTCGTTGCGGTCGGGAGCGGGGACGTCAGACAAAGGGGTACCAGTTCGCAAGAGAGGGTGGCGCCGAGCGGCGGGCGGCACTCGAAACGATTCGAGCGGCAGACCGATTCTATCCGAGCTCCTCCGACACCGGCCCGGATGACTTCCCAGCCCATACACGATGCGTTCGCATAGAATCCCCCCGGGCCGGCAGCACGGCCCCTGTCCCGCCCTTCCGTGCCCCCACTCACCCGAGGACGTACATCACATGACCCCGACGCCCGACAAGCGCCAGAGCGGCAATCCCGCGACGCAGGCGAAGATCGCCAGCTCCCAGAAGCAGGAGCGCGAGCAGCGCCGCCAGGAGAAGCTCGCCGAGTACCAGCGCCAGCTCGCCAAGCGTCGGCGCAGCAAGCTCGTGTGGTGGGTCGTCGGCTCGGGTGCAGCGGTCGTCGTCGTCGCGCTCGTGGTCGCCTCGATCGTCTTCACGCCGAAGCCGGTCACCTACGGCGCCCAGGACTCCACGGGCGCCGTCATCGACGGCGTCGAGACCTTCTCCAACACCACGAATCACGTCGAGGGCCCGGTCGAGTACCCGCAGACCCCGCCGGCGGGCGGCGAGCACAACCCGATCTGGCTCAACTGCGGGATCTACACCGAGCCCGTCCCGAACGAGAACGCCGTGCACTCGATGGAGCACGGCGCCGTCTGGGTCACCTACGACCCGGCGCGGGTGGGCGACGACGAGCTCGCGACCCTGAAGAGCTACTTCCCGCAGACGTACACGCTGCTCTCGCCGTACGATGGCCTCGACTCCCCCATCGTGCTGAGCGCATGGAACGCGCAGCTCAAGCTCGACACGGCCGACGACACCCGCATCCCGGAGTTCTTCGAGGAGTACTGGCGCAGCCAGAACGCGCCCGAGCCGAACGCCGTCTGCAGCGGCGGCGTCGACGCCCCCGGCCGTCAGTGACCCGATGACCGAACGCACCGAGCGCCGACCGGCCCGATGGATCGCCATCGGGCTGGTCGCGCTCGCCGTTATCGCGGTCGGCTTCGCGATCGGACGCTTCTCGCTCTTCAGCAACGGCCCCGCCGTACCCAACGCCGCCGACATCGGCTTCGCCCGCGACATGCAGGTGCACCACGACCAGGCCGTCGAGATGGCGATGATCGCCTACCGCGGCACGGACGATGACATCGTGAAGGCGCTCTCGTACGACATCGCCACCGGTCAGGCGTCGCAGAACGGCTGGATGTTCGAGTGGCTCACCGAGTGGGGCGTGCCGCAGCAGGGCACTCTCATGAGCTGGATGGACGACACCGACGGTCATGGCTCGCACGGTACCGCAGCCGACGCCGACCCGGCCGAGGTACGCGCCTCGATGGGGATGGCCACCGATGCGGAGCTGGCCGAACTCCGCAGCGCGACCGGCACGGCGCTGGACTGCCAGTTCCTGACGCTCATGATCCGTCACCACGAGGGCGCCATCCCGATGGCCGATGCCGTGCTCGAGCGCGGCAGCATCCCCAGGGTGCTCCAGGTCGCGGAGACGATGAAGGTCAACCAGACCGCGGAGATCGACGCGATGCGCGCCTCGCAGGCGCGGCTGGGCTGCTCGGTCGGCTGAGCCGGGCGGCCGCTATGGTGGTCGCGTGAACCAGCACCACGTCCGCCGCCCCGTCGCGGTGACCCTCGCGGTCGTGCTGGTCTCCCTCACCGGTGCCTACAACGTCGTGCTCGGCATCCTCGTGCTGCTGAGCCGGTACGACGTCGCCGCCGCCGACGTGCTGGCCGTCTCGCTCATCGGCGCGGGCATCATCCTGTTCGGGCTCCTGACGCTCGCGGTCGCCTCGGGAATCGCACGGGGCAGTCGACTGTCCCGGCTGCTCGTGACCGTCTACATCGGCATCCAGCTCACGCTGCACGTGATCACCATCGTCACCAGCGACACCTGGGACGGCCTGCTCTTCGTGCAGATCGCCCTGCAGATCGCTCTTCTCGTCGTCCTGTGGACGCCGCCGGGCTCGCGCTACTTCCGCTCGCGGGAGACCGCGCCGGACCCCTTCGCCCCCTGAGAGCGGGCGAGCGAGGCGCGAACGTACCGCACGTGGAACACGCGCACGATCTCGATCGCGCCGATGGCGCCGATCACGAACAGGGTCAGGGCGTACGCGCCCTCGCGGCCGGGATCGACGAGCTGGAAGAACTCGATCGACAACGGCACCGTGAACAGCGTGATCAGCGCGAGGAACATGACACCGATCACGATCACTTTGAAGCGGTTGAGCGGACGCGACAGGATGGACAGGATCCAGATGCCGACGACGGCGAGGATGATGGTCGAGCCCGTGCGCAGCTGGTCCTCCCCGACCCCGATCGAACGTGCGACGAGCGCGTATCCGGTGAGCGTGAGCGCCACGATGAGCCCTGAGGGCAGGGCGAAGGCGAGTGAGCGCGGCAGGAAGCCCGGGATGTATCGCCGGGCGTTCGGCATGAGCGCGAGGAAGAACGCGGGGATGCCGATGGTCAGCCCGTCGGTGATGGACAGCTGGCGCGGCAGGAACGGGAACGACAGGACGAGCGTGCCGAACAGGATGGCAAGTGCCGTCGCGTAGGCGGTCTTGGTGAGGAACAGCATCGAGACGCGCTCGATGTTCGCGATGACCTGACGCCCCTCGGCGACGACGTCGGGCAGGTGCGAGAACCTGCCGTCCAGCAGCACGAGGCGCGCGACGGCCTTGGTCGCTGCGGCGCCGGAGTTCATCGCGATCCCCATGTCGGCGCTCTTGATGGCGAGCGCGTCGTTGACGCCGTCTCCCGTCATCGCGACGGTGTGCCCGCGGCTCTGCAGGGCGAGCACCATCGCCTTCTTCTGCTCGGGGGTGACCCGCCCGAACACGGTGTTCGACTCGAGGACCTCTGCCAGCGCCTCCTGATCCTCGGGAAGCGCACGCGCGTCGTATCCCTCGACGACATCGAGCCCCACATCGCGGGCGATGGCGGCGACCGTGCGCGGGTTGTCACCCGAGATGATGCGCACGCCGACACCCTGCGCGTGGAAGTACGAGAGCGTCTGCGCCGCATCCGCACGCACGCGCTCCCGGAACGTGACGACCGCGACGGGGCGGAGCGGAGCCGGAAGCCGCTCCTCCGCCACGTCCCGGTCGTCGAGTTCGACCGGCGCCTGCGCCAGCACGAGCGTGCGCAGTCCCCGCGAGGCGAGTCCGGTGACGAGCGCGCCGAGGACGGATGCGGCATCGGTCGCCTCCTCGGGAAACACCATCTCGGGCGCGCCCAGCACCCAGGTCGCCCCCGCCAGCGAGACCGCGCTCCACTTGCGGGCGGACGAGAACCCGATCCGAGCGGTCGGCGGAGTGTCCGGCGCGTTCGGATACGGCTCGCGCAGACACCGCGCCGTCGCGTTGGCATCGGGGGCCGCGCCGTACCACGCGAGCGCGCTCTCCCAGCCCTCCGCCGCATCCGGCAGCGGATGAGCGGCGTCGAAGGTGATCTCACCCTCGGTCAGCGTGCCGGTCTTGTCGAGGCAGATGACGTCGACCCTCGCGAGTCCCTCGACGGCCGGCAGCTCGTTGACGAGCACCTGTTTGGCGGCGAGTTTCGCCGCCCCGACGGCGAACGCGATGGAGGTCATGAGCACGAGGCCCAACGGGATCATCGCCGTGAGCGAGGCGATCGTGTTGACGACCGCCTGCTCCCAGCGGCCCTCCGAGAAGATCACCGTCCAGCCGCCCGCGACCATGACCTGCGCGTTGAGCACGAGCAGCCCGATGGGTCCGATCCCCCAGCTCACCCACCTCAGGACGCGGTCGATGCTGGTGCGAAGCTCGCTGCGCACCATCGAGAAGCGCTTGGCCTCGGATTGGAAGCGATTCGCGTACGAGTCGGCCCCGACCTTGTCGACCCGCGCGTCGCCCTCGCCGCCCACGACGATCGACCCCGAGAGCACCTCGTCGCCGGGGCGCTTGTCAACCGCATCCGACTCGCCGGTCAGCATCGACTCGTCGACCTGCAGCGCCACGGAGCGCTCGAGCACAGCGTCCGCAGCGATCTGATCGCCCGCTCGCAGCACGAGCACGTCGCCGAGCACGACCTCCGCCGGCGCGATCTCCACCTCGCGACCGTCGCGTCGCACGCGGGCGCGCGGCGCGTTCAGCAGGGCGAGACGGTCGAGGGCGAGTTTGGCGCGGAACTCCTGCACCGTGCCGATGATCGCGTTGGCGAAAGCGGCCAGGCCGAACAGGGCGTCCTGCCATCGGCCCACCAGCAGAAGGACGAGGAAGCACGCCCCGACGATGCCGTTGAACAGAGTGAACACGTTGGCGCGCACGATGTTCCAGACGCTGCGCGACGTGTCGGCGTCGACCGAGTTGCCGAGACCCGCGGCGAGACGCCGGGCAGCCTCTTCCGCGTCGAGGCCGGTGTCCGGATCGGCGATCGAGAGTGCCTGCTCGGATGGGCCCGCCCCCTGGTGCATGCGCTCACCCTATCCGCCTGCCGCGCGAACGCATCAGGGGACCGCATCCTCTCGGATGCGGTCCCCTGATCTGCGTCGCGGGGGGCGTCAGCCCTTCGTCGCGCCGGCCAGCAGGCCGCGCACGAAGAACCGCTGCAGAGCGAAGAACACGATCAGCGGGACGATGATCGAGATGAACGTACCCGCCGACTGGAGATACCAGCGGTCGCCCCAGGATCCGGACAGCGAGTTCAACGTCTGCGTCAACGGCAGCGATGAGCTCGGCGCGAAGATCGTGGCCACCAGCAGGTCGTTCCACACCCACAGGAACTGGAAGATCGCGAACGACGCGATGGCCGGCATCGCCAGGGGCAGGATCATCCGGAAGAAGATCTGCCCGTGACCGGCGCCGTCGACGCGTGCCGCCTCGATGACCTCGCTCGGGATCTCCGAGATGAAGTTGTGCAGCAGGAAGATCGCCAGCGGCATGGCGAAGATCGCGTGGGCGATCCACACCGTCGCGAAGCTGTGCTCCACTCCGCGCAGCTCGAAGCCGGGGAAGACGGCGACACCGTTGATCTCGAGGCCGCGCGAGAACAGGCTGAGCAGCGGCACGAGGGCCATCTGGATCGGCACGATCTGCAATGCGAACACGAAGATGAACAGGCCGTTCTTGCCCTTGAAGTCGATCCAGGCGAACGCGTACGCCGCCAGCGATGCCAACGCGATCGGGATGGCGGTGGCGGGGATGGCGATGGCGAGCGAGTTGAGGAACGACTCCCCCAGCGTCAACGCGGTGCCACCGGAGGTGAGCGCGTCGAAGTAGTTGTCGAGCGTGAACGCGGGGTCGACGAAGACCGTCCACCATCCGCTCGTCTGGGAGTCGGCACCGGGGCGGAACGAGGTGACGAAGAGGCTGAAGGTCGGGATGGTCCAGAAGATCGCGATGATGATCGCGATCAGCGTGGCCGTCTTCGACGTCATCCGCTTCTGCGCCGTCTTCTCGTTGCGGCGGGTGTCGCGCGCGACCTTGCGCGCAGCCTTGGCGTCGAACGCCGGCGTGGTCGGGGCGGCGGCGCTCATCGGATCTCCTTCTGCTTGCGCATCTGACGCGCGTTGTAGATGATCAGCGGCAGCACGAACAGGAAGAGCACGACGGCCAGTGCCGACGAGTGCCCGTAGCTCTGGAACCGCTGCTGCTGGTTGACCATCTCGAAGCCCAGCACCGAGGTGTTCGACCGACCACCGGTCATGACGGCGACGATGTCGTAGACCTTGAGCGAGGCGATCGTGATCGTCGTGAGCACGACGATCAGCGAGGAGCGGATGCCCGGAACGGTCACGTTCGTGAACCGCTGCCAGGCCGAGGCGCCGTCGAGCTGCGCGGCCTCCAGCTGCTCCGTCGGGATCGCCTTGATGGCGGCCGAGAGGATGACCATCGCGAAGCCGGTCTGCGTCCACACGAACACGGCCAGCAGCGCGAAGGTGTTGACGAGCGGCTGCGCGTCCAGCCAGCCGACGGGCTGTCCGCCGAACATGGTCACGATCGCGTTGAGCAGACCGATCTGCTCGCCCTGGCGGTAGTCGTAGACGAACTTCCAGATGATGCCGGCGCCGACGAACGAGATCGCGACCGGCATGAACACGAGCACCTTCAGGATCTTCTCGCCTCGCGCGCGGTCGATGAACGCCGCATAGGCGAGTCCGATGATGGTCGACAGCGTCGGGGCGAACAGTGCCCAGATGACCGTGTTGATGACCGACCAGAAGCCCTCGGGGTTCGTGAAGGTCCAGATGTAGTTCTCGAGGCCGACGAAGTTGTCACCCGTCTTGTCGAAGAACGACTGGAAGAAGGTCGAGATCGCCGGATAGATGAGTCCCAGCAGGAGCAGCAGCATCGCCGGTGCCAGGAACACGACGAGCTGGAACACGTATCCCGAGCCTTCGCGGGATCGATAGTCGGCGAAGAAGAGCAGGGCGCCCACGCCCAGGGCGATGGCGAGGACGTAGACGAGCGCGTTCTGGTAGGGGCGAAGCAGCATGAAGGCGAGCAGCGGAATCGCGAAGCACGCGACGACGCGGAGCCACATGTAGCCGCGACCGCGTCGGGGCGCGAACTCGATGAGCAGCAGCACGAGTCCGACCACGGCGCCGAACACGATCAGCACGATGGGGATCTGCACGATGGGGTTCAGCCCACCCAGCCAGATGAAGAAGCTGTTGAGCGAGAAACCGAGCGAAGTCGGCGGCGCGTCGTCAACCTGCGGGCTCAGCCACAGCAGAAGCGCGGCGATGACGACGAGAGCCGCGGCGGCGATGGCGATGATCGTCGCGATCTTGCGCGCGCGGGGCGATTTCGGAGGCTGGAGCTCGTCATGGAAGACGAGCGGCTCCGTCGTTTTCGTCTGGGACATCTGGGTCCTTGTCCTCCTGGCGGCCGCCCGCGGGCGGGGCCGCGGGGCCGCCCGGCACAAGAGCCGGACGACCCCGCGGTCGCGAGCGAGCCGACGGGATTAGTTGTCGTATCCCGCCTGGATGTCGCTGAGTACCTGGTCGACCGGACGGCCGTCGATCCAGTTGACCATGCCCTTCCAGAACGAGCCCTGACCCACGGTGGCCGGCATCAGGTCGGAGGCGTCGAAGCGGACGACCGTGGACGGGTCCTGCAGCGTCTTCATGGCGTCCGTCAGGAACTCGCTCGAGGCGAGCGACGGGTCGGCGCCCTTGTTGGCGGAGATGACGCCGCCGAGCTTGACGCGAGCGTCGGCGAACTCGGGAGTCGACATGTACTCCACGACCTTCTGGACGGCCTCGTCGTCGCTGAACGCCGTCACGAACTCGCCGCCGGCCTCGACGTACTGCTCACCATCGGCGGTGATGCCGGGCAGCAGGAACGCGTAGACGTCACCGTCGGGGGCGACGGTGGGCGTGGCACCGGAGGCGGTCTTGGCCTCGAGGAAGTTCGCCGAAAGGAACGACGCCTGGTGCGTCAGAGCGCAACGACCGTCGGCGACCGCGGCCGCGACGTCACCGAAAGCGGTGGAGTTGATGCTCTTGACGTCGCCGTAGCCCGCGTTCACGTAGTCCGGGTTCAGCAGGATCTTGCCGACGGCGTCGAATGCGTCCTTGATCTGCGGGTCGGTGAACTTGACCTCGTTGGCGACCCACTGGTCGTACACGTCGGCACCGGACTGGCGCAGCACGAGGTCCTCGATCCAGTCCGTACCGGGCCAGCCGGATGCGGCGTCGGACGCGAAGCCCGCGCACCACGGGGCGGCGCCGGTCTTGTCGCGGATGGTCTGGGTGAGCGTCAGCAGGTCGTCCCACGTCTTGGGAGCCTCGACACCCCACTCCTTGAAGCTGGCGGGCGAGTACCAGACGTAGCCCTTCACGTTGCCGAGCATCGGCGCCGCGTAGAACTTGCCGTCGAGGCTGCCGTAGTTCTTCCAGTCTGCGGACCAGTACTCGTCGACGTTCTTGGAAACGGCGTCGGAGCCCTCCTTCACCTCACCGGTCTCGATGAGGGACTTGAGCAGACCCGGCTGTGGGACGATCGCGATGTCGGGGGCCGAGCCACCCGTCACCTTCGTCACGATGTTGCCCTCGAAGCTCTTGTCACCCGTGTAGACGACCTTGATGCCCGTGTCGGCGGTGAACTGCTCGAAGGACTTGTTGAGCGCGTCCGCCTCGCCGCCGGTGATACCGCCGGCGATCTGGACCGTCGCGCCCTCGACCGAGCCGCCACCCTGGGACGAACTGGTCTCGGCACAGCCTGCGAGCGCAAGGCCGGCGACTCCCAACAGAGCCATCGGGACAAGCACCCGACGTCGCTGTGACCTGGTCATGTGATTCCTCCTCTTTGAGCACGCAGGAGCATCTTGCCCCGCGTATCGGCTTCACTCAGGAACCGATTCCACGCCACCGTAATCCAATCCCGCATCCGACACAACAGCGAACGATCACAACTCGATAACCTGCTATGGGAGCGCTCCCGAATAGGCCGAGCGGGGTGATGGGAGCGCTCCCGTAGCATCTGTTCCATGTGGAACCGGTTCCCTATCGGTGAAGATATCGCCTACCATGTGGAGCGTCCCCACATCACCCGTCGAGGAAGAGGGTGGCTCTCATGAGCGGAATTGCCGACGTCGCGCGTCAGGCCGGTGTTTCCAAGTCCACGGCGTCACGCGCGCTCAGCGGTTCCGGCTACGTTTCTCAGGAGACGAGAGACCGGGTCACTCGTGCTGCCGAGATGCTGGGCTATGTCCCGTCGACCAACGCGCAGAGCCTGTCGACCGGGCGCACCCAGAACATCGGCGTGGTCATGCCCTACGTCAACCGGTGGTTCTTCGCCGAGGTGCTGGAGGGCATCCAGGCCTCACTTCTCGAACGAGGGTTGGATCTCACCCTCTACGACGCCAAACCGGGCAGCGACACCCGCGAGCGCATCTTCGAGAGCTTCCTGACGCGCAAGCGGTTCGACGGGCTCATCGCGGTCGGGCTGGAGCCCGAGGAGAACGAGCTGGACAGCATGCTCGCCCTCGGAAAACCCGTCGTGAGCGTCGTCGGCAACCACGAGCGCACCAGTGTCGTGACCCTTGACGACGCGCTGACCGCCCGGCGCGCCACCGAGCACCTGATCGAGCTCGGGCACCGCCGTATCGCCTTCCTCGGTGCGGGCTCGCGCACCCGCTGGCCGCACGTGGAGTCGTCGCGACTCGACGGCTACATGCAGTCCATGGCGGATGCGGGGTTGGCGGAAGAAGCGACCCACACGGAATCTGAACTGACGCTGCCCGCCGGCTACGACGCCGCGGTCGAACTGCTCAGCGACGCGCGCACCCGCCCCACGGCGATCGTCGCCGCCTGCGACGAGGTCGCCATCGGCGCCATCATCGCGGCCAGGCGTCTCGGCCTGCATGTTCCGGCTGCGCTGAGCGTCATCGGCATCGACGATCACGAGTTCGCCGAGATGTTCGCGCTGACGACCTTCCGCCAGGTGCCGCGGGAACAGGGCGCCGCGGCCGTCGAACTGCTCATGCGGCAGATCCAGGACCCGACGCTCGCTCCCGTCATCCAGCGCCTCAAGCCGCGACTGCTCGTGCGCAGCTCCACCGGCCCGCTGCGCTCGGATCGGGCCACGGCCGACGCCACGGTGTGAACGAGGGCGCCGGCGCCGAAGCGCCGACGCCCTCGCGTCATCCGTCGTCGATCAGCTGCGTCGACGCACCGGCACCGCGCGTCCGACGATACCGAGCGCGAGCAGCAGCGATGCGGCGAGCAGTGCACCCGCGATCCACTGCGTCTCGGCACCGGTCGCGGCCAGCGATCCCGGCCTGGGAGCGATGGAGACCGCCTGCCAGCCGATGACCTGACCGTTCGCGTCGAGCACCACGAGCCGGTGATCGCCGGTGAGGTCGGCGGGCAGGGTGACCGTGACGTTGCCCGCCGCATCGACCTGGTGCCACCCACCGAGCTGACGCGGGCTGGAGTACAGCCAGACCGTCACCCAGTCGCCCGCGTACTGCGCGCCGACGTGGATCGTGATCGTGGCCCCGGCGCGCAGCTCGCCCGCGATGACCTTGATGAGGTCCTGCAGTGCGGGCACGAGCTGGCTCTGGTCCACGGGCTGCGGCGTCGTGGTCGGCGGGGTGGCGGAGGTCACCTTCAGCGGGAGGCGGAGTTCCGTGCCCGTCTGCGGCGCCTGGAGGACGATCGTACTGTCCGCCGGAGCGTCGGCGGGCACCGTGAAGGTGACCGTCGCCGCTCCGGATGTGACGGTGACCGGATCGATGACGGCCGTGCTGCCCTCGATGCTCACCAGCAGAGAGGTCGTCTCCGGGCTTCCGAGCGAGGTGAGGTTCAGCCCGCCCACCTGGAACGAGACCTGCGCGCCCGGCGCGACGGATGCCGGGAGCCCCGTCACCTCGGCGCTGCGCGTGGCGTAGCTCGGGGAGACCGGGCTGTTCGCCGTGAGGTACGAGATCCACGCATCCCGGTCGATGAGACCGGAGTCGCGCGTGTCGGTTCCCTCCGCAAAGGTGCGGAAGTTGTCGCCGCCGGTCAGCAGGAAGTTGAACGAGCCGATCCGGTACGAACCCTTCGGATCGATCGGCTTCCCGTCGATCCAGACGCCCGTGATGTGCGATCCCTGCGGCGCATCCGCGTCGAAGGTGTAGGTCACGTTCTTCGAGAGACCGAGGGCGAGGTAGGGCCGCGACGGGATCGTCCCGTCGGCGTTCGTCTGCCACTGCTCCTCGAGCACCTGCGTGAACTGCTCCCCCGTGAGGGTCGTCGTCCAGAGGTTGTTCACGAACGGCAGGACCGCGTTCGCCTCGGCGAACGTGATGACCCCATCGTCGCCGCGCAGCAGCTCGGCACGGAGACCACCGGGGTTCACCACGCCGATCTCTGCGCCACCGCGAAGCGGGTCGGAGAGCGTCGCGACGAGCGAGTCGGCGACGAGGTTGCCGAGCGTCGACTGCGCGGCGCGGTTGTCACGCGTGCCGCCGGCGTAGACGCCGTCCGTGTAGGCACCACCAGCGAACGCGCTGGTGATGTCGGCGGTCACCGAACCGATCGGCTTGTCACCGACCACCTTTGCGCGGGCGAGGGCTCCGTCCACGATCTCCTTGACCGCGGCGACTCGCGGGAACGCGGCGACGAGCTGCGCGTCATCCGCCTTGGTCCGCTCGACGTTCTCCGCCTCGTAGGAGACGATGTCGCCGCTGTCCGCGTCGACGTTCAGCACGACGTGTCCGATGTTCTCGCCGTAGCTTCCGGTCTGGACCACGGGACGGGTCTTTCCGGGCTCGCCGGGGATCGGAGCATCCCACGCGTACTTCTTGTGTGTGTGGCCCGTGAAGATTGCGTCGACGGATGCCGACGTCTTCTGCACGATGTCGGCGAACGCCTTGCCGTCCGCAATCTCGTCGGCCAGGCTCGCCTCCTCGGCCTCCCCCGCTGCGGCGCCCTCGTGGTACTCGGCCACGATCACGTCGATGTCGCCTTCGGCCTCGAGCTTCGCCGCGACGCGGTTGACCGCATCCACCGGGTCTCCGAACTCGATGTCCGTGATCCCTGCCGGCGTCACGAGCGTCGGCGTCTCCTCGGTCACCGCTCCGATGACCGCGACCGTGAGTCCGTCGACCTCGAAGGTGGCGTACTCCGGCAGAGCCGGAGTGTCCGTGCCCTTCTTGTAGACGTTCGCACCCAGGTACGTGAAGTCGGCTGCGGGCTGCACGCGACCTGTCAGATCGGCGAACCCCTTGTCGAACTCGTGGTTCCCGACGGTCGACGCCTTCAGCCCGAGGGCGTTGAGCACATCGATCGTGGGTTGGTCGTCCTCGAACGAGGACGCGAACAGGGAGGCGCCGATGTTGTCACCGCTCGAGAGGAACAGCGTGTTGTCGTCGCCGTACTCGGCGCGCAGCTGCTCCACCGTCCCGGCGAACTTCACCGTGTTGGCGTCGATGCGACCGTGGAAGTCGTTGATGTTGAGCAGGTTGATCGGCACCGTCGGGTTCCACGCGACGCCGACCACGACGGGGTCGTGGTCGCTCGACCGGTAGGGCGAGACCTCGTAGAAGTTCGTCGCGTTGTAGTTGTATCGGCTGTACTCGAGCGCGATCGACTCCCCCGCGTTGATGTTCCACACATCGACGCCGGTGACCATCTTGGCCGCGGCGGGCGAGGCGAGCACGTGGTCGAGCGAGCCGCTCGCACCGTCGAAGGAGTACGTGTGCTTGCCCGTGCGCGATCCGAGGTCCGTGTACCCGGCCGCGTAGAAGACCTGCATGGGGTCTTCCTGCGTGTACGAGTTGAAGTCTCCGAGCAGGAACACGCGGTCGGTCCCGGCAGCAGCCTTCCGCTCGTCGGCGAAGTCCACGAGCGCCTGCGCCTGGCGCACCCGGTCGCCGTTGTAGGCGCCCTGCGGCCCGTTGGCGTTGTCACCCGTGGCCGGGTTGTCGCGGTTGTCGCCCTTCGACTTGAAGTGGTTCACGATCGCCAGGAAGGCGGCATCCGTCTCACCCTTGGGTGCGAACGCCTGAGCGAGCGGGCGTCGCGCGTTGACGAAGGCGGCATCGAGATCGATGACGGAGTCGCCGACCGGCGACACCGCATCCGCCTTGTAGATGAACGCGGTGCGGATGACGTCCTCACCGGCGGGCACCTGGGTGGGCGAGGGCACATAGGCCCACTCGTCCTTGCCGAGGTCGGCATTCAGCGCGTCGACGAGAGTCGACAGGGCCGCATCGCGGTTCTCGCCGAAGGCCGCCGAGTTCTCGATCTCCTCGAGCGAGACGACCTCGGTGCCGAGGTTGTTGATCGCGTCGACGATCTTGTCCTGTTGACGCTTCAGGCTCACATCAGTGGCCGCACCGCGCGGGCCGTTGTTCGGGCACTGGTTCGCCGTTATGGGGTTTCCGTCGCGGTCGGTGTAGACCGACGTGCAGCCCACATCCGCAGCGGTGGTCGTGAAGTAGTTCAGCACGTTGAAGCTGGCGATCGAGATGTCTCCGCCGACCGCGTCGGGTGCGGATGCGGCGCGCGCCGATCCGATGGTGACGGGCAGCGGGTCGCCGGCCTTGACCTGCGTGGTCGGCTGCACCTTCCAGGCGCCGTTGCGGTAGTCCAGGATCACCGGCTGAGTGAACGACACTGCGCCGCCCACCGTGACATCGACGTCGGTCAAGTACGGCAGCGGGATCGCCTTGTTGGTCGAGCCGCCGAGGAAGTTGATCGATGCGCCGTCGTCGAGAACGACACCGCGCGCGGCGTTGTCGGCGACGACATCCGCGTACTCCTGCGTGTCCACACGCGCGACATCCGTCGGCGTGATGAGCGGCGTGTCGCCGGAGGCGAGTCCGATCTCGGCGTACTGGTTCGTCGTGTACGTGTTGCTCACCGTGAACTGACCCTGGGGCGCCACCAGCATGCTCTCGAACTTCTCGCGGTCCGCAGGGGCGATGGGCCAGGCGAGGGGCACCGGGGTGACGGCCGCGACCTGCTCGTCGATCGTGGTGACCGAGCCGGCCGAGACGTTGAGCTGAGTGAGTGTCTGGGGGTCGCCCGCGACGCTCGAGTACTCGCCGGCCACGCCGGTCACCTCGACGTAGGCGCCCATCGGGGCCTTCGCGGCGAGGGCCGCTCCCGCCTGCCCGGTTCCTCCGTAGACGAAGAGTGCGTCGGATGCGGTGTGAGAAGCATCCACCGCGCCGCCGGTGCCGGGGGTCTGGATGGTGAAGCCGTTGAAGCCGCCCTCCGCGTAGGCGCCGGTGACGATGCCGCGCGTGGTGACCGTCTGGCCGAGCAGGGGCGTCGCGTCGCCGGTGCCCTGGATCTCGGCGATCGTCCTGGTCGCGGGGGTTCCGGGGTCGGTGCCGGGATCCGGGTCCGTGCCGGGATCCGGGTCGGTGCCCGGGTCGGGGTCGGTGCCCGACTTCGCGGATGCCTGCGGCGTGATCTGCGGGGGGTGGCTGAAGTCTCCCGCGTTGTCGTCCGTGTCGACGAAGTTCGTGCGGGCGAGCGAGTTGGGGACGCTGTTCGCACCGGTGACCGGGACCACACTCGTCTCGAACGTCTTGGATGCGCCGTAACCGAGGAGATCGACGACGTGCTGCTGCTCGACGACGGATCCGGTGGGAAGCGTGAGCGCCTGCGTGGTGTCCGCGAGGTAGAGCGTGCCCGTCGTGCCGGAGGCGTTGAAGCCCTTGTCGAACGACAGGTCCGGGGTGACGGGGAGCGCGGCGCCCACGGCGCCGTTGCCGTTCCACGCGATCAGGTAGTAGTCATCGGGCTCGATGACGCCGCTCAGCGGCTCGGTGACGGAAGGGCCCCCGGTTCCATCGGCGGAACGGTATTGGAGCGACCAGCCGTCCAGGCTCTGCGCGGTCTCGCCGGCGTTGTACAGCTCGACGAACTTCTTGTTGAACGGAGCGTTGGCGCTTCCGCCCTTGAGGTAGACCTCGTTGATGATGACATCGGCGGGCTCGGCGGCGACGGCGACGGCGGGCACGAACATGCCCGCGACGACCGCGGTTCCGATCCCGAAGGCGAGCGCCGCGAACGGACGCCTCGACTGGGAGGGGGACATGGATCTCCTGAGTTTCTGCTGGGGGACACCAGGAGACTACGAAGAGAGACCCCTTCCGCGGCTTACGAGAAGATGACGGTTCGATGAGATTGCTCTCATCCGGACGTGCTACGCGCGGACGCACGAAGGCCCCGGATGCGGCGAACCGCGTCCGGGGCCTTCGTGAAGAAGGTGAGGACCTTACTTGAGGGTGACCGTCGCGCCGGCCTCTTCGAGAGCGGCCTTCGCCTTGTCGGCGGTCTCCTTGTTGGCGCCTTCGAGAACGGGCTTGGGAGCGCCGTCCACGAGAGCCTTGGCCTCGCCGAGGCCCAGCGAGGTGAGCTCGCGGACCGTCTTGATGACCTGGATCTTCTTGTCGCCGGCAGCCTCGAGGATGACGTCGAAGGAGTCCTTCTCCTCGACCTCTTCCGCGCCACCAGCAGCACCCGCAGCGCCGGCAACGGCGACGGGGGCGGCAGCGGTGACGTCGAACTTCTCCTCGAACGCCTTCACGAACTCGCTGAGCTCGACGAGGGTCAGGCCGGCAAACTGCTCGAGCAGCTCCTCAGTGGTGAGCTTCGCCATGATGTATCTCCTAGATAGGTGGGGGTGTGTGGGAAAGAGCTCGCCGGACGCTTACGCGGCCTCGGCGGTCTCCAGCTTTTCGCGAAGCGCGTCGATGGTGGCTGCAGCCTTGCCCATCGTCGCCTTCATCATGCCCGCGGCCTTCGCCAGCAGAACCTCACGGCTCTCCAGGGAGGCGTACTTGTTGACCTCGTCGGCACTCAGGGCGTTGCCCTCGAAGATGCCGCCCTTGATCACGAGAAGCGGGTTGGCCTTGGCGAAGTCACGCAGAGCCTTGGCGGTGGCGACGAAGTCACCGTGCACGAACGCCACGGCCGAGGGACCCTTGAGGTCCTCGTCCAGCGCCGTGATCCCCGCGTTGTTCGCGGCGATCTTGGTCAGCGTGTTCTTCACCACGGCGTAGCTCGCGTCCTGACGGATGCTGTTGCGCAGCTGCTTGAGCTGGGCAACCGTCAGACCGCGGTACTCGGTCAGCAGAACGGCGGTCGAGTCCTCGAAGTTCTTCGTGAGCTCGGCGACCGATGCATCCTTCTGCGCCATGGTCACTCCTTGATGTGAACGTGACACCCCGCGGTGGCGGAGCGTCGGCCTGGACCACCCGCACATGACAAAAGCTCCGGCGCAAGCGCACGGAGCTCGATTCCCGAAGGAGGAAGTTCAGTGTCACCTGCGCGGGCCCCTGCGTTGCAGAGCTTCGATCGCGACACGTTTGCACGTACGGCGATGACCAGCGGTCTTTGGCTTGTCACAAGACTACGCCACGTTGCCCGTCGCCCCAAATCCGCCCGGGGAGCGCGCGACCCCCGCCCCGATCATTCGGGCGGGGGTCGCGCGTCACTGCCGACCTTCGATCAGGCTCGCCTGCGCCGGATGCTGCGCGCCGAGACCCCGGCCCCCACCAGCAGCAGGGCGACGAGCGACAGCCCCACGATCGATCCGCCGTCCTGGCCCGTGCTGGGCAGCGCGCCGATCTGAACCTGTTGCCACCCGATCACGTTGCCCTGCGCGTCCTGCACGATGAGACGATGCGCCCCGGAGACGCCCGCGGGCAGAGTCACCGTGATGTTGCCGAGCTCGTCCACGCGGTACCAGCCCAGCAGCAGCGGGTCGGAGCGCAGCCAGACGCTCACCCAGTCGCCGGTGTACTCCTCACCGACGTGGATCGTGATCGTCTGCCCGGGCTGGAGGGTGGTCCCTCCCTGGACCTGGACCGCGTTCTGCGTGGCGGGCGTGAGCGCCGACTCGGGCGCGGGCGTCTCGACCGCTCCGCCATCCGTTCCCGGCACGGCCGGGCGCACGTCGATCGGCACGCGGATGACGGTGCCCGAGTCCGGCGCCGTGAGGGAGACGACCGCCGGACCGGCGACATCGCCCGGCGTCGTCAACGACACGTTCGCCACGCCGTTGGCGACGGCCACGGGTGCGTAGGCGGCCTGACCGATCGACGGCTCCAGCACCGCGTTGGCGGGGCTGCCGAGCGATGTGAGGTCGAACCGCGAGACCTGGAAGGTGACGGCCTCGCCCGCGACGACGGATGCCGGGACACCGGACACCTGTGCACTGCGGGAGGAGAAGTCCGGTGTCAGTGCGGGATGCGCCGCCAGGTAGTCGATCCAGGCGTCGCGGTCGACAAGACCCGAGTCGCGCGTCTGAGCCCCCTCCTTGAAGGTGCGGAAGTTGTCGCCGCCGGTCAAGAGGAAGTTGAACGAGCCCACGCGGTACTCGCGGTTCGGGTCGATCGACTGTCCGTCGATCCACACGCCCGTGATGTGCGAGCCCTGCGCCGCCGCGGCGTCGTAGGTGTAGAACACGTTCTCGGACAGCCCGAGCTGAAGGTACGGCCGTGACGGGACTTGCCCCTTGTCGTCGAGCTGCCACTGCTCCTCGAGCACCTTCGTGAACTGGGCTCCCGTGAGAGTCGTCGTCCAGAGGTTGTTGACGAAGGGCAGGACGGCGTTCGCCTCGGCGTACGTGATGACGCCATCGGGCGCGTAGCTCAGGTCGGCTCGCAACCCGCCCGGATTGACCACACCGATCTCGGCTCCGCCGCGGGCCGGGTCGGCCAGCGCGTCGCGGATGGAGTCCGCGACGAGGTTCCCCAGCGTCGACTGCGCGGCGCGGTCGTCGCGCGCTCCTCCTCGGTACACGCCGTCGACGTAGGAACCGCCGCTGAAGGCGGTCGTGATGTCGGCGGTCACCGACCCCACCGGCTGGTTGCCGACCGCAGCCGCATCCGCCAGCGTGGCGTCCACGATCCGCTTCACCTCGGCGACGCGGGGATACGCGGCGACCAGGTCGGCGTCCGCGGCGGTCGTGCGCGCGGCGTTCTTGACCGTATAGGACTCCACCGCTCCGGTCACCGGGTCGAGCTGCAGCACGACCTGGCCGATGTTCTCGCCGTAGTTCCCGGTCTGAACGATCGGACGGGTGCGATCCGTGCCCGGAATCGGAGCCTCCCACGCGTAGAGCTTGTGGGTGTGCCCGGTGAAGATGGCGTCGACCGCCGCCGAGGTGTCCTCGACGATCGAGGCGAACGCTCCCCCGTGGGCGACCTCCTGCTCGAGGGTCGACTTGTCCGGGGTGCCCGCCGATGCTCCTTCGTGATACTCCGCAATGATGACGTCCGCCTCCCCGTTGGTCGGGTCGCCGTCGGTCAGCTGCGCGGCCACACGGTTGACGGCTGCGACCGGGTCGCCGAAAGCGACTCCCGCGATGCCGTCGGGCGAGACCAGGCTCGGCGTCTCCTCCGTGACGGCACCGATGACGGCGACCGTCAACCCGTCGACGGTGAAGGTTGCGTACTCCGGAAGCAGCACCTCCCCCGTCTTCGCGTCGTAGACGTTCGCGCCGAGGTAGGTGAAGTCGGCGCTGTCGGCGACACGACCGGTGAGATCGGCGATCCCCTTGTCGAACTCATGGTTGCCGACGGCGGACGCCTTCAGTCCCAGCGCGCTCAGCACCTCGAGGGTCGGCTCGTCCTTGAAGTACGACGAGGCGAACAGGGAGGCGCCGATGTTGTCGCCGTCGGAGAGGAACAGGGTGTTGGCCTCGCCATACTCCGCACGCAGCTGCTCGATCGTCCCGGCGAACTTGACCGTGTTCTGGTCGATGCGTCCGTGGAAGTCGTTGATGTTGAGCAGGTTCAGCGCGACGGGGCCGGCGATCTGGAAGACCGCCTCCGCCGAGGTCAGGCTCGAGCCGAGCTGCGGCGCCGTGATCGGGATCGTGATCGCACCGCCGGGGGCGTCTACGGCAACCTTCACCTCGATGTCGACGGATGCGGTCGCGCCGGGCGCGGTCGTGGGGATCGACCATGTCAGCGTCGAGTCCTGACGTGCGACACCCTTCGGAAGGACCGGGAAGGACGCCTGGGTCAGCAGCTGGGTCGCGTCGGCGACGACGGTCGCACCGGCGAGGTCCACTCGTCCGGTGTTCTCGACCGTGAGCGTCAGCGTCGCCGTGTCGCCCGGAAGGACGGCCTCACCCGCGGGGACGTCGCTCGTGACGCCCGCGGTCCACATCGCGGGCCAGACGGGCTTGTCCGTGTCGAACAGCCAGTCCTGGAAGAACGCACCCAGATCGCGGCCGGAGACCTGCTCGGCAAGGGCGATGAAGTCGTCGGTGTCCGCGGAACCTCCGGCGTGCGCCTTCGTCCAGGCGGCATAGGTCGCGTCGAAGGCGTCGCGGCCGACGGCGGTCATGAGGGCGCCGAGCGTGTACTTCCCGCGGTTGTAGACCTGCCAGTCGTACAGTTCGGCCGGGTCGGTGAAACCGACGGTGGGCGTCAGCCACCGGGAGGCCGACGCGGAGCTCCAGCTGCCGAAGGAGTCGTTCTCCGGGGTGGTCTGGCTGAGGCCGACGCCGTAGCGGTAGTAGGTGGTGAAGAACTCCGCCGCGCCCTCGTTGAGCCAGATATGCGACCAGTCGGCCGGAGCGACCTCGTTGCCCAGCCACTGGTGGACGAGCTCGTGGATGAGCGTGTTGGCGGAGACGCTGCCGTCGAAGAACGGCCGGTCCTGGGTCTCCAGGGCGTACCCGACGCCGACGCGGTCGACGATGAGGCCGACGCTGTTGCCGGGGTAGGGACCGAGCTTCGTCTCGAGCCAGTCGATGATCTGCTTGATCTCACCGCGACGCGTGTTGATCGTGTTCTGGACGTTCACGCTGATGGTCGGGTCGACGAAGCTCCATTCGTGCAGCGTGCGGCCGCTCGCGAGGGTGATGTCGCTCTCCAGCACGTTGAAGCGCCCGATCGAGAGGACGGAGAGCTCGGTCGCCATGGGATTGCGCTGCTGCCAGTCCCACGTGGTCGTCCCCGCCTGCGCGTCGACGGTCTTGCCGATCAGCTCGCCGTTGCTCGCGACGCTCAGCGGGTTGCCGCCGGCCGTGGTGGGCGCCGTCACACTGATGTCGTAGGTGGCTTTGTCCGCGGGCGCGTTGTTCTGCGGGAACCAGGTCATGGCGCCGATCGGCTGGCCCAGGGCCGTCACGCCGTCGGATGTCTTCACCCAGCCCTCCGAGGAACCGTCGGCGTCGATGTGCCTGACAGGTGCACCCGAGTACGCCACCGCGACGGTGAACGGTCCGCTGACCGCCGTCGCGGGCGTGATGTCGAGCTTGAAGAGCGTGGCGTCCACATCCTGCTCACGGGAGAACTGCGCAGGCACCCCGTTGACCGTCACGCTGTCGACGGTCATGCCCTCGAAGTCGAGCGAGAAGGCCGACAGCGGCGCCGGAGCGGTGGCGGCGATCGTCGCGACCGCGCTCACGTCGTCGTTCGCGCGGTACGTGAGGTCCAGGTCGTAATGGGTGACGTCGTAGCCACCGTTGCCGACGTGGGGGAAGAGCGGGTCACCCGCCGTGCGGGCGCCGACCGTCGGCTCAGCGCCGACGGCGGGAACGGTCGCCACCGCGGAAGCGGCGACGACGGCTCCGACGATGAGCGCTGCGGTGAGGATCCGGCCACGGCGGTGCGGTCGGAGAGCGGAGTCGGACATGGTCCCCCTGGGTCGACACGGGCGCGAGTGCGCGAGGAAGGTGCAACGGCCCGACCCTAGGGTTCAGAGATTTCTTACCGGTTTCCCAGCCGTTCCAAATGTCCGCCCCGGCGCCGCCGGCGGCGCATGTCGTTCTCGAAGGCGTCGGCCACCGGGCGTACTCTCGAGAGGTGACCCCCGAACTCGCCGCTCGCATCGTCGCGGACTCCCGCGACCGGGTGGCGTGGATCCGGGCGCGCTCACGCGGCATCACGGCGACGGATGTGGCATCGCTCACGAGTGAGCGGGCGATCGCGAAGGCCGCCGACCAGAAGCTGGGCGGCTCGAGGTTCTCCGGCAACGCCTACACCGATCACGGCCGGCGACGCGAGCCCGAGATCGCCGCCTGGGTCGCGGCGACCCACGGCATCCTGCCCTCGTCCGCGCTCTTCCACGCGGTCGTGGAGAAGCGGCACCTCGCGACCCCCGACGGCATCGCGGTCGACGCCGAAGGCCGGGTGACGCTGGCGGAGATCAAGACGACCAACAAATCGTGGCGGTCGATCCCGCGCGGTTACCTTCGTCAGGTGTGGTGGCAGCAGCACGTGCTCGGCGCCGAGCGCACCCTCGTCGCCTGGGAGCAGCACGACGGCTTCGTCCCCGTCGACGACGAGCCGCGGTGCGCATGGGTCGAACGCGACGAGGTCGAGATCGGCAAGCTCGTGCGCCTTGCGACCGCCCTCATCGACGAGTTGCACCTGCGCACCACGCGCGGTCGCGCGCCTGCGCCGGCCCCGGAGGCCCCGCCGCGTCGCGAATATCGCGCACTCGTCTTCAGCGACTGACCCGTCGCTCGCTTCCCGCACCCTGGCAGTCGGGAATAGTTGACGCGCCTCAACGATTGATCATATAGTTGACTCAACTCAATCGTTGACATACATCAACTTACTGCGCCGATGACGCCGCACCCCACCGAAGGATGCCGCTGTGACCACCACCATCTCCCGTCCGACGGACGCGTCGAGCAAGACCTCGCGCCGTCACGTCCTCGAAGCCCTGTCCGGACTGCTGCTGGGCATGTTCGTGTCGATGCTCGCATCGACCGTCGTCTCGACCTCACTCCCCGTGATCATCCACGACCTGTCCGGGGACCAGAGCTCCTTCACATGGGTCGTCACCGCGACCCTGCTGACCACCGCGATCACCACCCCCATCTGGGGCAAGCTCGCGGATCTCACCAACCGCAAGGTGCTCTACCAACTGGCCATCGCGATCTTCGTGCTCGCCACCGCAGCCGCCGGGTTCTCGCAGAGCCCTGAGATGCTCATCGCATTCCGCGCGGTGCAGGGCATCGGCGCCGGCGGCCTGGCTGCGCTCAGCCAGGTCATCATGTCGGACATCATCAGCCCGCGTGAGCGCGGGCGCTACATGGGCCTGTTCGGCGCCGTGATGGCGGTCGCCACCGTCGGCGGCCCGCTGCTCGGCGGCGTCATCACGGACGCGTGGGGCTGGCGTTGGAACTTCTTCGTCGCGCTTCCCTTCGCCGTGGCCGCTCTGCTCATCGTTCAGCGCACCCTGCACCTGCCCCAGCGCACGCCGCGCAAGGTATCGATCGACTACACGGGCATCGTCCTGCTGGCCACCGCCGTCTCCCTTCTGCTCATCTGGGTCACCCTTGCCGGCAAGTCGTTCGACTGGTGGAGCCTGAACACGCTGTTCATGGTCGGCGGCGCGATCCTCGCGACGGCGCTGTTCATCGTCGTCGAGCTGCGGGTGCGCGAACCCCTCATCCCGCTGACGCTCTTCCGCAACCGCACCTTCACCCTGGCCGTGATCGCCTCGATCGCCACCGGCATCGCCATGTTCGGCGCCTCCGTGTACCTCAGCCAGTACATGCAGTCGGCCCGCGGCGCCACGCCGACCGAGGCCGGCGTCATGACCATCCCGATGATCGCGGGACTGCTCGTCGCATCCATGGGCGTCGGTGCGCTGATCACCCGGTTCGGCCACTGGAAGCCCTACCTCATCGCCGGTGGTGTGCTGCTGACGGCGGGCTCCGCGCTGCTCTCGACGATCCACTACGACACCCCCTTCGCCCTCGTGTCCGTGTACATGTTCCTGTTGGGCGCCGGCGTCGGCATGACCATGCAGAACCTCGTGCTCGTCGTGCAGAACACGTCGCACCCGAGCGAGATCGGCGCCGCGAGTTCGGGCGTCACGTTCTTCCGCAGCCTCGGCGGAACGATCGGCGTCTCCGTGATGGGCGCCGCCCTGGCGACCCGGGTGACGGATCTGCTCACCGACCGCGCGGACGAGGTCCGCACGGCACTGGCCGGGCTCGGCAAGGCCGGCGCGGAGTGGGCCACGCAGCTGAGCTCGGGCACTCTGCCGCAGGTCTCGGCCATGCCCGAGCCGCTCCGGGTCATCTTCGAGGATGTGTACGCGAACGGCATCTCGCACGCGTTCCTCATCGCCGTACCCGTCGCCGTCCTGAGCGTGCTGGCGATCGTCTTCCTCCCGAACACCCCGCTGACGCGGATGACCACGACCGAGCGGGCGCACGCCTCCGAGGCGGATCTCGCCACGGTCTCGGTGCCCGAGGCCATGGCCACGCTGACCGCCACCGGCGCCATCACGACGCAGTCGGGCACGCCGGATGCGGGCGACGAGCGCAAGTAGAGTGATGACGATGTCCGAGAAGTCGAGCGACGAGGAGCGCACCGAGGCCGTGCGTGCACTCGAGGCCCAGTTCAGCGACCTCATCGGACAGTTCCGACGCGTCATCAGTGAGAACGCGCATCGCGTCAGCCCGGGACTCCTCCCCGGCGCGTACAAGGTGTTCACGACCATTGCGCGCCACGAGACCGTGACGCAGGCGACGCTGGCGGATCACCTCCTGCTGGACAAGGGACAGCTCAGCCGGACGGTGCGCGAACTCGAGGCCCTCGGTCTCATCACGCGCTCCCCGGACCCTGCCGACGGTCGCTCCAGCCTGCTCTCGCCCACCGAGTACGGGCTCGAGCGGCTCGTGGCCGCACGCGCTCCGCAGGAGGGCGTGCTCGTACGCGCGCTGGAGAGCTGGGATGTCTCGGACATCGACAACCTGCGCCGCCTGCTCCAAGCGCTCATGGCCGGCATCAACCCCGGCACGGTCTCCTGAGATCAGGAAGGGCCCCCGCACCGGCATCCGGTGCGGGGGCCCTCTCGTTCTCGAGGGTCAACCGATGTGCACGGCGATCTCGTGGACGCGCGCGATCTTCGCCTCGGTCGTGGACGCGGAGGGGTTCGTCACGACGAGCCTCAGCTGATCGACGCCGGCGACGCCGACGGCGATCTCCCGCGCCCCTTGGGTATTGCCGGTGACACTCGCGACCGTCTGCCACCCCGCAGCCGTGTGAGCCTGGATCGAGAAGTCCACCAGGACCGTGCCCGTGCTGGTGCCGTAGCCGCTGTAGACCCCCACGGAGGCCACATCGAGCGGCTGGGCGAAGGTGAACGTTGCCGTCGGTGTCGCATCCCCGACGGCGGAGAGCCAGCGGCCCGCGTCCGAGCAGTCGCCGTCGACCAGCTTCGTGCCGGGTGTGGACGCACTGTTCTGCGAAGACACCTGCACGCTCGCGCCGATCGCATCGTGGTCCGCGCAGGGCGACGTGTTCGGGGCGCCTGCGAGCCAGTCCTTCACGAACTGCCCCTGGTGCTCACCGGCGAGGATGTTCCAGTCGTAATCGAACATCTGCGGCTTCCAGAAGTTGTCGAGGATCCACGCCTGCCACCCGATCCAGGGTCGTGCGTCCATGTACGTCCGGAAGGGCACGCCCCAGTTCGTGGTCGTTCCCGCGGTGATCGAGTCCGAGAACTCCCCCGGCGGGTTCCAGCCGAACTCGCTGACCACGACCGGCAACGTCTGGGCTGCCGTACCGAACTTCTGGTCCAGGAGTGCGGTCGTCGGCGCCCCCTGATTCGGGTACAGGTGGTACACGTAGGCCGTGTTGTCGTCGACGATGGGATTGGTCAACGCACCATTGAGCATCGTGCTCCACTGCGGGGAGCCCATCAGCAGGAGGGTGTCCGGCGCCTCAGCGCGGATCCCGTCGACGACCGGCTGGATGTAGTCCTTCCAGGTGTTCCAGCTCGCCGGCGAGATCGGCTCGTTGAACACCTCGAACACGACATTCGGGTTCGAGCCGTAGACGGGCGCGATGTAGTCCCAGAACCGTTCGACCGTCGAGCGCGGCACGGCGCCGGCCGCGTCCCCGTAGTTCCGCACGAGATGCAGATCGATGATGATGTAGACGCCGCGCTCGACCGCTTGAGCGACGTACGGGGCGATGTACTCGGCGTCGTAGGCGGCGAGATCCGTCGTCGCGCCGATCTCGGTGACCGGAAGGCGGATGACCCGCGCGTTCCAATCCACGGCCACGTCGATCAGCTCGGATGTGGGCCGCGCATTGCAGTACTCGCACAGGTCGTTCTGTTCGGGGGCGAGCACGGAGACTCCGCGCAGGGCGACGTCCTGGCCGTTCGCGTCGACGATGCGATTGCCGTCGACCTGCAGGGCCGGCAGAGCGGCGACCGCAGGACTCGCCGCTGCGCTGTCCGGCCCCGCTGCGGCGTGTGCCGCGAGAGGCACGGACAGCGCGACGGCGGCGAGCGCGGAGGCGACCGCCACCGGCCAGCGCCGACGTGCGCGTGAGGAGGATCGGTGCATGGTGTGTTCCCTTTCCTGTTCGTCGCCGGCCTCGTTGCCCACGACGCTTCCGGCCGAAGCCGGGAAGATCTCTCAACCGGTCGACACGACCGCATCCTGCGACGCGGGCCGGGGCTTCCAGTGATGCGTGCGCACCTCTTCGGGCCAACGCAGACCGATACCGAGCGTGTCGCCGAGCAGACGCTGGTAGTCCTCGAGCAGTCGCCGGTCGGCGCGGACCGCCCGCGGCGGCCGGGCCTCTCGCAGACTGAACGCGGCTAGTGCGCCCACGGCCTCACCGATCGCCCACTCCACGGGGTGCAGCCGGTAGCACCCGTTCGTGATGTGGGTGGTGCCGATGTTCTTGCCCGCGGGCAGGAGGTTGTCGACCCGCACCGGAAGCAGCGCGCCCAGCGGGATCTGGAACGGGTACGACTCGATGTCGACGTAGGTGCGTCCCGCGGTGCTCGGGTGCAGATCGATCCGGTAGTGGCCGAGGCCGACACTGTCGGCGAACAGCTCGCTGCCGGCACCCGCGCCGCGCGCCTCGACGCCCACGTGCTGTTCCACGACGCGGAACTCGGTGAGCGCCCGTCGCGCCTCACGGATGTACGGCGCCTTCGCATAGCCGTCGGCGGTTCCCGTCACGTCACCACGCAGTCGTAGCCCGGGGTAGCCGTGACCGCCGTCCTCGCGCGGCGCCTCGGTCTGCATCCAGTACAGGAACGACGCGGACAACTCGCGGCTGGCGGCCAGCGCCCGCTCACGCTGTTGCGCACCGACGCCCAGCAGCGGGGCCTCCCAGTAGTCGATCTGCGGCCAGTTCACGAGCGAGACGTCGGAATCGATCGTGCCGTCGCGGAAGTTCTCCGCCGCCACCACCCGACGGAAGCGCCACAGGTCGAAGGGCACGTCGGGAGTCGGATGCAGCTGGAAGATCGGGCGCGTGCGGACGCGCAACCCGATCGGCTCGACGTCCACCCACGACAGCTGCGGCCCCGGCCAGAACGGATCCACGTGCGTGCGCCAGTGGTCGTAGCGAGCGGGCTTGTCCCCGATGTGGTCCTCCCCCGGACGGTGTTCGAGGGCGAAGCACCATGAGATCGCCTGCTGGTCCATCGGGTCAGCGGTCTCGGGCGCGTGCAGCTCACCCGTGTCGTCACGCCCTTCCGCTCCGATGACGTGTTCGACGCCGGCGAGCTCGATGAGCTCGCCCAGCTCCGTGGCATCGACGACGATCGGCGCCCGCAGTTCCTTCTCCGCGCCGTCGGCGGCGCGCACCGTGACCGAGCGGACGCGGTCGCCCGCCGTCTCGACGGCGACGGGCCGATGCTCGAACAGCACGCGCAGCCGCCCGGAGGCCAGCCACGGCGCGACCATCTCCTCGATCACCGCCGCCGCGACCCGTGGCTCGTGACAGAGGCGGCTGACGATCCCCAATCCCGGGTCCAGCAGCGGGTCCCCCGCGGCCTTCGGCGTCAGCGGGTAGTTGCGGCGATAGTACGCACGCACCCGCTGCCGGAAATCGGTGTACCCGGGCGAGGCGTGCGGCCCCTCGATCCACGCGTTCTCGTCGGGCGGCACGGCTTGAGCCGTGAGCTGCCCGCCGAGCCAGTCCGTCTCCTCGGTGAGCAGCACGCGAAGCCCGAGCCGCAGTGCCGTCAGCGCCGCGGCGATGCCGCCGCATCCGCCGCCGATGATGAGAAGATCCGCATCCGTCCTGCTCATACGTCACGCTCCGTCCGCGCCTCGGCGACCGTGCTGCCCGCGACCAGCTCGCACCGCACCAAGACGCTCTCCCTGGGGGCGGTCGGATCCTCGACCATGGCGATGAGCCTGTCCACGGCGATGCGGCCGATCTCCTTCCGCGGGATGCGCAGATCGCTCCAGCCCGCGCCGGTCGCCGCGGTGTCCTCGAGCACAGCGACCGACACGTCGACCGGGATGGACACGTTCCGCTCTGCGAGACGTGCGCGCAGCGTGTCGGCGATCCGCTCGGACTCGACGACGGCGGCGGTCGCCCGGCCGGTCGCGAGCGCGTCGACGACGACGTCGGGGAGCCCGGACACCTCGTCGGTGTACCCCGGGGAGTCGTCGCGGAGCTTCAGGTGCTCGACGGCTTCCCGATACCCGGCACGCCGGTCGTCGTAGGGCTCGCCACCGATGGAGTCCCTCACGTACGCGATGCTGCGGTGACCGTTCGCGTGCAAGCGCTCGACGATCTCCGCGGCGGCGCTCCAGTAGTCGGGCACGATGCAGGGGAAGGGGGCTCCTGGCACGTCGCGACGTCCGATGTGGACGAAGGGATATCCGTCCTGCCAGAGCCTGGCGAGTTCCGCGCGGTCCGGGCTCATGCCGAGCAGGATGCTGCCGTCTGCGATGGTCAGGCGGTTGGTCTCGGCGCGGTAGATGCGACGCGTGCCGGAGCCGTCGCCCGTGGAGCTGAAGAGGACGAGGTCGTGCCCGCTCTCCTCTGCGCGCTCCTCGATTCCGAGGAGGAACTCGAAGTAGAACGACTCGCGCGCGTGGGGGAACAACGGCTCGAAGGTGTGCACGCCGAGCAGCTGGGTGCGCTTGCCACGGAGGTTGCGCGCCACCGGATTGGGCACGTATCCCAACTGTGCGATCGCATCCTGCACGCGGCGCCGCGTCTCCTCAGGAATCCGGGACGACGACGCGTCGCCGCTGATCACCCGGGAGACAGCGGACTGCGAGACCCCCGCCAGGCGCGCGACATCGGCCTGACGCGCGACGCGCCCGCGAGGGGGGAGCGAGGATTGATCGGTCATGCGGGTTCCTCCGTGGGCGTCAGGGGGCTGGGGGCGGTCATCGCGGTGTCGGCGATGAGGTCGGAGCGACCGACCTGGTGCAGCCAGCAGTCGGCCCAGTGGCCGTCCGGCTGCACCGTGCGCGGGGGCGTCTCGGTGCGACAGCGCTCCATCGCGAACGGGCAGCGCGGATGAAAGCGGCATCCCTCCGGCGGCTCGATCAGACTGGGCGGCTCGCCGAGGTCGTCGGCGGTCCCGAACAGCTCGTCACGGCCGAGGTTCGTGGCACGGTGGGGGTCGGGAGAGGACTCGACGAGCAGCTTCGTGTACGGATGCTGGGGACGCGAGATGACCTCGTCCTTGGGCCCCGCCTCGACCATCTGTCCGGCGTACATGACGACGATGTCGTCGCACAGGTAACGGGCGCTCGCGATGTCGTGCGTGATGTAGAGCATCGCGAGGCCGTCCTCGCGGCACAGGCGGTTCAGCAGGTTGAGCATCTCGAGCCGGATCGACACGTCGAGCATCGAGATCGGCTCGTCGCCCAGCAGCACGCGCGGCTTCACGGCCAGCGCCCGCGCGATCACGACGCGCTGGCGCTGTCCGCCGGAGAGCTCGTGCGGGAACTTGTCCAGGAAATCGCGGGCGGGGCTGAGGCTCACCCGTTCGAGGAGATCGATCATCTGCTGCTCGCGCTCGCCGCGCGTGGTCGCACTCTGATGCAGCCGGAGCGCGCGGTCGAGGTTGTGCCGCACGCGATGGAGCGGGTTGAGCGAGCCGAAGGGGTCCTGGAAGATCAGCTGTACGGCCTTGCGGTAGGCCTTGTCCACGTTCCGCCCGGTCGCCACGGGCCGCCCGTCGAGCAGGATCTCGCCCGAGGTCGGCTCGTAGAAGCGGGCGAGCATCCGGGCGAGCGTGGTCTTGCCGCTGCCGCTCTCCCCCACCACCGCCGTGACACGCCCCGGGACGAGGCGGATGCTCGCCCCTTCGACGGCGCGCACGGTCGCGGAGCGACCCACGGCGCCGGTCACCGTGAAGTGCTTGGAGACATCGATCGCCTCCAGAACCGCGTCGCTCATACGGGGACCTCCTCGTCGTGCAGGTGACAGGCGACCTCGCGGTCGCCGCGGGTGACGGGCAGCGGCAGTTCGCGCACACACCGGTCGAACGCGTGCGGACACCGGGGGGCGAAGGAGCATCCGGCGGGCAGTGCCCGCAGATCCGGGGGCGTGCCGGGGATCCCCTCCAGTCGGGTGGCCGTGGCGTGCAGGGGCGGGAACGAGTCGCGCAGCCCCTTCGTGTAGGGATGCAACGGCGAGCGATAGATCTCGGATGCGGCGGCGAGCTCCACCACGCGGCCCGCGTACATCACGGCGATGCGATCCGCGAGCTCGAGCAGCAACGACAGATCGTGGGTGACGAACACCACCGCGAAGCCGAACTCCCGGCGCAGGCGCAGCACCTGCGCCAGGATCTGCCGCTGCATCACGACATCCACGGCCGTCGTCGGCTCATCCATCACGATGAGCTCGGGACGGCACGCGAGCGCCAAGGCGATGGTGGCCCGCTGCCGCATCCCACCGGAGAGTTCGTGCGGATAGCTGCGTACCCGGTCGGCGGAGATGCCGACCAGCGACAGCAGATGACGCGCCTGATCCCAAGCCGCCGCTTTCGAGAGGGAACGGTCGTGGGTGCGCAGCACATCCACGAACTGCGCACCCAGCCTCATGACGGGATTCAACGCATCCATCGCGCTCTGCAGCACGATCGACAGTCGTGTCCACCGCAGCTCCCGCAGTCTCTTGGGCGTGAGGGTCACGAGGTCGATGGCCTCACCGCCTTCACGCGGGTGGTACATGATGCGCCCGGCGGTCGTCACGGCCGGCGGACGCTGGAGGCGCGTGAGCGCCGTGATCAAGGTCGACTTCCCCGAGCCGGACTCGCCCACGACACCGAGGATCTCGCCACGGCGTAGGGAGAACGTCACATCGGCGCAGGCGCGGGTGGGAGCGCCGAGGGACGCGTACTCCACGCTGAGCTGCTCGACCTCGAGCAGGACGTCGTCATCGCGCTCGGACACGGATGCGGCCTCCGCACGGTTCTCGGCGGCAATGGTCATCTCAGGCTCCTTCCACGGCGACCGCTGCGCGACGCACGCGCGCGGTGCGCTTTGCCACGAGGCGCGATGCCGAACGCAGCTTCGGGTTGGCGAGCTCGTCCACGCCGAAGTTGATCAGCGCGGCGGCCGTGCCGACCAGTGCGATGCACAGCCCCGGTGGCACGAGCCACCACCAGAGTCCTCGGAGCACGGCGCTCTGCTGTTGGGCGGCCTGGATCATGGTCCCCCAGCTGACCGCCGAGGAGTCGGACACTCCCAGGAAGGCGAGGCCGGCCTCGGCCATGACTCCGCCGATGAGTCCGCCGAGGAACATCGACGCGATCCAGCCGTACAGGTGCGGAAGCACCTCGGTGAAGATGAGGCGGGTGTGGGATTCCCCCATCATGCGCATCGCCTGGACGAAGTCGCGGCTGCTCACGCTCATGGCCTGTGCACGCAGCGTCCTCGCACCGCCGGCCCAGCCGAAGACGCCGATGATGACGGCGATCATCACGAGACCGGTGCCCTGCAGGTATCCCGCCACCACGAAGATCAGCGGGAGCACGGGCATCACGAGGAACAGATTGGTGACGAAGTTGAGGGCCTGGCCGGTGACGCCGCGGAAGTAGCCGGAGGGCACCCCCACGAGGATGGCGAGCAGGGTGCCGATCGCTGCGGAGAGGAAACCGACGAACATGGAGCCGCGCGCTCCCTCGACGACCTGCGCCAACACGTCCTGACCGAACTGCGTCGTGCCCAGCAGATGCTGCGGGCTCGGCGGCTGCGAGATGGCCGAGATGTCGTTCGCACGCGCATCCAGCCCGAAGATGTCCAGGAGCAGTTGCCCGAACAACGCCAGCAGGACGAAGAACCCCAGCACGACGACCCCGAAGGTCACCTTGCCGTTCGCGAAGAGGCGGTACTTCACGTCACTTCTCCTCTCGCACGCGCGGGTCGAGCCAGGCGTAGACGGAGTCCGCGATGAGATTCGCCAGCAGAACCGTGAGTGTCACGAGGAGGAAGACGCCCTGCATCACGGGGTAATCGCGCTTCTGCAACGCGGAGAAGAGCAGGTAGCCGATGCCGGGGTAGCTGAACACGATCTCGGTGAGCAGCGCCCCTCCGACCACACCGCCCAGCGCCATCGCGAAGCCGGTGAACTGAGGCAGCATGGCGTTGCGGGCCGCATAGCGCCAGCGCACGCGGGACGACGACAGGCCCTTCGCCTGAGCGAGGAGCACGTAGTCCTCGCCGACAGTGGTGACCGTCATGTTGCGCATGCCGAGCATCCAGCCTCCGAAGGCGGAGAAGACGATCGTCGCCGCGGGCAGCGCGCCGTACTGCAGCGCGCTCAGGATGAACGGCAGATTGAATCCGACTGGAAGGTTCGGATCGTAGCCGCCCGCGAGGGGGAACCAGCCGAGGATGAACCCGAAGTACCAGACCGCGAGCAGGGCGATCCAGAAGTACGGCACGGAGGACAAGAAGGTGGTGAGCGGTGTGACGATCGAGTCGAACCGCGACCCGGCCCGCCATCCGGCCGCGACACCGAGGGCCGTGCCGAGCAGGAACGCGGCGATCGTCGTCGTTCCCACCAGCAGCAGGGTCCACGGCAACCCCGTGGCCACGAGGTCCGCGACCGGAACGGGGAAGTTGACGATCGAGACGCCGAGGTCGAATCGCGACAGCTGCACGAGGTACGCCCCGTACTGCTCGAAGAGGTTCTCCTGCGGGTTGCCGAACAGCCCCTGGATCGATTGCAACGTGGCCGGCGGCAGGGCCTGTCCGCTCACACGTTCCAGCTGATCGATGATCGCCGCCGACGGGTCGCCGGGCATGAGTCGAGGGATGACGAAGTTGAGGGTGATCGCCGCCCACGCCGCGGCGAGATAGAACCCGAACCGGCGCAGCAGGAAGATCCCGCGGCCGCGTCGCGGCCTCCTCTTGGCCGTCACCTGCGCCACGCTGACCGTGGCAGAGGTGACGGCTCCTGGCGCCAGGCTCATGATGCGGGCGTGAGGGACAGGAGGGTCCGGATGGTGTCGGGCCCGAGGCTCGGGAAGGGCACTGCATCGAAGTCCTCCGGCGTCGGCCAGCCCTTCCAGTGAGAGGCGTTCACGTCGACGAACCAGTACGAGTTGTACAGCGGCGAGAACGGCACCTCGTCGACGACGATGCGCTGCATCTGCATCCCGAGGTCCTTCATCGTCGCCTCGTCGGCGGCCCGCGTCATCTCGGCGAGCACCTGGTCGGTCTCCGCATCGTTCCAGCGCCCGATGTTCGTTGCCGCGGCCGTACCCAGCGGCTCGGCGTAGCGACTGTCGAGGAAGCTGTACACGCCGTACACGCCCGCTCCACCCGTCGTCGCGATCGTCAGATCGAAGTCGCCGGTCTTCTGCTGGTCGTACAGGGTGGCGCCCGGTGCGCCCGCGGGCGCGACGGTGACCCCGAGGACCTTCTTCCAGCTGTTGATCATGATGTCGGCGTAGGCGTTCCACCCGAAGTCTTGGTTGAACGAGAGCCGGGGAGTGAACGTCTCGCCGTCCTTGACCAGTGCGCCGTCGACTACCTCGTATCCGCTGGCGGCGAGAGCCTCGACAGCTGCGGACGCGTCGACCTCCTGCACCATCCCCTGATACTCCGGAGCGATCCAGTCGGAGTAGATCTGGTCGACGAGACCCGTGGGACCGGCTTCGGTGCCCGGACGGTTCAGGGTGGCGGTGATGTCCGATCGCGGAATCGACATCGCAAAGGCGCGTCGCACGTTGACGTCGTCGAACGGCGCCTGAGCGGTGTTGTACATCATGGAGTACGCGCCGCCGGTGGCATACAGCTGGTAGAGGTTCGTCTCCGGGCTCTGAGCGACGAACTCCTCCTCCGCGTTCGGCCATCCGACCGGCGCCCAATCGACGTCACCGCGCAGGAGCTGCGCCTTCACGGTCTCGCCGCTGGTCGCGAGGATCTTCATGTACGCCATGGGGAGCTTCCCGCCCCAGTAGTCGTCGCGCGCCTTGAGCGTGACCTGCTGCGGGGCGAAGGCATCGAGGGTGAACGGGCCCGTGCCCACCGGGTCGGGGTTGGTCCAGGTGGTCAGATCCTGGTCCTTCCAGATGTGTTCGGGCACCATCGGAAGCGAGCTCGAGGCGAACTGGTTCAGCGCCGCGAACGACGGCTCGTCGAAGGAGACCTGCACGGTGTCGTCGTCGACCTTCTCGACGCCTGCGTAGGTGACACCGGCGAGGTTGAGCTCGGGCCGCTCGAGCGGAAGGGAGAGCGAGTAGGCCACGTCATCCGCCGTGAGCGCCTCGCCGTCGGAGAAGGTGACGTCGTCGCGGATGTCGATCGTGAGTCGGGTGCCGGACTCGTCGAAGTCGAGGGAGTCGGCCAACCAGGGCTCGACCACCGCGCCATTGGCGTAGTCGATGCGCGCCAGCGGCTCGTAGATGAGCTCTGCATTCGGCGCCTTCTCGGTCGCGGGACCGAGGACGTTGTAGTTGCGGACGTAGGTGGTGCCGCCGTCCGACTTGCCGAAGATGATGGTGTCGGCTCTGGTTCCGCCCGCGGAGGTCGTGCCGGCCGTGCAGCCGGCGACGGCGACGAGGGCGGATGCCGCGAGTACGGCGGCGAGGACTCGTCTGGTGGTGCGCATTCCTGTCTCCTTCGACTGGATGTTCGGGGGTGTCCGCGGCGTGGAGCCGCGGTGCTCAACTGCGGGGAGCACGCTGTTGTGCTCCGGAGGCCACCTCGTGTTCATTCGTATGAGCAATCCATTCGAGCGAGGAAAGTGGATGCTTCTACGTATGAGCAAGAGGTTATGAAGAAGCCCGGGCGAAGTCAAGAGCCGCCCGGGCTCCGGTGGGTTATTGGTTGCGGAAGGCGTCGTCGAAGGAGGCGGTGGGGGTGGGCCAGAGCAGGCTGCGGACGAACTCGACGGCTTGGGCTGCGCCGTGGAGGCGGTCCATGCCCGCGTCTTCCCATTCGATCGAGATCGGCCCCGTATAGCCGATCGCCTCCAGGGCGCGGAACGAGTCCTCCCAGGGCACGTCGCCGTGACCGGTGGAGACGAAGTCCCACCCCCGGCGAGGATCCCCCCACGGCAGGTGCGAACCCAGGACCCCGGCCCGGCCGTTGCGAGGCCGCATCCTGGTGTCCTTGCAGTCCACGTGATAGATCCGGTCCTGGAAGTCCCAGATGAAACCGACCGGGTCGATGTTCTGCCACATCATGTGCGACGGGTCCCAGTTGAAACCGAACGCGCCGCGGTGATCGATCGCCTCCAACGCCCGCACCGAACTCCAGTAGTCGTACGCGATCTCCCCCGGATGCACCTCATGCGCGAACCGCACACCCTCCCCGTCGAACACGTCGAGGATCGGATTCCACCGCGCCGCGAAATCCTCGAACCCCGCCTCGATGACAGACGCCGGCACCGGCGGGAACATCGCCACATACGGCCAGATCGACGACCCCGTGAACCCCACCACCGTGTCCACACCGAGCTTTCGCGCCACCCGCGCCGCCCGCTTCATGTCCTCCGCCGCCCGCCGACGCACCCCCTCCGCATCCCCGTCGCCCCACACGTACTCACGCACGATCGCCTCATGCCGAAAATCGATCGGCGCATCACACACCGCCTGCCCCGCCAAGTGGTTCGAGATCGCGAACACCCGCAACCCGTAACGATCAAGCACCTCCCGGCGCGACGCGAGATACGCACCATCCTCATCCGCACGACGCAGATCCAGATGATCCCCCGACGCCGCGATCTCCAACCCGTCATACCCCCACGACGCCGCAAGACGCGCAACCTCCTCGAACGCAAGATCCGCCCACTGCCCCGTGAACAACGTGACGGGATGCGTGCTGGTCATGTCAACTCCTTCGCTGCGGCCGAAGACTCCGGTGGCGCCGGAACGGGGGCGACATCGACCCAGCGCCGTTCGCGTGCGGAGGTGAGGACGGCGTCGGTGATCTCGGCGGCGCGCAGGCCGTCCGCGAACGTGGGCAGACCGTCAGGCGATGCTCCATCGAGCACCGCGTACGCGTCCGCGACGAAGCCGTTGAATGCGTCCTGGTAGCCCATGGGGTGGCCCGCAGGAACGAGTGAGAGACCACGGTCGCCGACAGCGCCCGGATCGCGCAGTACGAGCTGCGACCCCTCCCGGGAGCCGATCCACAGCTCCTCGGAACGCTCCTGAGCGAACCGTAGGCTCCGCGCCGAGCCGTGAAGCTCGAGCACCAGCCCGTTCTTGCGGCCGGGAGCCAGCTGACTGACCAGCAGGGTCCCGAGCGCGCCGCCCTCGAGCTCCACCACGACGGCGGCGATGTCCTCGTTCTCGACGACGGAGCCCGCGCGCGTGTCGAAGACCGTCGAGGTGCGCGCGGACAGCGCGACGATCCGGCGTCCCGTGACGAACTCGAGGAGATCGCACAGGTGGGAGCCGATGTCGGCGAAGGCCCGGGAGGCGCCGCCGAGGCTCGCATCCGCGCGCCAGTCGGTGTCGCCCGACTCCAAGAGCCAGTCCTGCAGGTATGCTCCGTCGATCGTGAGGATGCGACCGACGGCGCCCGTCGCGACGAGTTCGCGCGCCTGACGCACCACCGGGTGATATCGATACACGAACGGCACGGCCCCCGCGACGCCGGCCTCGGCCGCCGCGGCGACGACCGCGCGCGCGTCCTCGACGGACGTCGCCAGCGGCTTCTCGCAGACGACATGCTTGCCCGCGGCGAGCGCGGCCAGCGCCTGTTCGGCATGGTCGCGGTTCGGCGTACACACGTGGACGACGTCGATGTCGTGAGCGGTGACAAGTTCGGCGGCATGGGCGGCGGGACGCCCGATCCCGAGCCGGTCCGCGGCCTGCGCAGCCCGTTCGGGTGAGGAGCTGGCGAGCGCGACGAGGCGAGCACCCGCGGCACGAGCGGCGCGGGAGTGGACGGCCGCCATGAAGCCGCCGCCGAGGAACCCGGCCCGCACCGGGGACATCCGCGTCACAGTGTCACCTGCCGCGGGTCGCGGTCCGCGGGCACGAGCGGCAACGGCTCCACGGAGCTGTCGACCACGATGGGAACGCCGGCGTCGATGGACTCGTCGATCGCCACGAGGGTGTCCAGCACGTGATAGCCCAGCCGGCCCGTCGCGATGTGCGCGGCATCGGCACGGATCGCCCGCGCCATGTCCAGAACTCCGAGGCCGCGGCCCGCCTCGATGCCGACGGGCTCCACGGTCTCCCAGCTCGGCTCGGCGCCGCCGAGGGCACGCCCCACCCGCACCTCGCCGCCGAACGTGTTCGGGTCGGGCACGACGAGCGCGCCCTCTGTCCCGTTGATCTCGATGACTCCGCTGCGGGCCAGCACGGCGTCGAAGCTAAAGACGCTGTCGGCTGCGGCGCCGCCCTCGAAACGGGTCAGCGCCTGCACATGCGTCGGGACCTCGACCGGGAAAGCGGTACCCGCGCGATCGCCGACCTGGATCTCGCGCGTGGCGCGTGACTGGGAGCCCAGCGCCATCACCCGATCGATCGGGCCGAGGATGCTCACGAGCGCCGAGACATAGTACGGGCCCATGTCGAAGAGCGGCCCCGCGCCTCGGGCGAAGAGGAACTCCGGGTCGGGGTGGAAGGTGTCGGGACCGATGTACTGCATGGTCGTATGAGCCGACAGCGGGACCCCGATGTCGCCGCGCAGGACGGCGCGTCGCGCCGTCTGCAGGCCCGGGCCCAGGATCGTGTCGGGGGCGACGCCGACGCGCAGGCCCGCCGCATCCGCGGCAGTGAGCAGGTCGCGGGCGCTCGCCCGATCGATCCCGATGGGCTTCTCCGACCAGACGTGCTTGCCTGCGGCGATCGCGGCCGCGCTGACCGCGGCGTGCGCGGCGGGAATCGTGAGGTTGACGACGATCTCCACGTCGGGGTGGGAGAGCACATCCTCGGGGCCACCGGCGAGGGACACCTGGTGCCGCGCCGCCTGTGCGGCCGCGCGTGCCGTGTCCAGGTCACCGATGGCGAGGACGCGGACGTCGGGGAACGAGCGCAGATTGTCGAGGTAGGTGTCGCTGATCATCCCCGCCCCGATGACGCCGACGCCGACGGGCCCGGTACCGGTCATCGGATGCCCGCCTCGGCGAGAAAGGAGACGCCTGCCGCGAGTCCCTCGAACAGATCGCCGTCGTACTCGTCGAACTCGAGCACGGCGAGCTCGAGCGAGGTCGCCGCCAGAAGCGCTGCGGTCAACGGCACCTCCCCCTGCCCCGCAGGGACCTGTCCCAGATCACCCTGCGGCGAGTCGGGAAGGAAGGGGTCGACCCCGGTGGCGCCGTCCTTGACGTGCAGCGCTCGCAGACGCCCTCCGAGGCGTGTCACGAGCGCGGGCACGTCCTGCCGTCCGACGGCGGCCCAATAGGCGTCGAGTTCCAGGACGACATCCGCGCGCAGAAGCGAGACGAAGAACTCGTAAGCGCTCCGACCATCGATCGAGTGGTGGAACTCCTGCGAGTGATTGTGGTAGCCGACCCGCAGGCCACGGGATGCGGCCGCGGCCGCCGCCCGGTTCAGCCGATCGGCCGTGCGGCGCACGCCATCCTCGTCGCGCCAGTGCTCACCCCACACCATGGGCTCGAAGACCGTATGCGCTCCGAGACGGACAGCCGCGTCGAACACCTCGTCCAGCGTCGCTGCGCCGTCCTCTCCGGCACCCACGAGCGGAGCGTGAACGCTCGGGCTGCGCAGGCCGTGGCGCGCGAGGGATTCCGCCAGCGACACTCCCCCTTCCACGATGCCGTAGGCCTCGACGCGACGCACTCCGAGCCGGGCGAGGTGCGCCAACGTGTCCTCCCGATCGACGGCCAGCGCCTCGCGCAGCGAGTACAGCTGAACGGACAGTGCGGCTTCGGTCATGGGGGTCCTCGATTCTCTGACGCGACGGTGCGCAGGTGGGCGGGCGGCGATGCCACGCGATGGAGTTGACGAAAACCGACAGTAGTGCCGGTTTTCGGTTTCGTCCAGCCCCGCTAGGGTCGTCCCCATGCCCGAACCCTCTCCGCGCGGCTACGCCAGTGGTCGACGCCGTCGCGATCAGGTCGTCTCCGCGGCCTTCACCGCATTCGGCACCGTCGGTTACCGGCAGACGAGCATGAGCCAGATCGCCGCTGATTGCGGTGTCTCCCGCGCCGGGCTCTTCCACCACTTCCCGACGAAGGAGTCACTCCTCGAGGCCGTCCTCGACGAGCGGGATCGGCGTCATTCGCTGCGTTTCTTCGAAGGTGCCCCAGGCCCGGGCCACGATGGACTCGACCACTTCGCCCGGCTCGTCGCGCTCACCGGCGCCAATGCCACGACCCCGGGGATCGTGAGCTTGTACGCCGTGCTCTCCGCAGAGGCGACCGACCCTGCCCACCCCGCCCACGCCTACTTCGTACGTCGGTACGAGAACTCACGCCGCCATCTCACGATGGCCTTCGAGGACCTTCGCTCCCGCGGTCTGCTGCGAGACTCTTCCGTCGACGGACTCCGCCTGGCGGAGGAGATCATCGCCATCATGGACGGCCTGCAGATCCAGTGGCTGCTCTCCCCGACGGCTGTCGACATGCCCGGCCGCCTGCGCGAGCGCCTGACCGAGATCATCCGCGTCGAACTTCCTGAGGTGCCGCCCACGCCTGCCGCGGAGCTGTGACGTTCTCCACACGGTGACACCCGGGTAACGCCCACGAGACATAGCCGCGATTGACTGAGGGCAGTCACCGCATCGCATGACCGATGCCTTCCGCAGCGAAAGGAGCGGCCGATGATCCCCCGACCGCTGAGACACGACGCCCCCTCCTCCGCGCCGATGCGGGCCGAAGACGTCCCGACCCGGATGCGCGCCGCCGTCATCGACTCGACCGGAGCGCCGGAGCTCCTCCACGAGACCCAGCTCCCGGTTCCCCAGCCGGTGCTCGGAGAGCTGCTGGTGCGCGTCGTCGCCGCAGGAGTGAATCCCATCGACGCGAAGACGCGGGCGGGCCAGGGAGTGAGCGGAGCCATCGCGGCCTACCCGGCGGCGCTGGGTTTCGACTTCAGCGGCGTGGTGGTCGCCTCGCCGTTCGAGTCGCACCCGTTGCCCGCCGGCACCGAGGTCTTCGGGATGGTGCCCTTTCCGCGCACCGGCGGCACCTACGCCGAGTACGTCGTCGTGCCGTCGCAGTCGCTCGCCCGCAAGCCCGCCTCGCTCTCGCATGTCGAGGCCGCGGGGATCCCCCTGGCCGCCCTCACCGCCTGGGGCGTCGTCGTGGAGACCGCGCATGCCCACGAGGGCCAGCGCGTGCTGATCCACGCCGGGAGCGGCGGCGTGGGCCACTTCGCGGTGCAGCTCGCCGCGTACTTCGGCGCCCATGTGACGGTCACCTCCTCCGCCCGCAATGCCGCGTGGCTGCGGGAGCTCGGCGCATCGGTGGTCATCGACTACGCCACCACGCGGTTCGAGGACGTCGTGGCGGACATGGACGTCGTGATCGACCTCGTGGCCAACACCGAGGACGAGGTCGGAACACGCTCGCTGGGCGTCATCCGCCCCGGCGGTCTGTACGTCATGGTGCCCAGTGGCGGCTGGCCCGGTTTCGCTGAGGCTGCGGCGGAGGTGGGGGTGCGCGCCACCGGCTACAAGGTCATCCCCGACGGAGACGTCCTCGCGACCCTCGCGCGGTTGCTCGACACCGGATCGATCCAGGTCTACATCGACGCCGTGTACGAGCTCGCGGATGCGGCCAGGGCGCACCGCGAGCTGGAGCGCGGCCGCACCCGGGGAAAGTCCGTGCTGCGCATCAGCGAGGCATGATCCTCAGCGCTCTGCCCGCCGTTTCCGCCACCGCATCCGCGACCGCATCCAGCAGGGAAGACGTCAGGTTCCACTGCTGCCAGTACAGCGGGACGTCCACGGGCGGCCCGGAGAGCAGCACGAGCGAGCCGTCGGCGAGATCCGCCTCCGTCTGGAGATCGGGCAGCATCCCCCACCCGAGACCGCCGCGCACCGCATCGGCGAAGGCGTGCGAACCGGGCACGAAGCTGCGGGGCGGGGACGCGGGATCGACGCCCCGCTCTTGCAACCACCTGGTCTGCAGCTCGTCGCGGCGGTCGTAATCGACGACCCGGGCGTGCTCCGCTCCCAGACGCTCAAGTTCCCGCGCGCGCGTCGGCGTCGCCACGGCGCGGTAGCGCATCGCTCCGAGGGGACGCACCCGACATCCGGCCACGGGGTCGGCCCGCGACGTGACCGCGGCGATCACGCGCCCCGACGCGAGCATCTCGGCGGTGAAGTCCTGATCGTCCCGGTGGAGATCGAACACCACGTCGTGCAGCGCCGAGACCTGTGACAGCGCGGCGACGAACCAGGTCGACAAGGAATCCGCGTTGACGGCGAGCGACAGACTGACCGCCGCTCGGCTCTCACCCTCGCCCGCCTCGCCCAGCTCTCGCAGCACGTCGTGCGAGAGCAGCGCGTACTGCCGGGCCAGGCGCACGACTCGTTCCCCGTCGGCGGTCGCGCGAGCGGGCTTGGAACGCACGAGCAGGACACGGCCCAGCCGTTCCTCCAGCGCTCGGATGCGTTGACTGACCGCCGAGGGGGTGATGTGAAGTCGGCGAGCCGCCGCCTCCATCGTTCCCGTGTCGACGACGGCGGCGAGGGTCGCAGCGAGGTCAGCCGGAAGATCAACCATGAGCACAGCTTATGATGATGAAGAAATCCGAACTGGTGCTCATGCACTGCCGATCATAACGTCGGAGCGTGTTCTCCTCCCTCGCCGCGGGCCTCGGCCTCGGCCTCTCGCTCATCGTCGCCATCGGTGCGCAGAACCTGTTCGTGCTGCGCCAGGGCATCCGGCGCGAGCATGTGCTCGCCGTCGCGCTCGTGTGCGCCGCCTCGGATGCGGCGCTGATCGCGGTCGGCGTGTCCGGCCTCGGGCTCGTCCTCGCCGCCGTCCCCTGGGCGATCGAGGTCGCGCGGTGGGCGGGTGTCGCGTTCCTCCTCGGGTACGCGCTGCTCGCGGCCCGGCGGGCCTGGCGCCCGGCGGCCGCATCGTCCGTCGATGCGACGCCCTCTCCCCCGGTCGCCCGCACCTCGCTCACCGCGGCTCTGCTCACGTGCCTGGCGCTGACCTGGCTCAATCCGCACGTGTACCTCGACACCGTCTTCCTGCTCGGGTCGGTCGCGAGCACGCACGGCGACACACGATGGTGGTTCGCGGCCGGTGCGATGACGGCGAGCGTGGCGTGGTTCTTCTCGCTCGCGTACGGCGCCCGGCTTGTCGGCCGGTTGTTCGAGTCCCGGGTGGCATGGCGGATCCTCGACGCGATCATCGCCGTCGTCATGGCCGTGATCGCGCTCAGCCTCGTCCTCGGAGGCTGATCCGGACGCATCCTGCCACCCACGCGTCGTTCGCGACAGCCCGCAGCACCACACGTGCATCCACGGCACAATGTGCGCATGCGTCATGTCCGAGTGATCGTCAGCGGCGCCGTGCAGGGCGTCGGCTTCCGTTACGCCGCCCACGACGCCGCCGCTCGCCTCGGCGTGGCCGGTTGGGTGCGAAACCGCCGAGACGGCACGGTCGAGGCCGAGCTCCACGGCGAGGAAGGCCGCGTGGATCGGATGATCGATTGGCTTCGCAAAGGACCGAGCGCAGCGCACGTCGAGCGCGTGGAGGTCTCGGAGACCACCCCCACGGGACCGCTCAGCTTCGACATCAGAGAAGACGCCTGAGCATGCAGGAAGGGCCCCGTCCGAAGACGGGGCCCTTCCTGTGAGACGTGTCTCAGACCAGCGCGTTGACGTCCAGCGGGATACCGGGGCCGAACGTGGTCGACACCGCACCCTTCTGGATGTAACGGCCCTTGGAGCTGGACGGCTTCAGACGGACGATCTCCTCGAGAGCGGCCTTCAGGTTCTCGTCGAGCTGGTCGGCCGAGAACGACGCCTTGCCCACGACGAAGTGCACGTTGGCGTGCTTGTCGACGCGGAACTCGATCTTGCCGCCCTTGATCTCCTCGACGGCCTTGGCCGGGTTCGGGGTCACCGTGCCGGTCTTCGGGTTCGGCATGAGACCGCGGGGACCCAGGACCTTACCGAGGCGACCGACCTGGCCCATGAGCTCGGGGGTCGAGACGGCGGCGTCGAACGACGTGTAGCCGCCCGCGACCTTCTCGATCAGCTCGGCGCCGCCGACCTCGTCAGCGCCCGCAGCGAGAGCAGCCTCGGCGGCCGGGCCCGTCGCGAAGACGATGACGCGGGCGGTCTTGCCCGTGCCGTGCGGGAGGATGACGGTGCCGCGCACCATCTGGTCCGCCTTGCGGGGGTCGACCGACAGCTTGAGGGCGACCTCGACGGTGGAGTCGAACTTCTTCGACCCGGTCTCCTTCGCGAGGGTCACAGCCTCGGTCGGGGTGTAGAACTTGTCGGCCTCGATCTTCTCGGCGGCCGCGCGGAATGCCTTGGACTTGGTAGCCATGTTCGTTATCTCCCTCAGTCCTCGACCGTGATGCCCATGGAGCGGGCGGTGCCGGCGATGATCAGCGAGGCAGCCTCGATGTCGTTCGCGTTCAGGTCGGGCATCTTCGTCTCGGCGATCTGGCGCACCTGGTCCTTGGTGAGCTTGGCGACCTTGACGGTGTGGGGGGTCTTCGAACCCTTGGCGACGCCTGCGGCCTTCTTGATGAGCTCCGCGGCGGGCGGGGTCTTCAGGATGAAGGTGAAGCTGCGGTCCTCGTAGACGGTGATCTCCACGGGGATGACGTTGCCGCGCTGCGACTCGGTCGCGGCGTTGTACGCCTTGCAGAACTCCATGATGTTGACGCCATGCTGACCGAGCGCGGGGCCGATCGGCGGCGCCGGGTTGGCTGCACCGGCGTTGATCTGAAGCTTGATCAGGCCGGTCACCTTCTTCTTCGGTGCCATTCTTCTTTCCTTTCATCGAGCGGATGCCGGATGCATCGGCTCTCCCGCATCCCGTCGAGGGAAGCGGTTGTCGCAGCGCGCCGGAGCGGCACGCAAACCACAACACTCTACCGCATCACCGGGCGTGTCGGACGACGGGCGGGCGCGGCACGACGACCGCCCCGCCGGAGGGTCCGGCGGGGCGGTCGCGGGGGGCTGCCTACTGCAGTGCGCCGAAGATCCGCGGCGACGTGCGGGCGTGGGTGACCTGCTCGTAGCTGTACGCCAGGCCGATCAGCGTGCCCTCGGAGAAGTCGCGACCGAGGAACTCGATGTTCGTGCCGACCGTCTGCCCTCCTTCAGCCGTACCCGATGCGCTCATCGGAACGGTGACCGCCGGAAGCCCGGTGTTGGGGCTGAGGCGCATGTAGCTGCTGGCGAACGTGCCGTAGGCCATCGTGCTCGGGTAGATGATCGCGTCGAGGTCGGCGTCGTCCATCATCTGGGTCACGAGTGTCTTTCCTGCCGCGATCTGACGCGTGTGCGAGCCGTCGGCTCCTGCCCATGCCTCGTAGGTCTCTGCGGTCACGGCGTTACGGGAGGTGTACGTGCTGCGGTAGCCGGGCACGAAGTTGCCGCTGTCGATGATGGCCTGCAGGCTGCGAGCGGTGACGTTCGGGTTCAGGTACGACGCGATGTATTCGTTGAGGTCGTGCTTGAACTCGTTCGTGGACCCGGAGCCCTCGCTTGTGACGGCAGTGAACTCGGCGGGCGGGGTGATCGTGACGACTGTCGCACCCTGCGCGGTGAGCAGATTGACGGCCGCTGCGAAGCGGGTCGCCGTCTCACCGGTACCGCTCAGCGTCCCGATCACACCGATCCGCGCACCCTTGAGAGCATCCGCATCAAGGAACGACGAGTAGGACTCCGGGACCTTCCCGACCTGGCGCTGCGTGACGGCGTCGTTCTCGTCCACGCCCACAACGGCATCGAGCGCGAGCGCCGCATCCGTCACGCTGCGGGCGATCGGGCCACCGGTGTCCTGGGAGAGAGCGAGCGGGATGATGCCGTCGCGGCTCGCGAGACCCACCGTGGGCCGGATGCCGACGAGCTGGTTGTACGAGGAGGGCACGCGGATGGAGCCGCCCGTGTCGGTGCCGAAGCCGATGCCGGCGAGGTTGGCGGCGATGGCGGCTCCGGTCCCACCCGACGAGCCTCCGGCTGTCTTGCTCGTGTCGTAGGGGCTTGCGACGTACAACGAGGAACCGGCCGGCTGGAACGCGGAGAACTGCGAGCTGAACCCGTAGGCGAACTCGTCGAGGCTCGCCTTGGCGATGATGATCGCCCCGTCGGCACGGAGCCCTTCGACCATGTGGGCGTCGCCGGCGGTCTGGTTCTCGTTCCAGCAGCCGCAACCGCCGGTGGTGACCATGTCCTTCGTGTTGTAGTTGTCCTTCACCGCGACCGGCACGCCCAGCAGCATGCTGGTCATCCCGTGCGCGGCGCGCTCCTCGTCGGCGGCGGCCGCCGCCTCGAGAGCGGTGCTGCTCGTGGTGATGATCGCGTTCAGGGGACGGGCGGTCTGCGTCGTGATGGCGGGAACGGCGGGATCCACCGGGTAGGTGATGGTCGCGTCGTCGAGCTTCGCGATGCGCTGGAGGTAGGCCTGGGTGAGCTCGACCGAGGTGATCACGCCGGCGTTCATCGCCGCCTGCATGTCGACGGTGGAGGCCTCGATCAGCTCGAACGGTCCGTCGTCGTAGATCATGCGCTGCGACAGGGCGGCGAGGTCCGCGATCGTGATCTGCCCGTCGGCATCGGTGTCGATCACGGCGATCTCCGGCCACGCGGCGTCAGCGGCCGTCACGCCGAGATAGCGCGCGGCGACGGCGAGGTCGTCGGCGTCGACCTGACGGTCACCGGTGAGATCGAGCTCGGTGTAGAACGGAGCGAGCATCGCGGCGGATGCGGTGGGCTCCGGTTCGGCGAAGGCGGGAGCCACGGCCATGACGGCGGTGACGGTACCCAGTACCGCCGCGGCGGCGATCGTGCGGGTGGTGCGGGTGGGCATGGACGCTCTCCTGGAGGACGCGAAGGTTTCGGGAACGACTGCGGCGCGAGGGTTCATCGGCTGACCGCCCGTCGACGCAGGAGCAGCACGACACCGAGTGCCACGGCGGCGAGAGCCGCCGCACCGAGGACGAGCCAGGGTGTCGCATCGACACCGGTGGTGGCGAGCGGACCGCTCGGAGCTGCGGCCGGCTCAGCTGCGGGCGCCGGCGTCGACGTGCTCGGTGACGGGGTCGTCGACGGCGGAACCACGACGGCAGCGATGACGGTGGTGGCCGGATCGATCGTCGTCACGTCGAGCGAGGCGGTATCGCGTGCCGCGCCGACGAGATCGGCCGAGACGAGCTCGATCACCGCGTCACCTGCGGCGAGAGCCGTGAAGGTGAAGGCGACGAGGGGCTGCGCCCCGACGAGCCCGGGCGAGGTGCCGAGACGGGTGTGCGTCAGGGAGGCGATACCGCGATCGGCATCGGCCGTCGCATCGCCGAACCCGCCGTCCGGGAAGGTGGCGCTGCCCTCGTCGAACGAGAGCAGCTCGGCGTCGTAGCCGAGCGCGAGGTCGTAGGCATAGAGGTCTTCGACGTTCGCCGCAGTGATCGTCACGGTCACGGTGTCCCCGACCTCGGCGGCGCCGGTGGCGGTGATCGTGATGTCTGTCGCGGTGGGGGCGGCGTGGGCGGCCGGTGCGACGACGAGCGTCGCACCGAGCAGCGCTGCCGTGGCGGCCGTGGCCGCCGCGAGGCGACGCGGGATGAATCTGGGCATGCGGGAGCGGATCCTTCCTGAGGGCCCGCGACGCGCTCGGGTGCGCTGACGCGGAGGATGTCTGGTGCTCCTGCAGCGTCACAGGCCCGGATTTCCCGCGCGGGCTCTGGAGTGTTTCCGCCAGGTAAAAAATGTACCGATCGGTTCATGCCGAGGTACGCCGGGCGCGCCTCGGCCACGGTGGAACGACGAACGCCCCGCCGGCAGAGCCGGACGGGGCGTTCGAGGGAGCCTGTGGGTCAGACCATCTTGGAGACCTGGTCGAAGGACAGCTCGACCGGCGTCTCACGCTCGAAGAGCGAGACGAGAACCGTGAGCTTGCCGCTCTCGGGCTTGATCTCGCTGATCGAGCCGGGAAGACCCGCGAACGAGCCTTCCTTGATGGTGATCGTCTCGCCGATCTCGTAGTCGACCTCCGCCGCGATGACGCGGGCTGCGGCCGGCGCTGCGCTGCCGCCACCGGACTTCGCCGGGGGGACGTCCTTGATCTCGACGAGGCTCTTCAGCATGTTGAACGCTTCTTCGAAGCGCAGTGGCGTCGGGTTGTGGGCGTTGCCGACGAAGCCCGTGACGCCGGGCGTGTGGCGGACGACCGACCAGGTGTCCTCGTTGAGCTCCATGCGCACGAGCACGTAGCCCGGGATGCGCACGCGGGTGACCATCTTGCGCTGGCCGTTCTTGATCTCGACGACGTCCTCCATCGGGACCTCGACCTGGTAGATGTCGTCCTCGACCTCGAGCGTCGACTTGCGCTGCTCGATGTTGGCCTTCACCTTGCGCTCGAAGCCGGCGTAGGAGTGGATGACGTACCACTTGCCCTCGAGCGCACGCAGCTCCTGACGGAACGCCTCGTAGGGGTCGGCGTCCGCGTCGACCTCCTCCTCGATCTCGTCGACGGCGGTGGCCGCGTCATCGATCTCGGCCACGAACTCGGGGTCGAGGACGGGAGCGTCCGGCTCGCCGTTGATGTCGGGTCCGTCGTAGGGCGTCACTTCGTCGGCCTCCTCGGCTGCGCGCTCTGCTTCTTCTTCGGCGAGCGATTCGGTCAGCACCTCGGCTGCCGCTTCGGCCTCGGCGGCTTCGTCGATCTCCAGCGCGTCGTTCACGATCGCGTCGGCCTCGGGGTCTTCGACGTCGGCGTCCGCGTCGTAGCCGGTGTCGGAGTCCTCACCCTCGTCGTCGCCCTCGATGTGCAGCGCAACGTGCTCGGCGGCCTCGACGGAGCGCTCCTCGGCGGCGAGGGTGTTGCCCTCCTGCGCCTCGTCGTCCTCGCTGGACTGCTCGGCGGCGGTCGCCCAATCGGCGTCGTCGGTGTATTTCTCAGACACTTACGTACTCTCTCGTTCTGGTCTGCGGGTGGCGACACCCGCGCCTCGCGATGTCAGGCTCCGGGGACTCCGAAGACGACTGTCGTCAGCCAGACGAACACGACATCGAGTCCGTAGACGACCGCCATCATCACGATGACGAAGCCCAGGACGACGCCGGTGAACTTCACCAGCTCCTTGCGCGTCGGGGTGACGACCTTGCGAAGCTCAGCGAAGACCTGGCGGATGAAGATGACGATGCGCAGGAAGAAGTTGGGCTTCTTCTCGCGCACGGCACCGCCAGCGGCGACAACCTCGCCCTTCGGCTCGTCCTGGACCATGCACCCACCTGAATCGCTTACGTCGTGCCAGCATGCGCTGGCGCGCAGGGCGGACAGGAATCGAACCTGCAACCTGCGGTTTTGGAGACCGCTGCTCTGCCAATTGAGCTACCGCCCTAGAGACCCGGAGGTCTCGCGCCCGCACTCCTGCCGTGACCTGATCCGAAGGGATGTGTCGTCCCGATGACGGGCACGGCGAAAGAATGCAGACTTCAACTGCACGCTCAAGTGTACGGCATGGCACACGAGGGCGCGAACGCGCTCACCCCGGAAGGCACGGCGAGAAGACCGCGATCACCACCGCAGGACCGTCGGAGGCCAGGGTCACGGTGACGCCGTCCTCCGAGATCCAGCCCTGTCTCTCCGCGCCGGGAAGGGTGTCGGCGAGAGGTCGCCAGACGTCGGGATCCAGGCTTTCGCCGAGGTCGTCGCGCACACTCTCCGCCTCGGAGACGTCGGCCGCGACCGCAAGCACCCCGGTGGCCGTCAGCACGACCTGCTCGGTGTCGGCGGGACGCGAACACGCCTGCGTGCGCGGCTCGGCGGTCTCGAGCGTTCGCAGCACCTGGGGATCCACCGCAGACGCCTGAGCGACGAGATCGTCGAACACCTCGTTCATCCGGCGGTCCGCCGCATCCGCATCCACCGAGGAGCACGCGCTCAGCGCGAGCACGGCGAGCAACGAGGCAGCCGCGATGCCGGAACGCGCCCTCACGGTCTCACCACCTCGAGCACCTCGTAATCCGCCGCCACGGGCTCCGTGACCTGCACGCCCAGCGACGCGAGATGATCCAGCAGCCACCCGTCGTACCAGCCCTCGACGTCGCAGGGTGAGGAGGTGTCGACGTAGTCGGATGCCGGGATGCCGTAGACGTACACGGCGCGACAGCTCGCATCGGCCTCCAGCTCGGGGCCGTACTGGTCGTCGGTGACCCCGGCCCGATCCGCCGCGAGGAAGGCCGGGTAGTAGTTCTGGTACTGGTACCAGTGCATGGCCTCGTGAACGAACACGGGCCACACGGACGATTCCATTCCCGGGTCCCACGCGAGGAACAGCCAGCTCGGGTAGCGGGTGGAGTAGCAGCCGCCGACGACGATCTCGTATCCGGTGCGCTCGGAGAGGTGGTAGCCGCAGTTCTCGTCCCCGGCATCGAATGCGACCTGCACACGGTCCGCGCCGATCGAGGAGAGGAACGCGCGCCCGTCCGGGTCCGGCCCCGGCATCGCTGTCCCGCCCGGATTCGGCACGGCCAGCAGCGGCGAGTCGGTCCCCGTCTTCCACTCCTCGACCTGCGCGTGCTCGTCGTCCCAGGCGCGACGATCGCCCGCGTACTCGTTCGTCGCCTGCTGGGTGGCGGTCACCTTCTCGGAGGCGGCGGCGAACGTGTCGGCGATCGCCGCCTCCTGCTCGGGGCTCATCACCCGCGACGCGAGCAGCCGCTCCCGCTGCTGCCAGATGAGCCACGCTCCCCCGGTACCGGCGGCGAGCAGCATGAGGAAGACGAGGCTCAGCGAGACACCGATGATCCAGCCTGCGCCGCGATGGCGGCGTCGCGGCGCAGCGGGCTCGACCGTCTGCGGGAGGACGGGCGGCGATCCGGCCGCCGGCGGGGCCGGATCGAACGTCACGCCATCGCCCCTTCGGCGGGATCGGCTGCTCGCCGTTCGAAGGCGCGACCGGTGGTGACCGATGGCGTGATGCGTACCAGGACGTCCTTGACGGTGGGAGCCCAGGGCGCCGAGGCGAGGGCTTCGAGCGCCGCGATCTCGTCGGAGCGGTCGACGGCCGCCGCCGTCCCGCGCACGACGACGCTCCAGGCGTCCTGCGCGCTGTGGTGGTCGACCTCGAACAGCACCTCGTCGCGGGCGGTGAGCTCGAGCAGCTTCGTGCCCGGCGCGGTGCGGAACAGGATGCTGCGCCCGTCGAGCGCGTAGCCGACAGGGAACACGTCGATGCGCTCGCCGATCCTGGTCACCAGGCGACCGACCTCCTGCGTGGCGAGCAGGCGCCACATCGCCTCCTCGTCCAGTACCCGTACCCCGTCCGCCTGCGTCGTGTCGCTCATGAGCCCATCCTGGCCCAACCGGCCCCCGCGCGCACGGGCTCGTTCTCTCCCCAGGCACTCAGGTGCGCCCCCGCTCGCGGAGTACGCTGAATCGGTCGCCGCCCACCACCCGATGGGCGGCGCTGCGACGAGGTTCGAGGAGCGACGGTGAACGAGGTGCCGCCCCCCCAGCAGTTCCAGGTGGACCTTCGCGGGGTGATCGATCTGCTCAGTCGGCACATCTACTCGAGCCCGCGCGTCTTCCTCCGAGAGCTCCTGCAGAACGCGGTCGATGCGATCGCCGCCCGTCGCGCGCTGGATGGCGGCGGCGGCCGCATCCGCATCACCCCGGCAGGACTCGAAGCCCCCGAGTTCATCATCCGCGACGACGGCATCGGTCTCACCGAGAGCGAGGTCGCCGATCTTCTGGCGACGGTGGGGCGCAGCTCCAAGCGCGACATCTTCGACCTTCCGCGCAGTGACTTCCTCGGTCAGTTCGGCATCGGGATGCTGTCGTGCTTCATGGTGTGCGACACCATCGTGATCCGCTCGCGGAGCGCCGCCGGCGGACCTGCCGTCGAGTGGGTCGGGCGCTCGGACGGGACCTTCGCGGTGCAGCCGTTCGAGGGCGAGATGCCGGTCGGCACCAGCGTGCACCTGACCCCCCGCAGCGACAGCGCGTCCCTGCTCACGGGCGCGACGGTGCTGGAGCTGGCCGAGACGTTCGGCCGCTATCTGCCGGTCTCGGTCGTGGTGGATCTGCCCGGCGGCGGCGAGACCACCGTGACCGAGCCCGCCCCCTTCCTCGACGGCGACCGCGAGACGCGGCTGACGTACGGGCGCGAGCTCATCGGCGTCGAGCCGCTGGATGCGATCGAGCTGACGGTCGCTGCCACACAGACCCGCGGCGTCGCCTACGTGCTGCCGTTCGCTCCGCCGCCCTCGGCACGTCAGAGCACGCGCGTCTACCTGCGCCGCATGCTGCTGGCAGAGCGTGCCGACGACCTGCTCCCCGACTGGGCGTTCTTCGCGCGCGCGGTGATCGACTCGGGCGGGCTGCATCCGACCGCCAGCCGCGAGGCGCTCGTCGACGACGACGCGCTCGAGCAGACCCGCAGCGAGATCGGCGACGCGATCCGGCGATGGATCCTGGAGCTGGCGTTGCGCGAGCCGGCGCGGCTCGCGCAGTTCGTCGCCGTCCACGAGGTCGCCCTGAAGTCGCTCGTCCGCCACGATGACGAGCTGGCCCGCTTCATCGTGCGCTGGCTCTCGGTGGAGAGCACGGCAGGGCGCGTGCGGATCGAGGAGCTCGTGCGCCGCTCGCCCGAGGTGCGGTACGCCGAGACCGTCGACGAGTTCCGGCAGCTGGCGAGCATCGTGCCGCCCGGGACGCTTCTGGTCGACGGCGGCTACCTCTACGATGCCGAGCTCATCCGCCTTCTGCCCGAGATCTTCCCCGAGGTCACCGTCGAGCGCGTCGAAGTCGGCGCCGAGATGGACCGGCTCGATCTGCCGCCGCTCGACGACCGCAACGCGGCCCTCGATCTCGAGCGTCGCGCTCGCGCCGCCCTCGGCGACGTCGACGTCTCCGTGCGCTCGTTCGAGCGCCGGGAGCTGCCCGGGCTGTTCGTCGCGGATCCGCAGGCTCTCCGGGCTCTCGACCGGGGACGCGCCCGCGGCGCCGCCGGCGCGCTGTGGTCGGGAGTCCTCGACCGGGCCGAGAAGGCCGTCTCCGGAGCGGACGCGGATGCGACACCGCCCGCCGCCAAGCTGTGCCTGAACTGGGCCAATCCGACCGTTCGCGCCCTCGCCGCGGCCGGCGACACCGCGGTCTTCGACAGCGGCATCCGTCTGCTGCACGTGCAGTCGCTGCTCGCCGGCCATCACCCGCTCAGCCCGCGCGACCGCGCCGTGATGAGCACCTCGCTCGCGGAGCTGCTCGAGAGAGCACTCGCCGCCACCCCCGACCCGGAAGGAACATCATGACCGGTTACGCGACCCGCATCCGATCGCTGTTCGACGAGATCGATCGCACGCCCTGGGGACCGACCGAGAGGGCCCTCGTCGCAGAAGCGGTGGCGCTGGCGCAGGAAAGCGGAGACGAGCGCCTCGAGTACGAGGCGCGGATGCGGCAGACCGCCAGCGCCAACATGGGCGGCGACACGGATCTGATGCTCACCTCGTTCGCGTGGTGCCTGGGGCACCACGACGCCGACCCCGAGCGCTTCCCCGCCGAGCTGGAGCCGGCGGGCGACCTCATGTGGCACTACAAGTGGATGGCGGGCGCCCTCCGGGGCTCGCCCGAGTTCTCGTCCGAGCAGATCACGGCCGTGCTCGATGACATGCAGACCCACTACGAGCGGGCAGGTCACGGCATGAGCGGCGTGCTGATGGCGCGCTTCGAGGACGCGTGGTCGGCCGGACGCATCGACGAGGCATCCGAGCTGCGACGTCGGCTCGAGGCCACGCCCCGCGACGAGTACAGCCACTGCGACGCCTGCACGCGCAGCCAGTTCGCCGGGTTCTTCGCGGAGACCGGTGACGAGGCGGAGGCGATCCGTCTCGTCGAGGAGCTCGTCGAAGGCGGCTTCACGTGCGGCGAGGAGCCCGAGCACGCCCTCGCCCGCTCCCTCCTGCCCTACCTGCACGCCGGACGCCCGGATGACGCGCGGGCGGCGCACCTGCGCAGCTACCGCCTCGCGAAGGACAACGCCGACAACCTCTCGATCATCGCGAAGAACATCGTCTTCTGCGCTGTCACGGGCAACGAGGCACGCGCGCTCGCGCTCGTCGAACGACACCTGCCGTGGCTCACCCACGACGGGCTGAATGCCAGCGCGCACCTGGAGGCGCTCGCGGCCTTCGCCGTCGCGTTGGATGCGGTCGCCGCCGCTGGTCACCCCGACGCCGCCGTGCGCGGCTCCGACGCCGAGGCGCTCGTCCCCCTGATCGGCGCGCACGATGGTCTCTGGCCCGCCGCCGAGCTCGCCGCACGGATGTGGACCGCCGCCGAGAGCATCGCCCAGGCCTTCGATGCCCGCAACGCGACCGACGCCCAGGCCTCCTGGCTCGCCGGGCAGCGCGCCGTCGGCGCCGAGCGCTACGAGGTGCCGATCAGCTCCCACGACTTCGCCGCCCGGTCCTCCGCCCCCACTCCCCGCACCCCCGCGGAGCGCGTCGAGCGGGCGCTGGCCCTGCACCAGCTGGGCTCGATCGCCTCCCTCGAGGCGATCCGCGAGGCGCTGGACGACGCGGACGTCGAGCAGCGGGTCTCGCTCACGCACGGGCTGCTCGCCGTGCTCGTCGCCCTCGGTCGACTCGACGAGGCGACCGCCGCGCTGCCGAGCAGACTCGCCGCCCTCCGCGCGGCGGGACGCGTCGCACAGGCGGAGCTGGAGGAGGAACTGGGACTCCTGCTCTACGGCGCCGAGGCCGACGACGCGCCTGGCACCCTCCAGCGCGCGCTCGACGAGCGCCACGGTGCACCGGCCGAGGTGCGAGCGGACCTCCTCGCCACGCTGGCCTTCCTCCGGCTCAAGGATCAGGCGGCCACCGAGCCCGACGACCGTCGGCGCACGGCGGAGATGTTCGCCGAGGCGGCGGAGCTGTTCGCCGAGGCTGGGGAGACCGGTCCCTCGCACTCGCAGCGCTGGATGCAGGCGGACATGACGGCGGCAGCGGGGGACCTGCCCGAGGCGCTGGCCCTGCTGGAGGCTCTCCTCGCCGACAACGGGCTCAGCGAGGCTCGTCGTGCGCGGGCCCTCCTGCTGCGCGCGCGCACCCGCGGCGGGCTGGCCGAGTATGCCGCCGGCGCCGCCGACGCGGACGAGGCGACACGCATCCATCTGCTGACCGGGGCCGATGACCGGCTCGTGAGCGATGTCTTCTTCCTCGCGGGCGCGCTGCACGAGGACGCGGGCGCCCTGGGCGAGGCCGTCTCCCGCTACCGTGTCGCCACCGAACGCCGGGAAGCAACGGGCGCCCCCGCGACGGACCTGCGCTTCCGGTTGGGTCGCGCCCTGCTGGGCGCCGGATTCGGCGAGGAGGCCATCGAGGTGCTCGATCAGGTGCTGCAGGAGGAGACGGCCGCGGAGGAGCCGGCCGGCTCCCGTGCGATCACCGTCGGACTGCTGACCCGTGCGTTCGAGCAGGCGGGACAGTTCGGCAACGCGCTGGGTGGCTGGGAGTTCGTCGCGCAGCTGCACGACGAGGCGGACGAGCCCGCCGCGCGCGCCTACGCCCTCAAGGAGCACGGACGGTTGCTCGGCCGCTTCGGCGAGATCGACGACGCGATCGACTCGTTGACGCAGGCCGTGGAGATCGTGCGCGGGGACGAGGAACAGGTGGGCCTGCTGGCCGACGGCCTCCACACGCTCGCGCAGGCGCACCAGCAGCGCGGCGACCTCGATGAGGTGTTCGCCCTGCTGGACGAAGCGGTCGAGCTCGGCCGCGCGAACGACGCGGCGTGGTTCGTCGCCGACGTGCTCGACACGCGGGCACGGGCTCTCGCCGCCGCCGAGCGCACGGACGAAGCCGTGGCCACCGCCCTGCAGGCGGCCGACGGCTTCGTACAGGCGGGGGACACGACCTCCGCCGGCCGCTCCGAGTTCGTCGCCGCGCGCATCCTGATGAGCGCGGAGCGTCCGGCGGATGCGGTGCCCCTCTACCGCGCGGCGCTCGAGCACGCCGGCGACGATGAGGCGCTGCGCCAGACCGCCGCCCTCGAGCTCGGTGACGTGCTGGAGAGTCTCGGCCGGCCGGCCGAGGCGGCCGAGGTCCGCGCGACGCTTCCGGCATGACGATGGCGGGGGCGAGATCCTCGCCCCCGCCATCGTTCCGGCTCACTCGGCGATGCGGATGAGCTTCTTGTTGACGAACTCGTCCGCCGCCAGCAGGCCCATCTCGCGGCCGGTACCGGACCGCTTGACGCCGCCGAACGGCAGCTCGGGGGAATCCGCGAGCACGCAGTTGACGTAGACCATGCCGGCCTCGATCCGATCCGCCACACGCTCCGCCTGCGCGGGGTCCGTCGTGTAGACGTAGGAGCCGAGCCCGAAGCTCGTGTCGTTCGCCACGCGCACCGCGTCCTCCTCGCCCGAGACGCGGTAGACCACGCCGGCGGGCCCGAAGAGCTCTTCGCGGTAGACATCCATCTCGGGCGTGACATCGGTGAGCACGGTGGGCGCGTAGAACGCGCCGTCACGGGTGCCGCCGGTCACGAGGCGCGCGCCCTGCGCGACGGCGGTGTCGACCTGCGCCTCGAGCCGCTCGGCGGCCGCGAGCGAGGACAGGGGTCCGAGCAGCGTCTCCTCGGCGAAGGGATCGCCCACGGGCGTCTCGGCCATCGCGGCGGTGAACTTCTCGAGGAAGGCGTCGTACAGCTCGTCGACCACGATGAAGCGCTTGGGCGCGTTGCAGGACTGCCCGTTGTTGTCCATGCGCGCCTCGACGGCGGCGGCGACCGTGGCGTCCAGATCCGGGGTGGAGAGCACGATGAACGGGTCGGATCCGCCGAGCTCCAGCGCGACCTTCTTGAGGTTGCGACCGGCGATCTCCGCGACGGCGGCGCCGGCGCGCTCCGAGCCGGTGACCGACACCCCCTGCACCCGCGAATCGGCGATGACGGTCGCCGCCTGCTCGTTGCTCGCGTAGAGGTTCAGATACGCGCCCTCCGGCAGACCCGCATCCCGGTAGATCTCCTCGATCGCCGCCGAGGACTCCGGGCACTGCGGGGCGTGCTTGAGCAGGATGGTGTTGCCGAGCACCAGGTTGGGGGCGGCGAAGCGGGCGACCTGGTAGTACGGGAAGTTCCACGGCATGATGCCCAGAAGCACCCCGAGAGAGGTCGGGCGGATCACGGCGGAGCCCTCGCCGAGGATGTCGATCGGCCGGTCCGACGTGATCTGCTCGGCGTGGTCGGCGTAGAACTCGGTGATGTCTGCGGCGAAGTCCACTTCACCGAGGGCCGCGGCGAGGGGCTTGCCCATCTCGCGCACGGCGATGGCTGCGAGCTCGTCACGGCGCTCCCGGTGCAGCTCGGCGGCGCGGCGCACGAGAGCGGCACGCTCGGCGACGGGCATGTCGCGCCACTGGCGGTAGGCGCGCTCGGCTTGGACGAGCTTCTGCTCGAGTTCGGCATCGCTGAGGGCGGGGTAGGTGGCCAGCTGCTCACCGGTGGCCGGGTTCACGACCGCGTATTCGCTGCTCATTCGTCCTCCTTGGTTGTGGTCTCAGTCTGCCGTCACCGCCGGCGGCGGCGCAGGCTCTCGGGCGCATCCAGGCTCAGCGTGCGCCCGCGGAAGAAGTCGGGACGCTTGACCGCCTGCCAGATCATGATCACGACACCCAGCAGGATGACGGTCACCCCCAGCACGAACACGAGTCCCAGGCCGAAGATCTGCGAGCCCGATCCGTACTCGGGGTCCATCGAATCGACCAGGGTCGTCACGAACAGCACCGCGAGGATGGCCCCGCCCACGAGCGGGAAGAGGAACGTGAAGACGAAGGCGCGCACCGAGTCGAACCACTGCTTGCGGAAGTACCAGACGCACGCGAAGGCCGTCAGACCGTAGTAGAAGCAGATCATCATGCCGAGGGCGGTGATGGTGTCCCACAGGACGTTCTCGCTCACGAAACGCATGACGGCGTAGAACACCGACGCAACGACCGAGGCGACGATCGTCGCGAACCCGGGCGTGAAGAAGCGCGGGCTGACCTTGGCGAAACGCTCCGGCAGCGCGCCGTAGTGCCCCATGGCCAGCAGGGTGCGCGCCGGTGACACGAACGTCGACTGCAGCGACGAGGCGGAGCTGGTGAGCACCGCGAGCGACACGAGCGCAGCGAGCGGTCCGAGCACGGGGCCGGACAGGTGGAAGAACACGTTGTCCTGGATGTCGGGGTTGCCGAGGCCGAACTCCCCCGTGCCGACACCGGCGAACATGATGAGCGACACAGCGAGCAGCAGATAGAGCGCGACGATCACCAGCACCGTGATGGTCGCCGCCCGCCCCGGCGTCTTGTCGGGGTCCTTGGTCTCCTCGTTCATGGTGAGGGTGACGTCCCAGCCCCAGAAGATGAAGATCGACAGGGAGAGGCCTGCGGCGAAGGAGCTGAACGACGAGACGGCGAACGGGTCGAACCACGACCAGTCGAACGGCGTCGGGTCGAAGCCGTTGCCGTTCACCGTCTCGATGATCGCTGCGACCGCGAAGACGACCAGGACGACGACCTGGAAGCCGACCAGGACGTACTGCAGCTTCTGCGTCGTCTGCATGTCGCGGTACGAGACGAAGGTCGCCGCCGCCATGAACGCGAGGCACACCAGGACGTTCACCCCCGGTTGCGCCGCGATGTCGGCGATCGAGGGATTCTGGGTGATCTGGGCGATGAGCAGGAACAGGAAGTCGACGGCGATTCCGGCGAGATTCGAGAGCACGAGGATGGTGGCGGCCACCAGTCCCCACCCGGCCATCCAGCCGATCCACGGCCCGAAGGCGCGCGTGGCCCAGGTGAACGAGGTGCCGGAGTCCGGCATGCGCCGGTTCAGCTCGCGGTAGCCGAACGCCACCAGCAGCATGGGGATGAAGCCGACCAGGATGATCGCGGGTACCTGCACGCCCACCGCGGAGACCGTGGGCCCCAGAGCAGCGGTCAGGGTATAGGCGGGCGCGATGCAGGAGATGCCGATCACGACGGCGCCGATCAGGCCCACCGTTCCCGCGGACAGCCCCTTCTTGGAGAGTCCGCCGGTCTCGGCGGCGACGGCCTGCGATTCGGGTGCGCTCATCATCGAGCCCCTTCTGCGTTGCGGGTGCGAGGCACCACGATCATGGGAACGGGCAGCACGTGCAGCATCTTCGCCGCCGTCGAGCCCAGGAACAGTCGCCGCGGCTGCGCGAGCCGGCTCGAGCCGACCATGGCGATCTCGCCCGGGAGCCATTCGATCTGCGACACCGCATCCTCGATGTCGGCGCCCTGCGCGCTGACGACCTCGGCCACGGAGCCTTCACCGAGCGAGGCGCGCGCCTGGGCGAGCACCGTCTCGGCGTGGGTCGCCTCGGTGAGCCGGATGACGCCGGTGTCGACGCCCGCCGGCAGATCGACCGTCGCGAGCGACAGCAGCCGCAGGGGCGCACCCGATGCGGTGGCCAGGCCCGCCGCCTCGGCCAGGAGCACGTCCCCGCCCGGCCTCGTGCCGATCGCGGCGGTGACCCGCTCGATACCCACGGATGCGGCGACCTCACGGGCGCCCTCCGGAGCGAGCACGACCGGGACGTCGGAGGAGTGCATGAGCTCGTTCGCGACGGTACCCAGGCGATGACGCCCGCGGAGCCCGCCGTTCGCGGCGCCCACCACGATCATGCCCGCTCCGAACTCGGCCGCGGCGGCGATGAGCCCCTCGGCGAAAGACTCGCCGTAGCGCACGTGCCGTCCGTGGGCGACGGTGTCCTTGAGGGACTCGGACGCGCGTGCCAGCCACTCCCGCGCCCGCTCACGGACGAGCCGGTCGTACCCCGCGTCGGGCGGCGTGATGACCGAGCGCTCCCCCGGCAGCACCATCACGATCTCCAGCACCGACCCGGTCGCCGTCGCGAGCCGGGCTCCCAGCGCGAGCGCGTCGGCGCCCGCATCCGTCGCGGTGTAGCCGACGACCACCGGCGCGGCCATCAGCGCAGCTCCTCGAGGATCTCGGATGCGGCGCGGTGCCCCATGCGGATCGCACCGTCGACGTGCTGGTAGCCGGCGCCCGCCATGTCGCTGCACGCCAGGTGGATGGGCCCGACCGCCGTGCGCAGATCGGCGCCGTAGCGGTGGAGGCCACCCAGGTCGAAGCTCGCCGCGTACGCGCCGCGGGTCCACTCCTCGCTGCCCCAGTCGCTCTCGTAGTAGACGATCGGGTTCTTGGCCTCGGGACCGTAGTAGTGCGACAGCGATTCGAGGATGCGCGCCTTGCGCTCGGCGGCGTCGAGGCGGAAGAGATCGTCGGCGTTGCGGTCGGAGACGAAGCCGACCAGCGTGCCGCGCTCGTCGCCGTGGTTCGTGTTGTCGTACGCCTCGTGCGAGAGCTCGTACGGGCTGAACGCCGTGCCGGAGAGCCCCTGCTCCCGCCAGAACGGACGGTCGTAGACGGCGTGCACCTTGATGACGAAGCCCATCGAGATGTGCTGGTGCATCTGCTGCTGCAGGCGCGGCAGCGGCGGGACGAAGGAGATGCGCGGATACAGCACGGGCGCGAGGGCGAGGATGGCGCGTCGCGCGCGGACCGTCACGGATGCGGCCTCGGCCACGACGCCGCCCTCGTCCCAGGTGAGTGAGCGCACCGGTTGATCCAGCAGGACGTCCTCCCCCAGGCGCTCCGCGAGCAGCAGCGGCACCTGCTGGAGCCCTCCCACGACGCGCTTGTCGAGGATGAAGTCCGCATCGACGAGGTGCGAGTAGCTGCCGGCGCTGGCCGCCATGAGCAGCGACTGCAGGAGGGAGAAGGCGTGGGTCGGCTTGGTGAGCATCGCCGAGCCGGTCGCGAAGGCGAGGTTGCGCACCGCCTCGTCGTCGTCGGTCTGCGAACGCAGCCAGGCGTCCCACGAGATGGTGTCCCACTCGGCGGCCTTCGGGTGCGCCCACGGGCGGTCGGGGTCGATCTCGGCGACCATCGCGTCGAGGTCGGCGGTGATGCGTTCGATCGCGGCGGCCGTGTCGGGCGCGACCGGGAAGACGTCTCCCGTGAACCGCGTCACGGTGCCGTCGGGGCCGACGTAGACGCTGTCGCCCTCGCGGTAGCGTGAAAAGGTGGAGAGTCCGAGCTCCGCGACCGTGTCGATGAGCGCCTGCTGATCGGGCGACACCCACTGACCGCCGATCTCGAGCATCGCACCCTCGATCGTGTCGGTCCACAGCCGCCCGCCGACGCGATCGCGCGCCTCGAGCACGGCGACCGACAGACCGGCCTTGCGGAGGTCGTTCGCGGCGGTCAGCCCGGCAGCTCCCGCGCCGATGACGACGACGTCTCTGATGATCTCGGTGTTGCTCATCTCACTCCTTCGTGGTGCTCGGGTGTTGCGCCTCAGACGGCGGCGAGGGATGCGGCGAGGACGTCGAGTCCCTCGCCGAGGAGGTCGTCGTCGATCGAGAGAGGCGGCAGGAATCGGATCACGTTGCCGTAGGTGCCGCAGGTCAGCAGGATCACGCCCTCGGCGATGGCGGCCTTCGCCACGGCGGCGGCGAGCGCCGCATCCGGAGCACCCGTCGCCGGGTCGACGAACTCGGCCGCGATCATCGCACCCCGGCCCCGGACGTCGCCGACGCGCGGGTCAGCCTGCTGGAGCGCCTCGAGGCGCGAGGTGAGGATCGCGCCGATCTCGCGTGCTCGTTCGACGAGGCCCTCGTGCTCGTACGCGTCGATCGCCGCGAGCGCCGCTGCGCAGGCGATCGGGTTGCCGCCGTAGGTGCCGCCGAGGCCGCCGGCGTGCGAGGCGTCCATGATCTCCGCCCGGCCGGTGACGGCGGCGAGCGGCAGTCCGCCCGCGAGGCCCTTGGCGGTCGTGACGAGGTCGGGCACGATGCCGAACCCGTCGCTCGCGAACATCTCGCCGGTGCGGGCGAAGCCCGTCTGCACCTCGTCAGCGATGAAGACGACGTCGTTCGCGCGGCACCAGTCCACGAGAGCTCCGAGGAACCCGTCGGCCGGAACGATGAATCCGCCCTCGCCCTGGATGGGCTCGATGACGAGCGCCGCGAGGTTGTCGGCGCCGACCTGCTTCTCGATCATCGAGATGGCGCGCGCGGCCGCATCCGCTCCGCCGAGGCCGTCTCGGAAGGGGTACGAGAGCGGCGCGCGGTAGATCTCGCCGGCGAAGGGGCCGAAGCCGCTCTTATAGGGCATCGCCTTCGCGGTGAGGGCCATCGTGAGGTTGGTGCGGCCGTGGTAGCCGTGATCGAAGGCGACGACCGCGGGCTTACCGGTGTACTTGCGGGCGATCTTGACGGCGTTCTCCACGGCCTCGGCACCGGAGTTGAACAGCGCGGTGCGCTTCACATGATCGCCCGGGGTGAGCCGGTTCAGCGCCTCGGCGACCGCGACGTACGACTCGTAGGGCGAGATCATGAAACAGGTGTGCGTGAACTGGGCGGCCTGCGCCTGCACGGCCGCCACGACCCCGGGGTGCGCGTTGCCGACCGAGGTGACGGCGATCCCGGAACCGAGGTCGATGAGCGAGTTGCCGTCGGCGTCGACGACGACACCGCCGCCCGCGGCCACCGCCTGGATGGGCACCGTGTGGCCGACCCCGGCGGGAACCGCCGCGGCCTTGCGCGCGAGGAGCTCCTGCGAGCGCGGGCCGGGAATAGCGGTGACGAGGCGCCGCTCCTGCGGCAGCGAGGGTCCGCCCAGGGGCGTGGTGGTGACGTCGGCGATGCTCATGGCCGCGAGCGTAGGGCGAACGCCCAGCGCGCTGCACTCGCCTGTCCGTATACGCACCTGCGCGACATACGCCACGATGTACAACATGAGTACGTCCCTCGGCGACAGTCCGACCCTCGGCTCCCTTCTCGCCCGGCGGGATCTGGACCTGCGCGCGGCGGGAGAGTTCGACGCCGCCACGCTGGCGGCGCGGGTGCAGGGCGTCCATAGCTCGGACCTCGCCGATCCGACGCCGTTCCTGGCGGAGGGGCTCGTGCTGCTCACGACCGGCACGCAGTTCCTCGGCTCCGACGACGATTCGCCCGACTTCGACGCCTACGTCGCGAGGCTCCGCGGACGCGGCATCACCGCGCTCGGATTCGGCACGGAGGTGGTGCGCGAGGGCATCCCGCGCGGACTGGATGCGGCGTGCCGCTCCCACGGACTTCCGCTGTTCGAGGTGCCCTATCGCACCCCGTTCATCGCCGTCGCCCGCGCCAACGCGCAGGCCATCGCGGCCGAGGAGTACGCGAGGCGCAGCTGGGCGCTCGCCGCAGGGCGCGCGCTCTCGCTGGCGGCGCTGCGTGCAGACGGGCTCGCCGCGACGCTGGACGAGCTCTCGCGACAGCTGGGCGGCTGGGTCGGCATGTTCGATGCCGCCGGGGCGATCACGCACGAGCATCCGACCGCGTCCCTCGACGCGGCGACGCGGGACGGCCTGCGCGACGAGGTGTCGGCGCTGCTGCGCCGCGGCGCGCGGGCGGGCTCCTCGCTGCACATCGGCTCCACCACGTTCCACGTGCAGACCCTGGGCCGCGGCGGGCGCCTGCGCGGCGCGATCGCCGTGTCGGCCGAAATGTTCGACCGCGAAGCGCGCGGGGTCGTGACGACGGCGGTCGCCATGGCGGGGCTCGCGCTCGAGCAGCGACAGACACTCGCCCAGGCCACGACGGCGCTCCGAGCCGGCCTCGCCGAGGCGCTGCTGGCCGGCGACGGCGCGCTCGTGCGACGCGTGTCGAAGCCGCTGTGGGGGACGTTCGGCACGGGGGCCATCGCGATCGGGCTCACGGATGCGGAGGCCGCCCGCCGCGAAGACGTGCTCCAGTGGCTGGAGAGCGCCGTCGCGGCCCGCGGCGGCTCGCTGTTCTTCGGTCGGATCGAGGACGGACTGCTGCTGGCGGCACCCGCGGGAGACGGAGTGTTCGCCGAGCTCGCCGCGAAGCTCTCCCTGCGGGTCGGCGTGTCCGCTCCCGCGACGCTCGACACCGCTCCCGTCGCCCTTTCGCAGGCGCGGGTCGCCCGAGAGCGGGCCTCGGCGGGATCGCTCGCGGCGTTCGCGGAGGTGCGCGGCGGTCTGCTCTCCGTCCTCGACGACGAGCGCGTCGGCGCGATCGCCCGCGCGGAGCTGGAGCCGCTGCTGCGCCACGACGCCGAGCACGCGACCGCCCTCGTCTCCACCCTCGACGCGTGGCTCGCGGCGGACACCGCCCACGAGGCCGCCGCTCGGGCGCTCGGCGTGCACCGGCACACCGTGCGGGCCCGTCTCGCCCTCACCGAGCGCGTGCTCGGCGTGGATCTCTCCTCCTTCGCGGTGCGCGCCCAGCTCTGGCTCGCCCTCCGCGCCCTGGACTGACCGACCGCATCCCTGCGCGAACGAGCATCCGTTCATCCAGAGAGCAGCCCATTGCATGCTCACCCGGCGAACGGGTGCTCGCTCGGCGGGCTGCTCAGCCGCAGCCGCAGCTGGCGCGCACGACGAGAGCCGGAGCGAAGACCGCTTCGAAGGGCGAACCGTCCTCCGGAAGCGGCCCGGCCGTACCCGCGAGGATGCGGGCGGCCGCTCTCCCCATCGCCTCCATCGGCTGACGCACGGTGGTGAGCGCCGGCGTGTTCAGGCGCCCGGCGAGGATCCCGTCAAACCCGGTGACGATGACGTCGTCAGGAACGCGGAAGCCCAGCTCGCGCACCACGTCCATGGCCGCCAGCGCGTTCTGATCGGTCGAGCACACGAGAGCGCGCGGCATCCGCCCCGCCGCGGCGAGCGCGTGCAGATGCTCGGCCATCCGATCGGGCCCGCGCACGGTCGCGTCAACCGGCTCGTCCTCCGGGGCGATCCCCGCCCGGAGGAGACTCTCCCGGTACTGGGCGAACCGTTCCTCGCCGTCCCAGGAGTCCAACCGTCCGACGAACGCGAACGAGCGCACGCCGTGCACCGTGAGCAGGTGCGTCATCATCTCGCGCATCCCCTGCGTGTTGTCGACGCGCACGCGATGATGCCCGTCGGCAGCGGGCGCTGCGGAGAAGAGCACGATGGGTATCGACGAGGAGAACCTCGACAGCACCGCCGCCGATCCCTCCGACGGGAAGATCGCGAGCCCGTCCACGCGCCCCGCCGTGTCCGCCACCGACACATCGCTGTCGGAGCCGCTGCTGAGCATCACGGGTCTGCCCATCACCCAGCATTCGAGGGCGAATCCGCGCTGGACCTCGTCGACGTAGAGCGGGAAGGCCCGCGGATCGGCCAGCAGCTCGTCGTCGGTCTCGGCCCACGGGATGATACGCGGCCCCTCGAGGTCGGGGCTGTGCAGATCGCGCAGCGCCCGCACCCGAGCCTCCGGCTCGTGGGCGCGCTCGAGCATCAGGTCGAACGCGTGCAGGCCCAGGATGCCGGTGCGCCCGCGCGCGAGCCCTCGCGCCGACGCGCTCGGGGCGTAGCCGAGTCGCCGCGCGGCCTCCAGCACGCGCTCGCGCGTCGCCTCGCTGAGCTGCTCGGGGCGGCGGAACGCGAACGAGACGGAGGCGATGGACACGCCCGCCTCCTGGGCGACGTCGTAGACGGTCGTGCGGCGCGTCCGCGGGCGTTCACTCACGCGTGTGACATCCTTCCCTGCGACAGGCCGTGTGCCCTAGGCGAGTCGCAGCCCGTGACGCACCGGGAACAGCGGATCCCCGGTATCCGACGGTACATCCTCCCTCGAGGCACGCACGGCGGCCATCGAGCGCGGCAGTTCCACGGGCAGCCGCCCCTCGGGCCGCACCCGACCGCTCAGGGCCTCGATCACCGCGCGGGGGGAGCTGCCGTAGTCGACGACGATGGCCGCCGCATCCGCCACGAACGGGGTGAGGATCGCGGGGCGGTCGATCGTGACCACGAGGACCAGCGGGCACCGGCGCGCGATCTGCTGGAGGCGGTAGACGAGGCCGGGCGGGAAGTCGAGCGAGCCCTGGTGGAACCACGCCTCCAGGAAGAGGTCGTCGCGCGCATCGAACGGAGCCTTGATCCGAACGATCGCGAGATCGGCGGATGCCGGATCGGCGACGGTCGGACCGAGTTCGGCGACGTCGGATTCGGCGAACCCCTCGACGTAGAGCGCCCCCACGGGAGCGAGGGGCAACGTGGGTCCGGCGTCTCCCGCTCGGTTGAGCAGCACGGTCAGCGAGCGCGACTGTGCCCGCTCGCCGGCGGCGCGGAAGTCCGCGTTGCCGACGATCCGTTCAGCCGCGTCCACGTCGACGTAGGGGTCGTCGAACAGGCCGAGGGCGAACTTGACCCGGAGCAGGCGCCGCGCCGACTCGTCGATGCGCTGCTCGCTCACGCGACCCGAGCGCACGAGCTCCAGCAGGAGTTCGACGCACTCCTCACCGCCGAACTGGTCGGCGCCCGCATCCAGGATCTTCGCCATCCGCTCGACGGGGGTGAGCGTCTCGACCCCCCACGCCCGGGCCGGCAGCACCTGGTCGCCGACGTGGTTGTCGTTCACGAGCTCCCAGTCGGTCACGACGACGCCGTCGTAGCCGAGCTCGTCGCGCAGCAGATCGGTGACGATCTGGCGGTTGTAGCCGAATCCGACCTCCTCGATCGGCTCTCCGCCGCGCTCGAGGCCCACCGGCATCCCGTAGTACGGCATCATCCCCGCCGTCCCGCGTCGGATCGCCTCGCGGAACGGCTCGAGGTGGTAGTCGAACATGCCGCCCGGGTAGACCTGCTCACGGCCGTACGGGAAGTGGGCGTCCTCGCCGTCCTTCTGCGGGCCACCTCCCGGGAAGTGCTTGGTCGTGCAGGCGACGCTGTCCGGTCCCAGCCGATCGCCCTGGAAGCCCTGCAGGTAGGCGGCGGTGAACTCGGCGACGCGCTGCGCGTCCTGACCCAGCGTCTGCGCCTGACGCCCCCATCGCGGCTCGGTCGCGAGATCGATCTGCGGATGCAGGGCGGCGCGGATGCCGACGGCCACGTACTCCTGCCGTGCGATGTCGGCGAAGGCGCGCACCGTCTCGACGTCGTCGATGGCGGCGAGGCCGAGCCCCTCCGGCCATTGCGAGAACGGGCCGGCGGAGAAGGCCACCCCCGTGTTCTCCACGAATGCGTGGCGCGGATCGGTGCTGATCGTCACGGGGATCCCGTGGGGCGTCTCCTCCGCGAGCGCTTGGAGGGCGTTGTTCCACGTGGCCGCCTGCCGTGCGGTGCGGATGGCGTGCACGTTGAAGTGGTTCATGTGCTTGTCGCGCACGACGGTCGTGGTGGGCGACTTGGAGATGCGTCCCGGTTGCTCGAGGAGCTCGCCGTCCTCGCCGACCTCGATGACCGTCTGGAACATGAGTCCGCACTTCTCCTCGAGACTCAGTCGCCCCAGCAGGTCTTCCGCGCGCTCTTCGGGCGTCAGGCGCGGATCCTCGTACGGATCCATCACGCCGTTGCCGTTCAGGTCGCGGTAGCGGGTGCCGTCGGGGGCGGTCGAGAAGGTCGCGGACATGGGGGCCTTTCTGGGGTGCGTGTCGACGGTGCTCACTTGAGTCCCGTCGTCGCGACGCCCTGGATGAAGTAGCGCTGCAGGAACACGAACAGGAGGATGATCGGGGCGATCACCAGCACGGAGCCCGCGAGCAGCAGGCCGTAGTCGGTCGCGTTCTGCCCCGTCGCGTAGAGGGAGATGGCGACGGGAAGGGTGTACATGTCCTCGCTCTGGGCGGCCACGAGCGGCCACAGGAAGTTGTTCCAGGACGCGAGGAAGGTGAGGATGCCGAGCGTCGCCAGCGGCGGCCCGCACAGCGGCATCACGACGCGGGCGAAGATGCGCAGCTCTCCCGCACCGTCGATGCGCGCCGCCTCGAGGAGCTCGTCGGGAATGCCCAGCATGAACTGACGCATGAGGAACACGCCCAACGGGGTCGTGACGAACGGCAGGATCAGCGCGGCGTAGCTGCTGGTGAGCCCGAACGAGGAGACCATCACGAACAGCGGCACGAAGGTCACGATGCCCGGCACCATGAGTGTGATCAGCACGACGGCGAACAGCACCTTCTTGCCGGGGAAGTCCATCTTCGCCAGCGCGTAGCCGACCATCGAGCAGAAGACGAGGTTGCCGAGCACGGTCAACAGCGCCACGACGATGCTGTTCGTGAAGAACCGGCCGATGTCGAGCGGCCCGAACCACTGTGCGAAGTTCTCCCACGTGATCTGCTGCGGGAACCAGGTCGGCGGGCGCTGCAGGATCTCGCTCTGCGTCTTGACGGAGCCGAGCAGCATCCAGACGAACGGGAGGACCCACACGATGAGACCCGCGACCAGCACGGTGTAGGTGAGGGCACGGCCGGTGAGCGCGCGGCGAGCGCGGCGGGAGGCCATCGTCGTCGAGGTCATGATCTCCTCCTTCAATCCTTCGAGCGCAGCAGCCGGAACTGCACGAGGCTCACGAGCGCGATCGCGAGGAACAGGATGTAGCTCGCGGCGGATGCGGTGCCGTACTCGCCGAAGCCGAACTGCTTGAACGTGTAGTAGGCGACCGACAGGGTCGAGTCCAGCGGTCCGCCCTGCGTCATCACGAAGGCCTCCTCGAAGAACTGCAGGAAGCCGACCGAGATGAGAACGGCGCCCAGCAGCAGCGTCGGACGCAGCAGTGGCAGGGTGATCGCGGTGAGGCGGCGCCAGGCGGAGGCACCGTCCATGACGGCCGCCTCCTTGACGTCCGTCGGGATCGCCTGGAGCCCCGCGAGGAAGATCACCATGAGCGTTCCGACATTGCGCCAGACCGCCATCGCGATGAGCGAGGGCAGCGCCCAGGTCGTGTCGTTGAGCCAGTCGGGGCCCTGGATGCCGACGACGGCGAGCGCCGCGTTCAGCAGGCCCTCCGGCTGCAGGATGTACCGCCACACCACCGAGACGGCGACGATGCTCGTGACCACCGGCGCGTAGAAGCCCACCCGGAGGAAGGCGACGATCCGGCCACCGCCGGAGTTCAGCGCCAGGGCCAGAGCGAGCGCCACGGCCATCGTCACCGGGATGCCGATCACGACGAAGGTCGCGGTGACGCCCGCCGACTTGAGGAAGGTCGGGTCTCCCAGCACGGCCAGGTACTGGTCGAGGCCGACGAAGTTGACCGCGAAGGGCGAGCGGATGTCCTGCGCGCGGAAGTCGGTGAACGACATCGCGAAGGAGCCGACGATCGGCACGACCATGAAGGCGGCGAAGACCAGGACGAACGGGAGCGCGAAGCCCCACGCGATCAGGCCCTGACGCCGGCGACGGCTCGAGCGGCGGCCACCGCCGGCGCGACCGGAGCCGGCCAGCGCCGCTCCGGTCGCGGCCAGTGATGTCTGCGTCATGGGATCAGCCCAGCCCCACGGCGTCGGCCTTGCTCTGAAGCTCCTTCATTGCATCGGCCGGGCTCATGGTCCCCAGACGCACCTTCTCGAGCACGGCGTCTCCGGCCGCAGCCACCTTCACCCAGGTCGTCGTCGCCGGGACGGACTTCGCGGTCTCGAGCTGCGTACCGAAGGCTGCGAGCGTGGGCTGCGAGGCGAGCGCGTCGTCCTGCCACGCCGCCTGGACAGCGGGAAGGTCACCGGTCTGGTCGTACCAGCGCGCCTGCGTCTCGGGCTCGCTCAGCCACTGGGCGAGCTTCCATGCGGAGTGCGCGTTATCGGAGCCGTCGAACACGACGAGGTTCGAGCCGCCGCTGAACGACGTGGAGGACTCTTTCGTCGGGAGCACGGCCGTCGTGAACTTCGAGGAGAAGTCCGCGCCGCCGAGCTTCTCGAGCGAGCCGATCATGAAGGGGCCGTCGATGAGCATCGGGGTGCGGCCGGCGACGAAGTCCGCCTCCTGCGCCCCCGAGGAACGGTCTGCCGACGGGTTGGCGAGTCCGTCCGTGAAGAAGCTCTGGTAGTACTCGTACGCCTCGACCATCTCCGGGGTGTCGAGCGTCCATGCCGAGCCGTCCTCGAGGGAGGCACCGTTGGACCAGGGCATCCAGAGCGTCCCCTGGAAGGAGTCGTTGCCGGCGGGCAGCCGGATGCCGTACTCCGCCCCCGCCTTGGACTTCATGTCGGCGGCCATCTGGCTGAGCTCGTCCCATGTGGTGGGTGCGCTCGTCCAACCGGCCTGCTCGGCCATGTCGGTGCGGTAGTACAGCACACGCGTGTCGACGTACCACGGCACGCCCGCCGCGCGGTCTCCGACCTTGTTGGACTCGACCGCGCCACCGAAGGCGCCGGACGTGTCGAGATCGGTGGGCACCGTCTGGAAGGCGTCGGCGAAGTCGGCCATCCAGGTCGAGCCCATCATGGCGATGTCGGGGGTGTTGCCGCTCGCGATCGCGGTCTGGAACTTGCTGTAGGCGGAGTCCCAGGGGATCGCCGTGACGTCGACCTCCACCCCGGGGTTTGCCTCTTCGAACGTCTTGACGAAATCGGGAAGCGCCTCGCCCTCCGTGCCCATCGCCCACATCGTGATCTTGCCCGTGGCGGGTTCGCTTCCGATGGTCGTCGCTTCCTGGGCCGCCGTTCCCGCGTCGTCCGCTCGTCCGCATCCCGCCAGGCTGAGGGCGGCGACGGCGAGCAGCGCGACGGCGCCGAGCCGAACATGTTTCATGGTTCCTCCTTGAACGAGACACACCTGTTGGCGTCGTGACTACGTTACTTAAGCGCTTAAATTGTTGCAACCCCCATCGACGGACGCGTCGATGGGGGCCTCAGAGCGGACGGAGATAGCCGCGCACGAACTCGTCGAAGAGAGCGATCATGTCGACCTCATCGTCGAGGAGGAACTGCTGCTGAAGACCATCCATCACGGCGCTGATCAGCCGGCCGGCGCGCGCGGGGTCGACGTCGGCGCGAATCTCCCCTGCGGCTTGCCCCGCTGCGATGATGCGCTCGGCGGATGCGGCGGAGGCGCGGTAGCGGTCGACGAACTCCTCGTGCGCGGGATGGGCGCGATCGATCGCATCCGCGGCCACCGTCGTGTACAGCGCGGAGAGGCCGCGCGGAGCGCTCTGGTTGTAGGCGACCACATCCGCGCTCTGTTCGATGAGTCTGTGCTCCGCGGGGTCGCCGACCGCCGCTCGGATGCGCTCGTCGCGCTGGCGGAGAACCTCGACGAAGAGCTCCTCCTTGCTCGAGAAGTGATGCAGCAGACCCGCCGGGGTCATCCCCACGCCCCGGGCGATCGCCCGCAGGGACCCCGCGTCGAACCCACTGCGGGCGAACACGACGAGGGCCTCCTCGACGATCTGCTGGCGACGCGCGAGCCCCTTCGCGTAGCTGCCGCGCCTGCCGCGGGGGCGGGAGGAGGCAGCATCCTGCGCCGCCTCCTCCCCCCCGTTCGGCTCATCGGGTGTGCTCACCGCATCCCTCTCGTCATCGACCGTCCGAATCGCCCCAGCTCGAGCTGAACACCTGCGCCTGCATCGCGGGGCGGAGCCTGTTCTCCATGCCGCGGTCCACGACGTAGTCCTTGAGGCTGTCGCCGGTCAGCTCGTTGCCGATGGCGGCCATGATCATCGACTGGTCCAGCGAGAGATAGCGCTCGGCGATCGTGCCGCTGTGCACCGCGACCGCGTCGTAGAAGCCGCCGGGACCGTACGCGCCGAGGTCGTCCTCGATGCGCGAGAGGTTCTCGAGGGCGCCCTCGCGATCGTAGGGCAGCGCGAGGAAGCTCGCGTGCGGGGTCACCACGCCGTCACCGAACTGCGGGTCGGGGTTGGTGCCCACCGAGCAGCCTGGTCGGTCGACGTCGACGTCGGTCTTCTCGCGATCGGAGGTGTAGCCGTCCGAGCGCATCCCCGCGAGCTCGACGCCGTACTCGGCGTAGCCGCCGAACGGATCACTGGCGGGCGAGAAGCCCCAGTAGCCGTAGCCGGCGTCGTCCCCGTGCCGCTCCTGCACCGCGACCGTGATCGGATGGTTCAGCGCCCACGAGTTCTGCCCCCACTCGGTCTCGGGGATCAGCAGATCCGGCATGAGCGCCTCGAACATGCTGCCGCCCCAGCTGGGCACGAAGCTCATGCCGTCGTAGGAATAGACGCCTTCCCAGACGTCGAAACCCGAGTAGGTGCGCGTGGTGCCGGTGGGCAGCTGCTCCTGCCAGGCCCAGTCGCAACCCGGCGGCATCGTGCGATGCGTGCCGTACAGCGCCGTCGGCGGGATCTGCCCGTTCGCGATGCCCAGATAGGTCGCGATGCGGCTCTCGCTCACCGTCGTGTCGTAGTGATGACACGTGTAGTACGCGGTCTCACCCGAGCCGTTGTACATGGGCGCTTCGACGCTGCAGCCCGTGGGCGGGGAGTCCCAGAACCCGCCGCGGTTCGTGCCGGCCGGCAGCCCTGCCGCGCCCGCCGGGTCGAAGAAGGCGCCGAAGTCCATCGACCGGTACAGGGCATCCGCCTGGCGGGCCAGACTCGGATCCGCCTCGCGCACGATGCGCAGGGATGCGGCGAGCCAGCCGTTGTCGACCGTGGACAGGAACGGCTCGACCGGGTCGCCGGAGTCGGGCCAGGTCGTCAGTTTGGCGCCGGTCGCCGGGTCGTACCAGTTGTAGAACATGCCGCTGCCGACGTTGCGCTCCAGCCGATCGAGCGTGTCGAGGGTCGCCCGCATCCGCTCGCGGGCCTCCCGCCGATCGATCAGCCCGATGTCGCGGGCGGTCACCGTCGACCACAGGTAGCCGCCGATGTTCGTCGGCGAGGTGTAGGCGCCCGCCGCCTGCAGCGCGCCGTCGATGTTGTCCGACGGCAAGCCGGTGCCCGGATCGGTCATCGCGACCAGCGATGCCCAGGTGTCGGCCGCGTAGCGCTCCAACGTGCGGGTCTCGCTGTGGTCGTGGCCGTGCCCGTGACCGTGGCCTGCGGGCACCGCATCCGCTATCGCGGGCGCCGCGGTCGTCATCGCCAGCACCGCAGCGGATGCGGTGGCCAGCACGAAGCGGGTCGTCTTTCTCATCGTCGCTCTCCTCATCGAAAGCGGCTCCGGGGGGGGAACCGTGTGTCCCCAAACCCTTACACGTGATCGGTTTTCATTCAAGGTCCGCCGTCCGGCACAGGGCGCAGCATCCGCCGAACGAGCATCCGTTCGCCGAGAGAGCACCCCATTGCATGCTCACTCGGCGAACGGATGCTCACTCGACGGAAGGGATCCACGCACTCAGCCCGGCGAGTGCGCCTCGAGGAACTCGTAGACCTCGGTGGTGTCGACGCCGGGGAAGGCTCCGGTGGGCAGGGTCGCGAGCAGAGTGCGGGGCGTGCGGACGTTCGGCCAGGAGTTCTCCCGCCAGGCGCTCTCCAGCTCGGCCGGTGCGCGGCGGCAGCACACCTCGACCGAGTGTCGTGAGACTCCGCGGTTGGCGGTGTCACGCCCCAGGAACCACTTCGTGTCCTCGAAGCGCACGCCGACGCTGACCGAGTGCGCCCCCTCGCTCGAATACTCGACGCGGGCGGTGCACCAGTACGTTCCGTTGCCCGTGTCGGTGTACTGGTAGTAGGGGTTGAAGCGGTCGTCGACGTCGAAGACCACGCGGCTCGTCCACCGCCGGCAGCACATCTGCCCCTCGATCGCGCCCAGCCGATCGGCCGGGAAGTTCACCTCGTCGTTCTCGTACGCCTTCGTGATGGTGCCCGACTCGTGCACCTTGAGGAAATGCACCGGGATGCCGAGGTGCACCGTGGCGAGGTTCGTGAAGCGGTGGGCGGCGGTCTCATAGGAGACCGAGTAGAGGTCGCGCAGGTCCTCGATCGAGATCGCCCTGTCGGCCTTGGCGTCGGTGAGCACGGGGACGACATGGGATTCGGGCACGAGCAGGGCGCCCGTGAGGTAGTTGGTCTCGACCCGCTGACGCAGGAACTCGGCGTAGCTCGTGGGCTCCCGGTGCCCGAGGATGCGGCTGGACAGCGCCTGCAGCACCGCCGTGCGCGCATCGCCCTTCGCGGCGACCCGGCTCGAAAGGTAGAGACGCCCGTGTTTGAGGTCGGCGACGCTGCGGGTAGTCTGCGGCAGATCGGGCACGTAGTGCAGCGTGAATCCCAGGTGCGCGGCGATGTCGCTGGCGGATCGCTGCGTGAGCGGGCCGCCGGGGTGCGCCACCGCATCCAGGATCGCCCGCGCTTCGGTCTCGAGGTCGGCGAAGTAGTTGTTCTGCTCGCGCATGAGATCACGCAGCTCGACGTTCGCACGCCGCGCCTCCTCGGGCGTCGCGGAGCGTTCGTCGCGCAGTCGATCGATCTCGCCGTGCAGAGCCAGCATCGCCCGCAGCGCCTCATCGGGCACTGCCTTGCCGATGCGGAATGCGTCGATGCCGAGTGCCTGGAACGTCTGGCCCTTCATCGCCCGCTGCAGCGCGATCTCCATGGCGGCGCGCTCGTCGAGCGGCTCCGCCTCCAGCAGCGCGTCGACCGTCGTCCCGAGCGCTTTCGCGATGGCTCGCAGCAGTGTGAGACGCGGCTCGCGCTTGCCGTTCTCGATCATGGACAGCTGGCTGGGTGCACGATCCACCGCGGCGGCGAGCGCGTCGAGCGTCATGCCCTGCGCCGTGCGCAGTTGGCGGATGCGGCGCCCGATCGTCAGGGCGTCGGCGTCGTCGGTCATCGGATCTTCTTCGATCGTCATGGATCGGGATTGTGTCACAAGAACAGAAGAACGAGCAATCTTCTCCCCGAGAACCTCGGTTTCGGATCGAGATCTTCACCCAAAGTGGTCACACGCCTCGGGACGACGACTGTCCCTCAGATCACAGGAGACCGACATGACCAGCACCGCCCCCTTCGCCCAGGGCCCGCTGCGCGCGGGTGACATGACGCAGACCGCCACCGAGCTGCAGGAGATCTGGAACACGGATCCCCGCTGGGACGGCGTCGAGCGCACCTACTCGGCCGAGGACGTCATTCGCCTGCGCGGCTCGGTGCGCGAGGAGAACACGCTCGCCCGCCGCGGTGCGGAGAACCTCTGGAACCTGCTGCACACGGAGGACTACATCCGCGCGCTCGGCGCCTACACCGGCGGACAGGCCGTGCAGCAGGTGCGCGCGGGCCTGAAGGCGATCTATCTGTCGGGCTGGCAGGTCGCCGCCGACGGCAACCTCGCCGGTCAGACCTACCCCGATCAGAGCCTCTACCCCGCCAACTCGGTGCCCGCTGTCGTGCGCCGCATCAACAACGCCCTCATCCGCCAGGATCAGATCGAGCACGCCGAGGGCGAGATCACGCAGGACTGGCTCGCCCCCATCGTCGCCGACGCCGAGGCCGGCTTCGGCGGCCCGCTGAACGCCTACGAGCTCGCGCAGTCGCTCATCTCCGCCGGCGCCGCCGGCATCCACTGGGAGGATCAGCTCGCGAGCGAGAAGAAGTGCGGTCACCTCGGCGGCAAGGTGCTCGTGCCCACGCAGCAGCACATCCGCACCCTCAACGCCGCGCGTCTGGCGGCGGATGTGGCGGGCGTGCCGACGGTCATCATCGCCCGCACCGATGCCCTCGCCGCAGACCTCCTCACGAGCGACGTCGATCCGCGCGACCAGGAGTTCACCACCGGCGAGCGCACCTCCGAAGGCTTCTACCGGGTGCGTCCCGGCATCGACGCGGTCATCAGCCGCGGCCTCGCCTTCGCGCCGTACGCCGACCTCATCTGGGTCGAGACCGGTGAGCCCGACATCGAGCTCGCCCGCGCGTTCGCCGCGGCCATCCACGAGCGCTACCCCGGCAAGCTCCTCGCCTACAACTGCTCGCCCAGCTTCAACTGGAAGCGGCACCTGAGCGACGAGCAGATCGCGACGTTCCAGCAGGACCTCGCGGACCTCGGCTACAAGTTCCAGTTCATCACCCTGGCCGGATTCCACGCCGTCAACTACGCCATGTTCGACCTCGCCGCAGGCTATGCGGAGCGCGCCATGAGCGCCTACGTCGAGCTGCAGGAGGCCGAGTTCGCCGCAGAGGCGCGCGGTTACACCGCCACCCGCCACCAGCGCGAGGCGGGCACGGGCTACTTCGACCACGTCTCGACCGCGCTCAACCCCGACAGCGCGACCCTGGCACTGGCCGGCTCCACCGAGACCGCCCAGTTCCACTGACCCTTCTTCCGTTTCCTCCCGCCTTCGAAAGGCAGTGCAATGACCCCCACCGCCACGGGCCTCGCGCCCGAGAGCACCCGCATCCGCGGCGACGAACGCCACCCCGGCACCGGCCCGATCGCCACCGGACCGCACGCCCCCGCCATCGAGGTCCGCGGCCCGCTCCGCGAACGGTACGACGAGATCCTCACCTCCGAAGCCCTCGACTTCCTGGCCGAACTGCACGACCGCTTCGCCGGGCGCCGGCACGACCGGCTCGCGGACCGGATGCGGCGCCGCTACGAGATCGGGAACGGGCACGACCCCCGTTTCCGCGATGACACCGCCCGCATCCGCGACGACGCCTCGTGGCGCGTCGCCGGCGCCGGCCCCGGACTCGAGGACCGCCGGGTGGAGATCACCGGACCGACCGATCCGAAGATGACGATCAACGCCCTCAACTCCGGCGCGAAGGTGTGGCTGGCCGACCAGGAGGATGCCACGAGCCCGACCTGGCGCAACGTGATCGAGGGGCAGCTGTCGCTGTTCGACGCCATCCGCGGACAGCTGTCGTTCACGAGCGTCGAGGGCAAGCGCTACGAGGTCACGGCCACCGAGACGCCCACGATCGTGATGCGCCCGCGCGGCTGGCACCTCGTCGAGGAGCACCTCGGGTTCACCGACCGCTCTGGCCGCACGCTCGCCGCATCCGGTTCGCTCGTGGACTTCGGCCTCTACGCGTTCCACAACGCGCACCGGCTGATCGAGAACGGCGCAGGCCCCTACTTCTACATCGCGAAGCTCGAGTCGAGCGAAGAGGCGAAGCTGTGGGACGACGTCTTCAGCTTCACCGAGCGACGGCTGGGTCTCGCACACGGCACGATCCGGGCGACGGTGCTGATCGAGACGCTGCCCGCCGCGTTCGAGATGGAGGAGATCCTGTACGAGCTGCGCGACCACTGCGCGGGGCTCAACGCCGGACGCTGGGACTACATCTTCTCGATCATCAAGAACTACCGCGGCCGCGGGGCGCGTTTCGTGCTCCCCGACCGCAGCGAGGTCACGATGACGGTGCCGTTCATGCGGGCGTACACCGAGCTGCTCGTGAAGACGTGCCACAAGCGCGGAGCCTTCGCCATCGGCGGCATGAGCGCCTTCATCCCGAATCGCCGTGACCCCGAGGTCACCGAGCGGGCGTTCGAGAAGGTCGCGGCCGACAAGAAGCGCGAGGCCGGCGACGGCTTCGACGGCACGTGGGTCGCGCATCCGGACCTGATCCCCGTGGCGCGCGCGGAGTTCGACGCCGTGCTCGGCGACCGGCCGAACCAGCTGGACCGACAGCGCGACGACGTCGAGGTGACCGCAGCCCAGCTCATCGACGTGCACATCGGCCGCCCCATCACGGCGGCGGGGGTGCACGGCAACGTCTCGGTCGCCATCCGCTACATGGAGGCGTGGCTGCGCGGACTCGGTGCCGTCGCGATCGACAACCTGATGGAGGATGCGGCCACCGCCGAGATCAGCCGCTCGCAGGTGTGGCAGTGGATCCACCAGGACCGCTCGACCGAGGACGGCACCCGCATCACCCGCGAGTACGTCGAGGAGCTGATCGCGCAGGTGCTCGGCGAGGTGGAGCGGCGTGACGGCGACCGGTTCGACGACGCGGCCGACGTGTTCCGCGACGTCGCCCTGGGTGCCGAGTTCCCGTCGTTCCTGACGCTCGGCGCGTACTCGCGGTTCCTCGTCGAACGCTGATCACTCCGGGATCCCCGGTCGGTCCGCTCTTCGCGGGACGGCCGGGGATGCCCTGTGCTGGCGCCCGAACTCCTGCAAAAGACGACCGAACCACCGCTTGGTGCCGAGGAGCCGGGAAATCTGCCGGAGTTCGGGCGTCGACGGCACCCGCACCGCTCGCGGGGCGCCAGGGACGTCAGGGGGCGAGGAGGGCGAGCAGCTCGTCCGGAGCGGCAGTGGCCCGCAGATCCGGACCCACGAGACGCCCGCACCCGTCGAGTTCCACGGTCGCTGTCGGGCCTCCCGGTGTCATCGGCAGCGGATGCAGGACCACCGTGGATGTGGCCTCCGCTTCGCACGCGCCCGCGGGACTCGCCTCGCCGATGAGGGCGAGCGCTCGCGTGGCCCGCTCCCGATCGAGGTCGTCGACACCCGCGTACGGGAGCACTCCCTGAATGCTCACCACGGCCCCGTCGGCGGGGAGCGGCGCCGGGGCGTATCGACAGACCCGCATCCCCGTCACCTCGTCGGCGGAAGGTAGCGGGGGCAGCGGCACGGGGACGGCCGTCACGCCGCCCTCCGGAAGGACCCGATCGTGGTCGATGTCCACGCCGGGCAGCGTCTCCGCGAGTACCAGCATGCCCGCGCTCGATGCGCAGCCCGCGGCCGTCGCCTCGGCGGACTCGATGAGGCTGCCGCGCTCGAACCGCTCATCGACGAGGCTGAGCCGTGACACGGCGGCCTCGATGCGCTCCAGGACGTCGAGTCGCGGCTGCGCGCAGCCGTCCGACGGATACGGCACCCGGATGAATCGGCCGTCGGCGCCCTCCAGCCACAGCTCCGGACCGATCCACATCGATGCCGGGCAGGCGAAAGCCGCAGCCGCATTCGGCTCGGCGAGGGCCGCGAGCAGCTCGCTCAGATCGCCCTCGAACCGTTCGACGCGGGAGCCGGCCCAGACGCCCTCGGCGTCGGTCTGGGTCGTGAACCCGTCGCAGCGGTGGAGCGCCACGGGCTCGAAGCCGTCGGGTACGGCGCCTGCGACCACATCCGGATCCACTCCGCCGAACCCGTCGCCGCAGCGCAGCTCGTCGATCGGCACCGCGTCGCCGCGCGGCTCGCCCGACACGAACGGCAGCGCACCCGCGCACCCCGTGAGCACCGCCGCCAGCAGCACCGCGATGAAGGCCCCCGTCTTCCGCATCCCTCCACGCTACGGATGCGGCACGAGGCCCCGCACAACGAAGCGCTAACGATCCGCGCACCGGACTCCTGCAGGATCGCCCCGAGCAGCCGACCACCCGGCGTCGACCGCCCGTTCTGCAGGAGTTCGGGCTCAGTCGCGCGACGCGCGCCCGGCCTCGAACCCGTCGGCGTATCCGACCTGGCGCCCCATCGCGATCGCCTCGTCGGTGCCGAGGCGGAACATGTCGTGCTCGCCGGTGCGGGGCAGGGTGCGTGCGCCGGGGGTGTCGACCTCGTCGGTGACGTAACGCGACAACCCGCGCACCACCGCCACGGGACGCCCGGTCGCCTTGCCCTTGACGAGGTCGCCCGCCGAGGCGATCTCGTCGGCGACGACGGGCACCGTCACCACGAGGGGCCTCCCCTGCGCGTCGGTCCCGCCGCGCAAGTCGTCGACGACCCGCATCCCCGCCGCTCCGATCGCGATGTCGGTCTGTCCGATGCGCCATGCGCGCCCCAGGGTGTCGCTGACGACGATGCCCAGTCGCACCCCGAAGCGCTCCCGCAGCACAGCACACAGCGCGCGAGCCGACGCATCCGGATCGACCGGCAGCAGCAGGATCGTCCCCTCGGGAGTGTTGGAGGCGTCGACGCCTGCTGCGGCTCCCACGACGCCGAGCCGGTTCTCCACGATCCGGGTGGTGCCGCGAACCGCGACGACCCGCGCGGTCTCCGCCGTGATCGCGTCCTCGCGATCGGATGCGGCCAGCTGCCGCCCCTCCGCCTTCGACACGATCTTGGAGGTCACGACGAGGATGTCGCCGTCGAGGACACCCTCCCCATCCGCTGCCAGGGCGTCGCCGATGATGGCGGCGAGATCGTCGCCTGCGGCCACCTCGGCGATGCCGTCGAGGGCCCAGACCTGCATGCGGGGTGCGCTCACCCGATCATGTTTCCACACCCGACGGGGGCCTTCGGCCCTGCTGCGGCGGGCGCTCCCCCGCTAGGCTCGGAGGGTGACCGAACGCGCTCCCGTCTCCCGCAAACTCTCCGCCATCGCCGAATCCGCGACCCTCAAGGTCGATGCGAAGGCGAAGGCGCTGCAGGCAGCAGGGCGCCCCGTCATCTCCTATGCCGCCGGCGAGCCCGACTTCCCGACGCCGCAGTTCATCGTGGATGCGGCCGCAGAGGCGCTGAAGGACCCGGCGAACTTCCGTTACACGCCCGCCGTGGGTCTTCCCGCGCTGCGCGAGGCGATCGCCGCCAAGACGCTCCGCGACTCCGGCCTCGAGGTCTCGCCCTCGCAGATCATCGTGACCAACGGCGGCAAGCAGTCGGTCTACCAGGCGTTCCAGGCCGTCGTGAACCCGGGCGACGAGGTTCTGCTGCCGGCGCCGTACTGGACGACGTACCCCGAGACCATCCGCCTCGCCGACGGCGTGCCCGTCGAGGTGTTCGCCGGCGCCGACCAGGACTACAAGGTCACCGTCGACCAGCTCGAGGCCGCGCGCACCGAACGCACGACCGTCCTGGTGTTCGTCTCCCCCTCCAACCCCACCGGCAGCGTCTACACCCCCGAGGAGACGCGCGCGATCGGCGAGTGGGCCCTCGCGCACGGCATCTGGGTGGTCACCGACGAGATCTATCAGAACCTCGTCTACGAGGGCGCCCGCGCCGTGTCGATCGTCGAGGCGGTTCCGGAGCTCGCCGGCCAGACCATTCTCGTCAACGGCGTCGCGAAGACGTACGCGATGACCGGCTGGCGCGTGGGCTGGATGGTGGGCCCCGCCGACGCGATCAAGGTCGCCGGAAACCTGCAGTCGCACCTGACGAGCAACGTGAACAACATCGCGCAGCGCGCCGCCCTCGCGGCCCTCACGGGCCCGCAGGACGAAGCCGAGACGATGCGGGTCGCGTTCGACCGCCGCCGCCGCCTCATCGTCGACGAACTGTCGAAGATCGACGGTGTCACGGTCCCGAACCCGCTCGGCGCGTTCTACGTCTACCCCGATGTCCGAGGACTGCTCGGCCGCGAATGGGAGGGCGTCACCCCGACGACGACGCTGGAGCTCGCCGACCTCATCCTCGAGAAGGCAGAGGTCGCCGTCGTTCCCGGCGAGGCGTTCGGACCGTCCGGCTACCTGCGCCTCTCATATGCGCTGGGTGACGAGGCCCTGCTCGAGGGCGTTCAGCGCCTGCAGCGTCTGTTCGCCTGACGCGGAGCCCGCGGCAGAGCGTCCTCAGCTTCACCCGAGGGCATCCGTGAGCTCGGCGATCAGACCACGAGCGGTCTCTCGGCTGGATGCGGTCGTCTCAGCCTCGGCGGAGATCAGTCGCGTGAGCACCCACCGGGCACCCATGAGCGCCTCCGAGCCCGTGCTCGCGTGCCGCGTGATGTCGTTGAGCTCATCGGCCCAGCCGAGCAGCCCCTCGCCCCGCAGCCGTTCGGCGAGGGCGCTCAGCTGCCTCCAGAGATCGTCAGCCATGCGTCGTTTCCGCCGGGCGCGATGCTCCGGAGGAGACTCCCGGCACCTCGATCGTGATCCGGGAGCCGCCCTCGATCACACCGTGACCCTTGTCGGGCGTGGGAGCGGGGATCGGGATCTCCTGCTCCGCCTCCCACACGAGCCGCGCCTCGTGCGCGGACGGGTGGAAGAGCTCGTCGAATCCGAGCAGTCCGCCCGACGAGCCCGCCTCCGCGCCGTCCGATCGCTGGCGGCGGTGGGTGGAGATGCTCACGAGCACGAAGACCAGCGGGATGCTCAGCACGAGGACGACGGTCCCCCACCCCAGCACGTCGCTCATCTCCATGCGTCAGTGCTGGTACGTGCCGTGGATGATCGCGCGGCCGAGGGTCTTGAACGCGAGGTTGAACGAGACCACGGCGGGTGAGGCGTCCGCATCCACTCCGAGCGTCGGCTCGGATACGGCGTGCACGACGAAGAAGTACCGGTGCACCTGGTCGCCCTCGGGCGGCGCGGCGCCCATGAAGCCGGCCTGTCCGCCGTCGTTGCGCACGTGGAAGGCTCCTGCGGGAAGCTCGGCCGCGGCGGCTGCGGTGTCGAGCGACGTGACGGATGCGGGCACGTCGACGAGCACCCAGTGCCAGAAGCCGCTGGGAGTCGGGGCGTCGGGGTCGAAGCAGGTGACGACGTAGGACTGCGTCCCCTCGGGAGCGCCTGACCACGAAAGCTGCGGCGAGGTGTTGCCGAGGGCGGCGACCTGGTCGTCCTTCAGCGGTGCGCCGTCGGTGACATCGTCGCTGGTGACGGTGAACGCGGCCACCGCGGGAAGCAGCGGATACGGGTCCGGCGTCTGGGGACGGGTGAGATCGGTCATGGCACCGAGCCTACGCACGGGGCGTGTGAGCGGACAGGGAGTTGCGGACTCCCGTATCCCGGCGACCAGACCCGCCGCGGACTACGCGTGGGAGGGCTCGGCGCAGAGGGCGTCGCCGGCGGCGCTGCGGTAGTACAGCACGGCGCGGCCGTAGCGGGCGCGGTTGAGCAGACCCGCGCGCGCCATCACCCGCAGGTGCTGGTTGACCGCGGAGGTCGACACCCCGAGTCGCAGTGCCAGGTCGGTCGAGGATGCGGGCTCGCCGAGCTCGGTCAGCAGCACCGCGCGCGTGCGGCCGAGCAGGTCGGTGACGGCCGCGGCGTCCGGGCCGACCGCGGTGGACCACATCGCGCCCTGACCGCGGGCGGGGTACATCACGGTCGGCGGCAGATCGTCGTCGATCGGGGTCGACACGCGCGCCGTGAAGATCGACGGCACGAGCGTCAGGCCATCGCCGAGAACGGGACGATGACGCACAGCCGGGTTCCACAGCCTGACGTCCAGGTGCCGGCCGTCGTAGCGCACCGCATCCGAGAGCCCGTTCAGCACGGCTCCGATGCCCGCCTGGGCGGCGATGCGTCCGCGATAGGCGATGTCGGCCTGCATGACGGCGTGCATGCGCGCCCAGTGCGGTGCGAAGCAGAGATCCCACGCCGTCGCGAGCGCGCGCTGCAGGCGTGCGACGACGACGTCGTGACGTCCGCGGAAGACACGGGGCACGCTCCCGTGCACCTTCTCGAGGTCCGCGTGCAGATGCGACCGGCTGATCCGGCCGAGGTCGGCGAGTTCGTCCTCCAGCGACGTCAGCGGCGAGGACGGACGCGGGTTCACGAAGTCCGCGACCCACCGCCTGTCGTTGACGAGCGCGAGCAGCATCTCCTCGTCGAGCAGTGACCGCACCCCGGCGATCCGCTGCACCCACGGGCGCTGGAGCGGGAACCATTCCGGCTCGTACAGGGCGCGCAGCGCCAGGCCGAGCTCGGACAGCGGCGAGACGCCGAAGCGGATGGCGGACACATCCGCGGCCTCCATCTCGTACCGAATCATGAAGCCATAATCTACATCGATTGCATCCGAACGAACCCGCTGCGGGAATGGGACGGTGACGAGCACCACCCCCACCGTTCCCCTGCGCACCCTCATCTCCGACGACCAGACCCTGCGTCGCCTGCTGACGATCACACTCGTCGACACCCTCGGCCGCGGCGCCTTCTTCACGCTCACGACGCTCTATCTGACCCTCATCGTCGGCGTCCCCGTCCTGTCCGTGGGCATCGGCCTGACGATCGCCGGAGCCGTCGGCGTCGCGAGCTCACTCACCTTCGGGCACTTGGCCGACCGCTTCAGCGCCCGTCGGATGCTTCTCTGGCTGCACCTGTTGCAGGGGGCGGCTCTCATCGGATACGTCTTCGTGCACGACCTGCTGACCCTCGTGATCGCCGCATCGCTGGTGGCCCTCGCACAGCAGGGCAACGCCAGCGTCCGCTCGGCCGTCGTCGGGCGTGCGTTCCTCGGCGAGGACCGCGTCCGCATTCGGGCCGCGATGCGCACCGTCACCAACGTCGGCATCGGCGTCGGGACAGCGGTCGCCGCGATCCCCCTCGCGCTCGGCACGGCCTTCGCGTTCCAGATCACGATGGGCCTCTCGGGCGCCCTGTTCCTCGTGTCCGCGCTGCTGGTCACGGGCCTGTCCGCCGAGCGCGTCGACCTGCGGCGCACGTCGCCGGGCGAGACGGATGCGGACGCCGCACCGCAGAAGGGTCCGAGCCCCTACCGCGACGCGCGCTTCCTGTCGCTCACCGCGTTCATGGGCGTCTTCGGCATCCAGTTCGGGCTCTTCGAGGTCGGCGTGCCGCTCTGGGTGGTCGCGCACACCGCCGCCCCCGACGTGCTCGTGAGCCCGCTGCTGCTCGTGAACACGGTCGTCGTGGTGCTGCTGCAGGTGCGCATGAGCCGCGGCACCGGCACCTTTGCGGGGGCCGGGCGCGCCATGCGCAACGCGGGCGTGCTGATGGTACTCGCCTGCGCGCTGTGGGCGGGGGCCGGGTGGATCGGCGGCGACGGGTGGGGGCCGATCGCGCTGGCCGCCGTCATCCTCCTCGCGGCGGCTCTCGTGCACTCGCTCGCCGAGATCACCTCGAGCGCCGCCGGCTGGAGCCTGAGCTTCGACCTGGCGTCGCAGGAGCGGATGGGCAGCTACCAGGGCGTCTACGGCACCGGCTACGCCCTCGGGGCGATGATCGCGCCCGCCGTCGTGACGATGACGGCCATCAATCTCGGCACGGCCGGATGGGCGATTCTCGCCGTGATGTTCGGCGCGGCGGCCGCGGGCGTGGTGCTCATCGCGCGCCGCGCCGCGCGGGATGCGGTGACGATCGGCTAGAGCTCGACGCCGACGAGCACGGGTTCGGGCTGGAGGATCAGACCGAACTCCTGCTGCACCCGCTGCTGGATGAAGCGGGCGAGCTCGGCGATCTCGCCCGCCGTCGCCCCGCCGCGGTTCGTCAGCGCGAGGGCGTGCTTGCTCGACACCGCGGCGCGCGAGCGGCCGATGCGGAAGCCCTTTCCGATCCCCGCGTGCTCGATGAGCCACGCGGCGCTGACCTTCACGTCGATCGATCGCACCGGGGCCGGAGGGACGTACCCGTCGAACTGGTCGAGCGGAATGACGCGCACGGGCTCGATCTCGGGCTCGAGCGGCCACCTCGGGCACTCCGCCGGGAGGGTGCGCGCGAACTCCTGCGACACCACGGCGTTCTGGAAGAAGGAGCCGGCGGAGCGCGTGTCGGCGTCATCCGGATCCAGCACCATGCCCTTGCTGCGGCGGGTGGCGAGCACGGTGTCGCGCACTTCGGCGAGCGAGACGACCGCATCCGCTCCGAGGCCCAGCGCCCGTCGCAGCTGTTCGCCGCGCACGGGCGCCGCTCCGTGGCCCACCTGCTGCAGTTCGAGGGTGACCGAGAGGATCACGGCCCGACGGGCGGCGACGGATCCGTAGTGGTGCTTGAGCACCGAGGTGCGAAAGCCGAGGTTCAGCTCGGTGGCGGGGACCGTCGACACCTCGCCGGTGGACTCGTCGATGAGTTCGACCTCGACCAGCGTCTGCGAGATGTCCTGCCCGTACGCCCCGACGTTCTGTACGGGAGCCGCACCCACGGTGCCCGGGATGCCGCTCATCGCCTCGATGCCGGCGAGCCCCGCCGTCACGGTGTCGGCGACCAGGGCGTCCCAGTCGTGCCCGGCCTGCACGCGTAGACGCGCGAAGCCCTCGCGGGTCGAGGGCAGCCGCTCGATTCCTCGGGTCAGCACCCGCACCACGGTGCCGTCGAAGGGCTCGTCTCCCACCAGCAGGTTCGACCCGCCGCCGAGCACGAACCAGTCGTCGCCGTCGGCCCAGACCTCGCGCAGCGCGGCGATCAGCTCGTCGCGGGACCGCGCCTCATGCATCCGTGCGGGGGCGGCACCCGTGGCCAGCGTCGTCAGCTGCGCGAGCGGCAGCGGCTCTACGACGGTCATGCCTCGCGGGTCACCCGCACCTGCGCCTTGCCCAGCACGGTCGTGTCGGCGTGGGTCACCGTCAGGTCGATGCGCAGCGTCTCGTCGTCGATCTGGCCCACGGTGGCGACGACGCGCACGTCTGCTCCGGTCTCGGCATCGACGACGACGGGCCGCGTGAAGCGCACGCCGTACTCGCGGATGCGGCCCGCATCCCCGAGCCAGGGCACGATCGTCTCGACCGACAGGCCCATGGTGAGCATGCCATGGGCGAGGACGCCGGGCAGGCCGACGCGGGCGGCGACGTCATCCCGGAAGTGGATGGGGTTGAAGTCGCCCGACGCGCCCGCGTACCGCACGAGCGACTCGCGGGTCAGGTGCACGTCGCGCTCGGCGACGACCTGGCCGATCTCGTACGCGGTCATTCCTCGCCTCCGATCAGCAGGATGGATGTGGCGGTCACGACGTGCGCGCCGGCCGCATCCGTCACCTCGGCCTCGCTCGTGACCATGGCGCCCTTGCCCACGGCGCGCACGCCCGTCACGCGCAGCTGCGCGGTGAGCTCGTCGCCGGCGACGATCGGCCGCGAGTAGCGGAAGCGCTGCTCGGCGTGGATCGTGCGCTCGAGGGCGATTCCCGAGTCGGGCTCTGCCAGCAGCTGCTGCAGTGTGAGGTCCTGGATCACCATCGCGAACGTCGGCGGCGCGACGACGTCGGCATAGCCGAGCGCCCGGGCCGCAGCCGGATCGGTGTGCTGCGGGTCGGTGGCGAAGACGGCGCGGGCGAACTCGCGCACCTTCTCACGACCGACGAGATACGGCGGTGTCGGCTCGAAGGCGCGCTCGACGAGGGTGGGATTCACGGGCACGGCCCCATCCTACCGAGGGGCCTGGGTCGGGCCGGGCGGAGCAGCCGTTGTTAACACCACCCGATCAGTCCAGCTGTGCGGAGATCGCGTCGGCCTCGCTCTGGATCGTCGCGGCGGAGACGAGGTCGGAGGCCTGCGTCTTCAGCAGTTCGACGAGAGTGTTCAGCCGCGTCTGCGCGACGCCGCTGTCGTAGACGTCCGATCTCAGCTGTTGCAGCGCCTCGGCGTACAGAGCCGAGAATCCCTCGTCGGCGAGGAAGCGCTCGACGAGCACGTTGGATCGGGAGCCACCGCCACCGCCCCCACCGGCACCACCACCGCGTGCACCACCGCCGCCCTGCGCCGTGCGGCCTCCGGCCCCGGCGCCGCCCCCGCCGGGGCTGACACCGTAGGAGAGGTTCTGGTCCCAGGCGATGACCGTGAACGTGCCGGTCGTCTCATCCCAGCGCAGGTAGGAGTTGTTCCCGGGGCCGTCGATATCGTCCGTGTTGGCCACGAGCTCCTGTACCGCCAGGTACCGGGCGAACTCGTCGACGTCGAGGTAGCTCGACAACCGGTTCGCGAACTCGTCGTCGGACGCCGTGGCGAGGAACTCGAGGAAGTCCGCGAGGGGTGTGAACGCATCGTCGCCGGAGAGCGAACTGTTGTTGCTCTTGAGGTCGAAGACGTCTGCATAGTCGTCCGCGCCGTCGCCCCGGTAGGAGTAGTCTCCGCCGCTGTCGGCCTTGTAGGTGATGCCGGGGTTCTGGAACGTGTCCGAGTTCCAACCGGAGTCGTCGGGAAGATCGAGCACGAGCCTCAGTTGCTCGGCCCCGCCGTTGACGCTGAAGCGTACGTACGCGTACTGTTCGGTCGCGACGTCGGATGCGGCAAGCACGCTCAGCGCGACGGCTTCGTTGAGCGAGGTCTGGGTCGACGAGCCACGCACGACGAAGTCGCTGCGGCCGTCGTAGACCTGCCCGTCCACGTACTTGTCGAGCCGGATCAGCCACGGCAGACTCTCGGGCTCGGTCTCGCCGGCGGTGCCGTCTCCCGAATCCGTCTCGACGACGCCGCGCAAGGAGGAGTTGCCCTTCAACCGCAGCCCCACATTCTCGAAGACCGTGCCGTCGATCGTGACGGTCGCCGAGATCCACTCCTTCTCGCCGGAGCTCGCGTACGCGTCGAGCATGGCCTGGTAGTCGCCCTCGTCGTACGAGACGGAGATCGAGTGGACCTCGTCGGTGTCGAAGAACTCGCCCGATGCGCTCTGCTGGGCCGTTGACGTTGACGTTGACGTCGAGGTCGAGGACGCCGTTGTCTCCGAGGCTGCGCCGACGGCGCATCCCGTCAACACGACAGCCGCGACGGTCAGACCGGCGAGCGCGTGCGCGAGGCGTTGTGCGGGCTTCGATCCCTTGTCGTGGCGGTGGGACATGAACCCACAGAAGCGAGCTCGGCTATCAGCGACCCAGCAGCCGTCTCGGTTCGGGCTTTCCCTCTGCCCTGTCGTTGCTCAGCGCTTGCGCCCGCGGACGGCCTTCATCGCCATCTGGGTGCCGATGAAGACGAGGAAGGCGGCGAACAGGATGTTGGCGACGAAAGGATCGAGCAGTGTCGCGATCCACGCTCCCAACGCCGTGGTCGTGCAGGCGGCCACACCGACGAGAGCCGCGGCGACCAGGTCGACGTTCTTACGACGCAGGTTGCCGATGGTTCCCGACAGGGCGGTCGGGATCATGAACAGCAGTGAGGTCCCCTTCGCCTCCAGGTCGCTCGCGCCGAACAGAAGCACGAGCACGGGAACCACGATCACTCCTCCGCCGACACCGATGAGACCGGCCATGATCCCCGTGAAGACACCGACGACGACCAGAGCGATGCTGGAGAAGACGGTCACCTCGATCTCCGCGTCGCGGGAGGGGATGACGAAGAAGAGGCTCGCGATCACGACGACGATGAAGGCGACGAAGCCCCACCGCAGCGCCGTCTGCGAGATCTTCGGCAGCAGCCAGGTGCCGATCTGCGCGCCGATGACCGCTCCGACGGCGAGGAGGATGGCCGGCACGAGCGCGACCGAGCCGTGCACCGCGTAGGAGATGACGCCCACGGCGGCGGTCGGGACGATCGCGGCGAGCGAGGTCCCTGCGGCCAGTCGCTGGTCGAACTTCAGCAGCATGACCAGCAGCGGAACGATCACGGTGCCGCCGCCCACACCGAACAGTCCCGACAGCAGTCCGGCCAGCAGCCCGGTCGCGATGCAGGTGAGGATGAAGGCCGGGGTGCGCGGGCGGAGCACGCGTGCGGGGGCGTCGGTCACCGGGAGAGCCTACCGTCGCCCCCGTCGTGTCACTGCACGGACCAGCCTCCGTCGGAGGCGAGGATCACGCCGTTGATGTTGGCGGCGTCGTCCGAGAGCAGGAAGGTGATGGATGCGGCGAGCTGCTCCGCGGTGGCCACGGTCGGGATCAGCTGCTCGAAGGGAGACACCCGGGCGCGGCCGCTCTCGGAGAGGTGCGGCGGCAGAGCGATACCGGTGGCGACGGCGCCCGGCGCCACGGCGTTGACGCGGATCCCGGCCGGGCCGTACATGAAGGCGGCCGACTTCGTGAGCCCGATCACGGCGTGCTTCGAGACGGTGTACGCGTTGCCCGCGGCGTTGCCGCGCAACCCCGCTTCCGACGAGACGTTGACGATCGCCCCGGCTCCGGCGGCGGTCATCGCGGGGATCACCGCGCGCGACAGCTTGAAGGTGCCGGTGACGTTGACCGACATGACGCGATCCCACACCGCATCCGTCGTCTCCCCCAGCGGCGAGAAGTCGTCCATGATCCCGGCGACGTTCGCGAGCGCATCGATCCGTTCTCCGGCGGCCGCGACGATCCGGTCGACGGCCTCCTGGTCGGTGATGTCGCCGGCGACGGCCACGAGCTTCTCCCCGCCGTGCGCCGCCACCAGCTCGTCCAAGCGATCGGCGGAGATGTCGACGGCGACGACCCGGCCGTCCTCCCGGAGCACACGCGACGCCACGGCGCGCCCGATCCCGGATGCGGCGCCCGTGACGATCACGGTGCGACCGGCGAAGCGGCCCGCGACCACCCGCTCTACCCACGGCGCGGGGCCCGTCTGCTCGGGCATCGTGCCTCCGTTCGCCTGACGGACGAGATCGTCGACGACCGACTGCGGCAGCTGCCCCTGACTCAGCGCGACGAGCTGTTGGAGCGGCTGCGATCGAACCGGACCCAGCGCGTCCTCTGTCGTGCCCGATGCGGCGAGCAGCCCGCGGATGAGGTCGCCCCCGACGGGGTGATCCAGCCATTGCGCGATCGTGCTGTTCGCGGTCAACACCACACTCTCCGACATCGCAGAGCCCTTCTCTCGAGCGGACCGTCGCCGTTCGACGGATAATCCCGCACGGGAAATACTACGCTCGTCAGGACCGGTGCGCCCAGGAAGATCGAGGAGACGGAGCCGACGTGACGCCAGGATCGGCCTCCCGCCGAGGACGCGGTGAACGCGCGGGGCTGGACCGCGCCGCGATCCTCGACGCGGCGCGGACGCTGCCCTCGGAGCAGCTCACGATGCAGGGCGTCGCCGACGCGCTCGGGGTCGACCGGAAGGCCCTCCATCACTACGTCCACGGGCGCGAGGGCCTGCTGGAGCTGCTGGCCGAGGACGTGTTCCTGACCCGCATCGCGGCGCTCGAGATCCCATCGGATGCTCCGTGGCCACAGGCCTGTCGCACCTTCGCCGAGGGGATACGTCAATCGCTGGTGGCCTCGGGCGCCCTCGTCGAGCACTTCCGCACCCTCTCGCGGGCGACGCTCGCCGCGGTCCGGCCCGCCGAGGTCGTGCTGGAACGGCTGCTCGACGGCGGGCTCGACGAGGTCGCCGCCGGACGCACCCTGCTGCTGTTGACGACCGTCGCCACGGGCTTCGCCCGGGAGGAGGTCGCCGCCGCGGGAGCGGGCGGGCACCCGCAGGTCGCGCAGTTCCGCGGAATGCTCCGCGAGACGGGCGCCACGGATCTCAGCGTGCTGCGCCGGCTCGACGAGAGCGGCTTCGACGCCTACGGCGATGCGCAGTTCGCCTTCGACGTCGATGCCGTCATCGCCGCCGTCGAGGTCCGCCTCGCCGAATGAGGCCCGCCTCGGCGACCTGAGCATGCGGATCCCGCCCCGCCGGCTGAGCACCCGTTCGTCGAGCGAGCACCCGATCGGATGCGCGCTCGGCAATCGGATACGCGCTCGCGCGCCGTGCAACGCGCGGCTACTCGCGACCGGGGTCGAGGGGCGCGAAGCCGGCGAGACCGCCGCGCTTGAGCAGCCCCGCGACCGCGAGCGAACCGGCGACGGCGAGGAAGATCGGCAGGAGCAGAGAGAAACCCGTGTTGGTGAACTCGATGATCAGGGCGATCGCGGTGAACGGCGCGCGCATGTTCGCGGCGAGGAAGGCGGCCGCGGCGACCACGGCGAGTCCCGTGCCGCTCGCCCCGGGCCAGAGCAGGGCCCATCCCGCCGCCGCTGCCGCTCCCAGTGCGGCACCGATCGCGACGGAGGGCTGAAGTGTTCCGCCGATGGCACCCGCTCCGAGGGAGAGCGTCGTCGCGACGTACTTCAGCACGGCGAGGATGAGCAGGAACACGACCGGCTCGCTCAGCTCGAAGCCAGCGGTGGCCAGCGCGCGCCCGTTGCCGAGGATGAGCGGGAAGAACATCCCGACGGCGCCCACGGCGGCGAACACGAGCGGGAGCACGACGAGCAGCTTCCAGCCGGTGGGCCGGAAGGCGCTCAGTCGTTTGGTCGCCGCCACGAAACTGGTGGCGACGGCGCCCATCAGCGGTCCGATGACCAGGGCGGCGACGAGCAGCGACGCGTTGACCTCGATCGATCCGAGGTCGTAGAGCGACTGGTCGCCCACGAGCGGCCGCGCGACCAGGGTCGCGATCGCGCTGACCGCGAGCGCGGTCACGGCGGCGGCGATCGAGAACTCGCCGAGGAGGATCTCCACCGCGAACACCGCGCCGCCCAACGGGACGTTGTAGACGGCCGCAAGACCCGCTCCCGCCGCCGAGGCGATCAGGATCCGGCGCCAGCGCGGCGTCAGGCGGAACCAGCGGACGACCTTCGACGACGCCATCGCGGCGAGCTCGCGCGGGGCGACCTCCTTGCCGATCGAAGCGCCCAGCGCGACGGAGACCACCTGCAGCACGGTGTCGACGAGGGTCTCCAGCGCCGGCATCCGTCGCCCGTCGACACCCTGCTCGACGCTCGCGACGGGACGCCCGAAGCGGCGGATGAGGTACCAGCCGACGGCCGCGATGACGCCGGCCGCGCTGACCGTGACCAGGGGCAGCCAGAACTCGGATGGCGCGGCCAGACCGTCGAGGAAGGGGCCTCGGCCCTCACCCCAGACGAGGTGCTCGACCGAGTGGACGATCCAGACCAGCAGCAGGACCGCGAGCCCCGTACCGACGCCCGCGAGGACGGTCGCCGCGCCGATCCGCGTGAGGTGACCGACGGCAGGGCGCAGCCGCGTCGCGCTCACCGCAGCGTACGCCGGGAACTGATCTGGCCCGTGTCGAACCCCATGAGGTGCAGGCCGCCGTGGAAACGCGCGTGCTCGATTTTGATGCAGCGGTCCATGACGACGGTCAGGCCCTTGCTCTCGCCGTAGCGGGCCGCATCCTCGTTCCAGATCCCGAGCTGCACCCAGACGGCGGGCGCACCGACCGCGAGGGCGTCGTCGATGACCGAGGGGATGTCGTCGGCGCGGCGGAAGACGTCGACGATGTCGGGCACCTCCGGCAGCGAGGCGAGATCGGGGTAGGCGGGCTGACCGAGGATCTCGGTGGCGTTCGGGTTGACGAAGTACACCCGGTAGTCGCCGGACTGCAGGAGGTACGTGCCGACGAAGTAGCTCGAGCGCGCCGGGTTCGCGGAGGCGCCGACGATCGCGATGCTCTTCGCGGCGCGGAGGATCGCGAGGCGTTCCTTCGCACCCGGCCCCTCCCACGTGCGCTGCGAGCGCAGCAGCTTGGCGAGGGGCGAGCTGGCGGGCAGGGCGCACGTGAGCCCGTTCGGAAGGCGGGTCTCGACGGTCTCCTCGAGGGCGGTCACGTCGTTCATCATGCCTCCTGTGCGGCGGCGAGGGCCTGGTCGAGGTCGTAGATGATGTCGTCGACGTCCTCGATGCCGACGCTGATGCGCACGAGCCCCGGCAGCACTCCGCCGTCGATGAGCTGCTGCTCGGTCAGCTGCGCGTGGGTCGTGGACGCGGGGTGTATGACGAGCGTCTTCGCGTCGCCGATGTTGGCGAGGTGGCTGGCGAGATCGACCGACTCGATGAAGGTGCGACCGGCCGCGCGGCCACCCTTGACCCCGAAGCTGAAGACGGCGCCGGGGCCCTCCGGCAGGTACTTCTTGGCGCGATCGTGGTGGATGTGGCCGGGAAGTCCCGCCCAGGTGACGTACTCGACGCGCGGGTCGGCGTCGAGCCACTCGGCCACGGCACGCGCGTTCTCGACGTGCGCCTTCATGCGGTACGGCAGCGTCTCGACGCCCTGGGCGAGCAGGAAGGCCGAGTGCGGCGCGAGCGCCGGGCCGATGTCGCGCAGCTGCTCGGCACGGAGGCGGGTGAGGAAGGCGTACTCGCCGAAGTTGCCCGACCACTCGAGCCCGCCGTAGCTCGGCACCGGCTCGGTGAACAGAGGGAAGCGCTCGCCCGACCAATCGAAGCGGCCCGACTCGACGACCACGCCGCCGAGGGAGGTGCCGTGCCCTCCGAGGAACTTTGTGGCGGAGTGCACGACGATGTCGGCGCCCCACTCGATCGGACGGCACAGGTAGGGCGTGGCGACCGTCGAGTCGATGACGAGCGGAACACCGGCGGCGTGCGCGACCGCCGCGAGCCCCTCGATGTCGGCGACCTCGCCCGAGGGGTTGGCCACGGTCTCCGCGAACACCGCCTTGGTGCGGTCGGTGATGGCGGCCGCGTAGTCGGCGGGATCCGCCGAGGCCACGAACGTCGTCTCCACGCCGAAGCGGCGCAGCGTCACGTCGAGCTGGGTGATGGAGCCGCCGTAGAGGTTGGCGCTGGCCACAATGTGATCGCCCGCCCCCGCGAGCGAGGCGAACGTGATGAACTGCGCCGAGAGCCCGCTGGAGGTGGCGACGGCGCCGAGGCCCTGCTCGAGCGACGCGATGCGCTCCTCGAACGACGCCGTCGTCGGGTTCGCCAGGCGGCTGTAGATGTTGCCGTACTTCTGCAGCGCGAAGCGGGCGGCCGCATCCTCCGTGTCGTCGAAGACGAACGCCGAGGACTGGTAGATCGGCAGCGCCCGAGCGCCGGTGACGGCGTCGGGGATGTTGCCGGCGTGGATGGCACGCGTGCGGAAGCCGTATTCGCGGTCGGCCATGAGGGCCCTTTCGAAGGGGGATGCGGGTTTCCCGCAGCCTACCGGCCGCTCGGCGCCGCCCCGATTCGTGTGTCGGCGTGCGTCGGCGCACCGCGTCGGTCGCTATCGTCGGTGGCATGGAGGACTGGACCGAGCAGGCAGCGGAGGCGCTGGACAGGCTGACCGAGTCGGGACTCGGCGCTCCCTGGGTCGGCACCGCTCGCATCCTGTCGGCGACGCCGCCCTCTTCTCGGCGGCGCTACCAGAGCTGCACGGTCGAGTTGGCCCTCGCCGCGGAGGGCTTCGAGGGCACGACGGCGTCGGCCGAGGTCGTGATCGACACCCGGTATTGGCCGCAACCCGGCACGGTTCTGCCGGCGCGGTTCTCCCGCGCGCTCCCCCGCACGATCGACGTGGACTGGGAACGGCTGCGCTCAGCGCGGTGACAGCGACGGCGCTTCCGGGATGCCGAACACGTGCCTGAGCGCGCTGCGCGCCGCCCACCATCCGCCGAGCCCGTGCACACCCGGACCGGGCGAGGTCGACGCCGAGCACAGGTAGACCCCCGGAAGTGGCGTGCGCCAGGGGTCGCGGCGCAGCACGGGGCGTTTGAGTAGCTGCGCGACGTCGGGACTGCCCGCGGCGATGTCACCGCCGGGGTAGTTCGGGTTGTGGCGCGCGAGGTCGACGGCGGTGCGCGAACGGGCGGCGAGGATCGTGTCGCGGAATCCGGGGGCGAACCGTTCGATCTGGGCGACGACGGCCTCCTCCCGGTCGGCGTCGCTGCCGGCGGGCACGTGGGTGTAGGCCCACAGCGTGTGCGCGCCGTCGGGGGCGCGCGTGCGGTCGAAGAGCGAGGGCTGCGAGATGAGCACGTACGGGCGCTCCGGCATCCGCCCGTGCACGACGTCGTTCTCGGCGGCCGCGATCTCCGCCCGGGTGCCGCCCAGGTGCACCGTGCCGGCCTGCGCCACCGCGGGATCGGCCCACGGGACGGGCGCGGACAGCGCGAAGTCGACCTTGGCGACGGCGGCGCCGTAGCGGAACCGGCCGAGCGCCTCGCGGTACGAAGGCGGCAGGTCGTCGCCGGCGATGCGCAGAAGCGCCGCGGGTGTGACGTCCAGCAGCACCGCGCGAGCCGGTGGCAGTTCCGCGAGCGAACGCACCTCGTGGTCGCGGACGACCTCGACCCCGTGATCGCGAAGGTCCGCCACCATCGCGTCGACGATCGCCTGACTTCCACCGATCGGGATCGGCCAGCCGTGCGCGTGTGCGTAGGCGCCCAGTGCCAGCCCGGCCCCGGATGCGGCGAGGCTCGGCTGGGGCAGGATCGAGTGCGAGGCCACGCCGGTGACGAGGGCGGGCGCCGCGTCCTCCCGGAACCGCCACCCCCACAGCCGTGACCCCTGGTCGAGCACGCGCACGCCGAATCGCGCGGCGAACACGGGGTCGGCGGGGACGCGCAGCAGCGGTCCGCCGGTCAGCTCGGCCAGCTGGCGGGTGTTCTCGGCGAGCGGGCGCATGAGCCGCGCGTAGGCGGCGCCGTCGCGCCCCAGCTCCTCAGCCGTGCGGTCGAGGTCCCGGTAGGCGAGCGCCGCACGCCCGCCGTCGAGGGGATGCGCGAATGAGAGTTCGGGGACGACGAAGTCGACGCGTTCGGTGAGGCCGAAGGACCGGAAGAAGGCGGACTCGAACGCGAGCGGATGCACGGCCGAGCACACATCGTGGAGGAACCCCGGCAGCGTCAGCCCCGCCGAGGACGCGCCGCCGCCGAGTGTCGCGGCGCGCTCGTAGACGCGGACGGAGAGTCCGGCCCTGGCGAGGGTCACGGCGGCGGCGAGTCCGTTCGGACCAGACCCGACCACGATGACATCGAGATCGCTCACTCTTCGATCATCCCCCTCTCGCGGCCCGACCCTCCGCCAGGAACGCCAATCGTTGCAGGGTCTCGGCGTTACGCAGGTGCAGCGGGGGGTTCAGGATCCACCGCGGGATCCATGCTCCGGGGCCGGCGACGGCGTCCTCCGTGATGCGAACCAGGCATCCGTCCTCGCTCGGTCGCACCTCGATCACGACGCGCGCCTCCCCCATCGGCCAGCCGCGCGCACGGAGCACGATCCGCCGCGGCGCGTCGTACTCGCGCACCTCGGTGGTGTCGTCGATCAGCACGGGCCAGACGCCGAACGAGTGGTGCAGCTGCGCCCCTTCGGCCGGCCAGGCATCGTCGACCGACCGCATCCGGGAGGCTCCGACCACCCACGAGGGGTACAGCCAGCCGTCCGCCATCACGGCGAAGACCTCTTCGGGCGTGCAGGACATGCGACGGACATTGCGTGACATGGGCGGCCTCCGATCGTCGTTGCGTCACGCTAAGCACGACCGCTGCGAGCTTCGACGGGGTTGCCTCCCGCGGCTGCGGCCGCTATCCGACTCTCGCTGTGGCACGCTGGGGACATGCGGATCGCAGTGACGGGATCATCGGGAAAGCTCGGACGCGTGGTCGTTCGCGAACTGGCCGCGGCCGGACACGAGGTCATCGGCCTCGATGTCGTCGGCGAGCGCGGACCCGGCTTCGTGCAGGTGGATCTGACCGATTACGGACAGGTCGTCGACGCGCTCGGGTCGGTGAACGACCAGCACGACGGCGTCGATGCACTCGTGCATCTGGCCGCGGTTCCCGCACCGGGCCTGCGCGCGGACGTCGCCGTCTTCCACAACAACATGACGGTGTCGTTCAACGTGCTGCACGCCGCGACCCGGCTCGGCATCCACCGGATCGTCACCGCGTCGAGCGAGACCGTGCAGGGGCTCCCCTTCGATGTTCCGCCGCCCTACATCCCCGTCGACGAGGATTACCCCGCGCGTCCCGAGTCGGTGTACTCCCTCGTCAAGCACCTCGAGGAGCGGATGGCGATCGAGCTGGTGCGCTGGCACCCGGAGCTGTCGATCACGGCGCTGCGCTTCTCGAACGTCATGGTCCCCGAGGATTACGCCGAGTTCCCCTCCTTCGACGGCGACGCCCGGCTGCGCAAGTGGAACCTGTGGAGCTACATCGATGCCCGCGACGGCGCGCAGGCCGTGCTCCGCGCGCTCGAGACGGCTCCGACCGGCTTCGACCACTTCCTGATCGCCGCCGCCGACACGGTGATGTCGCGCCCCAACGCCGAGTTGGTGGCCGAGGTGTTCCCGGACACCGAGGTGCGGGGCGAGATGGGCGTGAACGACAGCCTGTTCTCCACGGCGAAGGCGCAGCGCCTGCTCGGCTACGCGCCGCAGCATTCCTGGCGCGATCACGCCTGAGGCTCAGGACTCCGGCTGCACCGGCTTGCTCATCTGCACGGCCGTCACGCCGAAACCGAGGGACTCGTACAGCCGGCGGGCGCGCTCGTTGAAGCCGAAGACGTTGAGCGCGAGCTCTCGCGCGCCCCGCTCGGCGACATACCGCTCGGCCAGGAGCATCGCCGCCCGCCCGTAGCCGCGCCCGCGATACGGTTCGTCGATCTCGACGTCCCACACCCACCACACGCCCTCGTTCCCGCGCGGATGCGGGCCCAGCCACATCACCCCGACGCGGCGACCCGCCGCCTCGACGTGGAGGACGTCGTGTCCCGCGGCGGGAAGCCCACCGGGGAAGAGCTCTGTGTACGACTCGGCGGCGATGCGCTCGGCGGTGGCACGGTCATCGCCGGCGCGCACGCGCTCCTCGGTGTACGCGCGATGCTGAACGGCGATCCAGGCGGGGAACTCGTCGTCCGAGAAGCGGCGGAAGGTGACGTCGACCATGCCTTCATCATCGCGGCCGCGGTCCTGGCGAGCGCTCGAACCGATGAACCCGGACCGGATCGGCGGCGAGGCACCGCACTACTGCAGCCGAGTGTTCAGCGCTCATGCGAGAAGGCGCAGATCCTCGATCGGCACGACGAGGCCGCCGTCGATCCAGACCAGAGACATCCCGCTCGGAAGTGCACTGATCGCATCTGACAGGTCGAGGATCTCTTTGGGATTCTGCGCGTCACGGGCGACGAGATCGAGCATGTTCGCATCGCCCGGTGCACTGTCACGGATGGCGACCAGCACCGCCGTGAGCGTCTGCGTCGAGATCGGTTCGTCTCCCGACACCCGGACGACGACGGTGAGCTGCGTCGTCACACCCGACAGGCTCGTGCTCACAGTACTCGCCCGCTCCACCCGAGGATCCGAGGCCGCGACGGCATCGTAGACGGCCTGGAACTCCTGAGTACTCGCCGATGGCGTCGATGCGTCGCCGGATGCCGGTGCAACCGCAGCGCACGCCACGGTGCTGCCGGCGAATGCCACCGCGAGTGCCACCGCACCGACGGCGCGGTGAACGGATGAATCTCTCGCCGTCATCCTGTTCCCCCTCGTTGGCCTCTCGAGATCGTATCTCCGAGCCCGCCTCGGGCTTGTGATGTCGCCGAGTCCAGCCCGCCGGCGATGTCGGAGGCCCTGCCTACTGTGAAGGTATGTCCAACGAGGCGCCCCTCTTCGAAGAGGACCCCGACGCGTCGTTCGCGCGCGACGTCGAGAGGGCACCGCTCGAGCCCGAAGACGCGGTCGATCGCGTGGTCGAGGTCTCCGCGATGCTCTCCGTCTTCGCCGCCGAGCAGGTGTGGGCGATCTCCGAGATGCGCGCCGACGCGCACGCCGAGGCGAAGCGCGCCGGCCGGAACGATCGGGGCATCGTGGAGCGCTCGCTGCGCCTCGAGCTCGCGCAGGCGATCGGAGCCACCGAGGCTGCGGCAGACCGCCTGATCGCCCACGCCGTGGCGCTCGTCGAGCGGTACCCCGAGACCCTCACCGCGCTGAGCCGCGCGCAGATCACCCAGCGGCACGCCGAGGCTCTCGTCGACGTCGTCGATCGCGCCGAGCCGTGGCTGCGCGAAGAGCTGGCCCCGCTCGCGCTCGAGCTCGCCATGCGCCTCCCCATCGGTGTCTTCCGGCACGCCGTGCGCCGTCTCGTCGACGATGCCCGTGCCGCCACGCTGTCCGAGCGGCAGCGCGAGGCGCTCGACACGCGTCGCGTCGCAGTCGACGACGACCGCGACGGAATGGCGTGGCTCACGGTGTACCTGCCCGCCGTCGAGGCGAGGGCGATCTTCGACCGCCTCACCCGCACCGCCGCGGCCCTCATCGCCGCGGAGCCGGCCGCATCCGAGGCCGCCGAGAGCTCCGTGGGCGACGAGGCGAATCCGCAGCGCACACTCGATCAGGCACGCGCCGATGTCGCGGCCGACCTCTTGATCGATGGCGAGGTGCCGCAACACGGCGAGCAGGCGCGAGGCATCCGCGCGACGGTCGCGGTCACCGTACCCGCGCTCACCCTTCTCGGCGCGAGCGAGGTGCCGGCCGTCGTCGACGGCGTCGGCCCGGTCCCCCTCGCGAAGGCTCGCGAGCTGTGCGGCGGGGCAGACGGATGGATGCGCGTGCTGACCCACCCCGAGACGGGCCTCGTCCTGTCGGTCGGGCGCACGCAGTACCGACCGCCGGCGAGCCTGCGACGGCTCGCACGGTGGCGCAGCGCGCGGTGCAGCGCTCCGGGGTGCATGGTTCCGGCGAATCGGTGCGAGATCGACCACACCATCGCGTGGGAGCACGGGGGTTCGACCGCGGCCGACAACCTCGCCCCGCTGTGCAAGGGGCATCACACCGTCAAGCACCACGGCGGATGGAAGGTACGGCAGTTCGCGGATGCGTCCACCGAATGGACGAGTCCGACGGGCCGCATCTACACCGTTGTACCGGAGCGACGCACGCCCACGTTCGTTCTGGATGCCTCGCCGCCAGGCGACCCGCCGTTCTGAAGGCCCCACGCCAACGTCCGACACCTGTCGAGGCCCCTTCCACCCGCGGGGTCCGACAGACCTGCCATGCTCGACGCATGGTCGCGGCCACGGCGACCGCATCCGTGCTCCGGAAGAGGTCCGCATGCTCGAGACGCGTCTGCCCTACGAAGCCTGGCAGCCCACCAAAGAGACCCTGCACCGGTTCGTGCAGGTGGTCGGCAAACTGCGGCTCGCGCGCAGCGTACGGCGCAACCACTGGTGGAACGTGCCGTTCCACCTCACCGGCACCGGGATCACGACACGTCCGATGGGCGCCGACCCGACCTTCGCGATCGACTTCGACTTCATCGATCACCGCCTGGAAGTGGCGACGAGCGACGGCGACCGCACGTCGTTCTCGTTGCCGGGACTCTCCATCGCAGACTTCCACGCCCGTCTCATCCGTGCCCTCGACGGCGCGGGCGTCGACGCCACGCCGATCCTCGCGGCGACGCCGTTCGACCTGCCCGATGCCGCCCGCCCGTTCCGCGACGACACCGAGCACGACGCCTACGACCCCGCATCCGTCACGGCGTACTGGCGGCTGCTCTCGGATGCCGGCCTCGTCCTCGAGGAGTTCTGCGGTCGTTTCAGCGGCAAGACGAGTCCCGTTCACCACTTCTGGCACACGTTCGACATCGCCGCGACCCGCTTCTCCGACACCGTCGTGCCGCACACCGGCCAAGCCGACAGCGTCACCCGCGAGGCCTACTCCCGGGAGGTCGTCTCATCGGGCTTCTGGTTCGGCGACAGGAGCGTGCCCGAGCCCGCGTTCTACTCCTACACGTCACCGGAGCCGCCCGGCATCGCACAGCGCCCGCTCCCCGAGGGAGCGCAGTGGCTGGATCGCGGCACCTCCCATCTCGCCGTGTACCCGCTCGCGCGCGCCCAGACGACGGGTGACCCGCGAAAGGCCGCGCTCGACTTCTTCGAGGCCGCGTATCGCGCCGGGGCGGAGCTGGCCGGATGGGACATCGCGCGCTACGCCTGCGTCGACGGCGTGACCGACCCGTTGCGCGCCGCCGTCCGCGGCTGAGTGCACGCCACCGCTCCCGCGCGGATGCGGCAGGATGGTGCTGCGCGCGAGGGATGGGGGCCCGAGATGACGACGCACGACGACCCGACCGATCAGCTGGTCCCGTTCGCCGACCTGCTCGACGCAGGCGGGGAGGATCCGCCACCCGTCGATCGTCGGCTGCGGCGACGACGTCGCTGGATCGTGGCGATCGTGCTGCTGATCCTTGTGGCACTCCCCCTCGCGGCGGGCGGCGGCTACACGATCTGGGCGCTGAACGCACCATTGCCCGCCCCCGAGACGACCGCCGAGAAACCGTCGGTGTCGACGCCCGGAGCGGCCGGCATCACGATGCCGACGGAAGGCGCGTCGGCGCTGAGCGTGTCGGGTGCAGACGCCTACCTCGGCACGGGAGCCGGCGGCATCTGGACCTCGAGCGGCGGCGATGACGCGCGTCCGCTGGCCAGTATCAGCAAGCTCATCACGGCACTCGTCGTGCTCGACGCGTCGCCGCTCAGCGGGCCGGATGACCCCGGGCCCACGATCACGTTCTCGAAGGCCGACCACGACCTGTACGACGAGTACTACGTGCAGGGCGCGACGATCCTCGCCATGCCGGCCGGCAGTTCGATGTCGCTGCGCGACGCGCTCACGGCGATGCTGCTCCCCTCCGCGAGCAACTACGCGGACGCCGTCTCCACGTGGGCGTTCGGCTCGCGCAGCGGATTCCTCGCGGCCGCGCGCACCTGGCTCGACGCGCACGGGATGACGGGCACCACGATCGTGGAGCCCACGGGGATCAGCGCGCGCAACACCGGTACGCCCGGCGACCTCATCACCCTCGGCAAGCTGGCCGCATCCGAGCCGACCATCGCCGCGATCGCCGCGATGCCGTCCGCGTCGCTGGGCGAGCTCGGCACCGTGAGCAATACGAACAACCTCCTGGGCGTCGACGGGATCACCGGCCTGAAGACGGGGAACCTCGGACCCGACAACTACAACCTGCTGTACACGTCGACGCTGGATGTGGGAATCGGCGCGCCGCTGCACATCACCGGCGTCGTGCTCGGGGTGTACTCCCGCGGCACGGTGGACAGCGTCGTGCGTGCGCAGCTGCAGAGCATCCGCGACGGGTTCCACGCGGTGCAGCTCGCCGAGGAAGGACAGCAGATCGGTTCCCTGTCGACCCCCTGGGGTTCACGTGCAGCCCTTGTCGTCGCCTCGGCCCCCAGCATCCTCACCTGGTCGGACACCGCGATCACGGTCGACATGGACGTCTCGGAGCCCACGACGTACACCGACGGCGAGGCCGTCGGCACCATCACCTGGACCGCGGGGCCCAACACCACGACGGCCGACGTCGTCGTGTCGGGCGACATCGAGCCGCCGACCGAGTGGTGGCGCCTCACGCACCCGGGGCAGCTCGGCGGCGACTAGGCCACGATCTCGCGGAGCGCGTCCACGATGCGGGTCGCCCGGTGATCGTCGACGGCCTCCATCCAGTTCGTGACGAACGAGAAGCCGACCCTGCTGTCGAGATCGGCGAACGCGACCTGCCCGCCCGCGCCGTCGTGGCCGAAGCTGGACGGCCCGAGGTACCGCCGCGCCGCGGAGTCGAGCTGGAACCCCGCGCCCCAGCGCGGCCACGGCGGCGGCGCGTCGAAGAACGGCGCCCCCGCCGTACGCTCGCGTGTGGCCGCGACGACGGTGTCGTCGTCGAGCAGACGCACCCCGTCGGTCTCAGCCACCGTCGCCGACCACATCGCGGCCACGGCGCGTGCCGTCGCGACGACGCCGGCACCCGGGATGACGGCGGCCTGCATGGCCGGCGTGTTGAAGCCCTCCGCCTCCCCGACGAGCGTGGACGGCAGGGCGCCGCCGAGCGTCATGGCACGGTCGCCCCAGTCGACGACTCCCGGCACGCGCTGAGCCGCCTGCTGTGCCACGAGGCCCTGGAGCGTAGCCCCCACGAACAGGTGCGCAGCCGAGCCGGCGCGCTCGGCCGGCAGGCCGAGCCACGCATCCGCGCCCAGCAGCTCGGCCATCTCACGGAACGCGACGGCAGCGGGACGACCGCTCGCCCGGCGCACGATCTCGCCCGATATCCAGCCGTGCGTCAACGCGTGGTACGCCCATGCCTCCCCGGGCTTCCACAGCGGTTCCTGCGCCGCGAGCAGCGCGGCGACGCCGTCGAAGTCGAGCAGATCCTGGGTCGTGAGGTCGACGCTCAACGCCGGCACCCCCGCACGGTGAGCCAGCGCGTCACCGACCGTCACCGCATCCTTGCCGTGCTGGCCGAACTCCGGCCACAGCGCGGCCAGGGGGCCGTCCAGATCGACGCGTCCGGATGCGGCGAGCCGCGCAACGAGGATCGACATCAACCCCTTCGAGCAGGAGAAGACCACCGACGGGGTGTCACGTTCCCACGGGCGGTCGATGCGTGCGTCCGCGGACCCGGCCCAGACATCGACGACGCTGCGACCATCGACGCGGATCGCCAGAGCTCCCCCCATCCGCGGAAGCCCGTCGAACGCCGCCGCGAAGGCGTCGCCGATCGCTTCGAAGCCCGGGGCGACGTGCCCGTTGATCCCGATCATGCTGCGATCTCCTCCACGACGAGACGGTCGTTCTCCCACCGCACCGGAAGCGGATCCGACAGCGCGCCCACGAAGGCGCCGTCCGTGCCGATGTTCTCGAACGCGAGCATCACATCGCGCCCCGCCGCATCCTGCGTGATGCGACCGCTGTAGAGCTTTTCGCTCGCGACGAGCACGGCCCGGTCCACCGGGTAGGGCCCGAGCGGATCGTCGAGGGCCACCGCCCAGATCCCGCCGCGCTCACCGGTCCGTGCGCCGGCCAGATGCGCGGAATCGCAGGAGAAGATGAGCGCCCATCGGCCGTCGACCTGCACCAGCTGCGGGACCTCGAGGTGCGCGAAGCCCGCACCGGGAACGCTGAGCGGCGGGCCCACCTCCCAACGCGACAGGTCGGCCGAGCGGGCGTGGCCGATCACCCCGGTGTCGCGCTCGCCATCGCCCAGGGCGCGCGCGGTGACGAGCATGTGCCATCCGTACCCGGCGGGGTCGGCGAAGACCCACGGGTCGCGCCACGCCTGTTCATGCCAGGTGCCGTCGCCGAGCGTCTCGTACCATCGCGGGTCTGCGGCGACGACGACGGCATCCTTCGTCCATGCGCCCGGCTCCGATGCGGAGGCGGCCAGCACCGTCTCCACGTTCGTGTGCGCCGCGGGGTCGAGGAACCGTGAGCCCGTGTAGAACATCCGCCACGTCTGCGCCTCGCGGACGACGCTGCCCGTCCAGGTGGCCGTCGCGTCCGGCGCGTCCCCGCCGGACGGTCGCAGCACCGTGCCGTGCACGGTCCACGTGCGCAGGTCGGTCGAGGTGGCGTGACCGACCGTCGCATTGCGGTGACGCAGGTCGGGGTCTCCGAGCGAGGTCGGCGCCTGCAGGAAGTACATGTGGTGGGCGTCGCCGTCGCGGGCGAACCAGAAGTCCCAGACCCATTGGTCGGGCAGCGTGAACGTCACAGAGTTCTCCTCGTGAATGGGGAAGGGCCGCTCAGCCCTTGACGGCGCCTTGCACCAGCGCGCGGATGAACTGCCGCTGGAAGATGAGAAAGAGCACGACCGCGGGCGTGATGATGATCAGGGCTCCCGCGTTCAGCAGCGGGATGCTGAGCGAGTACTGCCCCTGGAAGAAGGTCAGCGCACCGGCGACCGTCCGCTGCAGCGGGTCGGCGATGAGCACGACCGGCAGCAGGAACTGGTTCCACGTCCAGATGAACAACAGGATCGCCAGGGCGGAGAGCGCGGGCATCGCGAGCGGGAGCTGGATGCTGCGGAACTCGCGCCAGAGCGACGCTCCGTCCACCCGGGCCGCCTCGGAGAGCTCCCTGGGCACGTTGATGAAGTGGGCCCGCATCCAGAACACGCCGAACGGCATGTACAGCCCGATGAGCGGGAAGATCACCGCCCACGGGGTGTTCACGGTGCCGAGCGACTGCGCCTGGTAGTAGAGCGGGATGATGAGGGCCTCGAACGGGATCGTCAGGCCCAGGATGAAGAACACCAGCACTCCGCGGCCGAAACGCACCTGGAGCGATCCGAGCGCGAACCCTGCGAGGGTGGCGGCGATGAGGCTCGCCGGCACGACTCCGAGCACGATGAGCATGCTGGAGCCCATCAGCTGCCAGACGTGGCCGGTCTCGAACGCCGTGGCAAAGTTGCCCCACTGCGGGTCGGTCGGCCAGGTGAGGCCGGTCGGGTTGCGATCGGCGGGCTGCAGGGCGGCGGAGAACATGCTGACCAGCGGCAGCACGGTGACGATCACCGCCACGCTGAGCAGGAGGTAGCCGAGCACACGCTCGGTGCGGCTGGCGATCACGAGTCGCTCGCTCTCGAGAGTCGTTGGATGGGCAGGACGACGACGAGCACCAGCACCATCAGCACGATGCCGAAGGCGGATGCGAGGCCGACGTCGCTCTGGGTGAACCCGATGCGGAAGATGGACAGGCCGGGAACGAGGGTGGCCCGGCCAGGCCCGCCCTGCGTCGAGGTGTAGATGATGTCGAAGCTGGACAGCGCGGCGATAACGGTGACGGTCACGAGCACGGCGATCTCCTGGCGGAGCCCGGGGAGGGTGATGGTGAAGAACTCGCGCCACCACCCGGCGCCGTCGAGCCGGACCGCCTCGTAGAGCGAGACGTCGATCTTGCCGAGGCCGGTGAGCAGCAGCACGGTGCACAGCCCCGTCAACACCCACGATCCGATGAGACCGACCGCCGGAAGAGCCGTGCCGTAGTCGGCGAGCCAGGGGCGGGTGATCCAGCCGAGCCCCAGCCATCCCAGGATCTGGTTGACCGCGCCGGTCTGCGCGTACATCCAGGACCAGGCGATACCCGCTGCGGCCAGCGGGATGATCTGCGGGAGGAAGAGCACCGTCTGCGCCGAGGCGGCGAACGCCTTCGACCGCAGTCCCCGGATGAGGGTCGCGAGCACGAGACCCGCCCCCACGGGGATGATCGTGAAGAACGCGATCAACACGAAGGCGTTGCGGATGGCACCGAGCAGGTCGGGGTCGGTGAAGACGGTGAGGTAGTTGTCCACGCCCACCCAGCGGGCGACGCCGATGCCGTTCCAGTCGTAGAACGAGTACTGCACCCCCTGGATGAGGGGCCAGACGACGAACGACACGTAGGCCGCGAGCGCCGGCACGAGCAGGAGCCAACCGGCGAGCGTCCCGCGCCGGGCGGCCGCCTTGGCAGCGGCCCGGCGCGGGGGTGCGGTCGTCGCCGCGGCGGTGCCGTCGGGTCGGGGTGCCGCCACAGCGGCGACCGCACGGTCGGTCATTTGCCGCCGACCTCCTTCTCGTAGAACGCCTGCACGCGGTCCACGAACTCCTTGCCCGTGATCTGGCTCGTCACCAGCAGCTGCGACTCGGGGATGATCGATCCGGCGTAGATGCCGGCGGTCGTGTTGGCCATGAAGTCGACCTGGCCGTTCTCGGCGCCGATCTGCGCGGACATCGCGAGCGCATCCTCGATGAGCGAGCCGGACTCGACCTTCGGCTGCTCGAGCGACGGGTCGCCGCCGGGCGAGGCGCCGGTGACGTCCACGATGATCTGGCGCGCGGTCGGGTCGGTGTGCACCCAGTTGAGGAAGTAGACGATCTCGTTCAGGTGCGCCGACTTGGCTGCGACGGAGAAGGAGTTCGCCGCACCCATGGCGACGTGGTCGCCTCCGGCCTCCGCCGGCGGGACGAGGAAGAACGACACGTCGGAGCCGAGAGCCTTCTGGTAGTTCGCCGCCTCCCAGTTGCCGTTGAAGGTGAACAGACCCTCGCCTTCACCGAAGCGGCTCGTGAAGGTGAAGTAGTCGATCGCGTTGATGTCGGACGGGAAGTAGCCCGCATCCGCCCACTTGCGCACGAGCTCGGCACCCTTCACGTTGCCCTCTTCGTCGTAGCGGGCGCCCGGCTCGTTGAACATCCACGACAGGAACTGGTCCTTGTCCACGTACTGATTCATCGCCGCCTGCACGACGAAGTTGACGACGCCGTCCTTGTCGCCGGCCATGATCGGCAGGATGCCGGCGGCCTTGGCCTTGGCCATGTCGTCCTCGAGCTCGGCGAGTGTCTGCGGCGGCGCATCGATCCCGAGCTGGGCGGCCAGCTTGTCGTTCATGTAGATGCCGGTGATGCTGTAGCCGAGGCCGAGCTGGTACAGCGAGCCCGAGCCGCGGATGCCGTCCTCGCTCATCCGCAGCGGTGCGAGCTGCGAGGCGGGCCACGCATCCCAGCCGTAGGCGTCGAAGTAGGGGTCGAGATTGGCGACCAGGCCGTCACGCACCGTGTCACCCAGGGTGGGGAGGCGGATGAGGTCGGGCGGTGTCGCGCTCGCGAGCAGCTTCGGGGCGTTGGCCGTCAGGTTCTGGAACGTGTCACGGGTGATGGTGAAGGTCACGTTCGGGTGCTGCTTGGTGAACTCCTCGGTCAGCTTGTCGGTGACCGGGAAGCCTGTCTCGTCGGCGATCGTCAGCTCGACCGGGTCGGAGGTGAGCTCGGTCGAGACGGTGACGTCGTTCTGGGCGGCCGGTGCGGCGGCTCCCGGCGCGCAGGCCGTCAGAGCGGCTGCGGCGAGGCCGGTGATCGCCAGCAGGGCGACCGGCCCTGAGCGACGCAGGCGGCGGTGCGGTGTCGTAGTCATGGGCGACTCCTTTGTCTGTGGTGCAAAACACGGCTCCGGATGACGGGAACATCGGGTCACGTTCTCGCCGATCCGGTTGCTGAATGGATTTAGCACGCACATTGTGCGCATACTGGGTCCCCAGTGTCAATGTCCGCTCCGCGTACGCTGGGGGAGCATTCAAGGAGGTGTGCGTGGGGAAGCGAGTCACCCTTGCGGATGTCGCGCGCAAAGCCGGGCTGTCACCGTCCGCCGCATCGATGATCCTCAACGGCCGCCCCGACACCCGCTTGTCGGCCGATGCCCATGAGCGCGTGCACGCCGCCGCATCCGAGCTCGGATACCGACCGAACGTCGCCGCCAGGGCGCTGCGCACCGACACCACCCACACGATCGGCTTCGTCTCCGATCACGTCGCCACGACCCGCTTCGCGAGCGGACTCATCAAGGGGTCCCTCGAAGCGGCGGAGGCTGCGGGACACGTCGTGCTGGTCGCCGAGACCGGCGGTGAACCGGAGCGTGAGGTCGAAGCCGTCTCGGCGCTGCTGGATCGTCAGGTCGACGGCATCATCTTCGCCTCCATGCGGGCGCGGGAGACCTTCGTGCCGCCCTTGCCCTCCCGCACGCGCATCGTGATGCTCAACGCGACAAATGACGTGCACACCTGCAGCGTGCTCCCCGACGAGGAGACCGGCGGGCGCCGGGCGGTCGAGCTGCTCGCCGACGCCGGCATCACCGACGGCATCGTGCTGCTCGGCTACGACGCCGAGGCGGAGCGCGACGTGTTCCGCTCCGAGACGGTCGCATCCCGCATCCGCGGCATGTCCGAGACGCTCCGCGAGCGCGGCATGACGCTCGCACGCTCGGAATCCATCTGGCTGTGGGAGCCCGCGAGCGGCCACGAGGTGATCTCACGCCTGCTGAGCGAGGGCGAGCGCCCGAAGGCGATCATCTGCCTCAACGACCGGCTGGCCTTCGGTGCCTCGCAGGCGCTGGCCGAGGCCGGCATCGGCATCCCGGACGACGTGTCGCTCGTCTCCTTCGACAACGACGAGCTCGCGGCCTACCTGCGACCGGGCCTCACCACCATCGGGTTGCCGCACGAGGAGATGGGCCGTCGCGCTGTCGAACTCCTGCTCGAGCCGGACGGCCCGCCACCCGGCATCCACCTCGTGGAGATGCCGGTCGTCGTGCGCGCCTCCGTCCGGTCGGCGACCCTCGGCTAAGCGCCGGCGGGCGAATAGCCGATCAGCCAGGTCACGCCGAACGCGTCGCGCACCTGTCCGTCGACATCGCCCCACGGTCGCTCCCCCATGGCCTCGATGACGGTTCCTGTTGCGGCGAGCGCGTCGAACCATCGCCGGGACGTCGCCGCGTCGCCGGCGCCCAGGAGCGCGAAGAGCACGCCGTGCACCTGGACGGATGCGGCGCCGTCGGCCGCATCCGAACCGAACAGGTCGACGGGACCGCGCAGCTCGCCGTGCGCGATCCACGACGGCGCGCCGTCCTGGCGGCCGAACTCGGCGAAGGTGTGGAGCTCCAGCTCACCGCCGAACACGTCGCGGTAGGTCTTCAGCGCGTCCGCGGCGATGCCGGCGAACTGCAGGTACGGGACGGGGGCGGCCATTCCGGCAGGCTACCGTCCGCCCCCGACCCGCCACACGATCAAACGAGCCAGGCGCGCTCGTCGCCGCTGAAGCGGTTGACGGCGGCCGGGGTGGACGTCGCACGCTCGTACATGCGCGCGAGTCCGGGCATCACCGCCTCGTTGCGCTCGTCGAGGCGGTCCTGACGGTCGATGATCTCGTCGAGACGCTCGGCGAGCTCGGCCCGTGCGGCGCGCTCGTCGACCGTGATCACCTCGCCGCCGGCGACGACCACGCGCCCCTGCACCATGACGATGTCGATCGAGGAGCCGTTCTCGGAGTAGACGAGCTGCAGGTCGAGCTTCTGACGGGGCGTGAACGACATGGTCTCGAGGTCGTAGATCACGAGGTCCGCCTGCTTGCCGACCTCGAGCGAGCCCACGACGTCGTCGAGCACGGCGCTGCGCGCTCCTCCGATCGTGGCCGCGGCCAGCACCTCGGCGACCGTGGGCCACTGCCTGATGTCCGGCTCGGTGACCTTGTGCAGCAGAGCCGCGGTCTTTACGACATCGAGCATCCGCGGCGAATCGCTGCTCGAGCAGCCGTCCGTGCCGAGGCCCAGGTTGACGCCCGCGTCCTGCAGCTTGCGCCACGCGGCGATCCCCGACCCGAGCTTGAGGTTGGAGATGGGATTGTGGGAGATCGAGGTGCCCGCCGCAGCGACCGTCTGCATGTCGGCATCCGTGAGCCAGATCCCGTGGGCGAGCGTCGTGTTCGGTGAGAGCGCACCGATCGACGCCATGTAGGAGACGAGGCTCCCGCCGTACGACTCGTCTCCGGTGACCAGTTGCGTCTTGGTCTCGAGCACGTGGATGTGGCACTCCGCCGCGAACTCGAGCGCCATCTCGGTCGCCCCGGTCAGCAGTGCCGGCTCGCACCGCTGCGGGGCGGAGGGCGCGACCATGAACCGTAGCCGGCCGTTCGCGCGACCGTGGTGCGCGGCGAAGGCCTCGCGGGCGAACCTCAGATACTCCTCGGTGGACGGCACGTGTACGGAGCGGATCTCGCGCACCACGTCGTCGGGCAGGTACTCCTCGGCGAAGGGCACCGTGTCGAGGAAGGGCCGGTTGATGACGTGTCCCGAGACGTTCGCCCGCACGCCCAACTGCTCGTAGGCGTCGAAGACCGCGGCGAGCTGCTCGTGGTCCTGCCCCGGGGTCTCGAGCACGTCGTCGACGAGCGTCGTGACCCCCGCCTTGACCGACTCGATGCCGAAGAGGGTCGTGCGAAGACGCACGAGGTCCGGCGCGACCCGGCTGTCGCCGAGGATCGGATACGACATCGCCATCCACATCTCCAGCGGCAGATTGTCGTAGCGACCCTTGTAGAGCATCTCCCAGGAGTGGGTGTGCGCGTTCACGAAACCGGGTGCGACCAGGCGGTCACGCCCCTCGATGATCTCGTCGCCAGGCTCGGGCTCGAGGTGCTCGCCGATCGCCATGATGACGCCGTCGGCGATGCGGATGCTGCGCACCAGCGGGGTGCTGCCCGAGATCGGGTCCATGGTGATGACGTGGGCGTCGCGGATGAAGGTGCTCATGGTGGTTCTCCGTCGAGGGGTGGGGCGAGGCGGGGCGGGGATCCTCAGCGGGCGGATACGGTCTCGCGGGGCTCGGCCGCATCGGTGAACTGCTGCGCCTCGATCCAGCGCTTGTGGCTGGTTCGGGCCAGCAGCCAGTAGGTGAGGCCGGCGGCGACGCCGCCCGTGAGCCAGGAGATGTCGAGACCGCCGAGCGCCTGCGAGCCGAGGCCCTGCAGCGCCGGCACCATCCCGTTCAGGAACAGCCAGGTGAAGACGATCCCGACGAAGAAGGCGATCAATGCGCGCGGGTTGACGTCGGGCAGACGCGTCGATCCGACGGCGTCGAACAGGTGGTCGAACCGGCGCGAGCGGCGCTCGAAGATGCCGTAGTGCACGAGCATGATCGCGCCCCACGTGGCGACCCAGCCGACCACCCCGACCAGCCACGCGTCGAGGGTCTGGGCCGCATCCTCCTGGAAGATGAAGAAGACGGCGGCAGCGAGCGAGAGCACGCCGACGAGGATGTTGAGGGCCTTGCGGCCGACCTTGAGATCGAGCGCCTGGGCGGCGACGCTGAAGCTGTAGATGTTGAGCACGTTGGTCGCGATGGGCCCGTGCAGCACGAGGAGCAGGACCGGGATCGCGAGGGCGCCGAAGTTCTCGACGATGAGCTGGCCGGGATCGACCGTGCCGTTCTTCGTCGCGAGGGACGCTCCGAGCAGACCGAGCCAGATGACGGGGATGAACTGCCCCAGCGCACTGGCGAGATAGAGCTTGCGACGGGGCACGCTCGTGCTGATGAAGCGCGAGTAGTCCGCCGCGTAGGTCAGCCAGGTGATGCCCCAGCCGATGCCGATGGCGGTCATCACGGCCGACATCGCGACGATGCGGTCGCCACCGGAGAGCTCCGCGCCGGCGGGACCCGCGTAGCCCCAGTCGATGTCGAGGAAGAACCACGCGACGATCGACATGATCACCAGCACGAGCACGGTCGGGGGCACCGTCCATCGCTCGAACGCCGCGATCGCCTTGTATCCGGCGAGCGCCACGCCCACCTGGATCGCCATGATGAGGGCGGCGATGCCGATCTTCCAGCCGATGTTCGCCTGGGTCGGATCCAGCCATCCCAGCTCGCCGAGCAGGGCCGTCACGAGGTCGAGGACGATCCACGTGTTGACGGCGCACCATCCGATGACGACGACCGCCTGGATCACCGAAGGCAGGTAGTTGCCGCGGCGGCCGAACACGGCGCGGCCGAGGAGCATGCCGGTGACGCCGGTCTTCTGACCGAACAGGACGAAGATGCCGAACAGGCCCATGCCGATCAGGTTGCCGATCACGAGCACGAGCATCGTGTCGAGCAGGCTGAGACCCATGCTGATGCCGAGGGCTCCCAGCACCCAGTTGATGGGAGCGATGTTGGCCCCCATCCAGATCCAGAACTGGCCCGACACGCGGGTCGTACGGGCGGACTCGGCGATCGGCTGGAGCGTCTCTTCGATGTCGTGCGGGCTGGCAGAAGACATGGGCGGTGTCCTTCTCGCGAGGTGGAGCGATCAGTGGAGCGGGTCGCCACCCAGCATGCGGCGGCGGTGTTTCCGCGCTCGCGGCGCTCTGTAAACTCGCGGTCACGGCGAATGGACAGAATGTATGCCCCTCCTGCTCGATCAGATCCTCGCGGACGCCGTCGTCCAGAAGACCGAACCCGAACTCGTCTGCGGCATCGCATCCGAGGTGGATGTGCGCTGGGTGCACGCGAGTGAACAACTCGACATCGCGCCGCTCCTGCGCGGCGGGGAGCTCATCCTCATGGAGGGGGTCAACCTCGTCTCGGCGGATGCGGCCCAGCTGCGCACCTATGTCGACACCCTGGTCGCACGCGACATCGCCGCGCTCGCCGTGGAGACGACGCCCCGCCTCCCCCGCATCCCCGAGGCGCTCATCGCGCACGCGGAGGCGAGCGGCCTGCCCGTGATCCACCTGCGACGCCGGGTGCCGTTCGTGCAGATCTGCGAGAGCATCAACAGCCAGCTCGCCGACGTGAGCCTGCGGCGCCTGCGCATCGCCGATCGGATCTCCCTCGCCCTCTCCGAGGCGATCGAGAACCTCGCGAGCATCGACCAGTTGCTCGCCCTCATCCGTGATCAGGCGAACTCGTCGGCGCAGCTCACGTCGCTGTCCGGTCAGACACTGGGAGTCGCGCTCGTCGACGCCGATACGCCGTCGCTCGGCATCGAGTACACGGCGCCGGTCTCGTTCGGCGGCACGGTCGTCGCCACACTGACGCTGCGCCCGGCGGCGGACGCCGACATCCACCTCATCTCGGGCGCGCTGTCACGGGCGCCCGAGATCCTCGCCATCGCGCTGCTGCGCACGCATCCGCTCTCTCCTCACGATCGGCGCCGCAGCCGCTTCATCTCGCTGCTGGCCTCGAGCGGGCCGCGCACCTCCGCCGCCGAGCACGCGCGTGAGCTCACGACATTGGCCGTGCGGCTGGGGTTCGAGCCCGACGACCGGTTCATCCCGTTCGTCGTCGAACTCGACGACGCCTCGAACGTCACGGCCGTGCAGGACGCGATCGCCGGGATCTCGCCGCGTTCGACCGGGCAGTTCGCCGACGGCCAGTACGTCGGAATCGTGGGGTTCGCCCCGTCAAGGGACGCGCAGAACGTGCGCGGCGCGGTGACGGATGCGCTGCGCCGCCTCGCCGCTCGCGGCGGAGTGCGCGCCGCGGTCGGACCCACCAGCGCGAGCGTGGACCGGGCCGTGCGAGCCGTGCGTTCCGCGAGGGAGAGCGTGCCGTACACGTCGGATGCGGATCCGGTGGTGGATGCGGCGAGCATCGCCGTGACGCGGCTCTGGCCGCTGTTGTCGCAGATCGAGCCGGTCGTGGAGTTCATCGACGAGCAGATCGGCGCCCTGCTCGATCGGGACGCCGTCGCGCACGGCGAGCTGTTCGACACGCTGCGCGCATTGGCGGCGAACCTCGGCAGCAAGACGGATGCGGCCGCATCCCTCGGCATCCATCGACAGACCTTCTACCAGCGCTTCGAGCGCATCACCGGCGTCCTCGGTCCGCTCGAGCCGGGGTCGGCGCGGATCGGCGCGGTGCTCACCGCGGTCTTCCTCGAACAGGCACGGCGCCAGGCCGCAGCTGCGGCCGAGGCGAAGCAGGACGCTCCGAGGAGCCCGAACGCGTGACGGTGGGGTCAGTCCTGCTCCTCGCGCACGATGGCGGCACCGGCGGTCAGCGCGCTGAGCTTCGCGAGCGCCACGTCGCGTGGCAGCGGCGCCATGCCGCAGTTGGTGCTGGGCATCAGCTTGTCGGCGTCGACGTAGCGCAGCGCGTCGCGGAGGGTGTCGGCGACCTCCTCGGGCGTCTCGATCTCGTCGGTGGCGACGTCGATGGCGCCGAGCATGACCTTCTTGCCGCGGAGGAGCTCGATGAGCTCCATCGGAACGCGGGAGCCGTGGCTCTCGAGCGACACGATGTCGATCGCCGAACCCTGCAGGAGCGGGAAGGACTCCTCGTACTGACGCCATTCGGTGCCCAGCGTCTGCTTCCACCGGGTGTTCGCCTCAATGCCGTAGCCGTAGCAGATGTGCACGACGGTCTCGGCCCGCAGCCCCTCGGCCGCACGCTCCAGCGTCGCCACTCCCCAGTCGCGCATCTCATCGAAGAAGACGTTGAAGGCCGGCTCGTCGAACTGGATGACGTCGATGCCCGCCGCCTCGAGCTCTCTGGCCTCCTCGTTGAGGATGACCGCGAACTCCCACGCCAGCTTCTCGCGGCTGGCGTAATGGCGGTCGGCGAGCGTGTCGATCATCGTCATGGGGCCGGGAAGCGCCCACTTCAGGGGGCGGTCCGTCTGCTGGCGGAGGAACCGCGCGTCGTCGACGAAGACCGGCTCGGGCCGGCTCACGGCGCCCACGACGGTGGGCACACTCGCGTCGTAGCGGTCGCGGATGCGCACCGTCTCGCGGCGCTCGAAGTCGACACCGGCGAGGTGCTCGATGAAGGTCGTCACGAAGTGCTGCCGGGTCTGCTCGCCGTCGCTGACGATGTCGATGCCGCGGCGCTGCTGCTCCTGCACGGCGATGCGCAACGCATCCTGCTTGCCCTCGACGAGGGCCTCACCCGTCAGTTCCCATGGCGACCAGAGAACCTCGGGCTTCGCGAGCCACGAGGGCTTCGGGAGGCTCCCGACGATCGCGGTCGGCAGCAGTGCGGGCGTGTCTGCGCGGGTCATCGCGCGAGCGCCGGCTCGAGACCGGCCCACCGTGCGAGCACATCGCCGTAGGGCGTCAGGAAGTGCTCGGCGGCGTAGGTGCCCTGTGTGATCGCCAGCTGCGCGCGCTCGACGCGGTCGTAGTCGACCCGCGTACGCGAGAAGTCGCCGTGCTCCAGGCTCGGGCGGTAGACGCTACCTGCCGCCGCGTTCGCGTTGTAGATCTCTGGGCGGTAGATCTTCTGGAAGCTCTCCATCGTGCTGATCGTGCCGATGAGCTGCAGATTGGTGTAGTCGTTGGCCAGGTCGCCGCGGAAATAGAACGCGAGCGGCGCCGCGCTGCCCGCGGGCATGAAGTAGCGCACCCGCAGCCCCATCCGGGAGAAGTACTCGTCGGTCAGCGAATAGTCGCTCTGGAGGTACTCGACACCGAGCACCGGATGCGTGTTGTCGGTGCGGCGGTACGTCTTGCTCGTCGAGACGCTGATGCAGATCACCGGGGGCGCCTCGAAGCGCTCACGATAGGCGTCCGAGTCCAGGAACGCCTGGAACAGCGCGCCGTGCAGGACACCGAAGTCGTCGGGCACGGTGAACGCGCCGGCATCCGCGGTGACGGCGGGAAGACGCACGCTGAAGTCGTAGTCGCGGACGTAGGACGAGAAGTTGTTGCCGACGATCCCGTGATGCCGGATGCCGGTGTGCGAGTCGCGGATGTGGACGTCGAGCACCTCGAGCAGCGGGAAGTGGCGCTCCTCCCCGTCGACGACCAGCGCCGCATCCACCGAGACGATCTCGAGCTCGATGGCGTACCGGTCGCCGTTCGGGTTGTCCCACCGGGCGAGGTCGTTGCACCGGCGATCGATCATCGTGAGCACGCTGCGGAGATTCTGCTGCCGGTCCTCCCCCCGGGCGAGGTTGGCGAAGTTCGTCGTGGCACGGGAGTCGGCGGAGGGCGAGTAGTCCTCGTCGAACGGTGTCGTGGAGATACGGAACGTGAGCTCGTTCGTCATGCGCAGCCAATCGGGTTCTCGCGCGGCGGGTGGGTCGCGGGGGTGTCGTGCCATCGTGCCGAGGATCTGAACCCATCGGGTAATTCGACGTGACTATGCGCTCCTATAGCCTTCGTCTATGGCAAAGACCTCCGCGGGCATCTCGCTGCAACAGCTCCACTACTTCGTGGAGGTGGCGGCGGAGGGATCCATCTCCGCCGCGGCCGATCTGCTCTACGTCTCGCAGCCCACGATGTCGGCGGCGATGAAGGACCTGGAGGCCCGCGTCGGACGGGCCCTCCTCATCCGGTCGGCACGGGGCGTGACGCTCACCGCCGACGGCACCGAGTTCCTCGGCTACGCACGGCAGGTCGTCGAGCAGGTCGCGCTCCTCGAACAGCGCTACCTCGGCCGGCCGCCGGCCCGACGCCTGCTCGGCGTTTCCACGCAGCACTACTCGTTCGCCGTGGACGCGTTCGTGCGGATGGTGAAGAGCTTCGGCGCGGCCGAGTACGAGTTCTCGCTGCGTGAGACGCGCACGTGGGACATCATCGAGGACGTCCGCACGCTCCGCAGCGAGATCGGCATCCTGTACCGCGATGACGTCAACCGGAACGTCATCAACAAGCTGCTCCGCGATGCGGGGCTGGCCTTCCATCCGTTGTTCTTCGCCGAACCGCACATCTTCATCTCGCGGAAGAACCCGCTCGCCGCCCGGGGTCGCGCAACGCTCGACGACCTCGCCGATCTGCCGCGACTCACCTTCGATCAGGGCGCGAACAACTCGTTCTACCTCGCCGAGGAGATCCTCTCCACCCTCTCCGCGAAGCAGGAGATCCGGGTGTCCGATCGCGCGACCATCTTCAACCTCATGATCGGGCTCGGCGGCTACACGATCTCCACCGGCATCATCAGCGACGACCTCGATCCCGAGATCGTCGCCGTCCCCCTCGAGGTTGACGAGAGGATCGAGATCGGCTGGATCGGTCAGGCCGCCCTCGGGCTCACCGAGCAGGCGCAGCGCTACCTCGACGAGGTGCGGGCCGTGGTGTCGAGCTTCGGTGTGGAGGTGTCGGGGTAGGGGCTATCCTCGCCCGCATCCACTCCTACGGAAGGATCCGATCGACGAGCTCATCCACGGCCGCCTCGACCGTGAGACCGGCGTCGAGCGGCACTGTGAGATGGTCGAGCAGGAGCCCGTCGATCGCGAAGTGGAGCAGTGCGATCTCGGTCCGCCCTCCGGGAAGCCCGGCGGCCTCGTTGAACGCGACGTCGTCGAGGAAGGCGCGCTGCCGCCAGGCTCCTAACGCCGCGGCGACAGCGGGCTTGCGCGCCGCTTCGAGCCGGAGCTCGAAGAGAGCGAGCGAGACGTGCGGGTCGGCGCTCAGGCGCCGCACCACGTCGCGCAGGTAGTCCGCGAACAGCACCTTGTCGGGTGAGCGGGAATCGCGTGACGCAATGGCGTCAGGGTCGGGAGTCAGCCGCTCTTCGATGCGATTCACCAATGCGGAGATGAGGTCTCCGCGTGTGGGGAAGTAATTGGACGCGGTGCCGCGGGGGGTGCCGGCGATGGCATCCACCGCCCGATGGGTGAGTCCCCTCGCTCCTTCTTCCGCGAGCACGCGGATCCCCGCGTCGGCGAGGGCAGAACGGCGTTCGTCGTTTCGAACCATGTCCCCATGCTAGCCAAACCACGACGCCTGCTGTAGTTTAACTACGACACCCGTCGTGATCGGAGTCGCTATGCGAGAGCTTTCCTACTACGTCGCCGTCAGCCTTGACGGCTTCATCGCCGACCCGGGCGGCGGGTTCGACGCCTTTCTCATCGAGGGCGATCACTCCTCGGTCCTCTTCGAGGAGTACGCCGACGCGCTGCCCGCGCACGCGCACGCGGCAATGGGCATCGAACCGCCGCGAACCAGATTCGACACCGTGATCATGGGGTGGAACACCCTCGCGCCCGCACTGGAGGCCGGCATCGACAGCCCCTACCCGCACCTGCGCCAGATCGTCGCCAGCCGCCGAGCGCGCGAGGTCGCACCGGCGATCTCGCTCACCGCCGATCCCCTCGCCACCGTCCGCAGCCTCAAAGAGGAAGACGGGCTGGGCATCTGGCTGTGCGGCGGTGGTGAGCTCGCGGGCACCCTGCTGCCGGAGATCGACCGTCTCATCCTGAAACGCCACCCCGTCGCGTTCGGGCGCGGGATCCCTCTCTTCGGCAACGCCCCCTACGCACCGCGCCCGTTCGATCTCATCCGCACTCGCGCCTTCGGCTCGGGCGTCGTCGTCGAGGAGTACGCGTCACCCGCGATCGTCTCCGCCGACAGAATGTCCCACTGACGAGGGCCTGCCCATGTGGGACAGCGAAGGCCTGCCCGATGCGACCGCATCGACGGCGAGGCCGTTGTGGTTCGGTTCGTGAACGATGCCAACACCACCGAGGCTCTTCCCCCGTTGTGGGTGAGCACGAGCATCGTTCGGTGGCTGTGACCGCGCACGACACGACGCTGTTTCCGACACCGCCCGAAAGGCCGACGACCATGACCGATCACGTTGCGACCAGCCTGGGGTTCGCCGTCCTCGTGACGCACAAGACACTTCCGGAGCGCAGGGATGAGGTGCGCGCCGTCTGGGAGAAGCACATGGCTCGCGCCGTCCAGAACAACCCCGGCCACCTCTCGCGGGGCAGCACCGACACGGTCGAGGCCTGGGCGTACGGCGATCAACTGGTCTACTTCAAGTCCGAGAGCGTCGCGCTCACCGAAGCCGCCGACGGCGGCGCGACGGAGTACGTCATCTCCGGACAGTCGGGCGAGGTTACCGTCGCCGCCTTGGGGCAGGAATCCTCTGACACGCCTCCGGATGTCGACGCCGCGATCAGGGATGCCAATCGATACGCCGGCAGACTCGACCTCAGGCTGAGGTGCGATCCGGGATTGTGACTGTCATCACGGCAAGATGAGCACATGGTGAGCGCACGCGGCAACGTCGAGAGCGTGGTCATGTCGTTGGCACCTACTCACTTCCGCGGCTATCGCCTGCTCGCGGGCTTACCCGCACCGGTCATGTCACTCGCCCTCGCCATGTACGGGGTCGCGTCCATCTACTGGAAGACGCCCGGCACCGTGCTGGCTTTCGGGATGTCCGTTCTTCTCGCAGGGGCGACAGCATTCGGATGGTCAAACCATCTGCGGGAAGCCCGACGCGCCGCACATACCTTCGACGGCGTCATATACCTCATCTTCGGAGGGTTCCGGTGGGAGGCAACCAAGGAGCCCTATGAGGGCGAGAAGATCCGTCAGGGCTTTGTGCGCGTGTATCCAGGCTCAATCGAGATACGCACGGGCGGAGAGGCGAAGCTCAGCGCTCGATACGAGACCGCGCAACTCGTATCCGCTGTGCGGCTACGAGTGATGGGAGGTCTCATGGATCCGGTGGTGCGACTGAAATTCGCCGACGGGATGGGCTACGACATCACCCTCGATCACGCCGGCGCGCGGGGCATTCTCCCCCTCCGAAGGCGCCATGTGGAGGCTTTCATCGCCGACGTTCGCGCGGCGCTCGGGCCGCTCCCGAGCGCCGCGTAACGGACACTCACGATGACGCCAAGCAAGGGCAGTCCTGTCGGAGCGATCGTGCGACAGTGGTCTGATCCGACCCGGCCCGCTTGGAATGGAGCGCCCGCCCGCCCCCTGCAAACGATGATCTGGTACCCGACCCACGACCGGGCGCGCGTCGGCGAGCAGCGCATCGCGATCTTTCGGACCGGTCGGTACGCCGTGGATCGCGATGCTCCACGTGTGGCGGACGGGCTGCATCCGCTCGTCGTGGTCTCGCACGGCACCGGGGGTTCCGCCGCCAGCATCGCCTGGTTGTGCCAGAGGCTCGCCGCGGCGGGCTTCATCGTGGCCGCGGTCAACCACCATGGCGGCACCGCGGCCGAGCGAGGCGGCCTGACGCTCCCGGGCGCCGTCCTGTGGTGGGAGCGGGCCACGGACGTCTCGCGCGTGATCGACAAGGTGCTCGCCGACCCCGCGTTCGGGGTCCGCGTCGACCCGACACGGATCTCCGTGGCGGGATTCTCGATCGGCGCGTACACCGCCCTCGCTGTCGCCGGCGCACGCTTGCAGATCGATCGGTGGCGGCCGTATTGCGACGCGCGCGGCACAGACTCCTCGTTGTGCCGGGTCCCGCCGGAGGCCGGGTTCCGCATCGACGAGGTGTGGGACTTCCTCGACAACGATCCGCTCGCGATCGAATCATTGACCCGAGCCGACCTCGACTACCGGGACGAACGTGTGAGAGCAGTTGCGGCGATCGCGCCCGTCACCGTTCCCCTGCTCGAGGAGGCATCGCTGGCGACGGTCACCGCCCCGGTGCACGTGTTCGCCGCATCGGATGACGATCAGAGCACCCTTGACGCAGACGTCCGACCGCTCGTCCGCTCGTTGCTGAGCAGTGAGCTCACCGTCATCGACGGCGCCGGGCACTACACCTTTCTCAGCGAAGGCACCCTCGCCGGACGGCTCCTCGCCCGGCGCTTCGTGGCGGACGGGCCGGGCGTCTCACGGCGACGCATCCACGATCGCGTCGCTGCGGAGGCGGCTGCCCTCTTCGACGGGCGGCACGGTTGACACGTGGCCGGGGCCGAGACGCAGAAAACCCCCGGCGGAACCGGGGGCCTTGTCTGTAGAGCCAGTACCCCACTACTCGAAAAAATCGGCGCTCCTCCCGCCACCCCTGGTGGAACTGCGAAAAATGGCTGGTCTAGCGCCGAATTTGGTAGCTTCAGACTCGCCCTCGGAGCGACCGTCTCGGCTCCTGCGCCGTCGGCTCGATCCGGCCCTCATCGCTGAGATCGTCGCGAAGTACCAATCCGGCGTGACGACTCCATCCCTCTGCGTGGAGTACACCCTCTCGAAGGGTGGCCTGCTGAAGCTGCTGCGCGACGAGGGAGTTCAGCTTCGCTGTCAGCCGCTGAACGAGGACCAGGTCCGTGAAGCCGCTGCGCTCTACAAGCGCGGCAAGTCGATCGCCGCTATCGCCACGCATTTCGAGGTCAGTTACAACGGCGTGCGCCAAGCCTTCATCCGCAGCGGCATCGAGCGGCGGCGTGGTGGTCAGCGCTTCTGATCCTTCTTCGCCTGTTCCTCGCGGGCCATGTCGAGCAGGGCTGAGGCAAGCTTCATGTAGTCGATCTTCGGGCGGACGAGCATCTGCACTCGAACCTGGCGGTCCCGGCTTCGGGTGTTGCCCTCCTTCTTTGGTGTCGGCGGCGCGGAGCAGACCAGCGCTCGGTGTCTGGCGAGCGCTGCTTCGACTTGCTGCAGGTGAGCGTACGCCCGACCAGCCCGTTGCGGGAGTGATCGTTGCTCCTTCGACGATTCACTGCGGTGTTGCAGTGCCTGCTTCTCGTTCATCGCGTCGGCTATAGCGAAGAAGCCGTGGGGTGTTCAGTCCGAGGCAGTCACCTTCGCGATGACGTGCTTCACGAGACGGCTGACTTCATCCACAGGAGGGTAGATCGAATCAAACCAGATTCCCTTCTCGCGCTTCAACCGTTCGCGTAAGGGCCGCTTCCAACCACTCTCGATCCGCACTACCCATCCGCTAGCGCCCCAACGCGTGTTGGGGGCAGCTGTCACACTCCGAAGCCAGTTGATGGAGTACGAACTGACATCGGCATGGATCTCACCGGTCACTGGGCCTGTCGCGCCAGGGCGCACATCGTTGTACCGAATTCCTTTGTATCGGCGCGCAAGCCCACCTGCGAGAAAGACGCCATTCTGGGCGTGCATCCGGGCATCAAGCGAGAGATGATCCACAAGCCATACTTGGTTAGTCCAATCCTTCGTGGCCTGTCTTGTACCTCTGACGTACCGTTCCCAGGGCAACGACTGCTCTTTGTGGAGCTTGGCCTCCGATCGCTCGATTGGCTCATGTGGATTGATCAGGAAGAGCAGGCCGTCCGTGTCCTCAGCTGACTCCACCGCGAAGTAAAGAGCTTCGTGCGGCGTCCGCGAGACATCGATTAATCGGGTGGGCATGAGGTGGTGCTGCATCAACATCAATAGTTGACCGTCCGTCATATGACGTCCGAGGCCCTCGGCTCGTAGCAACTCGATGGCCGCCTGCTCCGCACGAAAGAGATCGAGCTCGCTCACGCGCTCGCCCCCGCCCTTCGAGGCGCGTACCGCCCTGTACAGCGAGTTGGATACCCCGTAGGAGATGTTCGACTGGCCCCGGAAGAAGAGGTTGATTCCATCCTTCAGATCCCACGCCCCGAGCCGGCGTTTACCATCCCCCAAGAACTTCCAGAGCTGTTCGACGGACGTGATCGACGCCCGGTCATTGATGGCTCGGTCTCGCCAGAAGCTCCGTCTGACGTTATCCAGATCTTCCGTTTGCGGCAGTACCACAGCGCCCCCCCAGCGACGCTCTTGCAGGCGTCTGCACCACAGACCGTACTGGACGGCATCTCCCGCAACAATCCTCCTATCCGGTGTCGGCGACCTGCGCGGCAAGACCATCGGGCGTGTCAGGGGTGTAATGCTGACGTATGGCCTCTCAAAGACCAACGGTGTTCGATGCGCACGCGCGCACCAATGGAGCTCCCGCTACCTACGAGGAGTCTTCTTTCGAGTTCCTGAATCGGGTATCTGGGACGTTCTGGGAACACCCACGCAGCCTCATCGAGGAGTGGGCCAGTCACCTAGCGGGCGACGATGACTACGCCGATCTTCGAGCACGTCTCCGTTCAGGAGACGACCGTCAGTACAACAGTGCCTTCCTGGAGCTCTACCTTCATGAGGTGCTTCTGCGAACAGGGCACTCAGTGACGCTCCATCCGACGCTTCCACACACGACGCGTCGCCCGGATTTCTACGCCGAGAGGGACGGTGTCGGCTTCTACTTGGAAGCGGTTGTACCCACCTGGACCAATGCCCAAGACGCTCAACGCTCTCGACGCAACCGCTTCTTCGATGTCGTCAACCGCCTGGAGAGCCCTAACTTCATCCTCATGATTCGCTCACTCACGGAGGGAATGTCGAACCCAGCGGCAGCACGTCTACGAACGGAGTTGCGGAAGTGGCTAGCAGGACTTGACCCTGATTCCATCCATGATCTCGATGTCGCCCCTCGATACTCGTGGAAACAGGATGACTGGGCAGCGGAGTTCTCCGCTATACCAAAGAAGAAGGAAGCTCGCGGAAAAGCTGATGGCGCCCGACGAGCGATAGGCGTGTATGCGCACGAGCCCGCGCGGGGCGTTGATGATGCCAGGAGGATTCGTCGTGCGCTTGCATCCAAGGATGGGGAGTACGGCAATCTTGGTAAGCCGTTTGTCATCGCCGTCGGACTCTTCGTCCATGACCGCGACTACTGGCACAGCATGAACGCGTTCTACGGCCACGAAACGGGTGAGTGGTCGGAAGGAGTCAGTGAGTTGCGGGTGTTCCGGTCTATGGACGGCTACTTCGGGTCCTCCGCCGACTCGAGGCACACCAACGTCTCGAGTGTGATTCTCGTCAACCAGCTCCAGCCGTACCACGTACCAAAGGCTGAGGTATCTATCTGGCGCCATCCTCACGCAGAGCGACCGACCCCCGCCTCGCTACACGTGCCCGGCGACATTGTTGAGGTGGTTGAGAATAGGATCTCTGTCACGCCCACCACCATCGAGCCAGGAGCCTTCTTCGGCTTACCGAATCCATGGCCACCTGGCGAACCCTGGCCGCAAACCTGAACCCGGAAGTCCGACAGCAATCGCACACTCGGACGCACGTCGAGCGAGACGAGGCTCCTGAGCCGCGACCCGAAGCTCGACGGGAGACCAGCGCTTGGCGTCCTTCGACCGAGATTCGTTTCCTGGCTTCACGGTGCCAGCATCCCTGATCTTCCCGTCGGGACGAGGGACCACCTATCCGTGCAGCAGTCCCGAGGCGATTGTTCGAGTAAGACAGCTAACCTGTCCCTGAAGTAGAGCCAGTACGCGACAACTCGAATAAGTCGGCCCGCCATCTCCCACCGCCCCTCCCCGAGCTCCAGAAGCTGGCCACCAACGCGCAGATCGCCTCGCCCCAACAGAGCGAGCCACCTGCTCCCGCTCCCCGCAGCCTGACTCGCCGTCTCAATCCTGACGTCTGGGAAGAGATCATCGCGAAGTACGAGGCTGGCGCCACCACTCCGCAGCTCTGCGCCGAGTATCAGCTATCCAAGGGAGGTCTCCTCAACCATCTCCGTGAGAGAGGAGTCCAACTCCGCCGCCAACCGCTCACTCCTCAGCAGGTAGAGGAGGGAAGTCGGCTCTACCGCCATGGCTTCTCGATCGCTGCCATCGCCGGCTATCTGGACACCAGCTACAACAACGTCCGTCAGAACTTCGAACGCCTCGGCATCGAGCGACGACCCCGCGGCGGATCGCAGCCCAGATCGAATGCCCCGAGGAGTCCAACGCTCGATGAGGAGCGCGGAATCCGAGCCGTGCTGCTCTACACCGCAGGTGGCTCCCCTGAGTCTGTCGCCGCTGCCGTCGGTGCAAACCGGGCCGCAGTACGCACCTACCTACTCGAGATGGGCGTGCCACTCCGCGGGCGCGGTCGACCAGCCCGACGCGCGGTCGCCGATCCCGCCTGAGAGAGCAGGCCTGCGCCGCATGCGAATGGCGTAGAGCTTGGCGGTCTCACGAGGCCACCAATGCTCCACTCTCGTCGATCCGGTGTCCGGCGCTTGGGATCTCCCAGTACTCGGGGATGCTCGACGTGGAAGTCCTCCATCGCGTTGCGAACGTTTATGGCGATGAGCATGGCGTGCTGCTGCCGAGGTGTAAGCTCCGCGAAGCCCGCGACCTGCATCACAAAACCGCGCCCCTGGGGCTTCGAGTACCTGTCGCGATGTCTTTGCGTGAGCTCATATCCACGCGTCAGTATGCGCGCGACAGTCTGCCGAGTGGCGCGTCACCCGTGAGCCCCTCTGGACGCGTCATGGTGGGCCATGGGCCGCGACGAGGACCGGAGAGTGAAGCACCGACTCGCTCCGCGCGTTCGATCGGCGCGAGACGACAGACCGTCAGGTACCGCCGAGGCCGTAGCTTCCGAAGTAGAGCCGGATTGCGGTGAACATGGCGTGCGTTGCATCGCGAACGATTAGGCGCTCGACGAGATTCGCGCGATCAACGTTGCCGGTCCTGTCGGACTCGGCATGCACGCGCTGCATCATCGACTCCTCGTGAATGGCTGAGCGCCAGTGGCCATAGGGCTTCCGTGCGTTCGCTACCTGGCGGATGTCTTCGATCAAGCGGGGTGGGAGAAGGTCATGCTTCTTGCTCTCGTCGAGCAACTTGCCAAGGCCAAAGGTCTCCCAGTTCTCGGGGATCTTTCCGTTCAGTCGGCCGATGGAAGTCGAGATGATGCCCGCAACCTCACGCTCGCACACAACATGACACGAGAAGATGCAGGCCACCCAGATACCGTCGAGGAAGGTCCGTACGGCAGCGTCCCAGGCAAGCTCACCCTCTTCCCCAGCTGACTTCGCCGCCCAGGTCTTACCCTCCAGCGCGTCGGTGATTCGACCGTTAACAAGGTCGAGGCGTTCATCATGGTCGAGTCTGCGCACGTCGAGATCGCCGAAGACGTCGTCCCAGGAGGCGGGTCCTGGGTTGGGTCGGGCCATATGCCCAGCATGACATGCGCCTCCGACGCTCCCGAGAAGGGCGGGTTAGGCGAACGTCGGAGGTTGGCCGTAACCTGTTCGCTTGCGGCGGGCGAGCCGTTTATGGGCGCGCCTGACGCGATCCATCCGGGCGACGAGAGAGACTGTGGCCGATGCAGCAAATGGCGAAGATCATCCCACTGCCACCGAGCAGGGCGTCGGTCGAGGGAGGGCGCCTCAAGCGCACCCCGGCGAACCAGGCACTCAACCCCGTTGCCACTCCTCAGACATTCTTCACCGAGGGTGACCTGCCCGAAGCTGCACACTACGCCGATGACCGGTCGATGATCTTCAAGGGTGACGTCCTTACCGAGCTGCAGCGCCTCATCGACTCGGGCATTCAGGTCGACGCGATCGTGACGTCTCCTCCGTACTACGGGCAGCGGGACTACGGGGAAGACGGGCAGATGGGTCTCGAAGCACACCCACGTCAGTTCATTGATGGGCTGGTCGAGGTCTTCGACCTCTGCCGGCAGGTGCTCAAGGACACCGGCTCGCTGTGGATCAATATCGGCGACACCTATTGGAGCGGCAAGGGCGCCCACAAGAGTGGCGAGGTCAAACAGGGCGCACGGCGATTTGGCCTCCGACCGCAAGATCGCCCAGGCGACGGCCTATGGGCGCGGCCGAAGCAGCTTCTACTCATTCCTCACCGCCTCGCCATAGCCCTGCAGGATGACGGCTGGCTTGTGCGCAATGACAACGTCTGGGTAAAGCCCAATCCGATTCCCGATCAGGTGCGTGACCGCTCTTCGATGTCTAAGGAGTACGTCTTCCATCTAACGAAGAGCCGGTGGTACTACTACGACCGGCATCCGGTAGGAAGGAGGATGGCGTCGGGCAGCATCCTTCCGCCCCTCGATACCTGGATCACAAACACCGCCCGGGGGAAGTCGTTCCATAAGGCAACGTTCTCTGAGGACTTGGTGCGTACACCGATCTTGGCGACCACTCCGCCGGGCGGCGTCGTACTCGATCCCTTCAATGGGTCGGGGACGACCATGGCATTTGCACGTCGTCACGGCTTCCGTTCCATCGGCATCGACATCAGTGAGGAGTACTGCGACATCGCCGCCGATAGGCTGAAGGCGATTAAGCACCGTGACGACGAGGAGGCGTAGTGGCGCTATACCTGGCACCCGACCTCATAAAGCACGCTGTCGACCGCTTGCGCGCCTCCCGCGCACATCCCAAGCTGCTTGACTACCTGATCTTCCGGCGCGCGCTGGTCAACTCAGGCGGACCCAGCGCACAAGTCGTCACAGGCATGGCGTCGCAGCCCTTTCAGCAGGCGATTCGGGAGTGGGCATGTGTTCGACCTGAATCGAAGCCGGCACCGCACTTCTTTAACCCTTTCGGAAGTGCAAACGCGACCGACAACGGGTTCCGGTCAGACAAGTACCCGTCGAACGGTCCCTCTGACACCGCCTCGGGATGGGCAACGTCGCTCGCGTCGCCACCCTTCGTCGCAGTGGCGGGGAGTTCTCCGCGGGCGTTCACGTTCGTCGCGATTCCAGGTAGCGAGCTGGAGAAGGCCTTCCTACGCGCTGAGGGCACTGATCCTGACAAGAACAAGAAGCCTCGCCTTGCCGACGCTGCTGTCTGGTGGCTGCGGGACCGCGACCTGGAAACGATCGGTCTCACGCACCAGGCGGAACTGTCGGACCTCATCGCTACGCTCAGAAGCGAGCTCGGACTCTCGAACGATGAAGAGTCGGCGCTATTCGACCCGACGCTGGTCTAAGCCACGAACGAATCGGAACCGCTCAGAATGCCTCTCTCGCTTGTGTCCGACGTTGCCGACGTCGACGACTACCTTCCCGCGGCCCCGGTTGCCGCGGCGCCGGTAAGTCAGCCCGCCGCCACAGCCAGCACGGTCGCGCTGAGTACCGTCGACATCCAAGCGGTACTCGACTACATCGAAGCGCGTGGTTTCCACTTCGCACCCTGGCAGGTCGCGTCGTACATCACGGCAATACGCACTAAGCCGTTTGTTATCCTCGCCGGCGTCTCGGGGACCGGCAAGAGTGCCCTCCCGCGTCTGGTCGCCGATGCAACGGGAGCCGTCGCGACGACCGTCCCGGTGCGTCCGGACTGGAACGACAGCAGTGAGCTGCTTGGGTACAAGAACCTGAAGAGTGATTTCGAACCCGGCCATCTGCTGCAGTTTGCGCGCGAGGCAGCCAAGAACCCGGACAAGCAGTATTTCTTCCTGCTCGACGAGATGAACATCGCTCGCCCCGAGTACTACTTCGCTGAGGTGCTGTCCCGCATTGAGGAAGCCGGCGTCCTGCTCGAAGGTGCACCCGTAACGCCGCTCAAGCAAGACGCTGGTGACGAGTGGGGGCGGGTCGGCATCCCGAGCAACCTTGCCATCGTGGGTTCGGTCAACATGGACGAGACGACCTTCGGGTTCTCGCGGAAGGTTCTCGACCGAGCCTTCGTCATCGAGTTCTCAGATGTGGACCTGAGCCTGATCGGGGGTGGTGTTTCGGCGCCGGCAGCCCAGCAGTGGCATTCGGACGCCTGGCGTCGAGAGGGCGCGGCACTTGCCCGCCACCCGCGCCGAAGCGAGTCGAGCGTCGTCCGGGTCATCGAGACGCTCACGGAGCTCAACGACCTGCTTCAGCCCGCGCAGTTGCACTTTGGCTACCGCGTGCGCGACGAGATCGCGATGTTCGTCCTAGCCGCCGAGCAGCAGCCCGACCAGTTCGAGTCGACGGAGGGCGGCCAAATCGACCCGCTGGATCTGGCGATCTCGATGAAGGTACTGCCGCGTATTCAGGGATCCGGACCGACTATCTCGAATCTGCTGAAGCAGCTCGGTGAGTGGGCGCAGCCCAGCGGTGGCGCCGCTTCGGCCTTCCCGGTATCCGCCCAACGCATCGACATCATGCAGCGCAGGCTCGTCGAAACCGGCTTCACCAACTACTGGACGTAGCCGTCGTGGCCCAGCTTGCCCGCCTCGAAACCGACGCGCTGGTCGTTGAGATCAACGGCTCCTCGGAGTTTCCGGTGGCGCTCCAGTCTCGCCCGGACCTGACAATCACGCCGCACTTCGCGGCGACACTCAACGGCTCACCGGTCGAGACTGCGGCCAGGCCGGTGCTCTTCGAGGAACGCAACTACGAGCTGATCGTCCGCAGCAAGCTCCCTGGCTTTCAACCGGTGAGCACATTCCGCGACCCGACGTTGATCGTTCAGCGCACCGTCGTCGCTGAGGCGGACTTGCTGGCGCTCACGGTGCGATTCCGGGGGCAGGTCGGGCGGACCGACTTCTCCTTCCGTGCAGGTGACGAGATGCTGGTCATCGAGGCCGAGGTGTTCCCCTCGAAGATCGACTACGTTGAGGACTACGAGGAGCTTCTGGAGGGAGTCGCCGCGGTCCGCCGCACGCTCATCCTTGAGTACCTACGTGGGACCTATCGGCAGGCAAGAGCGAACCGCGACGAGACCGGCTCGGGTATTGAGTGGTTGACCTTGCTGCGCATCCACCTCGGTGCACTTAACGCCGCAATCCAGTACATCAACTCATCGGCGCGGCGAGCGCTGGTGCGCGAAGATGCGGCAACGCCCCTATACCGGGTTCGTGGCTCCAGTGCGGGCGCCACGCGCGCAGTAGTGCGCGGGCTCGGGTTCGGAGACTTCCAAAATGTTCCGGGCGTTGGGCCGGTGCGCTCGCAGATTCAAGTGTCCCGCGCCTTCGAATCGCTCGATACGTTTGAGCACCGCTGGATCCGGTCTCGCCTCAAGTTCGTGCATGCTCGCTTGCTCGAACTCGAGTCCGAGCAGGCGGCGCGGGTGCAACGCTCGGTAGAGCGGACCGGCAAGCGGCCCCCGCGTCTCGACGCGGAACTTTCGGAGATCGGCGAGCTCAAGGAACTCGTCGGGCAGTTCTTGCTCTCGCCGGTTATCTCGTCCGCCACTATCGAGGTTCCTGCGTCAGCGACGTCGCTGCAGCTTCAGAGCGCGATCGGGTACAGCCAGGCGTACAGCGTGCTGTCCGTACTCAGCGCTGCGCTCGCTGGCGCCGACGACGGCACCGACCAGTACTCGACGTCAGACCTCAACGATCTGTACGAGACGTGGTGCTTCCTTAAGGTGGCCCAAGTGACGGCCGAGCTACTCGGTACCGAAGTGGACTTCTCTGAGCTGATACCGACGGACAGTGCGGGCTTGCGTTTCACACTCCGCAAGGGGCTCTCGCGCTCGGTGAAGCTCCCCGGCAAGTTCGTGCAGGCTGCGCTCGCCTACAACCCAGCGTTCGACGTCCCGACTGGCATTCAGAAGCCCGACATCGTGCTTCGCGTCGTGGCATCAGGCGGTTTGGATATCATGATCGTGCTCGACGCCAAGTACCGCATCGTCGGGTCGCCCGAGTACATAAAGCAGTTCGGTGCGGCGGGGGCGCCCATCGACGCGGTCAATCAACTCCACCGGTACCGGGATGCCATCCAGGTGCTCGATGGTAAGAACGAGCCGATCCGGCCAGTCGTCGCCGGCGTGGCGCTGTTTCCATGGCCGATGTCAGGGATGGACTACAAGCTGCGCGATTCTGCTGACGAGGTTGGCATCGGAGCCCTTCCGCTTCTGCCAGGGAACGACCGGGACCTCCGCGCCTGGCTGACAAGCCTCTTCGAGTCGCTTGGCTTGACTGTCCTAGACGACCACCGCCGTCACCTCCGCCTGGTGGGGTGAGTTGCCGCGAGGTGCTCGTGCCAAAGAGCCTCGCTCTCTTCGTGGCTGATATAGCGCAGTTGAAGCGTGCGGATACCTTGAGCCTGCTTGACGCCAGGAGCCGAGGCGAGCGCAGTCTCTAGGAAGCGCTCAAGATCGACACGCGTCGCGAGCTTCGGATTGGCGAGCTGGCGACGGTACTCATCAAGGACGGGGCCAGCGCTCAAGTCGAGCGGATGGTGCACGAGCATGAGCGTGACCGGCACGGTTGCTCCAAGATCGACCTGCAGGGTGCGCGCGCCGAGCGCGTGGCAGCGCACAAGTTGGTTCACCGGGCCATCGGAGAAGGTGAGGCCGGAAGATCTCCAGAGGCCGGTGGATTCGGCAAGGTCGCGATACCGAGGACTCTCCGAGAGTGGCAGCCTTCGACTGCTGAACCGGTCCGCGTACTTGAGTTCCAGGACGAGGCCCTCGATACCACCCTCCACTGCAAGCTTCACGAAGGCATCAACCCGTGTCATGTCACCGAGGTAGTGATTACGCTTTGGCGGTGCGAACTCAACCGCGACATCGAGCACCTCAGTCAGGTCGGGCCGAGCAAGCACGATGCAGAGGACTTCGAGTAGCCAGTCCGGATCGTCGGCGAGCGGTCCGAACAGGTTCATGAGTAGCGCTTGGCTTGAGGTCATGTGGCTGGTCATCCGGACAGGATCAACGCCCCATCCCAGCGTCCGACGCTTCACGAACATCGCCTCGGCTTCGGGTGAGGTGAAGTTCCTCCCGGCTGCGGCGGCGGCCACCGGAAGGATGCTGCCGAGGGGTCGTCCCATAGGGGTCTTGCCCCAGCCAGGAACACCAAGCCGAACTGCTCGGTACCAGGACTGATGGAAGCGGGCGCGGCGGGCGTGCTTCGGCTCCGACAAACGCGGTTGATCTCCAAGCGCGCCCAGCGTGACCGACTTGGTTATGACGGTCTCACGCATCCATCCAAGATAGCTTCCGGCCGATGCTCCACGTTGTGAGGGCATGCCTCGGCTGTTGCGAGAGCATGCCTCGGCTACGGGGCAAGATGGAGGCGTGGGAGATGGACTGTTCGACCTTAAGGATTCCGCCGATGAGGATGCCCCGACCGAGCCCAGGATCATGACTCCGGTTCAGCGGGAGAAGATTCGCCACCTCTTCGCGATCATCGGCGTGACCGGTGCCCGTGAGCAGTTCGACATGGTGGAAGAGCTCACGGGCGTTCACATTGGCTCTGCCGCGGAGCTTGAGGCCGACAAGGCGAATCTACTTATCTACATGCTTAGCGCGCGCGCCTCCCGCGCGCATCGCGTGTCCACCGGGAACTCGTGGGCCGACCGCGATGAGGACACCTGGATCGACCGGCTGTAGCCGAGCGCTGCTTTCTCGGTGTCGGTGAGTCGACGATCGAGTAGCAGGGACCAGAAGAAGGTGCCTTCGCAGCATGATCTGCCAAGCGCGTGTTCCCATGGGAGGGTGCCAGTTTGCGGTGGCCCGTCTTACGGCTTTACATTCACCTGAGGAGTGCAACGCGCGCGGACTGGAGGGTGTCGTGGGCTTCAGGGTTCAATGGGACGATGACGGCTTCGATGATGAGGAAGCCATCTTTGAGACCGAGGCTGAAGCTGAGGCCTACGCTGCCGACCAGCTCGACAACTTCCGCACCGGCGGCGAAGTTCTCCACCTTTCCAACCCCGGTGACTACCCGCAAGACGGAGAAGAAGATCCCGAGTACGAGATCGTCGAAGTCGACGATTAGGTCAGCTTCGAGAAGGAGCGAGCATCCGCGGAGATCGTGGTGTGACAGCTACACACCTCGTCGAGCATCTGGGATCTCAGCCCGCACGTATCGACCTTCACTAGCCTCCCCTCCGGCGTAGGTACTGTTCCAGGTAGGGGGAATCTCGGCGCTCGGATAGTGCGTCGATGGGTGAGCCGGTGGCGCACATTACGTTCGCGTCTAGGAGTGGGTGCGCGTGGATCTGTAGGGGATCGTCAAACACCCCAGCGAAAGCGAGTTTTGAGATCGCTGCGCCGACGCCGGCGAGTATGTCCGCGACCTGTACGCGTGCGTCGCTCCGCGAGTCGACGAAGCTGACGCCACGTAACTCTGCTCCGGGATGCCAAAGCCCGAGCACCGGGAACGGGCGTGCGGCGGCCGACATCAGCTCGTCAACCGAGTCCAGGCCGATACTGCCGTAATCGTCGGCCACAAACTCAAGCGGGATATCGCCGAGGCGGATCGTCCACGCGTGGGCGACCGCTACCAATGAGGGCCACATCGGGTCGATCTCTCTCATTGCTGAGGTGGGCGCGGAGGCCAGTTCGCTGACGATGTCACGCCGAGCCCACATGCGATGAAGCATCGTGCCGGTCGTTCCGTCCTGGCAATTCGTGCGTGCATCTCGTAAGGCGGCGAAGAATGTGTCAGGCGTGGGCCGTGCCCTCCCCGTGCGTCGGTGGCCCCGTAGAAGCGTCGCGAACGACCTGAGCAGGGTGTCCCATCTTTGATGACCAATCGCCGCTGCAGCGTTGTCCGCAAGGTAGTCGGCGCGTGCGCGGCCATGCAGGCCGACATCGACCAAGTCACCTCCGAGAAGCACATCAACGAGCTTCGCGGTCACGAAGTAAGTCTTGTCCACCAGATGGATGTTGCCGGCGTCAGCGAGACTGTCGAGGGCGTTCAAGAGTGCGGGTCTGTGCTTCTCGCGAAGTGCGATCTTCGACTTGAACTCAGGCGCTTGGGTCGGCATGTCGCGACGGAGTCGATCCGTGAATGCCTCCGCGTCGCCGAGGCTTAGATTGGTGCTCGCCAGCACGAAAACTGGATCGAGAGCGTCGAGCAGATTGTCACCCTCGGAACCAGACTCGTCACATGCGATGACGGCGGTCTGTGGTGACGGGTCCATGCAACTCATCATGGTCAGACGAGGCTCCGAGCGCGACTCACGACTGCGCGGTATGCGCACCCTCGTCGGGCAACGCGGAGGCACAGCACGGAGGTCGGCGACCCACGTGCTTGGGCATGTTTCGGATGCCCACCGACATGTTGACTGCGTAGCTTGTGGCACGTTCTGACGACTGCGCAGAGGCATTTCAGCGTGCGTTCCATAGTCCCATAGGCCTCCCGTCAAGGGATCAAACCGCCTCCATGCCATACGGTCCTGCGCACAAGGGTCGAGCGCGATGCTGGGTCGCCACCGATAGGCTCAGGCCAACCTGACGGAAGGGTAGGCGACATCTTGCTGCGGTTTCATGTTGTGGATTCGGCGCGTGCGCCCGAAGGGACAGCTGTCGGCGATGTAGTGCTAGCCAAGGTCCCCTGGAACGACTGGTATCAGTGGCGCACCCTATTCATGCTCTACGTTGTAGATGCCGACAATGACCTGACCCGTGTTGGCCATGTCAAGATCGCAGATGTGACGTTCGAGAAGTACACGAACGACGAAGAGTTTAGAACCCCACTCCAAGAGACATTCTCGAGGCTCGGAAAGTCGTACGCATCGCTTGGACAGGACCAGAGCTACTACGAAACGCTCCTCGCAGAGTTGGGAACTAAGCGAACAGGCGCGGTTTTACGTTCACTTCGGGATCTAGCGTACACGCCGGATCGCATCGATGACCTTTTGGAACACAGCGTTATACATGACTCGCTTTTTCGGGAAGTCGGCGTCGAGACAGCGAAGACTCAGTTTCACGGCATCGCTCATGGCGGTAGCGAACTAGTTCCTTATGAATTCACCTTTATCCAGCCACCCGAAGTAAATCGCGACCAAACAATCCGACTTCCATTTTCTGTAAAGCCAGAGTCGGAACCACCCACCAACGTGCATGTCCTTATCGGACGGAATGGTTCTGGAAAGACACGCCTTCTAAACTCAATGGCGCGAGAACTCCTTGGCACCGAGAACGTCGACATCCCCCGCGGAAAATTCGATACCCCCGACGTCGACGGCCCCGGATTCAAGAATCTGGTCTTTGTCTCGTTCAGTGCCTTCGATCAGTCCGATCTCCCCCAGGAAGGTGACGGCCCGTTCGATGTAGGATTCTCGCGTATCGGCATACAGGAGGCCGAAGGGACTCTCGGGCCGGAGGAGCTTGCCAAGGCGTTTGCAGCAAGCGCGTACCGGATCTTCCAGAGGGGACTGAACTCGCTTTGGAAGGACGCGCTCCGCACCCTCGAGAGCGACAAGAACTTTCGGGACGCAGCGATTGCTGATCTAATTGAGGAGCAGTTGGCGCTTGCACCGGACGCGCGACCACGCACTCAAGTACGGCAGACCTTCAGTCGCTTGAGTTCGGGGCACAAGATCGTCCTACTAACCATCACGCGCCTCGTCGAATCCGTCGTATCGCGATCGCTCGTGCTTCTCGATGAACCTGAGGCACACCTGCATCCGCCGCTCCTGAGCGCATTTATGCGTGCTCTGTCGAGCCTCATGCAGGAGCGGAACGGTGTAGCGATCGCAGCCACGCACTCGCCAGTGCTCCTGCAAGAAGTACCTCGAAGCTGTGCGCTCGTCATTCGTAGGAGCGGAGGTACGAACAAGGTCGATCGACCAGCACGTGAGACATTCGGCGAGAACGTCGGCGTTCTCACACACGACGTGTTCAAGCTCGAAGTTACGCGATCGGGCTTCTACAAGCTTCTCGAAGAGGCTGCCGATGAAGCGGAGAGTTACGAGGACGTCGTACGACGATTCAATAATCAGCTCGGAGGCGAAGCACGCGCGATCCTGCGATCGTGGTTCGCGGCGCGAGGCAACCAATGATCTCCGTCGATCGACCGGGGTTCGGTGTCGCCGACATCATCGCTACCTTCAGCGACACCCTCAACGAAGCCCGCATCGTCACAAGCGCCGCAGATATTGAACAGGCGGAGGCAAGTTTCGATGTGCTTGCGAATGCGGAATCACTCCATGAGTTCCGTCAACATAATCGCGCGGTAGCAGCTGAGCTGCGCGCCGCCGTCAGATGGGCATACAAGAACCGCCTGCTGAGGGGATCAGCCCGCGGCTACTACAACCAGCTCCGGGAAGCATCACGACACGGACTATGCCCGCTGTGCCTCGTACGCGATGCCTCAGAACTCGACCACTACCTGCCGAAACGAAAGTTCCCCGAGCTGGCTATCGTGCCTCTCAACCTCGTTCCCATATGTGACGAATGCAATGGAACGAAGCTGGAGTACGTCGGCGAGCACTCTGATGACCAGATCCTGCACGGCTACTACGACGACTTCGCAGCGCGTTCATGGCTAACCTGCACAGTCGAAGAATCGCCTGGCGCCCCACTGCTGTTCAGCGTGGCGCCGCACTCGAGCTGGACGCCCGCGCAAGCCGCCCGCGTCGAGTTCCACTTTCTCAAGTTCGGGCTGAACACCCTGTACGCGAATCAGGCGGCTGTGGAGCTCACCGGTATACGTCGCTATCTCAAGAAGCTCCTCCGGGCAGGCGGCTCGAACGAGGTTTCCTCTTACTTGGAAGAAATGGCGTTGAGCTTCTCCGCGGAGCCAGCGTTCATCTGGAAGCAAGTTGCGTACCGTGGCTGGAGTGAGAGCCGGTGGTTCTGTGAGGGCGGCCTTGCCACGCGCGCCTGATGTCGAGGTAGGGGCGACTCCTGCCGTTCCGGCAATGAGCTCTCCAACTCCCGCAGCGCTAGCTTGACGAGTCTCGCCACACGCTCGGGGGTGAAGGCGGTCATGACAATGCGTTGAGGTCCCGCCAAAGGTTCGATCGCGACATGCTCCAAGAGTGCTCGGAGGTTTGGTGCGATATCGACCACTTTTCCCGGAGTAAGCTGCGTTCCGCGGGTCAGCGTGTAGCCGCGTCCCGTCTTCCTGGTCGTAGAATCATCTCTGTTGTTCGAAACAAGATCACTGGGGTATCGGTGGCCGCCCCATCGACTTCGGGCGCGAGCAGAAGGAGCGCTACAAGCGCCGCAACGTCGTCGAACGCTGCTTCAACAAGCTCGAGCAGTGGTGCGGCATCGCGATGCGATCAGAAAAGACCGCCCGCAACTACCACTCCGCCATCTGCCTCGCCGCGACACTCCAATGGGTTTAGCAACACCCCTAGTCGCCTGGCGTCGGGTCAGTGACGTCGGCGGCACCGAACAGCAAGCTGTCGACGACCTGGTCGCGCCGGGCCGGCCGCGCGGTGGTGTACCTCAGCAGATCTTCGAAGTGAGAGAACACGACGACCGCTTCTTCGAACTCTGGCTCGGAACCGTGGACGACTGCTCCGTCGTCTCGCACCGCCAGGTACTCGTATCCGTTGCGAACGGAAAGCAGGATGGGTGCGTGGCGCCTCCAGAAACGGGAGACCGCGACCGCCTCATCATCCGTCGTCGCAGCCTGGATGCTCAGCAGTTCACACTCGTTCCACGCGAACGCCCCCTCCGCGCCGGTCGAGTAGTCGTCGCGGGACAAGAACCACACCGTCTCGTCTGAGCTCGACAGGAGTGAGAACGAGGACACCCAGCGGATCACCGTTTCGGGTGCCGCGCGCAGCGGGGAGGGAACGCCGTTCTCCATCGACGTCGGCGGCTCAAACGTCCACCCGGCTTCCTGCAAGCTTCCGGCGGCACTTCGGAAGAGTTCCGGCATGCTCCCAGGCTACCGATCCGCCTGGCATAGGCAGGCGGTCACCAAGCCCAGGCCTCATCGGAGATCTCAGTACGCGACACGCTCCAAGCGTCACCCGCACACCACGAATCAACCTTTAGCAACACGCCATAGGTCGGCCCACAGTTTCGGGGCGGGCGCGCTGCCTTGGCGCTCTAAAGGCCAGGTAGGCCGTCGATGCTGAGTGAGTTCTTCTGGCGTCGGTAGTTCTCCATCCCCCCGGGCCCCTTCTTCTCGGCTTGGAGTCGGATGAGGTCGCGTTCGTCACGCACGTCCATGATCGGCACTCCCCACCCGCAAGAGTCGCTGATCCTGGTCACGTCCAATGCGATCACGGCGCGCGTGCTCGGGTTGTCTGGGTGCAGATCGACCACCTCATCGAAGCCAGCATCGCCGGGCAGGAGGACAGAACCTCTTCCGTGGAGACGGACGATGCGAGGGCGGCTGTCGAACGACGGGAACATCAGACAGATGCGTCCGTTCTCGCGAAGGTGCGCGATCGTCTCAACCCCGCTGCCGGTGTAGTCGACCCAAGCAACGCGGCGAGGTCCAAGAACAGACAGCGTGTCATGGCCTCGCGGGGGAGACGTTCACGTGCCCGGCCTCCGCGAGCGGTGCGGTAGCGACGAACCACAGCGGTTGAGCCTCAATCCACGAGGCCAGCTTGGCGTCGATTTCATCGAAGAGCTTGCCCATGATTCGACAGTAACCCTGGGGCGTCCCCGAACGAGCGGCGGGGGCGTCCGTTTGTAAGTTCCCGCAATCGCTCGAAACTGATCGTTTCCGGTGCGGCTGTCCGGCAGTCGATCTAGAATGTACTCAGAAGCAATACCCGCCCCACTGCTTAGCTGTGGGGTCGTCCCCGCCGCGTAGCTCCGGGGTGCCCCACGTAGTGGGGTTGAACATATTGACGATGAGATCCCAAGCCGGCGGGACCGGCACCCTGTCTCATCGGCGGAGAGGCCCCAAGCCGGCGGGACCGGTGCCCTGTCTCCCCGCAGGTGGTCTGCGCTCGCGCCGTCACCTCCCGTCCTCCCCGTGGGGCGGGGCAAGGTGTCCGCTTGATTCGATCGCAGCTTGCGGATTAGTCCGCCCACCAGAAGCCCTAGCCGACCTGTCTTTCCTGACCGGCGCCGGGCGACGGGGCGCTAGCGCCAGTTCGGAGACATGGTGCCCGACTACCTCTCGCAGCTCCTCGACGCCGCCCCACCCGCATCAGCCGCCGCCCTGGTCGCCGTCGCCGCGCATTACGGCCTCAAACTGCTCCTAGCGATCGTGGCGACCTTCGGACGAGGCGAGCGCCGCGAGAACGCCGAGCGCGTGCTGAAACTCCTGGTGCGACCAAAGCGGCCCCGAGGTTCATAGCGTGGTCCACAGGTTGTGCGGCAATGGGCGCTGGAACAGGGAATGACCGTGAGTACCCGACGGGTACTATCGCCAAACGTGTTGGCTGCCTACGACGCTGCACGCGGCCAATAGGATGGAGGCTGCTTCGGCCGACCCATCCACGCATACCGACGCAATACAGGGGTCTCCGATCAACGTATCGATGAGAGTGTCGTCTGCCACATCCGGCTCGTAACGGGCCACTATCGTGCGCGACGGCCTACGGGGCGAAAGCTCGAGTGCGGCTTCGTGTATCGCTCGGGAGCTGCGCGACTCCTCCGAGCGCTCGATCTGACGTCGACGATCTTGACCTGTGGCCCGCGCTCACGCGAGCAGCCACCTGGTGAGGTATGAAGAGACGGTGGAGATCGACTAGTGGTGGCCCCAGACACCGGAGATGGTCAGGCGTCGCCTGATTAATCATCCATGGGAACCTGTGTCGCCGTACGTGCTCGAGGAAGTGCATCGAGCAGGCGGCCCGGCTCCTGACGCAGGATGGTGGGAACCGATGCGCGGTTGGGAGAACGGGGAAGTGTTCTTTCCTGCGGCGGCGTTGCAATGGGTTCTGTCTCAGCCGGACACCCCTGGCCTTCGAGAACTGCCGACACGTGACCGGCGTGCTGACTACTTCAAGCGCGGATGGCCGCGCAGATCGTCTCGCTGAGAAGCAGCGAAGGCCCCGCCGTGTTCGCTTCGCCAAGCGGAGCGCGAGCCGCCTGGGCGCCCCTCTAGAGGAACGGGCGGAGATCCTCCTGGTTCGGTTCCGGGATCATCGGCACCAGTCGGACAGTGGCGAGCAGCGGGTCCTTCGCGTCGGCCATCTTCTGCATGTCGCGCAAGTAATCCTCGGATGCGGCGCGCTCTTCGGGATCGAGGCCAGCAGCGGCTTGCAGCGCCGCGGCGACGAACTGCCGCTGACGCTCCGCCGCTTCGTGTGCGTCGACGAGGCTCTGGAAGTAGTTCCAGCGAGCCGCCTCGTAGTACCGCTTCTGTGCGGCCTTCTGTGCGGCTTCTTTGCGTTGTTGTTCGGCCTCTGCCTTCACACGAGCCTGCTCGGCGTCCCATTCCGCGTGAAGCTGGTAGCGGTCGAGCGCTGCGAAGAGGTCGGGGAGCTTGTCCTCGAGGCGTCCGCGTTTGCTGTCTCTGAAACGTTCTCCCTTGTACGACGTGTATCGCCCGTCAAGGGTGATTTCGAGCTCGCCTGTGGAGATGAACTCGGTCTGCCTGCGCCAGAGCCACCTGGCCTGCTTGGCGTTGTAGCGCTCCTGATAGTTCAGTGTTCGTCCGCCCTTGCCTGCAGTCTCACGTACCTCGACGGAGTACTCACCATGGGGCGTCTCGAGCCAGATGTGCCCTTCCACGGGCTTCGACTGATGCTTGTTCTGGTTCTTCTTGGCCTTGCTGGGTGAGATCACGGTGAGCCCGCGTCGTTCTGCCTCGGTAGCAATGGCCTGAAGGATCCGAGCGGCCCGGCTGAGGTGCTCCTTCGAGACGTACTGCCAGTCTCGACTGTCGAGATAGTGCCGCACTACCGGGTGGTACTTCCCGACACGGTCCGGTACGGGCACCGGATGCTTCTCGACGAAGTCCTCGAAGTAGGGCACCAGCCGCACAGTGCGCTCCGAACTACGCGAGTAGTACCAGTTCCCCGACAACTCAAGCTTCTGTCCTCGAGGACGGTTAGCGGCGTGAAGCGACGCCCGCACTAGGCGCTCAAGCGACTTCAACTCATCGCCTTGTGCCGCCTCAACCATGAGAGATCCGCCGGCTTCGAGCACCTGCATGATCAACGCCTCGGCTTCCGAGTCCGACGGCAGTACATCTGCCATTGGCGGTGCTGCCAGCCAAGCACGACCGGACGTAGTGATCGTGGCGCGCCAGGTCGAGCCACGCCCGGCGATGCTGACCAGGCCACGACGTTCGAGAGCGCGCGCAGCGATCCGATGCTTCCATCCTTCGGTGTAGACGCCCTCGGGACAGCCCGCCTCAATCCAGCGGAGCACCGCCACCTGTGGGGCAGTCAATGCGGTCGGATTCTTCGCCATGAGCCGCACAGTAGCCCCGGCTATGAACGTCCGGATGAACGAAACCCTGTTACGTCTTCAGTGGGTGCGTGCGCGCCGCGTGGGGCGTCACCGTACGTTCCTCCGCACGTCGTCGGCCTGTTCCGGTGTCAGCAGCCAGGGGTCACCCGGACGATGCTCCGGGTACTTCCGACGGACGTAGTGATAGATCCTCATCCCGAGCCGATGCTCGGTGTGCCCCAACTCAGCCGCGAGGGCAGACAGGCCGATGGACTCCCCGGTACCGACATCCAGAACGTCGAGATCGCAGCCGCCGCAGTAGAGCCCGTAGGCGCGCGTGCGCAAGACAGTGCCACACTCCGGGCACCGTGGCTGAGCCGCGGCAGCAAGGACATCGTCCATGGCCATGCAGCGTACTCAGCGACGTTCTGATCCGAGAGCCGTTGTCCACAGTCCCGGCCGCCCGAGCACAGCCTCTGGCTTTAGGCCCAGAGGCTGACCGCTGCTCTCTCGGCCGCGCTCAGTGTCTCGCCGGCCTTCGCGGCGGCGTCGTCCGCCTGCTTGAGAACGCTGTGGAGAGACCGCATGGCGGCCGACCACCGCATCTGAGCATCCGAGTACGCCGCGCGGGCAGCACCGTTCCAGCGCTCCTCGACCTCTCCAACGGCGTCCTCAAGATCCGTGAGGTGGTCCTGGATGGCAGAGGTGGCTGCGTGCAGCTGGTGGAGCAGCTGGTCGTGTTGTCCGCTGTCGAATTGGATCGTCATGGCTTTGGCCAAGTCATGTCGAACTCCCTCAGTGCGTAAACGGAAGGAATCGTGCCGGTCTGTAGGTAGGTGTAGAAGATCTCGACCGCTTCGTCGGCGCTGAACACCTCGTCGGGGTGGACTTGCGTGCTGCGCTCCCCATGGAAGAACTCGATGGTCACCAGCTCGGGAGCGCGACGCTCGCTATGTCCGAGCGTGTAGAGCTTGGTCTCCCCGTCGTCCTCGCGTCGTCGCCACTCGATCGTGAGCTGGTCGCCCGTTCCGGCGCATTGCAGGAACACGTCGGAGCCCCCGCTGCGGATGAACCTCAGCACTTCGACACCGTCAGGCACCGGTGCGAGCGTGAACGTCGAGCGCTTCCCGGCGTGAAGCAGCCCGAGGAGGTGAGCGAGCTGCTCTTTGGGCGACCGGAGGTCGGCGACGAACTCCGTCGAGTTGCGGCCGTCGATTGTGTAGTAGAACCGGCTCATCACTCCACCACCTGTACTCGAACCTTCACGACATCGACCCACTCACCATTGATACGCACGCGGGCGGGGCTGGACGGCGAGATGGCATCATCGAACGCCTTCTGATTGCCTTCATTCCGAAGGTACTTGTCAACGGCGCTTCCGCTCTTCACTTCGACGGCCGTGTACGTGCCGTCGGGGTTCTTGTAGAGACCATCGAAGTAGCGCTGCTGGTCCGTGCCCTCGGCGGAAGCTCGCACTTTATCTCGGTTGATCGTGGCTCCAAGTTCTTCTTCGACCTCATCGAGCCCCTGTTTCTCCTTATCGACCCAGGGCTTCGAGCTCTGCCCGTTGGCAAACTGACCGTAGTCGTCTCGTCCGTCGCCTCGGTCGTACCCGCGCCGCTCAAGCAACTCGACTCTGTTCGCTCCGAGAGCCCCGGACGCGATCACGGTGGCGCCTGCTCCCACAGCGGCTGCGCCGGCACCCACTGCCGCAAATCCCGCTCCAGCCGCCGGCGCACCGACAGCCGCTCCCGCACCCGTCAGCGACGCCGCCCCACCGCCACCGATGAGGCCCGCACCGCCACCGATCATGGCGGAACCGCCGAGGACTGCGAGGAGCGCTTCGGGGTTGTTGAGGATCGCATTCCCGATCGACGCAGTCCCATTGACGAGATCCACGATCGTGTTCCAGTGAATCTGGATCTGCATCTCGACCATCACGGCGCCGAGAACGCCGAGGGCGTTCCATGGGTTCGGAGCAGGTGGCGCAATGCCTGCTGCTGCACGGAGGTCGCTGGCTGCCGTGGCTCCGGCGGTCGCGACCTGCTCTCGGGCATAGGTGAGAAGTGCCCGCGCCTCGGTACGAAGCTCAGCGCCTCCGTCGACAGCGGGCGGAAGGATGTCTCCAGGCCCCGCCAGCCGCTCCATCTCACGAGTGCGGCGCGCGGACTCTGCGGTCTGCGCGGCCGCCGCTGCCCACATGTCGATAGCGTCAGCTGCCTTCTGCTGGGCCCACCCAAGTGTGGTCGCATACTCATCAAGCGAGTCAGCCGCCCGGGTCAGCATCTCTGCGGAAGCTTCCCACGAAGCCGCCGCAGCGTCACGTCGACTGATGAATCCGGCTGCCGCGTCTCCCTGCCAGCTTTCCGGAGCACGAAGATCATGGAGTCGATCGCTCACCGCTCGCGCTAGATCGCTACGATTTCGCCAGAGCGTGACGGAGTCCATGAGTCCGGAGACAGAGCCCGGCACGAGCTTCACCGGGTCGGTCGTTTCTCCGAGCTCGCTCAAGGGAGTGTTCCATCCCCGCGCGGAGCAGAGTCAAGATCCGCGCGACGATACAGATCAGCGGTCGTTCGGAGTCGGTTCGAGATCTCGTCCAGTTCCGCGGTCTGGCTCTGCCAGGTCGAGGCGACTTGCGACAACATCTCCGAGATCGCGACGGCTACATCAGCGTTTCCTGCGTCAGCAGAGCACGTCTCAAGGAACGATCCTGCTTCACCACGAATGCTCTCCACCGCCGCAGCCGTTGTCGACAGATCTTCTGGGTCCACTGCGAACCTGACCATGACCTCCCCCGTCATTTGCAGGTTGCCAGCGTAAGGCGTCGGGCCTTTGGACTTGCGAGTTCTCCACAGTCCGCATCTCCAAGATCTCGACGCTCCGCGAGCTACTCCGGGCGTAGATCCACACGCCGGCTGCGTCTGAAATTGGCCGCGTGCAACACACCAAACAGATTCATGCCCTCGGTGTTCAGCCGCGCAAGAGTCTCAGCGGTCTCGTTGAACTCCGCGACGTCGACCTTCATCCGCTCGCCGCTCCTCATCAGCCACTGCACTGGGGCCCGGTCGCCGTCGGGAGAGAAATCTGTGAGGTGCACACCGTGGACCGCTCTGTGTCGGACTTCGAGGGGAGCACGGATCTTGGCAAGCCAGCCGAGCACCAGGTCGGAATGGGGGGCGAGCAAGGGGTCCGACTTCCGCGCAGCGCGTCGGGTGTCCTTGACAACGTCGCCAGCCGCACGCAGCGGGTTGGGCAGTCCGAGCTCGCTGGCGACGAGCGCCAGCACCATCTCGACCCGACCTGCGGCCACGACGATCCGGCCGACAGCAGTGAGCCCTTCTGGGTCGACGCCCATGAACCTATCCATGCGGCGACTCTCCGTTGCTTCCGGGCGGCCGTCCTTCAGATCTGCCTGCGGTGACTGACAATCTCTTTCCAGACATCTCCAAGGGCAGGTCCGCCCGGGTGGGGCGCGTGCTCGTATGCATCTGCCAGCGCCTGCGCTTGAGTTGGAGACGCGGCTCGCTGTTCGATGTAGCGCACGATGGCCGAGTTGCCGAGGTTGCCGATAGGCGCTTGGTCCTTCGCATCCGCTGGCGCGTTTGGGTTCTCTCTCGCGATGACCCCCACGTGGTCGTCGCGTTCAGCGAGTCTTCCGAGCACCGCTTCGGGCGCGTCGAAGTTTCCGGCGAGGCCGGCGAGGACGTCTTCATTGCCCACTTCAATGATCGCCTCGCAGGCCTCGACGCTCAGGTCGGATCTGCCGCTGGCAGACCACAGCTCGTCCTGGGTCATTGATCTGATGCGCGCCAATTCGTCTTCGCTCATGCGGTCCTCCTCTTGCAGTATCAGGGGAAGAGGCAGCGGTAGGCGCCTGGCGACGGCTCGCTGCAGGCGGATGTGCGTCCGGATTTGTACTCGTAACTGCCCGCGACGGCACCGGGGCCGGCGAACTCGAGCCAGTAGTACATCTGGAACGTCTTGCCCTTGGTCGAGGAGTGTCCGCTGTTCCACTGATACATCCCGGACACGTTCGGCGACCACTTGTTGGTGACGTCCGAGACGTTGTACCCGGCGGAGAGCACGGTGGTGCGAAGCGTGACACCACGGATCTTTCCCTCACCGCCGCGGATGAACTGAACGTTCGTGCGCGTCGTCGTCTTGCCAGGGTCCGTCACCAGTCGGTAGTCGAGCCAGGACTTGGTGGTGCACGACCAGAGACTGCACTCCCTCAGGTAGGCCCGATTCTCGAACTTCCAGGAGAACCGGTTGTTCGTAGAGCTCCCGGCTACCGCAGCCGAGTTCATTGACGCACGGACCACGCCGGCCGCTCGAGGAGCCTGTGTGCGATGAGAGGCAAACGACGCAGGAGAGATGACGAGCCCAGTGGAGGCTGGTGCGCCATCCGCATCCTGCGTCGTGGCGATGTCCTCCGCTGTCGCAGCAGCGTCGGCGAGCACTTCTCGCGCTTCGTCCACGCTCGTATCAGCGAGCCCCAGATCCTCCGTGACAGGTTCCGCCGCCTCGGCTTGCGCATCGAGGAAGTCAGCGACATCCGCCGCGTCGTTCGAGCTGATCATCGAGCTGAAGACCTCATCGAAGCTCGCATCGTCCGTGGCGATGAACGTCACGACCGTGTCTTCCGCAGTTGGGGCGGAATCATCGGCCACGACACCAACCAACGAAGACCACACCAACACCCCGCTCGCAACAAATCCGAGCACGCCAGACACACCCATGGACACCCCCAGCAGACGAATCGAGCACCCCCAGACAGTGCCCGTGCGCTCAACGTAGTGGGGCACAACTCCTACCCGCAAGCAGCAATCTCAAGCAGATCGAGCGGTCACTTCGTAGGACCGATCCGCATGACAAAAGGCGGTGACCATCGAGCTCAACAGCAGTAACGCTGGAGCCTCGACGATCACCGCCTGGGTGACTAATGGCGCCGCACGAGCCTCGTCTCGGCGTCCGAGACCTCGCTGACGAGCACACTCCATACGACAGCCTCGATGTAGGTCTGACCGCCACTCGGATCGCGGATCCATGCGTCGCCCGGAGTATCGCGCAGCTCGAGGTGCCACAGGTCGTCCGAGAGGAGCGCCCGCCTGGTCTCGATAGGCAGGTCGGTCATCTCTCCAGCCTCGTCGGGCAACCCCACAAGTAGCGCATCACCGACGAGGCGAGCCTGGTTGCGCGCCCTCGGGACGTGGAACCACCAGAGGAAGCTCGCGCGTCGGTTGAACGGCAACCCGCGCAGTAAGCCTTCTTCGTTCACGAACAGCGTGCTGCCGAACGCGGGCAGATCTACCGCTTCAATCCAGCCGCCGACCGCTCGTTGGTAGTCCTCGAGCCCGATCGCGTCGTAGGCAGTGAGGTCGTGGCTGTCCGTCGCGGGGATGAGAACGCCTCGCACCATGTCTTCTTCTCCTTTGTGTGAGCGACCGAGAACCGGATGGGTTCTCTGCAGATCGCAGAACACAAACGAGCGACGGGAAGAGTGGGTGTGAGTCGGCGGCCGGCCAGGAGAACGCGAGTGCGCTCGATCCTGGCCGACCACCTTCGGGTGGCGCCACTCAGCCAGCGGCTGCGCGCGATCGGCTTGCCTTCGGCGGAGCGCCGGCGTCGAAGATCGCCGCGATGGCCTCGCGTTTGGTGCTGGCTTCGCGCTCGATCTCTTCGCGCGCAGCTTGGGCGCGCTGCTGCAGGGCCGGGTCGGCCTTTGCCTGCTCGATCCATGCGTCGATGGCGAGGCGTACCTCCTCGGTGACGTTGCGATCACGCAGCTGGGCGATGATGTCCAGCTGCGTGCGGGTGGACTCGTTGAGTCTGACCGCGAGGGGCTTGACCGGACCGTAGCCCAGGCTGTTGGCAGTGGCGGGTGGTGCTTCTGACTCGCTCATGCGGGTCACCTCCTTGACAGGTGCGGCCGAGAACTCGATTGGTTCTCACGGAGACCGCAGACCGGCAAGGAGAGAGCAGCTGCCCAGCCGTATTGAACGACAGAGCGAGAGATGTGGCAAGTGTCCGATCGTGCTCGCTACAAAGCGCTCGGCCGTCGATCAGGGCGTGCGTTCGCATAGTGGGTCCAGCCGGAGTAGTTCGCGCGAAGCAACTTAGGGTCGCGCCGGATAGCGGATAAGTTCCGCTCAACCGAGAGCTCCAGCGCGGCCTGCAAGGAGTCCGCCATGGGAACCGCGTAGTCTGCGGCGACCCCAAGTTCGAAGTTCGACAAGCCAGCTAGGACGGGATCGGGCGCGGCCGAGTGAACATCCACAAGCCGCTCGCTGTCAACGAGCGCCAACTGTGCGTAGCTGCCGGATGTCTGGCGAGCTGCGCGCCGCCGTGGACGGCCACCCATCCACAGCAGAAGTTGAGTGGAAGCGCCATGGAGCTGCGAGAGTTCCACCGCGCTGATCGCAAGTCGTCGGGTGACCGACACATCCCTGTAACCAGCGGCGCGTAGCTGTTCGATACACAGGTTGACCAGTGCGTCCTTCAGCCGCCAGTAGCGGATCTGTCCGCGGCTGCGCGACGTGTGTGCTGCACCGTTGACCTTGAGGGAGGGGAACTCGATGGGTGGTAAGAGCTCGGCGTCTCGGATGCGCCGGTTGAAGGTCTCATCGGACTCCAGTCGAAGCAACTGGCGCATTGAAGCTGCATCAACGACTGACGCCCACTCGTCTTCGTCCGAGGTATCGAACCTGGCGGCAGCGGCCACTCCGATCATGCCCAGGAGCCTACGGGCACTCAGAACGGAACGTCATGCTTGGCGCTGGCATAACACACTTCTGAGTTGGTCGGATTTTGTGTTATGCCGACACGCCGCCGCGCGCGCCGCTGTGTCTCTACTCCACCACTACTTTGTGCGCATGACATACACCTGGGGGCGTAGGGGTGGGATCGTCGCTGTCGGGACCCTTCGAGGTCTCGCTGGTGGAGCCGGCGCGCCTGAGGGTGAGCCGATTTTTCCACAGCGATCAGGAACTTTGGTATTGACGCACCGGCCCTGTACTGCCATCATGAGGACATTTATGTATGGCACGACTGAACTCGGGCGTCGCAGAATGCACCATCTCGGATCCTCCAGGTTGATGCTGTTCCGTGCTGTCCGATCGAGGGGGGTTGTGCCGGCGTGGCGAAACCTGACAACAAGTACGACCGTAGGCAGCCTCGCACGAACAAGACGCGCAGAGCCAAAGATAGGAAGGCTCGGCGCGATCAGGCCTACTTCAGAAAGCGATCGCTCGCGGCAGGTCCTCGCGAGCTCCATCCCACTGAACGCGTCAAGACCAAAGCAACCGCGCAGCTCTGGCGAGCTGGCGAGGGCGACGGCGTTGGGGCCGAACACATGAAGAGGATTCACGAGATCAGCGACTTCCAGGAGGAAGCAGGCTCTGTCGAGTTCGATTCGGGGGAATACCTTGAATGGGAGCGGCACCCCAACACCATTCGCCTGGCGTGGTCCTCTCGAACCGGCCTCTCCGACTCCATAAGAGCCTTCCGCAAGCAGTTCGGATCTGAAGATATCCACCACGAGGGTCTGGTCATCTTTGATGATGAGACATCGTCCGTGCGTCCTGCTCCCGAAATCGCGCGTCTTGCGCTCGCAGAAGCGGATGAAATCTCCTTCTACAGAGTTGACTACGATCGCGCGGCCGTCGCGTGGAACCCCGCGACACCAGGAGCCGAAGCAGCGCGATTCCCGGAGACCATGCTGGCTGTCGAGCCGGGAGATTTGGGGCGTTCGCTAGATCTGATACATCGAACTGCCACCCCGCTCGTTAAGTTGCTAGCCCGACGAGCTGTCAGCTCCATTCTCGAATCGTCGAGGTAGAGGATTGGCCACGAACGAAGGCGCACGGAAGCGCATGGAGGAGAGGGGAGCCTCGAGGGCAGGGCTTTCGATCGAGACTCAGCTGATACGGGACCGACAGACGGGCCAGCGGTGTGACGAACTGGACTCCAACGACATCGGGCTAGTGCATCAAGTCATACTTGTAGACGGGAGTGAACGAAGGTTTCACATCCGTGGCTCAGTTGTCTCTCATAGCGAGTACCTATCCTACGGCGAGTCGGCCTGGACGATTAACGCGTCCTTCGCGGATCAAGAGGCGACACGAATTCGCCGCAGGGAGCTGTCGCGCCCCATAGCTCACAACATAGGCGCCGTCGCGCATCCTTCCCCGCACGACCTAGAAATCACAACGTTCATACTTTCTAACAGCAACCAACAGTTCGGAACTCGTGGGCCTCGGGCGAATCTCGCCGTCATGTGCAAGTACGACGCGAAATGACGTTCGCGCTTGCGGCAATGCCATTCTGGCTGTCAGCCGCGGCGTTGCTCTATGCGCCAGTCTTCGCAATGATCTTTCGATCGAACAGCATTAATGACATAAAGGGTCTCCTCGACGAGGAGATCTATCATGTGCCGGAGAATTTTTCCAGCGATGACGGGCGGTCAGTCGGACGCCTCAAGGATCTTTCGCTGGAGTTGACGACCGAACGCCTTCTCGCGATCGCGTCACGGGCAGGCGAAAGCTCGGCCGTCGCTGCTTCCTCACTGGCTCTCGCCGTTACGCTCATCACCAACTCGGTCATCCAAGAGAAGTTTGGGTTGTTGGCCACTGCTCTATCTGTGCTGTCGTTGCTGAGCGGCTTTCTGATGAGCGGCATTATCAGCACGATGTCCATCGAACGGTACACGCGGCGGCGGCGTCTCGGCCCGTTCACCATGTCAACAGCTGTCATATTCGCGATCTACATGGTCCTCGGTCTAGCCGCCGGAATTGTCGTGCTCGTGTGACCCGTCAGCCTCCGACGCCACCCAGGCCGGCTCACTGAACCGGCATCTAGCGGGCGTCGTACGCCTCGAGCACTGCGGCGGGGACGCGTCCGCGGGCGCTGAGCTCGTAGCCGTTAGCCGCGGCCCACTCGCGTACAGCACCGAGGTCACGGTTGTCCTTCTTCGCAGCGCGTCCACGCGTCGAGCTGCCGCGGGAAGCACTTCCAATAGAGCGTCCGGCCTTGATAAACGGCGCGAATGCCTCGCGGAGCTTCTCGACGTTCTGGTCGGAGAGGTCGATTTCGTAGGCGCGACCTTCGAGAGAGAAGTGGATGGTCTTGCCGGCTTCGAGAACTTCGCCGTCGAGATCGTCAATGAGTCGGGTGATCTGCTGCTTAGCCATAGCTAGTGAGTATGACACACCAGATCAAAGAATCACCGCCACTTGCGCGAAATCCAATCCACACTCTTTCATACACACGCAAACAAATAGGGCGCCCGCCATGCGGTCGCCCTATTTGCCGGGTGGGTATTAATCAGCTTCTCGACGGCGGTGCTTCGCGAGAAGCAGGACGGCCGCGCCACCGAGCAGGAGCGTGGCCGCACCGATGCCGACGCCAGCACTTCCGTCTGCGCCCGTCGCGGCAAGTTCAGCGCCACGGACCGTGAGGTTAAGCCAGAGCGAACCGCTCGTAGCGCCCCGGACCTCAATCTGGTGAGCACCCAACGGGATACCCGCGGGAATCGTGATCGCCTGCGTTAGCGCGCCGGTTGCATCCGCTGCGCCGGTCCAGAGCTGGACGGGCGTGCTGTGGATCCAGATCTCGACGGGCTCGTTGGCCGCGAGCCCGGTTGCCGTGACCGTCACGCCGCTTCCGGCGAGGACGCTCGTTACGGAGAGCGAGGCTGCTGGCGTAACGGGCGTGGAAGTCTCCGAAGGCAGAGGCGCGGGCGTTGTGGGCTCCGGCGTCGGCTCGGGTGTGGGCGTGGTCGGCGTGGGTTCGGGGGTCGGCGTGACGGCTGTGACCGTGAACGGCACGGTGGTGATCACGGTCGGTTCCGGTCCGCCGCAGTCGATGCAGTTCAAGACTGGGTATGCCCCGACTGAGGCGTTGTAGTTGCCGGGGGCGAGGGTGAACGTCTTGCTGTAGGAGCTGGCCGACGAGATGGTGAAGTAGTCGATGGTGTCGGTCTCCCAGTAGTTCACGTTCGACGGGGAGATGTAGACGCGCAACCTGTAGGGCGGCTCACGGAGCTCAGCGTTGTCGTTGGGTGCGTAGTCGAAGGTGACGGTCGCAGCCTCGGGGGTCGCCGTATTGACGGCCACATTGCTCACGATTACCTCGGGCACGTCGTCGGCAGCGCTGGCGGCCTGCGGCATGATCGCGAGTGCGGCCACGGTCAGCGCGACGGCAGCGACGGATGAAGTGCGCCGAAGGCGGCGCCAGGGTCGGGTCATTGGATGTTCCCCCAAGGGCGTAGAGCGTTGAGCCGGGCGTGCGGCGAGCCGCCTCGGGAGCGTCGGGGCAGCCTAGTTCCGGACTTTACCAATTTCTATTGGTTCTCACCAACTCTTCTTGGTTTCAGGCTGAAGCGGTGAACCCCAGCTCGGCAGCGTCCCCCGAGTGGGCGCAGTTTGCCCGGGAACTCGGGATGAACCTACGCCGCGCGCGCGACGCGAAGGGGCTCACGCAGGAGCAGATGGCAGAGCGAGCCAGCATTTCGCTCTACGCCTACCAGCAGTACGAGCGGGGGGCCGTGACGCGCGGCGGTGCTGCAACGAACCCGCGTCTCGCGACTGTGCTGACTCTTTGCCAGGTGCTGAACGTCCGCCTTGACGATCTACTGCCCGACGTTCCGCGCCTGACGATCACTGCAGGCTGACTCGGCACAGAGTGCTGGTCGGCTCCCCCACGATCACGCTGCGTATCGCTCAACATGGCGGTGCACCACGCCAACGAGCCAGATGCCCCTTAGCTCTGATCCCAGGTCCAGGAGATGCCACTGAACAGACCGCCGTGCAGGTCACGCGCACGGAGCGACACAATTCCTTCCTGGTTCGCGGTTGCGCGGTTGTATTCGTTGGCTTCGGTCGATCGGGCGAACGGGCTGAGCTGTGAGTACTTCCAGATGGAGGCGGGGACTTCTCCGATGAACTGCACTTCGATGATGGCCAGCAGCGCGCGCTCGTGAAAAGCCCTGCTTGCCAGAGTGAGCGAATCGTTCGTCTTGCTCGCTGGTGGGCGGATGGCGAACCGGAGGTCGTAGGTTTCGCCTCGTCGCATGGGCTCGGTGGCGGTGCGGGCGGCGTTGAGGTGCCAGAAGTAGTCGTTCCAGCCGGCGCCGGCGATCGGACGGGTGTTGACCTTGAACGCGCCGTCGGGGTCGGGGAAGACGGTGCCGTCGTAGGAACGCACGACGTTGACCCAGTCCAGTTCGTCGATCGTGAGCACGAAGCGGTAGTGCTCGTAGGTCTTCGTCCAGATTCGGTTCTCGACGACGATGCGGGTGCTGATGGTCTCGTAGATGATCCCGTTGTGCATCTCGGGCACATCGAGTCGTAGCGGCGACTGCGGGTAGGTGCCACGGATCAGCCGCGACGCGAGCTGGTTCAGGGCGGATGGCTCCCGATCGGCCACGGTGTCGATGCTTCGCTGAATCCGCGCGCCGTGGATTCGGCGGCGGTCTTGCAGCCGCGGGATCCCTTCGGTCTCTGGGCTGAGCGCGAAGATGTCGAGCAGCAGTTCCGCATCAGCAGACGGGAGCGCGTGAATCGCAGAGACGAAGCGGTGGCGAAGCCTGTCGAACGAGTCGGTGTTGTCGCCTTGGAGGAGCTCGGCGACGGTGTCAACGCGGTCGAGCCGGTGCGCAACGAAGCCTTCGTTCTTGCGCAGAAGCGCGAGATCGAAGAAGAGATCGGCGGTGGTCGGTTGCTGTTGCGTCATCGGTTACTCCCCAAAGTAGCCAGGCGTCTTGTTCCGACTTTATTCCTACTTTCCAGCCGGTGACTTCTGCGGACCTACCGTCGCTTCTGCGGCTGAACCAGCCGCAGAAACCAACAGACGAAAGGTCCCAACCAATGTCGGATCTCATGCCCTTCGGGGGTAGCACTCACATCACGCAGACCGGCCATAGGCTCACCGGGGCAACGGCACGCCAGACGAAGCGTGAACTCGACGAGCTCGCCGCGCGAAGCGAAATCGCGGCGGTCACCGAGCACATCGCGATGGTCCACGTGGCGCTCGGCGTGAACAACGCCATCTCGCTCTACCGCATGACGCAGGCGCAGCTGCACGACATCCCCGAAGCCGCTCCACTGGTTACACCGCTGGTTATGGGCTACGTACAGGGCGCTTCGCGCCGCTCGCAGCAGTACTGAACGAAGGGGATCTCTCATGGACGTCACCCGTTTGCTCGACCCTCTCGGCATGGGCGTCGCCTTTGGGCTGATGTGCGTCCTTGTGGCGCTGGTCATGCGAGCGGTGGTGGAGCAGGTGCGGCGAGCCCGCGCGTCTCGGAGAGCGCGGATGGAGCGTGAGCTCGATCGGCGTCAGCGCCAGCTGCGCGCCACCATCTTCTCCCTCGCTTCCGCGCTGGCGGACGAGTCCATCGCCGCTGACGACACGAAACGCAAGATCGCGCGCGCCGTTTACATCGCACGCGGCGACCTTCCCAAGTAGCCAGACCGCGTGGCTCCACGCAGGTTCATCCGCACCGTCGAAGAACCGCGAAGCACCCCGCACCCCATTCACCGTCGCCGACGCACATTCCCCGCAGCCACTGTGGCGAGGACATCAACGTGGGGGCCGCCGCCCGCACCACTACTCGGCCCCCACGTTGATTTCTTCAACCTCACTTAATAACCCCGTACATGCACGATCGGACGGTTTACGTCCGGCCCCTCGTCCGTCATAACTCAGGGCAGCAGTCCCGGGCTCCGTTCTCGTCATGTCGTCATGGATCGACGTTCGTCATGCCCGCAAAAGAAACGGCTGCCGAAAGGAGGACTCAATGACCAACACCACCAACACCACGGCGGGCCACAACCCGCCGACCAGCCTGCCGCGCAAGAGGTACCAAGCGATCATCGTGGACCCACCGTGGCCCACAGGCCAGTCCGGGAAGTACGGAGCAGCGAGCAAGTACCCGCTGATGACACTCGACGCCATCGCCGCGATGCCCATCGGTGACCTCGCGGACGAGAACGCCCACCTCTACCTCTGGTGCTATCCGGCCACTCGTCACGTCGCCGAAGACATCATGCGCGGGTGGGGGTTCCGCTTCGTCGACGAGTTCGTCTGGGGCAAGGACCAGATGGGTCTCGGCCAGTACTTCCGCCACGCACACGAAACCCTGCTGCTCGGCGTGAAAGGCAATCTGCCCGCCCAGTTCAAGGGGCAGCGCAGCTTCGCGATGCTGCCCCGTCAGGACCACTCACACAAGCCCGAGGAGGTGCACCAGATGGTGATGCGCATGAGCCCCGGCCCCTACCTCGAGCTCTTCGCTCGGCGCCCGTTCCCCGGGTGGGACATCTGGGGCAACGAGGTGGAGAGCGACATCTGCATTTCCGGCTATCCCGTGCCCAGCGACATCGGCGTCGAGGCCCCCGGCGACACCGTCGTCGTCAACGACGAGGAGACCGCTGATGCCTAATGAACTCCGCCGCCTCACTCACCCTTCTCGTCATCTGAATGGAGTGCTTCATGTCTTCTCCCGACCGCGGCCCGCTGGAGGCCGCGAAGGCCTTCGCCTGGAGCGTATTCCTCGTCGCGCTGCTTCTCTCCGGAGCCGTGTGGCTCGTTCAGCAGGTGTGGGCGTGGCTAATCGTCGTTCTCGCTCTCGTCCTGCTCGTCGGCGGGTTGATGTGGTGGCTGCGGGCGCGCCGCGACCGCTGGTGACCCCGCCGCACGTGAACGGAGCCCGCCGATGAGCCGGTCATCGTCACCGAAGCGGGGGCGCGGACGTCCGCCTCGCCAGTACCGCATCCGTGTCCGCGGAGAACGTCGCGAGCATCCGGACTACGACGCGCTCGCCCGCGCGCTCCTCGAGCACGCCGCCATGGAGGAAGCCGAGCGCCGCGACAAGGTCGCCGACACGACCACCACCGCGACGACGACGACGAAGATCGACGGTCCCAACGCCTCAGTCGCCAACGACGCGATCGGTGGGGACGCCCATGACTGAATCCTGGCGTCAGCTGCACTGGCCGCGCCCCTTCGACGCTGCCATCGCGCTCGGCTTCCTGGGGACGCTCGCCGCTGACGAAGCCCGTGGTCCGCTCGTGTTCGAAGCCCGCGCCGAAGGCAGCACCATCCGTCACCTGATGGGCGGGCACCGCACTACGCTCTCGGGCGTTAGTAGCAGCCTGCGGCGCCTCCTGCCCGGTGTCGCCGTGACGGATCTGGAATCCGATCGTCTGCCGGTCGAACGGGCCGGGCGCGTACGGATTCGTCAGCGGAACCTCGGTCTCAGCCTCGACACCACCGGAGCCGCACTCCGCGCCCTCTACGCCGCTCTGTCGGGAGCGGTCGGGAAGGAGGACGTGCTGGTGCTGCAGGTCGTCCTCGGCGCCAGCGTTCCGCCGCAGCCGCTGCCGGCCTCAACGCCGGATCCGAACGTGAGCCTGTTCGACCTCATCCTGCAGGGCAGTCGTCCGGCGCCGTTGGAGGTTCGGGCGGATCTGCGCGACAAACTGGCTCAGTATCGATTCCGCGCCACCATCCGCATCGGCGTCACCGCCGCCAGCCCCGTCCGACGTCGCCTCCTTGTCCACGGCGTCCTCGCCGCGCTGCGACAGCTCCAGACCGGGTCGACCCGCATCGATCTCGTCTCCGATCACCCCGAGTCGGTCGACAAGGCCGTCATCCCCGCGAAGAAGCCGCTGCGCCTCACCGCGGCCGAAACTCTCTGCCTCGTCGGCTGGCCCACCGGCGACACCGCGCTCCCCGGCATGCCGCCGATCTACCCACGCCTCATCGCCCCACCCGCGGGCTTCACACCGAGCAGCGAGCGGGTGTTTGCGACCACCAACGCACCCGGTCCGAGCCGTCCTGTGGGGATCTCGATGAAGGATGCCGTCAGGCACAGCCACGTCATGGGGCCCAACGGCGTCGGCAAGAGCACCGTGCTCCTCAACCTCATCGCCGCTGACATCGCGGCGGGCCGAAGCGTCGTGGTCATCGACGCCAAACGCGACCTCGCCATGGACGTCCTCACCGTCATCCCTGAGGCTCGCTCGGGCGACGTCGTCGTCCTCGACCCGATCAACTCCGAACCGGTCGGGCTGAACCCCTTCGCAGGAGCCGGCGACCAAGCGCCGCTCGTCGCTGACCGCCTCCTTTCCGTGTTCCGCGGTCTCTTCCCGTCGGCGTTCGGCCCGCGTACCAGCGATGCTGTCCACGCCTCGCTGCTGACGCTCGCTGGGCGGGAAGGCTCGACATTGGCGAACCTCCCGCGCCTGCTCACCGATGACCCGTACCGGCGCAGGTTCACCAAGGGAATCGCCGACCCGTCGTTGGCCGAGTTCTGGGCGCAGTACGACGCAATGAGCGCCGGAGCGCGCTCTGCCATGATCGGCCCCGTCCTGACCCGGCTGCGCCAGTTCCTGCTTCGGCCCTCCATCCGCGCGGTACTGGATCAGTCCGCGCCTCGCTTCGATCTGCGCGACCTTTTCGACAAGCCCCGCATCCTCGTGGTGCCGCTCAACCGGGGACTCTTGGGGCCTGTTGCGGCAGAACTGGTCGGTTCGCTTCTAGTCAGCCAGCTGTGGCAACAAACGCTCGCCCGCGCCGATGTGCCGAAGGAGCAGCGCCGCCCCGTCTCGATCTACCTCGACGAGGCGCAGATGTTCGTGAAGTACGAATCCGACCTGGGCGAAGCCCTCGAGCAATCCCGCTCGATGAACGTCGCCTGGCACCTGGCTCATCAGCACCGCGCCCAGATGCCCACGAACCTGCTCGCCGGCATCGCCGCCAATGCCCGGAACAAGATCCAATTCCAAGCCGACCCCGCTGATGCCGCCGCCGTCACGAAGCACTCCGCCCTCACCCCGGAGGACGTCATGAAGCTGCCGCCCTTCCACGTCTACGTCGACCTCATGAGCGGTGGGGTGCAGTCTGGCTGGTTCTCAGCGGTCACGCTCCCGCCGCCGGTTGCGATCTCCAACCCCGATGCTGTCCTGGCCGAAAGCCGCGCCCGCTACGGGGCCATTCCGACGGAAGCAGCGACTCCCGGAGCGGTAGCCCCGGAGAGTGATGCCGGCAGAGTGATGCCCAAAGTTCAGCAGTTTGACGTGGGAAGTACCGACTCCGACGAGCCCATCGGTCGACGCCGAAAGGCACGCCCATGACTGCCCAACTCAACGTGATTAGAGGAGGGGAAGGGTGTCCGGTCGCTCGTCCGTTCGACCGTCCGATCGCTGACACTTCCACGCAGCGTTTCCCGCGTCATTCTGCTGCTCACAGCTCCAGTTGGGAGCGGACTACTCCGCCCCTGGCGGAGTCCTTAGACGCCCGCCAACCGGGCGAATCCCCGTCGAGGGCCGCCCGTGACGTGAGGGGGCGCTCATGACCATGCGCCTGCCCCGCACCGGAGCCGGACCGTCCAGGCTGCTCCTGCTGCGATCCGAGCTCTTACCCCGCGACGAGGACCTCCTGACGTTCCTCAACCGACACCGCTACGCCACCACCACCCAGCTCCGAGACGTCTTCTTCGCCGAGCACGCCACCCCAACCGCCGGCACTCGCGCCTGCATTCGCGTCCTCCACCGGCTACTGCACCATCGGCTCGTCGCCCGCCTCGAGCGCCGCGTCGGCGGCAGTGTCCGTGGGTCTGCGGCCAGCATTTGGTATCTGGATGCGCCAGGCGAACGCCTCACCCGACCGGAAGGCGCACGCCGCCGCCGTTTCGCCGCCGTGGCCACACCCTTCCTGACTCACGCGCTTGCCGTCACGGAGACGCACGTCGCCCTGATCCGCCACGCCCGCATTGGCGCGTTCGGTATCGAACGCATCGATGCCGAGCCCGACTCCTGGCGTCCGTTCCTCACCCGAAGCGGCACGGCCACGATCCTCAAGCCCGACCTCTACGCCCACCTCACCACCCCTGACTACGACGATCACTGGTACGTCGAGGTCGACCTCGGCACCGAGAGCCTGCCGGTCCTGCTCGCCAAGTGCCGCACCTACGCCGCCTACAAGGCCACCGGCCAGGCCCAGGCCGAACATGGGGTCTTCCCCCGGGTGCTCTGGCTGCTGCCCACAGCGGCGCGCGTAGCCCGCCTCCGCGCCGCCATCCAGGCCGCCGCAGGGCTGGACGACCGACTGTTCGTCTGCGCCACGACCGACCGGCTCACGGCGGTGCTCGATGACCCTGACTCCTACGCCGCGACAACGACCCAGGCCCAGGCCCAGGCCCAGGCCCAGGAAAGGAGTAACCGATGAGCCCCGAAGTACCGCCGCCAGACCGACGTCCGGAAGACCACTCCTGGAAAGACGGCCGGTTCGGGCCCGAGGCAGCCGCCGTTATCGACGGAACGCTCACCACCATCGACGACCCGGACCAGGCCCTGCGGGTGCTGCGGCTCACCAAAGAAGCGGGAGCAGGGTTCGCCGCATACCTCCTCCTTCACGACACCAACGTCGCGAGCGAGAACCTTGAGGAAGCCTTCTACCGCGCGTACGTCGACGCCTGGGAGCAGTTCAGCCACTTCCGCCGCGATGTCCTCGAGGGGCTCGGCTGGCTGGACGCCGTAAAGGAGGTCATGAGCACCCAAGGCATCCCCGAAGACCACCTCATCTGGAACTACGCGGCGATCGACAAGCAGATCCTCGACATCTACGACGTCGTGCGCCTCGACGGCTGGTGGCACGCGTTCTACAAGTAACCCCACACCCCCGCATCGCTCAGACCACCAGCGGACGACGAGAGTTTTCCCCAGGTCAGTGATGCAAAAACAACGTCACCATACATCTCGACATAAGAGGTGAAGTGAGCGTAAATCAATGAGCTAAGTCCGCCTGAATGCGGGCAGGAAAGGAGAACAACATGACACAACAAGAACAGAATCCCGACAGCCGGGAGCGCACCCTCCACGGAGGCATCGGGGCGGCAACCAAGTCCCCCTCACTCATCGGAGTGAATCGGCCCAGCCCTTTCAACAGCTACTTCGCCCAGGTCGTGGAAGCGGTGACACTGGTGCTCCTGGTGGCTGAATCGGAAGAACACGGACGCTTGATCCGCGAAGGCAAGGCTCGCGCCAAGGCAAAGCGCCTTGCCGCGCAGCGAGACAGCGGCACCGCCGCCAGAGAAAGCACATCACGTCCATGAGCAGCGACCTCGAACCGCACGCTGCCCCTGGACGTCGCCGCACCTCGTTCGCTGGGTGGGAGCACCTCCTCGGCCTCGACGGATCTGCTCCGCCAGAGTTCGATCTCGGCATCCAAGGTCAAGCGGTCCTGTACCTCCGCGTATCGACGCAGCGCCAGATGTTTACCGCGATCGACATCGACGCCGACGGGAACTCCATCGCCACCCAGCGTGAGGCCTGTCTCGTTCGCGCCAAGCGGGTGAAGGCACCAGTCGTCAAGGAGTTCGTCGAGCCTGGGAACTCTGCGCAAACCATCGCCAAGCGGCCGGTCTTCCGCGAGCTCCTCCAGTACGTCGAAGAGCACCCTGAGGTCTCCTTCGTCGTGATTTACATGCGCTCGCGCGCCTTTAGGAACGCCGGTGACGCGGCGATCACGAAGCGCATCCTCGCCGGCATGGGCGTCAAGCTCATTTCCGCGAAGGAAGACTTCGGCGACGGCTACATGGCAGAGGCCATGGAAGCCGTCACGGACATCATGAACGAAGTTCAGGTCCGCCAGAGCGGTGAAGACATCAAGCAGAAGCTGCTCAACAAGGCTAAGAATGGCGGCACCGTCGGTCGCGCCAAGCTCGGCTACATCAATGACCGCAAGGACTTCGACGGGCGGCTCGTCAACACGATCAGCATCGACGAACAGCGCGCGCCACTCATCCGCTGGGCCTTCGAGCAGTACGCGACCGGCGAGTACAGCACCTCAAAGCTGGCCGCCATGCTCGCCGAACAGGGACTCACGACACGCAAGTCCAGCAAGTGGCCTGAGCGTCCGCTCTCACGCAGCCAACTCGGCCAGATCCTCCGCGACCCGTACTACCTCGGGATGGTCACCTTCAAAGGACACGTGTACCCGGGGAGACACGAGGCACTCATCACCCCAGACCTCTTCGACCGTGTCCAACAGGTCATCGACGCCCGTGTGAAGAGGGGACAGCGTGACCGCGTCCACAACCACTTCGCCCGAGGCATGCTGCACTGCGGCCGCTGCCACGACGTCGGACGCGAACACCGCCTCATCTTCGCCGAGGCCAAGAACCACGCCAACCAGGTCTACGAGTACTTCCTCTGCCGAGGTCGCCAAGACGGTCTCTGCGACCTGCCGTATCTCCCGACGAACGAACTCGAGCGCGCACTCACCCGGGAGTTCGCCAGCCTCCGCCTCTCCCCCGACGCCATCGACGAAGCGAAAGGGGAAGTGCAAGCCGCACTGAGCCACGTCCTCTCCCGTCACGCCGAACAGCGTGCACGCTTGCAGAAGGAACTCAAGAAGCTCGACGTCCAAGAAGAACGCCTCGTCGATCTCGCTGCCGACGGAGCACTCGCCACCGACAAGCTCCGCACGCGGCTCCGAAATTTGCAGGTCAAGAAGCACGAGATCCGCACCAGCCTGGACACCACCACCGAGTCGCTCCAGCAGCGCACCGAGATGGTGCTCAGCTACCTCGACCTGATGGCCCGACCCGATGCCCTCTTCACTGCAGCAACCGGCGCCGTCAAGCGCAAGCTCCTCGCCGCGTTCTTCTCACGCATCTGGGTGGACGACGATGGCCACCAGTCCACTGTTGCCCGCGAGTTCCAGCCCCTGGTTGCTGATCTCCGCGACGCTATGCTCAACACGCGCAGCACGTCCGCCAATACAAGAAGCGCCGGAGAAAACTCCGGCGCTTCTGATTCCGAACGCCTAGACCATTATCTCAAGGTCATTTGTTCGAGTATGAGTACTTTGGTAGCAGGAGCGGGGCTTGAACCCGCGACCTCACGATTATGAGTCGTGCGCTCTCACCAACTGAGCTACCCTGCCGCGACGTTCCGGCGGCGGACCACCGGATGCTGCGAGCCCCGAGTCAGGATTGAACTGACGACCCCTTCCTTACCATGGAAGTGCTCTGCCACTGAGCTATCGGGGCGCTGCCCGGAGCAATCCGGGCAACCAGAAAAGAATATCAGAGCCGAGGGCCCCGACGAAACACGGCCGGTCAGCCGCCGGCGTGCTGACGCAGCCACGGCAGCGGGTCGATCGCCGTCGTGCCGTTGTCGAGAACCTCGAAGTGCAGGTGCGCACCGAACGAGTGGCCGGTGTCGCCCACACGCCCGATGAACTGACCCACCTTCACGGTGTCGCCGGTCTTCACCTGCAGCGAGCCGTACTGCATGTGGCCGTAGCGGGTCGAGACGAGCTTGCCGTCGATGATGTGATCGATGATGATCATCACGCCGTACCCGCCGCCGCTCTCCGTCGCGGTGCGCACGACGCCGTCGGCGACGGCCTGGATCTCGGCACCCTCGCCAGGCGTGAAGTCCAGGCCCTCGTGCATCGTGCCGTCACGCATCCCGAAGCCGTAGCTGATCGAGACGCCCACCTTGAACGGCCACTGGATCGGGCTGTTCGCGTTGTTGGTGAAGAAGTTCGAGTAGTGCGTGATGCCCGACTCGGCGGCGAGCTCAGCGGTCGACGCCGTGGAGTAGTCGCTGCGGTTCAGGGCGGTGACCTGCGCATCGGCCGGAGCCACGTACGCCTGGATCTCGTCGCTCGACAGCGCGCTCGAGGTGCCGGCTTTCGAGCCGGTCGCGATCGAGACGGATGCGGCGGCGGAGCTGCCTGCGCCAGAGACGGCCTCGGCGGGCGTCGTCATACCGATCGCCAGCAGCCCGACGATTCCCATGGCACCGACGGTGGCGGATGCGGCCGTCGCGCGCTTGAACGCCGCACCGCTGAAGCGGCGACGCTTCGCAGGAGCGGCCTCAGCGGCATCGTGCGCCGCGACGGGCTCATCGGCGATCGCGGCCGCGGCGACCTGGATGGGGGTCTCACCGGTGAACGAGAAGAGCCGGGCAGCGGCCTCGAACTCGTCGGCGATCGCGTGCGCTTCAGCTTCGTCGGCGAGAACCGCCTCGGCGAACACACGGGCCTCGTCGTCGAGTTCCGTCGCGACATCCGCGACAGGCAACTCGGCAGGGCTCGCCTCCGTCTCCGAAGCGACCGAGACGGTGTCGACGACCGGCAGAGCGACCGGTTCGTCGTCGATGGCATCCAGAGCGACGTCGATGGGCGTCGCCGAAGCGACGGAGGCCTGGGCGAGCGAACGCGCACGGCGGCGGGTCAGTGGCGCCTCGGCGACGGGCGCCTCGGGCTCCGATACCGACAGCGTGACGTCGGCGGCCGCGAGCGGCTCCGGCACGACCTCGAGCACCAGCTCAGGCTCGGCGACGGGCGTCTCGGCGCGCTGCGACGGCCAGACCGGCGTGGGACGCGCGGCCACCTGCTGCGCGCGGAGCTGTGCCCGGGTGAGTGGAGCGACCGCATCCGAGGTCCCCGAAGAAGCCGCCTCAGCAGCGCGGTTCCGGCCGGAGCGTCGCGTGGGAGCGGTCTCCGCCTGGGGATCTAGGGGGGTCAAAACGTGGTCAGCCTCGGTCTCGGTCGCACGGGAAGCGACAGGGAAAACGGAAGGAGATGCTCATCCTCGTTCGGGCAACGAAGATAACGAATAGGTAAACACTACAACCCGGAGCCTGAGAATGCCATGCGCGCGCATCAGTCTTCGAGTCGGGCGAGCAGAGCGGCGAAGAGACCCGGTGCCGCCGCGATCGTCATCTCGCGATCGGCACGCTTGCCGCCCCGTCCCGCCACGACGCCGCCGGCCTCGGTGACGATGAGGGCCCCCGCCGCATGGTCCCACGGCCACAGGCCCTTCTCGTAGTAGCCGTCGATGCGACCGGCCGCGACGCCCGTCAGATCCAGCGAGGCCGCACCGATTCTGCGCAGGTCGCGCGCGAGCGGCATCACCCGGGCGAGGCGCTCGAGCGCCGGCGCGTGAGTCGCGGGGTCGTATCCGAACCCCGTGGCCAGCAGCGCTCCCGCATCCGACGGCTCGGCGACGCGCAGGGCCCGCTCGCCCTCGATCGACGAGACGAGACGCGCTCCTTCGTCCCGCGCCGCGGTGAAGAGCTCGTCGACGGCGGGGTTGTAGACGGCACCAGCCAGTGCGTCCCACTTCTGCGGGTCGGGCTCCCCCGAAACGGCCGCGATGCTCACGGCGTACGCCGGGATGCCGTAGGCGTAGTTGACGGTGCCGTCGATCGGGTCCACGACCCACGTGATGCCGGAGGCGGATGCGGCCACGCCGCCCTCCTCCCCGAGGAAGCCGTCGTCGGGACGCGCCGCCGCGAGACGCTCGCGCACCAGCTGCTCGACCTCGCGATCGGCGTCGGTCACGATGTCCGCCAGCGCGGACTTCGTCGCGGCGATCTGCACGCCTTCGCGGCGCCGCCGGGCGGCGAGCGCCCCCGCCTCCTTCGCGACCTCGATGGCGAGCGATTGCAGATCCAGAGCGGAGGGCATGTTCCCACGCTACCGTCGCGCGGGGCGAGGGTCCGCCGTTAGCGTGGCGGCATGACCGTCATCGCACCGACCCATGACGTCGTGATCGTCGGCGGGGGCCACAACGCCCTCGTCGCCGCCGCCTACCTCGCCCGCGCGGGCCGCTCGGTCGTCGTGCTGGAGCGGCTCGACCACACCGGAGGAGCGGCCGTCTCCGAGTCGCCGTGGGCCGGCGTCTCTGCGCGACTGTCGCGATACTCCTACCTGGTGAGCCTCCTGCCCGCCCGCATCGTCGACGACCTCGGGCTGCGCCTGACTCTGCGGCGCCGACGCTACTCCTCGTACACCCCCAACCCGGCCGACCCGGCGCGCGGCGTGCTCGTCGACACCGGTGACGCGCAGGCGACGGATGCGAGCTTCCGCCGCGCGACCGGCAGCAGCACGGAGACGGATCGGTACCGGAAGCTGAACGCGCGGGTCGCGCCCCTCGCGCGCACGGTCTTCCCGTCCATGACCGAACCGCTGCCCACCGCATCCGCTCTGCGCACGGCGCTCGGCGACGACGCGCTGTGGGATGCGGTCACCGCGCGGCCACTGGGAACGCTGCTGCGGGAGAGCCTGGAGAGCGATCTCGCGCGCGGCATCGCGCTCACCGACGGACTCATCGGCACGTTCTCGCACGCCGACGATCCCTCCCTGCGGCAGAACCGCTGCTACCTGTACCACGTGATCGGCGGCGGAACCGGGGACTGGGACGTCCCGGTCGGCGGGATGGGACACGTCAGCGCGGAGCTGGAGCGCGCCGCACGGAGCGCGGGCGCCGAGATCCGCACCGGCGCCCCGGTCACGAGCGTGAGCCCCGACGGCGAGGTGCGCTACGGCGGGAGGGATGCGGGGGTCGTCACCGGCCGACTGGTGCTCTCCGCCGTCGGACCGGCCGTCCTCGATCACCTGCTCGCCGCGGCGGGAGCCGACGTCCCGCAGCGGCCGGAGCCGGAGGGCGCGCAGGTCAAGGTCAACATGCTTCTGCACCGGCTCCCCCGGTTGCACGATCGCCACGTCGCACCGGCGGCGGCGTTCGCGGGAACGTTCCACGTGAACGAGACGATGACCCAGCTCGACACCGCGTACACGGAGGCGGTCGCCGGCCGCATCCCCGACCCGCTCCCGGCGGAGATCTACTGCCACTCGCTCACCGATCCCTCGATCCTGGGACCGGAGCTGCAGGAGACGGGCGCGCAGACTCTCACTCTGTTCGGCCTTCAGGTACCGCACCGGCTCATGAACGGCGCGGACCCCGACGCGATGCGCGCCACGCTGCTGGCGGCAGCAGAACGCTCACTTGAGTCCGTGCTCGCCGAGCCTCTCGCCGACTGCATCTGGGAGACCCCGACCGGGGCGCCCTGCATCGAAGCGCGCACCACCGCGGACCTCGAGGAGTCGCTGGGCATGACCGGCGGCGACATCTTCCACGGCCCGCTGTCGTGGCCGTGGCGCGAGGACGAGACGGATGCGACCTCCCCCGCCGCGGCGTGGGGCGTCGACACGGCACACTCCCGCATCCTCCGCTGCGGATCCAGCGCCGCACGGGGCGGCGCTGTCAGCGGGCTGGGCGGTCACAACGCCGCGATGGCCGCCATCGCGCTGCTGCCCGGCTGACGCGGGGGCGTCACCCGAGCGTGCGCAGGTGACTGATCAGCGCGGGGGCAGCGGCGGCGGGGGCGGGAAGCCCTCGTAGCCGGGGGCCGCGGGCGGCTCCGACGGCGTCACCGGCGCGGCGGATGCGGGCGGCTGGGCGCCGTACGCCGCCTCCGCCGTGGGCGAGACCGTCGGGGGCGTCTGGTGCCAACCCGTCGGGTATCCGGTGTAGTAGGCCTGCCAGTCGGGCGAGCCGTCGGGGAGGACCGGCAGCGGGGTGACGCGGTCGGCGTACGTCGGCCACGCCTGCGGCGCAGCGACCGGCCAGGTCGGCGGCGCCGTCTGGGCGCGGGGCGTCTTGGGACCGAACAGCAGGTTCACGAGCGGGACCAGGGCGGTGCCGACGGCCGCCAGGATCGTCACGGCCACGACGATGCGCCAGTACACGTCGTAGAAGTCCACCCACTCCTGGATCGTCAGCGGCAGCACGAGCAGCACGACGAGGGCTGCGACGAGGCCGACGGTCACGTATCCGACGATGCGGTTGAACAGGGTGGGAACGCGCACGATGGCCTTGGTGTACAGACGCACGTGGAGGACGGCGAGCTGGACGATCAGCACGATCATCAGGAACGAGAAGAACCGGGTGAAGGCCGTGAGGCCCTCGGCGCCGTAGCGGAAATCGTCGAAGGAGGGCCGCTCCGGCATCCAGATGAGGAAGGCGCCGACGATGAGGATCAGCACCCACGCGATCATGCTCGTCAGCACGAACCATCCGGGACGCCGAGGGGCCAGATGCGCGTCGAGGATCGAGACGCCGGCGAAGGCGGCGAGCAGGAAGATCGTGAGGAACGCACGCCCGACGATGCCGTTCTGAGAGCCGATGAGCACCCAGACGACGCTGACGAGCGCCGCGGCGATCAGGGCGCCGATGGCGACCCAGATGCCGGCCCGCACGAGACGGTTCGGGCTCGACGACTCCGTGGTCGGCGCAGCGGACGGTGCGACGGGCGGTTGCGGCGCGGACATCACGGCTCCCTTCGCGGGCGCCCCTCGCCCGCCCTCTCATCCTGGCACGCCGCGCCGATCCACCGAGGAGGGTTGTGGGCGGCGTGCAGAACCGACCGGCGACACGTCGGTGCGCAGAGAAGCCCTGTTCCCCTGTCACAGATCGCGCTCATCGCGTCGATCTGTGACAGGGGAACAGGGCGCGCACACGGGCAGAACACGGAAAAGCCGAAAGCCCCCATGCGGGGGCTTTCGGCTTCGATGGTGGCGAGTGAGGGATTCGAACCCCCGAAGGCTACGCCGGCTGATTTACAGTCAGATCCCTTTGGCCGCTTGGGTAACTCGCCAAGTGCGCACCTGCCCAGCTTGTACAGTCGACCAGAGGCGCGATCCCCGATACTACCCCCTCGCCGACGTACTCAGAAATCCGCGGCGGGCCCGCGCGCGGCGGCTCAGGAGCCCTGATCGAGTCCCGACAGCGCGGAGGGCAAGCGCAGCAGCGCGCCCTCGAAACGGCAGGTCGCGGCCGCGACCCCCATCGCCGTGTCGACCAGCGTCACCCAGGCGGCTTCGTCACTCGGATGCTCGGACAGCAGCGACGCGACGGCGGAAGAGAGCACGGCGTCGCCCGCTCCCATCGTGTCGACGATGGCGCCGGGGACGGAGGCGATCGGACGTTCGATCGCGACCGCATCCGTGACGATGCCCGCCCCCTGCGCACCGCGCGTCGTCAGCACGGCCACCGCACCGAGCTCCCGCATCCGGTCACGCACGGTGTCCAGTGGTGCCGCGTACAACAGCTCCGCGTCGTCGTCGCCGACCTTGACGAGGTCGGCGAGCGCGGCGAGCTGCTCGAAGCCCGCGACGAATGCGGCGCGGTCGTGCATCATGCCCTCGCGCGGGTTCGGGTCGACCGCGAGCAGCCCGTCGGCGGCACGCACCGCATCCGCGAGCTCGGCGGCCTGCGCCGCGTCGTCGAACGGGAAGCAGCTGACGACCGTGATCGCCGCATCCGCAATGACGCGACGCTCCTCGTCGCCGAAGCGGATGCGGCGGTTCCACGCCGCCTCGTTGAACACGTACACCGGCTCCCCGCCGGCGTTGCGGGTGCTCACCGCGCGCGACGAGCCGTGCGGCGACGGGGTCGCCACCAGCTCGACGCCGAAGTCGTCGAGATAGGCGCGGATGCGGTCGCCGGGCTCGTCGTCGCTGACCATCGCGATCAGCGTGGTCGGAAGGCCCAGCCGAGCCAACCCGACGGCCACGTTCAGGGCCGCTCCCCCGACGAACTCGCGCACTCCGATGTCGTCGCGCAATTCGTCGATCAGCGCGTCTCCGATGACGACGACCCGTCCTGCTGCGGTCATCCCTGTTCCCCTTTCACGCGCCCGACGAACGCTTCAGCCCGTGCACGCGTGCCGTCGATGCGGCGATCGACGCTCGCCCGGATCTCGCTCGGTGCGAGAGGGGCCGCCAACCGCACCGTCTCGTGGCACGACAGGTCGGCGCACATGTACGTCCCCACACTGTCACCGCTCTCTCCCGCCTCGCCCGCCCGGCGCGCGGTGAACAGCGCGACCTGGTCGCCGGGCTGCATCGTGTGGCACAGGTTGCACATCGCCGATCGCGCACGGCCGTTGCCCTCCGCGGCGCGGAGCACCACACCCGCCGGCCGCCCCTCGGACTCGGTCACCAGGTACCCGCGGCCGCGCGAGCGCGGGTCGCGCCACGCCAGGAAGTCGAGGTGGTCCCAATCGGTGAGCAGGAAGTCGTGCGGCATGGCGGCCACCCGGACTTCCTCCGGCGCGGCGTTCACGAACGACTCGCGCACCTGTTCCTCCGTCAGAGCCCGCATGACTCAAGTCTACGAATCGACGCGGACGCCGGATGCGGGCCGCATCGGCCCATGGAAGAATCGCGGCATGGCAGATTCCTCGTTCGACATCGTTTCCAAGATCGATCGGCAGGAGGCCGACAACGCTCTGAACCAGGCCCGCAAGGAAGTGGAGCAGCGCTACGACTTCAAGGGCACCGACGCGTCCATCGAGTGGAGCGGCGAGTCGATCCTCATCAAGGCCAACAGCGAGGACCGGGCGAACGCTGTCCTGGATGTCTTCCAGACCAAGCTCATCAAGCGCGGCATCTCGCTCAAGAGCCTGGAGTCGGGCGAGCCCACCGCGAGCGGCAAGGAGTATCGGATCGTCTCGACGCTGAAGGAAGGCATCTCGCAGGAGATCGCCAAGAAGATCGGCAAGATCATCCGCGACGAGGGGCCTAAGAGCGTCAAGTCGCAGATCCAGGGCGACGAGCTGCGCGTGCAGTCGAAGTCCCGCGACGACCTGCAGGAAGTCCAGCGTCTTCTCAAGGCCGCCGACCTCGACGTCGATCTGCAGTTCACCAACTACCGGTGAGCCAGGGCTGAAGGACTTTCTCCTCACAGCTCGGCGGCTGCGACGTCTTCCTCGGTGACCGCACATCGCGGTCACATCGAAAGGAAGACCATGACCTCCCCCGTCACCTCGCTCGACCAGCTGCCCGCCGAGTTCGCCCGCCGCTTCAACGCGCGAGACCTCGCCGCCCTCACCGCCCTCAACGCCCCCGGCGCCGTCTTCGTGCCCGCCCCGGGTCAGCCGGTCACAGGCGACGAGGCGGTCGCGGGCGCGCTGGAGCAGTTCCTCGCCATCGGCCTGCCGATCTCGATGACCGTGCGCAACGTGTTCGTCAACGGCTCCGTCGGCCTCGCGATCGCCGACTGGACGCTCGAAGGAACCGCCGCCGACGGCAGCCAGGTGTCGCTCGGCGGCAGCACGGCCGACGTCGCCGTCTTCGACGAGGAGCACGGCTGGCGGTACGCGATCGACAACCCGTTCGGTACCGTCTGAGCGCGAGCGGGCGGGGGCGGCGCCGGGTCGCCGTCCCCGCCCACCGGCGGCGTCGGTAGGATTCTGCGACGTCCTCCCGAACGGATGAACTCCCTCATGTCGTCAGCATCCCCCGCCTCGTCCGGCACGCACGCCGCCCTCGAGGCGATGATCCGCTCCGACCCGCAGCGACTGCGTCGGCGATCGATCTCGCTGGGCGTCGATCCGTCCGATGCGGACGATGTCGCGCAGGATGCGATCATGCGCGCCTGGCGCGCGGTGGAGCGCATCCACTCGCCCGAGCCGGGGCAGATGTGCTCGTGGCTCGACGCGATCGCCCGGAACGCCGCCTACGACCTCGCTCGACAGCGGCGCAGGCATCCCGTCGCGCCGATCGCCGACGACCGCAGCGACGACGCCGACACCGCCCTCGACGTCGAGACACGACTCCTGCTCGCCGGCGCGCTGGCCGCCATCAACGACCTCCCGGACGCACTTCGCCGTCCCCTCCTGCTGAGTGTCGTCGACGGCCTGTCCAGCACTCAGATCGCCGAGCAGCTGGGCCTGACCGCCGCTGCGGCGCGTCAGCGCGTAGCCCGCGCCCGCAAGGCGCTCGGCGCCTGCCGCAAGGCCGGTATGGAGGAAGCCGGCTAGGCAACGATGCACATCCCGCGTGAGAACGGCATGAGAGTCGTTTCACATTCCGCCGCCGCACGCTCCGGGGTGAAAGCCTGGGGCGAAGCAACACCGCGCGCCGGGGATGTTCGGGTCATCGTCGTCGTGTGAAGCGCGATGTCGTGTCGTGTAGCCCCTCCCCTTCGCGGGAGGGGCTTTCTCGTGCGGCGGCGGCGTCAGGCGGTGAGGTGCGAGATCAGGATCTGCGTACCGATGCCGATGAGCACGAGGCCGCCCACGATCTCGGCAGGACGACGGAAGCGGGTGCCGATGCGGTGCCCGATGAGCACCGCCGCGAACGACAGCACGAAGGTCACCAGACCGATCGCGATGACGGCGATCCACACCGGGAAGTTCAGGAACGCGAAGCTCAAGCCGACGGCGAGAGCGTCGATGGAGGTCGCGACGGCGAGCACGATCGTCTCCCGCGTCGAGAGGCGGGCACTCCCGGCCTCTGCGCCCTCCTTGTCGGGGGTCAGCGCCTCCCACAGCATCTTGACGCCCACGGCGGCGAGCAGTGCGAAGGCGACCCAGTGGTCGAACGGCTCGATGAACGCGGCGAATGCGCTGCCGAGCAGGTATCCGAGCAGCGGCATGAGCGCCTGCGCGAGGCCGAAGGCGAGCGCGAGCACGAGGGCGTTGCGGACGATCTGCGCGCGCAGCTGCAGGCCCTTGCCGAGGGCGACCGCGAAGGCGTCGGCGGAGACGCCGACGGCGAGCAGAGGCAATGCCCAGAACGACATGACGCTCCTGGTGGGGTGGTGGGAGGACGCGGGCGATGGCCTGCATCCTCCAGCCTGCCGATTTCGGAAAACCGAACTCAACTCCGCCGCGCGATTGTCAGCTTTTCGGCTTCCCCAACATCAGTGGAAGCGTGCGCGCGCCCACTGCTCGAGCTCCGCGTACGCGACGCGTCGCGGTTCCGCCGCCGACAGGAAAACGTCGTGCACCGCTCCCTGGATGCGGGCGACCGTCACGAGCGGACCGAGCTTGAGCGCGGCACGAGCGATGTCGTCCACGACGAGCACGGAATCGGTGGAGGTCATCTGCTCGCTCCAGCGGATCGGCGACGACGAGCGCGCGGAGAGCAGGACGAACGCGGGCGCTCCCACATCCACGCCGGCGGCGATGCGCGCGTGCCCCTCCAGCACGGCATGCAGCCAGCCGGGATGCGTCGCGAAGCCCTGCGCCGGCCGCCACTGCTCGCGGTAGCCCGGGATCGGCAGCACACCGAGCTCGGTCTGCGCCCGCGTGTAGAACCCGAGGTCGACGACGGGCTGCGACCCCCGGGGCTGAACGCGGGCCCGCGCCTGGATGAGGGGCGCGATCGCCTGGCGCCCGAACGACCCGATCTGGAACTCCAGCCAGGGACTGTTGAGCACGACCGCGGACGCCGTTCCCGGATGGCGTGCCGACCACAGCGACAGCGTCAACCCGCCCGTGGAATGCCCGAGGAGCACGAGACGCCTGTTGCGGCGCGGCCCCATCGCGGCGAGCGCCGCCGCGATGTCGGCGTCGTACTCGTCGAGGCTGTCGGCATAGCCGGGAACCTGTCCCTCACGCAGGCTCCGACCGTACCGGTGCAGATCGAGGGCGTAGAAGCGCGCTCCGAGCCGGGCCCAGAAACGCGCCAGCTCCGTCTGGAAGAAGTAGTCCGACCACCCGTGGACGTACAGCACGTCGACGTCGCGAAGCGGCGCGACCAGCCGGCCGAACGGATGCGGCAGGTGCCGCACGAGGGTCGCCACCAGCGGACCGTCGTCCGCGGGAAGATCCAGCGGCAGGGTCTGCTGCGCGAAGCCGGGCCCGAGGATGTCGGGGGCCCAGGCGCTCATGCCGTCAGCCTAGCGACGCGCGTCCGGGAAGCGACCGATCGGTCGCGAGCTCACTCGCCGCGCGAGATCGCCACCATCTCGTCGCGCGGCACGACCTTGATGCGCGCACGCTCGGCGGGAGCGCCGAGGGCGATCTCGTGCTCGTCGAGCCGGTGCCACCCCTCGAGGTCGGTCCAGCGCACGCCGCGCTCGGCGAGCAGGGCGGGGACCGCCTCCGGGGAGGCATCCTCGGGCTGCCACCACGAAGCCTGGCCGTTGATGAGGTGGCGCACGGTCTCCATCGCGTCGGACTTGGTGTGACCGATCAGGCCGACGGGTCCGCGCTTGATCCAGCCGGTCGCGTAGACGCCGGGGACGACCTCGTTCGAATCGGGGTGGAGCACCTGACCCTCGAGGTTCGGGATCACCCCATGGCGCTCGTCGAACGGGACGCCGGGAAGCGGCGAGCCGAAGTAGCCGACCGCGCGGTACAGCTGCTGGATCGGAACCTCGCGCAGCTCGCCCGTACCGGCGACGCCGCCCTCGCCGTCGGGACGCGTGCGCTCGTAGACCAGCGCCGCGACGCGGCCCGCCGCATCCTTCTTGACCTCGACGGGCTTGGCCCAGAAGTGCAGGTGCAGGCGCCGAGAGGCCTCGCCGCCGGCGCCGTTCGCACCCGGACGGGTGCGCCACTCCTGCAGCACGCGGTCGATGACCTTGACCTGCTTGTTGCTCGCGATCGCGGCGAGCGACGCCTCGTCGTAGTCGAAGTCCTCGTCGTAGACGACCATGTCGACGTCGCGCAGCTCGCCGAGCTCGCGCAGTTCGAGCGGCGTGAACTTCACCTGGGCGGGGCCGCGGCGTCCGAACACGTGGACATCGGTGATGGTCGAGGCCTCGAGCCCGGCGTGCACGTTCTCCGGGATCTCGGTCGGCAGCAGATCGACGGCGTGCTTGGCGAGCATGCGCGTGATGTCGAGGGCGACGTTGCCGTTACCGATGACGGCGACCGAGGTGGCATCCAGCGGCCAGGTGCGCGGCACGTCGGGGTGCCCGTCGAACCAGCTCACGAAGTCCGCCGCGCCGTAGGAGCCCTCCGCGTCGATGCCGGGGATGTCCAGGTCGGCGTCGCGGATGGCGCCGGTGGCGAAGATCACCGCGTTGTAGTGCTTCTTGAGGTCGTCGAGGGTGATGTCCTCACCGAAGCGCACGTTGCCGAACAGGCGGATGTCGCCACGGTCGAGCACGTCGCGGAGGGCCGTGATCACGCCCTTGATACGAGGGTGGTCGGGGGCGACGCCGTAGCGCACGAGGCCGTAGGGCGCGGGGAGGTGCTCGAACAGATCGATCGAGACGTCGAACGCGCGCTCTGCCTTCAGGAGGATGTCGGCCGCGTAGATACCCGCGGGTCCTGCGCCGACGATGGCCAGCCGGAGCTTGGTCATGGGAGTCCTTTCGAGGGATACGGCGGCGTCGGTGGCGACGCCTCGAGCGCTCTGGTTCGCAGGCGCGGAGATCAGCTGCTGCGGTCGGCGACGGCGTCGGCGAACCGCGTGAGCGCCTCGCGGACCGCACCGCGCGGGAGCGGCTCCAGGGCGGCGACCGCCGCGTCCGACCATTCGTGCGCGAGCGCCAGGGTCTGCTCGGTGGCCGCGTGCTCGCGCAGCTCGGCCAGCGGATCGTCCAGCAGCGCCGGGTCGGCCCCGTCGGCGATCTGCGCAACGCCCGCGTCGATGCGCACGAGCAGGTCGACGGATGCCGGATCGTCGAGGCGTCCGAGCAACAGATACGGCATGGTCGGCACGCCCGCGCGCAGGTCGGTGCCGGGCACCTTGCCGGTCTCGGCCGCATCCGCCGAAAGGTCGATGACGTCGTCGAGCAGTTGGAAGGCCACACCGACCTTCTCTCCGAAGGTCAGCAGCGGCTCTTCGTAGGCGAGGGGGGCGTGCGAGAAGAGGACACCGGCCTGCGCGGAGGCTGCGATGAGCGAGCCCGTCTTGTCGCTCAGCACCTGCAGGTAGAAGTCGACGGGGTCGTCGCCCGCCTGAAGACCGACGGTCTCGTGCATCTGCCCGAGAACGAGCCGCTCGAAGGTGTCGGCCTGCAGCTTCATGGCCTTGTCGCCCAGGCGGGACATGATCTGGCTCGCGCGGGAGAACAGCAGGTCTCCGGTGAGGATGGCGACGCTGTTGCCCCAGACGGAGTGCGCGGCGGGCACACCCCGGCGCACGTCCGCACCGTCCATGACGTCGTCGTGGTACAGCGATCCGAGGTGGGTCAGCTCGAGAGCGGATGCGGCATCGATGACCTGCTCGTTGACGCCGTCACCCAGCTGCGCGGTGAGCACCGTCAGCATCGGACGCACGCGCTTGCCGCCGGCCTCGTAGAGGTAACGGCTCGTGGCGTCGGCGAGGGCATCGGCCACGTGCAGCTCATCGGCGAGGTGGGCCTCGACCTTGGCCAGGCCGTCTTCGACGGTCTTCTGAAGTCGGCGGGAAACGGGACCGGCGAAGACACGGTCGGCGAGGCCGAGTCTGCTCGCGAGGTGCGCGCCAGGCGCAGAGGGGCTCCGTGTCACTCCTCTAGCCTACCCGCGGGCCGGAGAGGCTCGCCCCGCTGCGGGCCCTCAGTTCTGTGCGGGCTCGGCGAACGGCGCACGCGCGCGGTGCAGCGCCACGATGCCGAAGGTGAGGTCGCGGTGCGCGACGTCGACCCAGCCCGCATCCCGGATCCAGCCGCTGAGAGTGCGCTGGTCGGGCCAGTCCTTGATCGACTCGTTGAGATAGTCGTAGGCGTCCGCGTTCGAACTGACGCCACGCGCCACGACGGGTAGGACACGGTCGTTGTAGAAGCGGTAGAGGCCGGCGAACAGCGGGTGCGGCGGGTGCGAGAACTCGCACACCACGAGTCGGCCACCGGGCTTGGTCACGCGGCGCATCTCGGCGAGCGCCGCGTGCGGGTCGTTGACGTTGCGCAGGCCGAACGAGATCGTGACGGTGTCGAACGACGCGTCTTCGAACGGGAGGGCGGTGGCATCCGCCTCCTGGAAGGTGAGGTTCATGATGTGCCCGTGGCGCCGGACGCCCTCGGCGATCATCCCGGGCGAGAAGTCGGCGGCGACCACCTCCGCGCCGCTGCGGGCCAGCGCCACGGCGCTCGCGCCGGTGCCGGCGGCGAGGTCGAGGATGCGCTGGCCGGCGCGCGGCGCGATCGCGCGCGTCGCCGCGACGCGCCACAGCCGGTCGTTGCCGAGGCTGAGCACCGTGTTGGTGCGGTCGTAGCCGGCGGCGACCTCGTCGAACATGCCGCTGACACGGCCCGGATCCTTGCCGAGGTCGGCGCGGTGCTGGTCAGGGCTCTCGGTCACATCACCAGCCTAAGGCGTGCGTGCGCCCCCCTCTCGCTGGGCCTTCCTCGAGCGGGGCGAGTCTAGGCTGGGAGGGTGATTCGTGCCTCGCGTCCTCGGCTGCTCGTCGAGACCCGCGAGATCGACCCGATCGACGACCTGCTCGCCTTCACCGACCCCGCCCGCCCGCTCGTGTGGCAGCGCCGGGGCGAGGGAATGGTGGGTCTCGGCGAGCCGCTCGCCCTGCCCTTCGCCTCCGACGCCGACGCGCGCGCCGATCGGTGGCGCGAGGTCGCCGCCGCCGCCGTCGTCAACGACCCGCTCGAGATCCCCGGCACGGGCCTCGTCGCCTTCGGCGCCCTGCCCTTCGACCGCCGCTCCGCCCGGCCCGGCGCCCTGCTCGTTCCCCGCGTCGTCATCGGACGCCGCGACGGGCGCTCCTGGCTCACCCGCATCCGCTGGAGCGACGAGGCCGCCCTCGCCCCCGCGGCGACGCCCTACGGTGCGCACTGGTCCGCGACCCTGGGACCCGGCCGTCAGCATCCGGCCGGCTACATCGCCTCGGTACGCGAGGCCGTCGCGGCGATCGCCGCGGGCGAGGTCAGCAAGGTCGTCCTCGCGCGAGACCTCGCGGGCACCGTGCCCGCCGGCTCCGACCTGCGCCGGCTTGTGCGCGCCCTCGCATCCGGCTACCCCGACACGTGGGCCTTCGCGGTCGACGGGCTGATCGGCGCCAGCCCCGAGACCCTCGTGACCGTCGAGCAGGGCACCGTCACCGCCCGCGTGCTCGCGGGCACGGCGGCACGCGGCGCGGATCCGGATGCGGATGCCGCCGCCGCCCTCGCGCTCGCCACGAGCACCAAGGATCAGGACGAGCATCAGTTCGCGGTGCGCAGCGTTCTGGCCGCGCTCGAACCGCACACCCGCGCGCTGCGCTCGAGCGAGCAGCCGTTCACCCTCAAGCTGCCGAACGTCTGGCACCTGGCGACCGACGTCGAGGGTGCGCTCTCCGACACGGCGTCGTCGCTGGATCTCGTCGCGGCGCTGCACCCGACGGCGGCCGTCGCCGGAACCCCCACGTCCGCCGCGCTCGATGTCATCCGCCGCCTGGAGCCCTTCGACCGCGGTCGGTACGCGGGCCCTGTGGGATGGATCGACCAGGACGGCGACGGAGAGTGGGCCATCGCCCTGCGCTGCGCCCAGTTCGACACCCCGGACGCGGGCGGCGATGTCTCCCTCACCGCGTATGCCGGTGCGGGTATCGTCGCCGCGAGCGATCCCGAGTCCGAGCTGCTCGAGACGCGGGTGAAGTTCCGCCCGATCGTCGAGGCTCTGGCCTGAGCGCTCAGCGCTCCAGCGGCACCTCGATGAGCTGACGGCCGCCGGCGGGAGAGGTGAGCGCCTGGTCGAGCGCGGCCCGCGTCGTGATCCGGCGATACTCCCACCCGTAGGCGAGAGCGAGATGCTCCAGCCGCACCGACTGCGGCGTGTACTGCACGCGGTCGATGGCGGCCGCCTCCGCGACGCGGGCGACTTCGAGCCCGTCGAAGATCGTGCCGCCGCCGTCGTTGCCCACGATCACCTGGATGCGCGGCTCCGCCTCCGCCGCCGGCAGCAGCAGGGCGCCGACATCGTGCAGCAGGGCGAGATCTCCCAGCAGCACTCTGGTCACGCCGGGGCGCCCCTCGTCCTGACTCGCGATCGCCACGCCCGTCGCGGTCGCGACCGTGCCGTCGATGCCGGCGAGCCCGCGATTCGCGTGCACCGGAACCTTCTTGCCGCCCAGCACCTGATCGGCGACGCGGACGAGGCGGGAGGACCCGAAGACCAGCCGGTCGTGGGGCCAGCTCGCGCGCCACACGGCATCGACGAGCGCCGCTCGATCGAGCGGGGCTCGCAGCACGCCGAGTTCCGCGGAGACCGCCGACAGCCGCTCGCGCGGGACGGCGGAGGCGAGGCCGTCCGCGTCGGGCGCGGGCGGCGAGAGATCGACCGATGCGGCACGGGAGGCGCGCATCCACTCCCCCAGCCACGCACGATCGGCGTCACCGGGCGCGACGGCGACCGCATCGACGGCGGTCGTGCGACCGTTGAGGTTCAACGGCTCACCGGGGCCCCGTATCGCGACGACCTCGACGTCGTCGCGACGCAGCAGAGCGGTGACCTCGCGGCTCAGCGTCGGATGGCCCCACACGACGGCCCGCTCGACGCGTCCCCCGAGCTCGGGATCCGACAGCGCCTGCCGGTAGCCGTGCACGAGCAGGCGCCCGAACCGGGCCCCGCTGACGATCTCGGCGATGAGCGGCCAGCCTCCCTCGTGCGAGACGCGTTCGGCGTCGACTCCCGCATCCGCCCCGGCGATCACGACCGTGCGCGGGCCCTGCGTCAGCAGCAGCGGAGCCGCTCCGGGCTCCTCGGGGACGTCGGACTCGCCGATCCCGCCGCCGCCCTGGTAGAGCGCTCCGGATGCGGGCTCCTCCTCCTGCGCGTCGGGGGTTTCGTCAGCGCCGGAGACGGCGAACCACGCGGGAAGGGCGCCGGCCAGCGGCTCGCGGAAGGGCAGGTTGACGTGCACGGGACCGGCGGGGCGGGTGCCGGCGCCGAGAGCGGCGTCGAACGCGTCATCGGCGAGCCGGCGGAACATACGGCTCTGCTCGGACGAACCGTCAGCGTCGATCGCGTCGGGCACCGGAGCATCGATGTCGAGACGGGTCGCCGGCTGGAAGAGCCCCGGTTGCCGCGTGGTCTGGTTCGCGCCGACACCGCGCAGCTCCGGCGGGCGGTCTGCGGTGAGCAGCAGCAGCGGAACGCCCGCGTGATGCGCCTCGAGGGCTGCAGGCATGAGGTTCGCGACGGCGGTTCCGGACGTGCACACCACGACCGCCGGAACACCGGATTCGCGCCCGATCCCGAGGGCGGTGAAACCCGCGACCCGCTCGTCGATGCGGACGTGCACCCGCGCGCGCCCCGACGTCTCGGCGGCGGCGGCGATCAGCGCGAGCGCCTGCGACCGCGAACCGGGGCTCACCACGATGTGCTCGACGCCGCGCTCCAAGAGCTGCGCGAGCAGCGCCGCAGCCGCATCCGTCGCCGGCGCGCGGCCGGCGTCTTCGGGCGTCGTCATCTCAGCGCGGCTCGTCCTCGTCGGGCCGACGCGGCGCGGGATGTCCCGGTGCCTCCGGCGAGCGGGGGGTCTCGTCGTCGGAGTCGAGCTGTGCCAGCTCCTCCTCCAAGCGACGGATGCGCTCGTCCTGGTCGCTGATCGAGCCGATCGTGCGGAGGAAGTCCGGATCGTCGTCGGGTGCCCGCCGCACCGGCGCCGCGTTCTTGCGCGCGCGCCCCGTCACGAACCACAGGATGCCGCCAACGACGGGCAGCAGGATCACGATGACCAGCCAGGTGCCCTTGCTGACGCCGCGGTGACGCGAGGCCGGTTGCACCGCGCAGTCCACGACCGTGTAGACCCAGAAGACGACGGCAACCAGCGCCAGAATGAGCAGGAGCCGGACCATTCCCCCATCCTAGGCCGCGCGGCCTGCACGGGCCCCGAGAGCGCAGGCGCTCGACGCGTAGGATGAGGGGGTGAAGGCCCGTCCCGCGATCGTCTACTCGGTGCTGCGCGTTCTCGCGTTCCTCGTGCCGTTCGCGATCCTCATGCTCTTGCCCGTGTTCCGGGAGCTGTACTGGCTCGCGGCCATCTTCGCCGCGCTGATCGGGCTGAGCCTGTCCATCCTCTTCCTGCGCCGCCCCTTGGCGGAGGCGACGGCCGATCTCGGCAAGCCCCGCGAGCCGCGCCGCCCGCTCGGTGCCGACGACGCCGAGGCGGAAGACGCCGCATCCGGGGACTGAGTCCTCAGCCCTCGCGCACCCGCCGCGAGCCGGGGCGGACCATCGCCGTCGCGTCGGGGGTGTCGAAACCGAACTGCCGGTACAGGCCGTGCGCGTCGCCGGTGAACAGCGTCCAGCGGAACTCGGCACCGGGACCTTCGTCGATCATGGTGCGCACGAGGAGCTTGCCGGCGCCGGCCCCGCGCACGGAGGGGTCCACCACGACGTCGGCGAGATAGGCGTCGTTGACGCCGTCCGACACCGCGCGCGCGAAGCCCACCTGCGAGCCGGTGACGTCGTCGTACACGCCCACCACACGCCAGGCTCCGTCGATCTGCTGCTCGATCTGCTCCCGTGAGCGCCACCGATGCCAGTACACCTCGCTCGAGAGCATCCGCCAGATCCAGGCGCGGTCGAGCCGAGCCGGGTCGGTGTCCGCGACGAGGACCATCACCGTCCGCCGCTCAGCCGTGGAGAGCCCAGAAGACCAGCGCCGCGTAGGCCAGCGAGCCGAGCGAGGTGAGACTCAGCGCGACCACCAGCTCCTTCGGCTCGCGATACGTCCACACGATCAGCACCGCGGGAAGCACCAGCAGCAGCACGAGCAGCGTGAGCCATGCCGGCGGGTAGAACAGCGCCAGGAAGATCGAGATCGCGAAGGGCACGAGCACGATCACGGTGAACAGCACCTGCGTCGCCCGCTTGCCGATCCGCACGCTCAGTGTCTTCTTGCCCGCCTTCTTGTCGGGCTCGATGTCGCGCAGGTTGTTGGCCAGCAGCACGGCGCAGGCGAACAGACCCGCGGCGACCGCGCCGAACCAGGCCTCCTGCGGCAGCGCCTGCACCTGCACCCAGGTCGTGCCGAGGGTCGCGACGAGCCCGAAGAACACGAAGACGACGACCTCGCCGAGCCCCGCGTAGCCGTAGGGCCGCTTGCCGCCGGTGTAGAACCACGCCCCGATGATGCAGACGGCACCCACGGCCAGGAACCACCACTGCTGCGTGCGGATGGTGAGCGCGAGGCCTGCCAGCGCGGCCAGGGCGAAGAAGGTCAGCGCCACGATCAGCACCGTGCGCGGCTTCGCCTTGCCGGCGCCCGTCAGACGCGCGGGTCCGACGCGGAAGTCGTCCGTGCCGCGGACGCCGTCACTGTAGTCGTTGGCGAAGTTCACGCCGATCTGCAGGAGGACGGCGACAGCCAGGCAGCCGAGCGCGAGCAGCCAGTGCAGGGCGTTGTCGATCACGAGCGCCGCACCCGTGCCCAGCAGCACCGGGGAGACGGCGAGCGGGAGTGTGCGGAGCCTCGCGCCCTCGATCCAATCCCCCGCGCCTGCGCGCCGCACCGGACGCGGACCGACCTGCGCGCGTGCCTTCTGGGGGTTGCCCGAGACGCCGGGTCGCTTCTTCCTGGTCTTACTGGCCACGAGCAACAATCCTATTGCGGCGACCTCAGCGCTCGATGAGCGCACGCAGCGCCCGGCGGTCCGGCTTGCCGCTGGCCAGCAGCGGGATGCTCGCAACCACCTCGATGCGATCGGGTCGCGCCGGCGCTCCGAGGTCGGCGCCGACCGCCACGCGCACCTCGTCCAGACGCGCGGATGCGGCTGCATCCGCTCCCGGCACGACGACGACGGGTGTCTCACCCCACCGCTCGTGCGCCGCGCCCACCACGACCGCGTCCGCGAATCCGGGGAGTCCCCGCACGACGCGCTCGACCCGGTCGAGCGACACGTTGACCCCGCCGGAGACGATCACGTTGTCGAGACGGCCGGCGACCCGCAGGCGTCTGTCCTCGAACGAACCGGCGTCACCCGTGCGGTACCAGCGCTGCCCCGCGTCGTCGCGCACGAAGGCTGCGGCCGTGCGCTCGGGATCGTCGCGGTACCCGTCGGCGAGCATCGGTCCCGACAGCTGCACCTCGCCGTCCGCGATCCGCACGCGCACACCGTCCAGCGGAACGCCGTCGTACACGCATCCGCCGCTGGTCTCACTCGCCCCGTAGGTGCGCACGATGCGCGCCCCGAGGGATGCGGCGCGCTCGCGCACGGCGTCCGGAAGCGCCTGTCCGCCGACGAGGATCGCCTCGAACGAGGCGAGGGCCGCACGCACCTCAGGCGCGTCGGCCGCGGCGACCAGCTGGTTCACCTGCGCCGGAACGAGCGAGGTGTAGGTCGGCGTGCGTGCGCCGTGCGCGGCGGAGGCCATGCCCCGCGCGGCGGCGACGAAGCCCTCCACCGAGAAGCGACCCTCGAGGATCGCCGGTTCATGCCCCGCCAGCAGCGAGCGCACGAGCACCTGCAGCCCCGCCACGTAGGTCGCGGGCAGCGCCAGCAACCACGTGCCCTCCCCGATCCGCGCGGCGGTGGAGCTCGCGCTCGCGATGAGGGCGCTGCGGCTGAGCAGCACGTCCTTGGGGTAGCCGGTCGACCCCGAGGTCGTGACGACCGCCGCGACCCCCGCCGGCACCGGCACCGGCGCTGCGCCGCCGAGGTGGACGGCGGGACCGGCGCCGTCGAGCGCCGCGCGCACCGCCCCCAGCACCCCGCGGGCGCCCGGCGCCGACGGGGGCCGGGCGGTCAGTAGTGCCACGGGTAGGGCGACCAGTCCGGCTCGCGCTTCTCCAGGAACGCGTCGCGCCCCTCGACCGCCTCGTCGGTGCCGTAGGCCAGGCGGGTCGCCTCGCCGGCGAAGACCTGCTGCCCCACGAGCCCGTCGTCGACCGCGTTGAAGGCGAACTTCAGCATCCGGATCGCCGTCGGAGACTTGGTGAGGATCGTGCGTGCCATCGCGATGGCCTCGCGCTCGAGGTCGGCGTGCGGCACCACCCGGTTGACCGCGCCCATCTCGTAGGCGCGCTGCGCCGAGTACTCCTCCGCCAGGAAGAACACCTCGCGCGCGATCTTCTGACCGACCTGACGAGCCATGTACGCCGAGCCGTAGCCCGCGTCGAAGGAGCCCACATCCGCATCCGTCTGCTTGAACCGGCCGTGCTCGGCCGAGGCGATCGACAGGTCGGCGACGATGTGCAGCGAGTGCCCGCCGCCGGCCGCCCAGCCGGGGATCACGGCGATGACGACCTTCGGCATGAACCGGATCAGGCGCTGGACCTCGAGGATGTGCAGGCGCCCGGCCCGTGCCGGATCGGCGACCGTGGTCTCGTCCTCGGAGTACTTGTAGCCGTCGCGCCCGCGGATGCGCTGGTCGCCGCCGGAGCAGAAGGCCCAGCCGCCGTCCTTCGGGCTCGGGCCGTTGCCCGTGAGCAGCACGACCCCGATGCGAGGGTTCTGGCGAGCCGCATCCAACGCGCGGTACAGCTCGTCCACCGTGTGCGGGCGGAAGGCGTTCCGCACCTCGGGGCGGTCGAACGCGACGCGCGCGATGCGGCCGTCGCGCGAGACGTGCGCCGTGATGTCGGTGTAGGAATCCGCCCCCGGGGCGAGTTCCCACTCCGCCGGGTCGAACAGTTCGGAGACGGTCATGCTCAGCCGTTCTTCGCGTCGCGCCAGCGCAGCCAGCGGCGAGCGATCTCCGGGTCGTAGTCGGGGCCGTTGAGCCCGAGCGTGAAGGTGCGCACGCCCGCCGCGAACAGCGCGTCGGCGTACTCCTCGTCGCGATCCTTGAGCTCGTTCGAGATGATGAGGTTCGAGACGTCGCGGCCCTCGGTCTCGGCCCACTTCTCGATCACGCCGATCTTGTGCGCGATGTCCTCCGGCGCGACGAAGCTGTGCCAGATGTCGGCGTGACGCGCGACGAGACGTAGCGTCTTCTGCTCGCCCGCGCCGCCGATGAGGATCGGGATGCGGCGGGTCGGCGCCGGGTTCAGCTTGCCCCACCGCGTCGTCACGCGCGCGAGGCCGTCGGCGAGGTCGTTCAGCCGCGAGCCGGCGGTGCCGAACTCGTAGCCGTACTCGTCGTAGTCGCGCTGGAACCAGCCCGAGCCCGTGCCGAAGATGAATCGCCCCTCGCCGCCCTTGGCGCTGATGTGGTCGATCGTGCGGGCCATGTCCGCCTGCAGATCCGGGTTGCGGTAGCTGTTGCAGTTCACGAGGGCGCCGAACTCGACGCGCTCGGTCTGCTCCGCCCACGCGGCGAGCATGGTCCAGGACTCGAAGTGCGCGCCGTCCGGGTCGCCGTGCAGCGGGTAGAAGTGGTCCCAGTTGAACAGGATGTCCACGCCCATGTCCTCGAACCGCACGACGGCGTCGCGGATGTCGGAGTAGGCGGCGTGCTGCGGCTGGAGCTGGAGCCCGAGGCGGACGGGAGTATCGAGAAGAGGCATGCCGTCAGCCTACGACCGCCCGCACAATGGAGCGGTGACTCCCGCACTGGCCGACATCCGCTCGAACCTCCATGTCGTCGCGCTTCCGCTGCGCACGCGCTTCCGCGGCATCGACGTACGCGAGGCGCTCCTGTTCGAGGGACCCGCCGGGTGGGCGGAGTTCTCCCCCTTCACCGAGTACGACGATGACGAGGCGGCGACGTGGCTGGCCGCGGCGATCGACTTCGCCTGGAACCCGCAGCCGGATGCGGTACGCACCCGCATCCCGGTCAACGCCACCGTCCCCGCCGTTCCCGCATCCGCGGTGGCGGAGGTGCTCAGTCACTTCGACGGCTGCCGCACCGCGAAGGTGAAGGTCGCCGAGGCCGGGCAGACCCTGGCCGACGACGTCGCGCGCGTCGCCGCGGTGCGCGACGCTATGGGCCCTGCCGGCCGCATCCGCATCGACGCGAACGGCGGGTGGAACGTCGACGAGGCGGAGCACGCCCTGCGCGCACTCGCCGAGTACGACCTCGAGTACGCCGAACAGCCGTGCGCGAGCGTGGCGGAGCTCGCCGAGCTCCGCTGGCGCGTGCACCGTTCCGGCATCGACATCGCCGCCGACGAGAGCGTGCGCAAGGCCGTGGATCCGCTGCGCGTCGCCCGGGAGCAGGCGGCCGATCTGCTGGTCGTCAAGGCGGCGCCGCTCGGCGGTGTGCGCCGGGCGCTGCGGATCGTCGCGGATGCGGGGCTGCCCGCCGTCGTCTCGAGCGCCCTGGACACCTCGGTGGGGCTCGGCATGGGGCTCGCCCTCGCGGCAGCGCTGCCCGCGCTGGACTACGACTGCGGATTGGGCACCGCGTCGCTGCTGGCGGCCGACGTGACCGCCGAGCCGCTGCGCGCCGCCGACGGCGCGATCGAGGTGCGGCGCGCGGTGCCGGACGCCGACCTGTTGGACAGCTATGCCGCCCCGTCCGCCCGCCGCGTCTGGTGGGAGGAGCGCCTCGAGCGCTGCTACGGGCTCGTCAGCGGCGCGGAGCTCACTCCGCGTCCGTGACCGCCGCCGCCAGCGTCGCCGTGCGCTGGGTCAGCAGGTCTTTGGCGGCCAGGGGCGCAAGGCCCGAGATCACCGCGAAGGCGCAGGTGGCGTCCCACACGTCGAGGATGAGGCGTGCGAACTCGATCGCGGGGATCCGCAGGCGCAGCCGGTAGGCACCCGCGATATCGCCGATGATCTCCGCGACCCGCTCCGCCATGGCCGACTCCCAGGCGAGGTAGGCCCCGGCGAGCCGCTCGTCGCGCATCGCGTTCGTGCGGATCTCGCTCATCAGCACGACACCCGATGGCACGTCGGTTCCGACATCGAGGACGCTCGTGACGAGCTCGGCGACGCTGCGGTCGACCGAGGTGTCCTCGCCGAGCTCTCGCACCCGCTCTGTCACCTGCTCCAACTTCTGGTCGGCGACCTGCTGCATCAGCCCGAGCAGCAGCTCCTCCTTCGAGGCGAAGTTGGAGTAGAAAGCGCCGCGCGTGAAGCCGGCGCGCTCGCAGATCGCTTCGACGGATGCGCCTTCCAGGCCCAGCTCGGCGAACACCTCGGATGCGGCGGCGAGCAGCCGCGCGCGGGTGTTCTCCCGGCTTCGGGGCACGGCAGGTTGCGTCACGATCTCTCCTTCCACCACGTCCATGTGGCTTTCATCGATCGCCCAGGTTCACCACGGAGGCGACTCTAGGATACACAGTTGTATCGGATACACTCCCGTATCGAACCCGCCCGATCACCTCGACCCACGGAGGCGCCGGTGTCCACGCTCCTGTACTCGCTCGGCCGCTGGTCGTACCGCCGACCGTGGCGCGTCCTGATCGCCTGGCTGCTGCTGCTCGCCCTCGCCGGCGCCGGCGCCGCACTGTTCTCGCAGGGCACGGACAACAAGTTCTCCATCCCCGGCACCGAGTCGCAGGCGGGTCTGGAACAGCTCTCGCGCACCTTCCCCCAGGTCAGTGGCACGAACGCGCAGTTCGTCGTGGTCGCCGCCGACGGCACGAAGATCACGGACGACGACTACCGCACGCGCATCGAGGACACGATCGCAACGATCGAGAAGCTCGACGGCGTTCTCGCGGTCACCGATCCCTACGACGCGTCGATCACCGGCAGCCTCTCCGACGACGACACCGCGGCGATCGTGCGCATGCAGTTCGACGGTCAGGTGACCGACGTGCCGGAGTCCACGCGCACCGATCTGCAGTCCACGGTCGACGCATTGGAGCCCGAGCTCCCCGCGGGATCACAGGTCGCGCTCGGCGGCGATCTGTTCGCCGTCTCGCTGCCCGGCGTCACCGTGACCGAACTCGTCGGCCTGCTGATCGCGCTCGTCGTGCTGATCGTGACGTTCCGGTCGTTCGTCGTGGCGGGGCTCCCGCTCATGACCGCGATCCTCGGGGTCGGGCTGTCGATGGCGCTCATCTTCGTGGCCACCGCTTTCGCCTCGGTGTCCTCGACGACGCCGCTGCTCGCACTCATGCTCGGCCTCGCGGTGGGCATCGACTACGCGCTGTTCATCATCTCCCGACATCAGGATCAGGTCCGTGAGGGCGCGGACCCCGAGGAGTCCGCGGCTCGCGCGACCGGCACGGCCGGCTCCGCCGTGCTCTTCGCCGGGATGACGGTGCTCATCGCACTCATCGGCCTCGGCTTCGCCGGCATCCCGTTCCTGACGACGATGGGTGTCGCGGCGGCGGTCGCCGTCGCGATCGCCGTGCTCGTCGCGGTCACGCTGACCCCCGCGATGCTCGGCTTCGTGAAGGGGCGCGTGCGCGGCTGGCGCAGGCGCGACCGGCGCCAGGCTGCGGATGCGGCAGCTCCCGCCCGGCGCGGCTTCGCGGCGCGATGGGTGGCCATGGTGACGCGCCACCCCGTCGTGACGAGCGTCGCGGTCGTGGCGGTGCTCGGCGTGGCGGCGATCCCGGCGACGAGCCTCGCGCTGGCCCTCCCCAACGCCGGTCAGCTGCCGAAGGGCGACCCGGCCCGCGTCGCCTACGACCTGACGAGCGAGCACTTCGGTCCCGGCGCCAACGGACCGCTCATCATGACCGGGACGATCGTGACCTCGACCGACCCGCTCACCCTCATGAAAGACCTCGGCGACGAGATCTCCCGCATCCCGGGCGTGAAGGAGGTCGCGCTCGCGACCCCGAACCAGGCGGCCGACACCGGCATCGTGCAGATCGTGCCGGAGACCGCCCCCGACGACCCGGCCACGGCCGAGCTCGTGCGCGAGCTCCGCGCCCAGCACGACCGCCTGCTCGACGAGTACGGCGTCGATCTCCAGGTCACCGGTTTCACGGCCGTGGCCATCGACATCTCCGACCGCCTGTCGGCGGCGCTGCTGCCCTTCGGCATCTTCGTCGTCGGGCTCTCCCTCATCCTGCTGATGATCGTCTTCCGCTCCATCTGGGTGCCGGTCAAGGCGGCGCTCGGCTACCTGCTCTCGGTCGCCGCGTCGTTCGGCGTCGTCGCGGCCGTGTTCGAGTGGGGCTGGTTCGCCGACCTCCTGCACGTGGCGCGTGTCGGGCCCGTCATCAGCTTCATGCCGATCGTGCTGATGGGCGTGCTGTTCGGGCTCGCGATGGACTACGAGGTGTTCCTCGTGTCCCGGATGCGGGAGGACTTCGTGCACGCCCGCCGCGACAACCCGCATCGCCCGGCGCGCGAGATCGCGCTGGAGGCCGTGCGCAGCGGCTACACCGCGTCCGCCCGCGTGGTGACGGCCGCCGCCATCATCATGTTCGCCGTGTTCGCGGCGTTCGTCCCCGAGGGCGATTCGAACCTCAAACCGATCGCCCTCGGGCTCGCGACGGGAATCGCCATCGACGCGTTCCTCGTGCGCATGACGCTCGTCCCCGCCGTCATGGCGCTGCTCGGAGACAAGGCCTGGTGGATGCCGAAATGGCTGGAGCGCGTCCTGCCGCACTTCGACATCGAGGGCGAGGCCGTCGAACGGGAGCTGTCGCTGCGCGATTGGGCGAGCACCGGCTCGGCCGTCGTCGTCGCCGACAGGCTCGCCCTGCGCACCGACGCGAGGCCCGTGTTCGGTCCCGTGGACGCGACCGTCGACCCCGGCGAGGCGCTCGTGGTCGCGGCGGAGGATCCCGCCGCGACGCACGCACTGACCCTCGTCCTGGCGGGCCGGCTGAGCCCGAGCGAGGGACGTCTCCGGGTCGCGGGCCACCTGCTGCCCGAGCGCGGCGCTTGGGTGCGGGCGCGCGCCGGGATGGCGCTGCTGGCCACCGCATCCGACCCCGTCGACGACCTCCGACACGCACTGTCGGGCTCTCCCGCGGTCGTCGTGGTCGACGGCATCGACCGCCTCGAGCGACTGCCCCACACCGAACGCGACACGGCTCTGGCGCTGCTGCGCGACGCCGCGGCGCGACAGCTCACGCTCATCGCCACCGCCGTGGGGTCCGCATCCGACATCGCCGCCGCACGCACGCTGCTCACCGACGCCGGGTACCGCACCGGCGAACCCGTCACCCTTCCCACGGCTCCCGCGGAGGTGCTCGCATGACCTTCCCCATCGAACGCTCCCACGCCCGACGTCCCGTCACCTGGCTGACGGTCCTCGGGATCGTGCTGCTGCCCGTCGTCATCGGCGGGCTCCTCGTGGCCGCCCTCTACAACCCGGTCGAACGACTCGAGAACATGTCGGCGGCGATCGTGAACGACGACAAGCCGGTGGAGATCGACGGGCAGCTCGCACCGCTCGGACGCCAGCTCACCGCGGGACTCGTCGAGGGCTCGTCGGACGTGCCGAGCAACATCGACTGGACGATCTCCAACGATGAGGATGCGGCGGCGGGCCTCGCCGACGGCACCTACAGCGCGGTCATCACGATCCCCGAGAACTTCTCAGCCGCCGCAACCTCCACCGCCCCCGGCTCGACCCCGGAGCAGGCGACGATCTCGGTCGAGAGCGCGCCGGACGGACGCGTGGTCGACCAGGCGATCACCGCGCAGATCACGCAGACGGCCGCATCCGTGTTCGGCAGCGCCGTCTCGAAGCAGTACCTGACGAACGTGCTGCTGGGCTTCACGACGCTGCACGACCAGCTGGGCGACGCGGCGAACGGTGCACAACAGCTGGCCGACGGTTCGGCGAGCGCCGCCCAGGGCGCGACCGAGCTGTCCAGCGGCGTCGGTCAGCTCGCCACGGGCGCCGACCAGCTCGCCTCCGGCGCCTCGCAGGCCGCCACGGGAGCCGCCGCGCTGCCCGGCGGCGCGCAGCAGCTCGCATCCGGTGCGCGCCAGCTCTCCGACGGTGCCGGCGCTCTCGAGGCCGGTCTCGACGCCGCATCCGGCGCCGTGGTGAACCAGGACCTCAAGAACGCGGCCGCCGCCACGACGACGGCCGCGAACAGCGCGCTGACGCAGACGAAGAAGCTCGGCACGACGCTCGGCGGCCTGGTCCAGGAGTGCTTCGTGACGTACGGCCCCACGGCGACCCTGTGCGCCGAGCTCGCCGCCACGATCGGCGACCCCGAGAACCCGACCCCCGGCACCGTCGCGGGCGTCGGCACGGCGGCGGGAACCGCCGCCGGCTACGGCCAGGGCACGGCCGACGGCATCGACAAGCTGATGACGGACACGAGCGCGGGCATCGCGCAAGCCGCCGCCGGCGCGCGCGACCTGCAGTCGGGCGCGGGCGGCCTCGCCACCGGCGCCGACCAGCTCGCGGCCGGCGCGGCCCAGCTCTCGAGCGGGGTCTCACAGCTCGCCGGCGGCGCGAGCGCCCTGGCGAGCGGAGCGGACCAGGCATCCACCGGCGCCACGTCGCTCGCCGACGGCGTGACCCAGCTCTCGAGCGGCGCGGGTTCGCTCGCGACCGGGCTGGACACGGCCGTGGACCAGGTCCCGACGTACACCGACGAGCAGGCGCAGCAGACCGCATCCGTCGTCGCCGAGCCCGTCTCGGCGCAGGGCATCGGCTCGAACCTCTTCGGCGCGGCGGCCATCCCGCTGCTCACCGCCCTGGTGCTCTGGTTCGGCGGTCTCGGATCGTACGTGGCGTTCCAGGCGGTGTCCGCACGGGCGCTGACGAGCCGCCGGTCCTCGGTGACGCTCGCGCTGCGCGCCTTCGCCCCCGGAGCCGTCCTCGGCGCCGTGCAGGGTCTGCTCGTCGCCGGGGTCGTGCAGTTGGCGGCGAGCTACGACTGGGCGGACTGGTCGATCTTCGCGGCGATCTGCGTGGTCGCCGGGGTCGCCTTCGCCGGCGTGAACCAGGCTCTTGTGGCCGTCTTCGGCGGTGCAGGCCGATGGATCGGAGCGATCATCGGCGCGTTCGTCGTGGCCACGGGAGTCGTCTCCACGGTCCCCGGCGTGCTGACCTCGATCGCCTCCGTGCTGCCGGTGCAGCCCGCCTACGCCGCCATGCTCGGCGCGCTCACGAGCGCCGGCGGGGTGACGGCCGGCGTCACCGCCCTCGTCGTGTGGCTGCTGCTGTCGCTCGTGGCCACCACGATCGTCGTCTCCCGTCGCCGCACCGTCTCGGCCCGCGCCGCCCTCGCCTGACCCGCGGGGCGCGCGGGCGTCGGGGCAGGGTCGCCGGGCCCGCAGGCGGCGCCGCGGTGGCCCGGACCAGCCGGCGCCCCCGGTCGGAGAAACGCACTCCCTCGGAGGATCGACGCCGCATCCTCCGACATTCGGCCGATTCTCCGACGCACGGATGGGCCGGACGCCGGAACCGGATGCGGCCGCCCGACCGCGCGCAGACACCAGCGTGCCCCGGCAGCCTGAAGGCGCCGGGGCACGCTGGTGCGGGATGCGGGTCAGCTGAGGCCGCTGTAGACGTGCAGACCCTTGAAGAAGAGGTTCACGATCGTGAAGTTGAACATCACGGCGCTGAATCCGATGATCGAGAGCCACGCCGACCGCGTGCCACGCCAGCCGCGCGTGGCGCGGGCGTGGATGTAGCCGGCGTAGAGCACCCAGATCACGAAGGTCCACACCTCTTTGGTGTCGAAGCCCCAGTAGCGACCCCACGCGTCGTTGGCCCAGATGGAGCCGGCGATGAGGGTGAAGGTCCAGAAGATGAAACCGACGATCGCGAACCGGTAGGCGAGAGACTCGAGCGCGTCCGCACCGGGGAGGATGCGCAGGAACCGCGGGCCGGTCTTCGCGTCGGCGGCGGCCGCCTTGCGCTCACGTCGCGCCTGCAGCAGCTGGGTCACCGAGAGCGCGAAGGCGAGCGCGAAGAAAGCTGTCGCCAGGGAGGCGACGAACACATGCACCACGAGCCAGACGCTCTTCAGCGGGTCGGCGAGCGGAACGACGTCGACGTGGAGCAGCGTCGCCCAGCCCATCAGCACGGCGACGAGTCCCGTGATGAACGCGCCCAGGAAGCGCAGGTCGTAGCGGAACAGCACGCCCAGGTACACGGCGACGATGAGCACCGTGCCCGTCAGGGCGAACTCGTACATGTTCGACCACGGCACCCGCTCGGCGGCGATGCCGCGCAGCACCGCTCCGGTCACGTGGAAGAGGAACGCGAGCCACGTCAGCGACGTGCCGATGCGCGCCCACACCGGACGCGAGCGGTCGCGTCCGCGTGCCGCGAGGGATGCGGCGGCGCGCTCTTCGCTCGCGCGCACCTGCGAGATCGTCTCGCCGCCGGCGCCGACGAGCTCGCGCTCGCGCACGCGGGCGTCCTGCCGGTCGACGGCGTCGGCGGAGCGGCGGGCGAGGTCGATCGTGTACGCGATGAACGCGAGCGCATAGATCGCGACCGCCGTCCAGACGGTGAGCAGCGAGACCGCGTCGAGCGAGAGCTGTTCGGGCATGGGGTCAGTCTACTTTCGGGTCTGCGTGGGCGGTCGGCCGATTCGCGTCGATGATCTCGCCCTCCGCGGCCTCGGCGAAGGCACGTCCGTGCCGATCGGCGAGCTGGTCGACCGCGACGGCGATCTGCGGATCCTCCCCGCGCGCGAGGCCCGCGTACTCGATGAGCAGCGCGCCATCGCGCGGCGTGACCTTCACCCACATCCGCCGGCGAGGCACGAACAGCGCCAGCAGCAGCGCGGCGAGCGCGATCACCGCGAACAGCAGCACCCAGGGTGCGCCGACGTCGTGGTGGATGGAGAGCGACACGAACCTCGGCACGGCCTGCGAGTAGTCGGCGCCCGGCGAGCCCGAGTCCAGGGTGCCGTCGGTCACCTCGTTCTGACTCGGGTCGGCGGCGTTCTCGAACGTGATCGTGCCGAGGCCGTTCGGCAGATCGGTCGTCTGGCCCGGAAGCAGCTGGATCGAGGACTTGTCCGTGTCGATGCCGGTGAGCTTCGTCATCCCGGTCGGATCCAGGGTGTAGACCGAGCGGGGCGTGCCGTCGTCGATGCCGAGGTCGCCCTCGTAGACGTCGAGACTCAGCACGGGATAGATCAGATCGGGGTAGACAGAGGTGTAGGCACCGGTGTCCAGCGGCTGCGCCGTCGGATAGAAGAACCCGACGAGACCGAGCTGCTGCGGCATGCCGTCGGCGATCTTGACCACGCCGAGCGAGGTCATGTTGTTGTTCTGGGGCAGGAAGGGCACGGCGTCGCGGAACACGACGTCGCCGTCGGCGTCGCGCACCGTGACGATCGGCGCGTAGCCGTTGCCCATCAGGTACACGCGGTCCCCCGCGATGTCGAGCGGGTGGTTGACGCGCACCTCGCCGTCCTGCGGATCCTGGCCCGGCAACTGCGTGGTCACGTGCGCCGCGAAGTCGCCTGCCTGTCCCGCCGCCGCGGTGCCGGAGGGCTGGTAGGTCACGTCGAACTTGTTGAGGGTGATCGAGTACGGCGAGAGCTGGTCGGCGTCGACGAAGCGTCCGGGGTTGAAGGACGAGTAATCCGTCAGGGCGTTCACGAAGCTCGTGCCCTGCACCATGGCCCGCTGACCGGTGTAGGTCAGCGCTCCGCCCACGCCCACCGCGATGAGCACACCCACGAGGGCGATGTGGAAGAGCAGGTTGCCCGTCTCGCGGAGGTATCCGCGCTCGGCCGACACCGACAGCGAACCGCGGCCGTCGTAGCGCTCGACGCGGTAGCGGGCGGTGCGCAGCTGGGCTGCGGCCGAGCCGACGGCGTCCTCCGCCGCGGCCGCGGCATCCGTGCCCTCGGGCAGGCGCACCACGATCTCGCGATGGTCGTCGAGGCGAGACAGGCGCGCGGGCGTGCGCGGCGGACGCGCGCGCAGCGCCTTCCAGTGGTGCCTCGTGCGCGGGATGACGCATCCGATGAGCGAGATGAACAACAGGATGTAGATCGCCGAGAACCACGGCGAGCTGTAGACGTCGAACAGCTTGAACCAGTCGAGCACCGGGAAGAGATCCGGGTTGTCGGCGCGGAACTGCGTGACACCGTTCGGGTCGGCCGAGCGCTGCGGGAAGATCGAGCCGGGCACCGCCGCGATCGCCAGCAGCAGCAGCAGCACGAGGGCGGTGCGCATGCTCGTCAGCTGCCGCCATCCCCACCGCAGCCACTCGATCGGTCCGAGGCGCGGGGAGGTCACATCGTCGTCGCGCGACGGAGCGGGGCGGCCGTCGACGTGGTCAGAGGGCCGGAGCGGCTCCGAGACGTCGGCTCGATCAGATGGGGAGCGGGACATTGACCAGCACCCCCTGCAACTGCGACATGAGTGAGCTCCAGACGCCGGTGACCATCAGCACACCGAGAACGATGAGCAGGACGCCGCCGAAGATATTGATGGAACGGATGTGGCGGCGCAGGAACGACACCGACTTGCTCGCCCAGCCGAAGCCGGCCGCCAGCAGGAGGAAGGGGATGCCGAGCCCGAGCGAGTACGCGAGTCCGAGCACGGCGGCGCGGCCGGGGTCGCCCATGTTCCACGACAGCGCGAGGATCGTCGCGAGTGTGGGGCCGATGCACGGCGCCCATCCGATGCCGAGCGCGAGGCCGAGCAGCGGCGCGCCCACGAGCCCCAGGTTGCCGCGGACGTTGGGTTTGAAGGTGCGCTGCGCGAAGCCGAACAGGCCGATGAAGATGAGCCCCATGATGATCACGACCGCACCGAGCACGCGCGTGATGATGTCGGAGTACTCCAGGAAGAACCGACCGAGCGAGCCGCCCAGCACCGTCATCGCCATGAAGACCACCGTGAAGCCGGCGATGAAGAGCAGGACGCTCAGCAGCAGGCGCACGCGCCCTCTGCGACCGGATGCGGTGCCCGCCGCCCCGCCGAGGAAGCCGAGGTAGCCGGGCACGAGCGGGAGCACGCAGGGAGAGAGGAACGACACGAGTCCCGCGGCGAGCGCCACCGGGATCGCAACCCAGAGCGCTCCTTCGGCGACGATGCCGGTCACGAACCCTCCTTGAGGGCGTCGCGCACGAGCGTCGTGAGGATCGAGGCGTCGCCGAGCTCGCCGACGATACGCGCGGCGACCCGGCCCTGCTTGTCGAGCACGAGGGTCGTCGGCGTGGCCGTGAGTGGCGTGGCGGAGGCGAACGACAGCTTGAGCTTGCTGTCGTCGACCGCCAGCAGGCTGGGGTAGCTGATGCCGTTGTCCTTGGCGAAGGATGCGGCGGTGGGCGCCTGGTCGTAGGTGTTGATGCCGAGGAACGACACGTTCTCGCCCCGGAGGTCCTCGTACGACTTCTCCAGGCGCGGCGCCTCGACGATGCACGGACCGCACGCGGCGTACCAGAAGTTCACGACGAGCACCTGGCCGGCGTAGTCCTCGTTCGTCACCGTCTCACCGCTGTCACTCACCCCCGTGAACACGATGGGATCCGAACGCTCCGCCGGCGGGGTCTCGACGATCGGCACACCGTCGGCACCGATGTAGCCCTTGTTCGAGCCCTCCCGGTACTGGTCGGCGAGGGAGTCGTTCGCCGAGCAGGCGGCGAGGGTGACCGCGAGCGCGCCGGCGACCAGGGCTGCGGCGAGGCGGCGGGGACGGAATCTCATACTGCTCCTACATCGACGGCGCCCTCGGCGGATGCGGGCTCCGCGTAGGCGATCTCGCGCCAGGCTCCCGGGCCGCCCTCGAAACTCGTCACGCTCGACAGCGCGCAGCGCCGGGCGCGCGGGTCGTGCCGCAGAGGGAGTCCGGCGATCGCGAGGTGGGTCACCCAGATCGGCAGCTGGTGGCTGACGATGACGACATCGCCCGCGGGAACCGCGTTCCACGCCTTCGCCATGGCCCGCTGCATCCGCGCGACGACCTCGGCATAGGGCTCGCCCCAGCTCGGAACGGAGGGTCGCGTCACATGACGCCAGTTCAGGGGGTTGGCCAGGGCGCGCCGCATCCGCTTGCCTTCGAACACGTTCCACGGCTCGATCACGTCGGGCTCGACGACCGGCTCGAAGCCGAAGAGCTCGGTGAACGGCTCGGCCGACTCGCGCGTGCGCTGCAACGGTGAGCAGACCAGCGCGGTGACGGGACGCTCCTCGGCCTGCACGTGCTCCGCGGCCTGGCGAGCCATCCGACGGCCTGCCGCGCTCAGCCGGAACTCGGGCAGGCGACCGTAGAGGACACGGTCGGGATTGTGGACCTCGCCATGGCGCACGAGGTGGAGGCGTTCGGCGGGCACCCCCCGATTTTACGTGGATGCCGGATATGAAGAGACTGAGCGTCAGCTGGTAGCGGTCAGTCGCGGGCACCCACGCGGCGTCGGTGGGCGAGCAGCGACCGCACCCGCGCGACGACGAACCACGCGATGCCCGCGGCGACGCCGACGATGACGATCACCTGGAACACCTCCGCATACTGCTCGACGATGTGCCACGACTCGCCGAGGAAGTAGCCGGCGAGCACGAAGATCGTGTTCCACACCAGGCTTCCCGCGGCCGTCAGCAGCACGAAGCGCCACAGCGGCATGCGGGTCACGCCCGCGGGGATCGAGATGAAGCTGCGGAACAGCGGCACCATCCGACCGAAGAACACGGCCTTGCCGCCGTGCTTGCGGAACCAGGCGACCGTGCGGTCGATGTCTTCCGGATGCACCAGCGGCACCTTCGCCGCCACCCGGCGCAACCGCTCGATGCCGAGCCAGGCGCCGATGCCGTAGAGCACGAGCGCACCCACCACGGAGCCCGCCGTCGTCCACAGGAGCGCCTCGGCGAGCGTGAAGCCGCCGCGGCTGGCGGTGACCCCCGCCATCGGCAGGATCGCCTCGCTCGGCAGCGGCGGGAAGACGCTCTCCAGGGCGATCGCGATTCCGGCCCCGATGGGGCCGATCCACTCCATCAGTCCGACCAGCGCGTCCATCAGCTGGCTCAGCCAGGACTCGTTCGACGAGGCGCGGACAGGCAGAGCGACCTGGGTCATCGGGGTCCTCGAGACTCTCGGTGATCGGGCGAAGGATGTCGTGCGTCGCGCACACGGTATCCATCCCCGGTGAACCGCGGCTGGGAAACCGCCCGCGGCCTCATCACCGAAGCGTCAGACGGCGGCCCAGAGCAGGAAGGCGCCCACGAGCCAGCTCAGCGCGGCGAGGACGGTGCCCACCAGCGGAACCCAGAAGGCGCGGCGACGCACGACGAGCAGCAACACGGCGAAGAACGCGGTCAGCACGAAGACGATCCACGGCACCGTGAGCATGGTCCACACCCCGCCCTGGAGTAGTTCCGTGCGGCACACGCGGCCGTCCGCGCCGCATCCGGCGGAGGAAGAGGCGAGCAGCAGAGCGAGCGCCGATGCGACCGCCGAGAGGGCGGCGTTCGCGGCCAGCAGCACGATCGTCAGGACGATGTCCCACGCCTTCCGCCGCCGACGCCGCGTCGTGCGCCCCGTGTCGCGCCGCGGCTGTGGCGCGGGGTGTTCCCGGCGCGGGATCGGCTCCGGACGGACGTCCGCCGGTGCCTCGTCGGAGCCGACGCGGAACGACTCGGGCGGCAACCGGAAGATCGCGGGTTCCTCGCCGGGGCGCTCACTGCTCACGCGGCCATCGTACGGGCGCGGGGCACGGCCCGTAGACTGCTCTCTCGTGAGTGAACGCGTTCTGGTCAAGCAGCTGAAGTCCCTTCCCGCGGGAGGTGTCTCGGTGTCCGGATGGGTCGAGACCGTCCGCGATCAGAAGAAGGTGCAGTTCGTCATCCTGCGCGATGAGACCGGCGCGGTGCAGCTCGTGAACCCCGCCACTCGCGAGCTCGGCGAGGACGCGACGGCCGAGCAGTCCGCGGCACTCGCACTGACCGAGACGATCTCGAACCTCGCGACCGGCACGTTCCTGACGGTGACCGGTGAGCTCAAGCACGACGAGCGCGTCAAGCTCGGCGGCGTCGAGATCAAGATCGCGTCGCTGGAGATCGCGGCGGCCGCGCTGCCGGAGACGCCCATCGCCTCCGACAGCGGCCTCGACAAGCGCATGGACTGGCGCTTCATCGACCTGCGCCAGCGCCGCAACAACCTGATCTTCCGCATTCAGACGACGCTCGAGCACGCCATGCGCACCTATTGGGTCGAGCACGACTACGTCGAGATCCACTCCCCCAAGCTCATGTCGACGCCCGCCGAGGGCAACGCCGAGCTGTTCGCCCTCGAGTACTTCGGCGACCAGACGGCGTACCTGGCGCAGAGCCCGCAGCACTTCAAGCAGATGGCGCAGGCCGCCGGCTTCGGCAAGGTGTTCGAGATCGGCGACGTCTTCCGCGCCGACCCCAGCTTCACCAGCCGCCACGCGACCGAGTTCACCTCGGTCGACGCCGAGCTGTCGTGGATCGATTCCTACGAGGACGTCGCCGCGATGCAGGAGGAGCTGCTCGTGGCCGCCTTCACCGCGGTGAAGGAGAAGCACGGCGAGGAGATCAAGGAGCTCTTCGACATCGACGTCGTCGTGCCGACGCTTCCGTTCCCCCGCATCCCGCTCGCCGAAGCGCGCGAGATCGTGAAGGCGCGCGGCTACGACATCCCTCGCACCGACGGCGACCTCGACCCCGAGGGCGAGCGTCAGATCTCCGCGCATGTGCGTGAGACGTACGACCACCAGTTCGTGTTCATCACGGACTACCACCCCGAGATCCGGCCGTTCTACCACATGCGCAACGCCGAGACCGGGCTCACGAACAGCTACGACCTGCTGTTCAACGGCACCGAGATCACGACGGGCGCGCAGCGCGAGCACCGCATCGACGTGCTCGAGGCGCAGGCGCTGGAGAAGGGTCTGTCGCTCGAGGGCCTCGAGCACTACCTCGACTTCTTCCGCTACGGCATCCCGCCCCACGGCGGCTTCGGCATGGGTCTCGCCCGTGTGCTGATGCTCATGCTCGGCCAGGACTCGATCCGCGAGGTGACCTTCCTGTTCCGCGGGCCCACGCGCCTCGCCCCCTGACCCGTCGCCGCTCTCGTGCCCCCTCCCCGGGTGCCCGAGTTGCGACGCATGTGAGCAGATGCGCCACTTCTGCGCAGCCGCGACAGGTTGATCCTGTGGCAGGTGCGCAGAAGTGGCGCTCTTGCGTTGCGGCAGGCGCGGATGCGGTGGCCGGACGCGGATGCGGCGGATGCGGCGGGCCCACACGACGGGCGCTCCGGAGGGGCCCAACGCACTCGCCACGCTGCGTACACGACCCGTTCACCGCTGCTGCCGACCCCCGTCACCGCCCCCTCATAACTTCCTCTCGTCCCGATGTGTCGCGCCCATCGCGCGCGGCCGCATCGAACTACCCGAGAGGAATCCGCATGACCATCCGCTCCACCCGTCGCGGCCGCGCCGCCGCCGGGATCGCTCTGACGGCGATCGCCGCCGTCGCCCTCGCCGGCTGCGCGGGGACCGCCGAGGCGTCCTCCGACGACTCCTCGAAGGCCCAGTCCGCCACGAGCGTCGCCGACTTCGGCACCTTCGCCGACCTCGAGGCCGCGGCGAAGGCCGAGGGCAAGCTCAACGTCATCGCCCTGCCGCGAGACTGGGCCAACTACGGCGAGATCATCGACCTGTTCACCCAGCGCTACCCGGAGATCTCCGTCGAGGAGCAGTCGCCCGACATCTCCAGCGCCGAGGAGATCCAGGCCGCGAAGACCAACGAGGGCCTGGACACCGCCCCCGACGTCTTCGATCTGGGACTCACCGTCGCCCTGCAGAACACGGCGTCGTTCGCTCCGTACAAGGTGCAGACCTGGGATGACATCCCCGACGCGCTCAAGGAGCCGACCGGCCTGTTCGTCGGAGACTACGGCGGGTACATGTCGGTCGGCTACGACTCGTCGCGCTTCCCCGCACCCCAGAGCCTCGATGATCTGCTCGGCGACGACTACCGCGGCGCGGTCGCCATCAACGGCGACCCGACGCAGGCGGGCGCGGCGTTCGCCGCGGTCGGCATGGCCACGGTGCAGTCCGGCGGAACGCTGGACGACTACCAGCCCGGCATCGACTTCTTCAGCAAGCTGAACGACGCCGGCAACATGCTGAAGCTCGACGTGACCAGCGCGACCGTGGCCAGCGGGGAGACGCCGGTGGTCTTCGACTGGGACTACCTCAACGCGACCCACACCCAGAGCAACCCCAACTGGAAGGTCGTCGTCTTCGACGGCACCGGGTACGCCGGGTACTACAACCAGGCGATCAACAAGAGCGCGCCGCACCCGGCAGCGGCACGCCTGTGGCAGGAGTTCCTCTACAGCGACGAGGTGCAGAACCTGTGGCTCGCCGGCGGCGCCCGCCCGGCCCGCATGGACGCCATGCAGGCCGCAGGAACGCTCGACGAGAAGCTGGCTGCAGCCCTGCCCGCGACGCCCGACAAGACCGTCGTGCCGACCGAGCAGCAGAGCACCGACGCCGGCACCCTGCTCGGCGAGAAGTGGGCCGCGGCCGTCTCGTGACCGCATCCGTCGTGGCCGACCGCGACACGCAGGACGCGCGCCCCGTCGCCAGGGAGCCCCAGGCTCCCCGGCGGCGGGGCGCTGGGCGTGACCTGTCCTGGCTCGGCCTTGCTCCGTTCGCGGCGTACATCGCCCTCTTCCTCGCCCTGCCGACCGTGCTCGCCGTCGGGTCCGGGCTCTTCGACGCTCACGGCGCGTTCACGCTCGACAACATCGCGGCGCTGGGCGACCCGGTCATCCTCATGACCTTCTGGAACTCGACCTGGGTGTCGCTGCTCACGGCGCTGCTGGGCGCGGTCGTGGGTGCGGTCGTCTGCTACGCGATGCTGGGGCTTCCCGAGACCGGCTTCGTCCGCAGCACGGTGGATGCAGCATCCGGCGTCCTGGCGCAGTTCGGCGGCGTGATGCTCGCCTTCGTCATGGTGGCCGCCATCGGGACGCAGGGGGTCGTCACGCTGCTGCTGAAGAACGTTCTCGGCATCGACCCGTACGCCGACGGCGCCTGGATCTACTCCCTTCCCGGTCTCATCCCCGCATACATCGTGTTCCAGGTGCCGCTCATGATCATCACCTTCATGCCGGCCCTCGCGGCTCTGAAGCCCCAGTGGGCCGAGGCTCATCAGACCCTCGGCGGCACGCCGCGCACCTTCTGGCTGCACATCGGCTTCCCGGTGCTCGCGCCGTCCTTCCTCGCGAGCCTTCTGCTCCTGTTCGCGAACGCGTTCTCCTCGTACGCGACGGCGGCGGCGCTCGCGAGCCAGGGCTCGCAGATCGTCCCGCTGCAGATCCGCACGGCGCTCACGAGCGAGACGCTGCTCGGACGCGAGAACCTCGCCGGCGCCCTTGCCTTCGGCATGATCGTGGTCGTCGCCGTCGTGATGGGTGTGTACGCGCTCATCCAGCGTCGGGCAGCGAGGTGGCAGGCGTGAAGACCTTCGCCCCCTCCCCCCTCACCCGCTGGATCATCGGCATCGTCGTCGGCGCCGTCTTCGCCGTCCCGTTCGTCGCAACGGTCCTCTTCACGCTCGCGCCGCTGCCCGGCACCGACGCTCTCACCCCGGCGCGGTGGCTGGCCGTCTTCGACCCCGCGAACGCCGCGAAGTACGCCCCGATCTGGACCGGGCTGGGCAACTCGCTCTCCCTCGCGGCCGTGACGGTCGCCCTCGTGCTCTTCCTGTTCACGCCCACGATGGTGCTGGTCGCCCTGAAGTTCCCGCAGCTGCGTCGCGGCTTCGAGTTCCTGGCCCTGCTGCCGATCTCGATCCCCGCGATCGTGCTCGTCGTCGGACTCGCCCCGATCTACCTGCAGATCGGTCGGAGCCTCGGCACCGGTGCGTGGACGCTCGCCTTCGCGTACGGCGTGCTCGTGCTGCCGTTCACGTACCGCTCGATCCAGGCCTCGATCGACGCGATCGACATCAAGACGCTGTCGGAGGCCGCACGCACCCTCGGCGCGGGCTGGTTCGGCGTGCTCGTGCGGGTGATCGTCCCCAATCTCCGACAGGGGCTGCTCGCCGCATCGCTCATCTCGGTCGCCGTCGTGCTCGGCGAGTTCACGATCGCCTCTCTGCTGAATCGTCAGGTGCTGCAGACGGCGCTCGTCCTCATCAACCGACAGGATGCGTGGGCCGCCGCCATCTTCACCCTGCTCGCACTCGCCTTCGCGTTCGTGCTGCTGCTCATCATCGGCCGGGCCGGACGCCTGGGCGCCGGAAGGAAGAACTCATGACCACGGCAGACACCCCCCTGCGGGGGCTCCCCTCGACCTCCGACAACATGCTGCTCGCGGAGGCCGGCTCGGGAACCCGCGTGCAGTTCCGCGGCGTCGTGAAGGACTACGGCGCGACGCGGGTGCTGCACGGCGTCGACCTCGACATCGCCCCCGGCGAGTTCGTGTCGCTGCTGGGCCCGTCGGGATGCGGCAAGACCACCGCACTGCGCGTCCTCGCCGGCCTCGAACGTGCCACCGACGGTGCCGTCCTCCTCGCGGGGCACGATGTCTCGGGCGTCCCCACGAACAAGCGCGACATCGGCATGGTGTTCCAGTCGTACTCGCTCTTCCCGCATCTGCGGGTGCTCGAGAACACCGCCTTCGGCCTGCGGCGTCGCGGCGTCGGCAAGACCGAGGCTGCTCGGCGCTCGGGAGACGCGCTCGACCTCGTCGGCCTCGGTCACCTCGCCGACCGGTTCCCGCACCAGCTGTCGGGCGGCCAGCAGCAGCGTGTGGCGCTCGCGCGCGCGCTCGTGACCGAGCCCAGGGTGCTGCTGCTCGATGAGCCGCTCTCGGCGCTCGACGCGAAGGTGCGCGTGCAACTGCGCGACGAGATCCGCCGCATCCAGCTGCGCCTCGGAATCACCACCGTTTTCGTGACGCACGACCAGGAGGAGGCTCTCGCGGTATCCGACCGCATCGCGGTGATGAACGCGGGCCGCATCGAGCAGATCGGTACGCCGGAGGATCTGTATCTGAAGCCCGCCACGGCCCAGGTCGCGGCATTCGTCGGCGTCTCGAGCCTGGTCCCGGGCACCGTCGTCGGCGGGTTCGTCGACGTCTGGGGTCAGCGCCTGCCGCTGCAGTCGCCGGTGGATGCGGGCCCGGTCGACGTGTTCGCGCGGCCCGAGAACGTGCGCTTCACCGCATCCGATGCGCCGGGGATCGACGCGACCGTGCAGGAGAGCACCTTCCTGGGCAGCTTCCGACGATCGGTCGTGCGCACGGCGGACGGCACGCTGCTGAACATGCAGCACGACGCCGGTGAGCGCGTGCAGTACGGCGATACTGTGCGGATCGCCCTCGATCCGGTGCCGGTCGCCACGCGTCCCCGCGACTGACCCCGCCGCCGTCCCCTGGCTCGGCCGCCTCCCCCGCCTGCCCGAGTTGCGTCACAGTTGCGCAATCGCGACACTTCTCCGCATCCGCGACAGGAAACCTCTGTGGCGGATGCGGAGAAGTGTGGCATCAGCGGCGGGCCGCATGGGGAGACCGCCGCACCGAGGGGATGCCGGCACCTGACGCACCCCGCCGAGGGCACGAAGTATCACCCGAGCCGGCACCGGCTGTCGAGTCGAGCGGCCGGTTCGGGCGCTGCACGTAGCGTGGTCGGACCCGAAGGAGGACCATGCTCGACAACCCCTGGGCGCAGTTCGCCCTGATCCTGGCCATCGCCCTCGTCGCCGCCGCCCTGGTGACGGTCGCGGCGACCGTCTCCACCCGACTGACCGGGCGACGCAAGTCCTGGCCGAACGGACTCGTGCGCCGAGCGCGTGCACCGTTTCGCACGCTCGCCTTCCTCGTCGCGACGTGGATCGCCGTGACGGTGGCCTTCCCGCTCCGCGACTGGCGTCCGATGCTCGATCAGGCGTTCACGATCCTCGTCATCGGCGCGACGGCGTGGCTGTTGGGTGCTCTCGTCGCGTTCGGCACGGATCTCACCCTGGGCCGCTACCGCATCGACGTGCCCGACAACCGGCTCGCTCGCCGCATCCGCACCCAGACGCTCATCGTGAAGCGCCTCGCGATCGTGCTGATCGTCGTGCTCGCCATCGGCGCGGCGCTGCTCACCTTCCCCGCCGTCCGCGCGGTGGGCGCGAGTGTGCTGGCCTCTGCGGGCATCGCCTCTATCGTCGCCGGACTCGCGGCGCAGTCGGTCCTGGCCAACATCTTCGCCGGCCTGCAGATCGTCTTCAGCGACGCCCTGCGCGTCGATGACGTGGTCGTCGTCGAGGGCGAGTGGGGCCGAGTGGGCGAGATCACCCTCAGCTACGTCGTGCTGGATCTGTGGGACGAGCGCAGGCTGGTGCTGCCCTGCACGTACTTCACGACCACGCCGTTCCAGAACTGGACCCGTCGTGGCTCCGAGCTGCTCGGCGCCGTCGAACTCGACCTGGACTGGCGCGTCTCCCCCGCGCGGATGCGGGAACACCTCGACGAGGTGCTCGCGCACACCGACCTCTGGGACGGTCGCGCCAGCGTCCTCCAGGTGACGGAGGCCACCGGCGGCTACGTACGCGTGCGCATCCTGGTCACCGCACGGGACGCCCCGACGCTGTTCGACCTCCGCTGCCTCGTGCGGGAGGCGATGGTCACCTGGACCCAGGCCGCCATGCCGGCCGCCCTGCCGGTCCAGCGCGTGCTCATGACGGAGCCCGACGGTGCGGCTCCGCAGACGTACGAGCCGACGCCGCAGGATGCGGGACTGTTCACCGGCAGCGCCGAGGCAGAGGCACGTGCCGACACCTTCACGCAGGCGATCCCCGTCGTCTCAGGCGGGGAGGAACAGGCTCAGAGCTCGAAGTCCACCGCGACGCGCGACGAGACCACCGAGCGCACGTAGGTGACGACCTCTTGGTGGGCGGGGTGCTCGATGTACTCGTGCAGGCCGTCGACGTCGTCGAAGTCGGCGACGATCGCCACGTCCCAGTTCTCGCCGCCGAGGACGTCGGCACCCGAGGAGATGGCGCGGATGCTGGGCACGACGCCGTCCAGGGCGAGGAGGCGCGTGGTGATGCCCGTGGCATGCTCGATGCGCTGATCGGCATCGGTGGCGGCGAGCTTCCAGGCGACGATGTGGCGGATGGTCACAGTGATGCTCCTTCGGGGCGGGTGGCGTCCTCGACGGCGGCGCGCAGCCGCTCGGGGTTCACCCGCCAGTACGCGTGCAGGTCGTCATCGATCATGACGACGGGGATCTTCTCAGCCCACTGCTCGTGCAACGCCGCGTCATCGAGGATGGACCTCTCCTCGAGCTGGATGCGGTCGGCCGCGTCGTCGGGGAGTTCGGCCAGGACATGCTCGATCACCCCGCGCGCGACGTCGCAGAGGTGGCAGCCTTCTTTGCCGATGAGCGTGATGGTTCTCACGCTCACATCCTAGATCGGGTATACGACCTCAGGACTCGACCGGGTAGCCCGCGGCGATCCACTCGCCCGTGCCCCCGTCGACGTTCGTGGCCTCGTATCCACGGGCTTCCAGCGCCTGCACGACGCGCGCCGAGCGGCCGCCCATCTGGCAGATGACGTCGAAAGGCCCCTCGGGCAGGCGGTCGAGGTTGTCGCCGATCGTCGACATCGGAACGTTGACCGCACCGGGGACGTGGCCGGAGGCGAACTCCTCCACCTCTCGCACGTCGATGAGAGGAACGCCCTCGCGCTCGCGCAGCTGCTGCACCGTGATCGAATTCATGTCACCAGGCTAGACCGCAGACACGAAGCGCCCGTCCAGGGGACAGGCGCTTGTGTCGATGCCGCTTACTTCTTGTTGCGGCGCTGGTGGCGAGTCTTGCGAAGCAGCTTGCGGTGCTTCTTCTTCGCCATGCGCTTGCGGCGCTTCTTGATGACAGAACCCACGGAAAACCTCACTGGTTGGCGGTCTGGGCGCAGGATGACCTGCTCCCGGGAACGAGGCACCGAAAAAATGCCTCGGATAAGTCTAGCCGACGTCGGCGATCGGCCGCTGCACGGCCTCTGTGACGGCGGATTCGGGCACCCGATAGCTGCGCCCGAAGCGCACGGCGGGCAGTTCACCCGCGTGCACGAGACGGTACACCGTCATCTTCGACACGCGCATGATCTGCGCGACTTCGGCGACGGTGAGAAAGCGCACGTCGGGCAACTCGGCCATGTCCCATCCTCCCCGGGGTCCAGCACACTCTAGGGGGATGCATAGACGCGTGTAAACCGGAGTGACGCGTGTGACGCGCATAGCGACGACATAGTCGGCACCGATGGAACGCCTCATCGTCCAAGCGAACCTCTTCTCATGACCACGGACGACCCCACCCCCACGACCCCTTCCCCGGCCGCACCGTCCCCCGCACCCGCGCCTCCCACGGTGGCCGCCGCCGATGCCGCGGCCTCCTACGCACCCCCCACGGCGCCGGAGGCAACGCCCGCACGGGCGCAGTCCCGGCGGCCGCGCGGTCTCGTGATCGGCGCCATCGCCGCCGGCGCCGTGCTCGCCCTCGGCGCCAGCTTCGGCGGTGGGATCGCGACCGGTTGGGCGCTGTCCGGAACCGCTTCGACCTCTCAGTTCCAGGACGGCGGGTTCGGTCCGGGCGGATCGGCGGGCGACGGCGAGCGCCCGGAGTTCGGTCAAGGCGGTCCGGGTGGTCCTCAGCAGGACGGCACGATGCCTACCCGACCGGACGAGGATTCGACGACCCCGGACGAGGATTCCGGCAGCGGGTCCTGAGCTCAGCGCCCGCGCTTGCCGAACGCCGCCGCCACCGCGCGGTTGACGGATGCGGCCGCGCGACCGACGGCTGCAGCCGCATTCGCCGCCGGTTCCGGCAGCGTCGAGACGAACGCGGCAGCCGCATCCTCGTCCTCTGTGAGGAAGGGCATGAGCCACGCATCGATCTCGTCGAGCGGCTCGCGGGAGAGGCTGTAGTAGCGGTGCTGCCCCTCTTCGCGCACCGACACGAGGTCGCTCTCGCGGAGCACCTTGAGGTGCTTCGAGACCGTCGGCTGGCTCACGCCCAGCTCGCTCACGATGTGCGAGACGCTCGTGCCGTCTTGTCCGGATGCCGAACGATCCAGCAGAAGGCGCAGGATGTCGCGCCGGGTCGCGTCCGCGATCACGCCGAAGATGTCCGCCATGCGCCTTAGGTTAGTCGGGCTCCGAGCGGAGTACCATGACACGCGTTCCGGTCGCAGACCGCTCCGCATCTCCGAAGGGTCCCACGGATGACGTCCGACTCCGCGAGCTCGGCGACGCGGCGTCGGCTCAGCGCCGCGTGGGAACGCATCAGCGATGCCGCCAAGACCTTCACGACCTCGTCGCCGGCGCGCTTCGCGGTCCTGATCTTCTCGGGCCTGATCCTGCTGTTCACGGCGCTCCTGTCGCTGCCCGCGATGGCGGCGGACGGCCGGGTCACCCCACTCGCGGACGCCCTGTTCACCGCTGTGTCCACCATCTGCGTCACGGGTCTGTCGACGGTCAACATGGGCTCGCACTGGTCGCCGCTCGGGCAGGTCGTGATCTACATCGGCGTCAACGTCGGCGCACTCGGCGTCCTGACCCTCGCCTCGATCCTCGGCCTCATCATCTCCCGCAGGCTGGGGCTGCGCGCGAAGCTCATCGCCGCCGGCGACAGCAATCCGATGCGCGTGCACGGCGGCCCCGTGAACGAGGGGCAGACCGTGCGCCTCGGCGAGGTCGGTGCGCTGCTTCGCACCGTCGCCCTCTCCACACTCGTCATCGAGGCGGGGCTCGCCATCCTGCTCTATCCGTCGCTGCTCGCCGGCGGAGTGGATCCGATCACCGCTCTCTGGGAGGCGCCGTACTTCGCCGCGATGTCGTTCACGAACACCGGCTTCACGCCCAACGCCGACGGTCTCGCACCGTTCTCGCACGACTACCTGTTCATGACGGTCCTGATGATCGGCGTGTTCCTGGGGTCCATCGGCTTCCCGGTGATCTTCACCCTGTGGCGGCATCAGTGGCACGTACGCCACTGGTCGCTGCACACCAAGCTCACCCTCATCACGACCGTCATCCTGTTCTTCGCCGGCGCCGTCGTGTTTGTGAGCCTGGAGTACGACAACCCGCTGACCTTCGGCGGGATGGATGCCTGGGACACGACCTTCCAGTCGTTCTTCCTGTCGGCGATGACACGCTCGGGCGGCTTCTCCGTCGTCGAGATCGGCGACCTGCACGGCTCCTCGCTGCTGGTGGGCTCCATGCTCATGTTCGTCGGCGGCGGGTCGGCGTCGACGGCGGGCGGCATCAAGGTCACCACCCTCGCGGTGCTCGCCCTCAGCGTGTGGTCGGAGGCCAAGGGCCGTCCCTCGGTGCAGGCGTTCGGCCGCCGCATCCCGAGCGACGTACAGCGCGTCGCACTGTCGGTCGTGGCCTGGGGCGCGACGATCGTCGCGATCTCCACGATCACCATCGCCCAGATCACCAAGGCGGATGTCGACAAGGTGCTGTTCGACGTCGTGTCGGGCTTCGCCACGGTCGGCCTGTCGACGGGACTCACCAGCGACCTGCCGGATCCGGCGGTGTACGTGCTGGCCGCCACGATGTTCATGGGCCGCGTGGGCACCGTGACCCTGGCGGCGGCGGTGGCCGCATCCTCCCGCTCCCAGCTGTACTCGCTCCCGGTCGAGCGCCCCATCGTCGGCTGAACGGCGCGATCTGGATCGGCATCACGGTCGATGCGGACTGAGCGATCGCCGTAATCTGTTGCCCATGGTTGAGAAGCTCCGCAACGACGCCCCCGTGCTCGTGATCGGCCTCGGTCGCTTCGGCGCCGCCTGTGCGGGCGAGCTCGACCGCCTGGATCGCGAGGTGCTGGCGATCGACGACAACCTCGATCTGGTGCAGAAGTGGTCGGAGCGGGTCACCCACACGGTGCAGGCGGATGCACGCAACATCGAGGCGCTCACGCAGGTGGGCGCCGCTGACTTCCAGGTGGCGGTCGTCGCCGTGGGTTCGTCGATCGAGGCATCCGTGCTCATCACCGCGAACCTCGTCGACCTGAAGGTCCCGCAGATCTGGGCGAAGGCGGTCTCGCAGTCGCACGGCAAGATCCTGGCCCGCGTCGGCGCGAACCACGTCATCTACCCGGAGCGCGAGGCCGGCGAGCGCGTCGCGCACCTGGTGAGCGGCCGGATGCTGGACTTCATCCGCTTCGACGACGACTTCGTGCTCGCGAAGATGTACCCGCCGCGCTTCATCCGCGGCGTCGGCCTCAACGAGTCCGGAGTGCGCACCAAGTACAAGGTGACGGTCGTCGGCGTGAAGAGCCCCGGCAAGCCGTTCCGCTACGCCGAGGCCGACACGGTCGTCACCAACCACGACCTCATCATCGTCTCCGGGACGAACAGCGACATCGAGCGCTTCGCCTCCCTCGACCGCTGAGGCTCAGCCGCCGGCGGCGAGCTCCTTCGCGCGGGCGAGGGCGGCGTCCGTCGCCTCGGCGAACACGCGCTCGAGGTGCGCATCCTGCAGCACGGCGACAGCACGCTCCGTCGTACCCTTCGGGCTCGTAACGCGTCGGCGCAGCTCGGCGGGGTCCTCGCCCGTGGCATCGAGCAGCGCCGCGGCCCCGATGAAGGTCTGCTCCGCCATCAACCGTGCGGTGGCGGAGTCGAATCCCTTCCCGATCGCCGCCTCGGTGAGCTTCTCGATGAGCAGGAAGACGTAGGCGGGGCCGGATCCCGAGATGGTCGACAGGGCGTCGATCTGCTCCTCCGCCACCTCGACGACGGCGCCCACGGTCTCGAACACCGCCCGCACGACGCCCATCGCGCGCTCGTCGGCGCGCGAGCCCGCAGCGATCCCCGTCACGGCCTTGCCGACCACGGCCGGCGTGTTCGGCATGGAGCGGACCACGATCGCGTCCGGACCCAGGATCCGCTCGAACGTGGCGATCGTCACGCCCGCGGCGAGGCTCACCACGATCGTTCCCGGACGCAGGTGCGGGCCGATCTCGGCGAGCAGATCCGGGACCATTCCGGGCTTGACACCGATCAGCACGACCTCGGCGGACGCGGCCGCTCCGGCATTCGCGGCCGCATCGTCGTCGAGCGCGAGAGAGCGGATACCGGGGTCGGTCAGGAGCTCGGCCTTGGCACGGCTGCGGTTGGTGACGACGACCTGGCCGGCGAGCCCGGAGGCTGCGACTCCCTGGGCGATGGCGCCGCCCATGGAGCCGGCGCCGAGGATCGCAAGAGGGGGGAGCTGGCTCATTTTTCCACCCTACGACCCGGGGGCGCTCCAGGTGCCCCGGCTATCATCGGAACGGCCGGGGCCGCGATGTGCCCCCTCCTGGAGGCGTCCATGATCGAACCCACCAGCCCCCTGTTCGACGGCATCACCGCCCGACAGGTGGACACCGCACGTATCTCCGCGCGCGTTCTGCTGCGCGACGGCGATCGCAGCGACACCCCCGCCGAGCGCACGGTGGTGCTTCTGCACGGCCTGCTGTCGTCGTCGCTGATCTGGCAGGAGTTCATGGAGGATCTCCCGAGCGACCTGCGCGTCGTGGCGATCGACCTGCGCGGGTTCGGGGGCACGGAGTCGCTGCCGGTCGACGCCACCCGCGGGGTCCGCGACTTCGCGGACGACCTGCACGCCGTGCTCGACGCCCTCGAGATCCGCGCGGCGCACCTCGTCGGCACCGATCTCGGCGCATCCGTCGCGGCGCAGTACGCGCTCGACGGCCACGGCGCCCTGTCGCTGACGCTGCAGGCGCCCATCTCCCCTTACGGTCTGGGCGGCACCCGCCTCGACGGCAGCCCCCTCAGCGACGACGGCGCGGGAACCGGTGCCGCCACGGCGAACGCGGAGTTCGTGCGCCGGCTGACCGCCCGCGACAAGAGCGACGAGTCACCCGCATCACCCCGGAGCGTCTTCCGCGCCGAGTTCGTCTCGGAGTCGTACCGGACGGCTCGCGAGGACGTCTGGGTCGACGCGATGCTCTCCACCTCCACCGCCGGCGGCAACTACCCGGGAGACACGGTGTCGAGCCCGAACTGGCCGGGCGCGGCATCCGGGAATCTCGGAGTGCTCAACGCACTCGCCCCCACCCACTTCGACCAGTCCGCGCTCGCACACCTCGGAGCGCGCACGCCGGTGCTGTGGATCCACGGCGAGCTCGATGCGATCGTCTCGGACGCCTCTTTCCTGGACCCGGCCCACCTCGGCTCGCTCGGCATCCTGCCGGACTGGCCGGGCACGGATGAGGCGCCGAGCCAGCCCATGGTGTCGCAGACGCGTGCCGTGCTGGATGCGGACGCCGCGACCGGAGCAGACGTGCGCGAACTCATCGTCGAGGGGGTCGGCCACCTCGTGCATCTCGAGCGTCCCGCCGCCGTACGGCAGGCGCTGCTGGAGGTCATCGGCTACATCGGGCACGCCCCGAACCCGGCACCTCCCACCGAGACGATCGTGCTCAAGTCCTCGGACTGAGCGCCGCGAGGGGACAGACTGACTACATGGAGTACTGCGTCTTCACGGAACCGCAAGAGGGGTTCGGCTACCGGGACCAGCTGGCCTTCGCCCAGCGCGCGGAGGAGCTCGGCTTCGACGGGTTCTTCCGCTCCGACCACTACATGCGGATGGCCCCCGGCGATCCGCTGCCCGGGCCGACCGACGCCTGGACGACCCTCGCGGGTCTCGCGCGGGAGACCTCCCGCATCCGCCTCGGCACGCTCGTCTCCTCCGTCACCTACCGCGTGCCGGGCATCCTCGCGGTCCAGGTGGCGCAGGTCGACGACATGAGCGACGGCCGGGTGGAACTCGGCCTCGGCACCGGCTGGTTCGCCGAGGAGCATGCCGCGTACGGCATCCCGTTCCCCGAGAAGCGGTTCGGGCTGCTCGAGGAGCAGCTCGAGATCCTCACCGGGATGTGGCGGACCCCTGTCGGCGAGACGTTCTCCTTCCACGGCGAGCACTACCGGCTCGACGAGAGCCCGGCACTCCCGAAGCCGGTGCAGGAACGCGTGCCGGTCATCGTGGGCGGCGGCGGACCGCGGCGCACGCCCGCCATCGCCGCGCGCTACGCGAGCGAGTTCAACATCGGCTTCGCGACCGACGAGGTGATCGCAGAGAAGTTCCGCACCGTGCGCGCCGCCTGCGAGAGCATCGGACGCGACCCGGGAAGCCTGAAGCTCTCGGTCGCGCTGCCGACCATCGTCGGGCGCACCCCCGCCGAACGCGAGGGACGCGCGGCCTCGATCGGGACGGATGCGGCGAGCTTCGACAACGGAGCGAACATCATCGGCGATCCGGCCGCCGTGCTCGATCGGGTCGAGCGACTGCGCGCACTGGGCGCGGATCGCGTCTACTTCCAGCTCATGGACATGCGCGACCTCGAGCACCTCGACCTGCTCGGCGCCGAAGCGCTCCCCCACCTGCCGCACTGAGGGTGGCGGCCGCGCGCGTCGCCACCCTCAACCGGCTCAGCTCAGTTGTGAGAAGAAGTCCCACATGACCGCGTTCGCGTCGACGAGGTCGGTGGTGGCGCCGAGCACCGACGCGTAGCCGGCCTGCGTCTCGAGCGCGCGACCGGGCCAGGTGTGTCCCATGCCGTCCACCACGTAGGCCACCACGGGCCCGTCTACGCACTCGGTGAAGGTCGTGACTCTCACGCCCGCGGTCGGTGAGTCGACGCTCGGCTCGCCGCATCCATCGATCGCCGCCCACCGTTCGACAGCTGTCTGCACGCCGTACTGCCAATAGCCCGCACCGCCGCCGTCGTAAGGGTTGATGGGGTCGGCAGTACCGGCGAAGCTCAGCACCGGAGTGCCCGCGGCGGGATCGCACGTCACGGGATCCGGCGCCCAGCTGCCATCGCTCTGCTGCTGCGGCACTCCTGCGCGCAGCCCATCGACGGGAGCGATCGCGTCGAACAGGCCCGGCCGTTCGCATGCGGTCGCCGAGATCATGCGACCGCCGCCCGAGTAGCCCGTCGCGAACACGGTGTCCACGCATCCCTCCGTCTTCACTCGGTCGACCAGATCGGCGAGGAAGCTCACGTCGTCGGCGCTCTCGGTCGGCGCGCCGACCTCGGCCGTCGTCACCACGCCCGGCACGTTCCACGCCCAGAGGCCATCGGCGTTGCCCGGCACCGACCCCTGAGGCACGACCAGGACGAAGTCCTCCTCGGCCGCGGTCCGTTCCAGCTCGCTGACGCCCAGGATCAGATCGACGTTGTTGTTGGAGCCGTGCAGCGCGAACACCGCGGCGGTCGGGTCCGCACCCTCCGGCATGAACACCGAGACGTGGCGCTCGGCGCCCTCGAACGTGTAGTCCACGTCGGTGCGGCCGGGCTCCCACGCCGGCGAACAGGCAGTCGACGGGGTCGGTGCGGCTTCGGACGGGGCGTCGGCCGCGCAGCCGGCGGCGGCGAGCGCGGCCACCGCCACGGCGGCCAGTGCAGCACCACGGCGCCGTGTCGTGCGGAACTCGGTCATGGAGTCTCCCTCTCTTCAGTGATGACGGAGGCCGGGGCGACAACAAAAAAGACCCGGAGCACGACGATGCATATCGTCGGTCTCCAGGTCTTGCCCTTGCGGTAACAACCCCGTACCCGTGCCTCTGCGGCGAGGCCACTCGAGCGTAGCGCGCTGCGAGATCGCGTCAGCGACGGGCTGTGAAGAACTCCTGGAGCTGCGCGGAAGCGGCCTGCTCCGCCACTCCGCCGATGACCTCGACGCGATAGGGCAGGCGGCGATCGCGCAGCAGGTCGTACATCGATCCCGCAGCTCCGGCCTTGTCGTCCCACGCGCCGAACACGACGCGGTCGATGCGTGCCTGCAGGATCGCGCCCGCGCACATGACGCACGGCTCGAGCGTGACCACGAGGGTACAGCCGCTGAGGTTCCAGGATCCGGTGGATGCGGCCGCGCGCCTCAGTGCCACGACCTCCGCGTGAGCGGTGGGATCCGCCGTGAGCTCGCGCTCGTTGCGCCCCTCCGCGATCGTCCGACCGCCGGCATCGAGTACGACCGCACCGACGGGGACGTCACCGTCCGCCGAGGCGTGCTGCGCCAACTCCAACGCACGCGCCATGGCAGCGTCGTCCGCGGGTCGGGTGGGCAGATTCACCCGGCCAGACTAGCTCCGCGGCCCGCATCCGCGTGACGTAATCTGGACCCATGCGCCTGCACGTCGCCGACCACCCGCTCATCACGCACAAGCTCACGGTGCTGCGCGACAAGAACACCCCCTCCCCGGTGTTCCGTCAGCTGACGGAGGAGCTGCTGACCCTCCTCGCTTACGAGGCGACGCGCAACGTCCGGGTCGAGGAGCTCGAGATCGAGACGCCGGTGACCTCGACGACGGGCGTGCGGATCTCCGAGCCGCGTCCCCTGGTCGTCCCCATCCTGCGCGCGGGTCTCGGCATGCTCGACGGCATGGTCAAGCTGCTGCCCACGGCCGAGATCGGCTTCCTCGGCATGGCGCGCAACGAGGAGACCCTGCAGCCGTACACCTACGCGGAGCGCCTGCCCGACGACCTCAGCGACCGCCAGTGCTTCGTGCTCGACCCGATGCTCGCCACCGGCGGTTCGCTGGGCGCGGCGATCGACTTCCTCTTCGCCCGCGGGGCACAGGACGTCACCGCGATCTGCATCCTCGGCGCGCCCGAGGGCGTCGCGAAGATCGAGGAACTCGTCGGCGACCGCGATGTGACCCTCGTGCTCGGTGCGCTCGATGAGCGCCTGAACGAGAAGGGCTACATCGTGCCCGGTCTCGGCGACGCGGGCGACCGCCTCTACGGCACGGTCTGAGAAGCCCTCAGAGCCACTTCTTCTTGCGGAAGATCACCCAGAGGGCGACCGCGAAGACCCCCATGCCGCCGACGGCGAGCGGGTAGCCGTACTCCCAGTGCAGCTCGGGCATGTTCTCGAAGTTCATGCCGTAGATGCCCGCGATGAGCCCCGGCGCGAAGATGATCGCCGCCCACGACGAGATCTTCTTGATCTCGTCGTTCTGCGCGAGGTTGGCCTCGGTCTGACGGCGGGCGACGAGGGCGGAGTGCACCGTCAGCGCCTTATCGAGCAGCGCCCGGAAACCGTCGATGCGGTCAGCGATGCGGATGACGTGGTCGAGCACATCGCGGAGGTTGCGCTGCACCTCGAGATCGACGTCGTACTTCTCGTAGCCGCGACGCAGCCATTCCAGCATCCCGGCCATCGGCTGCACGGCACGACCGAAGCTGATGACCTCGCCGAAGAGCTCGTAGATGCGACGTGAGAGTGCGTCGTCGTCGCTGTCGCCGAAGAGCTGATCCTCGATCTCGTCGATGTCGTTCTCGATACCGGCGACGACCGGTTCGTACTCGTCGACCACGCGGTCGAGGATCGCGTAGAGCACGGCCTCCGGCCCCAGCTCCAGCAGCTCCGGCTGGCGCTCGAGCCGCTGCCGGACGGCTGCGAGGTTCGGCGACTCGGCGTGACGGATGGTCACCACGAATCGGGGTCCCACGAACAGGTGCAGCTCACCGAAGTCGACGTGCTCGAGCTCGTCGTCGTAGTGCGCCGGACGCAGCACGACGAACAGGGTGTCGCCGTACCGCTCCACCTTCGAGCGCTGATGGCCCTGGAGCGCGTCCTCGACCGCGAGCGGATGCAGGCCGAACTCGCCCGCGACGCTCGCGAGTTCTGCGGGGCCGGGCCGGTACATCCCGATCCAGGCGAAGCCGTCGTGGGCGTCGAGCAGTTCGTAGGTCTCGTCGAGGCTGCGCGGGGTCTCCACGCGGTGCCCCTGGACGTAGATGGCGTTGTCGATCAGAGTCATGGGATTCTCCGGTGGTGCGGGCGCTGCGAGGCGCCAGAGGATGGGTTTCCGGGCTCGCCATGGCGCGGCCACCGAATCCCTTCTCTACCGGAGGGATGCGGCGGTGTGCGCCGTGGCGCACGAACTATCGCCGGCCATGGCCATCACCGCCTCTCTGTCTTCTCGGGTGGTCGTCTCGGCTGGGACTTCTCCCGCACGGAAGGTGCCCGTGCTCCGCCCGCTCAGCGGGCCCGGGCGATCATACCTCTCCCGGATGACCGATTCGCACCCCTGTCGCCGTGACCGACGACGGCTCGTCCTCGCCGACCAGCCGGGCGAACGCGCTCAGTCGCGCCACTCCCTCGGGGGTGCGCGGCAGGTCGTCGAGCAGGTCGGGCGAGAAGACGACGTACGCGGCGAACTGCGCGCGCGAGACGGCCACATTCAGCCGGTTCTGCAGGAGCAGGAATTCCAGCCCGCGCGGAGCCTCGCGGCCCGAGGACGCGGCGAGCGACACGATCGCGACGACCGCTTCCTGACCCTGGAACTTGTCCACCGTGCCCACCCGGACGCCGGCGAGACCCGCCGCCTCCAGCGCGTTCTCCACCTCCACCTGCTGACCGTTGTAGGGCGTCACGACGATGACGTCCGCGGCGGTGAGCGGCCGCGCGACCACCTCGCCGTCGTCCTGGCACGTCCAGGTACGGCCGATCGTGTCGCGGACGATGCGCACCACCTCCGCCGCCTCCTCGGGCGAGGCGACCGCGTTGCCCGCGTGCACCACGGGGACCGGGTGCACGCCCGGTTCCACGCCGTCCAGCGTGCGGGTGGCGGTCACGGGCGCGGACGCGAGTTCGCCGTCGTAGGAGAGCTCGGACACCGCGCTCGCGAGTGCGGGGTGCATCCGCCACGTGTGCGAGAGGAAGTAGCCGTGGGATGCGGGCAGCACCGCCTGCCCGTCCATGACCCACCCCAGCGCCGACTCGTCGACCGGCTCGGGATGCGTGCCCTGACTGACCTGCGGCAGCTGCTGCGGGTCGCCGAGCAGCAGCAGGCGACGCGCTGCCCGGGACACGGCGATCGTCGAGGCGAGGGAGAACTGACCCGCCTCGTCGATCACGAGCAGATTGAGGCTGCGACGGGGAACGCGTCCGGCGTGGCTGAAGTCCCACGCGGTCCCGCCGACGACAAAGCCGCCGGGTCGGTCCTCGGTGAACGCCGCGAGCGCGTTCTTCTCGAACACCGTGAACGACACGGCATCCGCCTGGCTCGGGTCTTTGAGCGCCTTGCCGACGAGATTCGAGGGGAGTCCTGCAGCCACGATCCGATCCAGCATGTGCTCCACGACGGCGTGCGACTGCGCGACGACACCCACGCGGAAGCCGCGCTCGGCCACGAGACGCGCGACGACATGGGAGCCCACGTAGGTCTTTCCCGTGCCCGGAGGGCCCTGGACGGCGAGATAACTGTCGTCGAGATCGACGACGCTGCGGACGATGGCCGCGACGTCGTCGCCGGTCGAGGGCGTCAGCGCGTCCGTCGTGGTGCGCGGAGCGACGCGACGCAGGATGTCGGTGGCCGCGTCGAGCGGGAAGTGCGGGTCGGCGTCGATCAGGGTGTCGGCCCACGCGTCGATCGCCGCCTGCTGGTTACCGGCTGCGGGGGGAGCCGCCGGCGCGAGTGCGATCGGCAGATCCGCCCAGGTCTCGCCGTCGGCGGCGAGCTCCTCCACGACGGCGCCGTCATCCAGCGCCTCGACGATGCGCACCGCACGCGCCGCATGGATCCACCGCGGGGATGCCTCACCGAACGGCGCCGGAGTGGCGTACACGAGGAAGGGCTGGGTGCCGACGCTCAGCCGCGTGCCCGGCGCGGGATCGCCCCGCAGCTCGAGGCGGCGACGCAGGGCGCGCTGACGCCCTTGCCCCGGCTGCCAGTCGTCCACCACACGCGTGCGTGCGCCGTCGAGCACGACGACGTCGCGGGTGTCCTCCCACAGCGACACCGGCTCGCGGAGCCGGAGGAAGTGCGAGGCCCAGAAGGTCTTCGCCTCGCGCGGGTAGTAGTCGATCGCCGCGGCGCCGAGGCGCAGGGCCGCCGCATCCGCCTCGTCGTCGGTGACGGCCGCGCGGCGCTGGAGGGCGACGGAGCGGAACGACGGCTCGTAGACGTCCTCACCCACGACGGGATCCGCCGAGGGGAAGAGCTGGGCCTCGCGCGCGCGGTCGACGAGCCAGTCCCGCAGGCGGAGCGTCGAGACGCAGTCGTCGCGGTTGTACTCGGCCAGATCGTCGAGCACGAGCTGAGCCTGATCGCTCTGCCCCACCTCGAGCAGCGCCCGCGCCTCGACGTAACGCACGATCGAGTCGTCGCCGCGCTGCACGTCGCTCGTGCGGCGCTGGGCGCCCATGTACAGCGGCTCGAGCTTCTTGATGGAGTACGACCGGGACCCGACCCGCAGCGCCCGCCGGACGATCGGATACAGGTCGACGAAGACGCCGTCGCGCAGCAGACGGTCGACCTCGGCCTCGCGGGTGCCGTGACGCGCGGCCATCGCCAGCAGGTGCGTCGGCTCGTAGGGCGCGTAGTGGTAGATGTGCATGCCCGGATGCGCGCGGCGACGCAGATCGACGAAGTCGATGAACGTCTCGAGGGCCGCCTTCTCGTCGGTGAACGAGTGCGCCCACAGCGCCGAGTACTGCTGCTCGGGATCGATCCATCCGAAGAGGTAGTCGATCCCCCAGTCGCCGGCCCCTTCGGTGTACAGCGGGTCGCCCTCGAAATCGAAGAAGAGATCGCCCGCATCGCGTCGCGGCAGGGCGGCGAGCGCCTGCGGCAGGACGACCTCGTAGCGGGGCACGGCGTCCGCGGGCACCGTGCCGTCGGGTCCGGGCACGCCGGCGGGACTCTCCAGCTGCAGACGTGCCTGCGTCCGCAGCGACGTGAAGACGTCGTCGCTCATGCGCTCCGGCGGCGCCTCGGCACCGGCCAACTGGTCGATCGTCGTGATGCCGGCGGCACGCAGACGCTCGCGCTGCACGGGACGCATCCCGGCGACGAGCAGCAGGTCGCGGTGCGCGGCGACCTCCGTCTCGCACGTCGCACACCGCCCGCACGCCACGACACGCAGCGCCCCGCGGCTGTCCGCCCACGCGATCGGCTCGCCGGCGGCGCCCGCGGTCAGGTCGCGGTCGACGATGAGCGCGCGCAGGCGCGCGCGACGCTGCCGGTACACCGGAAGCAGATCGCGCACCCGGTGGGTGCTGACCGAACCGTCGCCCAGCAGCAGCTCCACACGGTCGGCTCGGGGGACCCCCGCGGCGTCGAGCTGATCGACGTATGCCGCCAGCTGCATCAAAGCCGTCACGCGCGCGTGGCGGGCGAGTTTGGTGTCCTGCACGATCCACGCGCCGTCGTCCGCACGCACCAGGAAGTCGGCGAAGCCCACGAACTCACCGGTGCGGAATGCCGCCTGATAGACGACGTGGGCATCCGGATCCGCAAGAGCGGCGAGGGTCGCGGCGACCGCATCCGTCATCGCCGTCTCATCGCCCGACCGGGTCTCGGGGATCTCGACGACCGCGTCGCCGAACTCGTCGCGATAGCGCTGCAGCACGGCCAGCTCGTGCCGCGTGCCGAGCCTGGCCGCCCGCTCGAGCATGACGTCTTCGGGTTCGATGACCGCGGGGATGCGGCCCAGCCGCGCATCCAGCTGGCGCAACCACGCGAACTCGCACTCCGCGGCGGCCTTGAGGTCGCTCGCGCTCCACACCACGCGCCCGCTGTCGGACCCCGCAGGCTCGATGTATCGCATTCGCTCCCTTTCCCTCATCGACCCTAGTTGCGGCCGCCGACAGCGCCTCCCCGGCGACACAACCCCGTTCTGCGCGCCCGTACGGGTGCCAGACTGGACCCGTGAGCACGCACCTGCCCTTCACGAACCCCTACCGGCACGGCTTCGCCCGTGTCGCCGCCGTCACGATCCCGGTCAGCGTGGCCGATCCCGCGACGAACGCGGAGGCCGTGCTGGCCGAGGCGCGCGCCTGCCATGACGACGGTGTCGCCGTCGCACTCTTCCCGGAGCTGGCCCTCAGCGGCTACGCGATCGATGATCTCGTGCTGCAGGACCCGCTGCTGGATGCGGTGACCGTCGCCGTCGAGCGGATCGTCGCCGCATCCGTCGACCTCCGCCCCGTGCTGGCCGTCGGCGCGCCGCTGCGCCACGGCAACCGCCTCTACAACTGCGCGGTCGTCATCCACCGCGGCGAGATCCTCGGCGTCGCCCCGAAGTCGATGCTCCCCACCTACCGCGAGTTCTACGAGCGCCGCTGGTACGCCCCCGGCGACGACCAGCGCGGCGGCGACATCCGCATCGGCGACCTCTACGCTCCCTTCGGACCAGACCTGCTGTTCGAGGCGCTGGACGTGGACGGGCTCGTCGTGCACGCCGAGGTCTGCGAGGACATGTGGGTTCCCGTACCGCCCTCGTCCGAGGCTGCGCTCGCGGGGGCCACGGTGCTGCTGAACCTCAGCGGCAGCCCGATCACGATCGCCCGCGCCGACGACCGGAAGCTGCTCTCGCAGTCCCAGTCGCTGCGCTGCCTCGCCGCCTACGCCTATGCCGCGGCGGGCCAGGGCGAGTCGACGAACGACGTCTCGTGGGACGGTCAGACCATGATCTACGAGGGCGGTCAGCTGCTCGTCGAGACGGATCGGTTCCCGGACGCGGCCCGCCGCAGCGTCGCCGACGTCGACCTAGACCGCCTGCGCCAGGACCGCCTGCGCCAGGGCACCTTCGACGACAACCGCCGCTCACTCGCAGAGCGTGTGGGGGCGTTCCGCACGATCCACTTCCGTCTGGACCCGCCCGCCGACCTCTCGGGGCTGCGTCGCCCGGTCGCACGATTCCCCTTCGTCCCCGCCGACCCCGCCCGCCTCGCGCAGGACTGCTACGAGGCCTTCAGCATCCAGGTCTCCGGACTCGAACAGCGGATGCGGGCGATCGGCTCCCCGCGTCCGGTGATCGGCGTCTCGGGGGGCCTCGACTCCACCCATGCGCTGCTGGTCGTCGCCCGCGCGATGGACCGGATGGGGCGCCCGCGCAGCGAGATCCTCGCCTACACGATGCCCGGCTTCGCGACCGGAGACGGCACCAAATCCAACGCGATCGAACTCGCCGAGGCGATCGGCGCGACGATCGAGACGATCGACATCCGCCCCGCCGCCACCGAGATCCTGCGCGGGATCGGCCACCCGGCCGCCGACGGCGAGCCGCTCTACGACGTCACGTACGAGAACGTGCAGGCGGGAGTCCGCACCGACCTGCTGTTCCGCCTCGCGAACCGCCACGGCGGCATCGTCATCGGAACCTCCGACCTCTCCGAGCTGGCGCTCGGCTGGGCCACGTACGGCGTAGGCGACCAGATGAGTCACTACGCCGTCAACGCCGGGGTCCCCAAGACACTGATCCAGCACCTCATCCGATGGGTGATCGCAGACGGCGTCGGCATCGACGAGCGCACCGCCGCCGTGCTGCAGGCGGTCCTGGACACCGAGATCAGCCCCGAGCTCGTCCCCGCGGGCGAGGACGGCAAGGTGCAGTCGACCGAGGACGCCATCGGCCCGTACGCCCTCCACGACTTCACGCTGTTCCACGTCCTGCGTTTCGGGATGCGGCCGTCGAAGATCGCGTATCTCGCCGAGGTCGCCTTCGCCGACGCGGAGGCGGGGCTCTGGCCGGCCGGGTTCCCCGACGACGAGCGGTACGCCTACGACCGCGAGACGATCGTGCGGTGGCTGCGGGTGTTCCTGAGGCGCTACTTCGGCTTCGCCCAGTTCAAGCGCACCGCGATCCCCAACGGCCCGAAGGTCTCCCCCGCGGGATCGTTGTCGCCGCGCGGGGACTGGCGCGCACCGAGCGACGGGAACGCCTCCGCGTGGCTCAGCGAGCTGGACGCCGCCCTGGAGGCCTGAGCGCGCCGGGGCCGATCAGCCCTCTTCGGGAGCCCAGGCGAGCGTGATCACGAAGGCGTTCCGGGACAGATCCTGGATCGTGTAGCTCGTCGGCCGATCCCGCACCCATCCGCGGTGGCCGCCCTGATCGAGCTTCACGGACGTGGCCGACAACCGCGGTCCGCGCCCGTCGGCGGCGAGCACCGCCTGTGCCCGGCTCCAGTGGGTGAGCAGATCCAAGTCGGTCGCGCCCTCCCACAGCTGGCTCTGCGCCCGCATCACCGCGCGGGTGTGCGTGTCGGGATGCAGGTCGCGCAGGTCGATCCCCACGCGGACGCCCGGCTCGCTCACCGCGACGACATTGGCCGCCCGGTACTCAGCGACGGTCACGACGAGATCGAGCTCCTCGCCGTCCAGCGAGGCGATCAGACGCGTGTGGTGGCCGAAGGTCGTCGGCGCTTCGCGTTCGATGCGTACGGCGGCCGGATCGACACCGAGTCGCGCACCGATGATCGCCCGGGCGAGCAGACGCTTACGGTCGTGCGCGGATACCGAGGGGTCCCATCCGAGTCGAGCGTCGATTCCCGCCGGAGTGTCGAGAACGACCGATTCCATCGCTGCCTCCCGAGATCGCGGGCACAGCCGTCTGCGCCCTGTCTTCGACCCTAGCCCGGGCACGCCGCGCCGCCACCGGGCGATCCCGGAAGTAATGGGAATGGGCGGCGGCATCCCCGTCTTGTTCATAGGGAGTGCGCGCACACTGACCGTGCGCAGCAGCGACGAAAGGACATCATGACCCGCATCGGACGCAGCGACCTCGACGTCTTCGGCCTCTCTCTCGGCGGCAACGTGTTCGGCTGGACGGCCGACCGCGACGCCTCCTTCGAGATCCTCGACACGTTCCACGCCGGCGGCGGCAACTTCATCGACACCGCCGACGCCTACAGCGCGTGGGTGCCGGGAAACAGCGGCGGTGAGAGCGAGACGCTCATCGGCGAATGGCTGGCCGCACGCAAGCCCCGCGACATCGTCATCGCGACCAAGGTGAGCCAGCACCCGGAGTTCCGCGGACTGTCCGCGAAGAACATCCGTGCGGCCGCGGAGGCATCGCTGAAGCGACTCGGCGTCGACACCATCGATCTGTACTACGCCCACTTCGACGACCCCGAAACGCCGCTCGAGGAGACCGTCGCCGCCTTCACCGATCTGGTGAACGACGGCCTCATCCGCTACACCGCCGTCTCCAACTACTCGGGCGACCGCATCCGGCAGTGGATCGAGCTCGCGCAGGCCGCGGGCGGACCGCTCCCGATCGCCGTCCAGCCGCACTACAACCTCGTGCACCGCAACGACGTCGAGGAGCACATCATCCCGGTCGCCGAAGAGTTCGACCTCGCGCTCGTGCCCTACTACGGACTGGCGTCGGGCTTCCTGACGGGCAAGTACCGTTCGGCGGATGCGGCAGGTGCCGGTTCCCCCCGCGCCGAGGGCGCGGCCAAGTACGCGACGCCGCAGGGACTCGCGATCATCGACGCCCTCGAGCGCATCGGCGGCGAGCACGGCGTGTCCATTGCGGCGACGGCCCTCGCCTGGCTCCGTCAGCGGCCCACCGTCGTGGCGCCCATCGCGAGCGCTTCTCGCGCGTCGCAGGTCCCCGATCTGCTGACGAGTGTCGGCGTCGAGCTGACCAGCGAGCAGATCGCGGAGCTGGACCGCCTGTCCACGTGGCAGCCCGCCTCCTGAGCACATCTGACGAGCCCGCGACGACCACGATCGTCGCGGGCTCGTCTACGCTCGCAGGGTGAGTCTTTTCGGTTCCGGTCCCAGCGACGACCAGGGCAAGCCCTCCGCCACCCGCATCGGCATCTGGATCGCCGTCGCCGGAGTCGGCCTCTTCTTCCTCATCTCGGGCATCATCGGCATCGTCAGCGGGGGCGGCAACTGATGCGTCTGCTCGTCGCGGCGCTCGAGAGCGAGGTCGTCGCCTTCCCCGCGGAACTCGACGGCTTCGACCGACTCATCACCGGCCCCGGCAAGCTGCCCGCCGCCGTGAACCTCACGCGCGCGCTCAGCGCCGGCGACTACGAAGAGATCGTCGTGGTCGGCACCGCCGGCTGCATCGATCCGCTGCTGCAGGGGGATCTGCACGAGATCGCCGGCGCCATCCAGCACGATGTGACGGACCCCGACGGCGTCGTCGGTCAGCACCTGTCGCTTCCGGCGCGGGTCGGCCACGACCGTGAGGGTGTCGTCATCGCGACCGGCGACTCCTTCGTGGACGATGCCGAGACCGTGAAGCTCATCCGATCGCTGGGTGCGGGCCTCGTCGACATGGAGACGTACGCGTACTTCTGGGTGGCCGCCGAGTTCGGTGTGCCCATCCGCGTTCTCAAGGCGGTCTCCGACAACGCCCAGGACGATGCGATGACCGACTGGGATGCGGCCGTCACCGCCTGCAGCCACATCCTGCGCGAGCGCATCCGCGCCGACTACGGGGTCTGATCCCGGGTCAGGATGCCGCGTCGGCGACCTTCTGGGACCGGCGCCTCGCGCCGAGGTCTGCCACGGCGATCACGAAGGCGACCGCGAGGAACAGCGCGACGGTCACCATCCCGAAGCCGTACGCGTCGTGGAACACGACCGCATCCTCGGCCGAGTGGCCGTCTTCGCGGTAGACCGTCGCGTAGAAGAGCGCGAGCGCGACCGCCGTCCCCACCGCGGTGCCGATGCGCTGGCCGAGCTGTCCGACCGAGCCCGCGAGCCCGCCCTCGCGCACGGGGATGTCGGCGAGGGTGAGGGTCTGGTTCGGCGAGACCACCAGGCCGCCCCCGATGCCACCGAGAAGCATGGCACCCGCCATGACGAACGGCGTGACGGGGTCGGGGACGTAGAGCGCGGTGGCCACGAGACCGGCGACGCAGGCCAGCATCAACCCGAGTCCCACGACCACGACGGGCCTGCCGAACCGCACGACGAGCGAGCCTCCGATGTACGAGGAGACCGCGCTGGCCAGCGCGAACCCGATCGTGACCATGCCCGCGAAGACGGGCTCGATGTGCAGACCGCTCTGCAGATAGAGAGTGGTCATGAGGAACATCGACGGCACCGCGGCGAAGTACGTCGTCTGCAGGAGCGTGCCGTTGCGGTACGAGCCGATCCGGAAGAGCTTCAGCGGGATGAGCGGCTGCTTGCCGATGCGGGTGTAACGCTGCTCCCACGCCACGAACCCGGCCGCGAAGAGCACGAACAGCACGAGCAGCCACCACCGTCGCGGGTCGTCCCCCGGCGCGCCGGTGGTGAACAGGAACGGCCACATGAGCGAGACCACGGTGAGGGCGAACAGGATGACGCCGACCGGGTCGAGAGCGAGCTTGCGGTGCGAGCGGGTTCGCGTGGCCGGCAGGAGTAGAGCCGCCAGCAGGATGGCGATCAGCCCCAGCGGCAGGTTCATCCAGAAGATCCACCGCCACCCGTCCTGAGGACCGCCCAGAGCGATGAGCAGACCGCCGAGGGTCGGCCCGAACGCCGTCGCCACACCGATCGTGGCGCCGAACAGCCCGAAGGCGCGGCCGCGCTCCTTGCCCTGGAAGAGCTGCTGGATGAGCCCGAGCACCTGCGGCATCTGGATGCCGGCAGCCGCGCCCTGCAGGAGGCGCGCGACGAGGAGCACCGTGGAGTTCGGCGCGAGCGCGCAGACGACGCTCATCGCGGTGAACAGCGTGAGCCCGATCAGGAACAGAGCGCGGCGGGAGCGCTGATCGCCGATGCGTCCCATCGGCACGAGGAACAGGCCGAAGGTGAGGACGTAACCGGAGACGATGAGCTGCAGCTCGGTCGCGCCCGCGGAGAAGGCCGTCTCGATCGACGGCAGGGCCACATTGACCTTGGACAGGTCGAGGATCGTGAGACCCGCGACGGCGACGCACACCCAGAAGGCGCGCCAGCGCGCGGCCGAGCTCAGCGGGATGTCGGTCGTGACCGGGTGCGCGGCGGATGCGCCGTCGGCCGCCACGCTCATTCCCCGCTGCGGCTGAAGGCCGAGCGCAGCACGAGGAAGACGACGAGCGCGACAACAGCGACGATGACGAGCTTGAAGACGAAGGCGATCACCGAGAACAGCAGGTTGACGAGGAACCAGCCGATCACGATCGACGCGATGACGGCCAGTACCGTCCACAGGGTGTTCTTGCTCACGCTTCCACTTTAGGCGCGGGCGCGGACCCGGGGTCCCGGCTTGCGTCGCACGAGGATTCGTCGAACGTCGTCATCGCTGCCGGATGATGCTCGGTCCCTGCGGCGTCGCCTCGATCGTCAGCTGGGCGGGCAGCTGGTCCTTCATCGCCTCGACGTGGCTGATCACGCCCACCGTCCGCCCTCCCGCCCGGAGCTCGTCGAGGACGCTCATCGCGAGCTCGAGCGTCTCGGCGTCGAGCGAGCCGAATCCCTCGTCGATGAAGAGCGTGTCCAGCCGCATCCCGCCGGCGCGTGCGGTCACCACCTCGGCGAGCCCGAGCGCGAGCGACAGAGAAGCGAGGAACGTCTCACCGCCCGACAGCGACTGCGGCGGGCGCAGCTGACCGGTGAACGCATCCATCACCTCGATCCCGAGTCCGGATGCGGCGCCACGCGCGGCCAGCACATCGGAGTGATGGAGGCTGTACCGACCCGCCGACATCTCCGCCAGGCGCACGTTGGCCGCGATGACGATCTCCTCCAGCTCTGCCGCGAGCACGAAGGTCTCGAGTGTCATCCGCCGTGTGTTCGGCGCACGCCCGAGCAAGGTGTCGGCGAGACGCGTGACGACCGCTGCTTCCTCGGCGAGCTCGGCGACCGTCGCGTAGGCCTCGTCGATCCGCACGACGAGATCGCTCAGCCGCTCCGCGGCGGAGACGACGCGGCTGAGTTCGGCGATCGCATGTCCGCGCGCCCGGTCCGCATCCTCGGCCTTCTGCCTCGCCTCATCGAGCTCGATCGGCCCCTCCGGCACGCCGGCCAGCTCGAGCTGCAGCTCGAGCAGACGCGCGCGCACCAGTGCGAGATCGCGCTCATGCGTCTGGACCCGTTCGACCAGCGCCGCCGTCTCCGTGCGCGAGCGCAGGGCGTCGGCGGCGTCCAGCGGGTCGGTGAAACCCGCCTGCTCCGCACCCTCCGCGGCCTCGGCCGCTGCCACATCCGCCGCCTGCTGGGCGGCCACGAGCGCCGCTTGCGCGCTGCGTCGGCGACGCGCGCGCTCGCGTCGCGCGACGAGGACGGTGCGGCGGTCCGCCACGCTCTCGAACTCCTCGCGCGCACGCGCGACGGTCTGCGCGACCTCCTCCCGGCGTGCCGACAGGGCGGTGACGCGCGTCGCAGCCTCACGCTCGTCGCGTGTCGCGCTCTCGACCGCTGCGGCGAGCTCGGCCTGCTGTGCGTCAATGAGCGCGAGGTCGCGCTCGATCTCACCGAGGCGCGCCTCGGCGTCGCGTGCGCGCCGCAGTTCCTCCTCCGCGTCGGCGAGCGCCCGGTCGAGCTCCTCGGCACCGGCGCCTCCCGCGACCGAGCGCGCCTCGGTGAGCTCGTCCCGCAGACGGCGTGCCTCGTCCGCGGCACGCGTCTCCTCCGCGCGGGCTTGCATGACGGCCGCCTCGGCCTCGGTGATCGTTTCGTCCGTCACGGCATCGTGGGCACGAGGCGCGGGATGCGGGTGCTCGGTGGACCCGCAGACGGCACAGGGCTCGCCCGGAACCAGAGCAGCCGCGAGTTCACCCGCGCGCTCCGCGACGCGTCGACGCATCAGACGCGCGAGTGCCGCGGATGCCGCCGCCGACGCGTCGAGTGCCCCGGTGTAGGCAGCCTCGGCGACGGCGAGTCGTGCATCCGCATCCGACGCCCGCCGGCCCGCCTCCTGCCGCAGCCGCGCTGCCTCGACGGCGCCCTCCCCCTCGGCGACCCGGGCCGCCTGAACCGCGGATTCGGCCCGGGCGGCGAGCAGAGCCTCCCGCCGCGCCGGTGTCTCGGCCGTCTCGGCGGTCAGGCGCCGCAGCGTCTCGCCCGCATCGGCGAGGGCACCGTTCGCCAGCGCGAGCTCCGCATCCAGGGACTCAAGCTGACGCTCGCTCTCGACCGCGGCGTCGACACGGGCGAGCTCGCCCGTCAGCTCCTCGTCGGTCGCGTCGAGATCCGCCGCCGGATCCTCACCGGCAGCGAGCCATTCTTCATCAGCCGCCACGGCCTCGATCTCGGCCGTCCGGGCGGCGAGACCCGTCCGGGCGGCGCGCTCGAGGGCACCGCGCAGCGCCTCGGCCGCGACCGCGCGGTCGCGTTCGACGCGCGCCTGCGCGACGACATCGGCGTCGGCCTCGAGCGCCGCGAGCCGGGCGTCCGCCTCGTCGCGGGCACGTTGCGCCTGGCGCTGGCGCTCGCGGAGCGCGAGGTCGGCGGCGGCCGCGGTCCACACCTCGTCGGCGCTCGCCCGCGCGATCTCGGCCGTCTCGACCCGGTAGCGCGCCCGCTCCGCCGCAGTGCGCACCGCCTCTCGCCGCGCGGTGAGATCGTCGGGTGCGGAGGGCTCGGCCTCCTCGTCGACGAGCAGCTCGGCTTCGGCCAGCAACGCCTCGGCGTGCACGCCCCGCTCCCGCAGCTGTTGCTGCGTGTCGCGACGACGGTCGTCGAGCTCGCGGGCGTAGTCCTCGTAGCGCCGGGTTCCGAAGAGGGTGCGCAGCAGCGTCTGTCGCTCGTCGTTGCGCGCCAGCAGAAAGCGGGAGAACTTGTTCTGCGCGAGCAGGATGACCTGCTGGAACTGCTGCAGGTTGAGTCCCAGCACCCGATCGAGGATCTCGGCGGCATCCCGCGGACGCGAGGCACGGCCGATCCAGACGCCGTCGACGAGCTCGAACAGCTCGGCGCGCGCCGGCTCTGTCGTCATCCCGCCGCCGCGCAGCTTCGGGCGCGCATACTCGGGCGAGCGGACGACGCGCCAGCGCACGTCGCCCACCGTGAACTCGAGGCTGACCTCGGTGGGATCCTCCGGCGCACAGTGATCGCTGCGCAGACGCTTGTCGGGACCGTCGTAACGCGGCACGTTGCCGTAGAGGGCGAACGCGACGCCGTCGAGAACGCTCGACTTCCCGGCGCCCGTGCGCCCGGTGATGAGGAAGATGCCGTCATCGGCGAACGCGTCGAAGTCGACGACCTGCCGATCGCGGAACGGACCGAAACCCGCCAGTTCGAGCCGGTGGAGCCTCACGCCCCGGCCTCGACGAGGGCGTCCTGCTTCTCGGCGAGCATGGTGCGCAGCAGTTCAGCCTCGGCGGGCGACGCGGCTTCGCCCTCGCGGACGTGCCCGAGGAACGCATCGATGAGCTCGCGGTCGCTGCGTGCCTGACGGACACGCTGAACGTAGCTGGCTACCTGCCCGGCACCGGCCCGGTCGGGTACGTGCGCCACGCTCGCGCAGAACGGGAACCGCTGCTGCAGCCGGCGCATGACGTCGCGCTGCGGCAGCGCGTCGGTGTACTCGGCGCTCACCCACGCCGACTCGGCGTCGGCGTAGCGCGGATCGGTGAGCAGGTCGTCCAGGGGTGCGCGCAGCACCTCGAGGCGCCGCGGGACGCTCACGTCGCGCCAGGTGACCGACGCGAGCCCCGCCTCGTCGAGGTCGACGATCCAGACGCCTCGACGACGCCCCTTCTCACCGAAGCCGTAGTGCAGCGGCGCACCCGCGTAGCGCACGCGGTCGCTGAGCTGCTGACGACCGTGGATGTGGCCGAGCGCGACGTAGTCGGGCCCGTCGAACACCGCCAGGGGCACGACGTCGAGAGACCCCTGCCGGATCTCACGTTCGAGCCCCGGCGTCGCCTCGATCCCCGCCGCGAAGCAGTGCGAGACGACGACCGAGCGACCGCCGCGCTCGGCGCGGTCGGCACGCACGAGATCCATCGCGTGCTGCAGGGTCTGCGCCTGGGTGCGCAGTTCGGCCTCGGGCCACAGGTGACGCACCTGCGCCGGGGCGAGGTAGGGGATGCCGTAGACGTGCACCGGACCGTGCGCGTCTACGACCGTGATGGGCGCGGCCAGGCGGGTGGGATCGGTGAGCACGTGGATCCCGTCGCGCAGCAGCCGCGCCTGGAAGCCGAGACGTGCGGCCGAGTCGTGGTTGCCGCTCGTGACGATGACCTGCGCCCCGGCCTCGCGCAGCCCGACGAGCGCGTCGGTGAGCAGGGTGTAGCACTCGGGGGCGGGGGCTGCCGAGTCGAAGACGTCGCCGGCCACGATGACGAGATCGATCGCCTCCTCGCGCACGATCGACACCATCTCGCTCAGCACACCGCGCAGGGCGTCGATCGTGGTGTAACCGTGGAAGGTACGCCCGATGTGCCAGTCCGAGGTGTGCAGGATCCGCATGTGTTCACGGTACGGGCGGCCTCGGACACGGTGTCGGACCCTCGCCACAGTTCCGAAACATTGCCGCCGTAAGGTGGCGGGCATGGCCATCCGCGACGTCTGCGTCGTCTACATCCTGCGCGGGCACGCGTCGGATGCGCAGGTGCTGCTCGGCTACAAGCGCACGGGCATGGGTCTGGGACGCGTCGTGGGCATCGGCGGCAACGCGGAACCCGGCGAGAGCGTCGTCGACGCGGCCGTGCGCGAGGTGCGGGAAGAGACCGGGCTCGAGATCGATCGCGCTCTGCTGGAGCCGGTGGGCCGGCTCGTCTACCGCTTCCCCTCCCGCGACGGCTGGTCGCAGCGCTCGCACGTCTTCGTCTACCGGGCGCCCGTGGTCGAGCCCGTCGAGACGGACGAGATCGTGCCGGCGTGGTTCGGGCTCGACGAGGTGCCCTACGACCGGATGTGGGACGACACGCGCCGCTGGCTGCCCGCGGTGCTTCGCGGCGGCACGGCGTACGGCAGCTACACGTTCGGCGACGACCTCGCGACAGTCGTGGCCGAGTCGCCGGGCACGCCCGCCGCGTGAGGATCAGGCGTTGACCTGCTCCGCGAGGCGCGCGAGTTCGTCGTCATCGGTCTCGATGGCGGCGTCGTCGAAGCGCTGACGCAGCACGTCGATGACGCGCTCGATCGGCAGGCCCCTCACGTCGACGCGCGTCTGGGCGATGATCCCGTCGACCTTGTCCTGGCGCGTGGCGATGTGCTGGTCCATGACGGGCTCGTCCTGTGTGCCCTCGGGGAACGATTCGGTGGTCATTCGGTGTCTCCCGTCGCCAGGTCGGGGTCGGCGCCCTGCGACGGCTCGTCGGACTCCACCAGTTCCGGCGACGCCTCGGCGCGCTCGTTCTGCTCGGCGGCCTCCTCGTCGGAGGTGCCCTCCCAGCCGCCGGGCGGGTCGGCGTTGATCACGCCCTCGGGCAGATCGCGATGGTCCATGGCGCACTCCCTTTCGTCGTGTCCCAGCATCCCGGAACGCACGAGGAGGGCCTCAGGGATTGACGCCTGTGGACGGCGACGGTAGAGCGCTCAGACGCGCTGCTGGAGGATGCCCGCGCGCTCGGGGTGAGCGGCGAACCAGTCGGCGACGTACCAGCACATCGGGACGATCTGACGGTCGCCCGCCTGCTCGAGCAGGCTCACGGCGCGCTCGACGATCTCGCCCGCGTAGCCGTGGCCGCGGAAGCTCGGCACCGTGAAGGCCCGCGTCATCGAGACGCTGCGCCCGTCGTCGCGGTAGTCGAGGACGCTCACGAGGTCGTCGCCCAGGTACAGCGCGTAGCGGGAGGCATCCGTCTGGTCTTCGAAGCGGAACTCGGTCACCCCGCCAGGCTACGCCGTCGGCGGGGTGACCGAGGCCGTCTCAACCGAGCTCGTCGGCGGCCGGGATCGCACGGGTTCGTGCGAGACGCCGGTACCAAAGCCCCGAGTCCTTGACGGTGCGCTCGAGGGTGTCGAAGTCGACGCGCACCACGCCGAACCGCTTGGCGTAGCCGTAGCCCCACTCGAAATTGTCGAGCAGCGACCACACGAAGTACCCGCGGAGGTCCACGCCCTGGTCGAGCGCACGGTGCGCGGCGGTGAGGTGACGCTGCAGGTAGTCGACGCGCTCGACGTCGTGCACCGCCCCGTCGGGCGCGACGTCGTCCGCGAAGGCGGCGCCGTTCTCCGTGATCATGAGCGGCTGCGCGGGGAACTCGTCGCGAAGCGCCAGCAGCAGCTCCTCGAGTCCTTCCGGCGCGATGTTCCAGCCCATCTCCGTGTACGGACCCGGCTGCTCGACGAACTCGACGAGCTGGTCGCTGCCGGGCCAGGCCGTCCCGCCCGCGCTCGCCTTGTGTCCGTCGTTCTGCTGGCGCGGCGAGGAGCCGTCCCACAGGCGCACGGTCGCCGTCGAGTAGTAGTTGACCCCGAGCACGTCGATCGGCTGGTTGATCCGCTCCAGGTCGCCGTCCTGCACGAACGACCAGTCCGTGACGGATGCGGTGTCCTCCAGCAGATCGGCGGGGTACTCGCCCTTCAGCATGGGATGCGTGAACGCGCGGTTCGCGAGCGCGTCGATGCGACGCACCGCCTCCCCCGACCGCTCGCCCACGCCGCGCAGGACGTGGAAGTTGAGGGTGACGGAGTACTGCGGATCGCCCGTCGAGGTCGCACGCAGCGCCCGGACGGCCAGGCCGTGGGCGAGGTTGAGGTGGTGCACGGCGGCGAGCGCCGCCGCGGGCTCGTGGCGGCCGGGGGCGTGACCGCCCTGGCCGTAGCCGAGGTAGGCCGAGCACCACGGCTCGTTCAGGGTCGTCCAGGTGTGCACCCGGTCGCCGAGCGCTGCACCCATGACCTCGGCGTAGCGCTCGAAGGCGTCGGCGGTCGCCCGGACGGGCCACCCGCCCGCGTCCTCCAGCGGCTGCGGCAGGTCCCAGTGGTAGAGGGTCGCCACGGGACGGATCCCGCGCTCGAGGAGCCCGTCGACGAGCCGCGAGTAGAAATCGATGCCGGCACGGTTGACCTCGCCCGTGCCGGTGGGCATGATCCGCGGCCACGCGATCGAGAACCGGTAGGCGTCCAGTCCCAGCTCCGCCATCAGGTCGAGGTCGCTCTCCCAGCGGTGGTAGTGGTCGCACGCCACATCACCGGTGTCGCCGTTCCACACCCGCCCGGGCGTGTGGCTGAAGGTGTCCCAGATCGAGGGGCCGCGACCGTCCTCTGCGGCCGCCCCCTCCACCTGGTACGAGGCCGTCGCCGACCCGAACGTGAAGCCGGGAGGGAACACCAGGCCGCTGTCTCGGAAATCCGCGTTGCCCGCGCTCATCGGGTCACCTCCGCAAGGTCTGCGCGCAGCGTCTCGCTGCGTCCGTCGGGCGTGGTCACGAGCACCTCGGCGACGCCTTCTCCGCCGGGGAACACCCGCAGCGTCAGCCCCTCGAGGTAATCGTAGTCAGGGCGGTCGTCGCGAGCACCCCAGGGCAGGACGGCGCCGGGGCGCACGTACAGCGGAAGCGACTCGACGCCGTGACGCTCGCGGCGCCACCCGCCCGTCGCGCTCTCTCCCGTCAGCAGGTGTGTCCACTCGCCGTCGGGCAGATAGAACTCCACCTCGCCGTCCGCGGAGAACACCGGCGCGACCAGCAGGTCGCCGCCGAGCATGTACTGCCGATCGAGGTGGGCGCAGGTGGGGTCCTCGGGGAACTCCATCGCCATCGGGCGCAGCAGCGGCACGCCGTCGGATGCGGCCTCCACGCCGCGCTGGAACAGGTACGGCATGAGCCGCATCTTCAGCTGCGTGAAGATGCGCGTGACCTCGACCGCCTCGTCGTCGAAGTTCCACGGCACGCGGTACGACTCCGAGCCGTGGAAGCGGCTGTGGGAGCTCAACAGGCCGAAGGCCGTCCAGCGCTTGAACACCTCGGGATCGGGGGTGCCCTCGAACCCTCCGATGTCGTGGCTCCAGTGCGCGAAGCCGCTCCACGCGAGCGAGAGACCCCCGCGGAGCGTCTCCGCCATCGACACGAAGGTCGACGTGCTGTCGCCGCCCCAGTGCACCGGCATGGACTGCCCTCCGGCGGTCGCCGACCGCGCGAACAGCACCGCGTCGTCCGCGCCGCGCGCCTCGACGAGCACCTCGTGCACGGCCGTGTTGTACAGGTGGGTGTAGAGGTTGTGCATCCGGTCGGGAGCGCTGCCGTCGGCGTAGACGACCTCCAGCGGGATGCGCTCACCGAAGTCGGTCTTGAAGCAGTCGACGCCCTGCGCGACGAGAGCCCGCAGCTTGTCCTGATACCACAGGGTCGCGTCGGGATTCGTGAAGTCCACGAGCCCCATGCCCGCCTGCCAGAGGTCCCATTGCCAGACCGAGCCGTCCGCGCGCCGCACGAGGAAGCCCTGTGCGGCCGCCTCGGCGAACAGCGGCGAGCGCTGGGCGATGTACGGGTTGATCCACACGCACACGCGGAGGTCGCGCTCGTGCAGTCGCCGCAGCATCCCGTCGGGGTCGGGGAACACCCGCGGGTCCCACTCGAAGTCCGACCAGTTGAACTCGCGCATCCAGAAGCAGTCGAAGTGGAAGACGGACACCGGCAGCTGGCGCGCGGCCATCTCGTCGATGAACGACGTGACGGTCGCCTCGTCGTAGTCCGTCGTGAAGCTCGTGGAGAGCCACAGCCCGTACGACCAGGCGGGAACGATCGGCGGACGCCCGGTGAGCGCGGTGTAGCGCGTCAGCACGTCCTTGGGCGTCGGGCCGTCGATCACGAAGTACTCGAGCACCTCGCCGGGCACGGAGAACTGCACCCGCTCGACCGTCTCGGAGCCGATCTCGTAGGAGACGTGTCCGGGATCGTTCACCAGCACGCCGTAGCCGCGGCTGGAGACGTAGAACGGGACGTTCTTGTAGGCCTGCTCGCTGGAGGTGCCGCCGTCGGCGTTCCAGATCTCGACACTCTGTCCGTTCTTGACGACGGGGCCGAAGCGCTCACCGAGACCGTAGATGAGCTCGCCGACGCCGAGATCGAGCTGCTCGTGGACGAACGTGTGCGCGCGGGCGCTGCTGCCCCCGGCCCTGGCGTTGTCGACGATCCCCGGGTCGACCTGCGCATCATCGGCGAGGGCGATGTACCCCTGCGCCTTGTGTCCGCTGCCGGTCAGACGCTTCTCGCCGGAGAAGAAATCGAGCGACCACGGTGCCCCCGCGGCGATGCGCGCGATGAGGGATCCGGTGCGCAGGCGCGCGCCCGCCGCATCCGCCTCGACCTCGGCGGTGCCGGACGCGGCCGCGATGCCGAAGGACAGCGGCGGCGTGCCGCCGTCGTGGTGGACGATGCGCACGCGCACCACTCCCTCGGCGGGCGAGGAGAGCGTGACCGTCAGCGTCGCACGGTTCAGGGTGTCCCCCCGGCGTTCGATGACCTTCGTCGGCGCGGTGATCACCAGCCCGGGGCCGTCGGGCGTGTCGGTCTCCCAGATGTCGTACGCCTCCTGCGCGTACAGGGCGGTGACCCCGGGGCGCAGCTGCCAGAAACCATCGGTGAACTTCATTACTTGACTGCTCCTGCGGTGATGCCGCGCGTGAGGGTGCGCTGGAAGATGAGGAAGAAGAGAAGGGTGGGGATCAGACCCAGGAGGGCCGAGGCGCTGGTCGTGGTGACGTCCATGAGCCGGTCGCCCTGCAGGACGCTGATCGCGACCGGCACGGTCTGGTTGGCGTTCGACACCAGGAAGGTCAGCGGGATGAGGAACTCGTTCCACGTCCAGATGAAGAAGAAGATGACGAGCACCGACAGCGTCGGACGGCTGATCGGGAAGACGACGCGCCACAGGATCTGCCAGCGGCTTGCGCCGTCCATCGCGGCGGCCTCCAGGACCTCCTTGGGGAAGGTGCCGTAGACCGACGCGAGCAGGTACGTGCCGAAGGCCGCCTGGATCACCGTGAAGATGATGATCACCGACCACACGTTGTTGTAGAGCCCGACCGCCTTGGAGAGGTAGTAGAGCGGGTACAGCAGCGCCTCCTGGGGCAGGAGGTTGGCGAGCAGGAACAGCAGCACGATCCAGCTGCGCCCGCGTACCCGGCCGATGCCGATCGCGAACGCGTTCAGCACCGAGATGAGCACGGCCAGCAGCGCCACCATCCCGGAGATGAAGAACGAGTTCCACACCTTCTCGGGGAAGTTGACGCGCTCCCAGAACGCGGCGAGACCCGTGAAGTCGATCTGGCTGGGCAGGGCGAGGGGTCCCCCGTTCGAGTAGTCGGCGGGCGACTTGAACGAGTTCACGAGGATCAGGTAGAACGGCGCGATCACGACGATCGCCCCGACGATGACGAAGGCGAGCATCAGCCAGTCGATGCCGCGCGGGCGGGTCATGCCCCCGCGACCGCGACGCGGCGTGCGCGGGGCGCGACGCCCCTCGTCTTTCGTGGTGGTCACAGCCATGGTGACGGCCATCAGCGACCCTCCCTTTCCTTGCGCTCCGCCGCGTTCTGCGCGCGGATGAAGAGCACGGCGACGATCGCGATGACGATGGTGAGTGCGGTGGCGATGGTGGCGCCGTAGCCGACCTGCTGGGCCTGGAAGAACTCGCTGTAGGCGTAGTAGGCGGGCACGATCGTCGAGGTGCCGGGGCCGCCGCGGGTCAGCACGTAGACCGGGCCGAAGACTTTGAGGGCGGCGATCGTGCACGTGAGGGTGACGACGAAGATCTCCGGGCGGATGATGCTCATCGTGATCGAGCGGAAGCGCTGGAACCAGTTCGCGCCGTCGAGCTCGGCGGCTTCGTAGAGCTCGGGGTCGACGCGCTGCAGGGCGGCCATGAAGACGACGATCGGATACCCGAGCTGCACCCAGACGAGCACGACCATGATCGCGCCGAGCGCCGTGTCGGGGCTGCCGAGCCAGTTGTGTGCGAGGGATCCGAGCCCGATGCTCTCGAGGATCGTGTTGAGGGCGCCGTCGTCGGGGCGCAGCACCCAGCCGATGACGATGCCGGCGATGGCCGCAGGGAGGATCTGCGGAAGATAGTAGGTCGCGCGCAGGAAGCTCGCGAGACGCCCGCCGTACTTGCGGCCGACGACGTCGAAGAGGAGCGCGGCGATGATGAGGCCCAGCACCGTGGGCAGGATCACCATGGCGACGATCATCCAGATGCTGTTGCCGAACGACGTCCAGAACTTGGTGTCGCCGAACAGACGCACCCAGTTCTCGACACCGATCCACTCCGGCGGCTTGATGCCGCGCCAGCTCGTGAACGAGAGGTAGATGTTCCACACGAGCGGGATCAGGATCACGACGCTCAGCAGGATCAGGCCGGGGACGAGGTAGAGCCAGTAGCCGGCGGATCCGCGCCCGCGCTGCGGGATCAGCGGCTCCTCGGGCAGGGGCTTGGCGCGCCGCGCTCTGGGCGGCCGCACGAACGGGACGGCGGACATGACCGTCTCCTCACTTGGTCGAAGGGATGGGGGTGGCGGAGGGGCGGTTGCCCCTCCGCCACCGGCGGTCAGCCGCGCAGGCTCGAGACGTACGACTCGTACTCGTCACCGAGTCCGGTCTGCACCTGCTCGGGCGTCGAGCTGCCGTTGGCGAGGTTCTGCAGCTGGGCGACGAGGGTGTCGTAGAACGTCGGCGTGGGCCAGTCCGGATAGAACGAGAGGCCGTCGGAGTCGAGGATCGAGTTGAACGCGGTGATGAGCTCCTTGCTCTTCTCATCCGTGATGTCGGACTCGTTCGCCGCCACCGGAACGCCGCCGTTGTTGCCGATGATCGCCTGGATCTCGGGGCGCAGCGTGATGTCGATGAACTTGTAGGCCAGATCCTTGTTCTTCGCGTTCTCCGGAACGACCCACAGGTTTCCCGAGGAGCCGAGGCTCAGCTTGCTGCCGGGGAAGTTGAAGATGCCCCAGTCGTACCCGCTGATCTCCTCGGTGAAGCGGCCGTACCACCAGCTGCCGGACACGAAGATCGGGTAGTTGCCGGCGATGAACGCGGTGCCCGCATCCTCCGCCTTCATGCCCGCCACGTCCGGGGAGATGTAGCCGGCGTCGACGTACTCCTTGAGGGTGTCGGTCGCGTAGGTGATGGGCTCGTCGTTCCAGTCGACCGGGTTCTTGTACAGCTGGTAGTCGTCGACCCACGAGCGGTCGGCCTTGCTCAGCGCCAGCTGGTACCAGAGCTGTCCGAGCGGGTACTCCGCACCCGCCTCGGCGAGCGGGGTGATGCCCTTGGCGACGAACGCGTCGAGCACCTTCACGAACTCGTCGTAGGTCGTCGGCACTTCGAGACCCGCATCCGCGAAGGCCTGCTTGTTGTAGTAGACCGTGACGAACTCGCCGTAGTTCGGGACGCCGTACCAGGCGTCGCCGCCCATGACGCCGTCCTCGCTGTAACGGGCCGTTGTCTGCAGCGACGGGGCGAGCTTGTCGGCCCAGCCGTTCTCCTCGACCGCCGACGTGATGTCGGTGAGCAGCCCCTGGCTGGCCAGCAGGCCCGCGGTCGCATTGCCCTTGTTGTACTCCATGATGTCCGGCGCCTCGTCGGAGTTCAGGACCTGGCTGGCGGTGGAGCGGATCTGCTCGAAGCCCTTGGCCTCGAAGTCGACCTTGGCGCCGGTCTCGTCCTCGAAGACCTTGATCGCCTCGTCCCATGCCTTGCCCATGGCGCTGTCTTCGCCCTCGTAGTGCCAGAGCGTCAGGGTGTTGGAGTCCTCCGTGCTCCCGCCGCCGCCCGAGCAGGCGCTGAGGGCGAGGGCGGCCACGGCGACGCCGCCGAGCAGGATGAGGGAGCGGTGTGTGGTGCGTGATGTGATGCGTGCCATCTTCGGCACTCCTTTCATGGTGACCGTCGGTGGTCGGGTGTTGCGGGACGGGCGAAGCGCCTCATCGAAGCGCTTCGATAACGCGCAGGAGAAGGGACAGAGGAAGGAGGGTCATCTCGACGTGGCGGCGACGGATCCGACGTCGAGGTAGTGGGGGGCGATGAGGTGCACACCCGGTTCCGGCGTGGATCCGGACAGGGCGGCGACCGCGAGCTCGACGGCGAGCTCGCAGCTTTCGGCGGGAACGAGAGGAATCGAGTCGAGCGGCGTGCTCAGGGCGGCGGTGTCGAACGAGGAGCCCACGGAGACGATCGAGATGTCGCCGGGAACGCTCAGTCCCGCATCCGCGAGCGCGTCGAGCACGCCCTGGTGGACGTCCTCCGCGCAGTGCAGCACGATCGCCGTCACGCCCTCGGCCAGCAGAGCCCGCACCGCATCGCGGATCGTCGCCGTCGTCGGACGCGACTGCCCGGCGTAGCGGAACGCGGTCGTGACACCGCGGCTCTCGGCAGCACGCTCGAAGCCGGCGCGCACGCGCGGCGGGAAGTTCGAGCGCTCGTAGGAGATCTCGGGGTGACCGAGCATGCCGATCGAACGATGGCCCGCATCGATCAACCGGTCGGCTGCGAGGGCGGCGGCGCGTTCGAAGTCGAGGTCCACGCAGACGAGCGAGTCCCGATCGTTCGGGACGCCGATGAAGATGCTGGGGAGCGCGATCTCGCGGGACAGCGCCACGCGGGCGTCGTCGGGAGCGACGTCGAGCACCAGGATCGCGTCGACCAGGCCGCTGGCGGCCACGCGCCGCATCCCGGCCTGCGCGTCCTCGTCGGTCAGGAGCAGGATGTCGTAGTCGTTGCGCCGTGCCGCGACCGCCGTGGCCAGCACGAACGCCATGTGCGTCGGCGCGTGGGTGTCGATGCGCAGCGGCTCGGTGAGCGCGAAGATCTGCGTCCGCCGCCCGGCGAGCATGCGCGCGCCGGCGTTCGGGCTGTAGCCGAGCTCGGCGACGGCCTTCTCGATGCGCCGACGGGTGTCCACGGCAACGGGCCGTTTGCCGCTGAGCGCGTAGGAGACGGTCGAGATCGACACGCCGGCAGCCTGCGCCACCTCGTTGATCGTGACCATCTCATCCTCTTCGCCGGGTTGGTCGAAGCGCTTCGACGCTGCTTCGTCCAGGACTGTAGAACACGATCGGATGCCAGCGCAACATGTTTCGCGGAATGAACAACAAAATCGAGGCGGCCGCCCGTTTGACGCGGACACGCCCGGCACGTCATAATCGGCCACATGACTGACGATGCACGTTCTCTGTCCGCCTGGGAGGCGAACGGGACTGCCGGCTCCATGATGGCCGGCCGCATTGTCATGTGTTGTCGAATGTGCCGCTGACTCGGTCACCCCGTCCGACGCCGCCGCGCATCTGAAGCGCCGCGCGTCCTCTGCATCCGTTCTGTGATGCTGCGCACCCGGCCCTGACCCTGGGCCGCGACTGACAACACGCGAATCGGGCACGAGTCCCGGTTCCTCTTCCGGCAAGGAATCCGCACATGTCCACTCCCGTTGCTCTCGACGACCGCACCACCGCCCGTCCCGCCCTGCGTCTGGTCACCGACGCTCCCGCATCCCCCGCTCCGGCGCCCGCCGCCGAACGGAGTCTTCCCGCCGGCACCGCGCCGCGCGGCTTCGCGCTCTACGTCGGCTTCGACGAGGCGAAGGCCGCCGCGTCCGGCGTCTCCCTCGGCACGATCGTCGAGGCACTCCGCCGCACACTGCACGATCTCGCCCCCGCCGCGGAGACCTACGCGACCGTCGCCCTCGCCCCCGTCGGCGCCGGTGGCCGCGATGTCGACGTGGTGCGCCTGGCACTGCACGAGCCCTCCGCCGTCGCACGCACGAAGCCCGAGATCGAGGTCGAGGAGCGCGCCGAGGCCGGTGTGGTCGTCGACATCTCCCGCAAGCGCGTTCTGATCGACGGCGAGTCCGCCGCCTTCACCTTCAAGGAGTTCGAGCTGCTGCAGTACCTCGTGCTGCGCGAGGGCCGCACGATCGAGCGCGCCGAGCTCGTCGGCTCGCTCTGGCAGCAGGGCGACGCGGACGCTCCCGGCGAGCGCACGATCGACGTGCACGTGCGTCGCCTGCGGGCCAAGCTCGGGCGCTTCGAGGACATCGTGCGCACGGTGCGTGGCGTCGGCTACCGCTTCGACCGGCACGCCGACGTCGCCATCCGATACGGCCACGGCACACCCTCCCCCGACCGGTTCTGAGCCGGTCGGCCCGCTGTCGGCGGGCCGACGTAGGGTGTGCACATGGATGCGGGCACGGCGACGATCGGGCACCGCCCGCCTCGTTCCGCCGCGCCGACGCACGCGCGCCCTCGCGAGAGTGTCTACCGCCCGCGCGGCGAGCTGGATCTGACCCGCACCGTCGTGTTCCAACGGCGTGGGGCGCACGACCCCACCCTCGTCGTCGACGGCCACGTCATCTGGCGCGCGAGCAGAACCCCCGAGGGCATCGCCACCCTCGCCCTCCGCGAGAGCGGCGTCGGTATCCGCCTGGCGGCGTGGGGTCCCGGAGCCGGCTGGGTGCTCGACCAGGCTCCTGGCCTGTGCGGCGCGCATGACGACCACGGTGACTTCGACGCCTCCCGGCATCCGCTCATCGCGTCGTCGCATCATCGCCACCCCGGACTCCGCCTGAGCAGGACGGACCTCGTCTTCGACGCCCTCGCAAGCGCGATCTTCGAACAGAAGGTCACGGGGCTGCAGGCATTCGGAGCATGGCGTCGGATCGTCACCTGGTTCGGCGAGCGCGCCCCCGGCCCCACCCCGCGCCCGATGTTCGCGCCACCCACCGTCGACCAGTGGCGACGCATCCCTTCCTGGGCCTGGCACCGCGCAGGACTCGAGCCGCCGCAGTCGCGTGCCGTGGTCAAGGCAGCCGCCCACGGCGACAGCCTTGTGCGTGCGCTGTCGGAGGCCTCGGACATCACCCGGCGCGACCACATCCTCACGAGCCTTCCCGGCATCGGCCCGTGGACCTCGGCGGAGACGCGCATCCGCGCCTGGGGCGATGCGGACGCGGTGAGCGTCGGGGACTACCACCTCGCGCACGAGGTCGGGCACGCACTCATCGGCCACCGCGTCGACGACGACGCGATGCTGGAGCTGCTCGCCCCGTGGGCGGGGCAGCGTCAGAGGGTGATCCGGTTGCTGGCGGCCAGCGGCGTGCACGAGCAGCGTCGCGGCGCGCGCCTGGCGCCGGAGGACCACCGCTCGCGCTGAGTCATCCACCCCCTACGCTGGGCGCATGACGAACTCGAGAACGGGCTGGCCCCGCGGTCGCACCATGTGGATCCTCGGCACGCTGGCCCTGTTCGCGGCGGGTGTCGTGATCGGCATCGCCCTCGGCTCGGTCTGGATCGGCCTGCTCCTCGCCCTGATCGTGTCGATCGGATGGCTCATCGCCTACGAGTCGTGGCGGGGTCGCAACGTCGGCATCTACGACCGGGACGACGACGGCGCCCAGCTCTGAGACTCATGCCCACTGCCTGAGCTTGTCGGGATTGCGCACAAGCCAGATGTCCACGATCCTCCCGACGGTGTCGACCCCGAATGCGGCGAGCCCGACGGCTTCGCCGCCCTGGCGCAGCAGGTACCCGAGACCGTCACCCGTCTCCACGGGCTCCAGGCTCGCATCGGGCTGCTTGGCGAGGATCCCGAGGACGAACCTCGCGACGTTGTCCGCGCCGACGACGGGACGACGCGCGGCGGAGACCCGACCTCCCCCGTCCGAGGTCAGGACGACCCCAGGATCCAGCGCGACCACCAGCTCCTCGAGCCGTCCACTCGCGCACGCCGCGGCGAACGCCATGACCACCTGGTCGTGAACGGCACGCGATGCGCGTCGATCTCGTTCCTCGCCGACCTTGCGCCGAGCGGATGCGGCGAGCTGGCGCACTGCTGCGGGCGAGCGTCCGACCGTCTCGGCGATCTCGGCGAAGGGGACCCCGAACACATCGTGCATCACGAAAGCCACCCGCTCGGCCGGCGTCATCGCGTCGAGGACGATCTGCAGCGCGAGACTCACGGAGTCGTCCAGCGTGACCGAGTCGAGCGGATCCGTCGCCGGCCGAGCCGCACCGATAGCGCCGGACGCGGGCACCGGCTCGGGGAGCCATGGCCCGACATAACGCTCGCGACGAGACCTTGCGGAGCCGAGCACGTCGAGGCAGATGCGAGAGGTGACGCGATTGAGCCACGCCCCCGGCCGGTCGATGGCGGCTCGCTCCTGTTCGCTCAGCGCCACCCAGCGCAGGTACGCCTCCTGCACCGCGTCCTCGGCCTCGCCCACGTCGCCCAGCATCCGGTAGGCGAGAGCCACCAGCGACACCCGCTCATCCTCGACATCGCGCATGGCTGCACCCCTCTCATCCGTTCGACGACACAGCCTCTCCGATTGTGACCTCACGTTCTGACCGGCTGCGTCGTCGATGACGCAGAAGCACCCGACGGACGGGGCGGAGAGGACGTGACATGCGAATCGCGATCGCGGGAGGAACCGGGCTGCTCGGCGGCAAACTCGCGCACGAGGCCGAGCAACGGGGACATGAGGTGCGGTTGCTCTCGCGCGCGACCGGCATCGACCTCACGGCACCCGACGGCATCACTTCCGCTGCGGCGCGGATCGAGGGGTGCGATGCGGTCGTCGATGTCCTCAGCGTCGGCACGCAGAGCGACGCGGTCTCGGTCGCCTTCTTCGAGTCCACGACGCGGGCGTTGCTGTCCGCAGAGGAGCGAGCGGGGGTCATCCACCACATCGCCCTCTCGATCGTGGGCGTCGACCGCGCACCCACCGCCTACTACGCCGGGAAGGTGGCCCAGGAACGCGCGGTGCAGCAGGGCGCGATCCCGTGGACGATTCTCCGGGCGACCCAGTTCCACGAGTTCGCGGCGCAGATGTTCACCGTCGCCTCCCGCGGTCCGATCCACCTCGCCCCGCGGATGCGCACGCAGCCCGTCGCCGCTGACGAGGTCGCAGGGCACCTGGTCGATCTCGCCGAGATGCCGGCGTGCGGACGCGTTCCGGATCTGGCGGGCCCGCACGAAGAGAGCCTCGTCGACATGGTCCGGCGCTACGCCCGCGCCACGGGTCATCACGGGTGGATCCCGGCGGTGTCATTGCCCGGATCGTTCGGACGAGCGATGCGCGACGGTCGACTCCTGCCCGACGCCGGCGCCACGATCGGACGACAGAGCTTCACCGAATGGATCGCGTCTCTGGGGTGAGTGCCACGGGCCGAATCGCGCGCCACCCCTGGAGGGCGCGCACAGCGCGCTCCTAGGATGGGGCGCGTGACCACCACAGATCCTGCCCTGCCACCGATCGATCCCCCCGCCGCATCCGGACCTGCTCTGCAGTTGCGCGGCCTGACCAAGCGCTTCGGTGACAAGGTGGCCGTCGCCGGCATCGACCTCGACGTGCCCACCGGCTCCTTCTACGGGCTCGTCGGCCCCAACGGCGCGGGCAAGACGACGACGCTGTCGATGGCCACGGGTCTGCTGCGCCCGGATGCGGGAACCGCCGTCCTGCACGGGGTCGACGTGTGGCGCGACCCGGTGGCCGCGAAGGCGATGATCGGCAACCTCGCCGACGGCGTGCGCCTGTTCGACCGGCTCACCGGCGAGCAGCTCATCACATACACCGGCATGATGTTCGGTCTGGCGCGCGACGAGGTGGCCGCCCGCACCGCCGATCTGCTGACCCTCATGGACCTGACGGAAGCCGCCGGCACCGCCGTCGTCGACTACTCCGCGGGCATGACGAAGAAGGTCGCGCTCGCCTGCGCCCTCGTGCACGCGCCCCGCATCCTGGTGCTCGACGAGCCGTTCGAGTCGGTGGATCCCGTCTCCGCGGCGAACATCGAGGACGTGCTGCGCAGCTACGCCGGCAGCGGCGGCACCGTGATCGTCTCGAGTCACTCGATGGACCTCGTGCAGCGTATGTGCGACCACGTCGCGGTCATCGCGAGCGGGCGCGTCCTGGCGGCGGGCACGATCGACGAGGTGCGGGCCGGCCAGAGCCTGCAGGACCGCTTCGTCGACCTCGTCGGCGGCCGTCACCATTCGGAGGGACCGCAGTGGTTGCGACTCTCCTGAAGCTGCGCTTCCGCGTCCTCGGCAACACCCTCGCCGCCAACCCCTGGCAGCTCGTCGGGTTCATCCTCGGCGGACTCTGGGCCGTCGGGCTCCTGATCGGCGTGTGGATCGGGCTGTTCGCAGCGGGCTTCGCCGGCCTCGACGTGGTGACGATGGTGGTGACCGCGGGCGGTGGCATCCTCGTGCTCGGCTGGGCGCTCGGACCGCTGTTCGTCGCGGGTGTCGACACGACGCTCGATCCCGTCAAGCTCGCCCCGTTCCCCCTGACGACGAACAAGATGATGGTCGCCCTCACGGCTGCCGGGCTCACCGGCATCCCCGGGATCGCCTCGATCGCGGGCGCACTCGGCCTCTTCCTCGCGCTGTGGCGGTGGCCGATCGCCCTCGTCGCCGCCCTCGTGTGCATCCCGCTGGGCATCCTCACCTGCGTCGTCGTGTCGCGGCTCATCGCCGCGCTCAGCAGCAGCGCCGGCGGCAACCGCCGCACGCGGGAGCTCCTCGGTGGTCTCGCGTTCCTCGTGATCATGCTCGCCGGGCCCATCACGATCGGCATCATGAACCTGCTCGACGCGGGAGTGAGCGCCGCAGGCGATCCCACTGACCGCATCGGCGGCATCATCTCCGCGGCCTCGTGGACTCCGATCGCCGCCGCGTGGGCGGTGCCGGCGACGCTGGCGTCGGGCGACATCCTCGGGGGCATCCTGAAGCTGTTGATCGGGGCTGCGACCCTGGTTCTCCTCTGGTGGCTGTGGCGACGATCGCTGGCTGCGGCCCTGGTCTCGCCGCCGCGTGCGCGCACCGCCACGGTCAAGGCGGGCAAGATCGGCTGGTTCGGGCGCATGCCCACCGGCGGCACGGGAGCGACGTGGGCACGAGCGCTGACGTACTGGCTGCACGACCCGCGCTACCTCCGTCAGCTCCTGGTGGTGCCCATCTTCCCCGTGCTCATGCTGTTCTACTCCGGCGGCGACGTGCGCAGCCCGCTGTTCGCGTACTCCGCGGTGCTCGTCGCCTTCGTGCTCAGCATCGTCTCCTACGCGGATGTGTCGTACGACGGCACCGCCTTCGCGACGGTGCTCGCCACCGGTGTGCGCGGCCGGCAGGACCGCGCCGGCCGTCTCCTCGCCGCGGCCGGGCTCGGGGTGCCGTTGACCATCGCGATCGCGATCATCACGGTGGGCCTGTCCACGCAGTGGTCGCTGCTCATGCCGGTGCTCGGCGCGAGTCTCGGCCTACTCCTGACCGGATACGGCGTGTGCGCGATCAGCTCGGCATCGATCGTGCAGCCCGTCCCCGCCCCGGGCGACAGCCCGTTCAAGCGGGTTCCCGGGGCCAGCGTCGTGACGGCGCTGCTCATGTTCGTGATCTGGATCGGCATCGCGGTGCTCTCGTTGCCCTCGCTCATCCCCGCCATCCTCGCCGGCGTGACCGGCGACGCGATGTGGGGATTCGTGGCGCTGGCGACGGGCCTCGTCCTCGGCGTCGTGTTCGCCATCGTCGGGGTGTTGGTGGGCGGACGCGTCTTCGACCGCAACGCGCCTGCCCTCCTCGCGCAGTTGCAGAGCTTCAAGGGCGCCTGACCGCAATGCCACGACGAGGGCCCCGGAGCGTGTGCTCCGGGGCCCTCGTCATTTGCGCGGTCAGGCGGGGAACAGCTCCTCCAGGACGCGGACGACACCGTGCTCCAGGTGGGAGGGCGCGCGCAGGCGGGCGCGGGCGGCCACATCCGGGTGCGCGTTGGCCATCGCGTACGAGTGGTAGGCCGCATCCATCATCTCGAGGTCGTTCAGGTAGTCGCCGAAGACGGCGGTCTGCTCGGCTGAGACACCCAGCACATCCTGGAGCCGCCGGAGCGCGACGCCCTTGTTGACGCCGCGGTTCATGACGTCGACCCAGTGTGCACCGGAGACGACGACCTGGTGCGTGCGGGCGATCTCGGACAGCGCCGGGGCCGCGCCCGTCTCCGCGTCGCCGAAGTCGTAGACGGCGATCTTGAGGACGTCGTCGTCGACCTGCTCGAGATCGGGCACGTGCTCGAGCAGCGCGTAGTACTTCTCCGCCTCCGCACGGAACGCTCGGTCGTCGCGCTCGATGTATGCCGAGCGCTTGCCGCAGAGCACGACGCCCACATCGTGGCTCATCCCGCGCACTCGGCCGAGGACGTCGGCGACGACGGCACGGTCGAGGGTGTCGGAGGCCAGCTCCGCGCCGTCGCGCACGACGTACGTGCCGTTCTCGGCGATGAAGACCATCCCGTCGGCGTGGTCTTCGAACTCGCGGCGCAGGGTCGCGTACTGCCTGCCGCTGGCCGGCGCGAAGAAGGCGCCGGCGCGCCGCATCCGCTCCAGGATGGGCCACAGACCCCCGGGGACGCGGCCGTCGCCGTCGAGGAGCGTGCCGTCCATGTCGACGGCGACCAGGCGGATGTCGGATGCGGGCTCGCTCATCCCCCCATCCTCCCCGATCCGCCGGACGCGTCCGCGCTCAGGTGGTCGCCGCGGTCTGCTCGGCGAGCGGGGCCGGCCTCTCCGCGTAGCTGCGCGAGAGACGCCGGTACTGCGGCGACAGGAACGCGCCGACGACGATCACCAGCATGACCAGGCTCGCCGCGACGAACACGAGCGCGATGCCCCGCGCTTCGCCGTCGCCCAGCAGCCAGCGCCACCCGTCGCGACCCGCGTCCGTGCGCATGTACGGGATGAGCCAGAACTCGGCGAGCGGGCCGATGAGGAAGGCCGAGATGGGCGCGGCCGCGGACTCGATGCTCGCGGCGAACCCGAAGACGCGCCCCTGCGTCTCGTACGGCACCACTCGCTGGATGATCGTCTGCTCGGCGGCCTCGGCCACCGGCATGAGCGCCATGAACACCAGCATCCCCACCGCGTACAGCCACCACCATTCGCGCAGCGCGAAGGTGAGCCCCAGCCCAGAGACGCCGACGTTCACCCATAGGAGCGTGCGCACGGGGTTCTTGCCGAGACCGAATCTGGCGACGAGACCGCCGCCGATGATGAAGCCGATGCTCGTGATGCCGAGCACGACGCCCCAGATCTCGACGCTGAAGAGCGTGAGCCCGTACGGGTCCATGAGCGCCATGAAGACGCCGCCCACGAGGTTGTTGAACGTCGTGAACAGCAGGAGCGGCATGAGTCCTGGCACCGAGCGGATGGCGGGAAGCACCCCGCGGAACGTGAATCGCCGCGGCGGGGCTTCGGGGTCGTGCGCGACTCCTCGTTCGGGGATCGGTACGAACAGCAGGTGGGCGAAGGCGACGGCGGTCGCGACGATCGCGATGAAGACGGTCGGCCCCATGCCGAGCAACCCCACCGAGAGCCCCGAGAAGACGCTCGTGACCATGAACGCGACACCTTGGACCGTACCCACGAGCCCGTTCGCGCGGTCGCGACGCTCGGCCGGCACGAGAAGGGTGACCGTCGTCGACATCGCGATGTTGCGGAGGTTCTCGACGACCCCGCCGATCAGGATGACGCCCGCGAACAGCCAGAACCACGGGCCGCCCCAGTCGATGAGTGCGGATGCGGGAAGCGCGAGAAAGAGGGCGCCCGCGAGCAGGTACGTGGCCAGGGTGATGAGGCTGGAGAGCACCATCACGGCCTTCTTCTTCATGTGGTCGACGATCGCCCCGAAGACGACGCCGAACACGGCCACCAGGAGCATGTAGCTGCCGCCGATGATCGAGGTGGCGAGCACGTTGCGCGTTTCGAGGTACGCCCAGAACGTGAGCGCGAACCACAGGTAGCTCGTGGTCACGTTGGCGACGAGCGTGTTGGCCAGGACCTGGTAGAAGCTGCGCATGCGCGAGGTGCGGGCGTGCTCGGCCGTGTCGGGGCTTTCGAGCATGGCGGGCTCCGCTTCGCTGGATGGTGGGTCCATCATGACGTCAGGCGCCGACATGCGCGAGGGTTCGGGTTTTCCCGAATCCGGTCGTCGGGATTGCTCCGATGTGGCCCGCGCAGTGCGCCCCTACTTTGGAGACATGACTTCCGCAGCTCCCACCGTGCGACGCGCGAGGCGCTTCGCCCCGGCGCAGACCGCCGGGGCGATCGCCCAGCTCGCCGCGCTCGGCCTCATCGGCCCCTTCATCCTGAGCACCCTGATCGGCCTGTTCGGCACCGGACTCGGGCTCGTGCCGGCCCTCGGCGTGGGTCTCGTCGTGCTCGTCGGACTCGTCTACGTCATGTACGCGGTCGGGTGGCTGGAGATCGCGCGGATCGACGGGCTCTACGGACTCGGCCTCCCCGCCCCGCGCTTCAGCCCCCGGCTCCGACCGGGCTTCGGCGGCTACCTGCACTCGCTCTGGCACCAGTTCATCGATCCCTCGATGTGGCGGGCGTTGGCCAACACAGCGATCGCCACCGTCATGGGCGTCACGGTCGTCAGCCTGGTCTCCGTCGCCACCGGCGCGATCGGCGTCGCCTTCGCACCCCTCTCGGGGGTCGACGAGGTGTGGGTCGGCGTGGGCACGATCCCCGCAGGTTGGGCACCGGTCGTGGGCGTCGTGACCGCGCTGGCTGCGATCGCGGCGACGATCGGCCTCGGACTGCTGCACGGCGTGATCAGCCGCGCCCTCCTCGGCCGCTCCCGCAGCGCGATGCTGGCGCAGGCGGCACGCACCTCCGACGCACAGCGTGCCGGAGCCATCCGCGCCGCCGACGTCGAACGCACGCGCATCGAGAGGGACCTCCACGACGGCGTCCAGCCGCGTCTCGTCTCGGTCGGCATGACCCTGGGACTCGCCCAGCAGAAGATCGATGACGACCCGACGGCCGCCAAGGCGCTGCTCGAAGAGGCACACACCTCCACGAAGGCTGCGATCACCGAGCTGCGCCAGCTGGCCCGCGGCATCCACGCCTCCGTCCTGGACGACCGTGGACTGGATGCGGCCCTTTCCGCCCTCGCCGCCCGCTCGCACGTGCCGGTGGCGCTGGACGTACGCGTCGACGGCCGCTGCTCCCGAGAGGCCGAGACCGCGGTGTATTTCGCGATCGCCGAGTCCCTCACGAACGCGGCGAAGCACTCGCGTGCCGCCGAGTGCCGCGTGGTCGTCCGCGTCCGCGACGGCGCCACCCTCTGGGCCCGCATCGAGGACAACGGCATCGGTGGCGCGCGGGTCCTGCCCGGCGGCGGCCTCGACGGCATCTCGAACCGCATCCTCGCCGCCGGCGGAAACGTCCGCCTCGACAGCCCGCAAGGCGGGCCCACCGCACTGGAGGTGAGTGTGCCGTGCGCATCCTGATCTGCGAGGACTCCGTCCTGCTGCGCGAAGGTCTCGTCCGACTGCTGGCGGACGCCGGGCACGACGTGGTCGCCGCCCTCCCGGACGCGAGCGAGCTCGATGAGAGCGTCGCCGCCACCGACCCGGAGCTCTGCATCCTCGACGTGCGCCTGCCCCCGACCTACACCGACGAGGGCATCCGCGCGGCGCTGCGCCTGCGCTCGGCGCACCCGCAACTGCCGGTGCTCGTACTCTCGCAGTACGTCGAGGAGCGGTACGCGAGCGAGCTGATCGCCGCGAACGGCGGAGCGCTCGGCTACCTGCTGAAGGACCGGGTCGCGGATGTGGCCGACTTCCTCGACACGGTGCGCCGTATCGGCGGCGGAGCGACCGTGCTCGATCCCGAAGTCATCGCGCAGCTGCTGAATCGGCGCACCCGCGACGAGCGGATGCAGCGACTCACCGAGCGCGAATCGACGGTGCTGGCGCTCATCGCCGAGGGGCGGTCGAACCAGTCGATCGCAGCGACCCTCTTCCTCTCGGAGGCATCCGTCGAGAAGCACATCACCGCCATCTTCCAGAAGCTCGAACTCGAGCCCGGCGAATCGGGCAACCGCCGCGTTCTCGCCGCCCTCGCGCACGTCGAGCACGGCGCCGGCGAGACCGGCCCGCAGACACCTCAGACAGGAGCATCACGATGACCACGCTCACCCCTCCCCCTGCGAATCCCGGCGAGGCCACTCCTTCGGGCTCGGCGACACCGCCCCGGCATCCCGCAGGCAAGGCCGTCGCGATCACCGCGATCGTCATCGGCGCCGTGATCCTCGGCGGCACCGTGGTCTCGGGCGCCGCGAACGCCGTGACCGCCTCGCTGCCGACGTCGTCGCAGACGCTCAGCGTCGCCACCACCGGCGTCACCGAGGTCGACGTGGATGCCAGCGCGGCGCTGTTCGAGCTGCGCTTCGCCGACGTCGACGAAGCGCGGCTCGAGGTCACCGCCGGCCGATCCACATGGCGGATGGAGCGTGACGGCGACGAGCTGAAGGTCACCGCCCCCGAAGGGTTCTTCGGGATCGGCTGGATCGGCCAGCAGCCGCGAGTCCTTCTGACGCTCCCGCGGTCGCTCGAGGGCGTCGATGCGTCCCTCACCCTCTCCGCGGGCGAGCTTCGCGCGACGGGCACGTTCGGCGATCTCGACACGCATCTCTCGGCCGGCAGCCTCATCGTCTCCGGCGAGGCCCGCACGATCGACACTTCCATGAGTGCCGGAAGCTCTGACATCCGCCTGTCGGGTGTCACCGAGGCCGCGTTCGAGCTCTCGGCGGGGAACCTCGCCGCCGAGTTGACCGGCGACACCCCCCGCAGTATCGACATCGGCGTCAGCGCCGGATCCGCGGACGTCACCGTGCCGCGCGGCAACTACGACGTCCGCTCCAATGTGGAGGCGGGCGGCGTCGACAACCGGCTCTCCGCGGGCAGCGGTCCCCGCATCCCCGTCAAGGTCCGCGTCTCCGCGGGCGACGTCACCCTCCGCGACAACGGCTAGGCGCGAGCGAGCATTCATTGAGCGAGCGAGCATCCGATCGGGTGCTCGCTCGCTCAATGCGTGCTCACTCGGCGAGTGCAGGAGGAGGATGAGAGGGTGACGTCCTCCTCCTTCTCCGCATGGCTGCGGGCGCAGCCTTCGCTCGCCGGGGCAGCACCGGCTCTCGACACGGCGAGTCTTCCAGATGGGCCACACGTGCTGTTCGAACAGTGGCTGCGCGGCGCACAGGCCGCCGGCGTCGCCGAGCCGCACGTGGCGACGCTCTCGACCGTCGATGCGGACGGGCTCCCCGATGCCCGCGCGCTGATCCTCAAGGACGCCGGTCCCCGCGGATGGGCGGTCGCCGGTCCCCGGTCCTCCGCGAAGTCCGAACAGCTCGCGGCGCACCCGGTGGCGGCCCTCAGCTTCTGGTGGCAGCCGATCGTCCGCGCCGTGCGGCTGCGTGGCGGGATACAGCCCGCCCCCGCCGCAGAGATCGCGGCGGATTTCGAGGCCCGCCCGGAATCCGCGCGTTCCGGCAGGACGCCCGAGGACTGGATGCTCTGGTGGCTCGCGCCCACGCACGTCGAGTTCTGGCAGGGCTCGCCCGACCGGCGCCACGCGCGCATCATGTACGAGCGGAGGGGTGAGACCTGGCACCACGAGGTGCGCGGGGGCGAGACGAGCACCCCCGCGCAGGGAGCCGCATCTCGCCGATAGCCTCAAAGGATGCGGCAGGAGCAGAGTCTTTCGGGAGGCAACTCGGCGGGTCCCGTCTTCCGCGCGGGGAACACCGTCCGCAAGGCTTGGACGCCGGCATCTCCTCACGTGCACGCGTACGTCACGTCCCTGCTCGAGGCCGGCGTCGACGCGCCCGCTCCCCTCGGCCGTGACGAGCAGGGCCGTCAGGTGTGGGAGTTCGTCCCCGGCCCGCTGGCGGCGGAGGGCCTGACGCGACCGGAGCTTCATCGTGTGGGCGGGATGGTGCGCGCCATCCACGATGCGAGCGTGGGATTCGCGGCGCCGGCGGATGCGGCCTGGGATTCGGCGATCCCGGCGCCCGGCGCCGAGCTGGTCTGCCACAACGACCTCGCCCCGTGGAACCTCGTGATGGGCGAGAGATGGGTCTTCATCGACTGGGATGCGGCGGCTCCCAGCACCCGACTCTGGGATCTCGCGTACGCTGCGCAGGCGTTCACGCTCAACGATCCGTCGCGCTCCCCCGCCGACGCCGCTGCGGATCTGGCCGCCTTCGTCGACGGATACGGGGCGGACGCCGCGCTGCGTGCGGCGCTGCCCGCAGCGATGGCCGCCCGCGCGCAGGCGATGCACGAGCTTCTGCGCTCTTCCCACGCGGCGGGCCGTGAGCCCTGGGGATCCATGTACGCATCCGGCCACGGCGATCACTGGCTCGCCGCATCCCGCTACGTGCGCGAGCACGAGACGAAATGGGCGCGGGCACTGGGCGCGCGCTCGACTCGGCTATGACGCGCCGAGGATGCTGCGCAGGGTCTCGGTGTAGTCCTCGAACGCGCGGCGTCCGGTCTTTGTCAGCGACAGATAGGTGACCGGCGTCCGACCGCGATGCGTCTTCTCGACAGAGACGTAGGACGCCTCCTCGAGCTTGCGCACATGAGTGGAGAGGTTGCCGGCCGTCATGTCGAGCAGTTCCTGCAGTCGCGGGAACGACACGCTGGTGCCGGGGTCGAGAGCCGCCAGAGCGGCGGTGATGCGCAATCGAGCTGCTGCGTGAATGACCGGGTCGAGCTCGGTCACGGTGCCACCCCAGCGACCGGTCGACGGCCGATCCACAGCGCGACGTAGGCGGCGGCCAGGAGGAAGACCCCGCCGCCGGCCACAGCGAGCACGAGCAGAGGCGCACCGGTGAACGGTGCGACGACGGCAACGAGCACGAGCCAAGCCCCCATCGCGATCGTCGGCCAGTTGGGCCAGATACCACCCGCGATCACGTACATGACGCCGACGAAGAGCACGCCGGCCACCGGAAGGAAGACCCACAGCAGGGCGGGATCCATTCCGTTGCGCACGAGACCGAGACCGACGAGGAACAGCCCGAGCAGTCCGACCGGCCACGTGAGACCGAAGACAGGACCGACCCACTCGATCGGCCCACGGTGTCGCAGACCACGCCCCATCCGCGCCCCGAAGATCGAGCTGACGGCCAGCGCTCCAGCCATCGCGACACCGCAGACGGTGAGGGAGATGGGAGCTGCCACCGCGGCCCGCTCCACAAGCCAGAGCGCTCCGAACCCGATCAGGAGCGCGAGTCCCCATGCGAGCAGGATCCACGGCACACCCCGCGCCTGCTGTCGCGCGAGCGCGCGCTTCTCATGCTCGATCACCTGGAGTATGACGGCTGGGGCGTCGGAGGAAGCAGCGTTCGCGGAAGTCATACCAACTTTGTATCGCAAAGTAGTCTGCGAAGGCAAGAGCAGAGTTGCCGCCTCAGAGCGCGAGCATGCGCTCGCTGCGCTCCCAGAGCTCTCGCGCCAGAGCAGCATCGTCCGCCTGTGCGTGAGTCCGCGCGGGCCTGCGCTTCACGTAGTACTCGCCCGTCGCATAGTCACGACCAGGCTCGCCCTCCGCGAGGTACACGAGGGTGTCGGCACCCTTGGGGATGCTCGTGAGGAAGAGCTTCTTGAGGGGCGTCTGGTAGATGAGGCGCATGGGCGAGCCGGGTGCGTTCGAGAAGCTCGTGGCGATGTTGCCCGGGTGGAACGCCACCGCGCCGATGCCCTGTGCGCGGTAGCGCCGATCGAGCTCTTTGACGTGGAGGATCTGCTCGAGCTTGGCGGTGCCGTAGGCGCGCGTGGCGCCGAAGGAGCGCTCGTTGTCGAGGTCGTCGATCTCCAGCTGACCGAACAGACGCGCGCCGACGCTGGAGGTGTTGATGATCGTGGCCGTGGAGGCGATGAGCCGGTCCATCAGCAGCTGTGTGAGCAGGAACGGCGCGAGGTAATTCACCTGAAAGGTCATCTCGTGTCCATCGATCGTGCTCTCACGCACCTTGCCGAAGATGCCCCCGGCGTTGTTGGCGAGCACGTCGATGCGGTCGTACTGCGTGAGCAGATCGTCGGCGAGTTCACGAACGCTCGCGAGATCGGCGAAGTCCGCGAGGTGCACACGCGACCCGACCTCTCGGGCGATCTGCGCGGTGCGCTCGCGATTGCGCCCGACGGGGATGACGGTGTGCCCCTGCGCGTGCAGCACCCGCGCCGCCTCCCGCCCGATGCCGTCGCTCGCACCGGTGATCACGATCGTCTTGCCCACCATGAGGCCTCCTTCGCCGTAGCTCGCGAAAGCCTAGTCCTCGTTGTCAGCGAGGCAGCATGAAGAAGAGCCCGAGGACCGCGAGCAGGAGCGCCGCGAGCGAGACCACGAGCGCGTGCGCGTTGCCCCCGTATCGCGCAGACCGCGCCAGAGCGATGATCGCCAGCAGCACCCAGAGCCACGAGGTGAACAGGAATGCCGCCATCGGCATGAGCGCCGCCATGCTGCTCGCGCCGCTCGTGGTCAGCATGATCCACGAGAAGGACGCCCAGAAGATCGCCAAGGGCACGAAGGCGATGTACGCGAGAACGAGATTCAACGCCTGCGGCGGACGCGGGCGGCCCCGCTGGTCAGAGCTCATGTCGTCCTCCGGCGTCGATGGGTCGGAAGTGCCACCGTACCCGGTCTGATCTCGTCAGGACACGCGGCAGATGATCTCACCGTGCAGGACCGAGAACCAGCCGTCGTCGGATGCGGCCCACTCACGCCATCCGGCGGCGATCCGGTCGAGCTCGTCGCCGTCGGTGTCAGGGCTGCTCTCCAGCTGCCGTGCGAGCGCGGACTGACGGATGCGGTCCGCCCACAGATTGCCCCACCACATCCGCTCATCGGCGCTCGCGTAACACCACGTGCTCGACGACGCGCTGATGTCGGTGAGCCCTGCCTCCCGCGCCCAGGAGAGGAGGCGTCTGCCGGCATCCGGTTCGCCGCCGTTGGCGCGCGCCGCCGCCTGGTACAGCTCCAGCCAGCGGTCCATCTCGGGCAGCTGCGGCCACCACGCGAACCCGGCGAAGTCGGCGTCGCGCACCGCGATGATCCCGCCGGGCCGAGTGACCCGCGCGAGCTCCCGCAGCGCCTGCACCGGATCCGCGATGTGCTGCAGCACCTGATGGGCGTGCGTGACCTCGAACGAGTCGTCGTCGAACGGCAGAGCGTGCACGTCCGCGATCCGCACGTCGACGTTCGCGGTTCCCCGCTCTCGAACGGTCGCGCGGGTCAGTGCTGCCTCGTCCTCGCCGATCTCGGTGGCGGTGACGTGGGCCACGCGATCCGCGAGATCGACCGTGATCGTGCCTGGCCCGGCCCCCACATCCAGCAGTCGGTCATCGGCTCCGAGGAAGGGCAGAAGGTAGGCGGCGGAGTTCTCGGCGGTACGCCAGCGGTGCGAGCGCAGCACGGATTCGTGGTGACCGTGGGTGTAAGTGGACATGCCTCCAGGCTCCGGCTTCGAGTCGTCCCGACGGAAGACCGTACTGTTCATAGGAGCGGTCCACCCACCCAGCCGAGAGGAGCCGGTCATCGCGAACGAACTCGGCGACTTCCTCCGTGCTCGCCGTCAGGACAGGGCGCTCGCGCCCGGGCACGACTCCCCCGGCGCCCGGCGGACTCCAGGCCTGCGCCGCGAGGAGGTCGCGACCCGCGCCGGGATCAGCGTCGACTACTACATCCGGCTCGAGCAGGGGCGCGAATCCCACCCGAGCGATGCCGTACTCACGGCTCTCGCCCACGCGCTCGCGCTGTCACCGGATGCGGCGCGTCATCTCGTGCGGCTCCGCGACGCCGACGCTGCGCCCGCCGAGCCGAGGGCGGACAGCGGCCTCCTCCCGCGGATGTCGGCGCTCGTCGCGGCGGTCCGCCCACACCCCGCGTACGTGCTCGACAGGTTCAGCACGATCGTCGCGGCGAACGAGGAGGGGATGTCGCTGCACGCCGGGCTCGCTGAGCTTCCGCCCCCGCAGCGCAACACGTGCCGCTATCTGCTGACCGACCCGCGCGCCCGGGAGACCTTCCTCGACTGGGAGGAGCTCGCCCGCGGCGCCGTCGCCCACCTGCGCGCGGCGAACGTCGACCGCCTGGATGATCCGCGACTCGGGGATCTCGTGCGCGAGCTCGGGACGAGGAGCCCGCAGTTCACGGCATGGTGGAGCGGCCACATCGTCGAGCGGCGCCGGGGCGCGACCACCCGCATCCGGGGCCTCGACGGTGTCGTCGTCGAGCGGAGTTATGAGATCCTCCATCTGCCGGACGACGCCGTGCGCCTGACGATCTGGCTCCCGCCGGCGGCGTGAACACCCGACCTACACTCGTGCCATGAGCGCTTTCCTCCCCGGTTCCCGCGGCACGCAACCCTGCCCGAATTGCGGCGCCCAGGTCGCGCAGTCGGACCGGTACCCCGAGTACCTCTGCGGCGAGTGCGAGGCTCGCGCAGTGGATGCGGACGGCGCCCGCGTCACCGGATCGAACGCCTCCTTCGGCGGCGGCTTCGTCCTGCACTGGCCCGACGGCGAACACGAGTCACTCCCCTGCGCCTCGGCCCGGGTCTGGGTCGACGGGCGCGAGTGGGAGTACTCCGAGGCGCGCTTCGGCGGGGTGCTGATCACGCCGGTCCGCGAGAACTGACGTCCGATAACAGATCAACATCTTCCGCGCCGAGGTACCGGTTGCCGGAGGGTCACCTCCTTGCTCACGACTCGAGCGCCTCGTATGCGCCACGCAGTCGTGTGAGTGCACGGGAATAGCGCGAACGCGCAGTCGCCGGACCCACCCCCACGACGCGACCCGCTGCCGCGATCGACAGTTCCTCCCACACCACGAGTCGAATGAGTTCCTGGTCGCGCTCTGGCAGAAGCTTGAGTGCCTCAGCTGCGATGAAAGCCTCGTCCGGGATAGGAGGGGCCGGTACGGATGCGGCGGCGCGCAGCGCTTCGTGCGCCAGGTCGCGACGTACGCGCCCGCGGCGGTGGGTCGACAGCACCTTCCGCGCGATCCCGTATGCCCAGGCTCTGCGTTCAGCCTCAGCGATCGGAAGACGCGTGCGGTGCTTCCAGAGCGCGATGAGCGTTTCGGAGGTGCAATCGGCCGCATCGTCAACGGGCGATACACGACGCGCGAAGTAGCGCAGCAGCAAAGGGACGAGCGGCGCCACGGCCTCCTCGAACGCCCCTTCCGCGGACCGAGTCACCCCGGTAAGAGCCTCGAAGATGTGCTCAGCATCGTTCTCACCGCCGATGGCATCGGCCGCGCTCACCGCCTGTCTCCCAGGACTTCGTTGTAGATCTCCTCGCCGAGCGCCGAGCGATCGACACCATCCCAGCCGGGCGCACCCTCGAACTGCGCCATCGCCTGGGCCGCATCGCTATCCCCTGCTGCGATCCGCTCGGCGTATGCACGCATGATGTCGGTGACGCCACCTCCGTCCGTCGCGACCAGCGTCGGCCAATCAGATGCTTCCGTGATCACTCGCGACGCGGCTTCTTGCGCCACGGCGTCACCCCTGTCGTGAGCTGCGATCCACGCGCCGAGCCAGTCCTTGTAAGACTCGGACTCGAAGGTGCGTCGGAGCAGCCGCTCCGGCGCGAGTGCGTTGTCAGCTGTCATGATCACCACGACACGGCCAGTGAGGTCCTCCCGGGTGACGCCCGGCGCGAGCGGCATCCACTCGGGGTAGACCGACTCGACGACCTCGTCGAGATCGGGAGCGCTCAGATCGATCCACTCGCTGTTGCAGTCGTACTCAGTACTCGTGCACGAACCGCGGTCATCGCCGGGGTTCGGCGATCCGAACCATCCGGTACGTGCGACAAGCCCTGAGGCGAGGGCACCTGCAGGAACGCCGACCACAAGAACTGCGGCCAGACTTGTCGCAATGAGCAGCCGACGTCGCGGCTTACGTGCTGCGCGCGACCGCCGCAGAGACTCGGATGCCTCGGCGGTCGACAAGGTGATTGCAGACGCAGGGTCAGCAGCACGCAGAACTGTGAGCAGCTCGGCGTCGGACATGGTGTTCATTGGTGATCCCATCGGGTGGCGATAACCCGTTCATGTCCGCTGCCGACCGAACCGTTGCATGGTCCCAACAACTTCCTCGCCGAGTCGCGTCCGGTCAGGGCTGGAGGGCTCGACTCCTTGAGGCTCCACGATCTTCTCGACGACAGTCTCCCGGCGCGCCGGCGCGGGGCGCGCACCTGACCGCTCACCCGGTAGTCGGCTATGCGTCGGCAAAGAATCACGAAAAGGTAACGGAAACCTCTTCCCCTCCGTTACCTCACCGTTATAGAGTGCTCGCACGGTAGTTGTTTTGCTGTGGCAGCTACCGACATGTGATTGCAGGACACTCTTGGTGCAAAGGGACAAGGGCCGGTCGGAAGCCTCTCCGACCGGCCCTTACTGCTGTCCGCGATGCGTCAGCTCTGCGACTCCGAGACCTGCAGCGCGGGGGCGTCGTCACCCGTCACGATCTCGACCTTCCGCGGCTTGGCCTTCTCGCTGACGGGGATCGTGACACTCAGCACGCCGTTGCGGTAGCTCGCCGAGATCTTCTCGGTGTCGAGCCCCTGACCGAGGCTCAACTGACGCAAGAACGTGCCCGACGTCCGCTCCCGCGTGATCCAGGTGACTCCGTCACCCGCCGAAAGCGTGCGCTCGGCACGGATGGTGAGCAGCTGACCGTCGATGTCGACGTCGACCGATCCGGGATCGATGCCCGGCAGGTCGGCGGTGAGGACGTAGTGGTCACCGTCGCGGTAGAGGTCCATCGGCATCTGCCGAGGGCCGCGCCGCGCGGTGTCGAAGAACGTGTTCGCCATGCGCTCCAGGTCACGGAGCGAGTCGTATGCAGCCATAGTCGTCTCCTCTCGAGCGGGATCGGATGCGGGATCCGACCCGTAGTCCCTAAGTTGAGCCCCCTTGGCTCAACAATCACAGATTAGCACTCTCGCATGGAGAGTGCTAGTTCTCACAGCGCCCTCCAGAGCGTTTCTGTGACCTCATAGAATCGGCGGGTGAACGACCCCGCCGAGGCGGCGAGACGGCCGCCTCTGCTGCGGAGGATCGCCCTGAATCCGCTGGTCTGGGCGGCCGCCTGCATCCTGGCAGCGCTGCCCGGATACCTCACCGACGGCGGATTTTTCTCGTACCTGATGTCGATCATCGCTGGGGCCCTCTGCGGGATCTGGTTCGTGAACCTCACGGTTCGCATGCCGCATCCGACCGGCGCGATCGTCCACCTGCTCGTGGCCGTCGCGCTCGCACCAGCGCTGTACGCATCGATCGAACTCCTTCCGCCGCTCTTCGCGCCCGGCGCACCGCGGGCGATCTACGCGGGGCTGCTGCTCGCACTGCCGCCAGCCGCCGGCTGGGTCTGGATCACGCTTCTCAACCGCGTGATCAACCTCCTGCCGGGCAAGACCCGAGCACAGCCGCGGGTACCGCTCGCCTGGGAGAACGACGGCGACGCGGTCATCGTCCGCTTCCGGGCGATCCCGATGCGGATGCGGGAGCTCACCGTGTGGATGGTCGCCACCATCGTCGTGACGGGGGCGGTCGTCACGACGGCGCTCATCACATTCAGCACCATCGTCGAGCGACTCGGACCCCGCCTGCTGATCCTCGCGCTCGGGGCGCTCTTCGCCTTCCCGGCCTACCTCGTCGTCACCGCACTGCTGCGCAGGCGCTCGGTCGAGGCGAGCGTGCGCGTGTCACGCGACCGGATGTGGATCACGGCAGGTGAGGCGACGCACGCGCTTCGGCTGAGCGAGATCGAGCGGCTGCGATGGGGCATCACGAGCGACTACGCGCGGCTTGAAGTCACCGCACCGGGGATCGATCTGGCGCTGCTGGTGGGCATCGCGAAGCAGGCGGACGGACTCGCATCCGAGCTTCCTCCGCTGCCGGCGCGCACCCTTCGTCTCGCCGAGGCGGAAGGGCTCGCGAAGTCCGCCTCGCGCCGCGGGCTGGTGACCCTCTCGCGCGAATAAGAGCTCCCTTACATACATTTATGTACGTTTATGGCAGTATGTAGCCGTGGAAGAGCTTCTGAGTGTCGACGACGTTGCTGCCCGTCTACAGCTCCGGCCCCGTACCGTGCGCGAGTACATCCGCAGTGGACGTCTGCAAGCGACCCGCATCGGCAAGCAGTACCGCATTCACATCAAGGATCTGAAGCTCATCGAAGGCGGTGCGCCCCTGGCAGCGCCCACCCAGGATGGCGCGTCGACGCGGACTGCGGCCTCCGTCGTCGTTCGCGTCGACGCCGCGAGCGCGGAACAGGAACGGCGAGTCTCAGACCTGCTCAATGCGAATGGGGCGGCACCCCGGGTCGCACTTCAGATCGTGCGAATGCCAGATGATCTCGCGCTCCAGATCATCGCGTCCGGTCCGCTCGAGGCCGTCCTGGACGTCCTCGTCACCATCAACAATGCTGTGGAGATCACGAATGAATGACCTCCGCTATCGCAGCAGCGCTGGTGCCCGCCAGATCCGCGAGACATATGAGCGGCTTCTGCACCGCTACCTGCCCGATGCCGGACAGAGCGTCGCACTCACCTCGATCGGCGAGATCACGGCAATCACCGCCGGATCTCTCACAGCTCCGCCCGTCGTCCTTCTGCACGGCTCGGGCTCGACGGCGCTGTCCTGGGCTCCGACCATCCTGCAGTTGGCCGGGTCGCATCACGTCCTCGCGCTCGATCTGCCCGGCGAGCCAGGTAGGAGCACGCCCACCCGGGTGCCCTTCGCCGCCGAGGATCAAGCCCGCTGGCTCTTCGAAGCGCATCAACAGCTCATCGGCGCCCCGGCCGCCTATGTCGGAGTCTCGCTCGGCGGGTGGATCGCCACGGCGTTCGCGGCACACCGCCCCGAGCTGGTGGAACGTCTGATCCTTCATTCGTCCAGCGGTTTCGGCCCGCGCAAGATCGCCCCGCTCGTTGTTGCCGGCCTCCTCGCCGGGCTCGGGGAGCGCGGCCGGAAGCGTGCTCTGTCCTATCTCACAGGGCCGCACCGGACCGACGAAGCGCGAACAGAACTCCAGCGACAGCTCGACCGGTACGCGATGCAGACCTTCGCACACTTCTCGCCTCGAACCGACAAGCTCCCCGAGCACCCGACGGAGCTGTTGCGGAACATCCGGGGTCGCGTGACCGCCACCTTCGGCGCAAAGGACCGGATGCTCGACGCCGTGGCGGCTGCCAGCCGCATCCGCTCGACGATCCCCGCTGCCGAGGTGGAGCTTCGCTCGCACGAGGGGCACCTTCTCAGCGATCAGCCCCGCCTGACCTACCGCCAACTCACCGACTGAGCAGACGGCGTGGCGATGCGGTATGTCAGGCGATCCGTGCCCTAGCGGGCCGAGAGTCGCTCGCGGACGACGCGGCGCAGCACCTTGCCGATCTGCGAGCGGGGCAGATCCTGCACCTCGACGATCCGCTTGGGCACCTTGTACGAGGTGATGTGCGTGCGCGCGAAGTCCCGCAGCGCGGCCGCGTCGAAGACTGCACCCTCGCGCGTGACGATCGCCGCCACCACATCCTCGCCGCCCGACGGACGGGGGATGCCGACGACGGCCGCCTCCGCCACATCCGGATGCAGCAGCAGCACCTGCTCGACCTCGGTCGGGCTGACGTTGAAGCCCCCCGTGATGATGAGCTCTTTGACGCGGTCGATGACGGTGACGAAGCCGTCCTCGCTCACCGTCACGATGTCGCCGGTGCGCAACCATCCTCCGGGAAGCAGCACGGCCTGGGTCTCGTCGGGCTGTTGCCAATAGCCCTGGAACACCTGCGGGCCGCGGATGAGCAGCTCCCCCGCTTCCCCGGCCGGACGGTCAACGCGCGGATCGTCGGGGTCGACGACCCGGATCTCGGTGCTCGGGAAGGGCACACCCACCGTGCCGGGGCGCCGCGAGGGCCCGATCGGGTTGCCGAGGGCAACCGGGGAGGTTTCGGTCATGCCGTAGCCCTCCACGAGAAGCCCGCCAGTCGCCTCCTCCCAGCGCGTCACCGTCGGTACCGGCAGACTCGTCGCTCCGGAGATCGCGAAACGGATGCTGGAGAGATCGACACCCTTGCGCGTGCTGGCCCGCGAGAGTGCGTCGTAGATCGGCGGCACGGCGGGCAGGAACGTGGGCTTCGACCTCGCGGAGGCGGCGATGACCGCATCCACGTCGAACTTCGGGAACAGCACGACGCGAGCACCCAGCGAGATCGCGAAGGTGAGGCAGAGGGTGAGCCCGTACGCATGGAAGAGCGGGAGCACGGCGTAGAACACCTCGCCACCCTCGGTGAGCCCCGGCACCCAGGCACGCCCCTGCGCGGCGTTCGAGCGGAGGTTGCGGTGCGAGAGGATCGCCGCCTTGGGCGTGCCCGTGGTGCCGCTCGTGAGCTGCAGAAGCGCGGTGTCGTCGAGACGCGGCTTCGGCCACTTACGCGGGAGCTTGCGCACGCGCACGAAGTCGGACCATTCGAGCAGGCCGCGGGCGCGCGGGCGGGTGGTCATGGCTTCGCGCGTCTCCCGCGCCTTCGCGACGGGCAGCCGCAGCGCCAGACGCTTGCCGAAGGGCAGCGCGTCCGGCATCCGCACGGAGACGATGGCCGAGGGCGCGACGTCTTCGGGGAACTCGGCGACCGTGTCGGCGACCTTGTCCCACACGATCGCGACGACGGCGCCGTGCACCTCGAACTGGTGGCGGAGCTCGCGCGGCGTGTAGAGCGGGTTGTGCTCGACGACGATCGCGCCGATGCGCAGGGCAGCGTAGAACGCGACGACGTGTTGGGGGCAGTTCGGCAGGATGAGCGCGACCCGGTCCCCCGCCTGCACGCCCAACTTGCGCAGGGCGTTTGCGGCGCGGGAGACCTGCTCCCCCAGCTCGGCGTACGTCGTCTCGGCGCCGAAGAACTCCAGCGCGACGCGGTCGCCGTAGCGCGAGACGGATGCGTCGAGAAGGTCGACGAGCGTCTCGGTGACGGGCTCGATCTCGGCCGGCACCCCCTCTGCGTAGGAAGCGATCCAGGGGCGGGCCTCGAGCGGTGAGCCGGAGATCGTGTCCGCGGTCATGTCCATTCCTCCCGTGCGCAGCGTTCGGCTCAGCCGGCCGCTGCCTCGTCGAACAACCACTGCACGGATCCTCCGGCGGCGGTGACGTGAGCCGCGACGACCGCGATCGGCAACGCGCCGTCGGCGAGCGCCTCGGCCAGCGCATCCTTCTTGCCTGCACCGGTCGCGAAGACGACCACATGCTGCGCACCGTCCAGCGCCTTGAGGGTGAGCGTGATGCGCGTGGGCGGCGGCTTGGGAGAGTTGTGGACTGGGATCACGAGCTCGTCGACCGGGCGGAAGTCGGGATGCCCGGGGAACAGCGACAGTGTGTGTCCGTCTTCTCCGACGCCGAGCCAGACCAGGTCCAGGCGCGGCGCTCCCGCATCCGTCTTCGGCAGCGCTGCGATCGCCGCGGCGTACCGGCGCGCGGATTCATCCTCGTCGACGTCCGTGTCGGGACGCAGCTGCACCATGGCGTCGAAGCCGGGCTGGTCCAGCAGCGCGGGAGCGATCGTGCCCCAGTTCGACTGCGGGTCACTCAGCGGCACCGAACGCTCATCGCCGATCAGGACCGTGACCTTCGACCAGTCGATCGCGTCCGCATCCTGGGCAGCGAGGATCGCGTAGGCCGCCATCGGCGAGCTTCCGCCGGCGAGCACCCAGACAGCGCCGCCGTTCGCCTCGATCGCGGCGCCCAGCGTGCGAACCGCGTCGCGGGCGGCCTCGGCGGCGACGTCCGCGGCCTGCGGGAAGGTGGTGATCGAACCGTAGGTCACGATGGACTTCTCTCGTCTCGGATGAGGTCGGATGAGCGGGTACCGCGGTGTTCGCGGCGAGCAGCCTCGCCCTCCTCGATTCAACCCCAGGTCGTATGCGATCCGGTGCATGGCAGCTGGGAAACTGGCCGGGTGGATCTCAGCACCGCCTCCCTGCCCGTCGCCCTCACTCCGCTCGGCTCCGCCGTCGGCCGCCCGGTCCTCGTCCTCCCCGGCGGACCGTGCCGCCCGCCCGAGTACCTCACCGACTTCGCCGGACTCGGCGAGCGCCACCCCCTCGTCGTTCTCCACCCGCGCGGCACGCCCGCATCCGGCGGCCTCTCCCGAGGATGGTGGACGGACGCCGAGGACGTCGTCGCAGCGATCGACGCGCTCGGGATCGACACGATCGACATCATCGGCCATTCGGCGGGCACGCGCCTCTCGCTCGCGTTGGCGACCCGGTTCCCCGACAGGGTGCGCTCGCTGGCCCTTGTGACGCCGCCCGCGACCTGGCTGACCGGCACCGCGCACGACGGCGACGACCTCGTCGCGCTTCGAGAGGACCCGCAGGGCCTCGACGGGTACAGATCCGTCGTGAACGACGAACCCCAGACGCAGGAGGCCTTCGAGGAGGTCTTCCGCCGGCAGGCACCCGCCACCTACGCACGGTGGACGGCGACCGAGCAGGCGCATGCGAGCATCGGGCGCATGAGTCTCGCCGCGGCCGAGGCCTGGTTCCGCGACATCCCCGCCGATGCCGTCGACCTCATCCGCGCCGCGTCACTGCCATCCACGCTCGTCGTCGGCGGCGACGTCGACTTGTTGACCGGTCGCCGCCCGGTCGAGGCGTACGCCGGAGCCCTCGGCGCCGAGCTCGCCATGATCAGCGACTGCGGGCACTACCCCTGGGTGGAGAAGCCGGAGGAGTTCCACCGCATCCTCGATGCGTGGCTCACCGCGCAGCGATGATCACCCCGAGGCGCGCAACACCTGATGCATGCCGGTGCGCTCGGGCGCCACGTCCGCGAAACCGCGCGACTCGTAGAGGCGCCGTCCGGGAGGGTCCGCGGTCAGTGTGACGTAGGCGCCGTCCTCCGCACGATCGCGGATCTCCTGGAGCAGCCCGTCGAGGATGATCGAGCCGAGGCCCAGACCTTGGTGATCCGGCAACGTCGCCATGTCGGCGATGAGGAAGTACCAGCCGCCGTCGCCGACGACTCGGCCCATCGCGACCGTCCGCCCCTCGGCATCCGTCACTCGGCGGAAGGTCCATGTGCCGGCGATCGCCGCATCCGCCTGGGTCACAGTTTTCGGCGACAGCCCGCTCTCGGCGCGCAGCGTGCAGTAGTCCGCGGCGGTCGGAGGGTCGGCGTGGAGGCGGTAGCCGGTGGGAAGCGGACGCGGCGCAGTCATGATTCGAGTCTCTCGCAGATGGCGTCGCCACTCGCGGATCGTTCACGCAGTCGCCTTCGCGTGCCACTCCGCTGCATCCGCAGGGCTCGGATCACGGCACGCTCCGGGTGATCGCCGCATTCGCGATTCGAGAAGGTGTTGAGGCGTGGCGCGGCGACGCCTGCGCGACCTCGGTCGGAATGGTGCTCGAGAACGAGCACTGAGCGAAGGTCAGCTCTTCGAACCGCTGACCGCCAGCACCCCGCCGAGACCGATCATCATGACGCCGCCGGCGCCGGAGAGCGTGGAGATACGTCGCGGCGAACGGCCGAACCAGGCCCGCGCCGTTCCCGCGGCGAGCGCCCACACGCTGTCGCATACGAGAGCGAGCGTCTGGAAGATCAGTCCCAAGAGCAGCAGCTGCAGCCATACCGCACCACTCGCAGGGTCGACGAACTGCGGCAGGACCGCCACGAAGAAGGCGATCGTCTTCGGGTTCGTGAGCCCCACGACGAAGCCCTGGCGCAGCAACGTGAAGGTCGAGACCGGCGCACGGTCGACACCGTCGACGCGGGCGCGCCGGTGACGGATCGCCTGGATTCCGAGCCAGACGAGATACACCGCGCCAGCGACCTTGATGACCGTGAACGCGACGACGGATGAAGCGACGATCGCGCCGACACCGAAGGCGACCGCCACGACCGCGGGCACCGTGCCGAGGGCGTTGCCCACGACACTCAGAACACCGGCGCGACGCCCGAGCGCGATCGATCGTCCGATCACGAACAGCACACTGGGCCCGGGGATCACGATGATCACCACCGACGTCACGACGAAGGCGACGAGGTTCTCGAACGGGATCATGGCCGAACTCTAGCGGCCGACTGTTTCCGGCGCAGTCAGTGGCTCTGGCCGAGCCGGCGCGGACGCATCCGGTGCGCCACCCACGCCAAGATGGCAGGAACCGCGAGACCGATCAGTGCGCCCGCGGCGACATCATGCAGGTAGTGCGCTCCCTCGACGCTGACGATGACGTGGTCGGCCGCGGATCGTCCTCCCGGTGTATTCGTCTCCCGCCGAAGTCGGATACCTTCGGCGGGCCGTCATCAGCCTCGGTCGAGCGCAGCGATCGCCACTGCCGCGACGCCCGCGTCGTAGAGGACGAGATGACCGTCGCCGAGGACCCGCGCCGTGCCGGCGTCGAGCGGCACCTCGAGCCAGGACTCCGACGCGAGGTCCAGCTCCACCACGAGCCCGGACGACGTGCGCAACCGCACCTCGTGAACCGGACCCCACCGACGGTGGGCGATCACTCGCGCGCGCGGGAACAGTGCGTGAACGACGGCGCTCTCCGCGGCAACGCGGGGATCGTCGACGATCACGACGAGGTCGAGGTCGCTCGCCATCGTCTCGGTGCCGCGTGCGTAGGAGCCCACCTGGATCACCGAATGAACGGCCGAATCCACACGCGCCCAGTCCACGACGCGGCGCGCGGTCGCCGACGCTGCGCGGCGCCGCCCTTTCAGCCGCACCGGCATGGGATGCGGTCAGTCGCGGCCGTGGTCGACGACCGCCTCCTCGGCAGCGTCCATCGCCGCCTCGCCCTCTTCGTGCGACTCGGAGCCGGCGGATGCGGCGGAGTCGTCGGACTTCTTCGCGTCGCGCTCGTCGCGTCCGGTGTTCTCGGCGTTGCTCATCACGATCTCCCTCGTGGTCGTTGCCTTCGGATTCGGAACACGTCCAGTCCACTCCTCCGCAGCGACATGCGCAGGGGGGTTGCGCAGCACGTGCATGCTGCACAATTCAGCCTTCGCCGCCCGGCCGACCGGTGCTGGTCCGCGCGGAAGGCACCGATGGCTGAGTTGTGCGGTCGGAGCCGCGCTGCGTCTCTTGCAGCACCCCGACTGGTTCGCCGACCGCGTGCGCGCGTGGCTCGCCGCGGCGGACTGAAGAGCCCGTCCATCCGCGAACCTGGGCTTCGGCTATGCGTCAGCAAAGAATCACGAAAAGGTAACGGAAACCTCTTCCCCTCCGTTATCTCACCGTTATAGAGTGCTCGCACGGTAGTTGTTTTGCTGTGGCAGCTACCGACATGTGATTGCAGGACACTCTTGGTGCAAAGGGACAAGGGCCGGTCGGAAGCCTCTCCGACCGGCCCTTACTGCATCACCGGAACACTCGCGAAACCACCCGCGAGCACGGCGATCACCCCCTCCACCTGAGCGTCATCCCGCGTCGTGAGCCACCACTCCGCGAGCCCGTCCGCCGCCGCATGGATCGCCGAGACCACCACCTGCGGCGATACCAATTGGGTGCCGCGCTGCGCACACCAGAGCTCGAGCCGCTCCGCGATCATCCGCCGATACGCGGCGGATTCCGCGCGAGCCGCATCCACCAGCGCATCGGATGCGCGGGCGAGAGTGGTCAGTTCCGCCAGGCGCTCGAACCTGCGGGGGTCGGAGCGCACCTCCGCAAGGAAGGAGCCCAGCGCCGCGGCCACCGCCACCTCCAACGTCTGGGCAGGTAGCGGCTCGGCCCAGACCCGCGCAGCGAGGCGCTCGGACTCCCGATCCAGCAATGCGGCGACGAGCGCAGCCTTCGTCCCGAACGCGTAGTTCACCACGCGATGCGCCACGCCGGCACGCTGCGCCACCGAGCGCAAGGAGAGAGCACCGGCGCCCTCTTCCACCATGACCTCCACGGCCGCATCGAGGAGCTGCCTGCGACGTTCCGTCACTCCCAGATAGGGCCGTGACTGTGGTTCATCCTTCACAGCATCCTCCGAGCCGGTGGTCGATCGTCGCATCCATACTAGTTTTATCCATCTGGACCAATTGGAGCGTCATGTCGAACATCATCGTCACTCCCGCCCGCGCCGAGGAGCTGCGTCCCGCGGCCTCGATCCTCGCCGAGGCTTTCGAGCACGACCCCGTTCTCGGCGTCATCGTGCCGCAGCGCGACCGCCGGCGCGAGCGCCTGACGGATCTGTTCGAGGCGACACTGAACGCCGGACCGTACACGACGGGCACGGTCGATCTCGCCCGCAGCAGTGACGGCGAACTGCTGGGCGTGGCGGCGTGGGAGGGACCCGAAGCGCGGCGCGGGGCGCTGGGGCGCCTAGCCCGTCGACTCCCGCTGTTCGTCCGCTCGATGGGATGGATGCGGCTCGCGGGTGCCTTCGCGATGCTGAGCCGGATGGAGCGGTACCGGCCGACGGCGCCGCACTGGTACCTGGCCGAGATCGGCGTCAACCCCCGCGCCCGCGGTCGAGGCGTGGGAGCGACCCTGCTCTCCACGCACCTGCGTGCGCTCGACACCATGCGCCAGAACGCGTACCTCGAATCATCGACCCCTGACAACCGGCGTCTCTACCGTCGATTCGGCTTCGAGGAGCTCGCTCCCATCACGGGCCTTCCCGGAGCCCGGCCGGTCGCCATGCTGCGTCGCCCGGTGGGCTGAAGCGCGACGCCACTCGGTCGGCGACATCCCGCCCAGCGCCGGGTCGCACGCCGCAGCGACCGCGCATCCGCAAAGCCGGCCGCGGCCGCCACCTCGCCCAAGGACGGAGCGGATGCGGCTCGCCCGCGCGCGGCGGGAGTGCCCAGCACGCTGCAGGTCGCGCCCGGCCACATCCACGCGTTCACCAATGCCACCGGCGTCGGCCGGACGAGCAGCGCCGCCTTGGCCGAAGCGGTCGACGCGCTCGTGGCGGGCATGCGCGCCGCCCGCCTGACGCGCTAGTACGCGCCGTGGGCGCGCCGACGCGCGCGGGATTCGATGACGACCCCGACAGTGCCCACGACCCACAGCGCGAACGTCGCGCTCATGGCCAGCCGCAACTGGTCCCGGGTGTACGCGGCGGGATCGGCACCCTGCAGATCGAGCACGACCCCGATCACGTAGACGAGCACGAGGGCCGCGATGAAGCCGCCCATGTTGACCACGCCGGTCGCGGTCGACAGGCGCGAGAGCGGGTTGTCCCGGCGCACCACGTCGAAGGCGATCATGGATGCGGCGCCGCCGCTGGAGAGGGTGACGACCCACACGACGAGCAGCCACAGCGGGGCCTCGCCCGGGGTGATGAGCACGGCTGCCAGCGCCACCGCCTGGGCGGCGACGGAGCCCAGCGCGACCAGAGCGCGGCGGCCGGGATGCGCAGCCGAGAGCATGCCCATCAGCGGGGCGAACACCGCACCGCTCAGCACGAACACGGTCACCAGACCCGCGGCCGCATCACGGGACAGCCCCTCGCCCGCCATGAGGAACGGAATGCCCCACAGCAGCGCGAACGCCGTACCGGCGAACGGTGTGACGAAGTGGATCCAGAACCCGAGGCGCGTGCCCGGCTCGCGCAGCGCCGCGATCACGAGCGCGAACTGGCGCGGGCGCGGCCTGCCGTCCGCGGCCACGGGCCGACCCCGCTCGCGGATGATCAGCGCATCGAGAACGGCGAAGACGACGAAGACTCCGGCGACGGCCGCGAAGGCGCTCTCCCAGCCGATGCCGTGCGCAAGGGAGGTGAGCAGCACCACGCTGAGCACCTGGCCGAGCTGGCCGAACTGTGCGGTGATCTGCTGCAGCACCGGCACGCGCTTGGCGGGCAGCCAGAGTGCGATGAGGCGCAAGACGCTGGGGAAGATGAGTGCGTCGCCGGCTCCGGTCAAGAGGCGCGCCAGGATCGCGGAGGGCACGTCGGGGGCGAACGCCAGCCACAGCGAGCCGCCGGCCATGGTCAGCATCCCGACCGTTCCGATGACGCGGGCACCCCAGCGATCCAGCAGCAGACCCGCCGGGATCTGCATGGCGCCGTAGACCGCGAGCTGAAGGGTAGTGAACAGGGCGAGCGTGCTCGATCCGGCGTCGAAGCGCACCGCCATGTCGGTGCCGAGGCCGGCGAGCGAGCTGCGACCCACGATCGCGACGAGGTAGGTGAAGGCGCCGGCGACCCAGATGATCCAGGGCAGGGCCCCGCGAGCCGGGCCCGGGACGCGGATCGTGCCGGTCGAGGCTCCGTAGTCGGTCATTTCGGGTGCGGGGCAGCCGGGAAGGGGCGCACTCCGCGAGCGAAAGACATCGACCCCATTCTACCGAGCGCTCAGACGCCGCCTCCGCCGCCACCACCACCGCCGCCGCCCGCGGACCCGCCGCCGGCCGAACCGCCGGAACTGCTCGAACTGGAGACGGCCGCGGCCGAGAGCGAGCTGACACCGCTCGTGAAGGCGCTCACGTTGAAGGCGGTCGCCCCGGCGTACCAGACCGGCGCGCCGGCGCTCTCGTAGTAGACGGCCAGCTGAGCGGCCCACTGCTTCTCCAGGCCGAACACCACCGCGTAGGGCAGCAGCGGTTCGTAGATCGCGAGGACCGCCGCCGCATCCGTCGCGTCGACCGGAAGACGCTCGGCCGTCTGGGGCGACTGCAGCATGCGGATGCGGTCGGCCTCCGCCCAGCTGATGAAGAGCCGGAGGCCGGCGAGCTGCTCCCGCGTCTCGGCACCCTTGGGGCTCAGCGGACGGTGGAAGAGCAGCAGCAGCCCGACGAGCCCGACCACCACTGCGACGATCAGCGCGGTGAGGGGGACGGCCGGATGCACCTGTGCGGACAAGGCCAACGCTCCCGTGACGACGGTCGCCACCGCCGCGGCGGCCAACGCCCAGACGACCGGAGGACGAACCCCGCGTCGCACCCTCCGGTAGATGCCGCGCTCGACCAGTTCCGCGCCGGCCCAGCTGCGCATGTCCTCCGCGGCCTGAGCGAGCGCCGTGTTGCGGTCGCCGAACACGAACTCAGCACCTGGCCGCGCGTCCTCACCGAACAGCCCCTCGATGAACTCCGCGCCGTCCTGGCGGGCGCGAGACGGATCCACCAGCACCGCCCGCAGTTTGGGCCGCGCGCGGGATCCGCCCGGCACCTCTTCGATGCGGATCGCGCCCCGCACGGCGAGCTCCAGCAGTGCCGCGGGCGCGGCCTTCGAGGGCTTGGACAACAGCACGGCAGCCGTCAGGGGCGTGACGCCCGCGGGAGGGTCGTACTCGGCGACGACGAGGCCGCGGCCGGGAGAGTCGCGCAGTACCCTGCGCCGGACGACGATCGCCCACGCGAAAGCACCCAGGAGAGCCAGGAACGATCCGCTCTGAGCCCAGCCCCACCCGGAGGCGAAGTAGCTGCTGTCGAACAGCACGAAGGTGCCGGGCTCGAACCCCACCGACAGCGTGACCGTCTGGCGAGGCGCGATGTTCGCCACCGACACGGATGCGGCCGCCGCATCCGTGTCGAGGGTGATCGGGCACGTCGTCGCATCCCCCTGCGCACCCACGTAGCAGGCGGCCGCGCCGGTGAGGGAGTCTGCGAGCGCGGGATCGACGTGAAGGGTCGCGGAGACGGAGCCGAAAGCCTGCCCCCAGTCGACGCCGTTCACGTCCCAGTAGAACTCCTCCGTCCCCGTCTTGGGGAAGTACCAGGTGACATTGCTCAGGTCGTAGGTGAAGACATAGGTCTGTGCGCCGTGCACGAAGTCGTCCACGCGCGAGGTCACGCTCCACGTTCCGTCGTCGCTGTCGACCTCGGCATCCCGGGGCACGCCCGTCTCGTCGGTGACGGAGACGAGCTCGGGCCGCAGCGGCTGACCGTTGTACGTGTCGGGGATGGTGCGGCGCATGCCGTGGTTCTGATCGGTCTCGGGGAACTCAGCGACGAAACGCTCGACGACGTGCAGCCGGGAGGTGCCGTCATCCGCGCGGGTCAGCGTGTAGTCGACGTCGAGACTGCGGAACGCGAAGTCGTCGACGCCGGCCTGAACGATTGTGGCGGGCTTCGGGAGCGCGGGCGCCTGCGGTGCGGCGGCGAATCCCGTCACTGTGAGAGCGAGGGCGAGAGCGGATGCGGCGGCGATGACGCGCGTGATTGCCCCAGCGATCATGGCACCAGCCTATGCCGGGCACGGCGTACGCTATCGGGCATGAGCGACCGCCGCCTGGCCATCGACGCCTGGGAGAGCCTGTTCCGGGCCCAGCACGAGATCTTCGCTGAGGTGGGTGCCGATTTCGAGCAGAGCGGCCTGCAGCAGGGCGAGTACGACGTGCTCCTGACCGTCACGCGCGCGCCCGACATGTCGGCGCGGCTGCGCGACGTGACGCGCAACATGCTCATCAGCCAGCCCAGCGTCTCGCGTCTGGTCGACCGGATGGTCGCGCGCGGGCTCCTCTCCAAGTGCACCGACCCCGACGACGGCCGCGGCGCCATCGTCCGCGCGACCGACACGGGTGCGCGCCTGTTCCGCTCCATCGCGGCCGTGCACAGCCGATCGATCGCCGAGCACATGTCGACCCTCGACGACGACGAGCTGCGCACCCTGCTGGATCTCACGCAGAAGCTGCGGCCCCGTCGGGACTGAGCGCCCACTCAGCACTCGATGACGTTGACGGCGAGACCGCCCTCACTGGTCTCCTTATACTTCGTCGACATGTCGATGCCCGTCTGACGCATCGTCTCGACGACGGTGTCGAGCGAGACGTAGTGCGAACCGTCTCCGCGCAGCGCGAGCCGGGCGGCGGTGACCGCGGTGGCCGCGGCGATGGCGTTGCGTTCGATGCACGGGATCTGCACGAGCCCGCCGACGGGGTCGCAGGTGAGACCCAGATGGTGCTCCATCGCGATCTCGGCCGCGTTCTCGATCTGCGCGGGGGTGCCACCCATGACGGCCGTGAGACCGCCCGCCGCCATCGCGCAGGCTGAGCCGACCTCCGCCTGGCACCCGCCCTCGGCACCCGAGATCGAGGCGTTCGCTTTGAACAGCGATCCGAGCGCGGTCGCCGTCAGCAGGAACCGCCGGATGCCGCGCGGGCGCTCATCGTCGGCGATCGCCCGGTCGAGGCCGACGCCCGCATCCGCGAGGAACCGCCACCAGTACATGGCGACGGCGGGAAGGATGCCGGCTGCCCCGTTCGTGGGAGCCGTCACCACCCGCCCTCCCGACGCGTTCTCCTCGTTGACGGCGAGCGCGAAGGCTCCGAGCCACTCGCCGGGAAGCTCGCGGTGGCCGATCGCCTGGGCGCTCTCGAGCTGCGCACGCAGCGAACCGGCTCGGCGCTTCACCCCGAGCTGTCCCGGGAGCACGCCGTCGTGGGCGAGCCCGGCCGCGATGCACGCGCTCATCGCGGCCCAGATCGCGTCGAGTCCACTGCGCACCTCGTCCTCGCTGCGCCAGGCTTCCTCGTTGCGGCGGGCGATCTCCGCGATGGAGAGGCCGGTCTCGGCGCAGAGCGCGAGCAACTGGGCGGCGCTGGCGTACGGGTGGGGCACGGCCGCGGGCACGCCCGCCGCCTCGCCGTCGCGGCGGATGAAGCCGCCGCCGACCGAGAAGTAGGTGTCCGTCGCGACGGGCTCGCCCGCCGCATCCCACGCCGTCAGCGTGAGGGCGTTGGGGTGCTCCGGACGACGGACGCGGGGCGAGAGCACGATGTCATCGGCGCGGAAGCGGATCGGGTGGATGCCGGCGAGCTCGAGGATCGTGTCGTCACCGATCGTGGACCATGCGCCGCGCACCAACTCCGGATCCACCGTGTCGGGGCGGTGGCCCGCCAGCCCCGCGACGATCGCGTCGGGGGTGCCGTGCCCGATGCCCGTCGCCCCCAGCGAGCCGAACAGCTCGCACCGCACACGATCCACGCGCTCCAGCAGGCCCGCATCCGCGAGCCGGTCGGCGAAGGCCCCGGCGGCGCGCATCGGCCCGACGGTGTGGGAGCTCGAGGGTCCGACACCGATGGAGAACAGCTCGAACGCCGAGACGTATGCGCTCACCCCGTCAGCCTACGCTCGGCATCATCCGGATGCGGCGGGGTCACGCCTCGACGTCGATGCGCTCGGGATGCGCGTAGATGTTCAGGGACGCGCCCCGGGAGAACCCCACGAGCGTGAGGTGCATCGACGATGCGAGCTCCACAGCGAGCGAGGAGGGCGCCGAGACCGCGGCCAGCAAGGGGATGCCCGCCATGACCGCCTTCTGCACGAGCTCGAAGCTCGCACGGCCCGACACCTGCAGTACCGTGCCCGCCAGCGGCAGCCGGTCGGCGAGCAGAGCCCAGCCGATCACCTTGTCGACCGCGTTGTGGCGCCCGACGTCCTCACGCAGGACGAGCATCTCGCCCGTCGCGATGTCGAAGAGCGCCGCCGCGTGCAGACCGCCCGTCTTCTCGAACAGCGCCTGGCCGCTGCGCAGCGCGTCGGGGAGCGAGGCGAGCCATCGCGCGGGTGCACGGCTCTCGTCGGAGGCCAGGTCGAAACGCGACACCTTGGTGATCTGTTCGATGGATGCGGCTCCGCAGACGCCGCAGGAGCTCGTCGTGTAGAAGTTACGGGCCGCATCCTTGGCGGGGATCTCGCGGCCGGGCGCCAGTGCCATGTCGAGGACGTTGTAGGTGTTCTCGCTCTGTGGCGCACCGACCGGGGTGCTGCCCGGGCCCCCGCAGTGGATCGCGCTGCGGACGTCGGAGCCGGCGGCGATGACGCCCTCCCCCGTGAGGAAACCGGCGGCCAGTTCGAGATCGTGACCCGGGGTGCGCATCGTCACGACGAGCGGTTCCCCGCCCACGCGCACCTCCAGCGGCTCCTCCACGACGACCGTGTCGGCACGACGGCGCGTCGCGACACCCTCGTCCGTGAAGGCGATGCGTGTGACCGGCGTGCGCTCGGTGAGTCGTCCCATGCCGCGCTCAGCGGTGCTCGAGGCGCACGATGACCGCCTTCGAGGTCGGCGTCCCGCTCACGTCGGCGACCGACTCCAGGGGCACGAGCACGTTCGTCTCGGGGTAGTACGCGGCCGCGTTCTGACGGGGCGTGTCGTAGGACACGATGCGGAAGCTCTCGGCGCGACGCTCCTCCATCCCGCCGTCCGCATCCGTCCACTCGGAGACGAGGTCGACGATCTCCCCGTCGACGAAACCGAGCTCGCGGATGTCTTCGGCGTTGACGAGCACGACGCGGCGCCCGCCGTGGATCCCGCGGTACCGGTCGTCCTTGCCGTAGACGGTGGTGTTGTACTGATCGTGCGAGCGCAGCGTCTGCAGCAGCAGGCGCCCGGCGGGGATGCGCGGGTACTCGAGCGGGTTGACGGTGAAACGGGCCTTCCCGTCGATCGTCGCGAACCGGCGCTCGTCGCGCGGGCCGTTCGGCAGGAAGAACGTGCGTCCCTTCTGGATGCGGCTCTCGAAATCCTCGAACCCGGGGATCACCCGCTCGATGTGCGAGCGGATGAGGGCGTAGTCCGCCTCGAGAGCGGCCCAGTCGGCCTGCGGCACATTGGCCGGGTCGTGGAGACCCGCCGCATCCAGGCCTTCCGGCTCGACGGTCCCGTGCTCGGGAAGGGTGCGCTCATGGTCACCGTCGTGGGCGGCCGGCGCATCCTGGGGAGAGGATCCGCCCGCGAAGACGAGCGCGCACAGCCGCGCGATGATCGCGACCTCACTGAGCATGTCGTCGGAGGGCGGGGCGAGCCGACCGCGCGAGGCGTGCACGGCGCCCATCGAGTCCTCGACCGTGACCCGCTGCTCCCGGCCGCCGCGACGGTCGCGGTCCGTACGTCCGAGCGTCGGGAGGATCAGCGCACGTCGACCGGTGACGACATGGGAGCGGTTCAGCTTGGTCGACACGTGCACCGTGAGCCCCACGCGCGCCATGCCCGCCTCGACGACCGCGGTGTCGGGCGTCGCCGACACGAAGTTGCCGCCCATCCCCATGAAGAAGCGGACCTTGTCGTCGCGCATCGCGCGGATGGCGGCGACGGTGTCGAAGCCGTGGGCACGGGGCGCGGCGAAGGAGAACTCTCGATCGAGGGCGTCGAGGAAGGCATCCGCCGGCTTCTCGTAGATGCCGACCGTACGGTCTCCCTGCACGTTCGAGTGGCCGCGCACGGGGCAGACCCCCGCACCGGGGCGGCCGATGTTTCCCTGCAGCAGCAGCACGTTCACGACGTCGCGCAGCGTCGGCACGGAGTGCTTGTGCTGCGTGAGCCCCATGGCCCAGCACACGATCGTCGCCTTCGAGGCGCGCACCTCGTCGCCGATGGCGCGCAGCTCCTGCTCGCTGAGGCCGGTGGCCTCCTCCAGCTGCGCCCAGTCGGCATCCGCCATCTGACGGCGGTACGACTCGAATCCACTCGTGTGGGCGCTGATGAAGGCGGTGTCCAGCACATCGCCGTCGCGGTCCTGGGCCTCGAGCAGATGCTTACCGATCGCGTGGAAGAGGGCCTGGTCTCCGCCCGAGCGGATCTGCACGAAGCGGTCGGCGAGCTTGGTGCCCCCGAAGGCGACGCCGCGCGGGGTCTGCGGGTTCTCGAACCGCATGAGGCCCGCCTCGGGCAACGGATTGACCGCGATGATGCGCGCGCCGCGCTGCTTCGCCTTCTCGAGGGCGGACAGCATGCGGGGGTGATTGGTGCCGGGGTTCTGGCCGGCGACGATCAGCAGGTCCGCCTCGTGGACGTCCTCGATCGAGACGGTGCCCTTGCCGATGCCGATCGTCTCCGTCAGCGCCGAGCCGCTCGACTCGTGGCACATGTTCGAGCAGTCGGGGAGGTTGTTGGTGCCGAGGCCGCGCACGAGCAGCTGGTACAGGAACGCCGCCTCGTTCGAGGTGCGACCAGATGTGTAGAACACCGCCTCGTCGGGGTGCGACAGTGACCTCAGCTCGTCCGCGATCATCTCGAGCGCCGCATCCCACGAGATCGGACGGTAGTGCGTCGCGCCCTCGTCGAGCACCATCGGATGCGTCAACCGCCCCTGCTGACCGAGCCACCAGTCGTCGCCCTCGCGCAGGTCCTCGATCGAGTGCGCGGCGAAGAACTCCGGCCCGACGCGGCGCACGGTCGCCTCTTCCGCGACGGCCTTGGCGCCGTTCTCGCAGAACTCCGCAACATGGCGCTTGTCCTCCTCCGGCCACGCGCAGCCGGGACAGTCGAAACCGTCCTTCTGATTGACGCGGAGGAGGGTCTCGGCGGATCGTTTGAGGCCCATCTGCTCGTTCGCGATCTGCAGCGCGTGGAGCACGGCCGGCACCCCCACCGCGACCTTCTTCGGTCGCGACACGTGTACACGGGTCTCATCGATATTGGCCGTCGGCGGCTTCATCGGCATGCCGCCAGAGTACGCCCCCGCGCAGTCGCGCGTGTCGAGCTCGCGCTTGGAGGGGGGGGCGGCACTGCCGCCGGCGAGCATCAGGGGAGCAGAATGACAGCGTGACCACCTCGCCGCGCCGACCCCGGCTCCTGTACGTCGAGGACGACCCCGAGATCGCCGCCATGACCGTCGAGGTGCTCTCGGAGACATACGACGTCGAGCACGTCACCGACGGGAGGGTCGGGCTGGACCGCGCACTGAATGCGCGATTCGACGTGATGCTCGTGGACCGGCGACTGCCCGGACTCGACGGCGCCGCTCTCGTGACCGCGGTGCGGACCGCCCGCATCACGACTCCCGTGCTCCTCTTGACGGCCCTCGGCGCCGTGGCCGACCGTGTCCAGGGTCTGGATGCGGGAGCCAACGACTACCTCGTCAAGCCTTTCGACTACGACGAGCTCCTCGCGCGGCTGCGGGCGCTCGTCCGGGGATACCGAGCCGAGGGACGCCGCCGCGAGGTGGGCGCGTGGACGTTCACGCCCGACACGCAGGCTCTGTACGCGCCGTCGGGGGCGCGGGTCGCGCTGACCCTGACGGAGAGCACGCTGCTGGAGCTGCTGACCACGAGTCCCGAGCACGTGTTCACGAGAGAGGAAATCCTCGCGGGCGCCTTCACGGTGGGCGAGTCCGCGAGCTCCGTGGATACCTACGTGCACTACATCCGCCGCAAGAGCGAGCCCGACATCATCGAGACCGTGCGAGGGCGAGGCTACAGGGCGGGAGCACCGAAGTGAGTGTCGAGGCGGACCGACGACGCGTCCGTCGTGCCGCGGTGCGCGTGGGCGTGCTCGTCGCCGTCGTCTCCGCGGCAGTGGTCCTGGGCGGGATCGGCGTGCTCGTGTTCGTCCTGCTCCGCGCTGCGCGTCCCGAACACGGCGAGTCTCATGGCGTCCGGTCGGACGGGGACGCGGTGGTGGTCGATCTGGACCGCGTCCTCCCGGCCGTGCTGATCCTCGGTCTGATCGGAGTGGTCCTTCTGGGCCTGGTCGGCTGGCTCGCTGCGCGCCGGGCCGTGCGCCCGCTCGGGGAGGCGCTCGCGACACAGCGCGCGTTCGTCTCGGACGCCAGTCACGAGCTGCGCACGCCGTTGACGGCACTGAGCTCCCGCATCCAGCTCCTGCAACGGCGTCAGGCGCGTGAGGAGCCGACCGCTCAGCTCATCACCGAACTGCGGCGGGACGTCCAGGTCATGGACGACGTTCTCACCGATCTGCTCCTCGCCGCAGAGGGGGCCTCGTCCGCCGAGGCGTCCTGCGACGTGGCTCGAGCCCTCGCCCGAGCCATCGACACCATCGCGCCGCTCGCGGACGACGCCGGGGTGACCCTCCGCGCCGAGGCCACCGTCGCCCGCGCACGGATCCCGGAGATCACGCTCGCCCGTCTGTGTGTCGCCCTCCTGGACAACGCCGTGCAGCACTCCCCTCGCGGCGGCGAGGTCGACGTGACGGTCGTCACAGACCCGCAGCACGTCGAGATCCGCGTCGCCGACCGCGGTCCCGGCATCGACCCCGCGCTCCGGGAACGCGTCTTCGAGCGGTTCGCACGCAGCGGCGAGGCCGGGCGACGCCGGGGGTTCGGGCTGGGCCTCGCCCTCGTCCGGGAAGCGGCGACCCGCTACGGCGGGGCCGTCACCATCGCCGAGACATCGCCGCGCGGGACGACCTTCGCCCTGCGTCTGCCATCGGCCTGACCGCGGCGCTCAGGCGGCCTCGCCCAGAGGGTCGGGCGCGACGATCTCGATCCCGCCCGCCCAGCGACGCAGCGTCCGCCCATCCGAGACGAGGCCGGAGGAGACACCCGGAACCGCACGCGCTGCGAGCTCGTCCACACCGGCCAACGCGGCGACCGTGGCCCACGCATCCGCCAGGGTGAGCGACTGGGCGACCACGGTCGCGCTGATGAGTCCCGCCACGGGGCTCCCCCGCAACGGGTCGATCAGGTGCGCACCGCGCTCTGCCGTCCCCGATGTCGCGACAGCCCCCTCGAACAGCTCGATCGTCGCGCACAGCGTGTCGGGGACGGCCGGATCCACGATGCCGATCCGCCACGGCAGAGTCGCCGCCGACGCGGAGAACAGCCGCATGTCACCGCCGACGCCGATGCCGACCGCGTCGATGCCCTCTCGCTCCACGAGCGGAGCGAGCAACTGCTGGGCGGCGCGGTCGACGGACCACCCCTTCACGATGCCCGTCGGGTCGAACCATCCGCGCCACCACGCATCGAACCTGCCGTCACTGCTCTCGAGCAGATCCGCACACAGGTCGCGCACCTGCCCGACGCGGGGGTCCGCGTCTCGCAGCGACAGCGCCCCGCTCCGCATCCTCGAGATGTCCGAGTCCGAGAGGAAGGGTGAGAAGACCCGCTCGTCGTCGCGGAGCATCGCGACGACGCCCTCGACCGCCCGCGCCACCGCCGGCTCGTGACTTCCCGGACCGAGGACGTGGATGCTGGCGACCGTTCCCATCACCTCGGCCGTCGAGACACGCGTCGCGCCGCTCATGACTGCGCCTGGTCGAGGGCGGACTGGAGCGAACGCGTGTAGCCCTGGCTCGTGTAGGTCGCGCCCGACACCAACCTGATCTGGGCGCCCTGCGCGTCGAGTGTCTCAGAGACCAGCGTCGGGATCGCGCGCGCGTTGATCTGCTGATCGCGACCGTTCGAGTCCGGGTACTGCGGGACGTCGACCGACGTGATGACGCCGCCCGCGACGGTGACCGACACCTGCACGTCGCCGTAGCGGGTGCCGACGGCGTCACCGGTGTAGGTGCCGTCCGCCAGGCGGGTCGTCGTCGCCGTCGCCGCTCCGCCGCTTCCCGCGGCGGAGCCGCTTCCGGTGGCCGAGCCGCTCCCGGTGGACGCTGAGCCCGAGGAGCTGCTCTGACCGGAGAGCCCGGTCGTGCCCGTCGTCGAGTCCAGTGCCGTGAGCTGCTCGCCCCACGACGTGCGCCAGCTCATCAGCAGGACGAGGCCGCTGAGGGTCATCATCAGTGCGTAGAAGATCTTCTTCATGATCCCTCCCGGATCAGACAGTGAACGATTCGCGATGGATGCGGGCGGGATCGACGCCCGCCGCGCGCAGATCGGTGATGACGGCCCGCATCCACGGTTCGGGGCCGCAGACGTAGACGTCGGCATCGTCGATGCCCGATTCGATGTGTCGCAGCAGGTCGGCGCCTGCCCACGCGGCGTGCGACTGCGGCATCCACGACGAGGCGTCGCGACGCCGGCCACCGGTGAGTGTGACGTGGCGGAGTCCGCGACCACGGACCAGCTCGTCGATCGCCGCCCGTCGCAGAGCCTCTTCGGGAACGTGATCGCGGGTGAGCAGCGTGGCCTCGCCGGGGCCGTAGTGCTCGGACTGGAGCAGCGACACCAACGGGGCGACTCCCGCGCCCGCCCCGAGCATGAGCAGACGCGTACCCGTGCGCTCGCCCCCGGTCATCGTGCCGTAAGGACCTTCGATGAGCACCTTCGTGCCCGGGCGCAGCTCCTGCAGCCGCGCGGTGCCGTCGCCCGCGATGCGCGCCGAGATCACCAGCTCGCCCCGCGCGGGGTCCTCCGAGAGGGAGAACGGGTGCCCCCGAGTCCAGCCCGGTCCGTCGAGGAATCGCCAGACGAAGAACTGCCCCGCCTCCGCCCCGAGCGCGCGAAGGTTGCGCCCCGTCATCCGCACGCTCACCCCGCGCGCCCCGTCGGCGACCACGTCTCGCACGCGGACGTCATGCCGCAGGGATCGCAGGAGAGGAAGCCCGATCCGGCACAGCACCACTGCCGCCGCCGTCGCCGCCCACACCGTCCACCAGTACGCCTGCGCGAGCGGATGGCCGACGAAGTCCGCGCCCGTCCACAGCATGTGCGGAATGGCCAGGGCCACGCCGAGGTAGCCGTAGAGGTGCAGGAGGTGCCACGACTCGTACCGCAGACGTCGGCGCGCACGCCGCACCGACAGCACGACCACGAGCACCAGCAACGCGGTGCCCGCCGTCGCGAGCAGCATGCCGGGGTACTCCCAGATGAACTGCCACAGCTGCGCGAGCGGGTTGAGGCCCGCCTGCGCGGCGTATCCCGCCACGAGCAGCCCGATGTGCGCCACGAACAACCAGAACGACCAGAACCCGACGACGCGATGCATCCGTGTGATGCCGTCACGACCGAAGCCCCGCTCGAACAACGGCACGCGCGCCATGAGCAGCACCTGATACATCAGGAGGTTCGCGGAGACGAGCCCCGTGAGCCGCCCGAGAGTATTGAGCGTCTCCGCGCTCATCCCCCACGTCGCCTGCACACCGCCGCCCGCGACCCACAGAGCGACGACGGCGAGCGACGTCGACCAGATCACCGCGACAGAGCCCGATCGCCAGACGGCGCGATGCCGACGCCGCGTGCGGAGGGCGGTGCGCGGTGCGGTGGCGATGAGAGGAGAGGCGGTCATGTCGCCATGCTGGCGGCGCGGCTCTGAGACGGCTCCAAGAATGAGCGCCGCACAGCATCCTCATAAGAGACGGACAGACGCCACGAGAAAAAAGGGCCCGGCCGGAATCTCTTCCTGGCCGGGCCGCTACTGTCTCAACACAGTGTGCGCCCGAAGGGACTCGAACCCCTAACCTTCTGATCCGTAGTCAGATGCTCTATCCATTGAGCTACGGGCGCATGTTTCCCGTCGCATTCCTGCGCGCGGGCACTAGGAGAGACTACAACACAACCGGGCCGGTCGCGAATCGAGGCGGCTATTCGAGCTCGCTGAGGTCGATTCCGCCGCGCCGCTCGCTCGCGGCCGACACCGCGGGCGCCGCATCGTCGTCCTTCGCGTTCATTCTGCGTCGATGCGCCGCGAGGCGAGGGAGGTCGACGAGCCGCAGGCTCTGCATCCGCGCCTGCCGCATCTTCTCGTAACCCGGTTCGAGGTCGGGCCGGGCAGCTTCGATCCGCAGCGAGCTGTCGATGTTGCGCGCCACCTCCGCCCAGGCGGCCTCACGCGCCGCCTCGACCAGCTCGCGAAGCCCGTCGAGGTCCTCCGCGCGCTCTCGGAGCTCCTCCGCGATGCGCAGGGACTGCTTGCGTCGACGCCGGAGGTTGCGCACGTCGCGGCTGCGATAGTCGTGGGTGCCGCCGGAGTCGCTGAAGCGGCCACGCGCCAGCTTTCGCTCCCTCTCCGCGCGTTCGGCATCCGCTTCGGCCTCCTCGGCGAGCTTCAGCAGCGCGTCCTTCGCATCGGGAACGAATCGATCGGCATCGAAGCCTTCTCCCGCGGAGAGGATGTCGACCAGGATGTGGTTCTTCAGCGACAAGCGCGTGGCGGCAGCCGCGATGTAGACGCCTTCGGCGACGACATCGGCGAGTTTCGGGCGCGACGCTCGGGCGGCCCACAGGGCTCCGAGTCCCTTGTGTTCCGTCGGTTCGTCCGCTCGTGATGCCACAGCACCCCCTCCCCCGATTCTATCGGAGGGGTCTCGGTGGCTCACAGGTCGAGAACGGGGAAAACCGCCGCCGCGTCAGCTCAAGGACTCGATCACCCGAGCGACACGCCGCTGCCGTGTCTCGACGGCCTTGGCGCCCGTCACCGAGGTGACATGGGCCTTCTGCGCACTCGGCGACAGGGCGTCGAAGGCAGCACGGAGCCCGGCGGATGCAAGCCCCTCGGCGAGGTCCTCCGGCACCTCGACCGTGCGAGGAACGGTATCGAGCTCCACGTCGACGGTGATGGCGTCACCGCCTCCGATGCCCGTCTCACGCCGCTTGTCCGCGCTGAACGGGATCAGGTGCTTGCCGGCCATCACCCCGACGGTCGAGCGATACGTGTACCCGTTGACGGTCACCACCAGCGCGGGGCGGCGTCCGCCGCCGAGCTCCTCGATGACGTCCGTGGGGATCTCGATGCCTGTGTTGTTGCCGAACTGCGACATGGTCGTCTCGAACCGCATGAGCCGAGTATGCACCCCCGCGGCGCTAGCAACCAGGGCGGACTGGTGCAACCCCGCCGATCTTGCCGGACCGCGGTATTAGCCTGACGGCACACCTCGACGAAGGGAGCACATCATGGGTTTCATCGATGATGCGAAGGAGACCGCGGAGACCGCCGGTCGCAAGCTCAAGGACAAGTGGGACGACACCACGGACCGCATCGGCGACAAGATCGACGAGGCCAAGGCCGACGCGAACGTCAAGAAGGCCGAGGCCGAGAAGGAGTCGGTCGAACGTCGTAACGAGGTCAAGGAGAACCTGCGCGACAGCTGACGCCCGGCGCGCACCCTGTCATCGAAGGCCCCGGCGAAGGATCCTCCCTCTCCGGGGCCTTCTGCGCGTCCCGAGAACACGTTCGCCTGTCACAGATCGACGCCGGAGGCGCGATCTGTGACAGGCGAACACGTCTGTAGAGCGGGGGATGCCGGTCAGATGCCCCGGATCGTCCAGCTCGCCGAGTGCGACCCACCGGGCTCGAGCACCAGAAGGCCGGCGTCGTACGGGTACCGGTCCGCGTTGAACGCGTCCGGCGCGCAGGTCATGGGCTCGATCGCGAGCCCCACGCGGTGCCCCGAGAGCCCGGGGCGGTCGGCCGTGTGCACCTGGACCCAGGGGCACGCCGCATCCCACGTCATCGCGACGCCGCGGCCATCCGCATCCGTCACGCGAACCGTCGCCAGGCCATCCGCGTCGCGGATGAGTCCGGTGTAGGCGTGGTCGATCTCGGCCGCACCGATCCGTCGCGCGGTGCGGTAGTCGAACCGCGACGGATCGTCCGCCTCTACCGCGCGCAGTCCGGTCGGCGCCAGCCGGTCCTCCGTGACGTGCAGCACCTCGGCGGCGGGCAGTTCGAAGGTCCAGTCGTCGACGAGTCCGTCACCTGCCACGAGGTACGGATGCGGCCCCGTGCCGTACGGCGCCGCGGTGTCCGACTCGTTGAAGGCCGTCACCGTCTGCGTCAGACCATCCGCATCCAACGCGAAACGCGTCTCCACGCGCACACGCCACGGGTACCCGTCCTGCGCCTCGACCACCGCCGACAGGGTGACGTGATCGGAGCCCTTGTCGATCGCCGTGTAGTCGAGCCAGGCGGCGAGCCCGTGCAGCGCGTGGCCGCGAGCGGGCTCCGTCAGGGCGAGGCGGTACTCCTCGCCACCGAAGGCGTAGCGGCCGTCCACGACCCGGTTGGGCCACGGGGCGAGCGTGGCTCCCCGATAGGCGGGACGCACCTCGTCCGCTGCGAAGGGGACGACGAGGTCGCGTCCGGCGTAGGCGAGGGTGCGAAGCGACGCACCGACGCTCGCGATGCTCGCCTCGACGTCACCCGAGCGCAGCAGGTGCTGCGTTCCCGACAGTGGAACCGAGCCCGTCATCACAGACCCTGCGCCAGGCGGTAGTAGGCCTGGTTCCAGCGCAGCTCGCGCTGGAAGTCGCGCACCGTGGTCGACTCGTCGATGACGACCAGCTCGGTCTTCGCGATCTCGGCGAAGTCCCGGAACACCTCGATGCCGACAGCGGTCGACATCACCGTGTGGTGGGCGGCTCCCGCCGCGAGCCAGCAAGCGGCCGACGTGGCGAAGTCGGGAGCGGGCTTCCACACCGCGCGGCCGACGGGCAGCTTCGGCAGCTCGGGCGCGGACACGTTCTCGACCACGTTGGCCACCAGACGGAACCGATCGCGCATGTCGCTCATGGCGACGACGACGGCAGAGCCCGGGTCTGCGGTGAAGACCAGGCGCACCGGGTCGTCCTTGCCGCCGATGCCGAGCGGGTGGATCTCGAGTCGCGGCTTGGCGGTGGTCAGCGACGGGGCGACCTCGAGCATGTGCGCGCCGAGGATCTTCTCGTCACCGGCCACGAGGTCGTAGGTGTAGTCCTCCATGAGGCTCGCGCCACCGGGAAGGCCCGCACCCATGACGTTGGCCACGCGCACGAGGATCGCCGTCTTCCAGTCGCCCTCGGCGCCGAAGCCGTAGCCCTCGGCCATGAGGCGCTGGACGGCCAGGCCCGGAAGCTGCTTCAGAGCGCCGAGATCCTCGAAGCTGGTCGTGAAGGCGCCGAAGCCGCCCTCTTCGAGGAACGAGCGCAGTCCGAGCTCGATCGCGGCCCCGTCACGCAGGGACTGGTGCCGCTCGCCGCCCGCACGAAGCTCGTCGACGACGTCGTACAGCTCCTCGTACTCGGCGACGAGGGCGTCGATGTCGGACTCGGATGCGGCGGCGACCGCATCCGCCAGCTCGTTGACGCCCCAGGTGTTCACCTGCACGCCGAAGCGCAGCTCCGCCTCGGTCTTGTCCCCCTCGGTGACGGCGACGTAGCGCATGTTGTCGCCGAAGCGGGCGAGCTTGAGCGTACGGACCGCTGCCCAGCCGGCGGCCGCGCGCTCCCAGTCCTCGATCTGCTGGCGCACGACCGGGTTCGACACATGCCCGACCACCGTCTTGCGCGCAACGCCGAGTCGCGTCTGGATGTAACCGAACTCGCGGTCGCCGTGGGCGGCCTGGTTGAGGTTCATGAAGTCGAAGTCGATGTCGGCCCACGGCAGCTCGACGTTGGCCTGCGTGTGCAGGTGCAGCAGCGGCTTCTGCAGCGCGTCGAGGCCCGAGATCCACATCTTCGCGGGGCTGAAGGTGTGCATCCACGCGATCACGCCGATGACGTCGTCACGGCCGTTGATCTCCAGCGCCATGCGACGGATCGAATCGGCATCCTTCAACACGGGCTTCCAGACGACCTTCACGGGGAGCTCGCCCAGGCCCGCGACGACGGCCTGCGACTGCTCGGCGACCTGCTTCAGGGTCTCCTCGCCGTAGAGGTTCTGGCTGCCGGTGACGAACCAGACCTCGTATCCGTCGAGGGAGCTGGACAAGGGGGTACGAGGCATGGATATCTCTCTTTCGGTTTTCAGAGCGCGGCCACGGCGGCGGCTTCGATGGCGAGGCCGGAGCGGTAGCGCTCGAGGTAGGCGGCGAAGCCGGCGACGTCGTCGGCGTCGGGCTCCGCGGTCGAGGTTGCGGCGCCGGCGAACACTCGGCGCTCGAGGTAGGTGGACAGATCGAACTCGTCGGATTCGCCGAGATACGCGGCGAGCACCGCGATCCCCCAGGCGCCGCCCTCGGATGCGGTCTCACCGACCGCGACCGGGGCGGCGAGCGCGCCGGCGAGGAAGCGCTGGGCGACGCCCGCCGTGCGGAACATGCCACCATGGGCGAACATCAGATCGAGCGCGACGCCTTCCTCGGCGAGCACCCGCATGCCCAGGGCCAGGGTGCCGAACACGCCGTAGAGCTGGGCGCGCATGAAGTTCGCGAGGGTCAGACGGCTGTCGGGCGTGCGCACGACGAGCGGACGCCCCTCCTCGAGTCCGGCGATGGGCTCGCCCGCGAGGTGGTTGTAGGCGAGCAGCCCACCCGCATCCGCCTCGCCGGCGACCGCCTCGCGGAAGAGGGCCTCGAAGACGGCATCCGCGTCGAGCGGACGGCCGGACGCGGCCGAGAACCGCGAGAACATCTCGACCCACGCCGCGAGCTCGCTCGCGCCGTTGTTGCAATGCACCATCGCGACGGGGTCCCCAGCGGGTGTGGTGACGAGGTCGAGCTCATGGTGCACGCGCTCGAGAGGGCGCTCGAGGACGACCATCGCGAAGATGCTCGTGCCGGCACTCACATTGCCCGTGCGCGGCGCCACGGCGTTGGTGGCCACCATGCCGGTCCCGGCATCACCCTCGGGCGGGCAGAGCGGGATGCCGGGGCGGAGCGCGCCCGACGGGTCCAGGAGCGCTGCCCCCTCGGGAGTGAGCGCGCCCGCCTCGCGTCCGGCGGGAAGGACCTCCGGGAGGATGTCGGAGAGCGGAACGCCGATCGCGCCGAGCGCGTCGTAACGGGCGAGCAGCTCCGCGTCGTAGTCGCGCGTCGCGGCGTCGATCGGGAACATGCCGGACGCGTCGCCCACGCCGAGCACCGAGCGCCCGGTCAGGCGGCGGTGCACGTAACCCGCGAGGGTGTTGATCGAGGCGATGCGGGGCACGTGCGGTTCGGCGTCGATCGCCGCCTGGTGCAGGTGAGCGATCGACCAGCGCAGCGGGATGTTCACGCCGAACAGCTCGCTCAACGCGCTCGAGGCGGGTCCGGTGTTGGTGTTGCGCCATGTGCGGAAGGGCACGAGCAGCTCACCGGATGCGTCGAAAGCGAGATAGCCGTGCATCATCGCGGAGACGCCGATCGCGGCGTGGGTCTCGGGGCGTACGCCGTGACGCTCGATCGCGTCGGCCACGAGCGCGGCGTACGCAGCCTGCAGGCCGGCGACGACCTCGTCCAGGGAGTAGGTCCAGAGGCGGTCGACGTAGCTGTTCTCCCACGCGTGGGCGCCCACGGCGATCACCGCGCCGGTCTCGTCGATCAGGCAGGCCTTGATGCGCGTGGAGCCGAGCTCGATGCCGAGCCAGGTGCGCCCCGTCGTGATGGCGTCTGCAGCGGTCATCGCCGGTCGTCCCCGCTCTGTCCGTAGACGTTCTGGTAGCGCGCGTAAAGGCTGTCGATCGCCTCCTGCGGGATGGGCACGAGCTCTCCGCCCTGACGCGCGATGTGCACCGTGCGCGCGACGTCCTCGACCATGACGGCAGCCTTGACGGCATCCTTCGCGCTCACCCCGATCGTGAACGGACCGTGGTTGCGCATGAGCACCGCACGAGAGCGGTGCCCGCGCAGCGTCTCGACGATCCCTCGACCGATCGAGTCGTCGCCGATGATCGCGAACGGGCCGACCGGGATCGGGCCGCCGAACTCGTCGGCCATCGCGGTGATCACACAGGGGATCTCCTCACCGCGTGCCGCCCACGCGACGGCGTAGTCCGAGTGGGTGTGCACGACCCCGCCCACGTCGGGCATGTTGCGGTAGACGTAGGCGTGCGCGGCCGTGTCGCTGGAGGGCGAACGCTCACTGCCGGGCGTTCCCGGGATCACGTTGCCGTCGAGATCGCAGAGGATCATGTTCTCGGGCGCCAGATCGTCGTAGGAGACGCCGGACGGCTTGATCACGAACAGGTCGGTTCCCGGCACACGGCCGGAGACGTTGCCACCGGTCCACACGACCAGTCCATAACGCACAAGCTCGCCGTGCAGAGTCGCGACGTCATCACGGACGGCATCGATGGCCGCTTGGACGTCAGAGGGGAAGGGCGTGGCTGCGCTGCCTGTCACGGGTGCTCCATTGGTCTCATGGCCCGCGGGGTCCCATACCCGGCCGGCCGAAACAAATGTTACCGGTCACACACCGGGTGTGCAACGACTCATCCCGCGATCAGCGCCTCACGCTGATCGCGGCGGAACGCTCGTCCGCCGCGTGAGCCGATGCGCACACGAGCGAAGCGCAGCCGCCGCTAGAGGATGGCGTTGAGGTAACTGATGATCGACGCGAAGACGAGGGCCCCCACCCCGAGCGCCAGCAGCGCCACCCCGACGTAGATGAGCCATCGGGATCCGCCCGGCTCCGGATTGCGTTGCCCCTCGCGCGCCATGAGCGCCATGCTACTGAGAAAGGATGACGATCGTGTGACGCGGCGCGTCGGATCACGAACGAGCGACGACGCCGTTGTCAAGCCCCTCCGTCCCGGTACGCGCGCTTCCCATACTGGAGGGGCAACACCGCACGCCGAACGTGTTCGGGTCATCGACGGCGAGCGAAGGCACGGAGCGTTCCGCCCGTGTGATGAGAGGTCCTCTCCGGTTCCCCCAGGCCGCAGAGGGCCTCTCCGCTTTTCTCAGCGATGGAGACGTCGTCGCGACACCGTCAGCGCGAGCGCGCTCAGTACCGCGAGCGTCGCGACGACGAAGGGGACGAGACTCGCGACACGCTGCGCGTGCAGCTCGAGCCCGGGGATCGCCCCCGCAGCGAAGACGCCGACGGCGACCGCGATGAGCGCGACCAGGCCGAGAGCGGTGACAGCTATCTGTGTTGCACGATCCATGAGGACTCCTTCGTCCGCCTACCGTGGTGGCACAAAAGTAGTCCCGTGCGGGCACGTTTGGCCCGTACGCGCCGAAACTGTGGGAATCCGCTCAGCGGACGACGGCTGTGGCGGTCGTCACCTGCGAGACGACCTCCTCGCTGACCGACCCGAGCAGGAAGCGCGCGAAGGCGCCCCGCCCGTGCGAACCGACCACGACGAGCCTGGCCGATCCCGCCGCGTCCGCGATGGCCGCAGCAGGATCGCCCTCGACGACACGGGTCTGCACCTCGAGAACCGGGTATGCCTCGCTCACCTTCTCTGCGACACGGTCGACGGCGGACTGGGTGATCGCGTGGAGATCCGTGAGATAGAGGTCGGGGTACACACCGAAGTCGCCCGGAACGGCGACCGGCATCCACGCCGAGACGATCGTCAGATTCTCGCCGAAGCGCTCCGCCTCGGCTGCCGCGAACGCCACCGCCGCGTCGGAGACCTCCGAGCCGTCGACACCGACCACGACGCCCTCTCCGTCGGTGGGAGCATCCAGCGGCACCACGACGACGGGCGAATGCGATCCCGCTGCGATGCGGTAGCCGTGCTGACCGCGACGTCCCTGTCCGCGCTTCTCCCCGCCGATCACCAGCAGCCGCGCGTCCTTCGACGCCTCCACGAGCTCCGCGACCGGATTGCCGTGCGAGACGCGGACCTCGCAGGAGACGCCCGTCGACCGCAAGAGCTCGGCCTGCTGCTCGAGGCGTGCACGCGTCGCGGTGACCGCCGCCGTCAGCACGTCATCCTCGCCGACGGCTCCGGTGGCGCCGCCGACGACGGAGAAGAGCACCAACGGCTCCCCGCCGCGCCGCGCGCGGGCCGCTGCCCAGTCGACCGCACGCTGCGAGCCCTCCGCATCCGTCACGCCCACGATGATCGAGTCCGACATCCTGTGTCCTTCCGGTCGTTGCAGTCAGGGTAGCGCGGGCGCGCGGTACAGTCCTTGCGTGAGTTCCACGCCAGCCAGGCCCGCCCGTCCACGCCGGCGCGCCTTTCCCCGCTGGCTGCTGATCACCGTCCTCGCGGCGAGCCTGGTGATCGTGATCACCGCCATCGGCGTCGTCGGCTGGGCGATCACCTCCGGGCTCCAGTTCCTCGGTGCGCAGGCGCCGGGCGTCGGCACACGCATCGTCGTGCCGGAGGAGTCCAAGGCGAACAAGGCCGCGACCGAGGGCGGACTCGCCTCCGACGCACAGGCCGCGGCCGACTATCTCGCCGCTCAGCCGACCGCCTACTGGCTCACCCCGGAGATCGATCCGATCGGCGACGCAGGTCCCCGCATCCTGAACCTCGCCGCCGAGGCGCGCGATCAGGATGCGGCACTCGCCGTCGTCGTCTACGGCCTGCCCGAGCGCGACTGCGGCAGCCAATCCGCGGGCGGGTTGGACGACGCCTCGTACGCCACCTGGACGGCGGAGATCGGACAGGCACTGGCGAGCGTGAAGGACGTGCAGAAGATCGTCGTGCTCGAGCCGGACAGCCTCGCCCAGGCACCCGACTGCGACGCGAACATCGATCAGCGCATGAGCGCCCTCCACGATGCCGCGCTGCGTCTGGTGGGCGTCGACACGTGGGTGTACCTCGACGGCGGACACTCCAACTGGCGCCCCGCCTCGGAGATGGCCTCTCTCATCCAGCGGGTCGGCGTCACCGACAAGGTGCGCGGCTTCGCCACCAACGTGTCGAACTACAACCCCACGACCGACGAGTTCGCGTACGCACACGAGGTGTCCGCGCTCCTCGGCGGCAGCCACGCCCTCATCGACACCTCACGCAACGGCGCCGGCGCGTCCACGAGCGAGTGGTGCAACGATCCGACGGCGCTCGTGGGCGACCCGGGCGGCACCTACGGCGACGACGTCGTCGACACGAACCTGTGGATCAAGCCGCCCGGTGAGAGCGACGGCGTCTGCAACGGCGGTCCGAGCGCCGGATCCTGGTGGCCGGAAGGCTCCGTGCAGCTCACACGCAACGTGCTCTGACCGCCCGCGGCGCGGCGTACGCCGTGAATCGCGGGCAATCCGGCGGATATGGAACAATGGCGACGCGTGCGGTGCCACGAGCCGCGGCCTTGAACCGAGAATCGAGGATGCCGGACTCATGAGCGACGCTTCTGACGGGCAGAAGACCGCGGTCATCGTCGAAGACGATCCCGACGTCCGCCACCTCCTCGCCGAGGTCCTCGAAGCGGCGGGTTTCTCCACCGTGTCGGTCGGCAACGGCATCGACGGCGTGCGCGCCGTGCTCGCCTACCAGCCGCTCATCACGACGCTCGACGTCAACATGCCCGGCATCGACGGATTCGAGGCCGCCCGCCGCATCCGTGAGAAGTCGAACACCTTCATCATCATGCTGACCGGTCTCGCCGACGAGGCCGACGTCGTCCTCGGACTCGGCGCAGGTGCCGACGAGTACATCGTGAAGCCGTTCCGTCCGCGGGAGTTCCGGGCTCGCGTCGAGGCACTGCTGCGCCGCCCTCGCCCCGAACCCGCCGGCCAGTCGCGTCGACAGGAGAGCGTCGGACCGTCCTTTCCGGGCGCACGCCCGCAGACGCAGTCCATCCCCGTGCAGCCTGAGACCAGACAGCCCATCGCGCCTGCCTATGTCGAAGAGACGGTGTACCCGCCCGAGGCGGCCATGCCGGCCGACCGCGCCACCTATGCGCCGCAGCCGACCCCCGCACCTGCGCAGGTACCCGCCCCGGCAGTCGGATCGGATCTGACCCCTCACCCCCAGGGCGCGCTCGTTCCGGGCGGGGGTTTCTGGGTGACCCACCGCGATCTCCAGCTGAACCCCGAGACGCGCATCGTGCTCATCAACGGTCAGCAGGTCGAGCTGACCCGTACCGAGTTCGATCTCCTCGCCACGCTTCTCGAGTCCAAGCGGCGCGTGCGCAGCAAGGCCGATCTGACCCTCGTGCTGCGCGGCGAGTCCTACGTCACCTCCTACTACGTGGGCGAGGCCGACAAGCGCGCTGTCGAAGCCCACATGACGAACCTCCGCCGCAAGCTGGGCGACAACCCCAGCAACCCGCGCTACATCGAGACCGTGCGCGGAGTCGGCTACCGCCTGACGACCGAGCTGCTCGCACCCTGATTTCGCGCGGAAGCGACGAAGAGGGCCCACGGGAAACCGTGGGCCCTCTTCGTCGGGGTGGTGCGGGTCAGACCTTGTAGCCCTGGTAGCGGCGCAGCAGCTTCGAGAACATGAGCAGCGTCTGCAGGACCGTCACGACGCCGACGATGGGCCAGCCGATCCAGAGGATGGAGGACTGCACGACCGGGCCCAGCATGTTCCAGATGATCGCCATGGCGACGAGCGCGGCGGCCAAGAGGATGAAGGGCGTCCAGTGCCCGATCGATGCACCGCCGCGTTCCGCCTTGGCCTGCATGGCCCAGTTGTCGACCTTCTTGCGTGACAGGAAGCGCGTCCACGAGCGCAGGAAGTGGCTCAGGCGGATCCACATGAAGATCTCCGCCGGGAAGACCAGCAGGGCGAAGAGGATGTCGCGCTGATTGCAGTACTTCATCGTGCGCGCGATGCGCAGGTTCAGCAGCACGGCCGTCAGCACGGGGATCAGCCACAGCGGCGAGAACACGAAGGCGTTGATCGACAGGGAGCCCGCGAGAAGCACGAGGAAGGCGACGCGGACGAAGAGGTTGGTGAGCATGCCGAAGTTCTCGAACCAGCGCAGGCGCAGGTTGGGGTGGAACGGCTGCCCCTTCGTGTCGCCGCGCTGCCCGGGCCACATGAGCTCGATCGCACCGAAGGTCCACTTCACCTGCTGCGCGTCGTATCCCTTGAGGGTTGTCATCCCGCCCACCGCTGCGCGGGCGTAGGGGCTGATCTTCGTGAGATAGCCGGCGCTCTTGATCTGCAGCGAGAGCAGGGAGTCCTCGACCTCACTGTCCTTGACCCACGGGGTGTTCTGGTGGTTCTGCTTCATCGCGTCACGCAGGGCGTTGGTCGAGAAGATCGAGAACTGGCCGCCGAGCACCGCCATGTTGCGGCCACGGAGGAGGTTCTGCAGGTTGAAGGCCGCGAACTGGGTGCGCTGACCGGCGATGAGCCACTTGGCCGTGAGGCCCTTGATGGGGCGATCGTCGATCGTGTAGATCGCCGAGATGCCTCCGATGCGCGAGTCGCTGACCGCTTCGGTCTCCAGGTACTCGACGGCCCGCGGCTCGGCGATCGTGTCGCCGTCCACACCGAGCAGATAGTCGCATCCCTCGACCAGCGAATAGCCGTAGTTGAGCGCCCCGACCTTCTTGTCGGGGTTCTTGCCGATGTCGTGCACGAAGACCTCGGTGAACTGCTCGCCGAGATCGGTCATGATCTCGTGCGGACCGGCGTACTCCGAAGCGATCTTCGCGGTGTTGTCGGACGTGTTGTTGATGACGACGTGGATGACGTCGGGAACACGCGTCTGCGCGAGCAGGGCCTCGATCACATCGGCGATCGACTCCTCCTCGTTGTAGGCGGGGATGACGCATCCGATCGTCGAGCGGTGCGTGGTCGAGTTCTCGAGCACCGACATGAAGTCCTGCTCGAAGTGGGACTCGAGGTCCGCGCCGGACGTCATCGCCGGGTACACCGGCTCGAGCTGCTGTGAAGGCACCTGCTGATACGCCATGCGGGGGTCCGACACAGTGATCACTTCCTGACGTTCATGGGCCGCGATGCGGCGGGAGATCGGCACGCTTTTCGTGCGTTGAGTCCAGACTGCACGCTCTACCGCAAGATCATGTCGGGTCCCGCGAGAAGCTCAGCGCAAGATTGGCGCAAGATCAGCGCCGGTGGCCGCCGCGGCTCAGCCGGGGAAGATCGCGATCGGCAGGTACTGGTACACCGTCTGCTGCTGGAACGAGGCGTCCGTGTTCGCCGTGCCTTCCACGGAGATCGTCAGGGCGAACTCGAGAGTCAGACCGAACGTGTCCGCCGGCAACTGGTGGATGCTCTGCTGGGGAACGTACAGTCCGCCCTGGAAGCTGTTGAGCAGCAGCCCCCGGTCGGAGCGCAGGGTGTCGCTGGGAACCAGCGTGCGCGGATCGGCGCTGAACTGGTACGGCGACTGCATCTGGTTGGAGGTCTGTGTCGTGGTGGAGTTGATCTGCACCGAGGAGATGTACACCCGGCGCTTGTCCGTCAGCACCGCCTTCTCGTCGACACGGTGGTCGTAGACGTTGACCGCGAAGCCGAAGACCTTCTCGTTGTTCGCGGTCCACTCCTGCGTGCGCTTGGGGTCGACCGCCCACACGTTCAGCACGAGCTCGAGATCCTGCGCCACGTCGCTGCGCAGCTCGACCGAGCCGTCGTACGTGAACTGAGAATTGAACGCCATGCTCGCCGACGGCGCGGGTGAGGGCACGACGGTCGTCGGCTGCACGGCGGTGTTGCTGCCCTGCAGGGAGTTGAAGCCGTCGACGATCTGCGAGCAGCCCGTCAGCGCCAGGGTGCTCGCGAGGGCGAGAGCGGCCCCCGCGCTGAGCCGACGCACACGGCGATCGGCGAAGGGGATTCTCACAGGGCGCTCCTCGGAGACGTGGCCTCACGAGGCTCACAGGATTTCGGGTCGGTGCCGACCCGCTTCCAGACAAACCCCAGGGCCGGCGCCGAAAGTATACGCGATCCACCCCCGCGCGCCATCCACGGGATCCGCGTCAGCCCTGCGGGGCTCCGGCGATGGCGATCGTCAGCGTGTCGCTTGCGGTCTGCTTGGCGTACTCGGCGGACGTGGGGGTGGTCTGCACGAGGAAGTCGTACGTGAACTGGACCTGCACGAACGTCGCCTCAGCGGGCACGTCTCCGATGTTGAAGGTCTGGGAATAGCTGTAGGGGTCGAGAACCAGGTAGCCGGGGCTGACCGACGACTGGTCGGTCTGCGGGGCGAGCGGATCGAAGGACCGCGAGGCGTTGCCGGGTACCGCGACCATGGTCGCCTTCTGGAGGAAGACCTTCTGTCCGTCGTTGGGGGTGACGGTGGTCACCATCGAGATGCTGACGGGCTTCAGGGCCGTGGCCGTCCAGCGGTCCATCGACAGCGTCGACCAGTAGTTGATCGTCGCGCTCACCGCGCCGGCGGGCACGACGCGCTGAGTCGAGCCGCTGGACAGGTCGTTGGTCACGGGCGTCGGAACGGGCGTGCTCGATCGCGATGGCGATGTCGGGCTCGGCGTCTGCGCACCCGTGTTCCACGGCGCCGGGCCGCATCCGGTCAGCAGCACCACGGCGAGCAGCGGAGCGACGACCGCGACCGGCCTCCGATGTCTGCGGCGCATGGCGACTCCCGGTGTGAGGTGGACTTCCCACTCTAGCGGCGCGGCATGACCGCTTAAGGTGAAGGCGTGACCAATCCCCTGCTGCCGGCTCCCGCCAGAACCGCCGGACGCATTCTCGTCTGGGTACTGCTCGCGCTCCTCGTCGTCCTCGTGGCCGCAGCGGCGTGGCTGGGGGTGCGAGGATACCTCGCGTACGGCCACCTGACCGCGGCGCAGCGGGCCGCCGCAGAGGTCACCCGCAACCTCGACGACACGGATGCGGCGACCGCGCGACTGGCCGACATCGCCGCCGACACGGCCGAGGCGCGCTCCCTGACCTCCGACCCCGTGTGGCACGCCGCCGAGGTCCTGCCGTGGGTCGGCGACCAGCTCTCCGCCGTCGCCACCGTCACCGCAGCGGTCGACGATGTGGCCGGCAAGGCGCTGACTCCCCTCGTGCGCGTCGCGTCGGACTTCTCGGCCGGGGCGTTGAAGCCGGTCGACGGTCGCATCGACGTGAGCAGGTTCGGCGACATGCACGAGGCGGCCCAGAGCACCACCGCACAGGTGACCCTCGCTTCCGATGCCGTCGACGAGATCGATCGAACCACCCTGCTCCCCCCGCTCGCGAACGCCGTCGAGGACGTGTCCGAGCTGCTCGCCTCGGTCGAGACGGGATCGGATGCGGTCAGCCGAGCGACGGCACTGATGCCGGCCGTCCTGGGCGCGGAGGGGCCGCGCAACTATCTCGTCATCTTCCAGAACAACGCCGAGTGGCGTTCGCTCGGCGGCATCGTCGGCGCGATGGCGCTCGTGCACACGGAGAACGGCCAGATCTCTCTCGCCGCCCAGGCGTCCGCCTCCGGCGACATCGGCAAGCTGCGTGAACCCGTGCTCGACATCGGTCCCGAGCTCACCGCCTTCATGCAGACCCGGCCCGCGCGCTACATGCAGAACGCCACCCAGGTCCCCTCCTTCCCCCTCGCGGCGCAGATCGCTCAGGCGATGTGGGAGCGGGAGTACGGCCTCAAAGTGGACGGGGTGATCTCCCTCGACCCGGTCACCCTGTCGTACATGCTGGCGGCGACCGGCCCCGTGGCGCTGCCCACGGGCGACGAGCTCACGAGCGAGAATGCGATCCCCCTGCTGCTGAACGAGGTCTACCTGCGGTACGACCCGGCGACCCAGGATGCGTTCTTCCAGGCGGCCGCCGCGTCCGTCTTCACCAAACTCGCCGCGGGAGACGTGGCCCCGTCCGCCCTCGTCTCGGCCTTGGCGAAGGCCGGGGAGGAGGAGCGCCTGCTCATCTGGAGCAATGCGCCCGAGGAACAGGCGATCCTCGACGGCACGAGCCTGCAGGGCCTGCTGCCGGTGACCGACAGTCAGCAGACGAGCTTCGGGGTGTACCTCAACGACGCCACCGGCTCCAAGCTGGACTACTACATGAAGGTCGGCACCGGCGTCCAATGGTGCAGCACCGCCGGCGGAGCGGCCGAAGCCGTGCTCGACGTGTCGCTCACCAATGACGCGCCCTCCGACGTCGCGGGCTACCCGTCCTCCATCACCGGAGGGGGCAGCTTCGGGACTGCGGCCGGGCTGACCCGCACGACGGGCTATCTGTATCTCCCTGAGGGCGCCTCCGTCATCTCTTCGGAGAACTCGGACGGCAGCGGTTTCCAGTCCGGCACCGACCAGGGCAGGCCGGTTCTCGTGTGGTCGTCGCTCCTCGCTCCGGGCGAGGCGGCCAGCGCCAGCATCCGCGTCCGCACGCCCTGGACCCCCGAGCTGAGCGCCCAGGTCACGCCGGTGCTGCCCGGTACGGACTCGGCCCTCGCCGTCTCGTGCGGCTGAACGGACTCAGCTGACCTCGACGCGCGAACGCGACGACGAGAGCGTGGCCGTCACGAGGATGGGCAGGTGGTCGCTGAGCCCCTGCGGCAGCGTCCGGATGTGCTCGATGTCGAAGCCGGTGGACGTCGCGAAGTCGTAGTGCCCGCGGAAGAAGCGATAGCGGGTGTATGTGCGGGTGTCGCTGAGCGTGAGCTCGTACCCCTGGTCCCGCACGCGCTCGCCGAGACGTTCCTTGAAGACGGGGTAGTTGTAATCGCCCACCATCAGAGCGGGAAGCTGCGGTCCGAGGTCCTGCAGCTCGGCCAGTGCCGTGCGGATCTGGTGGCGGCGTAGGGAGTTGAGGGCGGTGAGCGGTGCGGCGTGGAAGGACGCGACGATGATCTCGCGACCCGCGTCGATGTCGTGCAGTCGCACGCCCAGCATGCGCTCCTCCGCGGGCTTGAGCACGCGATCGTGCAGCGACTTCTTGAGCGAGAGGGCACGTACCCCCTGCAGCCGGAAGCTGCTCTCGCGGTAGTAGACCGCCAGACCCAACCGGTTGCGGCTCGTGGCGTCCGCCAGGCGCAGGCCCCCGCTGACCTCGGGGATGTCGGTCGTATCCGCCTCCTGGAGGCAGAGGACATCGACGCCGTGCTGCTCGGCGAGATCCGCGATCTCGCCCGCAGCGCGATGTTTGCGCAGGTTGTAGGAGATGACCTTCATCAGGCCATCCACACTATGCCCGGCACATGAACGACGGATGCCGGTTGCGCAACGCCCAGCGAATTCATTCCTGGTCGCGACGCGCCCGCGTCTGCTCGGCCCGCGCCGCCATCAGCTCGGGCTCCGGATAGCCCACTTCCGTCAGCACCAGCCCGCGCGCCGCGAGAACGGCGAACTCACTCGTCCGCGTCGCCTGCTCGCGCAGCCGCACGACGTCCTCGACCGCGAGGCGCCCTTGTCCGACCGCGACACACGCCCCCACGAGCGCGCGCACCATCGAATGGCAGAATGCGTCCGCTTTCACGTTCGCCACGATCGCTCCCTCGTCATCGCGGCGCCAGTCGAACTCGAGCAGCGTACGGATGGTCGTCGCTTCCTCGCGCGGCTTGCAGTAGGCAGCGAAGTCGTGCAGGCCCCGCAGCGACTGCGCGGCCTCATCCATCGCTGCGACATCCAGCGCGGCGCGCACGGTCGTGGTGAACTCCCGTCGCAGCGGATCGTAACCGGTGACGTCGTCTGCGATCCGGTAGGCGTACCGGCGCCAGACAGCCGAGAACCGCGCGTCGAAGCCGTCGGGGGCGAGCGTGGTGCGGTGCACCGTCACATCCGCGTACGAGCTCAGAACGCCGCGGATGCGTCGCGCCAGAGCCGCAACGGGATCGGACTCCGACCGGCGCGAGGCCGCCAGCCGCGTCCGCTGTGCGTCGTCGAGGTCGAGATGGGCGACCTGGCCGCTCGCGTGCACGCCCGCATCCGTGCGTCCGGCGACCGTCAGCTGCGGCGCACCGGCGATGATCCGCGCCAAGGCCTCCTCGAGCGTTCCTTGGACGGTGCGCAGGCCCGGCTGCCGCGCCCAGCCGCGGAAGTGCGTGCCGTCATAAGCGATGTCGAGTCGGATCCGCACTGCACAAGCCTACGGGTGCACTCGGCGGAGGCGCCCATGCGCGGATCGTAGAATGGCCGGGTTTCCCACCCCGGATCCTCTCCCCATGATCGCTGACACCCCTCTTCTCCCGCGCGCCCGCTACGCGGGTCTCGACGGCCTCCGCGCGGTCGCCGTCGCGCTCGTCGTGGTCTATCACCTGTTCCCCGGCTGGTGGCTGCGTGGCGGGTTCGTCGGTGTCGACGTCTTCTTCGTGATCAGCGGATTCCTCATCACCTCGCTGCTGCTGCGCGAGCACGATGAGACCGGTCGCGTCGCGCTCGGAGCCTTCTGGCGCCGTCGGGCGCGACGGCTGCTGCCGGCCCTGCTGCTCGTCCTGACGGTGGGTGCGAGCGCGGCATGGCTGATCGGGGGCGACGTGCTCGTGGGTCTGGGGCGACAGCTCCTCGGCGCGCTCGTGTTCGGGTACAACTGGACCGCTGTCGTGGACGGCGCGGACTACTTCGGCTCCGGGGGCGGTGAACTCTTCCGCAACCTCTGGTCCCTCGCCGTCGAGGAGCAGTTCTACCTCGTCTGGCCGCCGCTGCTGCTCGCTCTCCTGCTGCTTCCCCGCGCCTGGATGCGCGTGGCCGCTGCACTGATCATGGCGGCCGCATCAGCGGTCTGGATGGCGGTCATCGTCGCGTCCGGCTCCGCAGACCCGCTCACTCTGGGCGCGCGCGTCACCCGCGCCTACTTCGGGACCGATTCACACGCCTTCGGCCTCCTTCTCGGCGTCGCCGCCGCGTTCACGTGGCGCGCGGCCCTGCGCGTCGAGCGCGGCTGGATGCGACGGCCGGACGTTCGAGGCGGCGTGTCCGCGATCGGCGCCGCCGCTCTCGCGGGCCTCGTCCTGCTGGCGACGATCGGACAGAGCCAGAGCAGCGTGACCTTCCCCGGCGCACTTGTCGCGGCGAGCGGACTCACCGCGATCGTGGTCGTGGCGGGGGCGTGGCCCGGGTCGCTGCTGGGCCGGGCGCTGGATGCCGCACCCCTGCGGTGGGTCGGCGAACGCTCGTACGGTCTGTATCTCTGGCATTGGCCCGTGTTGGTGCTGCTGGTCGCCGCCTGGCAGGGCACGAGCATCGATCGCCCGTTCCCCGCGACGATCGGCGCCGCCGCACTGGCCGTGACAGTCGCTCTGTCGGCACTGTCCTATCGGTTCCTCGAGATGCCGGTGCGCCGCCGCGGAGTCCGTCAGGTCTTCTCCGACCTCCGACGAGCGTTCGCGTCGAGCGCGCGCCGTCGAGCGAGGGCCGTCGGGGTCACGGCGACCTGCCTGCTGCTCATCGCCGGAACCGCCGCCGCTGTCGTCTCGGCTCCGGCTGTCTCCAGCGGCGAAGCCGTGGTCACCGCCGGCATGGACGCGCTGCAGGATCAACCCACGCCGACGAACGCGGGAGGGGACCCCGACGACGACATCGTCACGGGCGACGAGGTCACCGCCGTCGGCGATTCCGTGATGCTCGCCTCGGCCCCCAGCCTGCTCGCCGCGCTTCCCGGGGCGGACGTGGACGCCGTCGTCTCGCGTCAGATGTCCGCGGCTCCCGACATCCTGCGATCCCTCGCCGGCTCGGGCCGACTGCGCGAGTTCGTCGTCCTGGGTCTGGGCACCAACGGCTCGATCTCGCAGCGAACCCTCGATCAGGTGATCGAGGCCATCGGCCCCGAGCGTCAGCTCGTGCTCGTCACCGCGTCCGCACCCCGATCCTGGATTCCCGGCGTCAATGCCGAGCTCGCAGCGTTCGCCCGCACGCATCGCGGAGTCCAGATCGCGGACTGGCAGTCGGCGATCGCACCGCGTCCCGACCTGCTCGCCGGCGACGAAGTGCACCCGGGGGATGCGGGCGGCAGGATCTACGCCGACGTCGTGGTCACCGCCCTCGCCGACGCACAGCGGGCGAAGGCACGGTTCTCCGCGTTCGCGGCCCAGCGTGCCTTCGAGCAGGAGCTGCGCCGGTCCCAGCTGTTCCAGGCGCCCGGCTCGCCCGACGCGGGCTGAGCGGGCGGTCACGCCCGTCCCCGGACACCTCACCGTAAACGGCGCGAACCCCGCGGGATCCGAAGATCACGCGGGGTTCGCGGTGCAAAGGGGCCGGGACGGGTCCCGGCGGGTCCGATTACTCGGACTTCTTCTCCTCCGACTCGGCCGGAGCCTCGTCAGCGGTGGCCTCGGACGCCTCGGGGGCATCCTCGACGACAGTCTCCTCGGCCGGAGCCTCTTCGACAACCGTCTCCACGGCGGGGGCTTCCTCGACGGGAGCCTTCTCGACCTTGGCGGCCTTCTTGGCGGGGGCCGCCTTCTTCTTGGTGACGGGCTCGAGCACGAGCTCGATCACGGCCATGGGAGCGTTGTCGCCCTTGCGGTTGCCGATCTTCGTGATGCGGGTGTAGCCGCCCTCACGCTCGGCGACCAGGGGCGCGATCTCGGTGAACAGGACGTGCACGACTTCCTTGTCACCGATGACCGAGAGCACGCGACGGCGCGCGTGCAGGTCGCCGCGCTTTCCGAACGTGATGAGACGCTCGGCGAGCGGACGCAGGCGCTTGGCCTTGGTCTCGGTCGTCGTGATCGACTTGTGCGTGAACAGTGCCGCGGCAAGGTTCGCCAGCAGAAGACGCTCGTGTGCGGGGCCGCCTCCGAGGCGGGGTCCCTTCGTGGGCTTGGGCATTCTCAGTTACTCCAGGATTTCGCGGGTGAGCCGGATCAGGCGTTGTCTTCTTCGTATCCGCCGTAGAAGTGGGCGCCGTCGAAACCGGGCACCGAGTCCTTCAGCGACAGACCGAGCGAGACGAGCTTGTCGCGCACCTCGTCGACCGACTTCTGACCGAAGTTGCGGATGTTCATGAGCTGCGTCTCCGAGAGGGCGACCAGCTCGGACACCGTGTTGATGCCCTCGCGCTTGAGGCAGTTGTACGAGCGCACCGAGAGATCGAGGTCCTCGATGGGCATCGACAGCTCGTTGGAGAGGACGGTCTCGACCGGCGCGGGGCCGATCTCGATGCCCTCGGCCTCGACGTTCAGCTCGCGGGCGAGGCCGAACAGCTCGGTCAGGGTGCGGCCGGCCGACGCGACGGCGTCGCGCGGGGCGATCGAGGGCTTGGTCTCGACGTCCAGCACGAGCTTGTCGAAGTCGGTGCGCTCACCGGCACGGGTGGCCTCGACGCGGTAGCTGACCTTGAGCACCGGCGAGTAGATCGAGTCGATCGGGATCTGACCCGCCTCGGCGTACTCGTTGCGGTTCTGCGTGGCCGACACGTAGCCGCGGCCGCGCTCGATCGTGAGCTCGAGCTCGAAACGAGCGGTGTCGTTGAGGGTCGCGATGACCAGCTCGGGGTTGTGCACCTCGACGCCGGCCGGAGCCGAGATGTCGGCGGCGGTCACTTCGCCCGCGCCCGTCTTGCGCAGATAGGCCGTGATGGGCTCGTCGCGCTCGCTCGAGACGACCAGCTGCTTGATGTTCAGGATGATCTCGGTGACATCCTCCTTCACACCGGGGATGGTGCTGAACTCGTGCAGCACGCCGTCGATGCGGATGCTGGTGACAGCAGCACCGGGGATGGACGAGAGGAGGCTGCGACGCAGCGCGTTGCCGATGGTGTAACCGAAGCCGGGCTCGAGCGGCTCGATGACGAAGCGGCTGCGGAACTCCCCGATCTTCTCCTCGGTCAGAGTGGGACGCTGTGCGATGAGCACGATGTGTTCCTTTCGGCTAAGTGCCCGCTATATGACACTTGCGTGGATGAGGTGTTGAGTTTTTCTCGCGGATGCCGGGGCGCACCGTCAGGCGGCGCGCCCCGGCATCCAGAAGCTGTGAGACGTCAGACGCGGCGACGCTTGGGCGGGCGGCAGCCGTTGTGCGCCTGCGGCGTGACGTCCTGGATCGACCCCACCTCGAGGCCGGCAGCGGTCAGCGAGCGGATCGCGGTCTCGCGGCCCGAACCCGGACCCTTCACGAAGACGTCGACCTTCTTGACACCGTGCTCGGCGGCCTGACGGGCGGCCGACTCGGCGGCCATGCCGGCCGCGTACGGGGTCGACTTGCGCGAGCCCTTGAAGCCCACTCCACCGGAGGACGCCCAGCTGATGACAGCGCCGGACGGGTCGGTGATCGAAACGATCGTGTTGTTGAACGTCGACTTGATGTGGGCGTGACCCACGGCGATGTTCTTCTTCTCCTTGCGGCGGGGCTTGCGCGCCGCGGACTTGGCCTGTGCCATGTGCGTGTTCTCCTAAACCCTGGGGGCCGCGCCTTAGCGCGCCTTCTTCTTGCCGGCGACGGTGCGCTTGGGACCCTTGCGCGTGCGGGCGTTGGTCTTCGTGCGCTGACCGCGCACGGGCAGGCCGCGGCGGTGACGCAGGCCCTCGTAGGAGCCGATCTCGACCTTGCGGCGGATGTCGGCGGCGACCTCACGACGAAGATCACCTTCGACCTTGTAGGTGCCTTCGATGTAGTCGCGGAGCGCGACGAGCTGGTCGTCGGTCAGATCCTTGACGCGGATGCTCTCGTCGATCGAAGTCGCCTTCAGGATCTCGACGGAGCGGGTACGGCCGATGCCGTAGATGTACGTGAGTGCGATCACCACGCGCTTGTCGCGCGGGATGTCGACGCCGGCAAGACGTGCCATGCGGCTCTCCTAGGAGTGAGTGGAGGTGTGGAGCAGGATCGGTGCCCGGGCCTCCGCCCGAGGTGTCCCCCTTGCGGGATCTGATCCTGCCTGTTGTTCGTTGTTCAGTTGTGGGAGCGGATGCGGCCACCAGCCGCATCCGCCGACTGCTCGTCAGCCCTGGCGCTGCTTGTGGCGCGGGTTGGACTTGCAGATGACCATGACGCGTCCGTGACGACGGATCACCTTGCAGTGATCGCAGATCGGCTTGACGCTGGGGTTGACCTTCATGATGCTTCCTGTTCGCTGTCTTCGTGCTCCGAAGCGGAGCCGTTACTTCTCGACCGGATCAGCGGTAGCGATAGACGATGCGGCCGCGCGTGAGGTCGTAGGGCGAGAGCTCCACGACGACGCGGTCCTCGGGGATGATGCGGATGTAGTTCTGCCGCATCTTGCCGGAGATCGTGGCGAGCACCTTGTGCCCGTTGCTCAGCTCGACGCGGAACATCGCGTTGGGCAGAGCCTCGGAGATCACGCCTTCGATCTCGATGACACCGTCTTTTTTAGCCATAGCCTCGCTACCCTCGTGCAGACCGGTCGATCTGCGGTGGATGGGATTCGGTGCCGGAAACGCCTCGACGGCGACACGCCAACGAAGGCGCAAAGCACCAAAGATCAACTATAGGTGATAGAGCCGCATCGCGCCACTCGACGCGTGGCGCGATCGCTCCAGCCCGCTCAGGAGATCCGGCTGAGGATGTCCGTCTGCGGGTTGTACGTGATCTGCACCAGATCACCGTTGACGCGCAGCGTCGGCGTTCCCGTGGCACCGTCCGGCAGCGATCGGGACTTCGCGAACTTGATGTACGCGTTCGAGGTGATCGCGTTCTCGAGGTCGGAGGTGACATTCACACCCGCTCCCCGCGCAAGATCCACCAGCTGCTCGTCGGTCAGGCCGGTCGAGTTCTCGGCGGGCTGGTTCGCGTACAGCGCCTGCAGGAAGGCGTAGGCGTTGTCGGGGTCGGCGGCGGCGACGGCGTACATGGCACTGGCGGCGCGACTCGAGTACTCGGTGCCCTGCGAGAGGCGGTCCAGGATCGCGACGGGATACACGTTCAGGGTGATGTCGCCCGACGAGACGAGGCCCTGGATCGTCTCGCCCTCCGTCTGCTCGAACTGGTTGCAGTAGGGGCACATGAAGTCGATGTAGGTGTCGACGGTGTGCTCTCCCGTGCCGAACGAGATCGCGCCCGTGGAGGAATCGATGTTGGAGGCCTCAGGCGCCTTGCCCGGGTCTGCAGCCACGTTGTTGAAGACGACGACGAGACCGCCGACGACCACGATTGCGACGACAGCGACGACGCTGATCCAGATCGCGAACCAGTTTGTCTTGCCCTTTGCCGCTGCCATGACGCTCTTTCCTACTCGATTTCGACCGGCTTCACACCATACGGAGCCAACCCCGCGGCCCCGCCGTCGGGGGCCGTGAGAACCCAGATGCCTCCATCATGGACGGCGACGCTATGTTCCCAGTGGGAGCCGGCCGAACCGTCGACCGTGGAGACGGTCCACTCGTCGTCTTCGACGAACGTCGCCTCGGAACCTGCGACCACCATCGGCTCGATGGCCAGCACGAGGCCGGGCTGGATGCGAGGGCCCGGATCCGGCACGCGGTAGTTGAACACCGAGGGCGCCTCGTGCATCTTGCGGCCGATTCCGTGGCCGACGTAGTCGCGCAGGATGCCGTACTCCCCCGCGGCGGTGATGTGATCCTCGACGGCGGCGCCGATCTCACCGATGTGGCGTCCGGTCGCCATCGCGGCGATCCCGGCCCACATGGAGCCCTCCGTGACCCGTGACAGCTCCTGCCGCGCTGCGACGAGCTCGGGCCGCTCGGGATCGGGCAGGACGATCGTGATGGCCGAGTCGCCGTTCCAGCCGCGGAACTGCGCTCCCGCGTCGATGGAGACGATGTCGCCGGCCGCGAGCACCCGGTCGCCGGGGATCCCATGGACGACCTGCTCGTTGACGGACACGCACGTCGTGTGACGGTAGCCGCGCACGAGCTGGAAGTTCGACTCCGCACCGCGGCCGGTGATCACGGCGGCAGCCGCCGCATCCAGGTCAGCCGTCGTCACGCCGGGAGCGATCATCTCCCGCACCGCCTGCAGAGCGGCAGCAGTGATCAGCCCCGGCTCGACCATCTGACGCAGTTGCGCCGGGGTCTTGTAGATGGAGCGTCGCAACACGGCTCAGGACGCCGGCGTCAGCCCGCGTGCGATCAGAGCCGTGAGGATGCGCTCGGTGATCGCGTCGAGGGAGCCGATGCCGTCGATCGCGATGACGAGGCCGCGCTCGCGGTACACGTCGAGGATCGGCGCCGTCTCGTTCTCGTAGATGCTCAGCCGGTGCGCGATGACCTCGGCCGTGTCGTCGGTACGACCCTGCTCCGCGGCACGCTTGGTCAGACGGGCGATGCTCTCGTCGCGCGGCACGTTCAGTTCGATCACGGCGTCGAGGCTCTCGCCTCGCTCCTCCAGGAAGGCGTCGAGGTCGCCCACCTGGCCGAGGTTGCGGGGGTAGCCGTCGAGGAGGAAGCCGGGAGCCGCGTCGTCCTGGGCGAGCCGGTCGCGCACGACGGCGCTGGTGAGCTCGTCCGGGACGAGGTTCCCCGCCGCGATGATGGCCTGCACCTGCTGGCCGAGAGCGGTGCCCTCGGAGATGTTCGCGCGGAACACGTCGCCCGTCGACACAGCCGGAACGCCGAACGCCTCGGCGATCCGCACGCCCTGCGTGCCCTTGCCGGAGCCCTGGGGCCCCACGATCAGCAGGCGCGCGGTCATCGCAGGAGCCCTTCGTAGTGGCGCTGCTGCAGCTGCGCGTCGATCTGCTTCACGGTCTCGAGTCCGACACCCACCATGATGAGGATCGAGGTGCCGCCGAACGGGAAGTTCTGGTTCGCCCCCACTGTCGCCAGGGCGATCAGCGGAATCAGTGCGACCAGACCCAGGTAGATCGAGCCTGGCAGCGTGATGCGGGTGAGCACGTAGTCGAGGTACTCCGCCGTGGGACGGCCGGCACGGATGCCGGGGATGAATCCGCCGTACTTCTTCATGTTGTCGGCGACATCGACCGGGTTGAAGGTGATCGCGACGTAGAAGTAGGTGAACCCGACGATCAGCAGGAAGTACAGCAGCCAGTACAGCGGGTGGTCGCCACGCGTCAGGTAGTTCTGGATCCACACGACCCAGCCCGGCAGTGCGCCGTCGGCATCCGGAGTCTGGTTGAACTGCGAGATCAGCGCGGGGATGTAGAGCAACGACGAGGCGAAGATGACCGGCACCACGCCCGCCATGTTGACCTTGATCGGGATGTAGGTGTTCGTCCCGCCGTAGGTGCGGCGGCCCACCATCCGCTTCGCGTACTGCACAGGGATGCGGCGTTGGGACTGCTCGACGAACACGACGAGGGCCACGATCACGACACCGACTGCGAGGACGAGCAGGAAGACCTCGAAACCGCGGGCCTGCCAGATCGACCACATCGCGGCCGGGAAGGTCGCAGCGATCGAGGTGAAGATGAGCAGCGACATGCCGTTGCCGATACCGCGCTCGGTGACGAGCTCGGCGAACCACATGATGAGGCCGGTACCGGCGGTCATCGTGATGATCATGAGCAGCTGGGCCCACCACGCGTCGTTCGTCAGCAGCTGCTCGCAGGAGGCGACACCGGTGTTGCCGAAGAGCTGGCCGCTGCGCGCGACGGTCACGAGGGTCGTGGACTGCAGCAGGGCGAGGGCGATCGTCAGGTAACGCGTGTACTGCGTCAGACGAGCCTGGCCCGACTGGCCCTCCTTGTAGAGGGTCTCGAAGTGCGGGATGACCACGCGCAGCAGCTGAACGATGATCGTCGCGGTGATGTAGGGCATGACACCCAGCGCGAAGATCGACAGCTGAAGAAGCGCGCCGCCCGAGAAGAGGTTGACGAGCGAGAGCACGCCCTGCGTGTTCGACGTGTCGGCGAGACACGACTGAACGTTCGGGAAGTCGACGAACGGCGACGGCACATGTGCACCGAGACGGTACAGCACGATGATGCCCAGGGTGAAAGCGATCTTCCGACGCAGGTCAGGCGTGCGGAACACGCGCGCGATGGCGCTGAACACGTGGATTCCTCCAGAAAGGGTTCCCGGCGCAGGAGGCGCACAGATCACCAGGGTATCCCACCCCGCGCGTGACGAGCGGCCGCATCCTCCGGGTATGCGACAGGGGCCGGAGAGATCCTCCGGCCCCTGCACGCGGCTTACTTGACGGTGCCGCCCGCGGCGACGATCTTCTGCTCAGCGGAGCCGGAGACCTTGTCGACCTCGACGTTCAGCTTCACCGAGATCTCGCCGGTGCCGAGCACCTTGACCTTCTCGTTCTTGCGAACCGCACCCTTGGCGACCAGATCGACGACGGTCACGTCGCCACCGGACGGGTACAGCTCCGCGAGCTTGTCCAGGTTCACGACCTGGTACTCGACGCGGAACGGGTTCTTGAACCCGCGCAGCTTCGGGGTGCGCATGTGCAGCGGCATCTGCCCGCCCTCGAAGCCGGCCTTGACCTGGTAGCGGGCCTTCTGGCCCTTGGTGCCACGGCCGGCGGTCTTACCCTTGGAGCCCTCACCACGACCGACGCGGGTCTTGGCGGTGTTGGACCCGGGGACGGGACGAAGGTGGTGCACCTTCAGCACGCCCGGACGCGCCACGGCGACGTCCTTCTTCTCCGCCTTGGGCGCAGCGGCCTTCTTGGCGGCGGGCTTACGGGTCGTCTTGGCAGCGGGCTTCTCAGCCGCCTGCTCGACGTTCTCGTTCTCAGCCATTAGTCGATCTCCTCAACCTTCACGAGGTGAGCGACGGCCTTGACGTAACCGCGCGTCTGCGCGTCGTCGGGGCGGACGACCGAGTCGCCGATCCGCTTGAGGCCGAGGCTGCGCAGCGTGTCACGCTGGTTCTGCTTCTCGCTCACCTTGGACTTGACCTGCGTGACCTTCAGACGCTGAGCCATCAGGCACCTACCTTCGATGCGGCCGCGGCCTCAGCCTCGGCGCGAACCAGACGGGCCGGAGCGACCTGGTCGAAGTCGAGGCCACGACGGGCAGCCACCTGACGCGGCTCCTCGAGCTGCTTCAGGGCCTCGACGGTCGCGTGCACGATGTTGATCGTGTTCGACGAGCCGAGGGACTTCGAGAGGACGTCGTGGATACCGGCGCACTCGAGCACGGCGCGCACGGGGCCACCGGCGATAACACCGGTACCGGCAGCGGCGGGACGCAGCAGGACGACGCCCGCAGCGGCCTCACCCTGAACCGGGTGCGGGATGGTCGATCCCGAACGGGGGACGCGGAAGAAGTTGCGCTTGGCTTCCTCGACACCCTTCGAGATCGCGAGCGGGACCTCACGGGCCTTGCCGTAGCCGACACCCACCACACCGTTGCCGTCACCGACGACAACGAGAGCGGTGAAGCTGAAGCGACGGCCACCCTTGACGACCTTCGACACGCGGTTGATGGTCACGACGCGCTCGAGGAACTGGCTCTCCGAGCGGTCGCGCGACCCGCGGTCACGCTGGTTGGCGTTGCGCTCACGGCCACCGCGACGCGGCTCCCGCTCACGCTCGGCGGGCGCCGTCTCCGTCGCCGCCGCCTGAGTGGCATCGGTCACTTCGGTCTCCTGGTTGGTGTTCGTTGCATCGCTCACAGGTTCAGCCCTCCTTCGCGGGCGCCCTCGGCGATCGCGGCGACACGACCGGCGTAGCGGTTGCCGCCACGGTCGAAGACGACGTCAGCCACGCCGGCAGCCTTCGCGCGCTCGGCGACGAGCTCGCCGACCTTGCGGGCCTTCGAGGTCTTGTCGCCGTCGAAGCCACGCAGATCGGTCTCGAGGGTGGACGCACTGGCCACGGTGTGGCCCTTGCTGTCGTCGACGACCTGCACGAAGACGTGGCGGGCCGAACGGGTCACGACGAGGCGGGGGCGCTCGGCGGTGCCGACGATCTTCTTGCGAAGACGCGAGTGGCGACGAGCGCGGGCCTCGGACTTGGAAGTCACGGCCATGGTTACTTACCAGCCTTTCCGGCCTTGCGCCGGACGACCTCGCCGGCGTAGCGCACACCCTTGCCCTTGTACGGCTCGGGCTTGCGGATCTTGCGGATGTTGGCAGCGGCCTCACCGACGGCCTGCTTGTCGATCCCGCTGACGGTGAGCTTGTTGTTGCCCTCGACCGTGAACGTGATGCCCGCAGGCGGGTCGACCAGGACGGGGTGCGAGAAGCCCAGCGCGAACTCGACGGACGAGCCCTTCTGCGCGACGCGGTAACCCGTACCGACGACCTCGAGGCCCTTGGTGTAGCCCTGGGTGACGCCGATGATGTTGTTGTTGATGAGCGTGCGGGTCAGGCCGTGAAGCGACCGCGACTCGCGCTCGTCGTCGGGGCGGGTGACGAGAACCTGGTTCTCCTCCACCTTGACCTCGATCGGGTGGGCAGCGGTGAGCGTGAGCTCACCCTTGGGGCCCTTGACGGAGACATCCTGGCCGGACACCGAAACGGTGACGCCGGCGGGGATGTCGATGGGAAGACGTCCGATACGCGACATATCAGGTCACCACACGTAGGCGAGGACTTCCCCACCCACGCCCTTCGACTCGGCCTGACGGTCCGTGAGGAGGCCAGAGGAGGTGGACAGGATCGCGACGCCGAGGCCGCCGAGGACCTTGGGGATCTCGGTCGACTTCGCGTACACGCGGAGGCCGGGCTTCGACACGCGCTTGATGCCGGCGATCGACCGCTCGCGGTTCGGGCCGTACTTCAGCGTGAGCGTCAGCGTCTGGCCGACACGCGCATCGGTGACCTCCCAGCCGGAGATGTAGCCCTCCTGCTGGAGGATCTCGGCGATGTGGGTCTTGAGCTTGGAGCTCGGCAGCGACACGGAGTCGTGGTGCGCCGAGTTCGCGTTGCGCAGACGGGTCAGCAGATCTGCGACCGGGTCTGTCATCGTCATGATGGTTTTCCTTCGTTCACCAGGTTTCGACCGCCGTTACACGACGGCCGACCTGTGGTGGATGCCGACGGATGCCGGCACGGGGGTGTTACGCCTGAGCGTCCGCCTGGCGGAACGGGAAGCCGAGGTGGCGCAGCAGAGCGCGGCCCTCGTCGTCCGTGTTCGCCGTGGTGACGATCGTGATGTCGAAACCGCGGACGCGATCGATCTTGTCCTGGTCGATCTCGTGGAAGACCGACTGCTCCTGCAGACCGAACGTGTAGTTGCCGTGGCCGTCGAACTGGCGCTCGTTCAGACCACGGAAGTCGCGGATGCGGGGCAGCGCGAGGTTCACGAGACGGTCGATGAACTCCCAGGCGCGGTCGCCGCGCAGGGTGACGTGCGCACCGATGGCCTGTCCCTCACGCAGCTTGAACTGCGCGATCGACTTGCGGGCCTTCGTGACGACCGGCTTCTGGCCGGTGATCTTGGTGAGGTCGTCGACCGCGCCATCGATCACCTTGCTGTCGCGAGCTGCCTCGCCGACACCGGTGTTCACGACGACCTTGACCAGACCGGGGATCTGCATGACGTTCGCGTAACCGAACTCGTCCTGCATCGCCTTCTTGATCTCGGCGTTGTACTTCTGCTTCAGGCGGGGCTGGGTCTTGCCAGCCTCCGCGGCAGTGGCGGTGCTCATCAGAGGTCCTTACCTGACTTCTTCGCGTAGCGCACGCGGACGGTGCGCTTGACGCCGTCCTTGACCTGCTCCTCGACACGACGGCCGACACGGGTCGGCTTCTTGGTCGAGGGGTCGACGAGGGCGACGTTGGAGATGTGGATGGGGGCTTCGGTCGTCTCGATGCCACCGGTCTTGGTGCCGCGCTGGGTCTGGCCGACCCGCGTGTGCTTGGTGACGTAGTTGACGCCCTCGACGATGACGCGGTTCTGCTCGGTCAGGACCTTGCGGACCTTGCCCTGCTTGCCGCGGTCGCCGCCCTTGTCCTGCTTCTTACCAGTGATGACCTGAACCAGGTCACCTGCCTTGATCTTGGCCATGAGGGTCAGATCACCTCCGGAGCGAGCGAGACGATCTTCATGAACTTCTTGTCACGAAGCTCACGACCGACCGGGCCGAAGATACGGGTGCCGCGGGGCTCCCCGTCGTTCTTCAGGATGACGGCGGCGTTCTCGTCGAACTTGATGTAGGAACCGTCGGGACGACGGGTCTGCTTGACGGTGCGGACGACGACGGCCTTGACCACGTCGCCCTTCTTGACGTTGCCGCCGGGGATCGCGTCCTTGACCGTGGCGACGATGACGTCGCCCAGGCCGGCGTAGCGCCGGTTGGAGCCGCCGAGCACACGGATCGTGAGCAGCTCCTTGGCGCCGGTGTTGTCGGCGACCTTGAGGCGGGATTCGTTCTGAATCACTTGTTACTCCTTGGGTTCCAAGTAAGCCCGAGGCTTACTTGGCCTTCTCGAGGATCTCGACCAGGCGCCAGCGCTTGGTGGCGCTGAGCGGGCGGGTCTCGTTGATGAGCACCAGGTCGCCGATGCCGGCGGTGTTGCCCTCGTCGTGCGCCTTGACCTTGGAGGTGCGGCGGATGACCTTGCCGTAGAGCGGGTGCTTCACACGGTCCTCGACCTCGACGACGATGGTCTTGTCCATCTTGTCGCTGACGACGTAGCCGCGGCGTGCCTTGCGGTAGCCACGGGCGCCGGCGTCACGGACGTCGTGCTCCGAGCTCTCGTGCCCAGCGGCCTGCTCGACCTCTGCAGCCTTCTTCGTGGTGGCCATCACTCAGCCTCTCCTTCGGCGGCGGCCGAGGTGTCCTCGGTCTTCTTCGCCTTCGTCTTCTTCGCCTTCGCCGGCTCAGCGGCGACGGGCGTGGCACGGATGCCCAGCTCGCGCTCGCGGATCACGGTGTAGAGCCGCGCGATGTCGCGCTTGACCGCACGGATGCGGCCGTGGCTCTCGAGCTGGCCGGTGGCCGACTGGAAGCGCAGATTGAACAGCTCTTCCTTGGCCTTGCGCAGCTCCTCGACGAGGCGCTGGTCTTCGAACGTGTCGAGCTCGCTCGGGGCGAGCTGCTTGGTGCCGATCGCCATTACGCGTCGCCCTCCTCGCGCTTGATGATGCGTGCCTTCAGCGGCAGCTTGTGGATGGCACGGGTCAGCGCCTCGCGAGCGAGCTGCTCGTTGACGCCCGCGACCTCGAACAGGACGCGGCCCGGCTTGACGTTCGCGACCCACCACTCGGGCGAGCCCTTACCCGAACCCATGCGGGTCTCGGCGGGCTTCTTGGTCAGCGGACGGTCGGGGTAGATGTTGATCCACACCTTTCCACCACGCTTGATGTGACGCGTCATGGCGATACGAGCGGACTCGATCTGACGGTTGGTCACGTAAGCGGGGGTCAGCGCCTGGATGCCGAACTCGCCGAACGACACCTGGGTGCCGCCGGTGGCCTGGCCGTCACGCTTGGGGTGGTGCTGCTTGCGGTACTTGACCTTGCGGGGAATAAGCATCAGGCAGACGCTCCTTCTGCGACGGGGGCCTCGTTGCGGGGGCCACGACGACGGTCGCCACCACGGTCGTCGCGACCGCGGGACTTCGGCGCGTTGGCCTGCTCGCGAGCGAGTTCCTTGTTGGTGAGGTCGCCCTTGTAGATCCAGACCTTCACGCCGATGCGGCCGAAGGTGGTCTTGGCCTCGTAGAAGCCGTAGTCGATGTTCGCACGCAGGGTGTGCAGGGGCACACGGCCTTCGCGGTAGAACTCCGAACGGCTCATCTCGGCGCCGCCGAGGCGGCCGGAGACCTGGATGCGGATGCCCTTGGCGCCGGCGCGCTGAGCGCCCTGCAGGCCCTTGCGCATCGCGCGGCGGAAGGCCACACGTGCGGAGAGCTGCTCGGCGATGCCCTGCGCGACGAGCTGAGCGTCGGCCTCGGGGTTCTTGACCTCGAGGATGTTCAGCTGGATCTGCTTGCCGGTGAGCTTCTCGAGGTCGCCGCGGATGCGCTCGGCCTCCGCACCACGACGGCCGATCACGATGCCGGGACGCGCGGTGTGGATGTCGACGCGCACGCGGTCACGGGTGCGCTCGATCTCGATGTTGCTCACGCCTGCACGGTCGAGGCTCGACAGCAGGAGCTTACGGATCTTGATGTCCTCGGCCACGTAGTCGGCGTAGCGCTGTCCGGGCTTCGTCGAGTCCGAGAACCACCGCGACACGTGGTCGGTGGTGATGCCGAGGCGGAAGCCGTACGGGTTGACTTTCTGTCCCATTACTTGCTCGCCTTCTTGCTCTGGGCCGGGGCGGTCTCTGCCACCTCGGGCGTCGCCAGGACGACGGTGATGTGGCTGGTGCGCTTCTTGATCTGGAACGCTCGGCCCTGGGCGCGGGGCTGGAAACGCTTGAGCGTCGTGCCCTCGTCGACGAACGCGTTCTTGACGAACAGATCCTGCTCGTCGAAGAACTCGCCTGCCGCATCCGCCTTCACACGGGCGTTCGCGATCGCCGAGGCGACCAGCTTGTAGATGGGCTCGCTGGCGCTCTGCTGCGCGAACTTCAAGATCGCGAGAGCTTCTTCAGCCTGCTTGCCCTTGATGAGAGCGACGACACGACGAGCCTTCTGAGGGGTCACGCGGATGTGTCGCACGCGTGCGATGGACTCCACCATTTCTTCTCCTCTGCGTCACCGCGTCAGCGGCGACGGCCCTTCTTGTCGTCCTTCACGTGGCCGCGGAAGGTGCGGGTGGGCGCGAACTCGCCCAGCTTGTGGCCGACCATGGTCTCGCTCACGAACACGGGGATGTGCTTGCGACCGTCGTGGACCGCGATCGTGTGACCGAGCATCGCGGGCACGATCATCGATCGGCGCGACCAGGTCTTGATGACGTTCTTGGAACCCGCCTCGTTCTGCGAGACAACCTTGCGAAGCAGGTGCTCGTCGACGAAGGGGCCCTTCTTCAGACTGCGTGGCATCTTCTTGACTCCTACTTGCGCTTCTTGCCGGCGGTGCGACGGCGGACGATGTACTTGTCGCTTTCCTTGTTGGCGTGGCGGGTGCGGCCCTCGGCCTTACCCCACGGCGTGACCGGGTGGCGTCCACCGCTGGTCTTGCCCTCGCCACCACCGTGCGGGTGGTCGACCGGGTTCATCGCGACACCGCGGACGGTCGGGCGGACGCCCTTCCAGCGCTTGCGGCCGGCCTTGCCCCAGTTGATGTTCGACTGCTCGGCGTTGCCGACCTCGCCGATCGTCGCGCGGCAGCGCGCGTCGACGTTGCGGATCTCGCCGGAGGGCAGACGAAGCTGCGCGTAGGGACCGTCCTTCGCGACCAGACGCACGCTGGCGCCGGCGGAGCGGGCCATCTTCGCGCCGCCGCCGGGGCGGAGCTCGATGGCGTGGATGACGGTACCGGTGGGGATGTTGCGCAGCGGCAGGTTGTTGCCGGGCTTGATGTCAGCGCCGGCGCCCGACTCCACGATGTCGCCCTGCTGCAGCTTGTTGGGCGCGAGGATGTAACGCTTCTCGCCGTCCACGTAGTGCAGCAGCGCGATGCGCGCGGTGCGGTTGGGGTCGTACTCGATGTGAGCGACCTTCGCGTTGATTCCGTCCTTGTCGTTGCGACGGAAATCGATCACGCGGTACTGGCGCTTGTGGCCACCACCGATGTGACGCGTCGTGATGCGGCCCTGGTTGTTACGTCCACCGGTCTTGCTCAGCGGGCGCAGCAGGGACTTCTCGGGCGTCGATCGCGTGATCTCGGCGAAGTCCGCCACCGACGAGCCGCGACGACCGGGGGTCGTCGGCTTGTACTTGCGAATAGCCATAATCTGTGTCCTCTATCCCGACCGTCAGCCGACTGCCGTGAAGATGTCGATGGTGCCCGACTTCAGGGTGACGATGGCGCGCTTGGTGTCCTTGCGCTTGCCGATGCCGAAGCGGGTGCGGCGGGCCTTGCCGACGCGGTTGATCGTGTTGACCGAAGCGACCTTGACACCGAAGATCTTCTCGATGGCGAGCTTGATCTCGGTCTTGTTGGCGCGGGTGTCCACGTAGAACGTGTACTTGCCCTCGTCGATCAGCCCGTAGCTCTTCTCGGAGACGACCGGCTTCAGGATGATGTCGCGCGGGTCCTTGTTGACGGCGGTCATGCCGAGACCTCCTCGGTGGCGGTCCGCGACGCGACGAACGCGTCGTAGGCGGCCTTGGTGAAGACGATGTCGTCGGAGACGAGCACGTCATAGGCGTTCAGCTGGTCGAAGGCGAGCACGTGGACGTACGCGAGGTTGCGCACGCTCAGCAGGCTCAGCTCGTCGTCACGCTCGATGACGACGAGGACGTTCTTCGCGGGGGTCAGCGCGTTCAGCACCGCGGCAGCGGCCTTCGTCGAGGGAGCACCCTCGACGCCGAACGAGTCGACGATGTGCAGACGCTCGCCGCGAGCACGGTCGCTCAGCGCGCCCAGAAGAGCGGCCGCGATCATCTTCTTGGGCGTGCGCTGCGAGTAGTTGCGCGGCTTCGGACCGTGGACGATGCCACCGCCGGTCATGTGCGGCGCACGGATCGAGCCCTGACGGGCGTTACCCGTGCCCTTCTGCTTGAAGGGCTTGCGGCCGGCACCGGAGACCTCGCCACGACGCTTGGTCGAGTGCGTGCCCTGGCGAGCCGCCGCGAGCTGCGCGACGACGACCTGGTGGATGAGGGGGATGTTCGTCTTGACGTCGAACAGGGCGGCGGGCAGCTCCACGGAGCCGGCCTTCTTGCCGTCTGCCTTCACGACGTCGAGCGCGAGAGTCGAGTCAGCCATGTTCTCAGGCACCCTTCACTGCGTTGCGGACGTAGACGATGCGGCCACGAGCGCCGGGCACAGCGCCCTTGACGAGCAGCAGACCCTTCTCGGCGTCGACGGCGTGCACCGTGAGGTTGAGGACGGTCACGCGCTCGCCACCCATGCGGCCGGCCATGCGCATGCCCTTGAAGACGCGGCTGGGCGTCGACGAGGCACCGATGGAACCGGGCTTGCGGTGGTTGCGGTGCGCACCGTGCGAGGCGGAGACGCCCTTGAAGTTGTGGCGCTTCATGACACCCGCGGTGCCCTTGCCCTTGCTGGTGCCGACGACGTCGACCAGCTTGCCCGCTTCGAAGACACCGTCGACCGTGAGCTCCTGACCGAGTGAGTAGTCAGCGGCGTTCGCGGTGCGGATCTCGGTGACGTGGCGGCGCGGCGTGACGCCGGCAGCCTCGAAGTGGCCCTCGAGGGGCTTGGTGACCTTGCGGGGGTCGATCTGACCCGCAGCGATCTGAACGGCGTTGTAGCCGTCCTTCTCGGGAGTGCGGATCTGCGTGACCACGTTCGGGGTGATCTGGATGACCGTGACGGGGACGAGCTTGCCCTGCTCGTTCCAGACCTGGGTCATGCCGAGCTTGGTGCCCAGGAGGCCCTGGGAGATCTTGGAGTTGATGTCAGCCATGTCGAACCTCAGAGCTTGATCTCGATGTTGACGTCGGCCGGAAGGTCGAGACGCATCAGCGAGTCGACGGCCTTGGGCGTCGGGTCGATGATGTCGATGAGGCGCTTGTGGGTGCGCATCTCGAAGTGCTCGCGGCTGTCCTTGTACTTGTGGGGCGACCGGATGACGACCACGACGTTCTTCTCGGTCGGCAGCGGCACGGGGCCGACGACGGTGGCGCCGGCTCGGGTCACGGTGTCGACGATCTTGCGCGCCGAGCTGTCGAGCCCCGCGTGATCGTACGACTTCAGGCGAATGCGGATCTTCTGTCCCGCCATAGTCTGCTCACTCTCTTTCTCGCGTCATACCTCTGAGGGCATCGGACGCACGGTGACGCTTGCGCGCCGGGCACTTCTCCCGCTTTCGCGGTGATGCTGCACCACTGTTCTCGTGTCAAACCGACGTCTTCCGACGCCGGCCCCGCACTCCACGCGCAGTGCACGCCCGTTTCCGGGAAGAAGTGTGGGAGATGTCGTTCTGCTGCCCGCGGCCTAGACCCCGCGCTCGAGGCGCTGATCTATGCACTGCCCTGGCAGTGATCCGGGCAGCAAAGCACCCGGAATGTGGAACCTGACTAGTCTACGTGTCGCCCGGGCGTGTCGCAAACTCGGGCGTGTCGGAGCGGCGTGTCGAGGAGAACGACAGAACCCCCGGGCTTCAGCCCGGGGGTTCTGTCGTTGAGCGTGGTGTGTCAGGCGCCCTGGCGCTGACGACGCACGGCGAACACGGTGACCGCGAGGCCACCGAGCAGCAGCACGCCGCCGCCGATCCAGACGCCCATCAGCGAACCGCTGTCGACACCGGTCGCGGGAAGACCCGTGCCCGAGCCGGTGCCGCCGCTTCCGGTGCCTACCGCGAAGCTGGTCGTCTCGGTGACCGTGACGCCGTTCTTCTGACCGGTGACCGCCACGTCGTACGTGCCGGTGGCGTTCGAGGGCAGCTTGACGTTGAAGGACGCGTTGCCCGCTGCATTAGTCGTCGTACTGAACGTCGGCGACGAGCTGATGGCCAGCTTGACCGAGGCCTGAGTGATGCCCGCGCCGTTCTCGCCGGTGACGACGAAGCTGATCGGGGTGTTGCCGTCGAAGGCGGTGGCGACGAGCGTCACCGTGCCGCCGGGAACAGGAGCGCCCGAGGTGGTCGCCTCGGGGTCGCCGGGTGTGGGGACATAAGCCTGCGCTGCCGCGGGAGCGGCAACGAGGGCGGCAGCGGTCAGGATGACCGCTGCGATCTTGGTGCGAAGGCTCTTCATTTTCAACTCCGTGGGGGTGTGAGGCGCAGCCTCAATGGGTACCAGGATGGTCCGGGAGTTGGACTGAGGGACGAATCGCCCAGCCTACCCCCGCAGGCCACGCTAGCTCTTCTCCCAGCGCACTCACAAGTCGGGGGCATGGTAAGGGTCGTTTCTTTACGTCTCCGTAACCTCACCGATCCACAGGATCAGTGGGCGGTCTTGCCCGGGGCGAGTACCGCCCGCACGGTGCGGAACAAGATGATGACGTCTTGGGTGAACGACCAGTTCTCGACGTAGTACAGGTCGAGGCGGATCGCGTCCTCCCACGAGAGCGATGAGCGGCCGCTCACCTGCCACAGGCCGCTCATACCGGGCTTGACCAGAAGTCGACGGTGCGCAGCCTCGTCGTAGAGCGCCACCTCGGCGTGACGCTGGGGGCGCGGACCCACCAGGCTCATGTCGCCCGCGAAGACGTTGAACAGTTGGGGCAGTTCGTCGATGGAGTGCTTGCGGATGAAGCGCCCGACGCGGGTGATCCGCGGATCGTTGACCACCTTGAACAGCGGCTCATCCGTCGTCCCCTGCAGATCGAGCAGCGAGGCGAGCTGGTCGTCCGCGTTCGCGACCATGGAGCGGAACTTGATCATCCCGAAGGGCTGCCCCAACCGGCCGATGCGCTCCTGGCGGTAGATGAGTGGCCCGCGGCTCTCTGCCTTCACGGCGATCGCCACGACGAGCATGAGGGGTGACGCGGCCACGATGAGCACTCCCGAACCGACGATGTCGAATGCCCGCTTGAGGAAGCGCTTGGCGCCGTCCAGTTTCGGGAAGGAGACATGCACGAGGGGCAGCCCCGCGACAGGACGCGCGTGGATGCGGGGACCTGCGACGTCGGTCAGAGCCGGAGCGACCACCCAGTCGACGTCGCGCTCCGCCATGGCCCACCCCAGCCGGCGCATCGTCTTGGGGTCCAGGTCATCCGACCCCGCAGCGATGACGGTGTCAGCACGAACAGAGTCCACCACGGCTTCCGTGTCGTCGAAGGTCCCCAGAACCGGGACGGGTCCGATGCGCGGGCCGAGACCCGCGTCGGTCACCGCACCGACAATGGCGATCCCGGTGCCTTCGGTCGTGTGGATCATGCGGACGACGTGCGCGACCTTGGCCGGAGATCCGATGACCACGGCGCGGTGAACGTATCGAGTGTGGCGCTGCTGCCGTCGCAGCCACTGGCGCCATACCCAGCGCGAGAGAATCAGAAGCGCCGCCCCCACGGGCAGCGCGAACAGGAAGAGCGAACGCGCCAGGTCGATGCGGAGGAAGAAGCAGGCCGCGAGGATGAGTCCGAACGCGAAGAGGGATGCGCGGATGATCCGCTGGTACTCGGTGAAGCCGTGCCCGACGATGTGCCGATCGCGGGAGTCGACGGCATCGAGGGTGAGGAGCCAGATGACGCCGACGACCACGACGACCACCCAATAGGGAACGGTCGGGCCTCCGGGCCAGTCGAGGTTGTCAGCCGCCTCGGGCAGCCAGAGCGCGTAGGCGCTCAGAGTCGCCACCACGACGGCGAAGTCGCTGAACAGCAGCCTGCCTGCGTAGCGGCGAGGCCATTTCAGCGAACGGGAAGGAGCGTCAGCCACCACCCCTGCGGCCTCCTGCTGTTCCACCTCGTGCAACGCAAACTCTTGCCGAGCCTCGAGCGTCATTCACGTTCCCCCCATCGGACAGCGGGCCACCAGCACCGGTATCCAACCCGGCTCCCCAAGAGCCGTTCCGCCCACGTTATCAGCCGGACGCAGTCATCTCGGCACACGAGCTGGCGATGGTCACGTCCGTCGGGTTGACCCCGGGTGTGTAGCGGAGTGAGATCGGGCTAGCGCCGGGAGGGAGCGTGAAGTCGAAAGAAACGACCCGCGTCTCGCCCGCAGGAAGGATGATCGTTCGGCTCTCAGCCGGGTGTCCTTCTTCGGTCGTCGCTCGGTCCCAATCCTGCACATCGCCGCGCATCGGCTCTGTGGCCGATATCTCCGCCCCCGGAGGCGCGAAGAACAGCACATTGAGAATCATGCTGGTCAGGGGAATACCCCAAGCGGCGTTTCGCTGACCGAGCGTGTACGGGCTGAGACCGCCCGTAGGCGCTGAACTCGACAACGTCATGGATGTGTGGATCGTCCCGGAGGCCGGGTCGCAGTCCACCGAGACGGACTTCTGGAGGTAGTACTCGAGCTTTCCGTACGACGCATCGTTGACGAAGATGCCGACCTGCGTGGTCTTCGAGTTGTCGGCGGTGAGCGTTCCATCGAGGCCCAGTTCGGTCGCGAGCGCCTGATCGGTGTCGCGCGGGAACCACATGTAGACGCGCTGATCCTCGGCCGCCTGCGTCAGTGCCCCGAACATCGCCACCGGGTCCCAGCCGCCGGACACGACGCGCTGGAAGACCCGGGAGGCGACGTCTGCGAAGTAGGCATCCGCTGCCATTCCGTCATTTCCGAAACGTTCATACGTATCGCTGAGGAGGACCTTCACCGCGTTGGCCGAAGACAGCTCCTCCCCCGTCTCCAAGCTGATCGGCCCGGTCACTTGCAGCATGTAGGCGAGCACGACGGGATCGATCGAGATCACGCCGTCCACGTCCAGATTCATCGTTCGCGACCAGAGCGTCTGGAAGAGTCTCGCGGTCGTCGGGAAGTTGGGCGTGTAGTTGTAGTTCTGCGGAGCCCGGTTGAACTCCGACGAATAGAGCGCCAGGTTCTCCTCCGGGAGCTCGAGATAGACGCGTTCAGAGACCTGCATGATGTCGAAGGTCGTCGCGCTCGCTTGCTGAGTCATCTCGAGCCGTCCGCCCTCGACATGCAGGACGAAACTCGCCGCGGGGTTGCCGCCCGTCGCACGCGCTTCGGCGTTGTTCTGGAAGAGGATCAGGTAGTCGCGGGGGCTTGATTGACCCGCCATTTCGAGGACGGTCGGCAGATACTTGTCTGCCAACTCGAGAGCGGGTCCCGCATGGTCGATAGCGGAAGTGAGCTGTTCCAGTGCATCCGCAACAGGGCCGGCCACTCGATCGACACGCACGTCAGCCATCATCGATTTCGCCTCTGCGAGCGCTGCGGAAATCTCCGGCAATGCCCGTTGAGCGGCCTGGAACGGCGCCAGATTCACGCCACCATCGGCCAGCGTCAACGAACCGGCATCCGTGGCCGCAAGAATGTCGAGCGCGGGAGGGAGTCCCCGCTCGACGAGAACGCGTGTGGCGTCTGCCGCTGCTGACACCGCGCGGACGTTGTCACCGACCCCGGGCACAGCCGCAGCCATACGCCAAAGCGGGCCGTTCGCTGTGTCGGAGGCGCGAACCGTCTGCGAGAGGACGGTCTGCGCGGCGGTCTCGACCGCCGAACTGTCGCCGGAGCGCGCCAGTTCGACGAGATGAGCGACTTCTTCTTTCGCACCCAGCAGGTCGTCACGCACCTGCATCGCTTGGACCGCCATGATTCCCACTACGGCTGTCCCAGCGAGTCCGAGCGAGACGAGTCCGCCGGTCACCCACGGCCATGCACGTCGGCGGGGAGCTTCCGATGATCGCTGACGATACGCTCGGCGCGTCGTCGGCAGAGAAGGACCACCACGGGAATGTTCCACTTGCGATACCGCTGCCCTTCAGATCAGACGGCGCCTCCACGGGCGGCCCACACCAGTCAATCCTCTATTGGTACAGCACCGCGCCCGGCAGTTCACCGCGAACGGCCACCACGGTGAGACGTACGAGCGGTTCCCGGTGGCTGATGTCCTGTCCTCTCAGACTATGCTCGGGTGCACGCGGATGTACCCGAGCACCTTCGCGGGCGCCCGAGCAGTGACTACGTGCACGTGGAACTCGGGCGGCACGGACGGATGAGGGGTCGTTTGCGACGCCAACCAGGGGGATCCGTGGTCGAGGCGGACGTGTCCGCCCTTCCTTGCGCACCGTCGGTGCACAGGACCAACTCGCCAGTTGGACCGGACTGCAGAATTCAGGGGGATCGCTAGCTCATGCCCGAAGAGCTTGATGGACATCCGCAGGCGAACGTCATCACCGTGCTTCACAACTCGGCGCCGACGTTGACGGACTACTTTGCTGGGCTGGAAGCACAGCGCGACCACATCGCACAGGTGGTCCTCGTGGACAACGGCAGCACGGATGGCACCGCAGAGATCGCTCGTCGCCACGCCGAGACCTCTGGCCTAGCGGTGACGGTCGTCTCGAACGACAACGCGGGATTCGCCGGCGGATACGCTGCCGGGGGCCCACTGGTGGCAGATCAGGACCTGCCGACGCTCTGCTTGAACCCTGACGTGAGACTCGGTGCCTCGGTGCTGCGGATCTGCCTCGACGCCCTGGCTGGTGATCATTCTGTCGCTATCGTCACGGCGCCCCTACAGCTTCCGGACGGGAGCATGGACCCCGCTAGCGTTCGTCGACACCCCTCGTTGGCGGGAGCGGCGGTGTACGCGGCTCTGGGCAAACTGACTCCCGGACGACTGAAATACAACCGCGTCGCCCCGGCAGAGACTCCGGGCGTGCACCCGTATGTCATCGAGGCGACAACTGGAGCCCTCATGCTCGTTTCGCCTCGCTTCCGCCGCGCACGTGATGGCATTTTCGACACGGACTACTGGATGTACGGCGAGGACCTGCAGCTCTGTATCGACGCACACAGCGAGGGGATGACCGTGTTGATGGTCGACGCGCCACCGTCGCTGCACGTCAAAGGCGTCTCGAGCGGACTGCCCCGCAAGCCGCGTTCGAACGTCGAGTTCCACAGGGCCATGTACCTGTACTTCGTCAAGAACATGCACCCGTCCGTGGCTATGCGAGTCTTCGTGCGCGTTGCGGTCACGGGTCGGCTGCTCGTCTCCCTGGCACTGTCCGCGGCCACACGAGGTGTGCGCGAGCTCCGGAAGAATCGAGGTCTTCGCGCATGAATTCAGCTCCGTGGCTGTCCATCATCACCGCGACCTACAACGCAGCAGACACCGTCGCGCAGTTGCGTGACAGCATCGCAGCGCAGTCGTTCCGTTCATTCGAGTGGCTCGTACAGGATGGCGGTTCATCGGACGAGACGCTGCAACTCCTCGAGGAGGATCGAGAGACGACAAATCTGCGGGTCGAGTCCGAGCCGGACAAAGGAATCTATGACGCCTTCAACAAGGCGATCCAACGCGCAACCGGCCAGTACGTCCTCTTCCTGGGCGCAGACGATCTACTCAACGACGATCTCGTGCTGAGCGACCTGCACGAAGCTGTCGCGCAGAGCGACCGCACCCCCGGTCTTGTGCTGGGGACAGCGGTCTACCCGTCCGGCGAGTCGATGACGTCGCGACTCGGGTGGAAGACCAGAATTCTCAACACGGTCCACCATCAGGCCGTTCTCTACCGGCGCGACCTCTTCCGGGACTTCTCGTACGACATAAGCAACAGGATCATCGCGGATTACGAACTGAACCTGATCGCACACCTCACCTCCCTGTCCACATTGCAGACCACTCGGGTGATCGCGAAGTGCGGCGACGACGGTATCAGCCGGACGACGAACGAGTATCAGCTCTATCGCGATATGCACATTCTGCGCACGCGCCACATCAGTCGCTTGAGTTCTCGCATGTACTGGGCCATCGGCATCGCAAACGTGACCCGTCGGGCCATCGGTCGGCGCAATGATTGAGGACATCTACCTCAGTCCCGCCTACTGGCTGAGCTTGGTTCTGCTGGTGGGTGTGACGGCCGCCCTCACTCGCAGCCGCCCGCTCAGCTTCGCTTTCGTGCTGTTGGTGTTCGCATCGCAGTACGTCTGTCATGCATTCATGGCCTTCGGCGCCGCGTCCGAGATCACCTGGTTCTCGATAGGATTCCTGGCGCTCCTCGTTCCCGCTCTTGCTCCAGATCTGCTGCTACATCCCATCCGCTGGCTGCGCGGCGGACCGAGCGCGATCGACAGGCGTTGGGTACCGGGGCCGAAGGTCTCAGCATTCGCTCAATCGCAAGCCGGAACCTGGATCATCATCTCGAAGGTCTATCTTCTCCTCTTCGGCATCATCCGGCTCACGACGTATCCGTGGCTGGGCGGCGAACTCGACCTCGTAGCCCGTCTCGATGCATCCACAGACAACCGGGTCGGGTTCATCCTGGGCCTGGCGATTCTTCCGCCCATCGCTGCCGTCGCGACTCAATGGCTCAGACGGGGCTATCGACTCGGCATTCTGGACTACCTCGTCATTGTTCTGGCGGGCGGGGCCATCGTCGTGGCAGGCTCGAAGGCCACGCTCCTTCCCGCGTTGTTGGCGGTGGTAGGAGCGGCCTATCTGACCCCGCGCCCATTGAGACGCCCCCTCTTCTTCGGCGCTCTGGCCATCGCGGGTTCGCTGATCGTGCTCGCCGGATACTGGGTATCGGTCGCCGCCGATGGGCTTCTCGGTGCGCTGACGAACGTCGCGTATCGTGTCGCGGCGAACACCGACAGCCTCGAGTACCTGCTCGCGCTGGGGGTACGTCCGCAGGACTTCCCGTTCGCGGGACCGGGCGCCGTCGTTCCCACCCTGCTGAAGGCATTCGGGGGTCGATACGACTACTCTCCCGGTGTCTGGCTCCACGGAGAGCGCTTCGGGCAGTGGCAGGGGTTTGGACCCAACCCGGGCCCGTTGTTGGACTACTTCGGCAACCTGGGATGGTGGGGCCTACTCTTCGCCGTGCTCATCGGCGCGCTCTGCTTCCTGGCCGTGCGCGTGGGCGGCGCGCTGGGCAGCAGCTTCGCCGCGACCTGCTACTTCGCGCTGGTAGATGTCACTCTGTTCGAGGCCGCATTCGGCGTCTGGTTCGCAGTTCTCGCGGTCGTGGTCGGATTCCGTCTCGTCTCTCGACGTAGCGTCGTAGTGGAACGCGCCATGACGAACGCTCGCTCGACGTGGGACAGAGTCCCGGTCTGGATCCGCGGCGGATACCGCCAAGCGGTCTGAGCAGGTCAGGAATGCTGCGCAGGTTCTCTGTATCGGTCGGCAGCCGCTTGATCAGCGCTGTCGCGCAGGCGGTGTTCCTCTTCGTTCTCGCACGCGCTCTCGGTCCCACCAACATGGGCCTCTTCAGCATTGCGCTCGGTACATGCGCGTTCATACTGGGCTTGCTCGACTGGGGCATGACGACGCGAGCACTTCGACTGGCACACGATCCCGATGCTCCGGCGTACTTGGGTCTCACCTTCATCGTCCGAGTCTCGGCGTCGATCGTCGTCCCGATGGGTGCGGCGGTCGCCGCCGCAGCAACGCAACCGGATATCTCAACCGGCTGGGTCCTTCTTGCTGGGGCATTGTTCGCACTGGGTGAATCGAGCGGGGAACTGGCCAATGCGCTGTGGCAAGGACGATTGTCGGCCGGGAGGGCGGCAGGTTGGACGATCGGTCGCCGCCTGACCGCCCTGGCGCCCCTCGTGTTCGGCATCGCGCCGATCACCGCTCTCCTCGGTGCTTCACTGAGCGGCCTGATCGGCAGCATCACTCTCGCCGTCGCGATTAAGCGGCACCGCTCGACCCCGATGCGCACGCGCGAGTTCCTGCGCCGGAACGCACCGCTGGCGGTGACTGCTCTGGGCCCACAGATCAGTCAACTCGACGGATCCGTCGTCGGGCTGACGGCTGGTGCGGCTTCGGCCGGGCTCTACAGCGTCGCCGCGCGGTTGAACGCCCCCCTCAACATCATCATCGGAACTCTGGTCCAGGTCTTTGTTCCCGTACTCGTTCGCCAGGAGTCGCACCAGGCGCGGCTGAGGCTGTTCGTTCGGACCCGGTGGATCGTCCTCGCCCTCGCCAGTGTCGTGGCCGCCGGCGCCATCTTCGCGCCCCAGCTCACGGTCCTGTTCTTCGGCCCTGCGTATGCAGAGGCCTCGCCCATCGTCGCGGGCGTCTTCATCGGTTCCGCTTTGTCAGGGGTGTCCCAGTTCCATCTCGCCTGGTTCTACGGGACGGAGATGCCGCGGCGGGTTCCCCAGCTGATGATCGGATGGTCGGTGATATCCCTGCTCCTTGTGGCTGGCGTGGGTGTCGTCTTCGGCACCGCTGAGCTCGGGGCAGCCTACGTCGCTTCTCAGGCGATCCTCTCACTCGGTCTCTGGATCATCTGGCGCGCGAATCGCTCCGGGTCGGAGAACCCGACCGGTACGAACGGAACGTAGCGACATCCATGCGACGGGCCGGAGTCTGAGCAGGGGACGCCTGACCCGAGTTCGATAGACCATCGATCATTCCCGCGAAGTGCGCGACTGCCGTACGCGTCGAGATCTTTCGCACGCCGTTCGCGATCATCAGCGCGACCTGCGCGACACCGAGCGTCAGCTGGGCGGTTCGGCTGTAGTCGGCCCTGAGCATGTACAGGCGGTTGCGCGCCAGCCAACGAGCCTTACGCCGCAGCCCCGACACGCCCGACAACGAGTGACCGCCCACATGAACGAGTCCGAGATGAAGCTCGTCTGTCACGACGCCGTCCGTCCACATCCGCAACGCAAGGTCGGCATCCTCGCCCCACGCGAAGAGGTCCTCCCGAAATCCGCCGTATGCCAAGAACTGGGCTCGGTTGAAGATTGCCGCGCCCCCGCTGGGACCGAGGCAGAGAAGACGGCTGGGTATCGGGCGGTCAGAGAAGTAGCCGATCCCGTCGAGTTCGACGCCACAGGTGTGACGGCCGTCCGTGACCAACGAGACAGCAGTCGGGTTCTGCCCGCGCTTCGCTTCGGCATGCTGCACGATCGCATCGAGATGCTCGCCGTCTACGTGGACATCAGCGTTGACCAAGAACACCCAGTCGCTGCGCGACAGCGCGATGCACTCGTTCGCGGAAGCCGCGAAGCCGGGGTTGTCAGGGCGCGCGACGTAGGTCACATCGCACCCCGTCGCCTCCGCGAGAGCGGTCACAACGCTGCGTGGCTCGCTCGTGGCGGAGTTGTCGACCACGACAGCGGGAACGCCACGATCTGCCAACGCGGCGAACAGTTGAGGCAGTGTCCGCGTCAGAACATCGACCCCCTCGTACAGCACTGTGGCCACGGTGAGTGCCTGCCGCTCATCATCAACCTTCACGTTTGCTCTCCCTACAGCGGCCGTTCCCCGTACGCCGCTCTCCCGCCGCGCGGCGTACTCCCAGCCGAGCCTATCGGCGCCTGGACCGCCCTTCAGCGCACCCTGTGCTCCCAGAGGGCACGGGCGATGAGCTTGCGGTCGCGGGCATCGACGACGGCGCGAAGCATGATCGCGAGGATCGCGCCCAGGTAGCCTCCCGTGGTGTTCGCGACGACATCGAGCACCGAGGCGAAACGCGCGGCGAGGAAGGTGGCCTGAAAGAGCTCGATCGCGCCCGAGAACGCCGGGATCATGAGGATGACAGCCCACACCGCCTTGCGGGGAAGAGCAAGCGCGAGCAGGAACCCGAGCGGCACGAACATGGCGATGTTCGCCGTGAACTCCAGCTTGCTGTAGCCGAACCACTCGGGGATGCCGTTTCGATGCAGCACGCCCAGGAAGCGTTCGATGGCGACGTCATAGCCGGCATCCAAGGGCGTCGGCGACAGCGTGGCAGCGAGTACGACGCCGATGTAGGCGATCAGACCCGCCAGCGCGATACCGAGACGCAGTCGGCTGGGAGCGGGCTTACGCGTGGACGAGTCGCTCCGTCCCCACTGCTCCAGCAGAGCTTCTGTCTCGTGCGCAGACATCGACATGCTCATTCCCCGCCGTCCCCCGTGGCATGCGTTGAACGGCAATACTAGGGCACCGTTCCTGAAGGCGTTCTACGCCCCCGCGAGCATCGGGAGAAAGACCGCGAGCAGGAGCCCCAGGAGGACTCCTGCGTTCATCAGCGCACCGATGATCACCGTCGCCGACTGCTGGCCTTTTCCGGCGATCGCTCCGAGCACGCAGAGGATCAAGCCGATGAGCGCGATCGCGGCGCCCACGAGACCGATGAGCGGAGTGCTGAGCGCTGAGGCGGTCAGGCCCCGATACATGGCGAAGGCGATGCCCAGCGGCACGGCCACCGCGATCAGAGCATCGACGATGGCGATGATCCCGAATGCGCGCGCGAGCTTCGAGACGGGGTATCGGGATGCCACCGAACGAGCGTATCGGATGGCGAACTCCGTATATGCCGACAGGGGCCGGGCCCGAAGGCCCGACCCCTGTCGGCGAAGTCCGAAGGACTTACTTGAGGATCTTGGTCACCGTGCCGGCGCCGACGGTGCGGCCACCCTCACGGATCGCGAAGCCGAGGCCCTCTTCCATGGCGATCGGCTGGATGAGCTCGACCGACATCTCCGTGGTGTCACCGGGCATGACCATCTCGGTGCCCTCGGGCAGCGTGATGACGCCGGTCACGTCCGTGGTACGGAAGTAGAACTGCGGGCGGTAGTTCGTGAAGAACGGGTTGTGACGGCCGCCCTCCTCCTTGGACAGGATGTACGCCGTGCCCTCGAAGTTGGTGTGCGGGGTGACCGAACCGGGCTTGACGACGACCTGGCCGCGCTCGACGTCGTCACGCTTGGTGCCGCGAAGGAGCAGACCACAGTTCTCGCCGGCCCACGCCTCGTCGAGCTGCTTGTGGAACATCTCGATACCGGTGACGATCGTCTTCTGCGTCGGGCGGATGCCGACGATCTCGACCTCGGAGTTGATCGCCAGCGTGCCACGCTCGGCGCGGCCCGTGACGACGGTGCCACGACCGGTGATCGTGAAGACGTCCTCGATGGGCATCAGGAACGGCTTGTCCTTGTCGCGCACCGGGTCCGGGATGGACTCGTCGACGGCCTCCATGAGCTCGACGATCGAGTTGACCCACTTCTCGTCGCCCTCGAGAGCCTTCAGGCCCGAGACGCGGACGACGGGGGCGTTGTCGCCATCGAAGTCCTGCGACGACAGCAGCTCGCGGACCTCGAGCTCGACGAGCTCCAGGATCTCCTCGTCGTCGACCATGTCGCTCTTGTTCAGGGCGACGAGCAGGTACGGCACGCCGACCTGCTTGGCCAGCAGCACGTGCTCGCGGGTCTGAGCCATCGGGCCGTCGGTGGCGGCGACCACGAGGATCGCGCCGTCCATCTGAGCGGCACCGGTGATCATGTTCTTGATGTAGTCAGCGTGACCGGGAGCGTCGACGTGAGCGTAGTGACGCTTGGGCGTCTCGTACTCGACGTGCGAGATGTTGATCGTGATGCCGCGCTGGCGCTCTTCGGGAGCGGAGTCGATCGACGCGAAGTCGCGCTGCACGTTGGTGGCCGACGGGAACTTGTCGGCGAGCACCTTCGAGATCGCGGCGGTGAGCGTGGTCTTGCCGTGGTCGACGTGACCGATCGTTCCGATGTTCACGTGCGGCTTGGTCCGCTCGAACTTGGCCTTAGCCACTGGGTCCTCCTCAGGACGTCGTGTAGAGACTCCGGTCGCTGGGTTGCGACCGGCTCGCTACGGGGATTGTTCTCAGTGTAATAGAGAGGGGTCGTGTGAAGTTGTGAGCCAGAAGTGCGGACGGGACGAAACCGCCCCGTCCGCAGACGAGACCTCCGAGGAGATTACTCGCCCTTCGTCTTCTGAACGATCTCGTCCATGACATTGCGCGGGACCTCGGCGTAGCTGTCGAACTCCATGGAGTAGACAGCGCGACCGGAGGTCTTCGAACGCAGGTCACCGATGTAACCGAACATCTCGGACAGCGGGACATTGGCACGGACGACCTTGACGCCGGCCGCATCCTCCATCGACTGGATCTGGCCGCGACGGGAGTTCAGGTCGCCGATGACGTCACCCATGTACTCCTCGGGAGTACGCACCTCGACGGCCATGATCGGCTCGAGGATGACGGGGTTCGCCTTGCGGACGGCCTCCTTGAAGCCCATGGAACCCGCGATCTTGAACGCCATCTCCGAGGAGTCGACGTCGTGCGAGGCACCATCGAGCAGGATCGCCTTCACGCCCACCATGGGGAAGCCGGCGAGCACGCCGACGTTCATGGCGTCCTGGAAGCCCTGATCGGTCGGGCTGATGTACTCGCGCGGGATACGGCCACCCGTGACCTTGTTCTCGAACTCGTACGTCTTGTCCGCCGTGACCTCGAGGGGCTCCAGCGCGAACTGGATCTTGGCGAACTGACCCGAACCACCGGTCTGCTTCTTGTGCGTGTAGTCGTGACGCTCGACGGTCTTGCGGATCGTCTCGCGGTACGCGACCTGGGGCTTGCCGACATTGGCCTCGACCTTGAACTCGCGCTTCATGCGGTCGACGAGGATGTCGAGGTGGAGCTCGCCCATGCCCTTGATGACCGTCTGACCGGTCTCGGCGTTCTGCTCGACGCGGAACGTCGGGTCCTCTTCAGCGAGCTTCTGGATCGCGAGACCCAGCTTCTCCTGGTCGGCCTTGGTCTTGGGCTCGATGGCGACCTCGATGACCGGCTCCGGGAACGTCATCGACTCGAGGACGACCTGGTTGGTGCTGTCGGAGAGGGTGTCACCGGTGGTGGTGTCCTTCAGACCGATGACGGCGTAGATGTGACCGGCGGTCACCGAGTCGACCGGCATCTCCTTGTTGGCGTGCATCTGGAAGATCTTTCCGATGCGCTCCTTCTTGCCCTTGGTCGCGTTCACGACCTGGGCACCGGAGTCGAGGTGACCCGAGTACACGCGGATGTAGGTCAGACGACCGAAGAAGGGATGCGTGACGATCTTGAACGCGAGCGCCGCGAACGGCTCGTCGCGGTCGGCGTGACGCTCGATGACGATCTCTTCGTCCTTGGGGTCGTGCGCCTCGATGGCGGGCACGTCCAGGGGCGAGGGGAGGTAGTCGACGACGGCGTCCAGCATCGGCTGCACGCCGCGGTTCTTGAACGCCGAGCCACACAGGACCGGGTAGACCTCGGAGTTGATCGTGAGCTTGCGGATCGCGCCCTTGATCTCGGCCAGCGAGAGCTCCTCACCGCCGAAATACTTCTCGAGCAGCGACTCGTCGCTCTCGGCGACCGTCTCGAGCAGCTTCTCGCGGTACTCAGCAGCGCGGTCCGCGAGGTCGGCCGGGATCTCCTGGATCTCGTACTTCGCACCCATCGTGACGTCACCCTTGGCATCGCCGGGCCACACCAGAGCGCGCATCTCGACGAGGTCGATGACACCGACGAAGTCGTTCTCGGCACCGATGGGCAGCTGCAGCACGAGCGGCTTGGCCTTCAGGCGGTTCACGATCGTGTCGACGGTGAAGTAGAAGTCGGCGCCCAGCTTGTCCATCTTGTTGACGAAGCAGATGCGCGGCACGTCGTACTTGTCGGCCTGACGCCACACCGTCTCGGACTGGGGCTCGACGCCCTCCTTGCCGTCGAAGACGGCGACGGCGCCGTCGAGCACGCGAAGCGAGCGCTCGACCTCGACCGTGAAGTCGACGTGGCCGGGGGTATCGATGATGTTGATCTGGTTCTTGTTCCAGAAGCAGGTCACAGCGGCGGAGGTGATCGTGATGCCACGCTCCTGCTCCTGCTCCATCCAGTCGGTCGTCGCAGCGCCGTCGTGCGTCTCACCGATCTTGTGGTTGACGCCCGTGTAGAAGAGGATGCGCTCGGTCGTCGTCGTCTTGCCGGCATCGATGTGCGCCATGATGCCGATGTTGCGGACCTTGTTGAGGTCGGTGAGCACTTCTTGTGCCACGGGGATGTCCTTACGTGTTGTCGGGTGCGCCGGCCGGGGCGGTGGCCCCGGCCGGCGCCGAGCTGCTGATTACCAGCGGTAGTGCGCGAAGGCGCGGTTCGACTCGGCCATCTTGTGGGTGTCTTCGCGGCGCTTGACCGCGGCACCGAGGCCGTTCGAGGCGTCGAGGATCTCGTTCTGCAGACGCTCGGTCATCGTCTTCTCACGACGACCCTTCGCGTAGCTGACGAGCCAGCGCAGCGCCAGGGTGTTGGCGCGGTGCGGCTTGACCTCGACCGGCACCTGGTAGGTCGAGCCACCGACGCGGCGGCTCTTGACCTCGAGGGTGGGACGGACGTTGTCGAGCGCCTTCTTCAGCGTCGCGACCGCATCCTGGCCGTTCTTGGCCTCGACGCCGCGGAGCGCCGTGTAGACGATCGACTCGGCGAGCGACTTCTTGCCGTCGACGAGGATCTTGTTGACGAGCTGGCTGACGATCGGTGCGCCGTAGACCGGGTCGTTGACGACCGGACGCTTCGGGGCGGGACCCTTACGAGGCATCTAACTCAACCCTTCTTCGCGCCGTAGCGGCTACGGGCCTGCTTGCGGTTCTTGACGGCCTGGGTGTCCAGGGCGCCACGAACGATCTTGTAACGCACACCGGGGAGGTCCTTCACACGACCGCCGCGCACCAGCACGAGCGAGTGCTCCTGCAGGTTGTGGCCCTCGCCGGGGATGTAGGCGGTGACCTCGGTGCCGTTGCGGAGCTTCACACGAGCGACCTTGCGCATCGCCGAGTTCGGCTTCTTCGGGGTGGTGGTGTACACGCGGGTGCAGACACCGGCCTGCTGCGGGTTCGACTTCAGCGCGGGAGCCTTGGTCTTGGTGACCTTCGGCGTGCGCCCCTTGCGAACCAACTGCTGAATAGTTGGCACGTTCTCTCCTTGTCAGTGCTGCACGGTGACAGCGTCGTGGTCTCCCCCGCTCCGACGGATTCTTGCGATTCGTGTCGGAGAGGGCTCACGCGGACCCACCGGGGCTGCAGAATGACTGACGCCCGTTTCGTTGGTGGATATGCCGTGGGGGTGGCCTGTTCGCAGGCCGTTCCCTGAGATGGTGTGCTCCCGTTCACCCTGTTCGTGCCGGGCACGACGCAGGGCGCGCGCGAGCGCACACCCGCTCAATGATACGCGCCGAATCGGGATGCGGTCAAACGACTGCGATCATGCGTCCGCGCGCACGATGCGCAGCTCCGCATCGCCCAGGAGGAAACGCTCCGCCACCTCGTGCTCGGTGCCCGGCGCGACGTCGATCTCCTCCTGTGCGGCGAACACGACGACGCCGTTCGTGGAGTCCAGATCGCTCACCATCCAGGCATCCGCACGACGACGGAGCAGCGCGTGCGTCTTGGAGACCGTGCGCGTGTCGTCGACGACGGTCACCAGCTGCGCGCCGGGTGCGGCGTGGACGGGGACGGGTCGACGCCCCAGCACGACGGCATCGCCGGTGAGCTCCATGGGCGATCCGTCGGGCAGCAGCAGCGCCCACTTGGGCCGACGACGCGAGGCGATGACGGTGTCCTCGACGATGTCGCCGACGCCGGGCCGCGACGCGGCGACGGATGCGGCCGCCGGCCGCGGCATGCCCGCGATCGGCGCTCCGGCCACCGCCGACACCTCGCCCGAGGCTTCGGGGAACGCGTCGGGCTCGGCGACGAAGGACTCCCGCAGCACGGGAGGCGCCGCGGGCGGCACGAACGAGTCGGATGGCGCCGATTCCGCCGCGGACGCCTCCGGCTCCACCCACGCCGGCGTCGCGGCCGCGGGTGCGGCCTCCTCCTCGACGATGGCCGGCTGCCACCAGGACATCACCGGAGCGGGCTCGGACGAGGCCGGCGCGACGTAGGGATCGTCGACAGGAGCCGCGGGCGCGTCGGCGACAGGCGGCGCGTAGGGATCGGCGGCGGGCGTCGGGAACGCGTCGTAGGCAGGGGCTGCCGGCGCCGACGGAACGTAGGGGTCTGCGACGGGCGCGGGGACTGCAGGTGCGGCGTAGGCGCCCGGCGCGGGCGCCGCGTAGGGATCGACCGCAGGCGCATCAGCGGGTGCGGCGTACGGGTCCGCGGGAGCCGCGGCGTAGGGCTCAGCCGGCGCGTAGGGATCAGCGGCGGGTGCCGACGGCGCGGGCGGCAGAGGCGGCTCGCCCCATGCACCGGCGATGGGCATGGCCGCGGTGGCGGGGGCCGCTGCCGGGGCACCGGGCGCAGGCGGCGCCGGGGGGATCCATGCCGAGGGCGCCGGCACGTCGCGGCGGGCGCCGAACTCGTCGGCGGCCGGGGCGTACTGCGGCGCGAATCCGAGAAGGTCCTCGACTCCGCCTGCCGCCTGGCGCGGAGCACCCTGCTCGATCGGCCTGGCGGAACCGAAGCCCAGAACGCTCGCCCAGACAGGGAACAGCAAGGCGGCCAGCACCGTCATGCCCACGCCCTGTCCGAACATGACGTTCACGCGATGCGCGGCGGTGATGTAGGCGACGTAGACGAAGATCTGCCCGAAGAACGGGATGAGGTAGAGCAGGAGGAGCCAGGGGCTCAGACCGCCGATGATGAACAGGACCGCGACGTTGTAGACCGGGATCCACGCCTTCCAGCCCTCGATGCCGAGCTTCGCGTACACCCGTGACAGCGCGAGCGCCCCCCAGACGTAGACCAGGAGCGACGGCACGAGCGACACGAGCACGAGGAGCACGACGGTTCCTGCGTCGGGGACCAACGGCGAGGAGTAAGCGGCGACGAGTGCGTTGAGCATGGATGAACTGCCTCAGGGAGTGGGACCGTCGAGGTCTCTGGGGTCGAAAGGAACGTCGAGCGAACGCGTCAACTCTTCCAGCATGGCGGTGATCTGCGGTTCTACATACTTCGCGACCGCTGCTTGGATGCGGATGCGGTGATGCAGCAGCACCTGGCATACTTCGCGTCCGATCAGATTCGCGTAGTCGTCGGCCAGCGCCACCTCGTGACGCAGCGCTGCCTTCGCCTCATCGGACAGCGGAGGGAGCGCGGGGATGCCCGCATCCGCATCGGCGGCCATGCCCGCTAGCGTGAAGAGGAAGGGCGCACCCGGGATCGGGTCCGGGTCCAGCGGCAGTCCGTCGTACTCGGGCTCGAGGTCCTCCGTGGGTCGGTAGCTGCGGGCCCTGTTGCGGGTCGCTTGCTGGTCGAGCTCGGACTGGAGCAGGGGGAGATTGCGCGCCGTGTACTCGGCGACGGCGTGGTCGACGACCGTCTTCAGGCGGGTGGACAAGCCGTGCTGCACGGCATGGGGCACGTCGCCGCCCAGGCCTGCGGCCGAGAGGATCGGCGAGCCCAGGCAACGGCGGCACACCGCGAGACGCCCGCGGTGCGTCGCCGGCTCCCAGCGGGGCAGCCAACGCAGCCAGGCGTCGACGGCCTGGCTCACCTGCGTCTCGAGCGAGCGCTCCACGCTCTAAAGGTAGCCGCCACCCGCGTCTTTCCGCGGGAAATCCACGCATCCCGTCGGTCGAGTCCGCGATCAGACCTCGTCAGGGCCCTCCCAGGGCCACCGCGGACGCCCGGCGTGGGTGCGGACGAGCGCGATCGCGCACCACGCGGCTGTTGCCGCCGCGATACCCACCACGCCCCCTTGCCACCCGGTCAGCAGACGAGCCATGAGCGAGAGCCCCACCGCCACATCCTCTGACGCGACGGCGCCCGCGACTCCGGCGCTGAGGCTGTACCCGAACCACACGGCGACCGCGACGAACAGCGCCCCGGTGTAGGCGGGGTTGCCCGGTCTGAGCACGAGCGCGGCGCCACCGGCGTAGATGCCGCAGGCGACGACGACTCCGACGATTCCGGGCGCCTGCCCGACACCCGCCACCGGAACGACCTCGACGTCCGCGAGCAGGCTCACCATCCCGAACGCGGCGATCATCAGGGCGAAGAACCCCGCGAGCGTCAGTGCGATGGCGACAGCCGGACGCACCGGCGGAGTGCGAGGTGCGTCCGGCTGCGACATCAGACCTGGTGGAGCTGCGGACCCGCTTCGAGGGTGCGCTCGTACTCGCGCTGCGCCTCGTCGTTGAGCGCGGTGACGCGGCGTCCGCGGGCGGCTACCCACGCACCGAACCACACCGTCAGCTCACGACCGAGCACGAAAGCGAGGATCGGCAACGGGGAGAACAGCGAGACCTGCATGAGCTCCGCCCCCTGACGGGCGGTCAGCTCCCAGAACGGCGCCTGGAACAGGATGCCGAGAAGGGAGCCCGCGTAGGCGGCGACGCCGACGAGCAGTCCCCAGATGACCCAGTGGGCCCAGCGCGCACGGTTGAGGATCGCGCCGAGGAACCAGAAGCCGAGGTAGAAGACGACCACCGGCATCCAGAAGGTCCACGAGCCGATCAGGGCGAGGGCGAGCTCGGCGGGGTCGTTCTCCACGGTGCCCAGACCGCCGTAGAAGTAGCCGAAGGCGAAGAGCACGCCGAACGACAGGACGGCGAAGGCGAGGGCGGCGAGCAGGCCGATCGCACCCGCGGCACCGCGGTTGCCGCGGGGACGGGGCGCCTCCGGCGCCTGCACGAAGATCGGCTGAGCAGCGGCGCTGGTGTAGGCCGGCTCCGGCGCCGCGACCGGCGCCACCGTCGTCGCTGCGGCAGCCGCCGGAATGGCTGTCGTCGCAGCGGGCTCGGGGTCCATGGGGACGGTCTCCGGGCGGTCGTACCAGGGGACGTCGTCGTCGGCACGGCCTTGGTCGGTCGCCGCCTCGGTCACGATGACCTCCTCGACGACACGCTCGCCGTCGGAGGTCGGGGTCTCGACGACCACCACGTCCTCCTCGACGACGTGCTCGGAGGCGACGTCCTGCTCTCCGGTCGCCGTGCGCTGAGCGGCCTCCGCGTCGGCCAGGGCCTCGTTCGCGTTGCCCACGACGTCGTCCACGACGACGGTCGGCTCCTCCACGGGTTCGCCGGCCGAGGGCGTCTTCTGCTCGGTCATCGCTGTCGCTCCTTCAGCGGGGGTGCACATCCGCTTCCCGAGGGTAACGCCGGGTCGCGCCGGGCCGGGTCAGGCGCGCGGCGCGCGGCGATCCGTGCGGCTAACCTGACCCCATGACGCTGCGCCATCGTTCGAAGACCACCCTGCTCGCGGCGTCCTGTTCTCTTCTCGCTCTGCTGGTCCTCGCGGGCTGCGCACCGGATCCCTCGCCTGCACCGACCGGCTCCACGCTCGGCCCGTCGTCCTCGCCCACGCCGACTCCGACGGCGACTCCGACACCCACGGCGAGCCCCGTGGCGATTCCCACGGACTGCCGCGAGATCCTCTCCGACGCGGTGCTCGCTCAGCTTGCCGACGTGCCGCTCAACGACCCGGCATTCGGGACGGCCGGTGCGCAGGCCGACGGCAGCCTCACCTGTATCTGGGGAAGCCCCGCGACCGACACCGGCAGGCTCACGACCACGATCTCGAAGAAGTCGCGCGGACCGGCTCTCGACATGCTCAATGCGCTCGTCGGCGAGGGCTTCAGCTGCTATACCCCGAACAACGGAACCCGGTGCGAGAAGGTCTGGGTGGACCCGCAGTACCCGGTCAACGACGGGCGCACGCTGTTCTGGCGCGACGACGTACTGATCGACACGCAGTACGTCGGGCTGGCACCGTCCGGCTACACGGATGCGGTCATCTCGCGCGTCTTCGACTGAGCGCGCTCAGCTCGGCCAGAGCTGCAGCGCGACGCGTTCCGTGTAGCGGTCGGGGTGCCACCCCGTGAACACGCTCGCCAGCCACGTGCCGTCTCGGATGACCTGGTCCTCCGAGCCCTCCGCGGTCGCCAGCCGGCAACGCACGCCGTCGCCGAAGTCGCCGCACGCGTAGCCCGCCGTCTCCAGTGTCGAGCGGGCGAGACGGGCGGCGTCCGCATCCACCTTCGCCACCGTCGTCACGATGGAACCGGTGTTGATGCCGGTGAACGTGCACGACACCGTCACTTCGGGTGCGAGCGAGGCCTCCAGCGTCGTCGCCGACACGCGCGGCGCACTCGCGTCCTGCACCGGCACTCCCCCGGCGCGCTGGGTGAGCTCCGCCCACAGTGCCTCCGTGTAGAGGCCCTGGCACAGCGGGGTCGACGAGATGGGCTGAGGGGCGACCGTCTTCCCCTCAGCGACCGGGACGGATGTGGAGGAGCGCAGGGTGTCACCGAGCATCTGGATGCCCGCGGGGATCGCCGGGATCGCAAGGACCACCAGCGCCGCCACCACGGCAGCACTGCCGAGCCCCACGACCCACGCCATGAAGCTGTTGCGACCGCCGATCCGTGCCACGCCGACCTCCCCCGTCCACGCTACGCGTCGCATCCCGCGAAGCGAGGCAGCGGCACGCGGCCTCAGACGCGGGCGGGGACGTGATCGGCGATCCAGCCGTGGACGAGACCCATGAACCCCGCGTGGTCGTCGCGGAAGACGGTGTGCCCCGACCCCGGCAGCACCGTGACGGTGAGCCCGTCACCGCGCATGGCCGCGGCGACGGTACGGGTGATCAGCAGGCTCTTCTCGGCCAGCACGACGAGACTCGGCTGCCGGGGCCGACGCGGCGCGACGAGGGCACGGGTGTCGGCGAGGCCGAGGATGGTGCGCTTGTCCCACGCCTGCAACGACGACAGCTCGAGGTCGATGTCCTGCGTGCTCCAGCCGGGGTTCATGCGCCGCAGCATCGCCCGACGCGGCTTCGGGGCGACGGCGAAGGCGAGCTTATACGCGAGCCCGCGCACTCCACGCGGAAAGGCGAAGGCGGGGTCGACGTAGACGGCGGCGCGGGGCGCGAGCCGCTCGGCCACCATGCTCGCCACGAGTGCTCCGAGGGAGTGCCCGACGATCAGATCCGGCGCATCATGCCCCAGCATCGGCTCCAGCGTCTCGATGACATCCTCGGCCCAGGCGGCCGGCGAGTAGCTCCGAGCGCGGGGGCTCCGGCCGTGTCCGGCGAGGTCGACGGCGAGCACACGGAAGCCGGCCGCCTCGAGGTCGTTGCTCACGCGGTGCCACGCCCGTGAGTCGGACATGATGCCGTGGATGAGGATCGCGGTGCGCGCACCGGAGCCAGAGGAGCGAACAGCGAGCTGCATGCCGGAACGGTAGCCCGCGGGGCTTGGCGCGAGCCGAATGCCCGCTGTGCGGACGGGGAACGACGAAGGCCCCCGAGCCGGAGCTCGGGGGCCTTCGTCGTCAGTCGGGACCGACTCGATCAGTTGTTCTCGCGGCTGTGCCGCTCGACAACCTCAATCGGCTCGGGGGAACGAGCTCGCTCGTTCCCTCTCGCCTCAATCAGTTGTAGGTCCCGGGCGTGAAGTCGTCCGTCGAGAAGCTGTCGAAGTCGACGTAGCTCAGGTCGGAGTCGCTGTACGCACCGTCGGAGGCGAAGATGCGGTTGGGGTACCGCTCGCTCTTGGCCTCTTCGGTCGCCTCGACCGTGACGTTGCGGTACTTCGACAGGCCGGTCCCCGCGGGGATCAGCTTTCCGATGATCACGTTCTCCTTCAGGCCCACGAGCGGGTCGCTCTTGCCCTCCATCGCGGCCTGCGTCAGAACGCGGGTCGTCTCCTGGAAGGAAGCGGCCGACAGCCACGACTCGGTCGCGAGCGAGGCCTTCGTGATACCCATCAGCTCCGGGCGGCCTGACGCGGGGCGCTTGCCCTCGGCGACGGATGCACGGTTGATGTCGATGAAGCGACGCGAGTCGACCATCTCGCCGGGCAGCAGCGTGGTGTCGCCGTGGTCGACGACGGTGACCTTGCGCAGCATCTGGCGGACGATGACCTCGATGTGCTTGTCGTGGATCGGGACACCCTGCGACCGGTACACGCCCTGGACACCGCCGACGAGGTACTTCTGCACCTCGCGGGCGCCCATGACGCGCATGATCTCCTTCGGGTCGAGCGTGCCGACCTGGAGGGGCTGACCGACCTCGACGCGCTGGCCGTCCTCGACGAGCAGGGTGGCGCGCTTGAGCACGGGGTAGACGTGCGGCTCGTCACCGTTGTCCGGCGTGAGGATGACCTTCTTCTGCTTCTCGGTCTCTTCGATCGTGATGCGACCGTCGGCCTCCGCGATGGGCGAGGAACCCTTGGGGGTACGCGCCTCGAAGAGCTCCTGCACGCGGGGCAGACCCTGCGTGATGTCCTCAGCGGATGCCGAACCACCGGTGTGGAAGGTACGCATCGTCAGCTGGGTACCGGGCTCACCGATCGACTGGGCCGCGATGATGCCGACGGCCTCGCCGATGTCGACGACCTTGCCGGTCGCGAGCGAGCGGCCGTAGCACTTCGCGCACACACCCACAGCGGAGTCGCAGGTCAGGACCGAGCGCACCTTGATGGAGGTGACGCCGCCCTCGACCAGGCGGTTGATGAGCACGTCGCCCACATCCGAACCGGCCTCGGCGAGAACCTCACCGCTCGGGCTGACCACGTCCGCGGCGAGCGTACGGGCGAACACCGAGTTCTCGACGTTGGCGTCCTTGATGAGCACCCCGTCGGCACCCGCGGCGGCGATGGGCAGCTCCAGACCCTTGGTCGTGGCGCAGTCCTCCTCGCGGATGATGACGTCCTGCGACACGTCGACGAGTCGACGCGTCAGGTAACCCGAGTCGGCGGTACGCAGAGCGGTGTCGGCGAGACCCTTACGGGCACCGTGGGTCGCGATGAAGTACTCGGCCACGCTCAGCCCCTCGCGGTACGAGGAGATGATCGGGCGGGCGATGATCTCACCCTTCGGGTTGTTCACCAGACCACGCATACCCGCGATGTTGCGGATCTGCAGCCAGTTACCACGGGCGCCCGAGCTCACCATCCGGTTGATGGTGTTGTCGGCCGGGAAGTGGCTCTTCATGGCCGCCTGGACCTCGTCGGTCGCAGCCGTCCAGATCTTGATGAGCTCCTGACGACGCTCGGCGTCGGTCGTGAGGCCCTTCTCGTACTGGGACTGGACCTTCGCGGCCTGCTTCTCGTAGCCCGCGATGATCTCCGCCTTGTTCGGCGGGGTCAGCACGTCGCTGAGCGCAACGGTCACACCCGAACGCGTGGCCCAGTAGAAGCCGGCGTCCTTGATGCGGTCCAGGGACGCGGCGACCTCGACCTTGGGGTACTCCTCGGCCAGCTTGTTGACGATCTGCGACAGCTTGCCCTTGTCGGCCTGTTCGCGCACGAACGGGTAGCCCTTGGGAAGGGTGTCGTTGAAGATCGCCTGACCGAGCGAGGCGTCGACGAGACCGTGGCGCTCGTAGCCCTCGGGGGCTTCGCCCTCGAGGAAGGTCAGACCGGGAACGCGGATGCGGACCTTGGCCTGCAGGTCGAGGGTGCCCTCGTCCTTGGCCAGGATCGCCTCACCGACCGAACCGAACACGCGGCCCTCACCGACGGCACCCTCCTTGACCGTGGTCAGGTGGTGGAGACCGATGATCATGTCCTGCGAGGGCAGGGTGACCGGACGGCCGTCCGACGGCTTCAGGATGTTGTTCGAGGCGAGCATGAGGATGCGGGCCTCGGCCTGCGCCTCGACCGACAGCGGCAGGTGCACAGCCATCTGGTCACCGTCGAAGTCCGCGTTGAAGGCGGCACACACGAGCGGGTGGAGCTGGATGGCCTTGCCCTCGACGAGCTGCGGCTCGAACGCCTGGATGCCCAGACGGTGCAGCGTGGGAGCACGGTTGAGGAGCACCGGGCGCTCGCGGATGATCTCCTCGAGCACGTCCCAGACCTCGGGACGCGTACGCTCGACGGCGCGCTTCGCGGCCTTGATGTTCTGCGAGTGACCGAGGTCGATCAGGCGCTTGATCACGAACGGCTTGAACAGCTCCAGGGCCATCTGCTTGGGCAGACCACACTGGTGCAGCTTGAGCTGCGGGCCGACGATGATGACCGAACGGCCCGAGTAGTCGACGCGCTTGCCGAGCAGGTTCTGACGGAACCGACCCTGCTTACCCTTCAGCATGTCGCTGAGGGACTTGAGGGCGCGGTTGCCGGTGCCCGTGACCGGGCGACCACGACGACCGTTGTCGAACAGCGCGTCGACGGCCTCCTGCAGCATCCGCTTCTCGTTGTTGACGATGATCTCGGGAGCACCGAGGTCGATCAGACGGCGAAGACGGTTGTTGCGGTTGATCACGCGACGGTAGAGGTCGTTCAGGTCGCTGGTGGCGAAGCGGCCACCGTCGAGCTGGACCATCGGACGCAGCTCCGGCGGGATGACCGGGACGACGTCCAGGACCATCGACGCCGGCGACATACCGGTCGACAGGAACGAGTTGACGACCTTGAGGCGCTTGATCGCACGGATCTTGCGCTGGCCCTTGCCCTCTGAGATCTGCAGGCGCAGGCTGTCGGCCTCGGCGGCCAGGTCGAAGCTCTCCAGACGGCGCTTGATTGACTCCGCGCCCATGTGGGCCTCGAAGTACTGACCGAAGCGGTCGACGAGCTCGTTGAAGATCTCGTCCTCGGGCTTCAGGGCGCCGACCTCGAGGGAGCGGAACTCCTCCCAGACGCGCTCAAGCTTGGCGATCTGCTCGTCACCGCGCTTGCGGATGAGAGCCATCTCCTTCTCGGCCGCATCCTTGGCCTTCTTCTTGGCGTCGGCCTTGGCGTCCTCGGCCTCGAGAGTCGCGAGCTCCTCCTCGAGGGCCGCCAGGCGAGCAGCCACACGGGCGTCGCGGCGGTCGCCGAGGTTCTTGATCTCGAGACGCAGGTTGTTCTCGTGGGTGGGGAGGTCGCGGTGGCGGCCCTCCTCATCGACGGAGATCACCATGTACGCGGCGAAGTAGATGACCTTCTCGAGGTCCTTCGGCGCCATGTCGAGCAGGTAGCCCAAGCGCGAGGGGACGCCCTTGAAGTACCAGATGTGGGTGACGGGCGCGGCGAGCTCGATGTGGCCCATGCGCTCGCGGCGGACGGAGCTCTTGGTGACCTCCACGCCGCAGCGCTCGCAGACGATGCCCTTGAAGCGGACGCGCTTGTACTTGCCGCAGGCGCACTCCCAGTCGCGCGAGGGTCCGAAGATCTGCTCGCCGAACAGACCGTCCTTCTCGGGCTTCAGGGTGCGGTAGTTGATCGTCTCGGGCTTCTTGACCTCGCCGAAGGACCAACGACGGATGTCGTCGGCCGTGGCCAGCCCGATGCGGATCTGGTCGAAAGTGGTGGATTCGAGCACTGGTTCTCCTGTGTGCCTAATAAATCTCGGTGAGTGAGCCGGGGTCAGATCTCGTCGATGGACGAGGACTCGAACCGGCTGGAGATGTTGATGCCGAGCTCCTCCGCAGCGCGGAAGGCGTCGTCATCGGTGTCGCGCAGGTTGACAGCCGTACCGTCGGCCGAGAGGACCTCGACGTTCAGGCAGAGCGACTGCATCTCCTTCATGAGCACCTTGAAGGACTCGGGGATACCGGGCTCCTGGATGTTCTCGCCCTTGACGATCGCCTCGTACACCTTGACGCGGCCGAGGATGTCGTCGGACTTGATCGTGAGGAGCTCCTGCAGCGCGTAGGCGGCGCCGTAGGCCTCGAGGGCCCACACCTCCATCTCACCGAAGCGCTGGCCGCCGAACTGCGCCTTACCACCCAGCGGCTGCTGCGTGATCATCGAGTACGGACCGGTGGAGCGCGCGTGGATCTTGTCGTCCACGAGGTGGTGCAGCTTCAGGATGTACATGTAGCCGACGGAGATGGGTGCCGGGAAGGGCTCTCCGCTGCGGCCGTCGAACAGCGTGGTCTTACCGCTGGAGTCGATCAGTCGCACGCCGTCACGGGTCGGGTTCGTCGAGTCGAGCAGACCCGCGATCTCCGACTCGAACGCACCGTCGAACACCGGGGTGGCGACCTTGGTGCCGGCGGGGGCCTCGAAGGCCTCCTTCGGCAGGTTCGTGGCCCACTCCGGGTTGCCCTCGACCTTCCAGCCCTGCTGGGCGATCCAGCCGAGGTGGAGCTCGAGGACCTGACCGAAGTTCATTCGACCGGGGATACCGAGCGGGTTGAGGATGACGTCGAGCGGCGTGCCGTCGGCGAGGAAGGGCATGTCCTCGACGGGGAGGATCTTCGCGATGACACCCTTGTTGCCGTGGCGGCCGGCGAGCTTGTCGCCCTCGGTGATCTTGCGCTTCTGGGCGATGTAGACCACGACCCGGCGGTTGACGCCGGAGCCGAGCTCGTCGTCGCCGTCCTCGGCGTTGAACTCCTTGACGGCGATGATCGTGCCCTGCTCACCGTGGGGCACCTTCAGAGAGGTGTCACGGACCTCGCGGCTCTTCTCGTTGAAGATCGCACGCAGCAGGCGCTCCTCGGCCGAGAGCTCGGTCTCGCCCTTGGGCGTGACCTTGCCGACGAGGATGTCGCCGGGGCGGACCTCGGCACCGATGCGGATGATGCCGCGCTCGTCGAGGTCCTTCAGCAGGTCGGGGCTCACGTTCGGCAGGTCGCGCGTGATCTCCTCCTTGCCGAGCTTCGTGTCGCGGGCGTCGACCTCGTACTCCTCGATGTGGATCGAGGAGAGGGTGTCGTCCTTCACGAGCTCCTGGCTGAGGATGATCGCGTCCTCGAAGTTGTGACCCTCCCACGTCATGAACCCGACGAGCAGGTTCTTGCCGAGGGCGAGCTCGCCGTTCTCGGTCGCGGGACCGTCGGCGATGACCTCGCCGGCTTCGATGCGCTCACCGGCGGAGACCACGACGCGCTGGTTGTACGACGTGCCCTGGTTGGAGCGGTCGAACTTGCGCAGGAAGTAGTCGTCGGTGCCGCCCTCATCCGTCTGGACGGTGACGACGTCGGCGGAGACCTCGGCCACGACGCCGGAGCGCTTGGCGGTGACGACGTCACCGGCGTCGACGGCCGCGTAGCCCTCCATACCGGTTCCGACCACGGGCGACTCGCTGCGAACCAGCGGCACGGCCTGGCGCTGCATGTTCGCACCCATGAGGGCGCGGTTCGCGTCGTCGTGCTCGAGGAAGGGGATCAGCGAGGTCGCGACCGACACCATCTGGCGCGGCGAGACGTCCATGTAGCCGATCTCTTCGGCCGGGAAGAGGTCGACCTCGCCACCCTGGCCGCGGCGGGCGAGCACCCGCTCGTTGGCGAACTTGCCTTCGGCGGTCAGCTCGACACCGGCCTGAGCGACGATGAAGTCGTTCTCCTCGCTGGCGGTGAGGTAGTCGATGTCGGTGGTGACGCGACCGTTCACGACGCGGCGGTACGGGGTCTCGATGAACCCGAACGCGTTGATGCGCGCGAAGGAGGCGAGCGAACCGATCAGACCGATGTTCGGGCCTTCCGGCGTCTCGATCGGGCACATGCGGCCGTAGTGCGAGGGGTGGACGTCACGGACCTCGACGCCGGCGCGCTCACGCGACAGACCGCCGGGGCCCAGCGCCGACAGACGACGCTTGTGGGTCAGACCCGCGAGCGGGTTGTTCTGGTCCATGAACTGCGAGAGCTGCGAGGTTCCGAAGAACTCCTTGATCGCCGCCACGACGGGACGCACGTTGATCAGGGTCTGCGGCGTGATCGCCTCGATGTCCTGCGTGGTCATGCGCTCGCGCACGACGCGCTCCATGCGCGACAGACCGGTGCGGACCTGGTTCTGGATGAGCTCGCCGACCGCGCGGATGCGACGGTTGCCGAAGTTGTCGATGTCGTCGACGTCGATGCGGATCTCGGCCTTCTTGCCGGCGCGCACGCCCTCGAAGGTCGTGTCGCCGCGGTGCAGGCGGACGAGGTACTTGATGGTCGCGACGATGTCGTCGACCGTGAGCACCGAGTCGGTCAGCGGGGTGTCGAGACCCAGCTTCTGGTTGATCTTGTACCGGCCGACCTTGGCGAGGTCGTAGCGCTTGGACGAGAAGTAGAAGTTGTCCAGCAGCGCACGCGCAGCCTCGGCAGCGACCTGCTCGCCCGGACGGAGCTTGCGGTAGATGTCGCGCAGCGCGTCTTCCTTGGTGAGGATCGTGTCCTTCTCGAGGGTCTCCTCGATCGAGCTGAAGCCCGCGAACTCGTTCATGATGTCTTCGCTGGACAGACCGAGCGCCTTCAGGAAGACGGTGACCGACTGCTTGCGCTTGCGGTCGATGCGCACGCCCACCTGGTCGCGCTTGTCGATCTCGAACTCGAGCCAGGCGCCGCGGCTGGGGATGACGCGGGCCGAGACGATGTCCTTGTCGCTCGTCTTGTCGGCGACGCGGTCGAAGTACACACCGGGCGAACGCACGAGCTGCGACACGACGACGCGCTCGGTGCCGTTGATGATGAACGTGCCCTTGTCGGTCTGGAGCGGGAAGTCGCCCATGAAGACCGTCTGCGTCTTGATCTCACCGGTCTGGTGGTTCATGAACTCGGCCTCGACGTAGAGCGGGGCCGCGTACGTCTTGCCGCGCTCCTTGCACTCCTCGATGGAGTACTTCTCGGGCTCGAGGTAGGGGTTCGTGAAGCTCAGCTGCATCGTCTCGCTGAGGTCTTCGATCGGGGAGATCTCCTCGAAGATCTCCTCGAGACCGCTCGTGGCCGGCACGTCGGTGCGACCCGCGGCCTGCGCCTCGGCGACACGTGCCTTCCAGGCGTCGTTGCCGACGAGCCAGTCGAAGGACTCCGTCTGCAGCGCGAGAAGGTCGGGGACCGTCAGCGTGTCGGTGATCTTCGCGAAGGACAGACGCGAAGCGCCGCGTCCGTTCTTGGGGGTCTTGGTGGTGGGGGTGCTTGCGTGGGGCGCGGCAGCCAAGGGATAACCTCCATGGGCCCGGGCGGGGGCTCGTGATTCTGATGTCAGATGGAGTGCTCGATCTTCCCGACGCGTTCGCACCGCACGCCGCTATCTGCGGGGGCACGCACGCAGGCCGACCACCATATGAGGGCATGGGAGGAGGGAGCGCAAAGACCAACTATATGTCAGATGACGCGCCGTGTCCAGTCGAATTCTTGACGAGTTTCACGACCTGCGGTATAACCGCGCGTCGTCCCCGGCGCCCCTCATCCGACGGGCCTGATCCGCACACGGGTACCCGGCCTCGCCTGCGCGAGCCGGTCCAAGGACTCGGGCGTGGCGACGGCGATGACCGGATAGCCGCCGGTGACCGGACCGTCCACTCCGAGCACGACCGGCCGTCCGTCCGGCGGGACCTGAAGCGCGCCGGGAAGCATGGCCTCGCTCGCCAACTCCCCCGCGCGGATGCGGGTCAGTCCGGGCCCCTCGAGGCGCACCCCGATGCGGTCGGCTGCCGAGGACACGTGCCACGGGCCGGCGAAGAGCGTCCGCCCGGCGTCGGCCGCGAACCAGTCGGCGCGCGGTCCCGGCAACACCTCCAGGATGACGTCGCCGGGAGCGGGCGCCGTCCACGCGACGGCGTCGATCGGCGGCACCTCGCCCGTGATCTCCGCTGCCGTGGGGATCTCGTCTCCCGCGGCGAGGGGGGCCGGCCCGAGGCCCGCAAGGGTGTCCGTGGCTCGGGAGCCCGCGCTGCGGGGCGCATCGATCCCGCCGCGCACCGCGAGATAGGCGCGAAGGCCTGTGGTGAGGGGGCCGATCTCGAGCACGGAACCCGCGGGCCACAACACGGCACGGTGCGGGTCGGCGGCCCTGCCGTCGATCCGCACCGCGCCCAGGCCGCCCGTCACCGCGATCCATCGATCGACCAGCGCCGTCGCTCGGAACGGCCCCAGCAGGATCTCGATGACCGCTGCCGTCTGGGCAGAGCCGACGAGGCGATTGGCGAGGGCGGCCGCGCGCCGATCGGCGGCCCCGGACACGGCGATGCCCGTCGCACCGGCGCCGGGCCGTCCGAGGTCCTGGATCGTCGCCAGCGGGCCGGGGCTGTCGATGCGCAGCGCCGGAGCGGTCGGCGCTCGCGGAGTCGGCGGGGCGGGGAGCTCCACGCGCGTCCGCTCGGGCCGGAAGCGCACACGCGTCCCCGCGGTCAACAGCGCCGGGGCGGCCGCATCCGGGTCGAACAGCGGCGCGGTCGTCGTGCCGATGATGCGCCATCCGCCCGGCGTCGCCCGTGGGTAGGTCCCCGTGAACCCGGCGGCGAGCGCGACGGCGCCGGCGGGAACGCGCGTGCGCGGGGCATCCAGGCGAGGGATGTCGAGATCCCACCCCTCCCCCACGAGATACGCGAATCCGGGAGCGAACCCCGTGAACGCCACCCGCCAGGGCGTGCGCACGTGCCGCTCGACGAGCTCCGCCGCCGACAGCGCGCTCCAGCGCCCCGCCTCGGCGAGGTCCGGACCGTCGTAGACGGTGGGAAGCGTCACCTCCGCCGCATCCCGGTCGGTGCGCGATGCGGCCGCATCCGTCGCCGCGATCCACGTCCGCACCGCGTGCGCCGGGACGCGGCGGGGATCGAAGCGGACGAGCACCGTGCGCGCCGCGGGAACGAGTTCCTCGACGCCGGCCGGAACGGATGCGGCAAGACCCGCGTGCAGGCCCAGTACCGCGTCGAGGTCCTCGAGCTCGATCAGCAGGCCGCCCGCCCCGAAGGGCAGGACGCGCCGCCCACCGGTCACCACGGCGCCCGGACCTCGATTCCGGCGGCCGTGAGGGCCGCGCGGACGGCGGCGGCCATCTCCACCGCCTCGGGCGTATCGCCGTGCAGGCAGAGCGAGACGGCCTCGGTGCGTACGACGGAGCCGTCGACCGCGACGACCTCCCCCGCCGTCGCCAGGCGCACCGCGCGCGCCGCGACCTGATCCGGATCGCGCAGCAGCGCCCCCGGCGCGCCCCTGGGCACGAGCGACCCGTCCGGCAGGTATCCGCGGTCGAGGAACGCCTCGCCGAAGAACGGGACGCCCGCATCCGCCGCCGCTTCGCGCAGGTGATCGCCGAGGCCCAGCACGGGAACAAGCCGGCCGAGTCCGTCGGCGAGAGCGGCGACCTCGGCGACGACCGCCGCCGCCGTCTGCGGATCGCTTCCGGCCGCGTGATACAGCGCTCCGTGCGGCTTCACGTAGCGGATGTCGGCGCCGGCGGAGCGCAGTGCGCCCAGTTGCGCGGCGAGCTCGCGTCGCAGGCGGGTCGGCGCGATCCGCATCGCCCGTCGCCCGAATCCGTCGCGGTCAGGATACGAGGGATGCGCCCCGACGGCGACGCCGCCCGCCGCGGCCAGCGCCACCGCAGCGCGCATCGCGTCGGGGTCGCCCGCGTGGCCGCCGCACGCGATGCTGGCGCTGGAGATCACCGCGAACATCGCCGCATCGTCGGCGGTCGGCTCGCCCTCGACGGTCTCGCCGAGGTCCGCGTTCAGATCGATCGAGGGCATGTGCACACGGTAGTGCCGCCGTACTGTGGAGTCATGGCCCGCGCGCGTTACGAGCACGTCTCGCATCCGGAGGCGCGACTGTCGGACGGCTCGATCGCCCGCATCGTCCCCTCGTCGTTCACGAGCGGATTCGAGCTGGATGTCGCCGGCACGCCGCAGTCGCACGTCGATCTCGACGATCCGACCCACCTGCACTTCGAGTACATCGGGCGCATGGCGGCCGTGATCGACCAGCTGCGCCTGCCCGGTCAGCCGCTCACCGCCGTGCACCTCGGCGGAGGCGCACTCACCATCCCCCGCTACGTCGCGCACACGCGTCCGGGGTCCCGTCAGCAGGTCATCGAGCTCGAACAGGCCCTCGTCGACCTCGTGCGCACCAACCTCCCCCTGCCGCGCGGGGCGCAGATCCGGGTGCGCATCGGGGATGCCAGGGCGGGACTCGCGCGGCTGCCGGAGTCGCTGGTGGGCAACGTCGATCTCCTCGTGTCCGACGTGTACGCGGGAGCACAGACGCCCGCGCACCTGACCACCGTGGAGTTCTATCGGGATGCCGCCCGTCTGCTCGCCCCGGACGGGGTGCTGCTCGTGAATGTCGCCGACGGCGCGGGCCTCGCCTTCGCCCGTCGACAGGTGGCGACCGTGCGGGAGGTGCTGCCGGAGATCGCGCTGCTGGCGGAGGTGCAGACGCTCAAGGGACGACGCTTCGGCAACCTCGTGATCGCCGCATCCGCCGCTCCCCTGCCGACGGCGTGGCTGCCGCGCCTCATGGCGGCGGGGCCGCATCCGGCGAAGGTCGCGACCGGTGCGGAGCTCGAGGAGTTCGTGCGCGGGGCGGTTCCCGCGACGGATGCGACCGCCACCCCTTCACCCAAACCCGCCGCATCCCTCTTCGAACTCTGAGCCGGCTCGTTCTCTCTGCCCGCGAGACTGCATCTTCGGCACGAGATCACGGGGGAATACCGTGATCTCGTCATGTAAATGCCGTCTCGCGAAGAGGTGGCGAGGGGGATCCTGGGGGGCGCGCACGGCGGCGGAGGGACGCCGGTGCGGCGTGCCTGAAGCGCCCAGCGGCGGAGGTCGGCGACACTGGATGCGGCGCCGGCACGAAGGGAGCAACGTGAGCTATATCAGGGGGCACCACCCGGAGACGCTGCGCGAGATCGTCGACGAGCGGGAATGCCTGGAGCGGCTCGAAGAGATCGGCTCGCAGCGCAGCCTGGCCGCGCTGATGGAACGCGTCTGGCTGCTGAAGGTGACCGACCAGCTCGACGAGGCGCTCCTCGTGGCCGAGCAGACCGTGCGCACCGCGCGTATGGCCGGAACCCGCAAGGACCTGCTGCGCGCCCGCATCCTGCACGCCACCGTCCAGCAGGAGCGCGGACAGCTCGGCGCTGCGGCGCACGAGCTCACGACCTGCGCCGAAGAGGCCGAGGGTCAGGGGTGGGCGGGTATCGCCGCGTTCGCCTATCAGCACCGCGGCAAGGTGCATCTGGACGGCGAGGACCTGGATGCGGCCCGCGCCGACTTCAAGCGCACCCTCTTCCTGCGCCAGCAGGCCGGTGCGCCCGAGGAGCAGCTCGAGACCACGCTGCTCGCCATCGACACGGTGGATCGCCGCCGCATCGCGGCGAGCGTCGCCAGCTGAGCCGCCCCGCTGTCCGCGGCTCGATCTACGCTCGTCCCATGTCGGATCTGCAGCGCGTGCGCGTCTGGGCGGAGGCCCTGATCGCCCTGCATCTCGACGACGGCTGGAGCTTCGGCTTCGACAACGCCAAACGTCGCGCCGGTCTCTGCGACTACACGAAGCGCCGCATCAGCCTCTCGCGCTATCTGAGCGCCCGCTACGACGACGACACCAACCACCAGACACTGCTGCACGAGGTCGCGCACGCGCTGGCGGGCTCGGCCGCCGGACACGGCCCCCAGTGGAAGCGCATCGCGCGCGATCTCGGATACGTCGGCGGCGCGACCCATCACGGCGAGACGGCCACGGATCTCGCGCCGTGGGTGGGGGTGTGCCCCAATGGGCACGTCGTCTATCGGCACCGCAAGGCGACCCGCCAGACCTCCTGCGCGAGCTGCGCGCCGCGCTACGACCCGCGCTTCGCGTTCACCTGGACCCGGCGCGAGATCACGCGGGCCGCGCGGATGGCCGCGTCCACTCCGCGCTGAGCCCTCACGCCGCGACGAAGACGCCGTCGCGCAGAACCGGAACCGCGGATGCGGCATCGAGCGTCGCCGCAGCCAGCACCGCCTCGCGCGACCCCGCCTCCAGCAGCGCCTGTCCGCTCGCGCTCGCCGTGAGCAGATGCCGCACCGCGCTCTGCAGACCGCGGAACGACTCGCACGCAGCGGCCGCCTCGGGCGAGGTGTGATCGAGCCCGAGCGCGCCGAGCGCGTCGATCACGGCACCCGCGCCGAACTGGTCCTCGACGGCCACGCGCCAACCGGCCGCATCCGCATCTCCCGCAGCGATCACGGCGACGGAGGTGCGCGCGCCACGACGCTGCTGCTCCGCCAGCACCGCGGCGGCGACGGCGGCAGCATTGCGCAGCGCCCCGAGCAGGACGACGGCACCGGCGTCGTGGGCAGTGCCCGCGAGCTCGGCGAGTCCCGTCTCGGCGAGCGGGACCGCGCCGCCGGCGGCGACCGCATCCACGACCTCGGTCGACGCGGAGAGCACATCCACGATCACGACCACGTCGGATGCGGCGAGCCGGCGCACTCCCGACGCCCCCCACTCGAAGCGGATCTGGTAGCGCGACTGGTCGGCGATCTCGGGCATCCGTCCAGATTAGGACGACCCCGCGCCGCGGCCCAGCCGCGTGACGTCGTGAGACGCGCGGGGCAGACTGGGGCCATGCGCATCCTGCTGAAGTTCGTCATCGACTGCGATCCGGATGCGGCCTGGCGCGCGCTGCACTCGCCGAGTGCCGTCGCCGAGCTCTACGGTCCCCTGATCGACATGCAGCCGCTCAGCCCGCTCCCGACCAGCTGGGAGAGCGGTCAGGATGTCGCCGTGGGACTCTTCGCCGGCGGCGTCCTGCCCCTCGGGACCCAGCTCATCTCGGTCAGCGATCGCGCGGTCGACGAGCTCCGCGGCCCCGTGCGGATCTTCCGCGACTCCGGGGCGCCGCTGACCGGCCCCCTCGCGTCGCTGGACATGTGGGACCACCAGATGGCCGTGAGCCCCGCGGGGTACGGCCGCACGCTCTGGCGCGAGCGGCTCGTGATCGAGGGCAGGACCGCCCCGCTGTTCTGGCCGGTGCTGTGGACGACCTGGCAGTGGCGGGCCTCCCGCATCCGCGCGCTCGCGCCCACGTGGGCCCACGACCCGGAAGCCACGGCCTCCGCCTGAGCGGGCCCGCACCCTCCGGCACGGACCCGCTCCCGGTTCAGGCCTCGGCGAGCGCCTCGATGGGGGCCACACGCGTGGCGAGCCGGGTCGGCACGACGGCCGCGACGAGGGTGAGCACGGTCGTCGCCGCGACGATCACGAGCACGGGGATCGGCGGGACGGCCGGGAGCACGAATGTCGGCTCGGGCGGGCGCGTGGGATCGATCGGCACGGAGCCGAGGAGGGACTGCGCGCCGGCCCAGCCGTAGACGATGCCCAGCAGCAGCCCGGTCGCGGTGGCCGCGATCGTGATGTGGGCGGCCTCACGCAGCACCATCGCACGCAGCTGCGCGTTCGAGACTCCCAGGGTGCGCAGCAGCCCCAGCTCGCGTCGCCGCTGCACGACGCCGAGCGTCAGCAGGTTGACCAGACCCACACCGGCGATGACAGCCGAGACCGCGACGAGTCCCATCATCACGGCGGAGAACGTGTCGAGCACACGCGACAGCTCGTCCGGCATCGATCCCCCGCCGGCGGCGGTCATGACCGCCTTCGTCGAGGCGATCGCGACGGCGAACATCGTGATGAGCGTGACACCCATGACGACACCGATCGCCATCCGACTCGACCGCTCGGGGTAGCGCAGGGCGTTCTGGGCGGCCAGGCGCGACATGGCAGAACGGCCGAAGATCGAGCCGACCAGGCGCAGAACGGGCGGCATCACGAGCGTCGCACCCAGCGCGAGGCCCGTGAACGACAGCACGCCGCCGAAGAAGGCGATGATGACGCCCGTGGGGCTGAGCAGCCCGTAGGCGATCCCGCCGCCGAGCAGGAGCACCCCCAGAACGAGGAGGGCGAGCGCGGTGACATTGCGTCCGGTGCGCCGTGCGGCGCGCGCGTAGGGCGCTTCCACGGAGCCGCCGAGCGCCTCGAGGGGCGTGACGGTCAGCACTCGCCGCGACCCCGCCCATGCGGCGGCCCACGTGGTGAGTGCGACGATCGCCGCCGGGACGACGAGCATCGGCTCCACCGGGGCGAAGGAGACGTCGAGTCCCAGGGCCCAGTCCGCCGCTCCGACGCCGATGATCGCGACCAGCGTTCCGCCGACGAGACCGACGAGCGCACCGATCGTCCCCACGATCAGACCCTGTCGCGCGAGCTCCGTGCGCTGTGAACGCGCCGATGCGCCGATGAGGCGCAGCAGCGCGATCCGCCGCGTCCGGCCGGCGACGACCGTGGCGAACGTGTTGGCCGTGACGACGCCCGCCACGTAGACCGCCACCCCCACCAGCAGGACGGTGAGGAAGCTGAGCACGAAGGCGAGCGTGCCGCTGTCGCCGATGTACGGGTCGGCTCGCAGGAGCGCCGCGATGTATCCGGTGGCGGAGATGAGGATGACCCCGAACGCCGTGGAGATGGCGGAGACGAGGATGCTGGCCCCCATGCCGCGCTCGCGCAGCCACGCGAGGGGTGCTGCGCCTCGCGCGGCTGCCGGCAGCGCCGCGGCGCTCACGCGACGGCTCCCTGCTCCGCGGCGAGCATGAAGGCGGCGATCTGCTCCGCGCTCTGCCCGCGGTGATCGGCGACGACACGACCGTCGCCGAGATAGATCACGCGGTCGGCGTGGCTCGCGGCGATCGGGTCGTGGGTGACCATCGCGATCGACTGTCCGTGCTCGCGGCTCGCGGCGCGCAGCAGTGCGAGCACCTCGCGTCCGGTGCGGGAGTCGAGGTTGCCGGTCGGCTCGTCGGCGAAGAGCAGATCGGGTGCCGTGGCGAGGGCGCGGGCGATGGCCACCCGCTGCTGCTGCCCGCCGCTGAGCTCGTGGGGCCGATGCGTCAGACGCGAGCGCAGCCCGAGCGTCTCGACGAGCATGTCGATCCGCGCACGCTCCATCGCCGACGGGCGACGGTCGTCCAGGTCGAAGGGGAGCGTGATGTTGCCGATGACGTCCAGCGTCGGCACGAGGTTGAAGGACTGGAACACGAAGCCGACTCGGCGGCGCCGCAGGACGGTCAGTTCGCGGTCGCCGAGGCCGGTGATGTCGGTGTCGCCGATCCACACGGATCCGCTCGTCGGGGCGTCGAGGCCGGCCATGATGTGCATCAGCGTCGACTTGCCGGAGCCGGAGGCTCCCATGATGGCGGTGAACTCGCCGCGACGGATGCCGACGGCGACGTCGTCGAGGGCGCGGACGGCGCCGGCGCCGCTGCCGTAGGTCTTCGTGAGCCGCGAGACGCGCGCGGCGAGGCCGAGTTCGCTGGAGGAGATGTGCATGTCTCCGACGCTATGGATCGGGCGGGATCGGCCGCGTCGCCCGCCCGGCGTATCCGCATCCTTCTGGCGGATGATTCGCCCGGACCGGGCGGGGTACGGGCGAAGGGGACGCCCGGCCCGAGGGGGCGTTCGGCGCCGGCAGCGCCGCACTTTTGCGCATCCGCGACAGGTGATCACTGTGGCAGGCGCGCAAAAGTGGCGCATCTGCGCAACTGCGACGCAACTCGGGCACCAGCGGGCGCACCCCGTAGGCGGGAGCGGAGGGTCAGACGAGGCCGTGCTCGAAGGCGAAGACGACGAGCTGCACGCGGTCGCGCAGGGCGAGCTTCGCGAGGATGCGGCTGATGTGCGTCTTCACGGTCGCCTCGGACAGGAACTCCCGCTCCGCGATCTCGGCGTTGGAGAGCCCGCGGGCGGCGAGCGCGAAGATCTCCCGCTCACGGTCGGTCAGCGCCTGCCAGGCCGGCGGCGCCGCGACGGCCGGAGGCGAGAACTGTGCGAACAGGTCGCGCGTGGCGCTCGCGGCGATGACGGCGGAGCCCGCGTGCACCGTGCGGATGGCGGCGAGGAGGAACTCGGGGTCCGCGTCCTTCAGCAGGAACCCGCTGGCCCCCTCTCGGATGGCGCGCGCCGCCGCCTCATCCAGATCGAAGGTCGTCAGCATCACGATGCGCGGTGCGTCGGCGTCGCGCAGCAGCTCCGCCGTGGCCGCAAGGCCGTCCAGGCGCGGCATCCGGATGTCCATCAGCACGACGTCGGGGCGCTCCCGGCGCACCACCTCGATGGCCTCGACGCCGTCGCCCGCCTCGCCCACGACACTCAGATCGGGCTGAGAATCCACCAGCATGCGGATGCCGGCGCGGAAGAGCGCCTGATCGTCGACCAGGACGACGCGCACCGCGGCACTCATGCCGCGGCCCCGATCGGCAGATGCGCGTCGACGAGGAAACCGCCCTCGGTGGCTCCGGCGAACAGCGTTCCACCGACCAGCTGCGCGCGCTCGCGCATGCCGACGACGCCGTGCCCGCCGGGGTCGTCGAGCGCCCGCTGCTGCTCTCGGGCCGGGGCACGCAGCGCGTTGCGCACGGTTGCTCGCACGTGATCACTCTGCCACGCGAGCCAGACCTCCACGGGGCCGTCGCCGTGCCGCAGGGCGTTGGTGAGCGCCTCCTGCAGGATGCGGAACACGGCCAGCTGCACGGCCGCCGGCACGTCCTGCGGCGGCACCGGCGCGATCTGCACCCGCAGATCCACGCCCGCCGCATGCACCTGGGCGAACAGGGCGTCGAGGTCCGCCAGCGTCGGCTGCGGCCCGGCCCCCTGCTGATGGCGCAGCTGCGTGAGCAGCAGGCGCACATCGGTCAGCGCGGAACGCGCGGTGGACGAGATCGTCCCGAGCGCGGTCGTGGCGGCGGCGGGGTCGGCCGCGGCCGCGTACCGTGCGCCGTCGGCCTGAGCGATCACCACCGCGAGGGAGTGCGCGACGATGTCGTGCATGTCGCGGGCGATCCGCATCCGCTCGGATTCGATCGCCACCTGCGCGCGCGCCGCGTCCCTCGCCTGCCGGGTCTCTCTGGCACGCGCCGCGGTGCGCACCAGCGCACCCGCCGTCCACGAGAGCCCGAGGGCGAACAACGCCGCCAGCATGACGAACACGGCCAGCGGCAGATTGCGCCAGTCCAGGCCCGAGGAGACCACGTAGGAGTTGACGAAGACGAGGTAGATCGCGATGGCCGCGGAGCCCGCGACAGCGGACGAGAAGCCGATCCAGAACAGCAGCCGCGTCCCGTAGGCGGCCGTCGCGTAGAGAACGACGAAGATCGCGACGTTGCTGAGCATGGGCTGCAGCCCCAGCGCCATCTGTGCGAGCGCGCTCACCCACGCGACGGCCAACGCCAGGAACGGCGAGAACCGGCGCAACCCCAGCGCCACCGCCATGCCGAGGGACACCAGCACGCCCCACACCTGATCGCCCGAGGACGGCGTGTAGAACAGGAAGCCCGTGACGCCGAAGAACCCGAACGCGAGGACGGCGTCGACGAGCCACTGCACGGGCGAGAGCTGGCGGAACACTCTGACACGCTACGCGGACGCCGGCGGCACCCGCATCCGTCCAGCGATGTATCCCGCGCTCAGCGCCCGCTCGCGCGTGCCGCCGCGGCGAGGGCGGCCGCCGCACCCTGGGCGTCACCGGGCGAGATGAGCCCCACCGTCACGCGCACATGGGGGGCGTGCGCCTCACCCGCCACGAACGGCGCCCCCGCGGCGACCACGATCCCGGCGGCGGCGAGCTCGACGAGGGCCGCGCGCTCATCGAGGACGGGCACCCACAGGTTGATCCCGTCCGGCGGCACGAGCGGGACACCCTCTCGCCGCAGCGCCCCCACCATCGCCTCCTGCCGGTCCCGGTAGGCGAGGCGGGCGCGCTTCACGGCCGCCACGGGATCCGGCCGGGTGAGCATGTCCAGCAGCACGCTCTGCAGCAGGCGCGACGTCCACCCCGGGCCCAGCATCCGGCGCGCGATCACGCGGTCCAGCACCCGAGCCGGGCCACCCATGGCGGCGATGCGCAGATCGGGCCCGTGGGACTTCGAGAAGCTGCGCACGTGGACGACCTGATCGGGCAGCCAGCGCGCGAGCGTCACCGCGGGCGCCATCGCGATGAGGCCGGAGTGGTCGTCCTCGACGACGAGCACCCGGTCGCCGTCGCGCGCCGCGCGGATCGCACCCGCGAGCTGCTGCGCCCGCATCGCGGTCATCGAGGCGCCGGTCGGGTTCTGCGCCCGCGGCTGCAGCAGCACCGCCGACGGATGCCGCGCGAGGGCCCGGGTGAGGGATGCGGGCACCATCCCCTCGTCGTCGACCTCGACCGGCACGGCCTCGGCGCCGAGAGCGTCCAACAGGTCGAAGAAGTAGGGGTAGCCGGGAGACTCGATCGCCACCCGGTCGCCGAAGCGCACGGTCTGTTCCATCACCCTCGCGATGCCGTCCATCGCGCCGTCGACGACCGTCAGCGTCTCCACCCGCGAGGGCCAGCTCTCCCGCAGCACGTCCGCGAGCTCGGGAAGGACCGGGACGTCGTGGTATCTCCCCGCCCCCGCCCGCAGATCGACGCGCTCGAACGCCGCGCGCAGGGGTGGCAGGAGGGCGGGGTCGGGCATGCCGGATGCCAGATCCCAGCCTGCGGGAGCCGCACCCGACAGGCCCTTCACGCGCGGGGTGAGCCAGGCCCGACGGGGCGCGCGCACGAAGCTCCCCGCCCTCCCCCTGGAGACGATGACGCCCGCGCGGGCGAGCGCCTGCCAGGCGGCGCTGACCGTCGCGGGGCTCACCGAGAGGGCCGCCGCGACCTCGCGCACCGTGGGCAGACGGTCGCCGGGGGCGAGCACGCCGTCGGTCACCAGACGTCCCAGTTCGCGGGCGATCCCCTCGGGACTGCGCTCACCGGCCGCGGCGATCCGTGCTCCGACCGGGTCTTTCGCCGATTCGCTCACGGGTGCACCATTAACCATCACGTCACAGGCTGAAACCGAAGAGAAATGTTCAGTCAGAAAGATAACAGAACGGGGATGACCCGCCGGAACCGCTCCGGTCCCCGTCGCTGCCAGGGTCCTCCACGAGAAACAACCGGGAGGCGACGATGACGACGGTACGCGCAGCGATCACGCAGACGACGTGGACGGGCGACAAGGCGTCCATGCTCGACAAGCACGAGCAGTTCGCTCGGGATGCGGCAGCCGCCGGCGCCCAGGTGATCTGCTTCCAGGAGCTGTTCTACGGCCCCTATTTCGGGATCACCCAGGACAAGAAGTACTACCGCTACGCGGAGCCTGTGGACGGACCCATCGTGCAGCGGTTCGCCGCCCTGGCGAAGGAGCTGTCGCTGGTGATGGTGCTCCCGATCTACGAGGAGCAGCAGACCGGCGTCTACTACAACACCGCCGTCGTGGTGGATGCGGACGGCTCGATCGCGGGCGTCTACCGCAAGAACCACATCCCGCACGTCGAGAAGTTCTGGGAGAAGTTCTACTTCCGTCCCGGAAACCTCGGCTACCCGGTCTTCGACACGGCGGTGGGCAAGGTCGGCGTCATCATCTGCTACGACCGCCACTTCCCTGAGGCATGGCGCGAGCTCGGCCTGAACGGCGCGCACCTCGCCTTCAACCCCAACGCGACCAAGCCCGGCCTGTCGAATCGCCTCTGGGAGGTCGAGCAGCCGGCCGCGGCCGTCGCGAACGGATACTTCGTGCTCGCGCCGAACCGCGTGGGCCGCGAGGACAACGAGTACGGCGACGAAGCCGTGACCTTCTACGGCAAGAGCCAGATCGTCGACCCGCGGGGCAACTACGTGGGCGAGCTCGGCTCGGGCGAGCACGAGGAGATCCTCATCCGCGATCTCGACATGGACCTCGTGCAGCAGATGCGCGACGACTGGCAGTTCTTCCGCGACCGCCGGCCCGACACCTACGACGAGATCACGGCCCCCTGAGAGGCGGAGCGATCATGACCACCACACTCATCACGGGCGGCACCGTCGTCTCCGCCACCGGCCGCGCGGCGGCCGACGTCCTCGTCGACGGCGAGCGGATCGTCGCGGTGCTCGCACCCGGCTCCCAGCTCCTGGGCAGCGATCTGACCGCATCCGTCGACACCGTCATCGACGCGACCGGCAGGTACGTCATCCCCGGGGGCATCGACGCCCACACCCACATGCAGCTGCCCTTCGGCGGCACGAGCGCGTCCGACACCTTCGAGACGGGCACGCGCGCCGCGGCCTGGGGCGGCACGACCACGATCGTGGACTTCGCGGTGCAGCGCACCGGCGAGCGCGTCCAGGACGGGCTCGCCCACTGGCACGAGCTCGCGGCGGGCAACTGCGCGATCGACTACGGGTTCCATCAGATCGTCGGCGGCGTGGATGCGGACGCTCTGGCGGCCCTGCCGGGACTCATCGACGAGGGCATCACGAGCTTCAAGATGTTCATGGCGTATCCCGGCGTCTTCTACGCGGACGACGCGCAGATCCTTCGCGCCATGCAGGTCGCCGCCGATACGGGCCTGCTCACGATGATGCACGCCGAGAACGGCCCCGTGATCGATGTGCTCGCCGAGCAGCTGGTGGAAGCCGGCAAGACCGACCCCTACTTCCACGGGATCGCTCGCGCGTGGCAGGCCGAGGAGGAGGCGACGCACCGTGCGATCATGCTCGCGAATCTCACCGGCGCACCGCTGTACGTCGTGCACGTGAGCGCGAAGCAGGCCGTCGAGCAGCTCGCCACCGCACGGGACAAGGGCCAGAACGTCTTCGGCGAGACGTGCCCGCAATACCTGTACCTCTCCCTGGAGGAGCAGTTGGGGGCCTCGAGCGAACAATGGGGGGCGTTCGAGGGTGCCAAGTGGGTCTGCTCCACACCGCTGCGGGCCCGGGCGGAGGGCCACCAGGACCACATGTGGCAGGCGCTGCGCACGAACGACCTGCAGATGGTGTCCACCGACCACTGCCCGTTCTGCATGAAGGGGCAGAAGGAACTCGGCCTCGGCGACTTCCGCGCGATCCCCAACGGCATCGGATCGGTCGAGCACCGCATGGACCTCATGTACCAGGGCGTCGTGACCGGCGAGATCACTCTCGAACGCTGGGTGGAGCTGACCAGCACGACCCCGGCGCGCATGTTCGGGATGTACGGCCAGAAGGGCGTCATCGCGCCCGGCGCGGATGCGGACATCGTGATCTACGACCCCCAGGGACACACATCGATCGGAGTCGACAAGACCCACCACATGAACATGGACCATTCCGCATGGGAGGGCTTCGAGGTCGACGGCCACGTCGACACGGTCATCGCGCGCGGCAAGGTCGTCGTCGACGCTGGCCGGTACCTGGGGCGGGCCGGCGACGGCCGGTTCGTCAAGCGCGGCCTGAGCCAGTACCTGATCTGATGCGCGCGCTCCGTCCCGGCTCCCCGGCCCTGCTCACCGACCGGAAGGTGTGACCCATGGACTTCGGCGTCGTCCTGCAGACCAACCCGCCCGCATCCCGCACCGTGCAGCTGTCGCAGCTTGCGGAGGCGCACGGCTTCAGCCACGTGTGGACCTTCGACTCGCACCTGCTGTGGGAGGAACCCTACGTGGTGCACTCCGCCATCCTGAACGCGACCAAGCGCATCACGGTCGGCCCCTTCGTGACCAACCCGGCCACCCGCGACTGGACGGTGACCGCATCCGTGTTCGCGACGCTCAACGAGATGTACGGCAACCGGACGATCTGCGGGATCGGACGCGGGGACTCGGCCGTGCGCGTGACGAACGGCAAGCCGGTCTCGATGTCCGAGCTGCGCGAGTCGATCCACGTCATCCGGGAGCTGGCCAACTCTCGTCCCGTCGAGTACAAAGGCGCGACGCTGCAGTTCCCCTGGAGCCGTGGGTCGGCGCTCGACGTCTGGGTCGCCGCCTACGGTCCGCTCGCGCTGAAGCTGACCGGGGAGGTCGGCGACGGCTTCATCCTGCAGCTGGCCGACCTCGACATCGCGAGCTGGATGATCAAGGTCGTCAAGGATGCCGCCGCCGCTGCCGGTCGCGACCCCGACAGCATCGCGTTCTGCGTCGCAGCCCCCATGTACATCGGCGAGGACCGGCAGCACATGCGCGACCAGTGCCGGTGGTTCGGCGGCATGGTCGGCAACCACGTCGCCGACATCGTCGCCAAGTACGGCACGTCGGGCGAGGTTCCGCAGGCGCTCACCGACTACATCGCGGGACGCACCGGCTACGACTACAACAGCCACGGCAGGGCGGCCAACGACCACGTCGACTTCGTGCCGGACGAGATCGTCGACCGGTTCTGCCTGCTCGGCACCGCCGAGGAGCACATCGCCAAGCTCGAGGCACTGCGGGAGATCGGGGTCACCCAGTTCGCGGGCTACCTGCAGCACGACAACAAGGAGGAGACGATGCGCGTGTACGGCGAGCGCGTCATCCCCGCCCTGACCGAGCACATCACGGCGAAGCGATGAGGACGCGCCGCGCGGCCGCCGCGTTCTGGGGCGTGGTGGGCGTCGCGGCCGTCATCGCCCTCTGGGAGCTCTACAAGTTCCTGGGGCCCGCTGAGGGGGTCACGATCGCCGGCGACGGCTCCACGGGCAGCGGCGTCATGATCCTCCCGCGCACCCACGACCGCGCGATGCCGCACGTCTGGGAGATGGTCGCACGACTGTTCGCCTCGACGAGCGGCGGCGACACCCCGCCGCTGTGGGTGTCGGTCGTGTCGGCGGGAGGCGTCACGCTCGGCATCGCGGCGGCGGGATGGGTGATCGGCGTCCTCGTCGGCGGCGTCCTCGCGATCGCGATGCAGCGCTGGCGGCTCGTCGAATGGGGCCTGCTGCCCTGGATCGTGGTCAGTCAGACCGTGCCGTTGATCGCGTTCGCACCCGTCGTGAACGCCCTCGGAGGGCAGCTGGCGCGCGAGGGGATCCCCTGGCCGCAGTGGCTGTCCGTCGCCGTCATCGCCTCCTACCTCGCCTTCTTCCCGGTCGCGATCGGCATGCTCCGCGGCCTGCAGGCACCCGACAGCATCCACGTCGATCTCCTCCGCACGTACGCAGCGGGCTACGGGACGACGCTCTGGCGACTGCGGCTGCCCGCGGCGGTGCCCTATCTGCTGCCGGCAATGAGACTTGCGGCCGCGGCTGCGGTCGTCGGGGCGGTGGTCGCGGAGGTGTCCATCGGCATGCGCGGAGGAATCGGACGCATGCTCATCCAGCTCGCCGGTCAGGCATCGTCCGATCCGGCCGCGCCCTGGGGCCCCACCTTCGGCACGATCGCGCTCGGGCTCGTCGCCGCAGCATCCGTGGCCCTCGTGGGCGCCGGGCTCAAGAACTACCGCAGAGGCGAGGAGACCGCATGACGACCGCACCCGCCGTCCGCGCCGCAGGCGTGGGCAAGATCTTCCCGACCCGGACCGGCGATGTCATCGCGCTCACCGATGTCGATCTCGACGTCGCGCCGGGCGAGTTCGTCTCGCTGATCGGCCCTTCCGGATGCGGCAAGTCGACGCTGCTGCGCCTGATCGCCGACCTCGACGCCGCCACCGCGGGCACCCTCGAGATCTTCGGCAAGCCGGCCGTCACCGCGCGGCTCGACCAGGACTACGGCATGGCGTTCCAGCAGGCGGGGCTGCTCCCGTGGCGCACGATCGCCGAGAACATCGCCCTTCCCCTGGAGATCCAGCGGGTGACGAAGGCGGAGCGCGCGGCGCGGGTTGCCGAGCTCGCCGAACTGGTCGGCTTGACCGACTTCATGCAGCGCTACCCCGACCAGCTCTCGGGCGGGATGCAGCAGCGCGTCGCGATCGCCCGCTCCCTCGCCGCACGACCCAAGCTGCTGCTCATGGACGAGCCGTTCGGAGCGCTCGACGAGATGACGCGTGAGCGGTTGCAGGCGGAGCTGACCCGCATCGCGGCCGAGACCGGCGCGGCCGTCGTCTTCGTGACGCACTCGATCCCGGAGGCGGTGTTCCTCTCCGATCGGGTCGTCGTGATGAGTCCCCGCCCCGGGCGCATCACGACCGTCATCCCGACACGTTTCGACCGTGTCCGCGACGAGGCGCTGCGCGAGTCGACCGAGTACTTCGCGAAGGTCACCGAGGTGCGCGAGGCCCTGCATGGAACGCCGGCGACCAGGGCGAACGAAAGATGAGCACGGCGAGAGTCGATCGCCGGCTGCCCTCATGGCTCCGGGTCGCAGCCCCCGCAGGCGTCGCCCTGATCGGGCTGGTGGCGTGGGTGCTCGTCGTCGATGTCGCCGATGCGGCACCGCGGATGCTCCCGAGCCCGATCGCCATCCTCGAGGAATTCTTCACCCGCTGGTCGATCATCGCGCCCGACATGGCGATCACCGGGACCAACGCTCTCGTGGGCCTCGTCGCCGGAACCGTGCTGGCGATCCTCCTGGCCGCACTGGCCGCATCCGCCAAACCGATCGACGGGATGCTCGCGCCTCTCGTCGCGGCGCTCGCCGTCATCCCGATCGTCGCGCTCACCCCCATCCTGAACACGATGTTCGGGGCCTCGAGCCAGTTCGGGCGTCAGGCCGTGGCGACCATCGCGGCCTTCGTCCCCGTGTTCGTCAACGTGCTGCGCGGGCTTCGCCAGACGCGGCCGGTGCAACGGGACCTGCTGCGCGCAGCGGCGGCATCCCGGTCCCAGACCTTCCGGTTCCTGACGCTGCCGACCGCGCTGCCGTATCTGATGTCCGGGATCCGCATCGCCGCGTCGCTCGCGGTGATCTCCGCCCTGGTGGCGGAGTACTTCGGCGGCCCTGCCGACGGCATCGGAACCGCCATCGCGAGCTATGCGAAGTCGGGCCGCGCAGCGCTCGCGTGGGCGTTCGTGCTCGGCGGCATCCTCATCGGTCTTCTCTTCTTCCTCGTGACGAGTCTCCTGGAGCGACTGTCGACGAGGCGGGCCCCGGTCTGACCGGAGGCGTTCCATCGCACCACCCGGCACCACCGAACCCGAAAGGAACAGCATGAGACACAGCATTCGACGCACCCTCGTCGCCGTATCCGCCGTCGGCATCGCCTCGATGGCGCTGGCTGCCTGCGCAGGCGGCGGATCCGACACGCCGGCCGCCTCCGATGACACCGAGGTCGAGCCGCTCACCTCGATCAAGCTGCAGCTGCAGTGGCTGCCCCAGGCCCAGTTCGCGGGGTACTACGTCGCTCTCGACCAGGGCTACTTCGAGGAAGAGGGCTTCGACGACGTCGAGATCGTGCCGTCCGGCGGCGACATCGTCCCGCAGGACGCCCTGGTCGCCGGCGACGTCGACTTCGCCGTCGCCTGGGTGCCCAAGGTGCTCGGCACCCTCGAAGCGACCGGCGCCGAGCTCACGGACATCGCGCAGGTGTTCCAGAAGTCCGGCACCCTGCAGGTCTCCTGGGCCGACAGCGGCATCGATTCCGTGGCCGACTTCGAAGGCAAGCGCATCGGCTCATGGGGCTTCGGCAACGAGTGGGAGATCTTCGCCGCCATGGCCGCGGACGACCTCGATTCCACCTCCGTCTCGATCACGACGCAGGACTTCAGCATGAACGCGCTGCTCGACGGCGACGTGGATGCGGCGCAGGCGATGACCTACAACGAGTGGGCGCAGGTGCTCGAAGTCGTGAACCCCGCGACCGGCAAGCTCTACCAGCCGGAGGACTTCGACGTCATCTCCTACGAGGACACCGAGGGCGCCATGCTCCAGGACGCCCTCTGGGCCGACACCGCGCGCCTCGCCGACGACCCCGCCTACGCGGACGCCGCCGTGCGGTTCCTGAAGGCGGTCACGAAGGGATGGATCTTCGCGCGCGACAACCCCGAAGAGGCGGCGTCGATCACGTACGACGCGGCGATCAACGCGGAGGCGGCATTCCCGGTCGGACCGGTGCACCAGCTGTGGCAGATGAACGAGGTGAACAAGCTCATCTGGACCGATGACGCCTTCGGCGTCGTGAACGAGGATGCGTGGAAGAAGACGGTCGCCGGCGCCCTCAAGGCGGTCAACCAGGACGGCCTGAACCTCATCACCGAGGAGCCCGCCGACACGGCGTACAGCAACGAGTACATCGAGAAGGCGTTGCAGGAACTCGAAGCCGAGGGGGTCGCGGTCGACGGGACGTACACGCCCATCGACGTGACGCTCACCGAAGGCGGTAAGTAGGATCCGCGGTGGGGGCGACGCGCGCGTCGCCCCCACCGCTCATCGAAGGAGAAGAGCATGACCACCGATCTCGACCGCCGCGCCTGGGAACTCGACCGCGCCCACGTGTTCCATTCCTGGTCGGCGCAGGCGGGGCTCGATCCGCTCGTCATCGCGGGCGGACAGGGCACCCGCGTCTGGGATCATGCCGGCACCCGCTACCTCGACTTCTCGAGCCAGCTCGTGAACGTCAACATCGGCCACCAGCATCCGGCCGTCGTCGAGGCGATCGCGCGGCAGGCGGAACTGCTCACGACGATCGCGCCGTCCACGGCGAACCTCACGCGGGGCGAGGCGGCCGAACGCATCATCGCGCGGGCCCCCGAGGGGTTCCACAAGGTGTTCTTCACGAACGGCGGTGCCGACGCGAACGAGAACGCGATCCGTATGGCGCGTCTCGTGACCGGCCGCGACAAGGTGCTCTCGCGCTACCGCTCCTACCACGGCAACACCGGGGCCGCCATCGTGGCCACCGGCGACTGGCGCCGTATCCCGAACGAGTACGCACGAGGACACGTGCACGTCTTCGGCCCCTACCTCTACCGTTCGGAGTTCTGGGCGACCACCCCCGAGGAGGAATGCGCCCGCGCCCTCCACCACCTGGAGCGCGTCGTACAGGCCGAGGGGGAGGCCACGATCGCCGCCATCCTGCTGGAGTCGGTGCCGGGCACCGCGGGCGTGCTCGTGCCGCCGCCGGGCTATCTCGCCGGAGTACGCGAGATCTGCGACCGCTACGGCATCATGCTGATCCTCGACGAGGTGATGGCGGGGTTCGGCCGCACCGGCCGCTGGTTCGCCTTCGAGGGCCACGACGTCGTGCCCGATCTCATCACCTTCGCCAAGGGCGTGAACTCGGGGTACGTCCCGGTGGGTGGCGTCATCATCTCGGACCCGATCGCGGCCGCCTTCGACGAACGCGTCTTCCCGGGCGGCCTCACCTACTCCGGCCATCCGCTGGCGGCGGCATCCATCGTCGCGACCCTCGACGCGATGGATGCGGAGGGTATCGTCGAGAACGCGGCGCGCATCGGGCGCGATGTTCTGGGCCCCGCGCTGCACGCGCTCTCCGAGAAGCACGACGTGATCGGCGAAGTGCGCGGCGAGGGCGTGTTCTGGGCGCTCGAGCTGGTCGCCGACCGCGCGACTCGGGAGCCCCTCGCCGCCTCCGCGATGGGCGCGCTCAAGAAGGACCTCATCGGGCGCGGGCTGCTCCCGTTCGTGCAGGACAACCGCATCCACGTCGTTCCGCCGTGCGTCGTGACCGACGAGGATGTGATGGAGGCCATCGGCATCTACGACGCTGCTCTCGCGGCCCTCTGATCCCCACCCACGACGACGTGACAGGAGAAACGACATGACTCACACCCTCGGACACTGGGTATCGGGAAGCGACTGGGACGGAGCCTCCGAGCGCACGGCCCCGGTCTACAACCCCGCACGGGGCACGGTCACGAAGCAGGTGCGTCTGGCGAGCACCGCGGATGTGGATGCGGCCGTGGCCGCCACCGTGGCCGCCTGGCCGAGCTGGCGCGACGCCTCGATCGCCAAGCGCACGTCCGTGCTGTTCGCGTTCCGAGAGTTGCTGAACGCCCGTAAGCAGGAGCTGGCCGAGATCCTCACCGCCGAGCACGGCAAGGTGCTCTCCGACGCACTCGGCGAGATCGCGCGCGGCCTCGAGGTCGTCGACTTCGCCTGCGGCGTCGGCCAGTTGCTCAAGGGCACGTACTCCGAGAACGTCTCCACCGACGTCGACGTGTACACGCTGCGTCAGCCGGTGGGCGTGGTGGGCGTCATCAGCCCCTTCAACTTCCCCGCCATGGTGCCGCTCTGGTTCCTGCCGATCGCGCTCGCGGCCGGCAACGCGGTGGTCCTCAAACCCAGCGAGAAGGACCCTTCCGCGTCCATCTGGCTCGCGCGTCTGTTCGCCGAGGCGGGGCTGCCCGAGGGAGTGCTGACGGTCGTCAACGGCGACAAGGAGGCGGTCGACGCCCTCCTCGTTCACCCCGACATCCGCTCGATCTCGTTCGTCGGCTCCACGCCCATCGCGCAGTACATCTACGCGACCGCGGCCGCCGCGGGCAAGCGCGTCCAGGCGCTCGGCGGCGCGAAGAACCACATGCTCGTGCTGCCCGACGCCGACCTCGACCTCGCCGCGGATGCCGCGGTCAACGCGGGCTTCGGCTCGGCCGGCGAGCGCTGCATGGCGGTCTCCGTGATCCTGGCGGTGGATGCGGTCGCCGACGCGCTCGTCGCCAAGATCACCGAGCGGATGTCGACGCTGCGCACCGGAGACGGCACCCGCGGCTGCGACATGGGGCCGCTCATCACCCGCGAGCACCGCGACAAGGTCGCCGGCTACCTGGATCAGGCCGCGTCCGACGGCGCCACGGTCGTGGTCGACGGGCGGGGCATCGAGGTCGACGGCGACGCGGACGGGTTCTGGCTGGGCCCCTCGCTCATCGACCGCGTGCCGCGGGAGTCCGCCGTCTACCGCGACGAGATCTTCGGCCCCGTCCTCTCGATCGTGCGCGTGAGCGGCTATGAGGAGGCGGTCGACATCATCAACGCCTCGCCCTACGGCAACGGCACCGCGATCTTCACGAACGACGGCGGCGCCGCCCGCCGCTTCCAGCGCGAGGTGCAGGTGGGGATGATCGGCGTCAACGTGCCCATCCCCGTGCCGGTCGCCTACCACTCGTTCGGCGGGTGGAAAGCGTCCCTGTTCGGCGATGCGAAGGCCTACGGCACCTACGGCGTCTCGTTCTTCACCCAGGAGAAGGCGATCACGAGCCGCTGGCTGGACCCCTCGCACGGCGGTCTCAACCTGGGGTTCCCGCAGAACGCCTGAGCGCGCATCGCCCGCGGCCCGCGTAGCCTGTTCGCACCATCACCACGCCGCATCCGCGGCCGACTTCGACGATCGGAGGTTCCCATGTCCATCGACGCCGCCCACCCCTCCCGTGAGCTCAAGGCGATCATCGGCGAGCCCGAGGTCGTCGAGGACGCCGCGGGCCTCGCGGTCGGCGTGGAGGACGATCCTGCCTGGCTCGACCTGAAGGACGCCGCCGTCGCGCTGCAGGGCATGCAGGCCAAGGACGGATCGGTACCCGAGGCGGAAGACCGGACGGCCGCGCGCGTGGAAGTCGAGCGGATCGTCGCGGCCGTGCAGGAGCTCGCTCCGCGCTTCCCGCACGACGCCGACTACCTCCAGGCCCTCGTCGGCGACTTCCTGCGCTGGTCGGCGGAGGACTTCGGCGTGCCGGACTTCTTCGACGCGCTCGTCGCCTTCCAGCCGCAGCAGCATCGCGTGGACGGGATGCGCCACCTCGTCGTGTTCCCGATGTACACGCAGAACGGCTCACCGAACCGCTACATCGAGGCGGTGCTCGTCGAAGTCATCTGGCCCGAGTTCATCGCCCAGCTCGAGACGGAGTACACGAACGCCCTGTTCGTCTCGCTCCGGCTGGTGGACTTCACGCCGGGCTACGACACGAACTCGGCCGTGCTGTTCCCCGAGACCGTGTCGATGCGGGAGGTGCCCGCCTTCACGTGGGGGGCGATCTTCCAGGACCGCGAAGCGGCGCGCTACCGCAGAGTGGTCGCGGCCGCATCCGAGATCACGAAGCTCGAGCTGCCCGAGGACGCGGCACGGATGCTGACGGACCAGGCGCTCACCGAGCAGACCTTCGTGATGTGGGATCTCATCCACGACCGCACCCACATGCGCGGCGACCTGCCGTTCGACCCGTTCATGATCAAGCAGCGCATGCCGTACTTCCTGTACTCGCTGGAGGAGCTGCGGTGCGATCTGACCGCGTTCCGCGAGTGCGTGCTGATCCGCCGACGCCTCGACGAGCGGGTCGCCGCCGGTGAGCAGCTGAGCGAGGTCGACGAGCGGATGCAGGAGCACGCCGGACTCGTGCTGTACGCGGTGCTCTTCGATCGCATCTTCCGCTTCGCGATCACGGGCACCAGGGTGCGCAACTACGACGGGCTCGGCGGCCAGCTGCTGTTCGCGTGGCTGCACCGCCGCGGCGTGCTGCACTGGACGGACACCCGGCTGCGCATCGACTGGGATCAGGTTCCGGATGCGGTCGTGGCACTGGCGGATGCGATCGACGAGCTGTACTGGCGTTCGATCGACCGCCCGAAGACGGCGCACTGGCTGGCGGCGTACGAGCTCGTGAGCTCGGTCGTCACCCCGCATCCGGCCTCGGTGTGGGCGCGGGGCCTCCCGGACGAGGTGCTGTCCGGCCCGCCCGCCGGCTTCACCGATCAGGTGCTGACCGACGAGTTCCCGCTGTCGATGTTCTACGAGGCGCTGGAGAAGAAGATGCGGGACGTCATCGCCTCCACCGCCGGCATCCGCGCCGCCGACTGACCTGCCGTAGCGGCTCGCCGCCGCATCCGCTCATCAGGAGAAATCCGTTGTGCAGGACGATTCCGCGGGAATCGTCCTGCACAACGGTGATCTCCTGCACAAGGGCCGCCCGACCCGGCGTACGGATGCGGGGGCGGCCGACGTAGATTGGACGATTGTGACGACTCTGCATGACACCGCCGTGCGCGGCTTCGCCTCCGACAACTACTCCGGCGTGCACCCCGAGGTGCTGGCCGCGATCGCCGCCGCCAACGAGGGGCACCAGATCGCCTACGGCGAGGACGTCTACACGGCCCGTCTGCGGGAGGTCGTCGGCGCGCACTTCGGCGGGCGCGCGGAGGCGTTCCCCGTCTTCAACGGCACCGGCGCGAACGTCACCGGCCTGCAGTCGATGCTGCCTCGCTGGGGTGCTGTCATCGCCGCATCCACCGCGCACATCAACGTCGACGAGGGCGGTGCGCCGGAGCGCGTGGGAGGCATGAAGCTTCTGACCGTCCCCTCGCCCGACGGCAAGCTCACCCCCGAGCTCGTCGACCGCGAGGCCTGGGGCTGGGGCGACGAGCATCGCGCGCAGCCGCTCGTGGTCTCGATCACGCAGACCAGCGAGCTCGGCACGCTCTACACCCCGGATGAGATCCGTGCCCTCGCCGATCACGCGCACGAGCGCGGGATGCGGCTGCACCTCGACGGGGCCCGCATCTCCAACGCGGCGGCCGCCCTCGGCGTGCCGCTGGCCGCCTTCACGACCGACGCGGGCGTCGACGTCGTGAGCCTGGGCGGCACGAAGAACGGCGCGCTGGGCGCGGAGGCGATCGTCGTGCTCGACCCCGCCGCATCCACCGGCCTCACCTATCTGCGCAAACTCAACATGCAGCTGGCCTCGAAGATGCGTTTCGTCTCGGCGCAGCTCGTGGCGCTCTACGAGGGCGATCTCTGGCTGCGCAACGCCTCGCACGCGAATGCGATGGCCCAGCGCCTGCGCCACGGAGTGGATGCGGGGCTCGCCGACGGCTCGATCCGCGGCGTCTCGTTCACGCACCCCACCCAGGCCAACGGCCTGTTCGCGACCCTGCCCGAGGGCGTGGCCGATCGCCTCCGCGAGAGCTTCCGCTTCTACGACTGGGACGAGGCACGCCGCGAGGTGCGCTGGATGTGCTCGTTCGACACGACCGAGGACGACATCGACGCGTTCGTCGCCGCGATCGCCCGCGAGACCACCCGCTGACGCGTGCTCAGGCGCCGGAGGGGCGCCCCAGCACGAACGACGCCACCGACGGGCGCCAGTGGCGGGCCACGTAGTCGACGGCCTCGTCCACCCCGAGCGCGCGCGACGAGTTGCCGACCCGCACCCACAGTTCACGGGTCGAGCCGCCATCCTTGGGCTGCGTGACGAACACGGGCTTGCCCGACGGCCGGCACTGCACGAGACACACGACGACACCGTCGCCCGCTGTCCCGAAACGGATGCGGGGAAGCGCCGCGGCATTGCGGCCGAGGGAGGTGGAGAGCATGTCGCGCAGCCACAGCTCGAAGCGGTCGTGGTCGGGCGTGCGCAACGTCTGCAGGTCGCGCTCGAGGCCCACCGCCTCGCCCGCATCGTTCGCGCCGATCACGAGGACACCGCCGCGCGAGTTGAGGAACGCCGCCACGGTCTTCGCGACGGCGAGCTCCATGCGCGGATCCTTGCGCGACTCGCGCACGTTCCAGCGGGCGGTCTCCTTGAACTCCCGGCGCTCCGACTCGCCCGCGGCGAGCACCGCCGCCGCATCCGGCATCGTGCTCGTCCCGCGCACCGCCGCCACCGCCCCCGCGACCAGGAAGGACAGCCCGAGACTCGCGCCCGTCGCCAGCAGCAGGGTGCTCGGCATCCACAGGCGCTGCCCCGGGATGAACAACCCGGAGATCAGGGCACCGGCGCTCACCCCGAGCACGCCGATGAGGGTCATCGTCGCCGTGCCGAGCGACAGCCGTTCGCCGAACAGCCGACGCAGCAGCGTCGCGATGCCGTAGGCGACGAGCAGGACGACCGGCAGCGCAACGGCGAAGTCGACGAGCGAGGGACTCGCAGGGAACGAGGATGCGGCGAGCGGCATGTCAGCGCAGAGCGCCGACGCTGGCCAGGCCCAGGCGGATGAGGGTTCCCCGGCCGCCCTCCATCTCGGCCGAGAGGGCGTCGGATGCGGCCTCCGCCGGCTCCATCCAGGTCACCTCGAGGGCGTCCTGGCGCGGCTCGCACGTGCCCGTGACCGGTACCACGAAGGCGAGCGAGACCGCGTGCTGACGATCGTCGTGGAACGCGCTCACACCGGGGAGGGGGAAGTACTCCGCGACCGTGAACGGCGTCGGGCTGGGCGGCAGCATCGGAAAGGCCATCGGGCCCAGATCGTTCTCGAGGTGTCGGAAGAGCGCGTCGCGCACGGTCTCGCCGTAACGCACTCGTCCCGACACGATCGTGCGGGTCATCTCGCCCAGCGGCGTCGCCCGCAGGAGGATGCCCACCTGCGTCACCACGCCCATGCCGTCGGTGCGCACCGGGATCGCCTCGACGTAGAGCATCGGCAGTCGGCGTCGCGCTTCGGCGAGCTCGACGTCGCTCAGCCACGCCGGATTGCCGGCACTTCCCGGCAGCCCCCCGAGACCCAGGGGGTCGCGCGACGAGTCGTCGCCGGGCTCGTGGGGATCAGGATCGGGCGTGCGGACCGGCATGCCTCCTGTATACCCCACACGCCGGCCTCACATGGCGGATGGGGGCGGTGGGTAAGAGGATGGAGCGATGGATGCCACCCCGATACTCGACGACGACGCCGTGCTGTTCTCCGACGACGACAACACCGCCGATCGCCCGCTGCTGGTTCTGCTGCACGGCTACGCGAGCGACGAACGCGACCTCTTCTCCCTGGCGTCGCATCTGCCGGCCGAGTACCGCATGGCAGCCGTGCGCGCGCCGCTCGCTCCACCGTGGCCGTCGCCGGGGTACTCGTGGTACCCGATCGAGGGCCTCAACGGCCGTGACGCGGGAGCGATCACCGCCGGTGCGGACGCGCTCATCACCTGGCTGGATCGCACGAGCACGGCCGAGACCGTCGGACTCCTGGGGTTCTCGCAGGGCGGCGCCGTCTCGCTGCAGGCCCTGCGCCGGCAGCCCGACCGCTTCGCATTCGCGGTGAATCTCAGCGGCTACGTCACCCCAGGCGAGCTCGACACGGATGCTGCGCTCGCCGCGCGGCGCCCGCCGGTGTTCTGGGGGCGCGGTTCCGCCGACGAGGCGATCCCCGCTCCCCTCATCACCCACACCGCGCAGTGGCTGCCCGATCACGTCGACCTCACCGGGCGCCTGTACCCCGGCCTCGGCCACTCCGTCAGCGCGGAGGAGCTCGTCGATATCCGTGCGTTCCTCGTGCGTCAGCTCGACTGACCCTTTGCTTGGTCTGGACATCGCCCGCCGCGCTCGGTAGGGTCTTCGAGTCCTGCCCCTTCCGAAAGGTCGAACCGGTGTACTTCCTCGACGGCTTCCAGCCCACGCGCTGACCCCGTCGATCACCGTGCCCGCGGGCACCCGGGTGTCAGTGCTTCCACCGACATCCTGGGAGGCACCATGCCCGCTCTCTCCGCCGCGGTCGTCCTCGACCGCCTCTCCTTCTCGTGGCCGGACGGCACGGCCGCTCTGACGGAGGTCTCCGGCACGTTCGGCACCGGCACCACGGGTCTCGTCGGACGCAACGGCTCCGGCAAGACCACCCTGCTGCGCCTGATCGCGGGCGAGCTGCATCCGACATCCGGTCACCTCGGCGTCGACGGCGACGTGGCCGTGCTGCCGCAGCGGCTCGCCCTGGATGCCGACCGCCCCGTCGCCGACCTGCTGGGTCTGGGCGAGGTGCTGGCCGCTCTGCGCGCGATCGAGGCGGGCGACGTCGACGCGCGCCACTTCGACACGATCGGTGACGACTGGGACGCGGAAGCCCGCGCCGTCGCCGCGCTCGATGCCGCCGGGCTTCCCGGCGATGCGCTCGACCGGCGCGTCGGCCAGCTCTCCGGCGGCGAAGCCGTGCTCGTCGCGACGGCGGGACTGCGGGCCCGCCGGGCGGCGGTGACCCTTCTCGACGAACCGACCAACAATCTCGACCGTGCGGCACGCGCCCGGCTGCGCGGTCTGCTCGCGGACTGGCCGGGCGCCCTGATCGTCGTGAGCCACGATGTGGCGCTTCTGGACGGGATGGCCGAGACGGCTGAGCTGTATGCGAACCGCCTCACGCGTTTCGGCGGGGGCTACCGCGCGTGGCGCGAGCATCTGGAGAACGAGCAGGATGCGGCACGCGCCGCCGAGCGCACGGCCGCATCCGCCGTGCGGCGCGAGAAGCGCCAGCGGATCGAGGCGGAGACGACGCTCGCCCACCGCCTGCGCACCGGCAACAAGGCCCAGGTCGAGAAGCGGGTGCCGGGAATCATCTCCGGTGCGCGCAAGCGCTCCGCGCAGGTGTCGGCGGGCAAGCTCCGCGGCATGGTGGCCGAACGCGAGGCTGCGGCGCGGGCCGCGTTGGACGGCGCGGAACGGCGCGTCCGCGACGACGAGAGCGTGCACCTCGATCTCCCCGATCCGCAGGTCGCGGCCGGCAGGCGCCTCGCCGAGATCGGCGACCGTTCCCGCACCTGGATCGTGCAGGGCCCCGAACGGATCGCGATCATCGGAGCCAACGGCACCGGAAAGTCGACCCTCCTCGAGCGGCTCGCGGCAGGGACGGTGCACGACTCAACCGGAACGGGCCCAGACGGAGGCGGCGACCGGCAGGTCGGTCCGGTCTGGCTGAGTTCTGCTCGTACGGTTCTGCTCACCAAACGGGTGGGATACCTGCCGCAGCGGCTGGACGGGCTGGCCGACGATGCGACCGTCCTCTCGGTCGTCGCCGCCGCCGCACCGACGATGCCGACGGCGGAGTTGCGCAACCGTCTGGCGCGGTTCCTGCTGCGAGGCGCGGCCGTCGACCGCACCGTCGCCACCCTCTCCGGCGGCGAGCGGTTCCGGGTCTGCCTCGCGCGTCTGCTGCTCGCCGATCCGCCGCCGCAACTGCTCCTGCTCGACGAGCCGACCAACAACCTCGATCTGGAGACGGTCGACCAGCTCGTCGATGCGCTCTCCGCCTACGGCGGAGCGCTGGTCGTGGTCAGCCACGACGACGAGTTCCTCTCCCGCCTGGGCATCGACACGGTCCTCGAGATCGACGAGAAGGGGATGCGGGAGGTGCAACAGGGCGACGGGGCGTCATAGGACGCACAAAGAAATCCCAAAGAACGCGCCTCATCGGATCTCTCATGATCGGTTCAACACCGCTCGCCGACATGTCAGGAGACGATCATGAAGCGCATCCCCGATGCCGAGCAGACCCCCCAGGGCCCCGCCTACGAAGGCAGGCTGCTGGACCGGCCCGACGAGGAGGTCGTCGACCAGGGCGCACCCTTCGACGTCCGCACGCTCATCACCCGGCGCGGAGTCCTCGGGCTGGTGGGGGTGGGATTGGGCACGGCGGCGCTCGCCGCCTGCGCGCCCGTCAGCTCCGCCAGCACCACGGGCTCGACGTCGACGCCCAGCGCGACGCCGTCCGCATCGTCCACCAGCGCAACGACGACGACCGCGCTACCGGCCGGAGAGATCCCGGACGAGACGGCAGGACCGTACCCGGGCGACGGCTCCAACGGACCCGACGTGCTCGAGCAGAGCGGCATCGTGCGCAGCGACCTGCGCACCAGCATCGGCTCCTCGACGGCCGTCGACGGAGTGCCGTTGACCTTCACCTTCACCATCACCGACATGGCGAACGGCGACGCCCCCTTCGCCGGAGTCGCCGTGTACGCCTGGCACTGCGACGCCCATGGCCGCTACTCGATGTACTCCGAAGGAGTCGAGGACGAGACGTGGCTGCGCGGTGTGCAAGTGGCCGATGCGAACGGACAGGTGACCTTCACCTCGATCGTCCCCGGCTGCTACACCGGCCGCTGGCCCCACATCCACTTCGAGGTGTACCCGAGCATCGACGACATCACCGATGCGTCGAACGCAATCGCCACCTCGCAGCTGGCCTATCCCGCGGCCCCGCTCGCCGATGTCTACGCACTGAGCGCCTACGACGGCTCAGCCCGCAACCTCTCCCAGGTCTCACTGTCCAGCGACAACGTCTTCGGCGAGGACGGGGGCGTGCTGCAGCTCGCCACGGTCACCGGAGACACCACCATCGGCCACACGGCGACCCTCACCGTCCGCGTCGACACCACCACCACTCCCTCCGCCGGCGCCGCGCCCGGCGGCGGCCGCTGACCGAAAGGATCCGTCATGTTCCAGAACCTCACCGGATGGCACGCGCTCATCGTGCTGGCCATCGTCCTGCTCATCTTCGGCGCCGCCAAGCTGCCGGCGCTCGCGCGCAGTGTGGGCCAGTCCGTCCGCATCCTCCGGTCCGAATCGACGGAGCCCCCCGTCGCGGCGCCGGCTGCGCCCGAGCGCGTCGACCTCGCCCCCGCGCAGCACCAGACCGACGACCGTCTCCGCACCGGTTCGAGCTCATGAGCGCGACCGTCGCACCGCCGGCCGGCATGCCGCTTCGCACGCACGTGCGCGAGCTGCGACAGCGGGCGACGCGGGCGACGGTGGCCATCGTGCTCGGCGTGATCGTCGGGTTCGCCCTCTCCGGCAACCTGCTGGATATCGTGCGCGTGCCGATCGAGCAGATCGCGGCGACACGGGACGCGAGCCTGAACTACACGAGCATCACCGGGGCTTTCGATCTGCGGCTGCGCGTCGCCCTCATCGCCGGTCTCGCCCTGTCGAGCCCGGTGTGGATCGCCGAGATCTTCGGATTCGTGACCCCCGGCCTCACCCGTCGGGAGAAGCGCTACCTGTTCGGCTTCTTCGCCGCCGCGCTACCGCTCTTCCTCGTCGGCGCGGCCTTCGGTCTCGCACTGTTCCCGCACATGGTGGAGCTGTTGAGCTCCTTCGCCGCTGCGGAGGACTCCACCGTCCTCGACGCGTCGACGTACGTCGACTTCGTCCTCAAGATCGTGGTGGTCTGCGGGATCGCCTTCGTCGCGCCGGTTCTGCTGGTTCTGCTCAACGCACTCGGCATCCTCCCCGCACGCACCATCGCACGGAGCTGGAGGTGGGTGGTCGTGGCCATCGTTCTCTTCAGCGCGATCGCCACCCCTGCCGCGGACATCCTGTCGATGTTCGTGGTGGCCATCCCCCTCGTCGTGCTCTTCGCCGGCGCATGGGCGGTCGCAGCCGTACATGACCGCCTCGACGCGCGGCGGAAGATGCAGACCCCGACCTCGAGAGGAGAAGCCCGTGTTCGGACTCACGGTTGAGAAGCTGTTCCTCGTCATCCTGCTCGCGACGCTCGTCTTCGGCCCGCATCGCCTGCCCGAGGCTGCTCGAACTCTGGCTCAGTTCCTCCGCAGGACGCGCGGCGCGATCGAGGCGGGCCGCGATCGGGTGATCGCGGAAACGGGATTGCGTCAAGAGGACTGGCGCGAGCTGGATCCCCGCCGATACGACCCCCGCCGGATCGTCCGTGAGGCGCTGACCGCGCCCGACGTCCCCACGGTCACGGCAGCGGCCGACCCGGCGAAGTCCACGCCGATCACGTGGCGGATCGAAGGGACCTCGGCCCATCCCCGACGTGTGCGGGTACGGCAGACGCAGTCATCCGGCGAGGGCGACTTCTGATCAGCGCCCGCCGTCGCGCCCCGCTCCTCCGATGCCGGGCGCACCCGGCTGTCCATAGGGCCCGTGGTCCGCGGTTGCACGATGGTCCTGGATCGGACGCACCGACGAGCCGACGCCGCGCATCATGCGCCACACCCACACCGCAGTGATCGCGCCGATCACCACCACCACGGCCAGGATCACCGCGAGGCTCTGCGTGACGATGCCCAGGACCACGGCGAGCACGGCGGCGAGTGCCAACATCCCGAGCACGACCCCCAGGATGGCGCCGATCGATGGGCGCCGGAGGGGCTGCTGCTCGTCGTACGGCGATGTGTCGTTCGTCATCCGTTCGCTCCCGTCGATGAAGAGCCCCCCACGTTACCCAGACCCACCGTGTTCGGCTGGCCGAGCGGCCCGAACTGTTCATAACCCGGACGCTCGCCGGGACGGTGCTCCGGCGGCGGAGTATCGCGCAGGACGCGAGGCACCCACAGCGCGCCGAGCACGACGACGACGGCGCCGGCGATGATCGCGGCGACCAGGCTCTGGGTGATGGCGGCGGTGAAGCCGCCGATGATGCCGGCCAGGACCACCATGAGGGCAGCGAAGGCCACGATGCGCCACGCCGAGGAGCGCGCCGGGCGATCGTTCTCGTGTTTCGTGTCCATGTCCGCCACGGTAGGCGCAGCACTACGACCTCACACCCCCGTTGACCTCGGCGTCGTCGGCGTCTAGGCCTGCGCTCTGAGCGCAATCCCTGCCCGGGTGTCGGCGGCTGCGGCCACAATGATCGGGTGAGTGATGTGCTCGACCAGTTCTCGCCTGCCACGCAGGACTGGTTCCGGGGCGCCTTCGCTGCTCCGACCGATGCACAGGCAGGGGCCTGGCACGCGATCTCGCAACGACGCCACGCGCTCGTGGTCGCCCCCACGGGCTCCGGAAAGACACTGTCGGCCTTCCTCTGGGCGATCGACAGCGTGTTCCGCGAGCGGACGGCGTCGCCGACCCCCGCGAAGGATGAGCCGCGCACCCGCATCCTCTACATCTCCCCGTTGAAGGCACTCGGCGTCGACGTGGAGCGCAACCTCCGCTCGCCCCTCGTGGGCATCGGGCAGTCCGCCCGGCGCCTGGGCCTCGCCGCGCCCGACGTGCGCGTCGGTGTGCGCTCCGGAGACACCACGTCCTCGGACCGACGCAAGCTCGTGAGCGATCCGCCCGACATCCTCATCACCACACCCGAGTCGCTCTATCTGATGCTCACCAGCCAGGCGTCCGAGACCCTGCGCGGCGTGCACACCGTCATCATCGACGAGGTGCACGCGGTGGCTGCCACCAAGCGCGGAGCGCACCTGGCCGTCAGTCTCGAGCGCCTCGACGCACTGCTCGAGACTCCGGCCCAGCGCATCGGCCTGTCGGCGACCGTTCGCCCGATCGACGAGGTCGCACGGTTCCTCGGGGGTGCGGCGCCCGTCGACATCGTCGCCCCGCGCGCCACAAAGGCCTTCGACATGACGGTCGTGGTGCCGGTCGACGACATGCTGCATCCCCCGCCTCCTCCCGGGCAGCAGGCCGAAGCCGAGGGCGAGGACTGGTTCGCGTCGGGCGGGGGCGAGAGCACCGAGGTCACGGGCTCGCTGTGGCCGCACGTCGAAGAGGCGATCGTCGACCGCATCCTCCAGCACCGCTCGACGATCGTCTTCTCGAACTCCCGCCGGCTCGCCGAGCGCCTCACCGGCCGTTTGAACGAGATCTACAGCGAACGGCTGGGGCTCGACCTGCCCGACCCCGCCGTGCCGGCGGCGATGATGGCGCAGGCGGGGTCCACCGCGGGCGCCGAACCGGTGCTCGCCAAGGCGCATCACGGCTCCGTGTCCAAAGAGCAGCGCGCCATCGTCGAGGACGAGCTGAAGTCGGGCGTGCTCCGCTGCGTCGTCGCCACGAGCAGCTTGGAGCTCGGCATCGACATGGGAGCGGTCGATCTGGTGATCCAGGTCGAGGCGCCGCCGTCGGCCGCATCGGGACTGCAGCGCATCGGTCGCGCCGGCCACCAGGTCGGCGAGGTCAGCCGCGCGGCCCTGTTCCCGAAGCACCGCGGCGACGTGCTGCACACCGCGATCGTCACCGAACGGATGCTGGCGGGTCGGATCGAATCGATCCGCGTACCGCAGAACCCGCTCGACATCCTCGCCCAGCAGACCGTCGCGGCCGCCGCACGGGGAGCGATCGAGGTCGAGGACTGGTTCGAGACCGTGCGGCGCAGCGCACCGTTTCGCACGCTGCCCCGCTCCGCCTACGAGGCGACGCTCGATCTTCTGGCGGGTCGGTACCCGTCCGACGAGTTCGCGGAGCTCCGGCCGCGGCTCGTGTGGGATCGCGATCACGGCACGCTCACGGGCCGTCCGGGCGCGCAGCGGATCGCGGTGACCAGCGGCGGCACGATCCCCGACCGCGGCCTGTTCGGCGTGTTCGTCGCGGGTGAGAGCCAGAACGCCCGCGTCGGAGAGCTCGACGAGGAGATGGTCTACGAGTCGCGGGTGAACGACGTGTTCACGCTCGGCACGACCAGCTGGCGCATCGTCGAGATCACGCACGACCGCGTCAACGTGGTGCCCGCATTCGGCCAACCCGGCAAAGTCCCGTTCTGGCACGGCGACGGGCTCGGCAGACCGGCCGAGCTCGGCGAGGCACTCGGCGCCTTCTCGCGTGAGGTCTCGGCCGCCGAGCCCGCCCGCGCCCGGGAACGCCTGACCGAGGCCGGGCTGGACGCCTTCGCGCAGGACAACCTGCTCGCCTACCTCGCAGAGCAGCGCGAGGCGACCGGTTCGGTCCCCACCGATCGCTCGCTCACGGTGGAGCGCGGGCGCGACGAGGTCGGCGACTGGCGCGTCATCCTCCATTCCCCGTACGGCATGCAGGTCCACGCACCGTGGGCGCTGGCGGTGAACGCCCGCATCCGGGAGCGCCTGGGCGTCGAGGGGTCCGCCGTGGCCAGCGATGACGGGATCATCGCCCGCGTCCCGGATGCCGAGGCGGAACCACCGGGCGCCGAACTCTTCGTGTTCGACCCCGACGAGCTCGAGCAGATCGTCACGGACGAGGTCGGGGGCTCCGCGCTCTTCGCGTCACGATTCCGCGAGTGCGCCGCCCGTGCCCTGCTGATGCCGCGGACGAATCCCAACCGTCGCAGCCCCCTCTGGCAGCAGCGACAGCGTTCGGCGCAGCTGCTGGAAGTCGCACGCCGTCACCCCACCTTCCCGATCATCCTCGAGACCCTGCGCGAGGTGCTGCAGGACGTCTACGACCTTCCGGCGCTGACCGGAATCGCACGCAAGATCGCGGATCGCCGCATCCGTCTGGTCGAGACGACGACCTCGCAGCCCTCCCCGTTCGCGCGCGATCTGCTGTTCGGCTACGTCGGCGCGTTCATGTACGAGGGCGATTCGCCGTTGGCCGAGCGCCGCGCCGCCGCGCTCTCGGTCGACCCGGCGCTGCTGGGCGAGCTGCTCGGCAAGATCGAGATGCGCGAGCTGCTCGATCCCGACGTCATCGCGCAGTTCGAACGGGAGGCGCAGCGACTCGACGACGAGCGCAGAGCCCACGGGCTCGAGGGCGTCGCCGATCTGCTGCGTCTGCTCGGACCTCTCGGCGTCGACGAGCTGGCGCTGCGCCTGACCGACGGTGAGGAGGCGGCGCGATACGCGACGGAACTGGTCGAGGGCCGCCGCGCGATCCGGGTCGGTATCGCCGGGGCGGAGCGGATCGCCGCGATCGAGGATGCGGGGCGGCTGCGGGACGCCCTCGGCGCCGCGCTTCCGGTGGGACTGCCCGTGGCGTTCCTCGAGCCGGTGGCGGATCCGCTCGGCGACCTCGTCGCGAGGCACGCCCGCACACACGGCCCGTTCACCGCCGACCAGGTCGCCGAGCGGTTCGGTGTCGGGGTGGCTGTCGCACGGCACACGCTTCAGCGCCTGGAGTCATCGGGGCGGGTCACGAGCGGCTTCTTCCTGCCCGAGTCCGCCGCGCGCCGCAGCGACGACACCGAATGGTGCGACAGTGAGGTGCTCCGGCGGTTGCGGATGCGGTCGCTCGCCGCCATCCGGGGCAGCGTCGAGCCCGTCTCCCCCGACGCCTTCGCCCGTTTCCTCCCGGTCTGGCAGCACGTGACCCGACCCCTGGAGGGGATCGACGGCGCCCTCGCCGTCATCGAGCAGCTCGCCGGTGTCCCGATCCCCGCGAGCGCCTGGGAGTCTCTCGTCCTGCCTTCACGGGTCAGGGACTACACGCCTTCGATGCTCGACGAGCTGACGGCCACGGGAGAGGTCGTCTGGGCCGGACACGGCGCGCTCCCCGGCCGCGACGGGTGGGTGTCACTGCATCCCGCCGACGCCGCTTCCCTGACTCTGGCCGTCCCCGAGGACGAGGTCGCCGCCGATTCGCTCGACGCCCGCATCCTCGAGGTTCTCGCCGCCGGCGGCGCGTACTTCGCCGCGCAGGTGCGAGAGCTCGCGCAGGCGGAGAACGAGCAGTCCGTCGTCGACGCGCTCTGGCGACTGGCGTGGGCGGGCCGGGTGACCAACGACACCTTCGCCCCCGTGCGCGGGCTGCTGTCGGGCGGCTCGCAGGCGCATCGGGTGGCCCGGCGGGCGCCGCGCGCGCGGATGTTCCGTGGCACGAGCATGCCCCGTCCGACGGCTCCGGCGCGGCCCGCATCCATCGGCGGGCGGTGGTCGCTGCTTCCGACGCCGGAGAGCGATCCGACACTGCGCCACACCGCCGCGGCATCGCTGCTGCTGGACCGCTACGGCGTCGTGACCCGCGGCTCCGTGCAGAACGAGGGCCTTCCCGGCGGATTCGCCCAGGCGTACCGCGTGCTCGCCCAGTTCGAGCAGGCGGGGCACTGTCGACGCGGGTATCTCATCGAGAAGCTGGGCGCGGCGCAGTTCGCCGCGTCGGCGACGATCGATCGCCTCCGCGAGTTCGCCGCGGTGGGCGACCCGCCGCCTCGCACCGGCGTCACCCTCGCAGCGACCGATCCCGCCAACCCGTACGGGGCGGCGCTGGGCTGGCCCGCGCGCGAGGGCGTGAAGCACCGTCCGGGGCGCAAGGCAGGAGCGCTGGTCGTGCTCGTCGACGGCGATCTCGTGCTGTATCTGGAGCGTGGGGGCAAGACGGCGTTGAGCTTCACCGACGATGAGGATGCCCTGGCGGCCGCCGCGGCGTCGCTCGCGCAGACCGCGCGCGCCGGGAGGCTCGAGACCCTCACGATCGAACAGGTCGACGGTGCGTTCGTCTTCGGCACGGTGCTGGGCCGGTTGCTGCGCGATGCCGGTTTCGTCGAGTCCACACGGGGCCTGACGCTGCGTCGGCTCACCGCCGGGGACGCGGCGCGAGCGGAGCGGTCGACGCGTGCCTGAGGGCGACACCGTCTACCGCGCGGCGGCCCGCCTGCACGCCGCCCTGGCCGGGCGCGTCGTCGAGCGGTTCGATCTGCGTGTTCCGCAGCTCGCGACACTCGACCTGCGGGGCCAGACCGTGCACGCGGTCGTGCCGCGCGGCAAGCATCTGCTGGCGCGCATCGGCGATCAGACGCTGCACTCGCATCTGAAGATGGAGGGCGAGTGGCACGTCTACGCCCCCGGCGCCCGATGGCGCAAACCCGCTTTCAAGGCCCGGGCGATCGTCGGGGTCGCGACGGCGGATGCGGTCGGTTTCGATCTGGCCATGATCGAGGTGGTCCCGACCGCGCGGGAGGACGAGCTCGTCGGTCACCTCGGCCCCGATCTGCTCGGTGCCGATTGGGATGCTGCCGAGGCCGTTCGCAGACTCGGCGCCGACACGCGTGCCGCCCACGTCGCGGTGCTCGATCAGCGAAACGTCGCGGGTTTCGGCAATGTCTATGCGAACGAGCTGCTGTTCGTGCGCGGCATCCATCCCGAGACACCCGCGACCGAGATCGATGCCGTCGGGCTCATCGAGACCGGTGCGCGCATGATCCGCGCCAACCGGGACCGTCCCGCGCGGACGTTCACCGGCCAGGACCGCGCCGGACAACGCACCTGGGTGTACGGGCGCGCCGGCAGACCGTGCCGTCGTTGCGGCACCCTCATCCGCGAGACGGCGCTGGGTGCCTCGCCGACGGCAGAGCGGAATGTGTTCTGGTGCCCGCGCTGCCAGCCCGCGCCCGCCTGATCGCGGGGCTGACGGCGCCGGGATCAGTGGCCGATGTAGCGGCCGGGCCTGTGGTTCATGGCAAGGACGAGGTTCAGCAGCACGGCGCCGATCGCGCTCAGCAGCACGGCGGGTGCCGGGATCACCAGCAGCGAGATCAGGATGATCACGAGGTCGAGGATCAGCTGGGTCCAGCCCGCACGGAAACCGGTGCGCTCCTGGATCAGCAGGGCGACGATGTTGATCCCGCCCAGGCTCGCCTTGTGGCGGAACAGGATCAGCAGACCGACGCCCGCCAGCAGGTTGCCGCCGAGTGTGCCGTAGATCGGGTCCAGGCTCTCGATGTGCAGGAGTGCGTGGTGCACGACCGACCATCCCGACACGAGCGCGATCGAGACCGCCGTACGCAGGGTGAAATCCCACCCCTTCTTCCAAATCGCGAGCACGGCGAAGGGAAGGTTCACGACGGCGAAGATCAACCAGAACGGCCAGGAGGTCGCGTAGTCGAACAGCAGCGCGACGCCCGCGGTGCCGCCGGTGACCGAGCCCGCCGACTGCAGCAGGTAGAGACCGAGCGAAGCCGCGAACGTGCCGGTCAGAATGCCGAGGATGTCCTCCGGCACACTGTGCGCCGTCTGCTTGACGTCGAAGACCAGCGTCGAGGCGGTCTCAGGGGCGCTCGGGCGCGCTCCGAGCTCCGGTTCCATCGCGTCGGCGGCGGATGAGGCGGGCTCCGGATGCGGCTCGTTCACGTCGTCCATCGTGCCACTTGGATGAGGCGGCCCCGCGCCGCTGCTAGATCGTCGAAGCGTACGGCGCAACCCGCATCCGATCCCGCATCGGCTCCGAATAGGGTTCAAGGCCGGGAGAGTGCCGGGTCGGGAATGAAACCCCGTACCGGATCGTTTCGACCAGTGCTGGCACCTCGAGGTCCGGAGGAGGCGATCGTGGGCAAGAACTACATCGATATCGAGAACGAGCGCGGTGAGATGCTGCGCTACCGCAAGCACGTGAATGGACGCGGGCTCATCGCGAACGGCGCGAAGGTCCACCCGACGGCCGTCGTCGAAGCGGGCGCCTATGTGGAGCCCGGCGCGCAGATCGCTGCTGACGTCTACGTCGGCCGCGGAGCGTGGATCGAGAGCGACGTCGTGATCGGCCCGAAGGTCAAGATCGCGCCGCACGCGCACATCGGTTCCCGCGCACATGTGGGCGCCGGCGCGCAGATCGGCGTGCGCACGCAGATCGGCCCCGGAGCGAGTGTCGCCGGTGGTTCGCTGATCGGCGACGACCAGACCATCGCCCAGGGCGAGCGTGTGGCCACCGACCGTCGGGGGCTTCGCTCCGCCGCCTGAGCGCACCGCATCCGTCACCCGCATCGTTCGCCTGTCCCAGATCGCGCCCATCGGCGCGAGATGAGACAGGCGAACTGTCGTTGCGGGGCCACCCTCCCTCATACCCGAGTTGCGTCGCATCTGCGCAGATGCCTCGGGCCCCGCACGCCCCTCGGCACCCGCACACCCCTCGCGAGCCACGAGCTGGCGGCGGCTAGCCTGGGGGCATGGCTGGTCGAGGGTCACCGAAGGGCGGGAGGAAGCCCGCACGCTCCGCAGCGACCCGCAGCACCGCCGCGCACCGGCCGACCCCGAAGGGCTCGCCCCGCACGTCCCCCAAGAAGCCGGCCCCGACTCCGGCGCCGCAGATCCCCGAGGGCCCGTTCCGCCTCGGCGCGATTCCGGGGGCCACGCCCGGCAAGTGGATCGACATCTGGCACGAACGGATGCCGCGCACCCCTCTCGAACTCGTACCGCTCGAGGTCAGCGCGCAGGAGGAGGCGTTGCAGAGCGGGCAGGTGGATGCGGCGCTGGTCCGCCCGCCCGTCGACGCCGACCGCTGGCATCTCATCCGCCTCTACGAGGAGACGACCGTGGTCGCCTTCTCCGCCGACTCGCACCTCGCCGCGGGAGAGGTGCTCGCGCCCGAAGACCTCGCGGGCGAGGTGCTCATCGTCCCGGCGGACGATGTACTGGACCCGCACGTCCCCGGCACCGTCGCCCCGGCCTTCGCGGCACCTGCGACGACGGCGGACGCCATCGAGATCGTCGCGTCGGGTGTGGGCATCGTGATCGTCCCGATGTCGCTCGCCCGGCTCCACCACCGCAAGGACGTCGAGTACCGGGCCCTCACGGGCGCGGCGACCTCACCCGTCGGATTCGCGTGGCCGCGCGAGGACGCCTCGCCGCTCGTCGACACCTTCATCGGCATCGTCAGGGGCCGCACCGCGCAGTCGTCGCGCGACTGAGCGACCTCAGCGGCGGCCACCACAGCCGCGCCATAGAATCGCAGGATGGATTCCCGCCCTCTGCTGTACCTCTGCGCGCGCCCGCAGCGGGATGCGGCCGAGGCGGAGTGGGCATCGTTCCGCATCGCGATGGGACGCGACGCCGACGGACTCCACGCATGGGATCTTGTCGAAGCCCCCTTGCCGGCCGACGCGATCGAACGCTACGCCGGCTTCGTCGTCGGCGGCAGCCCCTTCAACGTCACGACCTCCGACAAGGGTGCGGTGCAGAGCAGGCTCGAGGACGACCTCGCCCGCGTGGCCGAGGCCGCCGCGGCCGGCGCGACGCGGGCGATGTTCACCTGTTACGGCATCGGCGTCGTCACCCGCGTCTTCGGGGGCACCGTTGCCGACACGTATCCCGAGGGGACGGGCGCGACGACCGTCGCCCTCACGGATGCGGGGCGCCACGACCCGGTGTTCGGTGGGCTACCCGAGCGGTTCGACGCCTTCACGGCACACAAGGAGGGCACCGACATCCTGCCGTCCGACGCCGTGCTGCTGGCCACCAACGAGGACTGCCCCGTGCAGGCGTACCGCGTCGGCGAGAGCCTGTACACGACCCAGTTCCACCCCGAGCTCACGCCGCGGGACTTCACGGCGCGGATGCGGATCTATCGCGACGGCGGATACTTCGATCCGAGTGAGTTCGACGCGGTCGCTGCTCGTGTGCTGGCCTCCCCGGTGACCGAGCCCGCCCGCATCCTGCACGCCTTCGCGCGCCTCTGAGCCGGCCCGTTCAGCTCCGGCGCACCCGCTGCACGACGCGCACGACGGTGACGAGGGCGATGACCACGGCGGCGCAGACGGCGGCCGTGCCGATCGCCGCGCTGTGCGGCTGATCGGTCAGTCGACCCACGGCGAGCCACGAAAGCCCCCAGCACAGGGCGAGGGAGGGCGCGACGCGGCCGAACCAGGCAATGCCGCATCCGATCGCCGCCACGGCGACCAGGACGACGACGCCCCAGACGTCCGCCGCGTCCTCGGCGCCGGCGGGCAGGATGCGGGTCAGCCACGCCGCGGTGTTCGCGACCGTCGCGAGCGTCACCCAACCGAGGTGAAGTCCCGTCACGCCGTCGATCAGCACGGCGGACACGGCGCCCTCGCGCGGCTGCATGATGGCCCGGCGCCAGGTGATCGCGAGGGCGACGAGAAGCAGCACGATGACGAGCACGGTCAGCGGCAGCGTGGTGAACTGCGCCGAGACGAGCCAGAGGCCGTTGAGCACCTCGGTCGCGGCGATCAACCACCCGAGACGTCGCTGGCGCGCACTCGATCGCTGACCCGGCAGTGCCTGCCAGATCGCGTAGGCGATGAGCCCCAGGTAGACCGCCGACCAGATGGAGAAGGCCTGCCTGGCGGGGGCGAGATAGCTCGCATCGGCGTCGAGGGCACCGTCCTGCAGGTCCTGCACGGCGGTGCCGCCGAACAGTCCGGTGCCGACCATGGCCGCGACCAGCATGAAGCCGGTCGCGGCCAGGACGACGATCTGACGCGTGAGGTCGGATGAGCGCGAGGTGGCGACGTTCATGCCATAACGCTAGATAATCTAGCTATCGCACACCAGGGGTTGACAGCCCCATCGGCGGCTCGGTGTTCCCCTCTTCGAGCGAGCACCCATTCGTCGAGCGAGCACTCCATTGCGTGCTCGCTCGACGAACGGATGCTCCTTCGGCGGGAGGGTCGGGGTAGGTCAGCGGTAGCTCGAGAGCACCCGCTGAGACTCCCGCTCCGCCTTCTCGTTCGCCTTCCCTTCGCGCGAGCCCGCGAGCTTCGCACGGATGTGGTCGCCGACGGTGATGGGCTCGTACAGATCCGGGTGCTCCGCGTCGACGCAGGACGGCAGCGTCTCGATGAGCGCATCGACGTCGCCGTCGTGGAAGAAGGCGGCCGATCGACGGCGCTCGATCGTGCCGTCGATCACGGGCGGCTTCACCCGGTGCAGGGTGGACATCCACCGCTCGTTCGTCCAGCGCGCCGTCACATCGCCGAGGTTGATGAGAAGCGCGTCGTCGGCGGGAGCGACGTCGTTCCACGACCCGTCGGCGCCGAGCACCTGCAGACCCTTCACCTGGTCGGCCCAGAGGATCGTCACGATGCCGTAGTCGGTGTGCTCACCCATCCCGACGAGGTCGCCGTCCAACGTCACGTCGGTCCCGGGCGGCAGCGCGTAGTTGTTCATCCGCATGACGTCGAGGGAGTGGCCGGTGCGTCGGTCGAAGAAGTCCGGCTCCAGCCCGAGCGCGTCGGCGAAGATGCGGGTCATCGTGCGTGCCACGCGCGCCGCCTCGGCGAAGTACGCCTGCACCTGCGCCTCGAAACCGTCGACGTCGGGCCACAGGTTGTCGGCGTACTCCGGCTGCGGAAGATCCGGGGATGCGGGATAGTCGGCCTGCGCGGCACCGACGTTGAATGCCTCGAAGAAGTCGTTCATCCGATTCGCCGACTCGACGCCGAGCGAGAGGCTGAGGGACTCGGATTTGGGCGGGCTGTAGCCGCGGTTGATCTGCGGGGGTGTGCGATAGGTCTTCTTCTGCTCCAGATCGAGAGCGAAGAAGCGGTCCATCGCGTCGGTCAGGCCGGCGGTGACCGCATCCGGAATGCCGTGTCCGGTGATCTGGATGAAGCCGACCGTGCGGCAGGCGTCGTCGATCGCGCGCGCGACCTCGGCTTTCGCCTCGGGGCTGCCGTCGGAGACGTACGCGGTGATGTCGACGAGGGGGACGTGGAAGGTCATGGCGACTCCTGGGTGGGGATCGCCCTCGGAAGGGCGACCGATGGGTATCGAGGTAGCCACTTCACGGTTTCCCACCGCGGCTTTCGACGGCCGCGGCGCGTGTTTACATGAACGCTGCCGCCAGGCTAGACGGCTCGCGTTTCCCCCGCGTTACATCTCGCACGGCCCGCCCGGTGGGGCGCGAGACGGTGCGCTTGTAGATTCGGAGGGATTCGCGACGAAGGGGGATCACCACCATGACGGTTGAGTTGCCGGGGCTGCCGCCTCTGACCTGGACCCACAGCGAGGGTCGGTACGACCGGGAGGGCGACGTGCTGGCGCTCACCTCGGACGCGGAGGTCGACTGGACGAACGACGCGACCGGCGCGCCGCCGGCGCACACCTCGACCAGTCTCTCCTTCGACATCGACGAACCCTTCCAACTCTCCGCGTGCGTGTCGGTGGACGCCCCTCGCACCACATTCGATGCCGCGGTGCTCACCCTGTGGGTCGACGAGGACAGCTGGGCGAAGCTGTGCTTCGAGAACTCGCCGCAGGGCGAGGAGATGGTCGTCAGTGTCGTGACGGATCGCTACTCCGACGACGCCAACGGCCCCGTCATCCGGGAAGGCTCGGTCTGGCTCCGCGTGTCGAGCCTTCCGGCCGGCGCGTACGCCTTCCACTACTCGACGGATGGCGTCGTCTGGCGCTTCGTGCGTCAGTTCCGGCTGAACGCGTCGACGCGCCCGCGGATCGGCTTCATGTCACAGGCGCCCATGGGCCCTGCCGCGACCGCCCGCTTCCGGGACATCTCCCTGGTCCGCGAGCAGCTCGCGGACGTGCGCGACGGGAGCTGAGAGCCGGCCCGAGCCGTTCGCCGAGCGAGCATTCGTTCGCCGAGTGAGCACCGCATTGCATGCTCGTTCGACGAACGAATGCTCATTCGGCGGGATGCGGCGACCTCAGCCCAGGGGCGGGCCGAGCACCACGGCGGCATCCGCCGGGACGGTCACCGCGCCGGCAGCGGGCGAGACGGGGACGGTGGCGAGCAGCACGTCCTCCGCCGCCTCGAGCGGCACGTGCCACGGCTCGGCCGCGAGGTTCACGATGACCCGCAACGACCCGCGCCCCAGCACGAACCGCCGCGCGGACGGCGCCGCATCCGTTCGCTCGATCGCGGCGGACAGGTGCGCCGACGCGGGATCGGTGAGCTCGGGCCGCTCGCGCCGCAGCCGCGCGAGGTTCCGGTGGAGCGCGAGGATGCGGGCATGGTCGCCCGCCTCGGCCTCCTCCCACACGAGCTTGGCGCTCTGGAACGTCGCCGGATCCTGCGGGTCAGGCACTGAGGCTTCGTCCCAGTCCGTCTTCGCGAACTCCTCCGCGCGCCCCTTCCGCACCGCCTCGCCGAGCCACTCCTCCGGATGCGAGGTGAAGAACGGCCACGGGGTCGACGCGCCCCACTCCTCGCCCATGAAGAGCATGGGCGTTCCGGGCGCGGTCAGCGTCAGCACGGCCGCGACCGCCAGCCGGTCGGGCGAGAGCGTCGCACTCAGCCGATCGCCCGCGGCGCGGTTGCCGATCTGGTCGTGGTCCTGGGCGAAGGTCACGAGACGCCAGGTCGGCACCTCCGCGGGGATCGGATGCCCGTGGTGGCGCTCCCGGAACGACGAGTACGTGCCGTCGTGGAAGAACCCGCGCGTCCACACCTTCTCGAGCGCGTCGGATGCGGCGAAGTCCGCGTAATAGCCGCTGATCTCACCGGTGAGCGCGACATGGACGGCATGATGCCAGTCGTCGCTCCACTGCGCGGCCAGACCGTAGCCGCCGGCCTCGCGCGGCAGGATCAGCGTCGGGTCGTTCATGTCGCTCTCCGCGATGAGGGTCAGCGGCCGACCCACGTGCGCCGACAGGGCGTCGACGGCCTCCGCCATCTCGCGCAGGATGTGGACGGGGCGCTCATCGTGCAGCGCGTGCACCGCATCCAGTCGCAGCGCGTCCACGTGGTAGTCCCGGAGCCACATCAGGGCGTTCTCGACGATGTATGCGCGGACGGCCGGCTCGTCGAGGTTGACGGAGTCGCCCCAGGTGTTACGGGTGCCCTCGCGCAGGTACGGGCCGAACTCCGGGAGGTAGTTCCCGGACGGACCGAGGTGGTTGTACACGACGTCCTGCACGACGGCGAGGCCGGCGGCGTGGGCCGCGTCGACGAAGCGCGCGTAGCCCGCCGGGCCACCGTAGGCCTCGTGCACGGTGTACCAGGCGACGCCGTCGTAGCCCCAGTTCCAGACGCCGTTGAACCCGTTCACGGGCAGCAGCTCGATGTGACTCACACCCAGTTCGACCAGGTGCGGCAGCCGCTCGATCGCCGCGTCCAGCGTCCCCTCCGGCGTGAACGTGCCGAGGTGCAGCTCGTAGATCAGACCGCCCGCCAGCTGCCGGCCGGTCCACGCCGCGTCGGTCCACGCGAACGCGGCGGTGTCGACCCACGCGGATGCCGCGTGCACACCTTCAGGCTGCCGGCGCGAGCGCGGGTCGGGGCGCAGCTCGCCGTCGTCGAGCACGAACCCGTATCGCTCGCCGTCGGCGAGATCGACCGGTGCCTGCCACCATCCGTCCGCCGCCGCGGTCAGCTCGCTCTCGCGGCCGAGCCCGGCACCCGACCGCATCCTCACCCGCCGCGCCGTCGGCGCCCAGAGCTCGATCATCGTCTCGTCCTCGTCTCGTGGCTGGGTCGTCATCCGCGCGGCGCCGCGAGCGCGACCGGTGCGAGGAGGGCGACCGGGTAGGTCGCCAGCAGCTCGGCGAGCGGGATCAGCTCGGTGTCGAAGACCCGGCCGGTCAGCTCGTCCTGCACAGCGCCGGCGGGGTGCAGCAGCGTGGCGTCGCCCCATCCGCCGCGGGCCGCGAGGCCCACCGGCAGCCGGGTCGCGACCGCGATCGCTCCGCCGCGATCGAAGGCCACCGCGTGCTCGGCGGCGGCGCCGGTCACGGTCACCGGTGTGTAGCGGGTGAACAGGTGCGGGCGGTCGCGACGCAGGCGCAACGCGCGGGAGACCACCAGGAGCTTGGCTGCGGCGCCCTGGTCCACGGGCGGCACGAACCCCTCATCCAACCGGGCGAGCGTGGCGGCGCGGGCGGCGAAGTCGACATGGCGGCGGTTGTCCGGGTCGACGAGCGACTGCTCCCACAGCTCGGACCCCTGGTACACGTCGGGGATGCCGGGGCCGGCGAGCTGGAGGACCTTGGCGGACAGGCCGTTCGAGTATCCGGCCGCAGCGATCTCGGCGACGAACGACTCGACGAGCGGGCGCGCCGGGCCGAAGGCCGCGTCGACGACGGCGTGCATCCGCCGCTCGAAGTCCTCGTTCACCTCGAGCCAACTGGTCGCGTCGCCGGCCTCGCGTGCGGCCTTCTCCGCGTAGGCGTGGAGGCGCTCGGCGCTCGCGGGCCAGGCACCGATGACGGCCTGCCAGAGCAGCGCGTCGAACGGTCCGTGGCCGGTCGTCGCGATCTCGCGCAGCGCGTCGAGCGTCTCTGCCCACCGCTCGGGGAGCTCTGAGAGCACGTCGAGCCGCGCCCGGACGTCCTCGCCGCGTTTCGTGTCGTGCGTGGACAGCGCGGTGAGCGAGTGCGGCCACGAGGCGTGCCTGCGGGCGAAGGCGGCGTGGAATCCGGCGACGTCGAGCGCGAACTCGGAGGGGTCTCCCCCGACCTCGGTCAGCGAACCGAGACGGGTGAAGCGGTAGAACGCGGTGTCTTCGACCCCCTTCGCCATGACCGGCCCGGTCGTCTGCTGAAAGCGCTGCGCGAGCTCGCTCGAGCCGTCGGCGAGCAGCGGCACGAGAGCGGCGATCGCCTCGGCGAGATCCGGTCGGGCAGCGGATGCGGCCTCCGCCGCCTCGTCGAACCACGCGCGCCCCGCCGGCAGGTAGCTGCGGTAGGTGGGGAACAGGGCGAGGAGCTCGGCCAGGGCGTCTCGCGCCCCGGGGATGGGGGTCGGCAGCAGGCGCACCAGCCGCGCGACCTCTGAGGCCTGGATCGTGTCGGCGATCTCGCGCTTCGTCCCGTGGATGAGCTCGCCCCAGGACGGCGCCGAGGGCAGTCCGGTCTCGATGCGCAGCTGTGCGTCGAGGGCGTCGAGTCCCGCTCGCCCGGCGGGGTCGACGAGCACGCGCTCGATCTCGCCGAGCGCGTCGTAGCCGGTCGTGCCGACGGTGTGCCACCACGAGGGCAGCTCCTCGCCGCGCTCGAGGATCTTCTCGACCCACACGGGCAGGCCGTTCGTCACCTCGGCGAGGCGCGCGAGGTACCCGCCCGGGTCCCGCAACCCGTCCGGGTGGTCGACGCGCAGGCCGTCGACGAGCCCCTCGCGCACCCACCGCAGGATCTCGACGTGCGCGTCGTCGAAGACGCGCGGGTCCTCGACGCGGACGGCGGCGAGCGTCGTCACGGCGAAGAAGCGCCGGTAGTTCAGCAGCGCGGCCTCGTCGCGCCAGAAGCGCAGCTCGTAGTGCTGTCGGTCGAGCACCGCGGCGACGTCGTCGGGCTCGAGGCCCTCGAGCGAGCCCGGCGCGAGCGGCAGCTCGTGGTCGTAGTAGCGCACGAACCCGTCGGGCGCGTCCGGAGCGGGTGTCGGGTCGACGGTGATCTCGCCGATCACCTCCGCGAGCGGAGCACCGAGGACGGGCAGGCGCACCCGTCCGTCGTCGAGCGCGCGATCGACGTCGAACGCGGCCGCTCGCACGGACGCCTCGCCCAGGCGCAGGTAGTCCCACCACCACGGGTTCTCGCGCGGGATCGACACACCCATGTGGTTGGGAACGATGTCCACGAGCACGCCGAGCCCCGCGTCGTGGGCGGCCGCCACGAACCGGTCGAGCGCCTCACCCCCGCCGCGGGCGGGGTCGACGAGGGAGGGGTCGACGACGTCGTAGCCGTGATCGGAGCCGGTCGTCGCCTTCAGCAGCGGCGACAGGTACACCCAACCCACGCCGAGGTCGGCGAGGTAGGGGACGACGGCGGCGGCCGCATCCAGATCGAAGCTCGGACGGATCTGCAGGCGGTAGGTCGAGGCGGGCAGCATGCGTCCTCCGGGTCAGTGCGGGAGCTCGGACTTGGGAGCAGCGCCGGGCACCTCGTCGACAGGGACCGTGAGGTTCTGCGTCAGGGATGCGGCGACCGAGTGATCGGGCTCTGCCTCACTCTCGTGGTGCTCGCGCAGCACGATGAGCGACTTCGTCTCGACCGGCAGCACATCCCCCGGGCGGACGGGCTCCGAGTCGGCACGGTTGCCGGCGGTGTCGACGAGCACGTCCCACTCGGGCGAGAAGTCGACGTTCGGCAGCGTGAACTCCACCGGCTCATCGCCGGCGTTGAAGAGCACGATGAAGTGACTGTCGATGATCTGCTCGCCCCGGCGATCGCGTTCGCGGATGCCGTTGCCGTTGAGGAAGACGCCGACGGCACGGCCGAAGCCGGAGTCCCAGTCCTCGGGACGCATGGGCGTGCCGTCGGGACGCAGCCACACGATGTCGGGGACGGGCGCGTCCTCTTCCTGCAGCACCGGACGGCCGTCGAAGAAGCGGCTGCGACGGAACGTGGGGTGATCGCGGCGGAGACGCGACAGCGCCGCGGTGAACTCGATGAGGGGAAGGTCGACGTTCTCCCAGTCGACCCACGTGATCTCGTTGTCCTGCGCGTAGCCGTTGTTGTTGCCGCCCTGCGTGCGGCCGAGCTCATCGCCGTGCAGGAGCATCGGGATGCCCTGGCTGAGCAGCAGCGTCGCGATGAAGTTGCGCTGGGCGCGGGCACGCAGCGTCAGCACCTCGACGTCGTCGGTCGGACCCTCGACGCCGAAGTTGTACGAGCGATTGTGCGATTCGCCGTCGTTGCCGTCCTCGCCGTTCGCGTCGTTGTGCTTCTCGTTGTACGAGACGAGGTCGCGCAGGGTGAACCCGTCGTGTGCGGTCACGAAGTTCACGGATGCGACGGGCCGCCGCCCGGAGTTCTCGTAGAGGTCTGCGGAACCGGTGAGCCGGGAGGCGAACTCGCCGAGCGTGGCCGGCTCGCCGCGCCAGAAGTCGCGCACCGTGTCGCGGTACTTGCCGTTCCACTCGGTCCACTGCGGCGGGAAGTTGCCCACCTGGTATCCGCCGGGTCCCACATCCCACGGCTCGGCGATGAGCTTGACCTGGCTGACGATCGGATCCTGCTGCACGAGCTCGAAGAAGGCGGCGAGGCGGTCGACCTCGTAGAACTCGCGTGCGAGGGTGGCGGCAAGATCGAACCGGAAGCCGTCGACGTGCATCTCGAGCACCCAGTAGCGCAGCGAATCCATGATCAGCTGCAGCGCGTGGGGATTGCCGACGTTGAGGCTGTTGCCCGTGCCGGTGTAGTCCGTGTAGTACCGCTTGTCGTCGGCTTCGAGGCGGTAGTACGCCTCGTTGTCGATGCCCTTCATCGACAGGGTCGGCCCGAGGTGGTTGCCCTCGGCCGTGTGGTTGTAGACCACGTCGAGGATGACTTCGATGCCGGCCGCGTGCAGCGCCCGCACCATGCCCTTGAACTCCTGCACCTGCTGCCCGCTGCCGCCCGTGGAGGAGTACGTGTTCTGCGGCGCGAGGAACGCGATGGTGTTGTAGCCCCAGTAGTTCGACAGCCCCTTCTGCTGCAGGGTGTCGTCGTCGACGAACTGGTGCACGGGCATGAGCTCGATGGCGGTCACGCCGAGCTTCTTGAGGTGCTCGATGATGACCGGATGCGCGATCGCGCTGTACGTGCCGCGGATCTCCTCGGGGATCCCGGGATGGAGCTTGGTGAGGCCCTTCACGTGAGCCTCGTAGATGAAGGTCTCCGAGTAGGGCGTCTTCGGCTGGCGGTCGCCGCCCCAGTCGAAGAAGGGATTGATGACGACGGCCTTCATCATGTGCGCGGCGGAGTCGTCGTCGTTGCGCGAATCCGGGTCGCCGAAGTTGTAGCCGAAGAGCGACTGGTCCCAGTCGATCTGGCCGTCGACGGCCTTCGCGTACGGGTCGAGCAGCAGCTTGTTGGGGTTGAACCGCTGGCCCGACGCGGGATCGTACGGACCGTGCACGCGGTAGCCGTAGCGCTGCCCCGGGCCGACGTTGGGCAGGTAGGCGTGCCAGACGAACGCGTCGACCTCGATGATGTCGAGACGCGTCTCGACATCATCGTCGTCGAACAGGCACAGCTCGACGCGTTCTGCCCCTTCGCTGAAGAGCGCGAAGTTCGTACCGTTCCCGTCGTACGTCGCCCCCAAGGGATAAGCCGATCCGGGCCAGGTGTGCACGTCGTCGCCTCCTGAGGCTTCGGATGAGGGGGATTTCACCCTAGTGGACGCGGAGGGCGCGGAATCATCGGTCACCATCGGAGCATGGCTCATCAAGGTGAGGCCGGCGCAGGGCTTGACGCGGACCGCTGCGAGGACTCCGGATCCGACGGCGAGATCACGCTCCCGCGGGCGGTGTGCGGGCGAGGGCTACGCGCTCGGCGAGGTACGCGCGAAGCGGCATGAATTCGCCGGCCGCGCTCCAGCGCACGAGGGGCCCGTCGGCGCCGAGGCGCAGCGGTGAGGATGCGGCGTCCACCGCTGCCGGATCGATCGGCTCCCAGCCGACGTGCACGCTCTGCCCTTCGGCGAATCCGCCCCGGAAGGCGGCCGCGGCGATCGCTGCCCGCTCCCGCTGCGACTCGGCCGCGAAGCCGCGGCGCACCTCTTCGCGCGCGCGGACGATCTCGCCCGTCGCGAGCACGGCGTCCTCCGTCAGCAGCAGCACGCCCAGGTGCCAGGCCGAGCCCGCGGACACGATGCGCGGCGCCGCCGGGATACCGAGGATGCGGCGGCTGCGCCACACGCCCAGCGCCTCGCGCGGCACGTCGCCCAGCTCGCGACGGGTCGCATCCAGGAGTTCGGCCACGGCGTCCACGCGCCGAGCCTAATCGCGCCCGAGCCTCAGACGCGGATGACGTTCGGCGGGCTGGCCGTGTGTCCCTGCTCGCCGTGCACCTCGCGGTGCAGTCGTTCCATCCGCTCGTCCAGCGCCGCCGCGGTCTCGGCCGCGTCGCGCAGGCTCTCGGTGAGCCCCATCGGCACCTGGCGGTCGTACTTGTAGTAGATCTTGTGCTCGAGACTCGCCCAGAAATCCATCGCGATCGTGCGGAACTGCACTTCGACCGGAACCCGTACCGGGCCGGTGGAGAGGAAGACGGGCACCTCGACGATCGCGTGAAGGCTCTTGTAGCCGTTCTCCTTGGGCGTGGCGATGTAGTCCTTCACGGTGCGCACCGTGATGTCGTCCTGCTGGGTCAGCAGATCGAAGAGCCGGTACGCATCGGTCGTGAAGCTGCACGTGACGCGCACGCCGGCGATGTCGGTGATGTGCTCACGGATCGAGGCGAAGTCCGACGGGATGCCCTTGCGCGTCACCTTGTCGACGAGACTGTCGGGCGACTTCAAGCGGCTGGTGACGTGCTCGATCGGGTTGTACTCGTGCATGTGGAGGAACTCGTCCCGCAGGATCGAGATCTTGGTCTCGATCTCCTGCATGCCGAAGCGGTACTCGAGGAGGAATCGCTGCAGTTCGTCGCGCACCTCGCGCAACTGCGCGGGGGACATCATGACCTGTTGCTGCTCGAGCGGCACCTTCATGCCTCCGACCGTACGGGTGCCCGCTCGGTGGGCGCTGTGAGGACGGACCGGACGGGCCGCATCCGGTCCGTCCGACTCTCACCCGAGCGTGCCGGCGGCCTGGCGTGCGGCACCCAGCGCGACGTACTCCCCCGGCTCGGGAACCTCGACCGGCAGCCCGAAGACCGCGGGAGCGACGCGGCGCACCGCCTCGGACTGGGCAGCACCTCCGATCAGAAGCACGCGTTCGAGCGGCACGCCGAGCCCGCGGAGGGCGTCGAGGCCCGCGCCGAGACCGGACAGCATGCCCTCCACCGCCGCGCGGGCGAGGTTCGCCCGCGTCGTCGAGGCGAGCGTCATTCCCTCCAGGGACGCGGTCGCGTCCGGAAGGTTGGGGGTGCGCTCGCCCTCGAAGTAGGGGATGAGTCGCAGCCCGCCGGACCCGGGCTCCGCCGTCAGCGCGAGCGCGCTGAGCTCGGCGTGGTCGACCCCGAGCAGCCGGGCGATGGCGTCGAGCACCCGCGCGGCGTTGAGGGTCACGACGATGGGAAGGAAGTTGCCCGATGCGTCGGCGAATCCGGCCACCGTGCCGGTCGCGTCGATCGTGCGCTCGGCGCTGACGGCGAACACCGTGCCCGAGGTGCCGATGGAGACGATCGCATCGCCCGGGACCGCGCCGACGCCGAGGGCGGCGCCCGCGTTGTCGCCGGCGCCGGGACCGACGCGGCGGCCCGCCGCATCCGTCACCCACTCGTCGGGGCCGAGCACGCGCGGCAGGAGTGCGTCGTGACCGAGAGCGGCGACGAGCAGCTCCCTGTCGTAGCCGCCCGTCTCGGGCGACCAGTAGCCGGTTCCGGAGGCGTCGGAGCGGTCGGTCACGAGCTCGTCGAGCACCGGACCGAGCGCACTCTCGCCCGCGGGGCCATAGCCGCGCAGACGCCAGGTGAGCCAGTCGTGCGGCAGCGCGACGGCGGCCACGCGCGCCGCGTTCTCGGGTTCGTTGTCGCGCAGCCACCGCAGCTTCGTGATGGTGAAGGAGGCGACCGGTACGAGACCCGTGCGCTCGGCGAGCGCCGGGGCACCGAACTCGGCGGTCAGCTGGGCTGCCGCGCCGCCGGAGCGGGTGTCGTTCCACAGCAGGGCCGGACGGATGACGCGGCCGTCGGCATCCAGCGCGACCATCCCGTGCTGCTGCCCGCCGATGGACCACGCGGCGATGTCGTCGAGGCCGCCCGCATCCGCGATGGCTGCCTGCAGGGCCTCCCACCACGCGGCGGGATCGACCTCGGTGCCGTCGGGATGACTCGCGCGGCCCGTGCGCACGATCGCGCCCGATTCCGCGTCGATCACGACGACCTTGCACGACTGGGTCGACGAATCGACCCCCAACACCAGCGTCATCGCTGCTCCTTCTTGCTCAGGACATCTGCTTCTTCAGAGGGCGCCTCCCGCATCCGCTGGGCACCGTGTCCCACTTCCCGCGGTCTTCGGAGTCGAATCCTGCGGAAAGTGGGACACGGAGTGCGGCGAGCGGGACATGGGTCCCGGCGGCCGCGCGGGATGCGGGTGCGTCAGCCGCGGGCGCCCAGCAGGTGCTCGGTCGCGAGCTGCTGCAGGCGCACGAAGCCGCCGCCCTTGCCGCCCATGTAGGCGTCGGTGTCGAAGTCCTCGTAGGCCGAGCGGTCGGCGAGGAACTGCTCGTAGGTCTCGCCCTCGCCCAGGGTCGGCACCGACAGCTCGGGGACCTTGGCGGCGGCGAGCGCCTCCTGCACCTCGGGGTCGGCACGGAAGGCGGCGGCGCGCTCCTTCAGGAGGAGGTACGTGCGCATGTTGGCCGCAGCCGATTCCCACACGCCCTTCTCGTCCTCGGTGCGGCTCGGCTTGTAGTCGAAGTGACGGGGACCGTCGTACGCCGGAACGCCGCCCGGGCCGCCGTTCTCGAGCAGATCGACGAGCGCGAACGCGTTGTGCAGGTCGCCGTGTCCGAACACGAGGTCCTGGTCGTACTTGATGCCGCGCTGGCCGTTGAGATCGATGTGGAAGAGCTTGCCGTGGTACAGGGCCTGGGCGATGCCTGCGGCGAAGTTGAGTCCTGCCATCTGCTCGTGCCCGACCTCGGGGTTCAAACCCACGAGCTCGGGGCGCTCGAGCGAGTCGATGAAGGCGATCGCGTGGCCGAGCGTCGGCAGCAGGATGTCGCCGCGGGGCTCGTTCGGCTTCGGCTCGATGGCGAACTTGATGTCGTAGCCCTTGTCGGTGACGTAGTCGCCGAGGAGGTTGACGGCCTCGCGGTAACGCTCGAGGGCCGCGCGGATGTCCTTCGCGCTGTCGTACTCGGCGCCCTCACGGCCGCCCCACATGACGAAGGTCTTGGCGCCGAGCTCCGCACCCAGGTCGAGCTGGCGGAACACCTTGCGCAGCGCGTAGCGGCGCACGTCGCGGTCGTTGGCGGTGAAGCCGCCGTCCTTGAAGACGGGGGCCGAGAAGAGGTTCGTGGTGACCATCGGGATGATCAGGCCGGTGTCGGCCAGGGCGCCCTTGAGGCGATCGATCTGCTTCTGACGCTCGGCGTCGGTGGAGCCGAAGGCGAACAGGTCGTCGTCGTGGAAAGTGAGTCCGTAGGCGCCGAGCTCTGCGAGCTTCTCGACGGCGTGGACGACGTCGAGGGCCGGACGGGTCGGTCCGCCGAACGGGTCGGTGCCGTTGTATCCGATGGTCCAGAGACCGAACGAGAACTTGTCGGCGGGAGTGGGGGCGGGCATGACGCTCCTTCGCGATGCGAGGCGGATATGTTGTTATTCGCAACTTACTACACTGGAGCCATGGACGCCATCGGCATGCGGCAGCGCAACCTCTCCCGCATCCTTCGACTCGTACACCGCGAGGGCGCCCTCTCGCGTGCCGCCCTCACCGAGGCGACGGGGCTGAACCGCTCGACGGTCGCAGCCCTCGTCGCCGAGCTCACGGCGCAGCAGCTCGTCGCCGAGAAGGCGCCGGACCCGGCGAGGCGCGCCGGACGTCCCTCCCCCATCGTCGCCGCGCAGTCGCGCACGGTGGCGATCGCGGTCAACCCGGAGGTCGACGCCGTCACCCTCGCCGCGGTCGGGCTCGATCTCTCCATCCCCGTCCGCGCGCGCGTCACGATGGCCGAGGCCCCCTCGCCCGCCGAGACCGCGGCGCTCGTGACCGAGCACATCGACCGCTGGCAGCGAACGGAGCTCGCCGGCCACCGCATCGTGGGCGTCGGTCTGGCCGTCCCCGGACTCGTCCGCACCGGCGACGGTCTCGTGCGCGACGCCCCTCACCTCGGATGGCGCGACGTCCCCCTGGCCGATCTCATCCGCGAGGCCACGGGGCTTCCCACCGCCATCGGCAACGACGCGAGTCTCGGCGTGCTCGCCGAGCACCTGTTCGGCGCCGCCCGCGGCACGGCGGACGTCGTCTACCTCAACGGCGGCGCGAGCGGCATCGGCGGCGGCGTGATCGTCGCCGGCAACCCGCTCGCCGGCACGGGCGGATACGCGGGCGAGTTCGGGCAGAACCGCCCCGGGATCGAGGATGCGGCGGACCGACAGGTGCCCGGCGGCGTCCTGGAGGACGAGGTCAACCGCTCGCTCCTGCTCGCCGCCCTCGGCCTGAGCGATGCCGACGACGCGCAGCTCACGGATGCGGTCGCCGCCGCATCCGGGGACGCCCGTGCCGAGATCGAACGGCAGCAGCGGATCCTCGCGACGGCACTGGCGAACGCGGTGAACGTCCTCAACCCGAGCGTCGTCGTGCTCGGCGGGTTCCTCGCGGCGTTGTGCGCGAGCGATCTGGGCGCACTCGGCGACGCGGTGCGCGCCCAGGCGATGCCCGCGTGCGCGGAAACCCTCGAGCTGCGCCTCGCCTCGCTCGCCGAGGACCGACTGCTGATCGGGGCCGGCGAACTCGCCTTCGCCGACCTCCTCGCCGACCCCTCGGAGTTCAGCCCGCGCTGAGCGCGAAGCGCGTGATGCGGGCCTCACCCGAGCCGACCGCCACCGGCCCCACCCAGGCGCCGATGAACCCCCGCGGCGGCTGGGGAGCCAGCACGTCGAGCTCGCAGAAGGCCACCTCCTCCTCGCCCACGAAGAGCCGCGCCGTGAGGTTCCGGATGCGGACGGTGAGCTCGAGTTCGTCGCCGACGGCGTCGCGTCCGAGCGGCAAGCGTCCGATCTCGGCTCCGGCGAGCACGGCGATCGCCTCTCCCGCGCCGGTCACCGACAACTCCAGCTGCTGAGCGTCGGAGACCCGCAGCAGCACGCCCGCACGGAACCCGTCGTCCGCGGGAGCGATCCGCAGGCGCAGCGACGCCTCGCTGTTCTCGTCGGGCAGCCGTCGGCCGAGGAACGAGACCCCCGCCGTCTTCGACGGCTCGGCGCCCCCGGGGAGCAGCAGACCGTCGGTGCCCCAGGTCGCGATCTCCTCCGGGAGGCGGCCGGCGCCGTTCCACTCGAGGTCGAGGCGCTCGGTCGTGAAGCGCTCCTCGACACGGGTCGGCCACGGCCGCTGATCCGGCACGCCTTCCGCCGTCACCACTTCCTCGACCCGCCCGATGCCCGGTGCGAAGAGTGGACGGCCGTCGGCCCACCCGACCGGCACGAGCGAGGTTCGCCGGCCGAGGATCCCCCGGCGCCCATCGACCGGGTGCAGCGCCAGCACCGTCGCCCAACTGCGGCCCTCGATGTCGTCCACCAGGTCGGCGTGCCCCACGGCGACGATCGGCGCCACGGGCCCGAGATCGCGGTGCGAGAGGCGGGGATTTCCCACATCCCCCGCGTACGGACCTTCGATGCGATCGGCGTATGCGACGCACACCGCGTGCTCGAGGTCGGTGCCGCCCTCGGCGACCAGCAGCATCCAGCCGCCATCCGGATGCGGCAGCAGGTGCGGCCCCTCGGCCCAGACCGCCCCGACGGCGGCTCCCGTCCAGATCACGACGGGCGCGCTGAGCAGCGCCCCCGAGGCGAGGTCGAGCTCGGCCACCCACACCTCGGTGCGCCCGGGCCAGTAGCCCTCGACGGCCTCCCTCGTGCCGCAGAGCCAGACGCGATCGCCGTCGACCGTGATCGAGGGGTCGAATCCGCCGACACCGTCGATCCACACCGGGTCTGACCATGGGCCCTCCGGGGCGTCGGCCGTGACCAGGAAGTGGCCGGTCCGCCCTGCCCAGTCGCCGTCCTCGGGCCCGACGACCGTGCACACCACGACGAGCCGCCCGTTCACCTCGCGCACCGTCGGCGCGTACGTGCCGGAGGACGAGGTGAGCCCGGACAGGTCGATCTGCCCGGGCCGATGCAGCACGTGCCCCGCGAGCGTCCAGTTCACGAGGTCGTCCGAGACGTGCACGGGGAGCCCCGGCAGGTACTCGAAGCTCGAGGTGACCAGCACGTAGCGATCGCCGAAGCGGCAGATGCTGGGATCCGGGTGACAGCCCGGCAGGATGGGATTGCGGTAACGACCCATGGATGCTCCTTCGCGTGATGGTCGGGTGCCGCCCGCGGGGGGCGGTGGTCTCAGTGCCCCGCGCGCGGCGGGGCGGTGGTGGCACGAGGGACGAGCCGCGTGGCGAGGCGGACGTGCGTCGCATCCAGTTCCTCGCCGTTCATGAGGGCGAGGACCATGGTCGCGGCTGCGGCGCCGAGGCGCTGCATCGGCTGGCGCACGGTCGACAGCGGCAGGGCCGCACGCGCGGCCTCGGGGACGTCGTCGAACCCGATGACCGACAGATCCTCCGGCACCGAGAGTCCCAGCTCGTGCGCCACGTCGATGATCGAAAGCGCCGAGAGATCATTGGCGGCGAAGATCGCCGTGGGACGGTGGGACGACGAGAGCATCTGCACGGCGGCCTCGCGAGCGATGTCGCCATGATAGCGGCCGACGCCGACGAGGCTCGGATCGAACGGGATGCCGGCCTCGGACAGCGCCACGCGGTAGCCCGCGTCTCGCGCGGCGGAGGAGCGCAGATCCGGACGCCCCGCGATGAAGCCGATGCGACGGTGCCCGAGCTCGACGAGATGGCGAACCGCCTGTTGCGCGCCGGTGAAGCTGTCGGATTCGACGGTCGGGAGGTCGGCACGCCCGGTGTGCGGATCGACCGCGACGATGGGCACGTCCGAGGTGACGTTCACGATCGTGGGCGTCACCATGATCGCCCCGTCGATGAGCGTCCCGCTGAGCCGGCTCAACGACCGCCGCTCCCACCCCGTCCCCTCCTGATGCGACCCGCTGTAGGCGAGCACATCGTGACCGGAATCGGCCAACGCACTGCCCACGCCCTTGAGCACCTCCGCGGAGAAGGGCTCGAAATCGGCGACGAGGACGCCGATCACCCCCGTGCGCCGCGAGCGCATGCTCGAGGCGACGAGGCTCGACTCGTACCCCAGTTCGTCGACCGCCGACAGCACGCGCGCCACCGTCTCCTCCGCCACGCCATACCGGCCGTTGACGGCTTTGGAGACGGTCGCGACGGACACGCCGGCGGCTGCGGCGACGTCGTGGATCGTGACCCTTCGGACCATGACGCCTCAGCGTAGACCACCGGAAAAGGTTTTCGAAAACGTTTGACACCCTTTCGGGTGCTTGCCACACTGACACCGCTCGGAACCCTTCGAGCCCCCGCACGACGCCACGTCGAGGCAGCGACGCCACGGATGCTCGTGCCCACAGCAGCACCTCGAGGTGCGACTCGATGAAGAGAAAAGGTGGATCACATGAGAACCAAGAAGTTGCTGGTCGGTGCTGCTGCGCTGGCCATGAGCGCGCTCGCGCTCGCCGGATGTAGCGGCGGCGGAGACGGCGGCGACAGCGGCGGCGATGTCACGCTGACCTTCTGGCACAACTCGACCACGGGTGACGGCAAGCAGTACTGGGTCGACACGGCCGCAGCCTTCGAGAAGGCCAACCCCGGCGTCAAGATCGAGATCCAGTCGATCCAGAACGAGGAGATGGACGGGAAGCTCCAGACCGCCCTCAACTCCGGCGACGCCCCCGACATCTTCATGGCCCGCGGCGGCGGCAAGCTCGCCGACGTCGTGAAGGCAGGGCAGGCCATGGACCTGACCGACGGCCTCTCGCAGGCGACGAAGGACGCCATGGGCGGCTCGCTCTCCGCCTTCGCGATCGACGGCAAGAACTACGGCGTTCCGACCGCCGTCCTGCCCTCCGGCATCTACTACGCGTCCGACCTCTTCACGCAGGCCGGCGTGACCGAGACCCCCACCACGATCGACGAGCTCGAGGCGGCCAACGAGAAGCTGCGCGCGGCCGGGATCGACCCGATCGCCGTCGGCGCGAAGGACGCATGGCCCGCCGCGCACTGGTACTACAACTTCGCCCTGCGCGCCTGCTCGAAGGATGCCCTCGACAAGGCGGCCTCCGACCGGTCCTTCGACGACCCGTGCTGGCTGGAGGCGGGCGAGAACCTCGAGGCCTTCATCAAGACCAACCCCTTCAACGACGGCTTCCTCACCACGACGGCGCAGCAGGGAGCCGGTTCCTCGGCCGGCCTGCTGGCCAACCACCAGGCCGCGATGGAGCTCATGGGCGCCTGGGACCCGGGCGTGATCGCCTCCCTGACCCCGAACGAGGAGCCCCTCGCCGACCTCAAGTGGTTCCCCTTCCCCGAGGTCTCGGGCGGTAAGGGCGAGGCGGGCGCGATGATGGGCGGCGTCGACGGCTTCAGCTGCTGGGTCAACGCTCCCAAGCAGTGCGTCGACTTCCTGAACTTCATCGCGGAGAAGGACAACCAGGAGGGCTACGCGAAGGCGTTCCAGACCCTTCCGGCATCCACCGAGGCACAGAGCGTCGTGACCGACCCCGCTCTGGTCGACATCCTCAAGAGCTACAACAACGCCCCGTACGTGGTCGTGTGGCTCGACACCCTGTACGGCCAGAACGTGGGCAACGCGCTCAACGTCGCCGTCGTCGACCTGTTCGCGGGCAAGGGCACGCCGCAGGGCATCGTCGACGCCGTCAACGCCGCGGCCTCGAAGTCCTGAGAGGTCGATGACGATGGCTTCCGTTCGCGAACACGCGAGTACCGTCGCTGACGCGGCGGACAGCCTTCCGCCGGTGGGCGGTGCCGCATCCGCGGCATCGCCCACCCGGCCCCGCCGGCGCGGGGGCAGGTGGCGCCTGCGCGCCGAGCTGCTCCTGCTCCTCGGCCCCGCCCTGATCGTCTTCGTCTCGTTCGTGATCTTCCCGGTCGCGATGGCGGCGTTCTACGGCTTCTTCAGCTGGTCGGGGTATGGCGCCCCCACCGACTTCGTCGGCATCCGCAACTACGTCACGATCCTCACCGACCCCGCCTTCCACGAGGCCCTCGGCCACAACGGCTTCATCGTCGTCATGTCGCTCGTGATGCAGGGACCGCTCGCTCTGGGACTCGCACTGCTGCTGAACCGCAAGATGCGGTTCCAGTCCCTCATCCGCGTGCTCATCTTCGTGCCGTACGTCATCTCCGAGGTCGTCGTCGGCCTCGGCTGGGGTCTGCTCCTGCAGTCGAACGGTGCACTGAACGGGCTGCTCGAGAAGATCGGTCTCGGCGCTCTCGCGAACGACTGGATCTCGAACCCCTCGCTCGCGATCTGGACCCTCATGGTGATCATCACCTGGAAGTACGTCGGCTTCGCCGTCATCCTCTTCCTCGCGGGTCTCCAGGGCATCCCGGAGGAGCTCTCCGAGGCGGCCGCGATCGACGGCGCGTCGTACTGGCAGATCCAGCGCCACATCGTCCTGCCGCTCATGGGACCGACGATCCGGATCTGGGCCTTCCTCTCGGTGATCGGATCGCTCCAGCTGTTCGACCTCGTGTGGATCGTGTGGGGTCAGTACGTCGCCTCGACGGCGGGCACCTCCACCATGGCCACCTACATGGTCGCCAACGGGCGCAACGCCGGCAGCTACGGCTACGGCAGCGCGGTCGCGGTGGTCATGTTCCTCATCTCGCTGGCGGTCGCACTGCTCTACCAGCGCTTCGTCCTGCGCCGCGACACCGCCGGCGCCATCACGGGAGGTGCCCGATGACCGCCACCGCTGCCGTCGTCACCCCGGGCCGGCGCACTCCGACCCGCCGACACTCGAGCGGCCTTCCCGGCCAGCGGAAGTCGTCCAACCTCGCCGTCTACTTCGTCGCCCTGGTGCTCGTCGCCCTGATGCTGGCGCCCGTCGCGTACATCATCTTCGGCGGGTTCCGCACGAACTCCGAGATCACCCTCGACCCGTCCGGCCTTCCGACGACGTGGAACTGGGAGAACTACGTCAACGTGCTGGCCAGCGGCGTCTTCTGGCGCCAGGTGGGCAACTCGCTCATCGCCGCCGTCGCCACGACACTGTTCGTGGTCGTCCTGGGGCTCATGGCGGCCTTCGCGCTGGCGCGGTACAACTTCCGCGGACGCGGTGCGTTCTACGCGCTGTTCACCGCCGGACTCATGTTCCCGATGACGGTCGCGATCACTCCCCTGTACATCCTGGTGCGCGACCTCGGACTCATGAACTCGCTCGCCGGCGTCATCGTGCCGCAGATCGCCTTCGGCCTCCCGATGACGATCATCATCCTCGTGCCCTTCCTCGCGGCGATCCCCCATGAGCTCCAGGAAGCCGCATCCATCGACGGATGCTCGCGCCTCGGCTTCTTCTGGCGCATGGTCGTCCCGCTCGCGGTGCCCGGCATCATCACCGTCGGCATCCTCGTCTTCGTCCAGAGTTGGAACTCCTACATGCTCCCGCTGTTCATCCTCAACAACGAGGCGTCCTTCACGCTGCCGCTGGGTACGCAGGCGTTCGCGTCGCAGTACTCGGTCGACACGGCCAAGGTGCTCGCGTTCACCTCGCTGTCGATGATCCCCGCCCTCGTGTTCTTCAGCCTCTTCGAGCGTCGTATCGTCGGCGGTCTGACCGGGGCGGTGAAGGGCTGATGTCGCTCGAACAGGATGCGGCCGTGTCCGCCGCCGCCCCCAGCTCGCGCGTCGTCGATCTGCTCGGGCGCATGACCCTCGACGAGAAGCTCGCGCAGCTCGTCGGATTCTGGATCGACCAGGGCGACGAGGTCGTGGCACCGATGGCGGGCGAGATGGCCGGCTCCACGCGGTACGCGGATGCGTCGGTGCACGGCATCGGGCACCTCACCCGCGTCTACGGCACACGTCCGGTCGACCCGGTCGAGCGCGCCGAATGGCTGTGGTCCGAGCAGCGCCGGCTGCGGGAGCAGACGCGTCTGGGCATCCCCGCGATCGTGCACGAGGAATGCCTCACGGGGCTGGCCGCGTGGAAGGCGGCGACGTTCCCCACCCCGCTCGCGTGGGGCGCGGCGTTCGATCCGCAGCTCGTGGCCGAGGTCGGCGAAGCGATCGGCGAGTCGATGCGCGAACTCGGCATCCATCAGGGCCTCGCGCCCGTGCTCGACGTCGTCCGCGACCCGCGCTGGGGGCGCGTCGACGAGTGCATCGGCGAGGATCCCTACCTCGTCGGCACCGTCGGCACCGCGTACGTCCGGGGGCTGCAGGATGCGGGCGTGCACGCGACCCTCAAGCACTTCGCGGCCTACTCGGCCTCGCAGGCGGGCCGTAACCACGCCCCCGTGCACGCCGGGCGCCGCGAACTGCAGGACGTCTTCCTGCCGCCGTTCGAGATGGCCGTCCGCGACGGCGGGGCGCGCAGCGTCATGAACTCGTACGCCGACATCGACGGTGTGCCGGTGGCCGCATCCGCCGAGCTGCTGACGGGGCTGCTGCGCGAGGAGTGGGGCTTCGACGGCGTCGTGGTCTCGGACTACTTCTCCGTCGCGTTCCTCGAGACGATGCACAAGATCGCCGCCGATCGCGGTGAGGCGGCGGCGCTCGCGCTCGCCGCGGGCATCGACGTGGAGCTGCCCACCGGTGACGCATACACGGAGCCGCTCGCACAGCGCGTCCGCGACGGCCGGGTCCCCATCGAAGACGTCGATCGCGCGGTGCTGCGGGTTCTCACCCAGAAGGAGGAGCTCGGCCTGCTCGATGCCACCTTCGAGGAGCCGGCACCCGCATCCGTCGATCTCGACACCCCCCGCCACCGGGCGCTCGCGCGCCGCCTGGCCGACGAGTCGATCGTGCTGCTCTCCAACGACGGCATCCTGCCGCTCGCCGAGCCGTCGCGGATCGCACTGATCGGGCCGAACGCGGATGCGGCCTCGGCACTGATGGGCTGCTACTCCTTCGCCAACCACGTGCTGGCGCACCATCCTGGTGTGCCGATGGGATTCGAGATCCCGTCGGTGCGCGAGGCGCTGGTCGCGCGCTACCCCGGGGCGTCCTTCGATGTCGCCGAGGGGTGCGGCGTCGAAGGCGAGGACCGCGCCGGCTTCACCGCGGCGATCGACGCCGCGCGCGACGCGGAGGTGGCGATCGTCGCGGTGGGCGACCGCGCCGGGCTCTTCGGCCGGGGGACGGTCGGCGAGGGCAACGACGTCGAGTCGCTCGAGCTGCCCGGCGTACAGCGGGAGCTGGTCGAGCGCATCGTCGCCACCGGAACACCCGTCGTCCTCGTGGTGCTGTCGGGCCGCCCCTACGCGATCGATTGGGCACTCGAGGGCGAGACCGCGCCGGCCGCCGTGCTGCAGTCATTCTTCCCCGGTGAGGAGGGTGCCACTGCCTTGGCGTCCCTTCTCGCCGGGGATTCGGCGCCGTCGGGTCGGCTGCCCGTCTCGCTGCCCCGGTCGGCGGGCGCACAGCCCTACAGCTACCTGCATCCGCTGCTGGGCGCGGCGAACGAGATCACGAGCGCGGACAGCACCCCGGTGCGTCCGTTCGGCTTCGGCCTCTCCTATACGCGCTTCGCGCACCGCGACCTCGAGGTGGATGCGGACGCGAGCACCGCGGGCGGGTTCACGGCGCGCGTCGTGGTCGAGAACGTGGGCGACCGCTCCGGCGTCGACGTGGTGCAGTTGTACACGCACGACCCGGTCGCCTCCGTGACGCGCCCGGTCGCGCAGCTCGTCGGCTACGCCCGCGTCGCGCTGGCCGCCGGCGAGCGCGCGACGGTCGAGTTCGCCGTCCCCGCCGCGCGGCTCGCCTTCTCCGACCGCGGCTATCGCCGGGTGGTCGAACCCGGCGCCCTCGAGGTCTGGGTCGGACCGTCCTGCGACGAGCGCGAGACGGCCGCCGACACCACCCTCGCGGGAGGGGTGCACGAGATCACGGCGCGCGACGAGCGGCTCACGGTGGTGAGCATCACGTCGTAGGCGCCGAACGAGACGGGCCGGCGCGCGCTGGGGGGACAGATCGCGCGCCGGCCTCTTCGCGCCCGTCCGCGCGACGCGACTCGGGCGAGAGAGGGGGACCGTCCGGCGGGTACAGTTTGGCCGGCGTCGGGAGTATCGTCGGGCGCAACGAGAGGCGCCGACATGACTCCTGAGCACGCACCCTTCGATATCGCCGACCTGCAGAGCAAGGCGCGCGACCACCTCTGGATGCACTTCGCCCGGCAGTCCACGATGGACTCGCCCGACGGCGTCCCGATCATCGTCCGCGGCGAGGGGCATCACATCTGGGATGCGGCGGGGCGCCGCTACATCGACGGCCTCGCCGGCCTGTTCGTCGTCAACGCCGGTCACGGCCGGCGCCGCCTCGCACAGGCGGGCGCACGTCAGGCCGAACAGCTCGCCTTCTTCCCGATCTGGTCGTACGCGCATCCGGCGGCGATCGAGCTCGCGGACCGGCTCGCGGATCTCGCCCCGGGCGATCTGAACCACGTCTTCTTCTCCACGGGGGGCGGCGAGGCGGTCGAGACGGCGTTCAAGCTCGCCAAGAACTACTGGAAACTCGTCGGCAAGCCCGGCAAACACAAGGTGATCTCCCGCGCCATCGCCTACCACGGGACTCCGCAGGGGGCACTCGCCGTCACGGGCCTTCCCGGCATGAAGCAGATGTTCGAGCCGGTCACACCGGGCGGCTTCCGCGTTCCCAACACGAACTTCTACCGTGCTGCCGAGATGGGCTTCCCCGGCACCTCGGAAGAGGAGTTCGGCCGATGGGCGGCGGACCGGATCGAGGAGATGATCCTGTTCGAGGGCCCCGACACGGTCGCCGCCGTCTTCCTCGAGCCGGTACAGAACTCGGGTGGGTGCTTCCCGCCCCCGCCCGGCTACTTCGCGCGCGTGCGTGAGATCTGCGACGCGTACGACGTGCTGCTCGTCAGCGACGAGGTCATCTGCGCGTTCGGCCGCGTCGGCGAGTACTTCGCCGCCGACGCCTTCGGCTACCAGCCCGACATGATCACCTTCGCCAAAGCGGTCACCAGCGGCTACTCCCCGCTCGGCGGCACGATCGTCAGCGACCGCATCTACGAGCCGTTCGCCACGGGAACGACCAGCTTCGCGCACGGATACACCTTCGCGGGGCATCCTGTGTCGGCCGCGGTCGCGCTCGAGAACCTCGACATCTTCGAGGAGGAGCAGCTCAACGCGCACGTCCGCGAGAACTCCCCCCTCTTCCGCGCCGCCCTCGAGCAGCTGACGGATCTGCCGATCGTGGGAGACGTCCGCGGTGCCGGGTACTTCTTCGGCATCGAACTCGTGAAGGACAAGACGACCAAGCAGACGTTCGACGAAGCCGAGTCGGAACGGCTGCTCCGGGGGTTCCTCTCCAAGGCGCTGTACGACGCAGGACTCTACTGCCGCGCGGACGACCGCGGGGATCCCGTGATCCAGCTCGCGCCGCCGCTCACGATCGGACCGGCGGAGTTCGACGAGATCGAGCAGATCCTGCGCGGTGTGCTCACCGAGGCCTGGCAGCACCTCTGACACACTGTCGGACACAAAGACGATCCGGGGGGATCATGTCGCACACCAGTGTCTTCGCCGCTCCGTTCGCGCGGTCCGCCGACCGTGACTTCACGGTGCGCTGCGTACTCGGCCTCGCACCCTCCGGCGGCGCGGACATCGGCGAGGTCCTCGCGGCCGTCGGCGATGTGAAGGCGAAGGATGCAGGGGCGTGGCTGTCGGCCTGGCAGGCGCTCGGGGAACGCGTCGCGCGGGACGCGCAGGATGCGGCCGCCGACGGTCGCGCCGACACGGCGCGCGGGGCATCGCTGCGCGCGGCGAACTACCTCGCGGTCGCGGTGGACGCCGCATCCGCCGCCGACGACGAGGACCGAGCCGCGTCCCTGTTCTCCGCCCACCGCTCCGCATGGGACGCGTTCGCCGCGGATGCGGGCGTGCGCATGAGCCGGATCGACGTTCCGCTCGACGGCACCGCGATGCCCGGCTACCTGTTCCACGCGGATGCGGCGGGTCCCCGCCCGACGCTCGTCTTCGTCAACGGCAGTGACGGGTCGATCAGCTCACTGTGGGGCACGGGGGTCGCCGCCGCCCTCGCGCGGGGATTTCACGCCTACGTCTTCGACGGTCCCGGCCAGCAGTCCTTGCTGTTCCTGCACGGCGTCCCGTTCCGTCCGGACTGGGAGAATGTGCTGGCACCCGTCGTCGACGAGCTCGCGGGCCACCGCTACGTCGACGAGCAGCGCATCGTCGCATGGGGCATCAGCCAAGGGGGCTACTGGGTGCCGCGGGCGCTCTCCGGCGAGCACCGTTTCGCGGCCGCCGTCGTCGATCCCGGCGTCGTCGACGTGTCGACGTCGTGGACGGACCACTTACCGGCGACGCTCCGCAGACTCCTCGACGAGGGAAAGGATGCGCAGTTCGACCGCGATATGGCTCTCGGAATGCGATTCTCCGTCGATCTCGCGTCGACGTGGGCGTTCCGAGCACGCCCGGTCGGACGCGGCGGGTACGCCGCGGTGATCCGCCGCATCCGGGAGTTCGCCCTGTCGGAGGCCGAGGCTGCGCGCATCGACACGCCGCTGCTGATCACCTCGCCCGAGGGTGAGCAGTTCTGGCCGGGTCAGTCGGAGAGACTCGCCGCCATGACGCCGGACGTCTCGCGTCTGGCGCGCTTCACCGCGGCCGAGGGCGCGGACGGACATTGCGAGCCTCTGGCGAGGACGCTCGTGCACGAGCGCGTGCTGGATTGGATCAGCGCGACGATCCGGGAGTGACCGGCCCATCGGTTCGCGGCAGGAGCTCGCCGTCCACGACGTCGATGCCCGGCACGCTGTCGAACAGCGGGCCCTCGGGTGAATCGGGCTGAGGGTTCTCGTCGCGGGGGCGCATCGGCCTCACCTCCTGCGGAAGACAAGCCTGCCGCATCCGCGAGACGACCCAGGGCACCCTTGACAGCCCGCGCAGGGCGCCGTAGGACTTCTCAGCCGTGGTCGACGGGCTCGTCGGCCGGCTCCGGCACGATCGAGAGCCCGTGCGGGCCGGATGCGGCGAGCATGAGGTCTTCGACCCAGGCGCGGTTGATCTTCGGCTGACGCGAACCATAGAAGTGGAACTGCATCGGCACCGAGGGGTGCACCCAGAAGCTGCGGCGACCGCTGCCGTCGCCCACCTCCACGTCGAACATGAAGGGCTCGCCGCGGCGCAGCTTGTTCATCACGACGATGCGCAGATGCGCGAGAGTCCTGTCCTCGATCTCGACGGCGTTCGAGGCGGTGTCGTAAATGAATCGGCCCACGGTACGAGCATAACCAGCGCGGCCCGGATGCCATGACCTCCCGTTACCGATGGGTCGGGATTAGGGTGTGCGCATGGGAACCATCTACTACGGCGGCGGCAGCACGCCGATCCACATCGAGGATCGTGCTCTCGCGCATCTCAAGGTCGTCATCGCGACCAAGCTCCGCCGCGGTGAGAGCTTCACGCTGTCGTGGCGGCATCCCGACGACCAGCCGCGGGGCCGCAGCACGCTGTGGCTGCATCCGTCGATTCCGCTGCGCTTCGTCTTCGACGACCCGGAGCCGGCCATGCTCAGCCGCGAATGGGTCGAGGAGCTGGCCAACTCCGCCAACTCGTCGGGCGGCATCATGCTCGTTGCCGAGCACTTCGACACCCACCCCGCCCCCACGGCATCCTGACTCAGACGGTCGGGGTGAGCGGCCCCCAGTGTCCCGGCGAGGGAAGGTCCGCGTAGCGGACGTCCACTCCATCCTCTCCCCCGACACTCGCCACGCACACGAGCAGCGACAGCGTCGGGATACCCAGATGGCGATGATCGCGGATGAGCGCGCGGTCGTCCGTCGCCTCCAGCTCCGCGCTGCGCTCGATGACCTCGAGCCAGGTGCGCCACCAGCCGTCGCCGGATTCCTCGTCGGCCACCGCGGCGAACTGCGGCAGCCAGTGGGTGATGCGCGCGGTGCGCGGATCGTCGAGGTCGTCGTGAGCGATCATGTGGGTGCCGGGGCTCAGCATGCTCTCGCGCAGCGCTTCGCCGTCCCACGAGATGACTCGAGCGCCGGCCCGCGAGACATCCAGCAGGTTGAAGCCTCGCGTCGGCGGCGCATCCTCAGGCACACGGCCCGCCACCGCCTCCAGCGGCAGCACGCCACGAGAGGTGACCGCGTCGTCCGCGAGAGGTGAGGTGTCGGCGCGGTTCAGCAGGACCGCCAGCCGGGATGCGGCGGGATCGGCCGCGAGCCACGCGCCGCCGGCTCGCACGTCGTGCACCCCGATGACGCCCGGGTAGGTGTCGGGCCACCAGGGTCCCAGCCGGTTCCAGGGACGATTCGGGTCCTCGTCGCGGATGGCCACGACGCGCGTGGGCTCACTCGCGTCCTCGGGCACGCGGACGATCACGGTGCACATCGGCGGAACGGTCTCCTTCGGGCGGCGGGACCGGATGCGACAATCGACACATGTTCGTCGTCGTCGCAGTCACGGGCGGCATCGCCGCATACAAGACGGTACATCTGGTGCGCGACCTCGTTCGCGCGGGCCACGAGGTCCACGTCGTCCCCACGGCCGATGCCCTCCGGTTCGTGGGCCTACCGACCTGGGAGGCCCTCAGCCGCAACCCGGTCACCACCTCGGTGCACGACGATGTCGCACGTGTACGCCACGTCTCCCTCGGACAGCAGGCGGATCTCGTGATCGTCGCACCCGCCACCGCGAACACCATCGCCAAGATGGCCGCCGGCATCGCCGACGACCTTCTCGGCACGACGCTGCTCGCGACAACCGCCCCGGTGGTCATCGCCCCGGCGATGCACACCGAGATGTGGCGCCACCCCGCGACGACCGCCAACATGGCGACCCTGCGCAGCCGCGGCGTGATCGTCGTCGGCCCCGATGACGGGCTCCTCACCGGCGGCGACAGCGGACCCGGCCGGATGAGCGAGCCGGCGGACATCCTGCGCACGGCCCTCGGCGCCGTGACCGCACCCGACCTCGAAGGACTACGGGTGCTCGTGAGCGCGGGCGGCACGCGCGAACCGCTCGACCCGGTGCGCTTCATCGGCAACCGCTCGAGCGGGAGGCAAGGCATCGCCCTTGCCCTGGCCGCCGCCGACCGCGGAGCCGAGGTCGATCTCGTCGCCGCGCACGTGGAGGCGGCTGTGCTCGCTTCGGCCGCCTCCCACCCCCGCATCCACATCTCGCACGTGGGCACGACCGCAGAGCTGCAGGATGCGGTCGTGGCGGCCGCGTCCGTCGCGGATGTCGTCGTGATGGCCGCCGCGGTGTCGGACTACCGCGTGAGCGAGGTCGCCGACACGAAGCTCACGAAGGAGGGCGGCGACGGCACCCTGACACTGCGGCTCGTAGAGAATCCCGACGTCCTGGCGGGACTCGCCCGTGCACGCCGACCCGGCCAGACCATCGTCGGATTCGCCGCGGAGACCGCATCCGGCGACGAGCTACGTGAGCGCGGGCGCCGCAAGCGAGAGCGCAAGGACGCCGATCTGCTCGTCGTCAACCGCGTCGGCTGGAGCGAGGGATTCGAGTCCGAGGAGAACGCCGCGCTGCTGCTGACGGAGGGCTCCGAGACCGAGACCTCCGGCTCGAAGCGCGCAGTCGCCGACGCCGTCTGGGATGCGGTGCTCAGCCTGCGCTGATCAGAGCACAGCCCTCGGGCACCGAGCGATCCGTCGAGGCCATCGGCGCCTGCCGCATCCGGGGCCTCGGCGCAAGGCCCGGAGTGAGAGGCACTGCGGGGCCTAACGTCGCTGACACCCCTCACGGAAGGACGATGCGATGACACGTTTCGGTTACACCCTCATGACCGAGCAGAGCGGACCGCGCGAGCTCGTGCGCTACGCCTCCGGCGCGGAGGAGGCGGGATTCGACTTCCTCGTCTCCAGCGACCACTTCTCGCCCTGGCTGACGAGCCAGGGACACGCGCCCCACGCGTGGACCGTGCTGGGAGCCGTCGCGCAGGCGACGAGCCGCGTCGAGCTGATGACCTACGTCACCTGCCCGACGATGCGCTACCACCCGACGATCGTCGCTCAGAAGGCCGCCACGCTGCAGCTGCTCTCCGAGGGACGCTTCACGCTCGGCCTCGGCTCGGGCGAGAACCTCAACGAGCACGTCGTGGGCGAGGGGTGGCCTGCCGTGCAGATGCGCCAGGACATGCTCGTCGAGGCGATCGAGATCATCCGGGCTCTGCACACCGGCGAGCTCGTCACCTACGACGGCCAGTACTTCCGGGTCGACTCCGCCCGCATCTGGGACAACCCCGACGGCGGCGTGCCCATCGGGGTCGCGGTGTCGGGCGACAGCTCCATCGAGAAGTTCGTCGACCTCTCCGACCACCTCATCGCCGTCGAGCCGGACGCGGACCTCGTGAAGGCGTGGGACGACAAGCACCCGGCGGGCGGGTCGGAGTCCGGCGAGAGCCGCAAGATCGGTCAGATCCCGATCAGCTGGGACCCGGACCGCGAGACGGCCATCGCCCGCGCACACGACGAGTTCCGCTGGTTCGGCGGCGGCTGGGGCGTCAACGCCGACCTGCCGACGCCCGCCGGGTTCGCGGCCGCGTCCCAGTTCGTCCGGCCGGAGGACGTCGCGGACTCGATCGCCTGCGGACCGGACCTCGACGAGCTCGCCGAGAGCGTGCGGCCGTTCCTGGATGCCGGCTTCACCGACGTCGCCGTCGTCCAGATCGGCGACGCGCAGCAGGAGCGTTTCGTCGCCGAGGTCGCCGCTCCCCTGCTGGAGAAGCTCCGGGCACTCTGATCCGGGCCGGGGTGCGGGCCGGCCGTGCGGAGACATGTGCACGGCCGACCGGCCGGCCGGCGCCGCATCCTTCCCTCCAGTCCCCTTCTGCACCACGGGTCGTGCAGATGTCGCGGTACTCGCGAGCCTGGGCGGTCAGTCGACGGGCAGGCGGACGGCGGTGCGAGCCGCGTCCCGCTCCGCCGCGGTGCGCTCGGGGCTCCAGCCGCGGGCCTCGGCCATGATGTCCGCGGACAGGCCGAGGATGCGCTCGCCCGGATCCTGGAGGCGTCCGATGCCGGTGCGCCGCAGCAGAACATCGGTCAGGTGCTCGGGCGCCTCATGGCGCACGGCCCACGCGACGGCGGCGAGCGGTTCGCCGTCGGAGGTGGCGCGCTCGGCGAGACGCGGATCGGATGCGGCCAGCGCCAGCACGGAACGCGCACGGCTGCCGTAGTGAGCGAAGAGCACGTCTGCCGTATCCGCCGCGAGTCCGAACCCCGCCGCATCCCGGCGCAGCACGGCCTGCGCGGCCGTCACGTCGTCGACATCCCCACCCGGAAGCGGCGTCGTCGCCGTGGCCGAGGGCGCGGGACGCAGGCCGTGACCCGCCAGCCTGTCGACGATCTGCTGGGCGAACGCGCGGGAGGTCGTGTACTTCCCGCCGAGCGCCGACAGCAGGCCGGACACCCCGTGACGCGCGTGATCGACGAGATCGGATGCGCGGGAGGCCCGGTACGTGTCGGTGCCTGCCGACTCCGCGAGCGGACGCAGGCCGCCGTACGCGGCGGTGACGTCGTCGAGCGCCAGGGGCTCCGGGAGCTTCGCGCCCGCGTTGATCTCGGCGATGAACCGCTCGATCGCGCCCCGCGTGATCCGCCACTCGTCGACCGGGCCGGTGTACGGGGTCTCGGTGGGTCCGATCAGGCTCCGATCCCGCCAGGGCGCGACGCTGAAGTGCCCGCCGGACGACACCGTGAGCACCATCGTCTCGCCGAGGCGGCGGGTGACGAGATAGATGCCCTCGGAGCGCACCGCGGGCGCCGGGCCGATGGCTTCGCGCAGCAGCGGGGTCTGGGCGAGGAAGTCGTGGGAGAACGAGCCGGTCGCATCGATCGTCACCGTGGCGGCGATCTCCGTGGTCTCGTCCGAGACGGCATCGTGCACCTCGGCGCCGACCACGCGTCCCGCGCGCACCAGCAGGCGCGTCGCACGCGTGTAGGTCGAGATGGTCGCGCGATGGGAGGCGGCCGCCTCGGCGAACGCGAGGGTGAGACGCTCGGGCGAGAGCATCATCGCGTCGTAGTAGAGGATGCCGTGCCGCATCCATCCGAGGCCCCGGTCGACGAGCTCGGCTGCTGACAGCGACCGGTGCCGGGGGATGTGCGCGGCCGCATCCGCGATCCGATTGCGGTCGAACGACAGCACGTCGTACGCGGTCAGGCCCAGGTGCTCGATGAGTCCCGGCTCGGGCAGCACCATGCCGATCGGGCGCACGAGGTGCGGTGCGATGGAGAGCAGAGTGCGCCGCTCGGCGAGAGACTCGCGAACCAGACGCACCTCCAGGTTCTTGAGGTACCGCAGCCCGCCGTGGATGAGCTTGCCGGTGGCTGCACTCGTGGCGCCACCGAGATCGCCCGCCTCGACGAGCGCGACCGACAGTCCTCGGCTGGCGGCCTCGTAGGCCGTCGCGACGCCGGTGATCCCGCCGCCGACGACCAGCACATCGACCGCACCGCCGGGCAGTGCTCGCCGCAGGCTCATTCCGCCGCCAGGTCGGCGCGGATGCCGGCGATCATGCGCTCGCGCTCGGAGGGGATGTTCAGAAGCCCCAGCCGCAGCACGCGCGCGGCGATGTCCCACCGGTCGAGGTCCGCGACGCTGACGGTTCCCGCGCGCAGGTAGGACCGCAGGTAGAAACGCAGGAGGATGCGGCGCACGGCTCCGTAGACGACACGCATCGGCGCGGATGTGCCAGGGAAGAGCTCCGCCTCGCGGAATAGCAGACGGGTGAGGGCGACGTCGGCGGCGGGCTGGCCGGCGACCGCCGTCTGCCAGTCGATGACCACGTTCCGTTCGGCCAGCACGAACACGTTCTGCGGATGGAAATCGAGGTGCAGCACCGCGTCGCCGGCGGGGAGCGCACGGATGCGGCGGGCGACCGCATCCCGTTCGGCCGGCGTGAGGGCCGAGAGCGCCGGGGTGTCGAGCTGCGCGACGGCGAGCTCGCGCACATCCGGCAACCGGTCGGTGCGCGCGCGGTGGACGAACAGGTGCTCGGTCGCGAGTGTGCTGCCCACCTGAGGCAGGCGCAGGATGTTGCGCTCGGCCACGGCCGTGAGCGGGACGCCCTCGATGCGGTCGAACACGATGCCGTGACGTCCATCCACCTCGACGCCGCCGTGGCAGCGCACCGGGGTGATGCCGAGCTCGTATGCGAGCCGCGAAGCGGCGACCTCCTGCGCGACCTCGGCCGCGTCGAAACCGGGGAAGGCCAGCTTGACCACGCGGTCGTCGCCGTCCGCGAACACCTCGGCCGACCGACCGCGCGCGATCGGACGCGACCCGACGACGCTCATCGCTCGGCCCGCTGGGGCTGGCCGTATCCACGGCGCGTGGCTGCTTCTACCACCGCGTGCTGCGCCGCCGCGTCGAGCGCCCGCGGTTCCCCGATGGCGCGCGCGTGCCAGTACAGGTCGCAGATCCACTCCGTCAGCAGCGCGTTCTCCACCGCATGGACGAGGTCGCGCCCGAGTGCGACGGCGCCGTGGTTGGCCATGAGCGCGGCGAGTCGCCCGTCGAGGGCTGCTCCCACGGCCTGCGCGAGCTCGACGCTGCCGAACGGGTGGAAGGGGGCGACCCGGAGCGGTCCGCCCAGAAGCAGCTGCTGGTAGTGCACCACCGGTACCTCGTCGAGCACGAGCGAGAGGCTCGTCGCCATCGGCGCGTGGGTGTGGACCACCGCGCCGACCTGATCCGCGGGCGCGTGCCGCAGCACGCCCAGATGCAGAGCCGTCTCGGACGTGGGCGCCCAGTCGCCCTCGACGACCTCGCCGTCGAGGGCGACGATCGTGACCTGTTCCGGGGTGAGTTCGCCGAGCACGGCGCCGGTGGCCGTGACGGCGGCGTGCTCTCCCACGCGCATGCTGACGTTGCCGGCCGTGCCGACGAGGAGGCCCGCTTCGGCGAGGGATCGAGAGGCGTCGGCCACGGCGACGCGCGCGGCTGAGATATCTGACGTCGTTGTCATGGCGCTAGCATGACCGCGAGGACAAACCAAAGTCAAGTTTGGTTTCTGGCGGAAGGATGCGGAACTCGTGACATCTCTCGCTGCGACGGAACCGGACTGGGACCGCGTCCCGCTGCAGCGCGCTCCGCGTCAGCAGCGCTCACGCGAGAAGGTGGCGCGAGCACTCGCGGCCGCATCCGAGCTCGTGGCACGCGAGGGCGTCGCCGCCCTGACGCTCCCGCGCGTCGCCGAGGCCGCGGGAGTCAGCGTGGGCGCGCTCTACCAGTACCTTCCCGATCGCGACGCGATCGTGCGCGCCCTCGTCGCCGAGTACCACGCACGGCTCGAGGCCCTCCTCGAGGACGCGGTCGTCCTGACGCGCGCGAGCACGCCGCCCTCCGATCCCGTCGGACATGTGATCGACGCGGTGGCCGAGATCTACCGCGACCGTGACGCGGTCCGCACCCTCGGCACCGCTTCGGCCGGGGGACTCATCGACGCCGACCGCGCGGCGCACAAGCAGCGGATGGCCGAGGCCGCCGCGCGCCTCCTCCACGCCAGCGGACTGACCCACGACGAGACGGATGCGACGGCCCGCGCCCGCGTCGCGTTCCTCGCAGCCGACGCCGTGCTGCACGACGCCTTCGCCGCCCCGCCCGCCGCGCAGGAGCAGACCCTGCAGGAGTTGCGCCTGCTCCTGCGCCGCTACCTCCAGCCCTGACTCCGCCCCGCATCCTCTCGCCCGACCCGCCTCCCCCGCCCGGCTCGGCTCCTCCCGCCCGGCTCGGCTCCCCCCGCCCGGCGCGCCTCCGCCTGCCCGGCTCGCCTGTCACAGATCGAGCCACGCGCGTCGATCTGCGACAGGGGAACACGGACGACCCCGGCTCGCCTGTCACAGATCGAGCCGCACGTGTCGATCTGGGGCAGGGGAACAGGGACGGCCCCAGCTCACCTGTCGCAGAACGACACGTGCGGGGACGGGACGCGGTCGAGCGAAGGAAGCGGCGGGGTCAGCCGATGGGTCCGCGCATGTCGTCGAAGCCGGCCGCACGGGCCGAGGTGCGCACCCAGTCGAACACGATCTGGGTCTCCGTCGACGCGACCGCGGGATCCATGCTCAGGCGCGTGGCGACGAAGTCGCGCAGCTGCTCGGGCGACGTCGTGACGACGTGGATGAGGAAGTCGGTCTGGCCGCCGAGGAAGAAGAGGTTCAGGACGTTCGGCAGGCGCGAGACCTTCTCGGCGTAGGTCTTGATCGCCGGGCGCGCCTGCGCGCGGAGCTTCACCGCGACGATGGCCTGCAGGGGAAGCCCCAGAGCGGCGAAGTCGACGTCGGCGTGGGCCGAGCCGAGGGCGCCGGACTCCCGCAGAGCCCGCACGCGCGCGTGCGTCGCCGAGGGCGAGAGCCCGACCCGCGCGGCGAGCGCCGCGTTGGTCTGCGACGCGTCGCGACGCAGCTCCCAGAGGATGCGCTCGTCCACCGGATCGGCCCGTCGGTTCTGCGCCTGCATCACACCCACCCCCGCATCCGGCCGGAGATTGTCCGGAATTCTCTCGCTACTGAGAATTCTCTTCGGCAGGTAGTGATTCTGACACGGTTTTCTTCTAGATTCGGCCCGCTCCAGACGAACATCCTGATACATCGAAACGAAGGACGGCGCCATGCGCATCGGAATCCCCGCCGAGGTCAAGAACCACGAGTACCGCGTCGCCGCCACGCCGGCCGGCGTGCGCGAGCTGGTGCGGCACGGCCACGATGTCGCGGTACAGAGCGGCGCCGGGACGGGCAGCTCGATCACCGACGAGGAGTTCGCCGCCGCGGGCGCTCGCCTCGTCGACGTCGCCGAGGCCTGGTCGGCGGAGCTCGTGCTCAAGGTCAAGGAGCCGGTGGCCTCCGAGTACGGCTACCTGCGCGACGACCTCACCCTCTTCACCTACCTGCACCTGGCCGCCGACGAGCGTCTCGTCGACGCGCTGCTCGGCGCCGGCACCACGGCGATCGCCTACGAGACCGTTCAGCTGCCCGATCGCTCCCTCCCGCTGCTCGCCCCCATGAGCGAGGTGGCCGGGCGCCTGTCCGTGCTGACCGGCGGCTACCACCTCCTCGGTTCGCAGGGCGGCCGCGGTGTGCTGCTGGCCGGGGTCCCCGGCGTGCGCCCCGCGAAGGTCGCGGTCATCGGCGGCGGCATCGCGGGCAGCAATGCGGTCGCGCAAGCCGTCGGGCTCGGCGCCGACGTCACCGTGCTCGACATCTCGATCCCGCGGCTGCGCCAGCTCGACGATCTGTACCGCGGCGCCGTGCGCACGGTGGCATCCAGCGCGTACGAGATCGAGCGCACGGTGCTGGATGCGGACCTCGTCATCGGTGCCGTCCTCATCCCCGGCGCGAAGGCGCCGCACCTCGTCTCGCACGAGATCGTCGAGCGGATGAAGACCGGAAGCGTCCTCGTGGACATCGCCATCGACCAGGGCGGGTGCTTCGAAGACTCCCACCCGACGACCCATGACGATCCGACGTTCCGTGTCGGCCCCACGATCTTCTCGTGCGTGGCGAACATGCCGGGCGCCGCGGCGGGCACTTCGACCCCGGCCCTGACCAACGCGACGCTGCCCTACGCGCTCGCCCTCGCCGACAAGGGCTGGGAACGGGCGCTCGCCGATGACCCGGCCCTCGCGCTCGGACTGAACACGCTCCGCGGTGCGATCGCGAACGCGGGCGTCGCCGCCGCCTTCCCCGACAAGCCGCGCACCTGACCCACCGGATGCGGGGTGGCCCGCATCCGCAACACAGGAGATCACCACTCATCAGGACGATTCCGGCGGATCCGTCCTGATGAACGCACACCTTCCTGCGCAACGCACATCGCGCGCGCCTGACGCCGGTCGAGTGAGCGTGGCGCAGATTACGGCGGCGTTTCCCGCACCTGCGAATCGCGGCGAATGCTTGCTCCGCGCGGGGTGCGTACGGTTTCATGAACCAACTTGGTCAAACGTCCAACTGCGACGGAGCAGGGACGAAGGAGGCGCTCATGCAGGAAACGCGGCGACCCGTGGCGGTCGTGACCGGTGCGAGTTCGGGGCTCGGACGTGGATACGCGGAGCGTTTCGCCGCCCGCGGCCACGACCTCGTGCTCATCGCCCGCCGGGCGGACCGACTCGAGGAGCTCGCCGCCGCAGTACGCGCGCAGCACGGCCGGCAGGTCGACGTCATTCCCGCGGACCTCACCGATCCCGCCGCTCCCGGCCGGATCGCGGCCGAGCTCGCGAAGCGCTCGCTCACGGCCGAGGTGCTGGTGAACTGCGCCGGATTCGGTACCGCCGGAGCCTTCGCCGGTGAGGACCCGGCGCGGATCGCACAGGAGATCGCGGTCGACGTGACCGCCCCCACGGTGCTCACCCGGCTACTGCTGCCCGACCTCCTCGCCGCCGACGGCGGCATCCTCCTCATGATCTCCAGCACGGCGGGGCACCAGCCCACCCCGAATCTCGCCGTGTACGGCGCATGCAAGGCGTTTCTCACCTCGCTCACCGCGTCGATCTGGGAGGAGAACCGCGGGTCCCGGATGCGGGTGCTCGCCGTGTGCCCGGGCCCGACGGCGACGGAGTTCTTCGAGGCGTCGGGTTCCGAGCAGTTCAAGGTGGGACGCGTCGGCACGATCGACGAGGTGCTCGACGCGACGTTCGCTGCCCTCGACGCCCGCCGCGGACCCGTCGTCACGGTCGGCTGGGGCAACCGCATCCAGTCCATCGGCGCGAAGCTCGCTCCGCGCCGGCTGACGCTCAGGGTCGGACGCACCGCGACCGAGCGCGCGGGACGGGGCGCCTGATGCGCCGGCTCTCCTTCGAGGAGCGTCGCAGCGAACTGCTCGACGCGGCCGTGCGGGTCATCGGTCGCGAGGGACTGGCCGCGGCCACCACGCGCGCGATCGTCGCCGAGGCCGACATGCCGCTGGGGGCGTTCCACTACGTGTTCGCCTCGCGCGACGACCTGATCGCCGCGATCGTCGAGCACATCACCGAGCAGGAGCGCCTCGCGGCCTGGATGGATGCCGACACCGACGCGACGTGCGCCGAGGTGCTGGCGCGAGGGCTGGACGCCTACCTGCGGCTGCTCGAATCGGAACCGCAGCGCGAGATGACCCTGCTCGACGTCGCCACGCACGCGATGCGGCACGACCCTGATGCGGTGAAGCGCCAGTGGGCCACCTATCGCGCCGCGGCGCGCGCCAGCCTCTCCTACGCCGCCGAACTCGCCGACATCGCCTGGACACGCCCGCTCGACGAGCTCGCGTGGTCGCTGGCGAGCTGCCTGGACGGACTCACCCTCTCGTGGCTCAGCACGCGCGACTCGGATGCGGCACGCCGCCACATCCGTCTGCTCGCCGATGCCTTCGCCGCCTACGCCACCCCCGTGAAGGAGACCACCGATGCTGACTGAGACCGATGCCCGTGTGCTCGCGCTCACCAACGCGCGAGCCGTGCTGGGGGCACTCCCCCGCCTGGTCGAGCTCGTGCCCGAGGCCGGACGGATCCTCGGGACCCTGCCCGCGCCGACGACGCTGTCGCTCGTCGCGCCGGGGATCCCCGTGACGCGATACCGCTTCGCCCCTGACGGCATCGCCCCGGTCTCCGAGGGCCGAGGACCGACGCTGATGTTCCGTTCCGTCGACCACCTCAACGCCGTCATCGCCGGCACCGCGCAGCCCATCCCGATCGCCGGCCCCGCCGGCATCCGCTTCCTGACGCGCGTGTTCACCCCGCTCACCGACCTGCTCGGGGTCTACCTGAAGCCCGATGACGAGCGCCTCGCGGATGCGGAGTTCCGCCGCCGCAGCACGCTGCTGACCCTCGAGGTCGCGGCGCGCGCGATCGCGGTCGTCGGCAACGAGGACACGAGCGGGCGCTTCTCCGCGGCGCACATGCCCGACGGCGATCTCGACCTCGAGATCGGCGACGAGCTGCGCTACCGGCTCGAGGTCAAGAACCACCGCATCCGCCTCGATGACGAACTCTCGGACCCGCCGCGCGCCGCCCTCCGCTTCGCGGACCTCGACGTCGCCGGGGGCGTGATCAGCGGCCGCGACAGCGCGCTGGCCTGCGTCTGCGACGGCAGGCTCGCCATGCGCGGCTTCATCCCCCTCGTCGACAACACCAGCCGCATCCTCGACCGCGTCGGCGCCTACCTCGGAGCGTGATCATGAGCACCCCCACCCTGACCCCCGTCTACAGCTACACGAAGAGCAACGAGGCGTTCGCCCGCGCCGTGAAGGTCATCCCCGGCGGCGTCCCCGGGCACCTCGGCCCCTCCGAAGGCTGCTTCATTCCCCGATCGGCATACCCGCTGTTCTCCGAACGTGCCGAGGGCACCCGGTTCTGGGACGTCGACGGCAACGAGTACATCGACTACATGTGCGGCTACGGGCCGAACGTGCTCGGCTACGGCGACGCGGATGTGGCCGCCGCCGCCCAGGCTCAGGCGCGCAAGGAGGACGTGGTCTCCCTTCCCTCGACCACGATGATCGACCTGGCGGAGCTGCTGGTGGACACCGTCGCGAGCGCCGATTGGGCGTTCTTCGCGAAGAACGGCGGCGACACGACGACGCTGGCCATCATGACCGCCCGCGCCGCGACGGGCCGCCGGCGCATCGTCTTCATCGAGGGGTACTACCACGGCGTCGCTCCGTGGACCCAGAAGCTCGACTACCCCGGCGTGCTCGACACCGACGTGCAGGGCAACATCGAGGTGCCCTGGAACGACATCGAGGCCATGCGGCGGGTGTTCACCGAGCATCGCGGTGAGATCGCCGCACTCATCGCCCAGCCGTACAAGCACGGCAACTTCTTCGACAACGCACTCCCCGCCCAGGGGTACTGGCAGGCGGTGCGGCGGCTCTGCGACGAGCACGGCGTCGTGCTGATCGTCGACGACGTGCGTGCCGGCTGGCGTCTGGACCTCGCCGGCAGCGACCACTTCTACGGCTTCGAGGCCGACCTCATCTGCTTCTGCAAGGCCATCGCGAACGGTTACAACATGTCGGCGCTGTGCGGGAAGGACAGCCTGCGCGAGGCGGTGTCGAGCATCACCTACACCGGCAGCTACTGGATGAGCGCCGTGCCTTTCGCCGCCGGCATCGCGACGATCGAGAAGCTCAAGGCGATCGACGGCCCCGCCCTCTTCCGCGAGCTCGGCACCACGCTGACGACCGGGCTCACCGAGGTCGCCGCGTCGCACGGCCGAACGCTCGTCGCCTCCGGCGAGCCGGCCCTGTTCTATCTGCGCCTCGCCGACGACGAGTCGCTCATGCTCCACCAGCGGTGGATCGCCGAATGCGTGCAGCGCGGAGCGTTCTTCAGCTCCCACCACAACCACTTCATCAACGCGGCCCTCACGAGCGCCGACATCACCCGGACGCTCGAGATCGCCGACGAGGCGTTCCGCGCGATCGAGGCATGACGGCGCTGCCGGCACTGCGCACGCGTGGTGCGGCCGTCGGCGCCGCCTACGCTGCGCAGGGCCTCGGCTACGCGACGATCGTCACTGCTCTGCCGACGATCAAGGATCGTGTCGACATCGGCGACGACGCGGTGTCGCTGCTCCTGCTCGCGACCTGCCTCGCCGCCGCTCTCGGATCCGTGCTCGCCGACGTGATCGCCGTGCGGGCGGGCAGTAGGCTCGCCCTCGCCTCCGGGCTCGCCGCGCAGGCGGTGGGACTCCTCTTCGTCAGCTTCACCGCATCCCTTCCCGTGCTGATCGTCGCGATCGTGCTCTACGGCGTGGGCCTGGGCGCGGTCGACGCGTCGTCGAACATGCAGGGCTCGCTGCTGCAGCGCCACCACGAGCGCCCGGTGTTCGGCCGGCTGTACGCCGGGTACACGGGCGCGGCGATCGTCGCCACCGGGGTCACGGCGGCGGTGCTGGCCACCGGCGCTCCCGCGGGTCTGACCCTGGTCATCGCAGCGGCGGCGCAGATCGCGATCGCCGGATGGGGCCTCGGGGCCTTCGATCCCACGCGCGCGGCGCACGAGGTCGACGACACGGCCGCATCCCGCCCGGCCTTGCCGCGCCGAGCGATCTGGGCCGTGGGTGCGATCGTGTTCGCGGCGTTCGTGGTGGACTCCGCGGTCGCGAGCTGGAGCACGATCTACCTCACCGACGGGCTCCGGGCCGACCCGGGCGTCACTCCCCTCGGCTACGGGGCGTACCTCGTCGCGATGCTGGCGGCGCGACTGGGCACGGACCCGCTCGTGCGACGGATCGGACGGATGCGGCTGGGTGTCGCGGCGGTCGTCGTGGCCGTGGCCGGCGCCGTGCTGGTGGCGGCGGCGCCGTTCGTGCCGACGGCGATCCTCGGCTTCGCGGCGATGGGCGTGGCATCGGGGGCGCTCGTGCCGATCGCGTTCAGCCGTGCCGGCGAGCTGCTTCCGGAACGCAGCGACGAGGTGATCGCGCGCGTGAACCTCTTCAACTACGCGGGCGCCGTCGCCGGAGCGGTCGCGCTCGGACTCATCGCCGCAGGGCCGTCGCTCGGCCCCGCATTCCTCGTGCCCGCCGTCATCCTGGCCGCACTGTCGCCGCTGCTGCGCACTCTCCGCCGCCACTGACCTCGCCGACCCCGTCTCCCACCCCCACTCGCCTGTCCCACATCGACGCGCCGCACCCGTTCTCAGCCAGGCGAGCGTGGAGGTTCCTTGTTCCCCTGTCACAGATCGACGCCGGCGGCGCGATCTGTGACAGGGGAACAGGGAGGCGGCGCGCGAGCGGAAGGCTCAGCGGGCGAGGGCGGCGCGGATGCGCGCCATCGTCTCCAGTGTGAGGCGCGTGCGCTCCTGATCCTCGGCCGCGGCGGTCCCTTCCGCCTCGACGAGGGCCACGAAACGCTCCACCTCGCCGCGCAGCGAGTGACGCTCCTCGGGGATCTCCACGGCCTCGCGATCGCCGTCGACGGCGTGACGCACCACGCGGCGCGGGCTGACGAGATCGTCGATCGAGAGGGTGGCCTGCTCCCCCTCGATCTCGCTCGGACGCCCGGCGTTCGTGATCTTCGAGTATGAGACGTCCACCACGAGACCCGGGTAGCCGAGCAGCGCAACGCCGGCTCCGTCTGCGCCGCTCGCGATCGGCACATCCAGCGCCTGCACCGTGTCGGGGCGGCCGAACAGCAGCATGGCCGCGTGCACGCTGTAGACGCCGAGATCCGCGAGGGCACCGCCACCCATCGCGGGGTCGAAGATGTTGACCCGCCGCCCCGCCAGCACGTCGTCGTAGCGCGAGGACCGCTTGCCGTAGTGCAGCGACGCACGCCGCAGGACGCCCAGCGTCGGGAGCAGGTCGCGCACGACACCGATGCCGGGGTCGTAGGCCATCCGCATGCCCTCCATGAGGACGAGCCCGCGCTGCGTCGCCTCCCGGGTGAGCGCGATCCACTCCTGCTCGGAGTCGACGGCCGGCTTCTCGACGAAGACGTGCCTGCCGGCGGCGAGCGCCGCGCGGATCTGCTCGGCATGAACCGAGTTGGGCGAGCCGACGTACACCGCGTCGATCTCCGGGTCGGCCAGCACCGCATCCAGATCGGATGCGGCGTGCGGCGCACCGATGCGCCGGGCGATCTCGACGGCGCGGTCCGCGTCGCGAGAGGTCGCCGTGTGCAGCGCGATGCCGTCGACCTGGGTGACGGCGCGGGCGAAAGCCTCGGTGATGATGCTGGAGCCGATCGTGGCGACGTTGATCATCGCACCAGCGTAGGCGGGGCCGCGTGGGCGACGGCGCTCACGCGAGCGCGAGCGCCCGGTGAACGGACGCGACAGCGCTCGATCCCTCGCCGACAGCCGCTGCCACCCGCTTCATGGATCCGCGCCGCACGTCGCCGGCGGCGAAGAGCCGGGGCAGCGAGGTCTCGAACGGCAGCGGCTCGCGTCCCAGCTGCTGCCAGCGGGAGATCGACTGCACGGTGACGTCGGTGCCGGTGCGCAAGAACCCGTGGTCGTCTCGGTCGAGCGTTCCGAGCCAGGATGTGGCGGGCTCGGCCCCGATGAAGCAGAACAGCCCACGGGCGTCGACATCGCCGACGGTGTCGATGCGTACGCTCTCGAGGACGCCGTCGCCGTCCAACGCCGTCACGTTGGCGGCCGTGTGGATGCGGACCCCGGGGCTCTCCAGCAGCCGGTCCACGAGGTAGCTCGACATGCGCTGGCGCAGGTCCGTCCCGCGCACCACGAGGTGCACGGGACAGCCGTTGCCGGAGAGATAGAGGGCGGCTTGTCCCGCAGAGTTCGCGCCGCCGACGACGACGGAGGGCGCACCCGCGACCTGATGCAGTTCGAGAGGCGTCGCCGCGTAGTAGATGCTCGAGCCTTCGAACCGCGACCACCCCTCGATGTTGAGGCGGCGGTAGGCGGCACCCGAGGTGACGATGGCGGTGCGGGTGCGGATGAGGCGGCCGTCGGCGAGGGTGACCTCGAGTCCTTCGGGGACCTCGGCGATCGCGACGGCCTCGCAGGGGGCGTAGACCCGCACCCCGAACTTGAGCGCCTGCAGCGTCGCCTGGCCGATGAGCTGGCCTCCGCTGACGCCGAACGGGAAGCCGAGGAAGTTCTCGATACGAGAGGTCGCGGCGGCCTGGCCGCCGGGCGCCACGGCATCGAGGAGCACCGTGTTCAGCCCCTCCGATGCGCCGTAGATCGCCGCGGCGAGCCCCGCGGGCCCGCCGCCGATCACGACGAGGTCGACGGCCGCATCCGTCTCGGCCTGATAGCTCAGTCCCAGCCGGTCGGCGACGATGCCGGGCGTCGCACGCGGGACCGGCTCCCCCTGCAGGTAGGCGATCGGCAGGTCCTCGATCCGCACGCCGTGATCGGCGTGCACGCCCATGTCGTCGGGATCCACCTCGACGGCGGTGTGCACGAGGTCGAGCCGCTCGGCGAAGCGGTCGAGGGCGAGGAACTCGCGCGATCCCCGGAGCCCGACGAACTTGAGCGTGAGGGCGGCGGGGCCGGTTCGCAACGACTCCCGGCGGTCCCACAGGGCGTGCAGGATCAGGTCGCAGAGCTCGTCGTCCTCCGCCATCAACCGACGCAGCTGCGCACGCGGCACCCGCAGGATGCGGCCGGGCTCGGCGACACGGGCGGAGAGGAAGGCGCCCTGCCCGTTCAGCAGGCTCAGCTCACCCGCGAACGTGCGCGCACCCATGCGTGTGAGCACGACCTCGTCGACCCAGCCCAGACCGTCGCGCACGATCTCGATCTCGGCGGTGTCGACGAGGATCATGTCGTAGTCGTGGTCGCCGGAGCGGAACACGTAGTCCCCGGCGACCACCTCCTCTGCGGTGCCGTACGCGCACAGCCGCTCCCACTGCGCGTCGGTCAGGTCGGAGGGACGAGTCGGCACGGCGACGGTCTCGTGGCTCATACGCGGGATTGTCCTCGTCGGTCGGCTCCGCCACAACTCGACGGGCGCGTCACCCGCGTTCGGGGCCCATGAGCGGGCGCAGGGCCCGCGTGAGGGCGGCGATGTCGGCGCGATCCGACCCCGCCAGAACCTCCGCCTCCCGCCGCACGAGCTCCGTCATGGCCGCATCCACCACTCTGATGCCCTCATCGGTCAGCAGGATGTAGACGCTGCGTCCGTCCGAGGGATTGCGCTTTCGCACCACGAGTCCTCGCGTCGAGAGGTTCGCCAGCCGATGCGACATCGTCGCGCTCGTGATCATCGTCCGTTCGATCAGCTGCGCGGGGCTCAGCCGGTGCGGAGGATCGGCGCGGCGCAGCGCCGCGAGCACGTCGAACTCCCAGGACGCCAGGCCCGCTGTCGCGAACGCCGCGGCACGCAGTCGGTCGAGCCGGATCGCCGCACGACGCAGCCTCGACATGACGTCGAGAGGAGTGAGGTCGATATCGGGCAGGCGCCTGCCCCACGCGTCGATCAGCAGATCGACCTCGTCGTCTCGACGGTCATCGCTCACACGACGACGGTAGCGTGCGCAGGCGGCTCGCAGGCGGCATCCCCATCTCCCGCGGGGAGTGCGAGGATCGAGGGGGCGAACCCACCGGCGGACGGAGCACACGAATGACCTCGTACAACGACCACGTGATCGCTGAGTTCCGACGAAACGGCGGCCGGGTGGAGAACTTCGGCGACGCCCTCATCCTGCTGCACCACATCGGCGCCCGCAGCGGCCTTGAGCGCATCGCCCCGCTCATGGCGCTGCCGGACGGCGCCGACGCGTGGCTGATCGCCGCATCCAAGGCGGGGGCCAAGGACAACCCGGCCTGGTTCCACAATCTCCGCGCACACCCCGACGTGACGATCGAGACGCCGTCGGGCGACGTGCATGTGACGGCCCGCGTGCTCGATCCCTCCGAACGGGATGCGGCATGGCGACGCTTCCTCGAGGCGAGCCCCGGTTTCGGCGACTACGAGCGACGCACGACGCGCACCATCCCGGTCGTCCGTCTGGAACGCCGATGACGGGTCAGCCCGGAGTCGACGTCCCCGATGCGCGTGGACGCACGGGCCTCGACCTCGCAGGGCGCGACCTGGACGGCAACCCCAGGGTGCGGGTGCGCGAGGTCCGCGTGCTCACCTCGAACTGGTTCGTGACGCGCACGACGACCTTCGACTTCCAGCATTCGGACGGCACCTGGACCACCGAGCACCGCGAGACGTACGACCGCGGCGACGGAGCGTGCATCCTGCTCTACGACGCCGAGGCACGCACCGTGCTGCTGACGCGTCAGTTCCGCTACCCGGTCTACGTCAACCGGCATCCCGACGGCATGCTGATCGAGGCCGCGGCGGGCCTGCTCGACGACGACGCTCCCGAGGCGGCCATCCGGCGTGAGGCCGAGGAGGAGACCGGGCGCCCGGTCGGCGAGGTGGAGCACGTCTTCGACGTCTACATGAGCCCCGGCTCGGTGACCGAGCGGCTGCACTTCTTCGCCGCGCCGTACCGTCGCGGCGACGTCGTGTCGGGCGCGCGGGCGGGATTGGCCGACGAGGGCGAGGACATCGAGGTGCTCGAGCTCGATGTCGACGACGCGCTCGCGCGCATCGGTGTCGACATCATCGACGCGAAGACGATCATGCTCCTGCAGTGGGCGGCGCTGCGCGGACCGTTCTCGGCGGCCCGTTCGTGACGACGCGGCTGCTGCTGATCTCGGACACCCACATCCCGCCGCGAGCGCGAACGCTCCCGGATGCGGTGCGCCGCCTCGCGGACGACGCCGATCTGATCGTGCACGCCGGAGACTGGGTCGTCGCGGATGTCCTGGACGATCTCGCGCGGCACGGCGAGGTCGTGGGCGTCTACGGCAACAACGACGGGGCGGACCTACGCGCCCGGCTTCCGGTGATCGCACACCGTCGGATCGAGGGCGTCCGGATGAGCGTGGTGCACGAGACGGGCGACGCACGCTCGCGGGAGCGGCGGATGGATGCGGCGTACCCCGAGACCGACCTCCTCGTGTTCGGGCACAGCCACATCCCGTGGGACACCGTCACGCCGGCGGGGCTGCGTCTGCTGAATCCGGGCTCCCCGACGGACCGGCGCCGTCAGAGCGACCACACCTGCATGACGGTCACGATCGACGACGCTCGCGTCGAGGCGACGCTCGTCAGCCTCTGACCCGCGCGGTCAGCCCTCGTTCTCCGGTGCCAGCGACCAGATAGAGGAAGGGTCGCCTGCGCTCCGCTGCAGGATGACGTACTCGGTCTCGGGATGGTCGGCGATGAAGCGCCGCGCGGCCTCGAGCGACATCACTCGCGCCGTCACCTCATCGCCGTTGCGCTCCGACCAGGCGTTCTTGAACTGGACGCGGTACTCCTTCATGCCATCCGACCCGGTCACTGGATCCGGTCGATCTGCACTCGAATGAGGTCCGCCTCCGGGAAGCGGGCAAGCAGCAGATCGGCGACCTCGCGGCCGGTGTCGGCCGCACTCGCCGACGCGTCCGCGGCGATGCGCACCTGAACGAGCTCCGAGGCGGCTTCTCCGGTCACGAGCGGGGTGATGGAGCCGAGTGCGCCGGCCACCGCATCCGCGACGCGCGGCGGGAAGACCGCGGCGACGCCGGAGGAGGTGAGGACGAGCTCGGTCACCGCATCCCGCGGCGCAGAGGGCAGGTTCATGACACGTCCTTCGGTGACTGGGGGGCGTGGATGTCCTCGATCGTGACGTCGATCGCGGCGACGTCGAGATCGGTGTGGCGCTCGACGACCTCCGCGACCCGGCGCCGCACGTCGTCGGCCACGGCGTGGGCGTCGAGATCCCAGGCGATGGATGCGGTGATGTCGATCGTCACCGGGGCGCCGAGCTCCTCGACGTCGCCGATGATGCGCGTGCGCCCGATGAACACACCGTCGAGCTCGTCGGCGGCCGAGCGCAGGAGGGTGCGCACCGCCCCCTCGGCGACGGTGATCCGCACTCTCGGGTCGGGGTGGCGCACCGGCAGATCACGTCCGGACCGCAGCTCGGCCGCGACCTGATCGAGGATGCCGCCGAACCATCCCGCCGACGGCTCGGGAAGCGAGGCCGCGTCGGCGGCGAACAGATCGCGGGAGAGGTCTCCGACGCGGGAGAGGGACTCGAGGGCGTTCAGGCACTCCGGGCACTGTTCGATCTCGGCGTCGCGCGGCGAGCGCCCCGCCTCCAGATACTCGCTCAGCTCCTGGATCGTGCGTCCGCAGTCGAGGACGTCGGATGAGGCGTTCGATGCGGTCATCGCCATCCCTCCATCCCGATCATGATGCTCGCTCTGGCACGGGCGAGGTTCCCGCGGACCGTGCTCACCGGCACGTCCAGTTCCTCCGCGATCTCGGAGTAGCCGAGACCCGCGGCTTCCCGGAGCAGCCAGGTCCGTCGCTGCGCCTCCGGCAGTCTCTCCAACTCCGCCGAGAGTGCCGCGAGTCTAGCGTTGCGTTCGGCGACGTGCTCGGGCCTGGTGCTCTCGGGTGTGGAAGGTTCCCACTCATCGAACCCCTCCTCCTTCGCCGAACGGCGCAGGACCCGCAGTGCTTCGCGCGACGCGATGCGCAGCAGCCAGGCCTTGACCGACGAACCGTCGCGGAGGGTCGGCAGCTGCCGCCACGCGACGACGAAGGCATCCTGCACCACGTCGTCGGCGTCGGCTTGCGAGCGGAGCATGCGCGCGATGTACGCGCGCATGAGCGGGCTGTGCCGACGGACGATCTCCGCGAAGGCTGCGACGTCGTCATCGACCGCCCGCTCCACCAGGATGCGGTCGGACAGCGCTGCGAGGCCCCTCGCCCCCGTCTCGGGCTCCGCCATCGGCTCCTCCGAAATCCGCCGGAACTTTTCTGTGACGATCCGGCGGGTAGGTGCCTCATGTCAGTAGGGCGAAGTTAGCGCCGACGACGAGAACCGTCTCGCGCTCTTGTCACCGCCCTGGCAACGAGATAAAGGAGCACATCATGGCCACTGAGCAGAAGACCACCCCTACCGTCGCCCCCGCCCGCGTCGACCGCGGCACCACCGGCACGACCGGAGCCGCCCCGACGGTCGCGGCCGCAGGTCGGACCGTCATCGCCGATGGCGTGGTCGCGAAGGTCGCCGGCATCGCAGCGCGAGAGGTTCCCGGCGTCTACGCGCTCGGCGGCGGCGGCGCCCGCGCTCTCGGGATGATCCGCGACGCCATCAACGCGACGGACCTCACGCAGGGTGTGAAGGTCGAGGTCGGCGAGACGCAGGCCGCGGCCGATCTGACGATCGTCGTGGAGTACCCGGCCCCCATCCAGGAGGTCGCCGCCGGCGTACGTGCCGCGGTGGCCGGCGCGATCTCGCGCTTGGTCGGCCTCGAGGTCGTCGAGGTCAACGTCGAGGTCAACGACGTGCACCTTCCCGGCGACGACACGGACGACGACACCGAGGCGCGCGTCGCATGAGCGCCACGGTGAGCGGAGCGCTCGTGGGTGCGGTGCTCGCCGTGTCCGCCCTCCTGTTCGGCTTCTGGGGATTCCTCCTGGTGGCCCTGTTCATGGGCATCGGTGCGCTGGTCGGTCGCGTCGTGTCGGGTTCGCTCGATCTCCGCGCGCTCGCCAACGTGTTCTCCGGCCGCCGGACATCATGAGCACCGCGACCTGGCCCGCGCTCGGCGGCGGGATGACACCCGCCGCCGAGACGGTCCTGCCGGGCCGGACGCTCGTGGCCGAGCGTGCTCTGGTCGCCGTGTGCGAACAGGTGGCTGCACGGGCCGTGGGCATCACCCGGCGCGAGGTCACGGTCAGGCTCGGCGCGACCGCCGGAGCGCTGGCGGTCCGGGTGGAGGCTCCGCTTCCTGTCCCCGACCTGTCGGATGAGGCGGTGTCCGCCGAGTCCGACACCGTCACCGCGCGCGGACACCGCATCCGCGAACAGATCCGCACCGACATCGCGGCCCTCACCGGCCGCGAGGTGCGCCGCATCGACCTCACGATCACCGGCGCCCGCATCGAGAAGAGGAGGAGGGTCAGATGAGTGCCACCCCTTCGCCGGACCGCGCGCTCGCGCGCGTGCAACGGCGTGAGACCCACTCGCCGCGGTCGACGGCCATGGTCGTCGCCGTGGTGCTGGTGATCGCGCTGATCGCCTATCTCGGGGTTGAGACCGTGCTGGTCATGTCGGGCGCGCCCGCGCTCGTCGCCGCCCCGACCGACCTGCTGCGCGGTCTCTCCGCGGCGTCCGGCGCGGCGATGACCGCGATCGGCGCCGCCGTCGCCCTGGTGGGTGCGGTCTTCGTGGTCATCGCCGTCACCCCGGGCCGACTGGCGAAGCACACCATGGCCGCCGTCGACGGCACGATCGTCGTGGTGGACAACGGCGTGATCGCCGCCGCCCTGGCCCAGCATCTGAGCGACGCCCTCGGCATCGACCGGCGCCGGCTCACCGTCGGAGTGGGCCACCGCCGCGTCGATGTCACCGTGCGCCCCGAGACGGGTCTCGGCATCGATCTCGACGAGGTGCGCGCCGTATCCGAAGCGGAGCTGGACACGTACCGGCTGAGCCCGTCGGTCACGCTGAGCGTGCACCGCCGCCTCGACAAGAAGGAGGAGCGATGAACACCACCCGTCGCGGTCTCAACCGCACCCTCGTCCTCGTCATCGGTCTCATCGCCGTCGCCTCGGGAGGCGCCGTCGTGTGGGCGTCCGTCTCAGCCGACGCCCACGGACTGTGGACGCGAGCCCTCACCACCGCCGCCGACGCCGTGGACTCCGCGCACACCTCGACCCTCGTCGGCGGGGGACCGGTGTCATGGGCCGGCGTCGGCGCGGTCGCCGGCACAGTGATCCTCATCGCGCTCCTGCTCATCCCCGTCGTGCTGTTGGCGCACCGGCGTTCGCGCACCGTGCTGCGCAGCACCGAGACGGATGCGACGTCCGGCCGTGTCGTCGTCCGGGAGGGATTCGCCTCCGACGCGGTCACCGCATCGCTGGCGCGACGGGCCGACATCCTCTCGACGCGCGTCGTGGCCGACGACGTTCGCAACGCGCCCGTGCTCCATGTGTCCGTGACCCCCCGCCCCCAGGCGTCGCCTCGCGACATCGCCGACCACGTCGCCGCCGTCGGTGCCCGTCTCGACGCTCTGCTGGACCGCCCCACGCGGACATACATCTCGCTTCACGCAGGACTCCGGGCGCGTCTCGCCTCGGACCGGCGCACCCTCACGTGACCGCGCACCGCGCGCGGGTCATCCGAAAGAGAAAGGAGACCCCCATGGGACTCGACGACAAGATCAAGAACGCTGCTGAGGACCTCGTCGGAAAGGCCAAGGAAGCCGCCGGAAAGGTCACGGGCAACGAGAAGCTCGAGGCCGAGGGCAAGGCCGAGCAGGCCAAGTCCGACCTCAAGCAGGCCGGAGAGAACGTCAAGGACGCCCTCAAGTAAGCCGGAACGGACGTGCCCCGCGGCCCTCGGTCGCGGGGCACGTCGCTGCGGGGATATCGCTCGCGGGCTCCGGCTGCGACGATCGACGGGTGCCCGCTGCCGCTTCCCCCACCCGCTCGCGGATCGTCATCGCTCCCGACAGCTTCAAGGGATCGATCGACGCGACGAGCGCGGCACGCGTCCTGGCCGAGGGATGGCGGAGCGTCCGCCCCGACGACGAGCTGCTGCTGCGGCCGATGGCCGATGGCGGCGAAGGCACGCTGGATGCGTTCGCCGCCGCGATCCCGGGCTCTCGACGCGTTCCCATCACCGTGACCGGTCCGACGGGACGACGGATCGACTCCCACTGGCTGATGCTGCCGGGCGACCACCCCCGCACCGCGGTGGTCGAACTCGCGTGCACCTCCGGGATGGAGCTCGTGGGTGCCGCGGAGGCGGTCGACCCGCTGGCGACGCACACGCTCGGATTCGGCGAAGCCATCCGCGCCGCCCTCGCGGCCGGTGCCACTCGCCTGCTGCTCGGAATCGGTGGCAGCGTGTCCAGCGACGGCGGTGCGGGAGCGCTGACGGCGCTGGGGGCGATCGTCAGGGACGCGGACGGCCGCCCGGTCCCCTCCGGAGCCGCCGGACTCGCGCGCGCCGCATCCTTCGATGCCGACGACCTCATCGCTCCGCCGGTCGACGGGATCCTCGTCCTCTCCGACGTCCGCGCCCCGCTCCTGGGCCCCCACGGCGCCGCACGGGTGTTCGGGCCGCAGAAGGGAGCCGACCCCGACCAGGTGGACCGGATCGAGACCGCGCTGACGCGGTGGGCCCGCGTCGTCGGCGCCGCGGCGGACGTGGCGGGAGCGGGAGCCGCCGGCGGATGCGGCTACGGCCTCCTGGTCTGGGGCGCCCAGCTCGCGTCCGGCGCGGATGCGGTCGCCGAGACCATCGGGCTCGACGTCGCCCTCGCAGGTGCGCACCGCGTGATCACGGGCGAAGGCTCGTACGACTCCCAGTCGCTGCTGGGCAAGGCGCCCGGCGTCGTCCGCGCGTATGCAGAGGCTCGGGGCGTGCCCGTGAGCGTTGTCGCCGGCCGCTTCGGTGTGGCCGCAGGAGCGGATGACGTGTCACTGGTCGAGCTGGCGGGATCCGCCTCGGCGGCCCTGGCGGATCCGCGACGATGGCTGCGCGAAGCGGGCGCCCGCCTCGCGCGCTCGCATACCGGGCGCGATAGCGTGTAGAGACGGTACCGACGAGGCGAGGAGCGCACGATGAGTCTTCGCGCGCGACTGCGTCGGCGGGTCGAACAGGATTTGCGCAGCGCACGGGTGCTCATCGACGGCGACGCCGAGGCTCTCATCACCGGCATCCGGCGCGTCATCGACCCCGACCAGCTCGTCCTGCCCGGCGTCGGCGATCGGCCGGCCGATCTCGGCGTCGTGATCATCGACCGCAAGGCGCACGGCTCCACCCTGCACCGTGCGCAGGAGTTCTTCTCGCGGATCGACGCGCAGCTCGTCGACGACGCGCCGCGGATCTGTCTCATCGTGGGCGGCGCGACCTCGGTGGCGCCGCGCACGCTCGCGCGTCTGCTGAGCGCCGAAGTCGTCCACCAGATCGTGGTGAGCACCGCGCCCTCACTGGCCACCACGCGAGACCGCGCCGACCGCCGCCGCCTGCGCGCGCTGGGATGGCTCGGAATCGACATCCTGCGACTCGGTCGCGTCTGAACGGCGCCGCCCGAAACGCAAGGAATGCGCAAGAAATGCGCAAGATCCGCAATCCTGCCGCAAGATTCGGGCCGTTCCGTCCGAATTCCCCCGCGCACCGTCCGCATCTGGAACCGCTCTCGTACCGTAGCTCCAGCAGCATTCCGCTGCTCTCGGTGAGCGCCCCGTCACCCGAAGACGTGGGCGCTCACCGCTCCTTCGGCAGGGGACGGCATGGCGAAGACTCCTGCGCTTCCGAGCGCACGAAAGCGGCAGTGGGGATCCGAACGGAGCCGCGAACCGCTGCCCACGCTTCACCCGCGGCCCTCGGCCGCGAAGATCGTCTGGGCACGCGTCGCCATCGCGATCACGGTCGCCGGCTGGGCCGCCTACATGCTCACCACCGCACTCCGCCAGATCTTCGCCTACGACGGCGAGCACATCTGGCCCACGATCGAGGCCTGCATCTACGCGCTCGTGATCACCGCATTGAGTTTCTCCGCGCTGATGTTCCTCGTGCAGCGCGAGGCTGCGCTCAGACGATTCCGCGATCACGAGCGGGTGCCCCGCGCGGAGCTCGACCGCCACTTCGACGACGAGCACGGCGAGGGGATGACGGTCCTCATCCCCTCCTACGCCGAGGAGCCCGCGGTCATCCGCAAGACCATGTGGTCTGCGGCGCTGCAGGAGTATCCGTCCCTGCGGGTCGTGCTGCTGCTGGATGACCCTCCATTCCCCACGGATCCGCACACCCTCGCGCGCCTGGAGGCGACCCGCCAGATCGCCCTCGGAATCGCCGAGGATCTGGCCGAGCCCGCCTATCGCTTCACAGAGGCTTTGTTCGACTTCGAGCAGCGTGCCGCGACAGGCGGCGTCGGCGAGGCGGAGATCCGGTCCCTCCGCGACGAGTACCGCTACGCGGTCGCCTGGTTGAACGACATGGCGGACTCCGAACCGCACGAGGACCACGTCGACACCTTCTTCATCGACCAGGTCGTGCGCGGGCTGGCCGACGACCTGGACCTCACCGCGTCCGCGTTGGAGTCCGCAGCAGAATCGGGAACAGAGCTCTCACACCAGCGGCTGCACGAACTGCACCGGCGCCTGGTGTGGATCTTCTCCGTGGATGTGGGCACGTTCGAGCGCAAACGCTACGCGTCGCTGTCCAGCGAAGCGAACAAGGCGATGAACCTCAACGCGTATATCGGTCTGATGGGCGGTCGTTACCGCTTCGTGGAGGGCCCCGGCCGCAAGACCGTGCTGCGCCTGGTCGCGGGCGCCGGGCAGGAGGCGGATCTCGTCATCCCCAACTCGGACTACCTGCTCACCCTCGACGCCGACTCGCTCCTGCTGCGCGATTACTGCCTGCGCCTGGTCTACTTCCTCGAGCAGCCCGGCAACGAACGCGTCGCAGTCACCCAGACGCCGTACTCCTCGTTCCGCGGCGCCCCGACGCGCATCGAACGTCTGGCGGGCGCGACGACGGACATCCAGCACATCCTCCATCAGGGCATGTCGGGCTACGACGCGACCTTCTGGGTCGGGGCCAACGCCGTGATCCGTATGGAGGCGATGGACGACATCATGCAGATCGACGACGTCGACGGCTTCGAGGTGCGCCGCTACGTGCAGGACCGCACCGTGATCGAGGACACCGAGTCCTCGGTGGACCTCGCCGATCACAACTGGACGCTCGTGAACTACCCCGAGCGCCTCAGCTACTCGGCCACGCCGCCGGATTTCGGCTCCCTCGTGGTGCAACGGCGACGCTGGGCGAACGGCGGCCTGCTCATCCTGCCGAAGTTCCTGCGCCAGGTGCGCGCCCGCAGACGCACTTCGCGCCCCGTGCGCCTGGGCGAGTGGATGATCCGCGTGAACTACATGGCCTCGCTCGCATGGGCCAGCTTCGCCTTGCTCTTCCTGCTCACGTTCCCCTTCGACAGCGACCTGCTGAGCCCGCTCGTCCTGGTGGCGGCCGCGCCGTACTTCCTGTGCCAGGCGAGCGACCTCAAGTACTCGGGCTATCGCTACCTCGACATCCTGCGCATCTACGGCTTCAACCTCATCCTGCTGCCGGTGAATCTCGCCGGCGTGCTGAAATCCGTCGAGCAGGGCCTGACCGGCCGCAAGATCCCCTTCGCCCGCACCCCGAAGGTGCGTGAGCGCACGGCGACGACGCTCCTCTATGTCGTCGCCCCCTGGGCGATCGTCGCGTTCTCGATCTTCACCGCGTGGTGGAGCTTCAACGCCCAGAACTGGGGAACGTTCTTCTTCGGCGCGCTCAACACGGTCTGCGCCCTGTGGGCGTGTGTCGAGAACATCGGCATCCGCAACTCGATCGTCGATGTGTGGATGGGGCTGACCAACTGGATGTGGGTCACCGTGCCCACCGAGACCGTGGGGCGCGCCGCCCCCGGCGAACCCGGCTTCGATTGGCAGGACGCGCTGTTCCACGGCTACCCCGCCGCCGGCGATCCCGTGCGCCGCGCGGCCCGCCCCACCCCGTCCGCCGCGGTCAAGACGGCACCCTCGCGCGCTCTCGAGGCGAGAAGCGCGGCGGGCCGGCGCGCATGAACCCACGCGTCGCCTACACCGCACCGCCCGCTCCCGGCCCGTACGACGGCAAACGCCTGTCACCGTGGCGGGTCGCGCTCGGGGTCATCATCCTCGTCGCCATCGTCGCCGGTTCGCTCTTCGGCTACCGCCTCCTCGTGGTGGACCAGGTGCGCGCGGTCACGGGCGCTGCATGGTTCGCGCCGTACGTCGACGTCACGACGACACCGTTCTTCGCTTTCGAGAAGCCCGAGAACGATGCCGACCGCAACGTCGTGCTCTCGTTCGTGGTGGCCGCCGCGGCGGATTCGTGCACGCCGTCCTGGGGCGGGTACTACAACTTGGACGAGGCGGCGCGCGATGTGGATCTCGATCGGCGCATCACGCGGCTGCGCGAGAGCGGCGGCGATGTCGTCCTGTCCTTCGGCGGGGCAGCGGGCACCGAGCTCGCCAACGCCTGCTCCGACGAAGAGGGACTCGGGCAGGCATATCGGAGCGTCATCGACCGCTACGACGTGACGACGATCGACCTCGACATCGAGGGTGCGAACCTCGAAGACCCGGTGTCGGGTCTTCGCCGGGCGGTCGCGATCGCCGATCTCCAGGGCGAGCGGCGGGCGGCGGGCGACGACCTCGCCGTCTGGCTCACCCTGCCGGTCGCGCCCGACGGGCTGACCGCGGCCGCGCGCACCGCCGTCGCTCAGATGCTGGAGTCCGGCGTGGATCTGACCGGGGTCAACGTCATGACGATGGACTACGGCGTCGACCGCGGCACGCAGACCATGGCCGAGACCGCCATCGACGCGCTCCGCGCGACGCATGCGCAGCTCGGCGCGCTCTACGAGGATGCCGGGACGACGCTGACCGCACCCACCCTCTGGGGCAAGCTGGCCGCCACGCCCATGATCGGTCAGAACGACGTCGCCGGCGAGGTCTTCACCCTCGACGATGCGACCGCGCTGAACGCCTTCGCGCAGCAGCAGCGGATGTCGCGACTGTCGATGTGGTCGCTGAACCGTGACCGGACGTGCGGCACCAACTACGCCGACACCTCGGTCGTCTCCAACGATTGCAGCGGCGTCGACCAGCAGGACACGACATTCGCCGAGACACTGCAGCCCGGATTCGAGGCGACACCCGACGCGTCAGCGGGGCGCCGCACCACGCCGGAGCCCGTTCCCACGGTGACCGACGACCCCGCCGCCAGCCCGTACCCGATCTGGACCGAGACCAACACGTACCTCTCTGGCGCGAAGGTCGTCTGGCGGCAGAACGTCTACGAGGCGAAGTGGTGGACGCGCGGCGACGATCCGGACAACCCGTTGGCGGACGCGGACTCGTGGCCGTGGCGGCTCATCGGCCCCGTGCTGCCGGGCGAGACGCCCTACCCGCAGCCCACACTGCCGGCGGGCACCTACCCGGACTGGGATCCGGCCGCGACATACACCGAGGGTCAACGGGTGATGTTCCAGCAGGTCCCTTACGAAGCCAAGTACTGGACGCGCGGCGACAGCCCCGCTGCCCAGGCCACGGACGCGGACGGCTCGCCGTGGCAACCGCTGACGATCGCGCAGCTCGAGCAGATCATCCAGAGCGGCCCCTGAGACGGAACCGCGTCAACCCCCGCGAAGGTGGGAGCACCGCGGCGTAGCGTACCGGCATCCGCTGGATCCGATCGAGAGGAGACCACGATGTCGAACAACACCTTCCCACCCCCGGTGCCGCTTCCCGGGGACGGCGAGCCGGATGAGGCGCCGACGCGAGAGGTGGACGGCAAGGAGGTGCTGGACCAGGATCTCGACGACGACAAGGTCGACAGCGCCGACGCCGACCGCATTGCCTCCCAGGAGGGCGACGCGAGCTGAGCCGGAGCCCGGGGTCCCCGCCGCGGACGGCGCGGGGAGCCTGGGCTCCGCCGCCGCCATCAGTCCGCGTGTTCCGGCGGCCACACCACGGAGAACCGCTCGAAGACGATCTCCTCGTCCTCCGACCAGACGGCGCCGCGCGCGGCGCTGACCCGATCCCAGTACCGCCGGTGCTCGCGCCGCCAGCTCTCGAGCGAGCCGTCGTCCTCCCCCTCGTCTCGGGCGAAGGATGCATCGGCGCTCCCGAAGGGGCCGAGGCGAAGCTCGGTGCTGCGGATGACGATGCGCGGTGCGCCCGTGCTGTCGCAGGCGATCCAGTGGGAACCGATACGCGGTACGGCATCGCCACGCGCCACGAAGTCAGCGACGAGTTCTGCGGTCGCGCGCTTACGTCCGGACAGGACGATGTCGAGGAGCTCATCGGCCAGGCGCGCCGAGTCGCCGAAGTGCTCGACGGTGTACTCGGGCGAAGCACTCACCGCCTCGGGGTGGGCGGTGCGGTACTCCTCCCACATCCGTTCGGCAGCGGCGATGTCGCGCGTGAGGGCCACGGAGGAAGCGGATGACTCGGACATCCGCTCATTCTCCCACCCGCCACACAAAGGCAGGTGCCCGGGACGACGAACGCCGTTCCGGGCACCTGCTGCTCATCCGTTACAGCTCGGAGCGACGCGCCCGCGCCCGCAGCCGGAGCATCGCCAGGATGCCGAGGCCGAGCATCGCGGCGCCGAACAGCGACGCGGACATCATCGGCGTCGTGTCCTGCCCCGTCGCGGCCAGCGCACCCGCGGCCGCACGTACGGTGACGGGCAGCTCAGCGAGGATCCGGTCGCCATCGCGCAGTTGGATGTGGTGCTCCCCCGGCGTGATGTCCGCGGGGATCGTCACGGTCGCACGGAGCGCGCCGTCGGTCACATCGACCGTGGCGAGCGCGCGATACGTGCTCGCGATGCCGATCTCCACCTTCGCGACATCGAGTCCCTGCGCCGTCACCGTCACCGATTCACCCGCACGCACATCCGTACGCGACAGGACCGCGGTCACATCGGATTCGCCGGGCTCACCGGGCTCACCGGGCTCACCGGGCTCACCGGGCTCACCAGGCTCACCAGGCTCACCAGGCTCACCAGGCTCACCAGGCTCACCAGGCTCACCAGGCTCACCAGGCTCACCGGGCTCGCCGGGCTCGCCGGGCTCGGTTCCCTCTTCAGCCGTGAAGGTCCAGTTGTCGACCTCCATGAGCTTCGAGTCCGTGCCGCCCTCGGGCTCCGCGAAGACGAAGAACACATCGTGCTCCCCGGTCGCGCCGGTGACGTCAGCCTTCACGGTGGTCCACTCGCCCACGGTTCCCTCGACGGCGATCTCGCCGACGACGGGGCCGTCGACCTCGTCGAGCCGGACCTGGATCGACGCGCCCTCCACGAGCGGCTTGACCCGGGCCGAGACCGAGGCGGCCCCGTCACCGAAGTCGACCCCCGAGATTCCCGCGAAGTCGCCGTCGTCGATGGAGCTCAGCGCCATGTTGCCGCTGCCGTTGTGCTCGGGGAACTCGACCGACGCCGCATCCGTCGCGACCGTCTTCAGCCCGAGCTGCCATGCCAGCGTCTCGGCCTCGAAGGTGCGGTACGGGTCGAACGCCTCGACCTGCTCGACGCCTGCGCGGGTTCCCTGGACGGGCTTGATGGTGCCGTCCGCGTTGAATTCGAGCTTGTCGATGTGCACCGAGCGGTAGCCCTGGGTCGATCCCGGGGTTCCGAGCGCCGCAGCCCACGCCGCGCCACGCGTCTGAGCGTGGTACGTGAAGTACGTCTCGCCCTTGAACGTGAACATGTCGGAGTGGTTGTTGCCGCCGTTACCCGCGCCGAAGAAGTTCGACTGGTTCTGGAAGGCGACACCCGCGTACTTGGACGCCGGCAGGTTCATCGGGTCGTCGGTCATCATGTAGGCAATCGCTCCGGTGGGCGGGTAGACCCCCTCCTGCGGACGCACCTGGAAGTTCGACGAGTACGAGTAGTAGTACGTGTCGCCGCGCTTGAACATGCTCGAGGCCTCGAACATGCCGGGGCCGTCGATCTCCACGGGGTCGCCGTCGAGCGTCACCATGTCGTCCTTCAGCTTCACGACGCGCGTCGACTTCGGGTTCTGCGGACCCTGGACGTTGCTGCCCGAGCCGATCTGCGAGTTGCCGCCGAAGTACAGGTACGCCTGTCCGTCGTCGTCGATGAAGACCTCGGGGTCGAACAGCCACATCCCCGCGGGGAATCCACCGCCGGCGATGTACTCGGGCGAGACGGTGTCGGGGATGATCTTCTTGCCGACCGGGTCGGTCCAGGGCCCGAGGGGCGATCCACCCACGACGACGGCCGTGCCGGTACCGCTGTCGCAGAAGTACAGGTACACCTTGCCGTCCTTCTCGATCGCCGCCGGAGCCCAGGAGTTGCGCGCCCACGGAGCTGCGCCGCCCTCACGCGCGATCGGAACCGCGCCGTGGTCGACCCAGTTGACCATGTCGGAGGTCGACATGACGTTCAGACGCGTGATGGCACCGTAGCCGTTCGACTGCGTCGGCAGGCCGTTGGCGTCCTTGGTGTTCGCCTCGTACTGCTGCGTGTCATCCGTCGAGTAGATGTAGAGGCGGCCGTTGTAGATCAGGTGGTGCGGGTCGGCGCCGAACTTGTGGCCGACGAGCGGGTTGTGGTCGCCGATGGGCTTGGTCTGCACCTCTTCCAGGCTGCCGTAGGTCGGGGTCGCCGGGGCGTCCGCGACCTTGATCAGCGACATGTCGTCGACCTGGAAGTCCTGCAGTGCACTCGATCCCCACGGTGTCTCGACGAAGAGCCAGTCCGCGGACGCGTGGTTGGCCCCGGCCGTGAACTCCTTGGAGAAGGTGCCCCACTCGCCGCGCGTGTAGGTCTGACCATTGTCGACGCAGCCGTTGAAGTTGCTCGGGCAGAACGTGAAGTTGAACTGCTGGGTCGGCTCACCCTCGGTGTACTTCAGCTTGCCCCCGAGACGGTAGGTGGCGCCGGCCTCGAGCTTGCCCGTCACCGAGGCGAAGGGCCCCGACTGGGTGTTGGTTCGACCGGTGACCTTGAGGGAGTGCGCCCCGCTGGCCGCGTCATCGCTCAGGGCGAGCGTGCCGGAGCGGACCGCGGTCCATCCCGTGAACCCGTCCACGAACCGGCCATCGGGAAGCAGGTTGCCGGCGACGGCCGGCGGCTCGGTCACGACGGGAGTGCCGGGGTCGGTGCCGCCTGCCGTGGTCAGGGAGACATCGTCGATGACGAAGCTCTGCACGTTCGTGTTCCACGGCGTCTCGACGAACATGATGTCGTAGTTCGCGATCGCCGGGGTGAAGGTCTTCTCGAGGACCTTCCACTGGCCCGCCGTGACCGTGGCGCTGGTCACGACATCGCACTGGCTGCGCGAGCTCGTGCACAGCACGACGTTGAAGTTCTGCGTGGCCGCGCCCGTGTCGAACTTCACCGCGAGCGACAGGTCGTAGCTCTTCGCCGGATCCAGGAGACCCGTGACGGTGGCCGTCGGTCCCGACTGGAACGTGGTGCGCCCGCTGATGGCGAGCGACTTGCTCCCCGACTTGGCATCGTTGCTCTCGGCGAGCGTTCCACCCAGGGGCGCGGTCCAGCCGCTGATCCCGGTCTCGAACGTGCCGTTCGCGATCAGTGGGGTGGATGCGGCATGGGCCGCGGGGATCGCGACCGCCGAGGACAGCGCGAGCGCGCCGATTCCCAGCAGCGCGCCGACTGTCCGTGGCCCGCGTGCGCGTGCACGGCGCGGGGTGCGTAGGGGTGGTCTCACGTCTTGTCTCCTTTGAGTTCGAGTGCCACCAGCGCCTCATCTGCGAAAGCGCCGCTCCCGTCGATCGGTCGCCGGCCTCACCGGCCACGAACCCGGTTCCGACGCGATGAGCCACCTTGCTCACCGCACCCTGTCCGCGCACGGGAGGCCGCGGGACGCCGTCACCTTCGCACGCAGGCTTGTCGCCGCTGCGAGGGGCCGACTCATCCTGCGTCGTCGGCGTCTGGTCGTCGGCGAAAACGCAAGGATGGGGAACCGTTGGTGATGTTACCGGTACCATTAGCGCTAACACAATGGCTTCGCATAACAAACTCTCAGTTTCGAGCGATTTTCGACGATGCCTTCTCGCGGCCTGAGCGGGTCGGCGTGCGACGGATCGAGGAAGCGGACCGGACCCGCGACGGAACATCTCGGCGCGACCGACCCGATGTGCGCCGCGAACTGCCGTGCAGCCCAGGTCGGCGCTATCGTCGCCTCGTGATCTCTGCCCCGCTGGCGTTGCGAGACGTGTCGATCCGCTATCCGCGCGCCGGACAGCCCGATCTGATCATCATCGAGAACCTCTCCCTCGATGTCCCCGCCGGACGCATGCACTGCCTCGCCGGCCGCAGTGGCTCCGGCAAGACCAGCGTTCTCAAGACGGCCGCGGGTCTCGTTCGACCGACCTCCGGCAGCGTGGCATGGTCGGGGGTCGTGGTCTCGGCGCAGAGCGACGATGCGACGACGGCACTGCGGCGCACCCACGTCGGCTACCTCGACCAGGGCGGCGTGCTGATCGACGGCCTGACGTCTCTCGAGAACGTGCTGCTGCCCGCCGTCCCCGACCGACGCAGCCGCGACCTCGGCCGTAAGGCACGAGATCTCCTCTGCCGCCTCGGCGTCGGCGCACGATCCCGGTCCCACCCGGCGGAACTCTCCGGCGGTGAGCGCCAGCGCGTGGCGCTCGCGCGGGCGCTGCTGCTCGAGCCTCGTCTGCTGGTGGTGGACGAACCGACCGCGAGCCTTGATCGCCGGAACGCCGACGGCGTGATCGCACTGCTGCGCTCGATCGCGGACGAGGGCACTGCCGTCCTCGTGTCGGCGCACGACCCCCGGCTCATCGACGCCGCCGACACCAGAACCGTGATGACATGAGGGCGCGTGTGCCCCACAGCGATCGGGCGCGTGTGCCCCGCGCTCTCACGCGGTTCCTCCGCCGACGCCTGCGCCTGACCTCGCTCGCGCTCATCGGGATCGTGTTGGTGGCCGCATCCGGGTTGCAGAGCGCGTCCGCGGACGCGCTGCGCGAGACGCTCGATGCCAACTGGCGCGGGGACTACGACATCCTCGTGACGGCGGGCGGGTCTTCGCCCCTCAGCGGGGCGACCGGGGGCCTGCTCGGCCCCGGCGCCCTGACCGATGCGAGCCTCGGCCACATCGCGAGCGCGGATGTGGCACGGCTCCAGGGGCTCGAGGGTGTGGAGGTGGCCGCCCCGATCGGCGCATTCACGACGCCCACGACCGATGTCGCGAAGGCGACGCTGCTCGTACCACTGGACGGTTCCGCCGCGGGACCGCGTGCCTACCGGGCATCCACGACGTTGGTCATCGACGACGGCGTGACGCCGGCGCGCACCATCGATGCGAGCGTCGACATCGTCGTCGACCAGACGGCGTGGGAGGGCTACCGCCAGCTGCAGGACGAGGACAACAGGCCGGTGCGCGCCGTCACCTCGACCGGCGAGGTCGCCTACGGCGCGGAGACGGATGTCGACCGCAACGTGGCGTGGACGTTCGGCGGATGGGCATCGGCAGAGCAGCCGCCACCGGGCGAGGGGGTCGTCGCCCTCACGCTGCCGGTCGAGGCCGTGCGCACCGCCCATGTGGTGATGGTCGATCCGGTCGCCGAGAAGGAGCTGCTCGGCGATGCCGGCGCGGTGATGGATCCGCTCATCGACACGAGCGCACTCATCGGCCGCCTGGGCGACAACTTCTTCGACCCCGCCGATCCCCCGTCGCCGGGCGACGATCTGAACACGCTGTTCGCGAAGGGCGTGGCGACGCAGCCCACACCGATCCTGACACGGGCCGTCGACACACCGGCCGCGCATCTGGACGTGACCCTGACCCCGCTGGACGCGCCGGACGACGAGCTTGCGGCGACGCTGGCCCGGGCCACCGCGGGCGACGATGCCTTCCCCGATCTCGACGCCGCGCGCACGGGCCCGACCACCACGCTGTACTCGGGCGAGCCCGGCGACGCCCTCTCTCCTCTGAGCTTCGACAGCATCGATGTCCCGTGGCCCGGATGGACCCCGCCGCCCTCCGCCCCCTACGCGCAGTATCCGATGTTCCGGCTCGCAGGCTCCCCCATCCTGTCGGCCGTGGACCCGCAGGCGACCACGATCGCTCACGCCGTGTCCGCCGACCGGAGCGACGCATCCGCGCCCCTGCTCCGGCTACGCGCGACCGGGGAGTCCGACGGCGAGCTGCTCTTCGCCTCCACGGCACCCTTCCCCGGGACGGATGCGGGCGCGGCCGGCCCGTATGAGACGAACACCTGGCCGGTCGGCTCCTTCACCCCTGCCCAGCTGCACGAGGAGGACACGGCGCTCGGGCAGGTGGGGCTGGGGTACGACGAGTCCGCACCGATCATCGTCGACGGCTCTGACGCCGTCGCCGAGGGCACCGCGCTTCCCGCATCCTTCTCGGGGCTCGGGCTGAACACCTCCGGAGCCTTCGCGATCGCGGATCTGCAGAACGCGCAGTACCTGCACATCACCGATCCGGTCTCCTCGGTCCGGGTCCGTGTCGCGGGCATCGACGGGTACACCGCCGGCGCCCAGGCCAAGATCCTCGACGTCGCTTCGCGCATCAGTGACCTGGGCCTGACCGCGACCATCGTGGCCGGTTCGTCGTTCGAGACCGTCCCGGTGGCGCTCGAGCCGCCGACGGGCACGCCCGGCGACGCGGAACCCCTGATCGTGGAGCAGGACTACTCGAGACTCGGCGCGGCCGCGATGGCGTCCGAGGGCGTCTCGGGCACCAACGTGGCGCTGCTGGTGATGTCCATGCTCGCGGCGACCGCGCTGCTGCTGTTCACGCAGTTGAGCTCGATCGCCTCCCGGCGGGCGGATGCGGCGGTGTTGCGCCAGGTGGGGTGGACCCGGCGCCGCATCCGCGCCTGGTTCCTCTCCGAGGAGGCCGTCGCGACACTCCTGCTCGGCGGGATCGGCGCACTCACGCTGCTGACCTCGGCCGTGATCGAGACGACCTCGTATCTCGTCGGGATCGCGGTGGCCGCGAGCATCGTGGGATCCGCCGTGCTGGTGGCGCGCGGCGCCCTCGTGCGCACCGCCGCCGCCCGCCGGCCACGCACCGGAACCGGCGCGGTCACGACACCGACCCTGTTGGGTCTGCGCAACGCCCGCACGAACGGGGCCACGACGCTGTCACTCGCCGCGGCTCTGGCGCTCGTCGCCGTGGCCGCCTCGACCGCGGTCGCGGTGCTCATTGCGGGCCGCGCCGCCGCGGGGGACTCGCGCCTCGGATCGTTCGCCTCGTCTCAGGCACTCGTACCGCAGGGCACCCTGATCGCCGTGACCCTCGGGGCCGCCTGCATCCTCCTGGTCGTCATCCGGCGTCTCGGACTCGAGCGACGCACGAGCGCGGAGCAGGCGCTGCGTGCGATGGGATGGCAACGCACACATCTGCGACGCGCGGCCACGGCCGAGATCTTCACCGCGGCGGTTCCGGGGGTGGTGACCGGAGCAGCGCTGGCGACGGCGGGCGCACTCGCCTTCACCCCCTCTGCCACCGTCGCGGCCGTGGTCATCGGGACGATCGCCGCCACCGCCGCCGGGCTGATCCTCGTCAGCGACGGAGCGCGGTCGTCGGGTCGGCGAGGATCGGCGCGAAGGCGAGTTCGGCGGGCCCGATGAGCATGAGTCGGGAGCGCAGCCGGGAACGTTCGAGGCGCACGACGCGTCCCTCCGCTCCCAGGGGGTGCAGGCGCACGGCCGCCGAGAGTCGCTCCCTGCTGACGGAGAGAAGCGAGCCCAGGTAACCCGAGAGCACCACGAGCTCAGGGCTGAAGGCGTTGACGAAGTTGGTCAGCGCGATGGAGAGCACATCGACCTGCCGCGCGACCTCCGCCATGACCTTCGGGTCGCGTGCGACTCCCAGCTCGACATCGAGTTCGTCCTCGTCGAGCCGGCGGCGCCCCAGCAACGGCTCGATCAGGCTGAGATCCACCTCCGCCTCCAGGCATCCCCGCCGGCCGCAGACGCACCTGATGCCGCCGGGGTTGACGACCGTGTGACCCAGCTCGCCCGCGTAGCCCGACGTACCGCGCAGCAGGGTGCCGTCCATGATGACGCCGCCACCGATGCCACGCAGCGAGCCGCCGAGGTAGAGCAGGTTGCGCGCCCCGCGGGCGACGCCGAAGCGGGTCTCCACGAGGGCGCCGATGCTCGCGTCGTTGCCGGCCGTGACGTGCATGCCGAGCTTGTCGGACATCCGCGCCGCGATGGGTTCGTGCCGCCACTGCAGCGTCGGCGCCACCAGCACCGATCCGCGGGCATCGACCAAGCCCGGCACGGCGAGCCCCACACCGACCACGCGATAGTGCCGATCGATGTCGGCCCGCATCACGTTGATGAGATCGACGGCGAGCTGCACGAAGCGGCGCGGGCTGACGGGCCGGGCTGTGTCGTGATGGAGGCGAGCGTGAACCGTGCCGCCGAGCCCGATGAGCGCGACCGTGACGCCGTCCGCATCCACGCCCACACTGATCGCCGAGACCGCGTCGTCGACCTGCAGCTCCGAGATGGGCCGGCCCGCCTTGCCCGTCGAAGGCACCGCCGGGAGCTCCCGCACCAGAGCCGCGTCCATCAGCTCCGCCACGAGGCCGGTGATCGTGGAGCGGTTGAGTCCCGTCTGGGCACTGAGCTGCGCGCGAGAGAGGGTGCCGTTCAGCCGGAGCTCCGACAGCACCGCCACGAGGTTCTGCCGGCGGACCGCGTCATTCGTGGTTCCACCCCCCGCGGAGCCCGCGGGGGGTGGAAGATCAGGCCCCGTCGCCACGGTCACCGCAGTCACCCGGCAATTCTGACACGGCGTCCGGCGGTCGCCCGGCGCGGGGCGGGGCGCTCACGCGCCGCCGCTGCGCCGCTTGTTGAAGATGTCGAAGGCGACCGCCAGCAGCAGCACGATGCCCTTGATCGCCATCTGCCATGCCGCATCCACGCTGAGGATCGACAGACCCATGTTGAGCACGCCCATCACGAGACCACCGATCACGGCGCCGACGACCGTGCCGATACCGCCCTGGACCGCGGCCCCGCCGATGAAGACGGCGGCGATCGCATCCAGCTCGTAGTTCTGACCCGCCGAGGCGACCGCGCTGCCGGCACGGGCCGTGCTCACCACGGCCGCGAGGCCCGCGAGCACACCCATGTTGACGAAGATGAAGAAGTTGACCCATCTCGTCTTCACACCGCTCATGACGGCGGCGAACAAGTTGCCGCCCATCGCGTAGATGTGCCGGCCGAACACCGTGCGATTGAGCACGAACGTGTAGGCGAGCACGAGCACCGCGAGGATGATGAGCACGATCGGCGTTCCGTTGTAGGTGGCGAGCGTCCACGCCGTCGCCATGATCGCCACGACCGCGACCGCGTTCTTCAGCCAGAACGACCATGCGACCTCCCGAGGCAGCTCCATGCGACGCAGCGTGGCGCGCGTGCGCAGCTGCTGAGCCACGAGTGCGACCGAGGCCAGCAGACCCAGGACGAGGGTGAGTGCGTCGCGGTCCGCGACGTAACCGAAGACGGGCGGAAGCCACCCAGCGCCGATCGCCGTGAAGCCGTCCGGGAGTCCGCTGATCGTGCCGCCGGTGAGCAGCACAAGGGTGAGACCGCGGAACAGGAGCATGCCGGCCAGGGTCACGATGAAGGCCGGTATCCCTACGAACGCCACCCAGAATCCCTGCCAGGCGCCGACGACAGCGCCGACGACGAGGGAGAGGATGACCGCCGCCCACCACGGCAATCCCCAGTTGTTCATGGAGATCGCCGCGATCGCGCCCACCATGGCCACGACCGAGCCCACCGACAGATCGATGTGACCGGCGATGATGACCATCACCATGCCGATCGCGAGGATCAGCACGTACGCGTTCTGCTGGATGAGGTTGTTGACGTTGCCGGGCATCAGGAGGCGGCCGCCGGTCATCACCTGGAACAGAACGATGATGATGACCAGGGCGGCCAGGATGCCGTACTGCCGGAAGTTGATCCGGGCGAGCAGACCCCGCCTCTTCTTCGGCGGGGTGTCCACCGTCTGCGTCGACGCAGTAGCCATGTCAGTTCCTTCCGGCGGTCATGTGCCGCATGAGCGTTTCCTGGGTCGCATCGGCACGGTCGACCTCTGCCGTGATGCGCCCTTCGGAGATGGTGTAGATGCGGTCGGAGAGCCCGATGACCTCGGGCAGCTCCGAGGAGATGACGATGACCGCCTTCCCCTGCGCCGCGAGTTCGTTGATGATGCCGTAGATCTCGTACTTGGCGCCCACGTCGATGCCGCGGGTGGGTTCGTCGAGGATGAGCACGTCGGGTCCCGTGAACATCCATTTCGAGAGCACGACCTTCTGCTGGTTGCCACCGGACAACCGCCCCGTGATCGCAGCGACGCTGGGCGCCTTGATGTTCATCTTGTAGCGGTACGAGTCGGCGACCTTGTACTCGCGGTAGCGGTCCACGACCCCGAGCCGCGCCAACCGGGCGAGCGCGGAGGCGGACACGTTGACCTGGATGTCGCCGATGAGGTTGAGACCGTACTTCTTGCGATCCTCGGTGGCGTAGGCGATGCCGTGGCGGATCGCCGCATCGACCGTGCGCACGTCGATCCGCTCGCCGTTCTTGTAGACCTCGCCCGAGATGCCGGTGCCGTACATCCTCCCGAAGACGCTCATCGCGAGCTCGGTGCGCCCCGCACCCATGAGACCGGCGAAGCCGACGATCTCACCCGCGCGAACCATGAAGGATGCGTCATCGATCACGACGCGCTCGGTATCGACCGGGTGGTGCACGGTCCAGTGCTCGACCCGGAACAGCTCCTCGCCGATGTCGGGCTCGCGTGGCGGGAACAGGCTGTTGAGATCGCGGCCGACCATGGCGCGGATGATGCGCCCCTCGTCCGTCTCCGGATCGTCTCTGCGCATCGTCTCGATCGTGCGGCCGTCGCGGATGATGGTGATGCGATCGGCGATGCGCAGCACCTCCTTCAGCTTGTGGCTGATGATGATGCAGGTGATGCCCTGAGCGCGCAGCTGGTCGATGAGATCGAGCAGGTGGGCGGAGTCGTCGTCGTTGAGCGCCGCGGTGGGCTCGTCGAGGATGAGCAGCTTCACCTCCTTGGCCAGCGCCTTCGCGATCTCGACCAGCTGCTGCTTGCCGACGCCGAGCTCGAAGATCTTCGTCGCGGGGTTCTCCTTGAGACCCACGCGCGCGAGCAGGGCCGCCGCTTCCCGGTTCGTGGCGTTCCAGTCGATGACGCCCCGACGCGACTTCTCGTTGCCGAGGAAGATGTTCTCGGCGATCGAGAGGTACGGACTCAGCGCGAGCTCCTGGTGGATGATCACGATGCCGGCCGCTTCGCTGTCGTTGATCGAGCGGAACGCGACCTGCTGTCCGGAGAGGGTGATCGTGCCCTGGAAGCTGCCCGCCGGGTAGACGCCGCTGAGCACCTTCATGAGCGTGGACTTGCCCGCGCCGTTCTCGCCGCAGATCGCGTGCACCTCGCCGGGGTAGACGTCGATGGAGACGTCCGAGAGCGCCGGCACGCCGTTGAAGGACTTGGAGATCCCCGCCATGCGCAGGATCGGTTCGGTCATGGTGTGTCCCTTCGCCGCCCGCTGGCGACGCTCGAGCGGCGGGGCGGGTGACACCCGCCCCGCCGCGTGGATGGATCAGAGACCGACGTCGGAGGCCTTGAGGAAGCCGGAGTCGATGAGCTTCGACTGCACGTCGTCCTTCGTGACCACCTCGGGCGTCAGCAGGAACGACGGCACGACCTTCTTGCCGTTGTCGTAGGTCTTGGTGTCGTTGACCTCGACCTCCTTGCCCTGCGTGATCTCCTGGATCATCGTGAACACGCGGTCACCCAGCGCACGCGTGTCCTTCCAGACCGTCATGGACTGGAGGCCGTCGAGGATGGCCTTGACGTTCGCCTTGTCCGCATCCTGACCGGTGATGATCGGGTAGTCCGCACCGGCGGTGTATCCCGCGGACTTCAGCGATGCCTCGATGCCGATCGCGAGGCTGTCGTTGGGCGAGAGCACCACGTTGACCTTCTTGCCGTCGCCGTAGAACGACGAGAGGCGGTTGTCCATCTCGGCCTGAGCCTTGTCGGACGCCCAGCCCTGGATACCGATCGACGCCCACGCGTCGTCGTTCGCGGGAGCCTTGCCGCTGGGAACGACCAGCTGGCCCTTGTCGACGTACGGCTTCAGGACATCCCACGCACCGGCGAAGAAGAACTTCGCGTTGTTGTCGTCGGGGCTGCCGGCGAAGGGCTCGAGGTTGAACGGTCCCTTGCCGTCCTTGAGGCCCAGCTGCGTCTCGATGTACTGGCCCTGGAGGGTGCCGACCTTGTAATTGTCGAACGTGGCGTAGTAGTCGACGTTCTCGCTGCCGTTGATGAGGCGGTCGTAGGCGATGACGGTGGCGTCCTGTGCCTTCGCCTCCTCCAGCACGGGGCCGAGAGTGGAGCCGTCGATGGCGGCGATCACGAGGATCTTCGCACCGCCCGCGAGCTGGTTCTGGATCTGGCTGATCTGCTGATCGGTCTTGTTGTCGGCGTACTGCAGGTCGACGGTGCAGCCGGCGTCCTTCAGCTTGGCCTGCAGCTGCTCACCGTCGTTGATCCAGCGCTCGAGGCTGCGGGTGGGCATCGCGATGCCGACATTGCAGTCGGTCGAGGCGGCGGCACCGGACGGGTCGTCGCCACCTCGCGTCGACGAACACGCGGCGAGGCTGATGGCGAGGGCGCCGACCGCCACGGCCGCAAGGAGCTTCTTCTTCATGTGATGTGCGTTTCCTCTCTGAATCGCAAGGCCGATAGCGGCGCGCCCGCACTGTCGCTGCGGCGGGCTCGGGGCTTCGTCGTCCCGGCTGATGACCGTCGGAATTATGACGGCTCCGTAAAATTAACCACCTCAGCGAATTTTGTCTAGAGGCCCAACATAATTGCGTGGGAGCGATCCCTCGCAGAGGCGAGCGAAGGAGTGCGAGCGAGCATCCATTCAGCGAACGAGCACTCAATGGGGTGCTCGTTCGACGAACGGGTGCTCGCTCGGCAAGGAGCGCGTCGCAGTTACCGGTTATTGGTGGCGGAAGGCGTCGTCGAAGGAGGCGGTGGGGGTGGGCCAGAGCAGGCTGCGGACGAACTCGACGGCTTGGGCTGCGCCGTGGAGGCGGTCCATGCCCGCGTCTTCCCATTCGATCGAGATCGGGCCCGTGTAGCCGATCGCCTCCAGGGCGCGGAACGAGTCCTCCCAGGGCACGTCGCCGTGACCGGTGGAGACGAAGTCCCACCCCCGGCGAGGATCCCCCCACGGCAGGTGCGAACCCAGGACCCCGGCCCGGCCGTTGCGAGGCCGCATCCTGGTGTCCTTGCAGTCCACGTGATAGATCCGGTCCTGGAAGTCCCAGATGAAACCGACCGGGTCGATGTTCTGCCACATCATGTGCGACGGGTCCCAGTTGAAACCGAACGCGCCGCGGTGATCGATCGCCTCCAACGCCCGCACCGAACTCCAGTAGTCGTACGCGATCTCCCCCGGATGCACCTCATGCGCGAACCGCACCCCCTCCCCGTCGAACACGTCGAGGATCGGATTCCACCGCGCCGCGAAATCCTCGAACCCCGCCTCGATGACAGACGCCGGCACCGGCGGGAACATCGCCACATACGGCCAGATCGACGACCCCGTGAACCCCACCACCGTGTCCACACCGAGCTTTCGCGCCACCCGCGCCGCCCGCTTCATGTCCTCCGCCGCCCGCCGACGCACCCCCTCCGCATCCCCGTCGCCCCACACGTACTCACGCACGATCGCCTCATGCCGGAAATCGATCGGCGCATCACACACCGCCTGCCCCGCCAAGTGGTTCGAGATCGCGAACACCCGCAACCCGTAACGATCAAGCACCTCCCGGCGCGACGCGAGATACGCACCATCCTCATCCGCACGACGCAGATCCAGATGATCCCCCGACGCCGCGATCTCCAACCCGTCATACCCCCACGACGCCGCCAGACGAGCAACCTCCTCGAACGCAAGATCCGCCCACTGCCCCGTGAACAACGTGACGGGATGCGTGCTCATCGACTCTCCTCCGGGTCCGTCTTCTGGCGGAATCCTGTCACAAGTCGCTCACTGTCCGGCTGATCACGACGAAGGAACCGCAAAACACGTGTGGTTTACTACCCCTATGACGGACGCGGGCAGAGCCCTGGGGAGCGCTCCCGCCGGCGCCGGCGACATCTTCCAGCTCCTTCTGGACGGTCGGGCGCGCACCAAAGCAGACCTGGTCCACCTCACGGGCCTCGCGCGATCGACCGTGTCGTCACGCGTTGACGCCCTGCTCGCTTCTGGACTGGTCTCCCCCGCCGGAGAAGCCGCCTCGACCGGCGGGCGACCACCTTCGCGAGTGGCATTCAATCCACGCGCGGGACTCGTCCTCGCGGTCGATCTCGGCGCTTCCCACGCGACCATCGCCGTCTCCGATCTGAGCGGGCGGATCCTCGCGTCGGTCACACATCCGATGGACATCGCCAGCGGACCCGTCGCGGTCCTCGACCACGTCGCCGAGCAAGGAGCGGCACTGTTGCAGGATGCGACTCTGGCCGCCGTTCCCCTGGCGGGCGTGGGGATCGGCGTCCCGGGTCCGGTGGAACACTCGAGCGGTCGCCCGTACAACCCGCCGATCATGCCCGGCTGGGACCGTTTCGACATCCCCTCTTACATCCGACGCACGTTCGACGTCCCCGTCTTCGTCGACAACGACGTCAACCTGCTCGCGCTCGGCGAGCAGGCGGCGAGTTTCCCGGAGACGACCGATCTCATCTTCGTGAAGGTCGCCACCGGCATCGGCGCCGGGATCATCGCGGGCGGACGTCTGCAGCGCGGCGCCCAGGGGTCCGCGGGTGACATGGGTCACGTGCGCGTGCCTCACGCGAGCGCGGCACGCGGCCGCCGTTCCGAGGAGCTCGACCTCGAAGACCTCGCCAGCGGAAGCGCGATCGCGGCGACGTTGCGCGCCCAGGGAGTCGATGCCGAGACGAGTCAGGACGTGATCGAGCTCGTCCGCGCCGGCAACGCGGCCGCCATCGATGCGCTGCGCCAGGCCGGACGTGACGTCGGCGAGGTGCTGTCGACGGTCGTGAACCTGCTCAACCCCTCCGTCATCGTGCTCGGCGGGAGCATCGCCCGCGCCGGGGAGCATCTGCTCGCCGGCGTGCGCGAGGTGGTCTACCGACGCTCCATCCCGCTCGCCACCCAGCATCTCGCGATCGTGCAATCTCCCACCGCCGAGCGTGCTGCGGTGCTCGGCGCGGCCATGCTCGTCGCGCGCGAGGTGCTCTCTGCCGAGAACGTCAACATCCGGGTATCGCAGGCCGCGGACTGACGCCGCCGTGTAAGCCCTGAGGACCGGGCACGAGTGATGCCGACGCTGCCCCGTCAGAGCCGGAGGGTGAGGACAGGCTCTGTGGTCGCAAGCACGTCCTCGACGCGGGTGCCGGGCGCGAGCTCGACCAGTTCGAGCCCGTCATCCGTCACGTCGATGACGGCGAGATCCGTGATGATGCGATCCACCACACGCCGGCCCGTCAGGGGCAAGGAACACGCCCTGACGATCTTCGGCGAGCCGTCCCGTGCGACATGCTCCATCAGCACGATCACCCTTCCCGCACCGTGAACGAGATCCATCGCTCCGCCGGGTCCCTTGACCATCTTTCCCGGGATCATCCAGTTCGCGAGATCTCCTCGCGCCGACACCTGCATCGCCCCGAGGATCGCCGCGTCGATCTTGCCGGCACGGATCATGCCGAAGCTCAGAGCCGAGTCGAAGTATGCCGCGCCGGGCAGGACCGTCACCGTCTCCTTCCCCGCGTTGATGAGGTCCGGGTCCACGGCATCCTCCTCGGGATACGGGCCGACGCCGAGGATGCCGTTCTCGGACTGCAGGACGACCGTGATGCCGTCCGGCACGTGATTCGACACGAGCGTCGGCAGCCCGATCCCGAGGTTCACGTACGCCCCGTCCGTCAGCTCGCGCGCCGCACGCGCCGCCATCTCTTCACGCGACCACACCATCAGCGTGCGCTCCTGGCCTGCACGGTGCGCTTCTCGATCGGTTTGTCGACGAATATGCCCACCTCGAGGATGCGGTGCACGAACGCACCCGGCAGATGCACCGCATCCGGCTCGATCTCACCCGGCTCGACGAGTTCCTCCACCTGCGCGATGCACACTCGTCCGGCCATCGCCGCGAGCGGATTGAAGTTGCGAGCGGAAGCGTGGAAGACGAGGTTGCCGTGCCGATCGCCGCGCGCGGCGTGCACCAGGGCGAAGTCGGTCACGATGGCTTCCTCGAGGACGTAGTCCCGCTCGACGCCGTCCACCGCGAACCGGCGTACGGTCTTCGGCTCGGAGGCCACCGCGACGCCCCCGTCGGGGGCGTACCGGCGCGGCAGGCCCCCCTCGGAGACCTGCGTGCCCACTCCGGTCCGCGTGAAGAAGGCCGCAATCCCGGCCCCTCCTGCGCGGAGCTTCTCGGCAAGTGTTCCCTGGGGCGTCAGCTCGAGCTCCAGTTCGCCGCTGAGGAACTGACGCTCGAACTCTTTGTTCTCGCCGACATAGGACGACGTCATCTTGCTGATGCGATGCGCCCGGAGGAGCACTCCGAGGCCGCCGTCGTCGATGCCGCAGTTGTTGGACACGATGCTCAGACCCTGGGTGCCCTGAGCGAGGATCGCGTCGATCAGGGCCATCGGATTGCCGGAGAGGCCGAAGCCGCCCACGGCGATGCTCGCCCCGTCGGGGATATCGGCGACAGCAGCCGCAGCGGATGCCACCTGTTTGTCGATCACGAACCGACCTGCCTCGTGCGTGCCCGCGGACGTTGGCGCGCCCGCAGGACGGGCGGCGCCGCGACGCGGTCCCCGACCACGTTGACGATCTCTCCGATTCCCTCGATCACCAGCCGTACCTCATCGCCGGGCTCGAGCGGCCGCGGATCGAGGCGACCGCGGCGCCCCCAGAGCTCGCCGAGGCATCCGCCGTTCCCGACGGTTCCCGAGCCGAGCACGTCGCCGGGGACGACGACCGAGTTGCGCGACGCGTATGCGACGAGTTCGGGGAACGGCCAGCCCATGTTCGAGGTGAGGTCCTCGCCGATCAGGCGACCGTTGATGAACAGCTCGGCGCGCATCGCGAGGAACCCGTCGGCATCGAGATACGGTTCGATCTCGTCAGCCGTGACGATCCACGGTCCGAGCGTGATGGCGAAGTCCTTGCCCTTGGCGGGTCCGAGTCGCACCTTCATCTCTCGCGACTGCAGATCGCGTGCCGACCAGTCGTTCATCACGGTGTATCCGAAGATGTGGGATGCCGCCGTCGCCGCATCCAGGTTCTCGCCATCGGATCCGGGCACGCCGCCGATGACGGCCGCGAGCTCGAGTTCCACATCGAGCCGCTCCGTGTCTGGGACGCGCACCACATCCGCCGTCGCGCGCACGGTGTGCGGATTCGTGAAGTAGAAGGTCGGAGCCTCGTACCACTCGGCGACGACGTCGCTCGTGCCGTCGACCGACGCGCTCATCCCCTCGACGTGCTCCTCGAAGGCCACGAAGTCGCGGATCGAAGCCGGCACGAGGGGAGCGAGCAGGCGCACGTCGGCAAGCAGCCGCCGGGCGGCACGATCGCGCCGCTCGAACAGCCGCACCGCAGCATCGAGTCCTTGCACCAGCACATCAGAGACCCGCAGACCGTCCGGGAACGGCACCACGCCGTCTCCGTCCATGAATCCCTCGCCGACACCGGCTCCGTCCATCCATCGCGCGATCCTCATGCGCGCACCCGCGTACGCAGAAGCTCGGCGGCGTTCTCGCCCAGTATCCGGGTCACGTCCGTCTCCTGCAGTCCCGCGCCGCGCACGAAGGCGACCGGGTCGTCGAGCCCCATGTCGAACGGGAAGTCGCTGCCCAGCAGCACCCGGTCGGCTCCTGCCACCTCGACGAGGTGGCGCATCGCCCGCTCGTCGTGCACGACCGTGTCGAACCAGATCTTCGAGAGGTACGTCGACGGCGCATGCGCGCACCCGCGCGCCTCAGGACGCACCCGCCAGGCGCGGTCCGAGCGACCGATCGCTGTGGGCAGATACCCGCCGCCGTGGGCAGCGACCAGGCGGAGTCCCGGGTGCCGGTCGAGCACACCGGCAAAGATCAGGTGCGAGATCGCGACGGCGTTCTCCGTCGGCTGGCCGACCGTGTTCGACAGGTAGAAGCGGTCGAGGCGCTCGTCGAGCGAGCAGCCGAAGGGATGCAAGAAGATCACGGCACGCAGCTCTGCCGCGCGCGCCCAGAAGGGCTCGAGCCGCTCATCACTGAGTTCGACGTCGCCGGCGAACGACGAGATCTCCACACCCGCAAGCCCCCGCCCCAGCACCGCGTCGTCGAGGGCATCGACCACGAGGTGCGGATGCTGCAGCGGGACTGTGCCGAGACCGACGAGTCGGTCCGCGGCGGAGGCGACGTGCTCGGCAATGAGGCGATTCACCTCACCCGTCGCCCAGCTGGCCAGACCCTCGTTCGCCCACGGGTAGAAGTGGTTCGGCGAGGGACTCACCCATTGCCGGTCAACGCCCTGACCGTTCATCGCGGCCAGGCGCGCCTCGACAGAGGTCAGGCGTGCGAACCGATCCCGGATCATGTGCCCCGAGGCTTGAATGCTCGCGAGACCGTTGCGGCGCAGGTCGAGGGCGGCCGCAGCCTGCACCTCGCCCGGAACTCGACGCTCGACTTCCGCATGCAACGCCGGCATCAGAAGGTGAGCGTGGACGTCGGTCACCTCGTCGCGCCCGATCCGGCTCATGCGCGCACCGCCGTGAGCTGCGCGACGCCGAAGATCAAGCCATTCATGTCCGCGTCGCGGACGCCGTCGAGCTGCCACTGCCCGAGCTGCACCGACGCATCCACGATGGCTTTCGCACGTTCGACCCGGCGCGCATGGAAAGCGTCCCAGAGCTGCTGATCGACCTCATCGCGACCCACGAGGAGTTCACTGAGCACGGCCGCGTCCTCGAGTCCTTGGGCCGCCCCTTGCGCGATCGTGGGCGGGCAGCTGTGCGCGGCGTCGCCGATCACGACGACACGGCCTCGATTCCACGGAGCCTCGACGAGGTGCCGCGTGAACCACGTGTAGTTCGCGGCGGCGCCGGCCTCGATATCGGCGCGGATGTGGTTCCACGGGCCGTCGTAGGCACGCGATTGCTCGACCATGATGCGCCGCGCCTCCTCCGGCGAGACCTGCGATCGGTCCTGGGCCGCCTCTACGAGGAAGGCATACATCGCGTCGTCCCCCGTGGGCGTGTAGCCGGCGATGTACATCGGGCCGCCGTAGTACAGCTCTGTGCGCTCAACCTCGGGCGGCAACGACACGAAGGCACGCCAGATGCCCATACCCGTCTGCTCCGGAGACACGCGGATGCCGATCATCTCGCGCACCGCCGAGTGCAGGCCATCGGCCCCGACGAGCAGATCGAAGGCGCCGACGCTCTTGCCGTCGACGACGAGCTCCACACCCTCCTCGTTCTGAGTCAGACCCGTGATCCGATGGCCGAAGTGCGCGCGTGCGCCGTGGCTCTCGGCGGCCCCGAGCAGGATGCGGGCGAGGTCGGGCCGGGACATCCCTATCGCGGAGGGATAGTCGGGTCCGCCGGTCTTGATGTCGGGCAGGGCCGCGACGACCAGAGCGCCGGGCCCGGGTGCGCGAAGGGTCAACCCTTCGAAGGACTTGCTCACCGAAGCGACCGCGCCCCAGACGCCCAACTCGTCCAGAACACGCAGGGCGTTGCCCTGCAGGGTGATGCCCGAACCTCGCGTGGGCAAGGCGGGCTGGGCATCGTAGACGTCGACCTCGACGCCTTCTCTGGCCAGGAAGATGGCGGCGGCGAGGCCCGCGACGCCGGCTCCGGCGATCGCTACTTTGTGGACGGCGGTCATGACAGAACCTCTCTGTTCTGTGGGGGACGGATCACAGCAGGGCGACCGGGTTCACCGGCGAACCGACAGCTCCGGTGATCGGTAGAGGAGGCGCCGAGAGCAGGAACTCCCAGCGCGCGGCACCGAGACAGACCTCGGCGAGCTCGTCGAGGTTCCACATCTCGCCGATGGTCAGCCCCATGTTCGGGATGACCACTTGGTGCAGCGGCTGGAATGCCGCCGCATCGAACTCGTTGGGGCGCACTTCGAAGCCCCAGGTGTCGGTCGCGATGGCCGCGATCTCGGACCGGTGCAGCCACCCGGCCGTGGTGAGCGAGAGTCCGGGTGCCGGCCCGCCGGCGTAGTCGCCCCACCCCTCGCGCCGAGCGCGGGTGTAGGCGCCGGTGCGCACAAGCACGATGTCCCCTCGGCGCACCTCGACGCCCTGCGCCAGCGCGCATGCTTCGAGATCGGCAGCCGTGATGGCATAGCCGTCCGCGAGTTCGCCGTCGCCGGGCGACAGATGGCGACCGACGTCGAGGAGCACACCGCGCGAGACGATCACGCTCGCCGCGTGCTCGATACCCGTGACGAGGTCTCCGTCGCTCGTGACCACATCGCCCGCCCGGCGGCCGTTCCAGGCGTTGCCGTGATCGAAGATGTGCCCGAGACCGTCCCACTGGGTCGAGCACTGCAGCGGCATCGAGATGACGTCGTCGGCCCCTCCGATGCCGTGGGGGAAACCCTGATTCCCGCGTTCGGCGTCCGTCCCCGTGTCGGTCATCGTGTGCACGGGGTTGGTGCGCCGGCGCCATCCCTTCTGCGGGCCGTCGGTGTCGAACGGCTGCGAGAGCGAGATCGACCGCCCGTCGCGCACGAGCGCGGCGGCGACGCGACGCACCCCCTCGTCGATGAAATTGAGCGTGCCGAGAACATCGTCCTGACCCCAACGGCCCCAGTTGCGGAACGCTTCGGCGCGCAGGGCGATCTCGCCCTCGGGATTCTGCCGGTCGAGGTCGGCCGGGTCCTCCGAGGGCCCGGTCACGACTGCTCCCCCACGCAGCGCACGACCTGCGTTCCGAGCGCACCGATCGTGCCGGTCATGACATCCCCATCCTGCAGGAATCTCTTCCAATGCTGCCCGTTGCCCGCCGGGCTGCCGGTCAGAAGCAGATCGCCCGGCAGGAGCGGGTGGGTCTGGGATGCAGCCGAGACGAGGGCCGGCACGTCGAACAGCAGATCCGAGGTGTTGGCATCCTGCATCACCTGCCCGTTGAGTTCCAGTCGCACCGCGGTGTCGGCCGGGTCGACGAAGCGCGCGGGGACCAGCAACGGGCCGGTGGGCAGGAAGCCGGGCGCGTTCTTCCCGCGATACCAGTCGGTGCCGATCTCCTTCATGTCCTTGAGGAAGACGAGATCCCGCGTCGTGATGTCGTTGACGATCGTGTAGCCGGCGACGTGATCGAGCGCCTGCTCGCGTGAGACGCGGAACGCCTCGCGTCCGATCACGACAGCGAGCTCCAGCTCCCAGTCGTGCACGCTGCTGTAAGACGGCAAGACGAGCGGTACGTCGTCTCCGACGACGCACGCGGGCAGCCCGATGAAGAAGTAGGGCTCGCCGCTTCGGGCGCGCTCGTCCATCATGTCCGCGGCGAACGCACGCGCCTCCTCGGGCGTTCGCTCGCTGTTCTGGCTCAGACCCGCCGCCACCAACTCGATCACGTGCTGGCGGTAGTTCGCGCCGGTCTGCAGCACCTGTCGCGGCGCGACGGGCGCCGTGAGTGTCACCTCCGCGACCGGGCGCCATGCACCCGGAGCATCAGCGAAGGCGGCGAGTTGATCCCAGTCGGGATCGGCCAGGAAGGCGTTCAGGCCACCACCCAGTTCGTCATCGTCGAGCGGACGGATGCGGTCGGCGGCGACAAGACCGACGCGCACGGCATCCCCGTCACGGAAGCGTGCGAGCGCGAACGGAGCGATCGTCATGGTGTTCCTCTCTCTGCCCGACCCGGGATGGTCGTTCAGCCGCGACCCTGGACGGCGTACGGGTTGAGCAGTGCGTCCCTGATCTCGTCGGGCACACCCTCTTCCGTGGCGCTGGGGCCGTCGGCCGCGGGGAACGACTCGGTCATCGACATCGGCATGATGCCGTTGCGGTACATGTTGTTCGAGCCGAGCGAAGGCTTCCAGGTGTTCGCCTCCCAGTCGGGCACGTAGTTGCGGTAGCCGCCCGTGTTCAGCTCGATCCGCAGGGTCGAGGGTTCCCGGTAGTAGAGGAAGGTCTGCTCGCCGATGCCGTGGATGTTCGGGCCGTACTCGATCGGCACGCCGTTCTCCATGAGGGTGTCGGCCGCGATCAGCAGCTCTTCACGCGTATCGACCCAGAACGCGTAGTGGTTGATGCGGCCGGCTCGCCGGGAGCCGTCGAGGACGACGCCGAGGTCGTGGGACTTCTCGTTGGTGGTGAGCACCGAGAACACCGAGATGGGCGCTTCATCGAGCACGGTGCGAGCCATGAAGCGGAAGCCGAGCGTGTCCACGTACCACTGCACGAATGCATCGACATCCCGCGCCGCGACCGTGACGTGGTCAAGCTGGCGCGGCGCGCCGGCGACACCGCTGCGCTTCTCGGGACGGTCCGGGAAGATCGAGGCGGTCTGCGGTTCGGCGTGGTGGCGCTCGACGTCCCAGTGCAGGGTCATGTTGTGCCCCTGTGGCCCGGTGAAGCGGAATGCACGTCCGATACCGAAGCCGTCGAACCATTCGCCTTCGATACCCGCAGCCTGCACACGCTTCGCTGCTTCCGTGAGAGCTTCGGCCGACGACGTGCGCCAGGCCATCGTCTCCATAGCCGGTTCGTCGCCCTTCGCGACGACGACGGAGTATGCGTAGTAGTCACCCCAGCAGCGGAGGTAGACACGGCCGTCGTCGCGAGCGACCTCGGTCAGACCGACCTGGTTCACGTAGAAGTCCACCGACGCCTCGACGTCGGGGGTCGTGATCGCGACGAACGACAGGTGGGCGAGAAGCTTGATCATCTTTGATCCTTTCGGCGAGTCGGGTCATTCCGACTCTCCTTCGAGAATCGGGCACTCAGCGGCATCAGGGAATCCGATTCTGTCGATGGGGCCTATCCGTTTGAGTTATGCGCCCGAGATGCGCAGCGCCTCAGGTGGGAGAAAGGCGCCATCCATCGACGGCGAAGATAGAGGCTGGCCGGGCGATCGACCTCGTCGATACGATGACGCAGGAGCTTTCCCGAGCGAAGGATCACGACGTGGTGACCGATCATGCGCGCTTTTCGCGACTCGACCTCAACCTGCTGGTGGCACTCGACGCCCTCCTGACGGAGCGCAGCGTCACGCGGGCGGCCGAGCGGCTGCGCCTGAGTCAGCCTGCGCTCAGCGCCTCCTTGTCGCGGTTGAGAGTCCACTTCGACGACCAGATCCTCGCTCGCCGAGGAAACACCTACGAGCTCACTCCGTTCGCGGTGCACCTCGCGGAGCACACCGCAACTGCGCTCGAGGCCGCCCGTCGCGTATTCGAGAGTCAAGCATCGTGGTCGCCGGCCGAGTCGACACGCGAGTTCTCGATCTACGGGTCCGACTACGGTTTCGTGACTATCGGCACCGTCGTCTCGCAACTCGCGGCAGAGCGGGCCCCCGGCGTGCGCTTCCGCTTCATGCTGCACAACCCTGGCATCGTCGAGGACGCGGCCACGCGACTGCGCTCGGCCGACGGCATGGTCATCCCGCACGGCCCTGTGTCCGATCTGCCGCATCTGGACCTCTGGCAGGACGATTGGCTCGCCGTCGTCGCGAACGAGAACGACGAGGTGGGCGACGAGTTGACGATGCAGAACCTTGCGGAACTGCCATGGGCGCTCACGTTCCAGTCGCGCTCGGCTTTCACCTCCGCGGCCCGCGAGATCCAGCAGCTCGGGGTCGAGCCGCGTATCGAGGTCGTTCTGGAGAGCTTCCTCTCCGTCGGACACTTCGTCAGCGGGACGCGGCGGGTGGGGCTCGTGCAGTCGGCTCTGGCCCCGCACCTGCTGCGCATCGGCGGCATCAGGGTCGTGCCCCTCCCGTTCACCGCGACTCCCCTCGTGAGCGCGCTCTGGTGGCACCCGGCGCATATGCGCGATCCTGAGCACGAGTGGATGCGGGGGCTCTTCGCGGAAGCCGGCGCACGGATCGCGGCCGGCCAGCTTTCGACATGACGACCCGTCTCCCGCGTGCACGACCCCGAAACGCCCGTTCACAGCATCCGCCGCAACGCCGCGCAGCGCACCCGTCCGGTCCCGCCGATCGTGTGCGCTGCGCTCTGGCGCGAGACGGCTTCTAGCGTGCCGCCCCCTGAGCGACTGCGTGCGTCGCCGCCGTCTCCTCGACCACCTGGGCCCGGTTGCCGCGCAGGGCATAGCTCGTGACGAGCGCCGCCACGGCGGCTGCGACGCCCACGATGCCCACCGCCGCCGGAAGGGCGCCGACCACGGCAGCCAGGATGCCGACGAGGATCGGCGTCAAGAACTGGCCGAGGAAGAACGCGGCCGTCCACAGCCCCGTCACCCGGCCGCGCTCCGCGAAAGTCGTCGTGGCGACGACCCAACGCAGCAGCGAGGGCAGAAGGAGTCCCGAACCGAACGATGCCACGACAGCACCCGCGACGAGACCGGGGAGCGCGGGCACGATCCAGATGACGATCATGCCCACGGCCTGGAGCGCGAAGGCGATGGGGATGAGGCGCAGGTCCACACGGCGCACCAGGCGCGCGAACAGGATCCCGCCGATCGCGGTGGCCAGGGACGCCCCCGCCGCGACCGCGCCGATCACCGCCGTGTCGGACGCCGCAATACCCGTTCCGACGACGAGGTAGCTGATCTCGATCACGATGATGTAGAACGTGAAGCCTGCGAAGGCACTGACGAACAGGCGCGCCCCGATGCGGCGCCACGGGATCGGCACGCGGACGCGGGACTCAGCGGCTCGCGCGCCGGCCGCCGACCGCGGCTCCCAGAGGGCGAAGACCATAGGAACGGCGATGAGAAGACTGATCCCGTAAACCCAGAACGGCGTGTGCCATCCGCCCGCGCCGAGCGCCCCTCCCACGACGATGAACAGCGTGGCGGCGAGCGTCGTGGCAACGGTCTGCGCGGCGAGGTAACGGTTTCGGCGCTGATCGTGGAAGTAGTCCACGATCAGCGCCGTGCAGACCGTCATGATGGCGGCCTCGCAGACGCCCACCAGTACACGACTGATGAGGATCTCGGTGAGCCCGTCCATCCAGGCGGGGGCCGTGCCCACGAGGGCGTACGCGATCATGGCGACGATCAGCAGCGTTTTGCGCCCGATGCGATCGACGATCTGACCGGCGAACGGCGCCATGAGCGCGATGAACAGCGCCGGCAGCGCCACGATCATGGGCACGAGGACTTCGGCCCCCGGCTCGGCGGCGAAGTGTTCGGACAGCTGAGGCAGAACGGGAGTGATGAGCACGGAGCCGAGCACCGGCATGCAGCTTCCCGCCAGAAGAAGAATGCCCTGGAAGGTTCCCGCCCGGTGGGTTCGGTGTGTGGTGGTAGATGCAGACGTCATCGTCGTGTCTCCTTCGGACTCCCCGCAACGGCGCGAGGATCCCTCCATTGGAGCGCCGGCGAGGGATCGGGGGAAGCCGACATCAGTGATCCAGCGCATCGACGCAGGAGATGCGCGATCCGCGTGTAAGCCCTGAGGGCCGGGCACGTCCAGCCCTTCCTTCGGCGGGCGACCAGCCACCAAGGTGGAGACCGTGGACATCACGGATGAAGTCGGCACCTGGGTCGCGCAGCAGCGGTGGTACGCCGGGAAGAGCCATGAACCGCGCTTCCGCGTGCTCGACGCCCAACCCGCCCCGGCCGCCACCCGCTATCTGCTGATGGACGACGCCGGCACGCTCCCCGCGCTGTACCACGTGCCCGTCGGAGTCGTCTCGCACGCGGACGAGGGTGACGACGTGATCGGCCGGGCGGTCGACGGGCTCCTCGTAGATGCGGCGCGGCAGAGCGCCTTCGCGATCGGCACTCTCGAAGCCATGGGCGTCGATGTGAGCCGCGTGACGGGGTCGCGCGTGCTGGCCGTCGAGCAGTCGAACACGTCGATCGTCTTCGAGGAGGACGGCGAGCCGTCCATCATCATGAAGCTCTTCCGCACACTTCACCACGGGGAGAACCCCGACGTCACCGTGCAGCGGGTGCTGAGCGCCGCCGGGTCACCGTACGTCCCTCGGTTCTACGGGAGCCTGGATGCCGAGTGGCCGGATGTCGGGCGCGGATCCGGTGTGGCTCGGGGCACGCTCGCTTTCGCGCAGGAGTTCCTCCGGGGCGTCCGTGATGGTTGGTCCGTGGCGCTCGAGGCGGCGCGCGAGGGACGCGACTTCACCGAGGCCGCCCGCGACCTCGGGACGGCGGTGGCCGGGGTGCACGGCGCTCTCGGCCAGGCCCTGGGCGCATCCGCTCCCGACCCGGATGCGGTCGCGGCCGTGGGGGTCGCCTGGCAGCGGCGGCTTCAGATCGCCGCTGCGGAGGTTCCGGCGGTCGCCGACCGTCTCCCCGCGATCGAGGCGGTCTACCGCTCCGCTCTCGAACGGACATGGCCCCTGCTGCAGCGCATCCATGGGGACCTGCATCTCGGCCAGGTGCTCGCCGTCCCGCACGGCGGCTGGCGCCTCGTCGACTTCGAGGGGGAACCGCTGCGTCCGATGACCGAGCGGGCGATCCCCGATCTCCCCCCGCGCGACGTGGCGGGCATGCTGCGCTCCTTCGACTACGCGGGAGCCGTCGGAGAAGCTCCCGACGCCGCGGCGTGGTCCGCCGCCTGCCGCGGGGCATTCCTCGATGCGTATGCGAACGCGCCGGGCGCGGTTGCGCTCGATCCCGTCCTGCTGCGCGCCCTCGTGCTCGACAAGGCCGTCTACGAGTCGATCTACGAGGCGCGCAACCGGCCCGATTGGCTTGCGGTGCCCCTGTCCGGGATCGACGCGGCGCTGGCCGGCTGACCCCTCAGTCGACCTCCGGCTCAGGCTCAGGCGCCCGCAGCATCAGGAACCGCGCGCCATAGGCGGGCAGCGACACCGCGAAGCTCTGCAGGTCGTCGACACGCCCTGCTTCCTCGCCCGTCGCGGCGTCCGTCACGTCGCTCTGCGGCAGGAGGTGCTCCGAGCGCACCGTTCCGACGATCGGCTCGGCCGAGAAGTTCAGCACGGTCACCTGCATCGGCGCATCGGCGGCCGCATCCCCGTTGTCGAGGCGATGCACGAGAACGAGCATCGCCGCGTGCGCCACCTCCGGCACGTCCACCTGGGTCGCCGTCGCGATGCCCGACTCCCGCCGCAGATCGAGGATGCCGGCGAGGCGGCTCGCGAACGAGTCGCCGTCGTCGAGCTGCGCGGGCAGAGCTCCGTAAAGAGCGCGACCGCGCGGCATTCCCGCCGCCGACCGCGTGGCGGCCGGATCGGCATCGAGCAGATCATGCGCACCCCGCTCGATCCAGCGCGTATCACCCGCCGAGATGAGATCCGCGACCTCGTCGGCGGGGACGGTCAGCATCCCGACCAGATCCCAGCCGGAGAGCGCGAAGACACCGGGCTGCCAGGCGTTGTACGCGCAGAGGAGCAGGTGGGCGTCGCGGATGACCGGCACGTGCTCGTCGCGGACATCGTCGAGACGCTCGATGCCCTGCGTCGCCGCGATCAGCGACGCCGTGGTGCAGGCGATTCCGTTCTGCGTGAAGACGCGGTTGTAGTCCGCAGTGCCCGTGAGGTGCTCGGTGAGCTCGGCTCGAACGAGCTCGGCCAGGTCGCCGCCTGAGACCTCATGTCCGCGGAATCGGTAGAGATCGTCCGCGTGACGGGTCGCCCAGTGGACCAGCTCGTAGGTGAGCTCGTCGTGGTTCTGGAGTCCGTGGACGAGCTGCACCGGCGCGACGCCCAGCTCCAGAGACGAGGTCAGTGCGAGCCGCAGGAACTCGGTCTGCCCCGTGGCGAGCGCGTGGTGGTAGCCGGGACGCCCGATGAAGTCGTACGAGAGGTCCGCACCGACGGCCCCCGTGTCGCGGATGTCCTCGATCGTCAGGTTGAGCTCCTGGAACGTGAAGCCGCCGACCTTTCGCACCATGCCCGCGATGATGTGGTTCGCCGCGTGCGAGAGCGGGTGCCCCTCGGACCATGCCGGCAGCCCCTCCGCGCTCTTCTCCACGCCGAGGAACCCATTGGCGTCGAGACGCAGCGCACTCGTACCGAGTTCCCCGAGCGAGTGCAGGGCATCGCCGATCACGAGCCGCATCCCCGCGAACGTCGGATCCAACCAGTTGATCGAGGGCTGCCCCTGCTTGAAGTAGTGCAGATACACCCAGCGCCGGGTCGCGCCGTCGGGGCCGATGACGGGCGCGGTGGCGCTCCAGTTGGTCTCCTTCACCCCCGGCGTGTAGAAGATCACGCGCTGCAGAGCCCCGATGATGTAGCCGCGCTCCGCGAGCTCGTGCTCGGTGGTCGGGTCGAGGTTCACGCTGTCGACGCCGTCGGGTACATCCGGCAGCAGCGACCAGTCCTCCCGCGGGATCTCGACCATGTGATATATGCCCGGGTAGTCCTTGAAGCCCATCTCCGCCAGGCGGAAGTCGGCGCCCTTGCCGGTGTGACCGGGCACGATGTCGTCGATGACACTGCCGCCGTACGCATCGGCGACGTCGCAGAGCGCGCGGAACTCGTCCTCGGTCCCGAAGGCGGCGTCGATCGCGGTGCTGATGCGGTCGAAGTGGCCGTCGACGCTGGGCGTCTCCCCCCATCCCGCGATCCCTCCGGCACGCTTGACCGGGCCGGTGTGGATCGCCGTGATCCCGATGCGCTCGAAGACCGCCCACAGCTCCTCGTCTCCGAGAGCAGCGAGGAAGGACTGTCCCGGGCGGGTGATGAGCGAGATCGGATACGCCGTGAACCACACGTCGCTCGTGGCGATCGCCCGGCGCGCATCCGGACGGGCGTACGGGTTGCGCCACATCGCGGGCTGGCCGGAGAGCTGTCGCGCGAGGACGTCCGCGTCCTTGAGCATCGATTGCCGCACGAGCCACTCGACGTAGGACGGATTCGTGCCGTTGGCGGTGCGCGGATCGGTGCGGATGCGGCGGACGCTGCCACCCCGGAACTGGTCGCGCGGGCGGAGCCGGCGCGGACGCGCCGGATACCGCTGTTCGTCGTAGCTGATCTCGGCTGCCTCGAGCTCGCCCTCGCCGACCTCCGCGGCCATCCTGGGCAGGTCGATGGGGCCGGTGTAGAGGTCTTCGGGTCGGTGGTCGTCGCGCGCCATTCCTCCACGGTAGAGATTCCGCTCGTTCGCCACGAGCACTGGCGCGCATCCCGCGGAACAACTATGGAAGCGCGCCCGTATGGCGCCGACGCTACGCCGACTCCTCCATCGTCTGCGCAGATCGCCCGGTCCGGGCGATCCCGGAGGGCAGGCGAAGGGTGAAGGATGCCCCCTCCGCCACGTCGTCGGCCGTCAGCGAACCGCCGAGCGCCGCGGCGATGCTCCGACTCACCGCGAGTCCGATCCCCGTTCCCGATACAGCGCTCTCACGCGCCGCGGCGGCGCGGTAGAAACGATCGAAGACGCGCTCCAGATCGCTGCGGTCGATGTGTGAACCGGTGTTGGCGACGGTGACCCAGACAGTCTCCGCACCTTCGCCCGCGACGACGCGCACCTCGTCGCCCTCGCGCGAGTACTTCACGGCGTTCGAGACGAGATTTCCCAGGATCGAGACCAGGGCGGCCCGATCGGAGCGCACCACCGCATCCGGCTCGATGTCGACCGTGACCGCGCGCAGCGCGAGCTCGGACAGCACGCGGGGGTCGACGACCTCTGTCACGAGCGAGCGGAGCGGGATGTCTGTCATCTCCAGACGCGGGGGCGATTGAAGACCGTCGAGGAACCGATTGGACAGCGCGAGCAGCCGGTCGGCGTTGCGGGCGATGACGTCGACGTGCGCGCGCGAGTGTGTCGGCAGGGGTTCGAACAGGAGGAGATCGGCGTATCCGATGATCGCGTTGAGGGGAGCGCGCAGCTCGTGCGACAGCGTGGCCAGCGCGTCTTCCCTCTCCCGCCCGCGACGCAGCTGGTCCGTGATGTCCTGGGCGACGATCATCGTCCCGAGACTCGACCCGTCGGAGGCTTTCAGGCGCAGAGCTGTGGAGATCAGAGCGAGCTGTTCACCCGGCGGGCCGATCCAGAGCAGCTCCCCCTCGACGGCCTCGCCGCGGATCGCTCGCTGGATCGCCTGATCGGCGGCGACGACGGGCGTCACACGGTCGGCCGCATACATGTGCGTGCAGATGCCCGTCGACGGGTCCAGCCCCGCGAGCTCCGCGAAGGCGCGAGAGCGGCGGTTCGTGATCAGTGCGCGCCTGTTCTCGTCGAGCACCACGACGCCGATGTCGGCCGTCTCTGCGTAGCTGCGCAGCACAGCACCGAGACGCTCGATCTGCTTGCCGCTCGCGCTCTCGCGCTCTCGGGCGTCGCTCAGGAGCGACTGGAAGTGTCGATTCGTCTCCACGAGAATCCGGGCGACGACCACGAAGACGGGGATGACGATCGCGAACAGCAGCACGCTTGCCCAGTTCGCCGAGGTGAGGGCGACCTGCGTGAGCAGCGGCGGCGCGAGGATGGCCGTGTAGACGCCGACGAGCCCGGCGGCGGCTCCCCACCTGCCGCCGATGGTCGCCAGCCATACGGCGGGAAAGGCGGCGAGGGCGGCGATCGCACGGACGTCGTTGTACATGGATAGGGCGAGGCAGATGCTCGCCACCAAGTCGGCCCCGGCGATCGCCGACTGCCGGGCGAAGGGCCACCGCTCGAACGGCAGCACGAGAGACATGACGGTCGCGGCTGCGACCAGCAGGTAACCGAGCACCGCCAGCAGCGGCTGCTCGGGCATGACCCCCAGGATCGCGGCGACGACCGCGAGCAGCACGAAGGTCGCGACGATCGCGGACTGCGTCTGCACGAAGAGATACAGTCTCGCGCGCCAGGCCGAAGTGCTGTCGGAAGCCACCCCTCCTCCGATCCTCCCGCCCCCACGACGGAACGCCTGAGAGTAGCGCGTCGGTCCCGATCAGCGCGGCTCTCTTCTCGCGCAGCAGGCAAGGGTGTATGCCCCCACCCCAATGCCCGAGTTGCGTCGCCTCTACGCAACCGCGGCACTTCTCCGCAGCCGCCACAGTCATTCACTGGCGCACGTGCGCAAAGGTGTGGCGGATGCGGGGCGACCGACACATCGATGTGGGCGGCGCGCCCGGCGCCGACGAAGCCGGACGGGATCGCCCGAGACCGGAGACGTGTCGAGCGCAGTCTCGTCAGGTGTCCGGCGACCGGATGCGTGAACTCGGCTTGACTCGCCGCGAAGCCGCCTTCACCGCCAGCGGACACCGCGTGAAACGGAGACAGCCATGAGCAGCACACCCGCCTTCGACCCGTCCGATTTCCTGATCGTTCCGGCCAAGACGTTCGAACAGCTCCAGGTCGGGGACGTCTTCCGCGCCCCCAGCCGCACCCTCACCGACGCCCACGCCTCGGCATTTCAGGCGGTCTCGGCCGACAACCACCCGATCCACTACGACGAGGAGTACGCCAGAGCGCACGGCCACAGCGCACCGGTGGTGCACGGCCTGCAGGTGCTGGCCTTCACAGCGCCCGGTGCGACGCTCTTCCCGCACTACATCGGCGACATCTTCATCGCGTTCACGAGCGTCAGCGCGCGCTTCCTGGGCGAGGTCCATTCGGGCGACACGCTCTATCCGCAGCTGGAGATCACGGACCTGTCCGAGCTCGACGGCGCGGGTCAGGTCACGACGCGAGCCACCATCCACAACCAGCGCGGCGAGCTCGTGCTCGACGGAGCGCACACCTACCTGCTCACCCTCACCCCGACGGCCGCTTCATGAGCCTGCGCTGCGCGGAGATCCATCGGCGCGTGGTCGCTCGTCAGCGTCGTCTCGGTCTACGAAGACGGGCAGCGCGTCGACGAGTTGGGGCCGAGGCCTGCCCGGCGGGAAGCCGCACGGAGAGATACCGGGCGCCGCGAGAGCGATCACCGGCACGAGCCAGGCGGCGGCGAGGCTGAACGCGAGGATCACGAGCGTCGCTGTGGCACCGCGGGCGGCGATGACGCGGATCAGGAAGGGCGCACAGAGGTAGAAGAACGCTTCGCACGACAACGACCACGAGACCGGGTTCCCCGCTTGCCACCAGGGCGCCCACCACGAGTTGGCGAGCAGCAGGTTGGCGACGAGTGAGCGCGGATCGGTCGTGCGGATGGCCGGGAACAGCGTCGCACCGACGTAGATCGCCAGCGCCACGCCGACCAGGTGGAGCGGGTAGACCCGCGCGATACGTCGCAGAGAGTAGCGAGCGATGCCGGTCGGGCGATACAAGTAGGCGAGCACGAACCCCGAGAGGACGAAGAACAGCGACACGGCTGTCGATCCCGCACCGAAGAGGACCGACAGCAGCGTCTGCACAGGCTCGGCGAAGTACTGCATGTTCCGCAGGTGATAGACGAGGACCGCCGTCGCGGCCAGCCAGCGCAAGCCGGTGAGCGATCCGAGCGACACGGTCGCCGCGGGACGACTCCGTGCGCCGGTGTGCGCGAGGGATGCGAGCAGCGTGGTCATGGCACGAGCCCACTCGTCCGGCTGTTGCGAGAACGTTCGGCGCCCGCTTTACGCTGCGTTTAGGTGGGCTGTGTTCGACTTGCCGAGGAGGTGACCGTTGGTGCGCGTACTGATCGTGGAAGACGAGCCGCTTCTCGCGGATGCGATTCAACGTGGGCTGCGTATCGAGGCGATCGCCGCCGACGTCGCCAGGGACGGCGCCCGCGCCGTGGATGCGGTCGTCGAGACGAGGTACGACGTCGTCGTGCTCGACCGCGACATCCCTGTCATCCACGGCGATGACGTGTGCCGTCGGATCACGACGATGAGTGACGCTCCGAAGGTGCTCATGCTGACCGCATCGGCGGCCGTCAGCGAGCGGGTCGCCGGGCTGGCCATCGGCGCCGACGACTACCTCACCAAGCCCTTCGACTTCGACGAGCTCGTCGCCCGCATCGCGGCCCTCTACCGCCGCTCCGGAGCAGCGCTTCCGCCGGTACTGGAAGCGGGCGGCCTTCGTGTCGACACCTTCCGCAGGGAGGCGTACCGAGACGGGCGGTTCCTTCACCTGACCCGCAAGGAGTTCGCCGTGCTGGAGGTGCTCGTCCGCGCGGACGGCGGTGTCGTGAGCGCCGAGGAGTTGCTGGAGCAGGCCTGGGACGAGAACGCGGACCCGTTCACGAACACGATCCGCGTCACCGTCTCCACACTCCGCAAGAAGATCGGTCCCCCCTCTCTCGTCGAGACCGTTCCCGGCGCGGGCTACCGCATCCTCCGCACGTCGAGGGAGGTCACCCCGACATGATCGCGTCGCTTCGTCTTCGCACCGTCCTGGCCCTGGTAGCCGCCGCCACCGCCACAGCCACCGCCGCGCTGATCGGGTTGACGACCCTCCTGGTGCTCACCACGCATGCCGTCCCGAGCACGGTCCAGGAATCCGAGGGCATGGTCACCTACGACAATGCCGTGACCGTCGGTCGGATGACGTCGCTGCTGTTCGGAGTGGTTCTCCCCGTCGGCATTCTGCTCATCGGCGTCGTCAGCGTGGTGACGTGGTTCCTTCTCGGGCGCCTGACCCGTCCGTACGCGGATGCCGTCGTGACGCTCAGCGAGGCGGAGGCGGAACAGGTGCTGGATGTGCGGCTCGTTCCACCGAACGGTCCGGCCGAGACCCGCGAGCTGTTCACCGCCGTCAACACGCTCCTGGATCAGGTGCAGGCCGGCGCGGAGAGCGGCAACCGATTCGCCGCCAATGCCTCGCACGAACTGCGCACGCCGCTCGCCACCTCGCGCACCCTGCTCCAGGTCGCCTTGCGCGATCAACCCTCGGATGAGGCAGCGGTCACGTTCCGACGACTGCTGTCGGTGAACGACCGCATGATCGCCATCACGAGCGCCCTGCTGGAACTCGCGTCCGCAGAGGCCCACCTGAGCATGACGGAGGTCGACCTGCGCGAGCTCGTCGCCGCACAGATCAGCGAGCTCGAACCTGATATCCGCGAGCGTCGGCTGAAGGTGCGGCTCCGCCTCGACCCGGTCCAGGTCACCGGGAACCCGCAGCTGCTCGGGCAGCTGTTGTCGAACCTTCTCCGCAACGCGGTTCTGCACAACCGCGACGGCGGGACCGTGGCCGTCTCGCTCACGGCGGCGGGAAACCCCGTGCTGGCCATCGAGAACGACGGCGAGCACATCCCGCCGGAACAGCTGCAGACGCTCGCCGAACCGTTCACCCGGCTGCACGCGCGGACCGCCGCGAAGGGGCACGGACTGGGCCTGTCGATCGCGCAGCGGATCGCCGAGCTGCACACGATCGACCTGTCGCTGAGTTCTCGACCGTCGGGCGGCCTTCTGCTGACGCTGCGGTTCCTGGGCGGCTCCACGCCGGACGCGCGGTGATGCGACGAAGCGGTCGCGCGGCCCTGTGGACAGCGATCATCTGCGCTGCCGCGGCCCTCGCGGATCTCGTGGGCGGCACGGCTTCCCTGTGTTGACCCGCGTGCAGGCCCTCTCCGATCGGAGCAGAGCCTGCACGCGATAGGTGCTCAGTCCGCCGGCACGAGATCGAAACGCTGCGACGTTCCGTGGAGCGTGGGCACCGGTGATTCGTTCGGCGCGGGTTCCGGGACGACGTAGAGCCCCGTCGGCCCGTTCGCCGTGTACGCCAAGGCCTCGAGCCATGCTCGATTCAGTGCGGGCTCGCGCGTGCCGAAGAACTTGAACTGCAGATTGGCGTTCGGATGCAGCCAGACGGAGGTCCGCCCGCTGCCGAGGCTCACGTCGTCCTTCCACGTGAGCGCGAACGATTCGTTGCGACGCAACTTGGTGAAGATCACCTGCTGGAGGTGAGCCAGGGTGCGGTCTTCGAACTCCGCCTTGGTGTACTGGTCGTAGATCAGCTTTCCCATGATGGGCTCCGGCCTGCCGACGCGAAGTGAGCGACGATCAGCCGTTGGGGATGATTCAGACCTGAGAAATCGACACGCTCCGAGAGGGCGGTTGACCATCCACGATCCTCCGCATGGCTCCGGAGCACAACCCCTCGCGCCGATATCGGGTTACGTCAGGAGCGAAACGGCTCCGCCACCTCCCAATCCGGACCCACGGCGATCAGGACATCGGCCATCGCATCCGCCCAGTTCTCCGCTTCGACCTCCACGCCGTGGCCGTACCGCTCGCCGGCGATCGGCACGGTCAGCTGCACGGGCACAACGAAACGCATCCCACGTTTCTATGCGGACCAACTGTGACCCGCACAGCGCCTTGACGCGGGGGGATCGATCACCTAAGCCCTGTTCATCGTGTGGGCGCTCCGCAGGCCCGCCGATTCCGTAGAATGGTGGACGGCGCGTCGGGAAGTCTGGTCGACACTTCTGTCGAACGACCCCGAGGAGCCTCATGTCCACAGAGCCGTCGATTCGCGCGCCCCGCTGGCCGGGATCAGCCGAGGTTCAGCGTGTCACCCGCCTCCTGCGGAAAGAGGCGGTGGGGGGCGCACTGCTGGTGATCGCCGCAGCCGCCGCGATCATCTGGGCGAACTCGCCTGCATCCGAGGCCTACTTCACCCTTCGCGACTTCCGGTTCGGCTACGAGCCGTGGCATCTGGAGCTCAGCGTCGGCGCCTGGGCCGCCGACGGCCTGTTGGCGATCTTCTTCTTCATGGTGGGACTGGAGCTGAAGCGGGAGATCGTCGTCGGCGACCTGCGGCGATTCAGCACGGCGATCGTGCCGATCACCGCTGCCGTCGGCGGCGTCGTCGTGCCGGCGCTCATCTACGTGGGCATCGTCTGGACGCAGCCGTCGCTCCTGGAGGGCTGGGCGATTCCGACCGCCACCGACATCGCCTTCGCGGTGGCCATCCTCGCGCTCGTGGGCTCACATCTCCCCGGCCCCCTGCGAATCTTCCTCCTGACACTCGCCGTCGTAGACGACCTCATCGCGATCGGGATCATCGCCGTGTTCTACACGAGCGACATCCAGGTGGTCCCGTTGGCCGTCTTCGCAGTACTGGTGATGGTCTACGGCATCATCGCGCAGCGCGGCCGCGCGTTCTTCACTCGGCATCCGTCCGCGGCGTGGCTCATCCTGCTGCCCATCGGATTCACCGCCTGGGCGTTCCTTCACGCGTCGGGGGTGCACGCCACGATCGCGGGCGTCGCGCTGGCGTTCACGGTTCCGGTTCGCGCATCTCGACGGGATGGGGGCGACGCGAGCGATCTCGCCGAGAGCTTCGAGCACCGCTTCCGCCCATTGTCGGCCGGCTTCGCGGTTCCGGTCTTCGCTTTCTTCGCCGCCGGCGTCGCGGTGGGCGGCTGGGACGGCCTCGTGCGCGCCGCCACCGACCCGGTGACCATCGGAGTCGCCGCGGGACTGGTCCTCGGCAAGCCGTTGGGCATCCTCCTGGGCGTGCGCCTGTTGACCCTCATCACCCGCGTGCGACTGAACCCCGCGCTCCGCTGGATCGATCTGATGGGTGTCGGGCTCCTGGCCGGCATCGGATTCACCGTCTCGCTGCTCATCGCGGAGCTCAGCTTCGCCGACGGCTCCCCCCACAACGCGGACGCGAAGATCGCCATCATGGTGGCCTCGGTGCTCGCGTCTGTGCTCGCCGCATCCGTTCTGATCGCCCAGAACCGCCGCTACGCGCAGCTCGCACGGCAGGAGCAGGTCGATACGGACGCGAACGACGTGCCGGATGTCTACGAGCAGCCGGTGCACACGAAGCGCGGTGAGGACGAGTAGAGTCGCCCTCGCAATCGGTGAGCCGGGAAGTCTGGTCGGCAACGGTCGTCGACCGTTCCCTGCGACAGAGAGCACGCCATGACCGATCGCATCCTGGTCCTCGGAGACGCCCCGACCACGCCCCTGCTCGATGCCGAACCGGACTTCGTCACCGTCGAGGACCTGGTCGGATCAGCGCGCGCCGATCCGCGCACGATCGCGCAGTTCGCCGCCTTGCCGTCACGACCGACGCGGGCGATGGTCAAGCGGGCACTGCAGGACCACGTGTTCGACGCGGTGCGCGCCGCGCGCCAGCATCCCCGCGTGCGCCATATCGTCGTCATCGTCGTGGCGGATGCGGAGCTGCCCCCGTACTTCGACCGGATCGCCTCGGCGGTCGCCACCCGCGCTCACGCGGAGCTCGAGCGCGTCAGCGGTCGAGACATCGAGTTGACCGTGCTGGACGCCTCGGAGTGTCCGCGGGCGAATCTGCTCATCAACCGCATCCGACTCCGCTCCGCCGACCCGGCCGGAACCCACGGCGTCGTCGTCCTGCGCTGGGAGGACATCAGCACCCAGGACATCGCCCAGGCCGCGCGCGAGCAGTACCTCTGATCGCCGCGCGTCCGCTCAGGTCGCCGCCTCCGGCTTCATCCAGAACGGCGAGTAGTGGTAGCCGTCGGGGTCGTCGAACTGGCGCTGGTACATGAACGGGTAGTCGTCGGTGTCGCCGATCCGACCTCCCGCAGTGCGAGCACGCTCGACGAGTTCATCGACGGCCTCGCGACTGTCGAGATCGAACGACACCGTGATCTTCGAGGGCGTGTCAGGTCCTCCGATGAGATCCTCGGTTCCGCCGATACGCGCGTACATCTCTCGGCTGCCGAGCATGACGTACTGGTCGGGAGCGATCACGAAACACGACACATCGTCGTTCGACATCTCGGCGTTCAGGCCCCACCCGAGAGCTGCGTAGAACGCGGTCGCACGCTCGACGTCTTCGACGGGGCAAGTGAGGAAGAGGCTCATGGCGCACACCCTCGCAAAGGGCTGACGATCACGTCAAGAGTGGGCCCGCAGCAACCGCTCCCAGGTCGCGGGGTCATCGACGGCGGTCAGCAGCTCGTCGGTGCGGGGGTGGGGCGTCTCGACCTGCGCGAGCAGCGATGCGTTGCCGGTACGCCTCACCGCGGCCAGGGTGCGAGGGCGGTCGTGGTGATAGACGCCGGATGTCGCGCGCAACGCCGCGTCGGCCCCGCGCAGTTGTACCTCGCGCCGCAGATCGAGCAGCACGATCATGTCCTGGACGCGCTCGGGGAGCCCCGCGAACTCGGCCGAGCTCTGGAAGCGGTCGGGCTGCGACGGCCGCGCCATCCAGAGGAAGCCGAGCAGCTCGTCGGGCGGAAGCCTGCGAACGGTGGACTCCGCGATCCGGAGCTCGTCGCCGAGCGCGGCGCGGGCATGGACATCCGCGCGGCCGTCGGGGGCCATGCGGACGGCCGCTCTGCCGAGCAGCTGCTGCACGCGCACGGCTCGATCAGAAAGGCGAGCCGCGCCCGCATCCGGCTCCTGCCGACGATTGCGCGAGCGCATCCATACGGACGCGACGGCGATGGCCGCCGGAACGAAGACGCACCCGATCGCGAAGGCGATGACCACGACGCGCACGGCACCGCCGACCGACTCGTCAGCGGAGAGGAACGCGATCGCGACGATGCCGAGGACGGTCGCCGCGGCCCCCAGGACGGACCTCGAGGCGCGGCGCACCGGCCGCCCGCGCGGCGCCTCCGGCACGCGATCAGCCCTCCGAGGTGAACGACCAGAGGTTGTCGATGCCACCCGAGGTCGCCACCACAGCGACATCCTGATGGACATCGGCACGGTCGAACAGCTGCGTGACACACGCGCTCACCCCGAAACGCTCCTGGAACCAGAGAGACAGCGCCTGCTGCTGCGAGATGCGCCAGGCGAAGAAGCTCGCCTGCTTGTTGTTGCGCGCCTTCCAGGTGACCTTCTCGTCGGCCCGCGTGAGTTCGACGGGGAGCGCCGTCTGGATCGCCACCTCGATGGCGTCGAGGTCGGGGCTCACGCGCGCGGGATCCCAGTAGGTGCGGATGACGAAGCCGGTCCCCTTGCCGCCGGGCGCGTGGAAGCCGCGGTAGACGCCGATGTAACGCGCGTCGGCCTGGTTCCAGATGTCGAGCGCGGCCTTCGCCGCCTTCTTGACGCCGAAGACACCACCCTCATCGGTGAGCGCGAGAAACGCCTCGGGCGTCGTCAGGGATGCGGCGAGGGCAGCGTGATCGGGCATGGGTGTCTCTCCGTTCGGGCGCGGACTGTTCGCTGTGGGGCACAGCATAGGGAGAACAATGGTTGCTCCCCGGACGTCATCCACAGGCCGGATACGTCACCCGTCGTCAGGGCGGACCCGGCAGAGCAACGGCGAGCGTGAAGCCGGCTTCGCGGAGGGCGACGGATGCGGGCAGGGTCAGCGCGTCGTTCGCTGCTCCTCCTTCCCAGTGCCGGCCTTCGCGAAGTGTGCGATCTTCTCGTCCATCACCGCGATCGCGCGGGCGAGCACCTGCCGGCGCTCCTCCAGGGCCGCCCGACGCTCGCGCAGGAAGCCGACGGGGTCGGGCGAGGCGTGCGGGCCGTGCAGCAGATCGGCGAAGGTGCGCAGCTCGTCGATGCCGAGTCCCGCATCCTTCATGCAGGTCACGACGTGGATCCAGGCAATGTCCTTCTCGCTGAACACCCGGTGGTTCCGGTGGTCTCGGGCGAACGGCCCGATGATGCTCTCGTCCTCGTAATAGCGGAGCGTGTCCGCGGTGAGGCCCGTCGCTGCGGTGGCCTCGCCCATCGTGAACGTCGGGATCATTCGTGCTGCCTTCCGTCGAGTTCATCACGATCGTCGGCCTGCAAGTGCAGCTGCAGGGCGTCCATCGCCTCATCCAGTTGAGCGAGATCCGACACCCCGACGATCGGGGTCACCACGGGTGATCCCTCGAGTAACCATGACAGCACGACCTGGTTCCGCGTCGCATCCCACCGCCGAGCGACCCGGTCCAGTGCTGCCAGACGACGCTCCGTATCGGGATGCCGGTACACCTCCTGCAACCGCTCCGGTCGGGCGAATGCCCCACCGAGCAACGTCGTGTACGCCCACATCCCGAGCCCCTCGGATGCGACGTAGTCGATGACCTCGGGCGATGCGATGACGTGTCCCCACTCCGGAAGCGGCGCGAACGGGATCGGCTGGAGGTAGCTGTGCCGCAGCTGCACGAACCGGAAGGGCTCGACGTCCCGCGCCCGCGCCGCGGCGCGGGCTCTCTCGACGCGCCACATCGCATGGTTGGAGGCGCCCAGCCGCCGGACCCTCCCGGCTGCGACGAGGGCTCCGAAGGCCTCGACCTGATCCTCGAGCGGCACCGCGCGGTCTTCGACGTGCGCCCACAGCAGGTCGATCGTCTCGACGCCGAGCCGCTCCAGCGATCCCGCGACCGCCTGGGCGATGGCGCTGGGGGCCAGCCCCTCCAGGGATGCGGCACCGACACCGGCCTGGGTCGGGTTCGCGCCGACCTTGGTCGAGATCGACACATCGTCTCGCATACCCGGATGACGACGGAGCCATTCCCCGAGCACCGTCTCGCTCGCCCCTCCCCGGCCGGACGGCGATGCCCAGAACGCGTAGTTATCGGACGTGTCGAGCCAGCGTCCGCCGCGCGAGACGAAGCGGTCGAGGAGCGCGAACGATGTCTCCTCCGAGAGCCGAGTACCGAACCACATCGCGCCGAGGGCGATTCCGTTGCTGAAAGTGTCCATGTACACGCAGCGAACCACCTGGAGCGCGCTCCAGGTCAAATCGGGTTCGGCGACGCGAAGCCGGCGACTCCCGACCTCACGCCGGATCCGGGACGATCGTCTTCCGCGTGACGGGCTTTGCCGCATCGCGCGATCTGTCATGATGCCGTCATGCGCGCCTCCCGCCCCCTCCTCGGCGTATGGGTCGCCCTCGTGACGGTGGTCGCGGCCGGGTGCGCCACTTCGGCCGGCAATCCGGCGAGCGTCGATGCGATCTCCGAGCGGGTCGGCGGGGTCGGCATCTCGGCCGATCTCGTCTTCACGACCGCGGTGCCGGGCTACACCCTGGCTCCCCAGTCGGTCGGCGTGTCGAACGAAGAAGGTATGTCGGCGACCTGGATCCGTGACGGGTCGGGAGCGATGATCTCGCTGCGCACGCAGCGAGGCGGTATGACCGCCGAGACGTGCGCGGCGCTGCCGATGTGGGACGATCCCGAGGCTCCCGTCACCTGCACCGAGGAGGACGGGATCTGGCACCGAGAGCGCAATGGCGCTCACGAGGACATCGTCGTGCGCGCCGGCGCGACGGTGCGCATCATCGGGTCGACCGGGGCCACAGCGGACGAGATCGACGCGGCCGCGAAGGCGGTTCACGTGCCCTCGTCGACGGAGCTCGACCATATGTTCTCCGACACTCCGAGAACGCCGCCGACCCCCGTGGAGCGCGGCGATCTGCCCGAGAACGGCGACGGCGCCCCCATCCAGCCTTCCGGTTCGGGCGGCTGACACGCCCTCGACGGAGGTCGGTGACGGTGGGGTGAAACCCCCGACTAATTCAGGAGGGCGTCGTAGGCGAGGCCGAAGATCGGCACGTAGAGAAGCGCGACGAGCACCGTGTGGGTGGTGACGAACGCCACCCCCTCCAGGGCACGGCCGCGGGCGGCGAAGTGGTCACGGAGCTTGCGGATGAGGGTGGCGGGATGGCGAACGTCCCAGCTGTTCAGGCGCAGGTAGCGCCCGAGGTAGACGCCGAGTGAGCCGAGCAGTATCGCGACCGCGGCGAACGTCCAGCTCCATGCCGGCGGCCCGGAACCGGCCGCGGGATCCGCGATGACGACGATGAGGCCGAAGTGGATCAGAGCGAGGCTGAGCACCGCATTGGCGAGCCCCGAACCGGTCAACGTGAGGGTGTGCACGATGTCGTACCAAAGCGGGACGGGCGTGTGCTCACGGCGGTGGCTGAAGTTGAGCTCGGTGATGAGGTAGATGGAGTTCGGGAAGAACACCAACCACGCCAAGGTGGCGATGCCGAGGTAGACCCAGACGGCGACGACCGGCGCCGCTGCCGAGAGGGCTCCGAGGCTGAGCGCGGCGGGCGCCACGAGGATGAACCCGACGAGCCCGACGAACGCGAGAGCCACGGGCGCCAGCGACAGACCGATGTTGACCAGCATCGGCCGGTACAGCGGTACCGTGTACACCTTCGCGCGGAGCACGATCAGCAGTGCGGCGTAGGCGTTGAGCAGGACCACGCACACCAGTGCGGTGAGGATCGCGTTCATCGCTCCTGCTCCTTCACGAAGTCCGGGGCGTTCTGGGGCATGGCGCGATCCTATGGGCCGACTGGTCTCTGCCCTCCGGATCGCGGCACCCGGAAATGCGAAAACCCCCGATTCCTCGGGGGTTTTCATGGCGGTGACGGTGGGATTTGAACCCACGGTAGGGGGTTACCCTACACAACTTTTCGAGAGTTGCACCTTCGGCCGCTCGGACACGTCACCGCCGACCAGCTTACGTCACGCCGGGCCGAGCCGCCAATCAGCACGATTCCGCATCCCACACGCCCTTCTGCGTCTCACTTACTCACGCTCACGGAGCCGTTTGCCTGCATAAGTGAGACACGGATGCGGGGAACCGCCGCGCCTTACCGAGCGAGCCGTCCGGACCTCCCCGGGACAAGCGCCCCACCCCTGCGTGTCTCACTTATGCACGTTCAGCCGGCCGATTGCGTGCGTAAGCGAGACACGGATGCGGGGGCCACGCGACCTTGGGCCACGGCCCTGGGCCAGGGCCCTCACGGCTCAGCGGGCGAGGGCGGCAACCCCGGCGATGAGCTCGACCGCACGGGCCGGCTCGTCGATGCCTGCGGCGAACACGTAGGTCGCGGCGAAGCCCGCATCCGAGAGCGCATCGACGCGCGTCGCGACCTCCTCCGGCGTCGAGGTCGGGTTGATCGCGATCATGGCGGTCTTCTCGATCTCGTCGTAGTCGCGACCGACGTCGTCGCAGTGCGCACGCAGCACGTCGAGCTTGTGCGTGGGCACCTCCGCCATCGCCGACAGGTTGCACGCGTCGGCGTACTGCGCGACGAGCTTGAGGGTCTTCTTCTCTCCCCCGCCGCCGATCATGAGGTACGGCTTGGTCACGTTCTGCGGCGAGTTGAGCGTGCGCTCGAGCTGCCAGATCGCACCCTCGTACGGCTCCTCGGAGTCGGACCACATCTGCAGGCAGATCTGGAGTGTCTCCTCGAGCTCGCGGAAGCGCTGCGCCACGGGCGGGAAGGGGAATCCGAGCCCCTTGCACTCCTCCTCGTTCCACGCGGCGCCGATGCCGAGCCCGACCCGGCCGCCGGAGAGGACGTTCAGCGTGCTGATCTGTTTGGCCAGCAGCGACGGATGCCGGTAGATGACGCCCGTGACGAGCGTGTGCAGCAGCGCCTTCTCGGTGTGCGCGGCGATGAAGCCGAGGGTGGCGTACGCCTCGAGCATCTCGTGCTCCACCGGACCGATACCCGGCAGCTGCCAGAAGTGGTCCATGACAGTGATGCGCTGGATGCCGGCGGCCTCCGCGTTGCGCACGTGCGCGGCGAGCGCGGGGCCCAACTGAGCGGGCCCGCTCTTCCAGGTGAAGTCCGCGATGTGGATACCGAATTCCATGGGCCCGTCCCGTCCGGACGGATGCCGCATCCGCCCTCCGCCGATCAGGGTACGACCACCGCAGCGCCCCGAGGGCGGATGCGGGTGAACTCATCGGAACGGGATCAGAACCGGATGCGGCCGCCACCTCGACGCGCCGGGTTTTCTCCCGGCGAACACGCCCGCGCGCGCCGACCGCCGGGCCTGCCAGACTGGGGTCATGTCTGCGATCGAGAACTCGAAGCTCACCGTCGTCGGCGCTGGCAGCGTCGGCTCCAGCGTCGCGTATGCGGCCCTCATCCGCGGCTCCGCACGCCACGTCGCCCTCTACGACATCGCGACGGAGAAGGCCGAGGCCGAGGTTCTCGATCTCGCACACGGCACGCAGTTCACCGGCACGAGCGACATCATCGGCGGCAGCGACCTGTCGGTCGTCGAGGGCTCGCACGTCGTCGTCATCACCGCGGGAGCGAAACAGCGCCCCGGTCAGACGCGGATCGAGCTCGCGGGCACGAACGCCAACATCATCAAGTCGATGATGCCGCAGCTGCTCGAGGTCGCCCCCAACGCCATCTACGTCATCGTGACGAACCCCTGCGACGTGCTCACCGTGCTCGCGCAGGAGGCGACCGGTCTGCCCGTCGAGCGCATCTTCGCCTCCGGCACCGTGCTCGACACCTCGCGTCTGCGCTGGAAGCTCGCGCAGCGCGCCGGCGTCTCGCCCTCGAGCGTGCACGCCTACATCATCGGCGAGCACGGCGACACCGAGTTCCCGCTGTGGTCCAGCGCCTCCATCGGCACGGTGCCGATCCTCGACTGGCAGACGCCGACGCATGACCGCGTGACGGTCGACGAGCTCGACGAGATCGCCGTCGACGTGCGCGACGCCGCCTACAAGGTGATCCAGGGCAAGGGCGCCACCAATTACGCGATCGGCCTGTCGAGCGCCCGCATCGTGGAGGCGATCCTGCAGGACGAGCACGCGGTCATGCCGGTGTCGACCGTGCTGCACGGTTACCACGGCATCGACGGCGTCGCCCTCTCGGTGCCCTCGATCGTGAGCGCGTCGGGCGCGGTTCCGATCCCCGAGACGGCGTTCAGCCCGAACGAGCTCGGCCTTCTCCGACGTTCGGCCGACGCGCTGCGCGACGTCGCCGCATCCCTGCGCTGATCGCATGATCGAGCTGGCGCACGCCACCTGGACCGAGGTCGCAGCGTACCTCGAGTCCCGCCAGCGCGTGGCGGTACTCCCCTTCGGGGCGCTGGAGCAGCACGGTCCGCATCTGCCCCTGTCGACCGACACGCTGCAGGCGGATGCGGTCGCCCGCCGCCTCGCCGAGAGCCTGGATGCGGCGCTCCTGCCACCCTTGGCCTACGGCAACACGTGGAGCAACGATGCGCTGCCGGGTACCGTCTCGATCGGCGCCGATACGGTCACCGCCTTGTGCACCGACATCGCCGCATCCCTCGATCGCGCCGGCTACGCGCTGCTCGTGGTCGTCAACGGCGACTACGGCAACCGGCTTCCCCTGCATCGGGCGGCCGAGCACGCCGCCGCAATCGGTCAGCGGATGCCGGTGGTCGTGCTCGACTATCCCGGACTGACCGAGATCGGGGATGCGGTGAAGGAGTCGCCGTGGGCGGCGCCGGGCCTCTGCCATGCCGACGAGCTCGAGACGTCGATGGTGCTGGCCGTGGCGCCCGCTCTCGTCCATCCGGATCGGTACGAGGCCTCCTACCCCGAGCTGCCCACGGACTTCGGCCTGCGGCAGATGCCGCTCGCGCCGCTGTCGGCGTCCGGAGTGTTCGGCGACCCGCGACCCGCGACCGCCGAGAAGGGGGAGCGGATCCTCGTGCACGTCGCCGCGGAGAGCGAGCGCATCGTGCGCCGGGTGCTCGCCGGCCTCGACGGCGCCTGAGCCGCGGCGCGTGAACGTTCGAGACACGCAACGTCTCACGCGGGGGGCCGCGGCCTCCGTGTCTCACTCATGCACGCCCCGCGACCCCTGGGCGTGAACGTTCGAGACACGCACGGCCTTCGCACACGGAGACCCATATAGGTGTCTCACGTGTTCACGCTGCGGGTCACCTCAGCGTGCACAAGTGACACACGGACCACCACGCACCCGCGCACGCACCCGCACCGGGCACGCACCCACGCGCACCCGCGGGCCCGCGCACGCACCCGTAGTCCACCCGCACGCACGCACCCGCACCGGGCGCGCACCCCCACGCGCACCCGCGCGGGGCGGTCAGTCGGCGGCAGCCGCGCCGGGGATCGCGCCGATGAGCTCCCGCGTATACGGGTCGGCCGGGGCGTCGAAGATCCGCTCGGCCGTCGCCTGCTCCAGGATGCGGCCGCCGCGCATCACGGCGACGCGGTCGGAGATCTGGCGGATCACCCCGAGGTCGTGGGAGATGAACAGGTAGGTCAGCCCGTGCTCGGCCTGCAGATCCACGAGCAGCTGCAGCACCTGCTCCTGCACCGACACGTCGAGCGCGGACACCGGCTCGTCGAGCACGATGAGCTCCGGACGCAGCGCGATCGCGCGCGCGATCGCGACACGCTGACGCTGTCCGCCCGAGAGCTGGGCGGGACGCCGGGTGAGGAGGTCGGTCGACAGGCGCACCTGCCCCAGCAGGTCGCGCACGATCGAGGTGCGCTCCGCGCGGGCCACACCGAACGCCTGCAACGGCTCCGCGATGAGCTTCGCCACACTCATCCGCGGATCGAGCGAGCCGAAGGGGTTCTGATAGACGACCTGGATGCGGCGACGCAGCTCGCGCAGCGCCGAGCCCCGCAGGTCGGTGATGTCCTCACCATCGAACCGGATCTCGCCCTCGTCGCTCGGAATGATCCTCGCGACCATGCGCGCCGTCGTGCTCTTGCCCGATCCGGACTCGCCGACGAGCGAGAAGGTCGTCCCGCGCGCGACCGAGAAGTCCACGGCCTCGACGGCGCGGGTGCCGCGGCTGCCGCCGTACGTCTTGCCGAGGCCCGAGACCTCCAGCAGCGGCGCTCCGCTCTCGGGGACGACACGGTCGACGACGCTGGCCGACGGGGTGAGCCGTCGCGCATTGAGGCCCGGCGCCGCGGCGACCAGGCGCTGCGTGTACGGATGCGTCGGGTCTGCCAGCACGAGCTCGGCCGGACCGCTCTCGACGATCTCGCCCTTCTCGACCACGATGATGCGATCGGCACGGTCGGCGGCGACAGCCAGGTCGTGCGTCACCAGCAGCACGGCGGTGCCGTGCGCCTCGGCGAGTGCCTGCATCCGATCGAGCACGTGGCGCTGCACGGTCGCGTCCAGCGCACTGGTCGGCTCGTCCGCGATCACGAGTGCGGGCTCGCACGCCCACGCGATGCCGATGAGGATGCGCTGGCGGAGGCCGCCCGAGAGCTCGTGCGGATACTGGCCCGCGCGCAGCGGCGCCTCGGGCACGCCGACCTCGGTGATGATCTCCACGGCGCGACGGGCCGCGTCCGCCCGCGAGAGGCCGCGGTGGCGGCGCAGAGTCTCGGCGATCTGCTCACCCACGCGCATCAGCGGATTCAAGCTGTGGGAGGGGTCCTGCGGCACGAAACCGATCCGTCCGCCCCGGATGCGGCGCAGCGCCGACGCCGAAGCGGTGGTGATCTCGGTGCCGTCGAAGACGATCGATCCGCCGCGCACGTGGGCCTCGGCGGGCAGGAGCTTCACGAGTGCGTGGGCGATCGTGCTCTTGCCGGATCCCGACTCGCCGACGACGGCGACGATCTCGCCGGGGTTCACCTCGAGGTCGATGCCGCGCAGTGCGCGGTGGGAACGGCGTCCGGTGCCGTAGTCGACGCGCAGATCCGTGACGCGCAGCAGAGGGGCGGTCATCGGTCACCTCCGATGAAGCGTGCGACGCGGTTGACGGAGAGGACGACCGCGAGGATGACGGCGCCGGGCAGCAGACTCAGCCAGGGCGCGATGGCGACGAAGTCGCGCCCTGCCGATACGAGCGCGCCCCACTCGGGCGCCGGCGGCTGAGCGCCGAAGCCGAGGAAGCTCAGCGCCGACACCGACAGGATGGCGAGGGCGAGCTCGAGCGATGCCATCGCGATGATGGGGCGGGCCGCGTTCGGCATCACGTGACGCACGAGGATCGCGGGGCCGCGGGCGCCGAGCGTCCGGGCCGCTTCGACGTACTCCTCGCTGCGCACGCGCAGCACCTGTGAGCGCATGACACGGGCGAACGACCCGGCCGTGCCGAGTCCGACGCCGAGGGCGATCGAGAGGGGACCGAACCCGAGCGAGGCGACGACGATGAGGGCGAGCAGGATGCCGGGGATCGCGATGAGCACGTCGACGAAGCGCATGACCACGAAGTCGAGCGGTCCGCCCACGTAGCCGCACACGAGGCCGACGATGGAACCGATGAGCACACCCGCGACGACGGCGAGCACGGCGGAGGACAGAGAGAGTTGGGCGCCGTAGATCACGCGCGAGAACACGTCGCGCGCGAGGTGGTCGGTGCCGAACAGATGCTCCGCGCTCGGCGGCTCGAGCCGGGCGGTGCCCACCGAGTCGTACGGATCGTACGGGGCGAGCAGCTGCGGGGCGACGACGGCGACGAGCGTCAGCAGTAGGAGCAGGAGGGAGAGCAGGAGGCCGGGTCTGCGAAGGATGCTCATCGCGCACCCGCCTTTCGTCCCACGAGCCGCGTTCGGGTGCGCGGGTCGATCACGCCGTAGAGTCCGTCGACGATGAGGGTCACGATGGCGTAGACGGTCGCGACGACGACGACCACGCCGAGCACCACGTTCACATCGCGGGCCAGCACGGCGTCGACGGTGAGCCGGCCGATCCCGTCTCGGGAGAACACGGTCTCGACCACGGCGGTGCCGCCGGCGAGGTAGCCGATCTGCAGGCCGATGATCGTGATCGAGGGCAGCAGGGCGTTGCGCAGCACGTGCCGCACCACCACCGTCCGCTGCGCGAGGCCCTTCGCGTTGGCGGTGAAGACGAAGGGGCTGGCGCCGGCGTCGAAGACGGCGGCGGAGAAGACCTGGAAGAAGATGGCTCCGGTCGGCAGCGCGAGGGTGATGCCCGGCAGCACGACGCTCGCGAAGCCGTTGGTGCCGGATGCAGGGAACCATCCGAGTCCGAACGAGAACACGCTGATGAGCACGAGGCCCGACAGGAACGCCGGGATGGCGATGCCGAGCGGCGGGATCTGGGTGACGAACGCCCGCATCCACGCGGGTCTGGCGATGTACGCCCAGACGGTGAATGCGAGGGCGGCGACGAAGCCCACCACGAGCGCGAACACGGCCACGGCGGCGGTGTTCGGGAAGGCACGGCCGATCATCTCCGCGACGGGCTGGCCCGTGGCGATCGAGATGCCGAGGTCGCCGCGGAAGAGGGCGAGGAAGTTGACGATGTACTGCTGCCAGACCGGCCCGTCCAGCCCGTAACGCTCGCGGAGCGCCGCGAGCTGGGCGGGGTCGGTCGTGGTGGCGTCGCCGCCGCGCAGGGAGAGCGCGGCGAGGATGGGGTCCCCGGGCAGCGCGTGGATCAGCAGGAAGGCGACGGTGTAGGTCGCCCAGATCACGAAGAGGCACTGCACGATCTTCGGGATCAGGAAGCGGGCGATCGCCTGTGCCCGCCCTCCCGCTGAGGCCACGCGCTGCTCGGGGATGGTCATCAGTTCGAGACCACCGCGGCGTCGTAGAGGTGCAGACGCGAAGCCGAGTCGAAGGTGATGCCCTCGACGCCGGCGCGCGAGCCGTGCAGCTGCACGGTCTCCAGCGTCGGGATCACGTAGGCACGCTCGGCGACGATCTGCTGGATCTCGTCGACGATCTTCTGGCGAGCGGCGACGTCGGCCGTCTGGGACTGCTTCTGCAGGAGGCCCTCGAGCTCCGCGTCGTCGACGATGCCCCAACGGGAGGGGGACGCCGTCGACAGCAGGGTGCGCAGCGCGTCGGGGTCCGTGCGGGTCAGACCCGCGCCGAGGGCGTCGTAGTCGCCGGAGGCGATGGCGCCGAAGAAGTCACCGGAGGAGACCATCTTCAGCTGCATGTCGATGCCGATCTCCTTGAGCTGGATCTGCGCCGCCTCGAGCACGTCCTGCGCGTAGAAGGCCGTGACCGTGAAGCTGAGCGGCTGACCGCCCTTCGCGTAGATGCCGTCGGAGCCGAGTGTCCATCCGTCGTCCTCGAGCAGCTTCTTCGCGGCATCCGCGTCGAAGGCGAGGGTGTCGCCGAGATCGGTGTAGCCAGGGGTCGAGGAGGTCAGCACGCTCGTGGGCGCCTTGCCGCTCATGGAGCCGGCGAGGACGTTGATCTTGTCGCGGTCGAGACCCTTGGTGACCGCCTGGCGCACCGCCTCGTCGGCGAGCACGCCGCGCGAGGTGTTGACGACGAGCGAGTTCGGAACGCCGGGGTTCGCCTTCGCGTACAGGTGGTACTTGTCACCGGAGAAGCGCGCCTCGTCGACGTAGGGCACGTCCTGGATGACGTCGTACTCGCCGGACTCGAGACCGCCGGTGCGCACCGACGGCTCGGTGATGATCGGGAAGGTGACCGAGTCGAGGTAGGCCTCGCCCTCGTGACCGCGCAGCGACGACGCCCAGTCGTAGCCGTCACGCTTGACGATCTTCACGGCGTCGTTGGGCACGTACGAGTCGAGCACGAACGGGCCGGTGCCGGCGACGGCCTGGCAGCGCGCCTCGGCGGTCTCGGCGACCGTGGCGGGCGAGAGGATGCCGAGCGACATCGTGGTGGCGCCCTGCTGGAACTGCACGTTGGGGGCGGAGAAGTTCACCGTGAACTCGGTGTCGCTCGTAACGTCGGTTCCCGCGTAGCCGGCGAGGTAGCCGTTGGCGAGGGATGCGGATGCGCCGAGCGCCTTGATCGCGTCGAAGTTCGCGGCGACCGCCTCGGAGGTCAGCGGGGTGCCGTCGCTGAAGGTGACGCCGTCACGCAGCGTGAAGCTGTAGGACATGAGGTCGTCCGCGACGGTCCAATCGCTCGCGAGCCACGGCACGATCTCGCCGGTGTCGGGGTTCTGGTCGAGCAGCGAGTCCGTCAGCTGACGGCCGACGATGAGCGAGGTGGTCACCGACGACTGCTGCGGGTCGAGGCAGGTCGGGTCCTCCTTGAGCGCGAAGACGATGTCCTGCGGCAGATCGGCGGCGGGGGTCGCGGAATCGACGGCGGGAGCCGAAGCGGCGCAGCCTGCGAGGGTCGCCACGGCGAGTCCCGCGAGAAGCGGGAGGGCGACGCGTCGGGCGCCGCCGGATCGGATGAGGGTCACGGGATCTCCTTGATGCGGGAAGGGGTCGGGTGGTGCATGGGGGGAGGTCAGAGGGGAAGAGCGCCTGCGACGAGCTCGCCGCGGGCGACGACGGCCACGAGGTTCTCGGGGCGCAGGGTCTCGATGTCCTGCCAGGGCTTGCCGCGGACCACGAGGAAGTCGGCACCGAGGCCGGCCTTCAGGCGCCCTGTGGTGCCGGTCAGGCGCACCGCGTCCGCCGCATCCGAGGTGCCCGCGATGAGCGCGCGCTCGGAGCTCCACGAGAATGCCGTCTTCATGAGGCGGAGCTCCTCGAGCTGGTCGCCGAAGCGCACCATGACGCCGTTCGCGTCGGTGCCGAGCACGAAGCGCACACCGGCCGCGGCCGCGCCCGTGAAGTTCGCGTCCCGCTCGATCACCACGGCGCGCGCCTTCTCGGCCGCCTCGTCGCTGACCGGGATGCGGCGATCGGCGATCGCGTCGTTGATGAGCAGGGTGGGAGCGATCGGCACGTTGCGCTCGATCAGCGTCTCCCAATGGCGCTCCTCGATGCCGGTGCCGTGCTCGAGCGAGTCGACCTCGAACCGCAGAGCGATGTCGACGCCCTCCGCGCTGTGCGTGTGGGCGGCCACGAGCATGCCGAGAGCGTGCGCCTCGTCGACGGTCGCGGCGATCTCGGCATCCGTCTGGTTGCGCCAGCCGACCTTGTCGCCCATCGAGAGCACGCCACCGCTCGTGTAGATCTTGATGCCGTCCGCACCGGCGCGCGCCCACTGGCGCACGAGCTTGCGGCACTCGTCGGGCGAGTCGGCCACCGGCGGACGGTGCGGGTAGTGGGGCGGCGTGAACAGGTCACCGTGTCCGGCGGTCATCCCGACGGGCCCGTTCACGAGCAGACGGGGGCCGGGGACGAGTCCCGCCTCCAGTGCACGGGCCACGGCGTACTGCACCTCGCTGCCCGACAGATCGCGCAGGGTCGTGATACCCGCGGCCGCCGCACGTCGGGTGTGCGCGAGGACGTGCAGCGAGCGCTCCGCGGCCGGGGTGATGATCGGCCAGGTGAGCCAGTCGGCGCCGGGGGCCGCCGACGCGTCGAGGTGGACGTGCGTATCGATCAGCCCCGGAATGAGGCTGTACTCGGGCGTGCCCTCGGCGCTCTCGACGGCCGTGATGCGTCCGTCCTGCCAGGACAGGCGGGCCGCACCGAGATCGCGCTCGCCGTCCCAGACGTGCAGGACGGGGGTGGTGACAGAGGTGGACACGGCGATCTCCCGGGGGCGAGGAGGGCGGAGGGGGACGGGGTGGGCAACGCTGACCGATCGTCACGATACCGAGGAACATGGCCGACAAATCGACAAGTGTTGACATACGGCGGAATATTTACCGAAGCGAAACACGAGCAACACGCAAGAAATCGCCATCAGGGATGATCTGAGCGACCGATCCCGTGCCGCGGGAACGCTCACTTATCGACAAGCAGCCCGACAGGAGCTTCCATGCAGACCGCCGAGATCCAGACCGGGCGCCGTGTCGTCGTGGTACTCGAACCCGGGGACGAGATCCTCACCTCGCTCGCCGACGCCTGCCGCCGCCACGGCATCGCCCAGGCGGCGATCTCGACCTTCAGCGGCGCGTTTCGCACCGTGCGCCTCATCGCTGCAGAGACACCCGCCGCGGATCCCGAGGCTCCCATGCCGACCGCCGTCGACGTTCCCTACACGGAGGGCCTCGGCTCGGGCACGATCACGACCGCATCCGACGGCGCGCTCGTCGTCCACGTGCACGTGGCGGTCGGGGTGAAGGACGACGCCGCCCGCGCCTACGCGGGGCATCTCCTCTCGGGCGAGACGCACTACGTCGTCGAGGTGGTACTGGACGAGATCCTCTCCCCCGTCCTCGAGCGGCGTCCGCATCCGGGATCCGCGGGACTTCCGATCCTTCAGATCGCCCCCGCGACTGCGCCATGATGTTCTCAGCCGTGCTCGCGACCCGGAAGGTCCCGCTGTGACGTATCTGCCGCTGCCCCGCCCGCTCGGCGATCGCGCCCACCTTCGCGTCCTCCACGGTCTGCTGCGCTTCGTACGCGAAGCCGCGGCCAGCCGCACCCCCCTCCCGGGCGAGTTGGAGCTGACGGCGCGCCTCGAGTGCACGCGGCAGCAGCTGCGCAACGCGATGGCCGCCCTCGAGGCCCAGGGGATCGTCCGCCGCCGACAGGGTTCGGTGACGACCGTGGACCCGATCGCGCTGCGGCTGAGCGTGCGCCTGGAGGAGCAGTTCGAGCACACCGACCTGCTCGACCGCCTCGGCTACCAGTCCGAGGTCGAGACGCTCTCCAGCGGTACGAAGGCCCTCGGCCCGGATGCCGGCGCGCTCATGGAACTGGCGGCCGAGATGCCCGCGCTCGCCGTGCGCAAACGCTGGCGCGCCGATGGTGTCGTGGCGATGATCGCCGACGACCTGCTTCCGCTCGACACCGCCGAGCGGAGCTTCGATCCCGACGAGTCCGTCTTCACCGCGGCGGCGAAGGTCTGGGGCGAACCGGTCATCTGGGAGGTCTCGACGCCGGGCGTCGCGACCCTCCACGGCGAACTCGCGACGCTGTTCGAGCGGGCGGAGGGCTCGCCCGTCATGACCTCCGAGATCGTGGGGATCGGCGCCAGCGGGCGCCGCCTGATGCACAGCTTCGAGTACCACGCGCCCGACATCGTGTCGTATTCGCTCGTGCGCACCGTCCGCCCGCCGTGGGGCGGCGCCTGAGCCCCGCATCCGCGTCCGCTCCGCTCCGCATCCGCATCCGCATCCGGGCCCGCATCCGCGTCCGGGTCCGCTCGCCCCGGTCGCGGTCACCGTACGGGCGCTCCCTGAGCCCGTTCGCCTGTCACAGATCGCGCCTTCCGCGTGGATCTGTGACAGGCGAGCGAGCAAACTTCATGCCCACCTGTCACAGAAGGCGCCCCGGGCCACGATCTGTGACAGGGGAAGCTGAGAGCCGCGCCGCGGGAGTCAGACCCAGAAGCCGACGTGCGCCTTCGCGGCCTCGTCCTCGAGCAGCGGGCCGACGACCTCGATCTCGCGCTGACCGCGCGCGAACACCTCGCGGCAGGGAAGCGAGAACGTCGGGTTCTCGGGGTGGTCGCCCGTGAGCTCGAGCAGCCGGTGCTCGCTGAGCGCGTAGACCACACGGTCGATGCCGCACCAGTACGCGGCACCCGAGCACATGGCGCACGGCTCGGCGCTCGTGAACAGGGTCGAGCCCTTCATCCCTTCGGCTCCCAGCACCCGGAACGCGGCGGCGACAGCCTGAAGCTCCGCGTGCTGAGTGGGGTCTCCCTCGGGGGGCAGGGAGTTGTTGCCGCACGAGGAGACGACCTCGCCCGCGGCGCTCACGACGATCGACCCGAACGGATGCGTGCCGTGCGCGACCGCGTCTTCGGCGACCTGGATGCTCTGGCGCAGATGGGCGAGGTCGGCGTCTGTCAGTGAGTGCGTCACGAATCTCTCCTTGTGAACAAGTGCTACGAACCGACTTTCACCGTAGCGGCCAGACCCGCCAAAATCCGGGGTGAGCATTACGCGGGTGTTACAAGTCGCGAACGAGATTCGCTCCACTTGTCGACAAGTTGTGCGAAGCGGATAGCGTTCCGCTGTACCTCCCACCCGCATCCGAAGGGAACCCATGTCGCAGAACCACGTTGCGCGTATCGACGAGACGACGATCCGCGCGCTGCCCAAGGCCGAGGTGCACGTGCACCTCGAGGGCACGTTCTCGCTGCTCGACATGCTGACGCTGGCGAAGGAGAACGACGTCGCGCTGCCTGGACCCGCCGCGACGCTGTTCGACATCTCCACACACGACGCCTTCGCCGCCCCCGCGATCACCACCGGGGGCGGCGCGGGCGCCGGTTCCGCAGGTCTCAGCGGGTTCCTCCGGTTCCTGGACTGGCAGTGCGGGCTGGTGCGCACCCCGGCGCAGGCAGCCCGGGTCGCCTACGCGTTCGCCGTACGTCAGAGCGCCTCCGGCATCCGCTACAGCGACGTCATCGTCAACCCCACGCACTGGAACGCGTGGCGCGGCCGCGAGCTCGACCTGCTCGACGCGCTGGGCGCCGGGTTCGACGAGGCGGAGCAGGACGGCCTCTGCCAGGTGGGCGTCGCGTACTCCCTGCTGCGCAGCCAGTCCGGTGCCGAGGCGGAACGTCTGGTCGGCGAGCTCGTCGCCGCCAGGCCGCGTCGTGTGATCGCCCTGTCGATCGACGGCGACGAGAAAGTCACCGGCCGCACCGGCGAGAAGTTCCGGGGCGCGTTCGCGCTGGCCGCATCCGCGGGTCTGCACCGCACCGTGCACGCCGGAGAGTCGAGCGGCCCCGAGGGCGTGTGGGATGCGGTCGACCTGCTGCAGGCGGAGCGCATCGACCACGGCGTGCGCTCGATCGAGGATCCGGACCTCATCGACCGGCTCATCGCCGACGGCATCAGCCTCGGCGTGTGCCCGCGCTCGAACCTCACGCTCGGCATCTACCCCGACTGGGACTCCCACCCCCTCCCGCGCCTGCTGGCCGCCGGCGTCTCGGTCACGTTGAACACGGACGACCCGGCACCGCTGGGCACCACCCTCGAGACCGACTGGGCGGTGGCGGCCGAGCAGTTCGGATTCGACCACACGGATCTGGTCGGCTTCGCCGCACGCTCCATCGACGCGTCGTTCGCCGACGTCGACACGAAGAGCCGGCTGCACGCCGAGCTCGCGGCCGTGAGCGAGGTCGCCCCGGTATGAGCGGTCGCCGTCGCCTGACCCTCCTGGCCGCCGCTTGCGGCGCAGGAGCGGTCGTCGTGGCGACGGCACTCACCGGCGCGGCCCTGGCCCGCACCGACGACTCCGTCGAGCTCGCACCCCTCATCGCCGGCTGGGGCACGCACTGGCAGGTCACCGGCACGAAGTCGGAGCCGCTGTACACCGAGCGCATCGACGCGCGGCGCGAGGGCGACGCGTTCCAGGTGCGCATCGAGGTCATCGGTCAGGGCGACACCGCCCTGGGCACACAGCGCAGCGCCGTCTCGGTGGATGCGGCCGGCACCATCGCCTGGACCGAGGGGTGCACCAAGGACGCCGCGAACTGCGCCGACGACACGCAGCTGCGCGGCTTCCTCGCGACCGCCGCCCTCATCGCCCTGGACCGCCAGGGGCGGCTGCCGGCCACCGGGACGGCCCGCACCCTGCACAGGACACCGGTGGTCTGCGTGGCCGATGCCGCGTTGCACCCGGATGCGGCCGCCGCCGACGTGCGGCTCGACCCGTGCTTCGACCGCGCCACCGGAGCCGTGCTCGCGCACTGGTCCCCCGACAGCGCGGCCTTCGTGGGGGCCACCCTCGCCCCCGGCTTCACCGTCTCGACCTCCTGACCCGCACCATCCGAACCTGCCACACCCACCCGAAAGGACACCGCAATGCGTCTTCGCCCCCTCCTCGCCGCGGCCATCGCCGCGACGGCCGCGCTCGCACTCGCCGGTTGCTCCGGCACCGCCGACGCCACGTCGTCCTCCGCCGCATCCGATCACGTGATCCGCGTCGGTGCCCTCACCCCCGGCAACGCGAACGACGGCGCCTTCAACCAGGCGCTGGCCGACGCCCTCGCCAAACTCCAGGACGAGGGACTCATCACCTACGAGCTGCGTGAGCAGATGGCCGACCCCGCCACCAGCGAGCCCGTCGTCGCCGACTTCGCCAGCCAGGGATTCGACCTGGTCATCGGACACGGCATCGAGCTCGGCGACGCGATCTTCTCCGTCGCCAAGGACTTCCCCGACACGCACTTCACCGCCTCGGGCGGTGCCGACATCCTCGACAAGTACACCGACAACGTCGAGACGTGGACCTACAGCACGCCCGAGGTGGGCTACCTCTCCGGCTACATCGCGGGCCTCACGCAGGCATCGCCGATCGGACGCGTGGAGAGCCTGGAGCTGGACTTCGTGAAGGCGACGGACTCCTTCTTCCAGCAGGGCGCACTCGCGGCGAACCCGTCGGCCGAGCTGCTTCCCGTCGTCTACGCCGGGAGCTTCGACGACGCCGAGGCCGCCGCATCCGCGACCACGGGCCTCATCGGCCAAGGCGCGAAGCTCGTCTACACGACCGGCGACGGCATCGCCGCCGGAGTCGGTGCCGCGGCCTCCAAGGCGGGCGTCCTCTCCGTGGGCGTCTCCCCCGCCGCCGGCGCCGAGGCTCTCAAGACCAACGTGTCCACGGTCGATCTCGACATGTACCCGATCGTCAAGGCGTGGGTCGAAGAGGTCGCGGACAAGAAGTTCGGCGGCAAGGGCGTCACCTCGACGCTCGAGAACGGCGGACTGGTCTACCAGGACATCAACAGCGTCGACGGCGCCGTGCCTGCCGACGTCGCCTCGAAGGTCGAAGAGCTCATCGCGGGCCTCAAAGACGGAAGTGTCACCATCTCCTGATGACCACCCCCACCCCTGAGACCGACCGGGCGCTCGTCGCCCGGTCGGTCTCCAAGAGCTTCGGCGCCGTCCACGCCCTGGATGCCGTCGATTTCGCCGTGCGCGCCGGCACCGTGCACGCCCTCGTCGGCGAGAACGGCGCGGGCAAGTCGACGCTGGCCAAGATCCTCGCCGGGATCGAGTCAGCGGATGCGGGCACGATGACGCTCGACGGATCCTCCTATGCGCCCCGCGACCGCGCGGCCGGCAAGGGGCGCGGCGTCAACATGGTCCCGCAGCAGTTGAGCCTCGTGGGCGAGCTGAGCCTGGTGGAGAACCTGCTGCTCGTGGGTTCGACGCGCATCGCCCGCCGTGGCGCCGCACGCGCGGCCCTGGCGGACACGCTCGAGCGCGCCGGCGTGAGTGTCGACCTCGACGTCCCCACCGCACGGCTGAGCCAGGCGCACCGCCAGCTCGGCGAGATCGTGGTCGCTCTCGCCGAGGGCGCGACGACCCTCATCCTGGACGAACCCACCGCGAGTCTTGGCCCCCGCGAAGTGGGCGGTCTGTTCGAACACCTGCGCACGCTGTGCGGCCTGGGTACGGCGATCGTGCTCATCACTCACCGCCTCGAGGAGGTGCGTGCGGTCGCCGACGAGGTGACCGTCCTGTCGCACGGACGCCGTGTGCACCACGGCCCCGCGCGCGGCCTCTCCGCCGCCGAGGTCGCACGGCTCATGGTCGGCGACCTCGAAGAGCCTGCCGTGCGCGCGCCCCGCATCCCGGGCGAGACGGTGCTCGCCGTGCAGGGCGTCCACGCCTCGTCCGACACGGATGCGGCCCTGACGGATGTGTCCCTCGAACTCCGCGCCGGCGAGATCGTCGGCATCGCGGGCGTCGCCGGCAGCGGCCAGAACACGCTCATCGACGTGCTGGCGGGGCTGCGGGCACCCGCATCCGGATCCCTCGTCTTCCAGGGACGCACGGCGCCCTCCGCCGTCGAGCTGCTCCGCGGCGGCGTGGCGTGGATCCCCGAGGAGCGCAGCGACGCGCTCGTTCCCGCACTCTCGCTCGGCGACACCCTGGCGCTCTACGAGGCGGCCAGCGGCGTGCGCACCGACCGCCGCACCCGCGGTGAGGCGCGCGCCTCGGCCGGCGAGCGCCTCACCGCCTTCGATGTGAGACCCGCCGTCGCAACCCTCGCCGCGGGCGGTCTGTCCGGCGGCAACCAGCAGAAGCTGCTGGCCGCCCGCGAGCTCGGTCACAGCTGGCCCGGCGGCGCACCGCGCGTCGTGCTCGCGTACGGGCCGACCCAGGGACTGGATCTTCGGGCGGCCCAGGCCATCCGCGACCGCCTCATCCAGGCCGCAGAGGCGGGGGCGGCCGTCGCCGTCGCCTCGCACGACCTCGACGAGATCCGCGGTCTCGCCGACCGCATCGTCGTCGTCTTCGATGGGCGTATCGTCGCCGACCTGCCCGCGGCGAGAGCGACCACCGCCCGTATCGGCGCGGCGATGGCAGGACTCGACCCCGCAGAGGAGCCCTCATGACCGACTTCACCGACCTGTTGCCGACGACCGAGGAACTCGTGCACCTGCGCGCCGTCGCGGCGGGACACACGGCCCCCGATCTGATCGTGCGCGGCGGACTCGTGCAGTCGCCGGGCACCGAGGAGTGGCTCGAGCGCGACGTCCTCATCGCGGGGCGGCACATCGCGACGCTGACGCCGTGGGACCACGTCCCGACGGCGGGCGCCGAGATCGACGCGCGCGGATGCCACGTCGTGCCGGGCTTCATCGACACCCACCTGCACGTGGAGTACACGAACCTCACGCCGGGCGAGCTCGCCCGCCTCTCGGTCGCCCGCGGCACGACCACCGTGCTCACCGATCCGAACGGCGCGGCGAACGTCTGGGGCGCGCGAGGGATGGACCTGGCGTTGTCCACGACGACGCCGCTGCACGTGTTCCAGCAGGTCTCGCCGACCACCCCCACCTCTTTCGCACTGGAGCGCGGCGGTGCGGTCATCGAGGAGGAGGTCGTGCGCGCCCGCCTCCACGACGACAACACCGCGACCCTCGGGGAGTCCAACCCGTTCGACTACGGCGAGCTCTCCACCGGTCGTTTCCGCGAGGCGCTCGTCGCGGGTCGCCGTCTCACGGGCCACACGGCGGCGCAGACGCACGAGTCGCTCTGGGGCTACCTGGCGGCGGGCATCAGCGACGACCACAACGCCTCGACCGTCGACGAGGTGCTGGAGCGCACGCGCCTCGGCGCGATGATCACCGTGATGGGCTCGTCGCTGGCCGACAACACGGTCCCCCTGTTCGCCGATCTCGAGGCGATCGAGCCGGCGCTTCGCCACCTGAGCTTCTGCGCCGACGACAAGCACGCGCTCGACCTGCACACCCAAGGCCACATCGACCACCACGTGCGCCAGGCGATCCGTTTCGGTGTCGACCCGCAGCTCGCGTACCGCATGGCCACCACGCAGCCCGCGCACTACTACCGGCTCGACCAGGTGCTGGGCCTGCTCGCCCCCTCCCGCCTCGCGGATGTCCAGGTCATCCGCGACCTCGCCGAGGTGCGGCCGGAGGCCGTGATCGTCGCAGGGCGCCTCGTCGCCAGGGACGGCGCGGCCCTCTTCGAGAACACCGACGTGCTCCCCGACTGGGCGCGCGACACGGTGCACCTGCCGGAGGAGCTGCCGGCCGACCTGCTGGTCGTCGCCGCCCCCGAGGGCACCACGCGGGTGCGCGTGCGCGCGATGGAGATGTACAACGGCTACTTCAAGCGGGAGTTCACCGCATCCCTTCCGGTCGTGAACGGCCAGGTCGTGTCCGACCCCTCGCAGGACGTGCTCAAGATCGCGGTCGTCGACCGCCACCACGGCGAGGCGCTCGCGGGGCACGGCTTCGTGAAAGGCTTCGGCCTCGGCCGCGGCGCGATCGCGATCACGATGAACTGCCCGAACATGAACATCGCGGTCGTGGGCGCCGATGACGACGACATGCGTCTCGCGGTGGAGGAACTCGGCCGCATGGGCGGCGGTTTCGTGACGGTCGCCGACGGCGAGGTCCTCGCGCGCGTCGCGCTGCCGGTCGGCGGGATGATGAGCGACGCCCCGTTCGAGGAGACCGCCGCGGCCCTCGCGGCCGGGCACGCGGCGACCCACGAGCTGGGCTGCACGATCGCCTCGCCGTACATCATCCTGTCGTTCGTGGGGCTCTACGTGGTCCCCGACCTCGGTCTGACCGAACTCGGCCTGATCGACGCGGCGACGCAGCAGTTCGTCGACGTGCTCGTGCCGGGCCCCGTCGATGCCTGCGGCCACGACCCCGAGGAGCACGCGTGATCCGTTCCTCCCGGATGCGGTCCGTCGCCCTGACCGGCGGCGTGGTCGCCGCGGTCCTGCTGGTGGCGGTCGCACTCATCCTCTTCGCCGGCGCCGACCCGCTCACGGGTCTGCGCGGGCTGGTGGAGGGGGTCTCCAGCTCGCCGTACCGCGTGGGCGAGCTGCTCGTGGGGGCGGCTCCCGTGGCGATCGTCGCACTGACGCTGATTCCGGCGCTCCGGGCGGGCGTGTTCTCGGTCGGCGCCGAGGGCCAGGTCACAATGGGCGCGATCTTCGCGACCGCCGCCATCCTCTGGGTGCGCGACGGGACATCGGATGCGGCACCCGCCGCCGTCTACGCGCTGGTCGGATTCGTCGCCGGCGCCGTCGGCGGCGCCGCCTTCGCGCTGGTGCCGGCCTGGCTCGCCGTGCGCTGGCGGGTCAACGTCATCCTCTCGACCCTCCTCCTGAACTACGTCGCCACCGGCTTCCTCGGCTGGACGCTGCGCACCTGGCTCGCCAGCGGCGAGGCGACGGCGACACCGCAGAGCGAGCGGCTGCCTGACGCGGCGGCCCTTCCCGCTCTCATCCCGGGCACCCGCGCGCACGTCGGCATCCTGCTCGTCATCGTTGCCGTGGTGCTGTTCGAGTGGTGGCGCCGCTCGCGGCAGGCGACCCGCGTCGCCGTCTTTGCGGAGCGCCCCGCGCTCGCACTGCGCCTCGGCGCGACGCGGCAACGGACCCTCTACGGCACCATGCTCGTCTCCGGCGCCGGCGCCGGCGTCGTCGGATGGCTGCAGATCGCGGGCGTCAACGAGCGTCTGCTGGGCTCGGTCTCGGGCGGTGTCGGCTTCTCGGGTCTCGCCGTGGCCCTGCTCGGCGGCCTGCTTCCCGCCGGCATCGCCGTCGCGGCCGTCTTCTTCTCCGCACTCACGGTGGGCGCGGTCGGGATGCAGTCGGCGACCGGAACGATCCCGTCGTCCATCGCGGAGGTCATCAAGGGCGTCCTGCTGCTGGGCGTCGCGGTGATCGCGGCGTCACGGCCGGGGCTCGTCGCCCCCGCGCATCCGGGGCCGGCTCCGGCGCCGGATGACGGCGCCTTCTCCGCCGAGGAGATCACGGATGCGACGGCCGCATCCGGTGAACCGGTCGTCGAGGCCGAGATCGCCGCAGAGGAGGGAACCCGATGACCATCGCACTCTGGGCGTCGATCCTGGCCGGCGCCATCGCGCTGGCCGCCCCCCTCGTGATCGCGGGGATCGGCGAGGGCTTCGTCGAACGCGCGGGACGACTCAACCTCGGCATCGAGGGCATGATGATCCTCGGCGCCTTCACCGCCATCTATGTCGGCAGCTCGTTCGGCCCCTGGCTCGGTCTCGTCGCCGGCGCCGTCGTCGGCATCGCCCTGGCGCTTCTCATGAACGTGCTGGTCTACACGCTCAAGGCGAACGAGATCGTCGTCGGCCTCGCGATCACCATGCTGGGCCTCGGACTGTCGACCTACCTGTTCCAGCTCTGGATCCCCGCCGGCCGGACGAACGTGAGCGTTCCGACGATCGCCCCGATCGATCTCGGCCCGCTCACCGACATCCCGCTCATCGGACCTGCCCTCTTCGGACAGAGCCCGCTCGTGTACGCGACGCTCGTGCTGTTGGCCGCCGCGTGGCTGGTCATGCGCTTCACCCGTTTCGGCCTGCAGGTGCGCGCCACAGGCTCGGATCCCGCATCCGCGGCCCTGCGCGGAGTGCGCCCGCGCAGCGTCGGAGCACGGGCGCTGCTCATCGGCGGTGCGACGGCCGGCCTCGCCGGCGCGGTGATCGCCGTCGGGGCGATCGGCTCGTTCACACCCAACATGACGGCGGGCCGTGGCTACATCGTGCTCGCGATCGTGATCATGGGTCGGATGAACCCGATCGGCATCGCGTTGGGCGCCCTGCTGTTCGGTTTCCTGCAGAGCTTCTCCTTGCTCTCGCAGTCGACCAGCATCCAGCTTCCCAGCGAGCTCTACACGGCACTGCCGTACCTTGTGACCCTCGTCGTGCTCGTGCTCACCTCCCGTGCCCAGCTGCGCCGGCAGCTGTCCCGCCTCCGTCTGTCCTGACCCGAAAGGACCCGTCCATGCTCACCCGCCCGTCCCCCGTCGCCCCTCCCGCCGACGAGCAGCACTGGGTCGACACCGCCCGCGAGCTCGCCGCCGGCTTCGCCGCGACCGTGGCCGCCGACGACGCCGAGGCGCGCCTGCCCATCGAGCACCTGCGGGCCCTCGCGGCCTCGGGGCTGGATGTCGCGTTCCTGCCGCGCGAGCACGGCGGCGAGGCGCTGTCGTACGCCACGCTCGGCGCCGTGGTGCAGACGCTCGCCGCGGCCCATCCGGCCGTGGCCACCGTGTGGCTCATGCACCTCGGAGCGGCGCACGCGCTCGTGACGCTGTCGTCCGACGAACAGGCCGCCTTCTTCGCTTCCGAGCTGAAGGCGGGCAAGCGGTTCGCGAACGCCCTGAGCGAGCCGGCCGGCGGCAATCACTTCCTGGCGTCCCAGCAGGATGCGGATGCGGTCGGCGAGAACTGGTCGCTGACCGGCCGCAAGCTCTTCGTGTCGGGTTCCGAGGCAGCCGACCACCTGTTCCTGAACGCCCGGATCGACGGCGCCCCCGCCTTCTTCGGCGTCACGATCGACGACACCGTCTCGTTCCCACCGATCGAGGAGACGATGGGGATGCGGGCGACCCGCAGCCGCACGATCCTCTTCGAGGGCACGCCCCTGCTGCGCTCCCGGCTGACGGGACCGCCCGCCCCCGAGTACGCGAACCTCATCACGGTCGGCTTCGCGTTCCTCTCGCTCGGCATCGCCGCATCCGCGATCGACGCGATCGCCCTCACCGCGGGCAAGGTGCGCGGCGGCACGAGCCTCGCCGACGCCACCTGGGTCCGCCAGGAGACCGGCATGGCGTGGGCTGAGCTCACGGCGGCGACGCTCATGGCCGAGCGCACCGCCTGGCTCGCCGACCAGCGCTCGCCCGAGGCGATGCCCGCGGCGACCGAGACGAAGATGCTGGCCAACGAGGTCGCCAAGCGCACGGCCGCCCTCGCGGTCCGTATCGGCGGCGGCGGCGGGTTCCTCGTCTCCTCGCCCGTCCAGCGCATCTTCCGCGACGCGCAGGCGGGCGCCCTCATGGCCTACTCCGTTCCGTTCAGCTCCGAACTCGTCGGAGGCTGGGTGCTGAGCGGGTGAGACCCCCGGGTGCCGCCTTCGCTCTGCGAAGCGGTGCCCGGGTCGGGGTGCGTGGCGGCGATGTTCCGCCCGAGGCACGCCGAGGACCCCCCTCCTCGACGTTCCCGGCGGCCGCCGCCACGCATCCTTATGCTCCGTCTTCCGCCTTCTCGTCCTCAGCCGGCCGGTGGATACGCTGGAATGATGAGCCTCATCGATCCCCGCGAGAAGGAAGCCCGCCGCAATGCGAAGTACCACGGGAGCCCGACCGCGCTGATCGCGACGATCCTGTTCGGGGTCGCGTCGCTCGCGACGACCGCCGTCATCGGCTTCGGCATCGGCGGGTTCGTCGACCAGTTCCGCGTGATGAGCATCAACAGTGTCTTCAGCACGTGGGACACCGCCATCCCGATCTGGCTGCGCAGCTGGTCGCTGCCGATCGGCATCGTCGCCACGATCATCACGGTCGGTGCGTACAGCACGTGGAACCACCGGTACTCCGGGCGCACGGACAGCTACGCCTTCCTCGGCCCGCTGCCCATCGTGCTGGCCGGCCTCACCCTCGGCTCCTGGTACGCCACCACGCTGTGGACCGCGCCGGACGCGGTGGGCGTCGCGATCGACCCGACGTTCGGACAGAACGAGAACTGGGACGCGGGCGCATGGATCATGTACGCCGCCCAGTGGTGGCTGCCGGGCGTCTTCGCGCTCCTGACCCTGCTCACGCTGCTCGGCCGCCTGGGTGCCCAGAAGCGCCGTCGCCTGAACGACGAACTCGCGACCCATCTGCTCCACAGCGGCGCGATGGTCGAGGCCGAGGTCACCGACGCCCCGCTTCGCGAGCCGAACTCGTCCCGGATGATGGCGGAGATCACACTGCGCTTCGAGGATGCCGAGGGCACGAGCCGCTGGGTGACGTCCATCGTCGCCGTGCCGACGAAGCAGTTCCCCACCACCGGGTCACGGCGCCCCCTGCTGTTCGACCCGGCGGATGCGGGCAACGTCCAGCGCATCCTCTTCTCCCCGACCGGCGGCACCGAGCCGGGCGACTTCGTCTCCGTCTCCGCGGCCGACTGAGGCGTCCTGCCCCAGGGATGTCCCAGGCGCCGCGTAGCCTGAGAGCATGGCCACCCGTCGCCCCGCTCCCGCGCCCTTCCGCTGCACCGAATGCGGGTGGACGACGGCGAAGTGGGCCGGTCGCTGCGGCGAGTGCCAGCAGTGGGGAACCGTCGTCGAGGCGGCGCAGCCGACGGGTGTGATGCGCTCGCTCACGCCCGTGAGCCCCACCGCCGCGCGCGCTGCCCGGCCGATCACCGAGCTCACGACCGCGGAGTCCCCGCGGCGCGCGAGCGGCGTGGCCGAGTTCGACCGGGTGCTGGGCGGCGGCATCGTGCCCGGCGCGGCCATCTTGCTCTCGGGAGAGCCCGGCGTCGGCAAGTCGACCCTGCTGCTCGAGGTCGCCGCCCGCGCGGCACATGACGGGCACCGCGTGCTCTACGTGAGCGCGGAGGAATCGACCGCGCAGGTGCGCCTGCGCGCCGAGCGCACGGGTGCACTGCACGACGAGCTGTACCTCGCGAGCGAGACCGACCTCGCCACCCTCATCGGCCACATCGACGACGTCCAGCCGTCGCTGCTCATCGTCGACAGTGTGCAGACGGTCTCCTCCTCGCTCAGCGAAGGTCTCGCGGGCCACCCCAGCCAGGTGCGCGAGGTGGCGGCGACCCTCATCCGCATCGCGAAGGAGCGCGCGCTGCCGGTGCTCATCGTCGGGCACGTGACGAAAGACGGCTCGATCGCCGGCCCCCGTCTGCTCGAGCACCTCGTCGACGTGGTCTGCCACTTCGAGGGCGACCGGCAGACCTCGCTGCGTTTCGTCCGCGCGCTCAAGAACCGCTTCGGCCCCACCGACGAGGTCGGCTGCTTCGAGATGACCGGCGACGGCATCAGCGAGGTCCCGGATCCCTCGGGCCTGTTCCTCAGCAAGGGCGCGCCCGTCAGCGGCACGTGCGTCACGGTCGCCCTCGAGGGGCGCCGCGCGCTGCCGGTCGAGATCCAGGCGCTCGTCGTGGCCGCATCCGGGCCCAACCCGCGCCGTGTCGTGAACGGCGTCGAATCGTCACGGGTGGCGATGATCCTCGCCGTCCTGGAGCGCCGCACCGGGCTGCGGGTCGGCGAGCGCGACATCTACGTATCGACCGTCGGCGGCTTGAAGATCACCGAGCCCGCGACCGACCTCGCGATCGCCCTCGCCATCGCGAGTGCCGCGACCGATCGCCCCGTCGGGCACCAGGTCGCCGCGATCGGCGAGCTGAGCCTCACCGGCGAGGTGCGTCCGGTGGCGCAGCTCGCCCAGCGCCGCACCGAGGCCGGTCGCCTCGGCTACACGACGGTCATCGACTCCGGCGCGAAGGATCTGCTCTCCGCCCTCGGCCGGGTGCACATCCCCACCCCCGCCGCCTCCCACCGCTGATCACGCGCGCCCGTCCGCCGGCACACGTTTCCCTCTCCCCGAACTGCGTCGCAGTTGCGCAACGGCCACACTTCTCCGCATCCGCGACAGAGGTTCACTGGCGCAGCTGCGCAGAAGTGTGGCGCTCACCCGGGCCGCGAGCCGGTGTGGCGCTCGCGGGGTCAGGAGCCCCTGTCACGCCGCCGGGACGCGCGAAGGCTCCGACGGCTCAGACCTCGAGGGCGGCGAGCAGGTCGGCGGGCGTGGCCTGCAGCGGATGCGGGCCCGCGATGTCGAAGAACACGGTCGTGATCTCCTCGCGGTGCGCGCTGAGGAAGCTGCGGAGCCAGTCCGGGCCCTGCAACCCGACCGTGGGCGGGAGAGTCTCGGGCTTGTGCGCGGCATCGCTGAACAGCAGCAGCGCCACCTGCCCGGTGTTCGGGTCGCGGTAGGTCCACACCTCGCCGGCATCCAGCGGGTTGTCGCTCTCGCCGGTGCGCATGAGCGGGACGACCGTGGGGCCGTGCCGAAGCGCGAACGCCACCGCCGCCATGTCCTGCGTCTGCAGCGCATCGGTCAGCGCGGTGTTGCGGAACTCCAGCGGAGGCTGCTGCTTCTTCCCGCGCTTCTGCTTACCGGCCATCCCCCCAGGGTATCCGCCGCGTCGTCAGCGAAGCGGCATCCGCAGGCACACGAGGCGCTCCCTCGTCTCCCATGACGCAACCTCGACGAAGCCACGGCTCCGGTACAACCCGAGCGCGTCGTGCCGCCAGTCCCAGACCGAGAGGCGGAGGGATGCGGCCCCCGCCGCGGTCGCGCGTCGCGCGGCCTCGGCGAGGAGCGCCCCGCCCGCTCCGGCCCCACGCACGGCGGGGTCGACCCACAGTCGCTTGATCTCCGCATCCGCTCCGTCCACGCGCAGAACCACCATCCCGATGATCTGGCTGTCGCGCTCGGCGAGCAGCACGTCCGCGTCGGGGAAGGCCGCGGCGTCGACCTCGGCCGCATATGCGGGCGCCAGCGGCCCGAACTCCTGCAGCTCGTGCGCGACCTTCTCGGCTTCGGTGTGCTCGTGGTACGCGCGCAGGAGTTCGGCCACCGCCGCGGCATCGCCGGCGGCGGCGATGCGGACGACGGCAGGACTCATCCCTCCATTCCACACCCGTCGGCGCGGGAGAATGGACGGATGAGCTGGAGCCTGCGTCCGAGCACCCCCGACGACGCGGCGTGGATCGCAGAGCTCCGTGCGGAGGTCATGCGGCCCGACCTCGAGCGGCTCGACCGGTACGACCCGGTCTACGTGCGGCAGCGCTTCCTGAAGGCTTTCGACCCCGCCCTCACTCGTGTGATCGTCGTGGACGGGGCGGATGCGGGAAGCATCGCCGTGCGGCCCGCGTCCGACGGGGTCTGGGTCGAGCACTTCTATCTCGCCTCGGCCCACCAGGGGCGGGGGATCGGATCCCAGGTGCTCGCCCTCGTGCTGGACGAGCACACCGACGACGCACCGCTGCGACTCAACGTGCTGCAGGGGTCGCCCGCGCGGCACCTGTACGAGCGGCACGGCTTCGTGCTCTATCACGAAGACGAGGTCGACGCATTCCTGCGACGGGAGCCGGCCGCGCCGCTACCGTGACCGCATGAACCGCGATCGCATCATCGGCATCGTCGCCGCTGCCATCGGCCTCATCCTGGCGACCCTCTTCGTGATCTGGGACCTCAACGGTGCACCGTCGTGGCTGCACTACATCACCTGGATCGCGGGCGCCCTCAGCGGATGGGGGCTCGTGGTGGCCTTCACGGCCGGCAAGCGCGGCATGAGACCCTGAGCCTCAGCGCCCCCGGTTGGCGGCGAGGAAGCCGGCCAACGCCTCCTCTGTCTCGCTGAGCGTGCGGATGCGACCCGCCACCCGCTCCCGCATCTCGGCCACCCGTGCGAGCAGTTCCGCGTCACCGTGCGACTTCTCTCCCGTGGCGCAGGGAAGGACGGCTCGAACGTCATCGCGTGTGAACCCAAGTTCGAACATGGCGTGGATCGTGGCGACCATCGGCACCGCCCGGTCCGAGTAGTGACGGTAGCCGTTGTCGCCGCGCTGCGGACTGATGAGGCCCAGCTTCTCGTAGTGCCGGATCGAGCGCGCACTGACGCCGCTCCGGTCGCTCAGCTCGCCGATGATCATGCGTGCGCCCCTCGATTTGACCTTGACACGATGTCAAAGCATATCGTCGCGAGCGAACCACGATCGGGTCGGAGAGGCGGAGCGCATGACGGAGCAGATCGAGATCGACGGGCGGATGCGGACCTTCACCGTCGTCGGGGAACGGAGCGCGGGACAGGCGCTCGTCCTGGTCTTCCACGGATCGCGGCAGTCGGGCGAGATCCATCGCGCGTTCACCGGCGGCGCGTACGACGCGCTCGTCGAGAAGGGCGCCCTGGTCGTGTACCTCGACGGCTACCGCGGCAACTGGAACGACGCGCGTCGCGAGAGCCGGTTCCCCGCACGGCTCGCCGGAGTCGACGATGTCGCCTTCACGCGTGCCGTGATCGCCCGGCTCGGCGAGACGCACGACATCGACGAGACCCGTGTGTACGCAATCGGATACTCCAACGGCGGCCAGATGGTCATGCGCCTGCTCCACGAGGATGCGCCCCCGCTCGCCGGCGGCGCCATCGTCGCCGCGACGCTGCCCGAGCCCGACAGCTTCCTGCTGCCCCAAGTCGCTCCCGCGCCGCATCCGGTTCCGGTTCTGCTCGTGCACGGCACCGCAGATCCCGTCGTCCCCTACGAGGGCGGACGGATGCCGCGCTGGGCGCAGGTCGTCTTCCGAGTGGGCGGCTCGTCGCTCTCCGCGGCCGAGACCGCCGCGTACTTCGCGCGACGGAACGGCATGGCTGCGCCCTCAACGACACGAGCGGATGCGGCATCCCATCCCGACCGCACGCGCATCGAGCGCGCCGACTGGCGCGAAGCGGGCCACCCGCCGGTCACGTTCGTCACCGTGCACGGCGGCGGCCACACGGTCCCGGGGCCGAAGCCCGGCCCGCGCCTGATCGGGCGCACGGCCACGAGCATCTCGGTCGCCGGGCTCGCCGCCGAGGCGTTCGGGCTGGCCGGTTAGTTCAGCAGGAAGCGGGGCACCTTCAGCGCATGTCGATGTAAGTCGTGTCAGGTGCAGAATTGCGCGGGCAAAACCGGGGTCAGATCATGTGCACCGCTGACGATCATGCACGCTTTGCGGACTTTCTGCGGACGAGGATCAAGCCACGCTCAGGAACCGTTGAGCATCTTCCTCAGCGCTGCCGCTCGCGCCATGGCGTCGTTGTCCACCATCCAGTCGCGCGGGTGTTGAACGTCGATGAGACCTGGCAGCCGCGCATGGAGGAAGTGATTGTCGCGCGTCAGGCAGTACCGTTCCGCATACACGTCGGCGTGCCCCGCGTCCCGTGCCGTTGCGTAGACACAGCCGTCCTCATGACTAAGAGGAGGCGTCCCGTAGGAAATTGCGACGTCCCCAACAGTGCCACCACCGGTCCACTGCACAAGGTCTGCGATCAAAACGTCAATGAGACTTTGGGCTCCGTCGCGACTCCATCCGAGGCCGCGGTCACGCTCATCATCTGCATCTCGAGGGTGGTATGCCTTCAAGGCGACGAGTCTGTCGATGTGATCACTGGTCCAGAGCTCAACCCTGCGCCCGTCGGGACGCTGCCCGGTGCGCAGACCAGCTATTACGCGGAAACTCTGCGCGCCTCGCTGATGCGGTTGGATGGACGACTGCACCTCGTCAAAACGCTCCCAACTGAACGGCTCACCGACCAGCTCAGCAACATCGAGGAAGACGTTCACGTCAAGCACGACCAAGAGGTGCCCCGACGACGGATGGGGCTCAGCGTTAAGCACTCTCGCGGGCAGAGACAGGGCGGAAGCTCGCCGAGGCGAACTCCCAATGATGCTCGCCCTCGTATCCGAGCTGCCCTCGCCCAATAACGGAAGACTGGTCCTGAGGTGTGGCCATCTTCAAGGCGCATGACAGGTAGTCAGTCCAAGCAGAGCCAAGTTGCTCAGCCGGAATCTCAACATCGCGCGTGTTCGCACTGTAGTGCGCTTCCCAGGGCCCGACCGTATGCGTCAGCTTCCACAGATCAGAGGCCGACAGCTTCCCGGCGACGTCCCATACCTCATCGATCATCATACCGACAGACCCTGAGACGCTCTCCAACCCGCTCCACGGCTGCATCACCGAGGTGATCTGGTCGCTTCCGAACCGCTTGTACAACCCATAGAGCGGCTTGATTGCGGGACCGTTCTTCCAGGCTTGCACCGGCTCACAGAACGCAGGGGCCGACGTCGCAAACATCGAAACGCTCTGGACCAAGGTCACGAGCTTCTGCAACTTAAGGTTCGAGACGGGTTCACCGTCGACGGCAGCACGCTCCAGCATGCTCGCAGCAACGGACGCTGCAGATGTCGTTGCCATCTCGCGCCCCCTCCGACGAAACACCATGACCAACTTGACAAAAGTGTACTGAACGCTCTTGCGAATAGTCTGCAAGCAAGACAACGGTTCTGTCCGCGCGATTATGCCTTACAACAATGACATGCAACGAATCTCTGATCCAATGCTGCGAACCGATGCCGCGCAGAGAGGGTCAGTCGAGCGTCATCCGCCAGACACGCTCCTGGTTCTCTCCCGGACGCTTCCAGTACACCTCTGCGGTGATGGTCGCCGGCGAGTCGAACGAACGCGCCCATAGGATCGAGAGCGACTCTCCCGGATGCATCGGATCGCGCGGCTCGTCCAGTAGTTCTGCATCTCCCTCGGATGGATACTGTACAAACCGAACGCCACGGGCTTCCTCGGCGCCGCCCAACGTGACTCGCCAACGATTCTTCGCGACCCGGATAGCCGTCCAGGGCGGCCGGTACGCGGTCAGCGCCTGCCGCGTGAGCGCGGCGCTCTCTTCGGCGGCTTCCGCCTGCCGCTCCGCGGCATCGGCAGCCCGCCGCGCATGAGTGGCCGCATCTGAACTGGAAGCCGCTGCGTCGTTCCGGGCTCGCCGCGCCTCCCAAGCTTGCCAGAAGGCCGCGACGGCAGCGATCACAGCGACGGCTGTCGCGATCCACTCCATGTCGGAACCTTACCGAGAGCAGGCCAGCGAACGCCCACCGCGCAAGTGAACGCATGTGGGGCGCACCCCTTCTGCTTTACCATCCGTGCATGGGGATCCGGGATTGGTTCACTCGTAAGCCTGCAGCGCCCGCGCTCCGACCGCCAGTTCAGAGCAGGCAACAGCGGGTGGTGCTGGACATCACGGCGAACGGAGCGAGGATCCGGGCGTCGGCGTCAGCGCCATCCTCGGGCCCGCCGGCTGGCTACGTTTCGCCGTATCTCTCAAGCGCGGTGGCGGCGACTCTGCTGGTGCCCTCAGCGGACGGGATGCCGCCTCTCCACTTCGTGTCCCGAGACGGAGCGGTGTGGCTCGCGGAGGACTCCACAGGGAAGCTCGTCAACGTAGCGACTCGACAGCTCCGGGCGCTCGGCATATGGAGCTGCCGCGTCCGCGGCGATCAACACGCACCGGGCACATTGCGCCTCGGACCAGTCCAGCTCGTCCGGGAGCCCAACAATCCCCACGACCGGAATGCGGTGGCGATCCACCAGAACGGCGTCCACGTCGGCTACTTCAACAAGCAGATGGCGAGTGGTCTCGCCCACGCCCTCGACGCCGGCACCAAGCTCGAAGCGCTGGGGGTGTCTGTAGATCCGCCGAAGGTTGTGGCTGCGACGCCCGCAACCATGCTCTATCTCCGACGACGCATGTGAGCGCCCAACCCTAGTCGAGTTCCAGCGACAGTCCTTCAACACGTTGCGCGAGGCGGACAAAGAAGGCGTCCGCCTCCTCGTTCACAGTTCCCGCAGCAAGTACACGGACGCCGAAGAGGTCGATTATGTGTACAAGCAAACGCGACGCGGAGCCTGAACGACGATGCTTCCCCTCGGTCGTAATCCAGCCAACATAGAAGCGACGTTCTTCGAGGTACATGTCGCCTCTCAAGTGGCAGACCAGCTCACCGCCCTTGGCATCGTCACGGTAGAGCGCCCCCTCGATATACGCCAGATCCGCAGCGCCGGCAGTCGTCGTATGCACGTCAATACGCTCCACATCGTGATCGTACGATCACGTCGACCTGCAGAGCCAGTGATTCACCCGCACCAGAGCTAGAGGGGCCGGGGGTGGTGTTCGGTGGCTCACGTAAGCGGTCAGCGCCTTCTGTCGTGGGCGGGACGTACGATCGGTTCTCCGGCCGGGGAAGGGGTTACCTGGCAGTGGGCACGAATAGGCGATACGCGAACGCTGTGGACCGGCGCGTGGGCGAACGCATCCTGGAGCGCGCTGCGGCCGATGGCCCGTTGCAGCGTCTCACCGACACGGAGCTCGAGCTCGACCGGGAGCCGCTCACGATCGACCCGCATCCGAAGCCCGCGAAGGCATGGGTGCGGTTCGGGTCCACGCCGGTGCTCGTCGACGCGCTGGTGCATCGCTGGACACCACGAGCATGCGGGATCTCATTTGAGGTGGCGGGAAAGCAGATGCGGACATGGGTGTGGGCCTCGGCCGTGAGCGAGGCGCCGCGGGGCGGAGACAAAACCCTTTGACCTGGCAGACCAAGAGTTTGTCTCCCAGGCGACCGGCTGGTTGGGGGGTGAGGGCACCCCCCACGTCGCGGCTTTCCCGTGACGATCTTCCTTGGATTCGTGTGCTTGTTCATCCTGCCCATGACAGTGCTGTCGTGGCTGCTCCTGCCGCTGGGGTTCGTGTGTCTACTCGCGGGTTGGGTGTCGCATGCGATCCGTCTCAGCACCCAGGCGGTCCTTGAGGCGATGGCGGAGCGCACGTAATGGATGCCGTCACCATCATCGTTGCGGCCATCATCATCGTCATCGCCAACTGGATTGTGAGCTACTTCGTGACGAAGAACGCGATCAAGAATGCGCTGATCGAGGACCGACGCTTCCAGCGGAAGGTCAAGCAGGCACAGGCCGCCGCGCCGCGCGACGTCTGGCCCTCCCAGCCCCGAAGATGCCGGACGTTTGGATGAGAGTGCCGATTTTGCCGTGGGGAGAGACGGGAAGTCGCCCCGGTGGTCAACCGTGAGAGGCCCCCGCTACGGGTAACCCCCACCCTCGGGGGCCACCCCACCCTATGATCACCGTCATGAACATGCATCAAGAGCAGTTCTTCCACTCGATCGAGCTCTCAGACGAGAGCCCACGGCGCTGCAGGGTAGACATTGGCGAGCGCGAGATCGTGGCCAGTGTCGTTCGCCCCGGAGAGTGGACGCTGAACGCCAAAGACCGCGAGAGAGTCGGGCGGGTGCTGCGCCGCCAAGAGGGCCGCGCCACATACTTCGTGGGCTTTGCCGCTTCAGATCCTGAAATTGTTGAGTTCGTGAGCGATGACGTGGACCGCGTGGTTGAGCGCCTAGTCATGGTGTCGTAAGTGCACAGGTTCGCGTGGTGGCATGGGGAAGGGTGGCCAACACCTGACGAGTGGCAGGCGCTCGCGTCGGTTCTCACACTGATCGTGGCTGGCATAGCTGCCATCATCGCGGTCGTTCAGATCCGACAAGGGGCCCGACAGCTCGCGCTTTCAGCAGCCGCTAACCAGCGAGCTGCTGCAGCGGCTGAGTCGGAGGCGCGACCTTACGTGTCTGTGTACTTTGACCTACGGGCGCTTCCAGCCGCGAACCCCACCGAGACTGCCGCCGATGGCCTCGTTTTTGTAGTTGTCGAAAGTGTTGGCAAGACTCCCGCGCGGGACGTCGCCCTGACCGTCACGCCGGAGTTTCAATCCAGCGGGCATGGGCGACCCGGCGGCAGCGGAGAGGACCCAGCTCTCAAGGCGCTGGGTCGAATCTTCTCCGGCGAGCCCGTGATCGGGATGCTCGCTCCCGGCCAAAAGCTGGAATACATCCTGGACTTCACGTCGGAAGTGGTCGGGAAGCCGGATCTTCTTCCCCAACGTTACGACGTAGTTACTTCCTACACGGACCCGGTGGAAACCCGACGGTACTCGGAGGCCCACATCCTTGATCTTGCTCCCTGGAGCTACTCGATCGCGGAGCCTACTGCGTTGGACACGATCGCTCGCCAGATACGCCGTATCAACGAGAACTTGGAGAAGCGCTAGGGCTGGCCACGACGAGCCATCATGTCGGCGCGATCACGGAGCGATACTCCTAACCTGATAGTTGGCCGCTTGCGCCTCCGAGAGAAGTGCGCGGGCTGCAACGGGGCCAGCGTCGAAGGCGGGCATAGTGGTGGCGTGGACACCCCTATATGGACCGCCCTCATTGCATCAGCTTCGTCTCTTGTCGGCGTTGCGATCGGCTCTGCCCCTACATACGCCGCTGGCCGTCGGAGCCGACGTGAGAGGCGTGACGAACAACGCGCGCGCACCGCCGACGCCATTGCGGATGAGTTGCAACTGAGCCTGGCGGCGCTTCGCGGGTTACCGGACGGCATGCACGAGGAGTACACGTCAGACCATTTCTTGCCAACGGTCTGGTACGAGAGAAGGGAGGCTCCGCTGAACCGTCTGGTGGGCGACGTTCTCGACCCGACGGTACGAAGTGGGTTGCGGGACATCGTCCGCGCAATCAGCATCAGCCCCCCACGCTCTGAGGGGCGAGCCGACCGGTACCATCACGTTGAGTCACTCCTCCTGCTTGGCTTTGAGGTTGTTTCGGCCTACAAGCGTGACGAGCAACCAGGGCGGGCGACGCTCGAGCAGCTTCGAGCCATCTCGGATCTGGTGGGCCTCAGTAGCTGACGGCGCTACGGATATGATCTCTCAGGCGCGGCCACGCTTCTGGGCCAGCTCGACCGCGGCACTCATCGGAGACTCGGTCACTCTCGCTGACCACCGCCTGACAGATGGCGATCGCAGCCTGTGCCTCCGCGCTGCCGTCATCGTCACGAGGATCCACGAATGAAGGTCGAAACTGCGATTCATCCCGGCATCAGCTCGGACATCTGCTCAGGCGACAGGTAGCGGTGACTGGCCTTGCCTCCAGTTTCCCCCATCTCGGATCCATACGGCGCGGGGCTTACACTTTGGGCGCGATCGTTGCCGACCTTATGAACTGCTGCAGCATGTAATGGCGTCCAGCGAACCCGATCATCGAGAACGTGCAGTCCGTGAAGACAGCGCCAGATATGTCGATCGATCCGATCGCGCTGATGCGGTGGTCGGGGATGTCCCAGAGCAGTTCCTCGACGCTTCCGTTCAACCGCGTGGCGCCGAGGAACGAGATATCTCCGACGAGCGCGAGTACCGCTGGGCCAACGAACGTGACATTCGTCGCCACCATCCCCGCGAGCGAGAAGCCGTCGGGCTCCAGCAACTCGGTGATCCGGACTCGCTGATTCTCGATTCTGACTGCCATCGCCACTACCAATCTCCTCAGGTGGCGGCAGATTAGAACCCACCTCGGACACGACCCTTCTGCACGGCGATGGGACTTCCCGGAGTATCGTGAGCGCAACTGGGGGAAGGGGACGTCATGGAAGACGACCAGTGGCAGAAGATCGTCGATGCGCGGCATGAAGGGTGGAGCGCGCTTCGCAACCGTCAGGACGATAGCTGGCCGGCATGGGTCGCGAAGCTCGACGTAGAGGTTCGCACCTGGTTGAGCGGCGAGAGCGTCGACTATGCGGTGTTCGATTACGCTGGCGGCGACGACGACTGGGCCGAGAACGCGCTTGAGGCAACTTCGCTCACGGCGACGATCTTGTCCACGCGTTTCGTGGCGAGGGCGACTCTGACGAAGCCTGAGAACTCGCCGAGCGCATCACGATCGAGACTCGACGTGGTTGCCCGATCAGCGATCACATCGTTGCGCATGGCGCTCCAGTCGCCGCAGCCGCAATTCGGCCCAGCCTTTGTTACCCTCGTCGAGTTCGAAGGCCTTTCGGGTGTTCTACAGATCCCGGCCGATGCGATGGAGTGGTACACGGTTTCAGCATCGGACCGCACACGGATCTTCGCCTCACTGCGAGACGACCTTCTCCTTAAGCGGGACTGAGTCACCTCACCCCCGTCTCACGACTGCAGTCCGCCGCGAGGCGAGATCTCGGCCATGTTCACTCGAGCCGTTACACCCGTGGATGGGTAGGACGCGTGCGAGATCACCAGCGCGCCACCGGACACGGAAAACGACGGTGCCCCGTAGCCAGCGGAGTTGAACGAGCTACCGTAAGCACGACCTCCGCGACCGCATCACCGAACCCGACCTCGATGGTCATGGTCTCCATTGCCCGCGCCTTCGCGCGGGCGATCCGCTCACGCAGGCCGTTCGGATCAGGCGCCTTGGTTGGCTCCTCGGGAACGGGAGCAGCCTTGTTGAGCAGGTCTCGCACGCTCATGCCACGCTCACCCGTGGCGCTGCCGTCCGCGACTGCGGCAGTATGCGATTCATGAACCCAGACAATGTCGCTGTGAGCGCAGCTGCAGTCGGCGCGCTCGCCGCCGTTCTCAGCCTGTACAACCTCGTTTTTCGCTCACGGATCGGGCAGCACAGTCGCCTGGCGAGGTTCTCCGACCCAATCGACTGGACGCTCGCCGTTGTCGGGCTATTGGTGACGCTGATCAGCCTTGTCGGCCTCTTCAACGGAAACTTCTCGCTCGGCCTCGCCGTGCTGCTTGTCGCTGTTCTCATCGCAACTCCTGGATTCGCGGTATTCATCGTCCTAGCCGCGTTCTGGCGCGAGAAGAAGCCCACCGAAACAGACGAGACCGCTGCGCCAGATGCGAGTTGAACGACGGGGATGACACAGCCGGCGCTCATCGGATCACCGACAGGTAGCCGAGGGAGTTGATGTGCAAGTTCGGAGTAGCCCCCGCTGGTGCGTCGGGGAGCAGGAAGATGCGCACGCCCGAGGAGCCTGTGGTGATGGCTGCGCCTGTTCCAGGGTCGAGGACGATTCCAGCGTCGGCTCCTCGGATCTCCGAAGTGCCGAGCGTCATCGAGGCGATGCCGGACCCGTTGGTTCCGAGACGGATGGCTGTCCCGCCGTTCACGACGATCTGACCGCCATCGACGACGACGTCGCCGCCATCTTCGACAGTGATGTCCCCGCCACCCTTGACGCGAAGCGATCCGAACAGCTGCGCGAGCCCTTTGATCGTGAGGATGCCGAGCGCTTCGAGCATGATCTGCCCCACGGCGCGGAACATGCCCGTCACGAGCGCGGAGCCCTGGACGACCAGTCCGTCCTCAGACGCGACCCGCAACGACCCGCGCGTGATCGATGAATAACCGAGAGGAGCGGACGTCTCCAGCGCCTTCACGCGCCGCTTCAGATCGCGAAGCTCCCACCCGTCGTCATTCAACCTGTCACGAGCAACCATCAGGCGCGTCCCTCCGTGTTGTGTACAGCGTGGTGAGAGGGCGCAGCCGTCGTCATTGCTGCTGCCCGAAAAAACGAGCGGAAAATGCGTGCTGATGCTTGGTTGCTAGCCCCGTCGGTCCTTCGTGCAGAGCGAAGGGGGGTACCCCCACCCCCGCCGTGTCGGGTGGGAGTGTGCGGGGCTCGGGGTCGCGTCATTGGGTGCTCCTCATGCGCTCGGCGCGTGCGTTGAGTCGCTCGCGATGAGCTTTGGCTCGGCCTGCGGCGGTCCATTCGTCGAGTTCGCGCTTGCGGCGCAGGTTCTCGGCGTGCAGTTGCCGCACGTCACTGTCCTCGTTGAGCGTGAGTGATGGCGCTGCTGCTCGCAGGTTGTCGATGTCTTCCACGGTCAGGAGGCGGGGCTTCGCGGTCACCATGGCGCGTGCATAGCGCATCCGCTTGGCAGGCAGTCGCAGCGCTTTCGTCGCGGCTTCAGGGTCCTGGAACCGGAACTCGAGGGTGTTGTACTCGCGAGCCTTGCGTCGGCCTGATGCGGACAGCAGGCCCTTCTCTCGGAGACTCTGCAGCAGGGTGTGGAGCTCTTCCCATTCCTCGATGACGGAGGCGAGCTCTTCCCACTCTGCGCGTCGACCGCCGAGGTCCGCGTCGGTGTCCTTGCCGAGTGCTTCCGGGAAGAGCGCGGCGAGGGTCGTCGCTCGGGCCACGAGCGCATCGTGATGGGGCGTCAGGCCGTCGATCAGATGGGCTCGAACGTAGCGACGGAACGTCCCGCGCACTGCGGCGTTCGCCTCGTTGTGTCGCTGGCTGAGTGCCGCCCGTGCTGCGTCCAGCTCATCTCTCGTCGGTGCGGACAGGCTGGACCGGATCGACTGCAGCAGCTCGGCTGCGGACTGCGCCGGGTCGACGACCACGACTGGGACAGGCGCCGGCTGAACCTGCTCGAGCTCAGTCGCAAGATCATCGACCTGGTCGAGGACGTCGCGGGCATCCTTGAGCTTGGACAGATGGTCGGGATCCACTCCGTGTGTCGTGAGCCACAGGACCCAGGCGTCGTAGTAGCTCGCGTCGGCGAGTTCTCCGTGGAGCAGCTCCGTCTTGATGCGGTTCATCTGCCGGCCTTACCGTCCGAGCACCATGGCGGCAATCTCGTCAGCAGTGTGATCGTCGCGTTCTCGGTCCTCGGCTTCTGCGATGGCTTCGGTGACCTGGTGGTACGGGTCTTGCGTGCCCTCGAACGGGGGAGCATCTCTGTTACTCATGGCGAGTTTCCTTTCGGGAGTCCAGCGGACATTCGTCCAGCCACGTTCAGCTGCGATCGCTGCGATTGCGCGACACAGCGCGTTGTCGTGCGCGGCTACCGCTGCTCGCAGACGCAGCTGCGCGGCGGGTTCATTCGTGATCGACCGTGCGATGTCTGACGCGTCGCGCGCATCGACCGCTCGGGCCGTCGCGTCCAGAGATGTCATGTGCGCCTCGTCTTCGCTCGGTACTGCTCGACGTCTTCTCGATCGATTAGCCAACGGCCACCGACGTTCTCCGCAGGGAGCGCGCCACCGCTGATCGCCTTGCGAACGGCGCGCTCCCCAATACCCAGGAGATCGGCGGCGCCCCGCGTGGTGCACCGTCGATCCGATACTGACTCCGGTTCCGCGGGCCGCGCAGCATGGGTTCCGAGGGCGGAACTGCGCCAGGCGAGAGCAGCGACTCGCATCGCGATTAGGGCTTGGTCGACCTCCGCATCCTGACCCCGGGAGTCGAGTCGGAACTGTTCCAAGCCGGCGTACCGCCCCAGATAGGCACAGACTCGACCCGACAAAATGACGACTGCGCCGTCGGTGCCGTGGACGAGATGTGTTGCCGGCCTCATCAGTCCACCTGTCGAGTCGTCGTCACAGCGGTCACTCTCGCGCCTCTCGAGCGCGCAGCGCGCACTCGGTGACGTCGCTGGCTCGGAAGCGGCTGGCCTGGGGGGTGAGGAGCCCCACGGCGACCCAGTCGCGGATCGTGCGGACGGGCACTCCCGCTCGGTCTGCGGCCTCGAAGTACGTTAGCCAGATAGTCAGGGGCATTCTTCGTGCTCCTCACCGGGAAGTGCCCGCTCGACTTGCGCTCGCCATGCGGGGGAACCGGGCGCTGTGGCGCCGTCGTCTCGCTGACCACATCCGCACCATCCGGAGATGGGGTCGAACATGTGCCAGCCGAGGGCGTGAAGACCGGGGGTCTTCTTCGCTTCGACCATGCTGAATCGCCTCGGCGCATCGGTCGCAGCCTCAGCTCGGCTGAGCCCTCCGCCCAGGTCCGCGTACGCTTCGCTGACGGTCATCGCCGGTCCTCTTCCTGGTCTCGTTGCGCGTCGATCGCTTCGATGGCGTCGCGCATGATGGTGGCGGCAGCGATGAGTCTCTGTTCGGGTGTGAGTGCGGTCATGCTGTCTTCCTCTCGGGCTCGAGATCTGCCGGCCGGATTTCGCAGTGGAGACACCCGCCAGCCGGGATCCGGACGTGTCCGTCGCGTTCGCAGTCGTGGCTCGCGCGCGCGTTCTTCCTCTTGGCAAGGACAGGCCGGTCCGGGCCTGTCCTGTCCTTGCCTACGTTCCCCATGACGTCACGCGTGACACTGTCCGTCACATCACCCGTGACACCTTCGGCTTGGAGGCGATGGGCGTCGTCAATGGCATCTGGCGTGCCGGAGAGCTTCTCGCGGCGCCTACGCTGCCGCTCGCGGGCGTTGCGGCGGTACGCCTCCACGTCGGCCGCGGTCGACTGGCCCAATGTCGTGGCCCACCCGATCATCTGGAAGCCCTCGTCGGTCTCCGCCCAGAAGCCTGCGGCCGTCAACTCGTCGAGAACCTCCTTCTTCAACGGGCCGGGATAGAGGAAGCGAAGTTCTCGCCGTGAGATCGCCCCGTCTGTCCCCTGCTCAGCGGAGTGCATGAGCGCGTTGTGCAGCACGCGGTAGGCGGCATCGGAGAGACCGTCGTGCGCAGCCGCTGTCAGCCACTCGCCTCGCAGTCGTGCGTCAGTCACCGCGCCCCCGCCGATCAGCGCCCGCGCCCGGAGCGTCCAGGGGCGCTGACGCCACCTAAGGCGGCGAGACCGCGGCGAGCCATGCTCTCGGAGACGCCCGTGTAGATCTGCGTCGTCGCGAGCGACTCGTGCATCATCAGCTCTTGGATGATCCGGATGTCGACTCCCTCTTCCATCAGGTGTGAGCCGAAGGAGTGCCGCAGAGAGTGTGCGGTGAGAGTCTCATCGGTGATGCCGGCGCGCTCCTTGGCCTTGCGGACGAGGTCGCTCACGGATGAGCCGTCGATATGCCCGGTCTTGTTGCCGCGCGCAGGAAACCACCAGTCGTCACGAGGCATCTCCGTGGCCACGGTGAGCACGGCTGGGTGGAGCGGCGCCACCCGTTCCTTCGCACCCTTCACGATCACGCGAATAGTGCCCGCTGCTAGGTCCAGATCGCGTCCGTGTACGGATGCGATGGTCGACACCCGGAACCCCTGGTAGTACCCGAGCAGGATCATCACTCGTGTCTTTCGGTACGCACCCGAGCGCAGCATCGCTTCGAGCTGTTCACGACTGAACGGGCGGGGACGTCCACGGGAGACGCGGACGGCCGGCATCTGCTCCGTTGGATCATCGGCGCGAAGGCTCTGCGTGACCGCGAATCTGAAGAAGGATCCGAGGGCGCCTTGGTAGGCGCGACGAGTGCTCGCCTTGACGCCAGGCCGGGCGATGAACAGAGTGACGTCGCGCTTGGTTGCACCCAGAACGGGACCGCCCATCTCTCTCTCGAGCATGGCGACGATGCACGCGCGGTTCCGGATGGTCGCGTCAGAGAAGCCGCGCGCACGCTGCTCGAGAGCGAACATCTCGAGAGCGAAGCGCGTCTCTGGTGTTACTGCGGGAGCGGGACTAAAGCTCATGACTCCTCCTTGCTCGTCGCGTGCGCGGGTCGCTCGATCAGTCGAAGTCGACGCGGCGACATCGGCGTGAGGATCTGCTTGCCGAGCTCGATGAGCCGCTGTGCGGCGTCACGCGCCTCGATCGCGTCCAGGTACTGCGCCGCCGCGCCGTCCTCCCCGAGGATGACCACACGAGGCTCCTGCTCGTGCCCCACCCAGCCGACAACGATGAAGTCGGCGGCGCTCATGATGCGGTCCGGAATCGTGCAGCGAGTTCGGCGAAGCCTTGCGCGAGATCGTCGAGCACATCGGCGTCGCAGTCACCATCGAACTGCGCGTCGATGCAGATCGCATCGTCCATCACGACGACCCCGTCACGCCAGATAGCGCTCGTCGCAACGGTTGCGAAGTCGCGAACGTCGGTCTCGAAGAGGACGAGTCGATCGCCCGTTGGCTCATCGATCACCCTTACCTTGTCGGCCCACACAGGTCTGGAGGCGCGGATCTCCGGGTGCGCCTCAATGAACGCGTCCTCCGCGGCCTGTCTGTGACGATCTACCTCGTCGATCGTCACGAAGGCCACGGCAGGAACTCCGTAGAGTTCCGTCTCGGCATGGGCGAATCGGAAGCCGTGGCTCACGAACACGAGGTCGTCGCTCACATAGGCCGCGTTCTTCTTCGCCATCACTCCGTGGAAGATGTTCCATGCATCTGCGTTGACCTGCGTGCGGGCAACCCATGCCAGTAGCTCGGGATCCTCCGTCGGGATCGGCTCGCCGTCGAGTCGGTGGAACTGGCCGAAGCTGTGCATGCTCTGGCCGATGACGATCCTGGCGGCGTCGCGGCGAGCCGCCCGAGGGACGACGATGTAGTCCTCCTCCGGTGCGGCGAAGCGCGAGCCGGAGACGTCGATGATCGTTCCAGGCTCGCAGTCGAGGAAATCAGTGCGGGCAGTGGTAACTTCATTCATGAAATTTCCTTCGGGAATCACGAGCCGCCTGCAGTTGCACCTGTAGGCGGCTCTTCTTTTCGGCGATGTAGTGGCGCGACCCACCTGACAAACGCGCCCCATCAACTGCTCAGTCGACGGCATCGGCGAAGGCCGCGTTGACGAACGCATCGAGATCCTCCCGGCGAACCACCATTCGGCCTCCGAGCTTCGCGCCCTTGAGTTGCTGCGACTTGATGAGCCACCGGACTCCGTCAACTGACCGACGCAGTTCTTCAGCGACCTCGGTCAGGAGCAGAAGGTTGCCCTGCTTATCCATCTCACACATCCTTTCCTAGTTGGTTGACTAGCATTCACAGTACACATTCATTGCCAGTTTTGCGACTAGATTTGCGTGTTCACTAGCGGATGATGTTGTGCTGACTAGAATCGAGAGGTGGCTGACGATGAGCAGATCGGGCGAAACCTGGTGGCGATGCGCGGGAAGTCGAGCCAGAAAGAGCTCGCGGACTGGATGCGTCAGAGAGGCTTCAAGTGGTCGCAAGCGACTGTGTGGAGCGTCGAGAAGGGCGAGCGACCACTGCGACTGTCAGAAGCCGAAGCCGTGTCAGACATCTACGGCGCAGACGTGAGCGCTCTCCTCCGTGGAACCTCCATCGTGCGCGCCGAGGCTGAGGTGAAATCTGTCACTCACTGGCACAGGGAGTTGCATTCCGCCTTCGATCACTATCGTCGCGCGCGCCTTCTTCTGGCAGCCGCGTTGGACGAGAGCCCGGAAACGGAGGTGGGGCGCGAACTCCGGATGACTGCTGAGAGGTGGATCGACACCACTGGAGTCGATGTAGTTCTGTCGCTCATGCAGGAGCGCCTGCTGACACCGACCGAGCTCGCCAACAGCGAGCCTCTCGGACATTGGATGCGGCGGTTCTACGCCGCAGAGGGTCAACATGGCGAGCATCAAGAAACGCCCTGACGGCGTCTACCGCGCGCGGTACCGCGACCACGATGGCAAGGAGCACGCGCGCCACTTCAAGCTCGAGCGCGAGGCGCGTCAGTGGCTCGATGCCGAGATAGCGAAGCTCGTCACCGGCACCTGGACCGACCCGAAGCGCGCCAAGACGACGCTGAACGAGTGGTGCGATGTCTGGCTCGCAGGCTACTCCGGCAGGGCCACGACGATGACACAGGCGCGCACGCACGTGAAGGTCATCAAGGAAGGGCTCGGATCGCGTCGTATCGCGACCATTAAGCCGTCCGACGTGAAAGCGTGGCTGGTGGCGTTGGAGGCGAAGTACGCGAAGTCCACGATCGCTGTGCTGCACTCCCGTCTCGGCCAGATCCTCACCGACGCCGTCCACGACGGGCTCATCCCCCGCTCTCCGGTGTCGCGACGAACCGCCCCAGGCTCGGGATCACAGATCGCCTACGTCGCGACCACGCAACAGGTGTGGGCTCTTCACGACGCCCTCCCCGAGCATCTGCGCGCGGTCGTCCTTCTCGGTGCCTTCGCTGGACTGCGTCGCAACGAGATTCTCGGGCTCCGGGTTGAAGACGTCGATTTCATGCGGGGCGTGCTCACGCCGGCCCTGCAGTACGGCGGGGTACCCCTCAAGACCAACGAGTCTCGCAACCCCGTCCCGATCCCGCCCGAGATGGCACTCGAGCTCAATCGGATGCCCGCCAAGTTCGGCAGCACGACGATCGTCACGAACGCCTACGGCCGCTCCGTCTCGCCCACCGTCGTCAACTCAGCGTTCTCGGATGCAGCGGCGAAGGTCAAAGGACTGCCCGAAGGCTTCCGGATCCACGACCTTCGCCACTACTTCGCGAGCCTCTTGATCGCGTCGGGGCTCGACGTGAAGACGGTTCAGGCGCGGATGCGCCACAGCTCCGCCAAGACGACCCTGGACGTCTACGGGCACCTGTTCCCTGACCGTGACGAAGCCTCCCGCGCAGTCGTGTCTGCGGCGTTTGCGGAGCGTTCTGCGGACTCAGCGCGGACAGATACTCCCTCTCCGGCGGAATCTCAGGCCGGTCGTTAGTTCAGCAGGAACTGCGCCGACTGCGCGGACGGGACGCCGCCGATCGAGACGGCCAGATGGTACGAGGCCCCGCCGCCCGGCGCCTTGGGCCGGTTCGTGTTCTGACAGGTGTCGACGGCGGAGCGCGTGCGGTCCCAGGTGATCGGCGTCGCACTGGTGACTTCCTGACCGGCGGTCAGGGTCACGACCATGTCGCTCGGCTCGCTCTGGCAGTCGGTCGACCGCCACCACGTGTCTTCACCGGACGTGACCGTGAAGGTCTGACTCGTCGTGCCGACGTTGATCGTGCAGTCCGCGGCCGAGGTGTTCGTGAGCCGGATCGACAGCTGCGGATTCTCGTCCGCCGCATAGGTCGACTGGTTGGTCAGTGCCTCCACGCGCACGTCGTCCTTGGTGCAGGTGGGGATGCCGGCATCCGTCGCCTCGCCGCCGGCCGTCGCCTCATCCGCGGGCGCATCGGCGGCCGGGACGTCGGTTGCGACCGACGTCGAGGGGGCCGGCGTCGCGACGGGTGTGGATGCGGCCGGCGCGGGCGCGGCGGCAGAGTTCCACGGCTGAGCGATGAACAGCCACACCAGGCCGATGACGGCCAGCAGGCCGATCAGCGCGACGAGGCGGCGACGGCGGTACACGGCCTTCGACGGACGACGACGCGGGGTGGGGGAACTCACGCATCCAGGCTACGTCGCACCCGGCGCCTCGCCCCGACGGCTCTCCGCGCGCGAACCTCAGAGCTCCTTGAGCATCCTCGTGTTGCCGAGGGTGTTGGGCTTGACGTGCGCGAGGTCGAGGAACTCGGCGATGCCCTCGTCAGGACTGCGTACCAGCTGCGAGTAGACGTCCGGGTCGACGACGTGCTCCCCGATCGGCGCGAAGCCGCGCCGCGTGAAGAAGTCGACCTCGAACGTGAGGCAGAACAGCCGCGACAGCCCCAGCGTGCGCGCCTGCTCCTCGAGACCTTCGACGAGCGCCCGCCCGACGCCGCGGTGCAGCCACGCGTCGTCCACGATCAGCGTGCGGATCTCGCCCAGGTCGTCCCACATGACGTGGAGGGCGCCGCATCCGATGAGCACGCCGTTCGCGTCCTCCGCGACCAGGAACTGCTGCACCGCCTCGTAGAGCACGACGATGTCCTTGCCGAGCAGGATGCGGCGCTGCACGTACGGCTCCAGCATCCGGTGGATCGCACGTACATCTGCCGTCCGCGCCGGCCGCACGGTGAACTCGCTCACGGTGCAACCCTACGCCGGGATGCGGCACGTACGCCGAAGGGCCGGATGCGATGTGCATCCGGCCCTTCGTGCGTGTGCGGTGTCAGCTTCCGGCGACGATGTCCGGCGTCGCCGAGATCTCGCCGGCGACGCTCGCGCCCAGCGCGACCTTCTCGCCGCGGGGGGCGATGTCGAACGTGAACCGGCCGCCCTCGGCATCGACCTTGACGTGGTCGCCCGCGTTCAGCTCGCCGTGGAGGATCTTCTCGCTGAGCTGGTCCTCGACCTCGCGCTGCATCGCACGGCGCAGCGGACGCGCACCGAGCGTCGGGTCGAACCCGATCTCGATGAGGCGGTCCTTGGCCGCATCCGACAGCTCCACCGTGAGGTCGCGATCGAGCAGACGCTCAGCGAGACGCTTGGTGAACAGACCCACGATCTGGCGCAGTTCCGACTTATTCAGCTGGGGGAAGACGATGACGTCGTCGACACGGTTGAGGAACTCGGGCTTGAAGTGACGCTTCAGCTCCTCGTCGACCTTGCCCTTCATCCGCTCGTAGGTCGTCTGCGCGTTGCCCTCGACCTGGAACCCGACCGGGCCGCCGGCAATGGCCTGCGAACCGAGGTTGGTGGTCATGATGATCACCGTGTTCTTGAAGTCGACGACGCGGCCTTGACCATCGGTCAGACGACCCTCTTCGAGGATCTGCAGCAGCGAGTTGAAGATGTCGGGGTGCGCCTTCTCGATCTCGTCGAACAGCACCACGGAGAACGGCTTGCGGCGCACCTTCTCGGTGAGCTGCCCACCCTCTTCGAAGCCGACGAACCCGGGAGGGGCACCGAACAGCCGGGAAACGGTGTGCTTCTCGCCGAACTCGCTCATGTCGAGCGAGATGAGCGCACCCTCGTCGTCGAACAGGAACTCCGCGAGCGCCTTGGCGAGCTCGGTCTTTCCGACGCCCGTGGGGCCGGCGAAGATGAACGAGCCGCTGGGACGCTTCGGGTCCTTGAGGCCGGCGCGCTGGCGACGGATCGTACGGCTGAGGGCGGCGATCGCCTCTTCCTGGCCGATGACGCGCTGGTGCAGCGCCTTCTCCATGAAGACGAGACGGCTGGTCTCCTCCTCGGTCAGCTTGAACACCGGGATGCCCGTGGCTTGGGCCAGCACCTCGGCGATCAGGCCCTCGTCGACGACCGCGGTGGTCGCCACGTCACCGTTCTTCCACTGCTTCTCGAGGCGCAGACGCTCAGCGAGCAGCGACTTCTCCTCGTCACGCAGGGATGCGGCCTTCTCGAAGTCCTGCTCCTCGGATGCGGCTTCCTTCTGCTCGCGCACCTTGGCGATCTTCTCGTCGAACTCGCGCAGCTCGGGCGGGCTCGAGAGGATCGACAGGCGCAGGCGCGCGCCGGCCTCGTCGATCAGGTCGATCGCCTTGTCGGGCAGGAAGCGGTCCGAGATGTACCGGTCGGCGAGGTTCGCGGCGGCGACGATGGCACCGTCCGTGATCTGCACCTTGTGGTGCGCCTCGTAGCGGTCGCGCAGACCCTTCAGGATGTTGATCGCGTGGGGCAGGCTCGGCTCCGCGACCTGGATCGGCTGGAAGCGGCGCTCGAGGGCCGCATCCTTCTCGAAGTGCTTGCGGTACTCGTCGAGGGTCGTCGCACCGATCGTCTGCAGCTCGCCGCGGGCGAGCAGCGGCTTGAGGATGGATGCGGCGTCGATCGCGCCTTCGGCGGCACCCGCGCCCACGAGGGTGTGGATCTCGTCGATGAAGACGATGATGTCGCCGCGAGTGCGGATCTCCTTCGTGACCTTCTTCAGGCGCTCCTCGAAGTCGCCGCGGTAGCGGGAGCCGGCGATGAGCGAGCCGAGGTCGAGCGAGTAGACCTGCTTGTCCTTCAGCGTCTCGGGCACGTCGCCCTTCACGATCGCCTGCGCGAGGCCCTCGACGACGGCGGTCTTGCCGACGCCGGGCTCGCCGATGAGGACGGGGTTGTTCTTGGAGCGGCGCGAGAGGATCTGCATCACGCGCTCGATCTCCTTCTCGCGCCCGATGACCGGGTCGAGCTTGTTGTCGCGCGCGGCCTGGGTGAGGTTGCGGCCGAACTGGTCGAGCACGGCCGAGCCGCCCTGTGCACCGGTCGTGGCCTGCTCGCCGGCGCCGGTGGCGACGCCCGCGGGCTCCTTGCCCTGGTAGCCGCTCAGCAGCTGGATAACCTGCTGGCGCACCTTGTTGAGGTCGGCGCCGAGCTTGACGAGCACCTGGGCGGCGACGCCCTCGCCCTCGCGGATGAGGCCGAGCAGGATGTGCTCGGTGCCGATGTAGTTGTGGCCCAGCTGCAGCGCCTCGCGAAGGCTCAGCTCCAGCACCTTCTTCGCGCGCGGCGTGAAGGGGATGTGGCCGGTCGGCTGCTGCTGCCCCTGGCCGATGATGTCCTGGACCTGCTCGCGCACGGCGTCGAGCGAGATGCCCAGGCTCTCGAGCGCCTTGGCGGCGACGCCCTCGCCCTCATGGATGAGACCGAGCAGGATGTGCTCGGTACCGATGTAGTTGTGGTTGAGCATCTTCGCCTCTTCCTGGGCGAGCACAACCACGCGACGGGCTCGGTCGGTGAATCTCTCGAACATCGCGGCTACTCCTCCGGCGCCAGGTGACGCCAACATCGGGCGCACCCTCCGGCGCGCTGTACATCGAGGCTAACCAGAGCACGGATGCGGCAAGCCCGTGTTCGCCGTGGGCGCACCGCATCCGCCGCTTGCGGTCACACCAGTCATCCCATATCGTTTTTCGATAACAACGATATTCGATATGCCAGGGAGGACCTCATGACCACCCCCACTCAAGCCCGCGTGCTGCGCGGCAGCGACATCGCCGCGATGTGGATCTTCGTCGGCGCCGGGATCGCGGTCGTCGGTGTCACGCTCTTCTTCGCGATCGGGCGGATCGTCGACGCACTCAGCGGCAAGGCACTTCCCGTCGAGGCGCTGTTCTCCGACACCACGGTCGCCGCTCCCATCGGTCCCGACGGGGCGATGCGCGACATCCTCCTGGAGCGCGCATGGATCACGCCGGGCGCCCTGTCGGTCGCGGGCACAGGGGCTCTGGTGATCCAGCAGCTCGTGCTCGCCGCATCCGTCAGCGCGGTCGTGGTCTGCCTGCTGCTGGTGACGCTGTCGGTCATGCGAGGGCGGGTGTTCAACGGTCGCAACACGGTGCTCGTCGTCGCCGCGGGCGCGTCGGGGCTCGCGGGCCTGTTCGGCGTGCCGTTCTTCGGCAACATCGTCGCCAACGACGCCTTCCGGGACATCTCGCAGGGCACGTTCGACAACCCCGTCATGAGCGTGGACCTGCCGCCGGTGATCCTCGCCGCCTTCATCGTCGCGATGGCCAGCACCGTGTTCACGGTCGGCGACCGGCTGCAGCGCGACACCGAGGGCCTGGTATGAGCCCCGCCGAGGACGACGGCCCCAGCGGTGTCCACTGCCGGCTCGACGAACTGCTGACCGAGCGCGGGATGACGCTCGCGGAGCTGTCGCGCACGGTCGGGGTCTCGGTGGTGAACCTGTCGGTGCTCAAGAACGACCGCGCCCGCGCCATCCGCTACTCGACGCTGTCGGCGATCTGCCGCGCCCTCGACTGCGAGATCGGCGACCTGCTCGTCCGCCAGGACTGACCCCCGGCTGATCCCGGGCCCGGCGCCACCCGCCACCCGCCGCCCGCGCCTCCGGGGTCCGTCCCCCCTCACCTTCCCCTGTCACAGATCGACGCGAACGCCTATATCTGCGACAGGGGAGTGAGGGTTTGTCCCGCTCACCTGTCACAGATCGCGCATTCGGCGTCGATCTGTGACAGGTGAGCACGACTTACGCGGCGTGGCATCACCATCGGGACGCGAGCGCACGACGGGCGCGCGCGATGAAGCGACCGGACTGCTCGAAGACGTCCTGCTTCGTTGCCCGGATGACGAGCCACCCGGCCGCGGCGAGACGCTCATAACGCTCGATGTCCAACGCCCACTGACGCGGGTCACGCAGGTGGTGCTCACCCTCGTACTCGAACGCGATGCGACGCTCCGGATACGCGAGGTCGACGCACGCGACGTACTCGCCTGCCACGAACACATCGACGTTCAGATCCGGTTCGGGCAATCCTGCATCGACGATCGTGAGCCGGAGCCACGTCTCCGGTCGCGAGCCCGATCTGGCACGCAGACGTGGGAGCGCCTCCCGGAGACGAGCCACCCCGACCCTCCGTCCCGCATCCACTGCTCGGCTCATCTCGGCCATCGACGCCAGGGGTTCGAGCCGCCAGTCGCGCAAGACGGCATCACCGATGGCCACCACGTCGTAGGGATGGCGGAGGGATGCGGCCAGCATCGCCCAGGTCGTCGCCGGCGAGGTGAGATGCAGACCGGTCTCGCGATGCTGGACTACCGAGGTGAGGTCAGGGACCGCCTGGTGACCGGCCACACCACGTCCCCGCGGAGGACGCCGCGGAGCCAACACCCCCACATGCACCGCCTCGTCGCGAGCCAGGCGAGGCGGCAACGGCAGCCCAAGGAGAACCGCCGCCGTCGCGTGGGTGAAGAACTCGTGTGCGCCCATCTGAGTCGCGAAATCCATGGCCCGTCCGATGTGGCGAGCCTCATGGACGCCGAGAAGGCCACCGCGCCACTGCACAGGGAGCTCACGCTCCTTCGCGCGAACACCGTGGAACGGTCGCAGCAGATCGGGCGCACGTAGCGTCGCCTCGGAAACACCGAGCTTCCGTGCGGCACCCACTCGAAACGCGGGGCCGAGATCCTGGGGGAGGCCTCCTGACACGGCTCCACTCTGGATGCACGCCGCACCGACGGCGGATCATCCCCACCTGGACACGCCGCAGCGAGCACGTGTGGAGGAGCGCACCCGCGCCGCACATCAGGCGATCCCCCAGGGCTCCCCTGTCACAGATCGAACCGAAGCGATCGGTCTGTGACAGGGGAGCATCCAGACCAGCCGCTCGCCTGTCACGAATCGAGCCGATTTCGTCGATCTGTGACAGGCGAAGCTATCGGAGCCCCGGAGCGGCAGGGCGTCAGAGAACGGGGACGCGGGTGTTGTCGAACGTGTCGCCGACGAGCACGAGCTCGACGCCGGTCCCCTCGGCCACCCCCTCGGCGGAGCCGATGAGCGCACGCGGGGCCATATCCATCGTGCAGGCGCGGTCCGCGGCCGGGGTCTGGAAGGTGAGCGTGATCTCGGCGTCAGCCGTCTTCTCGATCGTGTCCACGACGGGCGCGCAGGAGGAGGAACCCCACGTCACGAGCGCGAATCCGCCCGAGGTGAGCCAGCCGGCGCTCGGCAGGAAATCCGTCTGCGTGCCGGGGCCGGCGAGGCCCTCGACCCCTGGCAGCCCGACGCTGCCGGATGCGTTGCCGTAGCTCACGTCCACACGGGTCGCCTGTGCGGGATCGACGCCCTCCGGTACACCGACGAGCGTGACGCGCGGCACGAGGTCCTTCGTGCAGGCTCGGCCGGCGTCGCCGGCTGCGTCGTCGAGGCTCACCGTGATCACTCCGTCTGCAAAGGTGGGCGTCTCCGCGACAGGCACACAGGTGGAGCTGCCCTCGGTCACCACGGCGATCATCCGGCCGCTGTCGACCCAGCCCGCATCCAGCTGCAGGTCGGCGACGGCGGACTCGCCGGGTGCGGCGTCGCCCGCGCATCCGGTGAGCATGCCGGCGGCGACGAGCAACGAGCCGGTGATGGTGAGCAGGGTCGTGGTGCGGCGCATGACGGCTCCCTCAGAGATCTACGGATGCGGCCGCGACGCGACCGCCGGTCTCTCATCTTGTCGCAGCGGCCTGCGCATCACCGGAAAGCCCGGTAACGGCCGGGTCACGATCACCGCTACTGCAGAGCGGACGTCAACCGGGCGAGGTTGTCGAGCACCGTGGAGCGCAGGGGCTGACGCAGCCACTCCTCGAGGGTGAGCTCGGTGCTGAGATTGCGGTAGTGGTCTTCGACCTGCCGCATCTCCTCGACGAACTCCTCGCCGCGCACGAGCATCGAGATCTCCATGTTCAGACCGAACGAGCGCATGTCCATGTTGCTCGATCCGATGACCGCGACCTCGTCGTCGATCGTCATGGCCTTGGTGTGCAGGATGTAGGGCTTGCGGTACATCCAGATGCGCACGCCCGCGCGCAGCAGCACCTCGTAGTAGCTGCGCTGAGCGTGGTAGACCATCGCCTGGTCGCCCTCTTCGGAGACGAACAGCTCGACCTCGACTCCGCGATGGCAGGCGGTCGTGATGGCGTTGAGGATCGACTCGTCCGGCACGAAGTACGGGCTGACGAGGATGATCCGCTCCTTCGCGGCGTACATGAGCCCGAGGAACAGACGCAGGTTGTTCTCGAACTCGAACCCCGGACCGCTCGGCACGATCTGGCAGTCGAGATCACCGGTGGCGCGACGCAGGTCGAACTCGTCGACCTCCTCGGTCAGCAGCTCGTCGGTCTCGCTGTACCAGTCCGAGAGGAAGACGGCGTTGACGCTGCCGACGACCGGCCCCTCGAGGCGCACCATGAGATCGACCCAGTGCAGGCCTCGGCGGATGTTCTTGCGCAGGTTGTACGTCGAATCGGTGACGTTCTGCGAGCCCATGAAGGCGATGTCCCCGTCGACGACGAGGAGCTTGCGGTGGTTGCGCAGGTCGGGACGCTGGTACTTGCCGCGCAGCGGCTGCACGGGGAGCATCAGGTGCCACTGCGCCCCCATGGCGTCGAGGCGCTTCAGCGTGCGCCGGTAGAAGGGCTTGCCCCTGTTGGCCCAGTGATCCAGCAGCACCCGCACGGTGACGCCACGCTCGCTGACCTCTTCGAGCGCGCGGAAGAAGTTGTCGGTCGACGCGTCGGTCTGCAGGATGTAGAACTCGACGTGGACATAGCGCCGGGCGCCGCGGATGGCGTCGGCCATCGCATCCAGGCTCTCCTGGTAGTCGGCGATGAGGTGAGCCTCGTTGTCACCGGAGAGCGGCATGGCCCCGAGGTTGGTGTTCAGCCGCACGAGCGAGGTGAACCAGCCCGGCGCACCGGGACGCAGCGTGCCGTGATCGAGCCCCGCCGTGGCCTGCTGGATGTACTCGTTGATCGCGCGCTGCTTGCGCCGGCGCTTGCGCGGCAGGCGCGGTGTGCCGATCACCAGGAAGAGCACGACACCGATCACGGGGATGAAGTAGATCGCGAGCAGCCACGCCATGGCCGCCGTGGGGCGCCGGTTGCGGGGGACGATGATGATCGCCGCGATGCGGATCACGACATCGAAGACGAAGACGGCGACCAGCCACCACGATCCGAGATCGATGTCGATGTTGATCATGTCGTCTCCCCCGCCCGCATCCTGCTCAGCGTAGCGGCCGGGCGCACCAGACCCGCGTGGTGGGCGCTCAGTGGTCGGAGGCGATCGGAGGCAGGCCGCGCTTGGCGCGTTCTTCGGCCTCGATCTCCGAGTAGACGCGGCGCTCGGTGCGGTCCATACGCAGGATCGAACGCACGATGAAGAAGAACGTCGCCGTCACGACGATGGTCGGCAGAATCGACCACAGCGCCGCGACCCAGATGTTCTCCACTCCTCCATGGTACGCGACGGCTCCTCCACACCGACCGGGCCCGGCGCGGCGGCCTGTGCGATCGGATCCTGGCGGCCGCGACCGCGCAGCCTCGATGCATGACCACGATCATCAAGGCCCGGGATGCGGCCGACTTCCTCTCTCTGGTTCCGCGGCTGCTCGGCTACGAGCCGCGACACAGCGTCGTGCTGATCCCCTTCAGCGCTGGCCGCACCGACGGCGGCCTTCGCGTCGACCTGCCGCCCGCGGCGGCCGACACGGATGCGGTGGCCTCGACCCTCATCGGGTTCGCCTGCCGCGTCGAGCACACCGACGCCTACGCCCTGCTCGTGTACGACGACGCCGACACCCCGACGCATGCGGAGCTCGTGGCGGCGTTGGAGGTCAGGGCGCAGGCGTGCGGTCTCCGCCGCATCGATGCGCTCCACATCTCCTCCGGACGGTGGCGCTCCTATCTCGATCCGGCCCTCGGCGGAGAGATCGCGGCCGACCCGGATGCGGGCGCGCACCACCCCGCCGGCGACCAGGGGGCAGGGGCCTCCCTGCCGCACGTCGACCTCGCGCGGAGCGAGCGGGTCGGCCGGGCGTTGACCGAGTGCGCCCGTGCACTGGAGTGGGTGCTGAACGGGTCGCGCCCGGCGGACGCCCGCATCCATCCCGACGCCCTCGTCGCGTCCCTCGCCCTGGAGGATCTGCCCGCGTTCTTCGAGACGTGGCTCACGCTCCGAGGTGCGGTGCCGCCGGGCGACGCGGCCGGCGCGGAGCGCGCCGACGTGCAGGATCTCGCGCTGCTGATCTGGTGCCTGGCGCGCCCGGCCCTCCGCGACATCGCACTGGCCACGTGGGTGCGCGGCGTCGACGGCGGCGATGCGGCGCTCATCGCGCAGCAGGAGTGGGAGGCCGGTGTCGCGTACCCGGACGAGCTGGGCGCCTGGATGATGGGCGAGGGAGCGCGCCCCGACGTCGATCGACTGACCGGTGCGTTGGAGGTATGCCGACTCGCGGCCTCATCCGCTCCCGCCGCGTATCGACCCGGCGCACTCGCGGCGGGCGCTTGGCTCTCGTGGGCGCTCGGGCGCTCCACCCACGCCGCGCGCTACTGCGAGCAGGCGCTCGCGATCGACGCGGAGCACGGCCTGTCTCTCATCGTGCTGTCGATGGTCGACGCCGGCCATCTGCCCGACTGGGCGTTCCGGGCTCAGCCCGGCTGACTCACTTGACGAGCGGGAAGAGGATGGTCTCGCGGATGCCGAGGCCGGTCACGGCCATCAGCAGTCGGTCGATGCCCATCCCCATGCCGCCCATGGGAGGCATGCCGTGCTCCATCGCCCGCAGGAACTCCTCGTCGATGCGCATGGCCTCGTCGTCGCCGCGCGCGGCCAGCTTCGCCTGCTCGACGAAGCGTTCGCGCTGGATGACCGGGTCGATGAGCTCGGAGTACCCGGTGGCGAGCTCGAAACCGCGCACGTAGAGGTCCCATTTCTCCACGACGCCCGGGATCGAGCGGTGCTCGCGCACGAGCGGGCTGGTGTCGAGCGGGAAGTCCATGACGAAGGTCGGGCGCACCAGGTGCGTCTTGACGAAGTGCTCCCACAGCTCTTCCACGTACTTGCCGTGGGTCGCGTGCGGCGGCTCGTCGACACCGGCGGCCTCGGCGATGCGGGCGAGCTCGGCGACGGGCGTCTGCGGGGTGATGGGATCGGCATCGATCTCGGATACGGCGAGCGCCTCGTTGAGCGAGTCGTACATCGAGATGCGGTCCCAGTCGCCGCCGAGGTCATACTCCGTCCCGTCGGCCCAGGTCACGACGTGGCCGGCCTCCGGACGTCCGGCGAGGCGGTTCGTGGCCGCGGCCGCGTTCTGGATGAGCTCCTGCGTGAGATCGGCGATGCCGTTGTAGTCGCTGTACGACTCGTAGGCCTCGAGCATCGCGAACTCGGGGCTGTGGGTCGAGTCCGCGCCCTCGTTGCGGAAGTTGCGGTTGATCTCGAACACCCGGTCGAGTCCGCCGACGACGGCGCGCTTGAGGAACAGCTCCGGGGCGATGCGCAGATAGAGCTCCGTGTCGAAGGCGTTGGAGTGCGTCACGAACGGACGCGCCGATGCGCCACCGTGCTGCACCTGCAGCATCGGCGTCTCGACCTCGATGAACTCGTGCCCCGCGAAGGTCTCGCGCAGGCTCGCGTTGACCGCGGCGCGGGTGCGCACGGTCGCCCGCGCCTGGTCGCGCACGATGAGATCGAGGAAGCGCGAGCGCACGCGCGTCTCCTCGTTCAGCTCGGAGTGCAGGTTCGGCAGCGGCAGCAGCGCCTTCGACGCGATCTGCCAGTCCTCGACCATGATCGAGAGCTCACCGCGGCGGCTGGAGATGACCTGGCCGCGCACGAACACGTGGTCGCCGAGGTCGACGAGCTCCTTCCAGCGCTGCAGGGACTCCTCGCCGACGGCGGCGAGCGACACCATGGCCTGGATGCGGCTGCCGTCGCCCGACTGCAGCGACGCGAAGCAGAGCTTGCCGGTGTTGCGGCTGAAGACGACGCGGCCGGCGACGCCGGCGATGACGCCGGTCTCCTCGCCCGCCTCCAGGCTCGCGAAACGCTCCCGCAGCGCGGGGATCGTGTCGGTCACGGCGACCGAGACGGGATAGGCCCCGCCCGCCGCATCCGTCCGCTCCGCGATGAGTCGCTCGCGCTTGGCCAGTCGCACCGCCTTCTGCTCGAAGACGTCCTCTTCGGGGGTCTCGGCGGGCGCGGTGTTCTCGGGCTGAGAGGTCATCGTGGGGGCTCCTCGGAAGTCGCCGTCAAGTCTATCCGGGGCGCCTGCGGTGCCCGGTTGCCGCCGGCGGGGCTCAGCGCACGAAGATCTCGGCGTTGTCGACGAAACGGTGGCCGCCGACGGAGGCGGCGATCAGGGCGAGCGCGGGACCTTGGTGACCCTCGTCGACGGGCAGGAACGTCGCCGGGTCGACGACGTTCAGATACTCGAGCCGGATGCGGGACTCGCCCATGAGCGCGCTCTGCGCCGCCGCGATGCACGCGTCGACGTCACGGTCGGCGTTGGATGCGGCGGCCTCGAGCGCGCGCGGCAGGAGCGCGGCGGCGGCGCGATCGGCCGCGTCGAGCGTGTCCAGCCGTGTGGAGATCGGCACGCCGTCTGCGCTTCGCACCGTCTCGACCTCGACGATCTCGACGTCGAAGAAGAGCTCGCGCACCATCCGGCGCACGAGGAACACGCGCTGGCGGTCGCGTTCGCCGTAGACGGCGACGTCGGGGCGCACCAGGTTCAGCAGCTGCGCCTCGACGGTCAGCAGTCCGTCGAAGTAGAAGGGACGCACCCGTCCCTCGTAGCGCAGGCCGAGATCTCCCGCGCTCACCTTCGTCGTGGCCTTCCCCGCGGGCAGCAGCTCGGCCGCATCCGGAGCGAACACGAGGTCCACGCCGAGCCGCTCGAGCAGCGCGGCATCCGCGTCGGGCGTGCGCGGATAGGCCTCGTACTCGGCGTGCGTGGCGAAGCGCAGCGGGTTCACGAAGGAGGAGACCACCACGATCCCGGCGTTCTCGCGCGCGGTGCGGATGAGGTCTGTGTGGCCGTCGTGCAGCGCACCGATCGTCGAGACGAGTGCGACACGCGTGCCCTGGGGAGCCGCGGCTCTGGCGTCTGCCAGTCGGGTGCGCAGCTCCGCGATGGTGCGGATCATCCGTCGATCGTATCGCCCACGGGTCCGCGCGGATCCGCGCGTGTCAGGGCGTCGTCGACCGTCGAACGCACGAGCGCCGACAGGTACCCGCCAGGGTTCTCGACGCCGATGCCCGCGAGCAGCCCCGTCGCCTGCTGCACGATCACGCGGGAGAACTCGGTCGCGGTCGCGATCGCCTCCGCGTACGCGGGCCGGTCGGCCTCGGCGATCACGACCGGCTCGCAGCCGATCTCCACCGCGAGCGCCTGAGCGATCGGCAGGACGGCGGCGGGCGCCGTGACGGCCGCGTAGGAGGCGGCGAGCTGGCGGAGATCGATCGTGGTCCCCGTGAAGGTGATGGCGGGATGCACGGCGAGTCCGATCGCGCCGAGCCGCTGCGCGGGGGCGAGCACCTCGGTGCCGTAGCCGGGGTCGGTGTGCAGCACGAGCTGGCCGGGCTGCCAGGCGCCGAGCTCGGCCAGGCCCGCCACGAGCGAGGGGAGCTCCTCGTGCGGAACGGCGAGCACGACGAGCTCGCTGCGCCGGAGCACCTCCGCCGCATCCAGCACCGGCACTCCGGGCAGGATCGCCTCGACGCGGTCCTGGTCGCTGCCGGCGGTGATGCCGGTGAGCGCGTGTCCCGCGCCGCCGAGAGCGGCCGCCATGATGGGTCCCACCCGGCCCGCACCGATCACTCCGACGCCCAGACGGCCGTCACGCCTCATCCGTTCTCCTCCTCATCCCGTCGGTCGCCCGGTCGGACGGTCGCCGCATCCTCGACGAACCACCGGTGCGACCTGTCACTCTGCGCCGCCGTCACCGCGCGACGCGCCACATCCTCGAACATCCCCCGCGCCGCCTCGACGTCGATCGCGCCGAGGCTCGTGTCGACCGCTCCGGCGACGGTGTGCGCGCGGGCCGAGGCCACGCGCAGCGCGCGGTCGATGGGCCCCTGCTGCAGCGCGATGGACTGCAGCCGGGCGAGCGGCACGACGACGAGCGAACGCCAGAATCTCCCGCGGCGCAGGAACAGCGCCGCATCCGTCACGGCGAAGCCGTTGCGCCGCCACGACACCGGACGCAGGATGCGGGCGCGGCGCGGCGTCGTCGTGAAGGCGGGGTCGGCGGCGGCGCCGAGCAGACCGCGCTCGAACAGGAGCGCGCGTTCGGCGTCGTCGAGCCAGGGCAGCAGCAGCGCGACCACCCGCTCGGCGTCTTCGCGCGTGCCGACCGGCAGCACGCGGGTGAACGCCTCCGCCGCCTCCTGGCCCGCCCGCGAGCCGGACAACCTGTTGACGGTGATCGTCCACCATCCCGCGGGGCGCCAGAGGATCGGCTGGTGCACACGCACCGCATGCACCCGACCCGGCGGAAGGATCTCGGTGACGGTCGTGAGGATGCCGAACACGATGCGCACGCCGTGGTCGGTCGGCGCGATCGCGTAGCGCAGGGCACGCACCGTCCCCCGGCCCACGTAAGTCGCGAATCCGATCATGGTGGGAAGGATCGCGAACACGAGCCAGCCCGGGCCGGTCGCCGCCCAGACGGCGAGCGCGATCATGATCGCCAACACCACCACGGTCGAGTCGCGCAGGAGCATGGAGCCGATGACCCGGCCGGGCGGGATGCGGACGACGGATGCGGGCTCCACCTCGGGCTCGTCGGTTCCCGCCACGAGCGAGTCCATCGCCTGCGAGGCGGTCTGCACGGCCGCCGAGCGCCACGACCCCGTGGGGCCGGCACCGCTCGGTCGGCTCTCACCGAGCGCGCGGCCGGAAGCGAGGCGCAGGATGTCGGCGCGCACCTGTTCCGCGTTGGAGGTCGAGAGGTACTCGAGGCGCACGTTGGCGTCGAGGCCGGCACCGACCACCTCGAGCTTGGCGAGACCGAGCAGCCGCGCCACGAGAGGCCGCGTGAGGTTCACGCCCTGCACGCGGTCGAGCGGCGCCCGCCGGTTGGTGCGGAAGACGACCCCGGAGCGCACCTCGACATCGTCGCCCGTGATGCGGAAGGTGTGGAACCGCCACGACATCCAGAACACGAGGATGAGGGCCACGACCACCAGCAGCACGACGGCCAGCGCGAGCAGCACCAGGTCGTGGCCGAGCACGTAGTCCACCGGATCGCCCGGAACCGGACCCGCGAACCCGGGCGCCAGCCAGGGCGCGAAGATCTCGATCAGCCGGTCGCGCAGATTGGCGACGATGAAGCCGAGGACGACGACCAGGAACAGTCCGCCGCGAAGCAGCGGCGTCAGCGGGTGCAGCCGATGCCACTCGCCGTCGCTCAGCGCCGAGCGGCCCGCATCCGATTCGGTCACAGTCCCGTCCGCCGGGATTCCGCGACCGCGATCAGCACGTCGCGCAGCTTCTCGGCCGCATCCTGCGTGAGCCCCGGGATCACGACGGCGGATGCGGCGGCCGCGGTCACGAGCTTGAGCTGCGCGATGCCGAAGGCACGATCGAGCGGACCGTGGGTGATGTCGACGAGCTGCATGCGTCCGTAGGGAACGGCGACGACGCGCTGGAAGAGGATGCCGCGGCGCAGCACGAGATCGTTCTCGCGCAGCCGGTAGCCGAAGGAGCGGATCTGGCGCGGGGTCAGGATGAGCGTGATGGCCAGCACGACCAACAGCACGCCCGCGGGGATCCACACCCAACCGGTGCCGGTGACCGCCGCGATGACCGGTGCCGCGACCGCCACGAGCACGAGCGCTGCCGTGAGCGAGATCAGCTGCACGGTCCGGTAGGCGCGGGCGAGCTGGTGCCACGACCCGTCGCGCACGAAGAGTCCCTCCCGACGGGACTCGAGCAGTTCGTCGAAGGTGCCCGCATCCAGCACCGCCTCGTCAGAGGTGGGAGAGGGTGTCGCCTCCGGGGCTCCCGGCGTCGGGTTCGTCATCGTCGTCCTTCCGGATCGTGCACAGACTCTCGGCCACCAAGGCGGCCGCGACGAGGAAGACGCAGGCCACGATCGTCGCGATCAGGGTGCTGAACGAGCCTACCGAGGGGATCACGGGCCGCGTCAGCAGGAACACCGAGAGCCCGATCGCGACGCCGCCCATCGCCGCACCGACGATGCTCGCGGCCTTGGCGAGCATCGCGATGCGCACGGCTCGGAACGGATCGATCGGGACGGCCGAGCGTCCGCGCGTCGCGCGCCGCACCCCGATGCCGAGCACCAGCACGAGCGCGCCGAGCAGCGCCAACAGGATCGGCAGCGTCAGAACGGGGGTGAACGTCGCCTGACCGGACGCCGTCAGCACCTGGTCGATGAGGAAGCCGACGCCCGCGCCGAGGACGACGGCGATCGCGAGGGATGCGGGCGAGGTGCGCTTCATGACAGCGCCTCGACGAGGTCGGAGACACGGCCGACACCGGGCAGCACCGCATCGGCGTCGAGGGCGAGCCAGGGCCGCAGGACGAAGTCGCGCTCGGCGGCGCGCGGATGCGGCAGCGTCAGCGTCGCCGTGTCCGAGCGCACATCGCCGTGGGCGATGAGGTCGAGATCGAGCGTGCGGTCGCCCCACCGCTCACGCCGGCGCCTGCCGTGGTCGGCCTCGATGCGGTGCAGGAACTCCAGCAGCACGGAGGGCGCGAGGCGGGTGTCCACCAGCGCGACGGTGTTCAGGTAGCGGGGCGCGTCGGGGTCGGGTCCGTCGGGACGCACCGCCACGGTCTCCATGACGGGAGCGACGCGCACGTTCGTCGTCAACGGGAGCCGCGAGAGGTCGGCCGCCGCCTCGTCCAGCAGCGCGCCGCGATCGCCCAGGTTGGAGCCCAGCGCGATCACCGCCGTGACGGATGCGGCCCCCGCCGGCGCGGACGAGCCGTCGAAGCCCTGGGCGAGCCGGCGGTTCATCGCTCGCCTCGGGCGCGCACGATCGTCACGGCCGCGTCGGCGAACGGCACCGTGATGGGCGCCTGCGGCTTGTGCACCGTGACCGTGACCTCGTCGACGAGCGGGCGCGCCAGCACGACGGCGGCGATGCGGGCGGCGAGCGTCTCGATGAGATCGACCGGCTCGCCCGTGACGACGGCCACGACCTCTTCGGCGATCTCGCCGTAGTGCACCGTGTCGGCGACGTCGTCGCTCACGGCTGCCGGGGCGAGGTCGAGGCGCATCATGACGTCGACCACGAACTCCTGTCCGTCACGCTTCTCATCGGCGTAGACGCCGTGGAAGCCGAGGCCGCGCAGGCCGGTGAGGGTGATCGTGTCGCGGCTCATCCTGCTCCTCCCGAGCGCCACGCCTCCGCGATCGCGAGGGCGTCGGCGGTGGCCTGCACATCGTGGACGCGCACACCCCAGGCGCCGGCGTGGGCGGCCAGAGCGCTGGTGACGGCGGTGGCCCGGTCGCGACGGGCGAGATCGTCGGTGCCGAGCGTCTCGCCGAGGAACCGCTTGCGGCTCGTGCCCACGAGCACGCGCGGACCGATCCCGACCACCTGCGGCAGAGCCCGCAGCATCTCCCAGTTCTGCGCGCCGCGTTTGGCGAAGCCGACGCCGGGGTCGAGCACCAGGCGAGACGGCGGGATGCCGGCGGACGCGGCGGCCTCCATCCGTGCGATGAGCTCTCCCGTCACCTCGCGGGCCAGATCGCGGTACTGCGCCGGGGCGTACATGTCGTCGGAGTGGCCGCGCCAGTGCCCGAGAACGATGTCCACGTGCGCGTCGGCGGCCACATCCAGGATCGAGGGGTCCGACAGTCCGCCGGAGACGTCGTTGATGATCCGCGCACCCGCGGCCACGGCGGCGGCGGCGGTCGCCGCGTTCATCGTGTCGACGCTCACGGTCACCCCGGACTCGGTGAGCGCGTGCACGACCGGCAGGATGCGCTCCTGCTCCACCTCGACGCCCACGCGCTCCGCGCCGGGTCTGGTGGACTCGCCGCCCACGTCGATGATCTGGGCGCCCTCACCCACCAGCCGCAGCGCGTGGCGCACCGCCTCCTCGTGGGCGAGGAAACGGCCGCCGTCGCTGAAGGAGTCCGGCGTGACGTTGACGATGCCCATGATCAGACAGCTCACGAGGCTCCTCCTGCGATCAGGGCGATGAGTTCGGCGCGCGCCGCGGGCTCGGCGAGCTCGCCGCGGGCCGCGATGGTCACCGTGGTCGCATCGACCTGGCGTCCGCCGCGCATCGTGACGCACTCGTGCGACGCGTCGAGCACGACCAGCACCCCGCGTGCAGCCACGCCCTGGGCGATCGCGTCCGCGATCTGCTCGCCGAGACGTTCCTGCACCTGCGGGCGGGAGGCGAGGATGTCGACCACGCGCGGCAGCGCCCCGAGTCCGACCACACGCTCGGCGGGCAGGTAGGCGAGGTGCGCCTTGCCAGCGAACGGCAGGAGGTGATGCTCGCACACCGAGCGGAAGCGCACATCGCGCAGCACGACGGGTCCCGACGGGAGGGTGTCCGGCGCCGGCCCCTGCGCAACCGAGATGGTGTGGGCGAGCGGTTCGGACGCGTCCTCGCCGACGCCGGCGAAGAAGTCGGCGTACAGCTCCGAGACCCGATGGGGGGTCTGCTTCAACCCGGGGCGATCGGGATCCTCCCCGATCGCCTCGAGCAGCTGGCGGACGAGGTCCGCGACGCGAGGACGGTCGACGGCCACGACGGCCTTACGCGGTCGCGGGACGAGCCTGACCCGACGGACGCTGACGCGGCGTCGCGGGGGCGGCCGCCGCATCCGCCTCCCGCGCTGCGGCCACACCGACCTGCGGCGCACGCGCCGGCACGTCGACGGGCGGCAGCGGCGAGACCGGGCGCTCGGAGCTGGACAGCCACTGCGGGCGCGGGGGCAGGCGCTTCACGTCCGAGAAGATCTCGGCGAGCTCGATGTGATCCAACGTCTCCTTCTCGAGGAGCGCGAGGGCGAGCTTGTCGAGGATGTCGCGGTTGTCGTTGATGACCTGGTACGCCTCGTTGTGGGCCTGCTCGATGAGAGCCCGAACCTGCACATCGACGCGCTCGGCCACACGCTCGCTGAAGTCGCGGCCGTGGCCCATGTCGCGACCCATGAAGACCTCGCCGGAGGACCCGCCGAGCTTGACCGGACCCACATCCGTGGTCATGCCGTACTCGGTGACCATCTTGCGGGCGATGTTGGTGGCCTTCTCGATGTCGTTCGAGGCGCCGGTGGTCGGGTCGTGGAAGACGATCTCCTCGGCGACGCGACCGCCCATCGCGTAGGTCAGCTGATCCTGCAGCTCGTTGCGGGTGACGGAGTACTTGTCGTCGACGGGCAGCACCATCGTGTAGCCGAGCGCCTTGCCACGGGGCAGGATGGTGACCTTCGTGACCGGGTCGGTGTGGTTCATCGCCGCCGCAGCGAGCGCGTGACCGCCCTCGTGGTACGCCGTGATGAGCTTCTCCTTGTCCTTCATCACACGCGTGCGACGCTGCGGGCCCGCGATCACGCGGTCGATCGCCTCGTCGAGGGCGCGGTTGTCGATGAGTTGGGCGTCGGAGCGCGCCGTGAGCAGGGCGGCCTCGTTGAGCACGTTGGCGAGGTCGGCACCGGTGAAGCCGGGGGTCTTGCGGGCGACGACCTCGAGGTCGACCGAGTCCGCCAGCGGCTTGCCGCGGCCGTGCACCTCGAGGATCTGCTTGCGGCCCTTGAGGTCGGGGGCGTCGACGCCGATCTGACGGTCGAAGCGGCCCGGGCGCAGCAGCGCGGGGTCGAGAATGTCGGGACGGTTCGTCGCGGCGATGACGATGACGTTCGCCTTCGGGTCGAAGCCGTCCATCTCGACGAGCATCTGGTTCAGCGTCTGCTCGCGCTCGTCGTGACCGCCGCCGAGACCGGCACCACGGTGACGACCGACGGCGTCGATCTCATCGATGAAGATGATGGCCGGGGCGCTCTCCTTGGCCTGGTTGAACAGGTCGCGCACGCGGCTGGCGCCGACACCGACGAACATCTCGACGAAGTCGGAGCCGGAGATCGAGTAGAAGGGCACCCCCGCCTCGCCGGCGACGGCGCGCGCGAGCAGGGTCTTACCGGTTCCGGGAGGGCCGTACAGCAGCACGCCCTTGGGGATGCGGGCACCCAGCGCCTGGAACTTGGTGGGGTCCTTCAGGAAGTCCTTGATCTCCTGCATCTCTTCGATGGCCTCGTCGGAGCCGGCCACATCCTGGAACGTGACGGTCGGGGACTCCTTGGTCACGAGCTTCGCGCGGGACTTGCCGAACTGCATGACCTTGCTGCCGCCGCCCTGAGCGGAGGAGATGAGGAACCAGAAGATGATGCCGAGCAGCAGGATCGGCAGCAGGAGCGAGATGAGCCCGTCGAACCAGGTGGCGCGGGGGACGACGTCGTTGTACCCGTCGGACGGCTTGGCGGCGTCGATGGCCTTGACCACCTCGTCGGCTCGGGCACCGACGTAGTAGAACTGCACGTCGTTCGCGCCCTCGTAGGGCTGGGACAGCTTCAGGTCGACGCGCTGGTCACCGTCGGTGTTGGTCACCTCGGTGACCGTGGAGCCGCTGAGCAGTTCGAGGCCCTGCTGGGTCGTGATCTGCTTCGCCGCACCCAGGCTCGAGATGAGCGAGAAACCAACGATGAGGAACAGCCCGATCACCAGGACATACAGGAGCGGGTTGCGCGTGATCTTCTTGAAGTCCATTTCGCGGGGAGACCCCGGCCCTTTCGTCGACGTACCGCCTCCCGACGGTCGTTTCAGGGTAGCGCGGGCTCTCTATGTCGGGTCTGTGCATTCGCCCACGGCGTACAGTGCGCGCGCCCCCTGCGATCAGCTGTAGACGTGCGGCGCGAGCACGGCGACGTCGCGCAGGTTGCGATAGCGCTCGGCGTAGTCGAGGCCGTAGCCGACGACGAACTCGTTGGGGATCTCGAAACCGACGTAGCGGCAGTCGACCTGCACCTTGGCGGCCTCGGGCTTGCGGAACAGCGCGAAGACCTCGACGGATGCGGCGCCGCGGGCCGCGAAGTTCTCCAGCAGCCAGCTGAGCGTGAGGCCCGAGTCGATGATGTCCTCGACGATGAGCACGTGCTTGTCGTGGATGTCGGTGTCGAGGTCCTTGCGGATCTGCACGACACCGCTCGAGCGGGTGCCGGTGCCGTAGGAGGAGACGGCCATCCAGTCCATCGGCACGAGGGTCGGCAGGGCGCGAGAGAAGTCGGCCATGACCATGATCGCGCCCTTGAGGACGCCCACGAGCACGAGGTCCTTGCCCTCGTAGTCGGTGGCCACCTGGGCCGCGATCTCCTCGAGCTTGGCGAGGATCTGCTCCTCGGTGGCGAGAACGGTCGTGAGGTCGTCTGCGATGTCCGCTGCGCGCATGGATCGATTCTAGGTGCCGGCTCCGGCGGCGCCCTGTGCGTCGGCCGGGTCAGGTCGAGGCGCTGAACACGATCCGTCCGCCGACGCGGGCGGCGCGGCAGGCGGGGAGGTCGATGGGCCCCTGGCCGTGCCAGTCGGTGACCAGCCGCTCGACCTCCTGGGTCTGGCGGTGCGTGAGCGAGACGTGGAACTCGCTCGCCACGACGTGGCGCAGGATGCGGGTGCGCAGCGCCGACGGGTTGGCGGCGAGGGCTGCGACCGAGACGGCGATCCCGGCCTCGGCGGGCTCGACGATGTCCTCGATGGTCTCGTCGATCATCTCGGCGAAGGCCGCCGCATCCTCTCTCAGCTGCTCGGCGGTGCGCGCGAGGGCGTCGGCGATGCCGGGCCCCAGCTCGCGCTCGAGCACCGGCAGCACCCGCTGACGCACCCGTACCCGGGTGAAGGCGGGGTCCTCGTTGTGCGGATCGTGCCACGGTTCGAGCCCGGCGGCGCCGCAGGCGGCGAGGGTCGTGGCGCGCGAGACGCCCAGCAACGGACGGAGCCAGGTGAGACCGGCGTCGTCCCGGCGCTCCGGCGCCATCCCGCCGAGGCTCGTCGCCCCCGAGCCGCGGGCGAGCCCGAGCAGTACGGTCTCGGCCTGGTCGTCGAGGGTGTGGGCCAGCAGGACGGCGGACGCGTCGAGTCGCGACGCGGCCTCCGCGAGCGCGGTGCGACGGGCGGTGCGAGCGGCGGCCTCCGGCCCCTCCCCCGCGGCTGACACGTCGACCCGCACGACCTCGGCGGCGAGCCCGAGCCCGCGGGCGAGGTCTGCGGCGCGGGCGGCGACCGCATCCGATCCGTCCTGGAGTCCGTGATCGACCGTCACTGCGATCGCGCGCACGTCGAGGGCGACTGCTTCGAAGGCGACGGCCGTCGTGAGGGCGAGGGAGTCGGCCCCGCCCGAGAGCCCGACGACGACGGCCTGTCCGCGCCGGGGTTCGAGCACGGCGCGGACGGCGCGGCGCACCTCGGCGGTGGCGGGGTCGAGTCCGGGTCGCATGTCACCACGCTACTGGCGCCGGCGGCGAGCGCTCGGCCGGCACGGCTCAGCCAGAGCGCGCTTCCGGATCCGTTCCGCGCCTCCTTCCCCGGGTTCTGGCTGAGTCCTGCCCGCGGAACCGCCGAAGCGGGCCGACTAGGCTGTGTGGCGAATCCGCTGAACTTCCGAAGGAGCACAGGAATGGGCGCATACGACGCCGTCATCGAGATCCCGCGCGGCAGCCGCGTGAAGTACGAGGTCGACCACGGCACGGGCCGGGTCTTCCTGGACCGCGTTCTGTTCACGCCCATGGGCTACCCCAGCAACTACGGCTTCTTCGAGAACACCCTCGGCGAGGACGGCGACCCGCTCGACGTGCTCGTGCTGCTCGACCGCGACATCTACCCCGGCGTGCTCGCGAAGGTGCGCCCCGTCGCCGTGCTGAAGATGAGCGACGAGGCCGGCGGTGATGACAAGGTCGTCGCCGTGCTGGCGAAGGACCCGCGCTGGGCCCACATCCAGGACGTCGACGACATCGACGAGTGGACCAAGAGCGAGATCGGCCACTTCTTCGAGCACTATAAGGACCTCGAGCCCAACAAGTGGGTCAAGGTCGACGAGTGGGCGAACGCGGCCGAGGCCGAGCGCCTCGTGTCGGAGGCCTTCGCGCGCTTCGAGGAGCACGAGGGTCAGACCAAGACGCAGGGTGAGGGCCAGGCCCCGAACTCCCTCTGAGATCTCTCAGACGAAGAGAGCGGATGCGGCACCGGCCGCATCCGCTCTTTCTGTCTGGGTCTCCGGCTCAGAAGCCGACGCCGCGCGCCGCCATGAACGGCCGGGGGTTGACGGTTCCGCTCGGGGTGTAGACCTCGAAGTGCAGGTGGCAGCCGAAGGAGTTGCCGGTGTTGCCGACGCCGGCGATGACGTCGCCGGCGTTGACCCACTGGCCGCGCGACACGTAGATGCCGCCGTTAGAGATGTGGGCGTAGCCGGTGCCGTAGCCGCCGCCGTGGTCGATGCGGATGTAGTTTCCGTAGCCGCCGTTGCCGCCGGCGAAGGTCACCGTCCCGGAGGACGCCGCGTAGATGTTGCCCCAGCATCCGGCGCCGAAGTCGGTGCCGTAGTGGAAGCTGCTCGCGCAGTAGCTCGGACCGCACTGGGCGTAGCGCTGGCCGTACTCCGACGTGATGCTGCCGCCGGCGGGCCGCACCCAGCCTGAACCGCCGCCGCCACCACCGCCGCCTCCGCCGCCACCCGTGCTGGGCGCCGGGTTGTTCTTCGCCGCCTCTTCGGCAGCGATGCGACGCTGCTCGGCGAGGATCCATGCACGCTCGGCATCGCGGCGCTGCTGCTCGACGACACCGGCCTGGTAGTCGGCGACGGTCTTCGCGGTCGTGTCCTTGAGCGCGGCCAGCTGCGCCTGCAGCGTGCCGAGGTTCTGGTTCTGCGCGTCGAGGGCGGCCTGGGCGGCATCCGCTGCGGCCTGCGCCTCCTGCATGGCCTGCTCAGCGGCCTTCTGGAGCTTGTCGCGCTCGTCGCGAGCGGAGGTGGCCTGCGCGGTGAGCGACTGAGCGGCGTTTCTGGCCGAGACGGCGGCCGCGTACACGTCCTGGTTGCGCTCGAGGAGCTTGTCCATCGTGCCGAGGCGGGCGAGCAGGTCGTCGGCACCGGCCGCGGAGCCCGCGAAGAACAGCTGGAGCGACGTGTCGTCGCCGCCGGCCTTGTAGAGCTGGCTGGCGACGCGTCCCGCCTTGTTCGCCGCCTCCGTCGCCGCGGCGGCCTGGGTGTCGGCCTGCGACTGCAGACTGTCGGCGCGGGCGGCCGCATCGAAGTAGGCCTGCTGCGCGGTGAAGTACTCCTGCGACTTCTGATCGGCGATCGCCTGCTTGGCGGCGACGTCGGCCTGCAGCTGCGCGATGAGCGTCTCGATGCGCTGGATCTCGGCGTTCTTCGCCGCTTCGTTGTTCTTCGCGTTCTGAACGTCATCCCACGAGGGATAGCCCTCGATCGCGAACGCACGAGGCTGGAGAGGGCCGGCCAGCGCAGCGAGTCCGACGACTCCGAGTGCGCCGGCGCCCAGGGCCACACGGCGGGTCACTGTGGGCCAGAGGGCGCGCTTCTCTTGGGCGGTGGGGCCGCAACCGCAGTCCTCTTCCGCTCCGGACAGATCTTCGGCAGACACAACAGCCCCTCATTCACCGGCGCAACACCGACAACACTAACAACATCAGTCACATCCGCAACGGGTTCTTCGAGCGCAGGATGCGGGCGGTCCCGCGCCATCCTCTCCCCTCATCGTCGGCCGGCCGGGCAGCGACGCGCGCGGGCGTTCGGACTCGATTTCGCATTTGCTGGAACCTCGCCTATGCTTGCTCTTCGGTAAGCGTGAGCCCGAAGGGTTCATCCGGCCCCATCGTTTAGCGGCCTAGGACGCCGCCCTTTCACGGCGGTAGCACGGGTTCGAATCCCGTTGGGGTCACACAACCGAATACAATTAAACAAGCATGGCCCTGTAGCGCAGTTGGTTAGCGTGCCGCCCTGTCACGGCGGAGGTCGCGGGTTCAAGTCCCGTCAGGGTCGCTCTGAGCGACGGGCCCTTCTCGAAGGGCCTTTCGTTTAGGACGCGGCATCGCGTCGCCTCGCGCGATACGGATGCCGCGGGGCTCTGTAGCTCAGTTGGTAGAGCGCACGACTGAAAATCGTGAGGTCACGGGATCGACGCCCGTCGGAGCCACACGGACCGTCGTTACAACGGTCCCAGAAACCCTCGCCTAGCTTCTACATGGCGGGGGTTTTGCTTTTTCCCTGGGGAAGGGCGGTTTTCTGGTCCCGCGTGAGAGTCCGATTCCCCGGTCCTTGAGCGGACGAAGCGAGTCGTAACACCCGGGGAAGATGCTGATTCGCCAGCCGCGCGGGCAGCTTGGGCCGGTCAGGGGCCGGCGATGGCTCCGATACGGTTCGAATGTGCTCGCGCAAACTCTCTCGGTCCGAGAGCTCGCTGACGAGCTGAAGGTCGATCCGAAGACGATCCGGGCATGGATGCGACGCCAGAACTGGCGACACCCCGTCGAAGCTGGGAGCGCTTGGGTTCTCAGCGCTGAGCAAGCTGATCTCGTGCGCCAACACTTCAGCGGTGGCGACCAGCTAACCTCCATCCGTCCAGCCGCGTCAGCGGGGGGGCGATGATCTCGCTGCCGTATCGGTCGGTCAGTTACTCCAGCGCTACGCCGGCATCCTGGCAGAACTGCGGCTTCGGGGATTGGTGCGCACCAATAATCGCTTTCGCCGGCCCCGGCGATCGATAGACGCTCGTGCATCCGGCTCGTGAGGCGATCGTCGCCCCCCCAGCGAGCGAGTTGCCTCGCGAGGAGCATAGGAACGGGCGTGGCGAGCAGGGTGATCCCTACTCACCACGCCCCTCGACTACTGCGTCGTGATAACGAGCCGGTGGGTCGACTGTGAACCCGCCCAACGACTCAGCGGCGCGAATCCGACGTTGGCAGAGCACTTCCGGCCCTCATCGGGCGACGTGCCCGTACCGGGGTCTCCTGTGCAGACCGCCGGGCTGGGGTACGGAATCATGGAGATGATGCCGATGCCGTACGCGCCGATGGTGTTGTCATCGGGGCGAATCAGCGGCACGAAGACCGGCCCGCCACTATCACCGTTGCCTGCAGCCGGCGTTCCATCAACCTGTGTGGTCCATCGTGTCCAATAGCACTGCAAGAAGGAGATGCAGTTGTACGTGTCGGAGTTCTCGAGGGTGTTCGCACACACCAGACCAGACCGCGATCCGCTGTAGCAGACACTGTTTCCTCCGACAGGTGACACATACCCACGGATGGGCAGCACGGAGACCGCGTTGGTATAGCTTCCGTAGAAGAGCCAGGTCGACAGCGATGCGGGTTCGATGAACAGTTCGAGGTCGGTGCCGCCAGGCGCTTGGAATGTGGAGCTTCCGACGGAGTGCGATCCACCGCCCCACTTCCACTCTGCACCTTGAATATCAGTGCAATGGTCCGCGGTGATCATGTTGTATTGGCCGTCCTGGTACCGCATAACGGGATAGCCAGTCGTGCACGACCTGACCTCACCAGATGTTGGCCCCGACATGTACCCGCCCGCGGCGACCGGGGCAAGCGTTTGAACGCGGGTCGTTGTCTGCGCGCGCTCCTCTGCCTTGAATTCGACAGGCACGCCGAACAAGGTGTCCGGAGCAGCCAGGCTGCGCAGACGCGCGGTAGGCGACTCCTCGACACCAACCGTGATCGATGTCCCGTCAGCGGCCGGAGTTCCGGAGACGAACACGAGTCCCGCGGGAAGTGATTCTGGCGATGAAGCCAGTCGTTCGATCGTCGCTTCGAGTTCATCGATAGGCCGCACCGACGGGACGATCTCCCACGACTGTTCGCTAGGCAGCTCGGCTGCGATGATGCGGCCCAGCTCAGCGGAATCTCCGTAGACGTAGAACTGCACGACGTCTCTGTCGCTGTCCCAGGTCACGGTGTTGATCGAACGATCGACGTCGCCCATAACGATCTCGCTGATGGCGAGACTGGAGTCGATGTCGAGAGCCTTCATCTCCGGCAGGTCCGTAGCGATGGCGAATCCCTCGGGCACAGGCTGGGAAATTCCAACCGTCGGTAGCCCTGGTGCCGTGTCATTCGACGGCGTTGTGGACTCGGCTATCGCGGGAGATGCAGCGACCAGAGCTGCACTGGTCAGCACGATGCTGCAAGCTCCTGCGAGTATTCGTCGTTTCATGAGTTCCCCCCTCAAGATGCCTCCGCGAGCGCGGAGGTTTCCCGAGAAGCTAGCAACCCACTAGATGCAGTCGCATGAATCGTTATGCGGCCGAGACCAAGAACGCGACGACGGCGACAAGAATCCCGCTCGCCGCAACGATTGCCGCAACGCCCACCGCGACGGAGAATCTCGGCTGCGGCCGACGGGTGATGAACAGCGTCAGGACTACCGCAAGGATCAGAACGACACCTGCGCCGCCGTACGCGATGGCCGCTTGCATTCCATAGTTTGGGGGCAGCGGAGCGGGATCAACGAGTGGCCTCGCGTAGCGAAAGCCTGCGACGTAGATCAGCCCCGAGATGACGAGCGCGGTAGCAACCAGCTCGAGGACCCAGACGGACCATCGACGAGAGTTCATGGCACGACCCTACTGATGGCCAAGCCCGCAGTTGCCCAATCGTCGCTGCATCTCGTTCGGGGCGATCAATCCACGCACGCTGATAAATTTATCGGCGCATTGGGCGCTTGATAAGTTTATCGGGCCCCTGGGCAAAGCTTCTTTCGCGCCCTCCCGCAGTGCAACAGCACGGCTTCGAAGAGCCGAATATTCTCTGTCACGATCGCCTAGTCCGCCAACCCCATCGTCCCCTGCTGGCTGCGAGAATCTTGCGTATGCGTGTCCTACTCGTGGCGCGTCCAGGCGACGTAAGTCTTCTCGCTGATCTCCGTAGCGTACGAGTTGCCGGGCAGCCGGAAGTCCGCGTGCTTCTCACCTTCAGGCCCCGCAGCCTCGCTGACCTTTTCCGCATTCCGGAAGGTCGGCTCAACCGTCTCGTCGTCGCCCTTTAAACGCAAGTGCACCTTCGCGCCAATCGGAATCGCGTCGAAGCTGCTGTACTCAGATGCGCGCACTTTGGACATGAGCCAATGATGCCGGTTGTCATCGGTATGCAGGTAGATCTGCGGGCGCGAACGTCAGGATCGAGATTGGCTCCGTCGCGCCTGAGGGACCGCCGGACGGCGTTGGCTCGACCTGTGGATAACGGTGAGCCCCTGACTCGGTCGATTGCGAAACTCATGACAACGACGCAGCCAGCGTAGGGGGAGGACCTCCGGGCCGGTTTTCTGCACACGGTGGTGGATGACGCGAGACTGGACCCAAATTCCGCTTCTACCCCGCAAATTTGGAGACAGCCGCGGGTTGCACACAGCAACGAAAAGCAGCTCCGACCAGGGGTAAGCGAAGTTCTCAGTTGCCCGCGAAAACGCCTGATAGGGCTGAACTCTTAATCGTGAGGTCACGGGATCGACGCCCGTCGGAGCCACACGGACCGTCGTTACAACGGTCCCAGAAACCCTCGCCTAGCTTCTACATGGCGGGGGTTTTGCTTTTCCTTGCACGTTCCGTCGGCGCATCGCAGTTCCCCGGTCGCCCCGCGAGCGCAGCGAGACACGCGGCCTGACCGCTAACGCAGCCGCAACCCGTCCAGCAAGAGGCGGACCATCGCATTCGGCGAACCGTCCGCCGACGGCGCGCGGTGGCTGAGGTCGCCGATGGCCTGCAGCAGCTGGATCGGATCGACGCCCGGCCGCACCTCGCCCGCATCCGCTGCCGCATCCAGGAGCATGCGGATGGCCGGCCCCAGCTTCGCGACGAAGTGGGCCGGCAGTGACTCGAACGCCGGATCTCCGGATTGCAGCGCCGCCGAGAGGCCCTGCTTCGTGGCGACGAACCGAGTGAATCGCTCGACCCATTGATCGAGCGCCTCGCCCGGGGGGAGCTCGTCGAGCAGTTCTGCAGCAGCGGCGGCCGTGGCGTCGATCTCCGTCGTGAACACCGCGGCGACGAGTGCCGCGCGATGAGGGAAGTGCCGGTAGAGAGTGCCGACGCCGACGCCGGCCTCCGCGGCGATCTCGCGCGCGGGAGCATCGACGCCCGAGCGGGCGAAGACGACCCGCGCGGCAGCGAGGAGCGCGGCGGAGTTGTGGGCCGCATCCGCACGGGGGCGACGAGGCGCTGCGGCAGCCGGTTCCACGGACACGTCGGCGAGACCTCCTTGCCAAACGGAACAGTGTTCCGTATTGTGAGCGAGAGCGGAACAATGTTCCGCATTCCACAGACTAGCGGAGGAACTCATGCAGTACCGCACCCTCGGCCGCACCGGCATCAAGGTGACCCCCTACGCCCTCGGCGCCATGATGCTCGGCTCGTACGGCAACCCGGACCGGCAGGAGGGCATCCGGATCATCCACCGCGCCCTCGACGCCGGCATCAACGTCGTGGACACGGCGGATCGCTACGGCGACTCCGAAGAGGTGGTCGGCGAAGCGCTCCGCGGTCGCCGCGACGAGGTCATCCTCGCCACAAAGTTCTACGGCCCCGTCGATGACGACATCAACCATCGGGGCGCCTCCCGTCGCTGGATCATGGATGCGGTCGAGCGCTCGCTCCGCAACCTTGACACCGACTACATCGACCTCTATCAGCTCCACCGCCCCGACCCCGACACGGACATCGAGGAGACCCTCTCCGCCCTGACCGATCTGGTGCGCCAGGGCAAGGTGCGCGCCATCGGGTCCTCGTCGATGCGCGGCTCCGAGATCGTCGAGGCGCAGTGGGTCTCCGAGCGGCGCGGCTTCGAGCGCTTGCGCACGGAGCAGCCGAACTACTCGATCCTCGACAGGGAGATCGAGCGCGAGATCCTTCCCGTCGCGCAGCGGTACGGAATGGGCACGCTCGTCTACAGTCCCCTCGCCGGTGGCGCGCTGTCCGGCAAGTACCGGGCGGGCCAGGCCAACGACAACTTCCGCGCCGGCACCGGCATGCAGCACTTCCGCGACGAGCGCCGGCTGGCAACGATCGAGCAGCTCGTCGCCCTGGCGGACGAGGTCGGCCTCCCCCTCTCACACCTGGCGATGGCGTTCACTCTCGCCCACCCGGGAGTGACCTCGGCGATCATCGGACCGCGGACGATGGAGCAGCTGGAATCCACGCTCGCAGGCACGGAGGTCGCCCTGTCGGACGAGGTGCTCGACCGCATCGACGCCATCGTCGCCCCCGGGGAGAGCATCGGCGCGATGGACATGGTCTACCGCGGACCGGAGGTGGGCGACGCTGTGCTGCGCCGTAGGCCCGTGTCGGAGCGGATGGCGGGTTGAGCCGACGGATCGGCGGCTCAACGACCACGGCAGAACGACTCAGGCGGGTTCGGTCACCCGGACGAGGCCGCAGTTCAGGCACGACCACGCGACGAGGAACGCCTCGTCGTCGAGGATCTCGAACCGCAGCGCATCACCGCAGGTGGGACATACCCACGGGGGCTGTCGAGAGGTCACCCCTCGAGCGTAGATCCGCTTCCGACAGGGAGGGCCGTCGTGCGAGTCAGCCGTCGATGCCGAGTAGCTGCTTCGCGACCGCGACGGCCGGGGTGCCGCCGAAGTCGGGATCGACTCCGAGCTTCGTCTGCGTGAGCGTCACGTAGACCCCGGGCACGTTCGTGACCGTCGTCAGACTCCGGAGGTCTCCGACCGCGCGGCCCAGGTTCGCGATGCCGCCGGCGGCCTCGAGCCCCGCATCCGGCACGTACTCGAGTCCAGACAGCTCGATGATGTCCTTCGTGGGAACGTCGTCCGCGCCCATGTTGGCGTCGACGGTCGCGCCGAAGGACGCGATGACATCGGCGTTGGTGGGCGACTTCCACATGCAGCGCACGGACTCACTGTCGACGGCATCGTCCACGAGCTCCATCCCCTCGATCTGTGCGGAGACGAGCGCGCCGATGGCGGCGCACGAGGGATAGCGTGCGACGACATCCGCCACCGTGTACTCGCCGCCGCCCTGCGAGCTTCCGGCAGCCGGCTCGGACGGCTGTCCATCGCCCGCGGCCGGCTCCGATTCGGCAGGGGCCGGAGCAGCGGCGGCGCAGGATGCGAGCAGCGCGGCGCCGCATCCGAGTGCGAGGGCGGCGAAGAGTCGGGTGAGCGGGCGAGAGATCGGCACGGAGGGAGCTTACAGACGGCGCCGAACGGCCGGAGCGTTATCCACATCACCGTAGAGTGAGCCCCAACCCTCGCTCACCCATACCCCCTCGGGGTATGCTGATGACGGAACGGAGCCCACATGATTCAGCGCATCGAGTTCGGCCGCACCGAGCCCAAGGCGGCATGCGCCTGCGGCGGTCACGGCGACCACCACGCATCCGAGCCGGCAGCCGCCGACGCCCAGGAGATCCTCGTCACCGGGATGACGTGCGCGCACTGCGTATCGGCCGTCACCCAGGAGCTCACCGCCATCGAGGGGGTGACCGACGTCTCCGTCGACCTGCAGGCCGGCGGCACATCGCGTGTCACGTTCCGCGCCGCAACCCCCGTGGACCCGCAGGTGATCGCCGCCGCGATCGACGAGGCCGGTTACGCGCTGGCCTGAGCCGCGCCCTCGCGCTGCCGAGCGTCATACCCGCGCGGCGAGCGCAAGGGCGTCGTGCGGCGCCCGTCCGCGCGCGTCGTTGTCGAAGTAGACGTACACGTCGCCCGACCACCCTGAGATCCGCTCCGCCCAGGCGTCGAGCTCCGCATCCGTGTAACCGCTCGCGTACAGGTCCGTCGACCCGTGCAGGCGCGCGTAGGCGAAGGATGCGGTCTGCTCGCCGAATCCGGGCCAGGTTCCCGCAGAGTCGGCGGCGACGAGCGCCACGTCGTGCTCCCGCAGCAGGGCCGCGAGCGCCGGGGACTCGAACGAGCGGGCACGCGGCTCCAACGCGTACCGAAGGGGCCGGTCCTCGTCGATCTCGAGCCACGCTCGTCCCTCGACCCGCGCGTCGTGACGCCGGGCGAGCTCCACGGCGCCGCCCGTCGACACCGGTAGACGCGACAGGAAGTCCTCGAGCACGTCGACGTCGAACTCCTCGCGCTCCGGAAGCTGCCACAGCACAGGGCCGAGCTTCGGGCCGAGCGCCAGCACGCCCGACGCGAAGAAGTTCGCCAGCGCCTGATCGACATCGCGCAGGCGGAGCATGTGGGTGATGTAGCGCGAGCCTTTGATGGCGAAGACGAAGTCGTCCGGCACCGCATCCCGCCAGCGCTGATAGCTCGTGGGCCGCCGCAGCGAGTAGAACGATCCGTTGAGCTCGACGCTCCGCATCCGCTCGCCGACGTAGGCGAGCTCCCTTGCGTGTGCGAGCCCCTTCGGGTACAAATCGCCCCGCCACGACGGGTAGTTCCACCCCGAGATCCCCACGCGCACGTCGCGACCCATGCCACCTCCTCGCGCCCGCGACGCTACGGCGACGGATGCGGCCGGCCCACCCGATGGCGCCTCGACCCGCGCCGTGCTACCGGAGCAGTCTCGCGAGTCGATGCTCGCGCGCCCTCAGCTCACCGTCACGAGCGTGCGCTGCCAACCGGACGAGCCGTCGGGGGCGATCGGTGCGGACTCCTCGATCTGCAGCTCGCCCGCGGCGTTGATCGCACGCACCGCGATGTAGTGCGAGCCGGGAGTCGCGTCCCACTCGAGCACCCACTGCACCCAGGAGTCCTTGTTGACGGGCGAGGAGAGGGTGGCACGCTGCCACTCGCCGTTGTCGATGCTCACTTCGACCGCCGAGATGCCGACGCCCTGCGCCCACGCCATGCCGGCAATCGGCACCTTGCCCGCCGCGACCGGCTTGCCGATCTTCGGGGTGTCGACGCGCGACGAGAACTTGATGGGTGCGCGTTCGCTGTAACCGCGGGGCGTCCAGTAGGCGGTGTCGGCGGCGAAGGTCGTGACCTTCAGCTCCTCCACCCACTTCGTCGCCGACACGTAGCCATAAAGTCCGGGAACCACCATCCGCACGGGAAAACCGTGCTCGAGCGGCAGCGGCTCGCCGTTCATCGCGACCGCGAAGATGGCGTCGACACCCGGATCCGTCAGCGATTCGAGCGGGGTGGATGCGGTGAACCCGTCGACGCTGCGCGAGAGCACCATGTCGGCGCCGGACTGCACGCCGGCCGCAGCCAGCACGGTGCGCACCGGCACGCCCAGCCACCGCGCGTTGCCGACCAGGTCGCCGCCGACCTCGTTCGAGACGCACGTGAGCGTGATCACGTACTCGTCGAGCCCGAGGGCGATCAGATCGTCGAAGCTCAGCTCGACGCGCTTGTCGACCATGCCGTCGATGACGAGGCGCCACGTGTTCGGATCGACCGTAGGAACGGTCAGCGCGGTGTCGACGCGGTAGAAGTCCGCGTTGGGGGTGAAGAGGGGGGAGATCCCGTCGATGTCGAGCTCCGCGCCCTGAGGGACGGGAACCGTGGTCTTGGGTGAGGGCAGCCGGAGCGCATCGCGGATCTGCCGGATGGATGCGGTCGTCGCGTTGAGCGCGCGGGCGCCGAGGCCCACCACGACAGCGGATGCGGCGACGATGCCGGTCAGGATGAAGAACCCGCGGCGGTCCATCTGCACGTCGGACGGCGCGGACTTCGGGCGTCGTTCGGGGGACGGGGGACGCGGTGCCGAGCCGCCGGAGCGCGCATCGCGGGTCTCTTCGACAGGGCTGGTGGCCGCGGGCGCCGCAGCGGCGGCGAGCTTCCAGCGGCGCAGACGTCGGGTGAGCAGCAGGAGCATCGCGATGCCGACCGCACCACCCGCGACGCAGGCGACTCCGGCGAGAGCCCCTGCATCCGCACGCGTGACCACCGCCGCGGTCGCGAGGGCGGCGGCGATCGCGAAGAGCACGATGCCCCAGAGAGGCCGGACGGTCTCGACGACGCCGATGACGGCCGCGGCGATGACGACGGCCACCGCGAGCGAGGCCAGCAGCACCGGCTTGTCGGCCGTGCCGAACGTCGAGATCGCGAACTCCTTGAGAGGCCGCGGCACGATGTCGATGACGAACGATCCGACCGCGATCAGCGGGCTGGCGCCCCGGGAGACGAGGGCAGCGACCGCCTCGCTGACTGCGAGGAAGGCCGCCGCCGCAACGACACCGGCGAGCGAAGCCCAACCCCACGTCGTGCGTATCCGCAGTCGTGTCATGGTCGGTCTCCGCTCGCCGGTCCGGCGGTCACGCCGGAGTGTCGTCAGTGTTCAGGAATTACATGGGGGGCATCAGCACCGAGTCGATGAGGTACACGGTCGCGTTCTTGGTCTTCACGCCACCGCAGATGACCTTGGCGTCGTTGACCATGATGTTGTCACCGCTGCCGGTCACCGTCACGTCCTGACCCTCGACCGTGGTGTGCGTGCCGTCGATCGCGTCCGGGGCGATCTGGCCGGGGACCACGTGGTAGGTGAGGATCTTGGTGAGCGCCGCGCTGTCGGTCTTCAGCGAGTCGATGGTCGCGGCGTCGATCTTGCCGAAGGCCTCATCCACGGGAGCGAAGACGGTGAACTGGCTGCCGTTGAGCGTGTCGACGAGGTTCACGTCGGGGTTCAGCTGGCCGCTGACGGCCGCCACGAGGGTGGTGAGCAGGGGGTTGTTGGATGCGGCCGTCGCGACCGGGTCGAGCGACATGCCCTCGACCGAGCCTGCGCCGCTGGGAACCATCGCGGCATAGTCGGCGCAGCCGGCCCCGACGAGGTCGGATGCTGCATCCATCGTCTCGCTGGGCATCGGAGCCGCCGTCGAGGTCTCGGGCGCCATGGTGCTCTCGGACGTACCGGCAGATCCGCCCGCACAGCCGGCGAGTGCGAACCCGGCGACGGCGAGAAGGGTGAGGCCGCCGAACAGGTGCTTCTTGTTGGTGCGCATGATGTCCTCCGAATCAGAGAGTCGCTGTGTGCCGACTCGTTCAGAACACGCCCCGGTGCCGGGAGCGAGGCCGCCGCACTCTTGCGGCGTACATCATCTGTTCGGCGTGCCCCGTGAAACGGATGGGAAGAATTTCTAGCGGATGCGCACGGCCCTCCCGGAGACCACGATTCCGCCCGTCTCGGTCACGTCCACATCGAGCACGCTCGGCCGCCCCACGTGTGCGCCCTGCCGTATCCGGATGCGCCGCGGCGCGAGGCCGCGGCTGCGCAGGTATCCGCCCGTGGCCGCGGCGGCAGCACCCGTGGCGGGATCCTCGGCGACCGTGCCGACGGGGAAGATGTTGCGCGCGTGCCAGAGAGTGTCGCTCTCGGGCCAGAGCACGATGATCGTGGCGGGCCATCCGTTCTCGTCGAGCAGGCGGCGCGCGGCGCCGGGGTCGAACGTGAACGCGTCGAACACCGAACGCTCGGCGAGCACGATCAGCGGATGCCAGTTCCCGCCGTACGCGAGAGCGGGCGGATACGACGGATGCAGCGCATCCCGATCGATCCCCAGAAGAGCCATGAGCTCGTCCCGCGTCTCCGGCGTCAGCTCCGCGGCATCCGGTTCGACGCTCGTGAACGACACGAGGCGCCCCTGGTCGTCCGAACGTGTCTCGATCTCGATTCCGCCCACCGCGGTCTCGAACACGAATCGACCGTCGCCCTCGCGCTCCGCGAGCGCCGCGGCCGTGGCGACCGTCGCGTGCCCGCAGAAGGGCACTTCGGCGATCGGAGAGAAGTAGCGGATCCGGCGGGTACCGTCCTCATCGGTGGTCGCGAACGCGGACTCGGCGTACCCGAGGTCGGCAGCGGTGCGTTGCATCCGCTCGTCGCTCCACCCCTCGGCGGCGCGCACGACTCCGGCCGGGTTGCCGCCCGCGGGGTCGTCGGAGAAGGCGGTCCAGTGCTCGATCTCACTCACGGTGCCACGCTACCCACGCACCGGCGCGCCGGCTCCGGTCCACCCGGCTCTGCGTGGACCGGTCGGGCGTCAGCCCTTCAGGTCGGGGAAGTCGCTCTCGCGGAACTCGGAGCCGATGCGCTCGGACCCGGCCGCCTCCTCGCGCTCGCGCAGCTCGACGCGGCGGATCTTGCCGGAGATCGTCTTGGGCAGCTCGAAGAACTCGACGCGGCGCACTCTCATGTACGGCGGCATGTGCTCGCGCGCGTGCGCGAGGATGCTGCGCGCGGTCGCCGCATCCGGCTCCACCCCCGCGGCGAGCGCGACGTAGGCCTTGACGACGTTCAGTCGCACCGCATCCGGAGCTCCGACGACGCCGGCCTCGGCGACGGCCGCGTGCTCGAGCAGGATCGACTCCACCTCGAACGGCGACACCTTGAAGTCGCTGGCCTTGAACACGTCGTCCGTGCGCCCGACGAAGGTCAGGAAGCCGTCGGCGTCGCGGACGGCGACATCGCTCGTGTGGTAGTACCCGTCGTGTTCGACCTTGGCGGTGCGCTCGGGCTCGCCGATGTAGCCGGGCGTGAGGTTCAGCGGCCGCACCGGCGCCGTGGGCAGGCAGATCTCCCCCTCGTCGGCGACCTCGCCCGTGACCGGGTCCAGCAGCACGATCTCGACGCCGGGAAGCGCGCGTCCCATGGATCCGGGCTTGAGCGCGACGCCCGGGGTGTTGCCGATGACGGCCGTCAGCTCGGTCTGCCCGTAGCCGTCGCGGATCTGGATGCCCCACCAGCGCTCGATCGTGGCGATCACCTCGGGGTTGAGCGGTTCACCGGCCGACAGCAGCTCGCGAAGCGCCCGCGGCTTGTGCTCGAGATCGGCCTGGATGAGCATTCGCCACACGGTCGGCGGTGCGCAGAACGTGTGGACCCCCGCGCGGTCGAGCTCGCCGGCGAGCGCCACCGCGTCGAAACGGCGGTAGTTGTAGACGAACACTGTCGCCTCGGCGATCCACGGCGAGAAGAACAGACTCCAGGCGTGCTTGCCCCAGCCGGGCGCGCTGATCGTCATGTGCACGTCGCCGGGGCGCACACCGATCCAGTACATCGTGCTGAGGTGGCCCACCGGATACGAGACGTGGGTGTGCTCGACCATCTTCGGGCGCGAGGTCGTGCCGGAGGTGAAGTACACGATCGCCGTGTCGGTGGAGTCCACGACGACCCCGGGGCGCTCGTCGGATGCGGCGTCCGCATCCGTGAACGAAGCCCAGCCCTCCCGGTCTCCGCCGACGACGACCCGCACGAGCCCGGGGTCGAGGGCGTCGAACTTCTCCGCATCCGCCGCATCCGCGATCACGACCCGCACGCCTGCACGATCGATGCGCTCGGCCAGATCGTCGGGTCCGAGCACGACCGAGGTCGGCAGGATGACGGCGCCCAGCTTCATGATCGCGAGCATCGCCTCCCAGAGCTCGACCCGGTTGTCGAGCATCAGCATCACGGCGTCACCGCGGCGCACGCCCTTCTCGCGCAGCCAGTTCGCGACGCGGTCGGAGCGCACCCGCATCTCGTCATAGGTACGCGATTCCTCGGTGCCGTCTTCCTCGAGCACCCGCAAGGCGAGCCGGTCGTTGCCGAGAGCGATCTCGTCGAACCAGTCGACGGCCCAGTTGAAGTGGTCTCCGACGTCGGGCCAGACGAACCCGGCGCGCGCGGCCTCGATGTCGTGGGAGTGGGCGAGCAGGAAGTCCCTGGCCTCGCGGAATGCGCGGCCGGCAGCGGAGTGGAGCATCGTGTCTTCGTTCTCGACGGGGAGAGGATGCGGCGCTCGCGAGCGGGCTCTGGCGCCGTCCGGTCAGTCTAGAACCGCGTATGTGCGGGCCGCGGCATCCGTTCCCGGGCTCGCCCGATAGCATCGGTGCGGTCGTCGCCGCCAAGGGGAGCCGACCGCACGGCACCGGGGGATTCATGGAGACGACCAGACGACAGCAACGCGGACGCCGCTCGGTGCTGCGCCGCCGCAGAGCACTCGTCACGGCCATCGGCGTCCTCGCCGTGGTCCTGATCGCCCTCGGTGTCGTGGCCGTCGTGCGCGCAACGACCTCGACAGCGTCACCGGCTGCCCAATCGACAGCCCCACCGACGCCGACGCCCACTCCCACCCCCACCCCGCTCACCGCGAGCCAGCAACTGCTCGCCGACAGCGATGACCCTGCCGCGTGCGCCGTGAGCTTCGCCGGCGACGCCATCACCGAACCGCCGCAGCTTCAGTCGCAGGGCGCTCTCTACGATTCCCTGCCGATCCCGCGCCGGGACGGCGCGGTCTTCGCGGGCTGGTACGCCGGTCCCGCCGACGCACAGGCCTTCACGATCGCGGCGCGCGTGAACGGCGCTGACGTCGTGACCTGCGCCGACGACGAGATCACGCTGTACGGCGCGTGGAAGAGCCCCGACGAGGTCGCGAGTGAGGACGTCGGCGTCCCGATCCTCATGTATCACCAGTTCACCACCCGGCCCGAGGGCGAAGACGGCTGGCTGAAGGGCAACTACGCGTACATCAACGACTTCGACGCGCACATGGCCTACATCGCCGAGAAGCAGTTCTACCTGCCCACCTGGGACGAGCTGAGCGCCTTCATCGACGGTCAGCTCTACCTGCCCCACCAATCCGTGATCGTCACCGACGACGACGCGGACCAGACCTGGCTGGATCTGGCCGTTCCCGTGGTCGAGAAGTACGGCGTGCTGACGACCTCGTTCGTGATCACCGGAGCGCGGCAGGCGCCGTCACCGGGCCTCCACGTGCTGCAGCGCTCGCACACCCACGACATGCACACGGCAGGCGACAACGGCAAAGGCCGGATGGTCAACTACTCGGTCGACCAGATCGTCGCCGACATGAACGCCTCGGCCGCGGTCCTCGGCGTGAAGCAAGTCATGGCCTACCCCTACGGCCACTACAACGACACGGCCAAAGAGGGCCTGCGCCAGGCCGGCTACGAGATGGCCCGCACCATCGAACCCGGCTACGTGCACGCCGGCACCGACAAGCTGGCTCTGCCCACCGTGCGGATCAACTACGGGATGGGCCTGCAGGACCTCATCAACCTGATCGGCTGATCCGGCGGATCAGATCTCCCCGGGTGAGATCGCCTGACGGTCGATCTCCTCGACGAAGTAGCGGGCGCGCGAGGGCGCCGGGCGCGGCGACGAGGCGCGGCGGGGTGCGTAGACGACGAGCGAGTGGAACAGGAAGCGCACCACGAAGGCGGCCACGAGGGTCACCGCGGTGGCGATGACCACCGAGATGTGCCACGTGGAGATCATCAGCGTCGTGATCGGGATGCGGATCAGCAGCTCGACGTTGTTGAACGAGAACGACTTCGCGAACCTGCTGCCGATCCCGGACGCCTGCTCCCGCATGTCCTGGAACACGAACCGCTCCTGCAGCAGGAAGTTCGCGATGATCGTCGTCTCCGCGGCGATGATCATCGCGGCGAGGTCGGTGACACCGGCGTGCGAGAGCAGCCACACGATGGCGACGTTGGCCACCGCGCCCAGCGCACCGATGAGCGCGAAGGCGGACATCTTGCCGAAGCGGAGCATGGCGAGCTGCGCGAGGAACGAGATGCCCTGCGAGAACGAGGCCTTCGAGGCACCCGCGAAGCGGTCGGCGAACGCGAACGGAATCTCGGCGACGCGCAGCGAACGACGCGCGAGGATCTCGAGCAGGATCTTGAAGCCGCGCGGGCGCAGCTGGTCGAGATCGATGGCACGGCGGTCCACGAGGAAGAACCCGGTCATGGGGTCGGTGACCTCGCGCAGGCGGATCGGGAACATCGCCTTCGTCACGGCGGTGGACCCGCGCGAGACGATCACGCGCGACCGATCGGCGAGACCGCCCGCCGTGCCGTCTGCGGTGTAGCGCGACGCCACCACCACATCGACGTCGCCGTGCAGGTAGCGCCCGACGAGACGGGCGATGTCCTCCGGCGGGTGCTGAAGGTCGCCGTCCATGACGATGCAGACGTCGCTGGGGGCGGCATCCAGACCGGCGACGACGGCTCCGCTCAGACCCCCCACGGGGTCGTCGCGGTGGATGAGGCGAACGGGGATGCTGGCGGTGGCCGCCACGCGTCGGATGACGTCGGGCGTCTCGTCCGTACTGTCGTCGACGAAAAGGATGTCGACGCCGAAGCCCTTCGCGGTTGCGGCGACCCGACGCACGAGCTCCGCCACATTGGGCGCCTCGTTGAACGTGGGGACGATGACCGTGACCTGCATGTGCACCGCCTGATGGAAGCTGTGAACGCCCGAGTGCGGGCGACATTCCTCATCCTGGCACGCTCCGGTTGTCAATTCCCTGGGGTTGAGCTTGCGCATAGGAATCCGCTAGCCAACTCGTAACCACCCGATCACGGGCTGTTTACCCGTACCCTGGAATCCATGAGCGAAACGGGATCCGGCATCACGATGTTCGGCGCCGAGTGGTGCCGCGACTGCCGCCGCACGAAGGCTCAGCTCGACGAGCTGGGCGTGGAATACACCTACGTCGACCTCGAGGCCGACCCCGCCGCGGCGGAGGTGGCCCGGGAGATCTCCGGGCGCACCAACATCCCGGTCGTGGTCTACCCCGACGCGACCCACCACGTCGAGCCGTCCAACGCGGACGTCGACGCGAAGCTGCGCGAGCTGTCGATCATCTGAGCGGCACCCCGCCTCTGAACGGGATGCCGGCGCCGCAGAGCGTGGGACCGCTCCCCGTACACTGATTCCGGCTTACGCCGGAATCAGCACGTGAACCGCACTCCTCCCCCCGCATCCCGCAGAGACATCCAGGGCCTGCGCGCCCTCGCTGTGCTCGCCGTCGTCGGCGCCCATGCCACGGGGTGGCCCCGCGGGGGCTTCGTCGGCGTCGACGTGTTCTTCGTCATCTCGGGCTTCCTCATCACCGGCTTGCTGCTGCGCGAGGTCGAGGCGACGGGGCGGGTGAGTCTCGCCCGCTTCTACGGGCGGCGTGCGCGACGCCTGCTGCCCGCGGCCGTCGTCGTCCTCGCCCTCACCGTCGGCGGAGGCTTCATCGTGTTCAACGTCGTCGTCGCAGAGCGCACGCTTCACGATGCGGCATGGTCCGCGCTGTTCGCAGCGAACTGGCACTTCGCCGCGGCGGGCACCGACTACTTCCATGCGACGGATGCGGCATCCGCCCTGCAGCACTTCTGGTCGCTCTCGGTGGAGGAGCAGTTCTATCTGGTCTGGCCGGGCGTCGTGGTGCTGAGCCTCCTGCTGTTGCCCTCGGCCGCGCGGCGCGGCCGGCGTGGCCGTCTGACGGTGGCGGGGATCGCAGGGGCGATCGTGCTCGCTTCGGCGCTGTGGGCCGCATCGCAGACGGCGTCGGAGGCGACCGTGGCCTACTTCTCCACGCTCACCCGGGCGTGGGAGCTGGGTGCGGGCGCGATGCTGGCCGTCGCCGCACCGTTGCTCGCGCGCATCCCGCGGCCGGTCGGCGGGATCATGGGGTGGGTCGGTCTCGCGGGTATCGCGGCCGCGTTCGCCGTGATCGATCCGGCCGCAGGCGGCTTCCCCGCACCCTGGGCCGCTCTCCCCGTCGCGGCGACGGCGCTCGTGCTGGCCGGAGGGGTCGGCGGTGATCCGCGCCACCGTCACCTGTTCCCCCTGACGAATCCGCTCAGCGTCTTCGTGGGCGACATGTCGTACTCGCTGTACCTGTGGCACTTCCCTGTCATCGTGTTCGCCTCGGTGGTCCTCGCCGGACGCGACGAAGCGCTCTGGCTCACCCTGGGGGCGATCGCGGTCCTGTCGCTGGCGACGTATCTCATCGTCGAGCAGCCGTTGCGGTACGCGCCGTTGCTGCCGCGCGCAACGGATGCGGCCGAGCCCGCGCCGTCGGAACCCGTCGCAGCCCCGCGCACCGCCGCCGTTGTGCCAGTCGCCTCGGCTCAGCCGCGCGCCGTGCCGCAGCCGCGCGTCGTGGCGACGCGTCCCGCGGGGTGGACGCCGGGCACCCGGTACTACCCCGGCTCGCCCCGGCCGCGACCTCTCCCCGCCGACCGCGTCATCGAGCCGGTGCTCGCCGATCCCGACCCGGAACCGGTGGTGGCACCGATCGTCGTTACGGAGGAGGTAGCCACCGAGGAGGAGAACGAGGGTCGGTCCGCGTGGAGCGCCTGGCGTGGCCGCTTCGGAACGCAGATCGTCCTCGCCTCCTCCGGGCTGGGCATCGCGGTCCTGACGGCCGTGCTGGTGGCGCAGAGCATCTTCGGCGCGCCGGTGATCGGGCCGCTCTCCCCTCCCGCCGAAGCCCAGGCGGGCGGCGACGACCCTCTCGCCGCCATCCAGAACGAACTGGCGGCCGCCGCATCCGCCACGCAATGGCCGGCCCTCTCGCCGTCGCTGGACACCGTGATCGCCCGAGGCTCGGCGGACAATCCGGCACGGGACTGCTTCGCTCCCGACGTGACCCCGGACGCCGGCCGGTGCAGTTGGGGTTCGGAGCAGGCCGCCACCCGCATCTATCTCGTCGGCGACTCGACCGCCATGGCGTACGCCCCCGCGTTCAAGAAGATGGCAGAGGACAGCGGCGGCACCATGCGGGTCACGACCGTCGGGCTGTACGGCTGCCGGTTCACCGAGGTGGCGGTGCAGAACGACGGCGCCGGCGTCATGGCGGCCTGCGAGCAGCGCAAAGCCGACGTACGCGCCATGGTGCTCGCCGACAGTCCCAGCATCGTCGTGATGAGCGACGCGTACACACTGGGCCACACCCCGGACGGGCAGGATCTCAGCGCCGAGACGCTCATCGCCTCGCAGCAGGCGGAGGCGGCCGGCTACGGCGCGCCGGGGCGGATCGTGCACCTCGCTCCTCCCCCGGAGGGCGCCGACCTCGCGCGCTGCTACTCGCCGCTCACCTCGCCCTACGACTGCGCGAGCGCGGTGTCGCCGACCTGGCAGCAGATGGAGGCGCTGGCCGAGCGGGCGGCCGCCGCATCCGGTGATCACGCGATCAGCTCGCTGCCGTTCAGCTGCTGGGAGGGCGTGTGCCCGGCATTCGCCGGGGCACTGCCGGTCAAGTACGACCAGACGCACCTCAGCGTGCCCTTCGCCGAGCGGATCGCCCCGATCCTGCGGGCGGAGCTGGCGGCCGCAGGACTCCTCTGAGCGGCGGCCGTGACGGTGGGACCTAGGTCCCTATCCGCCCCTGTCCGAGCGGAGGAGGGTGGAACCAACAAACACACACAGCCCCCAGGTTCCGGCCCCACACCGCCGCTCCGAGGGATCGAAAGGAGCACACCTCTCATGGCCACCATCACCGCAAATGTCCGGACGCAGGTCGCTGCCAAGCCGATCACGGCAGAGGCGAGCGTCGTCACCAGCCTCGCGGCTCGACGCACCGTCGCCATCGCGCGTTTCGCGACAGGCTTCATCTTCCTGTGGGCCTTCCTCGACAAGACCTTCGGCCTGGGCTTCTCCACTCCGGTCGAGCGGGCCTGGATCAACGGCGGCACGCCCGCCCAGGGCTTCCTCAACAGCGAGGCCGTGAGCGGCCCGTTCAAGGGGATCTTCCAGGCGATCGCGACACCACTGACCGACGTGCTGTTCATGGCCGGCATGCTCGGCGTGGGACTGGCCGTCATGCTCGGCATCGGGATGCGGGTCGCCGCCGTCGCCGGCAGCGCGATCATGCTCTTCATGTGGATGGCGGAGTTCCCGATGATCTGGGGCACCGGCTCCACCAACCCGGTCGTCGACTACCACATCATCTACGCCCTCATGCTCATCGTTTTCGTCGCACTTGCGGCCGGCGAAACGTGGGGCCTCGGCGCCCAGTGGCGCAAGCTGCCCATCGTGCAGAAGAACCACTGGCTCATCTAGCCGACCTGCTGGCCGCGTGACGGTGCGGCGCTTCCTCGCCCGGGGAGCGCCGCATCGTCATGTCTGCACGTCCGCCGTACCGACCCTCATCCCGGTCCCGTGTTCCGCTCCCGGAACCGGGGCCTTCGCCTGTCCGAGGGGCCCGGCGCCGTTGCATGCTCGGAGGACCCGAGACGTCACGCCCGGGGACCGAGGGCGGCGGCGCGGGGTCAGGAGCGGCGCTGCTCGGCGCGGTAGACCGCGGCCTGGGTGCGGCGCTCCATGCCGAGCTTGCGCAGCAACCCGGACACGTAGTTCTTGACCGTCTTCTCGACCAGGTTGAGCTTCTCGCCGATCTGGCGATTGGTCAGTCCGTCGGCGATGAGGTCGAGGATCTGCCGCTCGCGCAGCGTGAGGTCGACCTGGGGGGCGGCCTGCGCATCCGCACGCGAGCGGACCAGCTCCGCGGCGCGGGTGCCGGTGAGGGTCTTGCCCGCGGCGACCTGACGGATGCTGTCGAGCAGCCCGTTCGCGCGGATGTCCTTGAGCACGTAGCCCGCAGCACCCGCGAGCACCGCCGCCTCGCTCGCGCGGTCGTCGTCGAAGGCGGTGAGGATCAGGCACGCGATCTCCGGATGCGCGGAGCGCACGTCGCGGCAGACATCGATGCCGTCGCCGTCGGGCAGGCGCATGTCGAGCACCGCGACGTCCGGGCGCACCGCATCCACGCGCGGCAGCGTCTGCGCCGCCGTCGACGCCTCACCGACGACCTCCATGTCCGGGGCGGCGTCGATGAGGTCGACGACCCCGCGGCGCACGAGTTCGTGGTCATCGAGAACGAAGACGCGGATCATGTGTCGGCCTCCTGCCGTGAAGTCTCGTCATCGGATGCGGCCGCCGGAGCGGCCAGCGGCACGCTCCACGCGGCGAGGGTGCCACCGCCGGGGCGGGGCGCGAGTGCGAAGGTGCCGCCGCGGGCCTCGGCGCGCGCCTGCAGATTGCTGAGACCGCTGCGTCGCTCACGGGCGGGATCCAGCCCGCGTCCGTCGTCGCCGACCTCGATGACGATGCGGCCGTCGCGCACCTCCACCCGCACCTCGGCGTGCGAGGCGCGGGCGTGCCGGACGACGTTCGAGAGCGCCTCGCGCACGACGGCGGCGGCCTCCGGGGCGAGGTCGGCGGGCACGTCGTGATCGACCGGACCACGGAACACGAGCCGCGGCGGATCCGCCAGCAGGGCTCGATACTCTCCGACGACGTCCACGATGCGATCGCGCACCGTGACGCCGCCCACGTCGTCGTGCTGCAGGGCGAAGATCGCCGTGCGGATCTCCGCGATCGCCTCGTCGAGGGCGTCGATCTGCGCCGAGAGACGCTCCCCGACGCGCGGATCGTCGACGCCGGCGGACACGACCTGCAGCTGCATCCCCGCCGCGAACAGGCGCTGGATCACGTTGTCGTGCAGGTCGCGCGCGATGCGGCCGCGGTCCTCCAGCAGTGCGAGGCGGTGGCGGTCGGCGCGCGCACGGCTGAGCTCCCCGGCGAGATCCGCGACGGAGGCCAGCGCGGTGGTGCGCCGGATGTCGTCGTCGCTGAACGGCCGTTCGCGCAGGTGCCGGGCCAGCAGCACCCCCACATCCGCGCCGTCCTGTCCGCCGAGGCTCACGACGAACGCATCGCCGAATCGCACGGTCTCGCCCTCGAACGTGGGCAGTGCCACCTCGGGCAGAACGGTGGCACCCGTCGACAGCAGGGCGCGGGCGACCCGATCGTGACCGGGAAGCTCGACGCTCTCCAGCTGGCGCGCCATCGCGTCGCCGCGCACGATCTGCAGCCGCACGGTGCCGCGTTCGGTGGAGGTGATGATCGCCACGAGCGCCGCACCCGTGAGCGTCGGCAGATGCTCGGCGAGCAGCCGGTAGGGCCGCTCGTCGTCGACCTCGAGGAAGACCGCGCGCACCTCTGCTGTCGCAGCGGCCCAGCGCTCCCGCATCCTCGCCGCCTCGTACAGGCGCGCCTTCTCGATCGCGATGCCCGCCGTCACGGCGAGCGAGCGCAGGAGTTCCGTGTCTTCCTCGGTGAAATGGCCGTCCGGGTGCTCGGCGAGGTAGAGGTTGCCGAACATCTCCTCACGGACGCGGATCGGGACCCCGACGAAGCTGTCCATGTGGGGGTGGTGCGCGGGGAATCCGGTGAATCTCGGATCGGCGGCAACGTGATCGACCCGCACGCTCTCGGACACGATCGCACCCAACAGGCCGCGTCCACGCGGCGGATGCCCCATCCGCGCCGCCGTCTTCTCGTCGATGCCCACGTGCACGAAGTCGACGATCGCGCCGTCGGCGCCCAGCACGCCGATCGCGCCGTATCGCGCACCGACGAGGTCGACGGCCGACTCGACGATCTCGCGCAGCACGGAGTGCAGATGGATGTGGCCGACGATCGCCGCGTTCAGCGAGAGCAGGCTGCGCAGTCGCGCCTCGATGTCGGCCACGGTCCCCTCCCCTGATGTCGCGCCCAAGTCTAGGTGTGCCCCTGTCAGCACCCTCCGACCGCCGCCGTGACTACCCACCTCTTCCCCACCTCGTCCACCACCCGCCCCGTACACCCGTCCCCCACCTGGTCCCCCACCCCCCGTGTTCGCCTGTCACAGATCGAGCCGTCCGGCTCGATCTGTGACAGGCGAACAAAGCGGGCGACCCCCGACGACCGGCGCGTTGTGCTCCAGGCCCGGCTCACAGCATCCGGAACGCCGGGCGCGGCACACTTACCTGGTGGCCCACCCGAAGGAGAGCGCCGTGCCCGCGTCCGAGTCCTCTGCAACGCCCACGCCCGTGTCCGCGCCCGAGCTCGATCCACGGCTCCGAGCCGCGATCGCCGACGACCTGGTCGCGCTCCGTCAGGGAGCTGCCCTCTGGTCCCGCTCGAGTATCGCCGAGCGCATCCGTGCGCTCTCGGCCACGAGGGATGCGGTCGGCGCCGCCGCCGCGGACTGGGCCGGAGTCGCCGCGCGCGCGAAGGGGCTCTCCCCTGACCACCCGCTCCGCGGCGAGGAGTGGCTCTCGGGCCCCTACGCCGTGCTCGGCGCACTCGACGGCTACCTCGCGACGCTCCGCCGGATCGCCGCCGGCGGCAGCCCGCTCGACGGGGTGCGCCTCGACCGGGCCCCGGGCGACCGCATCCGCGCGCACGTCTTCCCACGCGAACCCATCGACAACCTCCTGCTGTCGGGATTCACGGGAGAGATCTGGCTGCGCCCCGGCACCGACGCATCCTCCGCGATCCGCCGCGCGGGGCTCGCGCAGGTCTCTCCGGGCACCGCCGGGGTGGGACTCGTCCTCGGCGCGGGCAACATCTCCGCGATCCCGGTCCTGGACGTGCTCTACGAGCTGCTCGCGTTCGACCGCGTGAGCCTGCTGAAGGTGAACCCCACCCAGGACGACCTCGTGCCGGTCTTCGAGCGCGCGCTCGCGCCGCTCATCGGTCGGGGACTCGTGCGGATCGTGCGCGGCGGCGGCGATGTCGGCGCCTACCTCACCGCACACGAGGGCATCGAGCACGTGCACATCACGGGGTCCGCCGCGACATTCGATGCCATCGTCTGGGGCGACCGGGACCGCACCACCGACGAGCCGCGCCTTCGCACCCCCATCACGGCGGAGCTCGGCGGAGTGTCTCCGATCATCGTGGTGCCGGGTGAGTGGACCGACGCCGATCTCCGTTTCCAGGCGGCTCACATCGCGACGATGCGTCTGCACAACAGTGGCCACAACTGCATCGCGGGTCAGGTCGTGCTGCTGAGCGCGGACTGGCCGCAGCGGGAGCAGTTCCTGCGGGCCCTGCATGAGGCGTACCGCAGCGCCCCGGCACGGCCGGTCTGGTACCCCCGCGCCGACGAGCGGCTGCACGCGCTCGAGGCGACGTATCCGAGCGCCGAGTGGTCAGCCGGACACAGCCGCGCGCTCGTGCAGGTGGCGCCGGGGGAGGATGCCGCGGAGCTGGAGACGACCGAGTACTTCGCGCCCGTGCTGGGCGTGGTGGAGCTGCCCGGAACGGGTCAGGACTTCCTCGACGCCGCCGTCGCCCACGCGAACACGTCGCTCGCGGGCACCCTGGGCGCCAACGTCATCGTCGACCCCGACGCGGAGGATGCGATGGGGGCGGGTTTCGAGAGGGCGATCGCCGATCTGCGCTACGGCGGGATCGCGATCAACGCGTGGACCGGCGTGCTGTTCGCGACACCCGTGCTCAGCTGGGGCGCCTTCCCCGGCTCCGATGTGCGAGAGGTCGGATCGGGCATCGGCGTCGTGCACAACACCTCGCTGCTGGCAGACGTCGAACGGTCGGTGCTGCGCGGGCCCTTCCGCCCGTTCCCTCGCTCGCTGGGCGCGGGGCGCTTCTCCGTGCTGCCCACCCCGCCGTGGTTCGTCTCCGCACGCACAGCGGCGGCGGTGAGCGAGGGGCTGACCCGCTATCGGGTCGACCGCAATCCGCTCGGGCTCGCTCTGACGTTGATCAGAGCGATGGGCGCCTGAGCCTCACGCGAACCGGTCGGTGGCCGCCCGGAGAGCCGCCGCGATACCGGGCTCGGATGCGGAGTGCGAGGCGTCGTCCACGACGATCAGCTCCGACTCGGGCCAGGCCCGGTGCAGGTCCCAGGCGGTCATGATCGGCGTGCAGACGTCGTAACGGCCCTGCACGATGACCGCGGGGATGTCGCGGATGCGGTCCACCTCCTCGATCAACTGGCCCTCACGCAGCCATCCGTGGTTGACGAAGTAGTGGTTCTCGATGCGCGCGAACGCGGTGGCGGCATCGGGATCCGTCATCGACGCCACGAGATCCGGGTCGGGACGCAGCGTGAGCGTCGACGCCTCCCACCGGGTCCACGCGAGCGCGGCGGGTCGGTGCACGGCCGGGTCCGCGTCGAACAGGCGTCGGTGATAGGCCTCGATCATGCGGCTGCGCTCGAGCACCGGGATCTCGGCGACGTAGCCCTCCCACAGGTCGGGGAAGATCGCCGAGGCACCGCCCTCGTAGAACCATTCCAGCTCGTGCCGGCGGAGCGTGAAGATCCCGCGCAGCACGAGCTCGGTGACGACCTCAGGGTGCGCCTGGGCGTAGGAGAGTGCGAGGGTCGACCCCCATGAGCCGCCGAACACCTGCCAGCGCTCGATTCCGAGGTTGCGGCGCAGGAGCTCGAGATCGGCGACCAGGTGCCAGGTCGTGTTGAAGCGCAGGTCGGCGGTCGGGTCGCTCGCGTGCGGGGTCGACTTGCCGCATCCGCGCTGATCCAGCAGGACGATCCGGTAGCGCTCCGGATCGAAGAAACGTCGATGCCAGGGCGAGGTCCCGCCGCCGGGCCCGCCGTGCAGGAAGACGACCGGCTTGCCCTCCGGGTTGCCGGACTGCTCCCAGTAGATCCGCTGCCCGTCGCCGACCAGCAGCTCTCCGCTCTCATAGGGCTCGATCGGCGGGTACAGGATGTCGTCGAGCTCGGAGACCGTCATATCCTCACGGTACCTTGCCACCCCATCCTGTCCACGGATGCGCTATGGCGCTCACCGGGATGTGCCCGCGATGAGCCTGCTCGTATGCTCATCGCATGAGCACAGCTGCGCCCACCACGATCACCATCACCGGCGCCGGAGGGCAGATCGGCTACGCGCTGCTGTTCCGTATCGCCGCAGGCGACATGCTGGGCCCCGACCGACCCGTCAGGCTGCGGCTGCTGGAGATCCGCCAGGGACTGCGCGCCGCGGAGGGCGCCGCCCTCGAGCTGCAGGACGGCGCCTTCGAGCTGCTGCGCGACGTCGAGGTCACGGAGGATCCGGCCGTGGCGTTCGACGGCTGCAACATCGCCCTCCTCGTCGGCGCGCGCCCGCGCGGCCCCGGCATGGAGCGCGGCGACCTCCTCGCCGCGAACGCGGGGATCTTCGGGCCCCAGGGCGCCGCGATCGCGGCGCACGCCGCATCCGATGTCCGGGCCGTCGTGGTCGGCAACCCCGCGAACACGAACGCGCTGATCGCATCGGCCGCAGCGCCCGACGTCCCTGCCGAACGCTTCGCCGCACTCACGCGCCTCGACCACAACCGCGCCGTCGGGCAGCTCGCCGAGGCCGTCGGTGTCGGCGTATCGGCCGTGCGCGACGTGACCATCTGGGGCAACCATTCCGCCACCCAGGTTCCCGACGTGACCCACGCGACGATCGACGGCGCACCCGCCCTCGAGGTGCTCGCCGCGCGCTTCGGCGACGAGGATGCGGCGATCCGCTGGCTCGACGACGAGTTCACCCCGCGGGTGGCGAAGCGCGGGGCGGAGATCATCGAAGTGCGCGGCTCCTCCTCCGTCGCCTCCGCCGCCAATGCGACGATCTCGCACATCCGCGACGATGTCGCGGGCACGCAGCAGGGCTGGACCTCCGCCGCGGTCGTCTCGCACGGCGAGTACGGCGTCCCGGAGGGGCTCTTCAGCTCCTTCCCGGTGCGCTCGGACGGCAGCGGTTACCGCATCGTGGAGGGGCTGGAGGTTCCTGCCCGCATCCGCCGACGCCTGGACGCCTCAGCCGCCGAGCTCGCCGACGAGCGCGAGGCCGTGCGGGCGCTGGGGGTGATCTGAGGTGGAGCATCTGGCCGTCATCGTCGGCGGCATCATCGTCGTCGCCATCGTGACGGCCCTGGGCCGGCGGCTCAACATCGCCGGTCCTCTCGTGCTCGTCGCCATCGGCCTCGTGCTGGCCGCCCTGCCGTTCGTGCCCGACATCCCCGAGGTCGATCCCGAATGGATCCTCGTGGGCGTGCTCCCACCCCTGCTGTACTCCTCGGCCGTGCAGCTTCCCGCGATCGAGTTCCGTCGCGACTTCACTCCCATCGCGGGGTTGTCGGTCGTGCTCGTGGTGGGAAGCGCCGTGCTGCTCGGATTCTTCTTCACCTGGGTGATCCCGGGTCTGGACCTCGCCCTCGGCATCGCCCTGGGTGCGATCCTCTCGCCGACGGATGCGGTCGCCACCTCCATCGTGAAACGGATGGGCATCTCCACACGCGTGACGACGATGCTCGAGGGTGAGAGCCTGCTCAACGACGCGACGGCGCTGGTGCTGCTGCGCACCTCGACGGCCGCGATCGCCGCCGGCTTCTCGTTCGGCGAGACCATCCTGTCGTTCCTGTGGGCGGTGCTGATCGCCCTCGTGATCGGCGGACTCGTCGGCTGGGTCAACCTCCGCGTGCGCGCGTGGGTCGGCCACTCGGCGGCCAACACCGCCATCAGCTTCGCGATCCCCTTCATCGCCTATCTGCCCACCGAGGAGCTCAACGGCTCGGGGCTCGTCGCCGCCGTCGTCGCGGGCATCGTCACAGGACAAGGCGCGGCCAGACGATTCGCGCCCGAGCAGAGGCTGTCGGAGGAGGCCAACTGGCGCACGATCGAGCTCGTCCTCGAGGGCGGCGTCTTCCTCGTCATGGGGCTGGAGCTCACCGACGTCGTCAACAAGAACCTGACCGAGCACGACGGTCTGTGGCACGGCACCTGGCTCGCCCTATCAGCCCTCGGCATCATCGTCGCCGTCCGCGGCGTGTACGTCGCCCTCCTGATCTGGCAGCAGGGGCGACGAGCGCGGCGGTTCGCCGGCTTCGACATCGAACGCGTCGACAACAGGCTGCAGGGCATGGCCGACGGCACGATACCGATCGAGAGATCGAACCCGGAGCGGGCGATGCGCCGCATCCCGTCGATCCGCAAGCGGCTCGCGCGCCTGGGTGCCGACCTGGACTACTACCGCTCCGCCCCGCTCGGGTGGAAGCACGGAACGATCATCGTCTGGGCCGGGATGCGGGGCGTCGTGACCCTCGCCGCGGCGCAGACCCTCCCGCGTGGCACCGACCACCGCCCGCTGCTCATCTTCGTCGCCTTCATGGTGGCGATCATCAGCCTGCTCCTGCAGGGCTTCACCCTCCCCGCTCTGGTGCGTCTGCTCCGGATCCCGCCGGAGTCCGCGGGACCGACGCGCGAGGAGCAGCGGCGGCTGGACGACGTGCTGCGCGAGGCCGCATCCGAGCGACTCCAGGACGACGATCTGCGCCGGCGCGACGGAACGGAGTTCAGCGAACGCATCCTGACGCGAGTGGGAGCGAGGCTCGTGGACCCGCCCGACGATGAGATGACGGCAGCCGCACGCGAGGTGCTGGAGCTGCGACTCGAGATGATCGACGCCATGCGCGAGCGCCTGCTCGAGGCGGGATCGTCGGGGTCGTTCAGCACTGCGGCACTGCGCCACGCTCTCGCCGAACTCGACGCCGACCAGATCAGCCTCGAGCTGCGCCTGTCGGACGAGACGGGCGCCGAGTGACACCGCCACCCGATCCGGGGGACAATGGACGCATGATCAGCGAGGGGACGGGCGCCGACGCCGGTGCGGGAGCCGATCCCGCGACCGCGCCGCTGCACCTGCCCCACCCGGCGGCCGACTGCCCCAAGTGCTTCACGGAACTGCAGACCGACCGCAACTGGTGGCGTGCCCGACCGACCGGCGCGCGCCTCGTGGGCCTCGTCGTGAACCGCGACGACATGCCCTCGGTCGTCGAGCAGCGCGCCGAGCTGACGCGTTTCGGGGTGCCCATCGACGGCTTCCGCCACCCGGCCCCCGACATCCTCGAGTCGTGGGAGGAGCGCCTGAGCCGCCTGTTCGGGCGCCTCACCCGCGGCGACGTCCTCGTTGTGGCGAGCGTGCATGCGCTCGGCCGCAACATCGACGAGGAGACCCGCACGGTCGCGGAGCTTCGCCGACGCGGTGTGATGGTGAAGGTGCTGGGCCATTCCGGCCGGCACCTGTTCGACACCGGCCGCTGACGACGACTCAGGCCGCGCGCCAGCAGCCGGCGACGTGGTCGTCGACGAGGCCGGCTGACTGCATCAGGGCGTACATCGTCGTGGGACCGACGAAACGGAACCCCCGACGGCGCAGCTCCTTGCTGAGCGCGGTCGACTCGGCCGTCGTGGCCGGCACCTCCGCGAAGGAGGCCGGTGGCACGTGCGCCTCGGGCGAGAACGACCAGATCAGCGTGTCGAGCTCGCCCGGCGACATGGCCTGAACAAGACGCGCGTTGCCGATGACGGCCTCGATCTTGGCCCGATTGCGCACGATGCCGGCGTCGCCCATCAACCGCTCGATGTCGGTCTCGTCGAAGGCGGCGACCGCATCCGGGTCGAAGCCCGCGAACACCTCACGGAAGCGTGGGCGCTTGCGCAGGATGGTGATCCAGCTCAGGCCGGCCTGGAAGCCCTCGAGGCTCATCTTCTCGAACAGCGGCCGGTCACCCCGGAGCGGGCTGCCCCACTCCTCGTCGTGGTAGCGCAGGTACTCGGGATCGGCACCGGCCCACGCGCAGCGCGCGCGGCCGTCTTCTCCCACGAGGATGTCGGTCATCCGCCCACGCTATCGGCGGGCGCCGACACCGCTCACCGCTTCTTCTGCAGCGACTTCTCCGAGACCGGCGCCTCACCGGATGCGGCCAGCTCCGCATAGTACGCGTGCGCCTCGTCCTGCCGCTGCTGCTCCGCACCCGACGCGATGTGCGCGCGGATGTGCTCCGGCTCGAAACCCCACGCATCCACGAGATCCTGGGCGTGCGGGCGGAGCCGGGCCGACAGACGACCGATGTAGCGCGAGACGGAACCGGCGCGCTGGGCGGAGAGGCGACCGTTGATGAGGTACCACGACAGGTGCTTCTCGATGAGGCTCATCCCGAAGAGGTCGCGCAGCCATGTGAGCACCCGCAGCGTGCCGTCGTCGCCGATGCGGTGCACGGCGTCGGTGAAGGCCTCCCACTGCAGCAGCTCGCCGTGCGCACGCGCCGCCTCGATGAGGTCGTACTGGCACTCGTTGAACAGCGCGGCGGCCTCGGCGGCGGGCAGCTTCGACGCCGGGCGAAGGCGCGCGGCGACGTCGGCGACCATCTGCTGCACGCGTCCCGCCAGAAGCTCGAACTGCTGGTCCTCGCGCAGCCCGAGCTCCACCGATCGAGCGGTCGAGCCGAAGTCGGCGAGCGACTGCCCGAGCTGTCGGAGCCCCGCCCCGTGGAACACCTTGCCCGCGGTGCTCCCCACGGCGAAGCGCGCGAGGGCGGCCGCATCCTTGCCCTTGAACTGCGAGGCGTAGTCCGACAGCAGACGCTTGCCGACGAGCTGGAGCAGCACGTTGTTGTCGCCCTCGAAGGTCACGTACACGTCCAGGTCGCTGCGCAGTCCGACGAGCCGGTTCTCGGCGAGGAAGCCTGCGCCGCCGCTCGCCTCGCGGCACTCCTGCAGGATGTCGAGCGCGTTCCACGTCGACAGCGGCTTCAGCGCCGCGGCGAGGGTCTCGAGGTCTTCGCGCTCCTCCGAGGTGTCGGTGCGGCCGGAGAAGACGCCGTCGAACTTCTTGAGGAACTCGTCGTGCGCGAACGCCTGCGCGTAGACGGTGGCCAGACGCGGCAGGAGCCGGCGCTGGTGCTTGCCGTAGTCGAGCAGGGTCACCTCGGGGGTCCCCGACCCGGAATCGAACTGGCGGCGCTGGTTGGCGTAGGTGACGGCGATCTTGAGTCCGAGAGCAGCGGCCGTGGTGGCGGCGCCGTCGAGCGAGACGCGACCCTGCACGAGGGCGCCGAGCATCGTGAAGAAGCGGCGACCGGGGCTCGCGATCTCGCTCGAGTACGTGCCGTCGGCGGCGACGTCGCCGTAACGGTTGAGGAGGTTCTCGCGGGGGACGCGGACCTGGTCGAAGTGCAGGCGGCCGTTGTCGATGCCGTTGAGGCCGCCCTTGACGCCGTCGTCCTCGCCGCCGACGCCGGGCAGGAAGTCGCCCGCCTCGTCGCGGATCGGCACGAAGAAGCAGTGCACGCCGTAGTTGACGCCACCGGTGATCAGCTGCGCGAAGACGGTCGCCGCGCGCCCGTGCACCGCCGCGTTGCCGAGGTAGTCCTTCCACGCGCCGCGGAACGGCGTGTGGATCACGAACTCCTCCGTGTCGGCGTCGTACGTCGCGGTCGTGCCGATCGCGGCCACATCCGATCCGTGACCGGTCTCGGTCATCGCGAAGGCACCCGGCAGCTTCAGCGTGACCACGTCGGCGAGCCACTTGTCATGGTGCTTCTTCGTGCCCAGCTGCTGGATGGCGGCACCGAAGAGCCCCCACTGCACGCCGGCCTTGATCTGCAGGCTCGGATCGGCGAGCACGAGCTCCTCGAAGCCTGCGATGTTCGCGCCGTTGTCGCCGAGCCCCCCGTACTCGACCGGGTACGCGCGCGCCGACACGCCTTGCTCGACGATGAGACCCAGCTGACCGAAGACACGGTCACGGTGCTCGGCGACCGTCTGGCCGTCGATCCGCCAGAAGGCCGGATCCTTGATCATCTCGCGCGCCTCCCGGCGCGTCTTGCCCCACGTGCCGAGCAGCATCTCGGTCACGGCGGGCAGGTCGATGCGGGGCTCGGAGGCCTCTGCCGCGGAGTGCGCGGCGGTGGGCGCACCCCCGGCGGGAGTGCGACGGTTGGTCGCAGGCTTGGCGGGACGGACGACGGCGTCGGTCATGGCATCACCCTTCGGTGGGACAGAGGAAGACGATCTCGACGGTAGGAGCACGACAACCGGAGCCCAACTCGGTTGCAGATCCTCTACAACCGGATGCAGCCACGTCGCCGCATCCGGTTGTGTGCTGGCGACATCGGCCGACGAGGACGCCACGGTGTCGGAGGCCTCGGACACACTGGATGCGGGAGGTACGCCCATGACGCTCACCTTGAAGCCCTGGTCCTCTGCGGATCTTCCCGTGCTCGAGCGCGCGAACACGCCGGAGATGACGCGGTTCATCGGCGGACCCGAGACCGAGGCACAGGTCGCCGAGCGCCACGAGCGCTACCTGCGCTTGAACGCGAGCGGCGAGGCCGAGATGTACCGCATCGACGTCGACGACGAGCCGGTCGGCGCGATCGGGTTCTGGCAGGTCGATCACGACGGCGCCCCGGCGTACGAGGCCGGATGGAGCGTCGAGCCCGCATGGCAGGGGCGCGGCATCGCGTCGACGGCCTTGCGGCACCTGATCGCGCGTGTGCGGCATCGCGGCGACCGCACGCTGCTCGTGGCCTACCCGGGTGCCGACAACGCGGCATCCCAGGGCGTCTGCCGTGCGGTCGGCTTCACGCGCGGGAGCACCTTCACCGAGCCCTGGCGGGGCGGATCGCTGACGGTGACGACGTGGACGCTCGACATGTCGCCGCTCGAGATCGGCGATCGCGTGCCGGATGTCGACGAGCGGTTCTCCGGCGCCCTCGACCGGGAGCGGTGGTGGCCGTACTACCTCCCGCACTGGGCGTCGCGTGCGACGACGGGCGCCAGGTGGCGCACCGGATCCGAAGGGCTCGAGTTGCGCATCGATGACGACACCGCGCCGTGGGCGCCCGACATCGACGGAGAGGTGCGGGTATCGCACCTGCAGACGGGGCAGCGCTCGGGACCGGAAGGGTCATCCGTCGGGCAGCATCGCTTCCGCGAGGGTCTCGTCGTGCGCGAAGAGCAGCCGGATGCGGGGCTGTGGCTCGTCCGGTACGGCGTGATCGAGGTGCGCATGACGGCGGTGCGCGACGCGCGGGCGATGGTCGCGTTCTGGCCGATCGGCGTCGAAGACACCCCGGAGCACTCGGGGGAGATCTGCGTGTGCGAGATCTTCGGCCACGAGCTCGACGATGACGGCGGATGGGTGGGCGTGGGCGTCAAGGCCCAGCACGACCCGGGACTGCGCGACGATGTCGAGAAGATCCGCGTCGAGGGCGATCTCACGCAGCCCCACGACTACGCGGTGGAGTGGTCGCCCGGCCGCATCCGATTCTTCATCGACGGGCGATGGGTCAAGACCGTCAACCAGTCGATCGACTACCCCGTGCAGCTCATGCTCGACGTCTACGACCTCCCCCTCGCGCCGCGGGAGGAGTCGACCCACCCGTTCCGGATGCGGGTGGAACGGGTGCGCAGCTTCCCCCCGGCCTGAGGCCTCCCCCGGCCGCGCACGGCACCGCGCGACGCGCACGCTCCGCAGGAGATCTCCACGGTGCAGGACGATTCCCGGCGAATCGTCCTGATGGGGAGAATTCTCCTGTGGAAGGGATGCGGACCCGTCCGGCGAGAGGGTGGGTCAGGCCGCAGCGATGACCTCGAGCACGGCCTCGCCGTACGCATCGCGCTTTTTGGCGCCGATGCCGGTGATGCCGTCGAGGTCGGCGAGAGAGCCCGGACGGTGCTCGGCGAGCGCACGTAGGGTCGCGTCGCCGAAGACGATGTAGGCGGGGACGCCCTGCTCGCGTGCGGTCTGCGCGCGCCACTCGCGCAGGGACTCGAACAGTGCGCGATCCCCCTCGGCCACGGCGTCGGATGCGGCGGCCCGCCGCGCCCGGGGCGCGGCGGCGGGGCGGCCGATCACGTCGCGCCGCAGGCGTACGGGAGTCTCACCGCGCAGTACGCCGCCGGCCTCGTCGCCCAGCGCGAGGGTGCCGTACTCGCCGCGCGCGACGAGCACGCCGCGTGCGAGGAGCTGCCGGATGATGCTGCGCCAGTCCTGGTCGCTGAGGTCTGCGCCGATGCCGTACGTCGCGAGCTCGTTGTGCCGTTGCTGACGGATGCGGTCGGTGTCGGCGCCGCGCAGGATGTCGATGATCTGGCCGGCCCCGAAGGACTGGTTCCGCTCTCGCTGCAGGCGCACGACCGTCGACAGGAGCTTCTGCGCCGGCACGAGGCCGTCGAAGATCTCGGGCGGCGTGAGACACGTGTCGCAGTTGCCGCAGGGGTCGGCCTGCTCACCGAAGTAGTTGAGCAGGTTCTGCCGGCGGCACTCGACGGTCTCGCAGAGCGCGAGCATGGCGTCGAGGTGCTGGCCCATCCGGATCTTGAAAGCGCGGTCGCCGGGGCTCTGGTCGATGAGCCGCCGCTGCTGCACGACATCGCCGAGCCCGTACGCCATCCAGACGACGGAGGGATCGCCGTCGCGGCCCGCGCGGCCCGTCTCCTGGTAGTAGCCCTCGACGGACTTCGGCAGATCGATGTGGGCGACGAAGCGCACATCCGGCTTGTCGATACCCATGCCGAAGGCGATCGTCGCCACCATCACGACGCCGTCGTCACGCAGGAACCGCGACTGGTTGGCCGCCCGCGTCTCAGCCGGAAGGCCCGCGTGATACGGCAGCGCATCGATCCCCTGCGCACGCAGGTAGTCGGCGGTCTGCTCGACACTCTTGCGACTCAGCGCGTACACGATGCCGGCGGACCCCTCCGGCTGCGACCGGATGAAGGCGGCGAGCTGGCGGCGCGGATCGACCTTGGGCTCGATGCGGTACTGGATGTTGGGTCGGTCGAAGCTCGCGACGAAGTGGCGGGCGTCGCCGAGTGCCAGCCGCTCCGTGATCTCGCGGTGGGTCGCGCGCGTCGCCGTGGCGGTCAGCGCCATGCGCGGGACGCCCGGGAAGAGGGCGCCCAGCTCGCCGAGGGCGAGGTAATCGGGGCGGAAGTCGTGGCCCCACTGCGACACGCAGTGCGCCTCGTCGATCGCGATCACGCTCAGCCGGCCACGCTTCAGCAGCGCTGTGGTGGCGGCCAGGTTCAGTCGTTCGGGGGCGACGTAGAGCAGGTCGAGCTCGCCCGCGACATACGCGCGTTCCACGCTCTGCCGCTCACCGGGCAGCTGGGTGGAGTTGAGGTAGGCGGCGCGCACGCCGTTGGCGAGCAGCGCTTCGACTTGGTCGTGCATGAGGGCGATGAGAGGGCTGACGACGAGCCCCGTCCCCGGCCGCACGAGCGCCGGCACCTGGTAGGTGACGCTCTTTCCACCTCCCGTCGGCATGAGCACGATCGCATCGCCCCCGCCGACGACGTGATCGACGATGTCGGCCTGGTCGCCGCGGAAGGCGTCGTAGCCGTAGACCTCGTGGAGCACGGCCCGCGGGTCCTGGCCCGCGAAGTCGCGGCGCGGCGCGGCCGCGCGAGCGTCTTCCGGCGGCACCCAGCCGTCGTCCGGCGGCGCCCACCCGCTCTCGCCGTACGGATCGTAGGGCGGCTCGTCCTCCGGCGGCGCCCAGTCATCCGGTGGGACGTCCCACGAGGACGGATGCGGCGAGCTCACCCTCCCAGGGTAACCAGCCCCGCCGACAGACTCGCCGCGGTGGCGTCCTCGCCCCGTCTTCCCCCTGCGTGTCTCACCCGTTCACGCCCAAAGCCCCCAAAACATGCACAACTAAGACACGCAGCACCCCCCGGCGCCCCTGAGACACGCAGCACCCCGGCGGGCCGGCTCCTGGTGCCGCGCCGGACAAAGGGGAGACTCGCCGCGGTCAGCACCAGCGATCGGCGAGGGCCCCGACGACGTTGAGGTTGCGGTTCGTCGCGATGCCGAGCATCTTCGCGGCGGAGAGCGGGTCGACCGTGCCGTCGTTGTACCCGGGGCCCAGCAGGGCGTGCGCGGCGCGGCCGGACACGACCATCTCACCCTTGTCGCCGCTGGTCGCCTCCACGAGGGCCGCCTGCTCGGGGGCGAGCTCGTCCTTGAGCAGGTACACGTAGTGCCGCGCGAGGTTCGGCCGGGCATCGCTCAGCGCCCGCGCGTCGTCGGCGATCCGCGCGAACTCGTCGGTCGAGAAGACGATCGTGGGCACGTCGAAGCCACGGTCGGCGTGGAACGCGCGCTCCAGCGCCTCCTCGATCCGGGCGCGCGAACGCATCCGCGTCGAGAACCTGACGTTGCCGGTGTTGAGGTGCGTGGTGACGTCCTCGAAGCCGAGTTCGGACACCACCCGGCAGATGTCGCCCTTGGGAAAGACCCGCTTCGCTCCGAGGTTGATGGCGCGGAGAAACCCGAGATACGTCGGCACCCGGCCCATTGTGGCCCGCCGCGCCCGATCCCGCATCCCCCGTCACTCGCCGGGGAACGTCTCCTTCAGCTCCAGGATGCGGCCGGCCGCCGCATCCACCTTCTCGGCGAACGCGGGGTCGGTCTTGGCCCGCTGCAGCACGGCCTGGTACATCTCGGGGAACACCGACGTGTCGGCGGAGAGCAGCAGCAGATCGACACCGGCGTCCACGGCGAGCACCGCCCGGTCCGCGGGCGCCCAGCGCTCCACCTGCGCCGTGGCCGAGATGTCGTCGGTCATCACGACGCCGTCGAATCCGAGCCCGTCGCGCAACAAGCCCGTCACGACGGGTTCGGAGAACGCCGCGGGCATCGAGGGGTCGATGCGCTGATAGACGGCGGTGGCCATCATGACCGCGGCCGGCCCCTCGTCGAGAAGGGTGCGGTAGACGTTCACGTCCGGCGAATCCGCGCCGACGACGTTGTCGACGACATCGGCCGCGTAGTCGGTGTTTCCGGTCACCCGGCCGAGCCCCGGGAAGTGCTTGATCGTGGGCAGAACGCCGGCCTCCCGCATCCCCTGGGCGAAGACGCCCGCCTTGTCGTCGACGGTCGCCTCGTCATAGCCGTAGTGGCGGTTGTAGATGCCGATCGGCTGGTTCAGCCGTGCGGTGTCGGCGCTCGTGACGATGTCGGCCACGGGCGCGAGATTCATGTCGACCCCCGCCGCGCGCAGCTGGGCGCCCCACCGTTCGGCATCCGCGCGCAGCGTCGCGTCGTCGCGTTGCGCACTCGTGAGCGCCGTCGGCATGGGCTCGAAGCCGTCTCCCGAGAGCACCTGCACGTCCCCGCCCTCCTGGTCCGTCGCGATCCAGGTGCGGGGGCCGGTCGCCGGCTCGACCGCCGTGAACTGCGCGACGAGCGATGCCGTGGCCGCCGCGCCCGCGGAGGAACGTCCGCGCAGGAAGAGCCCGCCCACGCCCGGGTCGGCCATCGCGGCGAGCGCCGTGGGGTCGGGGGCGTCGGCGGGGGTTCCGACCATGAACAACTGCCCGACGCGCTGCTCCAGCGTGAGCCCATCGACCGGGTCGGGCGTCGGAGTCGGTGTGGGCGTGGGGCTTTGGGTCGAGGGCGCGGCCGTCGGCGTGGCCTGTGTGGTGGAGCATCCCGCGAGCGCCGCCACCGCGGCGAGAACGGCAAGCGCGCGAACCGTGATCGTCTTGCGCATCATTCCAGTGTGGCCGAAACCGCCTGGACGAGTCCGGGGTTGCGTCCGGTTACAGGCGCACGACCTCCGTCACGCCGACGTGCGCGGCACCCTCTTCGGCGGATGCGGCGAGGTCGACGACCGCGCGGATGCGCCAGTCGTGGTCGCCCTCCGGATCGTGGATGACCTGCTCGACGCGCCAGAGCCCGCCGGCCGCGTCCGACTCGTCGATCGTGCAGAGCGCGGGCGAGCGCGCACCGGCGTCGGTGAGGACGGCGTCGTGCTCGTCGTAGTAGGCGTCGAGGGCGTCGGGCCAACCCGCATCCGGGTCCAGCGCGACGAGGTCGTCGTCGCGCTGGAGAGCCGCGAGCTGCACGCGCCGGAACATCTCGTTGCGCACGAGCACGATGAAGGCGCGACGGTTCGCCACGACGGAGGGAGGTGCGGGGGGAACGACGGGCTCGCCCGCCTCCTCCGCCGGGTTCACGAGCCGCTCCCACTCGTCGACGAGGCTCGAGTCCACCTGCCGCACGAGTTCGCCGAGCCAGGCGATCACGTCCAGCAGCTCCTCGGTTCGCGCTTCGGCGGGCACGGTCTGCCGAATCGCACGGTACGCGTCGCTCAGGTAGCGCAGCACGAGGCCCTCGCTGCGGCCGAGCTGGTACCAGGAGACGAACTCCGCGAACGAGAACGCCTGCTCGAACATGTCGCGGACGACGGATTTGGGTCGCAGCTCGAAGTCGCGCACCCACGGCTGACTCGAGGCGAACACCTCGAACGCCTCGCCGAGCAGCGTGGCGAGGGGCTTCGGATAGGTGATCTCCTCGAGCGCCGCCATCCGCTCGTCGTAGTCGAGCCCGTCGCGCTTCATCGCCGCGACCGCCTCGCCGCGCGCCTTGAACTCCTGCTGCGCGAGCACCGGACGCGGGTCGTCGAGGGTCGCCTCGATCACGCTGACCACATCCAGCGCATAGTGACCCGATCCCGCGGTGCGCGCCGGTCGGAGATCCGGCCCGATGTCGGAGGTTTCACCGTCGATACTCCGACCTTCGTCGCTTTCTCCGACGGGAGCGGCGGCGGATGCGGGCACGGCGGATGCCGGAGGTGCCGGATCGAGCAGGTCGATGGCGGCGAGCGCGAAGGGCGAGAGCGGCTGGTTGAGCGCGAAGTTCGGCTGCAGATCGACCGTCAGCCGGATGCGGCCGTCCGCCACTTCGACGACGTCGGCGGCGACGAGCGTGCGGAAGATCGCGAGCGCGCGGCGCGCGAGCTCGTAGCGGCGCGCGCGGGGCTCGTGGTTGTCGAAGACGAGTGAGCGCACGTGCGCGAAGACGTCGCCGCCGCGGGCGATGACGTTGATGAGCATGGCCGCCGTCAGCTGCATCTGCGGCACCAGGGGTTCGGGCACCGCCTGGACGAGCCGCTCGAACGAGCCTTCGCCCCAGTTCACGGCACCTGCCGGCGCCTTCTTGCGCACGATCTTCTTGCGCTTGGCGGCGTCGCCCGCCGCTTTGCGCAGCGCCTGCTCGTTCTCGATCTCCCACTCGGGGGCCATGACGACGACCGTTCCGGCCGTGTCGTAGCCCGCACGGCCGGCGCGGCCCGCGATCTGATGGAACTCGCGCGCGGTGATCTGCCGCATCCGGATGCCGTCGAATTTGGTGAGCGCCGTCAGCAGCACAGTGCGGATCGGCACGTTGATGCCCACACCGAGGGTGTCGGTGCCGCAGATCACGCGCAGGAGGCCCCGCTGCGCGAGCGTCTCGACGAGACGCCGGTAACGCGGCAGCATGCCGGCGTGGTGCACACCGATCCCCGCGCGCACGAGACGCGAGAGGGTCTTGCCGAACGCCGTCGTGAAGCGGAAGCCGCCGATGGCCTCCGCGATCTCGTCGCGCTGCGCGCGCGTGGCCACCTTCACGCTCGCGAGCGCCTGCGCGCGCTCCATGGCCTGGGCCTGCGAGAAGTGCACGATGTACACCGGCGCCTCGTTCTCCTCCAGCAGCTTCTCGACCTGCTCCTGGATCGGGATGCGGGCGTAGGAGAAGTGCAGCGGCACGGGGCGCTCCACACCCGTCACCTCGACGGTCGGACGCTGCGTGCGACGGGTGAGGTCGGCGGCGATCCCGGTCACGTCGCCGAGGGTCGCCGACATGAGCAGGAACTGCGCCCGCGGCAGGAGCAGGAGCGGAACCTGCCACGCCCAGCCCCGGTCGGGCTCGCCGTAGAAGTGGAACTCGTCCATCACGACCTGGTCGACCGACGCATCCGCTCCGTGCCGCAGTGCCAGGTTCGCCAGGATCTCGGCCGTGCAGCAGACGATCGGCGCATCCGGGTTGACCGAGGAGTCGCCCGTGACCATCCCGACGTTCTCCGCCCCGAAGATGTCCACGAGGGCGAAGAACTTCTCGCTGACGAGAGCTTTGATGGGCGCGGTGTAGTAGCTCCGGCCTCCCCGCGCGATGCTCACGGCGTGCGCGGCGACGGCGACGAGCGACTTGCCGGTGCCGGTCGGCGTCGACAGGATCACGTTCTGGCCGGAGACGAGCTCGATGACCGCCTCGTCCTGCGCGGGGTACAGCTCGATGCCCCGACCGACGGTCCAGTCTCCGAATGCGTCGTACAGCGCATCCGCATCGTCCCCGGCGGCGCGGGCGAGCTCGGTGAGGGATGCGGTCATCCCTCGAGTCTGCCCGAAGCCGGCGGCGTCGGGCGGGTCGTGCTCGTCAAGCGACGCACGCATTCTCTGCGGATGACGCAGCCCGGGACCGCCCGCCCGCGGCTAGCGTGGGAGCACGCGAGCAGAGGAGAGCCATGTCGGATGAGCTGAACGTGCGCGTCGAACGCGGCGAGGACAGGTACGAGGTCTTCCTCGATGACGTGCCGGCGGGCTTCACCGCCTTCTACACGGACGAGGAGGGTCGCACGGTGTTCCCCCACACCCAGGTGGACCCCGCGTTCAAAGGCCACGGCGTCGCCAGCATCCTGGTCGAACGCGCGCTCGAGGATGAGGCGAAGCGCGGCGAGACGATCGTGCCACTCTGCCCGTTCGTGGCGAAGTACCTGCGCGAGCACGAGGTCCCAGGTCTCAAGGTCGCCTGGCCATGACCCGACTCGACGCTGACGCCGAGGAGAGCCTCGAGCAGTCGGTCGAGTGCGACGGCCCCCGCGCCGTCGTGCTCGACGCGCGGGAGGTGCCCCTGGGCGGAGTACGCGCGATGCAGGTGCACCGGGCCCTTCCGCAGCGCGAGCTGCCGATGGTCGGCGCGTGGTGCTTCCTCGATCGCTTCGGCCCCCAGCAGGTGCGGATGCGGGTGGAGCCGCACCCGCACATCGGGCTGCAGACGGTCACCTGGCCGCTGGTGGGCGAGGTCCGCCACCGTGACGGCATCGGCAGCGACGTGCTGATCTCCCGCGGCCAGCTCAACCTCATGACGAGCGGACGCGGCATCGCACACTCCGAGTACTCGGTCACCGACGACCCGATCCCCCTCGACGCCCTGCAGCTGTGGATCGCCCTCCCCGACTCGCGTCGCCACGGCGAGCCCGCCTTCGAGCAGCACGCCCACCTTCCCGAGCTGGCACTGGACGGCGGCGGCAGCGCCACCGTCGTCATGGGAGAACTGGCGGAGGTGCGCTCACCCGCATCCGCCTATACGCCGATCGTGGGCGCCGAGATCCGCGTGCCCGGGGAATCCCGCGTCACGTTGCCGCTGCGCGCGGACTGGGAGTACGCGCTAGTCGGCGTCGCGGGGACCCCGCGTGTGCACACGGCGGATGCCGCGCACACCGAGCTGGTCGGGCTGCAGCTGCTGTATCTCGGTCGCGCGCGCGGCGAGGTGGAGATCTCGAGCGACGAGGACGCCACCCTCTTCCTCCTGGGCGGCGAACCGTTCGAGGACGAGATCGTGATGTGGTGGAACTTCGTCGGGCGCGATCACGACGAGATCGTGGCGGCCCGCGAGGAGTGGGAGTCGGGCTCGGCGCGCTTCGCGCACGTCGTGGGCCACGGCGACGAACGCGTCCCCGCGCCCCCGCTGCCGGCCGTGCGTCTGACGCGTCGTCGGCGCCGGCTCTGAGCACCGGAGTTCTCCTGGCCGCTCCGGGCCGCAGGCCGCCCTGTCGCCGATAGTCTGGGGAGGTGGCCCGCACCTCCGTTCTGTCGACGCGCGTGCTGCTCGTCTGCGCCGCGATCGGTGTGGCCACGGGCATCCTCGGCGGCATCGCGGGCTGGGCCACGGTGCCGCTCCTCGGATTCGTCCCGCCGCTGTACGGCCTGCTCCTGGGCGTGCACGTGCTGCCCGGCATCATCGCGCAGGAGGTGCTGCGCCGACCCGGCGTCGCGCTCCTGGCGCATCTGCTGGCCGCCCTCGTCTCCAGCGCCACCGCGCCGCAGTACGCACTGCAGTTCCTGGGCACGGCCGTGCTGTTCGGTGGCATCCAGGAGGTGGTCGCCGCCGCGACCCGGTACCGGTCGTGGCGCGCATGGCGCTTCTTCGTGTCGGCGCTCGTCATCGGCGTCATCATCGCCGCCGCGGTGTTCTTCGCCGCGCACCTGAAGACGCTTCCGATCTGGGCGCAGGTCGCCTACCTCGCCATCTCGGTCCTCGCCCCCGTCGCCTGGACCGCCGTGGGCCTCTGGGTCGGCATCGGACTGCGTCGCGCGGGCGTCGTGCGCGGCGGGCGCTGAGTCGATGACCGACGGCGCCGACAGCCCGGAACGCCGCCGGCTCGCGCAGCTCGTGGCCGACCTCATCCTCGAGAACGGCCTCATCGATCTCAGCCTGTCGGGCATCGCACGCGCGGTGGGCTCCAACAACCGGATGCTGCTGTACTACTTCGGTTCGAAGGAGCGGCTGTTGGAGGCCGCATCCGAGATCGCGATCGAGCGCTTCCCGTACCTCGCCGCCGTCTTCGAGCGCCTTGCCGCCGACGACGTCCCGCTGCGGGAACGCCTGCTGCGGGCGTGGCAGGACATCGGCGCCCCCGAGAACCGGCCGTACCTGGTGATGTTCTTCCACCGCTTCGCGGTCGCGCTCGGCGATCCCGAACGCTGGAACGAGTTCCTCTCGCACCTCGGCACGGGATGGGCGGGCCGCGTGCGCGCGGTGTTCGTCGCCGAGGGGTGGACTCCGGATGCGGCCGAGCTCGCCGCGACGCGCGTCGTCGCCGAGTGGCGCGGACTGCAGTTCGCGCTCCTGTGCGGAATGGGACCGGCGCAGCTGACGGCGGCCTACGAACGCAGTATCGACGAGCTCCTGGAGAAGCCGAGTTAGGTTAGGCTAAGTTGGGAGGACCCGCCCGTCCGAACTCTGGATCCTCCGTGCCCGCTGCCTCCGCCGATCGCGACGCTCCGTCCGCCGCATCCGGCATCCGCGCACCCCTCCTGCAGGTCGACGGCCTCTCGATCACCCACGAGGGAGCGACGCGTCCCTCTCCCGCATCCGTCTCGTTCCGGATCGATCCCGGCGAGGTCGTGCTGCTGCTGGGGCCGAGCGGTTCCGGCAAGTCGACGCTGGCTCTGGCGCTGAACGGGCTCATCCCCCACGACATCCCGGCCGAGGTCGCCGGTCGCGTGAGAGCCGGGAACCTGGACACCCGTGACGCCTCGGTCGCTCAGCTGAGCACGCAGGTGGCGATGGTGTTCCAGGATCCCGATGCCCAGCTCGTCACCGGCACGCTCCTGGACGAAGTCGCCTTCGGACCCGAGAACCTGCGCCTGCCCGTCGATGAGGTGCTCCGCCGCGCCGAAGACGCCCTGCGCCGCGTCGGACTCTGGGACCGTCGGCACGAGAACCCGGACCGCCTGTCCGGCGGCGGACGCCAGCGCCTCGCGATCGCCGCTGCCCTCGCCATGGGCTCCCCTCTCCTGGTGCTGGACGAGCCCACGGCCAACCTCGATCCGCGGGGCATCGAGGAGGTGTACGCGACGCTCGCCGACCTGGTCGCGGCCGGCGATCGCGCAATCCTGCTGATCGAGCACAACCTGGATGCGGCCGTGCCGCTGATCGATCGCGTCGTCGTGCTGGATGCGGCGGGCGCGGTCATCGCGGATGGGGCTGCCGACGATGTGCTGCGTACGCGCGCGGACGAGCTGCACGAGCTCGGCGTGTGGCTGCCGACCTCCACCCTCGCGGCGCTCCGGCTGCGGGCCGCGGGGTACCGGATGGAGCCGCTGCCCCTGAGCCCGGATGAGCTGCGCGCGGCGCTCGAGGCGCAGCCTGCACCCGCATCCGTCGCACACATCGTGCCGGCGGGCACCGCGCCGCGCGCGGTCCGCGAGCCGATCGTGCAGGTGCGCTCGCTCACCCTGCGGCGCGGGCGTACCGAGGTGCTCCACGATGTGTCGCTCAGCGTCGCCGCGGGCTCCTTCGTCGCGATCGTCGGAGCCAACGGCGCCGGAAAGACGAGCCTGCTGCAGGCGATCGCGGGAGTCGTCGTCCCCCCGCGCGGCACCGTGACGGTCGCAGGGACCGACGTCGGCCGCGCCGACGCCCGGACGCTTCCCGCCCGCATCGGCTTCGTGTTCCAGAATCCGGAGCACCAGTTCATCGCCCATACGGTCTCCGACGAGATCGCGCACGGCCTGCGGCGGCAGCGGCTCGCCGACGAGGAGGTCGGCCGTCGCACCGACGAGCTGCTCACCCGGTTCGGCCTGGTCGAGCGTGCCCAGGCGCATCCCTTCCTGCTCTCGGGCGGTCAGAAGCGCCGTCTCTCGGTCGGTACGGCCCTCGTGGCCGGCGCGCCGGTGCTCGCACTCGACGAACCGACCTTCGGGCAGGACCGGGCGCGTGCGGACGAGCTGCTCGCCCTGCTCGCCGAGCTCAACGCGGCGGGCACCACGGTGCTCGTGGTCACGCACGACATGCAGCTCGTGACGGAGTACGCCGATCACGTCGTCGTCGTGCACGAGGGGCGCGTCGCCGCATCCGGCCGCACGTCCGACGTGTTCGCCGACGCGGCGCTCATCGAGCGAGCCGGGTTGCGTCCGCCGCCGCTGCGGCGCGCGCTCGCGCAGCTGGAGGGCCATCCCGCCCTCGACGGAGTCGTGCGCTTGGCGGATCTGCCATGACGGCGACGATCGACCCGTTCGCGGCTCCCGCAGCGGCATCCGGGGCCCGTTTCCTCTACGCGCTCAATCCCCTCGCCAAGTTCGCGGCGATCATCCCGCCGAGCCTCGCGCTGGTCTTCGTGCGCGATACGACCACTCCGCTCGTGTTCCTCGCCCTCGCCTACGCGCTGCTGCTCGTGGGCGCGCGGGCAACGCGCCAGGTGATGCTCACACTGTTCCTGGCGCTGCCGGCCGCCGTTCTCGTGCTCGGATGCGGCTTCGCCGTGTGGACGGATGCCGCCCAGGTCGACACGACGCCGCTCGTGCTGCAGATCGGCGAGTGGCGGCTGTTCTCCGGCGCACTCGCGATCGGCTTCGCGACGGCGCTGCGCCTGATCGCGATCCTCGCGCTCGCCCTGGCGGCGGGCTTCACGACCTCGGGAGCCGATCTCGCCCGATCGCTCGTGCAGCAGCTGCGCGTGCCGTACCGCATCGGCTACACGGCTCTCGCCGCATTCCGATTCGTCCCGCGGTTCGCGCACGAACTCGAGGTGATCCGGCAGGCGCACCGGGTGCGCGGATCGCACGGCGGGCGGGGGCCCTTCGCCGCGATCGCCCGCTGGGGCGGGTACATCGTCCCCCTTCTCGCGGGTGCCATCCGGCACGCCGAGCGCGTCGCCCTCGCGATGGACGCGCGCGCGTTCGGCGCCTTCCCCGACCGCACCGAGCGTCATCCGGTGCCCTTCCGCATCCGCGACGTCGTCTTCGTCCTCGCGTTCTGGGCCGTCTCTGCGGCGGTCCTCATCATCGTGCGCCCGTGGGCCGGCGCCTGACCCCTTCGACAGAAAGGCTCCGCATGGCTCGGTTCTCCCGCCTCGTGAAACCCGCCTCCCCCGACCTCCTGCATCTGCGGGTGCTCCGCACCGCACGCCTCAGCGAACACTGGATGCGGGTGACGCTCGGCGAGGGCGAGATCGACCGGTTCGTCCCGCTCGGCTACGACCAGTGGTTCCGCATCTTCCTCCCCGTCGGCGGCGACGAGGGTTTGGATCGGATCCCCGCGAAGGCGAACAAGCTGCTCGGGTACCTGAAGTACCTGCGCATCCCGGACGGGCTGCGTCCCGTCATGCGCAACTACACCGTGCGCGCGTATCGGGCAGCGACCGCGGACGCCGGCGCGGAGATCGACGTCGACTTCGTGCTGCACGGCACAGGACCCGACGCGGGCCCCGCGTCGCGGTGGGCCGCATCCGCACGCCCTGGTGACAGCGTCGTGATCATCGACGAGGGGCTCGGGTTCGACCCGGGACGCGGCGTCGATCGGGTGATCCTCGCCGCGGACGAGACGGGACTGCCCGCGGTGTCCGGAGTGTGCGCGTCGCTGCCGGTGAACGCGACGGGCGTCGCCCTGATCGAGGTGCCGTCCGAGGCCGACGCGCTCGCGTTCGACGCCCCCGCGGGCGTCGAGGTGCGGTGGCTCGTCCGCGACGCGCAGACCCGTCCCGGCGCCCTCGCCCTCGCCGCCCTCGAGGAGATCCCTCTGCAGGCGGAGGGCACACACGCGTTCATCGTCGGCGAGCAGTCGCTGCCGACGTCCGCCCGCCGCGCGCTCGTGGCCCGGGGCCTCGACAAGGCCTCGATCAGCTTCATCGGGTACTGGCGGCTGGGGGCGGCTCGCTCCGCGTCGCAGTCCGCGAAGGTCGACGCGTGAGCGCCCCGTCCGCCGAGGCGCCGCGAACGGCTCGCGGCCGCATCCCGACCCTGGTGCTGCTGACCTGCGCCGCCATCGGTGTCGCCGGCGGCGTGGTGCTGTGGGGTGTGACCGCTCTGTCGACGCTGCTCTTCGCGGTCGTCCCGTTCGCGTCGGTGGCGCTGGCGGGGATGTGACTGCTTCCGGCGACCATCGCGTTGCGGCTGCTGCAGCGCCCCGGTGTGGGCCTTCTCGTGGGCCTCATCTCGGGGGTCGTCGTGCTGCCCTACATCGGCACCAACCTGTGGTGGGCGTTCTTCGCCGAGCTGCCGTTCCTGCTGGTGCTGTACCGCTCATGGAGCACCTGGCTGCACGTCGCCGGCGCTCTCATCATCGGCGTGTCTATCCGCTGTTCGCAGCCGAGTACTTCGACCTGTGGACCATGCCGCTGCCCGCGATGATCGGCTTCTTCGCGCTCACGATCGCGAGCTGCCTGGCGGGCACCGCGATCGGCGTCGTGATCGCCGATGCCCTCCGGCGCGCGGGCGTCGCACGCCTCGCCCGCCGCCGGCCCCGCTGACCACGGAGATCGGCCCAACCCGCCTCGTTCGCCTGTCACAGATCGACGCGAGCGCGTCGATCTGTGACAGGCGAACACCGGGTGGCGCGGGGACGCCGCCGGGGCTACTTCCGGCCGGTCACCTGACGCGCGACGATCTCGCGCATGATCTCGTTCGTGCCGCCGTAGATGCGGTGCACGCGGGCGTCGACGAACGCGCGGGCGACCGGGTACTCGAGGATGTAGCCGTAACCGCCGTGCAGCTGGACGGCGGCGTCGAGCACCTCCCACTCGCGCTCCGTCGTCCAGAACTTGACCTTGGCTGCCTCCTCCGGCGTGAGCTTGCCCTCGCCGTAGAGGGCGATGGCGCGGTCGACGTAGGCCCACAGCACGTCGACCGTGGTCGCCATGTCGGCCAGACGGAAGCGCGTGTTCTGGAAGTCGGCGATCGCGTGGCCGAACGCCTCCCGGCTGCTCGTGTATTCGAGCGTCCAGCGCAGGCCCGCCTCGGCAGCAGCGGCCGCGGCCACGCCGATCGACAGTCGCTCGAGCGGGAGGTTGCGCATGAGCTGCACGAAGCCGTGACCGGGTTCGCCCCCGATGAGGTTCTCGTCGGGGATGAAGACGTCGGTGAACGACAGCTCCGCGGTGTCGTGCCCGGCGAAGCCCATCTTGTGCAGCTTCTTGCCGTGGTCGAAGCCCTCCATGCCGTTCTCGACGAGCACGAGGCTGAACGCGTCGGGGCGGTTGCCCTCGCCCGTCTTGACGAAGGTGACGACGAGGTCCGCCGTCGCGCCGGAGGAGATGAACGTCTTGGCGCCGTTGAGGATCCACCCGCCGTCCACCTTCTTCGCCACGGTCGAGATACCGCGCAGATCGCTGCCCGCACCGGGCTCGGTCATGGCGAGCGCGCCGATCACCTCACCGGTGGCCATGCCGGGCAGCCACTTCTGCTTCTGCTCCGGCGTGCCGAAGTGAGCGAGGTACGGCACGGCGAGGTCGTCCTGGATGCCGAAGGCACCGGCCAGCGACCCGAGCCCGGCTCTGATGACCTCCTCGTTGACCACGGCACGGAAGCGGTAGTCCTGCAGCATTCCCGCGCCGCCGAACTCCTCGGGAACCGACAGCCCGATGATCCCGGCGTCGCCGGCGGCCCTCATGGTCTCGCGGTCGATCTCACCGGCCGCATCCCACGCTTCGCGCCGGGCGTTCGTGCCGTAGCGCTTGATGAACTCGACCACGATCTCCCGGAAGGCCTCGTGATCCTCGTCGTAGATGTCGCGTTCCACGGACGTCTCCTCCATCTCGGGGCGCCTGCGTCGACACGCTGCGGCGCCATCGCCTGACGCGATCCTAAACCGGCGGATGCGGCCGGAGCACACCACGCTGTGGAATCGCATCCCACGCAACCCGAAACCGAGTGTCGCGATTGTGGAGGCCCTCCAGCGGGTCAGCGACCCTCGGTGCGCGCCGGATCCGTACCGTCCGGGGCGACGTCGTAGAAGACCGAGCGGTAGTCGCCGTCGAACCAGAAACGCGCGCGCACCGGCCCCGCGTGCTGCCCGAACGTCGGCGAATCGATGTCGCTGTCGGCCGCCCGCTCCAGCCGCAGTGCGACGCCGCTCAGACTGTCGATGCCCTCTGCGTCGGCGGCCGTCTGCATCGCGGTCCACAGCCCGGGCCAGGACACCTCGTCGAGCGAGAACTGCTCGGCGGCGGAATCCGGCTGCGACGGCGCCGGACCGTCGCGGGTCACCTCACCGCGGCGGTACTCCCAGCGATCGGTGTCGGTGGAGCCGGGCGTCACGGGGGCATCGATGAGGATGACGTCCTCATCCACGGAGATACTGACCACCCGATCGTGCCCGATCTTGGCGGTGAGGGCCGCGACCGCGTCGGCGGTGACCTCCGGCCGGCGGAGATCCGCGGTGACCCGCCCCTCCCCGAGCGCGGTGATGGTCTGCGCGACCGCTGTCGGGTAGGGCAAGGCCACCGATGCACCGGCGACGAGGAACGCGACGGCGAACAGGACGAACCGCGCTCCTCTTCCCTTCGGGCCGACGCCGATCAGCGGTCCGCGCCGCCGCCCCTTGAGCGTGACCGTCCCGGGCTCGGGCAGGCGGGGCTCGCCGAGTTCGGCCTGCGGGGGGATGCGGATTCCCGCGTACGGCGCTTGGGTGACGTCATCGTCGGCGATCGCCACGTCTGCACCGTCCGCGCTCAGCAGTGCGACCGCGCGCAGGCTCCCCGGCTGAACCCCGGGGATGTCGATGAGCCGCACGATCTGGCGGACGCGCGCGCGATACGCGGGACCCTCCAGCGGCTGGATGCTGAGGTCGAGATCGCACACCGGCTGGTCGTTGATCAATGTGCCGGTCTGGGTCACCGCGTCGATGCGTGCGAGGGCCATCCTGCCCTCGGATCGCGCCGTGTCGAGGTCTGCGGTCGACGCGGCCGGCATTCCTCGCGTGGCCCTTGCGATCAGTATCAGGATGCCGCTGAAGACCGCCAGGGCCATCCCGAGAGGAAAGGTGATCTCGCCGGCCCCGGGTGGGCCGATCTCCGAGACCACGAGAGCGCCGAGGGCCATCCCCGCCCCCACGAAGAACAGAAGGCGGATCATGTCTCCATGCTAGGTCTCCGGATGCGGTGAGCCGCGTCAGCTGGTGTAGGAGGGGGCTGCGGGCAGGCCGAAGAACTCCTCGAGGGTGTGCCAGCCGCCCTCGTGGTAGGCGCGCGCCAGCTCGGGTCCGATGTAGCGCAGATGCCAGGGCTCCGCCTCGTACCCGGTCACGGGCGTGTACCCCTGCTCGTACCGCACGATGAAACCGAACTGCCAGGCGTTCGCGGCCACCCACTGCCCTTCGGGCGAGGCACCGAAGTCGTCGAGCGTGCCGCATCCGCTGCCGCAGGGCATGAGGTCCATCCCGAGCCCGAGCTGATGCTCGCTGAAACCGGGTTTCGCGCTGGAGACCTCCGCCTCGGCCTGCCCGCCGCGCGCGACGTTCTCCTGATACGTCGTCACCTGGGTGTCGTAGGAGCGGTAGCCGCTGAGCTGCCCGAGCGAACCGACACCGGCCGTCTCGACGGCCTCCGCCATCTGCTGCAGCGCTGCGGCGGCGTCCTGGCGGAGCACCCCGGCGTTGAACGTCTTCAGACCCTGCACCTGCACGATGCCCTGCGGCTCGTAATCGAGCGGGTTCAGGGGCCGCTGTTTGTTGACGACGACCCAGCGGCGGGAAGGGTCCGACAGCGAGATACAGGGCGCGGTTCCGGAAACGACGGCCTCACGAAAGGACATCCCCCCACCGGCGGCAACGATCACGGCCTCGTCGTCGCCGGCCGCGACCGCCGCGGCGACGGCCGGGTCGTCGCAGATGGATGCGGCAGCAGGTGCCCGGGTGAAGACCGGCGCGGGAATGCTCTGCGCGACCGGCGGCCCCGCCTGCGCGCCGGGAGCGGCCACCGGCGCGCCCCCGAGGAGAGCGCTGACCCAGAGGGCCGCCACGACGACGCCGGCCACCGCCGCGCACGCGACCGCGACGCGACGGCGGCGGAGGCGCCCGGACGCGACGCGCGCAGCGCGGCGCGACGTCAGCGTCTCGGGTGACGCGGTGGAGATCACGCTCTATTGTGCCTCCCGCCTGCACAGCCGGCGAGTCGGATCAGACTCCCGTGCGAATCTTTTTCACGAAGAGTTGACATCCACTCGAATCTTTGTTCCACTTTCGTCATGCGGTGGAACGGTCAGAAGGTCGGCGAGGAGGATGCGTCGGCGCTGCCCGGGATGGAGCGGCTTGAGGGGCTCGTGCGCTCGGTGACGACGCCGGAGTTCGCCGGCATGACCTTCCACGAGGTCGCGGCACGCTCTGCGCTGAATCACGTTCCCGGCTCGTCGGCGATGCCCTTCGACTGGACCATCAACCCGTACCGCGGGTGCAGCCATGCCTGCACGTACTGCTTCGCCCGCGGCACGCACACGTACCTCGACCTCGATGCGGGTCGGGACTTCGACACCCAGGTCGTGGTGAAGGTCAACATCGCCGAGGTGCTCGAGCGAGAGCTCGCCCGCAGCTCGTGGGGTCGTGAGCACGTCGCCCTCGGCACCAACACCGACCCGTACCAGCGTGCAGAGGGGCGCTACCGACTCATGCCCGGCATCATCGACGCGCTGGCCGCATCCGGAACCCCCTTCTCCCTGCTGACGAAGGGGACGCTGCTGCGCCGCGACCTGCCGGTGCTGCAGCGGGCGCACGAGCAGGTCCCGGTGTCCATCGCGATGTCGATCGCCCTCTTCGACGACGATCTGCAGCGTTCGGTCGAACCGGGCACGCCGACGGCACAAGCCCGCCTCGATACCGTGCGCGCGGCGACGGATGCGGGCTTTCGCGTCACGGTCTTCCTCATGCCCGTGATGCCGCACCTGACCGACTCGATCGCGGCACTCGACGACGCACTGCGGCGGATCAGAGCGGCGGGGGCGATCCGCGTCGTCTACGGCGCTCTGCACCTGCGCCCCGGCGTGAAGCCCTGGTTCATGGCGTGGTTGCGACGTGAGCATCCGGAGCTCGTCTCGAGCTACCTGGGCCTGTATCCGGGCGCGTCGGTGAGCGCCCCGAAGGCGTACCGCCAGTGGCTCGCGCGGCGCGTGCGACCGCTGCTGCGGGTGCACGGGCTCGACGGCCGCGACGAGGAGGAGCCGGTGCGTGCGCGTCCTGTCGCCCCGGGCGCGCGTGCGGCGCCGGCCGCCGCATCCGTGCGCACCACCGGTCCGGCGCCGCAGCCGGCGCGGCTGTTCTGAGCCCCAGACGCGGCAACGCCCCCTCGCACGGGGCGAGGGGGCGTTGCGCGACTCGGCGTCAGGCGGAGGCGACGTCGGCGAGCTGGCGCCCGGCGACCTCCTCGACGACGTCATCGCCGGGGCGCACCTCTTCGAACGGCGCGTCGATCTCGGCGCGCGAGAGCAGCTCCGTCATGCGACGGCGGCGCTGACGCGGCACCAGGGTGACGACGGTACCGCTGCGGCCGGCGCGGCCGGTGCGGCCCGAGCGGTGCAGGTACGTCTTGTACTCATCAGGAGCGTCGGCCTGGATGACCAGGTCGATGTCGTCGACGTGGATGCCGCGCGCCGCCACGTCGGTGGCGACCAGCACGTTGACCTTGCCGTCGGTCAGGCGCTGCAGGTTGCGCGTGCGCTTGGCCTGGTTGAGGTCTCCGTGCAGGGCGACGGCGGAGATGCCGGCATCCTCGAAGTTCTCGACGAGCATCTCGGCGAACGCGCGGGTGCGCGAGAAGACGAGCGTCTTGCCGTCGCGGTCCACGAGGGATGCGAGCAGCTCGGCCTTGTCGCGGTGGTCGACGACGAAGACGCGGTGGTCGATCGTTCCGGTCTCCTGCGTCTCACCCGCGACCTCGTAGACGGCAGGGTCGACGAGGAACTCGTCGACGAGGGCCGCGACCTCGCGGTCGAGCGTGGCGGAGAACAGCAGCTTCTGGCTGCCCTCGCCCGTCAGACGCAGGATGCGCTGCACGGGCTCGGCGAATCCGAGCTCCGCCATGTGGTCGGCCTCGTCCAGCACCGAGACCTGCACCTCGGACAGATCGAGCTTGCCCTGGTTGATGAGGTCCTCGATGCGACCGGGGGTACCGATGATGATGTCGATGCCCTTCTTGAGCGCACCGACCTGGCGCGCCTGGGGCACGCCGCCGTAGATCTGCGTGGTGAACAGGCCGACGCTGCGGGCGATCGGCTGCACGGTGCGGTCGATCTGCAGGGCGAGCTCACGCGTGGGCGCGAGGATGAGCGCCTTGGGTCGGCGGCCGAACTCGCGACGGGTGCCCGCCTGCGCGCGCAGGATGCGCTCGACCAGCGGCGCGCCGAAGGCGATGGTCTTGCCGGAGCCGGTACGGCCACGGGCGAGCACGTCGCGCCCCTCGAGGATCGGGGGGATCGTCGCGGACTGGATCGGGAACGGGCTGGGGGCGCCGAGCTCGGCGAGCACCTTCACGATGTTCTGACCGAGACCGAGCTCACCGAAGCCCTGCCCCTCGATGGTCTCGGCCTGGACGGCTTCGGCCTCGAGACGCTCGTGCACGACGTCGACGTGCTGGTCGTGCGCCTTGGCGGCCGTCGCATTCCAGTCCGAACGGCTGCCGCCCTCGCGGCGCGCGGGGCGGTCGTCGAAGGAGCGACGCGGACGGTCATCGAACGAACGACGGGGACGGTCGTCGAACGAACGCGCCGGACGGTCACCGTCACGACGGGCCGGACGGTCATCGAACGAACGCGCGGGGCGCTCGCCCTCACGGCGAGCCGGACGGTCATCGAACGAACGACGGGGACGGTCGTCGAACGAACGCGCCGGACGGTCGTCGAAGGAACGACGCGGACGGTCGTCGAACGAACGCGCGGGGCGCTCGCCCTCACGGCGAGCCGGACGGTCATCGAACGAACGACGGGGGCGGTCGTCGAACGAACGCGCCGGACGGTCACCGTCACGGCGAGCCGGACGGTCATCGAAGGAGCGCGCCGGACGGTCATCGAACGAACGACGCGGACGGTCATCGAACGAACGCGCGGGGCGCTCGCCGTCACGACGAGCCGGGCGGTCATCGAAGGAACGACGCGGACGGTCGTCGAAGGAGCGCGCCGGGCGGTCATCGAACGAACGACGGGGACGATCGTCGAACGAACGCGCGGGGCGCTCGCCGTCACGACGGGCGGGGCGGTCGTCGAACGACCGGGCGGGGCGACCCTCGCGGATGCCGCGGGCCTCGTCGCGACCGGCGCGTTCAGCGGCGGTCCACCGGCGCTTGGGGGCCGACTCAGCGGCATCCTCACGGTAGCCGCGGTGGTTGGGGCTCTTGGAGCCGGTCGAGCCGGCCGAGGACTCGCCCGGACGACGCTTGCGGTCCTGGAACGAGGTCTTCGTGCCGTAGCGGGGCTCGAAGTTCTTGGCCGGACGTCCGCCGGCGGGCTTCTTGTTCTTGGGCATGGGTGATTCTTCCTGGGTTCTCTTCGCACGAGAACAGCACCCGCTCAGAACGCGGGCATACCCGGACTACCGTCGGCCGGGGCCATTTTCGATGATGGTCATGTGCGCCGAGCGGCGCTCACCATCGGCCCCATGGACTCACAAACCCATCCGCGCACCACGCGGTGTCCAGAGCCGACATTCCAGAGTAACCCACACGGCTGGGAAAGTGCCTCACGTGACTACGCTGGGAGGATGAGCGCCGATCCGACCGGAGTCCGTCACCGCCTGTCGTCGTCGAACGGATCGGCCGAGATCACCGAGGTCGGGGCCTCCCTGCGGGCGTTGCGGATCGATGGGGTCGACCTCGTTCCGCACTATCCCGACACCGCACCGACGCCCGCCGCATCCGGGGTCGTCCTCGTGCCCTGGCCCAACAGGGTGCGCGACGGGCGCTGGTCGCAGCGCGGCACCGACTACCAGCTCGCGCTCACCGAGCCCAAGCTCGGCAACGCCTCGCACGGGCTCCTGCGCTTCGCCCCGTACCGGGTCGTAGGCGCCGAGACCGACGCCGTGACGCTCGAGGCCGATGTCTTCCCCCAGACCGGCTACCCCTTCCATCTCGCCACCCGCGTCACCTACGCCCTGACCGACGACGGCCTGGACGTCCTGCACCAGATCACGAATGTCGGAGCGGATGCGGCACCTGTCGCGCTCGGCACGCATCCGTACCTCTGCATCGCAGACGTGCCCACCGCAGAGCTGCGCCTCGAGGTGGACGCGGCGACGTGGTTCCGCCTCGACGAGCGCAACCTGCCGATCGCGGAGGAGCCCGTGGACGCGGCGCGCGACCTGCGCACCCCGCGCCGGGTCGGAGACCTCACGCTCGACACCGCCTACTCGACGCTCCGCCGTGGTGCGGACGGCCGCGTTCGCGGCGTGCTCCACGCCCCGGACGGCCGCCGCCTCGAGCTCTGGGCCGGCGCCGGGTTCGAGTACCTGCAGGTCTTCACGACCGACCGCTACCCGGGCCAGGAGGTCGCTGTCGCGATCGAGCCGATGACCGCCCCGGCCGACGCTCTGAACTCGGGCCGCGATCTGCGTTGGCTCGAGCCCGGTGAGACGTGGGAACTCGAGTGGGGCATCTCCCTCACACGCCCCTGAAACGCCTGACTGAGCCCCGCGAGTGAGCATTCGTTCGTCGAGTGAGCACACGATCGGATGCTCGCTCGACGAACGGATGCTCGGTCGGCACAGACGAACGCTCCGTTCCGCGTCCGCCGGTAACACGCATCGGGGTTGTCGGTAACCTCCGACGGATATCGTTGACCCCAGCGGTTTCGGCCGCTGCGGCGACGCCGACCGGCTGAGCTGCTCGCCAGCCGGTGCGTGCAAGGGGCTCCACGTTTCCACCGGCTGGATCGGTGTCCGTCTGGGTGGAGGGTACCCGCATGCTGCGTACCGTATTCGCGTCGTTTCCTGCTTCGAGCCTCAGCGGGGCAGACCCCACGCCACCGCGCGTGCGGCTGCACCGGGCGGTGGCCGGGCTCCTGCGGGCGGACGCACTGCCTCTCGCCGTGCTGGCGCTGACGATCCTGCTCACCGGGCTCGGGATCTCCATCGCGACGACGACGAATCCGCAGTGGTGGCGGCTGCATTTCAGCGAGCTCGGCACGTACGGCGACGCGTCGGCGATGTTCTTCAACGGCACGCTCATCCTCGGCGGCTCCACCGTGCTGCTGTTCGCACGCGCCGCCGCGCGTCAGCTCCGTCCGCTGGAGGGGACGCGTGTGCGCCGCGGCACGGCGACGACCGCCCGCATCCTCTTCTCCGTCGTCGGCGCCAACCTCGCCCTGGTGGGATGCGTGCCGCTGACGACCAACGGATTCGTCCACGATCGGGTCGCCGCCGCGATGGTCCTCGGCTTCGCGGGACTCCTCCTGACGAGCCCGTTCATGATGCACCGTTTCCCGAAGCGACTGGTGCTCACGACGGGATTCGTGTTCGTCGGCCTGTTCGCCGGAGCCTGGGTCTTCGTCGCGGGCACGATCAACCTCGCCCTGTTCGAGGTCATCGCCTTCAGCGCGATGTTCGGCTGGTCGGGCGTGTTCCTCAGTGCTCTGGCCGCGTGCGCCTCACCCGCGGCTCAGGCCGAGCCGGCGGTGCCCGCGTCGGCGTCGACGGAGCCGACGCTCGTCACCCGCGCCACGGTGTCCGATGACGAATCGTCGGTCGCCCTCGAGGTCACGACCCTCGCAGCGCCCGCCGGGTCGTCGGAGCATCGGGTTCCCCGGCGGTCCCGGGCGAGCCGGATGCCGATTCGTCGCCGGCGCGCCGCGAACGCCGGCGCTCTTTCGCACCCTCGACGAGGTTGTAGAGCGTCGGCAGCACGAGCAGTGTCAGCACCGTCGACGAGACCAATCCGCCGATGACCACGATGGCCAACGGCTGCGAGATGAAGCCGCCGTGGCCCGTGATCCCCAACGCCATCGGCGTGAGCGCGAAGATCGTCGCCGCCGCCGTCATCAGGATGGGACGGAGTCTGCGTGAGCCGCCCGCGACCGTCGCGTCGTGGGCGTTCAGCCCCTTCTCGCGGTACTGGTTGACCAGGTCGACGAGCACGATCGCGTTCGTCACCACGATGCCGATGAGCATCAGCACACCGATCAGCGAGGCCACTCCCAGCGGCACACCCGTCGCGATCTGCAACAGGATGGCGCCGGTCGCCGCGAACGGCACGGAAACCAGCAGCAGCAGCGGCTGACGCAGTGACTTGAAGGTCGCGACCATGACGATGTAGACGATCAGGATGGCCGCGAGCATCGCGAGGCCCAGCTGCGTGAACGCGTCGCTCTGCTGGGTCACGACACCGCCGAGCGAGGCGTCGGCCCCCGTCGGCAGCGACACGTCGGCGAGCGCCTTGTTGACGGTCGCGTTCGCCGAGGTCAGGTCGTCGCCCGACGGGGTGACGGTGACCGTGGCCGTGCGCTGACCGCGCTCGGTCGTGATCGAGGTGGGCCCCTGGCTCTGCTCGACCGTCGCGATCTCGTCGAGCCGCACCACGCCGCCGACGCTCGGGATGGTGAGTGCTCGCAGATCATCGATCGTGACCGGGACCTGGGATGCGGCGAGGTACACCGTCAGCGAGGTGCCGTCGATCTCGACCGAGCCGACCTGGCGAGGCTGCATGGTGCCGGAGACGAGCCCGCCGACGGCGACCTCAGAGAGGCCGCGGGCAGCGGCCGCATCCCGGTCCACCGTCACGGCGATGTAGGGCAACGATGCGGAGAGGTTGCTCGTGACCTGCGAGATGCCGTCCTTGCCCTCGAGGCCCGACTGCACCGCATCCGTCGCCTCCTGCAGCGTCTGCTGGTCCGGCGCGGTCACATCGATCTCGATGTCGCTCGAGCCGAAGCCGCCGCCGGAGGAGGCGAGCGCGATGGTGCCCACGTCGTCGAGATCGGCCAGGGCGGACTGCACGCGGTCGCGGAGGGCGAGCTGGTCGGCTCCCGCATCCGTCGTGATCGAGTAGGTGATGCCACCGCTGCCGCCGGAGAACGCATCGCGCACGGCGGAGCCGCTCGAGCCGATCGAGACCTGCACGGTCTCGATGCCGTCGACGCCCTTGAGGGTCTCCTCCACGCGGGACGCCGCGGCGTCCTCCGCGTCGAGGCTGGCGGCCGGACCCAGCGTCTGCGTGATGGTCAGCGTGTTCTGACCGGAGTCGCCGAGGAAGTTCGTCTTCATCAGCGGGGCGAGCGCGCCGGTGCCGACCAGGACGAGCAGGGCGAGTCCGAGCGTCACCCACGAGTGCTTGAGCGTCCAGGAGAGCACCGGCAGGTACGCCTTCTGCAGGCGCGAGGGCGGCGCGGAGGGATCCTCCGGGTCGATGCTCTCGCCGTCGGGTCCCTGCACCGGCTTACCGGGCTTCAGGAACCAGTACGCGAGCACGGGCACGATCGTGAGCGACACGAACAGCGATGCGACCATCGCGAGGGTAACCGTCAACGCGAAGGGACGGAAGAGCTCGCCCGTCAGGTCTCCGACGAAGGCGATCGGCAGGAACACCGCGACGGTCGTGATCGTGGATGCGGTCACCGCCGCCGCCACCTCGCGCACGGCGAGCAGGATCGAGGCGCGTTTGTCGGCGTCGCCGACGTAGTGGCGGCGGATGTTCTCGATCACGACGATCGAGTCGTCGACGACGCGGCCGATCGCGATGGTCAGAGCACCGAGGGTCAGGATGTTGAGCGAGTAGCCGAACGCCTGGATGCCGATGAAGGTGATCAGCACGCTGGTCGGGATCGAGATCGCGGTGACGATCGTCGCGCGCACCGACAGCAGGAAGATCAGGATGACGAGAACGGCGAAGACGAGCCCGAGCAGCCCCTCCTGCGCCAGCGCCTCGATCGACTGCTCGATGTAGGGCGCCTGGTCGAAGACCACGGAGAACTGGGCGTCACCGCCGAGCGCGTCGCTGAGGCGCGGCAGTGCGTCGGTGACCGCGCGGGAGACGTCGACCGTGTTCGCCGCCGGGAGCTTGGTGACGGCGATCGTCAGAGCCGGCTCCCCGTTGACCCGCGAGAGCGAGGTGACGGGGTCGGCCGCCTCGGCGACCGTCGCGACCTGGCCGATCGTCACGGTGCCCGCGCCGAACTGCGCCGCATCCGTGGGCACGAGAGGGAGCGCCGCGAGCTCGTCGACCGACGTGATCTTGGCGCCGGTCTGCACGGTCAGCGTCTGATCGCCCTCGGTGATCGCACCGCCCGGGAAGAGAACGCCGTTCTTGTCGAGTGCGTCCGTGATCGCCTGCTGCGTGAAGCCGGATGCGGCCAGCTGCGCCGCATCCGGGGTGATGACCACACGCTTGCCGATGCCGCCGACGATCTGCGCGGCGTTGACGCCGGCGAGATCCTGGATCTCGGGGATGACGGCGGACTCGAGCTTGTCCTGGATCGCCTGCGCGTCGCTGTAGCCCGTGACTGCGAGCTGGATGACGGGCAGGTCATCGATCGAGACGGAGATGACGTTGGGCTCGACACCTGTCGGCAGCTGGTCCTTGATGCGGCCGATCGCGAGGCTGATCTTCTGCTCTGCGGTGGCGAGATTGGTGCCGTACGTGAACGAGGCGCGCACGATCGAGGCGTTCGTGGTGCTCGTCGCCGTCGTCGACTCGAGGCCGGGCACGCCCTGGATCGCCGTCTCGATCGGTGTCGAGACGTCGTTGGAGACGACCTCGGGCGAAGCGCCGGGATAGGTCGACAGGATCGACAGCTGCGGGAACTCCACCGACGGGATGAGCTCCTGCTTGAGGCTCGTGAGCGCGAGCGAGCCGAAGATCGCCGCGACGATCGTGATGAGCGCGATGAGGGCGCGGTTCTTCAGGCTGAGGACTGCCAGATGTGACACGGGAGCGCTTTCAGGACGGCCGACTCGAGAAGGTGCAGCGGCGAGGAGGCACGATACAGGGTTGTATCGGGCTCAGTATCTCACGCGTTCTCGGGCCGTCGCCGGGCATATCCCGCTACCGGGTGACGAGCCCGCCGACCGCGAGACCGACCGCGGCGGCGGCGAGCGCCAGGACGAGCGTTCCGACCGTGTTGGTCGCGGCCGCCCATCCGCGCCGCTCGGTCGCCATGACGGCGCTGACCGCGGCCACCGAGCTGAAGGTCGTGAAACCGCCCAGGAGTCCCGTGCCGGCCACGGCGAGCAGAGCCGCATCCGAGACCGCACCGGTCAGCAGGCCGAGCGCGAACGATCCGGTCACGTTGATGACGAGCGTGCCCCACGGGAAGCGAGCGCCCACGAGGGTCGTGACGGCGAGGTCGACGACGTAGCGCGCGCCCGCCCCGACGCCGCCGGCGACGACGACGATGAGGAAGACGAGCGGCGTCACGCGGCCCCCCTCCGCCCGAGGGCGAGGCCCGCCCAGGCGGCGGCGAGCCCCACGGCCGCCGTGGCGAGCGTGAGGGCCACGGCCGCCCCGTCGACGGCCTGAACCGCGAACGTGCTGTAGGTCGTGTAGCCGCCGAGCACGCCGGTTCCGAGCAGCTGACGCAGATCTCTCGAGCGCGCGGTCTCGGCGCGGCGGGTGAGCACCGCCGTCAACAGCCCCAGCGCGAACGCACCCGTGACGTTGATCACGGGCACCGCGATCGGATGCCACGCCGGGGCGTCGATGAGCAGGAGCCCGGCTCGTGCGGCGGTGCCGATCGCGCCGCCGAGGACGATCAGCCCGAGATGCCGCCACGAGAAGCCTGCTGCCACGGGGCAACGCTACTCCCGCCGCGGACGTCTCCTTCCGACATCCATCTACGCGCGGCTCGTCAGCCGTCGCCGGAGTTCAGCCTTCGACGAGACGCCGGATCGCGGTCTCGGGCGAGACGCCCGACTCCAGCAGGCGCCCCTTGGCATAGGCCCGCCACACGCGCGGATCGATGTAGCTGCTGCGCGCGACGGACGGCGTGTTGCACAGCACCGCGGCGGTCGCCTTCACGGCGTCGCGTTCCGCCAGTTTGCGCGCCTTCTTCGACTCCACGTGCCCGAGACGCGCCAGGCTCTCCGCCGCGGTGACCGTGCCCCGCAGCGTGCGGAAGTCCTTCGCGGTGAAGTCACCTCCGGTGAGCACACGGATGTAGGCGTTCACCTCGCCGGGCGTGAGAGCCACCCGCCGTCGACCGCGCCGGTAGGCGAGCAGCGGCGAACGCGGGCGCCCCGCCGTCAGCTGCTCGAGGACGACGGCCAGGTCCTCGTCCTCGATGCGGATGCGGGCGCGCACCCCGCTCTTCGCGGGGAAGTCGAGTTCGATCACCCCGGCCTCGACGCGGACGTCGCGCCGCTGCAGGGTCGTGAGGCCCCGCCCGCCGCCGCGGCGCAGGTACTTCGTGGAGCCGATCCGGATGGCTCCCGCATCCAGCATCCGGAACGCGGCGGCGAGCACGGCCTCGCGCGAGTCGTCCGCTCGCCGCAGCGCCGCCGTCACCCGGCCGCGGGCGCGCGGCAGCGACTCCGCGAGGGCGAGGGCACGCGCGTACTTGCCCTTGTCCCGCTTGACCGACCAGTCGGCGTGGTACAGGTACTGCCGTCGACCGGCGTCGTCGGTGCCGACCGCCTGGATGTGACCGTTGTCCTTCGCACAGATCCACACGTCCTGCCACGCCGGCGGGATGACGAGGGCCTCGATGCGAGCACGCTCCGCCGTCGTGACCTTCGTGCCGTCGGGCCGCGTGTAGCTGAACCCCGTGCCGCTGCGCGTGCGGGAGATCCCCGCGTCCGATCCGGGATCGACCCGGGCCAGTCGCGCCACGTCAGTGGTTGCGCAGAGCCGAGATCAGCTCCGCCTTGCGCTTGCCGGAGTATCCGGTGAGACCGAGTTCTTTCGCGCGCTTGCGCAGTTCGGGGACCGTCCAGTCCTCGTAGTCGCCGGAGCGCCCACCGCGCCTGCCGACGGCCGAACGCCCGTCGCGCGCCGCCGCGTTGGAGATGCGCGCGGCCTTCTCCTTCGAGGCGCCCTCGTCGCGCAACTCCTCGTACAGCTTCGGATCCTTCAGGCTGTTCGCCCCGCGTCCACCCGGCATGTCGGCCTCTCCCGCCCCGCGTCCACGAGGCGTTTCCCCGACGCTAGAGCGCGCCGCATCCGTACATCAGCGGGCTTGACATGTGAGAGGACGCGCGCCTACGCGAGTAGCACCGGGCGCTTTCGAGCGTCAACCCCTCTGACGCTGTGAGTGCGCAGTGGGAATGTTGGGATGTGCCCACGAGGCATCCGGGTCGCGCGGCGTCCCGGCGAGAACGAGGAGAATCCAGATGAACATCGCACTGCTCATCATCATCGTCGTCGCCATCGTGCTGGCGATCGTCGGAGGCCTCAACACAGCGCTGAACTGGCTGCTGTGGGTGGCCCTCATTGTCGGCGTCATCGCGCTGATCGCATTCCTGCTCCGAGTCATTCGAGGCGGCAGCAAGGTCTGACACCTCGAAGAAGGGGCATCCGTCGCCGACGGGTGCCCCTTTTTCGCGCGCGGCCGTCCGCGGGTAGCGTGAGCGCATGGTCTCCGCGCGCGAGCACATCGATCCCACCCCGTTCGTCGAGGCGAATCGCGCCAACTGGGACGAGCGCGCCGAGCTCCACGCCGCCCGTGACGGGTCGGGGTACGGGATCGAGCGCTTCGTCGACGACCACGAGGCGCTCTCCGACGTCGTCCGCTTCGACCTGCCTCTGCTCGGCGACATCCGCGGCAAGCGCGCGGTGCACCTGCAGTGCCACATCGGTACTGACACGCTCTCCCTCGCCAGGCTCGGCGCGCACGTCACCGGGCTGGATTTCTCCGAGACGGCGATCGCCGAGGCCCGACGGCTCGTCGCCGAGTCCGGCGACGACGTCGACTTCGTACGCTCCGATGTGCGGGATGCGGCATCGGTGCTGCAGCCCGCATCCTTCGACCTCGTCTACACCGGCATCGGCGCGTTGTGCTGGCTGCCGCGGGTCGACGAGTGGGCGCGGGTCGTCGCGGCGCTGCTCGCGCCCGGCGGGTCGTTGTTCATTCGCGAGGGCCACCCCATCCTGTGGTCGGTCAACGAGACGCTCGAGGACGACATCCACCTCCGCTTCTCCTACTTCGAGCCCGCCGAGCCGCTCGAGTGGGACGATGACTCCACCTACGTGCCGACCACGCGTCCATTGACGGCGACCAAGACGTACGAGTGGAACCACGCCCTGGGCGAGATCGTGACCGCCCTGCTGGATGCGGGCCTGCGCATCGACGCGCTCGTCGAACACGACAGCGTGCCGTGGGAGGCGCTGCCCGGTCGGATGACGCATCGGGCCACCGACGGCGAGTGGGTGCTGACCGGCCGGTTCGCCGGCGTCATGCCGCTCACCTACACGATCCGCGCCACCAAGCCCGCCTGAGCCTGAGTCACATCCGCGCCTCCACCCGCCGCCCCGATACCTCCCTCCCCCGGCCGCCGCTCGCCCCGGCTCCGCCGCCCGCCGCCCGAACTCCTGCAGACTCGCTGCGCGGGCGACGCCGAGAGGCCGAATCAGCAGATCTGCAGGAGTTCGGGTCTTCCGGATCGAGATATATCGTGTTATCTTCGCAACGCGATATATCTCGATAGACGAGGAGAACCGACATGGCACCGGAAAAGTGGCTCATCCACCCCGGCGAGACCCGCGTGATCGACCTGGACGACATCACGCACCTGAAGGTGGGTCTGGTCGGCGGTGAGATCGACATCGTCGCCCACGACGAACCCGGGGTGCGCATCGAAGTGCACGCAGTGACGACCAAGGATCTGCGCATCTCCGCCGAAGACGGCCGCATCGAGATCGACCACCCGCAGCTGCGCTGGGACAACTTCCTCGAGGTGTTCCGCAACTTCGGTTCCGGAGGCCCCAAGGCCGAGATCAGCGTCGCGGTGCCCGCGGACATCGCGCTCACCCTCGGCGTCGTGAACGCCAGTGCTCTCGTCTCCGGCCTCGCCGCGGATGCGCGCGTCAACACGGTTTCGGGCGACGTGATCGTGGACGGACTGAGCGGCGACCTCACCGTGAACGCCGTGTCGGGCGACGTCCAGAGCCGAGGACTCGACGGCGCGCTGAACGCGAACAGCGTCTCCGGTGACGTGACGGCGACGGGCCGCATCACGAAGGCGACGGTCGACACGGTGTCCGGCAGCATGATGATCGACGCGATCGGACCGGTGCACCAGATCGGGCTGAACACCGTCGCCGGCAGCACCACCATCCGTCTGGATGCGGGACTGCCCGCCAACTACGTGGTGCGCAGTGTCAGCGGACGCGTGCAGATCGATGGGGTGCCACAGTCCGGCCGAGGCAGCGGACCCACCACGAACTACTCCGGCTCGATCGGCGAGCTCAGCGGCAGCTTCGTCGACGTCCGGGCGAACTCGGTCTCGGGCGACATCACGGTCCTGCGCCGCTCCGCCGCGGAGGACGAGCAGTGATGGCCCCGGTGTTCTCGCACGGCGACCTGCGCCTGTATCTGCTGAGCCTCCTCGACGAGTCCCCGCGCCACGGCTACGACCTCATGCAGGCACTCGCCGACCGCACGGGCGGCACCTACACGCCGAGCGCCGGCACGATCTATCCCCGCCTCGCGAAGCTGGAGGAGGAGGGCCTGGTCACCAAGACGGTCGACGGTCGCAAGACGGTCTACGCGCTCACGGATGCGGGGCGCGCCGAGGTCGCGGCCCGTGCGGGCGAGCTCGAGGGCATCCAGTCCGACCTCGCCGACTCCGTGCGCCTCATCGCCCAGGAGGTCCGTGGCAGTGTGCGCGAGGCGATGCGGAGCCTGCGCGCCGATCTCGCCGCAGCGTCCAAGGCGGACCGGGATGCTCCCGCCCGCCCCCATGAGGACGACGAGCGCAGTGCGGCACGCGAACAACTGCGACGCGCAGAGGCGGCGGTCACCGAGTTCCGCACGCAGGTGCGCGCCGACATGCGCACGCACGTCGCCCGCGGCGGCCAGCTCTCCGCGTCAGCGGTCGACGCCTTCATCGAGGCGATGGATGCGGCGGCGCGCGAGCTCACCCGCGGACTGCGCGGCTAGGAGCTATTCGACCCAGGGGTCGTCGGCATCGGCCAGGGGCTCCTCGAGGGGGACGACGAGCACCGGCCGGTGCTGGCGGTGCGCCAGGCGCGCGGCGACGGAGCCGGTGAAGAACTCCCGCAGGGTCTCACCGAATCCGCGCCTGCGGGTGCCGACCACGATCATCACGGCGTCCACCTGATCGGCCAGATCCTTCAGCGCCATCGCGGGATCGCCGACGAGCGAGCGCAGCGTCCACCCATCCGGCTCGAGGAGCTTCTCGGCTCGGTCACGCACCGCGTCCACCTGCGCCTGCCCCGCCGCGAGGTTGATGTCGATGGGCGCGCTGTGCTCGACACCGTCGGGATCGGCATAGGTGACGAACCGGGTCACATCCACATACGCGACGATGAGATCACGCCCGAAGAGCCGCGCGTAGCGGGCGGCCTCGTTCCACACTCGATCGGGAAGGTCCGCGGTCGCTCCCAGCACGACCGGCCCGACAGCTTCTTCGCTCATGACTCCTCCGCGGGCGGCCGCGGGAGAGACCCCGCGAACCGCCGTGTTATTGTTGATGCTACTCTTCCCGGTTCAGAAACCGGACTACGCGGATGCGACGGGCGCCAGCTGCAGCCCTCGCCGTCAGAATATGAGGGGGTCTCGCATGGGGCGTGGCCGTCAGAAGGCGAAGCACACGAAGATCGCCCGTGAGCTGAAGTCATTCAGCCCGTCGGTGAACTACGCGGCGCTCGAGCGCGAACTCGGTCACCCGAGTGACGAGAACGAGTACGTCGACAAGTGGGCCGACCAGTACGAGGACGAAGACGAGGACGAGGACTCGCTCGAGGGCGCCCGGTAACCCACCGGCGCCCACGCAGCGGCACCTCGCCCGCTCGTCGTCACAGCCAGGCCGCACGGCGCACCGCATCGGTGCCCGTGCGGCTGCTCTGTGATGTCAGGACGTCTGCGTGCCCTCGACCCAGGCCAGGTACTCGTCGCTGACGGTTCCGGTGACGTAGCGGCCGTCGAAGCAGCTCATGTCGAGGTCGGTGATGTCCGAGCCCTCGAGGATCGCCGCCTTCAGGTCATCGATCTCCTGGTAGACCATGTAGTCGGCGCCGAGTTCCTCGGCGATCTCGGGGATCGTCCGGCCGTGCGCGACCAGCTCGTGCCGCGACGGCATGTTGATGCCGTACACGTGCGGGAACCGCACGGGCGGCGCGGCCGAGGCGAACGTCACCGACAGGGCGCCCGCGTCGCGCGCCATCTGGATGATCTCCTTGCTCGTCGTGCCGCGCACGATCGAGTCGTCGACCAGCAGCACGTTCTTGCCCTTGAACTCGCTCGGCATGGCGTTGAGCTTCTGACGCACGCTCTTCTTGCGCACGGCCTGGCCGGGCATGATGAACGTCCGACCCACGTAGCGATTCTTGTAGAAGCCCTCGCGGTACTCGATGCCGAGCTTGCGGGCGACCTGCATCGCCGCGGGACGCGACGAGTCCGGGATCGGCATGACCACGTCGATCTTGCCCTGCGGGGTGTACTTCGCGATCGTGTCTGCGAGGCGGTCACCCATGCGCAGTCGCGTCTCGTACACCGAGATGCCGTTCATGACCGAGTCGGGACGCGCGAGGTACACGTACTCGAACGAGCACGGCGCGAGCGTCGTGTCGCTCGCGCACTGGCGTGCGTGCAGTGTGCCGTCGAGCGCGACGAACACCGCCTCGCCGGGGGCGACGTCGCGGACGACCTCGAAGCCGGCGTTGTCGAGCACGAGCGACTCGGAGGCCACGACCCACTCGTCGTGACCGTCCGGGTTGGAGCGGCGACCGAGGATCAGCGGGCGGATGCCGAACGGATCCCGGAAGGCCAGCAGACCGTGACCGGCGATCAGGGCGATCGCGGCGTACGAGCCCTCGACGCGCTCGTGCACCCGCGCGACGGCGCGGAAGACCTGCTCGGCGTCCAGCTCGAGACCCGGGATCTCGGCCTGCAGCTCACCGGCGAGCACGTTGACGAGCAGCTCGGTGTCGGAGCTCGTGTTGAGGTGGCGGCGATCCTTGCGGAACAGCTCCTCGGTGAGCTCTCGCGTGTTCGTCAGGTTGCCGTTGTGCACCAAGACGATGCCGTAGGGCGCGTTGACGTAGAAGGGCTGCGCCTCTTCTTCGTTGGATGCCGTGCCCTTCGTCGCGTAGCGCACGTGACCGAGCCCGATCTCACCGAGGAGGGCGCGCATGTCACGGGTGCGGAACGCCTCGCGCACCTGCCCCTTCGCCTTGGCGATGTGGAAGACGCCCGTGCCCTCGGCGGTCGCGATGCCGGTGGAGTCCTGTCCGCGGTGCTGCAGCAGAAGGAGGGAGTCGTAGATGTCCTGATTGATCGGACCCTGCCCGACCATTCCGACGATGCCGCACATGAGGTGTTACTTCGCTCCGTCTCGCGTGCTGTCGCCGTAAGCGCCCACCAGGCGCACGGCACCGCCGTCGACGCCCTTGGCGCCTTCGATCCATTCACCGTCGGCCCGGGCTCCCTCGCCCACGACGCCGACCTGCCACGCATCGATGCCGTACCGGGCGAGGACGGATGCGGCCGCATCCACGCGCTCGGCGGAGATGACCGCGAAGAATCCGATGCCCAGGTTCCACGTGCCCTCGGTGGCCTCGAGCTCCAGGTCGCCGAGATCGGCGAGGACGCGGAACACCGGAGCAGGCGACCACGTGGAGCGGTCGACCTCGACCCAGCTTCCGGGCGCGAGCACGCGGGCGAGGTTCGCACCGATGCCGCCGCCGGTCACGTGGCTGAGGCTGTGCACGTCGGCGCCGAGCTCGTCGATGAGCGCGAGGATCGGCGTCGTGTAGAGCCGGGTGGGCTCGAGGAGGGCCTCTCCCCACGTGCGGCCGAAGTCCGCCGCGTGGTCGCCGTACTGCACGCCCGCGCGAGCGACGATGTGACGCACGAGCGAGTAGCCGTTGGCGTGGAGTCCGCTCGAGGCCAGGGCGATCACGGCGTCGCCGGGGCGGACGCGATCGGCGCCCAGCACACGGTCGGCCTCGACCACGCCGGTCGCGGCACCCGCGACGTCGTAGTCCGCGACCCCGAGGAGCCCGGGGTGCTCGGCCGTCTCGCCGCCCACGAGCGCCGTTCCGGTGGCCTCGCAGCCCTCGGCGATGCCGCGCACGATGGCGGCGATGCGCTCGGGGACGACCCTGCCGCACGCGATGTAGTCCGTCATGAAGAGCGGCTTGGCGCCGACCACGACGATGTCGTCGACGACCATGCCGACCAGATCCTGACCGATCGTGTCGTGCTTGTCGATCGCCTGCGCGATGGCGACCTTGGTGCCCACGCCGTCGGTGCTGGAGGCCAGCAGCGGCCGGCGGTAGCCGAGAAGAGCGGAGGCGTCGAACAGCCCTGCGAATCCGCCGACGCCACCCAGGACCTCGGGGCCCTGAGTGCGACGCACGGCCGACTTCATGAGTTCGACGGCCAGATCACCCGCGGCGGTGTCTACACCCGCGGCGGCATAGGGATCGGGAGCCACCCCCTCAGCCTACCCGGACGAACGCACCGTCGCTCCGCCGCGGGAGAGCGGTGCGACATCTGCACGATCGGTGGGGCGCACGTGTACGCACGAGTCGCATGAGCCGACCGAGGTGCGATCGGTCGTGCACACGTCGTCGCACGGATACCGGTGAGATGCGCGCCTGGGCGCAACGCACCCGGCGAGGGGCGGGCGGCCCCTACAATGTCGGCATGCCGAGCGCCGAGAGGCCGCAATGGGTGGTCCGCGAAGACGCGGGGCCGAGCGTGCTCGCCGCGCTCTACCTACGGCAGATGCTCGGCATCCGCAGCCCCGAGGAACTGCCAGGGCTGCGTGGCGTTCCCACCGACGCGCCCCCGGCGGATGCGGTGCTGGAGAGGCAGTGGCGGGCACTGTGGGCGATGACCGTCGAGCCGCTCGCGCACCCTTCCGAGGTGCCGCTGGAGCTCGTCGCGGGCATGGACACGCTGCTCGCGCTCCCCGCCGACGGCGCCGACGAGCTGCGCGCGGCGATCGTCCCGCATGCGGGCGCGGCGCTCGCCTTCGCGCGGTCCGCAAGCGCGGTCCACACCGATCGCGTGCGCGGCTCGTCCTACCGCGCGTACGCGAGCGCGATCGCCGTGCACGAGCGCGAGGTGGGCAGGCGCGCGCACTCGTTCGAGCTGAACGTGCAGGTGCTGCCGCTCGCCCAGCGCGGGCTCTGGTGGATCGGTTCCCTCACGATCGCCGTGACCGACGGGCTGCGCGGGGATGTGGTGGCCTTCGACGCGGCGATCCACCCGATCATCGCGGAACTGGCCTGAGCTCAGTCCTCGTCGCGGCGGACGTGGGCCACCTCGACCGAGACGTCGCGGGCGCGTCGCGCCATCGCCCGGTCGAAGAGGAGGGCGATGACTCCGCCGACAGTGAGGCCGACGACGGCGCAGACGAGGGCGAGGAAGCCGAACACCTGCATCTGGGTGTACTGCACGCCCGCTGCGCTCGGCTCCTCGGTGCCGTGGAACACGAAGGTCAGGATCATCGCGACGAGCACACCCACGGCTGCACCCAGAACGAGGAAGACGCCGTACTTGGGCGCGCGACGCACCCGCAGGGTCTCGACGTGTTCATCGGTGACCGTGCGGGGGGTCTGGGGGTCCTGCGGCTCGGGGGCCATGGGTCCATTGTCTCATCCGCTGCACACACGGACGGGCCGCTCCGCGCCGTCTCGAGGTCGCGGGCCGGCGAGCAGGGCCACAACCGCTCCCGGGTCATCCTGCACGAGTGACGGTGCCCGGCGGCACACCGAAGCGCCGGCCCCCAGGACCGGCGCTTCGGGTTTCGACGCCCCGCGGAAGCCGTTCGCGGGGCGTCGAGTCTGTCAGGCTCGCTGACGGCGTCGCACGGCGATCAGCAGCATCCCGCCGAAGGCGATGACGCCGATGCCGAGCCACAGGGCGCCCGTCGGAGCCGCGTTGCCGGTGGACGCGAGCGCGTTGTCTGTCGCGGCGTCACACGGCACCTCGGCGCCGAGCGGCAGCGAGAAGGTGACGGCGTCCAGCGCCGTGCCCGCCTCGTAGAAGCCGGCGAAGGCCTGCGCGCCCGCCGAGGTGAGCGTCGCCGACGCCCCGGAGAACGTCACGCGGTTCGCCGTCTCCTGGGCCTGAGGCAGGGACAGCGTCGCGAAGACGATGCCCGAGGCGTTCGTGTCGGGCGAGCCGTTGAAGCCCTTCGACTGCACGTTCAGGATGAGCGATGCGGAGCTCGCGCTGTTGATCTGGATGCGGGGGTTGGACAGCGTCATGTCGAGCGCGCCGCTGTGCCCCGTGTAGTGCACGGATCCGCCGAAGCTCACCCGCCCGCGGTCGGCCTCGGTGTTGAACGCGCCCGAACCCGATCCCCAGCCACCGTCGATCGACCCGTTCGCGACAGAGCCGGTGACGTAGGAGCGGAACGATGCCTTGACCCCCCAGTCGATGCTCGCGCCCGATACGGCGCGTGCGACGCACACGGGCGCCGCGACCTGCTCGACGGCAGGAACGACGGCCGCGGCGGTGACGGAGAAGGGAGCGGATGCGACGACCGCGCCGTCCACGCTGAGCTCGACCGTGTGCGCGCCCGTCGGGAAGTCCGCGGGGACGTTCCAACTGAACGTGACGGTACCGCTGCCGCTCGCCGGCACCGTGCCGATGGTCACCGGCTCTGAGTGAGCGACGGCGGTCACGGCGTCACCGGGCTGGAAGCCGCCTCCGGTGATCGTGAGGACGCCGCCCTGCTGCGCGCTCGCGCCGACCGGGAAGCCGACGAAGGGGGCGAGGGGTGCGGCGACCGCGACCGGCGTGAAGGTGTCGAGCGAGCGGTCCGTGATCGACAGGCCGTGCGCCGCGGAGGTCGCGACCTGGTAGCTCTTCGACGGGTCGAGGACCCCTGCAGGCACCGTCAGCTGCACCGAGAACGCGCCGTCGACGATGACCGAAGACGGCACCCACGCCTGGGCGATCCACCCCGCGGACGGCAGCGGCGCCCCGCCGCTCCAGACGGATGCCTCGCCGAACAGGACATAGGCGCCGTTCGCCGCGCCGGCTCCGACGAAGCCGGTCCCGCTGACCGTGAGCACATTCTCGGCTGAGGGGTCCAGTGGAGTGTTCGGCGTCACCGTGACGGCGGGATCGCCCTCCGGCTCGGGCTCGGGCTCAACCCGATCGCCGACGTAGTTGACCGGAACGGACAGCTCCTGCTGCGCGTTCACGACACCGCCGGCACCGTAGGTGTACACACCCCAGCGCCCACCGGAGAGGGCGCTGGCCGCATCCTTCGCGACGAGGTTCGCCGTGAACGTGCCATCGGTCGCCAGCTCCGTCCACTGCTGGCGGACTGCGCTCTGATAGGCGACGGGCACCTTCGAGACGGTGTCGGCGGTCAGAGCCCACAGCTGAGAGACCACCTTGCGCGCCGACGAGGGCGCCGCCTGAGAGGGGCGCCAGGTGTCGAGGAACGAGCCGAAGACGACGTAGGTGCCCTGAGGGAGAGTGTTGGGGATCGGCACCCCGCGCCCGCCGACGTTGGACGCGGGGTCGAAGCCGGAGCCGCGGACCACGAGGACATCGTCGCTGTACACGGGCTGTCCGGTGTACGGCGTGGTCCCGTCGGCGAGGAACACCGAGAGCACCGGGGTGAACACCGGCTCGGACGGGGGCGCGGTGATCGACACCGTGGTCGCGGTCGAGGTCGACGCCGCGTATGCCGACGTGTCGGCGGGCGTGAAGGCAGCCTTCAGGGTGTGGTCGGCGACGCTCAGCGAAGAGGTGCGCAGGACGGCCGTCCCGGCATCCACGGGCGCAGTGCCGAGGGATGCGGCCCCGTCGAAGAACTCGACCGATCCCGCCGCGGCGGGCGCGACGGCCGCCGTCAGCACGACCTCGGTTCCGGCCACGGCGGATGCCGGGGAGGCTGCGAGCGTGGTGGTCGTCGACGTCGCGGGGAACAACGCCGCCCAGTCGATCGCTACGCCGGTGCGCGCGTAGAGGTTGCTCTCGCTGGGGTTCGAACGGGACGGCCATGCGATCACGTCGTAGGACTTCGTGCGGTCCAACGTCGCGGCCGACTGCTCGAGCGAGCCGGAGATGGCGCCGGAGTCGTCCGGGTAGACCGCTGCGGCGGGAATGCTGCCGCCGAGCTGGATGCTGCCGAGATCCGTGTCGGCGGGGATGAGCGCGATGTACAGCGAACGCTGCGACTGGCCGGGCAGGAGCGGGACACTGCCGTAGCCGCCGCCCGTGACGGAGACGCTGACGGAGGCGGCGGGGTCGACGGCTGCCGTCGCCGAAAGGGTGTAGCTGGCGGCCTGGGCGGGGACGGCGGCGCCGAAGACGGCGGCGGAGGCGACGAGCGCGGTCGCCACCGCGCTCGCGAGCAGGCGCCGCAGCGACGCTCGAGGTGATCTGTGCACGGGTAACTCCTTGCGGAAGGCGGGTCGATGATCGCGACTGTCGTTCGATCTGCGATCTTGGGTTAGCTTAGCCTTACCAAACTCGAATCTGGGAATTCGATATGCGCTCGTTACGCGGACCGGCGCGGCAAGATGATCGGCCGGCCCGTATCGGGGTCGGTGAGAATCCGGACGGGTGTGGCGTACACGGACTCGACACGATCGGCCGTGATCACGTCGGCAGGGATGCCGAAAGCGGCGAGCGCTCCGTCGGCGACCATCGCCACCTCGTCCGCGTATGCGGCGGCCAGCGAGAGGTCGTGGAGCACGACCACGACCGCGCGACCGGCGGCGGCGAGCCGGCGGGCGATCCGGAGGACGTCCTCCTGATGCCGGAGATCCAGCGCCGCCGTCGGCTCGTCGAGCAGCACCACGGGCGTCTCCTGCGCGAGCACCCGCGCGAGCGAGACACGAGCCTTCTCGCCCCCCGAGAGCGATGCGTAGGTCCGCTCGGCGAGACGCGCGACGTCCGCGGCCGCCATGGCCTCGGCGATCGCGACGTCGCCGGAGCCCTCCCCCTGCCAGGGGGCGCGGCCCATCTCCACAACGTCGTGCGCGGTGAACGCGAAGGCGACGCGGTTCTCCTGCAGCAGCACGGACCGCATCCGCGCGAGCTCCGAAGGTCGGAGAGCGCCGATGGGGCGCCCGCCCAGCAGCACCTCGCCGGAGGCGGGACGCACGTCCCCCGCCATGATCCCCATCAGACTGGACTTGCCCGCTCCGTTGGGACCCACGAGCGCGACGACCCGGCCGAACCCGATGTCCACGCTGATGTCACGCAGGATCTCGGCGCCGCCCAGGCGCAGACCGACCGCGTCGAGACGGATGGCCGACGCGCTCATGCCCATCCTCCGCCGCGACGGCGGCTGCGCCGGATGAGCCAGTAGAAGAACGGGCCTCCGATGAGCGAGGTGAGGATGCCGATCGGCAGATCGGCCGCGGGCACGAGCGTGCGGGCCAGCAGGTCGGCATAGACGAGGAGCACCGCACCGCCGAGGAGCGAGGCGACCAGCAGCGGACGGTTGGCGGGACCCAGCAGCATCCGTACCAGGTGAGGGACGACCAGCCCGACGAATGCGATGATCCCCACGAACGCCACCGCGACACCGGTCATGGAAGCCACCAGGACGATGGAGACGATCCGCAGCAGCTCCACCCGTACGCCGAGGTGTGCCGCCGTCCGCTCTCCGAGCGCCAGTAGGTCGTACCTCCGCGCCAGCGCCAACGCGCCGACGGCGGAGAGCGCGCCGACGCCGGCGACGACGGCGACCTCGTCCCACCGCGAGCCGTTCATGGACCCGAGCTGCCAGAAGACGATCTGCTCACGAGAGGCGGTGTCCCCGACGAACATGAACACGGCCAGGGCCGCGCCCGCGAACGCGTTCACGGCGATGCCGGTGAGGATCAGCGTGACCGACTCGGTGCGCCCTTGGGCCCGCGCGGTCGCGTAGACGATGCCCGTCGCGGCGAGGCCGCCCAGGAAGGCGAACACCGCGGTCGTCCAGCCGCCGAAGGCCGCAAGGCCGAGTGTGATGGATGCCGCCGCGCCGACGGCGGCTCCCGAGGAGACGCCGACGACGCCCGGCTCGGCGAGCGGGTTCCCGAAGATCGACTGCATCACGGCCCCGGCCACAGCCAGCAGCGCACCCACCAGGAGCGACATGACGACGCGGGGGAAGCGGATCTGCCACAGGGTCTGCTCGACGAGCGGATCGCCCGGCGCCCAAGGGTTCGCGATTCCGATCGCGCGCAGCAGGGATCCGACGACCTCGGATGCGGGAATGGGCAGCTGCCCGACGCCCGCCGACAGGAGCACCCCGACGACCAGGAGGAGGGCGGCCGCGCCGCCCACCAGCGTCCGACGGGTCCGCAGCGCCCGCGCGCTCACGACGCGGTCGGCGCGTATACGGCGCGCGCCAGCGCCTCGAGCACCTCGGCCGAGCGCGGACCGAACGAGAGGATCTGGCCATCTGCCATGTCGACGAAGCGGCGGTGGGCCCCGGCGGTCGTGATGGCGATCGCCGGCTTCGACGCGAGAAGTCCGTCGACGCCTCCGACGGATTCGATGCCGCCGGACATGACCAGGATGAGGTCGGGATTCGCCGCGACCATCGCCTCGTCGGTGAGGGGCCGCATCCCGTCCCATCCGAGCTCTCCGGCCACGTCCACGCCGCCCAGCGCGCGGATGATCTCATCCGCGCCGGACTCCTCGCCGAAGAGGTAGTACACGCCGGCCGTTCCCCGCAGGTAGAGGAACACCATGCGCAGCCGATCCGCATCGCTCACGGGCGCGACGGCGGCGATGTCGGCCCGCGTGCGCTCCACCTCGGCGCCGATGCGCGCGGCGAGGGCCTCCCCCGCCGCGGGCGCGCCGAACACGGCTGCGACGTCACGGGCCAGCTGCTGCGCCCCGGCGAAGGACGCCTCGTTCTCGACGAAGACGACGGGGATGCCCACATCCCTCAGCTGTTCGACCACGTCCCTCGGCCCGATCGAGCCGTCCGTGATGACGAGGGTGGGGCGAAGCGCGATGACCGCCTCGGAGCTGACCGTGTGCCCGCCCGTCGTGATGACGGGCAGGTCCTCGACGCCCGGAAAAACGGTCGACACGTCACGTCCGACGAGGGAGCCGCCGAAGCCGAGTCCCCACACCGTCGCCGCCAGCGAACCGGCGAGATCCATCGCGACGACACGGGACGTGTCGGCGACCGTCACCTCGCGCACCCCGCCGAGATCATGGGAGAGCGCCGTCGTCGGCAGAGATTGCGCGGGGCCGTCGACGACCGGGACGATCGCCGCATCGGGCAGGACGGCCGTCGACGGGCCTTCGTACGAGCGCGGATCCTCGAGCACGTCGAGCTCGGCGATGGGCCGCGGCTGGGCCGCCGACCCGGTCTTCGTCGGTGGCGCCGACGGGCCGTGTGCCGCACAACCTGCCAGCAGCGCGACGGCGGTCGCCACCGCGACGACCAGCAGCCGGCGTCTCACGACCTTCCTCCGCGCGCGCGGCGCCGGAGCACGGCGATGATCACGGTCGCGGCAGCAGCGGCGACGGCGACAGTGGCACCGATGCCCCACCCCCAGGCGGGTATCGGCGCCTCGGCGACGAGCTCCGACGCCCCGGCGGTCTGCGACGGCTCGGGCGACACGGCGGGCGAGGGCTCGGGATCGGCGCATTCGAGCGCTAGGTCGTACGAGATCGGGTCGAACGCCGTCCCGGTCTCGTAGTTCCCGAACTGCGCGTACCCGTCCGCGGTGATGGCGGTCGGCACCTCCGCCGCGGACATCCCGGTGGCGGTCATCGTGGGCGCGACGGCTGCGAGATCCAGCGTGACGAAGTCGACCTGCGTGGCCGAGTGCACCTGGTCGGTCGCCCCGGCCAGCGCGTCGTCCATCGAGAGGCCGCTGACGTCGAGCAGGAGGTGCCCGCCCGCGGAGTCCATGACGAGGGTCGGCTGGGCGATCGTGGTGTCGAGAAGTCCGTTGTGTCCGGTGAAGCGGACGCCGCCGCCGAAGGACACCGAACCCTCGCCCGTGACAGGGTCGACGCTCCCGCCGGTCGCCGGCCAGCTGAAGACCGGCGTCGCGTAGAACGCGCCGTCGACGGGCTCCCACGATCCCTTCGCGATCGTGCCGGAGATGTAGGAGCGGAACGACTCCTTGAAGCCCCACGTCAACGAGCCGCCGGTCACCGCGCACGCCTCATCCGCGCGCTCCGCCGCGACCGCGGTCGTGGGCACGGCGAGCAGAGCGACGGCCAGGGTGATCGCGGACGCGGCAGAGCGAAGGAGCATGGCGGGACCATTCCGGGTGAGTGAGGTAAGCCTTGCCTACCCTAGCGGATGGTCGCGCTGGCCCCCGCGGCGTTACGGACGCAGGGGAAGCAGGTCGGAGACGTCCGACCTGGTGCCGGAGGCGCGGATGCGGCCGGCGGCCGCCGCATCCGACCACGACTCGAGCCCCGTCGCGAGGGCGATCCACGTGCGCGCGTCGGTCTCCACGACGTTCGGCGGCGTGCCGCGGGTGTGCCGCGGTCCCTCGATGATCTGCACCGCGCCGAAAGGCGGCACACGCACCTCGACCGTGTGACCGGGCGCCTTCTCCGCGAGCAGCTGCAGGAGGTACCGCACGGCGGTGGCGAGATCGGTGCGAGCGGGCGATTCGGCCGCCGACACCGCGGCGAGCGCAGCGCGGCCGGCGTCGGTGGTGATGCGCGGCATGACGCCACGCTACCCCGGCGCCCGCGAGCGGCTCTCGGTAGGGTGGGGCGGGTGAAGATCCTCGTTCTCGGCTCCGGCGCGCGCGAGCACGCCATCATCCTCGCGCTCGCCTCCGAACAGGCGCACCACGAGATCCTCGCAGCGCCGGGCAACGCCGGAATCGCTCGGGACGCCGCCATCGCCCACGTGCCCGGCGGCGCGGTGCTGAACCCCGAGGACCCCGCCGCCGTCACGGAGTACGCCAACGCCCACGCGATCGATCTCGTGGTCATCGGCCCCGAGGCCCCCCTCGTCGCCGGCGTCGCGGACGCGCTGCGCGAGCGCGGGATCCCGGTCTTCGGACCCGGCCGTGCCGCCGCACAGCTCGAGGGCTCCAAGACCTTCGCGAAGCGGATCATGGATGCGGCGGGCGTTCCCACCGGCCGCGCGGTGCGCGCGCAGACCATCGACGAGGTGGGCGCAGCGCTCGACGACCTCGGCGCTCCGCACGTCGTCAAGGCCGACGGGCTCGCCGCCGGCAAGGGCGTCATCGTCACCGAGGACCGCGACGCGGCGCTCGCCCACGCGGCCGAGTTCCTCCCGAGCGGTGCCGTACTCATCGAGGAGTTCCTCTCGGGCCCCGAGGTCTCGCTCTTCTTCCTCAGCGACGGCGACACCGTGAGGCCGCTCAGCCCGGCGCAGGACTTCAAGCGCCTGGGCGACGGTGACAGCGGCCCCAACACGGGCGGCATGGGTGCGTACTCCCCGCTCCCCTGGCTCGCCGAGCGCTTCGGCGACGAGCGCTCGTTCGTCGACCTCGTGACCGAGACCGTCGCCCTTCCCGTCATCCGCGAACTCGATCGCGAGGGCACGCCCTTCATCGGGCTGCTCTATGCCGGCCTCATCCTCACTGACACCGGTGTCAAGGTCATCGAGTTCAACGCCCGTTTCGGCGACCCGGAGACGCAGGTCGTGCTGCCGCGCCTGGTCACCCCGCTCTCGCAGCTTCTCCTGTCGGCGGCATCCGGAACGCTTGAGGACGAACCGCGGCCGGAGTTCTCCGACGCGTCCGCGGTGACGGTCGTGCTCGCGAGCGAGGGCTATCCGACGGCGCCCGTCACGGGCCGCACGCTCGCGGGGCTGGATGCGGCCGCATCCGTCGAGGGCGTGCACATCGCCCACGCCGCCACCCGGGACCAGGACGGTGGACTCGTCGCGACGGGCGGGCGCGTGCTGAACGTGGTGGCCGTCGCCGACGACTTCGCGACGGCCCGCGATCGCGCCTACCGCGCGCTGGATGCGATCGAGCTGGCGGGCGGGCAGTACCGCACCGACATCGCGGCGCGCGTCGCCGACTGAGTCCCGGCCTACCGGATCGCCTTTCCGGGAGACTCCGCGTAGCGGGCCAGCGCAGCAAACAGCCGTTCCTCGACACCCGCATCCTCCACCCCCGCCAGCCTCAGCGCGCTCCGCAGAACCCGAGGAGCATCGGCGAGGGGGATTTGCAGCTCGCTCCCGGGCCCGGCCCCGACGTAGAACCAGGTGTCGGCCTGACCATCGCGGCGCCACACCGCGAACTCCAGCTGGACGGTCGTCGTCGCATCCGGACCGAGAAGGATCTCGACCGCCTCACCGACGGCGCGGTGCAGACGATCTTCGACGTGATCGTCCTCTCGGTGCCCACCCTCGCACCAGGTCGGACACTCGTGCATCTGCCAGGACGGCCGGCTCGCGGGCATGCTTCACTCCAGAGTCATCGAGCGGGCACGACGACATTCACGCACGAGGCAGCGACATCCGCCGCGCGAGCACGATCAGCGGCCTTCCGCGATCCCCTCCGGCATCGGCGGGAGCAGCCGTTCGACGGGGGTGTCGAGCACCTCTGCAAGCGCGACGAGCGTGCGAAGTCGCGGGTTGGCCGGTGTGCCCGGGTTCGACTCGCCGCGCTCCAGCTTCCGATAGGTGAAGGCGGAGATACCCGCCGCGTGGGCGGCGCGTTCCTGGCTGATGCCGCGTCGGGCCCGCGCCTGGCGCAGATTGACTCCCAGCCGGCGCGCGAAGTCGTCCCACGGCGGCAGCGGATCGGACATGGTTCCAGCATCGGACACACTGCACACTGGCATGCACATGTATACGTGCGATCACTGCTTGCCCCCATCCCCGCATTATGACATGCTCATGTATACATGCTTCATGGGTATGGGGAACCAATGCGCAGAAGTCGTCTCGGCGCCATACGGCGGACAGCGCTGATCGCGCTCATGGCCGTCATCGAACGCGCACCGGCGCTGCTCGCCACCACCCTGGCTGTGGCGATGTGGCTCCTCGCCATCTGCATCGCCCTCAGGACGACGTTCGGAGCGTGAGGGTCACTGCACGCGCGCCTGCACCCATCCGGTCGAGATGTCGTCGGTGGTCGTGAGCTGGAGCTGAACGGGCCCCACGTAATCGACCGAAGCCCATTCGTTCGACACGATCGCGTCGCCGCAGACGAACGTGCCACCGGCGATCGAGCGCTTCTCATCGCCGACAGCCGCCGTCATCAGCTCGTACGACACGCGTCCCCCTTCGCACCAGCCATCGATGCGCAGAGCCTGTCCGGCCTCGATCACGCCCGGTCCGGCCGTGGACTCGTTGTAGGCCTCCCGATGGTCGGGATTGAGGAGGAAGAGCGCGATCTGGCTCGGATCGTCGACATCCGGTGTGCGCTGCGGCGCCGGCGCGGAGGACGCCTCGCCAGCCGGCGTCGGCTCGCCGGACGACGCGGGTGGCGTGACGGAGGTGGTCGGATCGCTGTCGACGGCGCCCGCCGTGCACCCGGCGATACCGAGAGCGGCGAGGACGACACCACCGAAGAGGAGGGGACGGATGCGGCTGCTCATGCCGTCCACGGTAGAAAGCGCCCGCCACGGTCGCACAGCCCGTTGATTCTTGGCAGCGCGCCGTCTACGGTGGGCGCCCGCATCCGGTCCGAACTCCTGCAGAATCGTTGCACCGCGGCCCGGAAGCCCCCGGCGGTTTGCTTCTGCAGGAGTCCGGCCCTGCACTCAGCGGCGCACGAGCTCCTTCGGGCGCCGCATGAAGAGCACGGCGACGAGCCCCACGAGGACGATGCCCGCGGGAAGCAGCGTGGCCTGCGCCATCGCGGTGGAGAACCCCGCGATCACGGGCTCGGGAAGGGTGCCGGTGCCGAAACCGGAGGTGGCATCCGCCGCACCCGGGAGGTTCGCCTCGAGCCGGGCCTGCATGACCGCCGCGATCGCGGCCGACCCGATGACCGAACCGACGACGCGCGTCGTGTTGTAGATGCCCGCACCCGCGCCGGCCTGCCGCGGCGGGAGTCCGCGGGTCGCCGTGGTGGCCAGCGGCCCCCACATCCCGGCGTTGCCGATTCCCTGCAGGGCGGAGGGGAGCAGGAACATCAGGATCGGCGTCGCCGGATCGGCGATCAGGACGGCGTTGAACACGAGCGACCCGCCCACGAGGATGAGTCCGGGCACGAGGATGACGCGCGGATCCACGCGGTCGAGCAGGCGACCGGCCAGGGGCGCGAGCACTCCCGAGAGCACGGCCATGGGGATCATCAGCAGCGCGGCTTCGGTGGGCGTGAGTCCGCGCGCCAGCTGCAACGCGAACATGAACGGCAGCGACATGGCCGTCACCGCGAAGCCCACGGCGGCGATTCCGACGTTCGCGGCGGAGAAGTTGCGCTCGCGGAACAGGTCCAGCGGAACGAGCGGCTCGCTGCGGGTGCGCGCCTGGGTCCAGATAAACACAGCGAGAACCAGCACACCCGCGGCGATCATGAGCCAGACCCATGGCGCCCAGTCGAAGTGCTCACCCTCCTGAAGACCGAAGACGATGAGGAACAGCGCCAGGGCGGAGAGGAAGACGCCGACCATGTCGAAGCGGTGGCGGTGCGTCTCGAGCTGCGGCACCAGGATCCAGGCCAAGACCAGTCCGATGATGCCGACCGGCACGTTGATGAAGAAGATCCACTCCCAGCCGAGACCGTCCACGAGCAGTCCGCCGGCGAGAGGGCCGACGAGCATCGCGACACCGGCGGTCGCACCCCACAGCCCCATGGCGGCACCGCGCTGCGCGGGCGGGAAGGTGCGCGTGATCACGGCCATCGTCTGCGGCGTGACGAGCGCGGCGCCGATGCCCTGCACGGCGCGCATGGCGACGAGCATGCCGAGACTGGAGGAGAGCCCGCACCCGAGCGAGGCGAGGGTGAACAGCGTGAGGCCGATGAGGTAGATGTTCTTGGGACCGAACCGGTCACCGAGGCGGCCGGTGATCAGCAGCGGCACGGCGTAGGCGAGCAGATAGGCACTGGTCACCCACACGACGTTGTCGAGGTTGTTCGTACTCGGATCCAGCGCGGCCTTGATCGCCGGATTGGCGACCGAGACGATCGTGGTGTCAACGAGGATCATGAAGAACCCGATGACGAGGGCCCACAGGGCGGGCCAGGGACTGCGAGTGGGTGTGGTGGCGGTGGTGGGAGCGCTCATTCGCGAGCAGCCTTTCTCTGAGTGAGGTACCGGTCGCTGGTGCGGTCGTGCGCATCCGGCCCCCAGGCGAAGCTCGGGTCGCCGAGGCGCCCGAGGAAAGCATCGAGCCAGGCCAGGTCGGCCTCGGCGAGAGCGTGGGAGCGATCGACCTCGATGAGGTACTGCTCGGAAACCCCTCCCCGGCGGGCCTTGTTCAGCCCCGCGGCGATGTCAGCGATCTGCTCCGTCAGTGCGGCGCGCCGTAAGGCGAGCAGCGCCGCGGCGTCGTCGCGGTCGAGGTTGTGGGCCTCGGCGAGCGCGACACGAAACTCGACGGGGTGGTCGATGCGCACGAGCTCGGTGCGGATCCACTCGTCCAGCGACGCCAGCCCGGCATCCGTCAGCGCGTAGGTCGTGCGCTCGGGACGATTCCCCTCGCGCTCGGTGCCCGCCTCGGCGATGAGTCCCGCCTTCTCCAGGCGGGCGACCGTGTGATAGACCGTGCCGCCGGTGATGTTCAGGATGCGGTCGTCGTGCCGCAGCCGCATGAGGCGCAGCATCTCGTACGGATGCATGGGGTCTTCGCGCAGCAGCGCGAGCACCATGATCCCCAATGGGGTGATCCGAGTCGTCATCCGATACTCCAGGTCGATTAGTCCACATGGACTATACACCCGCGGCGTACTCTGCCGGCATGTCGGATCCGCAGCGCGAGGCCGCCCGCCGACGCGGCCACGAGATCTTCGATCCGATCGTCGAGCCGCTGCTCGAGATGCCCGACGTGGATGTGGGCCGGATGTTCGGCTCGGAGGGCGTCCGCATCCGGGGCAAGGTCTTCGCCTTCCTCGACGAGATCACGCCCTGACGACCGCGACGGGCCGAGCGGCCCCCGCACGGGATAATGGGCGGGTGAACGACCCTGCGCTCCTCGACGGCTGGCGGCATGTGTACTCCGGGAAGGTCCGGGACCTCTACGTTCCCGACGACATCCCCGAAGGCGCTTCCGGCGAGCGCATGCTCGTCGTCGCGAGCGACCGCGTGAGCTCCTTCGACCACGTGCTCGAGCCGGGCATCCCCGACAAGGGCGTGCTGCTGACGACCCTGAGCCTCTGGTGGTTCGACCGCCTCGCGGGCGGCGACGGCGGCCGCCGCATCCCGAACCACCTCGTCGCGGACCACGTCCTCGGCGCCGACGACACGGCGCACGAGCTGATCCCGGATGCGGTCGCCGGCCGCGCAATGGTCGTGCGCGCGCTCGAGATGCAGCCCATCGAGTGCGTCGTGCGCGGCTATCTCACCGGCTCCGGCTGGCTCGAGTACCAGAGCACGGGAACGGTGTGCGGCATCCCGATCGCTGCGGGACTGAACGACGGCGACCGCCTACCGGAGCCGATCTTCACCCCGGCCTACAAGGCGCCGATGGGCGAGCACGACGAGAACATCTCGTTCGAGCGCACCGCCGAGATCGTGGGGGGCGAGATGGCCGAGCGCCTGCGCGAGCTCTCGCTGGAGATCTACGCGCGCGCCGCGGCCACCGCAGAGGAACGCGGGCTCATCCTCGCCGACACGAAGTTCGAGTTCGGTCTCGACGACCAGGGCGTGCTCACTCTCGCGGACGAGGTGCTGACCCCCGACTCGTCCCGGTACTGGGACGCGCAGGCGTGGCGCACCGGCACGACGCCCGCCGAGCGGATGGCGAGCTTCGACAAGCAGATCGTGCGCAACTGGCTCGCCGCCGCATGGGTTCCCCGCGAGGGTGAACCGCCACGACTGCCCGACGAGATCGCGGCGCAGACCTCCGCCCGCTACGCCGAGCTGCTGCGCCGCCTCACCGCCGCCTGACCCCGCATCCGCGTCGCCGGGCGGGCCGGAGGACACTACCGCAGCGTCTCTGGGCACGCCAGACTTTCCCGCGAGACTGCACTTTGGCCACGAGATCACGGGTATTACCCGTGATCTCGTGCGGGAGATGCAGCCTCGCGGGATGAACACCCCCGAAAGGACCACCCATGCCCCTGTGGAAGATCCACGGAAACGGCCGCACCGTCGCCCCCGGCGACGTCGTCGCCCCCGACGAGCGCCTCAACTGGCCCGCGACGATCGCGATCGGCGCTCAGCACGTGATCGCCATGTTCGGCGCCACCTTCCTCGTGCCGATCCTGACCGGATTCCCGGTCGCCACCACGCTGCTGTTCTCCGGCATCGGCACGCTGCTGTTCCTCCTGGTCACGAAGAACAAGCTCCCGAGCTACCTGGGCTCGTCGTTCGCGTTCATCGCTCCCGTGACGGCGGCGACCGCATCCGCCGGCATGGGCTCCGCGCTCGCCGGCATCGTCGCCGTGGGTGTGCTGCTCGCAATCATCGGTGTCGTCGTGCAGCTCGCCGGCCTCGGCTGGGTCGACAAGCTCATGCCCCCCGTGGTCGCCGGCGCCATCGTCGCGCTGATCGGCTTCAACCTGGCCCCCGCGGCCTGGAACAACTTCCAGCAGGCGCCCGTGATCGCCTCGATCACGCTCGCGGCCGTCATCCTCTTCAGCGTGCTCTTCCGCGGCTTCCTCGGCCGGATCTCGATCTTCCTGGGCGTCGTCGTCGGCTACATCGCGGCCGCGATCGCCGGTGAGCTCGACTTCAGCAGCGTGGCGGATGCGGTCTGGATCGGCCTGCCCCCCTTCCACATCGCCGACTTCGCGAGCGCGGGGACCTGGAGCGCGATCGCGATGTTCCTGCCGGTCGTGCTCGTACTGGTGGCCGAGAACGTCGGCCACGTGCGCGGTGTCGCGACGATGACGGATGCGTCCGTCAACCGCTCAACCGGTCGCGCCCTCATCGCGGACGGCGCCGCCACCACCGTCGCCGGCTTCTTCGGCGGCTCGGGCACCACGACCTACGGCGAGAACATCGGCGTGATGGCCGCGACCCGCGTGTACTCGACCGCCGCGTACTGGGTCGCCGGCATCGTCGCGATCCTGCTGAGCATGTCGCCCAAGATCGGCGCCGTCATCAACTCCGTGCCGGCGGGCGTGCTGGGCGGTGTGACGACCGCGCTGTACGGCCTCATCGGCATCATCGGCATCAAGATCTGGGTCGACAACCGCGTGGACTTCTCACGTCCCGTGAACCAGTACACCGCCGCGGTGGCCCTCGTCATGGCGATCGCCGGGTTCTCGATGTCGTGGGGCGACTTCCAGCTCGGCGCGATCGTGGTGGCCACCGCGGCGGCCCTGGTGATCTACCATCTCGGCAACGCCATCGCGCGCTGGCGCAAGACGGGCGCCGACGACGGCGGCCCGATCCCTGCGGTCGGTCCGCTGGGCGGCGACCCCGAGTGAGGCACGGGCGTCGCGGGTGGGATCCGTCCCGCTCGCGGCGCCCCGCATCCGCGTGAAGCGGATGCGGCGGCTCAGGCCGACTCGCGCCGGATCAGCTCGGACGACAGGATCGTGGCGTGCGGGGGGTTCTGGCCCGCGAGCAGCGCCAGCAGCACGTCGACCATCTGCTCGCCCTGCTGCTGCGAGGGCTGGCGGACGGTGGTCAGCGCGGGGGTGACCGCGGTCGCGACCGGCGAGTCGTCGAAGCCGACGATGGCGATGTCGTCGGGCACGCTGAGACCCGTGCGCTCGAGCGCCGCCAGCGCGCCACGCGCCATGAGGTCGCTCGCGACGAACAGGGCGTCGATCTCGGTGCCGGAGGCGAGGATGCGTTCCATCGCCGTGTAGCCGCCGGCCGAGGTGAAGCCGCCGTCCTCGATCGGGCCGACCTGCAGCCCCGCGTCCTGCAGCACCTCGCGGTACCCGGTGAGACGGTCGATGCCCGCGGGCATGTCGATCGGACCCGAGATCGTGCCGATGCGGGTGCGTCCCGCCTCGACGAGGTGCCGGGTCGCCGTGCGGCCGCCGTCGACGTTGTCGATGTCGACGAAGTACGCGCCGTCGCGGCCGTGGGCGGGCCGCCCGCCGTAGACCACGGGGACCGCCGCGGCGATCCGGTCGACGAACGTGTCGCTCGTGTGGTGCGAGACGACGATCGCGCCGTCGACGGCGCCGCTTCGCAGATACGCCGCGGTCTTATCCCGCGGATCGTTGCTCGCGATGATGAGATTCAGCACGTAGTCCGACCTGCTGAGCCGTGCGTTGATGCCCGACACGATCGACGCGAAGAACGGGTCGCCGAAGAACCTGTTGGTGTCTTCCGGCACGATCAACGCGATCGCCATCGTCGCTCGGCTCGCCAGCGAGCGGGCGGCCCGGTTGGGCACGTAGTTCAGCTCGCTGATGGCGAGTTCGACGGCCGCCACCGCAGCGGGACTCACTGCGGTGGCGCCGTTGACGACTCGGGAGACCGTGGACCGGGAGACCCCGGCCATCGCGGCGACGTCCTCGATGGTGGCGGTGGCACGACGAGGGTCGCTGGTCACGAGATCTCTACCTCTGCAGGACGGCGCCCTCGGGCGCGTTATCGATCGCACGGGCGGCGATCACCCGACGATACTCCAGAGCGCTGTCCTTCAACGTACGCACCTGGGTGTCGTAGTCGACGTGGACGATGCCGAACCGCTTCTCGTAGCCCCAGGCCCACTCGAAGTTGTCCAGCAGCGACCAGTAGAAGTAGCCGCGCACGTCGACGCCCGCGTCGGCCGCATTCAGCACGGCGGACAGGTGCGCGCGCAGGAACTCGGTGCGCTCCGCATCCTTCACCCGCGCGACGCCCTCCTCGACGACGAGCTCATCGTCGTAGGCCGCACCGTTCTCGGTGACGTAGAGAACCGTGCCCGCGGCGGCGGCGTACTCGTCCGAGACGCGGCGCAGCAGCCTGGTCAGCCCCTCCGGCTGCACCTCCCAGTTCATCGAGGTGCGCGGCAGGCCGCGGTCGTGCCAGTAGATGCCCTCCGCCGCCGGGAACGGCGAGCGGCCCGGACGATCGGTGGGAGCCTCGCCGGGCAGCGGCGGGTTCGGGTCGGGCTCGGCGCCCACGAACTCGCCGTGGTAGTAGTTCACCCCGAGGCTGTCGATGGGCTGCGAGATGAGCTCGAGGTCGCCGGGACGGATGGCTGCCTGCCATGTCTCGACCGCCGCCGCATCGACGACGCGGATGTCGTCTACCACGTCCTCCGGGTAGGAGCCCCGGAAGATCGGGTCGAGGAACCAGCGGTTGAACTGGCCGTCGATGCGACGCGCCGCATCCCGGTCGCCCTCGTTCTCCGGGTCCACCGGGTCGGGGACGGTGAGGTTCAGCGTGATCCCGAGGTTCTTGCCCGCGTCGCGTCCGCGGAGCTCCCGGACGACCTGCCCGTGGCCGAGCAGCAGGTGGTGCGAGGCCAGCATCCCCTCTGCGACGGAGTAGTGGCCCGGAGCGTGGATGCCGGCGGTGTAGCTGAGGAACGACGAGCACCACGGCTCGTTCAGCGTGGTCCAGATGTCGACCCGGTCGCCGAGCGCGTCGTACACGTCCAGCGCGTACTCCGTGAACAGGTCGCTGGACTCGCGCACCGCCCAGCCGCCGCGCTCCTGCAGCGCCTGCGGCATGTCCCAGTGGTAGAGCGTGAGCCACGGCAGGATGTCGGCGTCGCGCAGCTCATCGACCAGACGCTTGTAGAAATCCAGGCCCTTCTGGTTGAGCGGGCCGGCGTCCGGGCGCACGCGCGACCACGACACGGAGAACCGGTAGGTGTCGAGCCCCAGACCCTTCATCAGCGCCACATCCTCGCCGTAGCGGTGATAGTGGTCGCAGGCGACGTCACCGTTGTCGCCGTTGATGACGGCACCGGGCTCGCGGCAGAACGCGTCCCAGATGGATGCGGTCCGCCCGTCCTCGAAGGCAGCGCCCTCGATCTGGAAGGCCGCGGTGGCCGCTCCGAACAGGAAGTTCCGCGGGAACGCGCGCAGAGCGTCGCTCATTGTCGATGTACCTTTCTCGCGCCGGGCCTCAGCCCTTGACGGCGCCTTGCATGATTCCGCTCACCAGCTGCTTGCCGGCGAAGACGAAGAGGATCAGGAGCGGGATCGTCGACAGCAGCACGCCCGCGAGGACGATCGAGTAGTCGACGAAGTAGTTGGACTGCAGCAGCGACAGCGCGACCGGAAGGGTCGGGTTCTGCCGGTCGAGCACGATGAACGGCCAGAAGAAGTTGTTCCAGGCCGTCACGAACGTGAACAGCGCCAGCATCGCGGCCGCGGGACGCGCGGCGGGCACACCCACCGTGAGGAAGGTGCGGAACGAGCTCGCCCCGTCGACGCGGGCCGCCTCGATCAGCTCGTCCGGCACGGCCTGGCGGATGTACTGCGTCATCCAGAACACGCCGAAGGCGCTCACCAGGGCCGGGATGATGATCGCGCCGATCTGACCCGTCCATCCGATCTCGCTGAACAGGAGGTACAGCGGCACGACGCCGAGCTGGGTCGGCACGGCCATCGTGGCGATGACGAACACGAGCAGCCAGCTCGAGCCGCGGAACTTCAGCTTCGCGAAGGCCCATCCGGCCAGCGTCGAGAAGAACACGACGGATGCGGCGATGAGCGCCGAGCTGAAGATCGAGTTCCACAGCGCCGGCCAGAAGTTCACGGCCGGATCGTTGATGACCTTCGCAGCGTTCGCGATGAAGTTGCCGCCGGGGATCCACGACATGTTGGGGTCGCGGATCGTGTACGAGTCGCCGGAGCCGATGAGCAGCGACCAGTAGAAGGGGAACGCGGCGCTGAGCAGGACGACGCCGAGGGCGGCGTACACGAACCAGCCCGGACGCGACCCGCGCACCGGGCGGCGCCTGCGCACCGGCTTGCGGCCGGGCTCCAGCAGCGCTTCCTCCGCCGCGACGGGCGGGGTCTGCAGAGTGGTCATCGGAGGACCTCCGTCTTCTGGGGCGCGGCGGTGCGGGACGCTTCGACCGCTTCCTTGGCGGCGCGGCGGGCAGCGCGCATCTGGGCTCGACTCATATCGGACTTCTTGCCTTCGTCACGCACGAGACCGCGGGTGACGAAGAGGTTGATCGCGCCGATCGCGAGGATGATGAGGAACAGGATCCACGCGAGGGCTGCGGCGCGACCGAAGTTCCACTGGCCCCAACCGAGGTCGTAGAGCCACAGGGTGATGGTGAGCCACTGGTTGTCGGCGCCACCGGTTCCGGTCTGGTCGTACATCCGCGGCTCGTCGAAGATCTGCAGGCCGCCGATCGTCGAGGTGATGATGACGAAGATCAGCGTGGGCTTCAGGCTCGGCAGCGTGATGGAGAAGAACTGGCGGACCTTGCCCGCGCCGTCGACCGTCGCGGCCTCGTAGAAGTCGCGCGGGATGGCCTGCATGGCCGCCAGCAGGATGAGGGTGTTGTACCCGGTCCAGCGGAAGTTGACCATCGTCGCGATCGCGATGTGGCTGGCGAACGCATCCGAGTGCCACTTGATGGCCGGGATGCCGAGATCGGTCAGGATCGAGTTCACGAGACCGTACTGGTCGCCGAACATGTTGGAGAAGATGAGCGCCACGGCGACGGGGGCCATGACATAGGGCAGCAGCACGCCCATGCGCCAGAAGGTCTTGGCGCGGATGTTCTGGTCCAGCAGCACCGCGATGAAGATCGCGAGGATCAGCTGCGGGACGGTGGAGAGCAGGAAGATCGAGAACGAGTTGCGCAGCGCCGTCCAGAACTTCGGGTCGTTGATGACCGTCGCGTACTGGTCGAAGCCGACGAATGTGCCCGTGCCGCGCACGAGGTCCCAGTCCTGGAAAGAGATGTACGCCGTGTAGGCGATCGGGAAGAGCCCGACGATCAGGAAGAGGATGAAGAAGGGGGAGATGTACAGATAGGGGGACAGCTTGAGGTCCCAGGAGCTGAAGCTCTTGCCACCGAAGCCGATGCGCTTGGGGGATCTGGCCGTCGTGGACGAGGCGCTCACGTCGTTCCTTCGTTTCGTTGAGCGTGGGACGGGCCCGCAGGGTCGGCCCTGCGGGCCCGTCCCACTGCGGGATTACTTGATGGCCTCGACCTCAGAGACCCACTGGTCCCACGAAGCCTTCGCGTCCTGCGTGCCGTCCTCGACGCGCGTGAGCGCCTTCTGCATCGCGTCGTTGACCTGGAAGTAGAACTCGCCCTTGAAGGGGGTGACCGTCACGGCCTTGGCCCGCTCGGAGAAGATCTGGCCGACCGGAGCGTTGTTGAAGTACTCGTTGGTCGAGTCCAGCAGCGTGGCGTCGGTGAGCGCGTCGTTCTGGCTCGGGAAGGTGCCGGCGTTCTCGAACGCCTTGACCTGGGTCTTCGCGTCGGTCAGCCAGTCGGCCAGCTTCTGCGCGGCCGCGACGTTCTTGCCGTTGGCGGGGATGGTCAGGTACGAACCACCCCAGTTGCCGCCGCCGTTGGGGAACATCGGCGCGACGTCCCAGCCGGTGACGTCCTTCGCGTTGCCGGAGATGACACCGAGCATCCAGCCGGGGCAGAGCATCGTGGCGAAGTCGCCGTTGCTGAGACCGGCGAACCAGTCGTCGGACCACTGGCTGAAGTGCGCCGACTGCGTCGCGCTGGCCTTGGTGACCTGGTCGTAGATGTCCTTGACCTCGGCGTTGGTCGTGGCGGTGATCTTGCCGTCCGAGGGGTTCTCGTAGGCTGCCTCGACCTGGTTGATCATGCCCTGGTAGGTGCCGCCGGCCGAGTCGAAGAAGGCCTTGCCGGTCGCCGCGACGTACTGGTCGCCGACCTTGAAGTAGTTGGCCCAGTCGCCGTCGAAGAGCTTGCCGACCTCGGCGCGGTCGGTCGGAAGACCGGCGGCCTGGAACAGGTCGGAGCGGTAGCAGACGGCCTCGGGGCCGATGTCGGTGCCGTAGCCGATGAGGTTGCCGTCGGCGTCGGTGGCCGCCTTGACCTTCCAGTCGAGCCAGCGGTCGGTCAGGTCGGTGGGGACCGGGGCGAGCATGTCGGAGTACTGCATGACCTCGGGAAGCCAGTCGACCTCGATCGCCTCGATGTCGGCGAGGCCGGTCTTGCCGAGCTTCTGGAAGTAGTTGGCGCGGGCGTCGTTGGACGTCGCGGCCTTGTTGTGGACGATCTTCACGTTCGGGTTCTCGTCCATGTACTCCTGCAGGAGTGCATCGGTGTAGCCGAAGTCGTTGAAGGTGGCGATGGTGAGCGTGACCGGTGCGTTCGGGTCGGACTGCTCTCCGCCACCGGTCGAACAACCGGCGAGGACGATGGCTGCGGTTGCGATGCCGGCGGCGAGGCCAAGCGGTCGCAGGGCGCGTGATTTCACGGGACACTCCTTTGTGGATGCGGTTCGGTGCCAGAAAGCTCTCCGCTGTCCCCAGGACTGGGAGCGCTCTCATCGGACGCGACTCACAGTATGGGAGCGCTCCCGAGAGGTCAAGAGAGCGCTCCCAGCCTTCGAGTAACGGTTCGGTAACGCGGCGGCATCGCGGTCCTCCCGCCCGCCTCTAGACTGGGAGCAGACCATCTCCCGCGCACCCTCGGAGCCGTTATGCCCACGATCGTCGTCGATGTCATGCCCAAGGCCGAACTGCTCGACCCGCAGGGCAAGGCGGTCCAGAACGCCCTCCACCGCCTCGGCGTCGAGGACTTCGGCTCCGTCCGGATCGGGAAGCGGTTCGAGCTGACCGTCGAGGGCACCGTCGATGACGCGCTGCTCGAGAAGGTGCGCGAGATCGCCGACGACGTGCTCTCCAACGCGGTCATCGAGGACGTCGTGGGCATCGAGGTCGTCGAATGAGCGTACGCATCGGGGTCATCACCTTCCCCGGTTCGCTCGACGACCGCGACGCGCAGCGTGCCATCCGCGTCGCCGGCGCCGAGCCCGTCGCGCTCTGGCACGGTGACCACGATCTGCGGGGCGTCGACGCCCTGGTTCTGCCCGGCGGCTTCAGCTACGGCGATTACCTCCGAGCGGGTGCGATCGCGGCCCTCGCGCCGATCATGTCCGAGGTGAAGGACGCCGCCGCCGCCGGCATGCCGATCCTCGGTATCTGCAACGGCTTCCAGATGCTCGTCGAGGCGCATCTGCTCCCGGGCGGGCTGATCCGCAACGCGCACCAGCAGTTCGTGCGTCGCGACCAGCGTCTGCGCGTCGAGAACGCGGACACCGCCTGGACGAGCGACTTCAGCGCGGGCCAGGAGATCGTCATCCCCTTGAAGAACGCCGACGGCGGCTACATCGCCGACGCCGAGACGCTCGCGCGCGTCGAGGGCGAGGGCCTCGTGGCGTTCCGCTACGTCGGCGTGAACCCCAACGGCTCGCTCGACGACATCGCCGGACTCACCAACGAGCGCGGCAACGTCGTGGGGCTCATGCCGCATCCCGAGCACGCGGTCGAGCCGGGCTTCGGCCCCGACACCTCCGCCGCCATGCGCTCCGGCGTCGACGGCCTCGGCTTCTTCAGCTCGGCCATCCAGGCCGTGGTCTCCGCCGCCGCCTGACCCGGCCCGGACGCCTTCCCTTCCCTCCCCTGCTCGCCTGTCACAGATCGAGCCCCGCGCGTCGATCTGTGACAGGCGAGCGTGGGGGTGAAGGCGGCACCGAACGGGCGAGCACCGGCTTGCGGCCCGTCGGGCATGACACGTGTCATGCCGCGGACGTGACAGAAGCCTCCGGCGCGGAGGGACGCCGCACGGTTGGCTGAAGGCATGAGCGAACCGCGCGTGCAGATACCCGCCACCCCCCTCGCCCCGGACGCGGCCGCCGTCGAGCTGCGCGGAATCGTGCGCCGCTTCGGCCGCGCCGGTCAGCGCTTCACGGCCGTCGACGGCATCGACCTGCGCATCGAACGCGGCGAGATCGTGGCGCTGCTCGGCCCGAACGGAGCGGGCAAGACCACGACGATCGACGTGCTGCTCGGACTCGCGGAGCCGGATGAGGGCAGCGCGCTCGTCTTCGGAGCGCATCCGCACCGCGCGGTGGCGGCCGGCCGGCTCGCCGCGGTGCTGCAGACCGGCGGCCTGCTGTCGGATCTCACCGTGCGGGAGACGGTCACCGTCATCGCGGACCTGTACGGTGCGGGCTCCCGCGTCGCCGAGGTGATGGAGCGCGCCGATCTCACCGAGATCGCCCGTCGCCGGGTGGGCAAGTGCTCCGGCGGCGAGAAGCAGCGCGTGAAGTTCGCGCTCGCACTCCTGCCCGACCCCGACGTGCTGGTGCTCGACGAGCCCACCGCGGGCATGGACGTCACGGCCCGCCGCCGGTTTTGGCAGGCGATGCGCGCCGACGCGGATGCGGGACGCACGATCGTCTTCGCCACCCATTACCTCGAGGAGGCCGAGCAGTTCGCCCGGCGCACCGTCGTGATGGCCAAGGGCCGCATCGTCGCCGACGCCGCCACCGCGCACCTGCGCGCCTCCCTCGGCGGCCGCCTCGTCTCGGCGACGCTCGCCGACGAGGCGCTGGCCACGGTCTTCGCCGCAGAGCTGGTGGGCGACGAGTCCGCCGCCGAGGTGTCGGTGGACGCGTCGCGGCTCACGGTGCGCACCGCCGCATCCGATGCTCTCGCCGCGCGTCTGCTCGCCGCGGGCGCGAGCGACCTCGAGATCACCGCCCCAACCCTGGAATCCGCCTTCACCCGACTCACCGAGGAGCCCTCATGAGCACGCTCGTCTCGCCCGCGATGTACCGCATCGAGGGTCTGCGTCAACTGCGGAACCCCTACACGCTGGCCTTCACGCTGGCCATGCCGTTCGCGATGTACCTGCTCTTCGGGGCCAGCATGGACTACGCCTCGCAGAGCGTCGGTCACGCGAACGCCTCGTTCTACGTCATGGTCTCGATGGGTGCGTACGGCACCGCGACCGCGATGAGCTCGCTGTGCTCGCTCGCCGCATCCGAGGTCGGTCAGGGGTGGGGACGACAGCTCGCCCTCACGCCCCTCTCGACCGCCGGATACGCCCTGACGAAGGTGCTGTCGGCGATGTCGTTCGCCGCGTTGTCTGTGCTGATCGTCTACATCGCCGGATACGTCACCGGTGCCGCCGCCGATGACATGTGGCGCTGGTTCGCCTCGGCGGCCATCACGCTGGCCCTCGGCCTGGTCTACGGCCTGTTCGGCCTGGGTGTCGGGCTCGCGTTCAACTCGGACTCGGCCGCAGCCCTCGCCTCGATCTCGATCACCTTCTTCGGCTTCTTCGGCAACGTGTTCGTCCCCCTGAGCGGCGTCATGCTCGACATCGCCAAGTGGACGCCGATGTACGGCTATGCCGCCCTCGTGCGCTGGCCGGCAACCGGCGGCACGCTCGTAGCCGGCGGCTCCGATCCGCTCTGGGCGGTCGTTCTCAACGTGCTCGTCTGGGGTGCACTGTTCGCCCTGCTGGTGCGCTTCGGCGTCGTGCGATCGCGCCGCCGTCGTTAGGCTCGAGCGGTGACGACCTCCTCCACGCTCCCGCGCGTGCCGCAGGATCCGTGGCAGCGCTGGGGCTGGCTCATGGCCATCGTGTGGATGGTGTTCCTGGTCTTCCCGGTGCTCTCGCTGCTCTCGTCGCCGGCACCCCTGGGTCTGCTCGTACTGGGATGGGCTGCGCTGGCGGGGTTCGCCGTGGCCTACGTCGTCGGGTTCGTGGCGGGGATGCGGTCGGCCTGGGGCACGCCGAGCCGGCTCGTGAGGAATCTTTTCTGGGTGCAGATCGCCTGCGCCGCGGCCACGGTGCCCGCGATCGCCGACGGCGCCCTGAGCTTCGTGCCGTTCGTGATGTCGTACGCGAGCTATGGCCTTCGGCGCATGTGGCACTGGGTGACGATGGTGGCCGGCATCGGGCTCGTCGTCATCGTGATCGTCGCCACGGGCTCGATCGCGGACAACATCCAGATCCTGTCGGTGGTCGTCATGATCTCCGTCATCAACACCGTGACGAGCTGGCTCATCGGCCGCTCCGTCGACACGGATCGGATCCGGCTGGAGCTCGCCGCCAGCGACGAGCGCACCGCGATCGCCCGCGACGTGCACGACCTGCTCGGTCACACGCTGACGGCGGTGAAGCTGAAGGCCGAGCTCGCCGAGCGTCTCGTCGACCGCGACCCCGATCGCGCGAAGGCCGAGCTCGCCGAGATCGTGCGACTGACCGGCGAGGCGATCACGGGCGTGCGCAGCACCGTGACCGGCATCCGCGGGCAGGCCTTCGCCGAGCAGCTCGTCGCCAGCCGTGCGGCGCTCGAGTCGGCGGGGATGGCCGTCGAGGTCAGCGGCGACGCCGCATCCCTCTCGCCCGCGCAGTCACTGCCGGCGGGGTGGATCGTGCGGGAGGCGACGACCAACATCCTGCGCCACGCGCACGCCCGCACGGTGCGCATCTCGGTGGCACCGGGCGTCGTGACGGTCGACGACGACGGCGAGGGGGTGCGCCAGCGCCCGGGCAACGGCATCCGTGGCATGCAGGAGCGAGCGGCCGCGGCCGGCGCCGTCCTGGAGGTGGCTCCCGCACCCAGCGGCGGAACGAGAGTGAGCATGACGTGGTGACCGCACCGATCAGACTGATGCTCGTCGACGACCAGGCGCTCGTGCGCGGCGCGATGGGGGCCCTGCTCGAGCTGGAGGGCGACCTCGTCGTGGTGGCCGAGGCCGCAGACGGCGCGCAGGCCGCATCCCTCGCCGCCGACACCACACCAGACGTCTGCCTCATGGACATCCAGATGCCCGGGGTGGACGGCATCACGGCCACGCGTCAGGTGCGTGAGGCGAGTCCGACGACCCGCGTGCTCGTCGTCACGACGTTCGCCCGGCCCGGCTACCTCCGTCAGGCTCTGGATGCGGGAGCCAGCGGCTTCATCGTGAAGGATGCGCCGGCGGATCGCCTCGCCGAGGCGGTGCGGCGCGTGCACGCGGGGCTCCGTGTGGTCGATCCCGAGCTCGCCGAGGCGTCACTGTTCGAGGGGCAGAGCCCGCTGACCGAGCGCGAGCAGCAGGCGCTGCGCCTGTCGGCGGACGGGCGGGCGGTCGCGCAGATCGCCGCGGAGATGTTCCTCTCGGCGGGCACCGTGCGCAATCACCTCTCGTCGGCGATCGGCAAGACGGGCACCGAGAATCGCTCGCAGGCCGCACAGGTCGCCCGCGAGAAGGGCTGGATCTAGCCCTCCGCTGTCAGCGCGGACGTCCGTCCCCGGGCGTTCGCCTGTCACAGATCGCGCGGAACGCGTCGATCTGTGACAGGCGAACAAGGGGGCCGGGGCGCACCGGGGCAGGAGCACCGGGGCAGGAGCGCACCGGGGCGGGGGTGCACCGGGGCAGGAGCGCACCGGGGCGGCGGTGCACCGGGGCGGCGGTGCACCGGGGCCGGGGCGCGCCGGCGCGGGCACCGTGGTCGGGTCAGTCACACGAGGCGACCGCCGTCCAGCCGGAGCACGCGCCCGGCCGCGGCGATGAGCACCGGGTCGTGGCTCACGCACACGACGACGGCACCGCGGCCTCGCTCCCGCTCGACGGCGGCGAGGATGCGGGAGCTGCTGGCCGCATCCAGCCCCGTCGTCGGCTCGTCGAGCAGCAGCACGTCGGCGCGGCGGGCGAGCGCCTGGGCGAGCAGTGCTCGCTGTCGCTGACCGCCGGAGAGCATCGCCACGGGCCGGGACGCGAGATCGGTGATCTCCAGCGCGGCCATCGCCTCCGCCGCATCCGTCCGCTCCGCGTGTGAGGGCAGCGGGAGCCGGCTCCGCCAGGCCCCGATCCGCACGAGCTGCGCCACCGTGAGCGGCAGCCCCTCGGCGATGGCCGAGTACTGGGGCACGAAGGCGATCCGCCCGGCGCCGTCGACGACGCCGCTCCGGCCGGGCCGCACCCCGGCGAGCGCCTCGAGGAGCGTGGTCTTACCCGCGCCGTTCGGCCCCGCGATGACCGTCACCACGCCCGGATCGAGGCGCAGATCGAGCGGATGCAGGAGGGTCCGACCCCCCGCGTCGACGCGCAGCCCCGTCGCGCACAGTGCGGTCGATGCGGGAGCCGGCGGCGGATCGGAGAGGAACATCCGCCCAGCCTAGCCACGTTGAGAACGGTTCTCATTATCGCTACGGTCGGATGTCGTGACCCTCCTCCTTCCCCTCGAACACGCGTTCCTGCTGCGCGCGCTCGTCGGCGGTTCGCTCGTGGCCGTGCTGTGCGCGATCGTGGGCACCTGGGTCGTCATCCGGGGCATGGCCTTCCTCGGCGAGGCACTGGCGCACGGGATGCTCCCCGGCGTCGCCCTCGCCACCGTGACAGGCGCCCCCGTGCTCCTCGGCGGCGCCGCGAGCGCCGTGGCCATGACGATCGGGATCGGGGCGCTGCGCCGGCGCGGGCGTCTCGCATACGACACGAGCATCGGGCTCCTGTTCGTCGCGATGCTCGCCGTCGGAGTGATCGTCATCTCCCACTCCGGCAGCTTCGCGACGGATGCGACCGCGATCCTCTTCGGCGATGTGCTGGCGATCTCGGCCGAGGATCTCGCGGTGCTGGCCGTCGCCACAGCGATCGGGCTGGCGCTCGCGGTCGTCGCGCACCGGGCGCTCGTCGCGGTGGCCGTGGACGCGCGCGTCGCACGGGTGACGGGTGTGCGTCCGGCCTGGGCCGAGGCCACGCTCACCGGCCTCGTGACGCTCGCCGTCGTCGCCTCGTACCAGGCCGTCGGCTCGCTCCTCGTGGTCGGGATGCTGCTCGCCCCGGCTGTGGCGGCCCGACCGTGGGTGCGCGGGATCGCCGCCGCGATGGCCCTCGCCGCCGCCATCGGGATCGCGGCGGTCACCGCCGGACTCGCGCTCTCGTGGCACCTCGGCACCGCCGCCGGAGCGTCGATCGCCGCATCCGCCATCGCCGCGGCCGCATTGTCCGCGCTGCTCCGCTCCCTGTTCGTCCCCCGCCGCTCCGCGACCGCGGTGCCGGCTCCGCTCTAGAAAGCTCCGTGTGCGTCATCCCCTCGCCCTCACCGTCGTCACCGCATCCGCTCTCCTGCTCGCCGCCTGCGCGAGCCCTCCGCAGTCACAACCCGTGCCCACCGCAGGCGCCGGCCACGGGCAGGTCGCCGGCGCCGCCGAGGTGAGCGAGCCGCCCCTGCATCTGCTGACCGCGACCGCCGACGGCCGACTGACACTGCTCGACCTCCTCTCCGAGGAGACCTCGAGCCTCGGCCGCATCGACGCTCCCCTCGCGACGGCGACCGACGGTCGCTACCTCTTCGCCGACACCGGCGACGGCATCGAGATCGTCGACAGCGGGATGTGGACCTGGGATCACGTGGATCACTTCCACTACTACCGCGCCCAACCGCGCCTGCTGGAGAAGGTCCCCGGCCACGGCACGGCTCGTATCGCGACGACCAACTCATCGACGACGGGCGGCACCGGGATCTTCTTCGCCGACGGCGAGGCCGTGCTGCTCGACACCGAGGCCCTCTCCCACGGCGAGGTCGTCGAGCAGTTCCGGGTGCGGATGCCCGAGCACGACGGCTACGTCGTGCCCGTGGGCGACCACGCCCTCGTCACGACCGGTGAGGGCACCGTCCGGGTTCGCGACGGCGACGGCGCCCTCCACGGCGACCCCGTCCCCTGCGCCGACCCCGCCGGCACGCTCACCACGCGTGTGGGCGCCATCCTCGGATGCCGGAACGACGTGCTGCTGGCCGTCGCCACCGACGCGGGCACCGCCATCGAACGCATCGCGCTCCCCGACGGGGTCGCGGCGCCCGGCGCCTGGGCCAACAGAGAGGGTCGCCCGACCGCCGCAGGCCTCAGTCCTGACGGATCGATCGTCCTGCTCGACACGCGCGAACGCACCGCGACGGCGGTTCCCGCCCCGCGACCGCTGATCGCCGTCACGGCGGTCGACGACGCATCCGAGCACGTGCTCGGGCTCACGGTCGACGGACGGATGAGCGTGATCGACGGCGCGACGGGTGCCGAACTCGCCCTGACGGAACCGCTCGTCGCCGATTCTCTCGCGGCGGGACGGACACCCACCCTCATCGCGGACGACCGGCGTGCGTACCTCAACGGGATCACCGAACGCGTGCTCTTCGAGATCGACTTCGCGGATGCGGGGCGCATCGCCCGCACGTTCACCACGACCGATGAGCCGGCCTTCGTCGCGGAGACCGGCCGATGACCGCCGGGCGGCGCATCGCCGCGTTCGCCGCCGCGCTCGTGGCCGCGGGCGTACTGTCCGCCTGCGCCCCGACGGTCGAGGATCGCCCCCTCGTCGTGGTCTCCACCAACATCCTGGGCGACGTCGTGACCGAACTGGTCGGCGATCAGGCCGAGGTCGTGACCCTCATGAAGCCGGACTCGGATCCGCACTCCTTCGAGATCTCGGCCCAGGAGGCGGCGCGACTGCGCTCGGCGGACCTCGTCGTCTCGAACGGTCTCGGGCTCGAAGAGGGCCTCGGTCAGCACCTCGAGGCGGCGGCGGACGAGGGCGTCAGCCCGTTCGTCGCGGGTGACGTCATCGACGTCCTGCCGTACGCGAGTGAGGAGGCGGACGGCGCCGACGACCCGCACTTCTGGACCGATCCCGCGCGGATGATGCAGGTCGTCGACGCACTGGAGCCGACGCTCGCGGGCATCGACGGGGTGGATGCGGCGACTCTCCGCGCCGACACCGCCGCGTATCGCACCGAGCTTGCGGCCCTGGATGCCGAGATGAGCGGTGCCCTCGCCGCCATCCCCGCCGAGAGGCGCGCACTCGTGACCAATCACCACGTCTTCGGCTACCTGGCGGACCGCTTCGACGTGCGTCTCGTGGGTGCCGCGATCCCCGGCGGAACCACGCTCGCCGCACCGAGCGCGGCCGACCTCGCGGAGCTCGTCTCCGCCATCCGGGAGGCCGGCGTGCGCACGATCTTCGCCGAGTCCTCCTCGCCCGATCGACTCATGCGCGCGCTGGCCGAGGAGGCCGGCATCGACGTACAGGTCGTCGAGCTGTTCACCGAGTCGCTCACCGCCGCCGACGGCGCGGCCGGCGACTACCTGACCATGATGCGCGTCAACACGCAGCGCATCGTCGCCGGGCTCTCCTGAGCCCATCCACACGGCCGCACCGGCCGGCGGGCCCCGCCCGCGAACCACAGAAACGAGGCACCACATGCACCTGAGACGTCCCGCGCTGCTCGCGCTCGGACTCGTCGCCGCGGCGACGCTGACCGCCTGCGCCGGCACAGCTCCTGACCCCGCATCCTCGAGCGCCGTCGAGCCTCCCGCCGGCGAACGCGTCGCGATCAGCTACGAGGGCGGCATTCTCGTGCTCGACGGCACGACGCTGGAGACGGTCGGAGATCTCGCCTCCGAGGAGTTCACCCGGCTCAATCGGGCCGGCGACGGCTCGCACGTGCTGGTCACGATGAGCGAGGGTTTCCAGATCCTCGACACCGGTGCCGCATCCGGGTCCGAGCCGACGCTCACCGATCTCGTGTTCCCCGCGGACGCTCCCGGGCACGTCGTGCGGCACGCCGGCAAGACGGTGCTCTACGCAGACGGTACGAGCGACACGACGATCATCGACACGGATGCGTTCGCCTCGCTCGGCGACGCCCTTCCCGCATCGACGACGATCCCCGGCACCGAGGCGCACCACGGAGTGTCGATCGTGCTCGAGGACGGCACCCTCGTGACCACCGTCGGCTCGGCGACCGGGCGCACCGGCATCACGGTGCGCGACGAGGACGGCACCGAGATCACCTCCAACGCCGACTGCCCCGGCGTGCACGGCGAGGGAACGGCCGCCGACGAGGTCGTCGTCTTCGGATGCGAGAACGGCGCGCTGATCTACCGCGACGGCGAGATCGCGAAGGTCACGGCACCCGACACGTACGGCCGTACCGGCAACATCTTCGTCACCGACACGAGCCCGCTCGTCGTCGGCGACTACAAGAACGACCCGGATGCGGAGGGGTACCTGCTCTCGAGCGTCGCGTTGATCGACACCCAGAAGGCGAGCATGAAGGTCGTGCCGCTGCCGGAGGGCGTCTCGTACACCTTCCGCGACCTCGCCCGGGGTCCGAAGGACCTCGGTTACATCCTCGCCACCGACGGCTCGATCCACGTGATCGACCCCGCGAGCGGCGAGCTGGTGGACGAGTTCCCGGTCATCGCGGCGTGGGAGGGCCCCGTCGAGTGGCAGGACCCGCATCCCGCCATCGTCGTGTCGGGCGACATCGCCTACGTGACCGAGCCCGCGGCGAAGAAGGTGCACGCGCTCGATCTGACGAGCGGCGAGGTGCTCGCGAGCACGACGCTCGCCGTCACCCCGAACGAGGTCGCCGTCTCCTGACGCCATCGTCACCCTGGGGCGCCCACCCCACGTTCGCCTGCCACAGATCGCGCGGAACGCGTCGATCTGTGACAGGCGAACAGGTTGTGTCGGCCCAGGACACACAACGCGGGCTCGGCGGGGCCTTGGTCCCGCATCCGGCCGGGTCGGGATGGGAAGATGGCACCATGGCCGGCGCCCGTATGATCCCGGCGGACGATGGCGACGCCACCCCCCTCGATGAGGCACGACTGGAACCCGTGCGGTTCGTCGCGCTCACCGACGCGGTGCTGCGCCTGGGAATCCTCATGCTGGGCGCGGGCGCTTCCTCCGCCCGCGTGCGCACCACGATGGAGCGCGTCGGCCGCGCGTGGGGCATCGAGGCGATGAACGCCCGCGTCGGCATGCTCGACATCGTGCTCACGGTCAGCCGCGGCCAGCTCGTGCGCACCCGCGTGGCCGAGGTCGCGCGCCCCGTCGTCAACGCCGAGCGCATCGCCGCCCTCCAGCGGCTCTCCCACGAGGTCGAAGCCGAGGCGGGCGGGAGCGTCGAGGACTTCGCGGCGCGCCTGGATGCGATCGCCGCACGTCCGGCCCGGTACGGGATGCTGCTGCGGGTGATCGCCGCGGGTGCCGCCTGCGCCGCCTTCGCCCTGCTCAACAACGGCGGGTGGGCGGCCGCCGTTGCCGTCGGCCTCGGCGCCGCGGCGGGTCAGGCGATCCGGATGCTGCTCGGCCGCGCCCGGCTGAACGAGTTCCTCACCGTGTTCCTCGCCGCGGCGACGGCGCTGCTGATCTACCTCGGCGCCGCCCAGCTCCTCGAGATGCTGGGCCAGCCCTTTGCGCACGACGCCGCCCTCACGAGCGCCGTGCTCTTCCTCGTGCCCGGCTTCCCCCTGGTCACGGGCGCCATGGACCTCGCCCGTCTCGACCTCAACGCCGGCATCGCGCGCGTCGTCTATGCCTGCCTCATCCTGCTCACTGCCGGCTCCGCCGTCTGGGCGGTGGCGGCGCTGTTCGCCACGTCGCCCGTCGCCGTGGCGACACCCCTGCTGGGCGAACCCGTGCTCGCCGTCCTGCGCCTCGTGGCGGGCTTCGTGGGCGTGCTCGGCTTCGCCCTCCTGTTCGCCACCCCCTGGCGCATCGCGATCGCCTCGGCCGCCGTGGGGGCGATCGCGAACACCGCGCGCCTGACGGCGGTGGATGCGGGACTCATGCCCGCCGTCGCGGCGATGGCCGCGGGGGTGCTCGTGGGCCTCGGCGCCTTCGTCTGCTACCGCCGCCTCGACGCTCCGAGGGTGGCGCTGACGGTGCCGGCGGTGGTCATCATGGTCCCCGGCGCCGCCGCGTATCGCGCCATCGTCGCGACCATCGACGGCGACACCCTCGCGGCGGTGCAGAACAGCGTGCAGGCGCTCTTCGTCGTGGCGGCACTGGCTATCGGGCTCACGGTCGCGCGGGTCGTGTCGGAGAAGGAGTGGGGCGACCGCTCCCGCTGAGCGTCCGTCAGCCGCATCCGCAGCGCAGGAGAAATCCCCTCAACAGGACGATTCCCGCGGGATCCTCCTGAACAACGGAGATCTCCTGCGGAACGGACGCGGATGCAGGGCGGACGCGGATACGGCAGCGCAACACTCCGGGGACGCATCGGCACGGTGGCTACGCTCGCAGCATGACGCCCTCCCGCCTCATCGTGTCCGTGCCCGACCCGTCCTTCGCCGCCGAGCTGGCGGATCTCGGCGAACAGGTGGAGGTGATCGTCTGGACCATGGATGCGGCAGCCGAGACGGACCGGATCGACCTGGTCGTGCCGCCGTACATGAGCGCGCGTGACGTCGTCGCGCGACTCGAGGGCGTCGAGACCCGCCTCGTGCAGAGCCAGTCGATCGGCTACGAAGGCACGGAGGAACTGCTGCCCCCGGGGATCGTGTTCGCCAACGCCGCGACCGTGCACGAGACCTCGACGGCCGAGCTGGCCCTCGCGCTCACGCTCGCCGTCCAGCGCGAACTGGACGTCTTCGCCCGTCAGCGGGACTGGACGCGGGGCTTCACGCAGAGCCTCGCCGACCGCCGCGCCACTGTGCTCGGCTTCGGCGGCGTCGGCAAGGCGATCGCCGCGCGCCTGCGCCCCTTCGAGGTGAAGCTGCGCGCCGTCGCCACGCATGCGCGCACCGAGGACGGCGTCGAGGTGGCGGCCCTCGAGGACCTGCACACCGTGCTCGCCGAGACGGAGGTGCTGATCCTCGCGCTCCCCGCATCCGAGCGCACGCGCGGCATCGTCGGCGACGCGGAGCTGTCGGCGCTGCCGGACGGCGCGCTCGTGGTCAACGTCGGACGCGGCACGCTCATCGACACGGCTGCGTTGGTCGATCACGTGCGCCGCGGCCGCATCCGCGCCGGACTCGACGTCACCGACCCCGAGCCGCTCCCGGCGGATCACCCGCTCTGGGAGCTGCCGGGTGTGCTCATCTCACCCCACGTCGGCGGCGCATCGACCGCCATGCAGCCGCGGATGGTGGCCCTCGTACGCCGCCAGATCGAACATCTGCTCGCGGGCGAAGAGCCCGAGAACGTCGTGATCCGCACATGAGGGGTCAGAACCCCGGAGGCAGTGCTCCCTCGTCGACGAGGATGACGTCTCCGCGGCGCGCGAACCGCAAGGTGACGCCATCCGGGAAGCGGTCGCGCAGTTCCTCGGGATAGCCGAAGTCCCCGGCGCTCGCCCGCGAGCGTCGGGGGATGAGGAACTCGACGACAGGTTCGAGCCCTGCACCCGCGCACGTACCCGTGCCTGGGCTCGAATCCGCGAGAGGAGCAGTCGCGATGATGATGCACGCATCGGTCGCGTACACCTCGAGGCCGGCGTACGAGCCGAACGAACGGAGCTCATCGACCTCGAGCCCGGACATATTCCACTGACCCGCACCGTCGGGTGCGCCCGGCTGCTCGGTGAGCCGGGCGGCGTGCTGCTGGTCGTCGCGCACGCCCCACGGGAGCGTCCACGCCGTGAGCCCTGCGGCGACGGCCGCCGTCACGAGGATGCTGAGGCCCCAGGCGGCGCGCAGACGGCGATCGAGCGTCCGCGTCGCCGGCTCCGCGGTCAGCGAGACCGGAGCGATGAGCGGGACCGGCTTCGGCTCGGCGGCCGGAGGCGGCTCCGCCGCGTCGACCGGTGACGGCGCGGGTTCCGGCTCCGCTTCCCGCTCCGGTTCCGGTTCCGGGGCTCGCGAAGCGCGGGGCCGCCGGAGCGAGAGCTCGGCCTCGAGCTCGGAGAGCCGCGCGAGCCCCGCCTCGTCGAGATCGGCATCCGGCCCGTAGGCGCGGACACGCAGGCGCGCGAGCTCTTCCTCGGTCGGGTCGGGCATGTTCCTCCTTGTTCGGCCGGATCTCGCTGGCGTCAGGTGCGACCCGGAAGGTCGCCCTCGTCAACCAACACGGAGTCACCGCGCAGCGTAAAGCGCAGCACACCCCCGTCGGGGTACCGCTCGAGGACCGCATCCGGTACCGCGAAGCTCCCGCCGGAACTCGTACCGCCGAAGTAGATGTCCATGATCGGCGGCAGGCCCTCGCCGGCACAGGTGCCCGAGACGGGCGTGCGTGTCGCATCCACAGCAGCTTGAAGGCACGAGCGCAGCGAGTAGATGTGCAGACCGAGGTAGTCGCCGTAGTAGCGAACGCCCTCCTGCTCCCACATCCCTCCCCGTGTGCGCTCCCCGCTCACGACGTCGGCCTGAAGGTGCATGCTCGCGAGCTGCCCCGCGCCGTCCGACGGGCGCATCCACGCCGTCACCAGCGCCGTCACGACCACGGCCACCACGAGGCTCGCGAGCCACACCCACCGCATCCGTCCGCTCGGCAGTGACGAGGCGAACCGCGTCGCTGCGATCGATCGCGCAGGCGTCGCGGGTTCCTCCTCAGGAACCTCCGGCGCTGCGTCGGGCAGGGGCTCGAACGCGACCTCGGGCTCGGGTGCGGGCGCGAGGTCTTCCTCACGGAGTCCGGCACGCAGTCCGCGCCGCGTCGGCGCAGCGGCATCGGATGCGGCTGCCGACCCCGACGGCGGCCCGAACAGAGCGGCCAACGCTTCCGCGGCAGAGGCGGCGTCCGCCGTCGACGCGGCGACGGGCACGACAGCGGTCCTGCTCTCCTGCAGCTCGGCGAGCCGAGCGAGGCCTTCCGCATCGATGTCGGCGGCGGGACCGTACGCACGCGCCTGCAGACGCGCCAGCTCGTCGTCGGTGTCGTCCGGCATACGCCCATTCTGGGCTGCGGCGGCGCCAGGGCGCATCAGCGCGTGTCGCGATCCTCGCCCGCCCAGAGATCGGCACAGTCGATCCGCTCGGCCCCGTGAGCACGCAGATAGTCTCGCGCGCCACGATCGCCGACGACGGATGCGGCGAGCACCGGCCAGTGGTCGCGGCCGATCACCACGGGGTGCCCGGGGCGCTCACCGTACACGGCCTGCACGAGCGACGCGGCATCCACCGCAGCCGTGACCCGCTGCACCGCGGCGGCCGGCAGATCGGGGGTGTCCACCGTGATGATCGCGACCGCGACCGCATCCGAGGCCTGCGCGGCGTCGAGCCCGGCGCGCAGCGACGCGCTCATCCCCTGCGTCGGATCGGGGACCACAACGGGCTCCGCGTCGGCGGGCACGAGCGGCAGCACCTGGTCGAGGCTCGCCCCCACGGCGACGTAGATCGGCAGACAGCCCGCATCCCGGAGCGCTCCGACGGCGAGCGCGAGCCACGAGTGCCCGTCGGGGGTGCGGGCGAGCGCCTTGGGCGAACCGAACCGGCGCCCCGCACCCGCGGCGAGCACGAGGCCGGCGACAGCTGGCTGGGGCATGATCAGGTCAGCGTATCGCGCACGAAACACGCGCTGGTTAGCGTGGGAGGATGCTCGAACTCGCCGCCGACCTGTTGCCGCTGCTGCGTGCGGGGCAGACAGTGGCGACCATCACCGTCGCGGGAGTGGCCCGTTCCGCGCCCCGGGGCGTCGGCTCGGCCATGGCCGTGACGCGCGATGCGCGGGTGATCGGCTCGATCTCGGGCGGATGCGTGGAGGGCGACGCGGTCGCGCTGGCCCTCGCGGCGCTGGGCCGCGGTACCGGCGACGCGGCGCGGTTCGGCTTCACCGACGACCAGGCGTTCGCTGCGGGGCTCGCCTGCGGCGGCACGATCGACGCCGTGATCAGCGTCATCTCCCCCACGGATGCGGTCGCCCGTGACGCGCTCGAGCGGGCGGCAGCGGACCGCCCGGCCGCCATCGGCATCGTCGCCTCGGGACCCGGCGCCGGCACGCTCGCGCCGCACGACCCGGTGCCCGAGAGCGCGCTGCAGGACGACCTGCTCGTCGTGGCGGCCCCGCGCCGTCCGCGCCTCGTGATCCTCGGGGCGGGCGAGCACGCCGCGACCCTCAGCCGGGTGGCCGCCGCATCCGGCTTCGCCGTCTCGGTCTGCGACGTGTGGGACACCCTCGTCACCGAAGAGCGCTTTCCGGAGGCCGACGAGCGGGTGTGCGCGCTCCCGCACGAGTACCTGCGTCAGCTCGACGAGCGGGGCGAGCTCGACGAGCTGACCGCGGTGTGCGTGCTCACCCACGACCTGCGCCTCGACATCCCGGCGCTGCAGACCGCGCTCGCCCTGCCCGTGGGCTTCGTGGGCGCGATGGGCGCGCGGCGCACCGTGGCCCGTCGCGCCCAGCTGCTGCGCGAGTCGGGCGTCGCCGACGCGGACCTCGCACGCCTGCACTCACCCCTCGGACTGGATCTGGCCGGCGTCACCCCCGCGGAGACGGCGATCGCCGTCCTGGCCGAGATCGTCGCCGCGCGCCGGGGCGGCTCGGGTCTGCCGCTGCGCGCCGGCACCGGCGCCCTGCACCCCCGCGCCTCCGCATCCGCTTCCGCCTCCGCCTCGCGAGAGAGCATCCTTTCGGCGAGCGAGCATTCGATCGGGTGCTCACTCGACGAATGAATGCTCGCTCGGCGAGGGGAGCCGGCGGCGCGGTGCTAGCCTGACCGCGCGTCCTAACAACCATGGCGACAGCCAGGGCGGGGACTGCGACGAACCGTTCGTCTCAGCACCCGAGGAGTAGGCATGTCTCAGCCCGTCGACAAGTCCCAGGCCGGTCTCACCGCCCGGCAGTACCACATCGGCATCGCGCCGGGAGAGGTGTCGTCCGTGGCTCTGCTGCCGGGCGACCCGTTCCGGGTACCGCTGGTCGCCGAGTTCCTGACCGACGTGCGCGAGGTCGCGCACAACCGCGAGCACCGCACGATGACCGGCTGGTACAAGGGGCGCCACATCACGGCCACCTCCACCGGGATGGGCTGCCCCTCGACCGCGATCGCCGTGGAGGAGCTCGCCCGCGTCGGCGTGACCTCGTTCATCCGCGTCGGCAGCTCCGCCGGGCTCCAACCGGGCATCGAACCCGGCGACCTGCTCGTGAGCGAAGGCAGTTTCCGCAACGACGGCACGACCGACGCGTACCTTCCCAAGGGCTTCCCGGCCGTGCCGGACCTGTCGCTCACGCTCGCTCTGCAGCGGCACTCCGAGCGGCTGGCCGCCGCATCCGGCACGCGCTCGCACAGCGGGATCAGCGTGAGCGACGACGCGTTCTACGCCGAGACGCCGGAGTGGATCGGCCAGCTCAACCGCATGGGCATCCTCAACGTCGAGATGGAGGCGTCGGCGCTGTACATCGTCGCGCGGATGCGGGGGCTGCGCGCCGGCATGGTCTGCGCCTGCTCGAGCAACCTCGTCGACGGCGCGTCGCTGTACGACGAGAAGAACACCGCGCTCAAGGACGGGTGGATGCGCTCGATCGAGGCAGCTCTCGAGACCGCCGTCGAGCTAGAGCTCTGAACCCACGCAACGCGAACGAGCACCCGTTCACCGAGTGAGCACCCCATCGGATGCTCGCCCGGCGAACGGATGCTCGCTCGGCGGGAGGAGGCGCGGTCAGGGCTTGAGCAGCACCTTGCCGATGCGGCCGGGCTCGAAGTTGGCGCGGGCCGCATCCGAGATCTCGTCGAAGCTGAAGGTGTGCGACGCCGGAAGCGTGAGAACACCCTCGCCGATCCGGGTCACGAGCTCGCGCAGCAGCTCGCCGCGGCGCGCGGGCGCCATCGACGAGCTGACCTTGCTGCCCCAGAAGCCCTTGACCGTGGCCTGCTTGAAGATCACGTCGCCCGAGGCGATCTCCATGATCGGCGAGGCCATCGCGCCGAAGGCGACCAGCGTGCCGTTCTCGGCGAGCAGCGAGAGCACCTCGCCGGATGCGGCACCGCCGACCGAGTCCACACCGGCGACGATCGGGGCGCCGCCGGTGATCTCGGCGACACGCTCGCGCCAGTTCTCACTCTCGGTCGAGACGACGTTGCCGATCCCGAGGCCCTCGAGCTCCGCCACGCCCGCGTCGCGGCGCACGAGTCCGAGCACGTTCAGGCCGCGGGCCACCGCGAGCTGCGCGACGAGGCGACCGACGGCACCGTTCGCCGCGTTCTGCACGAGCCAGTCGCCGCGCTCGAGCTCGAGGAATTCGATGAGACTCAGGGCGCTGAAGGGCATGGAGACCAGCTGGGAGGCGGTGACGTCGTCCATCGCGTCGGGCACCGGGATCATCGAGGCCGCGTGGCCGATGAAGTACTCGGCCCACACGCCGAAGGTGCCGCCGGTGGCGACGCGCTGACCGACGCTCAGGTTCTCGACGCCCTCACCGACCGCATCCACGACGCCGACGGCCTCGGTGCCGGCGCGCGCCGGAAGCTCCGGCTTGAAGCCGTACGTGCCGCGCACGGTCCACAGATCGTGGTTGTGGATGGGCGAGAGCAGCGTCCGCACGCGGACCTGCCCCGCGCCGGGCTCCGGGAGCGGAGCATCCTCGACGTGAAGGACCTCGGCGGGATCGCCGAAGGCGGAGTGCACGATGGCGCGCATGTTGTTCCTCTTTCTCGTGGGGTGAGGGAAGGCGGGGGCGTCGGATGGACGCTCCCGAGGATCGGGGCGGGTCCTACTGCAGCAGCAGGCCGATCGTCGTCGCGATGACGGCGAGCAGCGGCAGGGTGCCCTGCGTGATCGCGGCGCGGGCCTTGGTGCGATCCGAGAGCAGCAGCACCAGGGCCGCCGCCAGCATCGAGCCGGTTCCGGTCAGCACGAGGGCCGCTCCGACCGCGACCGCTCCCGCGGCGACGCCGACGATGCCGACGAAGGCCGTGATCGCGAGGAACAGGTTGTAGAAGCCCTGGTTGTACGCCATCGGCTTCGTCATCTGCACCTGCTCGTCACTGCCCAGCCCGAAGGTCTGGCGGGTGCGGGGACGATCCCATGCGAACGATTCCATCCAGAAGATGTAGACGTGCAGCACGGCCGCGAGGCCCGCGAACACGAGTCCGACGATGAGCATGGAATCCTCCTGTTATTGCAACGGTCGTTTCAATATATACTGCAATGGACGTTCTAGTAAAGGCGGTGGTCGGGATGGGTCGCACTCGGACCTTCGACGAGGATGCGGTCGTGCGCGCCGCGCGCGACGTGTTCTGGCAGCACGGGTACGCCGAGGCATCCGTTCCGGACCTCGAGGCGGCCACCGGGCTCGGCCGTTCGAGCCTGTACCACTCGTTCGGCAGCAAGCGCGAGCTGTTCGACGCGGCGATCGAGAGCTACCTCGACGAGGTGATCCGGCCACGACTCGCCCCTCTCCTGGGAGCCCCCGTGAGCGCCGATGCGCTCGAGACCTACCTCACCGGTCTTGCCGCCGCCCTGCAAGCCCCCCGCACACATCTCGCCGAGCACGGCTGCCTCCTGATGAACACCGTGCGCGGCACCCTGGCCGACGACGAGCACGTCAAGCGCGCGGTCGGCCAGTACCGCGCCGAGCTGACGACGGCCTTCGCCGCCGGCGTCGCCGCCCGACGCCCCGATCTGGACGCGGAAGGCCGCGCAGTGCTCACCCGCTCCTGCACCGCGCACGTGCTCTCGGCCATGGCGATCGTGCGCGCACAACCCGCCGCGGCGGCGGACCTCGTCGAGAATGCCCGCATCCTGGTCACCGGGTGGGCTCCGCGCTGACCCGCCGCCCCGCGTGCACAGGGAGTGTTCGAACTCCTGCAGAACCCGCCGATTGAGGCCAGTGTCCGCCCGACGCCAGGGTTCTGCAGGAGTTGCGTCGCCGCGGGCGCTCGGATGCGGACCGCAGTCGAACGCGGCTTCGCTCGCACCGGGATGTCCGAACTCCTGCAGAACCGGCGGTGAGCGGCGCGGCAGAGTACGGCACGGCGGATCTGCAGGAGTTGGGCACCCGCCGGGGCGTAGCCTGCTCGCCGAGGGACCGCGGGCTCACGCCCGCGAAACACCCACGAAACGCCGCCCTGGTTCACTGAGGGCTGTTCATGTGACCAACATCCCGAGGCAGCCGTGGACATCACGACCATCACGAGTTTCCGCCCGGCGCGAAGCCGGTCCGACCTGCGCCTGAACGAGGGCGAGGTCTTCATCGCGGGCGGCACCTGGCTCATGAGCGAGCCCCTGCCGGGCACGACCGGCTTCGTCGATCTCACGACCCTCGACTGGCCCGAGATCGAGCTCACCGACGACGGCCTGCGGGTCGGGGCGACCTGCACGATCGCCCGTTTCCTCGCCTGGTCCGAGGGGCGCGCAGCAGACCTGCCGCCGGTGCCCGCCGAGTGGGCCGCCGCACACCTCGTCGCGGATGCGGCGCACGCCCTCCTCGCCTCGTTCAAGATCTGGAACACCGCCACCGTCGGCGGCAACGTGTGCCGCTCGTTCGCCGCGGGCGCCATGATCTCGCTCGCCGCAGCGCTCGACGCCACGGCCGTCATCTGGACGCCGGACGGCGGCGAGCGCCGCATGCCCGTGGCCGAGGTGCCCACCGGCAACGGCACCAACGTGCTGGCCCCCGGCGAGGTCCTGCGCGCGCTCGAGTTCCCCGCATCCGCCCTGCGCTCCACCGTGCGCCTGCGCAAGATCGCCCTCGCCGAGTTGGGCCGCTCCGGGGCGGTCGTCACGGGCCGCGTCGACGAGGACGGCGCGAGCGTGTTCACCCTCACCGCCGCCACCGCTGCCCCCACCGTGCTGCGCTTCGCCGGGCTTCCGGATGCGGCGACGCTGGCCGCATCCGTCGGTTCCGTGTCCGGCTACTACACCGATCCCCTCGGGTCGGCGGACTGGCGGCGCGGGGTGAGCATCGAGTTCGCGGAACGGATCCGGGCCGAGCTGGAGGAGGCCGTATGAGGTTCGAGGTCAACGGCGAGCCCGTGGATGCGGAGCCCGCCGCCGGTCAGTGCCTGCGCACGCTCCTGCGCGAGCACGGACACACCGAGGTGAAGAAGGGGTGCGACGCCGGCGACTGCGGCGCATGCTCGGTGCTCCTGGACGGCGAGCCCGTGCACTCCTGCATCATCCCGGCCGTGCGGATGGAGGGCCGTTCGGTCACGACCGCCGCGGGCCTCGCCCCGCCCGGCGAGCTGCACCCCGTGCAGGAGGCGATCGCCGAGAACTTCGGGTTCCAGTGCGGATTCTGCACGCCCGGAATGAGCGTGACCGCATCCACCGTCTGCGAGCACGATCTCGACGACCTCGACCGCAAGATGAAGGGCAACCTGTGCCGCTGCACCGGGTACCGCCCCATCCGCGAGGCCATCCGCTCGTCGGTGCTGGGCCCCGTGCGCGAGACCGGCCCCGCGCCCACCGGCGCCGTCGGGACCTCGCTCGTCCCGCCCGCCGCGCGCCGCATCGTGCAGGGACTCGAGCCCTACACCTTCGACGAGCCCGTCGTCGGAGCCCTCGTGCTGCGCGTGCTGTCCTCGCCGCACGCGCACGCCCGCATCCGCTCGATCGACACGACCGCCGCGCGCGCGATCCCGGGTGTCGTGGCGGTCTATACGCATGAGGACGTCCCCGACGTCCGGTACTCGACCGGCCGCCACGAGCACCGCACGGACGACCCCGACGACACCCGCATGCTCGACTCGGTGGTGCGCCACGTGGGGCAGCGGGTCGCCGCCGTCGTCGCCGAGACCGCGGCGGCGGCGGATGCGGCCTGCCGCGCCATCCGGGTGGACTACGAGGTGCTGCCCGCCGTCTTCGACCCGGAGGCCGCCCGCACCCCGGGCGCGCCGCTGCTGCACCCGGACCGCACGCCGCAGGACCGCGTCGACCACGCCGATCGCAACACGGTCCTGTCCCTGCAGGAGAACCACGGCGGTGACGTCGAGGAGGCGCTGGCGGCGAGCGAGGTCACCGTCACGGGAACCTGGCAGACCGGTCGTGTCACGCACGCACAGCTCGAGACGCACGGCTCGATCGGGTGGATCGACGACGACGGGCGGCTCGTCATCCGCTCCAGCACCCAGGTGCCGTTCCTGGTGCGCGATGAGATCGCACGGATCTTCGGCCGTGATCCCGCCGAGGTGCGAGTGTACGCTGCCCGCGTCGGCGGGGGCTTCGGCGGCAAGCAGGAGATCTTCACGGAGGACCTCGTGGCCCTCGCCGTGCTCGACACCGGTCGTCCGGTCTCGTACGAGTTCTCCCGCACCGACGAGTTCCAGCGCGCCGCACTGCGTCATCCGATGCGTGTCGCGGTGACGCTCGGCGCGACGCGCGACGGCGTGCTGACCGCGATGAAGCTCGATCTGCTGAGCGACACCGGCGCCTACGGCAACCACTCGCGGGGCGTGCTGTTCCACGCGTGCGCCGACGCGATGACGGTGTACCGCTCGCCCGTGCGCGGCATCCACGCGGAGGTCGTCTACACGAACAACGTGCCCTCCGGCGCCTTCCGCGGCTACGGGCTCGGGCAGGTGATCCTCGGTGTCGAGTCGGCGATGGACGAGCTGGCCCTCGCGCTCGGCATGGACCCGTTCGAGCTCCGGAGACGCAACGTCATCCGGCCGGGCGACGACCTGCACGAGCCCGACCTCCGCTGGGGCTCGTACGGCCTGGACCAGTGCCTGGATCTGGCCGAGACCGCGTTGCGGCGCGGCAACGGGGTGACCGCCCCCGAGGGCTGGGCGGTCGGCGAGGGCATGGCGGTCGCGATGATCGCCACGATGGCACCGTTCGGGCACATCTCCCACACCACCGCCACCCTGCGCCCCGACGGCACCTACGCGCTGCGCGCCGGTACGAGCGAGTTCGGCAACGGCACCACGGTCGTGCTGCGCCAGATCGCCGCATCCGTCTTCGGTGTCGACATCGAGCGGCTCGACCTGCGCACCGCCGACACCGACCTGGTCAGCCACGACACGGGCGCCTTCGCCTCGGCCGGTGTGACGGTGGCAGGCAAGGCGCTCTACGCCGCCTGCCTCGCCCTCGAGCAGCGGATGCTGCACATCGCCCGCGAGCTCGTCCCGGATGCGGAACCGGAACTCACCCCCGACGGCGTGCGCGCCGGCGACCGGCTCATCTCCTTCGCGGAGATCGTGGCGGCCGCATCCGACGCGACGCCGGACGGGTTGACGGCGACGGGCGCGGAGCTCGGCGAGGTACGCTCGCTGGCGTTCAACGTGCACGCCGTGCGGGTGGCCGTCGATCCCTCGACCGGCACCGTGCGCATCCTCCAGTCCATCCAGTCGGCGGATGCGGGCACGGTCCTCAACCCCGCACAGTGCCGGGGCCAGGTCGAGGGCGGCGCGGCCCAGGGCATCGGCAGCGCGCTCTACGAAGAGGTGCTGATCGACGAGGACGGCCGGGTGGAGAACCCCGTATTCCGCACGTACCGCGTGCCGCAGTTCGCCGACATCGTCGACACCGAGGTGTACTTCGCCGAAACCCGTGACGACCTCGGTCCGTTCGGCGCGAAGTCGATGAGCGAGTCGCCCTACAACCCGGTGGCCCCGGCGATCGGCAACGCGATCGCCCGTGCACTGGGCGTGCGCCCGTACCAGCAGCCGTTCACCCGCGCGCGCGTCTGGCGGCTCGCGCAGCGCTGAGCAGCATCCCCGGCTCGAGGGACCCGGGACGCGGCCCCGCGGCCCGAGACACGACGCGCCGGGCCCCTCGAGCATCGTTCGGATGCCGGTTGGTTTGTGGCTCGGCGGGGCCGGTGCGATCCTGGGTCCGTGACGACCGACGCCCTGACCGAGCCGGATGCGGCCGGCCCCGCCGACGCGGAGGCGTACATCGGCGTCTCGCTGGGACGTCGCATCCGTGCCGCCCGCACGGCCAAGAAGCTGTCGATGCGCGCGCTGGCGGGCGCGGCGGAGATCAGTCAGCCGTTCCTGAGCCAGATCGAGGGCGGCCGGACGATGCCGTCGATCCTCACGCTCTTCAAGCTCGCCAAGGTGCTCGACATCTCGCCGTCGGAGCTGCTGCCGGCCGAGGAGGAGCCGGAGCCGATCCACATCGTCCGTCGCGGGGAGGGCGAGCTCGTTCCCGTCTCGGAGAGCGACGACGGCGCCGTCAGCCGGATCATCTCCTCCGCCGCCACCCGGGGCGCGACCGTGCAGGAGTACCGCATCGCCCGCGCGCCGTACGTGGGCGAGTGGTTCGAATCCGACGGCGAGAACACGATCTACCTCGTCTCCGGCTCCCTGACGGTCGAGCTGGAGGACCGCGGCTCGTGGACGCTCGGCGCGGGCGACGCCCTCTCGCACCCCGGAGCACTGCGCAACCGCTGGCGCATCGAGGGTGCCGAGCCGGCCGTGCTCCTGCTCGTGCACGTCGCCGAGCGCTGAACCCGCGCCTCGCCGCCCGCCCCTCACATTCCCTGCTCGCCTGTCACAGATCGACGCGGTCGCGTCGATCTGTGACAGGCGAGCAGTCCGCGCGCTCCGGCGCCCGGCTCGGCGGAGAGGTAACGCGCGCGAAACGTGATTGGTATGTGTAATCAACGATAGGTATCTACGATCGGAAGCGTGCCTCCCACCGCGCGCCTCTTCCTGCCCGATCTCGTCGTCACGATGGACGACGAGCGCCGCGTCCTCACGGATGCGGGCGTCCTCGTCACCGGCGACACGATCACCGACGTCGCCCCCCGCGCGGAGCTGATCGCGGCGCACCCCGATGCCGAGCGCATCGAGCTGCCCGACCGCCTGCTCATGCCGGGCCTGATCAACGCCCACCACCACTCCGGCATGCTGCGCGGCACCGCCGAGCACCTGCCGGTGTGGGAGTGGCTGCGGCTGCACATCGACCCGATGCACCGGGTGCTCCGCTCCGACGAGGCCGAGGCCGCCGCGTGGCTCTGCTACGCCGAGGGGCTCCTGGCGGGCACCACGACCGTGGTGGACATGTGGCGGTACATGGACGGCGCGGCGCGGGCCGCATCCGTCCTCGGCAACCGCGTCGTGACGGTCAACTACGTCGGCGAGCACCCCGACTTCGACTACTTCGACACCCTCGACGACAACGAGCGGATGCTGGCGGAGTGGACGGGAGCGGCGAACGGCCGCATCATGCCGTGGGTCGGACTCGAGCACCCGTTCTACGCGGATGCGGCGGGCCAGCGCCGCGCGATCGCGCTGGCGAACGCCTACGGCACCGGCCTCTACACGCACTGCAGCGAGTCGGAGATCGAGCTCGCCGACTTCGCCGACCGCCACGGCGCGCGCCCCATGTTCGCCCTCGAGGAGCTCGGCTTCTTCGATGTGCCGCGCGCGATGATCGCCCACGCCGTGTGGCTGGATCAGGCCGAGGTCGACCTCATCGCGGCGCGCGGCGTCGGCGTCTCGCACAACCCGGTCTCCAACATGAAACTCGCCAGCGGCATGGCCCCGGTGGCGGAGATGCTCGCCGCGGGTGTCCACGTGGGGCTCGGCACCGACGGCGAGAAGGAGAACAACAACCTCGACATGTTCGAGGAGATGAAGGTCGCCTCCCTCCTCGGCAAGCTCCGCACGATGGATGCGGCCGCGATGGACTCGTGGCAGGTGCTGGGCATGGCGACCCGTGGCGGCGCGGCCGCGATCGGCCGCGGCGACGAGCTCGGCGCGCTGACGCCGGGTCGGAAGGCCGACTTCGTGGCCATGCGCACCGACACCCCCCGCATGACGCCCTTCATGCCCGACGGCGCATATCCCAACATCCACCACAACCTCGTGCACGCGGTGCGCGGCTCCGACGTCGACATGACGGTCGTCGACGGCGAGATCGTCGTGCGGGACGGCCGCCTCGTGAACGCCGACCTGGGCGAGCTCATCGACCGCGTGCGCGCGCTCGTTCCCGACCTCTTCGCCCGCCGCTCCGCCTGGATCTCGGCGCAGGGCGAACTTGACGGACTGTTCCACTGAAAGGCCACGCCATGACCATCGCGCTCGATCACGGGCCGCTCCGCGAGCGGGTCGCCCGCTTCCTCGCCGACGACCCCGGACGCCTTCTCATCGGCGGACGCTGGGTGGCCGCATCCGACACCTTCGCCTCGCTCGACCCGGCGACCGGCGAGACGCTCGCGGAGGTGGCCCGCGCCTCGAGCGCCGACGTCGACGCCGCCGTGCGTGCGGCCGGCGCCGCCCTGGAGAGCCCCGCCTGGGCGAGGATGCGCCCCGCCGACCGCTCGAAGCTGCTGTGGCGCATCGCCGACGTCATGGAGGAGCACCTCGACGACCTCGCCGAGCTCGAGACCCTCGACCAGGGCAAGAGCCTCGGCACGGCCCGCTTCGGCGAGGTCCCCGCGGCCATTTCGCAGTTCCGCTACTACGCGGGCTGGCCCACGAAGATCACGGGCGAGACGATCCCCACCTCGCTCACCCGCACCCCCGAGGGCAAGGACGTCTTCGCCTACACGCGGCGCGAACCGGTGGGCGTGGTCGCGGCGATCGTGCCGTGGAACTCGCCGCTCATCATGACGGCCATGAAGCTCGCCCCCGCGCTGGCGGCCGGCTGCACGATCGTGCTCAAGCCCGCCGAGAACACCTCGCTCAGCGCGCTCTACCTCGGTCGCCTCCTGCAGGAGGCGGGGCTCCCCGACGGCGTGGTCAACATCGTCACCGGCTACGGACACGAGACGGGACAGGCGCTCGTCGAGCACCGCGGCGTCGCGAAGATCGCCTTCACCGGCTCGACCGCGGTCGGCAAGAAGCTGGTGGCGACCGCATCCGATCGCCTCGCCCGTCTCACGCTCGAGCTCGGCGGCAAGTCGCCGTCGATCATCCTGCCGGATGCGGATCTGTCCGCCGCCGTCGCGGGCGTCTCGCGCGGCATCTTCGACAACGGCGGCCAGGTGTGCGTCGCGAGCGCGCGCATCTACGCGCACCGCGACGTGTACGACGAGGTCGTCGCCGGGATGGCGGCCGCGGGCGACGCCCTGCGACTCGGTCATGGTCTCGCGGCCGGGACGGATCTCGGCCCCCTCGTGAGCGAGACGCAGGCGCGCCGCGTCGCCGCCTACGTCGACGAGGGCGCGGCCGACGGTGTCACCGTCGTCACCGGCGGCGAGCGCACCGGAAGCGCCGGGACCTTCTTCACCCCCACGGTGCTGACCGACGTCCCCCCGCACGCCCGCCTCATGCGCGAGGAGATCTTCGGCCCCGTCGCCGTCGTGACCCCGTTCGACGATCTCGACGAGGTCGTCGGATGGGCCAACGACAGTGACTACGGGCTCGCCGCGAGCATCTGGACCGAGGGCCTCAGCAACGCCCACCGCGTCGCCGCGCGCCTTGCGGCGGGAACCGTCTGGGTCAACTGCCACTCCTTCCTGGGACCGGAACTGCCCAAGGGCGGGCACAAGGAGTCCGGATGGGGCTATGAGAACGGAGCGCAGGGGTTGGAGAACTACCTCGAGACGAAGTCGGTGGTGATGGTCGTATGAACAGGATCGTGCTCGGGGTCTTCGAGATGATGAACCCTTCCAACGGGATGCCGACGTGGACGCATCCGGGCGGCCGCGGCGACGACTGGGACCGCCTCGACTACTGGGTCGATCTGGCGCGCGAACTGGATGCGGCCGGCTTCGACTTCCTGTTCTTCGCCGACACCTACGGCTACGCGACGCTCGAGGGTCGGATGCCCGACGAGGTGGCGGCGCACGGCATCCAGTTCCCCGCGCTGGATCCGATGCTGGCCATCGCGACGCTGGCGCGGGCGACGGAGCGCCTGGGGTTCGTCGTCACCTCGCCCACGACCGTGGAGAAGCCCTATGGGACCGCCCGTCGCTTCGCGACGCTCGACCGTTTCACCGACGGCCGCATCGGCTGGAACGTCGTGACCGGCAGCTCGCAGGCCACCACGGACCAGCTCTTCGGCGTGACAGAGACGCTCGACCACGACCAGCGCTACGACGCCGCCGACGAGTTCCTCGACACCTGCCTGCGCCTGTGGGAGCACAGCTGGGACGACGACGCCGAACAGCGCGACCGCACGCGGGGCGTGTACGCCGACCCGGCGAAGCTGCACCGCGTGGAGGTCGCGGGCACGTACCAGCGCGCCGCCGGGATCTTCGCGGTGCCGCCCACCCCGCAGCGCACACCGGTGCTCTTCCAGGCCGGCACCTCGGATCGCGGCCGCGCCTACGCCGCCCGCAACGCCGAGGCCGTGTTCATCCAGGGCCAGTCGATCGCCGCCGCCAAGGCGCACGTCGACGACATCCGGGCGCAGGCCGTGACGCACGGTCGCGACCCGCACGACATCGCCGTGATCTCGGGCATGACCGTGACGGTGGCGGCGACCGAGGCCGAGGCACGCGCCCTGCGGGACGAGTACGAAGCCGTGCTGCAGCGCTCGGATGCGGCGGTCATGTTCGCCGGGATCACCGGACTCGACCTCACCGGCATCGATCCCGACACCAGGGTCGTCGACCTGCGCACCGACCTCGGCCAGACCCTCATCCAGCGCTACGCGCGCCAGAACGCCGAGATGCGGGTGGGCGAGATCCTCGACCAGTTCCGCACGAAGGCGATCCGGGGGTTCCAGATCACCGGGTCCCCCGAACAGGTCGCCGACGAGATCGAGGCGATCGTCGACGGCTCCGGACTCGACGGCCTCATGCTGGAGCCGACGTTCGGCGGCCCCGGCGCCTACCGTGCGTTCATCGACCTCGTGGTGCCCGTGCTGGCCGAGCGGGGCAGGGTCAGCCCGCCCTCCGGCGCCACGTTGCGCGAGCACTTCGGCGGCGGCCCCCGCCTCGCCGCCACGCACCGCGCGCATCGGCTCGCGGCGCGCGAGACCGCATCCCTTCCGTCCTGATCCGACGCCGCCATCCCGTAAGAAAGAGAGAGCACATGAGAGCCGACGCCGTCGAGGCGGTGATCCGCGGGCTCAAGCGAGCCGGCGTCTCCGTCGCCACGTACCTGCCCGACTCGCTGCTGAAGGAGCTGTACCCGGCTCTGGACGCGGACCCCGACATCCGCACCATCCCGGTCACCAATGAGGGCGAGGGCGCCGCGATCGCCGGCGGCGTGTTCCTCTCCGGCAAGCGCGCCGTGCTGGTCATGGAGAACTCGGGGCTGCGCGCCGGGACCGAGCACCTCGCGCGCATGGGACTCGGCGCGGGCATCCCCGTCGTCATGATCATGAGTTACCGGGGAGAGATGGGCGAGAACAACTGGTGGGCCATCCCGCACGGCATCACGATGGAGCCGCTGCTCAAGGCGCTGCGCACGCCGTACACGATCGTCCGCGACGTCGACCAGCTCGAGACGGCGATCGTCCGCGCCTACGACACCGCCTACGCGTCGTACTACCACGCCGCCATCGTCCTCGGAGGGGATCTGGTCCGATGAGCTATTCCCGGTTCGAAGCCATGAAGCTGCTCGCCGCACGTCTTTCGGACGAGCTGGTCATCCTCTCCCTCGGCGGCGCCGTCGACGAGTGGTACAACGCCGCCCCGCACATGCGCGAGGCGAGTCTGTTCCAGCAGCAGCTCGGATGCGTGACGCCGGAGGCGTTCGGCCTCGCCGTCGGCCTCCCCCACCGCCGCATCGTCTCCCTCGACACCGACGGGGGCCTGCTGTTCAACCTCGGGATCCTCGCGACCCTCGGCAACGAGCGCCCGGAGAACCTCTTCATCGTCGTCTGGGACAACGAGCAGTACCAGTCCATCGGAGGACCTGCCACGCACACGGCGAAGGGCCGCGTCGACCTCGCCGCGATCGCCCGCGGCGCCGGTGTCGACAAGGCCTTCACCGCCGAGACGCTCGAAGAGTTCGACGCGCACTGCGCGGCGGGGCTCGCCGCATCCGAGCCGTACATCGTCGTCGCGAAGACCGACGGCGTCCTCGAGCCCGGGATCAAGCGCAAGCACTCCGACGGACGCGAGGACAAGTACATCTTCGTGCGCCACGTCGAGGCCACGGAGGGCATCAGCATCATGGGTCCGAGCGAGCACAACTGATGGTCGCGTCTCGGATCGTGCCGGTCGCTCCACGAGCGTCTCGAGACGACGCCCTCGTGCCCGGGAGCGCGTGATGCCTCTCGTGCGCACCCCCGCCGCCGGCTACGACGAGATCGTGGTCGGCGGCGGGGCGGCCGGATGCGTGCTGGCGGCGCGCCTGTCCGAGGATCCCGCCGTCCGCGTGCTCCTCATCGAAGCGGGCGGCGACCACCGCGGCGTGCGCAAGATCCTCGACGCGGCCCACTGGGACGCCCTCATCGGCGGCGAGTACGACCACGGCTACCGGTCGACGCCCACCCCGCACGTGCTCGGCCGCTCGCTCGCGATGCCGCGCGGCAAGGTGCTCGGCGGATCGTCATCGACGAACGCCATGCTCTGGTACCGCGGCAACCGCGCGGATTACGACGCGTGGGCGGATGCGGGCGCCACCGGCTGGGGCTACGACGATCTGCTGCCGTACTTCCGCCGGTCCGAGGCGCGCGCCGGGGGCGACCCCGTCTACCGGGGCCTCGACGGCCCGATGCGCTTGGCCCCGCTCGCGCACGTGCACCCGATCGCGCACGCGCTGATCGCCGCGTCCGCCGAACGCGGCCTCCCGGTGATCGACGACGCGAATGCGGCGTCCAACGAGGGCGCGACCTACGCGGACTACAACGCGATCCAGGGTGAAGACGGTTCGTTCGAACGCTGGAGCACGGCGCGCGGCTACCTCGAGCCCGCGCTCGGCCGGGCGAATCTCGACGTGCTGGTCGACAGCCGCGTGCACGCGCTCGTGCTGGCCGGAGACCGTGTCACGGGCGTCAGGCACACGGTCGGCGATGTCGCTGTGGAGACCACCGCAGCGCGCATCGTGCTCGCGTCCGGCGCACTCGACACCCCGCGCCTGCTCCAGCTGTCGGGCATCGGCGACGCCGGCCGGCTCGCCGCATCCGGGATCCGCACGACGCACCATCTGCCCGGCGTCGGCGAGAACTTCCAGGATCACCCGCTGATCCTGGGCATGAACTTCCGTGCCCGGCACGACCTCGGTCCGGTGATCGGCAACGGGGGCGGCGCGATGCTCAATTGGCGCAGCTCCCACGCCGAGGCGGGCCCCGACCTCCACACCGTCGTCGCGCACGGCTCTCGAGGCGATGAGGCGCTGCACGCACGCCACGACCTGACCGGAAACCGCGTCTTCGCCCTGGTCCCCGGTCTGTACCGATCGCGCAGCGTGGGCTGGGTGCGGGTGCGCTCGGCGGATCCGGATGCGGCCGCCGACATCCACCCGAACTACCTCGCCGATCCGACCGACCTCGCCGCGATGGTCGAGGCGGTCGACGCCGTGCAGGACCTCGTGGCGGCATCCGCCTACGCCGACCTCGCGGAGGGGCCGATCACGCCGGCGGCAGGGCTCGCGCACGCGGACAAGGTGCGATTCGTACGCGAGAACATCGGCACGTTCTTCCACTGCTCGGGCACCGCGCGCATCGGCACGGACGAGCTCGCGGTCGTCGATCCGACGCTGCGCGTGAGGGGGCTCGAGGGGCTCTGGGTGGCGGATGCGTCGGTCATGCCGTCGATCCCCACGTGCAACACGCAGGCCCCGACGGTCGCGATCGCCGAGCGGGGCGCCGAGCTCGTCGCCGCCGCCCGCTGACCTCGCACCACTCCGCTCCCGCGGCCTCTCCCCTCTCCTCTCTTCCCCTCCCCCATTCGCCTGTCACAGATCGACGCCTTCGGCGCGATCTGTGACAGGCGAGCCCGGTTCGTGGGGCCCGAGACGCGCTGTGCGTGCCCTATGGTCTGAGCCAGAGCACCCACCGTGGGCGACTCGAAGGGGGAACGATCATGGACAACACCGCCCGCCCGGCGACAGTCACCGCATCCTTCTGGCTCTGGATCGCGAGCGTCGTGCTGTCGGCGATCTCGATCCTCACGTCGCTGGCAAACGGGACCTATGCCTTCATCGATATCGGCGGCAACCAACAGGTCGCCGCCGCGGTGGGCCCTGCCGCCGCGATCATCGGCCTCGCCGTCGGGGCAACGCTGCGCATCCTGTTCGCGGTGTACATGCTGCGCGGACGCAACTGGGCGCGCATCGTGCTGCTCATCCTGGCCATCATCGCGGTGCTGGCGGGACTCCCCGCCTTCGCCACGGGCAACATCGTGGACATCCTCATCGTGGTGGTCGCGATCGGGGCAGCCGTGCTGATGTACCTGCCGGCATCGAACCCGTACTTCCGTCGCCGTCCAGCGGCCGCCTGACCGCGTCCAGGCCCGTTCGCCTGTCACAGATCGACGGGCTTCCGTCGATCTGTGACAGGCGAACAGCGAGGATCAGCCGGTGCCCGACGGCGCGGGTCAGAGCTCCAGGAGGGCGTCGAGGGCGATGAACGCGCCCTCGAACTCGCCGCGCAGGCGCGCCTTCGTGGCCGCATCCGCGAAGGAGATGTCGATGCCCGCGAGGGCGATCCGCTTCGCCGTGGCGGCGTCGACGCCCAGCGCCATGAGCCCCTCGCGGTACTCCTTGCCGATGTCGGTGCGGAAGAACATCGCATCGTCGGTCGACACGCTGATCGTGAGACCCGCGTCGATCATGGCGCGGAGGCGGTGGCCCTCGTCCAGCGTCCACCCCGAGCAGATGGTCGTCGACACGGGGGTCGTCGCGAAGCCGATGCCGCGCTCGAGCGCGAGCGCCACCACCGCCGGATCGTCGACGATGCGGTAGCCGTGGTCGAGGCGGTCGCAGCCCAGCACCTCGATCGCCTCGCGCACCGCATCCGGTGTCGCCGTCGGCGTCTCCCCGACGTGCGCCGTCAGCTTCAGACCCGCGGATGCGGCCAGTCGGTACGCGGCCGCGAACCGGGTGGGGTCCTCGGTGTTCTCCGGGGTCAGGTCGTCCTGGCCGATGCCCACGACCTCGGGGATGCCGTGCTCGATCACCTCGCGCACCATCGCGACCGCGGACTCGGGGCTGTCGCGCCGGTTGATCGCGGCCACGATGCGGAACCCGACACCGAAGTCGGCCTCGGCGCGGCGCAGGCCCGCGATGATCGGGTCCATCACGTCCCGGTAGCCGATCCCGCGAGCGGCGAAGTACTGCGGGTTCACGTAGTACTCGCGGTAGCGCAGGTTGCCCTCGGCGACAGCCGCCCGCACGCCCTCCCAGGCGACCCGCTCGAAGTCCGCCGGCTCGCGCAGCACGTCGTGCGCGGCGCGGAAGGCGACGAGGAACTCGGGCAGGTCGGCGAAGTCGAAGAGCGTCTCGGGGTCGTCGCCCCACAGCTCCACGCCGTAGCGCGCGGCCAGCTCGATGAACGTGGTCGCCGTCATGGTCGAGGCGAAGTGGCAGTGCAGTTCTGTCTTGGGCAGCAGCTGCAGATAGTCGGCGTACGAGATCACGGCGTTCCTCCGGGTGTGCGGGGCCTGAGAACGCCCGCGCTCTTGACGACGAGAAGCCGGTACGGCTCCCCGTCCAGCGACCACCAGCGGTGCACGACGCCTCCGGGGAAGTGCACCGAGTCGCCGGCGATCAGATCGTGCGCCTCGCCGTCGAGTTCGATCCGGATGCCGCCGGCCACCACGTAGAGGAACTCCTCCTCCTCGTGGGTGAAGCTCTCGCCGGGCACGAGGGCGTCGGCGACGACCTCGACCGGGTGGAAGGCGCGGGCGTCGTGCGCCAGCATCCGCGCGGTGCCGGATGCGAAGCCCTCCGGCACCGCGCCGGATCCGGCACGCTGGATCTCGATCGCGGATGCGGCCTCGCGCGGCTCGTCGGAGGCGGCGATGAGCTCGATAGGACTCGTCTCCAGTGCCACCGCGATGCGCCGCAGCGATGCCAGGCTCGGCTGGGCGAGCCCGCGCTCCAGCTGGCTCAGGAACGGATGCGACAGCTCGGTGGCCGCGGCCAGACGCACGAGGGTCAGTCCGCGGGCCTGCCGCAGCTCGCGGATGCGGGCGCCCAGGCGCTGGCCGGCCGCATCCTCGTCCGCGGCGATCGTGGCGACAGGGTCGGTCATGGTCCGAGGTTATGCCGCCGGCATCGCGACGCCGTGGCGCGCCGCGTAGTCGGCGACGGCCGCGAGGTAGCCGGCGCGGCGGGCCGGCGTCAGCCAGGAGGCCTCGAACGAGTTGATCGCGAACTGCACCAGATCGGTCTCGGTCAGCCCCGCGTGCTCAGCGAGCGCGACGTAGGTGTCGCCGACGTACGCGCCGAAGTAGGCCGGGTCGTCGGAGTTCAACGTGACCTTGGCGCCCTGCCGGAGCAGCCCCACGATCTCGTCCGCCTTCATCTGCTCGGTCACGAACGAGTTCGACACCGGGCACGTCGTGAAGCCGAGCCCGCGCTCGATGGCGAGGGCGACGAGCGCCGGATCCTCGACGATGTTGGTGCCGTGGTCGATCCGGTCGACCTGGATCTCATCGAGCACGGTGCGGATGTTGTCGATGGAGCCGGGCTGGTCGATGTCGCAGTGCATCGTCAGCAGGAAGCCCTCGGCGCGCGCCCGGGCGAAGACCTCGGCGAACTTCTCCGGCGGGTTGCCGCGTTCGTCCGAATCCAGGCCGATCCCGAGGATCCACTGCTTGTACGGCAGCGCCTCCATGAGCGTCGCGAAGGCAAACTCGGCGGAGTAGTCGCGCAGGAAGCACATGATGAGCTCGGCCGAGATGCCGAGCTCGCGCTCCGCGCGCACCACGGCACGGCGATAGCCGCCGATCACGTCGGCGAACGGCACTCCGCGACCGGTGTGCGCCTGCGGGTCGAAGAACATCTCGACGTGCACGACGCCCTGCGCCGCGGCCCGCTGGAGGTAGGCCCAGGCGAGGTCGTGGAAATCGTCGGCCGTGACCAGCACCCGCATCGCCGGGTAGTACACCGCGAGGAAGCTCGTGAGGTCGGTGAAGTCATAGGTGGCCTTCACCTCGTCGACGGTCTTCTCGGCGAGCTCGATGCCGTTGCGCTCGGCGAGCGCGAACTTGAGATCGGGCTCGAGGGTGCCCTCGAGGTGCAGGTGGAGCTCTGCCTTGGGCAGGCCGTGCGCGAACGCGGTGAGATCGGTCATACCGAAGATCTTCCTGGAATCGGCGGATGCGGCGCGAGTCGCCGCGGGGTCAGATACCGGTCTGGGCGCGCATGCCCATGCGGGCGAGCACCACATTCTCGACGATCTGGATCACGTTGTACAGCACGAGCGAGACGATCGTGACGAGCACCACGGATGTCCAGAGTGCGCTGAACTGTGCCTGCGGGATGTAGCCGGCGATCGAGCCGCCGATCCCGCCGCCGACGGCGAGCCACTCGGCGAGCAGCGCACCGGTGATCGCACCGGGCACCGAGATGCGCACGGCGGCGAAGAACGCCGGGAGCGAGGACGGCATGGCGATCTTGCGCAGCTTGGCCCACGAACCACCGCCGTAGACCTCGACGAGATCGTTCATCTGCGCGGAGGCGGACTTGAGACCGAACGAGATGTTCACCAGGGCGGGGAAGAGCACGACGATCCCGCCGATGACGGCCACGGTCGCGATGTCGCGGCCGAAGATCATGATGATCACCGGCGCCATCGCGATCAGGGGCACCGAGCGCAGGAGCATCGCGACCGGCATGAGCGCGTGCTCGATCCCCTTGCTCAGCTGGAAGATGCTGGCGCCGAGGATCGCGACGACCAGTCCCGACACGAAACCGATGAGCGAGTGCCCCAGCGTGACGGCGAGGTTCCCGAACATCAGTTCACGGTTCGCCTCGGCTGCCGGCAGCGTGAAGAGGTAGTTCCACACGTCGATGGGGCCCTTGGCGATCATGGGCGAGACGTTGAGGATCGCCAGGACACCGACCCAGAGGGCGAGCACGCCCACGAGGGTGCCGACGAAGGTCACCATGCCCCAGCCGAACGCCTTCAGGGCGCCGGACGCCACCTGCTTGCGCACCGTCACCTGGATATCGGGCTTCTGCGCGGAACCCGGGCCCGCGATCGGCGGCTGAGCAGTCATCATGGTGGTCACTTCTGGGCTCCCTTCGACCAGGGCGCGATGAGGCGGGCGACGAGTCCGACGAGGGCGAAGCCCGCGAGCGCCACGGCACCGGAGGCGAGGGCGAGCGCCCAGACGAGCGGCGCGTCGGAGTTCTGCTGCGCGAGGATCATCGCCAGTCCCACCCCGGCCTCGATCTTGCCGAAGAACTCACCGAGCACGGCGCCGAGGAAGGCGGCAGGGACGGCGATCTGCAGCGCATTCAGGATGGCGGGAAGTGCCGCGATGAGCCGCACCTTGCGCAGCTGCGTCAGCTTGCTGCCGCCGTAGACGGTGATGAGATCCAGACTCGACCGGTCCGCCGACTTGAGCCCGAGCAGGGCCCCGACCACGGTCGTGAAGAAGACCGACAGGGCCGCCAGGAAGACCGCCGTACCGCTGGGTTCGCCCGCTTTCGGCACGGGGAACAGCACGACGGCGAGCATGCCGATTGCAACGATCGGCACGCAGTAGGTCAGGATCGCGAACTGCATGGCCACGCCCTCGAACCGCGGGACGAGCAGAACGATGAACGCGAGCGCGAGCGCGAGTCCGTTCCCCCAGAGGTATCCGATACCCGCCTCGACCAGGGTCACCGAGAAGTTGCGGGCGAAGTAGTCCCAGCCGGTCGTGATGTAGGCCCCGATGACGTCGGGCGGGCTCGGGATGATCTGCCGGCCCGAGGGGTTGAGGAAGATCGTCGAGATCAGCCACCAGAAGGCGATGAGGGCGATCCCGCCCATGACTCCGATGACCCACGCGGGGAGGCGGACGTCCTCCCACTGGACCGCTCTGCCCTTGGGCGATGCGTCAGTGGTCGTCATCTGCCGCAGCCCCTCCCGCTCCGAACAGGAGCTCAGAGGCGTGATCGACGTAGGAGTGGAACTCCGGGCTGCGCATCATCTCGGGCATCCGCGGCCGGGGAAGGTCGATGGTCATGACCTCCTTGATGCGACCGGGACGCGGGCTCATCACGGCGACCTGGTCCGAGAGGAAGATGGCCTCGGAGATGCCGTGCGTCACCAGCAGCGTGGTCGCCGGCTTCTCCGTCCAGATCCGCAGCAGCTCGAGGTTGAGCTTCTGGCGGGTCATGTCGTCGAGAGCGCCGAAGGGCTCGTCGAACAGCAGGACCTCGGGGCGCATGATGAGCGAGCGAGCGATCGACACGCGCTGCCGCATCCCGCCCGACAGCTGCGCCGGCTTGGCCTTCTCGAAGCCGCGGAGCCCGACCAGGGCGATCATCTCGTCGATGTACGCCTTGTCGGGGCTCTTGCCCGCGATCTCGAACGGCAGACGGATGTTGGCGTAGACGCTGCGCCACGGAAGCAGCGCCGAGTCCTGGAAGGCGATCCCGAGCTTGTTCTCGCGACGCATCTCCTTGGGGCTCTTGCCGTCGACGCGGGTCGTGCCGCTCGTGGGCTGCTCGAGGCCCGCGAGGATGCGGAGGATGGTCGACTTCCCGCATCCCGAAGGTCCGAGCAACGACAGGAACGTGCCCTGGTCGGTGTGGAGGTTCGTGTCCTGAAGGGCGACGACCGACTTGCGGCCGGTGGTGAAAACCTTGTTCAGGCCGGTGATCTGGAGGCCGGTGCCGAGCGCGGCATCGGTCGCGCCGGTCTCGACGACAGTCTGGGTCACGTCGATGGCTGCTTTCGCTCGGGGTCGGTGGGTCACCGACGGGGGGAGGGGAGGACGAGGGCGCCCGCGGACGGGCGCCCTCGCGGTGTCAACCTGCGTACTTGACCAGGTCGGGGTTCTCGCTGTAGAGCTCCTCGAGGAGCGAGGTGTCGAACAGCTGGTCGGCGGTCACGTCGATGCCGGCCTCCGAGAGGCTCTTGATCGTGGCGTCCTTGAGGTCGTCGGAGATCGTGAACAGGCCGTTCTCGGAGGTCTCGTCGGAGACGACGAGGTCACTCAGCTGGGCGGCGGCACCGGCCTCGGAGTTCTTCGGGTCGAGGTTGAGGTCCTTGCCGTAGTCCTCGTAGGCGAGACGCGCGCACTCGGCGGGGTCGGCGATCGCGTCGGTCCATCCCTGGATCTCGGCCTTCAGGAACGCCTTGACCTTCTCCGGGTTGTTCTTGATCATGTCGTCGGTCGCGACGAAGGTCTCCGCCGGGAACGCGAGGTTGTTGTCGGCGAAGGGCAGGTTGACCGTCTCGTAGCCCTCGTTCGCGACGATGATCGCCTCGTTGGTCAGGTAGGACACGAAGCCGTCCACCTCGCCGTTCGTGAGGGGCGCCGGGTCGTACTGCACCGGGACGACCGTGACGTCGGACGTGGTCAGCCCGTTGGCGGCGAGGAACGCGTTGAACAGCGACGTGTTCGGGTCCTGCACACCGATCTTCTTGCCCTTGAGGTCGGCGACCGTGGCGATGTTGCCGCCGTCCTTCAGCGAGAGGATCGTGAACGGGTTCTTCTGGTAGGTGGTGCCGATGATCTTCAGCGGCGCGCCCTCGCTCGCGACGACGGAGCCGATCGCGACGGCGTCGCTGAGACCGAAGTCGGCGGATCCGGCGATCAGCTCGGTGGCGCTCGTGGAGGGGCCGGGCACGAGCGTGGCGCTGCTGAAGCCCGCGTCCGTGTAGTAGCCCTTGGAGTCGGCGAAGAACTCGCCGCAGAACTCCTCGTTCTTGATCCAGCTGAGCTGGATCGTGGTGTCGCCCAGGCCCGCGGCGTCGCCGCCGGAGGACGACGAGGATGCGGGGTCGCTGGATCCGGCACACGCGCTGAGCGCGAGGGCCGAGAGAGCGACGGCGGCGATGGACACGGCGACGCGCGTGCGGCGTGCGGTGAAGCGGGACATAAGCTGTCTCCCGGTTTGTCGGGTGGTGCACTTCGGGTGGTTGGGATGCCGGCGCCTCCCGTGCTCGGGTTCATCCCGGCGGCAGCGGTCTGCGTGACGAGTCCGACGCTAAGCGATGTAGATTTCACGAACACTGGCGGTCGTGTTTCCGCACCGTTACACCTGACCTATCCACAGGTCGGCGTCAAGAGGCTCATGCGGGCGTGCGCGGACCGATAGCCTGGCGGCCGTTCACCACAGCGAACACGTCCCCTTCAGCCTCCACCGACGGCACAGCCGTCCGAGCGTGCCCGAAAGCGAGTGCCATGCGTACCTCCCGCCTCCTTACCGCCTCCGCCGTCATGGGGGCCGCCCTGTTCCTCGGCGGCTGTTTCCAGATCAGCGACCTCGGGGGCGGCCCCGAGGCGGTGCGCGACTCCGACACGGGCGAGGTGACCGACGCCGGCAAGGCCGACGTCTTCACCCTCTCGGTGGGCGACTGCCTCAACGACCAGTCCGGCGAAGAGGTCACCGACGTTCCGGTCGTGCCTTGCAGCGAGCCGCACGACAACGAGGTCTACTACGAGTTCTCGCTGCCCGACGGCGAGTTCCCCGGCAAGGACGGCGTCTACGCCGCGGCCGACGAAGGCTGCTACCCCGAGTTCACGACCTTCACGGGCATCGCGTACGAGGAGTCGACCCTGGAGTTCTCCTACTTCGTCCCGACCCAGCAGAGCTGGGACGAGGGCAACGACCGTCTGGTCTCCTGCATCATCTACGACACCGCAGGTCAGGTCACCGGCACGCTCGCGGGCGCCGCGCGCTGACCGATCGCACACGAAGGGGGCCGGGTCATCCCGGCCCCCTTCGTCGTTCGCGGCGTCAGGCGGGGTGGCGCCCCAGGCGCTCGGCCACGCGTGGCAGGTCCTCGTGCACGCGGATGGTCGCCTCCGGCGCGAGCGGGTTCGTCGAGACGCCGTCCTCGCTGACGAGGCGTCCGCCCACGTAGACGCGCTTGAGGTTGCGGGGCGTCATCGACAGCACGTAGCTGCGCACGGGGTGCCAGAGCGGACCGACATCGGGCTTGCGGGGGTCGACCACGACGAAGTCGGCGAACTTGCCGACTTCGAGGCTGCCGACGCGGTCGTCGACGCCCAGGATCGCTGCTCCCCCCAGGGTGTGCAGCCGCAGGACCCGCTCGGGCATCATCGACAGCGGATCCTTCGTGCGGGCGCGCTGCATGAAGATGCCGGCGCGCATGTTCTGCCACGGGTCGGAGACGTCGGTGCAGGCCTGGTCGTCGAGCCCCATCCCCACCTTCATGCCCATCGCCAGCATCTCGGGCACGAGAGCGACCCCGGAGGCGAGGCGTCCGTTGGATGCGGGCTGCCACGACATGGAGGCGCCCCCGGCGGCGGTCTGCTCGATGATCTCGGGGGTGGTCTGGATGAAGTGGCCGAACATCATGCCGGGCCCGAGGGCTCCCGCATCCCGGTACATCGCGAACTTCGACTGCTGCAGGGGCACGGCCTCGGGGGACTCGAGGAAGTGGGCCTGGTTGGTCACTCCGAAGCGGCGCATCGCCTCCACCTCGACCTCGGCCGCATCCGGACGCGGCGACCACTGCACCTGACCCATGATCGACGCACCCAGCGCGAACGCCGGGTCCATCGCGCGCGCGTGCGCCACCTCTGCGGCGAACCGGTCGAAGATCTCGTCGTCGCTGCCCACGGTCGCATCCATGCCGATCGCGTCGACGAAGCGGATGCCGGCGTCGAGGCAGCCGTCCGCCTGGCGGGTGTGGTACTCGAGAGGGCGCATCGCGGCGTTGCCGACGCGCTTGCCGTCGACCATCGACTCCCACGCCTGCAGCGGGTCGGTGAAGTTGTAGGCGGTGGTGACGCCGTTCCCGAGGAAGTCGAGGGCGCCGTGGAGGGTCGACCAGTAGATGTCCTCCGGCGTCGCCGCGGAGGTCATGCCGAGCATGGAGTCGCACCATCCGTAGAGCGTCTCGCCGACGCCCAGACCGCGCAGTCCGCTCGTGAACAGGTGCGAGTGGCTCGACACGAACCCGGGGGCGACGAACGCGCCGTCGACGTCGAGGACCTCATCGGCGGTGACCGTGGGAGCGCCCGACCCGATGGCCGCGATCCGTCCGTCCTCGACGAGCATCCACCCGTCTTCGATGTAGCCGGCGTCCTCTGTGCCGGCGGGCACGGTGATGAGGCGGGCGTGCGTGATCAGCAGGCTCATGGGGCTCCAGTTCGGTTCGGGGCGGACGACACGGATGTTGGTGACGCTAACACTGGGATGTTTCGCGCACGTGGCGCCCGCGGCGCGTGGCCGATGCCCGAGTTGCGTCGCATCTGCGCGGATGCGCCACTTCTCCGCAGATGCGCCAGTCGATCACTGTGGCGGATGCGGAAAGGTGTCGCCCCAGCGCAGCGGAGATGCCGGACACGGCGCCGCCCCGCATCCGACGCGGGATGCGGGGCGGCGGCGTTGCGGACTCAGCCGGCGTACGCGATGAGGTCAGGGTTCTCCTGGTAGACCTCGTCGAGCAGGCTCATGTCGAACAGGTCGGACGCCTCCAGCGTGATGCCGGCACCGGCGAGGCTGGCGATCGTCTGCTTCTGCAGGGCGTCGGAGATGGTGAACAGACCGTTCTCAGCGGTCTCTTCCGTGGTGATGAGAGCGTTGGTGGCCAGCAGGCCGGCGATCGTCTTGGCGGGATCGAGGTCGAGGTCCTTGCCGTAGACGTCCTTCGCGAGACGCGCGCCCTCGTCGGGATCGGCCAGAGCATCGGTCCACCCGCGGATCTCGGCGACGAGGAAGGCCTTCAGCATGTCGCGCCGGTTCTTGAGGGTGTCGTCGGTGACCGAGAACGTCTCGGCGACGAACGGCAGGCCGTTCTCGGCGAGCGGCAGATTGGCGGTCTTGAACCCGGCCATCTCGACCGTGATCGCCTCGTTGGTGAGGTAGGCCGTGAAGCCGTCGACCTCGCCGTTGGTCAGCGGCGCCGGGTCGTACTGCACGGGGACGATGTCGACCTGCGAGGGGTCGATGTCGTTCGCGGCGAGCAGCGCCGAGAAGAGCGCGCGGTTGGAGTCCTGCACACCGATGCGCTTGCCGATCATGTCCGACGGCTTCAGGATGTTGCCCCCGTCGGCCAGCGACAGGATGGTGAACGGGTTCTTCTGCAGCGTCGCGCCGATGATCTTGATGGGCGCGCCCTCGGTGGCCACCGCCGTGCCGGCCGACACGGCGTCGTTGATGGCGATGTCGGTCGTGCCGCTGAGCAGCTCCGCGACACCGGTCGAGGGGCCGGGGATCAGCCGCACCTGCCCCAGGCCCGCCTCCTCGTAGTAGCCCTTCGAGTCGGCGAAGTACTCGCCGGCGAACTCCTCGTTGAGGATCCAGCTGAGCTGGAGGGTGACATCGCCGAGACCGGCTGAGTCGGACGATCCGGATGCGGACGGCTCCCCCGCCCCGCCGGCGCAGGCGGTGAGGGCGGCGGCCGAGACGACGAGGCCGGCGAGGGCGACTCCCAGGCGGGATCGGTGGCTGCGTGACATGGGTGCTCCTGGTGGTGGATGGGGTGGGTCAGGGGGTCGTGCCGAGCGGCGCCGCGAGGTCGGCGACCATGCGGTCGGCGCGCTGCTGCAGGTCGCGTTTGCTGTCCGCGTCGAGCCAGCTCGCCTCGATCGCGTTGGCGGTGAAGGATGCGAGGGTGTCGAGGCCGTACCCGAGCGCCTGGGCGAGGGCACGGTAGTCGTGGGTGGGATCGGTGCCGAACATCGGCGGGTCATCGGAGTCGATGGTCACGAGCAGTCCCGCATCCACCATCTGCTTGATGCGGAGGTGGCTGCCGTCCCCGCTGCCGGAGTAGCGGCCGATGTCGCTCGATACGGGCGTGCACGTGAAGGGGATGCGCTCTTCGACGCAGCGGCGCGTGATGTCCGGGTCGTCGACGACGTGATAACCGTGGTCAACGCGGCTGCATCCGAGCAGGTCGAGGATGGTCTCGATGTTGTGCGGCGGCCCCGATTCGGAGTGCGCGGTGCGCTGCAGACCGGCCTCGCCCGCGAGCCGGAAGGCCTTCCAGAACTTCTCGGGCGGCCCGATCATCTCGGAGTAGTCGAGCCCGATCCCGATGACCTCGTCGAAGGGGTTGGCGATCATCGTCTCGACCAGCTCGGTGGCGGCGCCCGGGGTGTCATTGCGGTTGAGGCCGACGATGAGGTTGCTGCGGATGCCGGTGTCGACCTCGGCGTCGCGCATCCCGGCGCGGACGCCGTCGATGATCGTGCGGTACGCGATGCCAGGATGGCCGGGAGGGCTGAGGAAGATCTCGCGATAGAGCACATTGTGCGCGGCTCCGCCCGCGGTCAGCGACTCGTAGGTGACGCGATGGAAGTCGTCCACGTCGCGGATGACGGAGCCGGCCACATCCAGCACGCGGAGGAACTCGTCGAGGTCCTCGTAACTGGCGTGGTCGAAGAGGTTCTCCGCGGTGCGTCCCCCGTCGAGCGCGACGCCGTGCTTGGCCGCCAGCTCGACGAGCGTCGTCGCCTGCACCGAGCCGATGAGGTGGCAGTGCAGGCTGACCTTCGGCAGTCCCCGCACGATCCGCTCGATCTCGGCCGATGCGCTCATGGGGCTCTCCGTGCTCTTCTAAACTGAGGGAGACACCCTCAGTGATAACTGACAGCATTCATATTCAATGCATGCGATGACGAGAGCATTCGGCGAACGTTTCCGGAGCGTAAATTGAGCGACCCCTCCCTCGATGCCGACCTCGGCTCGGTCGTCGGCGCTGAGATCCGCCGACTCCGCGATGCGGCCGGGCTCTCGACGCGTGAGCTGGCCGCCGCGGCGGGGATGAGCCAGCCGTTCCTGAGCCAGATCGAGCGCGGCGCGAGCGCCCCGTCGATGGCGTCGGTCTACCGTCTCGCCCGCGCGCTCGGGGTACGACCCGGCGATCTGCTGCCCGCCGTGGGCGTCGACGAGGTCGATGTCGTCCGCGCCGGCGAGGGGCGCCGCATCCCCGTGGCCGAGCGAGACGATGCCGCACTCGGACGCGCGCTGCTGCTGCGCGAGAGCTCGGCCCTCGAGGTCGTCGAGTACGCGTTCGGCCCCGACGAGTACATCGCCGAGTGGTTCGAGTCGCCGGGCGAGAGCGGCCTGTACCTGGTCTCCGGGCGTCTCGAGGTGGATGTGCTCGGCGCCGGCACCTATGCGCTCGAGCCGGGCGACTTCATCCGATTCCCCGCGGGCGCCCGCGACCGCTGGCGCCTCGTCGGCGAGGAGCGGGTCGTCGCCCTCTTCGTCACGAGCGTCCCGCGCCCCCGCTGATCCCCTGCGCGTGCGCAGATGCCACACAAATGCGCAGGTGCGCCTGTCGATTCCTGTGGCGGATGCGGGAACCTGTCGCGGATGACGGCGCCGCCCCTCCTTCAGGCGAGCCCGGGCCCCGCACCCCCGTCGTCAGCGCACGCGGACGTCGGCGGCGAGCGCGAGCACGGACTCGGCGAGGGCACGGATGCCGAGAGCCACGTCCGGTGACGAGACGGACTCGCCCGGATGGTGGCTGATGCCGTCGGGGTTGCGCAGGAAGAGCATCCCGACGTCGGTGATCGCACCGATCGACATCGCGTCGTGGCCGGCGCGGCTGAAGATCACGGCCGGGTCGTCGCCGCCGGGCGCGTCGGCCGCGCCGATGCCCTCGCGCACGACGTCCTGCAGGAGCGGCGCGCACATGACGGCGGCGGCGCTGTGCACCTCGCGCGAGCTCCAGCGCAGTCCCCGGCGCCCCATGATCGCGTCGAGTTCGCGGGAGAGCTCGTCCCACACGTGGTCGCGGGTCTCGTCGAACTCTCCGCGGAGGTCGAGGGAGAAACGCGCCTCGCCGGGCACGACGTTGACCGCACCCGGGTAGGCCTCGAGCTGACCCACGGTGCCGATGATGTGGTGCTCGTCGCGGCAGATGCGCTCGACCGCGAGCGCCGCCTCGCTCGCACCCAGCAGCGCATCGCGGCGCATGTCGTACGGCGTGCCACCGGCATGACGGGCCTCCCCCTCGACGACGAGCTGGAAGCGGCGCGCGGAGGCGATCGAGGAGACGACCGCGAGCGGCTCACCGCGCCGGTCGAGCTCCGGCCCCTGCTCGATGTGCGCCTCGAGATATCCGATCAGCTCGTCGGGCCGCCGGGCGGCCTCGGCGATGCGCGCCGGGTCGAGCCCGAACTCGAGGAACGCCTGCCGCAGGCTCGTGCCGTCGGCATCCGTCAGCGCCCACCAATCCTCGTCCCACAGTCCCGCGACCGCAGAGGAGCCGAGCAGGGCCTTGCCGAAGCGCGTGCCCTCCTCGTCCGAGAACGCGACGACCTCCAGCGCGAACGGGAGCGCGACGCCGAAGCGCCCGTCGCCGACCGGCGTCCGGAGGAGCCGGGCGATCTCGAGCCCCATCAGCACGCCCACGATCCCGTCGAAGCGTCCCGCATCCAGCACGGTGTCCAGGTGCGACCCGATGATCAATGCGGGCGCGTCCGGGTCGAGCGTGTCGCCGACGATGCGGTCGAGCCGACCGATCTGGTTGCCCGCCGCATCCTGTCGCGTGCGCATGCCGAGCTCGCGCATCCACTCCGCCGCGAGGCGGTTCACCCGCGCGTGCTCAGGAGAGAGGTAGACCCGCTCGATGCGGCCCGGCGTCGCGGTGACGCGCGCGAGCTCGTCGCACCTTGCCATCACGCGCCGCGCGGCGGCCGCGATGCGGTCGGGCGAGACCTCCAACATCATGCGCGCCCCGCGAAGACGTCGGATGCGGCCTCCACGCCGCCGCCGGCGGGAACGGCGACGCCGTGCCGACGCAGCACCGCCTCGAGGGCGGCGAGGGTCGTGAGCACCGTGTCCTTGCGGGCGTTGTAGCCCATCGTGCCGATGCGCCACACCTTGCCGTGCAGCGGACCGAAGGACGTGCCGATCTCGATGCCGAAGTCCTCGAGCATCGCGGTGCGTGCGGCATCGCCGGGCACGCCCTCGGGGATGTACACGGCCACCACGTTGCTCATCTTGTGCGCGACGTCTCCGAAGACGGCGAGGCCAAGAGCCTCGACGCCGGCGAGCATCGCGCGGCCGGCGAGCTCGTGCCGGGCGATCACCGCCTCGCGGCCCTCGAGGAGCAGGAGGCGCGCGCACTCGCGGGCGCCGTAGAGCATGCTCGTCGCCTCGGTGTGATGGTTCAATCGGCGCGGACCCCAGTAGTCGAGGATCATGCCGAGGTCGAAGTAGTTGGAGCGCACGAAGTCCGGGGCGTCCTCGTCGCCCGCCTCGCGGATGCCGGCCTCGATCCGCTTGCGGGAGCGGATGACCTCGACGGCGCGCTCGCTGAGGGTGATCGGAGCGGAGCCGCTCGGGCCGCCCAGGCACTTCTGCAGACCGGCGGTCGCCGCATCCAGCCCCCAGGCGTCGGCCTCGAACGCGTTGCCGCCGAGGGATGCGGTGGCGTCGGAGTAGAAGAGCACGCCGTGCGCGCGGCAGATCTCGCCGATCTCCTCCAGCGGCTGCAGCATCGTGGTCGAGGTGTCGCCCTGCACGAGCGCGAGGAGCGTCGGCTTGACGCGCACGACGGCCTCTTCGATCGCCGCGGGGGTGAAGACCTGACCCCACTCGGTCTCGATCGTGTGCACCTCGGCGAGCGCGCGTTCGGCGATCTCTGCCAGCAGATGCCCGAAGCGTCCGAACACGGGCACGAGCACGCGGTCGCCGGGGCGCACGAGGCTCACGATCGCGGCCTCGATGCCGGCGCGGGACGTGCCGTCGACGAGCAGGGTCGCCTCGTTCTCGGTGGCCCACACCTGCCGGTACAGCTCCTGCGTCTCGTTCATCGTGTGGGTCATGAACGGGTCGTACTGGCCCACGAGTGGCGCCGACATGGCGCGCAGCACGGACGGGTAGGCGGAGATGGGGCCCGGTCCCATGAGCAGGCGTGCGGGCGGATCGATGGGGAGGGTGTCGGTCATGAGTGCTTCCTGGGGATCGCGGTCAGAGCGCCGCGAGGCGGCGTCCGAGGCGGACGAGGGCGATGTCGGTGCCGCTGCGCGAGACGAGGCAGACCCCGACGGGCGCGGGGCCGAGCTGCGAGCGGACGGTGAGCAGCGGGATCGAGAGGGCGGGGGTGCCGGCGACGGCCGCGGGCGTCGTCATGCGCAGCGTCGCCTGACGCACCGCGTCCACCTTCGCCGGATCCGACGTGCGCATCGGGGCGGGACCGGGCACCGTGGGCAGCAGCAGCACGGCGTTCTGCAGGAGGGAGTGCACGCGCTCGCGGAGCGGCTCGAGCGCCTGGCGAGCGATGCGCTCCGCCTCGGCCGTGACCTCGCTGGCGATGCGGAACCGCTCGGCGACCGCCGCCCCCGTGGATCCCGGGTGGGCCCGGAGCCACTCGCGGTTGTTGCGCCAGGCCTCCGCCGCCTGCACGGTGCGGAACGGTTCGAAGTACTCGTCGAGATCGCCGATCGAGACCGTCTCGATCTCCGGCGCCCTCTCGGATGCGGCGAGCCGCTCCACGTAGGCGTCGAACGCCGCCCGGGTGTCGGGCTCGACGTGGGTCAGCACGTCCTCGGGGATGACGAAGCGCCAGGGCAGGTCGCCCGCGGATTCGCCGAAGACGCTCTCGGTCGACTCGGAGCCGTCGTAGCTCAGGCACCAGTCGACCACCCGCTGAAGGGTGCTGCCGTCGCGCGTGAGCCAGCCGATCGTGTCGAAGGACTGCGCGAGAGGCAGCATCCCCTGCCGCGGTACGAGGTTGTGAGTCGTTCGCAGGCCCCACAGGCCCTGGTACGAAGCGGGCACGCGCACGGACCCCGCGGTGTCGGTCGCGAGTCCCACCTCCGCCTGCCCTGTCGCGACGGCGGATGCGGGTCCGCTCGACGATCCGCCCGGCAGCGCGCCCGGGAGCGCACCGTTGGGAGGGGTGCCGTAGTGCGCGTTGTCCCCCGCGATCGAGTAGGCGAACTCGTCGGTGCGCGCGATGCCGCGCAGCGACGCCCCGCCGCGCAGCAGATCGGCGACGGCGGGAGCCGTGGTGGACTCGGGCCTCGCCGTCTCGAGGAAGGTCGGGTTGCCCGCGCCGATGCGGTAGCCCTTGATGGCGAAGAGGTCTTTGACGGCGACGTTGAGGCCCTCGAGCGGACCCTCCCATGCGCCCTGCCACAGCGGGTCGCCGACCGTGCGCCAGACCGACCGGTCGAGCGCCTGGGCCTTGCCCGTCACGTGCGCGGCCTCGATGACCCATCCGCTTCCGCCGCGCCGCCACAGCTGGGTCTGCAGCCCCGTGCCGCCGCCGGTGAAGCGCGACACCGAGACGAGCAGGGCGAGGTCGTCGGCGAGCGGCCGGTACTCGATGCGCTGGATCGTCCGCGGCGCGACTCCGCCGCGCACACCCCGGAAGGCGCTGATCACGTCGTGGCCGACGAGCAGCCCGGCCGCATCCCCGCGCAGCGTCTCGTCGCCGGGCGCGAACATCTCGTCGAGCACCGCGAGGTCGTTGTCGAGGATCGCCCGCTCGTAGCGGTCGAAGGCGGCCCGGAGGTCGGCGGGGATCTCGCTCATGCCCGGCCCTCCGCATCCGTCATGGAAGGTGCATTCGCGAAGTCCGCCTCCCGGATGCGGGCGTGCACACCGCACACGATGTCCACCACCTGCGAGATGTCGAAGTCGGTCGCGGCGGAGAGGTACGCGTAGGCGAGGTGCTCGGCCATGCCGTACCGCGCCTGGAGCAGGGTGAGGGCCGCGCGTACGCAGCGACGCATCGCCTCGCCGAGGTCGGGGTCCAGCCCCGTCGGAACGAGGTACTCGTCGGTGCGCACGAGCGGTCCGAGGAGCTCGCCGAACTCCGCCAGCGCGACCGCGCGCGGCACGACGTCGAACCGCAGCGTGGCCCGCAGTGACGCCTCAAGCGCGGTGAGCGCGACCTCGCCGTCGCCCTGCGCGAAGTGCGGATCGCCGACGTACGCGAGCGCGCCCGCGACCTGGACCGGCAGGTACAGCACGGCACCCTCGGTCAGCAGCTTGATGTCGATGTTGCCGCCGTGCGCTCCGGGCGGCACGGAGTGCGGGCGGTCCTCGCCTGCGACGGCCACACCCATCGTGCCCAGGAACGGCGCGAGCGGGAAGGTCACCGCCACCGGTCCCCCCTCGACGAGCGGCAACGTGCCCACGAGAGCGCCGTCCTGCTCGACGACGGGGGTGAACACGCTCACGTTGCGCTCGCCGCGAGGCAGCTCGCCCACGAGCGCGCCCTTGCCGTGACGGTTGCTGATCACGCCGTAGGGCACCCGCGGCTCGAGCCGCACGACCGTGATCTGCAGCAGGTCGCCCGGTTCGGCGCCGGCGACATGGATGGGCCCGGTCACGACGTGCGGGCCGTCGGCCATCACGTCGCGCGAGAGGGATGCGGCGATCGCCACCGCATCCTCGAGCACCTGCTCGGCGGCGACGCCGTGCGCGCCGAAGAAGGCGCGGGGATCCTTGCCCTGATCCTCGAGGATCCCCTCGTGGCTCACGGTGTCGACCGTGACGGTGGCGCCGGGTTCGATCCGCAGCACCGGAGCGTCGGTCGCGCAGGGCAGCCGGCCCCAGAACACGTTCTCGACGGCGGCGGGAAGGTAGTGCTCGCCCGTGACGTCGCCGACGCCCGGCTGCAGGATGGGTGTGCTCACTGGCGCTCCTCGTCGATTGCCGCGATCAGCTCGCGTCCGGTGCGCGCGAGCAGACCCTCGCCGCGACGGTACACCGGCTCGCCGTGCAGCCACGTCTCGGCGACGACGCCCGTGAGGCTCGCTCCGTGCCACGGCGAGAGCGGATTGCGGTACTCGAGGGCAGCGGCATCCACCGTGAACGTCTCATCGGGCGCGAAGACGGTCAGGTGGGCGGGTTCGCCGACGGCGATCGTGCCGCGGGAGCCGAGTCCGCCGACACGCGCCGGCCCCGTCGTCATGAGCGGCAGGAACGCCTCGAGCGGGATGCCGCGCTCGAGCGCTCTGGTGTGCACGCTCGACAGCCCCGTCTGCAGGCCCGAGATCCCGCCCCACGCAAGGCCGAAGTCCGGCTCGCCCTTGAGCTCCGGGGTCGCGGGCGAGTGGTCGCTGACGATCGCGTCGATCGTGCCGTCGAGGACGCCCTGCCAGAGCAGGTCCTGATTGGCGAGGTCGCGGATCGGCGGGCAGCACTTGAAGGATGCGGCGCCGTCGGGAACGGCCGCCGCATCCAGGGTCAGATAGTGCGGGCACGTCTCGACGGTGATCCGCACGCCCTCGGCCTTGGCCGCCCTGACGTCGTCGAGCGCCGTGCCGTCGGAGACGTGCACGATGTGCACGCGCGCACCCGTGCGCCGCGCGGTCTCGATCACGAGCTGGATCGCTGCCCGCTCGCTGGCGGGCGGGCGGGAGGCGAGGAAGTCCGCGTAGTGCACACCGAGCGCGCCGTCGGCGTGCAGGTGCGCGGGGTGCTCGGCGTGGACGATGAGCAGTCCGTCGAAGGCGGCGAGCTCGGTGAGCACCTCATCGAGCTGCTCCGCGCTGAGGTGTCCGAACTCGTCGATGCCCGACGGCGAGAGGAAGCACTTGAAGCCGACGACGCCCGCCTCGGCGAGCTCCCGTAGGCGGCCGATGTTCTCCGGTACGGCGCCGCCCCAGTAGCCCACATCGACGGCGATGCGTCCGCTCGCAGCGGCCCGCTTCTCCGCCAGGGCCGCGGGGGTCGTGGTGACCGGAATGCTGTTGAGCGGCATGTCGAGCACGGTCGTGACACCGCCCGCGGCCGCCGCCGCCGTCCCCGTGTCGAAGCCCTCCCAGCTCGCCCGACCCGGATCGTTCAGATGCACGTGCGAGTCGACGAGACCCGGCAGCAGCACGAGGTCGTCCGGCAGAGCGCGTTCCGCATCCGGATCGAAATCGCCGATCGCGCTGATGCGCCCATCGGTCACGGTCACGGTGGCGGGGCGGAAGGCCCCGTCGAGGAACACACGTCGCGCCGCGATGACGGCGGGTGCGGGGGTCGTCATGCCGACAACGCTAAGTGCTCCACATTTCGCAAATGTAACTGTTACCAACATTCCGCGCGCACGCGCCCGCCGGGTCACGCGACGGCAATGCGGGCTGGGTAGGGTGGCGCGCATGCAACTGGACGAGTTCAACGCCCTCGACGCCGCCGAGGCGTCGCTGGTCGTGTCGGTGTGGGCGGCGGTGCCGGGCTGGGTCGACGCGATCGTCGCCGCGCGCCCCTTCGCCTCGATCGACGCCCTCCGCTCCTACGCCGGCGACCTCGCCGGCGTGTGGTCGCGGGCCGATCTGGATGCGGCGCTCGCACATCATCCGCGGATCGGGGAGAAGCCGACGGGCTCGGGCGCCGAGGCCGATGCGTCCCGGAAGGAACAGGCCGCGATGTCGACCGCGGCGGACGATGTGGCCGCCGCGATCTCCGCGGGCAACCGCGCGTACGAGGAGCGCTTCGGCCGCGTCTTCCTCATCCGCGCCGCGGGTCGCAGCCCCCAGGAGATGCTCGCCGAGCTGCACCGCAGACTCGGCAACGACGACGACACCGAAGCCCGTGAGGCGACCGCGCAGCTGGCCGAGATCGCGCTGCTGCGCCTGGACGCGACGATCGTCGCCGACGAGGCCGAACCGGAGGAGGCGGAATGAGCCACCTGACCACCCACATCCTCGACGCGACCGCCGGAACGCCGGCGCCGAACGTCGCGGTCACCCTGCACCGGCATCATGAGGGCGGTGCGATCGAGAGCGTCGCCGAGGGATTCACGGATGCGGACGGCCGTCTCGCGATCGGCCCGGACCTTCTCGAGGCGGGAATGTACGCACTGACGTTCGCGACCGGCGCGTACTTCGCCGACCGCGGCGTCGAGACCTTCTACCCTCTCGCGACGGTGACCTTCACGATCGCCGACCGGCCGCACTACCACGTGCCGCTGCTGCTGAGCCCGTTCGCGTACTCCACCTACCGGGGAAGCTGACGCACGCGGGAGGTGGAGCGCAGCTCGAGCATCAAGGGCACCACGAAGCTCGCGAGCGCCATCGCGACGGCCGTGATCACGAGCCACACCGGCGCGCCCAGCACACCGAGGACGAACCACGCGAGCAGCGCCGGAAGGGCGAGGAAGAACACACCGGCGGCCAGCGCGAACACCCACCCGAGGCATCCGACGACGAACATGCCGGCCGCCGCGAGCGCGAACACGCTGACGCCCCCGGTGTAGCCCGACGCGTACCCGTTGGCCCAGCGCACGCCGCCGATCTGCACCCCGAGCGCGAGGACGCCGACCACGAGCACGATCCATCCGCTGACGCCCGCCGCGAGCAGCCCGGCGACGACCCCGACGCACACGACGATCGACGTGATGATGACCGTTCGCAGGAAGTGCGTGGCCACGAGGCGCATGAACCTCGTCCACAGCCACGACCAGCCCCAGGCGGGCAGCGCCAGCAGGCCCACCCATCGCGCGGCGTCGAACCGCACCCGCGGACGGATCCGCACGGCCGCAGCGAGGGTGATCGCCACCCAGCCGAGCGGGACGTAGACGAGGCCGACGAGCACGACGGTCGACTCGTCCACCCTCCCCATGACGGCGAGCGGGAGGGCGATGAGCCCGATCGTCGCCAACAGTAGGTACGTCGCCGGCAGCCAGGACGGATGCGGTCGGTACAGCGAGTCCATCAGCGAAAGTCAGCGGTTGCGGCCGCATCCATCGAGGGGACGTGCTCGCGCAGGTCCTCCACGATCGCATCGACGATGGCCGCAGCGAGCTCCGCGCCGTCGGCGGGCCAGTCGGACGCCTTGCGGCGCTTCGGATGCCACCCGCGCTTCTTGAACGACACGGACTCGGCCCCCTTGGGCGTCTTGCGCCCGAACCAGGCCGGCACATCGCCGTACTGCGACGCGCCGAACGAGTAGGCGGCCACCGCCTCCCCTCCCGCGGGTGCGTAGGAGAACTCGAACGCCAGGGCGCCGCGACCGACCTCTCCCTGCCGCGTCGACTCGCGCGTCCGACGCATCTCGACGATGCCGGCCTCGAGCAGTCGCCGGTCGGTCACCGGCTTGGACTCGGCCGGGTCGATGCCGCCGGCGAGTCGCTGGCCCACCGCATCCATCAGCGTTCGCGACTGCTGGTACGTGTCCTCCGTGTCGGCGATCACGAGCCTGGCCTGCTCGCTGTTGAGCGACACCTCCGGGAACCGGCGCTCGCCCACTTCCGGCTGTCCCGCGGGGCGCGGACGCCACAGTTGCCACCCCCGCGCCCGCGCCGGACGGCGGCGACGGATGCTGAGGTCGGACCGACGGCGCCAGCGGGTGTTCCCGAGGGAGTACTCGAAGACCTCCGCGGCGAAGCTCGAGTCCGACTGCGTGCCCGCCTTCGTCCACGGCAGGAGTTCGTACTGGCGCATCTCGTCGCCGGGAGACGTCTGCGCGTGACGAAGGCTGATGGTGAGCGCGCCGTCCTTCTGATTCACGGGCAGCAGCACGTAGTCGTTGCCCTCGCCGACCCACGGCGCCTCCCCCTCGGCATCGGCTGCCTGGCGTTCCTGGAGGGTGAGGAAGTGCGCCCCGGGCGGGACGATCGGATAGACGGCGGTCACCGCATCCGTTCCCTCCGCGTGCACGTCGATGCGCACGTCACGGGCGACCTGCTCGGACTCGTTCACGATGACGATCCCGCGCACCCCGGCGGAGCGGATGCGGTCGTGCGGCACCACGGTCCACGCCACCACACGAGCGGCCTGGGCGGCCGCCGTCCGGCGCATCTCGAGAACGAGGGCGAGCACGGCGATCGGCACGGCGAACGCCGCGATCACCGTCGCGATCTGCGCCCAGAAGTCCCAGTCGACGTTCCCGTCCGGCATGCTCGTGTCCTCTCGCCGTGCGTCATGACGCCTCGACGCTAGGTGCCGTGGAGGGACGGGCCCGGCCGGGGAGGCCACTCCCGGACGAATCCGGACATCGGTCGCGACGGCGCGGGTGCCCGGTCAGTTGGCGTTGAGCCCGTGAGCGCGGCTGTCGAGGGCGAGCTTCCAGAACGACTCGCGCTGCACGATGGTCTCCGCGCGGGTCTTGGGGTCGAAGATCTCCAGGATCGAGTACTGGAAGTGCTCGACGATGTGACCGTCGCCGCGTGTGAGCTTGATCAGCTCGAGCTCGCGGTTGCCGCCGGTCAGATCGGCGACGTTCGCGTAGCCCGCCCACCGCTGCCAGAGGCCGTTCGCCTCACCCGACGCCGAGCCGACATAGAGGCGCCCGTCGCTGAGGTCGGTGATGACGTACACGCCCTTGACGCTGGAGAGGGCGTCCTTCCAGCTCGGTTCGTCGTTCGCGATGATGCGCTGCAGGTCCCCGTGACGCAGCCGTACGTTCTGGTAGCCGGGAAAGGCCCCGAGCTTCACGTCCCGGGCCAGCTCGTACACCTCGGGGGCGAGGGGGCCGTCCTGCAGGTTGTCGTAGGAGCGGAGGTAGAGGTTGCGGCCGATGGGCTCGTTCAGCTTCACGATGAGGCGCTTCACGTACTCCGAGTACCGGTCGAGCGGGGTGAGCCGATAGCCGTCGTCGCCGAGCGTCTCGGGGACGGTCGGCTCGACCCGGAAGAGGCCGCCGAACACGAAGTACTCGGGTCCGTAGGGGTAGTACTGCGCGAACGCCAGGACATATTCCGCTCGGCCCATATTGTTGTTCTGGTGTCGCGAGCGGTACCGCGTCATGGACAGCCAGGGCTCGGGATCGTCGGCCATCAGCAGGTCGTATGCGGCCGCGCCGCCCACGCCTGCGCGGATGTTGAACTTCACCTTCGTGCGTTCGGGGGCGGGCACGGGCATGAAGTCTGCGAATCGGATCACGGCGCTCCTCGGGTCTCTGCCGCGAGCGTACGGTCGGCCGGGTCGCCGAGGAACGGTCGCTGCCGCATCCCGAACGAACCCGGACACCCGCGCGATCGTGTTCCGAGGCCACCGAGACGAAACGCCCCACACGCACCCGCGGCACGCTACGCTCACCGCATGTTGGGGACCATCTCTCGCGGTGTCGCGATCTTCATGCTCGTGTTCGGACTGCTCGCCCTCGGCGTCTCCGTCGCAGGCCTCATCATCGAACCGACGGGATGGCTCTGGTTCTCGCTCGTGCTCGGCGTGCTGCTGACCCTTCGCGGGATCATCGGGCTCGTGCGCGACGAGACCTCGTCGCGCGGGTAGCGTCGGCCCTCATCCGCCGCATCCGCTCGCCGCAGCGGAATGCTGCAGCCCGAGTGTCGCCACATCACCCCTTGCCGTGTGGGTCGGACTGGTTGAGGGTGGCGACCACCTGGTCGTAATCGCCGCGCGCCTCGCCGTACCGCAGGAACTTGACGCGCTCGACCTGGATCTCCGGCGCATCGGGCTCGTCGCGCAGCAGCTGCATGACCTCGTCGGCGAACGCATCGAGCGGCATCGCGAACGCACTGTCGCGCTGCCCCGGCAGCAGATCGGTCGCCACGGAGGGCGGCTCGAGCTCCTTCACCGCGACGGACGTTCCCGCCAGTTGCAGGCGTAGCGACTCGCTGAGCATGTGGATGGCCGCCTTCGACGCGTTGTAACTGGGAGTCGCGGCGAGCGGTGCGAAGGCGAGGCCGGAAGAGACGGTGATGATCGTCGAGGACCGCTGCGCGCGCAACTGCTCGATGACGGCGGCGATGAGGCGGATGGGGCCGAGCACGTTGGTGGCGACGGTCTGCTCAGCCGAGGCGAGGAAGCCGTCGGGCGTCGTCCAGTCCTCGACGTGCATGACGCCCGCCATCGTGACGAGCACGTTCAGGGCGGGGTGGCGTTCGACGACGGATGCGGCGGCGGCGCGCACGGACGCCGCATCCGCCGTGTCGATCTCGACCGTGTCGATGCCGGGATGGTCAGCGGCGATCTTCTCGAGGAGCCGGCGGCGCCGGCCGCCGACGACGATCGTGTTGCCGGCCTCCTGCAGGCGGAGCGCGAGCGCCAGACCGATCCCGCTGGTCGCGCCGGGGATGAAGACGGTGTTTCCGGAGATGTCCATGCCTCGAGCGTCGCCGGAGTCACCGCATCCGTGAAGGGAGCGGTGATCGGGGGATCGCGGATCCTCCGATGAGCAGGGATGGCGAACACGTACTATTCGTGTTTCACTATTAGCGTGTCACGGATACAGGCTCGACAGGATGCGCAGTTCACAAGGGCGGTGCTTCCGATGCTCACGCTGCACCTCATCCATGCGCGCGAGTCGTACGGCTACGAGCTCGTCGAACGGCTCGCTGCGCTCGGCCTGGATGCGAGCACGGGTCTCGTCTACCCGGTGTTGAACCGGATGGAGCGCGAGGGCTGGGTGACGACGACCTCGAAGCCCTCGCCGAGCGGGCCGCCTCGGAAGTACTTCGCGCTCACTTCGGCGGGAATGACAGCACTCGCCGATGCCCGCACGCAGTGGGAACAGACGGCCTCGGCCGTCGATCACGCACTCACTTCCGGAAGGGAAGGCGCATGACCGGTTCACGATCCACCCGCCGCTCGACGGGGCTGCGCGCATCGCTCTACCTGATGCGCGTCGACTGGCACCTCGAAGCTGCGGTGCCCGCATCCGAACGCCGCCGCATCCTCCGCTCGTTGCGCGAGGAGATCGACGATGATCCGCGACCCCTCGAGGCGGCACTCGGTGACCTCGGGTCGCCGCGCGCACTCGCGGCACGATACGGCGAGGGGGGACGACCGAGGCCGCTGTGGTCGATCGGCGTGCTCACCGCTCTGGCTGCCCTCTTCACGTACTGGGTGATCTTCCTCGCGTTCGTCGGAGGGATGCTGGCGGTCGTCGATACTGCCGCGCCCATGAGCGCCCAGGCTCGCTTCCTCTTCGTCCCCGTCATCGCGTTCTCGAACCCGGACGGCATCGGCATCGGCTGGTCCGGCGGCGCGGAGTGGCTCGTAGTCCCCGCCGTGGTGGTGGCCGTCGCGCTCCTTCTGGGCGCGCGGTCGTGGCGCCTGTTCCGGCGCGCCGAGCTCGCCTAGGGCTCGTTCTCGATGAGGTTCACCTGCGTGCCGTCGAGGTCGATGAGGTGCGCGACCCGACGCCCCCAGGTCTGACGAAGCGGGGCGTGCAGCCGAGGGTGCCCCTCTGTCCGCTCAGCGACGCCGCTCGCCCGGATGGAGTCGTAGAGCGTGTCGAGATCGTCGACGCGCAGGCCGCACATGAACGAGCTCCGGGTCGGATCCAGATCGGCGGCAGGGAAGAACTCGAGCTGCAGGTCGCCGCGTTCGATGATCAGCCACTCGCTGTCGCGATACGTGGGCTGGAACCCGAAACCGCCGTAGAACGCGACCGTCGCCTCGAAGTCGCGGGACGGAAGGTGGGGAACCGCTCGATCGGTCATGCGTGGGACCTTAACCATGCACTCGGACCTGCTCAAGCCCTCCTACGAGGTCCGCGGGTGTCACGGGCGGATCGTCGATCCCTGGCTCCGGATGCGACTGGCCGCACACAATGGACGCATGGATCGCGCCGCCCTCGCCGAATTCCTCCGCTCTCGTCGCGAACAGCTGCGCCCGGGTGACGTGGGGCTGCCGACAGGACCGCGCCGGCGTGCGAGCGGCCTGCGCCGCGAGGAGGTCGCGCAGCTCGCGGCGATGTCGACCGACTACTACACGCGGCTCGAGCAGCAGCGAGGACCGCAGCCGAGCACGCAGATGCTCGCCTCGCTCGCTCGTGCGCTGCGGCTGTCGGCGGACGAGCGCGACTATCTGTTCCGCGTCGCCGGTCACAACGCTCCCGACCGCATCCTGGCTCGTGATCACGTGGCCCCTGCGCTCCAGCGCGTCTTCGACCGTCTCGCGGATACACCGGCGGTGATCATCTCGTCACTGGGCGAGACGCTGCTGCAGAACCGGATGGGTGCGGCACTGCTCGGCGATCATGCCGGGGCGAGAGGGTGGGAGCGCTACGAGGCGTACCGCTGGTTCGCACACCCGGATGCGGTACGCGCCCGCTATCCGCGTGACGACCACGAACGGCAGTCGCGTGCTCTCGTCTCGGGGCTTCGCGCCGTGCTCGCCGTCGAGGGGATGCGCGCGCAGGCGCTCGTCGACGAGCTGCTGCAGATCAGCGACGAGTTCGCGGCGCTGTGGGAGAGGCAGGAGGTGGCGCGCCGGTTCAGCGATCACAAGGTGCTGCTGCACCCTGAGATCGGACCGGTCGAGGTGGACTGCCAGGTGCTGTTCACCGAGGACCAGTCGCAGTCCCTCCTCGTGCTCACCGCGGTGCCCGGTTCGAGCGACGAGGAGAAGCTGCGGCTGCTGGACGTGGTCGGGATCCAGCAGTTCGGCCGCGTCGACTGACCAACCCGCTGGTCGCTGAGCGGGCGTGCCGCCCGCTCAGCGGGCGCTCCTCGACGCGAGGCGCCTCCGCCACCGGGTGAGGAGGCACCTGTGCGGATCCGCCCCCTGAGCCTTCGGAGGATGGTGGGCGTCAACGTAGTCGAAGACCTCTCGCCATGCGCGACCTGTGCGCTGCGGGTCGCGGCCCGCGAGCACGAGGGCCATGCCCGCGAAGGAGATGACCGCCACGCAGAAGAGCAGGACGATGACCAGGTTCGACAGAGACCAGCCCGCGGTGAGCCGGGGGACGAAGCTCATGGTGGCCACCACGAGAGCGGTGGCAGAGACGGCGACGGCCGTGTTGAGCTGCGCCTTACCCGCGAGCGCGATGCGCGCCTGCAGACGCTCCTCTTCGGACAGGGACCTGTAAGCCTTCACGTCGGCGGGCGTGGGTGTGCGCCGGAACTCGAACGGTGTGACCATGCGGCCACCCTGCCAGTGGGTTCCGACGCGACGGCTCAGCTCTCGGATTCGTGGGAGCGGGTCGGGTGCTCGACCACCGCGGTCGGCGCCTTCCTGCTCCGGCGCCACCTCCTCGGCCACCAGCGCCACGACACGGTGGCGAGCGCCAGCAGGACCAGCAGCAGGCCCACGATCCCGGCGAGCACCGACAGAACGATCTGCCACCACGCCAGGGGCCCGGCGTGCTCCTTCGGAACGAAGACCGCATCCGCGATCATCACGAGGACGATGACGTCCAGGCCGAGGAGCGCCCATGCGAGGATGCGCCAGCCGCTGCTCGGGGTCGCACCCCGCCGGCGGGCACGCCTCATCCCGATGAACGCGGCTGTCGGCATCCAGACCAGGAAGACCGCGATGGTGCTCAGCAGCCATCCCGCCGACCATGCGGCGTCGATGATGAAGAGCGCGAGCCCGTCGCCGGCCGAGGACTGATCCGGCCGTAGCGAGAGCGCGCGGACGATCCAGACGGCGATCCACCCGACGACGCCGACCAGAAGCGCGAAGCCGATGTCGCCCGCGAGTCCGCGCAGGCGACCCCACGTCTCGTTCCCCGCTTCGATCGTGGCAGGATCCATCGCGAGGGGAAGCCGCACCGTGAAGTACCGGATGCTGGAGATGAGGCCGGCGGCGATGCCCAGCACGATGATCGTCGGTATCGCCTGCTCCACCTCGATCGCACCGGTCGTCATCACGAAGAGCACCGCGACGGCGGCGGCGGCGCTGAGCAGCACGGCGGCTCTGACGAGGCGGTGAAGGATGCGGCCTCTCTTCGACTGCGGGCGCCTCATCGGGTCACTCCACCGGAACGAGCTTGTCGAGGTCGACGCGTGAGAGCGTCACTCCTCCGTCGCCCAGCGCAGTGACGTCGGAGGGAAGGCCGGCGATGGCTGGCGTCAGGTTGACGATCTTCTCCTCGTCGGCCGCCTCCCGCGCGATCACCGTGACGGTCTCGATGCTCCGGGCCGTCGCGTGGCGCACCGCGATGAGGATCGCGGTGAGCGTCGCCGTCGTCACCGATTCCTCACCCTCGATGAGCACGACCACGGTCATCGTCCGCGCGACACCGGAGAGGGAGACGCTCGCCGATGGGTCGGCGACACGAGGATCGGCTGCCAGCACCGCGTCGTACACGCTCTGGAGGTCGGTCTCCTCCGTGCTCGAGGACGATGGCGCTCCCGCTTCGAGGGGGACGATGCCCGGCAATGCGCATCCGGCGAGGGAGATGACGATCCCCGTGGCCAGGACCGCCGAGAGGGACAGAGGGGTCGCGCGAGACCTCCGTGACGAACGCGGCATGAGCGACCTCCTGATCCACCGACACACCATTGTCTCCGAGGCGGTCCCGCCCGTGATCGCAACGGGATGCGGCTGTGGATTCGTCCCGGGCGTCGCCGCCGGGTACTTCGGGGGCGACCGTGGAGATCACCGGTCGCCCCCCCGATCAGGACGCGGTCAGGGCATGACCAGGACGGCCTTGACGGCTGCGCCGGACTGCGTGTCGGCGATCGCCCTCTCGATCTCATCGAACGGGTAGGTGGTCACGAGGGTGTCGAACGGGAACTCGCCGGCCTTGTACATGGCCAGCAGCTTCGGAATGAAGGTCTGCGGCACGGCGTCGCCTTCGATCGCGCCGACGAGGGTCACACCGGAGCCGGAGAACAGGCCGACGGGGGCGACCGCGTCCGGCTTCGGAACGCCGACCGTGGCGACCTTCGCTCCGAAACGCGCCGAAGCGACGAGATTGCCGATGACCGCGGGAATCGCCGTGGTGTCGAGCGCGTACTCGGCTCCGATGCCGCCCGTGGCCGCCTTGATCTGGTCGACGACGTCGTCCGCCTTACCGTCGACGAGGTGCGTGGCACCGAGACGCTTCGCGGCCTCGAGGCGCTCGGGCAGAACGTCGACGGCAACGATCGTCGTCGCCCCTGCAGCCTTGGCCGCCATGATCGCCGACAGCCCGACGGCCCCCGTTCCGCTGACCACGAGCGCGTCGCCCGCGCCGACGCCGAGCGAGTTCAGCACGGTTCCCGCGCCGGTCTGGATACCGCATCCGAGCGGTCCCACGAGTTCGAGGGGGACGTCCTCGTCGATCTTCACCGCGTTGCGCGCCGCCACCAGGGCGTGCGTCGCGAACGACGACTGTCCGAAGAAGCTGCCGACGACGTCGCCGCCGTCGGGGAGAGCCATCGTTCCGGTTCCGTCGGCGCGGACGCCTCCGATGTTGAGGAGCATGAACTGCAGGCAGTACGCGGGGCGTCCGGCGAGACAGTTCTCGCAGCGACCGCACGATGCGAACGACACCGCGACGTGGTCGCCCTCGGCGAAGCCGGTCACGTCGGCGCCCACGCGCTCGACGATGCCCGCGCCTTCGTGGCCCAGCACGCGCGGGAAGGCGCTCGGGATGTGGCCGTGCTGCACGGCGAGGTCGGTGTGGCAGAGGCCGGCCGCGACGATGCGGACGAGCAGCTCGTCGGGGCGGGGATCCTGGAGCACGACGTCTTCGAAGACGAACGACTCGTCGACTCCGTTGAGCACGGCTGCGAGGGCGGTGGTGGACATGGCAAACCTCCTGAGAAAACTCAATGCGCACGTATGTAACCGTGCGCATCGTCAGGCTACGCCTGCCCCGGAGGTAACGATCCGAGATCGATTCTCAATTTGTCCGGCCGGTCAGCGTGCGCCGCGCGGGGCAGATGGAAGGCGCCGCAGCGTCGGTCGTCGAGCCGGCCGCACGAGACGAGATCCGTGCTTGCGGCTCAAGCGGCGGATGTCCGAGACCTCTCCTATTCTTAGAACATGTCTTCGAAGGTTGCGAGCGTCGTCGGTCTCTCCGACGCGGATGCGGCTGCGCTCGCATCCATCGCACACCAGGTGGATGCGGCGCAGGCCGACCTCGCCGCCGCGCAGGCGCGTCTGGTGCGCGCACTCGCCCGCGCGGAGGAGCTCGCGTGCCGGATGAGCGACGGGCAGAGTCGGTCCGCGCGCGGCGCCGACATGGCCCACCGCGCCATCGCGAGCGAACTGGCGGTTCCGCTGCGGATCTCAGACCGCACGATGCAGCGCCGGATGGTCGAGGCCGCCGAGCTCGTGACGAGTTATCCGGCAACCGTCGACGCGTGGGAGGCGGGGCACATCACGCAGGCGCACGTCCGCGTGATCAGCGAGAGCGGCGGCGGGCTGCCAGGGCACGCACGAGCGGAGTTCGAGCAGCGCGCGCTCGTGCGGTGTGAGGAAGACACCGCGGGCCGCGCCCGCACGAGTGTGCAGATGATCGCCGAGCGGCTGCATCCGCGTACCCTCACGGAGCGCCACCGCGATGCGGCCGAGATGCGCGCCGTGACCGTTCACCCCCTCGACGACGGCATGTGCGAGCTGACCGCCATCATCCCCCTCCTGCTGGGCGACGCCATCCACGACCGCCTCACCCACATGGCGGCCGTCATCCACGACGCCCGCGGAGCCGCTGCGCAGCGACTGCGCATCGGCGGCGATCGAACAGACGAGATCGTGGTGTCAGACGCGCGGACGGTGGACCAGGTACGTGCGGATGTCCTCACCGACCTCCTCCTGAGCGCGTCCCCTGCGGTAGATCCCACCGCCAGCGGCGATCAGCCCGGCACTCTCGGTGCCATCCGCGCCCACGTGCAGGTCGTCGTGCCCGCGCTGACTCTGCTGCACGCATCCGAGCATCCGGCCGACCTCGCTGGACGAGCACCGATCGACGCCGGCACCGCCCGGCTCCTGGCCGGGGCCGCGTCGGGCTGGGATCGCCTGCTGACCCACCCCGCGACGGGCCAGGTACTCGCCACCGACCGCTACCAGCCCACGCCCGATCTTCGGCGTCGGCTGCGCGCCCGCGACGCGCACTGCCGGTTCCCCGGATGCCGCGTGCCCGCCCTTCGCCACGAGCACGACCACACGCACGACCACGCACTGGGCGGGTCCACGACGCTCGAGAACCTCGAAGGGCTGTGTCAACGCCACCACTCCATGAAGCAGTTCACCGGCTGGCGCGTGAGACAGATCCACGCGGGCGTCCTCGCGTGGACCTCGCCCCTCGGATACACCTACATCGACGAGCCGCCGTCACCCAGCGTGCATTTCGTCCCCGAGTTCGCGCCACCCGAGCCCGACCCTCCGCCCACGGGTCCACCGCCGCCGTTCTGAACCCGAGTCGCCGCCGGCCGCGCGCGGCAGCGGTTGGCCGGTGCGCACATAGCGCGGGACCAAGCGGCTACTCGGCGTGCACACTGCTCCTCCGCGCGCACGCGGCGACACGGAACCGCGCGCGTCAGCGAGAAGCCAGCCGCGTCAGGGAGGAGCCAGGCGTCAGCGGTCCGTAGCCGTGCGTCCCGAGATCGGGAGGAGCGGGACCGCAAGCCCGAGGAGAGCGACGAGCGGCCACCAACTCGCAGCGGCCAGAGCGAGCGCGACGCCGAGCACGGCGAGTCCGAGAGCGAGTGACCAGACCACGACACGGAGCCACGCGGGCACCTCGGTCGAAGCGGAAGTCATATTCCGAGGGTATGTCGGAACCGAGTGTTCGCGACGAGGTTCACACGAGCGCCCCAGCAACGCTGGGGGATGGATGCTGCGAGCAACGGATGCAGGGGCCGATAATCGGCACCATGACGCAGACCGGCGGGCGCGACATCCGCGTCGTCGCGCCCGCCCTCGGCCTCGCGCTCCTGCAGGGCGCCGTGACCGGCCTCGTCCTCCTGTTCGCATTCTGGGACGCGTTCTCCCAGATCGACTGCGCGGAGTGCTTCCCGGCGGTGCAGACCGCGCGCTGGGGGCTCACAGGAGCGTTGATCCTCGGCTGGGGGATCACGTCGGCCGGGCTCGTGACCGGCTACATCCGGCAACGAGCGTCATCGTGGGCACCGGTCGCCGGCAGCGCCGTCATCGTCGTCGGCTATCTCCTGTTCCGCAGCATCGTCTACGCGGCCTGATCACGAGGTGGCGTCTCGCGGTTCTGAGGGACGGAAGCCGGCTCTCAGGCGTGGAACACGGAGTGCAGGTCGTCGTGCCCGGCCACCGACCGGCCGCCCAGAGCGTCGAGCTCCATGAGCACGGCCACGCCGGCCACGGAGCAACCGATCCGCTCCACCAGGTCGCGCGCTGCGGCGATGGTGCCGCCCGTCGCGAGAACGTCGTCCAGCAGAAGCACACGCGTCCCCGGGGCGATGTCGTCGTGCATCTCGATCGTCGCGGTGCCGTACTCGAGCGCGTAGTCGACGGATGCGGCCGGCCGCGGCAACTTGCCCGCCTTGCGGATCGGCACGAGGCCCACGCCCGCGGCGATGGCCGCGGCTCCGGCCAGCAGGAACCCGCGCGCCTCGATACCGGCGACCACGTCGTAGGTACCGGCGAACGGCTCGAGCATCGCGTCGATGACCACACGAAGGCCCTCACCGTCGGCGAGCAGCGGCGCGATGTCACGGAAGAGCACGCCGGGCTCCGGGTAGTCGGGGATGACGGCGATGAGCTTTTCGGCGCGGTCGAGCGCGGCGGAATTCGAGGGGGTCACCCGTCGATGGTAGTCGGCGCACCGTGACCATCGCCGCGATCAGAACCGGACGGACCCCGAACCGCCCACGGAAAACCAGGCTTCGAATCGATACGATCGCACCCGGTACCATCGGATGCATGACCTCGACGCACGATGCCTCGACCGTGATCGCCGCGCCCGGATCCGAGTGGTGGCGCGCTGCCGTGATCTACCAGATCTATCCGCGCTCGTTCGCGGACGCCAACGGCGACGGCATCGGCGACCTCCCCGGCATCACCGCCCGCCTCGACGCGCTCGCCGAGCTGGGCATCGACGCGATCTGGCTGAGCCCCTTCATGGTCTCGCCCCAGAAGGATGCCGGCTACGACGTCGCCGACTACTGCGACGTCGACCCGCTGTTCGGCACCCTCGACGATTTCGACGCCATGCTGGCCAAGGCGCACGGCCTCGGCATCCGCGTCATCGTCGACCTCGTGCCCAACCACTCCTCCGACCAGCACGTCTGGTTCCAGCAGGCCCTCGTCGCCGCCCCTGGCAGCCCCGAGCGCGCGCGGTACATCTTCCGCGACGGCAAGGGTGAGAACGGCGAGCTGCCGCCCAACAACTGGGAGTCCGTGTTCGGCGGCGGGATGTGGGAGCGCGTCATCGAGGCCGACGGCACCCCGGGCCAGTGGTACCTGCACATCTTCGACGTGAGCCAGGCCGACTTCGACTGGACCAACCCCGAGGTGCAGGAGTACTTCCGCGGCGTGCTGCGGTTCTGGCTCGACCGGGGCGTCGACGGATTCCGAGTGGACGTCGCCCACGGAATGATCAAGAAGGACGGCCTGCCGGACTACACGCCTCCCGCCGACGGCGACTCGATGGGCGGCGACGAGGACGACGTGCCCTACTGGGGACAGCCCGGCGTCCACGAGATCTACCGCGACTGGCACAAGGTGCTCGCCGAGTACGACGGCGACCGCGCACTGTGCGCCGAGGCGTGGCTGCCCACGCCCGACAAGACCGCGCTGTGGGTGCGACCCGACGAGATGCACCAGGCGTTCAACTTCCCGTACCTGACGACGGCGTGGGAAGCGGATGCCCTCCGCACGGTCATCAGCGACTCGCTGCGAGCGTTCCCCGCGGTCGGCGCCCCCGCCACCTGGGTGCTCTCCAACCACGACGTGATCCGTCACGCCTCGCGCCTCGCCCTCTCGGCCGAGAGCCCGCAGGGCGAAGGCATCGGACCGCTTTCCGAAGCCCAGCCGATCCCCGCGCTCGGCCTGCGCCGCGCCCGCGCGGCCACCGCCGTCATGCTCTCCCTGCCCGGCTCCGCCTACATCTATCAGGGCGAGGAGCTCGGGCTGCCCGAGGTCATCGACATCCCCGACGACGCGCGCCAGGACCCGACGTGGTTCCGCACGAACCACGAGAAGTACGGCCGCGACGGCTGCCGCGTCCCGATCCCGTGGGAGGCCGCATCCCCCGCCTACGGCTTCAACGGCACGGGCGCATCGTGGCTGCCGCAGCCCGCGGAGTGGGCGCAGCACGCGCGCGACGTGGAGCAGCGCGATCCCGACTCCACGCTGGCGCTCTACACGCACCTACTCCAGGTGCGGAAGGCGCACGGCCTGGGCGCCGCCCCCTTCACCTGGCTCGACGGCTACCCGGAGACGGTGCTCGCCTTCCGCAGCGGCGACGTCACGGTGATCGCCAACCTCGGCGACGACGCGATCGATCTGCCCACCGGCGACGTCCTCGTCTCGAGCGAACCGCTCGACGGACGTCAGCTTCCCGCCGACACGGCCGTCTGGCTCGCCAACGCCTGATCGTCGATCACGAACACGCCGGCGCACCCTCCCGGGTCGCCCGCGTGTTCGTGTGGGCGGGGACGCGCGCTCACGCCTACGGGGACCGCGGCGCGCTCACGTCTGCGGGTACCCAGGCGCGCTCGCGCCTGCGGGGACTTCTCCGCTCAGGGCTCCCGAGTAGGGTCGGGACATGACCCTGGACCTCGAAGCGCTGTACATCGACCTGCACCGCCACCCCGAGCTGTCGTTCCAGGAGACGCGCACCGCGGGTGTGATCGCCCGCACGCTGGAGACGCTCGGGATCCCCTTCACCGAGGGTGTCGGCCGCACCGGCGTCGTGGCGACGCTCACCAACGGCGACGGGCCGGTCGTCTGGTTGCGTGCCGACATGGACGGTCTGCCCGTCGCCGAGCGCACCGGCCTCGCGTACGCGAGCACGGCGCGCGGCGTCGACCCGCAGGGCGCGGACGTGCCGGTGATGCACGCGTGTGGCCACGACATGCACGTGACCGCACTCCTGGGTGCGCTCGAACGGCTCGTGGCGACCGCATCCGAATGGTCGGGAACGGTCGTCGCCGTCTTCCAGCCCGCCGAGGAGTTCGGCGCGGGCTCGAAGGCGATGATCGCCGACGGCGTGCTGGATCGTTTCCCGCGGCCCGACATCGTGCTCGGTCAGCACGTCACGCCTTTGCCTGCCGGGACGATCGGCGTGCGACCCGGAACCCAGATGGCGGCGTCGGACGGGCTGACCGTCACCCTGCACGGACGCGGCGGCCACGGTTCTCGCCCACACGCCACGATCGACCCGATCGTCATGGCCGCCGCCGCCATCATGCGCCTGCAGACGGTCGCCTCACGCGAGGTCGACCCGCGCGAGGTCGCCGTGGTCACGGTCGGATCGGTGCACGCCGGACTCAAGCACAACATCATCCCCGCCGAGGCGACGCTGCAGCTCAGCCTCCGCTACGCGGACGACGGGATGCGGGAACGCGTACTCGAACGGGTGGAGCGGATCATCCGGGCCGAGGCCGATGCCTCCGGTGCCGAGGTACCGCCCACGATCGTCACCGACCACACGCTGCCGCCGACGATCAACGACGCCGACGCGACCGCCCGGCTGACGGCGGCTTTCCGACGCGCCTACGGCGACGCGGCGGTGGTGGACCCCGGCATGTTCACCGGCAGCGAGGACGTCTCGTGGTTCGCGCGCGAGGCGGGCGTGCCGCTCGTGTTCTGGTTCTGGGGCGGCATCGACCCGGAGCTGTTCGCCCGCGCGAGCGCCGAGGGCACGATCGACCGCGACGTGCCGACGAACCACTCGCCCTTCTTCGCCCCCGTCCTGCATCCCACGATCGAGCGCGGCGTCGAGAACCTCGTCATCGCCGCGCGCGAGTGGCTGGGCTGACCCGAGCCACGGTCCGGCGCCGGGCTCAGGCGGTGCCGAGCTTGCCGTCGAGAGTCTCGGTCACTCGGTCGTAGATCTCCTTGAGCGTCTTGGCGAGGTCGGTGTAGGTCGCGGCTGACGTGATCAGATCCTTGATGAACTCGGCCAGCATCGCAGCCCACTTGGCCGTCTTCGTCGCCGCTTGGCCAGCAATGACGGGCGCCGCCGTTCCGAGGGTCGCCGCGCCCAGAATCAGACTCTGGGCGATGAAACCGACGACGTCGCTGATCACGTCGCGCACCATGTCGTGCACGGCCTTCACGATCGTCGAGAGCAGTTCGACCGCGACACCGACGCCCTGCGCGGCGGCCGACGCCGTGTGCAGCGTGCTCGCCATCGTGGCGAGGAACTTGCGGTACACGTCCATCGCGAAGCCCTGCAGACCCTGCAGATCGCCGATGCTCGCGTTCAACTCGTTCGCTGCACCGTTGACCGCGGTCGACACGTTGCCCCATGTCTGGGCGTAGCTGCTGACCATCCGGTGATCACCGGTGAGCTGGTCGAGCCAGTCCTTCAGCGGCCAGAGATGCTCGAGCATCCACCCGACTCCGAGCGAGATCAGCCAGGAGATCGGATTGAGCACCGCATCCACGCCCGTCGCCACGACGGATGCTCCCGAGAGGGTGACGCCCACCCAGTCGCCGCTCATCAGACCGTTGGCCAGGTTGTACCCGTCCTCGAACGGTCCGACGCCGTCCATCCAGCCCGGTGCCTCTGGAGCCACGATGAGCGAGTTCATGTTGGACGCTGCCGTGCTGGTCAACAGTCCGCCGTAGCCCACCGGAGTCATACCTGTACCACCCCGTCGAGACGGGCTTCCATGATGCGGATCGAGTCGATGTTCTCTCGTTCGCACGTCGCGAAATCCCGCGAGATCGTGCGAACGATGTCGGCTGATCGGCGCAGCAGCGCGCGCGTCGCGACGAGCGACGCGCCGGCTCCGGCACCCATGGCGTTCGTTGGCATCGCCGCCATGGCGCACATGATTCCGTACGCGTCTCCGCCGAGCGTCATGTAAGTGATTGCACCGATCGGGTCATCCAGCGAGTCGGCGATGCGGTCGATCTTCTGCGCGTGGCTCTCCAGCTGATCGCAGTCGATGGCGATCTCGTAGCTCATCGGATCGTCCCCTCGTCGGGCCGATTGATTCGCGGCGCGTTGGCTTCCACCCCGTCGCGCAGATGGGCGACGGTCGGCGACTGCGGGCCGAGCGTCGCTTCGGCGAGGTCGACACTCGCCGTACTCGTGCGCCGATAGCCCTCGACGACCGCGTCGAGCACAAGCGCCGAGAGTTCACGCGGCGTGAGATCGAAGGCGGAGTCGTCGAACCGGAGGTCGGTCAACCGACCGCTGACATCGACGGTGATCGATACCTCGCCCCTCGGCGAGCTCACCTCAGCGCTGAGCTCCGAGATCTGCGCAGCGAGCAGCTGCATCTGGTCAGCGTGAGCGGCCGCCTGCGCAACCTGCTCATCGATGCGCTGCAGTGCCTCGCGCATCTCTTCTGCTGCCGTCTGGTCCATGTGTCCCCCTCCTCCGACAGCGCCGATCGTACAGAGACAGCATTTGTCCTGGGCTGCCCTTGTGCATAAACCGTGGTTCACACAGAGGAGCGCGGGGCACAATGTCCTCGTGACCGCTCCGGTGAACTACGCGCCCCTCTACGAGCCGCCCGCGCCCGTGAAGGACTGGAACCCTCTGGCGCAGATCGTGCAGATCTTCGCGGAGGACAACGGGTGGCCGTACTATCCGCTCGCCGTCGCTCAGCCGCTCCCCGGCACGATCTTCCGTGACCGGAACGGCAAGCCGCGCTTCATGCAACGCTCGGTCAACATCGTGCGCATCCCCGGACCGCCGCTGACCGAGATCGGCAACAGTTTCTACACCGAGGTCGCGGTCGGCAACCAGTTCACGCAGAGCTGGGGTTACGTCGCCCTGGAGCTGGACACCGGGGCACCGCCTCTCGTGCTCGTGAACCAGCGGCTCGCTCCCCGCTCACCGCTGCCCTCACTCCCCGACGTCCGGCCCATGCCCTTCAAGAACCAGGACCGATTCCTGCTGTACGCCGATCCCGGCGCCTTCGCGTGGGCGGACTGGCTGTTCGACGACGAGATGCAAGCGCTCCTGGACGACGGCACGCTCGGCTTTCATGTCGAGATCGCCGGCGGATCACTGTTCCTCTACGCGCCGCATCCGCTCGCCGTCCCCGACCCTGCCGTCTGGCAGCGGGTGCTCACCCTCATCAGCGCGCTGCGCGCCCGCCTGGGGGGCCGGCTCCCCGAGCCGAGCGCCCCCATCGCCTCGCCCCGCCCACCCGTTCCGAACGAACCCCCCTACGCGAGCGCACCGATCCCGGCCACGACGGACAGCAACGCGCCGATCCCTGAGCCGGCGTCACTCCCCATGCGCTCGAACGAACTCGCCGTCAACTTCCGGCGCACGTGGGTGGTGTGGGCTCTGGTTCTGGCCGGCGGCGTCGTGGCGGGCGGCGCATCGATCATCGTCTCCGCATTGCGCTGATCAGCCGCGCCCGGCGCCCGCATCCGCCGCCGCGCGGAGGGGGGCCGCCCGCCGCATCCGCCGGGCCGATGCGCCGAGTCCCTTGTCGATGAGGACGTAGACGTAGGCGACGACCTCGAGCGCAAGTGTGAGACCCACGATCCAGAGCACGACCCCGTCGACCCCGTTACGGTCGACGTTCATGAACGGGTACGGGTACTGACCCCCGCCGGCGAACCGACCGCCGGCCGCCCCGTAGACGAACGCGAACGCGAGGTACACGTACGGGATGAGCGTCCACAGGGGCGGATCGAACCACCGGCTGCGCCCCTTGGGCACGAACAGCAGCCAGTCGGCGATCGCCAGCGAGGGCGTGATGATGTGGATCAGGTTGTCGGTCAGCGTGAACGGCTGATACCCGTTGCCCTGGGTGTACGTCTCGGGCACGAGCACGATCAGATAGATCAGCATCGTCACCGTGATCGCGAAGGCCACGGCGAGCGAGAAGCGCGGGGAGGGCGTCGACGCACCGCGCGGTCCGTCCGCGCGAAGGTCGGCGATCGTGCGAACGGCGAGGACCACCATCCAGACGAGGCAGAGCAGGTTGCTGAGCACCGTGTAATAGAGGAACTCAACGGGGCTGGGTCGTCCGTCCAGGATGCCGGTGACCCGCGCGATCCCCCACGCCATGAGGACCGCCGCGATGAGACGGTAGGCGAGGGCGACGCGGCGATCGGGCACATGCATGCGCTACATCGTAGGTCGGCACCCGCGCCGCGGATGATCACGGAACGATGACGGCATGGCAAACACCCCTCGCTCGCGTTGCGCGGCCTGAGCGATCGGCGTAGTGTCGCGCGTCGTGGCAAACGACAGTGCCGAACCGGCGCCGGACTCCCCTATCGCGAAACGCCTGCTGATCGGGGACCCTCTCGCGTCCACGGATGCGGACGATCATCTTCTGCGCAAGCGCATGGCGCTGCCGATCTTCGCGTCCGACGCGCTGAGCTCCGTGGCCTACGCGCCGCAGGAACTGCTCATGATCCTGATGATCGGCGGGCTGTCGTTCCTGGCCTTCAGCCCATGGATCGCGGCGGCGGTCGTCCTGCTGCTCATCGTGGTGGTGCTCTCGTACCGCCAGCTCATCAAGGCCTACCCGTCCGGGGGCGGCGACTATGAGGTGGCGCGCACGAACCTGGGCGAGATCCCCGGCGTCATCGTCGCCTCGGCACTGCTGGTCGACTACATCCTGACGGTCGCCGTCTCGGTCGCGTCTGGCGTCGACAACATCATCTCCGCGCTGCCGGGGCTGAATCCCTGGCGCATCGAGCTGGCGGTCGGCTTCGTCATCCTCATCGTGATCGTCAACCTCCGCGGCGTGCGCGAGGCCTCGCGCGCCTTCGCGCTGCCGACGTACATCTTCATCGGATCCGTCGCGCTCATGATCGTCACCGGCATCATCCGCTGGATCCTCGGCGACCCGCCGGTCGCCTCGAGCAGCGCGTTCTCCGTGCAGGCCGAGAGTCTCACGCAGGCGGCTGTCATCCTGCTGATCCTCCGCGCGTTCTCCAGCGGCTGTTCCGCCCTCACCGGTGTCGAAGCCGTCTCCAACGGCGTGCCGGCGTTCCGCCGCCCCAAGGTGAAGAACGCGCAACGCACCCTCGTCGCGATGGGCGCCGTCGCCATCCTGCTCTTCTCCGGTCTGACCATCCTCGCGCTCGTCTCCGGCGTGCATTACGCGGAGAACCCGTGCCACCTCATCGGATTCGACTGCACACAGCCGCAGCCGAGCCTCATGGCGCAGGTCGCGGCCGCCACCTTCGGGATGAACTCGGTGCCGTTCTTCATCATCCAGGCGGCCACCGCCTGCGTGCTGCTGCTCGCGGCCAACACCGCGTTCAACGGGTTCCCGCTGCTGGGCGCGGTGCTCGCGCGCGACGGGTACGCCCCGAAGGCCATGAACACGCGCGGCGACCGCCTCGTGTTCTCCAACGGCATGATCCTGCTCGGGCTCGCGGCCATCGTCGTGCTCATCGCGTCCGAGGCGAATCTGACGACCCTCATCCAGCTGTACATCATCGGCGTGTTCGTCTCGTTCTCGCTCGGTCAGATCGGAATGGTGCGCCACTGGCGGCGAGAGCTCCAAGCGCTGAACCGGCTACCCGCAGATGCACGCCAGCAGCACTCGGGTCGCTTCGAGCGACGCGAGATCATCTCGGGCCTGATCATCAACTCGCTCGGTGCGGGGCTGACCGCGGCGGTGTTCATCATCGTCACGATCACGAAGTTCACGCACGGCGCCTGGCTCGTCTTCCTCGCGATCCCCGTGCTGTCGATCCTGATGATCGGCGTGCACCGCTACTACCGCGACGTCGAGCACGAGATCACCTACGACGACGAGACCCACTTCGGCGCCGCCGGGGACGTCGCCATCGTGCTGGTCGGGCGCCTGCAGAAGCCCGTCGCGAAGGCCATCGACTACGCCCTCGCCGCGCGCCACGACAAGACGATCGCCCTGCACGTCGCCGTCACCAAGGAGTCGGCGGATGCGGTGCAGAAGGAATGGGAGGACCACCGCCCTCCCGTGCCGCTCGTGATCGTCGAGTCGCCGTACCGCACCTATGCCCAGCCGGTCATCGCCTTCATCGAGAAGTACCGCGAGAAGCACGGGCCGGCGGTCGTCACGGTCTACCTGCCGCAGTACATCGTCGGTCACTGGTGGGAGAGCTTCCTGCACAACCGCCGCGCCCGCCGCATCGCCCAGCAGCTCATGCTCGTGCACGGGGTCACGATCACCCTCGTGCCATGGCTGCTGGACTCGTCCGAGGTCATCTACGGCCGCCGCTCGAGGCCGCTTCCCGGTCAGGAACGTGCGGGACGCCCCACCACACGCACCGTCAGCGTCGCGCGCCACGGCGAGGGCCAGAGCCGCAACTGACCCGCGCCGATCAGGTCGGAGAATCGACCGGATGTCGGAGGTTTCACGCCGGATCCTCCGACATCCGCGGGTCTCTCCGAGATGCGGGGCCGCAGCCGCCGCGCCGGGCGCGGAGCCGGGCGCCCGCGGCGCAACTAGCCTGGAGGGGTGAGCTCCTCCCCCCTCGACGCCGCCGCCCTGCGCGCCGACTTCCCGATCCTCGAGCAGAAGATCGGCGACGCGCCGCTCGTCTACCTCGACTCCGGCGCCACCAGCCAGAAGCCCCGCGCCGTGATCGACGCGGAGGTCGACTTCCTGCTGCGCGCCAACTCCGCTGTGCACCGGGGGGCGCACACCCTCGCCGCCGAAGCGACCGAGCTGTACGAGGACGCGCGCGCCCGGGTCGCGGGCTTCGTCGGCGCCGACGAGGAGACGCTGGTGTGGACCGGCGGGGCGACCCTCGCGCTCAATCTCGTCGCCTACTCGATCGGCAATGCGACCGCGGGGCGCGGATCCGCCGCATCCGCCGCCCTGGCGCTGCGCCCGGGCGACGAGATCGTCGTGACGGAGATCGAGCACCACGCGAACCTCATCCCGTGGCAGGAGCTCGCCGCGCGCACGGGCGCCGTGCTGCGCCACATCCCCGTGCATGACGACGGCACCCTCGATCTGGATGCGGCGGCCGCGCTGATCGGCGACCGCACACGCGTCGTGGCGTTCACGCACGTGTCGAACGTGTTGGGCATCGTGAACCCGGTCGCCGAGCTCGTCGCACTGGCGCACGAGGTCGGCGCGCTCACCGTCATGGATGCCTGCCAGTCCGCGCCGCACCTGGCGCTCGACCTGCCCGCGCTGGGCGTCGACCTCGCCGCCTTCTCCGGCCACAAGATGCTCGGCCCGTACGGCATCGGCGCGCTCTACGGGCGCCGCGAGGTGCTCGAGGCGCTGCCGCCGTTCCTCACCGGCGGGTCGATGGTCACGACCGTGACGAAGGATGCGGCCGAGTTCCTGCCGCCGCCGCAGAAGTTCGAGGCCGGCACGCAGCCCGTGTCGCAGACCGTCGCCCTCGCGGCTGCCGTCGACTACCTCGACGTCCTCGGCATGGAGGCGGTGCATGAGCACGAACGCGTCATCGGGCGGCGCATGATGGCAGGTCTCAGGGACATCCCCGGCATCCGGCTGCTCGGCGACACCTCCGATGCCGACCGCGTCGGGATCGCGGCCTTCGACGTCGACGGTGTGCACGCGCACGATGTCGGCCAGTTCCTCGACGCCCGCGGCATCGCCGTGCGCGTCGGGCACCACTGCGCCAAGCCGCTGCACGCGAGGTTCGGGCTCACCGCATCCGTGCGGGCCTCCGCCTCGGTGTTCACGACCGACGCCGACGTCGACGCCCTGCTGGGCGCGGTCGGCGACGTGCGCGCCTACTTCGGAGCGGACGCATGAGCGGGCTCGACGGGCTCTATCAGGAGCTCATCCTCGACCACTCCAAGCATCCGCACGGCACGCCCATGGCGGAGGCCGAGGGGCGCACGGCGACGTCGCATCAGCGCAACCCGATCTGCGGCGATGAGATCGAACTGCGGGTGCGCCTGCACGACGACGGCACGGTGCGCGACGTGACCTTCACCGGCGCGGGGTGCTCGATCTCGCAGGCATCCGCATCCATGCTGGCGTCGCTCGTCGACGACGTCATCGACGAGCAGGGCTCCCTCACAGCGGATGCGGCGCGTGAGCGCATCGAGCGCTTCCGGGCTGCACTGCGTTCGCGCGGCGCCGTGGCGCTCGACGAGGAGACCTTCGGCGACGCCGCGGCGCTGTCCGGGGTGTCGAAGTTCACCGCCCGCGTCAAGTGCGCGATGCTCGCCTGGGTCGCACTCGAGGACACCCTCGCCCGCGCCTGACCCCGCGGGGCGAGGCAGACGCCGGGACCGAGCCCGAGCCCGCCCATGGTGCCGCGGTGGTGAGCCGCGCCGTGTATGCACAACCGCGCCACTTCTGCGCAACGGCGACAGTCAACGACTGCGGCGGATGCGGAGAAGTGGCGCGATTACGGAGAGAACCCAGCGGGCGCCGTGAAACGGGCCAGCCCGGGAAAAGGTTCAGCAGCACGGGCAAAAGCCCGTGGGTCAGGCGGCGGAGCCTCCGGAGCGACCACGGCCGCCGCGACGCCGGCGACGCGGTGCGTCGGCCGAACCAGCGCCCGCACCCGCGGCGGAGCGCTCCGAGCCCGAACGACCGGATGAGGCATCGCCGCCCCGCGCGAGCGACTCGACCCAGGCGCGCTGCTGCTCGCTCACGGAGTCGCCGATCGTGCGTCCGCCGCGCGGCGCCACGTTCTCGGCCGTGTGACCCTGGGGGCGTCCGGCGCGACGGTTCGGCGTGCGCTCGGCCGCGGCGCTGTGACGCGCCTCAGCGGGAGCGGCACCCCGGACGGGAGCATCCGCACGACCACCGGAACGACCGGCACCGGCAGCAGCACCCGCGGAGCGACCGGCCGCAGCGCCCGAACGGCCTGCGCCGGCCGACCGACCGGATGCGGCGCCCGAACGAGCCGGAGCAGCACCCGAACGACCCGACGCGGCGCCCGAACGGCCCGCACCACCGGAGCGTCCCGACGCACCACCCGAGCGCGAACCGCCGGAACGGCCGCCCTGCGAGGGCGCGGCGACGGGCGACGGCTTCACCAGCGGGGCCGGCGCACCGACGAGCTCGGAGACAGCGGCGTGCGACGCGTCCACGCGCTCGAGGGGAGCGGAGATCGCGGCCTTGCGCAGCAGGTCGGCGAGGTCGCGACGCTGCGAGTCGAGCACGACGGTGACGACCGTGCCCTCGGCGCCGGCGCGCGCGGTGCGGCCGGAGCGGTGCAGGTACGCCTTGTGCTCGGCGGGCGGGTCGACGTGCACGACGAGCTCGACGTTGTCGACGTGCACACCGCGCGCGGCGACGTCGGTGGCCACGAGCACGCGCACGCCGCCCGCATCCGGATCCGCGCCGAAGGCGGCGAGGTTGCGCTCACGTGCGTTCTGCGAGAGGTTGCCGTGCAGATCGACCGAGGGGATGCCGGCGGACGTCAGCTTCTTGGCGAGCTTCTTCGCCTGGTGCTTGGTGCGCGTGAAGAGGATGCGGCGACCGTTTCCGGACGCGAGGCGCTCGACGAGATCGTTCTTGTCGTCGTCGGAGACGTGGAAGACCCGGTGGGTCATCGCGGCTGCGGGGACGCTGGACTCGTCGACCTCGTGGCGCACCTCGTTCTGGAGGAACTTGCGCACCAGCGTGTCGACGCCGCGGTCGAGCGTCGCACTGAACAGCAGTCGCTGGCCACCGGTCGGCGTCGCGCCGAGGATGCGGGTGACGCCCGGCAGGAAGCCCAGGTCGGCCATGTGGTCGGCCTCGTCGAGCACGGCGACCTGCACGCGGTCGAGGCGGATGACGCCCTGCTTCATGAGGTCTTCGAGGCGGCCCGGGCAGGCCACGACGATGTCGACGCCGGCGCGCAGCGCCTGCTCCTGCGGCTTCTGGCTGACGCCGCCGAAGATCGTGGTGACGTTCAGGCCCACGGCGGCCGCGAGCGGCGCGAGGGTCGCGGCGATCTGCGTCGCGAGCTCACGGGTGGGGGCGAGCACGAGGCCGGTCGGGCGACCGGCGGTGCGCGAGACGCCGGTGAGGCGCGCCACCATCGGCAGCGAGAACGCGATCGTCTTGCCGCTGCCGGTGCGGCCGCGACCCAGCACATCGCGACCGGCGAGCGCGTCGGGCAGGGTGTCCTGCTGGATGGGGAACGGCTCGGTCTTGCCGGAGGCGGCGAGCACGGAGGCGAGCGGCGCGGGCACGCCGAGATCAAGGAAAGAAGGCATGAAGAAGTGCTTTCGGATGAGGCGATCGATCGTGATCGCAAGACGGGGCGACGGCGCGGATTCGCGCATCGGTTCGCCGCTCGAGAAGAGGGCCCAGCGCCCGGAGGCGGAGCACGCGTATCGACGACGCAGCCGCCCGAAGGCGACACACAACCCTAACACCGGTGGACGCGGGTGCATTCCGGATGCGGCAAGCGCCGGTCTTCTCGCGGTCCTCCCGTCCGACAAGACAGGACCGGGCCGGCGGCCGATGCCGCGCAGCCCGATCCGTCGTCCGCCGTCTCAGCCGCCGAGCACCTCGCGCTCGAGGCGGGCGTAGCTGGCCTCCATGCCCTCGGTCATGCCGGTCGCGAGCACCATGTCGCGCGTGGCCGCATCCGGATACTCGATGAGGAGGGTGAGCAGCGTCGCGCCGTCCTCCTCGTAGAGCGAGAGGTCGTTCGTGGTCGACGGGAAATCGGTCCCCGTCATGTGCTCGGTCGTCACCCAGCGCCGCTCGGGCACGACGAGCTGCGTCTGCCCGTCGAAGCCGAACGGCTCGCCGACGACACCCGCGCCGGGCGCCCACGCGTAGAGATAGTCGCCGCCGGCGACGAGGTCGATCTCGCACGTCGTCATGGTCCAGCCGTCGGGGCCGAGCAGCCACCGACGGACGAGTTCGGGCTCGGTGTGCGCCCGCCAGACGATCTCGCGCGGACCGTTGATGAGCCGCGTGATGCGCACGTGCTGATCGCTGAGGATCTCGGTGCGCGTGCCCTTGCCCTCGGCGTAGGCCCGCAGCTCCTGCAGCACCGCGTCGAGCTGATTGAACGCCAGCTTCGACCCCTCGACGGCGCCCATCGCGATGACCTGTTCGAGCGCCTCGATCGAGTCGAAGTGCGAGACGTTCGTCAGACGCGAGCCGGTCTCGGTCGACGCGAAGGTGAAGGTCATGTGCTGCACCGGCATCCCCTCGACGGGAACGCCGTCCGCATCCGTGAACATGTCACGTACCTCGAACATCAGGGGCTCGTCGATCGCCACGAACTCCCACGCCCCGCTGTACGGCTCGCCCTGAGGGCTGGTCATCGTGTAGCGCGCGGTGCCGCCGACGGCGAAGTCGAACACGGTGAAGGACGCGGGATATCCGGGCGGACCCCAGAAGCGCTCCAGCTGACGCGGGTCGGTGAGGGCACGCCAGAGGCGTTCGACGGGGGCGTCGACATCGGCGACGAGCGTCATGGTGAGCGCTTCGGGGTCGTGTGTGACGGCGGTGACGGGCATGGGATCTCCAGGTTGGTTCGGCGGATGCGGCCGGTGCCGCATCCGGGTCAGGGCTCTTCGGCGAGCAGATCGTCGAGGCGGGAGATGCGCGATCGCCAGAGCTGCTCGTACTCGGCGAGCAGCAGGCGGGCGCGGGCGATCATCGCGGGATCGGCGCTCACGAGCCGCTCCCTTCCTTCGGCGCGCTTGGTGACCAGGCGCGCGGTCTCGAGCACGGCGACATGCTTCTGGACGGCCGCGAACGACACGTCGTACACGGCCGCGAGGGCGGAGACCGACTGCTCGGCCTCGATCGTGCGCCGCAGGATGTCGCGGCGCGTGCGATCGGCGAGGGCCCGGAAGATCCGGTCCACCTCGGCGTCGCTGAGTTCCGTTTGTACAACCATTTGGTTGCACGTTAGCGTGCGGATGCGGTCGCCACAAGAGCTACGACGACACGACTCAGCCGAACGGGCACCGGGGCGCAGCCCGTCGCGCATGGCCGTGGTTCGGCGGCATGCCGCAAGCGCCCTATCCGGCCGTGCGCCCCGCGCGCTCGTCGTACGCGTCGGGGAAGACGCGCCCCTCGGGTCCGGCCTCCGGCAGCCAGTAGGGCAGCGCGCCCGACGCCTCCCACACCTCGGTCAGAAACGCCTCGAAAGACGGTGCGATCACCGGCCAGCCGCCCACGACGCCGTGGAGCTCGTGGAAGCTGTCGTAGACCCGACCGCCGCGCGGCACGGACATGTCGACGGTGAGGTGATCACCGCCGGGAGTGCGCGCGATCAGATACGCGGCCCGGCTCACCGCATCCGCTTCGCCCGGGTCGCCGACGAGGACAGGATTCGCGGGAACGACCTCGTCCGGCGGCAGGATGGTGAGCTCGCGAGCCTGCCCGGCGAACAACACGACTCCGCCGCAGCCGTCGTAGAACTCCCTCACCCCGTCGGGAAGGCGCTCGTCGTCGCGCCGGATCACAGGGACCGAGATCGGCGGCAGCACGACGCAGTCCGCGCGCAGCCGTGCGTGCTCCAGGAGTTCGGCGATGTCCACGCATCCATTCTCCGGCGCGAGACGCGGGACAAACCGCAGCTTGGCTGCGCGGCTCAGAGATCCCCGCCGGCCATCGATGCCCCACCCTCCCGCGTCCGAACTCCTGCAGAATCCGCCTCGCGGCCGTTCGGAGGCGACGCCCGCCCCGTTCTGCAGGAGTTGCGCACGACATCGACCCGTGGACGCCGGGCACGCGGGCCCTGCTCACCACCTGCGTCGTGCCGCGCGGGCCAGCATCCGGGCGCCTCACACGGTTGACGCCGCATCCGCCGCACGCCTAGCCTCGGAGGGCTGTGCCCCTTCGGCGCGGCATCAGCCGAGGAGACCGACCCATGCACGCACGCGACGGCCTGCGTCAGAACGCGGCCCTGCAGCTTCTCTCGAAGCGCAGCGGCCGCTATGAGTCGTACCCTCCGGCGCGCAGCATGTGACGAGTTTCGTCCCACGCCCCGCACCGAAAGGTCCGGGGCGTTTTCTTTCCGCGGGGAGAACACCCGGACCGGCTGGTCCACCCCACGCAAGGAAAGGAATCATGGAGAAGCTCTCCGCACGGCTCGTGTCGTGGGCGAGCCTGATCGACGGCAAGACCCTCGATCAGGCGCGCACCTCGTCACGGATGCCGTTCATCCACCCGCACATCGCCCTGATGCCCGACGCGCACCTGGGCAAGGGCGCGACGGTCGGCTCGGTCATCCCGACGCTCGGCGCGATCATGCCGGCGGCCGTCGGTGTCGACATCGGATGCGGGATGATCGCCGTCCGCACCCAGTTCGAGCACTCGCAGCTCGCCGACCGGGACCTCGCTCCGCTTCGCGAGGCGATCGAGCGGGCGATCCCCCTCTCGGCCGGCCACGACAACCGCAAGGTCGTCGCCACCGCGGCGCCGCGCATCGCGGAGCTCGAGACGAAGGCCACCGCATCCGGCTTCGACCCGGCGTCGTACGTCGGTCACTGGCGGCTCCAGCTGGGCTCGCTCGGATCCGGCAACCACTTCATCGAGGTGTCGGTCGACGAACTCGACCGCGTCTGGATGTTCCTGCACTCCGGCTCGCGCGGCATCGGCAACAAGATCGCCACGCACCACATCGCGGTCGCGCAGCGGCTGGCGAAGCAGTGGTGGATCGACCTGCCCGACCCCGACCTCGCCTACCTGGTGGAGGGCACGCCCGAGTTCGGGCGGTACATCCGCGAGCTGCAGTGGGCGCAGCACTTCGCACTGCTGAACCGCGAGGAGATGATGGACCGCGTCGCGCGCCAGCTCGGCGAGTTCCTCGGCGAGGACGTCGTCGAGCACGAGCGGATCAACTGCCACCACAACTTCACGCAGCCCGAGCGCCACTTCGGTAAGGATGTGTGGGTGTCGCGCAAGGGCGCGATCCAGGCGGATGCGGGCCGGCCCGGCCTCATCCCCGGGTCGATGGGCACGGCCTCGTACGTCGTCGAAGGGCTCGGCAACCCGGTCTCGCTCAACTCGTCGCCCCACGGCGCCGGTCGCGAGTACTCCCGTTCCGCCGCACGCCGCACGTTCTCGCACGACCAGCTGCGGGAGGCGATGGTCGGCATCGAGTTCCGTGACACGGACGCCTTCGTCGACGAGATCCCGCAGGCCTACAAGCCGATCGACCGGGTGATGACGGATGCGGAGGAACTCGTGTCGATCCGGCACTCGCTGCGCCAGCTCGTCAACGTGAAGGGCGACTGACCCGGGATCCGGGATCAGCCCCGCTCGCCTGTCACAGATCGACGCGGAACGCGCGATCTGTGACAGGCGAGCGGTGGGTGAGACACGCGGGCATGCGGCGGCCGGCGGCGGACCCGGTGCACGAACTCCTGCAGAATCCGCATCCCCGGCCCGAGAACACCGCGGACGGCACGTTCTGCAGGAGTTGGGCCGCGCCCGACCACCCCACCGACCCGCAGGCCGCGCCGGACCGCGCCGGACGCCCCTGCCCCGCCCACCCGCAGGCCCGCGCCCCCGGTGAGCCGCGCCCGCAACTAGACTGAGCAGGTCCGGCACCCCGATCCCTGGAGCTCAGCCGCGTGACCACTTCCGCCACCGCCTCGCGTCCTGCCGCCGATACCGTCGAGAACGCTCGGGCCACCCCCGAACGCGAGCAGCCGTACGCCGCTCTGGGCCTCAAGCCCGACGAGTACGACCGCATCCGCGAGATCCTCGGCCGTCGCCCCACCAGCGGCGAGCTGGCCATGTACTCGGTCATGTGGAGCGAGCACTGCTCGTACAAGTCGAGCAAGATCTACCTCCGCCAGTTCGGCCAGAAGGTCACCGATGAGATGCGCGAGCGGCTCATGGTCGGCATGGGCCAGAACGCGGGCGTCGTGGATGTGGGCGAGGGCTGGGCGGTGACCTTCAAGGTCGAGTCCCACAACCACCCCAGCTACATCGAGCCCTTCCAGGGCGCGGCCACCGGCGTCGGCGGCATCGTGCGCGACATCATCTCGATGGGTGCGCGTCCCGTCGCCGTCATGGATCAGCTCCGCTTCGGCGCGATCGACAACCCCGACACGGCCCGCGTCGTCCACGGCGTCACGAGCGGCATCTCCTTCTACGGCAACTGCCTGGGCCTGCCGAACATCGGCGGCGAGACCGTCTTCGACAGCGTGTATCAGGGCAACCCGCTCGTGAACGCCCTCGCGGTGGGTGTGCTGCGCCACGAAGACCTCAAGCTCGCCGACGCGACAGGCCCCGGCAACAAGGTCGTGCTCTTCGGCGCCCGCACCGGCGGCGACGGAATCGGCGGTGCCTCCATCCTCGCCTCCGACACGTTCGCCGACGGCGGCCCGACCAAGCGCCCCGCCGTGCAGGTGGGCGATCCGTTCGCCGAGAAGGTGCTCATCGAGTGCTGCCTCGAGCTCTACCGCGGTGAGCTCGTGGAGGCCATCCAGGACCTCGGGGCCGCCGGCATCTCCTGCGCGACGAGTGAGCTGGCGGCGAACGGCGGCTCCGGGATGCGGGTCGACCTCGAGAAGGTTCTCCTGCGCGACCCCTCCCTGACTCCCGAAGAGATCCTCATGTCGGAGTCGCAGGAGCGGATGATGGCGATCGTCACCCCCGAGAAGCTCGACGCCTTCCTCGCCGTCGTCGACAAGTGGGAGGTCGAGACGAGCGTGCTCGGGGAGGTCACCGGCGACGGCCGCCTCGCGATCTTCTGGCACGGCGAGCAGATCGTCGACGTGGACCCCTCGACCGTCGCCGTCGACGGCCCCGTGTACGAGCGTCCGGTCGCCTATCCGACGTGGATCGACGCCCTGCAGGCGGACTCCGCATCCGCTCTGGCGCGTCCGACCGACGCAGCAGCGCTGCGCGAGCAGTTCCTGCAGCTGCTCGGCAGCCCCAACCTCGCCGACACGTCGTGGATCACGAACCAGTACGACTACTACGTGCTCGGAAACACCGCGCTGAGCTTCCCCGACGACGCCGGCATGATCCGCGTCGACGAGGAGTCGGGCCTCGGCTTCGCGATCGCCACCGACGCGAACGGGCGCTTCTGCCAGCTCGACCCGTACCAGGGCGCGAAGCTGGCCCTCGCCGAGGCATACCGCAACGTCGCCGTCACGGGCGCCACCCCCACCGCCGTCACCGACTGCCTCAACTTCGGCAGCCCCGAGAACCCCGAGGTCATGTGGCAGTTCTCGCAGGCCGTCGAGGGCCTGTCCGATGCGTGCCTCGAGCTCGGCATCCCCGTGACCGGCGGCAACGTCAGCTTCTACAACCAGACCGGCGACGTCCCGATCCACCCCACCCCCGTGGTGGGCGTCATGGGCATCATCGACGACGTCGCCCGCCGCATCCCGAGTGGCTGGCAGGATGCCGGCGAGAACCTCTACCTGCTGGGCGTCACGGCGAACGAGCTGAGCGGTTCGGCATGGGCCCAGGTCGTGCACGACCACCTCGGCGGCCGTCCGCCGGCGGTCGACCTCGCCGCCGAGAAGCGTCTTGCCCAGTTGCTGCGCGCCGCCGGCGACCAGGGACTCATCTCCAGCGCCCATGACCTCTCGGAGGGCGGCCTCGGGCAGGCCCTCGCCGAGGGCGTCATGCGCTTCGGCGTCGGGGCGCGCATCTGGCTCACCGAGATCATGGAGCGCGACGGGGTGGATGCCGCATCCGCCCTCTTCTCCGAGTCGACCGGTCGCGTCATCGTCAGCGTGCCGCGCGAGGAGGATGTGAAGTTCCGGGGACTGTGCAACGGGCGCGACTACCCCGTGCTGCGCATCGGCGTCACCGATTCCGGCGACGGCGAGTCGGTGCTCGAGGTGCAGGACGTGTTCACCCTGTCGGTCTCCGAGCTGCGGGAGCGCTCGCGTGCGACGCTCCCCGCCGCGTTCGGCCCGACGGTCACCGAGGGCGCGTGATGAACGACGACGAGGAGTACGAGGGCTTCGCCGACAAGCGCCAGATGCGCATGAAGGTCGTCGCCTGGGTGGCCATCATCGCCCTCGTGCTCGTCGGTGGCGGCTCGACCGTCCTCGCCCTGCTCTTCGGCTGAGCGGGTCCCGGTCCGGTTCAGACGGGCTCTGCTGCGACGCCCGCACGATCCGTGGTGCTCACGTGAACACGAGAGACGCATGAGGCGGCATCCGCGGTGTTCGCCATGCGGACGTCGGTCCGCCCGCCGTGCACACGTCGACCCGCGTAACCGGACCGACTGAGCCGCCCGCCCCGGCTGTGCCTGCATCCGCCGCTTCCCCTCGGCCGTCCGTCCGGTCGCGCCGTAGCATGGAGATGTGGGACCCCTGCTCGAGTTCCTCGCGGTCTGGTGGTGGACCGCCCCCGCTGCGGCGGGTGCCGGCACCGTCGGATACGTCGCGGCGACGACCGGGCGGCGCCGGGCGCGTCGTCTGGCGCTGGATGCGGCCCGGCACCAGGAGCAGCACGCGGTCCGTGAACTGCTCAGCGCCCGAGCCCGCACACGTGCCGCGCAGGCCGAGGTCCAGGCCGCTCGTGCCACCCGCAGCGCCACGCACTCCGAGGCGCGCCGCGCGCTGAACCAGGCGCGCGAAGCACAGCGCACGGCGACGCTGCTCCTGCGCGCCGCGCGGACGCGGGTGAAGGCGGAACGCGCGCAGCTTGCTGCCCGCGACACCGAACTCCCGCTGGCGCGGATCGTGCGCGAGCACGACGCGATCGCCGCGCGCTGGCTCGAGTACGAGACCGACGTGGAGCTCGCGATCGCCGTACCGCAGATGAGCGATCCCCACCATCCGGCGACGGCGGCCTACCTGCAGGCGATGCAGCGGGCGCAATGGCTGCGCCCGCCGAGCGGCGCGACGCGCATGGATCCCGCGGACTTCGTGGCCTACGCCGCGGCGGTCCGTGAGCTGAACGATGCGTTCGCCGCCGCCGAGACCGCCGCCCTGCGGGCCTCCGCGGAGCGGGGGCGTCGGCGCTCCGAGGTTCCGCCGCGCGGAAGCACCGCCGCATCCGAGACACCACGCGTCGCCCGCACCGAGCCCCTGCCGCCCGCGCCGGAGATGCCGAGGCACGCGCCGCGAGACCAGGAGTCGCCGGGGACGACGGAGCGGGTCGTTCGTGCGGTGTGGCCCGTGCCGCGCCGCAGCGGGGACACCGGTCGCGAGCCTCGCTCCTGAGCCCGGCGGGAGAACCCGTTCCGCCGTCAGCGCGGCAGCGTCAGGATCTCCGCGCCGCTCTCCGTGATGGCGATCGTGTGCTCGGTGTGGGCCGTGCGGCATCCGGTGGCGCTGCGCAGCGTCCAGCCGTCGTCATCCGTCACGAGCTGATCCGTGTCGACCATGACCCACGGCTCGAGCGCGAGCAGCAGGCCCGGACGCAGCACGAAGCCGCGCCCCGGGCGCCCGGCGTTGGGAACGTGCGGGTCCTGGTGCATCGTGGTACCGATGCCGTGGCCACCGAACTCGACGTTCACGGAGTAACCGGCCTGCTTGAGCACGGTGCCGATCGCGCGGGACAGATCGCCCACCTTGGCGCCGGGCTTCGCGGCCGCGATACCCGCGGCGAGCGCACGCTCGGTCGCCTCGATCAGCGCGACGCTCTCAGCGGGGCGGGCCTCGCCGACGATGAAGCTCACCGCCGCATCCGCGGAGATGCCGTCGAGCGTGACGGCGAGGTCGAGGGTCAGCAGGTCGCCGTCGGCGACGTGCTCGTCATGCGGCATGCCGTGCAGGACGGCGTCGTTGACCGCCGTGCAGATGTAGTGGCCGAAAGGCCCACGGCCGAACGAGGGCGCGTAGTCGACGTAGCACGAGACGGCGCCGGCGCCCAGGATCATCTCTTTCGCCCAGGCATCGATCTCGAGCAGGTTGGTGCCGGGCACGACGCGCGAGCGGATCGTGTCGAGGATCTGACCGACGAGAGCGCCCGTCCGGCGTGCGCGGTCGACCTCGGCGGGCGTGAGGATCTCGATCATGTCAATAACTATACCGGTCCAGAAATACCGCTATCGTGGCGGCATGATGGTCCGACTCCCTCTGACGCCCGTCGAGCTGGAGCGCGGCCGACGCCTCGGCGCAGCTCTGCGGCGAGCGAGGGGCGAGCGCTCGATGCTCGAGGTGGCGCTCGACGCCGGCATCTCCCCCGAGACGCTGCGGAAGATCGAGTCGGGTCGCGTCGCCACGCCCGCGTTCGCCACGGTCGCCGCCGTGGCCTCGGTCCTCGGCCTGTCGCTCGACGAGCTCTGGGCGGATGCGGCCGGCGCGGCCCCCGGAACACGGCGAACTCTGGCCTCCTGACCCACGATCGGCCCGCCCCGGCTCCTAACATGGAGAAGTGGACCAGCTGTTCGCGTTCCTCCAGCACAACTGGTGGCTCGCCTTCCCCCTCATCGGCGTCGCCGGTGGCGCCGCCCGCGCATGGGAGCGAGGCGCGAAGCGACGGCACGAAAGGCGGCTCGAACTCATCCGAGCCCGAAGCGGAGCGATCTCCCCGGCGCCCGCCGAGGCGCGGACGGAACCTGTGGCATCCGCACTCGAACGCACTCTCGCCGAGCACGACGCGACCACAGCGCGCTGGCTCGAGTACGAGCTCGACGTCGCGAAGATGATCGCCTATCCCGCCATGAGCGACGGGCGCCAGGAGCTCACCGCCGCGTTCCTGCGCGCCAAACGTGTCGCGGACCGGATGCGGCCGGTGTCGGCGGATGCCCGGATCACCGCGACCGAGCTCACCGCCTACCAGAACGCCGTCACGGACTACGAGGTGGCCTTCGACGTCGCCGAACGCGAGGCGCGACGCGTGCGCGACGCCGGGTTCACGCCGTCCGAACGCAAGCGCCTCGACACGGCTCAACAGCTGCTCTCCGTCGCGGTGGACGAGGCGGCCACGCCCGCCGAGCGACAGCTCGCGTACCGCCGGGTGCGAGAGGAACTCGACGGATTGATCTCCCTGTCCGACGCCGCGATCGACGAGCTCGAGCGACGCGTTGCACTCGAGCTGCCGGCGACCGCCGCCCAGAACGAGTCGGCGGGTGCGGAAGCCGGTCTCCCGCCATCCGCGCCCGGGTCGGATGAAGAGGGGCACCGACGCGAACCGCCGATGCCCCCGGGCCCCCGCGACGCCCCCCAGCAACGCTCACGTCCGTAACGCAGGCCACGTCGTCCCAGGCAGAGCGCCTAACGTGGACGTCGTCCAAAGATATACCACGTCCACCTTTCACCTCAGGAGCCATGCCCGAGTCACTGCGCGCACGCAAGAAGCGCGACACCGAGAACGCGATCGAGATCGCGGCCGTCGAGCTCGCCCTCGAGCGCGGCCACGCGAAGGTCACGGTCGCCGACATCTGCAAGCGCGCCGATGTGTCGCGCAGTACGTTCTTCAACTACATGAGCTCCCGCGAGACCGCGCTCTTCGGCCGCTCGCTGCACCTGCTGCCGGCCGAGCAGGCCGCCGTCATCATCGAGATGTCGGCGGACGTCCCGCTCACCACAGCGGTCTTCCGCCTGATCATCGCCTCGATCGGGCATGCGCAGATCAACGCGGTGGTGGCGGAGGGACGCAATCGGATGCTGCTGGAGCAGCCCGACACGCAGGCCGCGATCCTCGCGCCCTTCCTGTCGCTGACCACGGAGCTGACGGCGTTCCTCGTGCCGTGGCTCGCGGCGCATCCGGAGCGCCGGAGGCTCGCCGACACCGACACGTCGATCATGCGCGAGGCGTCGCTGACGGTGCTCGTCGCCGTCTCCGCGTTCCAGTCGCTCATCTCCGACACCACGGGCACGGGCGACGTGGAAGCCACGGAGGCCGCGTTCCGTGATTCGGTCCGCAAGCTCGCCCTGCTCGCCGAGGAAAGCGCGCACTGAACACCAGAACGCACTGAACGCGAGAACGCGCCGCACCCCGGAGGGTGCGGCGCGTTCGGCGACGATCGTCAGGACGTCAGCGCGTCCACCCACGCCTGGTTCTCGGCGATCCAGTCGGCGACCGCCGGGGCGTAGTCGTTGCCGCTGCCGCCGGAGTTGAACATCGCATCCTCGAGCGAGTAGAGGGTGTCGTTGTCCATCTTGAACGACGAGAGCCAGTCGTTGACCTCGGGGAAGTCGTCCTTGAAGTTCGACGACGTCACCGTGTGGATGCCCTCGGCGTCACCGAGCAGGCCGTCCGGGTCCTCGAGGTCCTTGAGCGGGAAGGCGTTGTAGGCCCAGTGCGGACGCCACAGGGTCACGGCGATGTCCTTGCCCGCATCCGTCGCCGCCTGAAGCTCGGTGAGCATCGCCGGCGTCGAGGAGGTCACGAAGTCGAGTCCTTCCAGGCCGTAGCCGGGGATGACCTCGTCCTGCGTGACGGTCACGAGACCCGATCCGGCCTCGATGCCGACGAGACGGTTGCCGAAGACGTCGGCGTTGTCAGCGAGCTCGGTGAGCGAGTCGATGGGAGCATCCTCGTTGACGGCGATCGTCAGCTTGGCCTCATCGTTCCAGGCGCCGAGGTCGACGAGGTCGTCGCCGTAGGTCTCCATGTACTGGGCGTGGGTCAGCGGCAGCCAGGTGTCCAGCGTCAGGTCGTAGTCGCCGTTCGCGATACCGGTGTAGACCGCTGCCGGGTCCGCGTACTCCAGCTCGACCTCGTAGCCCTGCTCCTCGAGCACGTTCTTCCACAGCTCGGACGCGGCGATGCCCTCGTCCCAGCCGTTGAACACGGCGATCGTGATGGGGCGCTCGCCCGATCCTTCGCCCGCATCGCCGGCGGCCGAGCAGCCGGTCAGGGCGAGGGCGGCGACGCCCGCGAGGGCGATGCCCACGGTCAGGTTCTTCTTGGTGACAGTCATCTGCAGTCCTCTCCGTCCGCGTGCTGTCGCGGACAAGGTCGGTACGGCACGTCGAGTGTCGACGGCCGCTCGCGAGTGATGAGCTCGCAAGTCTCGGATGGGTGGGCGCGCGCTCAGGCCGCGCGGGCGAGCTCGCGGCGTCGGCCGAGGAGCGCGCGCTTCGGGCGGGGGCCTGCGAAGCTCGAGGTGACGCGGTCGAGGATCATCGCGATGATCACGACGGCGAGTCCCGCCTCCACACCCAGCGCGATGTCGATCCGGCTCAGCGCCTGGACGATCTGACCGCCGAGGCCGCCCGCTCCGACCATGCCGGCGATGACGACCATCGACAGGCTGAGCATGATGACCTGGTTCACGCCGGCCATGATGCTCGGAAGAGCGAGGGGCAGCTGGATCTGACGAAGGATGCGGCCGGGCGACGCTCCGAAGGCATGGCCGGCTTCCACGACCTCGGTGTCCACACCGCGGATGCCGAGCTCCGTCAGTCGCACACCCGGAGACATCGCGAAGACGATGGTGGCGACGATGCCGGGCACGGGCCCCACGCTGAACATGATCAGGGCGGGGATCAGGTAGACGAAGGCGGGCATCGTCTGGAGGAAGTCGAGCACGGGTCGCACGACGGCGGAGACACGATCGCTGCGGGCGGCCCAGATGCCGAGGGGAAGCGCGATGGCGACCGCGATGACGGCGGCGATGATCACGAGCGCGAGGGTGTCCATGGCCGCATCCCACTGATCGATCGTGACGATCAGCAGGAGCCCGATCGCCGTGCCCAGGGCGAGCTTCCACCCCTTCGCGAAGAACGCGAGCGCGACGAAGACGACGATGATCACCCAGAACGGCGGACCGGACAGCACCGTGTCGAGCCCGTCGTAGAGGGCACGGAAGGCGACGCTGATCCCGTCGAAGAGCCACGAGAAGGTCTTGATGATCCAGCGGACGGCGGTCTCGACGACATCGCCGAGGGGAAGGCGGAAGAGATCGTTCATCGGGCACCTCCCGTGCTCGTGGCGGCGGGTTCGTCGACGACGGCGAGCGTCTCGGTGAGCACGCTCGCCGGCACGGATGCGGGCACGTCGATGATCGGGTTCTCCCGCGTGACGGCGGGAACGTTGCCGAGGGCTGCGAGCAGGGTGACGCGGGGGATCACACCGACGAGGCGCTGGCGCTCGTCGACCACGGCGACGGGGTAGGGCGACTCGACCGAGTGCTCGACGACATCCGTCAGCGGGTCGTCGGGTCCGACGACCTGCTGCGCGCGCTGCACGATGCGGCGGAGGTCGGTCTCGCCCGCCTTGACCGCGCGGATCACGGCGCGGTCGGTCACGGCGCCGATGTAACGGCGGTTCTCGACCACGGCCACCGCTCCCGCCTGCAGATCGCGCATGACGCGCAGGGCGCCCCGCATCCCGGCCGACACGGGCGTGGTCGCCTGCGGCGGCGCCATCACGGACGAGGCGGTCAGCACGCGCGCCCGGTCGACGTCCTGCACGAACTGGGCGACGTAGTCGTTCGCCGGGTCGGTGAGGATCTCCTCCGGGGTGCCGTTCTGCACGATACGCCCGTCGCGCATGACGGCGATGCGGTCGCCGAGGAACATGGCCTCGTTGAGGTCGTGGGTGATGAAGACGATCGTGCGACCGAGCTCCTGCTGCAGCTCGATGAGCTGCTCCTGCATCTCGCGGCGGATGAGGGGATCGAGAGCCGAGAACGCCTCGTCCATGAGCAGGATGTCGGTGCCGGAGGTGAGGGCGCGGGCGAGGCCGACGCGCTGGCGCATTCCGCCGGAGAGCTCGCCGGGCATGGCGTCGACCCGATCGCCGAGGCCGACCTTGTCGAGGATCTCACGGGCGCGCTCGCGGCGCTCCTGCGTGCCGACGCCCTGGATCTCCAGCGCGTACGCAGCGTTGTCGAGCACCGTGCGGTGCGGCAGGAGCGCGAAGTGCTGGAACACCATCGAGACCGACGAGCGCCGGATGCGGCGCAACTGCGCGGCCGAGGCGGTGGTCACGTTCTGGCCCTGTACGAGCACCTCGCCGGCGCTCGGGGGCAGAAGTCCGTTGAGCATCCGGATGATCGTGGACTTGCCGGAGCCGGAGAGGCCCATGATCACGAAGATCTCGCCAGGGTCGACGGTGAAGCTCGCGTCGATCACCGCGGCCGTGCCACGGTCCGACACCTCGGCTCGGGTCTTGCCCGCGCGCAGCTGCTCGATGACGGACTTGGGATTCTTGCCGAAGACCTTGAACAGGTTCCGCGCCTCAATGGCATGTTCGACACTCACGTGGATTGCACCTCGGCAGTCCGGTGCACAGACTGCATCGGTCACGCCCGGGTGGACGACCACGGGCGGTCGCGTCGGGAGGCGCAACACGCACGGGCGCCGAGCATAGGGCCCGGGCACGGTCGCCGACCGTACGCTCGCCGACGCGCTCCCGAAGGGGCATCAGGCGACCGCGGACTGGTCGTGGGGCCCGGCGACGGGCCTTTTCCAACGTGTCATGCGTTTTCGGGGTTCGCAAGTCGGCCTCCGCGGTTGCCGGATCCGAACGATCGCGCTACCGCGCCCGCGTGATACCAGCCGTCGCCGCCGCGTGCACGTGGGAATCGCGATTCGCTTACTTGACAGCGCCACACGCCCTGTTGCATGGTTAGTTAGTCAAGTAATGAACCACCGAACGGGGATCCAGTGATCGAAGAGGGCAAACCGCTCTTCCTGCAGATCGCGGAGAGCGTCGAAGACGCGATCGTCGACGGCAGTCTCCGCGAGGAGGACCAGGCGCCGTCGACGAACGAACTCGCCGCGTTCCACCGCATCAATCCCGCCACCGCCGCCAAAGGAGTCAACATGCTCGTCGACAAAGGAGTGCTCTACAAGCGCCGCGGAGTGGGCATGTTCGTCGCCCCCGGCGCCCGCGAAGTGCTCCTGAACGAGCGCCGCACCGCGTTCGCCGACCGCTTCGTCGAGCCGCTGCTGGCCGAGGCCCGCCGGCTCGGACTCGGCCCGGAGGACATCACCCATCTGATCACGGACCGCGCCGCCCACACCCCGAACGAAGGAGAGAACCCGTGACCGCCGTGATCGAGGTCAGCGCCCTGACCAAGCGATACCGCGACACCGTCGCGATCGACGACGTCAGCTTCCGGATCGAGAAGGACGCCATCTACGGCCTGCTCGGCCGCAACGGAGCGGGCAAGACGACGATCATGTCGATCCTGACCGCGCAGAACTTCGCCACCTCCGGCGAGGTGCGCGTCTTCGGTGAGAACCCGTACGAGAACGCCCACGTGCTCTCGCGGGTCTGCTTCGTCCGTGAGAGCCAGCGCTACCCCGACGACGCCCTCCCCGCTCACGCGTTCCGCATCGCCCGCCTCTTCTTCCCGAACTGGGACCAGGAGCTCGCCGAGCGGCTCATCGCCGAGTTCCGCCTGCCGATGAAGACGCGCATCAAGAAGCTCTCGCGCGGACAGCTCTCCGCCGTCGGCGTCATCATCGGCATCGCCTCCCGCGCCGAGATCACCTTCTTCGACGAGCCGTATCTCGGACTGGATGCCGTCGCCCGCCAGATCTTCTACGACCGCCTCCTCGAGGACTACGCCGAGCACCCCCGCACCATCATCCTGTCGAGCCACCTGATCGACGAGGTGTCGAATCTCATCGAGAAGGTCATCGTGATCGAGGGCGGTCGCGTGCTGCTGGATGAGGACACCGAGGCGCTGCGCGAGCGCGCGACGAGTGTCGTCGGCGACGCCGATGCGGTCGACGCCTTCGTCGCCGGCCGAGAGGTGCTGCACCGCGAGAGCCTCGGCCGCGTCGCATCCGTCACCGTCCTCGGCGCGCTCACCCCGGACGAGCGCGCGCGCATGCGGGATGCGGGCCTCGAGCTCGCGCCCGTGTCCCTGCAACAGCTCGTCGTGCGCCTCACACAGCGCGTCGAATCCCCCGCTCTCGAGAACGGAGCCGTGCGATGAACCGCATCCTCAAGGTCGTCCGCATGCAACTGACCAACAAGCAGACCTTCGTGTGGGTCCCGCTCATCGTGCTGGGCGGCGCGTTCGCCCTCAGCCTCGCCGTCTACGGCATCCTCTTCAGCGCCGGGGTGACCGGCGCCTTCTACGGTGGGGGCGCGCAGGCTCCCCTCTGGTACTTCGCGGTCATCGGCGCCCAGGCGCTGACCATGACCTTCCCCTTCTCGCAGGCGATGAGCGTGACCCGCCGCGAGTTCTTTCTCGGCACGATGCTGACCGCGGTGCTGACCGCCGCCATGCTCGCCGTGATCTTCGTCATCGGCGGGCTCGTCGAGACGGCGACCGGCGGCTGGGGGCTCAACGGCTATTTCTTCGCCGTCGGGGTCATCTGGGAATCGGGAGCCGCGCTGGCGGGGCTCTTCTACTTCGTGCTCGCCATGTTGTTCTTCGTCTCCGGCTTCTGGGGCGCGACGATCTTCAAGCGCTTCGGCACGTTGTGGCTGATCGTCACCCTCGTCGCGATCGCCGCGGTCATCGTGCTCGCCCTGTTCGCCGTCACGCGCATGGATGCCTGGCCGTCGGTCGTCGACTGGTTCGTGTCGATCGGGTTCGGCGGCATCACGCTGCTGGTCGCGGGGATCACCGTGGTACTGGCCGCCATCGCCTTCCCGACGCTGCGGCGCGCCACCCCCTGAGAACGACGGATGATGGAGGGGGCGCTATCCCGGATAGGAGTCAGGATCCGCCCGTAACGAGGAGAACAGCATGAGCGATTTCGCGCGACGCATCGATGCCATCACCGTCGATCAGCTTCGGGCCACCGGAGCCACGAAGTGGTCGGCGGAGGACGGCGCGCTGGGCGCCTTCGTCGCGGAGATGGACTTCGGCATCGACCGCAGGATCACCGAAGCGCTCCACCGGGCGGTCGACGCGGGATCGTTCGGCTACATGCCCCGAGGCATGGCCGCCGATCTCTCGGAGGCGACGGCGGAGTTCGTCGGTCGCCGCTACGGGTGGCAGGTTCCGGCATCGGATGTGTGGGGTGTGCCGGATGTCATCGTCGGTCTCGAGCTCGCGATGGAGCACTGTTCGGCCCCGGACTCCAAGATCATCGTGCCGACGCCCTCGTACATGCCGTTCCTGTTCGTGCCGCCGATGCGGGGGCGTGAGGTCATCGAGGTCCCGCTCGCCGTCCGTGACGGCCGCTACGAGTTCGACCTCGACGCCCTCCAGCGCGCATTCGACGAGGGCGGCAACCTCCTGCTGCTGTGCAACCCGTACAACCCGGTGGGACGCGTCTTCAGTCGCGAGGAGCTGGTCGCCGTCTCCGAGGTCGTCGAGCGCAACGGCGGACGCGTGTTCTCCGACGAGATCTGGGCTCCGCTCGTCTTCAGCGGGTCGACCCACATCCCGTACGCGTCGATCTCCGAGGCGGCCGCGCAGCACACGATCACGGCGATGAGCGCCTCCAAGGCCTGGAACCTGCCCGGACTCAAGTGCGCGCAACTCGTGCTCACGAGCGACGTCGACCGGGAGACCTGGGCGAGGATCGGACCGTTCGCCGGCCACGGCACGAGCAATCTCGGCGCCGTCGCCAACGCCGTGGCCTACCGTGGCGGCGACGACTGGCTCGCCGAGCTCGTGCCCTACCTCGAACGCAACAGGGACGCCCTCCGGGAACTCGTGGCCGAGGAGATCCCGGGGGCATGGATGCCGGAACCCGAGGGAACCTACGTGGGATGGATCGACTTCCGCGACGCCGGCCTCGGCGACGCGCCCGCCGAATTCTTCCACCGGGAAGCATCCGTCCAGCTCACGGAGGGAACCATGTGCGGTGCCGCCGGCACCGGTTTCGCGCGGCTCATCTTCGCGACCCCTACGCCGGTGCTTCGGGAGGTCGTCCGCCGCCTCGGCGCCTCGCTGCGCACACGCCCGACCGGCTGAGCGCAGCGCCGTGATCGTCGCGCTCCCGCGCCCGGGAGCGCCTCTGCGATCAGTCGGTGGCGGATGCGGCGGCCTCGTGGTGGCGGATCACCTCGGCCACGACGAAGTTGAACCACTTCTCGGCGAACGCCGGGTCGAGGTCCGCCTGCAGCGCGAGACTGCGCAGCCGCGCGAGCTGTCGCTCCTCACGAGCGGGGTCGGAGGGAGGCAGGCCGTGCTCCGCCTTCAGTGCTCCGACGGCCTTCGTGCAGCGGAAACGCTCCGCCAGCATGAAGGTCAGCGCCGCATCGATGTTGTCGATGCTGGCGCGCAGCCCCTGGAGGGTGGAGATCGGGTCGACGGGCTCGGTCATGGCGTCCTCCTCGCGCTCGACACTACCGCGCGGGCCGCGCCCTAGAGTGTGGTCATGACCGATGAATCGGCTGGGTCCGTCGATCCCGCATCCGCCCCGCCCACCGCCACGGGTCTTCGCTGGCGCGCCGTGCACCACCCGTTCGCCCTCGGGTTCTTCGTGACCCTCGGCGGCCTGCTCGCACTGGTGCTGGGACTCGCCGTCTCGAACCTGTCCACGGTGCTGATCTACGTGGCTTTCGCGCTGTTCGCCGCCCTCGGCCTCGACCCGCTCGTGCGATTCTTCGAGAAACGCGGCGTCGCACGCGTCTGGGGCATCGTCATCGTGTTCGTCGGCTTCGCGATCGTGCTGGCCGGGGTGCTGCTGCTCATCATCCCGACCGTGGTGCAGCAGATCGCAGAGTTCGTGAACGGGGTGCCGCAGCTTTTCACCACGTTCCAGCAGAGCGACCTTTATCGATCGCTGCACGACACGTTCGGCAGCGTCCTGCCCGACATCCTTGGCCACGTGCAGGATTTCATCACCAACCCGACCAACATCGCCTCCATCAGCGGCGGCGTGCTCAAGGTCGGCGTCTCGATCGTCACGGGGATCTCCGGCGGGATCATCGTCCTGGTCCTGAGCCTCTACTTCACGGCCTCCCTGCCGACGATGAAGAAGTCGCTCCTCTCGCTCGCACCCGCCTACTCGCGCACCAAGGTCGCCTCCCTCACCGAGGAGATCGCGGACTCCATCGGCGGATACCTGCGCGGCATGGTCGTGCTGGCCCTGTGCAACGCGGTGTTCGTGCTGATCATGTTCCTGGTGCTCGGCCTGCCCTTCCCGCAGCTGTTCGCCGTGGTCGCGTTCTGCATCACCCTCATCCCCCTCGTCGGAACGGTGCTGTTCTGGGTGATCGGCTCGGTGTTCGCCCTGTTCGCGAGCCCGATGGGTGCGCTCGTGTTCGCGATCGCCTATCTGGTCTACATGCAGCTGGAGGCATACCTGCTCACGCCCCGCGTCATGAACCGCACGATCTCGATCCCGGGATCACTCGTGGTGATCGGCGCGCTCGTGGGCGGCACACTGCTCGGGCTGCTGGGAGCGCTCGTCGCAATCCCCGTCACCGCGTCGGTGCTGCTCATCGTGAAGCAGGTCATCATCCCGAAGCAGGACGCCAAACTGCATCCCGACGCCTGAGGTCGGGAACTCCCCCGTCAGCGGATGGGCAGCAGGCAGGTCGGGGACGGCACGGCCACGCGCGAGCGCACGCGCTCCGCGATGCCGGTGCGAAGATCCAGCGACACGGCCGCGACCTCGTCCGACCGTTGACCGGCGACGAGCACGGTGTCGCGGGAGACGACGTGGTGGCGCGGCCAGTCCACGCCGCTGTCGGCGAGCGCGACGAACTGCAGCTGCTCCCCCGCGCCTGACACCCGCACGGTGGCGAGCGTGTTGCTGCCGCGCACGCCGGCGAGGAGGAATGCGCCGTCGGAAGACGCGGCCAGCTCGGCAGCGGTATCGCCGTCGAGGGTGCCGGCCAGCTGCACGCCGCCGATCAGACGCCAGGCGCCCGACGCATCCGGCGCCAGAACGAACACCTCGCGCGAGAGCTCCGCCACGACGTAGAGATGACCGCTCGGATGCCACACCCCGTGGCGCGGGCCGCTGCCCCGGGGAAGCACGACCTGGCCCGCCGCGCGCATCCCGGCGCCGGAGGGGCGCCAGAACCGCACGAGATCGAAGCCCATGTCGGTGGTGGCCACCGCGCCGCCGGGAAGAAGGATGCTCTGGTGGGCGTGCGGCGTGCGCTCCAACAAGGGGGTCTCGAGCTCGGGGGCGACGGGCGCCCGCGACTCCCCCAGGTGCGGGATGAGGTGTGCGTACTCCTCGCCCGCAGCCTCGCGCAGGGCACGAGCAGCCGCCTCGAGGCTCACATCGGCGGCCTCGGCGACGGCGGTCGACACCGACATTCCCGAACCGGCATACGGGTCGACGGGAGCCGGTGCCACAGAGGGCTGCGACGGACGCCCGGCGGCGTCCAGCGTCATCCGCACGACGCGGCCGTCCCCCCAGCACGTCGCCATGAGCCAGGAGCCGTCTGGCGCGACGGCGATATGGCAGACCGCCTCTCCCGCAGAGATCGGCGGACCGAGACGCTCGTAGCGGGACTCGCCCGTGCGACGGAACGCCTGCACCGCACCCGCCGACTCGAGAGCCGCGTAGATCACGTCGAGGGTGGGGTGTCGAGCGACCCAGGAGGGCGACCCGTCGACGGGAGCGACCACGCCGGCGAAGGCGAGCGCCGATCCCGCGAGCGACTGGTCGGCGGCGCCGGCATGCAGTTCACCGATGCCTTCGCCGATGCCGTCCATCTCGGCGCCGTAGCCGCCGGTGAGCAGCCTCACGTCAGTCGACGAGGTCGTGGCGCACGATGACGGCGTCACGGGCTGCGCCCACACCGATCACCGAGATGCGGGTACCGCTCAGACGCTCCAGTGCCAGAACGTAGTCCTGCGCCGTCTGCGGGAGCTCCTCGAACGTACGCGCGGTCGAGATGTCCTCCGACCAGCCCGGCAGGTACTCGAGGATCGGCTTGGCATGGTGGAACTCGGTCTGGTTCACCGGAACCTCGTCGAACCGCACGCCGTCGACGTCGTAGGCGACGCAGACCGGGATCTGCTCGAGACCGGTCAGGATGTCGAGCTTGGTGAGCACGAGGTCGGTGATGCCGTTGATGCGCGTGGCGTAGCGGGTGATGGGAGCGTCGTACCAGCCGACCCGGCGCGGACGGCCCGTCGTGGTGCCGAACTCGAACCCGCGCGAACGCAGCCACTCGCCCTGCTCGTCGAACAGCTCCGTCGGGAAGGGCCCGGACCCGACGCGCGTCGTGTACGCCTTGACGATGCCGACGATCCGGTCGAGCCGGTTGGGGCCGACACCCGAACCGGTCGCGGCGCCGCCGGCGGTCGCCGACGAGGAGGTGACGAAGGGGTACGTGCCGTGGTCGACGTCGAGCATCGTGGCCTGGCCGCCCTCGAAGACGACGACGTCTCCCGCATCCAGCGCGTCGTTCAGCAGCAGTCCGGTGTCGCAGACCATGGGGCGCAGCCGCTCCGCATACGAGAGCAGGTCCTCCACGATCTCGTCGACCGTGATGGCGCGACGATTGAACACCTTCACGAGCAGGTGGTTCTTCTGATCGAGGGCGCCCTCGACCTTCTGACGCAGGATGTTCTCGTCGAACAGGTCCTGGATGCGGATGCCGACGCGGTTGATCTTGTCGGCGTAGGCGGGGCCGATGCCGCGACCGGTGGTGCCGATCTGACGCTTGCCCAGGAAGCGCTCGGTGACCTTGTCGAGCGTGCGGTGGTACTGCGTGATCACGTGCGCGTTGGCGCTGACGCGCAGGCGCGACGTGTCGACGCCGCGCGCCTGGAGTGCCTCGAGCTCGTAGAAGAGCACCTCGAGGTCGACGACGACGCCGTTGCCGATGACGGCGTTCACGCCGGGCGAGAGGATGCCGGACGGCAGCAGGTGCAGGGCGTACTTCTCGTCGCCGATCACCACCGTGTGCCCGGCGTTGTTGCCGCCGTTGAACTTGACGACCCAGTCGGTGCGCGAGCCGAGCAGATCGGTGGCCTTGCCCTTGCCCTCGTCGCCCCACTGGACGCCGACGATCACGATGCCTGGCATGGGTGGCTCCCTCGAATCGGGTGGCTGGTGACGGCACCTGACGGCACCGGAAGACGCGACCCCACCGAGCGGGAGGTCTCCGGGCAGTCTATCGAGCCGGTCTCGCGCGAGCGCGCGGGGAATATCCCGATCGCCCGGCGCATTGCCTTCCGTGACGCCCGATTGGGCACCACGCCCCCGAGTTCCGAGAATGGACGCATCATGTCCGCCCGTGAAGACCACGCCCGCTGGCACGCCGCGCGCGAACGCGCCGTCGCCGCCCCCACCGGGAACCTCGCCCTCGTCGAGACACGCTGGACCGGTGCTCGCACCGATCTCGGCGCCGCGCAGGCGTCGGCCGCGCCCACCGTGCAGGTGACCGAGGTCGAGCGCACCGACATCGACACCGGTGAGCCGCAGCACGGTCTGCGGTTCTGGGATGCGGCATCCCCCGCGATCGGCGCGTTCGAGCGCATCGACACCTACGACTACGACCCGGACTGGGTCATCGACGGCACGTTCCGCCCGGTGGAGGCCTCGCGAACCGTGCCGTTCGAGCACATCCGCGACAACGGCGGCACCCGCGATCTCATCGTGCCGGGCGACATCACCGCGACGATCGGCGGGGTGGAGCGCTCCCTCGCCGCCTTCGACGACGGCGGGAAGCTGCTGCTCGTGTTCGGCGACACCACCAACGGCGTGGAGACCTACGGGCCCGGTCGGTTCCTGTTCGTGCAACACGTCGAGGGCGACCCGCACGCCGTCGTGCTCGACTTCAACCGCGCCTTCGTACCGCCGTGCGGATTCTCCGCGCAGTACAACTGCCCGCTTCCGCCCGCATCCAACCGATTCGAGGTTCCGGTGCGCGCGGGCGAGAAGTCCGTCGTCTTCCGCGACGGCTTCGACATCTACGCCGTCTGACGCGGCGACGCACAGCATCCCGACCCCCACCCACAGCACCCTGGAGTATCCCCGCATGAGAAGACCTCTGCTCGCCGTGACGGCCGCCGCTGCTGCAGCCCTGCTGCTGGCCGGCTGCGCCGCCGGTTCCGGCACGGCCGAGAACGCCGACGACGCCACGATCGTGATCGGCTCGCTGTACGAGCCGCAGAACCTGAGCAACACGCAGGGCGGCGGTCAGGGCGTGACCGAGGCCTTCAACGGCAACGTCTACGAGGGGCTGTACAAGCTCACCGACGACGGCCAGGTGGAGCCGCTGCTCGCCGAGTCCGAAGAGGTCAGCGACGACGGCCTGACCTACACGATCACGCTGCGCGAGGGCGTCGAGTTCCACTCCGGCAAGAAGCTGACCTCGGCCGACGTCAAGGCGAGCGTCGAGGCCGTCCTCGCCGACGATTCGAAGTCGGCACGCAAGTCGAGCTTCGGCCCGATCGCGGACATCGCTACCCCCGACGAGAACACGGTCGTGTTCACGCTGTCGCAGCGCTCGATCTCGTTCCTCTACAACCTGAGCTACGTGTGGATCGTCAACACCGAGGCGGGCGATCTGACCACGACCGAGGACGGCACCGGCCCGTACACGCTCGACGAGTGGAAGCAGGGCAGCACACTGACCCTGAAGCGCTTCGACGACTACTGGGGCAGCCCCGCGAAGAACGCCGAGGTCGTCTTCACCTACTTCACCGATGCGACGGCCGAGAACAACGCGCTGCTGACGGGCGAGATCGACCTCATCACCAGCATCCAGGGCCCCGACCAGCTGGCGCAGTTCGACGGCAACAGCGACTACGTCGTGAGCGAGGGCACCTCGACCACGAAGGAGCTGCTCGCCTTCAACGACCGCGTCGCCCCGTTCGACAACGTCGACGTGCGCAAGGCCGTCTACTCGGCCATCGACACGAAGAAGCTGCTGACCTCAATCTGGGGCGACTACGGCACCCTCATCGGCTCGATGGTCCCGCCCACCGACCCCTGGTACGAGGACCTCACCGGCGTGAACCCCTACGACCCGGCGCTGTCCAAGACGCTTCTCGCACAGGCCGGCTACGCCGACGGTTTCACCTTCACCCTCGACACCCCGAGCTACGACCCGCATCCCGCCGTGGCGGAGTTCCTGCAGTCGCAGCTGGCGGAGGTCGGCATCACGGTCGAGATCAACACGATCAGCGCCGACGAGTGGTACACGAAGGTCTTCAAGGACCGCGACTTCACCGCCACCCTGCAGGAGCACGTGAACGACCGCGACGTGGTCTGGTACGGCAACCCGGACTTCTACTGGGGCTACGACAACGCGCAGGTGACCCAGTGGGTGTCCGAGGCAGAGCAGGCCACGACCGTCGACGAGCAGACCTCGCTGCTCAAGCAGGTCAACGAGCAGATCGCGGCCGATGCGGCTAGCGTGTGGCTGTACCTCTACCCGCAGATCGTCGTCGCCTCCAGCGACGTCAGCGGGTACCCGGTCAACGGCTTGAACTCGCAGTTCTTCGCCTACGACATCGTCAAGTCCTGATCGACGGATGATGCCGCCGACCGACCGGGTCGGCGGCATCATCCATTCCCGGTGAACCCCATGGTCGTCTATCTGCTGCGTCGGGCCGCGTTCCTCGCGGTCTCCCTCGTCGTCGCCATGGTCGTCATCTTCGTCCTGCTGCGACTGCTGCCCGGCGACCCCGCCAATGCCCTGCTCTCGGTGGATGCGACCCCGGAGCAGATCGCTGCCGCCCGCGCCCAGGTCGGCTCCGACCAGCCACTGGTCCAGCAGTTCGCGACCTGGGCCGCGCAGCTGCTGCGCCTCGACCTCGGCGAGTCGTACATCTCGTCCCGGTCGGTCGGCGACGAGGTCGCGGCGCGGCTGGCGATCACGCTTCCGCTCACCCTGCTCGCCTTCGGCCTGGCGCTCGTCGTCTCGCTCATCGTGGGCATCACCGCCGCGGTGAAGGCCGACCGCTGGTACGGCATCGTGCTGTCGGGGTTCGCGCAGCTCGGGGTGGCGGTTCCGGTGTTCTGGGTCGGCGTCATCCTGGTGTGGATCTTCGCCCTCCAACTGGGCTTGCTTCCCTCGGGAGGATTCCCCCGCCGCGACTGGGAGGATCCCGCCGACGCCCTCCGCTCGCTGACGCTGCCGGTCATCACGATCGCGATCGTGATGAGCGCGTCGCTCAGTCGCTACGTGCGCGCCGCGACCCTCGACGTGCTCGGCAGCGACTACCTGCGGACCGCCCGGGCGGGCGGCGCCTCCCGCGCCGAGGCGCTCCTGCGTCACGGGGTGCGAAACGGCGCCGTGCCGGTCGTCGCCGTGCTCGGTATCGAGCTCTCCACGACCCTGCTGGGCGCCGTCGTCGTGGAGAGCGTCTTCACGCTGCCGGGGCTCGGCAGCATGCTGCTCACCGGTATCGAGCAGCACGACTTCGCCAACATCCAGGGCGTCCTCGTGGTCAGCACCCTGTTCGTGCTCCTCGTCGGTTTCGCCGCCGACGTGGTGCAGCGTCTGATCGACCCGCGCCTGCGCACGAGCGTCTCGGGCAACCGATGAGCGGCGCGGAGCTGAAGGCGCGGACGGATGCGGTGGCCACCGCATCCGTCCGGCGGCGCCGGCCGCACGCCACCCTGATCATCGGGATCGTGCTGGTGGGACTCGTCGTGCTCACCGCGATCGTCTCGCTCGTCTGGCTGCCGTATCCGCTGAGCGACATCAGCGGCGACCGGCTCGAACCGCCGGGCCCCGCGCACCTGCTCGGCACCGACCGCTTGGGGCGCGACCTGCTGAGCCAGCTCATGGTGGGCGCCCGCATCGCTCTGACGGTCGGGGCGGGCGCGGTGCTGATCGCCGCCGTGATCGGGATCTCGCTGGGGCTCGTGGCCGCGTTCGCCCGCCCGTGGCTCGACGACACGCTCTCGGCCGCTCTCGACGTGGTGATCGCGTTCCCCGTCCTGCTGCTCGCGATGCTCGTGGTCGCCGTACAGGGCCCGTCGCTGTTCTCGGCGATCCTCGCGATCGGGCTGGCGATGTCGGCCGTGGTCGCCCGGTTGACCCGCATCCTTGCGCGCCGCGTCCTCGGCGAGCAGTACGTGATCGCGGCACGCACGAGCGGGACGCGCCTGGGAGGCATCATCCGCCAGCACGTCCTGCCCAACATCGCGCCGACGCTGCTCGTGAGCCTCGCGCTGCAGTTCGGCATCGCGGTGCTCGCGGAGGCGAGCCTGTCGTACCTCGGTCTCGGGGCCCCGCCGCCCAACGCATCGTGGGGGCGCATGCTGCAGGAGGCGCAGGGCACCGTGCTGACCGCACCCGTGGGGGCCATCGCGCCCGGCATCGCGATCGTGGCGCTCGTGCTGGGCATCAACTTCCTCGCCGACGGACTGCGCGAGTGGACCGACCCGACCCGTCGGAGGTCGCGATGAGCCTTCTCTCGGTGGCCGGACTGTCGGTGCGCGCCGGCGATGTCACGCCCGTACGCGACATCTCGTTCGAGGTCGCGCCCGGCGAGCGCGTCGGGGTGATCGGCGAGTCCGGATCCGGAAAGTCGCTCACCGCCCTCGCGGTGCTGGGTCTGCTGCCGCAGGCGTTGTCCGCATCCGGTTCGATCCGGCTCGACGACCGGGAGGTCGTCGGCACGCGGGATGCGGACCTGCGGAGCCTGCGGGGCCCCGTCGCGCAGATCGTGTTCCAGGAGCCGCTGACCGCCCTCGACCCGCTGATGCGGGTGGGGAATCAGATCGCCGAGCCGCTGCGGCGCTGGCGGGGGCTCCGCGGCGCGGCGCTGCGCGATGCCGTCGCCGCGGCACTGGCGGAGGTCGCCCTACCCGACTCCCGCATCGCTCGCGCGTACCCGCACGAGCTGTCGGGCGGTCAGCGTCAGCGCATCGCCATCGCGATCGCGCTGGCGGCTCAGCCGCGTCTGCTGATCGCGGATGAGCCGACCACGGCCCTGGACGTCACGGTGCAGGACGGCGTGCTCGCGCTGCTCGAGCGCCTGGTCGCCGACCGCGGGATGGCACTGCTGTTCATCAGTCACGACCTCGCGGTGATCTCCCGTATGGCCGAGCGTGTGATCGTGCTGCGCCAGGGCTCGATGATCGAACAGGGGACGGTGGCGTCGGTGCTCACCGAGCCCGCGCACCCGTACACGGCGCAGCTGATCGGCAGTGCACGCATCCTCGACACGGCCCTCGACGCGGGTCCGCGGGACGAAGGGGGTGCGCGATGAGCGTGCTGGAGCTTCGCACGGCCGGGTTCGCGTACGGGTCGCAGACCGTTCTCGAAGACGTGTCGCTCTCCGTCGGCGCCGGCGAGTCCGTGGGCCTCGTGGGCGAGTCGGGCGCGGGCAAGTCCACGATCCTGCGCCTGCTGCTGGGACTGTCGCGTCCGCGCGACGGCGAGGTGCGCTTCGACGACGCGCCCCTCGTCCTGCGCGATCGCGCGCTCATGCGGCGGTTCCGCGCGAGCGTGCAGCCCGTCTTCCAGGACCCGTACTCATCGCTCGATCCACGTCAGCGCATCGATCGGATCGTCGGGGAGCCGCTGCGCTCGCTGGGCCTCGCGGCGGGAGCGGATGCGGCCGCCCGCGTCGCCGAGTCGGTCGCCGCCGTGGGGCTGTCCCCGGACACCCTCGAGCGCTATCCGCACGAGTTCTCGGGCGGCCAGCGCCAGCGCATCGCGATCGCCCGGGCGATCGTGTCGCGTCCGCGCGTGCTCCTCGCCGACGAGCCGGTGAGCGCGCTGGATGTGACCACACGCGTGCAGGTCATCGAGCTCCTCGCCCGCCTGCGCGAGGAGACGGGCCTCGCCCTGATGATGGTCTCGCACGACCTCGGTGCCGTCGCCGCCCTGTGCGAGCGGACGGTGGTGCTGCAGCACGGCCGTGTCGTGGAGGAGGCGCCGACCGCCCGCATCCTCACCGCCGCCGAGACCCCCTACGCCCGCGAGCTGGTCGCCGCGGTCCCCCGCCTCCCCCGCTGACCCCGCGCACCGGTCACCCCCTTTGCCCGAGTTGCGTCGCGGGTGCGCAAACGCCACACTTTTGCGCACCCGCGCCTGAGAACAACTGTGGCGGGTGCGCAGAAGTGTGGCAGTTCGCATCCGGCGTCCCGCCCACACCGCACCCCGCGACGGCGGAGCACCCTGGCCGGATCCACGAGGGCCACATCGCGAATCCCATGCGCACGGATACGCTGACTGCATGCGTGCCCGACTCCTCGCTCTCCCCCTCGCCGTCGCCGCCCTCGCCCTCCTTGCCGGGTGCGCGAGCGCGGCCCCCGCCCCCGCCCTCACCGCCCAGAGCACGGCCCCGTCTGCTGCAACAGAGACGGCCGGTACCTGCACCTACTCCGCCGGTGGCGCCGCCGCACGCGACGTGACCGCACCGCCGACCGAGCCCGCGGTCACCGGCACCGTCGCGGTGACGCTGCAGACCTCCGCGGGCGACATCCCGATCGGCATGGATGCGGACCGCACCCCCTGCACGGTGAACAGCTTCGTCTCCCTCGCCACCCAGGGCTACTACACCGACACGAACTGCCACCGGCTCACGACCTCCGGCATCTTCGTCCTGCAGTGCGGCGATCCCACAGCGACCGGAATGGGCGGACCCGGCTACCGCTATGGCGACGAGCTCGACGGATCCGAGACGTACCCCGCCGGAACCGTCGCCATGGCCAACGCCGGCCCCGGCACGAACGGCTCGCAGTTCTTCCTCGTTTACGAGGACACCCGCCTGGATCCGGACTACACGGTGTTCGGGCAGATGGATGCGGCCGGCATCGCCGTCGTGCAGCAGATCGCCGCAGCCGGCACCGACAGCGGCGGCGGCGACGGGAAGCCCAAGACCCCGGTCACCATCACGGGCGTGACCGTCGGCTGAGCGCGGCCGCCGGGTCCATTCAGCGTCGAGCGAGCATCCTTTCGCCGACCGAGCATCCGATCGAATGCGCACTCGGTGAACGTGTGCGCATTCGGCGAGTAGTCGGAGCTCGCAGCACGGCACAGGACGACAGTCCACAGCACCCGGCGGCACGGGCCGCATCCGTCGGCTCAGTAGAATCGAGAGCATGTCCAAGGTCCTGCAGTCCCTGCCCGTCGGCGAGCGCGTCGGCATCGCGTTCTCCGGAGGCCTCGACACCTCCGTCGCCGTCGCGTGGATGCGCGACAAGGGCGCCGTACCCTGCACCTACACGGGAGACCTCGGCCAGCCCGACGAGGACGACATCGCGTCGATCCCGGGCCGTGCACTGCAGTACGGCGCGGAGGTCTCGCGGCTGGTCGACTGCAAGACCGCGCTGGTCGAGGAGGGCTTCGTGGCGCTCGCCTGCGGCGCCTTCCACATCCGCAGCGGCGGACGCACCTACTTCAACACGACGCCCCTCGGCCGTGCGGTGACGGGGACCCTCCTGGTTCGCGCCATGAAGGAGGACGGCGTCGACATCTGGGGCGACGGTTCCACCTACAAGGGCAACGACATCGAGCGGTTCTACCGCTACGGCCTGCTCGCCAACCCCGCGCTGCGCATCTACAAGCCGTGGCTGGATGCGGACTTCGTCACCGAGCTGGGTGGTCGCAAGGAGATGAGCGAGTGGCTCGTCGCGCATGACTTCCCGTACCGTGACAGCGCCGAGAAGGCGTACTCGACCGACGCGAACATCTGGGGCGCGACGCACGAGGCCAAGACGCTCGAGCACCTCGACGTGTCGCTGGAGACCGTGGAGCCCATCATGGGCGTGCGGTTCTGGGACCCGGCCGTGGAGATCGCCACGGAGGACGTGACGGTCACCTTCGAGCGCGGGCGCCCCGTCGCCCTCAACGGCGTCGAGTACACCGATCCGGTCGAGCTCGTGTTCGAGGCGAACCGCATCGGCGGACGTCACGGCCTGGGCATGAGCGACCAGATCGAGAACCGCATCATCGAGGCCAAGTCGCGCGGCATCTACGAGGCGCCCGGCATGGCGCTGCTGTTCATCGCCTACGAGCGTCTCGTCAACGCGATCCTCAACGAGGACACCCTCGCGACATACCACGAGCAGGGACGCCGTCTCGGCCGCCTGATGTACGAGGGGCGCTGGCTGGAGCCGCAGTCGCTCATGCTGCGCGAGTCGATCCAGAAATGGGTCGGATCCTCCATCACGGGCGAGGTGACCCTGCGTCTGCGCCGCGGCGAGGACTACTCGGTGCTCGACACGACCGCTCCCCACATGTCCTACGGACCGGAGAAGCTGTCGATGGAGCGCGTGGGCGACGCGGCGTTCGGGCCCACCGACCGCATCGGGCAGCTCACGATGCGCAACCTGGACATCCAGGACTCGCGCGCACGTCTCGAGCAGTACGCGGGTCTGGGGCTCATCGGCGGCGCGACCGGCGCGCTGATGGGCGAGCTGCGGCGCGGTGCCGCGGACGAGATCGTCGAGCACGCGGAGCCCTACGACGCCGAGCGCGAGGATCTCGCCGAGGCGACGGATGCGGTCAACGAGGCCTCCGCTTTCGACTCCGGAACCGACTGAGCGAAAAACTGCACACCAGTGTGCAGTTTTGGGCGTAGACTTCCCGTCATGCCCACCGCTGTTTCGTCGCGCCCTGACGCCCTGCGCAACCGCGCGGCGCTCGTCGAGGCCGCCACTTCTCTGATCGCGCGCGATCCGCACGCTTCCATCGCCTCGATCGCCGAGGCTGCAGGCGTCAGCCGCCGCGCCGTGTACGGCCACTTCCCCGACCGCGGCGCCCTCGTGGCCGAACTCGTCCGCTCCGGGGCTGAGCGTTTCAACGCCCTCGCTGCCGAGACGATCACCGACGAGCCGGCGCCCCTCGCTCTCGCTCGACTGACGGCTCGCCTCTGGGACGAGGCCGCGCAGGTGCAGGTCGCCGCATCCCTCGCGCTCGACGACGCGCACATCGAGCAGACCGCCTACATCCTCGCCCCCGTGCGTCGCCGCCTGATGGCGATCGTGCGCGAGGGACAGGATGCCGGGACGCTGCGCACGGACCTGACCGCAGCGACGCTCGCGCGACTCATCGAGGAGGCGGCGCGCATGGTGATCACCCGTATCGATGCGGCGAGTTCTCACGCGCGCGGCCTCGCGGTGCGTACCGTGCTCAGTATCGCCGGACTCTCCTGGCGCGAGACGGACGCGCTGCTCGAGACCCACCCCGAGCTCGCGGAGGAGGACTGATGCGCGTCGAGGCGATCACCGTCAGCAAGGGGCGTGGCGGCCAGGCGCTGGCGCCCGTGTCGCTCGCTTACGAGAGCGGGAGCGCGAGACTCGCGACCGCGGAGACCGAGCAGCGCCCCACGGTTCTGGGACTCATCGCGAGCGGGCGCATGCGGCCCGACACCGGAGTCGTGCTGATCGGCGGCGCGGAGGACAACTCCGCGGTGCGCCGCAAGGTCGCCCTCGTCGACGCGCCCGACGTGTCGGATCCCGCTCCCAACGTCACGGTGTTCACGGTCGTGTCCGAGGAGCTCATGTTCGCGGGGAGACCCTCGAACCCGATCGCGACGAAGGCGTGGCTCACCGAGGCCGGCCTGCTGGAGATCTCGCGCACCCCCATCGCCGACGTCGCTCCCGCCGATCGGTTGCGCATCCTGCTGGAGCTCAGCGTGCTGCGTCCGGATGTGGAGGCCCTCGTACTCGTCTCCCCCGACCGACACGGCGGCGATCCGCGCGTGTGGTGGGAGCTCGCGGAGGAGTTCGCCGGCCGCGGACTCGCCGTGCTGGTGATCGCCGGCCAGGCGGCCGGTGCGGTTCTCGCGGGCCGCGCCGAGCGGGCCGAGATGGATGAGGCGGAGGTGGCGCGATGAAGGTTCCCGCGATGATCACGGCGGAACTGCGCCGACTGACGTCCACGAAGATGTCGGTCATCGCCCTGATCGCCCTCATGTGCGTGCCGGTGCTCTACGGCGGCCTGTACCTGTGGGCCAACCAGGATCCGTACGGCCGCCTCGACCAGGTGCCCGTCGGTCTCGTCGTGCTGGATGCGGGCGTGACCGAGAACGGCGAGACCACGAACTACGGCGACGAGGTCGCGGACAACCTCGTGAAGGACGGCACGTTCGACTGGCAGCGGATGAGCGCCGAGGGCGCCCAGGACGCCCTGAAGCACGGCGCCGTGGACTTCACCGTCACGATCCCGGCCGACTTCTCCGACGCCCTGCAGTCGGCTGCCGGGACCTCGCCGCGCCAGGCGGGGCTGGAGCTGTCGACCAACGACGCGAACAACTACCTCGCCTCCACGATCGGCTCCCAGGCGATCGAGAAGATCCGCGCCTCGGTGGCCAAGCTGGTCGGCACCCAGGCCGCGAACCGTCTGTTGACGGCGATCAGCGACATCCGGGGCAATCTCGTCACCGCGGCCGACGGCGCCTCCCAGCTGGCCGACGGCGCAGCATCCGCTCTGGCAGGATCCCAGAAGCTCGGCGACGGCGCCTCCCAGCTCGCCGACGGGACGGCCCAGCTCTCCTCCGGCGCCTCCCAACTCGCCGGCGGAGCGTCGCAGCTCGCCGACGGCGCGAGCCAGGTGGCGGCGGGCACGGCGACGCTCGACGGATACGCCGACCGCGCGGCCTCGGCATCGCAGGGCCTGGTGAACGATCTGCCCGCCATCCGCTCCGCGATCGCCGACGAGCTCGCCGCGCGCGGGCTCACTCCCGACGAGATCGACGCCGTGCTCGCGCGACTCGACACCCTCGGCGGCGACGTGTCGTCCGCGAACGACCGGGTGCAGTCCGCCGTGAGTCAGATCGACCGGCTGAACGCCGGCGCTGCGCAGGTGTCGCAGGGAGCGGCGAGTCTTGCGAGCGGGGCGGCGCAGCTCGCCGACGGCGCAGCGTCCGCGGCCGACGGTGCGGCCGCGCTCCGCGACGGCACCGGCACGCTCACCTCTGGTCTGGCCCAGCTGGACGACGGCGCGGATCAGCTCTCGAGCGGGCTCGCCGACGGCGTGGCGCAGATCCCCGACTCCGACGCGGCGCTGCGCGAAAAGCAGGCCGACACGATCGCCGATCCCGTGGATGTGGAATCGAGCAAGGTCGCGGCGGCGGCGGACTACGGCGCGGGGCTCGCCCCCTTCTTCGCCTCGCTCGCGGGCTGGATCGGCATCTACGCGCTGTTCCTGATCGTGAAGCCGATCTCGCGCCGGGCGGTCACGGCGCTGCACTCCCCCGTCCGCATCACCCTGGCGGGGTGGCTGACACCGGGACTTCTGGGCGGCATCCAGATGATCGCGTTGTTCGGCGTGCTGTCGCTCGCGCTCGGCTTCACGTTCGCGAACCCGCTCGCGACGCTCGGCATCATGGTGCTCGCCTCGCTGACGTACGCGGCGATCATCCTGGCGCTGAACGTGTGGTTCGGGTCGGTCGGCCAGTTCCTGGGTCTCGTGCTCATGGTCCTGCAGCTCGTGACGGCGGGCGGGACGTTCCCATGGCAGACGCTCCCGGCACCGCTGACGGGGCTGCATCACGTGCTGCCGATGGGCTTCGTCGTCGACGCGATGAGACAGCTCATGTACGGCGGTGACATCGCCCGGATCGGCAGCGACATCACCGTGCTCCTCACCTGGATGCTGGGCGCCCTGGTGCTCGCCGCGCTGGGTGTCACACGGATGACGCACAAGCGCACCCTCCGCGACCTGGCCCCCTCCCTCATCGGCTAGCCGCGCATCCGCGCGGCGTCCGCTCTCAGGGCCGCGAGACTGCATCTCGCGCACGAGATCACGGGTAATGACGGTGATCTCGTGACGGAGATGCAGTCTCGCGGGATGGGTTCGACGCGGGGAAGGATGCGAGCGCATACACCGCACGCCCAGGGTCCTGCCACGGTTCGTCCAGAAAGCCCCCCTACCGTGTGCAGGTCGCCCGCGAGCCCGAACTCGCACGGCGGCAGCCCCGACGACGGGGCCTGTCCACCCTGCTGGCGCAGCGCGTGATCGTCCCCGACGTCCCTCGCGCCCGCGCGTTCTCCGTGCCCCGCGTCAGGCAGGCCGCTTGACCCTGGAGCCCTATGCCCCGCTTTCGTCGCGCCCTGTTGAGCGCTGCCGCCCTCGTGGTGGCCGTCCCCCTCCTTCTTCCCACGGCAGCGTTCGCAGCCTCCGACGACGCGGCTCCCACGCCGACCCCGTCGGCCTCCACCCCTCCCGCCGATCCCGCACCGCGCGCGATCGACCTCGATGCGTCGCTCTACCTCACGCTGGCGCGCTCCGTCTCCGCTTCGGCGGTCGGGAAGGCCGACACCACGACGCTCGACAAGGAGATCGCCCGATTGAGCTCGTCCACAGAGCTCTCGGATGCGGTCGCCGAAGCGTCCATCACCGTGCTGCGCGATGCGACGTCTCGCGTCACCGCCGAGCGGGATGCCTACGACGCCCGTGTCGCCGCCGAGCAGCAGGCCGCCGCCGAAGCGGCTGCTGCGGCGCTCGCGCAGGCCAACACGCCCGACGGCGCTCGTGCCGCGGCCCGCACGATGGCGGCTGAGAACTACGGCTGGGGTGACGATCAGTTCTCGTGCCTCGAGTCGCTGTGGCAGCGCGAATCGAGCTGGAACTACCAGGCGTACAACGACGGGAGCGGTGCGACCGGCATCCCGCAGGCGCTGCCAGGATCGAAGATGGCCTCGGCCGGCGACGACTGGCAGACCTCCGCGATCACGCAGATCCGCTGGGGCTTGGACTACATCGACCGTGCCTACGGCACGCCGTGCGCGGCGTGGGGCCACTCGCAGGCCACCAACTGGTACTGAGAGCCCTCATGACGAAGGGGCACCCGCATCGCGCGGGTGCCCCTTCGTCGTTCCGGCGTCAGAGCGCGGCGCGGAGCCCCTCGACGAGCGATGTGGTCGGGCGGCCGATGAGCTGCGACAGCGTGTGGTCCTGGGAGTCGAGAGCGCCCGCGGCGATTCCCGCGTCCAGCGCGGCGACGAAGCCGGCCGTTCCCTCATCCAGCCCGGCGCCACGCAGAGCCTCGAGCAGGTGCTCCTCGGACAGAGCCACATACGTCACGTCGCGCCCGTGGATCTCCGTTGCGGCAGCGGCGAGATCGGCGTAGCCGAACGCCACGTCACCGGCGAGCTCGAGCACGCGCCCGAGGTAGGCATCGTCCGTCGCGACGACCGCGGCCGCCTCGGCGAAGTCCGCACGGGCGGCGGCCGCGACCTTCCCGTCGGCGACGGCGGCGGCGATCACGCCCGATTCGGCGGCACGGGCAACATCCTGCGCGTAGTTCTCGATGTACCAGTTGTTGCGGAGGATCGTGTGGGGCAGGCCGGATGCGGCGAGCGCCTCCTCCGTCGCGACGTGCTCCGCAGCCAGCGGCAGCGGGCTCGTCGTCGCGTGGTAGAGGCTCGTGTAGATCAGCCCCCCGACCTTCGCGGCCACGGCGGCGTCGATGACCGCCTGGTGCTGGGCGAGACGCTTGCCCACCTCGGAGCCCGAGACGAGCACGACGCGGTCGATCCCGGCGAATGCGGCGTCGAGGGTTTCGGGTGCGTCGTAGTCGACGACGGCGGTGCGCACGCCGCGCTCGGCGAGGTCGGCGACCTTGTCGAGGCTGCGGGAGCCTGCGACGACGTCGGATGCGGCGACGCCGCGGGCGAGCAGGCTTTCGACGATGAGGCGGCCGAGGTGTCCGCTGGCGGCGGTGACGAGAACGGTCATGGGGTGTCCTTTCGATCCGGTACGTGGGGGTAAGCCCACCTTCCGCCTGAGACATTCCCTTTGTCAGGTACCCACTTTGGAGTAAGGTACCCACGTCATGGTGAGTTTTGTGAAATTACAGGCCCTGCCCGAGGGATTGTTCACGCACGCGTGCCCCACGAGAACGGTGCTCGACCACGTGATGAGCCGGTGGGGCGTGCTCGTGCTCTCGGCGCTCGTGGGCGGAACGCTCCGTTGGAGCGAGCTTCGACGCGCCGTCGACGGCATCAGCGAGAAGATGCTCGCATCGACGCTGCGTCAGCTCACCGCGGACGGCTTCGTCGAGCGGGAGTCGTTTCCCACGGTGCCGCCCCACGTCGAGTACCGGTTGACTGATCGGGGCCGGGACCTCATGGCGCGCATGCTGCCGCTGCTGGAGTGGATCGCCGTCAACGCCGACGACATCGTGGCGGGGGAGTCGGAGCCGGCCACGGCGTAGCCCGAGCCGGTCAGCGCGGATCGGGGCGTTCGTTGACCCTGTCGATGATGCCTCGCCGCGCCGCCTCAGCGATCGCCTCGGTTCGCGATGCGACCCCGAGACGCCGATAGATCGACTTGAGCTGTGTCTTCACGGTGTTCGCGCTGACGCGAAGCGTCGCAGCAGCTTCCTCCACCGTGTCACCCTCCGCGATCCGAGCGAGAACGACCCGCTCACGCCGGCTGAGGACGGCTCCGGACCGCGAGACCGGTTGGCGCGATCCGCCTCCTCGTGTCGGTGTCTGGTCGACATCGCGATAGACGAGACGCAGTCTCTCCAACCGCTCGCGCTGCACGATCTCGGCCGCTTCCTGGAGGGCTGCTTGTGCGGGGATGCCTTGCGTCTTCGTCGAGAGGATGAGGAGAAGCTCCGCGCGCGTCGCCGCTCCGAGCTCGCCGTCGTCGAGGAGTCGTTGCGCATGGCGGACCGCCACCGCGTGCGTTGCCTCCATCGCCAGCAGTGCGCAGAACGACAGCGGGGAGTCGCGAGTCTCCTCGAGGATCATGCCGTCGCCTTCCGGATCCTTGCCCAGAAGAGCGCGAAGAAGGAATCGCTGACTTCGCAAGACATCCCATCCGAGCGAGCCCGGCATCACGATGCGCGAGCTGGGAACGGCTTCGTCCAGCAGCTGCGCCGCAGCCTCTCCATCGTCGCGGCTGAGCGTCCATCGCGCCCGAGCGAGCAGGAGCAGAGGCCACAACTCGTCGAGCACATCGTCGCTCAAGCGGGAGAGCAGACGACCGGCGCCGGGATCAGCCCGTTCCACCGCCATCAGCGCGCGGGCGAGAAGCAACCGCTCGTCATCGACGCGCACCAGCCAGCCGCTTCCTGCGAGGATCTTCTCAGCTCTCGCGATCGCATCAGCGGCGGCGTTCAGCTCTCCGCCCGCTGCGTGGGCGAGCGCGAGGACCGCCAGGAGATGACGCCGGAGTCGGCGGTGTTCCCTTCCCGCAATCCGCAAGGCGCGCTCAGCTTCGCGGGCAGCCTCCCGGAATCGACCCCGCAGCACCTCGGTGAGGGCGATCTCCGCTCGCATGAGAGCGTCGGTGTCGACTCGATCGCCGACCGGCCTGTGCTCGAGCCGCTCGCGCAGCGAGTCTGCGAATGCCGCCGCCTCGACGAGATCTCCGCGGCGACGGTGAAAGATCACCCCTCCCACCAGGAACGCATCGATGTCCTCATCCGCCGGGTCATCCCACGCAGCGATCGAAGGCCACGCCCCTGTCGGCACCGGGCCGGCGAGCCTGTCGAGCAGCGCTGTGCGATGCAGAACATCGAGACCTCCGCCGATATGCGCGCCGCGCGCGACCAGCTCGTCGACGAGTCGAGAGGCCTCGACGGGATCGTCGAGCACGGCGCTCAGCAAACCCGCCTCCTCCGCCCCCCCGATATCCCTGGAACTCGTCTGACGATCGTCGTCGTGATCAGGATCCGACGGGTGCGGTGCCGCCGTTTCGCTCACGTTCCCGCCTTGCGGCTCGCGCGCGTCTCCTCGACGACGCCACCCGATTCCCTCTGCTCACCCGGCGCACGCGTGGTACCGAGCCGTCCCGGGTCGAGGACGAACAGTCCGAGGAGGAAGACGGCGACGCCGCCGATGATGAACCAGCCGCTTCCGCTCTGGAGTGCGAGGGTGATGTACCCCAAACCGACGATGTGGAACAGATACTTGCCGACCGTCGCGACCTCATACGGCTGCGGATCATCTGTCTCGTTCGCGTCGCCGCGCAGAACCAGCGATGCTCCTTCGCCGCCGACCGGTGTCGCCTCGACCACGCGGTGCGTCACCAACCCGAGATCTCTCGGCCTCTGGACCGTGACGATGTCCCCCACGACGATGTCCCTGGCGGACACCTCCTGTGTGAACACGACCGATCCGACCGGGATGCCTGGAGCCATCGACCCGGAGATTACGACGACCGGTCGCACTCCGGTCAAGAGCGCGAGAAGGAACACCGCGATGCACGCAGCACCGAGCACACCTGCGAGCGTGAGGACGCCGGATCTGATCGCACCGTAGATGCGCAGACCCCGACTCGCCGCAAAGCCATCTCCTCGACGTCGACTCACGGAGTCACCGAGCTCGAGTGGAAACGGATACCCAGTGCTGCCTGCCCACCGTTGTAGTTCTCCACTCCCGGGGCATCCGGATAGGCGATGGTCAAGGTGAAGGATGTTGCGGTTCCGGCAGCGCCGGCGACGTACGGGTCGCCATCGGCGAGCGGGTCGAGATCTCGTGCGGCGAGTGTCCCCAAAGAGGCAGTCGCTTGGTCCCAGCTCACGTCTGTGAACAGCGGATCCCCCGCGGCGTTCACCGCGCTGAAGCGCAGCAGCGGTGTGATGTTCGGCACACTGGGAGACACAGCGCCGTCGCCGTTTCGTAGCACGACGGCGAAAGTCACGTCGGCGGCGAGTCGTTCCGTGTTGTTGAACACGGAGATGTTCGTCGATATCTCATGGCCCGGGACGAGCTGATCCGCGTCGGCGACCACCCAGTCGTACCCGGTGGGCTCGGTCGCCTGCTCCACGAGACCGCCAGGGGTGACCACGGCGATGTCGAAGACTCCCGCGAACCCCACTCCCGCGGTGCCGAGGTTGAGATTCGCCTGGTCGGTGAGCGCGGCGCTGGAAACCCCCAGCCCCGCGAGCAGCAGAGCTCCCGCGGCGACCGCGGCGCGGGCTGCATCCCACCGCCGCACCTTCCGCAGTCGCGCGCGGCGCCTGGTCATCGCCGCCCTCATTTCGCCACCACCTGCAGGACGTTCTGACCCGAGAAGAGGATCTGTCGATTCGTCGTCTGCGTGCCGACCGGCAGACCGATCGCTCCCTGGGGGTTGTAGCCGCGGCCCCAGAAGGTGCCATCGGCTCGCTGCCAGAGGTAATAGCCCTGGCCCGCGGCGTACTGGACGATGTTCGAATCGAGGATGGCCGGCAGCTGCGGGTTTGCGCCGTAGTCGTCCGATGCTCCGTAGCCCCAGAGCCGGTTCTGGTTGTCCATGAAGACCGCCCCGGTGTATCCGAACTGCATCGAAACGATGCCGCTCAACGTGGGGATGACAGCGGGTGAGGTCGGACCGCCTCGCCCGGTCCGCGTCGAATTGGAGCCCCAGCTGACCACAGTCCCGTTGGAGAGCAGAGCGGCACCCATCCCGATCCCGCCATCAACGGCCACGATGTAGGGGGAGCCGGCGGCGACGTTGCTCTTCATCCATGAGGAGAGAGCGCTCACCTTGGTGGCGTTCGCGCCGGCATTCGGCGTTCCTGGAGGAAGGCTGTTGGTCGGCGTGCCTCCCCAGTAGTACACGTCGCCGTTCTCGAGGATCACGAAGAAGTTCGTGTAGGCGCCCTTGAGGTAGACGGGGCGCTGACCCGCGATCGTCGGGTCGGGCAAGCCCGCGAGCTTGCTCGCGCCAGCGCCACTGTTCCCGCCATAGCCGTCGGGGTATCCCCAGTGCCAGACCGTTCCATCGGATCTGATGGCGGCTCCGGCTGTCTCCGTGGTCGAGAGGGCCACAACCGAGTCAAGCAGGGGCCCCGTGCCGTTCCAGGCGGTGCCTATGCGCACACGCTGAGGAGCATTGCCCGTCCGGCTGGAGTCGGTGCCGTTGCGCACGTCGGTCAGACCCCAGCCCCAGATGTGACCGGAGGAATCGAGCGCGTTTGCCTCGTAGATCATGCCACTCACCTGCGAGATGGTCGTGCCGGCCGGGAACGGCACCTGCTGCGGCGGCCGCTGGCCGCCGGCGTTCGCCGCCCCGCCGTTGATGTTCAGAGACGTGAGGCCCCAGACATACACCTTTCCGTCGGTCGATAGGCCGAGACCCGTGTCGACCATGCGCGAGTTGCGAGACAGACCGGGTGTGACGGGAGGCGCGGCGACCACACCGATGGCATCCGTGCGAGCGAAGGCATCATCGCGATAGGCGGCGGCACTCGGGATCACCGATGCACCCACCGTCACTCCGGCCAGCGCCAGAGCCAGCAGGGCCAGCGCGCGGCGTCGAGTGATGTTCGTCATGCGTGGGTTTCCTTTCGCCGACGCGAGAGAGTAAGCCAGAGTCCCGAAAGCACGGCGACCGCGCCGACCGCAACGACCCCCACGACGCCGACGAGGTCGCTACCCGTGATCGCCAACGCGGTCGGTCCTTCAGAGGACACGGCGGTGAACCTGAAGTCGAGGGTCGCCGAGGCGGCCTGGTAGGAGTTGTCCGCGTTCTGCGGCAGGGTCGCCGAGCCGACGAGCGCATACTCTGCGCCTCCGACGAGCGAGGGGAGCTCCCATGAGCTCCCGAGCAGCTCCTGTGGGCTGCCCTCCGCGACCACGAGCGACGTCCCGCTTTCGCGGATCGTGATCATGATGGGCGTCGGACCCTGGAGGAGACGACCATCATCACCGGAGATGCTCAGCTCGATCGGAAGAGCTCCGGAGGTGAGGTTGCGCACCGACATGTCCCACGTGACCGTCTCACCGGGCGCGGGCGCGGTGATGCTGACCGATGCCGGGGTGGCGTCAATAAGATCCTGTGCTGCCTGCGCGGCTGATGGAGCCGCGCTCATCAGGAGAGCTGCAACGAAGACCGTCACTGCGCCTCGCAAGCGCGTTCTACCAATCATCGGCTTTCTCCTTCCGCTTTGACTCCGACCGCTGTCGTCTTTCCGAGCACCGAGAGCCCGCTCCCGGCGGCAAGGGTCGCAGAGACGGTGACCCGGTGCTCTCCTCCCGGCTGAACGTCGGAGAAGAGAAGACCAGCAGCGTTCACCTCGGCCGCCGTCGCGCCGGTGACGGCCGGCGTCGAGGATCCGTCGAGATACAACGTGAAGCGGAGATGCTCGAACAGGTCTGCCGTAGCCGACGGATCGGGATCCCAGAGCTTCACGGTCAGGTCTCCCGCGACGCCGGGCGCTCGATTGAGGAACGTGGCCTCGAATGTCACCGGTGTCGTCTCCGAGAAGGCCGTTCCCGTGGTGGGACTGAGCACCACGGACGCAGCTTCGGATGCCGCATCCTGCCATTGCCCCGCTCCATCGCGCACGGCGATGTCGAACCTGTTCGGGTTGCCGACTCCGGAATTCGCCGCACCTGTTCCGAGGTTCAGCAGCGCACTGTCCGTGAATGAGGCAGCGGTGAACGCCACGGCGGAGAGGAGGATCAGCCCCGATGCGAGCGCCAGACGAGTTCGACCGGTGCGGGTCCGTGCCAGCGTCATGATTGCACCGCCTGGAAGGAGAAGAGGATGTCGGTCGTCGCTCCCTGCCAGCGGTTGTCGACGCTGTCGGGCAGATCGATCGTCACGTCGAGTTTCTTCCACTCGCCCGGAGCGAACGAGTCCGGCCAGACGTAGCCCGTCAGGGCCGGAGCAGCAACGTGGTCCAGCAGAACGGTGCCGTCCGCATCACGAACGGTGAAGACGAGCTGATCGAAGAGTTCGAGGAAGGTTCCGGTCGCCGGGTCGACTGCATCACCTCGGGGGGTGGGGTCTTCGATGACGAGAGAGATTGCGGCATTCAGACGAGGGCTGTCGTTCTTGACGGCGATCGCTGCCTCGACGCTCCCCCCTGGCGCCAGGAGAATCCCGGCATCGGCACCAGAACCGAGCAGGACCGCGTCCGGATTTCCCTGCAGCCATCCCTCCGCCTGCGGTGACCAGCTCTGCAGGTCTACGTCGACGGCGCCGGCCGTAACGATGTCGAAACGGTTCTGTGAACCGTCCAGACTGACCTCCACGTCGGCATAGTCCGTGAAGGCGGCCGCGGTCGCGAGCGCGCAGCCCGCCGCGAGCATCCCTGTTGCGAGCACGGCTCGCGCGCGCCCGTTTCTACTGACTCTCATCGTCGCTTCCTCATGTCGTCGTCTGCTGCAGCCTTGACGGCTGGACGCCTCGTGATGAGGCGTCCAGCCGTCGAGTCACGGCTGGACCGAGGTAGCGGCGAAGTGCGCCTGAACGTACGACACCTTCGACTGGAGCGCGTTGTTGGCGGCCTCTGTGCCCTGATCGGGAAGCGCGATGCTGACACGGAGCGTCCCCTGCGAGCCGGTCGTGTAGACGCCGAGGTCCAGATCCGCGACCTGGTCCTGGGTGGCATCGCTGATGATGGCCGTGCCATCCAGGGCGATCGTGTAGCGCAGAGCGTCGGCGATCTCCGGGTCGGAGACATAGCCGGGCCGGTCCTGAAGCGAGAAGTCGATGTCGGCGCTCAGCTTCGGGCTCTCGTTGCGGAACGGGATGTCTACCGAGATCGTGTCGCCGGGAGTGATCGTGTCGGCGCCGGGAACGGCGATGTTGACGCCCGCCGCCGTGTTGGCCTCCTGCCAGGTCCCTGCGACCGGAACGCCAGAGGCGTTCGTGCCGACGACCTGGATGTTGAAGCGGTTGTCGCCGCCGATACCGGAGTCAGCAGTGCCGTCACCGAGGTTCAGGTTGGCGAAGTCGGTGAAGGCGGCGGCCGTGACCAGACCGGCGATCGCCAACAGCGAACCGCCGGCAACGACGAGGCGTTTGGTACCGCGCGATGAAGTGTGGGTGTTCATATGTGTTCTCTCTCTGCGTGGAAAGGGGACGCCCCAGGCGAAACCCGACGCGGCGCGTTGCGGCGTCATAGATGAGATCTCCGGTCGAGCGATCTGTCACACCGGTTCTTCGGGAAATCGATGGAGATCAGGGACCCAGGAGCACGCGATCACTTTTGTATGCGTGTGCATACAGTTTTGCGCAGTGCCTCTGCGAAGGCGCTGTGAGCTGTCCGTTGCTGCTACAGTTCCTGGCACCGGCTCCCTGCCGGGTTCCACGCCATGAGTGCTCACCCGAACAGCGCTGACCGCGAACGCGTCGCGCAACATTTCAAGGACCACGCCCCCGAGCTCGTCCGGTACGCCCGTCGACTCGGAGCGACGCAGGAGACGGCCGAGGACGCTGTGGCGGAGTCTTTCGCGACGGTGCTGACGTTCGACGCCGACAGGCTCGTCCAGATCGATAATCTCCGGGCCTACCTCTACAGCATGACCCGGACAGCCCTACGGAAGATCCAGCTGCACGAGGCGAGAGTCCTGCCGACCCCCGCAGAGGCCCTCGACCGCCCCGCCGAGGACTTCTCGGTGAGCGTGTCCATTCACACCTCCGTGCAGATCGCGGAGCGCGCGATAGGACAGCTCGATGAGCGCCAACGCGCGCTCCTGCGCCACGTGGTCATCGGAGCTCGTCCGGCTGCAGAGGTGGCAACCGAGCTCGGCATGACGCCGACGGGCGTAACGACGGCAGTCCAGAGAGTCCGCTCGGCATTCCGCTACGCCTACGCGACGGAGTACCTCTCGTCGACGCCGCCCGAGTGCGGCTTCGATACCGCCGTCATCGCGCGGGTGGTGACGGGGCGCGCCGGTCTCCGGGACGGGCGTCGCTACCGCCTGCACAGCGCCGAATGCGAGTTCTGCCCTCAACTGGAGCGAAGCCTGCTCGAAGAGCTCGATGCGGGTTCGCTGATCCCGGTCCTCGCGCTCGCACTACCGCTCTCCGGCGTGTTCACGCTGGCTCCCCCCTCGTCGGCGAGGGCGGAATCTCGTATGGACGCTCCCCGCGGAAGGTCGTCGACGGCGATCACGACCATTGGCGTCGCCGCGGCGGTCATCGCCGTATCAGCCGCTCTCGCGGCACTTCTCAGCCTGCCGGCCACCGACGACTCCCGCGACCCCGACGTCGCGGTTCCCGCGGTTCCGCTCGACACCGCTCGTATCGACATCGACGCCGAACCCGGGAGCATCGCACTGGACATGCCCGCACCGGGAGAACAGAGAGAGTGGAGTGCCGCGGTCACCAATCGCTCGAGTCAGCCCGTGACCATCATCGCCCGCCTCGACGGGGAAGTCTCGCACAACGACGAGACGCCGGCCCTCTCGCTGGGCAGGGATGGGACCCTCGCGCTCTCATCGGTCACCGCAGACGATCTCCCCGCAGCCGTCTCACTCGGCCAGTTGGCGCCCGGCACCACCGCGCAGCTGACGGGCACAGTGGTGCGCGCTGCCGGCGACGTACGACAGGATCTGGCCGGCACGGTCTCGGTGAGGCTGTGGGCGAGCGCGGGGAGTGCGGACGCTCCCGCACTCGGCTCGGCCGTCGAGGGGGTCATACCTGTCGACTCTCTCGCCGCAACCGGCGGACCGCCCTCGTGGGGTTGGGTCTTCACGGCCGTTGCCTCACTGGCACTCGGAGCGGCTGCCCTCGCGTTCTCTCGCCGCACGGCGGCGAAGCGACGACGCTGAGCCGGTCAGCGCGGATCGGGATCCTTGTCGCGCAGCTCGTCGACGTACATGGCCTCTTCGTCCAGCGTGCGGTTGCGGTAGGCCTGCCGCCCCACCATGTGCGCCGACAGCGGTGCCGTCGCGAGCTGGATGAGGGCGATCGGGATGAGGAAGGCGACCGCGGCCCAGCTGCGCACCGAAAGCGCGATCGCCAGGCAGATCAGCAGGAAGCCGAGCACCTGCGGCTTGGTCGCCGCGTGGAGTCGCGTCGGGACGTCGTGAAAGCGCAGCAGTCCGATCGCCGCCGTCAGGCACAGGAGCGCGCCGATGAGGATCAGCACGAGGGCCGTGGTGTCGAGGACGGCGTCGATCGGGAATCCCGCATCCGTCTGGACGTGCGCGATCATCGCTGGTTCGCATCCTTCCTCGCGACGAACCGCGCGATCGAGATGGATCCGAACACACCGATCGCAGCGATCACCAGCAGCACCGGCAGCGTGCGGGTGTGATGGTTGATCGCCATCTCGGCGCCCAGCACGCACATGACCTCGGTCAGCAGCACGTCGCTGGCGACCGCCCGGTCGAGGATCGAGGGCCCCGCGATGACGCGCCAGAGCGTGAGCAGGGCGGCCACGGCGAAGACGATGTAGATCGCCACGAGCAGTGGGTTCATCGGCTGGCCTCCTTCGCCTCGGCCTGGCCCGTGCGGGCCGGCGTCACCTGCGCGAGCTGTGCGCGCGAGCCGACCGCGCGCACGATCCGCCGCTCCCACCGCTGCACCTGGTGACGCTGCGCCTCGACGTCCGCGTCCGAGTTCACGCCGATGACGTGCAGGTACAGCACGCTCTCGTCACGGTCGATGTCGATCACGAGAGATCCCGGGATGAGGGAGGCGGTGACGGCGGTGTGCGCGAGGATCAGCTCGTCGTTCGTGGCGAGCGGCACCGCGATCACCGCGACCCCTGGATAGCGCCGCGGGTTCACGACCTGCCAGGCGACGAGCAACGAGCCCTTGACGAGCGCGCCGAGGAAGGCGAGCACGAAGACCAGGCCGTACCAGAGATTGACGCGGCCGGACAGCTCCACCGGCGGCAGCCGGAAGACGCGGGTGACGAGGATCGCCGCCACGAGTCCGGTCAGGAACGCGATGACGGTGAACTGACCCCACAGCAGCATCCACAGGGCGACGAGCCACAGGAAGAACGGCAGTTGCCGCCAGGTCTGGGCGATGAGTCCTTTGGGGCCGCGGAGGTGTCGGATCACTGATCGACCTCCCCGGACTGCGTCTCCAGCTGCACGAGCTGCACGGGCTGCAGCAGCGCGTCGCCGATGCGGGTGCACATGTCGTAGAGGGGCCCGGCGAACACCGTGAGGGCGACCGTGACGGCGACCATGCCCGCGGTGGCGGCAGTCATGACGCGCGGGATGACGCGGCGTTCCGTCTGGATGCCGGCGGCCGGCGCGTTGCCCAGATACTCGACGCGCGCCTCGACCTCGGGCTCTTCCGTGTCGTCCTCGCGCCAGAAGCCGAGGTTCCAGGCGCGCATGAGCGCGTACAGCGTGAGCAGCGAGGTGACGATACCGGCCACGATCAGAACCATCATGAGCGGGGTTCCCACCTGGGCTGCGGCGTCGAAGAGTCCGTACTTGCCGATGAACCCCGAGAACGGGGGGAGCCCGCCGAGGTTCACCGCGGGGATGAAGTACAGCACCGCGATCACGGGGGCTGCGCGCATGAGTCCCTTGAGCTTGAGGATGGAGGTGCTGCCGGCGCGGCGCTCGATGAGTCCGACGGCGAGGAACAGGGTCGTCTGCACCACGATGTGGTGGACCATGTAGTAGATCGTCGCGCCGATCGCCGCGGGGGTCGCGATCGCGAGCCCGAACACCATGTAGCCCACGTGGCTCACGAGCGTGAACGAGAGGATCCTCTTGAGCTCCGCCTGGGCGACGGCGCCGAGCACTCCGACGATCATCGTGGCGAGGGCGACGATCAGCAGCAGGACGTTCACGTTGCTGTCGGGGAACAGCTGCGTCTCGGTGCGGATGAGCGCGTAGACGCCGACTTTGGTCAGCAACCCCGCGAACACGGCCGTGACGGGCGCGGGGGCGGTCGGATAGGAGTCGGGCAGCCAGAACGACAGCGGGAAGACGGCGGCCTTGATGCTGAAGGCCAGCAGCAGCATGAGATGAAGCGTGAGCTGCACGTGCTGCGGCAGCTCCCCCATCCGCTCGGCGATCTGCGCCATGTTCACGGTACCGAGAGCGCCGTAGATCATGGCGATCGAGGCCAGGAAGAGGATCGAGGAGACGAGCGAGACGACGATGTAGACGATGCCCGCACGGATGCGGGACTCGGTGCCGCCGAGCGTGATCAGCACGTAGGAGGCGACCAGCAGGATCTCGAAGCCCACGTAGAGGTTGAAGAGGTCGCCCGCGATGAACGCGTTGAAGATCCCCGCCGCGAGGATGAGGTACGACGGGTGGAAGATCGAGACGGGGGTCTCGTCGTCTCCGTCGGCGGCGCCCTGTCCGACCGAGAAGAGCAGGACCGCGAGCAGCACGACGCTCGAGACCACCACGAGCAGCGCCGCCAGTCGGTCGACGTACAGCACGATGCCGAACGGGATCGGCCAGCCGCCGACCGCGACCGCGAGCGGCTGCCCCGAGTCGACGACGACGAGAAGGACGGCCGCGATGGCCAGCACGGCCGTGAGGGTCGTGATCGAGACGGCGACCTGCACGCGCCGACGCCGGCCGAACACGAGGGCTATGGCCGCGCCGATGAGCGGCAGGGTGACCAGGAGGGGAACCAGTGCGTTCATCGCTCGCCCTCCTCGTTCTCATCGCGCCTGCTGGTCGGTCGGTCGGTCGGCGCGTCGTCTCGGATGCCGGGCACGTCGAGGCTGCCGAGCACCGTGATGGGAACGCTCGCCGCATCCACGAAGTCCGTCGTCGCATCGTCGGCGGTGAACTCGTCCTCCATCGCCTCTTCGTCCTGGGCGGCGCGACCGCGTAGCGCGATGTCCTCGACGTCATCCTCGACGGTGTCGGCCTGGCCCAGCTGCCAGGAGCGGTAGATGAGCGCGAGCAGGAACGCCGAGACCGCGAAGGTGATCACGATCGCCGTCAGCGTGAGCGCCTGGGGGAGCGGGTCGGAGAACTCCGCCGAATCGGCGCCCTTCGCGAAGAAGGGTGCCGTTCCGGGGAAGCCCATCACGATGAGCAGGAGCAGGTTCGCGGCGTTGCCGAGCAGCAGGAAGCCGATCAGGACCCGCGTGAGACTCCGCTCGAGCATCGCGTAGACGCCGCACGCGAAGAGCACTGCCATGACGGCGATCAGGACGACGGAGACACTCATCGGGCACCCGCCCCCTGCTGCTCCAGCTGGAGCTTCTGGCGGTCGACCTCGGCGCCGAGGCTGCGGAGTACGTCGAGCACGAGTCCGATGACGACGAGGTACACGCCGATGTCGAAGATCGTCGACGTCACGAACTCGACGTGGCCGAGCACGGGGAGCGTCGCGTCGAACCAGGTGCTCGTCAGGGGGTCGACGCCGAAGAACAGCGGCACGACGGCGGTGCCGACGGCGAGCAGCATTCCCACGCCGAGCAGACGCCCCGCATCCGTCGGGGCCGCGGCACCGAGCTCGTAGCGGCCGCCGGCGACGTAGCGCATGACGAGCGCCATGCCCGCGATGAGACCGCCCGCGAACCCGCCGCCGGGAAGGTTGTGACCGGCGAACAGCACGTACAGCGACACGATGATGATCGAGTGGAAGAGGATCCGCACGACCACCTCGAGCAGGATCGAGCGGTTCTCCGGCTTGACCTTGGCTCCTCCCACGAGCCAGGCGCGACGGCCGCTCTCGCCCGCACCCTGGGGGCGCAGACCCTCCGACGTCTCGAGCAGCGGACGACGGCGAGGGATGCGGGGAAGCGGCTTGGTGAAGTCGGAGAGCGTATCGGAGCGGTGCGTGACGAACACGAGCGAGGCGACGCCGGTGGCCGCGAGGATGAGCACCGACAGCTCGCCCATCGTGTCCCAGCCTCGGAGGTCGACGAGGGCGACGTTGACGACGTTGCGCCCGTGGCCCAGTTCGTAGGCGAGTTCCGGGAAGGCGAGCGAGATCGGCGCCTCGACGCGCGCGGAGGTCGCGACGATCGCGACGAAAGCCATCGTGAGGCCGACTGCTCCGGCGAGCACGGCGCGCGCGAGCGGTGCCACCGACGCGTTGTGGTCGCCCATCCGGGCCGGGATGCGCCGTAGCACGAGCGCGAAGGCGACCAGCGTGACGGTCTCGATGAGGATCTGCGTCAGAGCCAGATCGGGAGCGCCGCTCGTGGCGAAGAGCACGACCATGCCCAGGCCCGTGACCGAGACGAGCACGACGCCCGTGTAGCGCTTGCGGGCACGCACCGCGATGATGCCCGCGACGATCATGATGGGGGCGACGAAGACCTGGGTGGGGGACTGCCAGGCATCCAGCTGCGCGCGCCACTCGGGAGCGGCGAACAGGGTGACGCCCTGGGAGACGACGAACACGACGAAGATCGTGCCGACGTAGACGGGAAGCGAGCCGCGCTGCGTGAGCGTGGTCGTCCACACCGAGATGCGTGCGATCAGACGCAGGACGGCGTTGTACGCGTCGGCGGCGGTGAACGGCAACACGCGGCGGCGCTCGGACCAGCGCACCTTCAGAGCGAACCAGAACAGGAACGCGCCCACCGCCAGCGTGCCGAGCGAGAGGAACAGTGCCGGCTCGAACCCGTGCCACAGCGCCAGGTGCGTGGCCTTTTCGCCTGCGGGCGGGGCGAGCTCGGCGTATCGCGCGAACGCGGTGTCGGCCCAGGGGGCCGCGAGCCCCGACACGAGCGTGAGGCCGGAGAGGATGACGGGCGCCGCCAGGAATCCGACCGGCGGGTCGGGCCACTCGGTGCGCGCTCGCGCGGTGCCGGCCGCATCCTTCTTGGTCCAGAAGGCGCCCCAGATGAAGCGGATGCCGTACGCGGCCGTCAGCGCCGATCCGATGAGGATGCCGATGAGCGCGACCGTCGCCCACACCGATCCGTCGTCGAGGAATGCCGCGAGCGCGGACTCCTTCGCAACGAACCCGATGGTGGGGATGACGCCGGCCATGGAGGCGACCGCGATGATCGAGAAGGTCGCGAGCGTCGGCGCCTGCCGCCCCACGCCGGAGAGCTCGTTGATGTCGCGGGTGGACAGCTGGCGGTCGATGACGCCGACGACGAGGAACAGCGAGGACTTGAACAGGGCGTGGCTCAGCAGGAGCGCGAGGCCCGCGAGTGCTGCCTCCCTCGTGCCGAAGCCGAGGACGACCGTCAGGAACCCGAGCTGGCTCACCGTGCCGAAGGCGAGGATGCGCTTGAGGTCGGATTCGCGCAGGGCCTGCACACCGCCGAGCAGCATCGTGAACACACCGAGGCACACGATGATCGGACGCCAGGGATCGGCCTCCGCGTAGACGGGCGCGAAGCGGGCGATCAGGTAGATGCCGGCCTTGACCATCGCCGCGGCGTGGAGGTAGGCGCTCACGGGCGTGGGCGCGGCCATCGCACCGGGAAGCCAGAAATGGAAGGGGAAGATCGCCGACTTGCTGAGGGCTCCGACCAGAAGCAGGACGAGCGCGGCGTTGACGACGGGGCCGGTGGGAGCCTCGGCGAGGATCGTGGAGATGCTGGTGGTTCCGGCCTCCACGACGAACAACACGACGCCGATCAGCATGACCAGCCCGCCCAGCGTCGTGACGAGCAACGCCTGGAGTGCCGCACGGCGGCTGACGCCACGCGCGTGGTAGTAGCCGATGAGCAGATACGAGAGGACGCTCGTGATCTCCCACAGCATGACCAGCACGACGATGTCGTCGGTGAGGACGAGTCCGTACATGGCTCCGGCGAAGGCGAGGAGCACGGCGGAGAACTGGCCGAGGCCCTCGCGTTTACCCGCGAAGTACCAGCGGCAGTAGAGCATCACCAGAGCGCCGACGCCGGTCACGATGAGCGTCAGCACCCAGCTGAGCATGTCCATCCGCATCGAGAGCTGGATACCGAGCGAGGGCATCCAGTCGTATGTCTCGAAAGGAATGCTCCCCGACAGCACCTGCGGCGCCAGCCACAACGTGTGCCCGAAGGCGATGATCGGCAGCAGGGCCGCCACCGCGAACGCGCGTGCTCCGAGGCGGGAGACCAGCCAGGGGAGCAGGAGAGGGACGAGGGCGAACGCAGCGAGGAGTACCAGCAAACGCGGCCTCCTCGTGGTCGTCGGGGCTCCGTGGCAGGCGGAACCACTCAGGCGATCGGGGTGTCGCTCTCTATTCTACGGGGCGGATGAGGCGCCCGGCACCACGGGAGCCGAAACGGGTCCTGTCGTATTACCCGGACGGAACACAGAGGTCAGCAGGATGTCGGGGGGCACGACGCCCTCGAGCATCGCCGAGACGGCGATCCCCGCGGCACGCCCCTTCTCGGCCGCAGGCTGCACCATCGTCGTCAAAGTGAGGGGCGCGACACCGTCGACCGACACGCCGTCGAACCCCGTGACGCTGACGTCTTCGGGCACGCGCAGCCCGGCATCGTGGACGGCTCGGATGATGCCCGCGGCCAGCACGTCGCTCTGGGCGAGGATCGCCGTGGGTCGTGGGCTCGGGGCCGTCAGGATGGCGCGGCCGGCGGAATAGCCCTCGTCGATGAGGCTCGCCCCCGCCGCGTACACACCGGCATCCTCGAACACATCGAGAGCGCCTTCGAGACGTTCGCGGGTGACGTCGACGGTGATCTGCGAGGCCGCCTGCGGATCGAACCATCCCGTGCCGTGTCCCCCGCCGACGGGAAGAGCGACCACGACGACGCGTCGGTGGCCGAGCTCTCGCACGTGCCGGGCGATGACGGCCTGCGCGTCGCGGTTGTCCAGCCGGATGCGGGGGATCCCCGCGCCCGCATCCCCTTCCACCACGACGACCGGGACGCCCCGGCGCTGCAGCACCTCGAGGTCGGAGCGCAGCCGCGTGCTGCAGCCGATGAGCACGAAGGCGTCGGCAGGCGCGGCGGGGAGGGCGGCGCCCCCTGATTCGTCGTCGCGGAGCAGCAGCAGGCCGCTGCCGCGCTCGGCAACGCCCTCCGCGAGGCCGTCGAGCATGATCGTCGTGACGGGATCGCGGAAGGCCGCGCGGAGCCGGTCGCCGATGACGACGCCCACGACGCCGGAGCGTCCGAGACGGAGCGAGGCAGCCCTCGGATCCGGTCCGGAGTAGCCGAGCTCGGCGGCGGCGGCGAGCACACGCGAGCGGGTCGCGTCGGAGACCGCGGTCTTGCCGCTGAACACCACCGACGCGGTCGAGGCGGCGACTCCCGCCTGACGTGCGACGTCGGCGATGGTGGCACGGCGTGCGTTCATGGTCCCTCGATGCTAACCCCCCGCGCCGCGACAAGGATCGAATCGATTCGGTAAGGTGTGCGCATGGAAACAGTGCTGTCCCGTTCCCAGGTCGTGCGTTGGCGCACAGCCGTCTTCGCCATCTTCCTCGCGAGCGGTCTGAGCATCGCGACGTGGGCGTCCCGCGTGCCGGCGATCAAGACCGCGCTGGGTATCGACAACATCCAGGTCGGCATGCTGCTGCTGGGAATGGGCGTCGCCTCGATCCTCGGCCTGACGGCGAGCTCCGCGATCCTCGCTCGGTTCGGCGCACGCAAGGGCATGCTCGGAGCGCTCTTCTTCGTCGTGCTCGGACTCGTGCTCATCGGCGTCGGCACCGACTACCTGCACACGTACGGGGTCGTCCTTGCGGGTCTCGCGCTCTTCGGCTTCGGCAACGGCTCGCTCGACGTGATGATGAACGTCGAGGGTGCGGCGATCGAGAAGCAGACCGGCAAGACGATCCTGCCGCTGTTCCACGCCTTCTTCAGCTTCGGCACGGTGATCGGCGCGGGCCTCGGCACGGCGGCCGCCGCCATCGCCTTCAGCGTGGTGGGCCACACGGCGATCGTCGCCGTCGTCATCGCCGTCCTGGCCGTCGTGACGGCCTCCAACGTGCCTGCGCGCGACGTCGCGATGGACGTCGACGCCGCGGATGCGCCCAAGGGATGGGGCGAGCGCATCCGTCTCGCGCTGAGCGCGTGGAAGGAGCCCCGCACCTACACGCTCGGCGTCATCATCCTGGGCATGGCCTTCGCCGAGGGCGGCGCGAACGACTGGCTCTCCCTCGCGGTCGTCGACGATCACGGAGCCGACCCGGCGCTCGGACCCGCGGCGCTGACGGTGTTCTCCGTGGCCATGACCGTGGTGCGCGTCTTCGGCGGACCGCTCGTCGATCGCTTCGGCCGCGTCGTCGTGCTGCGCTCGCTCGCCGTCACGGCGGCGGTCGGCCTCGTGCTGTTCATCTTCGCCCCGAACATGCCGCTCGTGTTCCTCGGCGCGGCGCTGTGGGGGATGGGTGCGTCCCTCGGCTTCCCGCTGGGCATGTCGGCCGCGGCCGACGACCCGCAGCACGCGGCGGCGCGGGTCAGCGCCGCCGCGACGATCGGTTACGTCGCGTTCCTCTGCGGGCCGCCGATCCTCGGTTTCATCAGCGAGCACATCGGCCTGCTGAACACCCTGCTGATCATCGTGGGACTCATCGTGGCGTCGGGCTTCTTCTCGGGCGCCGCACGCCCGCTGGTCACCGCCTCCGACGAGAAGGCGCCGCGCGGTCACTGAGCGGATGCGGCGGCATCATCTGGCCTGCCGTTCTCCGGATCACCGCAGCGAGAACCAGACGATGACACCGATGACGCCGCCGAGCACTGACACTCCCGCGAGGACCTGGCCCCACACCGTCAGGGGCCGTCGGGGATCAACGGGCTTGAGGTGCGCCCACGCAGTGTTGGCGAGGATGAATGAGAGCGCGCCGAGCGCGATCGACATCGGCGGGAAGAGGAACGCGAACCCCAGGCCCACCACCGCGCACACGATGGCAATGATGCGCCCAGGCCCGACAGCCCAGGGCTGCTCGACGGGACGCCCGTCCAGGGCGATGGCAGGCTTCTCTCCCCGCACGGCGCGGGCGATGTCCTTACCCAATGTCAAGGGCTCGGCAGCGGCCGGTCTCTCCTCGTCGATGCCGATGATCCACGCTTGACAGAGTGCGGCGAGACTCGGTGGCCCCCACAGCGATAAGTCCACCACTTCGCTGTCATCGATGAACCATCCGATCCGGACTACCCCCATGTTGGTAATGACTTCCACTGCGTCCTCCGCATCGTGCGGCGCTGCAGCTATGGTTTCGAGCAGGATCACCCCGATCCGCGATGCGAGTTCGCCGCCGAGCTCCTCCGTGAGGAACGAGGCAAATGTCTCCCAATCGGGCGTATCGAAGGACGTCGACCACTCAACGGCGGTCGAATCCAGCTGGCGCGCGGGGCGTTCGCTTATAGCTGCGCGCAGTTGATCGAGGTGAAACTGGTAGGTCGGGTCATCCGCGTCCATCGGGGGCCACCTCCGAGATAGCTCCCTGACGATCTAGACGATCGAGAGACTTCTGCGCAGCCCGTCTGACCCATGCGCGATCGTGGCTCAGAAGTCGTTCGAGACCTGCGCGGGCCTGCTCGGGCACGCGCAGGCGCTGCAGCGCCTGCGCAGCATGTCCGGCGACGTCGGGATCATCGAGGAGTTCTACCACCACGAGCGGCGCTTCCGGGCGCTGGGAGCGCCGGAACCCGAGAACAACCATCTCCCGAGCCCGTCCGAGCCTCCGGTCCTTCGCGATCGACACGAGTTCGTCGAAGTATGCATCGTCCCACACCGCCTCAAGCGCATCACCCACCGCCCAGCACAGCCCCAGTACGGACGGGTTCTTACACCCTTGAAACAACCTGATCAGCGGCTCAGTCGCCTCCGGATGGGCCCAGGGCACAGCCAAGGTTCGAACAATCGCTCCGCGGAGCGCATCGTCATCGGCCTTTTCGAGCTCCTCAACCAGCAGACTGACGGCTTCTCTGTAGGGGTGGCCTGAGTTGCGCAGGTCGGAGAGTGAGGTGACTTCGAACCCCATCGCCCTAAGTCGCTCCAGAATGGGTCGCTGGAGCTCTCTTGGGTCTGCAGTCATGGGTGCAGGACTCCATCGGCCGACGCGTACGTGCGTGATGCGGGTGTGGTGAGCCCGTCCACGACGACCTCTCCGCCCGTTGCGATCGCCTGCTCGGCCGCCATTCTCGACAGCTCTTCGGTGCGGGCCGGCGCACCTTCGACCACAGGGGAACCCGCGTCGTCGATGACGGGCGCATCGATTGTGGCGGGCTGGACCGCCGCCGCGGCGATCTGCGGAGTTCCGGCCAGAAGAACGAGAGTGGCGAATACGGCAACGACGGACGAACGGCTCAAGCGGGTCAACCCTGCTCCGGTTCTGGGGTCACCAAAGAGCGATCCCCACATCGATCCAACGCGCGACGGATCCCCGCGCGGGCATCCCGCGCGCCGGAGTCGAACGCACCATTCCCCCAGGTAGGTGGCGTGATCAGAACCTATACCTGTGCATCAGCTGAGAGCAAGGGTCAGCGCGAATCAGCGACCGGTGGTGCCGCGGGCGATCGCCACGGCATGCGAACGGCTCTCCGCACCCAGCTTCGTCAGCACACTCGACACGTGCGTCTTGACCGTCGGCACGGAGATCTCCAGCAGCGCGGCGATCTGATGGTTGGAGCGCCCTTCCGAGAGGGCGGCGAGCACCTCGCGCTCGCGCGGCGTGAGCGCGTCGAGCGCCGCAGCGGCGGGGTAGTGCTCCGCCCGCCGCGTCCGCCGGGCCAGCACCCGCCGGGTCACCCGCGGGTCGAGAACCCCGTCGCCGCGGGCGACGCTGTGCACAGCATCCACCAACGCCGCCGCCGAGACCGTCTTCAGCAGAAACCCGACGGCGCCGGCGTCGAGCGCCGCGTCCACCAGCTCGTCCTCGTCGAAGCTCGTCAGCACGAGCACGTCGCTCGTGTCGTCTTCGCGGATGCGGCGGGTCGCCTCCACGCCGTCCATGCCCGGCATCCGCAGGTCCATCAGCACGACGTCCGGCCGCAGGGCTCGCGCGTTGCGCACCGCCACCGCGCCATCGGCCGCCTCGCCGACCACCTCGACGCCGTGGGCGACGAGCATGATCCGCAGTCCCTCACGGATGGCGGCGTGGTCGTCGGCCAGGAGCACCCGCGGCGGGTTCATCCCTGCACCGCCGCCGGGATGCGGGCCTCGACGCGCCATCCATCGGCACGGGGGCCGGCATCCAGCCGTCCGCCCAGGGCCTTCGCGCGTTCACGGAGCAGCTCGATGCCCCACCCGTTCCCCACGAGCCGAGCGGGCGGCGCAGATGCTCCGCGGGAGTCCACCCGCACGGACACCTCCCCGGCCTCCTCGACGAGACGGATGCGGACCTCGGCCCCGGGCGCGTGACGGACGCAGTTCGCCAGCGACTCCTGCACGATGCGCGCGACGGCCTGGTCCACGGGCGTGCTGAGATCGGCGTCGAGGTCGTTCTCGAGCGAGACCTCCAGTCCCGAACGGCGCGCTGCCTCAGCGAGGTCGTCGATCGACGCGACCCCCGCCGGCGCAACGATCTGCGCGCCGCCGTCGCGCAGCACGGCGATCATCGTGCGAAGCGTGTCGTGCGCCTCTCGCGACGAGTCGCGCACCGCCCGGAGTGCAGCGCGATCGGCATCCGGATCCGGCGGCATCGACAGCGCCGCCTCGGAACGGATCGCCATCGCCGCGACGTGGCCGGCGACGACATCGTGCAGCTCGCGCGCCATGGCGTCGCGTTCGCCCTGCACCGCCGCGTCCCGCTGCCGCGCACCCTCGCGTCGCGCGTCCTCCGCCTGGCGTCGGTGCAGCGCGACGAGCTCCCGCGACTGCGCCACCGCCGTGCCGTACCAGTACCCCAGCCCGCCGAGCGCGCCGAGCTGCAGAGCGACGAGGAAGGCGGCGCGCGCGTCACCGGTGATCCACCCGGCCGCGATCGACATGACCGCGACGACCGACACTGTCCCCACGAGGATGCGGCGCCGCCGCCGCCCCGTCTCGCGGGTGGCCACGTACAGCACGTCGACGGCGACGATGAGGGGAACCAGCCCGCCGAACACGAAGACGTCGACGGCCATGACGATCGCCGCGGCGATCAGCGCGGGGATCGGCCACCGATCACGCACGAGGACGAGTGCCACGGCGGCGAGCGCGGGGATCAACGCCCACCACGGGGATGCGGCGGCGAACACGCTCGGCACGATGGCGCCGGACACCGTGAGTCCGAGCGCGCCGGCGGCGAGCGCGATCAGCAGATAGGTGAGCGCGTCGGCGGGTCCCCGGTGCCGGCGCACCCAGTCGCGCAGCCGGCAGACCTCTGCTTCGCCCATGCCTTCATGCAAGCACAGGCATGCGCCTGCGGCATCCGTCGAAGGACGGAGGCGCCAGGGCGAGAGTGCGTCCTTCGCCCGATGTGCGGATCGCGACCCCGCCGAAGACTCGGAGCGTGGACCTCATTCCCGGCGCCCCGTTGCCGCTCACCCTGTTCGTGCTCGCACTCGTCGACGGACTGAGCGTCGGCACCCTCGTCATCCCGCTGCTGCTCATGATCGCGCCGGGCAAGGTACGCGTCGGGCGCCACCTGCTCTACCTCTCGACCATCTCGCTCTTCTACCTCGCGGTCGGGGTGCTGTTCCTGCTCGGGCTCATGAACGTCATCGACGTGGTCGGCGACTTCTTCTCCTCGACGGCCGGGGCGGTGGTGCGCCTGGTGGTCGGCGCCGCGCTGCTGATCGCCGCCTTCATGATCCCCGCGAACGAGAAGCGGATGCGGGAGCGCCCCGACGCCGGCCCCGGTCGCATCGTCCGGTGGCGCGACCGGCTGGTCGCCGACGGGGTGCCGGCGCGCACCGTCATCGCCGTGGCGATCGCGGCGGGAATCGTGGAGCTGGCGACGATGCTCCCGTACCTGATCGGCATGACGCTGCTCGCGGAGTCGCCGCTCGCGCTCCCGGTGCAGGTGGGAGCCCTGGCCGCGTACTGCCTCGTCATGATCCTGCCGGCGCTCGTGCTGCTGGGTCTGCGAGTCGTCGCGGCGCGCTTGATCGAGCGCCCCCTCGAGCGACTCGCGGCATGGTTCGCGCGCACGGCCGGCGAGACCACATCGTGGATCCTCGGCGTCATCGGCTTCCTGCTCGCCCGTGCGGCGGCGACCGAGCTCGGCCTGTTCGATCTGCTGTGAACGTCGAAGACGGCCTCGACGGCAACTAGGCTCTTCGGGTGCGTCTCGTCATCGCCCGCTGCTCCGTGGACTACACCGGCCGCCTCAACGCCCACCTGCCCCTCGCGACTCGCCTCCTCGTCCACAAGGGCGACGGCAGTCTCCTCGTGCACTCCGACGGCGGCTCCTACAAGCCCCTGAACTGGATGAGCCCGCCGTGCTCGCTGGCCGTCGAGGAGCCCGACGAGGATGCGGCGAGCGCCGGCGTCATCGAGCAGTGGCGCGTCACCCACGCCAAGACCGGCGACGCGCTGCTCGTGCGCCTCTACGAGGTGATCCACGACTCCAGCCACGAGCTGGGCGTCGACCCGGGACTGCAGAAGGACGGCGTGGAGGCCGACCTGCAGCGTCTACTGGCCGAGCAGGTGGGGGTGATCGGCGAGCACCTCACCCTCGTGCGCCGCGAGTTCCCCACCGCCATCGGTCCTGTGGATCTCATGCTGCGCGATCCGGATGCGGCCACCGTCGTCGCCCTGGAGGACGAGACGCCGCGCGCGCTGCACGTCGCCGTCGAGGTCAAGCGGCGAGCGGGGATCGACGCGGTGGAGCAGCTCACGCGCTACCTCGACCTGCTCAACCGCGACTCGCACCTGCGGCCCGTGCGCGGCGTGCTCGCTGCGCAGGCGTTCGCGCCGCAGGCACGCACCCTCGCGACGGACCGCGGCATCGACTGCGTCGTGCTGGACTACGAGGCCATGAAGGGCATCGACAGCGGTCTGCCGACGCTGTTCTGAGACGCGCCGCACCCTTGCGACCCGCCCGGACGGGCTGACCCCTCGCCGGCGCACGATAGCGTGGGAGCCATGTCCGTCGGATCCCCGTTCTCCTGCATCCTCTGGGACGTCGATGGCACGCTCGTCGACGCATCCGATGGGATCCTGCGCCGCCTCACGATCACGCTCGAGCACTTCGGACTCCCGGCGCCGACGCGCGCCGAGCTGGTGCACTGGATCGGACCTCCCCTGTACGAGTCCTTCCAGCACCACGCCGGGATGACGCCGGAGGGTGCCACGGATGCGGTCACGTTCTACCGTGCGCTCGGCAAGGCCGACGGCTACACGACCGACGTCAAGCTGTACCCGGGGGTCAAGCAGATCGTCGACGACCTCGCCGCCGCGGGAGTTCCCCAGGGCACGGCCAGCTCGAAGCCCGAGAACCAGGTGCAGGCGCTCATGCTGCACTTCGACCTCGCGGAGCACATGACGGCCATCACGGGCGCGACGCCCGATGAGAAGACGCTCGCGACCAAGGCCGACATCGTCGCCGAGGCTCTGCGCCGGATGCAGGCTGCCGGGGTCGACACTTCGCGCCCGGTGCTGATCGGCGACCGGCACCATGACGTGGACGGCGCGACGGCCAACGGCGTACCGGTGATCTTCGTGCGGTGGGGCTTCAGCTGGCCGCACGAGGCCGAGGGCGCCCAGGCCGTCGTCGACAACGCCGACGAACTCCACGCGCTGCTGCTGGTCGACTCCGACGCCTGAGCCCTTCGCGTCGCTATCGTGAGCGCATGACGACGGACGACGCCGCCAGCCGACCGAGGCCCCGCGCCGCGATGCGGGTCGCACGCCGCATGCCCGCGACTCTCGTCCTGGTCGCCGCACTGCTGGTGACCGGGATCATCACCGGCGCGCTCTGGCACCCCTTCCATCGGAACCCGGGCATGGAGCTGTGGGCCTACGGTTGGCCCGCCCTCGAGGCCGGCCGCTGGTGGACACCGGTCACCGGAACCTTCATCGTCGGCCACCCTGGCCTCTACCTCTTCGCGGTGGCGAGCTTCGCGGGAATGGCGTACCTCGAGTTCCGCCGCGGCACTCGCGTGGCGCTCGCCTACTTCACGATCGGCCAGCTGTTCGCGGTGCTGGCGGCGGCCCTTCTCGTCTGGACGCTCTCGCTGACCGGCTGGCCCTGGGCGCTCACGCAGGCGAGTGCTCTGGATGTCGGGCCCTCCGGCGGCGCGTTCGCCGCCATCGCCGCGGCGGTGGGCCTCCTTCGCGCGCCGTGGCGCATGCGCGTCTGGCTGCTGCTTCTGGGCTACGTCTTCGTCACGATGCTGTTCTGGGGCAATCTCGACGATATCGAGCACCTGCTGGCGGTGGTCCTGGTGCTCTTCGTGGACCGCTCGCTGCGCCCGCAGCGCACGACCGTGCGGGAGCAGCGGCTCGTCGCCTTCCTCGCGCTGATCGTGCTCGCCGTCCTCGAGATGATCGTCTTCGTGGTCCCGACGGACGGCCCCTTCGGATCCACCACCCCCGGCTCGGGCTCGGTCTGGGATGTGGCGATCGACGTGGTCGCGATCGCGTTCATCGCCAACGGGCTGCGACGCGGCCGTCGGTGGGCCTGGATCCTCGGGCTCGTGCTGACGGGCCTCAATCTTCTGTCGTTCGCTCTCCTCGTCGCCCTGATCGCCCTGACGAGCTGGACCGAAGCCGCCGACGTCCTCTCGGGCGATCCCTCGCTCTCGCTCGCGACCGGCGTGCTCTGGCTGCTCGTTCTCATCTACCTCGTCTGGGTGCGCGGCGCCTTCCGCGCGCGCCGGCGCACCCGCATCGGGCAGCCGCCCGCGCCGGATCAGACCGCACTGCGCGAACAGCTGCACCGCTTCGGCGGGGGAACGCTGTCGTGGATGACGACCTGGGAGGGCAACCACTACGCCCGGGTGTCGGAGAGCATCGTCGCGTTCCAGAGTCGCGCCTCCGTCGCGCTGGTGCTGGCCGATCCGATCGGCCCGGAGGCAGACGCGCGCGCCGCCGTATCGGCGTTCATCGACTCGGCCGAGCGCGCCGGTCTCGTTCCCTGTTTCTTCAGCGCGAGTGAACGGACCCGTGACGCGGTGCCGGGGAGCTGGCGCAGCCTGGTGGTGGCCGACGACACGATCGTGGACCTTCCCGGACTCGAGTTCACCGGCAAGGCCTGGAACGCCGTCCGCACGTCCTTCAACCGGGCGGGGCGCGAGGAGATGACGTTCCGACTCACGCGGCTCGCCGACGAACCGTGGGGGATCCGCGCCCAACTGCGCGCGATCTCCGAGAGCTGGGTGGGCGACAAGGGCCTCCCGGAGATGAGCTTCACCCTCGGCACCCTGACCGAGGCCGCCGACCCTGAGGTACGTCTCGCGCTCGCGATCTCACCCGCGGGCGATGTCGACGGGTTCCTGTCGTGGCTCCCCGTCTACGCACCGGGCGGCGGCATCCACGGCTGGACGCTGGATCTCATGCGTCGGCGCGAGGGCGGCTTCGGCCCGGTGATGGAGTTCCTCATCGGCTCGTCCGCCAAGGCCTTCTCCGAGGAGGGCGCGCAGATCATGTCGCTGTCGGGAGCGCCGCTCGCCCACGACTATCCGCCGGATGCGGGACTCATCGCCGAGCTGAGCGGCAAGCTCGCCGAGGCACTGGAGCCCGTTTACGGCTTCCAGTCACTGCACCGGTTCAAGGAGAAGTTCCACCCGCGGTACGAGACCATGTACCTGCTCTACCGCGACGAGAGCGACCTCACCCGCATCGGCCTCGGGCTCACGAGAGCCTTCCTGCCGACGGCGACGCTGCGTCAGTTCGCCGGCGCCGGTCTCGAACTCGTCCGCGGAACCTCCTGACGCGAACGCAAGAGGGACGGGATGCCAGGCATCCCGTCCCTCTTGTCGATTCGCGCTTCAGAGAGCGCGGATCTTCGCTGCCTGCAGACCCTTGGGGCCCTGCTCGACCTCGAACTCGACCCGCTGGTTCTCCTCGAGCGAGCGGTATCCGTTGCCGTCGATCGCGCTGAAGTGAGCGAAGACGTCCGCGCCCCCCTCATCGGGAGCGATGAACCCGAAACCCTTCTCGGAGTTGAACCACTTGACCGTACCCGTCGTGCTCATGCCTTGCCTTCTTGTGCGTCCGGCACCCTCTGCGCCAGTGACCTCCCACCGTAGCGGCGCGGAGTGGCCAGTGGGGAAGAGTTGCAGATGGTGACGAAATCGTTGCACGGGCGACGCGGGCCGTTAACCATTCGACGCCCGGGCCGAGCTGAGCTCATAGGCCCGGGCGTCGACGGATCCCCCCGGATACGTCGCGCGGAGCGCGACAGCGATCACTCTACTGTGTCGCCGCCGAATCGCCACAGAGATTCCCCGGCGACAGGGCAAAACTCCGCGGTCGTTCGGCGGGCCGCGCCGTAGACTGGTCGCGCCATGGCCGACCACCCGACATCGCGGCCGCCGCGCCGTCGCCGGATGCTCGGAGACGAGGTCTTCGAGCTGCTCGGTCGCGCCATCCGCGACGGAAAGCTCGCCCCCGGACAGTCCCTGCGCGACGTGGAGCTGGCCGAACGCTTCGGCATCTCGCGCACACCGGTACGCGAGGCGCTGCAGCGGCTGGAGCGCATCGGACTCGTGGAGATATCAGCGAACCGGTTCACCCGCGTCACCGTGCCCACCGAACGCCTCGTCGCGGATACCCGCGCCTTCATCGTCGGCTTCACGGCGGAGGCTCTGCGTGCGGCATTGCCGACGTGCTCGGACGAACAGCTGGCCCTCCTCGTCGCCGCATACGACCGCATGCTCGCCACTCCCGTCGGCACAGCCGGGCACACCGAGGCATCGACCGCTTTCTTCCGGACGCTCTCGATGGCCACCGGCAACATCGTGCTCGGCCGATTCATCCGCGAGACGTCACTCACCCTCGAGCGGAATCTGCAGGGCTGGGCGTTCATCGACGTGACCTCCGACACGGGGCGCCGAGCCGGGGACGCCCTTCGGGGCGCCCTCGTCAGCCGCAACGCCGCGCGAGGCGATGCGATCCTGCGCTCGTACCACCGTCGACGGAGCCAATGAGAAAGGCCCCCTCCTGCTGGGGGGAGCGGAGGGGGCCGTGGAGCCCTTCGATTGGGGGAGGTGAAGGGCTCGTGCACTCAGAGTACCCCTGTCCCCCATATGGGGGACAAATCAGTGCCATCGCATAAGCAACACTCAGGTTCTTCTGCGAGGGCCGTCAGGCCCAGTCGAGGGCGGACCGCCGCTGCCAGTAGCTGTCCGGATCGACGGCGAACGACGGCGTCGGCAGTGCGCCCGCCGGCGCGCTGCGCTCGGCTCCGCGACGCAGCTGGTCGTCGGTGGCGGCGCCGCTGAGCACGATGTCGGCCCACTCCTGACGACGAGCCACCGCGAATGCGTACTCGTCGACGGTGAGGGAGGCGGTGCGCGCCGCATCCCTCACCACCGTCGGCGCGTGGGAGTCGCTCAGCCAGCCGTTGGCCAGCACCTCCTTCAGAACGACGGTCCACCCCGCATCGTGCGCCCGTGCGAGAGCGGGGCCCGCCGAGGGCTCGAACACGTTCCACGTGGACTGCACGACGGAGAAGAGGTCGCCGTGCTCCGCTCGCGCCCGGTCGATGACCTCGGCCTGGCGTGGCCCGCTCGTCGAGATGCCCACCCGGACTCCGGCGTCCCGGATCTCGCCGATCCGCTCCCGCAGCGCCGCGTCGGCGAGGGCGGGGGAGTCAGGCGTCACGGAGTGGACGAGATAGAAGTCCGGTCGGCCGCCGAGGGCGGCGAGCGTCTCGGGCCACTGCCGGTCGAGCATCGTGAGCGTGTGCTCCTTGCGCTCATGGACCCCGGCCGCGGGATCCCAGCCGCCGACGTACTCATAACCCCACTTGGAGCCGATCGTCAACGACGCGCGGCGCTCGGGGTGCGCAGCGAGCCAGGAGCCGAGGAACTCCTCGGCCAGGCCGTAGGAGCGCGCCGCATCCAGGTAGCGGATGCCGAGAGCCCACGCGGTGTCCAGGAGCGCGTGGACCCGGCTCCGAAGAGCGGCGACCGAGCGGGCCGCGGGGGTTCCGAGATCGTGTTCGCGATCGCTCGTGATGTAGGCGGGACGTCCCACGGCCGCGAGACCGAATCCGAGTTCCGCCGTGTGCGCTGACTCCTGCATGTGCCCATCCTCCGCGTCGCTGTCTCCAGTATCGGATGCGGCGCGCGAGGTGTGGTGGGCGCCGCCACCCGAGCGGCGCCCACCGAGGCCGCGAGCAGCGGTGTCAGCGATCCCGTCACGACCGCCCGACGCGGCGTGATGACGAGCTCTCCCCCCAAAGGGACACCGCCGCATCCGCGGCAACGGTTCCAGACAACCCGATCGGATGCGGGCCGTCATCATCCGTATGGATGAAATGCCCTCGTCCTGCGGTCGGATCCCGACGCCGCACCGCGGCGACGGTCCACCATAGGATCGGCGGCGGAGAAGCCCCATCCCGACGAGACGAGAAGGCCGGCACCGGATGCGACCAGTCCCCCCATCCGTCGCCGACGCGTCGGTCGCGTCCTCCGGACCGTTCGCCCTCCTCGATCGCCGGCGCACGAGTGTGATCTTCGCGGCCATCATGTGCGTTGCGACGCTGGCGCAGGTGCTGGTCACGCCCCTCTCCGCTCTCGTCGACATCGGCATGGCCTGGACGCTTCCGCTGAGCCCCGCCGTCATGATCACGACACTCACACTCGGGTGCATGCTCCAGTCGGCTGGCCTCGCGCTCAGCGCCCGGCGGCCGGTCCTGGCTCTCACGGCGACGATCGCCGTCTACGTGGCGCTGCTGTTCGTCACCGACGCCCCGACGTGGCTCGCCGCCATGCAACTGGTGATCGTGCTGGCGCTCTTCCTCGTGGCCGCGCGTGCGACGCCGGCTCTCGCTCTCGGATGGGCGGCGCTGGTCACCTCGGCGGTCGCGCTCGTGTGGGTGGGCTGGACGATGACGCTCGGGGAGAACCCCGCGCACATCGTCGCCTTTCTCATCGCGGAGATCACCCGCTTCGCCCTGCTCGCCTTCTCGGCCGCCGCCCTCGGCATCTGGTGGCACGTCGTGGTCTCGCGCGCGGAGCGGACTCGCCGCGGTGCCGAGGCCGTCGAACGCGAACACGAGGAGCGCATCGAGCAGGCGAGGGCTGCCGAACGCGCGCGCATCGCCCAGGAGCTCCACGACGTGGCCGGGCAACATCTGGCGGGACTCATCACCCTCGCCGATGCTGCGCTGAAGATGGCGCCGGCGCATCCCGCCGATGCGCTCGAGCTGGTCGCGGATGTCCGCGCCGAGGGACGGTTCGCTGCGGCGAGCCTGTCCAGCGCGCTGCAGGATCTGCGAGCGGTGGACTCCGAGCCGGTCGAAGTCACCCGGGACCTCCGTCAGACCACGGAACTCGTCGAGTTCTGGCGGGCGCGCGGTGCAGATGTGCGGCTCATCAGCACAGCGAGCCCCGACGATCTGCCGGCCGTCGTCTCCACGACGGCGTACCGCGTCATCGCCGAGTCCCTCACGAACGCGGCCAAGTATGCCCCCGGTGCGCGCGTCGATGTGGCGGTGAGGCTGTCCGAGCGGGCGCTGGAGGTCACCGTCACGAACGCTCCCGGCCCGGACGACGCCGAGCGCCACCCGGGTATCGGGCTGGGATGGGGACTCACGACGCTGGGCGACCGCGCCGAGCTGCTCGGCGGCTCTCTCACGGCGTCACCGACCCCGGACGGAGGCTGGCGCGTGCACACCCGCCTGCCCGTCGCGTTGGCCGGGGTCTGACGTGGACACCGATCGGCAGCCCATCCGCGTGCTCATCGCGGACGACAACCGCGCAGTCCGGCGAGGTCTCCGGCTCCAGCTCGAGCAGATCGCTCAGATCCACGTCATCGGCGAAGTGGCGACGGGAGAGGATGCGGTCGCCCTCGCGAGATCGGAGCGCGCCGACGTCGTGCTGATGGACCTGCAGATGCCCGCGATGAACGGGTTGGAGGCCACCCGCATCCTGCGCCGTGAAGCGCACGGGGCGACGCCGGCGATCATCGTGATGACGAGCTTCGCGGTCGACCAGCTCGTCCTGGAAGCGCTGGACTCCGGTGCAGTCGGATACCTCCTGAAGAGCCACGACTCAGATCAGCTCGTACCGGCCGTCCTCGCCGCCGCGCGCGGCGAGGCGCTCGTGTCGTCGCGCGTCACCGCATCCATCCTCAAGGAGCTCGTGCGCCGCCGCCCCGCCGCCGCGGATGCGGATGCGCTTCAGTCGCTCTCGCCCGCCGAGAGGCGCGTGGTCGCGGCTCTGGCGATCGGTGTCACGGGCAGCGACGCCATCGCCGCGCACCTGCACCTCTCGGTGCACACGGTGCGCTCGCACCTCCAGTCCGCCATGCGCAAGACCGGGACGCAGGATCGCACTCAGCTCGCCCTGTGGGGCGTGCGCAATCGTCTCGACGCCTCGGCGCCGTCGTCGATCGGTTGAACGGGCGGAGGGGGACGAGCCGCCACGACATGCACGGACACCCAGCTCACTGCCAGGTACCGCCGCTGCTGCGCGAAACGTCGGCGGTGTAGGAAAGAAGAGCAAAGCACTCTCACGACATCAGGGGGACATCGTGGAGGAAACCGGCTACATCCGTGCGCGCCTGAGCGCACCACCAGCCACGGGAGCCGCCTGGCGGGCGACGCTGCGCTTCATCAACGGCGACGGTGACGCCGTCGCTCGCCGCGAGGTCGAACTCGAGGCGACCCGCGCCGAGGACGTGCCCGCCGCACTCCACGCCGCGATCGCTGCGCTGGTCGGCGACGAGATCGAGATGGCCGAGGGCCTTCCGCCCCTGATCGGAGACGTCGTCGAGCTCGAGGTACCGCTTCGCTGCCGCCAGAACGCATCCTGACGGGAGCGTCGAGCGCTCAGCGTCGGGACAGCAGCGACGTCACCTGGAGGCGTCCGCTGTGGATCCAGACATCCGAGAACTCGATCGGTCGCCCATCGGCGAGGTAGGTCACCTGCTGCATGTACTGCACCGGTTCGCCGACCCTCAAGCGCAGGGCGTCGGCGATCTCCTCGGTCGCGGCTTCGGCGCTGAACGTGCGACGCGCGGTGCCGATCTTCATCCCGAACTTGCCCTCGAGGGTTCCGAAAAGGCTCTCCCGCGAGAAGTCGGTCTCGAGGATGCCCGGTGTGAGATCCAGCCTCACGTAGTTCGTGAGAAGGGTGACGGGATCCCCGTCGGTGGAGCGCAGACGCGACAGCCGCAGCACCTGGCCGCCCGCGGGCACGTCCAGCAGGGCCGCGACCGGCCGTGGCGGCTCGATGGCCTCGGCGCTTCGTACCTCGGTGTCGAACACGACCCCCTGGTGGGCGAAGTCCTCCGACAGGGTGCTGAGACGCTGGGCGATGGCGGGCTCGAAGGTCGTGGACGTCACGAAGGTGCCGCGGCCCCGCACCTGACGCAGAAGTCCCTCCTCGATCAGCGTCGTCAGAGCCCGCCGCAGTGTGCCACGACTCACGCCCAGTTCTGCGGCGAGCTCGGGCTCGCTCTTGAGTCGGTAGTGAGCGGGCCATTCGCCGGTGGCGACGCGATTGCGGATGCGCTCGGAGATCTGCGAGTGAATCGCCACTGGAGCGTCTCTGTCGATCCCGGCTGCCGCCTTCTCGCTGCTCATTGCTCCCCCTGACCTTTCGTCTATCGTCCCGCATCCGCTGCGAATCCGGTGCGGGGCTGTGGGCACGGCTCACGCCGCCCCCACAGCCCCGGGACATCAGTAGCTGACGGTGGACTCGTCACCGGTGTCGGTCACGATCTGGATGCCCGCACTCGTGCCCATGAGCACCGCACCCGCGTCCAGGAGGGTCAACGCCTGCGGATAACTCTTGATCGAGCCGGAGGCCTTCACCTGCACGCCGTCGCGGGCCCGCTCGACGAGATAGCGGACGCTGGCGGCGTTGGCCGTCTCGATCGCGCCGCTGGAGGCATTCTTGAGGAACGCGACCCCGGCCTCCTGCGCCAGTTCGACCGCGGCCTCCTTCTCCGCGTCCGTGAGCAGCGGAAGCTCGAGCATCACTTTGACGGGGATGCCCGCCGCGCGCACGACGCCCGCGATGTCCTCTCGGAAGGCGTCGTACATGCCGCTCTTGAGCCAGCCGATCTGTACGCCGATGTCGAGCTGCGTCGCCCCGAGGCGAGCGATCTCGGCCGCCTCGGCGGCCTTTCCGGCGCTGGTCATCACGCCGACGGTGGGGAAGTCGAGCGCGGACGCGATGCCGATGCCCGTTCCGGCGAGCTCGGCGGCGACCACCGGCACCCAGGATGCGGGCACCATCGCTGCGTTGAAGCCGTACTCGACGGTCTCTCGCGCGTGGGCGATCATCTCCTCGCGCGTGGTGCCGAGCTCGATCTTGGTGTGCTGGATGTACGGCGCGAGCTCAGCGGGCTTCAGCCGGGTGGACGGGGACGTCGCGATGTCGGACACTTTCTTCTTCTTTCTGTTGGCGGATCGAGACGAGCTGGCGCTCAGAGCTTGGATGCGTAGTAGTCCGGGGCGATGACGCCGTCACCGCCGAACCAGCGGGGGACATCGACTCCGCAGAAGAGACCGATGTTGCCCCAGGGCTCGAACGCTCCCGTGCGCACGATGACCTTGGCCTGAGAGGCGAGCTCGCCGAGCATGTCGGCGTGCGAACGGGTGGTGAACTCCGCGTCGGCGAACGTGCCGTGCAGCCACTCGTCGAGTCGGGGATTGTTCGTCGTCACGTCCTGCGCGCGCACCACGCCTTCGACCACGATCTCGCGCGAGATGAGCTCGAGGACGGTGCGCAGATCCGGCAGATTCTCGGCGATGGCGAGATCGATGCGGTGGGCGTCGCGCGGGATCGGGAAGCCGGCGTCGACGACGAGGACGAGATCGGTGTGGCCGAGCGTCGCCAGCGCACCGCTGAGCTCGGCGTTGAGGATGCCGTGTCGCTTCATGATGTCTCCTGTCTGTGGGGTGTGGGCGTGGAGCGGTTCACGCGGCGGCGCCTGCTCCGGTGGCGGCGCTCATGATCGACTCCTCGGTCGCCGTGGCGGAGTCGACGACGTCCACGACGCGCCCCTCGGCCATCACCACGATGCGATCCGTGATGGTGAGCAGCTCCGGCAGATCGGACGAGGAGCAGAGGATGGCCACGCCACGGTCGGCGAGGGCGAACAGCTGCTCGTAGATCTCGGCTTTGGCTCCGACGTCGACGCCACGAGTCGGCTCGTCGAGGATGAGCACAGCGGGATCGATCGCGATCCACCGCGCGAGCATGGCCTTCTGCTGGTTGCCCCCCGAGAGGTTCGTGATGGGCTGATCCATCGTGGCGGTCTTGACGCGAAGACCCTCCGCCAGCGTGCGCGCGCCCCGGTCCAGCGCGCCTCGACGCACGAGGCCCGCCCGACTCAGCGCCTTCACGGTGAGCACCGCGATGTTCTCGGCGACACTCATCGTGGTCAGCAGGCCCTGCGCCCTGCGCTCTCCGGGAACGAACCCCAACCGACGGTGCACGCTGGTGATGGGGTCCCGCTTCGCGTAGGGCTCGCCGAGCAGCTCGACGCTCCCGTCGTCGCCCTTGTCGCTGCCGAACAGATGGTGCAGCATCTCGACGCGACCGCTGTCGGGCAGTCCCGCGACGCCGACGATCTCGCCCGGTCTCACATCGAGGTCCACCCCCGTGTGTCGCTTACCGGTGAGGGAACGCACCGAGAGTGCCGGTGCGGCCCCCGCGGCCAGCGCCGGCCGCTGCTGCGCACGTGATGCGAACTGACCGAGCTCGCGCCCGACCATGGCCGCCACCGCCTGGTCGGGAGTCACCTCTTCCCGGCGCCATGAGGCGACGTGCCGACCGTCGCGGAGCACCTCGATGCGGTCGGCGAGTCGGAAGACCTCCGGCATCCGATGCGAGACGTAGACCATCGTGGTGCCCTGCGCCTTGAGTGTCTGCATCAGCGCGAACAGTCGGTCGGACTCGGCCGGTGTGAGCATCGCCGTCGGCTCGTCCAGGATGAGCACGCGGCACTCTCGGGCGATCGATCGGGCGACGACGACGAGTTGCTGGGTGGCGAGATCCAACGACCGCACAGGAGTCGTCGGATCGAGACGGAGATCGAGTTCCGCCAGCAGCGCCGTCGCACGGGCGAGCATCCGTCGCCGGGAGGGGAAGAGACGGTTTCCCGGTTCGATGCCCGCGAGGATGTTCTCGGCCACCGAACGGTCGGGAAGCAGGGACAGTTCCTGGGGAACGATCGCGATCCCGTGCGCGGTGAGCATGTCGGCGGGCTCGAACGTCGTGACGGTCTCACCGAAGACGGTGATGCTTCCCCCGCTCGGCGGCTGCAGCCCCGCGAGGATCTTGAGGAGGGTGGACTTGCCCGCGCCGTTCTCGCCGAGCAAGGCCGTCACCTCGCCCTCTGTGATGTCGAAGCTCACGTCCTGAAGCGCCACGACCGGACCGAACTTCCGGCTGAGGTGCTCGATGCGGACGGCGAGCGGAGGAAGCGTGCTCATCAGCCCTCCACCGTGGCCTCGTCGAGGTTCTCGAGCGTGATGAACTGCGCGCCCGTGTCGACACCGGTGATCTCGGTGCCCTTCGTGAGGAAGTCGTACAGAACCTTGACGGCCTGATATCCCTGTTCCTGCGGGTTCTGGCTGATCGTGAACGAGACGACCCCGTTCTTCACGAAGTCGGCCGTCTGCGGCAGCAGGTCGAATCCGACCATGGTGATCTTCCCGGTGTTGCCCGTCTGCTGGACCCACTTCGCGGCGGCGGTGGTGCTGCAGCAGTCGAGGCCCGCGATCGCGATCGCGTCCGACTGGCCGGCCATCGTCGACTCGACCGTGTTGTAGGCCGCATTCGGCTCGTTGCCCACGTTCACCGGCCCGACGATCTCCAGTCCAGAGCCCTCCAGCCCCTTCTCGAACCCGCTGAAGCGGTCGTTCGACCAGCCGGCGCCGGTGTCGAGTGAGAAGACCACGACTTTGCCCGTGGCCCCTTCGCCGAGGACCGAGAGGAGTTCTTCGGACTCGGACTGGCCGGATGCGGCCAGATCCTGTCCGACGAAGCCCATCTGCTTGGAACCCGGGTTGTCCGTGTTGAAAGAGATGATCGGGATGCCCGCGTCGTAGGCCTGCGCGATGACGGGCTTCAGTGCGTCGCTGGACGAACTCGAGACCGCGAGCGCATCGACGGACTGCTGCTGGATGAGGGTCTGCAGTTCGGAGACCTGCTTCGCCGCGTCGCCTCCGGTCGGGCCGATGAGCTGGACATCCGCGCCGAACTCTTGGCCTGCCCGTTCCATCCCGGCCGAGATGGGGGTCGCGAAAGCCAGAGACGGGTCGTGGTAGCTCAGCTTGATCCGCAACGGCTCGCCATCGTCGATGCGCTTCTGGATGTACTCGGCCAGCTGGAAGCCGCCCGATGACGACGAGGACTCGGTTCCGGTGGTGATGGCGCCGCAACCGCTGAGGGCCAGCGCCGCCGACGCGGCCACGGCCGCAGTGGCGAGCAGTCGCCGGGCGATACGTGAGAGGGACATCGATACTCCTTTGTTGGTGTCCGCGGGTGGGGATGGGGAAAGAGAGGTCGGGCTCAGGCCTTCGTCTTGCGGCGCCGCTGCCAGGTGTCGGCGGCGACGGCGGCGACGATGACGAGGCCGGTGACGACGGTCTGCCAGAACGACGAGATCCCGTTGATGTTCAGGATGTTCTGCAGCAGGCCGATGAAGACGACGCCGATGATGGTGCCCCACATGGTGCCCGAGCCACCGAAGAGCGCGGCCCCGCCGATGATGACGGCCGAGATGACGGTCAGCTCGAGGCCGGTCCCGGTGACACCCTGCACGTAGGACAGGAAGGACAACCCCAGCACGCCGGAGACGCCTGCGGTGAGTCCCGACAGGACGAAGGCCGTCAGCTTGACCCGCTTGACGTTGATGCCCACGAGGCGCGCGGCCTCCTGATTGCCGCCGACCGCATAGGTGTTGAAACCGAGACGCGACCGTGAGAGCAGGACGATGCCCGCGGCGGCGATCACGGCGAAGATGATCAGCTGCATCGGGACGACGCCGAACAGTCGGCCCTGACCGATCAGCGTGAACTCCGCGACGCCCGCCTGGTCGCTCGAGAGCGAGATCGGCGCGCCGTCCGAGATGAGCAGGGTCACCCCGCGGAAGACGCTCAGGCTGCCGAGGGTGACGATGAAGCTGGGCACGCCCAGCAGCACGACGGCGAGTCCGTTGAGCAGACCGGCCACGATGGCGACGGCGAGGCCGATGAGAATGGCGAGAGGCCAGGGCGTGCCCGCCGTGATGGCCATTCCCGTGGTGATCGCGGAGAGCGCGTAGATGGAGCCGACGGAGAGGTCGATCTCACCGTTGATGATGACGAACGTGGCTCCGATCGCCATGATGCCGATCTGCGAGATCTGCTGGCCGACCGAGAGCAGATTGCCGCTCTGGGCGAAGTTCGGCTGCAGGACGACGCCGAGGATGAAGAGCAGCACGAGCGCCGCGAACACGCCGGCCTCTCGAGCGTGCAGGAGCTTGCGAGGATTGAACCGGGTGGACTGCGTCGGTGCAGCGATGGCGGTCATGACGGGCTTCCAATCGGGACGGTGGTCAGCTGGGGGAGTCGCTCACGTGTCGGCAGTGCCGGGATGACGCCCGCGATCGTGACGGCGTGGGCTCCGGCGTGCGCTGCGAAGCGCGCCGCATCCGCGAGCGACGCGCCTTCGGCGAGACCCACGGCGAGAGCCGCGGTGAAGGCATCGCCGGCGCCGGTCGTGTCGATGATCTTCGCGGCGTCGACCGGTGCGATCTCCTGAAGTCCGTGCTCGTCGGCGAGCAGCGCGCCCTGCCCCCCGCGCGTGAGGATCACGGCGCCGCCCGTGCGCTCTCGCAGCCGCGAGACGAGCTCTTCGTCGCTGAGGCCATGACCGGGCGCAAGCCCGAGAAGAACGGGCGCCTCCGTCTGGTTCGGGGTGATGACGTCGATCGTCGACCAGATGTCTTCAGGGATCGCACGGGCGGGTGCCGGATTCAGCAGTGTGCGCGTGCCCCGCTCGCGACCGATGCGCAACGCCTCGAGCACCGCCGCCTCGGGAATCTCCATGGAGACCACGAGCACGTCGGCCGCGGCGATCTCTTCCGCGAAGCCGCGCACCGCGACCCCGTCGAGTTCGTCGAGCGCGCCGGGGGCGATCGTGATGCGGTTCTCCCCCGAAGGCTCGACGAGGATGAATCCGACCATCGTCGGACGCGTCCCGGTCAGGACGTGGGCGTCGTCGACGCCCTCCGCGGCCCACAGTCGGCGGGCCGCGTCACCGAATGCGTCTCGGCCCACAGCCGTGAGCAGCGCCACATCCGCACCCAGGCGGGCGGCGCCGATCGCCTGGTTGGATCCCTTACCGCCGGGCCCCTCGTCGTACTCGCCGCCGGACAGTGTCTCGCCCGGTCCGGGAGCCTTCGGGACCCGCATGGTCAAGCCGGCGCCGTAGCTGCCGACGACTGCGATCTTCATCGCTGTCGACTCCTTTGTCTATGAACAACCCTGTACATGGAGAAAGCTAAAGCGTCCGGCGCCGCTTGTCAATCAGCGTTTCGACGAGCCTGCGCATGGCGCAGCGGGCGACAGAGCGGCAGGCCGCAGGAGCCGGGAAGCGTTGCTCAGGCCCGGAGGCGGCGCTTCAGCGCGCGACTCTGCGGCGGAACGCGCCCGTGAACGCAAGAACCGGCCGGGATGAATCCCGACCGGTTCTGTCTGTGCGCGAGGGGGGAGTTGAACCCCCACGCCCTTTCGGGCACTGGCACCTGAAGCCAGCGCGTCTGCCTATTCCGCCACTCGCGCGAGTCGCTCATCAGAGATGTGCGAACCCAACCTACCGATCGTATCACGCCCGATCACGACCCGAGAAGTCGGCCGTGCAGCCCTCCTGCGGAAGTCCTGCACGGCCTGTTCAGCCCGTACAACTACGATGGTGCCACCCGTCCAGCCGCCTGAGGAGTCGCGTGGGACTACTTGACAGCTTCGAGAGAGGTCTCGAGCGCGCCGTGAACGGCGCGTTCGCCAAGACCTTCCGCAGCGGTGTCCAGCCGGTCGACATCGCCTCAGCCCTGCGCAGCGAGCTCGACACGAAGGCCGCCGTCGTCTCGCGCGAGCGCATCCTGGCACCCAACACCCTCACGGTGCAGCTGGCGCCGGCGGACTACGAGCGGATGCGGGCGCTCGGCTCCTCGCTCACCGACGAGCTCGACGCGCTCGTCACCAAGCACGCCCACGCCCAGGGCTACACCTTCGCCGGCCCCCTGTCGATCTCGCTGTCGAGCAGCGCGACCCTGTCGACCGGTCAGGTGCGCGTCGAATCCTCGACCGCCGCGGGTCGGGTCGCCTGGAGCGCCGTGCTCGACATCGCCGGCAAGCGGCATCCGCTCAGCGCATCCCGCACCGTCATCGGCCGCGGCAGCGATGCCGACATCACGATCTCCGACTCGGGCACGAGCCGCAAGCACGTCGAGATCCTCTGGGACGGCGAGCGGGCGATGGTGCGCGACCTCGGCTCGACGAACGGCACGAAGCTCAACGGCCGGAAGATCGACGAGGCGCCGCTGCCTCCCGACGCGACCGTCTCCATCGGACGCACCGACATCGTCTTCCGCATCGTCGCCCAGGCCACGGGGGGCCGTGCGGCGCCCGTCGACGACGACGCGACGCGTGCCTTCTCGCTCGACGACATCGACCGCTGGGGGAAGGCCTGATGAACGAGCTTCCGCTTCTGCTGCTGCAGATCGGCTTCCTGCTGCTGCTGTGGTTCTTCGTCTTCGCGGTCGTGTACTCGCTACGCGCCGACCTCTTCGGCGTGCGCGTGCGCAAGATGCCCGAGCAGGCCGCCGCCGCGGCTGCCGCGCCCGCTGCGGCCGCCACCGCGCCCGTCGCTCCGAAGGCCTCTCCGCGAAAGTCCTCGAAGGGCCAGAAGGCGACGACCGAGGCGGTGTCCCGCATCGTCATCACGAGCGGACCGAAGGCGGGCCTCGAGTTGCCGCTCGGCACCGAGCCCCTGACGATCGGCCGATCGAGCGAGTCGGGGCTCGTCATCCGCGACGACTACACCTCGAGCCACCACGCGCGTCTCATGCTCTGGGGCGACCAGTGGATGATCCAGGACCTCGACTCCACGAACGGAACCTGGCACGACGGCGAGCGCGTCGCGAGCCCCGTGCCGGTCCTGGTGGGCGCCCCGATCAAGGTCGGCGCGACGACCTTCGAGCTCCAGGGCTGATCCGTCGAGATGGTCTTCCAGGGCTCGAGCGCCGCACTCTCGCACACCGGAAAGGTGCGCTCGAACAATCAGGACTCCGGGTACTCGGGTTCCAACCTGTTCGTGGTGGCGGACGGCATGGGCGGGCACGCCGGCGGTGACGTCGCCTCCAGCCTTGCCATCGCGCGCATCGCCCAGCTCGATCGCCCCTTCGCCTCGACCGTCGATGCCGAACGCGCCCTGCAGCAGGCGGTGACCGACACCGCCGGCGACATCATCGACACGGTGCGCGTGCGGCCCGCCCTCGCCGGTATGGGCACGACGGTCAGCGCGCTGCTGATGGTCGACGACTACGCCGTCATCGCCCACATCGGCGACTCCCGCATCTACCTGTTCCGCGACGGCGCGATGACGCAGATCACCACGGACCACACGTTCGTCCAGCGCCTCGTCGACTCCGGTCGCATCACGCCGGAAGAGGCGCGCTACCACCCCCGACGCTCGGTGCTCATGCGCGTGCTCGGCGACATGGATCCCGACCCCGAGATCGACACGTTCATCATGCCGACGCGTCCGGGCGACCGGTGGCTGCTGTGCTCGGACGGCCTGTCCGGCGTGGTCGACGACGCCCACACGCAGAAGGCCCTCGCCGCGGGGCAGGCGCCCGCCCGCACCGCGGATCTCCTGCTGAAGCAGGCGTTGGATGCGGGGGCTCCCGACAACGTGACGGTCGTCATCGTCGACATCGGGGGCCACCATCCGGTCTTCTCGGGAACGCCCACCATCGTCGGCTCTGCCTCGAACCCGACCGGCGTCGTCGTCCCCGCCGCCCGCCCGGGCCGCTCGTCATGGCTGCATCCGGGACGCCAGGCGGCGAACGAACCCACCCACTTCGAGCCGGCGCCGGAGTTCCTCGAGGAGCTCATCGAGGAGGACCGCCGCCGCGCGCGCCGCCGCCGCATCGGCTGGCTCGTCGGGCTGCTGCTCGTGCTCGCCGCCCTCGCCGGTGCCGCGTTCGCGGGCTACAGCTGGACGCAGACGCGCTACTACGTCGGCGCCGACGACGACTCCGTCGTGATCTACCAGGGCGTGCAGCAGGGCATCGGACCGATCTCGCTGTCGAGCGTCTACGAGGACACCGACATCGCCCTGGCGGATCTCAGCCCGTTCGACCGGCAGAGCGTGGAATCCACCATCTCGGCGCGTTCCCTCGCGGACGCCCAGTTGATCGTCGACCGACTCCGACCGGCAGAGGGGCAGTGATGACCGCCGAAGCCCCCGCGACCGACACCTCCGTCCTGCGTGCGCTGCGCCGCATCCGCATGCCGCAGAAGCAGCGCAACCGCGAGCTCGGACTGCTGCTGTTCGCCCTGGCGATCAACGGCGCAGCCGTCGCACTCGTGCAGCTGGGGGCGAAGGGGGCGATCGACCCGAGCTTCCTGTACTACTCCGGCGGGCTCGGCGTGCTCGCCCTCGCCCTGCACATCGTGCTGCGCTTCGTCGCTCACGACGCCGATCCGTTCGTGGTCCCGATCGCGACCGTGTTGACGGGACTCGGCCTCGCGATGATCTACCGCATCGACATCGAGATCGACAGCGAGGGGTGGGCCGCCGCCTCCACGCGTCAGATCGTCTGGGCGGCGATCGCGATCGCCGCGGCGATCGCCGTCGTGCTCCTGCTGCGGAACTACCGCGTGCTGTTCCGCTACACCTACGTGTCCGGCTTCATCGGCGTCGCGCTCCTGCTCCTGCCCTTCGTTCCGGGCCTGGGCACCAACCAGAACGCCGACGTCTGGGTCAGACTCGGATTCTTCTCGTTCCAGCCGGGTGAGCTGGCCAAGCTCGCATTGGCGATCTTCTTCGCCGGCTATCTGGTGCGCACGCGCGAGAGCCTCACATCCGTCGGCAAGAAGTTCCTCGGCATCACCTGGCCGCGCGCCCGCGACCTGGGTCCCATCCTGGTCGTCTGGCTGATCTCGCTCGGCATCATCGTGCTCCAGCGCGACCTCGGCACGGGCCTGCTGATCTTCGGCATGTTCGTCGCGATGCTCTACGTCGCCACCGGCAAGACCGGCTGGGTGCTGCTGGGCGTGGGGCTCGCCGTCGCGGGCGCCGTCGCCGCATCGCAGGTGCTGACCTACGTGGGATGGCGCTTCGCCAACTGGCTCGACGCCTTCAACCCCGACATCATCGACCGCACGGGCGGCAGCTACCAGCTCGTGCAGGGGATCTTCGGTCTGGCGCACGGCGGCCTTCTCGGCACCGGCCTCGGACAGGGCCGCCCCTCGATCACGCCGCTGGCGCAGAGCGACTACATCTTCCCGAGCCTCGGCGAAGAGATCGGACTCATCGGCGTCTTCGCGATCCTCTGTCTGTACATGGTCTTCACGAGCCGGGGACTCCGCGTCGGGGTCGCCGGGCAGGACGACTTCGGCAAGCTCCTCGCGACGGGCCTGTCGTTCACGATCGCCCTGCAGGTGTTCATCATGGTCGGCGGTGTGACACGCGTCATCCCGCTCACCGGCCTGACGACCCCGTTCCTCGCCGCCGGCGGTTCCTCCCTCGTGGCCAACTGGATCATCGTCGCGCTCATCCTGCGCATCTCGGATGCGGTGCGCAATCAGCCCAGGGTGGTGATCGGATGACCCGCGAAGTCCGCCGGCTCAGCTTCGTGATGCTGGCCATGTTCCTCGTGCTGTTCGGTTCGACCAGCGTCATCCAGGTGTTCCAGGCATCGACGCTGGCCGAGAACGGCGAGAACCGCCGCGCGCTCTACGACTCGTACGAGATCCAGCGGGGCTCGATCATCGCCAGCGGCGCGGCGATCGCCTCCTCCAGCCCGAGCGGCGACGTCTACAGCTGGCAGCGCAGTTACACGGATGCCGACATGTGGTCGCCGGTGACGGGATACATCAACGCGGCGCTGGGGTCGGCGACCGGCATCGAGCAGGCCATGAATCGCGAGCTCTCCGGAACCGGCGGCGGCCAGTTCTTCTCCCGCGTCGAGCAGATCTTCACCGGGCAGCCCCCGCAGGGCTCCAACGTGGTGCTCTCGGTCGACGCGAACGTGCAGAAGGTCGCGTACGACGCGCTCGGCGACCTGCAGGGCGCCGTCGTGGCGATCGAGCCGAAGACCGGCCGCATCCTCGCCATGGTCTCGACGCCCGGCTACGACACCAACCTGCTCGCCTCGCACGACCTCGCCGCAGTGCAGGCGTCGTACAACGACCTCATCAACAATGCGCTGCAGCCGATGTCGAACCGCGCCATCGCCGGCAAGATGAACCCGCCGGGATCCACGTTCAAGCTCGTCGTCGCCTCCGCGGCTCTCGCCTCGGGCGACTGGACCCTCCAGTCGACACTGCCGAATGTCGCCAGCTACACGCTTCCCGGCACCTCGACCTCGATCAGCAACGCCGGCGGCGGCGCGTGCGGCCCGGGCGAGACGGTGACCCTCGCCGACGCCCTGCGCCTCAGCTGCAACATCCCCATGGCGGAGCTCGCCGTGCAGCTCGGCGACGACGCCATCCGCACCGAGGCGCAGAAGTACGGCTTCAACACCTCGTTCGCGACGCCCGTGGACTCCGCACCGTCGGTCTACCCCACCGCCGCACTCAGCGACGACAGAACGGCCCTCACCGGTTTCGGTCAGGGCGATGTCCGGGCGACTCCGCTGCAGATGGCCATGGTCTCGGCCGGCATCGTGAACGGCGGGATGGTCATGAATCCGCAGATGGTGGACCAGGTCATCGGACCGGATCTGTCGGTTCAGCAGCAATTCGAGCCGACCGAGTTCGGGCGGGCGCTGAACGAGGATCTCGCCGACCAGCTGGCGAGCGCGATGGTCGCCAATGTCAGTGACGGCGTGGCGTCGAATGCAAGAATAGACGGAGTCGACGTGGGCGGTAAGACGGGGACGGCGGAGAACGGCGGGTCCAACCCGTACACGCTCTGGTTCACCGGGTTCGCGCCCGCAGAAGACCCCGAGGTCGCGGTCGCAGTAGTCGTCGAGAACGGCGGCGGGCAAGGTCAGTCGGGCAGCGGTAACTCCATCGCAGCGCCCATTGCAAAGAAGGTCATGGAGGCGGTGCTGGGACGATGAGGCCGACACAGGGAGCGACGTTCGGTGGGCGTTACGAGCTGGATTCGCGCATCGCCATCGGCGGTATGGGCGAGGTCTGGGAAGCCACTGACCACGTCATCGGGCGCACGGTGGCGATCAAGATCCTCAAGGACGAGTACATGGGGGACCCCGGGTTCCTCGAGCGGTTCCGCGCCGAGGCGCGCCACGCCGCACTCGTGAACCACGAGGGGATCGCCAGCGTCTTCGACTACGGCGAGGAGAACGGCTCTGCCTTCCTCGTCATGGAGCTCGTGCCCGGCGAGGCCCTCTCCACGATCCTCGAGCGCGAGGGGTCGCTGTCGACGGACAAGACGCTCGACATCGTGGCGCAGACCGCATCCGCCCTCCAGGCCGCGCACGCCGCAGGCCTCGTGCACCGCGACATCAAGCCGGGCAACCTCCTCATCACGCCCGACGGTCGTGTCAAGATCACCGATTTCGGGATCGCGCGCATCGCCGACCAGGTTCCGCTGACGGCGACCGGTCAGGTCATGGGCACCGTGCAGTACCTTTCGCCCGAGCAGGCGTCAGGGCACCCCGCATCCCCTGCGACCGACATCTACTCGCTCGGCATCGTCGCGTACGAGTGCCTTGCGGGAAAGCGCCCCTTCACTGGCGAGTCGCAGGTGGCGATCGCGATGGCGCAGATCAACGAACAGCCGCCGCCGCTGCCTCCCACCGTCGCGGTTCCCGTGCAGAACCTCGTCATGGCGATGATCGCCAAGAAGCCCGAGGAGCGGCCGGCGTCCGCGGCTGCCGTCGCGCGCGCCGCCAGCGCCCTGCGCCGCGGCGACGTGACGGCCGCGACGGTGGCGGTGCCCGCCATCGGCGGCGCCGTGGGCGCGGACGATGCGACCCAGCTGCTCGGCGTCGGAGAGACGCAGGCAGCCACGCAACTGCTGAGCGCCACGACCGCCGCATCGCCCGTGGCCGAGCCGGCGGGCCGCAAGCGCAGTCCCTGGACGTGGCCGCTCGTCGCCCTCATCGTCCTGCTGCTGATCGTGCTGGGCGGCACCCTCTGGGCGATCTTCGGCAACCAGAATCCCGATGCCGGACCGACGGAGACGAGCACGCGGACGACGGTGTCGACCCCGCCGTCCACTCCGACGCCGACCACCACGACCGTGGATGTCGCGGCGCTCGACCTGGTGGGCAAGACGTGTGATGAGGCGACGGGGATCGCCCAGCAGGCTGGACTCCAGGCCTCCTGCACGCCGGGCAACCCCGCCCCGAGCCCCGACCAGGTCGGTCTGGTGTACAGCGTGAGCCCGACCGGCAACGCGCCCGAGGGTTCGCAGCTCACCCTGACGGTCTACGCCGACCAGACTCCGATCGGCGCCCCCACCGAACCCCGCATCGAGGTCAACGGTCAGAAGGCCGCGACCGTGACCGCCGGCTCCACCGTGCAGATCAACTGGGACGGCTTCACCTGTCCGTCGGGCACGGGATCGGTGGTCAGCTACAACTTCACGGCGGTCAACGGCATCTTCACCTCGACCGGCCAGTCCACGGCCGCTGCCGGACCCAACCAGCGTCCGATCCCTCTCGAGGTCGGGACGAACACCGGGCAGGCACTCATCGTCAGCTACACCGTGACCTGCTCCGGCTCGGGCGACGGCACGACGCGCAACTCCGAGACGTCGCCGCAGGCTCAGGCCAACGTGCAGTCTTCGTCGCCGTTGCCGTCGGCCACCACCAATCCCCTCCTGGGCGGGAACTGAGCACGAGCCGCCGACTCGCCCCGGATACTGCCAGGGCGGGTCGGTTAGGCTTTGATCTGTTGCACCCAGGGAGTCGCCGTGTCAGATGATCCACGCGTACTCGCCGGTCGCTATCGTGTCGATGAGCTCATCGGTCGCGGGGGCATGGCGAGTGTGTACCGAGGCTACGACCTGACCCTCGACCGCGAGGTCGCGCTCAAGATCCTCCGCCGCGAGCTCGCCGACGACGCGGCTTTCCGCACGCGTTTCCGGCTGGAGGCGCAGGCCGCCTCGCGGATGTCGCACCCGACCATCGTGCGGGTCTTCGATGCCGGCGAGGACACCGAGACGACCCCCGACGGCGTCGTGCACCCCGTTCCGTTCATCGTCATGGAGCTCGTCAACGGCGAGCTCCTGAAGGACATCATCGCCGGCGGCGACGTGCCTGTGACCGATGCGGTGCGCTACGTCGACGGCATCCTCGAGGCCCTCGAGTACTCGCATCGCGCGGGCGTCGTGCACCGCGACATCAAGCCCGGCAACGTCATGGTGACGGCCGCGGGCCAGGTCAAGGTCATGGACTTCGGCATCGCGCGCGCGGTGTCCGACTCCTCTTCGACGGTCGCCGAGACGACCGCCATCATCGGTACCGCCGCCTACTTCTCGCCTGAGCAGGCCAAGGGCGAACCGGTGGATGCGCGCGCGGACCTCTATTCGACCGGTGTCGTCCTGTACGAGCTGCTGACCGGTCGACCTCCCTTCCGCGGCGAGACCCCGGTCGCCGTCGCCTACCAGCACGTCAGCGAGACGCCGGTCCCCCCCAGCGAGCACACCGAGAGCATCCCTCGCGGTCTCGACGCTCTCGTGATGCGCGCCCTCGCGAAGGATCCGTTCCAGCGATTCCAGGATGCGGCCTCCTTCCGTGCCGCGCTCTCGGACGCCGTGGGTGGCAAGGCCCCCAGCAAGCGCCAGCTCGGAGCGCTCACGAGCGAGCTTTACGGCGCGAACCCCCGTCAGGCCGCCGAGACCGCCCGGTCGCTCAGGCAGCTGTCGACGGACACGACGATGCGCCGGACGCAGGCGGGGCCTCCCGTCGCCTGGATCTGGTCCGGTGTCGCGGTGCTCGCCGTTCTGCTCGTGTCCGTGCTGTTCTGGGTCGTGACCATCCGTCCCGGCGATGCCGTGCCCGACAGCGCGCGCATCGTGCCGGACCTCACGACGATGACCTATGACCAGGCCGTCGACGTGCTCGAGGAGCAGGACCTCCTGTCGGATCGAGTTCCCGTGGCCGACGATCGGATCACCGAAGGCAGCGTCGTACGCAGCGAACCCGCAGCGGGCGATTCGGTGCAGGTCGGGCAGACCATCAAGCTCTACGTCTCGACAGGCAAGGAGAGCGTCGCCGCTCCGACGATCGTCGGGCTCAACGAGACCGACGCCCGCCAAGCGCTCACCGCAGCGGGTCTCGCCGTCGGGACGATCACCCCGGTGAACGACGCGAAGGCACCCGCCGGCGAAGTGCTCAGCGCGAGCACCGCATCCGGCGATGTGACGGCGGGAGTCGAGATCCCGGTCGGAACGACCGTCAACCTGCGCGTCGCAAGCGGTCGCGTGGTTCTGAACGATGTCACCGGTTACACGATCGATGCCGCGACACGCGACCTCGAGGCACTGGGACTGAGCGTCGTTCCGAGCGCCGATCCCGGCTGTAAGGCGACCGGCACGACCCCGACCGTCCGCGTCATGTCGCTCGCGCCCGGTGAAGTGCCCATCCGCTCGGAGATCACCCTCACCTACTGCGCCGGCTGAGTGCTCGTCCCGCGGTGGGGGGTGAGCGTCAGCGCACGAGACGGCGCATCCTCGGCCCCGATCCCGGTCAGCCAGGTGGCGAGCATGCGATAGCCGTACTCGGTCAGCACGCTCTCGGGGTGGAACTGCACCCCGCTCAGCGGCAGATGGCGGTGTTCGAGCGCCATCACCGTGCCCTCCGGGGTGCGAGCGGTGACGCGGAGCACGTCCGGGATCGTCTCCGCTGCGACCGCGAGGGAGTGATAGCGGGCCGCGGAGAAGGGAGAGGGCAGACCCTGGAGGATGCCGCTCCCGTCGTGGACGATCGGCGACGTCATCCCGTGCATGAGCTCGGGAGCCTGCACGACGCGCGCGCCGAACGCCATCGCCAGCGCCTGATGTCCGAGACAGACGCCCAGCAGAGGCGTCTGTGTCTCTGCCGCGGCCGCCACGACGGCGAGCGAGGATCCGGCGCGCTCTGGCGTCCCGGGCCCGGGTGAGACCAGGACTCCGTCGAAGCCCACGAGGGCGGTGGTCGCCGCATCCGCGTCGATCTCGTCGGCCTCGCGCATGACCGTGTCGGCCCCGAGCTCGCGCAGGTAGCCCACCAGCGTGTGGACGAAACTGTCGTGGTTGTCCACGACCAGCACGCGTGCTGCCGTCACTGGACGGTCGACTCCTGCGGGTCGACAATCGACGAGATCCACGGGAAGACGTACCAGAAGAGCCCGTAGAGAACAGCCGCCGCGACGACCAGGACGATGAGCAGTCGGAGCCACCAGGGGCCGGGAAGGATGCGCCAGAACGCTGCGTACATCAGGTCACCGCCTCGCTCAGGGATGCCGGCGCGCCGTCGGCTCCGGGCGTGAAGGACTCGAAGACGGCGTACGCCACGAGACGCTCCGAGAACCCGTAGCGCGGACTGCAGGTCGTCATCGTCAGATAGCGTCCGTTCGCCTCCACCCCCTGTTCCCGCGGCACGGGCAGCAGCACGTCGACGGAATCGGGGGTCACGTACTCCATGCTGCGGTAGCGGTAGGTGTACCAGCCGTCCTGCGTCTGGATGACGATCGCATCGCCCACGTGCAGGTCCGGCAGATTCATGAAGGGTGCACCGTGGCTGCCGCGGTGGGCGGCGACGGCGAAGTTGCCGACGGCGCCCGGCATCTGCGTGCTGGAGTAGTGACCGATCGCGCCGAGATCCAGGCTCTCCGAGCGGCCGACGCCGCCGGCGATCTGCACGGCGTAGTCCGGTCCGAAGCGCGGGATGTGCATGATGCCGAAGACTTCACCGCTGGAGGCATCCGGGAGGACGATCGGCTCGGCGGTGCTCACGTCGGGGGTGCTCGACTCACTGGTCGACGGAGAAGGCGTCGACGGCACGTAGTTCTGCGCCCACTGCTCGGCGATCGCCTGGCCGGCCGCGTTGTTCTGCTGTCCCTGGATCCAGTCACCGACCCACAGCTGCCAGCCGACGTAGAGGAAGGCCAGCACCCCGACGGTGATGAAGATCTCTCCGATCACCCCGAGCACGCTGATCCGACGGCGCGGCGGCGTCGCGCTCCGGCGCGAACGCCGCGTGGCGGCAGGCGGGGTGTCGGTCACAAGGGGAGTCTAACTGTCGCAGGTGACGCAGAAGCCTGACCCCTAGAATGTGCACATGGCACGCTCCGACAACGACGAGGACCTCACCCCCGCTGGCGCCGGTGAGCCGGCTCCCAACCCCGTGTGGTTCAAGCCCATCATGATCGGTCTCATGCTCGTGGGACTCGTGTGGGTTCTCGTGTTCTACCTCAGCGGGATGCAGTTCCCCATCCCGGGCATCGAGGCCTGGAACCTCGTGATCGGCTTCGGGATCGCCTTCGTGGGCTTCCTCATGACCACTCGGTGGCGCTGACGGCTCAGCGCCACCGAATTACATCCGTGTGATTCATCCCCACGTGTGGATGAAACTGTGGATAACTCTCGCGGTCACACCCAGATCGCGGGGGCGAGGGCAAGCAGTCCGATGAGGACGACGCTCCAGCCGCTCAGTAGCGCGATCTGAAGCGCGCGACGCCGACGCTCTCGCGTCGTGACGTAGATGAGCCCGACGACCGCTCCGGCGACCAGGCCGCCGACGTGCGCCTGCCACGAGATGTTGAAGCCGGGGACGAAGCCGATCACGAGGTTGATCGCCAGCACGATGATGATGCCGGTGATGTCGTTGCCCAACCGGCGCGCGATGACCATGAGCGCACCGAAGAGCCCGAAGATCGCCCCTGAGGCGCCCACCACGAACGAGTCGCGAGCGATGAGGTCGACGAGGACGGACCCGCCGAGCGCACTGATCAGATACAGCGTGAGGAATCGGGCGCTGCCGAGCACGGGCTCCAGGATGCGTCCGATCATCCACAGCGTGAGCATGTTCAGACCGACGTGCCAGAAGCCCGAGTGCACGAGGCTCGCCGTGAGCAGTCGCCACGGCTGGAACTCGCCGGTGAACTGCGGATAGAGATAGCCCGCGCTGAAGCCGAGCCACTGGGTGAGGGGGAGTCCGAGCGAGAGCACGAACACCGCGGCGCACAGGGCGATGATCGTGTAGGTCACGACCGGTCGACCGCTGCCCGCAGCGAGCGCAACGGGCGCCGACCGGCCCCACCGTCGCTGCGCCTTCTTCTGCGCGGGCGTGGCCGCCCGTCGCTGCTCTGCCATGCACTCCGGACAGATCACCCCGACCGGTGCCTGCGTCTGACACTCAGGACAGATGGTTCGCAGGCACCGCTGACAGAGCACGAAGCTCTGGCGGTCGGGATGCCGGTAGCAGAAGTTCTCGCGGTTGCTCGCGAAGCTCTCGCTCGTCACGGGATGCGGGTGGTCAGACCTGCGCGATGTCGATCGACTCGATCACGACGGGCTCGACCGGCCGGTCGCCGGCGCCGGTGGGGACCCGAGCGATGGCATCGACGACCTGGCGCGACGCGTCGTCCGCGACCTCGCCGAAGATCGAGTGCTTGCCCTGCAGCCACGGGGTGGGGTCGGTCGTGATGAAGAACTGCGATCCGTTCGTGCCCTCGACGGCGCCGGTGATGGCGTTGCGACGCTGACCCGCGTTGGCCATCGCCAGCAGGTACGGCTTCTGGAAGGTGAGCTCCGGGTTGATCTCGTCGTTGAACGTGTAGCCGGGGCCGCCCACGCCCTGGCCGAGCGGGTCCCCGCCCTGGATCATGAAACCGGGGATGATGCGGTGGAAGATGACCCCGTTGTAGAGGGGGCCGGAACCGGGCTGACCCGTGGACGGGTCGGTCCACTCTCCCGTGCCGTCGGCGAGGCCGACGAAGTTCTGAACCGTGCGGGGCGCGTGGTCCCCGAACAGGTTGACGACGATGTCGCCGTGGTTGGTGTGAATGGTGGCGACGGCGGTGTGCTGAGGCATGTTGTCATTGTCTCAGAGTTCGCTGCAAGCCCTGCCGTACGCAGCCGATCCCTCTGGCAAGATGGGCTCACGACTACCCACGGATTAGGGGGATCTCGCATGAGCCTCAGCCGCAAGCGTAAGAAGGAGCTCCGGAAGCTCCAAGGCCACGCCAACAAGGTGTGGGAATCGCAGCAGGTGCTCGTCGGCGAAGCGGCGGACATCGCCCGCGAAGCCGGCCGCCAGCTCGGCAACTACAACCGCGAGCACGTGGTGCCCGCGGTGCGCGAAGGGTACGACCGCTACGCGGCCCCGTACGTGGACCGCGGCGTCAACATCTCGAAGCACGTGCTGAGCGACAAGGTCGTTCCGGCCGCCGGTGCGCTCGTGGGCGGCGCCCTTTCGGTGTGGGATGCGGCGGGCGACACCCGTGCGCGCATCGCCGCCGGACGCGGCATCGACCTCGACCCCGCCACGTACAAGAAGAAGGCGGCCAAGTACGGCGCCAAGGCTTCGAAGAAGCTGGCCAAGCGACTGGCGGTCGAGCCGCCGAAGAAGCGGGGCATGGGCGCCGGTGGCGTCATCGCGCTCATCTTCGGTGTCGCCGCGGCAGCGGGCGTGCTCTACGCCGCCTGGCAGACGCTGCGGGCCGACGACGAGCTGTGGGTCGCGGACGACCCGCTGAGCGCGCCTGACGCGTGAACGAGGATCCGACGAGGCGGGTGCGGGAAGCCGCATCCGCCCTCGGTCTTTCTGTGGAGGTGCGCGAGCGCCCCGAAGCACGGAGCCTCCCCGAGGCGGCCGAGCTCCTGGGGATCTCGCCGGTCGACATCGTCAAGACGCTGGTCGTCAAACGCAGTGACGACACGTTCCTCTTCGCCCTGATCCCGGGCGATCGGGCCATCGCCTGGCCCAAACTGCGTCAACTCGTGGGTGTCAACAAGCTGAAGCTGCCGGACGCGGATGTCGCTCTCGCTGCGACCGGTTACGAGCGCGGCACGATCGTTCCCCTCGGCAGTACGACCGCCTGGCCGGTCTTCGCCGACGAGTCGATCCGCGGACGCCGCATCGCGCTCGGCGCCGGCGCCCACGGGTTCAGTCTTTTCGTGGATGCCGATGCCCTGTTGCAGGCGCTCGACGCGACCGTGGCGGACATCTCCCAGCCCCTCTGAGCGAATCGCGCCCGATTCAGCCGAGCGCGGGGTCTCCCTCCGGGACCAGGTACTCCCGCTGCAGCCAGTCGCCGAAGTGCGCCCGCGCGAGGCAGGTCTGGGCCGATGAGCAGCCGATCACGGGATCGTGTGCGGCATACACCGCGAACAGCGACGCCTTGCGCTCCAGTTCCGTCCCGGCGATGTTCGCGGGTCGCTCGGCCGACGGATAGCCGACGGCGTACTCGACCTGCGCGCTGCCTGCGGCACCCACATCCACCGCGCGCGAGACGAGCGTGCCGACCGATGAGTGATCGGGATGGTCGCCGACCGAGTCCGGCGCCTCCGTGGGCAGGTGTGTGAGCACACGATCCGGTCCGTATCCGGCGAGGATCTCGGCGATCGACTTCTCCAGTGTCGCGACCGACACGGATCGACCCGCGTCGATCGTGCGCAGTGACGGGAGCGCGCCGCTCAGGAGCTTCTCGAGCGTCTGCTGTCCGGTGTAGATGAACGTCGTGCCGCTGAGCCCGCCATCCGGCAGACGCAGGAAGAGGAGGGAGACGCGGTCGTCGTCGCTCGGTTTGGTCATCGTGACCGTCATGCCGCTGACCAGCGTCACCGACCGGTCGACCCATGCTCCGTTCCGCCCGAGCATGGCGTCGTAGGCCGCACGGATACCCTTCTCGCGTTCGCTCGCGTAGGTGGATTCCCCTTCTCCCGCATCCGAGTACGTGAAGAAGAAGGTGCGGACGCAGGCGCCGCCGCCCAGTTCATCATCGATCACCGGGTTGCCGAAGATCAGGTCATCGTCGTAGTGCGCCCAGAAGGAAACCACTGTGCGACCCTCGCAGGGCTGCTCGATGAAGTTCAGCGGTGAGGCGAAGGAGGAGACATCCGTCCGCTGCAGAGCCATGGGGATGTCTGCGCACTGGTTCGACGTCGCGAAGAAGAGCGCGGCCTCGGCTGCCGGCTGGCTCGCCGCCGAGAGCTCGGCGCTGAGAGATGTGGTGTCGGTCGCCAGCGCTGTGGCACAGCGATCGACGACGGTCTGGACATCCTGTGCGGGGAGGGTGTTGGGCGGAGCAGCCGGGACCGCGGTCTCACTGTTCGGGGCGGAGGGCTGCGGCTCGTTCGCCGCGCATCCGCCGATTCCGAGAGCTGCGACCAGCACGGCCGCCGCGGACAGAACACGCCATCGCACCACTGATCATCCTCACTGCACGTCCGGCGATCATACGTGCCGAAGGTCACGGCTGCGTCGGCGTCGCGTCCCATCCGGCCATCCGACGTCCGATGTCGACGAGTCGCACGCGGCGCAGAGCGGCGACCTCCTCCGGCGTGAACCACTCGGCGCGATCGGTGGACCCGCCCACCTCGTTGCGCAGGCGTCCGTCCGTGATGTGAGCGCGGTACACGATGCGCAGCGTGTGCAGCGCGGACGCGGTCTCCGAGAGTCTTTTCGTCGCGGGGATCACCCGAGAGTCGATCCCGAGCAGCTCGTCGACGGCGACGCGGTAACCGGTCTCCTCCCGGACCTCGCGTCGCACGGCGCGCTCGGGATCCTCCCCTTCCTCGAGTCCCCCGCCCGGTAGTGTCCAGGCGCTCCGACGACCCTCGTTCCAATGGGCCAGCAGGATGCGCCCGGTCTCGTCGGTGATGATCGCGTAGGCGGCGACACGCATATCCATGACGTGACTTTACCGGGGTGTGGATAACTCACGCTGTCGTTCACGACGCTTCGCTAGCGTGACCGCGTGCCTCTGGACCCCGAAGAATCACTTGCGCAGATCGAGCGAGATGTCCGTCAGAGCGCTGATCGCGCCGCCAAGATGCCCGCCTTCGAGGCCACCGTCTCCGCCGTCCGCGGCGCCGCCTGGTCCCCCGCGCGCGACGTCTACGTCCAGGTCGACTCGACCGGCCGCGTCCAGACGCTCCGTCTGGGAGAGACCGCTCTGGCCCGCGGCGCGCAGCGACTCGCCTCCGACATCCTCGCCACGATCGTGTCCGCGGAGAAGAACGCTCACGCGGCCACGATCGACGCCGTCTCCGAGCTCCTGGGCGACGACGACCCCATCACCGAACAACTCCGCTCCACCGACACCCCCTGACACGTTCGAAAGAGCCTCGAATGACCGAGAACATCGCCCTTGATTTCGATCGGCTTCGGCAGCACGCCGCGCTGGTCACCTCGCTTGCCGATGACGTCACCGGCGCCATCTCGATGCTGAAGGGGGGCGATCTCGCCTCCAACGCCTTCGGGATCCTCTGCGCCTTCCTCGTTCCCCCCTCGATGGCCATGTCCGCCGCGGCGACCGGCCTCTTCGGTGCGGATCAGTCCCTGCTGCTGCGCACCGCCGGGGAGCTCCGCAGCACCGCCGCGCAGTGGGAGCAGTTCGAAGACGACACCGTCACCACCCTTCGCGACCTCGAGAATGCGCTGGGCCTGTGATGACGACTCCCGCCGCCCTCGCCGCATCCGGCTCGTCCTTCGCGTCGCCGTACTCCGGCAGCAAGCTCCTCGATTCCGGCCACGCCCTCTCACAGGCCGTGCGCAACGGCGACTGGCTCGAGGGAGGACTCGCGTTCCTCGACACGCTGGGCAACGCCGCGGCCGCGCTCGCTGATCCCATCGGAACTCTCGCGAGCATCGGGCTCGGCTGGGTGATGAAGTACCTCAAGCCGCTGAGCACCTGGCTCGATCAGCTGGCCGGCAGTGAGGCCAACGTCGCGGCCGTCGCACAGCAGTGGACCAACGCCGGCAGTGCGCTCCGGGAGACCGGCAACACTCTCGTGACACGCCTGTCGGATCTCGACGGCCTCAGCGGCGACACGGTGCGCACCTACGTCCGGTTCGCGCAGGACACCGCTCAGCACATCGCCGCATCCGGCGATTGGGCCGATGCTGCGGCCGGCGGGCTGCGCAGCGCGTCGTCGCTCGTCGCGAAGATGCAGGGTGTGGTGAAGAACGCCATCTCCCAGGTCGTCGCCACGGCGATCGAAGCCATGGCGGTCGTCGCCGCATCCTTCGGCCTCGGGATCGGCTACGCGATCGCCCGCGTCGTCACCAAGGTCAACCAACTGGTCAACAAGGTCGTGCGCCCTCTGACGCAGGTCGTGCGCTCGGTGAAGTCCCTCGTGGGCTTCGTGCAGCAGCTCGGCTCGCTGTTCAAGAGCACCGAGCGCCTCAGCTCGTCGATCCTCGGCGGCGGCGCGAAGTCCACCACCATGACCGCGGGTTCCGTCGTCGATGCCTCCGGCGCCACTCGGCTCGGCAACACCGCGCAGGCGAATCTCGTGAGCGCCGGTCAGAAGGCCGACGACTGGCACTTCACGCCGACCGCGGTCGTCTCCACGGGCGTCGGGGCGGAAGGCACCCTGACGGCCGACGGGTCGATGCTCGGCACCGCGGGCGTGGGAGCGGTCGCCATCGGCGGCGCGCACGGTTCCGTCGACGGCGGCGGCATCGGTGCCGGCGGGGCGTACGCCTCCGGCGGCGGCGCATCCGGCTCCGGTGCCGGCACGGGCACCCCGTCGTCGATCATGGGCACGGGTGCTGCGGCGTCCGCGGCCACCGCCGCGAGCGTCGGCAGCTCTCACGCCGCGGCCGCCGGCTCGCGGATGATGACACCCGGCGGCATGATGGGCGGCGCCAGCCGCGACGGAGGGCAGCGCACGGGTCTCGGCATCCGTCAGGTGGTGCGTGAGATCGTCATCGAGGCGGAGGCGGGCGAGGAAGAGCTCGCCACCGCAGAGCGCGACTGACAGCCGTCGCGAATGCCCCGTGCCGACAGGTGCGGGGCATTCGTCATTGCGGTGCTCTGCACGAGCGGACGCGGATGCGCATCGGTGATGTCGCCGAGGGAGAAACTGTGGCCGGAACGGGAAGGTTTTGTCACCCGCGGCAAGCGGTCAAAACCCTGATAAACCGGGGCAAGGGGAGCACTCTCCGCTCAGCCCGACCGACGTCCACCAGCATCAGAGCTGATGTCAGGGGCCCTGTCACGCAGTCAGTTGGGAAGGCTGTCACCCGCCTCGACCAAGACCAAATCTCGCAACTCGTCCGAGAGTACCTCGACGGCGATCAGATCAGCGTCCTCGCAGCCCGGTACGAGATTCATCGCGTAACAGTCAGCGAGCACCTGCGACGCCGGAACGTCCCTACGCGAATCAAGGGTCTTCTCCCGTCCAAAGCGGAGGAAAGCGCGGTGCTTTACGAGGAGGGGTACAGCCTGGCTTCTATCGGAAAACACTTCGGGGTGACAGCGAACACAGTCAGAAACGCGCTACTCCAGTCAGGAGCGCGATTACGCGGTCCGAACGAACTTCAACGTGGCGCAGTCCCCAAAGAGCGGCAGTCCACTCGCACATAGCAACCCAGCGGTCAACCACAAGCCCGGAGTGGAGATTACCTCGGCGAAGACCTCAGGAACCCAGACAGCAAGGAGTTGGAGCATGACCGAGGGTCTGCGCCCGGATTCAGCGATCTGAAGAATGTTGCAGTTAGGGCAGCCCTTCGTGCCTTCTCATCGGGCGGAGCTTACGTGCATTGCCAGTTGGCAGAATCTCGGTGGACACGCTCACCGTTCTCGTGAGGCACGCTGGTCGACCGGCTATCGCCTAGGCTGCCCGTGACTATTGCCGTATTCAACTTGCGCAACCCCCTACTCGCTCGCTCGCGAACTGACCGACTCGCGATAGGGAGAGGTCAAGACCGGTCCGCTTGCGTAGGTGGGTCGTTTCGGACGTGCAGGCTCAGCGGTGGGCTCCGAGACCAGCCTATGAATTTCCTCGAGCTCGAGTTGGGAGAACTCATACTCGGTCGTGCGCGATCCGAAGGTGAAGTTCGCATGAGCCGAGGATGAGAACCGCAGCGCCAGTTGGTCCTCCCTCACCTCCTCGTTGCCGTCAGTCCCCGGCAAGAACCACAGGGCAAGTTCGAGCGTGAACGTCAGATTGAAGTCCGCTCGAAAACGCTCTTCGTCGAAGTACTGGCGCACTTCGATCTCGTCCACGTCAGGATCAACGATGTCGAGAACGGTGACGGCACTCGGATCGCCCGACAAACCGAGGTCGCGAGGCGCCAGTTCGATGGGATCCGCGTCCCGGAGAGCCGACAATGTAAATCCAGCAAGCTCGCCTGGAGTCAGATTGATCTCGTAGCCGAGCGATTCGGCGAACACCCCTGGAACTGGCAACTCCTCAATTGTGCGTATCCATTGGAACCATGGCGGCCTGGCGTCGAAGGGCTCAAGATCTTCCAGGAGATGGGGATGGAGTTCTCCTGTGTTCGGGCCTCCGGCTCCGAAAGCGCGGCGATCGTTGCTGACGAACACCACGTCGGCTTCCTCGTAGCGTTCCTTCATGACCTCGAGCACGGTCGCCCAGTGCAACGCGTCTCTATAGCCGGAACCATTTTCATCGAAGGGGCGTCGACGAGAAGCGGCCATCGAGACAAGAGCTGCGTGCCCGATCCCCGGGGTGCGGTAGATCTGAACTCCCGTTCGCTTCAGCGCCACGTCTAGTCGCTGCGGGTAGTCGCGCGCCTCCGCGTCGAGCGCTTGCAACGCTTGATCGAGTAGGGCGCGAACACCAGGAGACGTATGCCTGGACGCGGACTTAATCTCGACCTTCTTCGCCTCTCGACGGCGCTGATACACCGCGACACCCTCTTCCATCGCGAATCGCGGCAGCAGTACCTCCATACGCTTGCCGAGAATGGCTTCAGCAATTTGCTCCCACTGCGACCCTCGGAGGAGGGGATTCGCGACGATGACGTTCGCATCCAGGATGACGATCACAAGCCCAGAATACGGAGGTTGGCTTCCCGTCACCTCGAATACGGTCGGCGCGCACACATCCTTGGCTGGCGCGGCCACCGTACTGGTCACGATCGGCGCGGCCAAGGCTTCCGCCCGCGCGGTACGCTGAGCGACCAGCTATCGGTCGGTGGCTGATACGCCGTCGCGATTCCTCCTAGTCGGTGTTCGGATTCGACCGCGATCGGAGGCAGACTGCTTCGGCGGCGCCGCCCACGATCGAGTGGGCGCACCCATCTCCTTCAACAGAAGCTCAGTGAGGGCCTGCGACTTCGTGAGTTGGTAAACAGTCCGCTTATGATCGCGCCTCGCCTCGCTGAAGAATTGGTTGACGGCTCGAATGGTCTTCTCGATCTGAGCATCGGAAATGCTCGCGACGTCCAGTTCGGCGAGCGCGTCAGGGGTCACCTGCTTAGCCGGGACTGCATCGAGTGCGACTCCCATCGCAACGTGCCACTGGGTGTACCAGAGTTGTGTTCGACTCCTGGGGCCTTGGTATGCATCGAACTCGTGATCGAGAGCAGGCCGCCCGAGGAACGCCTCGATGCGCTTGGTGATTCGCGCGGATGTCAGATACGCCGCCAACGGATAGTCACTCGAGAACAAACGGTGATAGTGGTCCGGGCTCGCGACCAAGCGTGTCTGCGAGTTCACCTTCGCGGCCAGATAGGGGTCCTGCAGGAGCGTGGACGCAATCGATCGAGCGAGCTGAGGGATCGTGATGATCCTCTCCAGCTGGACCCCATCATTGCGATACGCGTTGCGCTGCCGCTCGTAAACCAACTCTGAGCCGGCGAAGAAGAGCTCGATGTCTTTGTGGATCGAGTCCGTGGCACGAAGAACGCCGGGCTTAATGTCCGTCTGGTTGTTGGTAGCGACGATGATGCGATCTCGTGCGGCCTCGTCTGGTGGGACGACTATGCGGACGAGAATGGTCCGGTCGTCCTCGACGTGCCGTTCCCTGAAGTGCTCAAAGAGAACCGTTGACGTCTGCAATCCATTAACGATCTTGGGCTCCTGGAGGCCGAGTGCACGGTAGGCCTGCCGAACCCCCTTCGCGACTATCGTGACGCCGTTATTCAGCATCCAGAAGTCGACCGGTCCAGGTAATTCAAGGGTCTGCGCGATCGCCTCGTTGACGGTATTGTTTCCCTCGAAATCACGCACGTTATCGAGAAACAGACGGCGACGCCGATGGCCGTCCTCATCGGTGAGGAACCGAGCAAAGTCGCTTAGGCGAACGAGCGCCACGAATCCGCCCGCGCCTGCGCTCAGCGCGTCCTCGGAGAGCTTCAACTCGAGCCATTCGGATCGCGGACTGCGCAACATTTTCAGCAGTTCCGCGGCGCCGACGAATTCGAATGACGTGTCGGCCTCGGGAAACATCCGGGACGACACTTGTTCGATCGTGCTCACCTGAGGGGCGAAAGCTGCATGTGGGGCGTCGCCGCGCGTCACGTAGAAGACTTTGAAAGTCATGTGGGAGATACGCGCGAAGCTCTTCAGGTAGAACGCCCGGAACACGCTGGCGCGCTCCATGAGCCTCTCGCTGTAGAGACGCTTCAGTTCCCGTTCGTCCCGACTCAGATCAAACAGCGTGGACAAAGTCGAGATGAGCTTGTCGAGCGCGGTGCCCGAGAACGACGGCGTTGTCTTTGATTGAAAGATGACCACATCGACGCTGATCTCCCGATCCTGGTGATTCGGTTGCGCAGACGCCAGCGGGTCCCCGTTAACGAGGACATAGAAGCCATCGATGCCGCCGTCCATCCCGCCGCCTATAAGGCCTTCTTGTATCTCGTCGATGCCCAGATCGAAACTCTTTAATAGCTCGGACGCGACGAGAAGCTCGAAGAAAGTGCTCTCGTCCGAGTCGGGGCTCAGCGCAACGTGTCGCTCAGCGAGCACGCTCGAGAGGAGCAGTTGAGTGTTGGACGGACTCCCCTTAACCATTCCCCGATTGTATTGATACCCGCGCCCGACAGGCCCCCGCGAGGCGGCACGTCACCGGTGTGTCGCGCGATCGCTAAAGGCCGGGCATAAGGACTGGCGATGTACAGGTGGAACGGGAAGCAGCGTGCGGTTGCGATGTGGAATCGTGATTCGCCACAAACATGAGCGGTCTCCACAAGTAGACCCCCCAGCTATGCGCCGGTGGGTACCCCGGAAGCGCATCTTGTGCTCGCGCGCGGCTGACGACCGGCTTGCGGATGCGGACCAAATGGGTGTGCTCCGAGGTTCGGCGCAGTGAGTCTCGCGCCAGCAACGCGGCTGCTACTCGGACAGAAACAGGTAGTCGTCTTCGTAGTCATCTTCCGCCAACTCCGAGACCGTGACAGCACGGGCGGCGTGATGAAGGCTGATGTCATCTCGGGACAGCGTTAGGGACGGCGCACGCGGTGGACGACGATCCAGTTCGGCGGCGGTCGGTGGGTCCGTCTGAAAGTGAGGACCGGGCCCGAGAAAAAGCATCACGTTCTTTCCCTTGCCACCGGTGACGTGCGACGGCCACGCGATCCCGTGAATTCGAGCCTTGGGCACATATCGCAACCACTCCGCGACAACCTGGGTCGGGGTGTAATCCACTGCCTGGCGTCCGTCTAGAGGCACGGCGGCCGAAATCATGTCAGTGAAGTGCTTCTTGAAGCGGGTAAACATCCAACGCCTGCGGCTATCGGGGTCGGTAGCGAAGATGCTGGGAAGCTTTGACATGGGGCGGGTGAAGTCGAGAATTCTATAGACCTGCGTGGTCTTGAACCCGCCGACTACAGCCTCGTCGTACGCAGAGTGGAGGGCAATCTCAGCGACGGCGGTACGGAGCTCGTCGGCGGCATAGAACATACCTATCCCCTGGGGAGACAGGCGTCCAGCTTCCGCCAGGTGCGGTGGCGCTGATCCGAGTTCGCTGCTCGGCTCCTGGTCAATATTCGCTCGCAGTCTGCGTGCATCGTCCGTCATTCGTCCCCGGTACAGTGTCGTGCCGGCTTCCAGCTCAACGACTAGGTCCGACTCAACGTATGCGAGGAGTGCTTCGAGGAACTTGGCGAGGCGAGCCGGCGGCTCGTTTTCGAATCCCGGTCGTGCAGAGGACCCAACGAACACGAAACGGGACTCAAAGCGAACCGTTCGCGCGAATTGCGCCCAGCCGAGCACCGACGGGTCGCTGCTCTCCCCACCTACCCAGTAGTCGGCTGCTTTCGTCGCTTCCACCAGCCGGTCCACAATTGGCATGGAGAACGCGGGATCAATGGCATCTTCGACAGTGTCGTAGATGACGTCGCTTGTACCGAACAGGTCCTCGTAGGACCATGGCTCGCCATCGTCAGAATATTGAACGTCCTCCGTCCACCGGTAAAGCCAGTTCGCAGCTTCCCAGACGTGGTCCCCAAGGTCGTCCATCATGATCGCGAACGGCACACCGTCTGGCCGCTCGACTCGGTCACAAAAGCTGCACGCAAATTTCTCGGCCATTCCAGCGAGACGGCCGCGCAGCACGTCATCCGTTATGTGATCGAGGCAGACGGTCTCAGTCATGCCATATATGCCGTAGAAGTCGGATGGGTCCACGGGCAGATGCTATCGTCCTCGGCGCCCTATTTCGGCGAACACCCAAGGCCGGACAGTTCCCCAAGTTAGCGACCCGGGTCTCCGGCGCCTCGACGAAGCTCGCGTACGGGCGTCGCTGTCGAACGCTCAGGCGCCGACCTGCGAACCGCTAGTGCCTCCACGGGCGATCTCCGATCTGCTCTAGCGTTGGTCGGACCAACAGAAGGGGCGCATTCATGGCAGCTTTTGACCGCGCAAGGGGATCGTTCGATACATCGCTCGCCCTGCTACGGTTTCGCGTCGATCAGGCGGACCTGAGTCACTTCTACTGGGTAGGGGCGGCGGAGAGCGAACTCTTCTCGTTCACTATCAAGTCGTTCCCATTGTCGGACGATCCAATGATCGCCCTCGTCGCTCCTGCGAAGTACGAACGGCGCCTTGGCCACGCAGTCGAGGAACTGAAACGGCGGGTGAAGGTCGAAAGTCGCTGGCGCCGCCTTCTCGTGGTTCTCTTGATGACGTCTGCTCTCGAACGCTACATGTTAGCCATCGCTACTGCGGCCGTGTCATCCGACCCAGCTCTCTCGCCTGGATTTCCGAAGCGAGTTGATGGGGCGCTATTGAGCAAGCACCAACTCCAACTCGAGCGACCGAATCTGGACGGGCTCGTGAAGGGCTCGTGGTCCTCGCGTATCGCCACGTACAAGCGACTCTTCGGAGATGTGCCGCCGGCGCTGCGCGCCGCCACTGGAAAGCTGGAGAAGCTTCGGCTCGTGCGAAACCGGATCGCGCATGACTTTGGATTCGGATCTAGCGGCCTCGAGCCGCATGTCAACGTGGCGCTCGGTGCCCGGCGCACGGCATCACTCAGCGCTCACCAGTCGAACGTTGGCGAGAAGACCATTGTCGATTGGCTTCAAACGATCGGCGCGGTCTCCATCGCAGTAGATAGGCACCTTATGGAGAACTTCGTCGGCGGCTTCGAAACGGTCGAGATCTTCCTTTCGTGGCGGCGCGATCCCGATAGGTTCGAGGCCGCCGCCGACATCAATATGGCGTCAGTCAAGAAGACCTCCGAGCTAAACCGGTTTGGAACAGCTCTCGGCACCCTGTTCGATCGCCCCGTTGGCAACGCGTACCTTCAGTCCCTGCGCACCTTCGTCGACGCGTTGTAAGGACTATCGGGACTCCTTCTTTCACGGCTGTTCGGATACCGATGACCAACCGCGCCACCGAGGAGTGAGAGTCGCTACTTCCGATCGGAGCGGGCCAAAGCCGCAAGTACCGCGTCTGCACCATGGAGCTGTGGTCTGCGGTATGCGTTTCGGATCCAACTGACGACTCCGGTCGCTGCAGCGGCGGCGGCCCCAACAGTCGCGCCCAACGCGAAGTTCTCGGAAGTGGCAGCCGTAGCAACGGTGGAGATGGTGCCATAAAGGAGAAGCTCGGTCACTGAGTCCTTTGCTGCGCTTTGCTTGCGACCAGACAGCTCCCTCTCGATGCGACGCACCTCGGGTTGGAACACATCGTTGGCGCGTTCCTCGAGTTCCCGGGGATTGTCCGCGCTCGCCGCACGGGCAAATTCGCGCAGCTTGGCACGCCAGTCCGCGAAGTCGGACGAGGATGCGCGAATGTTTGCTGCCTCTCGGATCGCGACATCAGTGGCCGGCAGCACAATCTTCGAAATCTGAGCCAGTACCTGCGGCGGGTAGCCCTGAGCCGGGGTCGAGTCGACCTTCGCCTCGAGCAGCTGCAGGTCGCCGGGCCAACTGGGGGCATAAGTAGCGTTCGCGGAATCGGCGATAGCGAGAGTCTTCGCCAGGAAGAGAAAGAAGTGCTGGAATTCCCAGGGCACATCGGCCGGGTGTAACGCCCCGCTCCCCGTGATGTGGAACCCCCGAAGGTTGTCCCACAGCGGGAGCTTCGCGTTTTCGTTGTGAAGTTCGCGCATTGTCGTCTGCATGCGTGCGGATCGCACATCGAACCGCACGGAGGTCTCGAGCGCAGTGCGACGCTTCTGCAGCACCGCCCACTGATTGCGCAGAATGATTACACCGGATCGAATCGGGCTTTCCAGTTCATAGAGATTCCGCGATATCTCTGACAGACGGACGCTGATGCCTTCCCAGTCGTCTCCATGATGCTGGGCCGAGTCTGCGTTCGCCCAGACCTTGCCGCCAGCGCTGATGCGCATCGTCTCTCGGCGGTTGTGGGTATAGCGGAGGTCGCGCGTCTCCGGGAGGACGGAGGTGTCAGCGAAGAAGTCGGCGAACGGATCAAGGACCAGCAGTTGCGGGTAGTACAGCAGGGCGTCAGTGATTTCACCTCGTGACAGCGGATCCTCCCAGTAACGGGAGAACGTTCCGCTCATCAGATAAGTACCTTCAGGGGTGGGCGTCTCCGCGTCTGCCTCGCTGAACTCCAGCAGTCGATCTCGTAGGTTCTCAAGCTCAGTTCGGGCCAGCTTGTCCCAGGCCACCCGGTCGCCACGTTCGCCGAGCGCGTTCTCGATGACATCCAGAACCGACGCTTGCACCAGGACCATGCGCTCCAGACTATTTCCATCCGCGCCGCCTACGTCGCACCTCGATCGCGCGATTTACGGAAGGTGAGCGGCGCGACCGCGCCGCGTCGCTGATGCCATTCTGGTCCGCCGCAGTTCCTCTTCGCGGGGAGGCGCCGGGAACTGGCGGCGCGACGACTGCTTCCGACGCGCCCGGCTAGCCTTCGTGAACTTCGATCGTGGAGGGCGCGGTGAAGTGCTTCTGTGCGAGCGTGCACGCCCATTTGAACTCGGGGTGCTCACTCAGCGCCGATTCAAGGCGCCGGACCGGTATCCCCATCTCCTTGAGAAGGTTTACCACCACCACCGCCGAGGTCACCTCTACGACAGCATGCAAAAGGTCATAGTCCGTTCCCGCGTGGCCCCGATGCGCAAGATCATTGCGTACACGCGCGGCAGTCTTTGCCCACCTGTCGGGATCAGGGACCAGTTTGGTCATGAAGGCGCCCGGCCGGGTGGCCATCTCCACAAGCCGCTGTTTAAGCGACGGCTCGTTGTAGGCAACACGATCGTTCACCCATCCTCGACGCTCCTTTGGTACGGCTCGGACGAGAAGTGCGCGAAGATTTGCGAACTCATCAGGCGGGATTGGCGGGAGCGTGTCAAGTGCTCGATGGAAAGCTTCAGCCGCCCCGACCGCCGTGACAACCCGCGAATCGAGGTAGCTGCGCGTGATGTAGCGCAATCCGAGAACCATGCTCCGTGCGGCCGCGAATCTGTCGCGCACTTGCAGCCACGCGGGGAATAGCTGGGCCCAAGGCAGGTCCGCCTCGGATACAACGAAGTCGTTCCACACGGCTGCCTTCCCTTCGGGATCGGGCTTGACCGTATGTAGCTGGTAGACGTCCACCACACGGGGGCGGTCGGCGAAGAAGTCCCCTTTTGGAAACAGCTCGGGCGCGGGCGGCAGAACGAGGCTTATCGTGATGTCCGCGCACGCCGACATTGTGGCGAGTGACACCAGATCACTGACGGCCCCGGTCATCGAGAACCATTCGTTCATCGGCCGTGGAGTGTCTGAGGTGAACTGCACCGCAGCGTCGGATCGCCGCGTCTCGCGATGTCCATCGCGACGGAACTCAGTGGAGTGATAGTCAGAGGACGAGTGCAACCGCGCCTCCACGTCGCCGAATGCCGCTACTACGGTGCGCCTCGGCTCCTCGTCATCGAGTTGCGGCGACCGCTGGCCACGTGCCCTGATTTCAGCTTGCCCCCACCCAACCCATCCCGCGAGATTCTCCACTGTCACGGATGCGCCGATGAAGTCAGGGGAATCGGGCGCTTTGAGATGGCACCCATCGAGCAGAGTCAGTGCCGCAAGGGTCATCTCGTGAGGATCCTCGCGGTAGGGGCCAATTGTGTGAGAAACCCAGGGCTCGACGATCGTAAGTTGCGAATCACCGGAGCGTCCGTGAATCACTGGCCAGCGTTCAATCTCGTCATGATGTGCGACCAGTCCCGGCACAAGCTCAGTGGATGCGAAGCGAGACCAACCGCCGATTAACCGTAGGGCCACGCCCTTTTCCGGGTCGTACGTGAGCACACCCGCCGATACCGCTTCGGGATGATCGGGTCGCCACCAGTGACCCACCCACTCGCGGGGTTGATCGAGCCGACTTTCTTTCATGCCGCAATCCTGGCAAATCGCACGGACACTGGACGTCGTCCGGCATGGCTGAATTGAAAGTTCTCAGCTGCCCCGACCCCCGATCCGCAATGCTCGAGATGTGGCTGATTGCGGCTCGACAGCCGAGCGAGCCGCGAGAGCCACGAACCACCACGCCTGCATCCGACTGATACGCGGTGCCCGATCAGCGTCCCTGATCGTGCACTGCCCGCAGAGGGATCGTGTTATGTGCGCCGGGCTATGGGCTGGGGAGGCGGTGCAGCCGGATCTCTGGTTCCCGGGGATCCGGTTGCCGCTGGGTTCATCGGGTGGCGATGGGACGGTGATCAACCTCGGACAAAGTCACTGGGCGCCCGCGAATCGAGGGCGAAGACTCCCGCTGACCGTGGCGTCGGCCTGGACATCGATCCTGTCGAAGAGGGTCCGGCAGAGGGCACGTCTCTCATACTCGGCGCCAATGTCGAAACGTTGGTCGACGTTCTCGAGCTGGTCCAGGGCCTCCGCGACCTGTGAGGCCACGTGCCGGGCCTGGTGCCCGATGACGGTGAGCTGTTGTGCGATGTCGAGGAGTTCCCGGCGGATGCGGTCTTGCTCTCGTTTGAGCATGTCGGTGCTGATCGCATCGACGTAGTAGGCGCGGAGCACACGCTCCTGCTCCCCACGCAAGTCCTGCTCCCGAATCTGGAGCTCCGCGCGACCAGTATCAGCATCCCGTACGCTCGCATTGGCTTCAGCGAGAAGCCGTTCCTCCGCACTCGCCCGCTCCTCCGGGGTGAGACTTATCTGTTGGATCAGTCTGTGCACGGCCGTCTCGATCAGATGCACCTGCTGCGCCTTCAACGTGCAGGCGGTGCGGCCGCTGTGGCGGCCGAGGCACACGAAGTAGAAGTACAGCGTCCCGTGGTTGTTCCGGGTTCGGTTGTACATCATCGACGACCCGCACTCCCCACATTTGAGGAGCCCCTTCAGGTAGTGGGTGTGCACGTCACGGGTGCTCGTGTTCCGCCTTGCGGTGAGCGCATCCTGCACCCGCTGCCACAACGCGGGCTCTACGAGGGGTTCGTGCGTACCCGGGTACTCGACGCCGACGTAGGTGACGATCCCGCAGTAGTACGGGTTACGGAGCATCCGCTGCAACACACTCACCGTCAACGCCCGGGGCGGCTTCCCCGCCCTGGGTGCGAGGGTGAAGCCGAGCTGGCTCATGCCCCGGGCCAGACGGTCAAGGCTCCACTCCCCCGTCGCGTAGGTCGTGAACGCCCACCGGATGATCTGTGCCCGCTCCTCATCCACTTCGATGATCCGCGCTTCACGGCCCTGCGCATCGAAGGTCCGCACGTTCCGGTACCCGGCGGGTGCCTTGTTCGGGGTGCCGCCGTTCATTGCCTTCTGCCGCAGTCCCTTGCTGACCTCGGTGGCGAGGTTGCGGGAGTAGAACTCCGCGATCGACGCCATGATCCCATGCACCAACCTGCCCGACGGCGACTCATCAATCGCCTCCGTACTCGACACCAACCGGGCACTCGCATCGGCGATCGCCTGCGTAATCTGCACGTCATCCGCACGGTTCCGTGCGAGCCGGTCGAGCTTGTGCACGACCACGATGTCGACCCGGTTCGTGCGGATCCACTCGAGCATCTCCGTCAACGCCGGACGCGCAGCAGACCGCGCTGATTCGCCCGCGTCGACGAACTCCTTCACGACCCAGGCGCCGAGCCCGTGCGCGGTCTTCCTGTTCGCCTGCCGTTGCGCCGGGATCGAGAATCCCTCCCGCTCCCCTGCACGCTCCGCCTGCTCCCTGGTCGACACCCGCAGATACGACACCGCCCGCAACACCAACTCCGGAGAAGCAGACGACCCGTCAGCGTGATCGAACGAGACCACAGACGAGGAGGAAGGAACGGACGGGACAACGGCAAGCAGCGACATAGAGAGGTGAAGGGCTTTCTCCGGCACACCGGCCGGCACGAGAAAGGCCCGCAGACGCGGAGCCCCACCCAGCCTGCCCACCCGCTCGGCAGCCAGAACTCCGACAGCACCGAACCGCCATCAGAAGCCCTACAGAATCAAGGGTTCCACTGTCCCGTTAGTTCCCAATGCGCAAGGATGTCACCCGCGGCGGAAACACCCGAAAAAGGCCCGAAACGACGCAAAACAGCCCGAAAAAAGCCCCCGAACGGGCCGAAAGCCTCCAACTCGCGAGGAGTTGGAGGCTTTCCATGGGTGGAGCCTAGGAGATTCGAACTCCTGACATCCTGCTTGCAAAGCAGGCGCTCTACCAACTGAGCTAAGGCCCCGTGAGAAGGGTGGTGGGGCTACCAGGACTTGAACCTGGGACCTCTTCATTATCAGTGAAGCGCTCTAACCGCCTGAGCTATAGCCCCTCGGCACCTCGCGGCGCCAACCTCCAAGACTTTACCGGATGCGGACCGGTTTGACCAATCGCGGTCAGTTGGAGGTGAAGCCCACCAGCAGACCGCCGGTGACCTTGACCGCGAGGTTGTAGATCCCCGCGATGACCGCTCCGAGAACCGTCACGACGATGAGGTTCAGGATCGCGACGACCGCCGCGAACGCCATCACCTGCGGGAGCCCCACGAACTGGCTGAGCGAGAGCGAGCCGTCCGAGAACGACTTGAAGAACTCATCGGCCTGGCCGATCAGACCCGTGGTCTGCACGACCAGGTAGACCAGCAGGAACGACACGACCGTGACGATCGCCAGGGCGACGGCCGCCAGGAACGACAGCTTCACGGCCGACCAGAAGTCGACGTAGACGAGGCGGAGACGAACCTGCTTGGCGCTCGTCTTGCTGCTCGACTTCTTGGCGAGCTTGTCGGCTACCGTGCTCATGCGTCAGTACTCTCCTCGGGAACGGTGGCGGCCGGTTCGGTCTCCTGGGATGCGTCGGCATCCGCCGCATCCGCAAGGCGCCGCTCGCTGTTGCGGGCGATCGCGATGATCCGGTCGTCATCATCCGGTCGGGCGAAAACGACGCCCATGGTGTCGCGACCCTTCGCAGGGACCTCGGCCACGGCAGAGCGTACCACCTTGCCACTGGCAAGAACCACAAGGACCTCGTCGTCGTCTCCGACGATCAGAGCGCCCGCCAGATCGCCCCGATCCTCGTGCAATTTGGCCACCTTGATGCCCAGTCCACCGCGGCTCTGGACGCGGTATTGATCCACATCCGTGCGCTTCGCGTAGCCGCCCTCGGTGACGACGAACACGTCGCCGTCGACAGAGGCGACGGATGCTGACAGCAGGCTGTCCGTGCCGCGGAACGACATTCCCTTGACGCCCTCGGTGGAGCGGCCCATCGGCCGCAGCGACGCATCCGTCGCCGTGAACCGCAGCGACATCCCGTGACGGCTCACGAGCAGGATGTCATCGCTCTCATCGACCAGCAGCGCGCTGACGAGCTCATCCTCCTCGCGCAGACGGATGGCGATGACGCCGCCCTGTCGATTCGTGTCGTACTCCGTGAGGCGCGTCTTCTTCACGAGTCCGCCGCGGGTGGCGAGCACGAGGTACGTCGCGACGGCGTAGTCGCGGATGTCGAGGATCTGTGCGATCTCCTCATCCGGCTGCAGCGCGAGAAGGTTGGCGACGTGCTGGCCCTTGGCATCCCGACCGGCCTCGGGGACCTCATAGGCCTTTGCGCGGTAGACGCGGCCCTTGTTCGTGAAGAACAGCAGCCAGTGGTGCGTCGTGGTGACGAAGAAATGCTCGACCACGTCGTCGGCGCGCAGCTGCGCGCCCTTGACGCCCTTGCCGCCTCGGTGCTGCGAGCGGTAGTTGTCGCTGCGCGTCCGCTTGATGTAGCCGGCGCGGGTGATGGTCAGCACCATCTCCTCTTCCGGGATGAGGTCCTCCACCGACATGTCGCCGTCGAACCCGTAGAGGATCTGCGTGCGACGCTCGTCGCCGTACTTCGCGACGATCTCGGTGAGCTCCTCGCGCACGATGGTGCGCTGGCGTGCGGGCGTCGCCAGGATGTCCTGGTATTCCGAGATCTGCGCCTGCAGCTCTTCGGCCTCATCGATGATCTTCTGCCGCTCGAGGGCGGCCAGGCGGCGCAGCTGCATCTGGAGGATGGCATCCGCCTGGATGTCATCGATGTCGAGCAGCTTCTTCAGTCCGCCGCGCGCATCGTCGACCGTCGCGGACGCACGGATGAGGGCGATGACCTCGTCGAGCGCGTCGAGCGCCTTCAGATAGCCGCGCAGGATGTGCATGCGCTCTTCGGCCTTGCGCAGGCGGAACGCCGTGCGGCGCACGATCACGTCGATCTGGTGGGTGATCCAGTACGAGACGAAGCCGTCGAGCGAGAGCGTGCGCGGTACGCCGTCGACGATCGCCAGCATGTTGGCGCCGAAGTTGTCCTGCAGCTGCGTGTGCTTGTACAGGTTGTTCAGGACGACCTTCGCGACCGCATCCCGCTTGAGGACGACCACGAGTCGCTGACCGGTGCGATCGCTCGACTCGTCGCGGATGTCGGCGATGCCGGTGATCTTGCCGTCGCGGGCGAGGTCACGGATCTTGACGGCGACGTTGTCGGGGTTGACCTGGTAGGGCAGCTCGGTGATCACGAGGCACGTGCGGCCCTGGATCTCCTCGATGTTGACCACGGCGCGCATCGTGATCGAACCGCGACCGGTGCGGTACGCCTCGATGATGCCGCGCGTGCCGAGGATCTGCGCCGAAGTCGGAAAGTCGGGACCCTTGATGCGCTGGATGAGCGCCTCGAGCAGCTCCTCCTGCGTCGCCTCGGGGTGATCCAGCGCCCAGAGCACACCGTCGGCCACCTCGCGGAGGTTGTGCGGCGGGATGTTGGTGGCCATACCGACGGCGATGCCGACGGAACCGTTGACGAGGAGGTTCGGGAAGCGCGCCGGAAGCACGACCGGCTCCTGCGTCTGTCCGTCGTAGTTGTCGACGAAGTCGACGGTGTCTTCCTCGATGTCGCGCACCATCTCGAGCGCGAGCGGGGCCATCTTGGTCTCGGTGTACCGGGGGGCTGCCGCGCCCTGGTTGCCCGGGGAGCCGAAGTTGCCCTGACCGAGGGCCAGCGGGTAGCGCAGCGACCACGGCTGGACGAGCCGAACGAGCGCCTCGTAGATGGGGGAGTCGCCGTGCGGGTGGTACTGGCCCATGACCTCGCCGACGACGCGGGCGCACTTCGAGAACGACTTGTCGGGCCGGAAGCCGCCGTCGTACATGCCGTAGATCACGCGGCGGTGCACGGGCTTGAGGCCGTCTTCCACGCGCGGCAGCGCGCGGCCGACGATCACGCTCATCGCGTAGTCGAGGTAGCTGCGCTGCATCTCGGACTGCAGGTCGACCTGGTCGATGCGGCCGTGGTCGTGCTCGGCGGGCTCCGTCGTCGGACGCTCTTCGTCAGTCATTCGTCTCTTCTTCTCTGCGTCGGTGTCGTGTCATCTGACGGATGCGGCTCAGGCCGCATCCGGTGCGATCAGATGTCGAGGAACCGGACGTCCTTGGCGTTGCGCTGGATGAAGTGGCGGCGGGATTCGACGTCCTCGCCCATGAGCGTGGAGAAGATCTCGTCCGCCGCGGCGGCGTCGTCGATCGTCACCTGCAGGAGGGTGCGGGTGGTCGGATCCATCGTGGTCTCCCACAGTTCCTTGGCGTTCATCTCGCCGAGACCCTTGTAGCGCTGGATGCCGTTGTCCTTCGGGATGCGGCGTCCTGCCGCGAGCCCTTCGGCCAGCAGCGCGTCGCGCTCGATGTCGCTGTAGACGTACTCGTGCGGCGAGTTCGACCACTTCAAGCGGTAGAGCGGCGGCTGTGCCAGGTACACGTACCCGGCCTCGATGAGCCCGCGCATGTAACGGAACAGCAGCGTGAGCAGCAGCGTCGTGATGTGCTGACCGTCGACGTCGGCATCGGCCATCAGCACGATCTTGTGATACCGCGCCTTCTCGATCGAGAAGTCCTCACCGATGCCCGTGCCGAACGCCTGGATCATCGCCTGCACCTCGTTGTTGCCGAGGGCGCGGTCGAGCCGGGCGCGTTCGACGTTGAGGATCTTGCCGCGCAGCGCCAGGATCGCCTGCGTGTGCGGGTCGCGACCCTGCACCGCGGAGCCGCCGGCCGAGTCGCCCTCGACGAGGAAGATCTCGCTGATCGACGGGTCCTTGCTCGTGCAGTCCTTGAGCTTGTCGGGCATGGAGGCCGACTCGAAGACGCTCTTGCGGCGCGCGGTCTCGCGAGCCTTGCGGGCGGCCATCCGAGCGGTCGCGGCGTCGATCGCCTTGCGGACGATGTTCTTCGCCTGCTGCGGATTGCGGTCGAACCAGTCGCCGAGCTGATCGCCCACGACCTTTTGCACGAACGCCTTCGCTTCGGTGTTGCCGAGCTTCGTCTTGGTCTGACCCTCGAACTGGGGCTCCGACAGCTTGACGGAGATGACGGCCGTCAGGCCCTCGCGCACGTCGTCGCCGGAGAGGTTGTCGTCCTTCTCCTTGAGCAGGTTCTGCGCGCGGGCGTACTTGTTCACAAGAGTCGTGAGCGCCGCACGGAAGCCCTCTTCGTGCGTTCCGCCCTCGTGAGTGTTGATCGTGTTCGCGTAGGTGAACACGTTCTCCGTGTAGGAGGTCGTCCACTGCATCGCGAGCTCGAGCGCGATGTGGCGCTCGGTGTCCTCAGACTCGAAGTCGATGATCTCGTCGTTGACCGCATCCGCCTTGCGCACGCGGTTGAGGTACTCGACGTAGTCGACGAGGCCTCGCTCGTAGAGGAACTCGTCGTGCGGCTGAACGGTGGTGACCTTGCCGTCGATCTCCTCGTCGACCGTGTGGTCGGCTCGCTCGTCGCGCACCGTGATGGTGAGGCCCTTGTTCAGGAACGCCATCTGCTGGAAGCGGGTGCGCAGCGTGTCGTAGTCGAAGTCGACGGTCTCGAAGATCGCGGGATCCGGCCAGAAGGTGATGGTCGTGCCGGTGGACTCGGTCGCCGCGCCCTGTGCGAGCGGTGCCTGCGGCACGCCACCGTTGGCGTACGACTGGTTCCACTCGTAGCCCTGGCGCTTGACGGCGACCTCGAGCCGCGTCGACAGCGCGTTCACGACGGACGAACCGACGCCGTGCAGGCCACCGGAGACCGCGTAGCCGCCGCCACCGAACTTTCCGCCGGCGTGGAGGACCGTGAGGACGACCTCGACCGTGGACTTGCCCTCGGTCTTGTGGATGTCGACGGGGATGCCGCGACCGTTGTCGACGACGCGCACGCCGCCGTCCGCGAGGATCGTCACCTCGATGCGGTCGCAGTATCCCGCGAGTGCCTCATCGACGGAGTTGTCGACGATCTCGTACACCAGGTGGTGGAGTCCGCGCGGGCCGGTGGAACCGATGTACATGCCGGGGCGCTTGCGAACGGCCTCGAGTCCCTCGAGAACCTGGATCGCGTCTGCCCCGTACTCGTTCCGTACCGGCTCGGGGGTGCTTTGTCCGTCGTGGGGAACGCTGGAGGGGGTGGGGGACGTCATAGGTTTCGAGCGCTCCGGTTCTAGTAGACGGACCGTCCCAGTCTATCAAGCGGAGGCTCCGCGCGGGGCGTGTACGCCCGTGTGGCGTCGTAAACGGACGCGAGATACGTCCGTACATGCCTCATCCGTAGGTATCCCGGGGACCGCGCCCTGGAACGGCTCTGGGACCCCATTTCCAGGAGGGGACGTCCGGGCCGACGAAGCGGACGTTCTGGACGCCCGCATCCGGGAACCGCTGCGCGATGGTCGTGACGATGTGCGTGCGCATGAGGCGCAGCTGCTTCGCCCAGGCGGTCGAGTCGCACTGCACCGTGAGCACTCCCGCATCCAGTCCCACTGGGCGCGTGTGCCTGGCGGTTTCCTCGCCGGCGACGACCTCCCACTGCCGCACCAGGTCCGCGCGGGCGAGAAGCGGGTCCCAGCCGGCCTGTTTCGTCCAGTGCGCGAGCACGTCGCCGACGCCGTGCGGGTCGCGACCGGGTGTGAACGGCGCACCTTCATCATCGGTGCCGCGACGCGTGCGCTTCTTCGCACCGCGACGCGTCGTCGGTTCGAGTCCGCGCAGACGCAGGTAGGTGCCGAGGGTCTCGGGGACCTCGTCCTCGTCACTCATCGTCGCGGACCTCCAGGATGCGGCCGGCCTCGACGCGCACCGTGCGCCCGCGGAGCTCTTCGGGAACGTCCGCCTCCACGGCGGCCGTCACCACCACCTGCTCGAAGTCCGCGACGAGGGATGCCAGCCGCATCCGCCTTTCGGCATCGAGTTCGGCGAAGACGTCGTCGAGGATGACGATCGGATCTCCCAGCAGTGAATCCGCGCGAAGCAGCTGCGCGGAGGCGAGACGCAGCGCGAGTGCCACCGACCAGGACTCGCCGTGCGACGCGTATCCCTTCACGGGGAGCGCGCGGATGCGGAGCATGAGGTCGTCGCGGTGCGGACCGACCAGCGTCACGCCTCGGTCGAACTCCGCGGCCCGCTTCGCTGCAAGGGCGGCGCGGAAGGCTTCCGCCGTCACGGCCCCCGACGCGACGCGCTGATCGTCGCCGTCCTCCGGATCGAAACCGGCGATGGAGTTTGCCCACTCGAGCTCGGGCGAGTGATCGGCGCCGGCGATCGCGGCATAGGCGGAGACGAGGTGCGGATGCAGGTCGGCGGCGAGCCGAGCTCGCGCCTCGATGATCTCCGTGCCGAGGGCGATGAGCTTGTCGTCCCAGACATCCAGGGTCGGGAGGGCGTCGCCGCGCAAACCTCGGGCGCGCGCGGACTTCAGCAGTGCGGTGCGCTGTTTGAGCACGCGGTCGTAGTCCGCGATGACCCCGGCGAGCCGGGGGGAGAGCTGCACGAGCAGCTGGTCGGCGAACCGCCGGCGGGCGGAGGGGTCTCCGCGCACGATCTGCAGATCCTCCGGAGCGAACAGCACGACCTGCGCGTAGCGCGGCAGCTCGGCGGAGCGCACCGGCGCCCCGCCGACACGCGCCTTGTTCGATCCCTGCTTGTTGATCTGGATCTCGAGCTGGATGTGTCGTTCACCGTGACCGAGACGGGCGCGGACGAATGCCGCATCCGCTCCCGAACGCACCAGCGGTGCGTCCGCCGACACACGATGCGAGCCGAGCGTGGCGAGGTAGGTCACGGCCTCGGCGAGATTGGTCTTGCCCTGGCCGTTGCGCCCGACGAGCAGGTTCGCTCCGCGGGTGAATTCGAGATCGGCGTGTTCGTAGTTACGGAAGTCGACGAGACTCAGGCGTTCCACGATCACCGGACAACCCTACGGCGACGGTGCGACGCGATCAGCGCAGCAGCAGGTTCGGCTGCAGCAGGTACTTGAACTCGCCCTCGCCGGCGCGCTCCACCGACGTCTGCGGCGTCACGAGGATCGGGCTGAGCTTGTTCGCGTTGTCGCTGGAGGTGAAGGTGATGCGGGAGAACTCGCTGCGCACCGCCGAGAGGGACTCGAGCAGGTACTGCGGGTTGAGCCCGAGGGTCACATCGTCACCGGTCAGCGTCGCGTCGACGGACTCGGATGCGCGCGCCTGCTCGGTACCCGACGCTTCCATCGCCACGCCCTCCGCGGTGAACGTGAAGCGCAGCGGAGCGGAGCGGTCGAGCACGAGCGCGACACGACGCACCGCCTCGGCGAGCTCCGCGGTGTTCACCACGGCGTGATGCGCGGTCTGCTCCGGGAACAGGCGGCGCACGGGAGGGAAGTTGCCCTTGATCAGCAACGAGGTCACGGTCTTGTTGCCCGACGTGAAAGCGATGATCTCGCGGTCGCCCGAACCGGAGAACGCGATCGAGATGTTCTCGCCGTGCGAGAAGGTCTTGCCGACCTCCTGGAGCGTGCGCGCGGGGACGAGCGCCGTGGTGGACTCGCCGTCGGTGGTGGCGGGCCCGTCCCAGGGGATCTCTCGCAGCGCGACGCGGTAGCGGTCGGTCGCGACGAGGCTGAGCTGCGTTCCGCTCACTTCGAGCTGGACTCCCGTGAGCACGGGGGTCACGTCGTCACGCGATGCGGCGAAAGCGACCTGTGCGATCGCGGTGGCGAACTCCTCGGCGGGAACGAGGCCGGACTCGCCCGTCACCTCGGGGATCGCGGGATACTCCTGCACCGGCATCGACGCGAGCGTGAAGCGCGCGGATCCGCAGGTGAGCAGGATGCCGTCGTCGTCCACCTCGATCTGAATCGGAGCGTTGGGCAGGCGGCTGGCGATGTCGGAGAGCAGACGACCGTGCACGAGGATCGTGCCGGGTGCCTCCACCGAGGCCTCGATCGTGGTGCGCGCGGACGCCTCGTAGTCGAAGGCCGAAAGGGAGAGTCCCTCGGAACCGGCTTCGATGAGCACACCCGCCAGGATCGGCTGCGGATTGCGCTGGGGCAGGAGCTTGACGACGAACGATACGGCTTCGCTGAAAACGTCGCGATTGACCTGGAACTTCACAGTGCTCCCTCTCCGGCGGGCTGGGCTTACCCATGCTAGTGCTGCGATCGGTCCAGACGAAGAACACGCTTCCCGCCCCCAGAGGTGATCGCACGTTCATCAAGAGTGAAGTGAGAGTCATCTTGTTAACACCTGTGCAAACTGTGGATAAGTCGGTGGATGACTCTCGGCTCATGGGAACTACACGCGTGTGAGATGTGGACGCGCTGCGGACGGAGCTGTCGAACACGTTTCCTGTGATTCATCGAGCTCGAGCGTTCTCCACACGTGATCGCCGTGTCGTTCACACCGGCCGTCGGCGTTTCGCACAGTTATCCACAACTTGTCCACATGTGTGAAAGCGGAGGATGAGGCCGCGCGAGGCGATTGTCAAATGAGAGTCTTCGCGCACCGGAAACGACGAACCCCACGGCGTCGTGCCGTGGGGTTCGAGGAGCTTCAGCGACCCGCTCTGCCGAGCTGGGCGGTGATCTCCGAGACCTGGTTGTAGATCGAGCGGCGCTCCTTCATGAGGTCGCTGATCTTCTTGTAGGCGTACATGACGGTCGTGTGGTCACGGTTGCCGAAGAGCTGGCCGATCTTCGGCAGGGAGAGGTTCGTGCGCTCCCGGCACAGATACATCGCGATCTGGCGTGCGGTCGCGATCGCCTGCGAGCGGCTCGATCCGTAGAGGTCGTCGACCGACAGTTTGAAGTACTGGGCCGTGGCCGTGATGATGTCCGTCGGTGAGATGACGTTGGTGTCGTCCTGATCGACGATGTCGCGCAGCACCTGCTGCGCGAGCGACATGTCGAGCGTCGACCGATTCAGGCTGGCGAAGGCGGAGACGCGGATGAGGGCGCCCTCGAGCTCGCGGATGTTGCTGGAGACGACGGTCGCGATGTACTCCATGACCTCGGGCGGGATCTGGAGCCGCTCGTTCTGCGCCTTCTTACGGAGGATCGCGATGCGGGTCTCGAGGTCCGGCGCTTGGACGTCGGTGATCAGGCCCCACTCGAAGCGGCTCCGCATCCGATCCTCGAAACCGGTGAGGTGTTTCGGCGGGACGTCGCTGGTGATCACGACCTGCTTGTCGTGATCGTGGAGTGTGTTGAAGGTGTGGAAGAACGCTTCCTGGGTCTCGGCGCGCCCCTGGAGGAACTGGATGTCGTCGATCAGAAGGATGTCGACGTCGCGGTAGCGAGCCTGGAAGGCGGAGCCCCGGTTGTTGGCGATGGAGTTGATGAAGTCGTTCGTGAACTCTTCGCTGGAGACGTAGCGCACGCGGATGCCGGGATACAGGCTCAGTGCGTAATCACCGATGGCGTGCAGCAGGTGTGTCTTTCCCAGACCTGAGTCGCCGTAGATGAACAGCGGGTTGTACGCCTTGGCGGGTGCTTCCGCGACGGCGACCGCGGCCGCGTGGGCGAAACGGTTGGACTGGCCGATGACGAATCGGTCGAAGGTGTACTTCGGATTCAGCCGCGTGTCTGCCCGGGCGGATGCGGGATCCGCGGCCTCCGCGGCCGGCGCGGGTGTGGCGATGGGCTGCTCGATCACCATGGTCTGAACCGGAACCTCTGCCGTGAGGTGCGCGTCGATCAGTTCCGGGTTGACGACGACTCTGAAGCCGGTGACATCGTTCGTGGACGCCTGTGCGAGGGCTTCCAGGATCATGGGTCGAAGTCGCTTGTTGAGCTGCGCGGCCGTGAGGTCGTTGGGGACATCGAGGTAGAGGAACCCCGACATCACGCCCTGAGCGACCGCCAGGTTGAGGAACCCGTGCATCTGCGGCGAGACCCGGGCGTCACTGCCGAGGATCTCGAGAGCCGCCGACCAGACCGGGACGTCGGGAGTGTCTTGCGCGGTCAT